>OY282354.1:0-2560000 GCA_958295485.1 uncultured Gammaproteobacteria bacterium
GCCCACGCTGTTGTCGTTCACTGTCAACGTGATTGCGGTCGGGGCGTCGTCGTCGTCCGTCAGCGTGATCGTCGCCGAGTTTACCGTCAGGCTGCCCGACGTCCCGCTTACCGTGATAGTCTCGTCGGTCTCGTCGGTCGTATCGACCGTCGGCGTCAGCGTGAAGGTTCCGGTCTGACTCGCCGCGCCCGCCGCAATCTCAATGTCGAAGTTCGCCACCGTCGCGAAGTCCACCGCCGTCGCCGTGCCACTGCCCGCCACACTCACCGTCACCGTCGTGGCGTCGGCAAACCGGGTCGTGCCGTCCACCGTGGCCGTCACCGTGATCGTCGTAGCCCCGTCGCCTTCGCCCACGCTGTTGTCATTCACTGTCAAGGTGATCGCGGTGGGCGCGCCGTCGTTGTCCGTGATCGTCCCCGTGCCGGTACCCGTCGCGATCGTCGCATTCGTCGGGGTGCTCAACGACACCACGACAGTCTCGTTCGACTCGGCCAGGACGTCGCCGGTCACCGCCACGGTGAAGGTCTGGCTGGTCGTTCCCGTCGCGAAGGTCAGCGTCCCGCCCGCGATCGCCGTGTAGTCGGTGCCGGACGTGGCCGTGCCGGTCCCGGCGTCGGCGTAGGCTACCGTCACCGGCTGGACGCTCGCTGCGCTCAAGGTCACCGTGAACGTCAGGTCTGTCGTGCCACTGTCGCCTTCCGTCACGCTCGGTGAGTTGATTGACAGCGTCGGCCCGTCGTCGTCCGTGATCGTCCCCGTGCCGGTACCTGCCGTCGCTGAGACGGTTGCGTTCGTCGGGTTGCTCAGGGTCACCACGACGGTCTCGTCCACCTCGTCGGCCGTGTCGCCGGTCACCGATACGTTGAAGGTCTGGCTGGTCGTCCCTGCCGGGAAGGTCAGCGTGGCGCCGGTGATGGCCGTATAGTCGGTCCCCGACGTGGCCGTGCCGCCGGTCCCCTCCGCCCAGGCTACCGTCACCGGCTGGACGCTCGCCGCGCTCAAGGTCGCCGTGAACGTCAGGTTCGTCGAGCCGCTGTCGCCTTCCGTCACGCTCGGCGAGTCGATCGACACCGTCGGCCCGTCGTCGTCTGTCAGCGTGATCGTGGCTGCGTTCACCGTCAGACTGCCCGACGTCCCGCTCACCGTGATCGTTTCGTTAGTCTCGTCGGTCGTATCGACCGTCGGCGTCAGCGTGAAGGTTCCGGCGCCGCTCGCCGCCCCCGCCGCAATCGTAATGTCGAAGTTCGACACCGCTGCGAAGTCCACCGCCGACGCCGTGCCACTGCCCGCCACGCTCACCGTTACCGTCGTGGTGTCGGCAAACCGCGTCGCCCCGTTCACCGTGGCGGTCACCGTGATCGTGGTCGCCCCGTCGGCCTCGGCCACGCTGTTATCGTTCACTGTCAACGTGATTGCGGTCGGGGCGGCGTCGTCGTCCGTCAGCGTGATCGTCGCCGAGTTTACCGTCAGGCTGCCCGACGTCCCGCTGACCGTGATAGTCTCGTTGGTCTCGTCGGTTGTATCGACCGTCGGTGTCAGCGTGAAGGTTCCGGTGCTGCTGGCGGCGCCCGCCGGGATCGTAATGTCGAAGGCCGGCACCGCCGCAAAGTCCACCGCCGTCGCCGTGCCACTGCCCGCTACGCTCACCTGCACCGTCGTGGCCGCGGCGTACCGCGTCCCGCCGTCCACTGTCGCCGTCACCGTGATCAGGGTCGCCCCGTCGGCCTCGGCCACGCTGTTGTCGTCCACCGTCAGTGTGATCGACGTCGGCGCGCCGTCGTCGTCTGTCAGGCTGATCGTCGCCGAGTTTACCGTCAGGCTGCCCGACGTCCCGCTTACCGTGATCGTCTCGTTGGTCTCGTCGGTCGTATCGACCGTCGGCGTCAGCGTGAACGTCTCGGTGCCGATAGCGGCGTCCGCCGCTATCGTAATGTCGAAGTTCGACACCGCCGCAAAGTCCACCGCCGTCGCCGTGCCGCTGCCCGCCACGCTTACCGTCACCGTCGTGGCCGCGGCGTACCGGGTCCCGCCGTCCACCGTGGCCGTCACCGTGATCGTCGTCGCCCCGTCGCCCTCGGCCACGCTGTTATCGTTCACTGTCAAGGTAATCGACGTCGGCACGGCATCGTCGTCCGTCAGGCTGATCGTCGCCGAGTTTACCGTCAGGCTGCCTGACGTCCCGCTTACCGTGATAGTCTCGTTGGTCTCGTCCGTCGTATCGACCGTCGGCGTCAGCGTGAAGGTTCCGGTGCCGCTCGCCGCCCCCGCCGCAATCGTAATGTCGAAGTTCGACACCGCGGCGAAGTCCACTGCCGACGCCGTGCCACTGCCCGCCACGCTCACCGTCACTGTCGTGGCCGCGGCGTACCGGGTCCCGCCGTCCACCGTCGCCGTCACCGTGATCAGGGTCGCCCCGTCGCCCTCGGCCACACTGTTATCGTCCACCGTTAGCGTGATCGACGTCGGCGCGCCGTCGTCGTCCGTCAGGCTGATCGTCGCCGAGTTTACCGTCAGGCTGCCTGAGGTACCGCTTACCGTGATCGTCTCGTTGGTCTCGTCGGTCGTATCGACCGTCGGCGTCAGCGTGAAGGTTCCGGTGGCGCTCGCCGCGCCTGCCGGGATCTCGATGTCGAAGTTCGACACCGCCGCGAAGTCCACCGCCGTCGCCGTGCCGCTACCCGCCACGCTCACCGTTACCGTCGTAGCCGCGGCGTACCGGGTCCCGCCGTCCACCGTCGCCGTCACCGTGATCAGGGTCGCCCCGTCGGCCTCGCCCACGCTGTTGTCGTCCACCGTTAGCGTGATCGACGTCGGCGCGGCGTCGTCGTCCGTCAACGTGATCGTGGCCGAATTCACCGTCAGGCTGCCTGAGGTACCACTCACTGTCACCGTCTCGTTGGTCTCGTCCACGACGTCGTCCGTCGGCGTCAGCGTGAAGGTTTCGGTGGCGCTTGTGTCGCCCGCGTCGATCTCGATGTCGAAGTTCGTCACCGCCGCGAAGTCCACCGCCGTCGCCGTGCCACTGCCCGCCACGCTCACGGTCACCGTCGTGGCGTCGGCGAACCGGGTCGTGCCATCCACTGTGGCGGTCACCGTGATCGTCGTCGCCCCGTCGGCCTCGGCCACGCTGTTGTCGTTCACCGTTAGTGTGATTGCGGTCGGGGCGGCATCATTGTCGGTGATTGTCCCCGTGCCGGTACCTGTCGCGATCGTCGCATTTGTCGGGCTGCTCAACGACACCACGACGGTCTCGTTCGACTCGGCCCGGACGTCGCCCGTCACCGCCACGGTGAAGGTCTGGCTGGTCGTCCCCGCCGTGAAGGTCAGCGTGCCGGCGGTGATCGCCGTGTAGTCCGTCCCCGACGTGGCCGTGCCGGTCCCGGCGTCAGCATAGGCTACCGTCACCTCCTGGACGCTCGCCGCGTTCAACGTCACCGTGAACGTCAGGTCTGTTGTGCCACTGTCGCCTTCCGTCACGTCCGGCGAGTTGATTGACAGCGTCGGCCCGTCGTCGTCCGTGATCGTCCCCGTGCCGGTCCCTGCCGTCGCTGAGATGGTTGCGTTCGTCGGGTTGCTCAGGGTCACCACGACGGTCTCGTTCGCCTCGTCGGTCGTGTCGCCGGTCACCGCTACGTCAAAGGTCTGGCTGGTCGTACCCGCCGCGAAGGTCAGCGTCCCGCCGGTGATGGCCGTGTAGTCGGTCCCGGACGTGGCCGTGCCGCCGGTCCCCTCCGCCCAGGCTACCGTCACCGGCTGGACGCTCGCCGCGCTCAAGGTCGCCGTGAACGTCAGGTTCGTCGAGCCGCTGTCGCCTTCCGTCACGCTCGGCGAGTCGAGCGACAGCGTCGGCCCGTCGTCGTCCGTCAGCGTGATTGTCGCCGAATTCACCGTCAGGCTGCCCGACGTCCCGCTTACCGTGATCGTCTCGTTGGTCTCGTCGGTCGTATCGACCGTCGGCGTCAGCGTGAAGGTGCCGGTGGCGCTCGCCGCGCCTGCCGGGATATCAATGTCGAAGTCCGACACCGCCGCAAAGTCCACCGCCGACGCCGTGCCACTGCCCGCCACGCTCACCGTCACCGTCGTGGTGGCGGCGAACCGGGTCGTGCCGTCCACCGTCGCCGTCACCGTGATCGTCGTCGCCCCGTCGGCCTCGCCCACGCTGTTGTCGTTTACCGTTAGTGTGATTGCGGTCGGGGCGGCGTCGTCGTCCGTCAGCGTGATCGTCGCCGCGTTCACCGTCAGGCTGCCTGAGGTACCGCTGACCGTGATCGTCTCGTCGGTCTCGTCGGTCGTATCGACCGTCGGCGTCAGCGTGAACGTCCCGGTCTGGCTCGCCGCGCCCGCCGGGATCTCAATGTCGAAGTCCGACACCGCCGCGAAGTCCACCGCCGACGCCGTCCCGCTGCCCGCCACGCTCACCGTCACCGTCGTGGCCGCGGCGAACCGGGTCGTGCCGTCCACCGTCGCCGTTACCGTGATCGTGGTCGCCCCGTCAGCCTCGCCCACGCTGTTGTCGTTCACCGTTAGTGTGATTGCGGTCGGGGCGGCGTCGTCGTCCGTCAGCGTGATCGTCGCCGAGTTTACCGTCAGGCTGCCCGACGTGCCGCTTACCGTGATCGTCTCATCGATCTCGTCGGTCGTATCGACCGTCGGCGTCAGCGTGAACGTCTCGGCGCCGCTGGCGGCGTCCGCGGCAATCTCGATGTCGAAGTTCGACACCGGCGCAAAGTCCACTGCCGACGCCGTGCCACTGCCCGCCACGCTCACCTGTACCGTCGTGGCGGCGGCGAACCGGGTCGTGCCGTCCACTGTGGCGGTCACCGTGATCGTCGTCGCCCCGTCGGCCTCGCCCACGCTGTTATCGTTCACCGTTAGTGTGATTGCGGTCGGGGCGGCGTCGTCGTCCGTCAGGCTGATCGTGGCCGAGTTTACCGTCAGGCTGCCTGAGGTACCGCTCACCGTGATCGTCTCGTTGGTCTCGTCGGTCGTATCGACCGTCGGCGTCAGCGTGAAGGTTCCGGTCTGGCTCACCGCGCCTGCCGGGATATCAATGTCGAAGTTCGACACCGCTGCGAAGTCCACCGCCGTCGCCGTGCCGCTGCCCGCCACGCTCACCGTTACCGTCGTGGTGGCGGCGAACCGGGTCGTGCCGTTCACTGTCGCGGTCACCGTGATCGTCGTCGCTCCGTCGGCCTCGCCCACGCTGTTGTCATCCACTGTCAAGGTAATCGACGTCGGCGCGCCATCGTCGTCCGTCAGGCTGATCGTGGCCGATTTTACCGTCAGGCTGCCTGAGGTACCGCTCACGGTGATGGTCTCGTCGGTCTCGTCCGCCACATCGTCCGTCGGCGTCAGCGTGAAGGTGCCGGTACCGCTCGCGGCGTCCGCGGCAATCGTAATGTCGAAGTTCGATACCGCCGCGAAGTCCACTGCCGTCGCCGTGCCGCTACCCGCCACGCTTACCGTCACCGTCGTGGCGGCGGCGAACCGGGTCGTGCCGTCCACCGTCGCCGTCACCGTGATCAGGGTCGCCCCGTCGCCCTCGCCCACGCCGTTGTCGTCCACCGTCAGCGTGATCGACGTCGGGGCATCGTCGTCGTCCGTCAGCGTGATCGTGGCTGCGTTCACCGTCAGGCTGCCCGACGTGCCGCTCACTGTGATGGTCTCGTCGGTCTCGTCGGTCGTATCGACCGTCGGCGTCAGCGTGAAGGTTCCGGTACCGCTGGCGGCGTCCGCGGCAATCTCGATGTTGAAGTTCGACACTGCCGCGAAGTCCACTGCCGTCGCCGTGCCACTGCCCGCCACACTCACCGTCACCGTCGTGGCCGTAGCGTACCGGGTCGTGCCGTCCACCGTCGCCGTCACCGTGATCAGGGTCGCCCCGTCGGCCTCGGCCACGCTGTTGTCGTTCACTGTCAACGTGATTGCGGTCGGGGCGCCGTCGTCGTCCGTCAGCGTGATCGTCGCCGAGTTCACCGTCAGGCTGCCTGAGGTACCGCTTACCGTGATCGTCTCGTTGGTCTCGTCGGTCGTATCGACCGTCGGCGTCAGCGTGAAGGTTCCGGTCTGACTCGCCGCGCCCGCCGCAATCTCAATGTCGAAGTTCGCCACCGTCGCGAAGTCCACCGCCGTCGCCGTGCCACTGCCCGCCACACTCACCGTCACCGTCGTGGCGTCGGCAAACCGGGTCGTGCCGTCCACCGTGGCCGTCACCGTGATCGTCGTAGCCCCGTCGCCTTCGCCCACGCTGTTGTCATTCACTGTCAAGGTGATCGCGGTCGGCGCGCCGTCGTTGTCCGTGATCGTCCCCGTGCCGGTACCCGTCGCGATCGTCGCGTTCGTCGGGCTGCTCAACGACACCAGGACAGTCTCGTTCGACTCGGCCAGGACGTCGCCGGTCACCGCCACGGTGAAGGTCTGGCTGGTCGTCCCCGTCGCGAAGGTCAGCGTCCCGGCGGTGATCGCCGTGTAGTCCGTCCCCGACGTGGCCGTGCCGGTCCCGGCGTCAGCATAGGCTACCGTCACCGGCTGGACGCTCGCTGCGCTCAAGGTCACGGTGAACGTCAGGTCTGTCGTGCCACTGTCGCCTTCCGTCACGCTCGTTGAGTTGATCGACAGCGTCGGCCCGTCGTCGTCCGTGATCGTCCCCGTGCCGGTCCCTGCCGTCGCTGAGACGGTTGCGTTCGTCGGGTTGCTCAGGGTCACCACGACGGTCTCGTTCGCCTCGTCGGTCGTGTCGCCGGTCACCGCTACGTCAAAGGTCTGGCTGGTCGTCCCCGCCGGGAAGGTCAGCGTGGCGCCGGTGATGGCCGTATAGTCGGTCCCGGACGTGGCCGTGCCGCCGGTCCCCTCCGCCCAGGCTACCGTCACCGGCTGGACGCTCGCCGCGCTCAAGGTCGCCGTGAACGTCAGGTTCGTCGAGCCGCTGTCGCCTTCCGTCACGCTCGGCGAGTCGATCGACACCGTCGGCCCGTCGTCGTCCGTCAGGCTGATCGTGGCCGCGTTCACCGTCAGGCTGCCCGACGTCCCGCTCACCGTGATCGTCTCGTTAGTCTCGTCGGTCGTATCGACCGTCGGCGTCAGCGTGAAGGTTCCGGTGGCGCTCGCCGCGCCCGCCGCAATCTCAATGTCGAAGTCCGACACCGCTGCGAAGTCCACCGCCGACGCCGTGCCACTGCCCGCCACGCTCACCGTTACCGTCGTGGTGTCGGCGAACCGCGTCGCGCCGTTCACCGTCGCGGTCACCGTGATCGTGGTCGCCCCGTCGGCCTCGGCCACGCTGTTATCGTTCACTGTCAACGTGATTGCGGTCGGGGCAGCGTCGTCATCCGTCAGCGTGATCGTGGCCGCGTTCACCGTCAGGCTGCCTGAGGTACCGCTGACCGTGATCGTCTCGTCGGTCTCGTCGGTCGTATCGACCGTTGGCGTCAGCGTGAAGGTTCCGGTACCGCTCGCGGCGTCCGCGGCAATCGTAATGTCGAAGTCCGACACCGCCGCAAAGTCCACCGCCGTCGCCGTGCCACTGCCCGCCACGCTCACCGTCACCGTCGTGGTGTCGGCGAACCGGGTCGTGCCGTCCACTGTGGCGGTCACCGTGATCGTGGTCGCCCCGTCGCTCTCGGCCACGCTGTTGTCGTTCACCGTTAGTGTGATTGCGGTCGGGGCGGCGTCGTCGTCCGTCAGCGTGATCGTGGCCGAGTTTACCGTCAGGCTGCCCGACGTGCCGCTTACCGTGATCGTCTCGTCGGTCTCGTCGGTCGTATCGACCGTCGGCGTCAGCGTGAACGTCCCGGTCTGGCTCGCCGCGCCCGCCCCGATCTCGATGTCGAAGTCCGTCACCGCGGCGAAGTCCACCGCCGTCGCCGTGCCGCTGCCCGCCACACTCACCGTCACCGTCGTGGCCGAACCGAACCGGGTCGTGCCATCCACCGTCGCCGTCACCGTGATCGTCGTCGCCCCGTCGCCCTCGGCCACACTGTTGTCATCCACCGTCAAGGTGATCGCAGTCGGCGTCGCATCGTTGTCCGTGATCGTCCCCGTCCCGCGCGCCGTCGCGATCGTCGCATTCGTCGCGCCGCTCAACGTCGCAATCACTGTTTCATTCGACTCGTCTATGACGTCGCCGGTCACCGCCACGTCGAAGGTCCGGCTGGTCGCCCCCGTCGCGAAGGTCAGTGTGCCGCCGGTGATGGCCGTGTAGTCGGTCCCGGATGTGGCTGTGCCGGTCCCGGCGTCGGCGTAGGCCACCGTCACCGGCTGGCCGCTCGCCGCGCTCAAGGTCACCGTGAATGTCAGGTTCGTCGTGCCGCTGTCGCCCTCGGTCACGCTCGGTGAGTCGATCGACAGTGTCGGGGCGCTGTCGTCGTCGGTGATCGTCCCCGTGCCGGTCGCCGTCGCGATCGTCGCGTTCGTCGAGCTGCTCAGGGTCACCACTACCGTCTCGTTCGACTCGGCCAGCGTGTCGCCGGTCACCGCCACGGTGAAAGTCTGGCTGGTCGTTCCCGTCGCGAAGGTCAGTGTGCCGCCCGCAATCCCCGTGTAGTCGGTCCCCGAATTGGCCGTCCCCGTGCCCGCGTCCGCGTACTGCACCGTGACCTGTTTCCCGCTTGCCGCGTTCAACGTTACCGTGAACGTCAGGTTCGTTGAGCCGCTGTCCCCCTCGGTCACGCTCGGCGAACTAATCGACAGCGTCGGCGTTGCGTCGTCGTCGGTGATCGTCCCCGTGCCGGTACCCGTCGCGATCGCCGCGTTCGTCGGGCTGCTCAGGGTCACCACCACCGTCTCGTTCGACTCGGCCAGGACGTCGCCGGTCACCGCTACGTTGAAGGTCCGGCTGGTATCCCCCGCCGCGAAGGTCAGCGTGCCGGCGGTGAACGCCGTGTAGTCGGCGCCGGACGTGGCCGTGCCGGTCCCGGCGTCGGCGTAGGCCACCGTCACCTGCCGGCTGCTCGCGGCGCTCAGGGTCACCGTGAACGTCAGGTTCGTCGTGCCGCTGTCACCCTCCGTTACGCTCGGCGAGTCGATCGACAGCGACACGTCGTCGTCGATCAGCGCCAGCGCTGCGCCCGTCACGCTGCCCACACCCTGGGTGTTGGAGGCCGAACCCGTCACGGTGGTCCGCCGGTTGACGAGTTCGTCGATGGCGTTGTCCACGGCGGTAATCGACACGGTGTCCGTGGCGTTCGTCATGCTCCCCGCCGGGATCACGATCGTTGTATCGGCGCCCACGGTATAGAAACCGGAGACACCCGCCACCGTGATCGTCGTCGCCTGGCTCGACGGGTGGGAGAGAGCGGCGGTCACCGTCGTCGTGCCGCCGTTCTCGGAGATGGACGAGTCCGCCAACGCCAGCCGCACTGTCGGCGCGTCGTCGTCGTCGGTGATCGCTAGTGGCACCCCCGAAAACTGTCCGAGGCCCTGGCTGTTCTGTGGATTCACGGCCTGCAGCACCAACCGTCGGTCCGGCTGGTCCACGGCGTTGTCCGTCGCTACGACCGTTACCGCGTCGGCGCTCGTCGTCCTCCCGGCCGCTATCGTCAGCATAGTGTCGGCGGGAAGCGTGTAGTCGCCCGCCGACGCGGTCGTCGACGGCCCGAACACTGACATCGAAACCGTCGTCGCGGCGCTCGATGGGCGGTTCAGCGTTGCCCTGATCGCCGTCCTTCCGTTGTTCTCCGAGATCGACGAGTCCGCGGCCGTAAGCGCCAACCGCGGAGTCGCGTCGTCGTCCTCCAGGATCAAGGTGGCCCCGTTTACGTCGAGGCCGTACACGATGTTTCCGGTGACCAGACTGGTGGGCAGCCTTACCCTGCCTTTCCAGCGATTGCTTACCAATCCTACGATCGTGTTGAACTCCTCAATGCTGGCGTCGTACAGCGCCTGCGCCGTCACCTGTACCGAACGGTTTGGGGAGTCCGTGTCGTTGTCCACCGCCACGACGGTCGCTGTATCGCCGCTGTTTTGCGTCTGCCCCGCCGGAATGACGATGGTCGCGTCCGAGCCCGCCGTGTAGTAGCCCGAACCCGTGATCGTGATCGTGGTGTTCACGCTCGACGCCCGGTTCAGCGTCGCCGACACCGTCGTCGTGCCGCCGTTCTCGGGGATGGACGAGTCCGACAGCGACAGCGTCACCGTCGACGCGCCGTCGTTGTCGAGGACCGGCAGCGTGATACCCGTCGGGTTCGCCACCCCGCTGGCGCCGGACACCGTCGCCTCGATATCGACTCCCCTGATCAGCGAATCCGTCGTGACGCGCCGCGTCGCGATCGTCACGACGCCCGCGCTATACCTCGACCCTGCCGGTATCGTCAACGTCCGCGCGCTCGACAGCGTGAAGTCCCCGGCCGCCGTGTTCACACTCGCCGCGGCCGACACCGTGAGCGTTACCGCCTCGCTCGAGGCATGGTTCAGCCTCGCTGTCACCGCTGCCGCGCCGCCCTCCGAGACGTACTCCGGATTCGTGAACAGGGTCACCGTGGGGGTCGCCTCGTTGTCGGTCAGCGTCAGCGGCGCGCCGGTCACGGCCATCACGCCATGCGCGTTGGACGCCAAGCCCCTCACCGTCACCGCGCGGTTGCCCAGGTTGTCGATGGCGTCGTCCACGGCGGTAATCGACGCCGTGTCCGCCGCGTTTGTCCTGTCCCCCGCCGGAATGACGATGGTCGCGTCCGACCCCACGGTGTAGGCCCCCGCGACGGGGGTCACCGTGATCGTCGTCGCCGCGCTCGACGGATGCGACAGCGTCGCCGTGACCGTCGTGAAGCCGCCGAGTTCCGGGATGGATCCGTTGGCCACCGCCAGCGTCACCCCTGGCGCGGCGCTCACGATGACGGTGAAGGCGAGCTCCGCGGCGTTGCCGCCCGCGTCCGTCGCGGTCAGCGTGTAAGTGCGGCGGGGCGCGACCCGTCGTGGCAAACCAGAGATGATCCCGCCGTGGGCCGCGCCCGCGGTGGGGGCCGCGTAATTCAGCCCTGCGGGCAGGGCCGGCGTTGCGGCCAGCGCGTAGGTCAACGCGCCGACGCCGCCAGTGGCAGCGGGCAGGGAGAACGAAATGTTCGACCGGTGGACCTGGTAACGCAACGCGGGGCCCGCCAACGAACCGAAGCTCGGTATCTTCGCCACGCCCGCGGTGTCGTCGTCTATGATCTCCCCCGTCCCGGTCCCCCTCGAGATCGTTGCGTTCGTCGGGTTGCTCAGCAACACCGGGACGGTCTCGTTCGACTCGTCCAGCGTGTCGCCCGTGACTGACACGTTGAAAGTCTGGGTGGTCGCCCCCGCTGCGAAGGTCAGCGTGCCGCCGGTGATCGCCGCGTAGTCCGTCCCCGACGTGGCTGTGCCCCTCCCCCCTGCCCAATCCACCGTCACCTGTCGCCCGCTCGCCGCGCTCAAACTCACCGTGAACGTCAGGTTCCTCGGGCCGACGTCGCCCTCCGTCACGCTCGGCGAGTTGATGGACAGCGATGGCATCGCGTCGTCGTCGGTGATCGTCCCCGTGCCGGTACCCGCCGTACTTGATACAGTCGCGTTCGTCGGGTTGCCCAGGGACACCACCACCGTCTCGTTCGCTTCGTCCCGCGTGTCGCCCGTCACCGACACGTTGAAGGTCTGGCTGGTCGTCCCCGCCGCGAAGGTCAAGGCGCCGCCGGTGATCGGCGTGTAATCCGTCCCCGACGTGGCCGTGCCGCCGGCGTCCATCGCCCAGTTCACCGTCACCTGCCGGCCGCTCGCCGGACTCAACGTCGCCGTGAACGTCAGGTTCTTCGAGCCGCTATCGCCTTCCGTCACGCTCGGCGAGTCGATGGAGAGTGTCGGCGGCGGATCGTCGTCGGTGATCGTCAGCGTCTGGTCGGCGGGCGCCATCACGCCGTTGTGCGATACCGTGCCGGACACAGTGACACTCTTGTCCGGTTCGTCGAGGGCGTTGTTCACGGCGGTGACCGTCACCGTGCCGGTACTCGTCGTCTCGCCCGCCGCGATCGTCAGCGTGTTCGCCGCGCTCAGGGTGAAGTCGGAAGCGTCCGCGCCCGTCCCCGCCGTCGCCGCCACCGTGATCGTAGTGGCCACGCTCACAGCCTCGTCCAGCGTCGCCGTCACCGTGGCCACCCCGCCGTTCTCCGAGGCGGACGACGGCGACAGCGACAGCGACACGGCCGGCTTGTCGTCGTCGATCACCGTGACGGTGACCGCCGTCTGATTGGCGCTGCCTGGCACGTTCGCGCCCGGGTATTGGGCCACCACAACTTTGATGGCTTTGGTCTCGTCCCGGATGTCGCTGTCAGCGAAGGCGCGGACGCTCACCGTCTTCGGTGTGTTCCAGCTCCTCGGTCCGAACGATATGTTGTATGGGGGGGTAGTATCACCGCCCACCAGAATCCCGGATTCGGGGGTGAAGCCGATCCAAACTGTCCCGGGGGGCTGGGCGTTCAGCACCACGGTGAACGACTTGCTGGGGCCTTGCTCGGTCACAGTCAGGGCAGTGGGACTGTAGGTCACGCCCGCGGTGTCGTCGCCGGCGATCGTCCCCGTTCCAGTGGCCGTCGCGAGCGTCGCGTTCGTCGCGCCGCTCAGGGCCACCACCACCGTCTCGTTCGACTCGGCGGTCGTGTCGCCCGTCACCGACACGTTGAAGGTCTGGCTGGTGGTCCCCGCCGCGAAGGTCAGTGTGCCGCCGGTGATGGCCGTGTAGTCCGTCCCCGACGTGGCCGTGCCGGTCCCGGCGTCGGCCCAGGCCACCGTCACTTGCCGGCCGCTGGTCGCGCTCAGAGTCACCGTGAACGTCAGGTTCTTCGAACCACTGTTCCCCTCCATCACGCTCGGTGAGTTGATCGACAGCGTCGGCAGCGCGTCGTTGTCGGTGATCGTCCCCGTGCCGGTACCCGTCGCGATCGTCGCGTTCGTCGCGCCGCTGAGCGTCGCGATCACTGTCTCGTCCGACTCGTCCAGGACATCGCCCGTCACCGATACGTTGAAGATCTGGCTGGTCGTCCCCACCGCAAAGGTCAGCGCGCCGCCGGTGATCGCCGTGTAGTCCGTTCCGGACGTAGCCGTGCCGCCCGTCCCTTCTGCCCAGTTCACGGTCACCTGCAGGCCGCTCGCCACGCTCAAACTCACCGTGAACGTCAGGTTCTTCGCGCCGCGGTCACCCTCCGTCACGCTCGGCGAGTCGATCGACAGCGTCGGCGGGTCGTCGTTGTCCGTGATCGTCCCCGTGCCGGTTCTCGTTGCGATCATCGCGTTCGTTGGGTTTCTCAGGGTCACCACCACCGTCTCGTCCAACTCGTCGGTGGTGTCCCCCCTCACCGCCACGTTGAAGGTCCGGCTGGTCGTCCCCGCCGGGAAGGTCAGAACGCCGGCGGTGAACGCCGTGTAGTCCGTCCCCGTGCCGGTTGCCGTGCCGGTCCCGGCGTCGGCGTAGGCCACCGTCACCTGCCGGCCGCTCGCCGCGCTCAAGCTCACCGTGAACGTCAGGTTCTTCGAGCCGCTGTCACCCTCCGTCACGCTTGGCGAGTCGATCGACAGCGTCGGCGCCCCATCGTTGTCGATGATCGTCACCGTGCCGGTCGCCGTCGAGATCGTCGCGTTCGTCGCGCCGCTCAGGGTCACCACGATGGTCTCGTTCAACTCGTCCAGGACGTCGCCGGTCACCGTCACGTCGATGGTCTGGCTGGTCGTCCCCGCCGGGAAGGTCAGCGTACCGCCGGTGAGCGCCGTGTAGTCCGTCCCGGGCGTGGCCGCGCCGGTGTCGTCGTCGACCCAGTCCACCGTCACCTGCCGGCTGCTTGTCGCGCTCAAGGTCACCGTGAACGTCAGGTCCTTCGAACCGCTGTCGCCTTCCGTCACGCTCAGCGAGTTGATCGACAGCGTCGGCGTGGCGTCGTTGTCCGTCAGGTTGATCGTGGCCGGATTCACCGTCAGGCTGCCTGAGACGCCACTCACCGTGATCGTCTCGTCAACCTCGTCCACCGCATCGTCCGTCAGCGTCAGCGTGAACGTTCCGGTCTGGCTCGCCGCCCCCGCCGGGATCTCAATGTCGAAGTCCGACACCGCCGCGAAGTCCACCGCCCCCACCGCGCCACTGCCCGCCACGCTCACGGTCACCGTCGTGGCCGCGGCGAACTGCGTCGCGCCGTCCACCGTGGCGGTCACCGTGATCGTGGGCGCGCCGTCGCTCTCGGCCACATTGTTATCATCCACCGTCAACGTGATCGCGGTCGGCGTCGCGTCGTTGTCCGTGATCGTCCCCGTGCCGCGCTCCGCCGTACTTGATATGACCGCGTTCGTCGGGCGGCCAAGGAGCAGCACGATGGTCTCATTCGACTCGGCGGTCGTGTCGCCCGTCACCGACACGTCGAAGGTCTTGCTGGTTTCCCCCGCCGCGAAGGTCAGCCGGCCGGGGCGGATCGCCGTGTAGTCCGTCCCCGACGTGGCCGTGCCGGTCGCGGCGTCGGCGTAGGCCACCGTCACTTGCTGGCTGCTCGCCGCGCTCAAGGTTACCGTGAACGTCAGGTTCTTCGAGCCGCTGTCGCCCTCGGTCACGGTCGGCGAGTTGATCGACAGCGTCGGCGTGGTGTCGTTGTCCGTGATCATCCCCGTGCCGGTCGCGGTAGCGATCGTCGCGTTGGTCGCGCCGCTCAGGGTCACCACGACGGTCTCATTCGACTCGTCGATCGTGTCGCCCGTCACCGCGACGTCGAAGGTCTGGCTGGTCGTCCCTGCCGCGAAGGTCAGCGTGCCGCCCGCGATCGCCGTGTAGTCGGTACCGGACGTGGCCGTGCCGGTCTCGGCGTCGGCGTAGGCCACCGTCACCGACTGGCTGCTCGCCGGACTCAGGGTCACCGTGAACGTCAGGTTCTTCGAGCCGCTGTCGCCCTCCGTCACGCTTGGCGAGTTGATCGACAGCGCTGGCGCGCCGTCGTCGTCGATGATCGTCCCCGTGCCGGTACGCGTCGCGATCGTCGCGTTCGCCGCGCTGCTGATGAAGACCACGACGGTCTCGTTCGACTCGTCGTCCGTGTCGCCCGTCACCGATACGTCGAAGGTCTGGCTGGTCGTCCCCGCCGGGAAGGTCAGCGTCCCGCCGGTGATCGCCGCATAGTCGGTCCCGGACGTGGCCGTGCCGCCGCCCGCCGCCCGATCCCAGTCCACCGTCACCGCCCTGCCGCTGGCCGCGCTCAAGGTCACCGTGAACGTCAGGTTCTTCGAGCCGCTGTCACCCTCCGTCACGCTCGGCGAGTCGATCGACAGCGTCGGCGCGGGATCGTCGTCGGCGATCGTCAGCGTCTTGTCGGAGGGCCGCGTCACGCCGTTGTGTGATACCGTGCCGGACACGGTGACGCGCTTGTCCGGTTCGTCGAGGGCATTATTCACGGCGGTGACCGTCACCGTGCCGGTACTCGTCGTCTCGCCCGCCGCGATCGTCAGCGTCGTCGCCGCGCTCAGGGTGAAGTCGGAAGAGTCCGCGCCCGTCCCCGCCGCCGCCGACACCGTGATCGTGGTGGCTGCGGTCACAGCCCGGTCCAGCGTCGCCGTCACCGTAGAGACGCCCGCGTTCTCCGAGACCGACGCCGGCGACAGTGACAGCGACACGACCGGCTTGTCGTTGTCTTCGACCGTCACCTTCAACCCATTCCTGGGGTTACTGAACGGCGCGTCGAAGGAACCGTAGCCGGACATCGAATATTTGACGTACCTGGTCTCGTCCTGCATGTTGCTGTCCGCAAGGGCCGCGACGGTTAACTCCCTCGTTGTGATCCCCGTGTCCCAGTTCGACGAGTCGAGGCTCCCCCAGTAGTACGTAGCGGGCGCCACGGCGCCCACCACCGAGATCCCGGGGTCCGGGTGGAATCTGACATACACCAGCCCGGTGGGCTCGGAGTCCAGCGTCATGGTGAACTTCTGGCTGGCGCCTTCCTCGGTCAGGGTCAGGGTGGCGGGGCTGAAGGTCACGCCCGCGGTGTCATCGTCCGTCAACGTGATCGTGGCCGAATTCACCGTCAGGCTGCCCGACGCGCCACTCACCGTGATAGTTTCATCGGTCTCGTCCACCGCATCGTTCGTCGGCGTCAGCGTGAAGCTCCCGGTGTCGCTCGCCGCCCCTGCCGCAATCGTAATGTCGAAGTCCGTCACCGCCGCGAAGTCCACCGCGCCCGTCGCGCCGCTGCCCGCTACGCTCACCGTCACCGTCGTGGCCGCGCCGAACCGGGTCGCGCCGTCCACCGTGGCGGTCACCGTGATCGTGGTGGCCCCGTCGCCCTCGGCCACGCTGCTGTCATCCACCGTCAAGGTGATCGAGGGCGAGTCGTCATCGGTGATCGTCCCCGTGCCGGTCGCCGTCGCGATGGTCGCGTTCGTCGCGCCGCTCAGGGTCACCACGACCGTCTCATTCGCCTCGATGTCCGTGTCGCCCGTCACCGACACGTCGAAGGTCTGGCTGGTCGTCCCCACCGGGAAGGTCAGCGTTCCGCCGGTGATCGCCGTGTAGTCCGTCCCCGACGTGGCGGTGCCGGTCGTGGCGTCGGCGTAATCTACCGTCACTTCCTGGCCGCTCGCCGCGCTCAAGGTTACCGTGAACGTCAGGTTCTTCGAACCGCTGTTACCCTCCGTCACGCTCGGCGAGTTGATCGACAGCGTCGGCGCGTCATCGTCGTCCCTGATCCTCCCCGTACGCATCAGGCTATTGACGGTGTCCCCGGTGTTCGTCACGATCGTCGCGTTCGTCGCGTTGCTCCACGTCACGATCACCCCCTCGTTCGCCTCATCGGTCGTATCGCCCGTCACCGATATGCTGAAGGTCTGGCTGGTCGTCCCCGCCGTGAAGGTCAGCGTGCCGGCGGTGATGGCCGTGTAGTCCGTTCCCGACGTGGCGGTGCCGGTCCCGGCGTCCGCGTAGTCCACCGTCACCTGCCGGCCGCTCGCCGCGCTCAACCTCACCGTGAACGTCAGGTTGGTCGTGCCGCTGTCACCCTCCGTCACGGTCGGCAAGTTGATCGTCAGCGTCGGCGTCGCATCGTCGTCCGTGATCGTCCCCGTGCCGTTCGCCGTCGCGATCGTCGCGTTCGTCGCGTCGCTCAACGTCACGATCACCGTCTCGTTCGCCTCGTCCAGCGTATCGCCGGTCACCGCTACGTCGAAGGTCTGGCTGGTCGTCCCCGCCGCGAAGGTCAGCGTCCCGCCGGTGATGGCCGTGTAGTCGGTCCCGGACGTGGCTGTGCCGGTCGCGGCGTCAGCGTAGTCTACCGTCACCTGCTGGCCGCTTGCCGCGCTCAAGGTCACCGTGAACGTCAGGGTGGCCGTGCCGCTGTCGCCCTCGGTCACGCTCGGCGAGTCGATGGAAATCGACGGATTCGAGGTCTGCGCGGCGGCATCAGGCGCGGCAGCGAAGGCGAGGAGCAGCAAGGAGACAAGACAGTGGCGCCTGCAGGCGATCCACCGTTTCATGTCAATGCCAGGGTTGTCGTGCCGCTGTCGCCCTCCGACACGCTCGGTGAGTAGTGGAAATCGACGGGTTCGGGGTCTGCGCGGCGGGCGGGGGGGGGGGGGGGCAGAGAATCCACCGCTTCATACCCTGAACTGCTCAATTTATTCGATGGGCGAGTCGCGACGACGGCAAGGTGTTTCGCTGAGACAAACACCAAACGCGACTTACGTAATCCCCATATTACCAAAGCGCCCATTTGTGTCAAAATTTGAAAGACTATTCATTGATAATTATAGCGTGTCCCGGTGAAAAATAAACACTGATTACACAACGCCGGCGCGTTCGTATTTTTACCTCGGGTGTTCACGATGAGGCAATAAACACCTGTTTTTTTCGTTACATGGATTCGCCTTTCAAAGCCAGTCGGCGGGCGCTATGTACAAGTCCGTCGGGGATGACATCGGCAAGGGTAGTCAAGGAAACAGACCCAACCAGGGGGAAAGAAATTTTTCGCGGGCGGTCTGCGGACTCAGGCGCAGGATTGGCATATAATGTCCAGGCGTCCGTGAGCAACCCGAAAAGCCACTCTAACCTGTTGATTATATTTATATAAAAGGAACCAGACATGCTTGATAAAGTCCGCGCTCTTCAACCTGAAAATATCCGTAATCAATTATTCATCAATGGTGAATTTGTCGATGCCGAAGACGGCGGCGTCATTGAAGTCATCAACCCCCATGACGGCGGCAAGATTACCAATATTGCCGCGGCCAAACCGGCGGACGTGGACAAGGCAGTCGCCGCGGCCCGGGCTGCGTTCCATGACTGGAGCAACATGTTCGCATCGGAACGCGGCCGGCTGATTATGAAACTGGCGGATAAACTGGAAGAGCGTTTTGATGAGTTTGCCGAACTGGAAAGCCTGGATACCGGCCATCCCCTGAAAGACACGCGCCGGCTGGACCTCCCGCGCACCTTGCTCAACTTCCGTTACTTCGGCGGCATTGCCGACAAGATAGACGGCCGGCAAGTCCCGGTCGAACCCGGCTTTTTGAGTATCGTCAAACGCCAGCCGGTTGGCGTCGTGGGGCAGATCGTTCCCTGGAACTTTCCCATCATGTTTTGCAGCTGGAAGTTGGGGCCTGCCCTCGCCGCCGGGAATACCGTGGTGATGAAACCGTCGGAACTCACGCCCCTGTCCACGTTGCGGCTGGTTGACCTGATGAACGAAGTGGGTTTCCCGCCGGGCGTGGTCAACATCGTCCCCGGCTATGGCCACGTGGCCGGCCAGCATATTGCCGAGCATCCCGGCATCGACAAGATCGCCTTCACCGGCTCTACGGCGACGGGACGCAAGATCGTCGCGGCGTCCGCGGGCAACCTGAAGCGCGTTTCACTGGAGATGGGCGGCAAAGGCCCCAACATCGTATTTGAAGACGCCAACCTGCCCGCGGCAATCGGTGGCGGCGCCTTTGCGATATTTCACAACCAGGGGCAGGCCTGCATTGCGGGGTCCCGATTGTTATTGCATGAGGCCATCGCCGATCAATTCCTGGAAAAATTCATCGGCCTGGCGAAATCCATCAAGCTGGGCAACCCCCTGGACGCCGATACTGAAATGGGCCCATTGACGTCGAAGATGCACCTGGACCGG
Source organism: uncultured Gammaproteobacteria bacterium (assembly GCA_958295485.1). GTDB lineage: Bacteria > Pseudomonadota > Gammaproteobacteria > Eutrophobiales > Eutrophobiaceae > JAAXHV01. Next base: position 19,071 of record OY282354.1, read on the forward strand.
GTATTGAGCTATATCGACGCCTGTAGAAAGGAAGGAAACGCCATCCTTGCCGGTGGCGGACAACCGGATGATGGGGCGCTGAAAAAAGGTTATTACCTGGAGCCTACCATCGTCGAAGCCGAACCCGGCGACAGCGTTTTTCAACAGGAGGTGTTCGGCCCGTTTGTTTCCGTCACTCGCTTCAAGGACGATGCTGAGGCGCTGGCGTTGGCCAATGCCACTGATTACGGCCTGGGCAGCGGATTGTGGACCAATAACCTGCAACGCGCGCACAAGTTTTCGGACGGCATCAAGGCCGGCATGGTATGGGTGAATTGCTATAAACGAGTCCATCCCGGCTCGCCCTTCGGCGGTGTCGGTGAATCCGGTTACGGCAGGGACATGGGCGTCGAATGTTTACAGGAATACACCTCGCCCAAGGCGGTCTGGATCAACTACGACGCCAAGATACCGCCGTTTTATTCCCGGTAAAAAACTTTCCGGTGATGACAAGCGAACCGCCGCAATAGCCGGGTTAACTCAGGGCGGCTTCCACTCTTTCGATCACGGTGTCCAGCACCTTTATCCTGGCAAACAACTTGGACTCTGCCGGCGCCAGCGTCCAGGGGGCAATAACGGTATCTGTCTCTTCCAGCATCTCCTCGATGGCGTCTTCATACTCCTGGCGTTTACTGCGGTTACGCCAATCCTCCTCGGTCAGTTTCCATTGTTTTAACGGGTGTTTTGCCCGGTTTTTGAAGCGTCGCTTCTGTTCTCCGTCGGAGACATGCAGAAAGAACTTGACTAATATCATGCCTTCCAGGATCAAAAGCGATTCCCAATGGCGGATCTCCTCGTAGGCGTGGCGCCACTGCTGTCTTGTGGCGAAACCCTCCACGCGCTCGACCAGCACGCGCCCATACCAGCTTCGATCAAAGATGCACATGCCGCCATGACCGGGTATCGCCGGCCAGAAGCGCCACAGGAAGTGGTGCCGTTTCTCCCGGGCGTTGGGGGCGGCGTATTGGTGGACCGTATAATGACGCGGGTCCAAGGGTTCCACCAGGCGCCTGATGCACCCCCCCTTGCCCCCGGCGTCCCAGCCCTCGAACAGGATCAATAGAGGCGGGCCCAGCGAACCGCCGATTTGCCCTCCCAGCCGGAGGCGCAGCTCGAGGAATGCCTCCTGGCGATCCTGCAACAATCGCTCATATTCATCCTGCGCCAGGGATTGGTTCAAGTCAACATTTTGCAAGCGGGATGACGTCATATTTCACGTTCCGGCATGGCGGACTGTTCGCATTATGAAAATTATTCTCCGGGCAGCGTTTTGAACGCTTGATAAAGACCGTTGACGGCTCGCCAGACCGGGCCGGGTTTGCCGTTGCCCACCTGCTTGCCGTCGATTTTAACTATTGGGGCGATACCCACTGTGGCGCTGGTTATCCATATCTCGTCGGCCCCTGATAATTCCGCTTCGGTTATTTGAACTTCCCGGCATTCATAACCAGACTCCCGCAGCAACTCCACTATCAGGTCACGGGTAATGCCGGGCAGCAGCCGGCCGTCCTTGGGGGGCGTTATGACGGTATTGTTCCTGACCATGAAAACGTTGCTTGCGGCGCCCTCGGTGATATACCCGTCCCTGCTTAAAATGGCTTCATGGGAACCATCTTTTTCCTTCGCGTAATGTTTTAATAATACGTTGGGAAGGAGCGTCACCGCTTTTATGTGGCAGTATTTCCACCTGATATCTTCGTGCAATACCGCGCTGACGCCGGCGGCAAAGTTCGTTGCCGGCAGGGGCCTGAACATGATAAAAACGGTTGGCGTAAAATCCGCCTGGTATAGATGATTCCGCTCGCCCGTGCCCCTGGTTACCTGGATGTAAACGGCAGAATCCTCTTTGATATTATTCAGACCTGACAATTCATTGACCAGTGAATGCCATTTTTCATTGTCATAATCCAGTGATAATGAAATCGCCGCCAGGCTGGCTTGCAGTCTTTTTACGTGTTCGGGCAACCTGAAAACCTTTCCGGAAAAAACCGGAATCATTTCGTATACCCCGTCGCCGAAGGTAAATCCCCGGTCCAGTACCGATATTTTCGCTTCTTCCAGGGGGATGAAATCCCCATTCAAGTATACTATCGACACCCTGTTGATTTTCCAGCGCGTGACGGGCGGCGGCTACTCGTCGAAGGACATTTTGATCCCATCCCTGAGCCTTTTCAGGAAACCTCCCTCCGGCACGGCTTCGAGCGCCACCAGGGGCCTGGAGGCGATCACTTTATCATCCAGCAATAATTTCAAGTGGCCCGCTTCCTGCGCTTTTGCTATGGGCGCAACCAGTTTTCCATCCAACTCTATACTTGGTTGAAGTCGCTTGTATTGCCCCCTGGGGAGCGTGAGCAGGAGGTCATTTTCCATAACGAGGCTGAGGCTGTCCCGGTCCCCTTTCCATACTTTACCGGTAGTTATGGTTTCACCGGCGGAATAAAGCGTTCTTGTTTCAAAAAAACGATAGGAGTAATTCAGCAGGGCATTTGTCGCGCTGGTCCTGGCCCGTACGCTGTCAGCCCCCATGACCACGGAGATAAGCCGCATCCCGTTTCGCTCCGCGGAAACCACCAGGCAATAGCCAGCGCTTTTGGTATAGCCGGTTTTAATTCCGTCCACGCTCTCATCCCGCCACAACATGCTGTTTCGATTAGACTGTTTGATGTCATTGTAGGTAAATTCCTTTATGGAATGCAGCGCGTAAACAGCGGGATAATCCTTGATTAAATGTTTCGCCAGGATCGATAAATCCCTGGCTGTCGTATAGTGCTCCTCATCGGGCAAGCCTGAGCTGTTGACGAAATGCGTGTCTTTCATGCCCAGCCTGTCGGCGTATCGATTCATGATCCCGGCAAACTCGGCTTCACTGCCGGATACATATTCAGCCAGGGCAACGCTCGCATCATTGCCGGACTGAATAATCACCCCTTTCAACAAGTCTTCAACGCTGACCTCCTTGCCCACCTCGATGAACGTGCGTGAACCCGTCATGCGCCAGGCTTTCTCGCTGACAACCACCTTGTCCGCCATGGAAATATGCCCGTCAGCGAGCTGGCTTGCGACGACGTAAGCGGTCATCATCTTGGTCAGGCTGGCAGGCTCCACCTTCAGTTCAATATTCTCCTCCACCAGGTAAGCGCCGCTCGTTGGATCCATAACCAGGTATGAAACAGCGTTGATCTTCGGCGCAACAGGCACAATCGTTGCGGGAACGGCGGCGTTGGCCTGCGGCGCAACAGGCACAATCGTTTCGGCAACGGCGGCGGCACTCAGGAAAATCCCTGAAAATAATATTAACCCGCATATCTTGCCGATGGCCGCGCTGGTCGCGCCGGATTTTCGCGGTCGGCGGACGCCGGCGACGATGAGCATAGTCATAGCCCTGGTTGAGGGCGATGATCGCGCCGGATTTTTGCGGTCGGCGGGCGCTTCATTGGAGGGCAATACGGTGCTCATATACGCCTAACTGCGTTAACCGGCTGACAATGTCATCGGCAACGTCGATATTATTCAACGGGCCTATTTGAACGCGAAAAACGGTCTTTCCACTCACTTTAGTCTTCGATATTCGAACCCGTTGTTTTAACGGGGCCAATTTATTTTTCAGTTTTTTCGCATTGGCAGAATCTGAAAAGGCGCCGACCTGGATGTAGAAGTCGGGGGGCTTGCTTTTCGATGCCCTTGAGCTTGTATAAACGGGCGCGCCGCCCCGGGAATAAGCTCCCGGGTTAATCGCGCGTATTTCCACCAGGCCCGTGCCTTTTTCAATGATGCCCAGTTTAGTGGCGGCCGTATGAGACAAATCGACTATCCGGTTTTCGTGAAACGGGCCGCGATCATTTACCCGGACAACTATTTTCCTGCCGTTTTTCAGGTTTTTCACTTCCAGGTACGTGGGCAGCGGCAGCGTTTTGTGCGCCGCGGTCATGGCATACATGTCATAGATCTCGCCGCTTGAGGTCTTTTTTCCGTGAAATTTTTTGCCGTACCATGACGCAATGCCTTTTTGCTTGAAGCCTTTACTGCTGTCCAGCACGTGATACCTTTTTCCAAACACCTCGTAAAACGCCATGTTTCCATACTTGCTTTTCGGCTCAACCTTTGGGACGGCGTCCGGTATTCCTGACGCGTCCACCTTCCCTCGCCTGGGCGCCTGGTCCTTATCAGACAGGAAGGAACAGGCCGGTATCACCAAAAACAGCAAAACCGGCAAAAGCCGCTCGTATTGCAATACCCCTCTATTGAACCTGCCCCTGCCCTGCATACCTCACCAATTCACTCGTCTTCAAACTTCATACTTTTCTTTATTTCGTCGGCCAGTTGATAAACCGCCATGGCATAAAGCGCGCTGTGATTATACCGCGTAATAACGTAAAAATTATGCAACGCCAGCCAGTATTCATGGCCATCCTCATTTTCAAGCTGCAAAATTTTTACTTTTTCTGAACCATCGACCGTTTTTTGCGGCGTGATGCCGTTTTCAGATAAATCCGAGATGGTCAGCACGGGTTTGAGGCCATCGGTGAGAAAGGCTGATAAATCCTGGTTGGCGGCGATTGCGGGGAAGGCAGTTTCATCGCCTTCCCGCCAGCCGTGCTGCTTGAAATAATTACCCACGCTGCCGATGGCATCAGTTGGGTTTTGCCAAATATCAACCAGGCCGTCTTCATCGAAATCGACGGCATAAGCGCGATAGCTGCTGGAGATGAATTGCGGGATGCCCATTGCCCCGGCATAAGAGCCTTTTAACGAATGGGGGTCCAGGGATTGTTCCCGGGTAAGCAATAAATAATGCTCCAACTCACTGGTAAAAAACTTGCTGCGTTTCGGGTAGTCGAACGCAAGGGTTGAAAGTGAATCTATGACTTTATAACTGCCCGTGATGCGTCCATATTTTGTCTCAACCCCGATGATGGCAACCATGATTTCCACCGGAACGCCGTACTGTTTTTCGGCGCGCTCGAGTTGTTCTTTATTCTGACGCCAGAATTCAACGCCTTGCCGGATGCGGTCGGGCTTGATGAATATCGATTTGTACTTGTACCACGGCAAGGTCTCGGCGGGTTTTGAAATTGCGGAAATTATTTTTTCTGAAATCCGCGCTTTATTGAAAACCTCATTTAGCTCATCCGCATCATAATCATGCCTGGCGACCATGTTTTGAATAAACCGGGTGACGTCTTCGCGCAGCAGCAGGTCTGCATTGACCGGGGGGAGGGACAGGCCCGATAAAATGAAACAAACAATCGCTATTTTATATTTCATAGGGGTTGTGGCCAGGGCTTGTCAAAGCCATTGAAGTAGCGCCATGGACGGCGATGTTGAAGGTAAGTCAAGTTCATAAAAAGCTCAGCGAGGGCGCATCCGGCGCGGTTTGACATGATGACAAAGTAACAAAGACTTGGCAACTCATCGACAATAAATAATTTTCCGTTGACGACAGGCGAATTGGCGGGATACACCGGTCAGAGCAGCCTCCTGTGTGTATGTATGGACATCAGGATTCCGAACCCGGCCATGATAGTCAGCATTGACGTGCCCCCGTGACTGATTAACGGCAAGGGAACGCCTACAACGGGTAATTGGCCTGATACCATTCCCATATTGACAAATATATAGACGGAAAAGGTCAGGATGATTCCCGCGCCCAACAGCTTTCCGTAAAGTTGTTGCGCGTGCATCGCGATATACAAGCCCCTGGCGATGATGAACAAATAGATGCAAACCAGGACCAATACGCCCATCAGGCCGAACTCCTCGCAAAAAACGGCGAAAATAAAATCCGTGGATCGCTCGGGCAAAAACTCCAGGTGAGATTGAGTTCCGTTTAACCAGCCCTTGCCGTAAATCCCCCCTGAGCCAATCGCTATTTTGGATTGGATGATATGATAACCCGCGCCAAGGGGGTCCTGCTCGGGGTTCAAAAGCGTTAATATCCGCTTTTTTTGATACTCATGCAGCAGGTACCAGAGCGCCGGCGCCGATAATGAAGCAGTCAAAAAAAAGCCGGCTAACAATTTCCAGCTGATGCCGGCAATGAACAGGATTGAAAAACCGGCGACGGCCACCAGCAGCGCGGTGCCAAGATCAGGCTGTTTCACTATGAGCAGCACGGGTATCAAAATGAAAATTAACGCAACAAAGACGCGGCCGATAGCCGGTGGCAGCGTTTTCTCACCGAGATACCACGCAATCACCATCGGCAAGGCTAATTTCATGATCTCTGATGGTTGAAAGCGAAACACCTTGATATCCAACCATCTCTGCGCGCCTTTGCCTACGTCGCCGAAAAATAAAACCATGATCAACAGCGCGAGGCAACCCAGGTAAATCCAGATGGAAAAGCGGGACAGCCGGGCGGGCGACAGTTGGGCAATGATGATCATAATCAACAGCGCCGCCCCCAGGCGAATTGATTGACGCAGGATTAAGTCCATATCCTGGCCATTGGCGCTGTACAACGCCAGGAGGCCAACGACACTCAAGACAATCACCCAGAATAACAAGGGCACGTCAATATGAATTCTTTCCATCAGGCTGACTTCTTTCACTCGCATTAACCCCGTTGCGCTGTTTTAATTAGACGATACCCTGACCTGACCAGGGGTTCCCAGGTAATGATCAAATAACGCGCGGGCGATGGGCGCGGCGGTTGATGAACCACTGCCGCCGTTCTCCACTATGATGGCCACTGCAATCTCGGGCCTTTCAATCGGGGCAAATGCGATAAACAACGCGTGGTCCCGAAATTCTTCCGGCACCTCTTCTTCTTTATATTCTTCATCCTGCGCGATTGTAATTACCTGTGCAGTGCCGGTCTTGCCGGCGAATTCATATTCCGAACCGGCGCCGGTAGCGCGCGCCGTGCCCCGGTTGCCGTGTACGACTTCTCTCATCGATTCAATAATGGTATCCCAATGCTCATCCCCGGCGGACACAAGCTGCCGGTCCTCCCGGACAGTCGTCCTGATCATCAGCTGGCCGGTAATCGAATCCCTGACCTCCGACAACAGGTAGGGCCGCACCAACCTGCCCCGGTTCGCCATTGCCGCCGTTGCGGCCGCCAGCTGGATGGGCGTAACCAGCACTGCTCCCTGGCCTATTCCTGTAATCAAGGTCTCACCCGGATACCAGGGTTGCCCCAACTTTTCCTTTTTCCATTGTTTTGACGGAACGAGACCGGCGGATTCGTTGCCTATGTCTATGTTCGTGGGTTTGCCGAAGCCGAAATCAGTTAATGACTGGTGAATTCCCTCGATGCCCAAGTCGTGGGCAAGTGAGTAAAAGTACACGTCACAGGATTGCGAGACGGCATTAAGGAGATCCATGTGACCATGGCCTTCTTTTTTCCAGTCCCGATAACGGTGCGTGCTGCCTTTCAGGGAGTACCACCCCCGGCACCAGGTCTCGTCAACGGAGTCGCGTACCCGATGCTGCAATGCGCCCAGCCCTAAAAAAGGTTTGATCGTCGAACCGGGAGGATATTTGCCTCGCAAAAACCGGTTTAACAACGGCGTGGCTTTGGACTGAATCAGTTCGTTATAGGATGCCTTATCGATACCGTTGACAAACAGGTTGGGGTCATAACCGGGCGAGCTGACGGAGGCTAAAATCGCGCCGGTGGCCGGTTCAATGGCGACGATTGCGCCTCTCTTCCCTTCCAGGGACTGCGCGACAAAGGTTTGCAAGGATGCGTCTAAAGTCAGGTATAAATTTTTGCCTGGTTCGGGTGGTTTCCTGCCTATTTCCCTGATCTTTCTTCCTTGCGCATTGACTTCAACCTGCCGGTAACCGACGTAACCGTGCAGCAGGGACTCATAGGCTTTCTCAACGCCTGATTTGCCAATGTGGGTTATTCCACTGTAGTTTGACTTGTTCAGTTTCTCGAATTCGGCTTCATCGATCATTCCTACATAGCCAATTGTGTGTGACAAATCCCTGCCGAGAGGATAATGACGATTTAACCTGGTTGCAACATCCACTCCCGGGAAAAGATGTCGATTAACTGAAATCAGCGCAACTTCTTCGTCACTGAGGTTGAACTTGAGTGGAATGCCTTCAAACCGCCTTTTTTTCTTTTGCAGTTCCTTGAAACGACGAATATCACCGGGTTCAATGGCAATGATCTCGCTTAACCGTTTAATCGTGGAATCCAGCTCGTCGACCTGCTCCGGCACTACTTCCAGCGTGAACGTGGGACGATTATCAGCCAGGAGAACCTGGTCACTACTGAATATAAGACCCCTGGCTGGCGGCGCGGGCAGAATTTTTATGCGGTTGCTCTGTGATAAGGTTGTGAAATGCTCGTGTTGGGTTACCTGCAAATAAAAAATTCGGGTAACGATCAGCAGCGTAACAAGCAAAACAAACGCGCTGGCCAGGTATATCCGTTGATAGATCAGTCGCGTTTCCAGATCCAGGTCTTTTATCGTGATATTCAGCGCCATTATCCGTCTTCTGTTTTCTGTCCTCCGTCTTTTGCCCCCCTGTTCCCCCGCTCCCGCTCAGCTGACATGATACTTGCGTCGAATGCCGCGCATGGTAACAAATAACCAGGGCCACAATAACATGCTGGTAACAGCCGGCGCCCAAAATGACCAATGCTGGGGTGGAACGCCCGTCATGCCGCGTATCCACAGTGTGTAGAACTGAAACAGGATTAAATAAAAACAAATGAGCAAGGATTGTTGTGTCAGGGGAAATACCCTGATTTGTCGATGCCTCTGGTTCGTAAAGTAGGCAATAACGGATAGTCCGAGGGCATTTTGACCCAGCAGCGCCCCGGTCTGCACGTCCAGCAGAAACCCGAGCAACCAGGCAATGCCGATGCCTATCCGCAGGGGCAGGGCCATGCACCAATAAACCAACACCATGACAACCCAGGCCGGCCACCAGTTAACCAGCCATTCAGGCAGCGGCATGGCCGTCAGCAGCAAGGCAATAATGAAACTGAGAATGATCACCCAACCGGCGTTATGTTTAGCGACAAACATTAATTCATCACCACTTCGGCGGCTGCCTTGTTTTCCTGCGTATTATCGGTATGAGGCCAGACTAATAATACTTCCTGGCTTTGGTCGAACTTGGCGCTGGGCAATACGGTCACATTAGAAAAGGTCTCTCCCGGAATATGGGATATGTCGGATACTGTTCCCACCGGATAACCCTTGGGAAACCGCCGGCCCAGACCGGATGAGACAATTAAATCACCTTCCTTGATATCCGCATTGGCCGAAAGATACTCCAACAGCAGAATATCATTCCGACCGGCGCCAACTGCGATGGACCGCAGCCCGTTGCGATTTATCTGCACCGGCATCGAATGAGTCGAGTCGGTGATTAACAGCACGGTGCTTGAAAATGGGCCGACGTGTATTACCTGGCCCATGATACCGTCCGAATCAACCACGGGCTGGCCGTCATAAACCCCTTCTCTTTGGCCTTTATTGATAATTATTTGCTGGCGAAACGGCTGTAATTCAACCTCGACCAGTTCCGCCACCAACACGCGTTCGTGCAGCTCGACCGAGGAGGCGAGCAAGGCCCTGAGGCGCCGGTTTTCTTCCTGAAAAATTGAAAATCGTTGCAGCCTGGAATTTAATAACAGTCGCTCTTGACGTAATCTTTGATTCTCCTCCAGCAACGCTTTTCTTGTCACCAGGGATTCTGATATTTTGCGGGATAAATCGAGGGGCAGACTTACCATGTATTGCAGTGGATAAACAATTGTCGAAATGACAGCCCGCACCGATTCCAAATGACCCTGCCTGTGATCAACCGTCATCAGAACTATGGATGCCAATATAAATATAACCAACCTGACGTCGGCTGAAAGGCTTTTCAGGAATAAGGTTTTAATAAATTGCTTTCCTCAAGGAAGAAAATGCGCCGGCAACGCAACGACTTTTAGTCAAAAACCAGAACGTCACTGCCGAAATCTTCGGTCATTTCCAGGTAACGGCCGCCGCCGCGCACCACGCAAGTCAGGGGATCATCGGCGACAATGACGGATACTCCCACTTCTTCCATCAACAACTGGTCCAAGCCCGGCAGCAAGGCGCCGCCGCCCGTTAATACTATGCCCCGCTCGACTACATCAGAACCCAATTCCGGTGGCGTTTTCTCCAGGGCATTTTTAACTGCATCCACAATGCCTGTCAACGGCTCTTGCAGCGCTTCCAGTATTTCATTGCTGTTCAAGGTAAAACTGCGTGGTATGCCTTCAGCCAGGTTCCGCCCCCTGACTTCTATTTCACGGACTTCATCCGCGGGAAAAGCGCAACCTATCTGGTGCTTTATCTGTTCGGCGGTAGCGTCACCGATCAAGGTGCCATAATTCCGCCTTACGTAACTGATTATCGCTTCGTCACACCGGTCACCGCCGATTCTCACTGACTCGGAGTAAACGATCCCGTTCAAGGATATAACGGCCACTTCAGTCGTCCCGCCGCCTATGTCGAGTATCATTGAACCCCGCGCTTCACTCACCGGCATATCCGCGCCGATAGCCGCAGCCATGGGTTCCTCTATTAAATATACCTTCCGGGCGCCGGCGCCCATGGCCGATTCGCGAATCGCTCGCCGCTCTACCTGGGTCGAACCGGATGGCACACAAATCAATACCCTGGGGCTGGGCCTGAAAAAGGTCTCGCCGTGTACTGAATGAATAAAATACTGCAACATCTTTTCGGTGATCATGAAGTCGGCGATGACACCGTCTTTTAATGGTCTTATGGCAGTGATATGCCCGGGTGTTCGGCCAATCATTTGTTTGGCCTTGTTGCCGACCGCGCGTATTTTCTTCAAGTTGGCCGCGCCATCCTCGGTTTTCCCGACGGCGACTACTGACGGTTCGTTTAATACTATGCCTTTACCCCGAATACAAATCAGGGTATTCGCCGTGCCCAGATCAATGGACAAATCGTTGGAGAAGAAACCTCTTATTCTGTTTAACATCTCAGCTCACTCACAAATTGCATCCAACATCAAGGGCGGGAACCAACCGGTATCAATATAAAATCGACTTTTTGTCTCAAGGAAGCCCCGCCACCTCAGGGTTTCCTTGAGAATGCACGCGTCAGAAATAATGATAACCGGTTTACAGGGGATAGCCAAGCAGTTCAAGGCCCGGACGACAGGCCCGGGCGACGGCGTCCTGTTGCGCGGGCTCGAGTTTTGCAAACCGCGACGACGTTTGGCGCGGAATGGCGGAAGCCTCGCGCAACCATGCTTCATCCTCAAGTTGGGGGGAGATGAATCCAATCAGGCGCCGAAGTTGCTCCTCCGGGTTTGCTTGCACGTCCTCAAACCGGAGATTCAACAAGCGTTCAGGCGGCAACCGGCTGAAAACTCTTTGCCCCCTTTCTATCATTCCACTCCAGAATGTCGCAAAGTCTGTGAGGGTCAGCTTGTCGTGGGGCAACCACTCGGGGCGGAAAAAGGCGCTCACAAACGGTTCCAGCCAGGGACTGATGCGATCCCAGTGTTTCCCCCTGGCCATTAACTCCATCATGTCGATTCCTACAGTCGGAAACGCCCGCATGGTCGCCACAATCATGCGAAACAGGTAGTGATTGCTCATTGAGAGGGCGGTCTCTCGTCCGTCCCGATACACGTGGATCACCCGCGCCTCGGGAAACTGGCGCAACAGCCTGGAGGCGAAAAGCAGGGAGCCCCCTGAGCGTTCGGCCCAGACGCGCCGGTTGAAGCGCTCGCCCAACCACTCGAAATGCCGCCGAAAATGGTCTGCGGGAGACTGCCTGGATTGCCCCCGGACCACCGGCCCCAGTTCGTCGAACAGCGCTTCGTATCGCTCAGTAAGGTGCGGGAGGGTGGCGCAGAGAATGGGCGGCACATCAGCCTGTGAGAAGCGGGCGTCCGGCGCGTCAACGGGGTACAGCAACTCCTCGTAGCGCCCTTGCAGCATGAAGCGGGTGCGGTATTGTTGCCGGCTGTAGAGGCGCCACATATAAGGGCCGCTGACGCGCCGGCGAAGGAACGTTCTCAGCCCGATGAAGCTGAAAAACTCGGAGAGACTCAAGATTCGCGGGTGCCGATTCAGCACATCCGACACCATGGTTGAACCGCACCGCCCAGTGCTGAAAATGAAGACGGGGGGCAGGCTGAGCACGGTGGCCTACCATGGCTTCGCCAGGTCGGCGCGCAGTTGGTCGGGCAGGCGGTAACTGAGGTCGTCCAGCACCGAGGCGTCAAGAAGAAAAGAGAAATGTTCGCCACGCCATTTCTGGGCCAGGCGCGGAAATTGCGCTTGCGCGGCTTGGTGAATCCGGCGCTTCCATCTTAGCCACCTTAACAATCCCCCCGTGAAGCGGCGGGGGAACCGGAGCTGGTCTGCAAGCTCATCCCCCAGCAGCGCGCGGGAAACTCGTTGCACATGGATCGTCATGGCCCGCCGGGCCGTGGCCTTGTCAAGGCCGGCGATGTCCGGCAGGGCGTTGACCAATGAATTGGCGATGACAACCGCTTCTTCGCCGGGCGGCGGTTCGCAAACGTTCGCAACCCGGTACAGTTCGACCGTTTTTTCTTCGTCCCCTTCAAACAACAACTCCTCGGGGGAACCGATCAGCCAGGAGGCGTAGCGCCAGGTCTGCATGAAACCAGCGCGAGCTTCAGCATCCAGCTCCGCGCCTAATTTCATTGCCTGTCGCAACATGGTCGCAGAGAAATTCGCTGAGGCCAACGCCATATGGGCGCTGCTCAAAGGCGCGCCGTAAACGGACTCGTCCCACTCGTCCGCCAAGGCGCGGATCTGTCGCCGGACCTGGGCATGCACCAGCCGGATGCGGACGGACAGCTTCCAACCCTCCCCTTCCCGGCTGAGGCTTCCGGGCAACATGATCTCTATAAAGTGCCTGGTGTTTTGCCGTATCCTTCTAAGGCCGTGTTCCGTGGTGACGCGACCGGTCATGTGGAACGCCTTGCTGATCAGGGCGGCGGCGTTTTGCAGGGTGACGATGAAGAAGGCGGGAATGAACAGGTCCGAGTATTGGTGGAAGGCACGGCAACCCGCGTAAGTCGCCTCCGGGTCAAACCAGGCCGGCGGGGTTTCAATTTCATCGAAAAAGTCTTGCAGGGGCTGCGGCGCTTCCCGAAAAGCCGGCGCATCCGCGTCCATGCCAGCCTGGATCAGGTGGTGCACCCTGGCTTGGTCAAACGGGGCCAGGGCCGCGACGGCGGCATCCGCCACCGGATCGTCAACGGTGGTGTATTTCATGTAGTTGGCGGCCAACCCGGGGTCGGTCCGCCGCGCTTTGTCGTAGCCGTCCGCGTAGATCGATGGCACGCTTATATTCATTTGAGCCGTTTTCATTACGTTCGAGCCTGTCGCCCCCCCTGTGGTTGCCGGCGCCTGAGCCGCTTCAATCCTGTTGTTGACAGCATTATAGCACTAAAAACAGAATGCAAGGTCAGCGGGCCGGGAGCAAAACCGCATCGACCTGCCCCAGGCAAGGGCAAGCGGGTCCAACCAGGCAGCAAAGCGCCAACCAGGGAGAGGGTGAAGTCCACCGGGGGGACCAGGGACGCCGCCGGCGATTATTGCTGAATTTCTAATTATATCAAGCCCCTGCAAGACATCCCGGCAAGCATCCGGGTGAAAAATGCAGCTTTGACAGGCGCGCGGGCTTTGGGCAAGTCGAGAGATATGATAGATTGCCGTTAATTCATTGACAAACAAGAATATTTTTATGTCCTTCAATAAAACAACGGTACAAGACATCGCCTGGCTCGCAAGATTGGCTATAGATGACCAGTCCATAGCCGGTTATGAAAAGGACCTGACTGACATCCTGGCCCTGGTCGAGCGGATGAAAAAGGTGAACACGGCTGATATTCAACCCTTGGCGCATCCGCTGGAAATCGATACACAACTGCGACCGGATGCAGTGACGGAAGAAAATCAACGGGATGACTTTCAAAAAATCGCGCCCGCGATAACCGACGGCCATTACCTTGTTCCCAAATTCGTGGAATGATTTTTTCGGTGGACGAAACAAACAAGTCCCCAGGTAAACAAGCCGGGGAAACCCTTGCGACTCATGCATGAATTCACGCTGGCAGAACTGTCCCACCTGCTGCAAAAACGGGAAATCAGCAGCGTCGAGCTCGTTGAAACCTGCCTGGAGAGGGCTGAGCAATTCAATGACGGCCTGAATTGCTTCATTTCATTGTTCCCGGAACCGGCGCTGGAACGGGCAAGACACGCGGATGAGTTGATCGGCGGCGGCAAGGCCGGCCCGTTAACGGGCATTCCTGTCGTCCACAAGGATATTTTCTGCACCGGTGGATTTAAAACCAGTTGCGCGTCAAAAATGCTGGATAACTTCATTGCCCCCTACGATGCCACTGTCGTAGATAAATTAAACATGGCCGGAAGCGTCATGCTCGGGAAAACCAATATGGATGAATTCGCCATGGGCTCATCCAGTGAAACCAGTTTTTACGGGCCTGTCAGAAACCCGTGGGATGCCAGCCGGGTTCCGGGCGGTTCGTCCGGTGGCTCAGCTTGCGCGGTCAGCGCAAGGTTGGCGCCGGCTGCAACCGGAACCGACACCGGGGGGTCAATAAGGCAACCGGCGGCTTTATGTGGCGTGACAGGATTGAAACCCACCTATGGACGCGTGTCCCGCTACGGCATGATCGCATTTGCCTCCAGCTTGGACCAGGGCGGCCCCATCACTCAAACCGCGGAAGACGCGGCCCTGATGTTGGCGGCCATGTCCGGGTTTGATGAGAATGACGCCACCAGCGCCGAGGCAGGGGTTGATAATTACACGGCCACGTTGAATAAAGAGATTAAAGGATTAAAAATCGGCCTGCCGGCGGAATATTTTTCCGAACAACTGGAGCGGCCTGTTACGGACGCGATAACTGCCGCATTGAATTTACTTGAAGAAGCAGGGGCATCGATAATCGAGATCGAGCTGCCCAACACCGAATTATCCATCCCGGTCTACTACGTGATAGCATCGGCTGAATGCTCGTCAAACCTGTCCCGTTACGATGGGGTCAGGTTTGGCTATCGTTGCGACAACCCGAAAGATATTGATGACCTGTTTTGTCGCTCCCGCGGTGAAGGTTTTGGGGATGAGGTTAAACGCCGGATAATGATCGGGACTTACGTACTGTCTGCAGGATACTACGATGCCTATTACCTGAAAGCGCAGCAAATCAGGCGGATGTTGCGGGATGAATTCAGCAACGCGCTAAAGCAGGTTGACGTGATAATTACGCCAACAACGCCGTCAACCGCGTTTCCCCTTGGCGCGCGCGTGGATGATCCCGTTTCAATGTACCTGTCCGATATTTATACCGTTTCCGTAAACCTTGCCGGGTTGCCGGCAATTTCAATTCCGGTCGGGTTTAACGACGGTCTGCCAATCGGGATGCAGGTTATCGGCGATTATTTTGGTGAAGCCCGGATTTTAAACGTTGCGCACCAGTATCAACAAATCACCGACTGGCACAAACGCGTTCCCAGGGACTACCAATAACCATGCAGTGGGAACCCGTCATCGGTCTTGAAATACACGTGCAGTTGGCGACGAAGAGTAAAATCTTCTCCGGGGCCGCCAACCGCTTCGGCGCGGCGGCCAATACCCAGGCCTGCGCCGTTGATTTGGGCCTGCCCGGGGCGCTGCCCGTCACGAACGAAGCAGTGCTGCGGATGGCGGTAAAATTCGGGCTCGCCGTCGATGCGACAATCGCCAAACGCTCGGTATTTGCAAGAAAAAACTATTTTTATCCGGACCTGCCGAAAGGCTACCAGATAAGCCAATATGAACTGCCCATCGTGCATGACGGCAGGATACGAATTGAATTGCGCGATGGCGCCGTCAAGGAGGTCGGCATTACCCGCGCGCACCTGGAAGAAGACGCCGGTAAATCCATGCATGAAGATTTCCCCGGGTTCACCGGCATTGATCTAAATCGCGCCGGGACACCGTTAATCGAGATCGTCTCCGAGCCTGACATGCGCGCCGCCGGGGAAGCGGTTGCCTACATGAAAAAAATACATTCCCTCGTCCGTTACCTGGAGATTTCCGATGGGAACATGCAGGAAGGATCATTCCGCTGTGACGCCAATGTATCAATACGACCGAAAGGTGAAACAAAACTGGGGACGCGAACGGAGACAAAAAACATCAACTCCTTCCGCTTTGTCGAGCAAGCGATAAATTATGAAATCCACCGGCAAATCGCCGTCGTCGAGGCCGGCAATGAGGTCTTTCAGGAGACGCTGCTGTTTGACCCGGTCAAAAATGAAACCCGGCCGATGCGAAGCAAGGAAGAGGCAAATGATTATCGATACTTTCCTGATCCGGATTTACCGCCGGTGGTGATTGACAATGCCTATATCGAAACCATCAGGGCACAACTGCCGGAGCTACCGGAACAGAAACGCCGGCGGTTCATGGATGACTTCGGCCTGTCTGAATACGACAGCAGCTACCTGACGGCCAGCAAGGATACGGCCGATTACTTTGAAACCGCGGTGGCCGCGACAAAGGGTGAAGCCAAGCTAATCGCAAACTGGATCATGAGTGAGTTGAGCGCGGCCCTGAACAGGGATAACATCGACATCAACGTCGCCAGGGTAACCGCGGAGATGTTGGCCGGACTGGTCAATCGAATCGCCGACAATACCGTTTCAAACAAAATCGCCAGGCAGGTGTTCGGGGCCATGTGGCGGGGGGAGGGCAGCGCCGATGACATTATCGAAAAGCAGGGACTGAAACAGGTTACCGACACCGGCGAAATCGAAAAATCAGTGGATGAAGTCATAGCCGAAAGCGGCGCGCAATTAGAGCAGTACCGGAACGCCCCGCCGGAAAAACAGGGAAAACTGGTCGGCTATTTCGTCGGCCAGGTAATGAAAAAATCCAGGGGCAAGGCCAACCCGAAGCAGGTCAACCAACTGCTATCAGCGAAACTGAAAAACCTGGGCCGGGGATAAGCTCTACTGCCCTTCCCGAAAACGTCTTGTTTCCTCGACCGCCAGGGCCATTGCCTCGTCAGCGTTCAATCCGGACTTCGCCCGTGCCTTGGCAACGATCTCCTGGGCGGTGTCGCAGGGTTGGATACCCCTCAACTCCAGACTCTCCTTGATGATTGACCCGATGGAACGCTTTTGCCGCGCCGCGGCTTCTTTCAATGCGCGGTGTGTCCGGTCAGCTAATTTAATGGTCATGCGAACCATGCCATGTACTCCAATCTATAGTCTTTGATTTAATCAGTCTAACATCATAACGCCAAACCAGGAATAGGGGAGAGGGTCAACAGGCTTATAAGATTTTACAAATTACTATGCCCGGATGGCCTGTTGATGGGAGAATGGTGAAAGTATACTGTTGACTACAGGGTGGTACTACTCGGAGAGGACTATGCTTACGGAAAAATATCGACGAATTCAATTGAATGCTGCCGGTATGCCGGATGTCAATGCCGACGCCGCCATCACTGCGCTTAATAACCATTTCGACCCGGAGGATTTTTTTGTGACCCGGAATGGCGAGGCGCTGGAAGTCTGGCTGCGACAGGTTGACCTGAACGCCTTGTCTGATGCTGTCAAGACGGTGTTCACAAAGCATGATGGTTTCGGGGCGATGGCCGGGATTTTGCCGGCGGTGGAGGGGATCAGAAGCTATGGCATCAACGGAAACAAGCGCCTGTACGTTGGCTATAACAAAGAGCGCAAGGTGGTTGACCGCAAGGAGAAAGAACGGCGCCGGGGCAAGCATTACTACGCCAACGATCATGGGTTCTGCCGGCAGGGTAACCCGCTACCCCATGCGTTCGTTGACCGGATGGTATGCGGAGACAGCGAGGACGTGCTGAAGCAATTACCGGACAACTGCATTGACCTGGTGTTTACCTCGCCGCCGTACAACTTCGGACTGGGCTATCAGGAACCTCGCGACGCCAATAATGGTGACGCCACGGATTGGGAATCCTACTTTGCCAAACTATTTCGCGTATTTGACGAGTGTATCAGGGTACTCAAATACGGCGGACGCATCATCGTCAACGTGCAGCCGTTGTTCTCGGATTACATTCCCAGTCATCACGTCATCTCTAATTATTTTATGGAGAGGCGGCTCATCTGGAAAGGCGAAATCCTGTGGGAAAAGAACAACTACAACTGCAAGTATACGGCTTGGGGAAGCTGGAAAAGCCCGTCCAGCCCCTACCTGAAATATACTTGGGAGTTCCTGGAAGTCTTCTGCAAGGGCGACCTCAAAAAGTCCGGTAAATCCATCAACGCTGACATTGACGCCGAGTCGTTCAAGGAATGGGTAATGGCTAAATGGTCAATCGCTCCGGAGCGGAGAATGCAGGAATTCGGCCATCCGGCGATGTTCCCGGAGGAACTTGCCCGGCGGGTTATGCTGTTATTCAGTTTCCGCGGCGATACTGTACTTGACCCGTTTGCGGGTGTCGGAACGACGTGTGTAGCGGCTCGTCGCAATGAGCGCAGATTTCTCGGTATAGATAGCGCGCGGGAATACTGCGCCACTGCCGGGGCCAGGCTGAAAAGCATTCAAACGCAGGGATTGTGATAGTATCGGCTTGGGTAGCAAGACAAGATATAATCCGCGCCTGCAATCGAAACGTTCCAACATAGAGAAATATATGGCCTCTGGGGTGCATGAACAAAAGCGTTCCGGCACTGAGACAAGTCCGTTTGGAACTTCCGGGCGGGTCAATCACGACTCGACGAAGTTTTATGAGAGCCGGTTATATGAAGGTTTGCAGGATGGAGAAAAGGTCAATCACGTTGAAAATGACGTTCCCGAAAAAAACCTGAATAAGATTTTCTGTAAATCCAGTGAAAAAATGGACGAGTTGCCCGATAACAGCGTCCATTTGATGGTGACTTCACCCCCCTACAATGTATCCAAGGAATATGATGATAATTTGAGTTTGAATGAGTACCTGGATTTGTTGAATACCGTTTGGCGCGAGACGTACCGGGCGCTGGTCCCGGGTGGTCGCGCCTGTATCAATGTCGCCAATCTTGGGCGAAAGCCTTATATACCGCTCCATAGTCACATCATAGAGGGAATGCACGAAATCGGTTACCTCATGCGCGGAGAGATAATCTGGAATAAGGCTTCAAGCGCGAGTCCTTCGACGGCCTGGGGAAGTTGGCTCTCGGCGGCCAATCCCGTCCTGAGGGATATTCACGAGTATATCCTGGTTTTTTCCAAGGGGACATTTTCAAGAAAGAAGGAAAACAAGTACAGCACGATTGAGAAAGAAGAATTTCTTGAATGGACAAAGAGTGTATGGACGTTCCCGGCCGTTTCGGCGAAACAAATCGGACACCCCGCCCCGTTCCCGGAGGAATTGCCCCATCGTCTTATCCGGTTGTACACCTTTGAAGACGATGTAATTTTAGACCCTTTCGCCGGCAGTGGGTCAGCATGTCTGGCGGCGGTCAAGGATAAACGCAACTATATTGGATATGAGATTGATCCCGGGTATGTGGACTTGGCGGAAAGAAGGATCTCCGATCACATTGAACAATTACACCTGCCCAAGGAATAGCGATGGTTGACAGGGCGTCCCACCGGACGACAATCGTTTTACAGCGCTGATGAGTAAAAGGGTTTATCCCATGTATTCGTAATCAGGCAGGTAATATATGCGCGCTCATTATTTGCAACATGTCCCGTTCGAGGGCTCAGACCACATCGAATCCTGGTTACAGCTGGTCAACGCCAAGGTTACGAGCACGAAGTTCTTTGAGAACCCCACGCTGCCGAAGGTTGATGACGTTGATTTACTGATCATCATGGGTGGGCCGATGAGTGTAAACGATGAGGCCGACTTTCCCTGGCTTGTCGCCGAAAAAGAGTTCATACGCGCGATCATCGAGAAAGACAAGGCCGTTGTCGGTATTTGTTTAGGCGCCCAGTTGATTGCGAATGCCATGGGCGCTACGGTTTACCCGAACGAAGAAAAGGAAATCGGCTGGTTTCCCATCGCCGGGACGCCAGCGGGCGATACGGGAGGGTTGTTCCCCTTCCCGGAAGAATTGTTGGTTTTCCACTGGCATGGTGAAACCTTCGACCTGCCGGAGAAGGCTGTCCGGCTTGCCCGGAGCGCGGCCTGTGAGAACCAGGCGTTTCAACTGGGCAGTCGCGTTATCGGCCTTCAGTTTCACCTGGAAACGACGCCTGCCGGCGCCCGCGAAATCGTCCGTTACTGTCGTGATGAACTACTGCTGTCCCGTTACGTGCAAACAGAAGCGGAAATCCTTGCAGCCGGGCAGGCGACCTATGACGTTATCCACTCCTGCATGAACGAGATACTGCAATTCGTCACCAGGTAATGATTGCATTATTCACGGACTACGGGTTGCAAGGCCCTTACCTGGGGCAGGTTGAGGCGACACTGCACAGGCTTGCGCCGGGAGAGAAGGTGATCAACCTGCTCGCCGACGCCCCGCGCCATGACGTTATCCACTCCTGCATGGACGAGATACTGCAATTCGTCACCAGGTAATGATTGCATTATTCACGGACTACGGGTTGCAAGGCCCTTACCTGGGGCAGGTTGAGGCGACACTGCACAGGCTTGCGCCGGGAGAGAAGGTGATCAACCTGCTCGCCGACGCCCCGCGCCATGACGTTATCCACTCCTGCGTGAACGAGATACTGCAATTCGTTACCAGATAATGATTGCATTGTTCACGGACTATGGGTTGCAAGGCCCTTACCTGGGGCAGGTTGAGGCGACACTGCACAGGCTTGCGCCGGGAGAGAAGGTGATCAACCTGCTCGCCGACGCCCCGCGCCATGATCCCAGGGCTTCGGCTTATCTCCTGGCGGCTTTCATCCGGGCCTTTGATGCAGGGACGATATTTTTTGCCGTGGTTGACCCCGGGGTAGGCGGTTTTCAGGACCAGCCGGTTGTACTCAAGGCGGACGGACGCTGGTACGCAGGCCCGGATAACGGCCTGTTTGACATCGTTTGCCGGCGTAGTTCGCAGGTGCAATGTTGGCGCATAGACTGGCGCCCCGAAGCATTGTCCACCAGTTTTCATGGCCGGGATTTGTACGCGCCAGTAGTCGCCATGATCAGGAACAATGAAATTCCCGGCGCGGCAATTTCCTGGGAAGACCAGCATGGCTGGCCGGATGATTTATACGAGATTATCTACATCGATCATTTCGGTAATTGCATGACCGGGGTCAGGGCCGAGATGCTGGATGATGCCGGGGTGATCAAAGTCAACGATACCCGTCTCGTCTTTGCCGATACCTTTTCTTCCGTCGCTTACGGCAGCGCCTTCTGGTACAGAAATTCCCAGGGCCTCATTGAAATCGCCGTGAACGGCGGCAGCGCGGCAGCTGAACTGAACCTGGAAACAGGGAACAAGTTAAAGTAAGAAGTTTGAAAGGGGTGAGGGTATTGCAAAAGGGACGCTGGAAAGGCCCGTCGGCCCCGTCATTCTGAGCCGCAAGCGAAGAATCTATATCGAACAAAAGCATGGATTCTTCGTCGCTATGCTCCTCAGAATAACGGGGTTCTCACTAATGGATGCGCTGAGTCATGTAGTCTTCCGCCTGATAAGGATACGATTTTATACTTTACGAGAGGTGTACCATGCGCACAACACTGGATATTGACACCACAGTTTTAGTGGCGGTGAAAGAATTGGCTCAACGGGAAAATAAGACGGCTGGGCAAGTGGTATCGGAACTGCTCCGTCAGGCATTGAACATCCGATCCAACCCCGTTCGAGCGGAGAAATCCACTGACAAAGGGCATTATGGTTTTGCGCCCTTTCCCCCGCGTGGGGGCGTCGTGACTAACCAGGTTATCAATGACCTGCGCGAAAAAACGGGAGATTGAACCATGAGAGCGTTATCAAATATCATTTAGTTGTCGTCCTTTTCTTTCCTGTTTAATCCGTTCTATCGCAGTGTAAGGATCGTCGCCGGCGCGCCTGTTGAAATAAGCATTCATAATATTTTCATCAAAGGTATCCTTTTCCATATCTACAGGATTGACCAAGCCGATGACTTCACCGTGAAAGGTCAATTCAACCATTTCTCCACGTTCGAGCGCGCAACGTAATTCATACGTGCTTGTTCTCAGGTTCGTTAATGACAGTTGCATATTTCATTCTCCGGTTAACAGGGAACAGCATCAGCATAATATATATATTTCAAAGGGCAAGATAGTTATGGGAATTATATCGAATAATCACAAGATGTCGGTGACGATGGCTGGGCTAAAAAAGACCAGCAGGTGGGTGGTGTTGACTGTCTGGTTGTCGCGCAGGATGTCGTGCAGGTAAGCGACGGTGCGCGGGTGGGGATCAGTCAGTTTGGTGGCGACGCGACAGGAGTGATCGAAGGCCGAGCGATTGGCCGGGCCGTTGCGGTTGCTGAGGGTGATTTCTGTCAGGGCGTAAGCCATGCGGGCCGGGGTGGTGGGGGTGTGGGCGCGGGGTGGTGGGTTTGGGCATGGGGGGTCTCTTTTTGTGATTTTGTCTATTTGGCAGATTTGTTGAGAATAGTGCGTCTCTGATTAAAGCTCTAGATCGTATTCGGATTCTTTATCTTTATTCTGGATGTGAGTTTTAACGGAATTAAGCGCTGTAATCGTTGCATTGAAGGATTTGTTTTTAACGAAGCGGTCTTTGGGCCATTGTTTTTTATATAGTGCGTGAATTGATGTATTGTTGGCCAGTTTTTCTAAGTTGTTCAGGTTTTGCTCGGTGAGTTCCTGTTTATGGTGGTTGGCAATGAAGCCTAGATCATAGAAATCGCGGGCTTTTACTCTTTTAGATGCGGCGTGGAGTTTACCTCCGCAGATTTTATTGATGGTATAAACTTTGAAGCCGGGTTTGGAATGAATGTCGGCGCTGGGTATATGACAGTTGTTTTTGGTTTCTATTTTTAGTATAGCCTTTTTAACTTTTTCTGTTGAGTAAGTAATGTAGGCTCGAGTGGTTGTGTCGGTGTGTTTTTTGCTGGTGATTTTATAATGTATTCGGTGCTGGTTACTCATAATGTTATTTAGATGAGGTACCAGATCTATTTTAGTGTTTGAATCGTAGTCGATGTCTTCTGAATAACGATCCAGGTTATAGGCTAGCATTAGCGCGCCACCGCCTTTTAGAACCAGGCGTTTATCCGCTAGTCCTTTGACAATGGTTTGGATTAATACTTTATGTATGCGATCGGGTATGTCGCTCATGCGGCATTTTCCCAGGTCATTTTTTGCCAGTTGTGCCAGTCTTTAAGGTTAACAGCCAGGGGGGTGTTTTTGATGTCGTTTATGATCAGTTGGAAGTCGTCCATGATCGCCTGGATCCTTTCGTCGTTATCAATCCAGGCATACACGTCAACGGTTAAGCCTTTGGTGTCGCGGGTGAGCACGAAGTCTTCGTAAAGGAGATCAACTGCGGCGCGATGGTGGGTGGCGATAACGTAGGGTCCGGGAAAGTTTTCCCAGAAGTCCAAGGATCGACAGTCGGGGAGGGATTCGTAATTTTGATACGTGTAAAGTCCTTTTTGGCCTAACCAGGGAAGTGTGTTGACTTCGCATTCTTCACCGGCGTATTGCAGGTTTTCCGGGAGTAATTGGAGTGAATGCCAGTCGCCGCCATTGTCGGTGGGGTCGGTGGTATTTAATGCGCTCCATAGTGAGATGTAAACGCGGCCTTCTTTGCATTTATTAGGTGTTGTAGTTGTGATCGGATGAATTTTCATTATGTAATTCCTATAAAAAAGGGCGCTTTCGCCTGATTTGATGACTGTAATTTGGTTGGGGGATTTGTCAAGTTTTTTGGGGGGAGAGGGGGCAGGGGTGGAGATTTTGTTTGGTTATTTGTTGTTTTTATTTTGTGACTATTCGATATAATTTCCATAGTTATAACCCTGTTCCGGTGGCGGCAGTAGCGCTTATCTCCGGCCCAGGTTTTTCAGTTTCGCTGATAGCAGTTGGTTGACCTGCTTCGGGTTGGCCTTGCCTTTGGATTTTTTCATTACCTGGCCGACGAAATAGCCGACCAGTTTTCCCTGTTTTTCCGGCGGGGCGTTCCGGTACTGCTCTAATTGCGCGCCGCTTTCGGCTATGACTTCATATGAAGCGCTATCGGATTCTTAAACCGGTTATCCTGTCAGAAATGCGTTTACGAGGGAGAGCATGAAGCTCACCATGGGTTGCAGGATTTTTCCCAGGACGCCGGTGAAGATCAGGGCGATCAGGATCAGCAGTCCCCAACGTTCCAGGCTGTTGTATCTTTGCGCGGCGACGGGGGAAAGGAAGGCGGTTACGATGCGGCTGCCGTCCAGGGGAGGCAGGGGCAACAGGTTCAGGACGATCAAGACGATATTGATGATGATCCCCACCTTCGCCATTTCAACGAATAAGATTGACGTGTAGGAAATGCCGTGACTTGCTCCATACAGGATCATCAGCAACAGCGTCCATAATACCAGCATGATGACGTTCGCGCCCGGCCCTGCCGCCGCAACCAGCGCCATGTCGCGCCGGGGATTATTCAGGTTGCGCCAATTCACGGGCACCGGTTTTGCCCAGCCGAATGCAAAAGGCGTCAAGATAATCATTACGAGGGGGACGACAATGGTGCCGACCGGGTCGATGTGTTTTACCGGGTTCAGGGTCAGCCGGCCGGACAGCCTCGCCGTTTGATCCCCCAGTTTACTGGCGACCCAGCCGTGGGCGACTTCGTGCACGGTGATGGCAAATATGATGGGGACGGCGGCGGTGAATATTTTTTCTATTAAAGAGAGTTCAGACATGAGAAATGTTAGCGGAGTTATTCAGGGAAACCCGGGACAATTCAGGGCTTCCCTGGTTCAGTTCCTGGCGATGACGATCAAAAACACGATGAACAGGACAACTACGCCAATGGGTATCAGCGCGCTTGACCAATCCGGATTTTCGGCTTCCTTGCTTTTCTTGAGCGCGGCTTTCGCGCCGGGCCAGAAGAAAAGCAAGATGCCGGCGCCTAAAATTCCGATCAAAATTTGTTCAAATAATCCCATAACGTTCATGCAATAACCGGCATGGTTATTTTACTCCAGGCATGAACCCCAGGCATCAATGGGACATAAATAAAACCCCGCAGGCGCGGGGTTTTATTGACCAGGTTCCAGCCTGCTCAATTGACAACAATCACCTCAGTAGCATGGAACCCTTTTGGTCCCTGCTCAGCGACATAGGTGACACTCTGTCCTTCATTCAAAGTCTTATATCCTTCGGATTTAATGGATGAATAATGAACGAAAATGTCATCCCCTCCGTCGGTCGGCTCAATAAAACCAAAACCTTTGGAATTGTTGAACCACTTTACGGTACCCCTCGTGCTCATACTGCATTTCCCCCTGTTTTTTATAGATTACCAAGTTTCAGCTACCCAATGCGCGGCAGGAACAAAAGTAAACTTCTGACGCTACCTGCATCAATGACAGCGTTTCACAGCATAATCAATTTTTATTCTGTTGCCAAATCTAATTACGGCAATGGGGATTGTTCCGCTTCGACGTCAGCTTATATTGTATTCGACAACGGCGGCGCCGGTACCGTAGAGGGGACCATAGGCATGCACTGTGGCGCTGTCAAACCGACCGCCGAGGGCGCCCAGGATAAATGCAAAGTGTTTGAACCCCATGTCCACCCGTGCCGCGCCGGCATAGTCGGGGCAGGCCTGCAACAGGGTATCTACCTCACCTCGCTCCATCATGGACAGGATTTTTTTGTTCCATTCATCTTCATCGGCATTGGCGATTTTGTCTTCCCCGATGTCAATGACGTGCCGATAAATCGACCCTGACAACCCCCCCACGCCAATAACGGCTAATTTTCGATCAAGTTCGGCGGCGGTCTCCGCGGCAACCCGGCCCAATGACTCTGTCATCCGCCAATCGTGGTAGAGATTATTTGAAGTAATGCCCAGGGGTATGGCTGAATCCGGGTTAAGAAAATTCGATGCGACAATGGAGCCGGTATCCACGGGAAAGTGATCGTAGTCCACGCCTTTGGCCTTGATGCCAGACTCAGCAGTCTTCTTCAGGGCCAGCTCGGCGAATTCAACGTCGATCCGCATATTGAAAGGCAGGTCGCCATACTCATGCCAGTTCTCATCCACGTGCAGACCCTGCAGGACCGCGCGGGTCTGCCACAATTGGTCCAATACGGCGATCCACTGGGTGGAATAGATGACGATCAAGTCAGGGCCGGAGGCGACCAGGGCCTTGCCGGCCGTTTCCATGGCGACAGCGATTTCGCCCCAGGGAGGATTATCCCTTTGTACGTAAGGCAAGGGTGAACCCGGCACAAGAAAGGCGGAAACGACGCTCATCGACGCTACCCTCGTTTATTGCGAATCAGGCAGCTTCGGCCAGGCCGGCCTTCACCAGGTTCCATTCCATTACCGCAGGGTGAACCCGGCACAAGAAAGGCGGAAACGACGCTCATTGACGCTACCCTCGTTTATTGCGAATCAGGCGGCTTCGGCCAGGCCGGCCTTCACCAGGTTCCATTCCATTACCGCATTGCCCGTGCCGATGACAGTGCCGTAGCCATACAGTTCCCCCGGCAGCTCAGGGTAATCCATGGCGGAAAACATCCAGGTAAAGGCGCCGGATTTTACCTCGGCAAAAGCTTCATCGATGAACTGGGGCAGAACCTGGAAGACTTCACTTGTCTTGCCTTGCCTCAACAGGTCGATGATGCGCATGTCCCAGAGATAACCCTCATAGTTTTGCGGATGTTCCCGGGACATGTCCTCCGGCGGTACCGGCTCTTCATGGAAATGGTAATGGCAGAGGGTGTTCGACGCCAACAACACCGCCCGTCGCCCGGTTTTCTCGATGGCTTTGCGGGTGGCCTTGCCCAGGGTATCCATCTCTCCCAGGCCCTCTTCCGTGGTCAGGTAATAGGGTGAATTATTGGCGGAGATGCCAACCACCGGGATATCCCATTGCGGGCGGATCATGTGCAAGGTGGTGATAGTCCCGTAGTCAACGCGAAAATTCGGGTTGCGCATCATTTTCGTCGTCAAACCCATGTCGGCCGCTTCGTTGCAGCAGGCCTCGGCAAGTTCCACGTCAACCGCCAATTCGAAGGTGTAGCGAAACAGGTTTGGAAAAATCGGATCGACGGACTTGCCGTTCAAATCTCTTACCCCCAGAAAGTGGTGGCCCTGTTGGGTTATCCAGTGGGGGGAATGGACCAGCAATACATCCGGCTTCAATGCTTCCAGGCTCTTGCGGGCATGTTCATAGGCCCACCTCAGCGGTTCCCAACCCCCCTTGGAGCGGGGTTCGTTCTGGGGCGGGTTTTCACCATAGACCAAGTGGGGCGGGTGGGGCGCCAGGAATCCGGCAATGATTTGACCCTCACTCATTTCAGGTCTCCGCTGTCATTTCATTTAAGGCGGTCCAGGCTTGTATGCGATCGCCTTGATTTCTATCAACAAGTGCGGGTGCGGCAACTGGTGGACGGCGACGGTAGTGCGGGCCGGACCATCAAAGTCGAACACCTCCGCATAGACCTCATTATACCCGCCAAAGTCATTCATGTTCACTAAAAAGGCCGATATTTCCACAAGGTTTTCCAATGTCGCGTCAAACCTCGCCAGTATGTCGGCAATATGCCTCAATACCGCCCGGGTCTGTATCCGAATATCCAGTTTCGTCGTGCCCATTGCATCGAATTCCGCCCCTTCTATGGTATTGTCGGGACGCCTTGCGCTGGTACCGGAGACAAAGATAAAATCGCCAACCCGTTTGGCGTGGGGATACCTGCCCCTGGGCGTCGCCTTGTCCTCCAGTACTTTTGCCTCGGAACCACTCATGCAACCCATCATAGCACGGTTTGTTTTCAGCGAACGGGTAATTATCAGCGGCTTTCGATATAGGCCATGACTTCCCGCAGGGGCAATACATCGGCATAGCGCCTCCGGATGTCCAGCAGGTTCGCGTCATGGGGTCCCTGGTCTACGTCGCCTACGCATTCTTCGGGCACTATTGTCCGCCAACCATGGGAAAAACTGTCGATGACGGAAGCCCGCACGCAACCTGCGGTCATGCAGCCACAGACAATCACCGTATCCACGTTATGCCTGGTGAAATACTGGTGCACGGGCGTGGAGAAAAAGATGGACGGCGCGCATTTGATCACGGCCAGGTCATGCCCCGCATCGTAGATGCGCGGGTCCAATTCCACGGCGGGGTGCCCCTTGAAAAAAGCGCCTTCATACATGGCCGGAATCTTCCAGTGCGGCATGTCTCCCGCGTCTTTATAGGCCATGGCGCAAGACGCCACCGGCACGTCTTTCTCACGGGCGGCCCTGACCAGCCGGGCGGTATTCCCGGTTGCCTCGACGACCAGCGGCCGGCCACCTTGCGGATACCGGGGATCGGTAAATCCCAGCTGGAGATCGATGATGGCAATAGCCGGTCTTTGCCCAAAACCCACCGGCCGGCCACCGTAGGTCAAATCATCATAGGGATCACTCATTTGAGCAAGTATTCGATATGCGCCTTGTTGAATTCTTCCGGCTCCTCCCACTGGGGCCAGTGGGCGGAATTTTCCAATATCACCAACTCGCTGTCCGGGATCAAGGCGGCGCCCTGTTCTGCCAGGGGCACCAACTGACCCGGGTTGTGGCGCGTCCACAGCACCAGGGTCGGGCAGGTCAGTCGCTCCAGCAACGCCGGCTTGTACCATTTTTCCTGCTCAACCGGGTCTAACAAGGCGCCGATGCTTTGCTCTGCGATTTTTCTGATCACGGCGGCGCGACCGGGTTGCTGATAGATCTGGTAGCGCACTTCGACGATCTCGTCGGTGACGTCTTCATCCCGGTGCATGAGCCATCGGATACGTTGCCGTATCGCCTCCCGATTCGGCGTGCCGGTGGCCTTGCGACTGCGTTCCAGCAATTCTTTCAACTCCCCGGCCCCTGCCTCATCCGGCGGCAGCATCATCCCCGTATTCATCACGATCTTGTCAACCCGTTCCGGGTACTGCAAGGCAAACCAGGCCGCCACCGTCGCGCCCAAAGACTCCCCGGATATGAGGGCCTTAGCAGCGCCGATTGCGTCTAAAAAGTCTTTCATGAAATCCACGTAACATTGCATGTCGTAACTGATGTCCGGCGCGTCGGTATAACCGTGACCGACCATATCGATGGCGTAAACGTGAAAATGTTTTGCATGGGCTTCGAGGTTTTTCAGGTAGGCCTCCGCATGACCGCCGGTGCCATGCAGCAATATCAATACCGGCCCGTCGCCCGCTTCGATGACGCGGGTATTGACGCCGCCGGCAGCGTAATAGGTTTGTTTGAAATCCACGCCTTGAAGGTAATTCCAGATGCTTGTCATTATTCTCCCCTTGGTATTGTTTGGTTTATTCCCCTGCCCCCCGTTATTCATCCAGGAACTTTTCAGCGTCAAGCGCGGCCATGCAGCCGAACCCCGCGGAAGTCACCGCCTGCCGATAAACCTGGTCGGAGACGTCGCCGGCGGCAAACACGCCGGGCACGCTGGTGGAGGTAGCGTCACCGCCAAGGCCGCTTTTAATGATTATGTAGCCGTTATTCATTTCCAGCTGGCCGGCGAAGATACCCGTGTTAGGCGTATGACCAATGGCGATGAATACGCCTTTGAGGGCCAGCTCCGTCGCTGCGCCGGACTTGACGTGATCGATCCGTATGCCGGTGACGCCGCTGTCATCGCCTTGCACTTCCTTTAACGCGTGGTCCCAAAGGATGGTGACGTTGCCATTTTTCTCTTTTTCAAAAAGCCGGTCCTGCAATATTTTTTCCGCGCGTAGTTTATCCCGCCGATGAACCAGGATCACTTCCCTGGCGATATTGGAAAGGTACAGGGATTCTTCCACCGCCGTATTCCCCCCGCCGATGACCGCGACTTTCTCACCCTTGTAGAAAAAACCATCACAGGTGGCGCAGGCGCTGACGCCCTTGCCCATGTACTCCTGCTCCGACGGCAGACCGAGATAGCGCGCGGATGCCCCGGTAGCGATGATCAGGGCATCACACGCGTAACCACCCGCATCGCCCTGCAATTCAAAAGGCCGCTCACTCAAGTCAACCTGGTTGATATGGTCGAAGATGACCTCGGTATCAAAACGCTCGGCATGGCGGCGCATGCGCTCCATCAATTCCGGCCCCTGCAAGCCTTCCACGTCACCGGGCCAGTTGTCCACGTCGGTGGTGGTGGTCAGCTGCCCCCCCATCTCGATTCCGGTGATCAAGACCGGGTTCAAGTTAGCTCGCGCGGCATAGACGGCCGCCGAATAGCCGGCGGGGCCTGAGCCTAATATAATTACCTTCGCGTGTTTAATTTCCGCCATGGCAGGGAAAATATTATCTTGACCTCCTGTCCCTTGTCAGGGGGCATTGGTCGATTATCGTTTGTGCCGGCCTTCACCGGCCAGAGCAGCGGGCGGCGGCAACATTTCATGGCCCCAAATCTTAGGGGAATTGTAAAATTTCGGTTCCCAGTCCGCATCATCGATCAGGCGCGCCCCGTGGCCGTACTCGACCCACCAGCCGGAGGGGGAATAAATATAAAAAGACGTCATGTTATCGTTGGTGTGCCGCCCCAGGGTCAAGGCCAGCGGCACCTTGTTTTCGTGGACAATATCATAAGCGCGGCCTACGTCATCGAGCGACAGGCTCTCGAACATGAAATGACCCAGGTCGCCGGGCTTCATGCTACCGACCGGGTTCGTGAAAGCCAGGCTGTGATGACGGGGATTGCAATGCAGGAACGTCGCCTCGATACCGTCCCAGAAAATGTGATCGCTCAAGCGAAAGCCAAAATTGTCTTCATACCACTTTACCGAAGCCAACCTGTCTGCCGTGGCTAAAACAACGTGGCCCATGCCGAGATCGCCGGTATTGTAGCCTTCCATGCCGCGCCTTGGCGTAAACGGCTTGAAATCCTGCACCGGGCCGAAGAAGAGCTCCAGGCGGACGTCATCGGGGCCGCTGACGACAAACAAGTCCATGACGGAACGCCGCGCGCGCAACGAGGCGCTACCGGCTTGCACGTCAAGGCCCTTGTCACTCAGCTCACCGGCCAGCTTGTCCAGGTCCTGCTGAAATTCCACTTCCCAACCGATGTATTTCAACTTGTCGTTGTTCGATTTGTGCAGGGCCAGCCGGTGATGATTATCATCCATCCGGTATTGCCGAAGGGATTTACCGCTGTCGCCGCGTCTTTCCAGGCCATACACGGTATCCAGTAATTTATCCCAGGCGTTAAAGTCAGTGACTTCACAACCAATATAACCAAGACCTTTAATTTTAGACATGCTGTTTCTCCACTCTTCCGGAAAAATGTTGACGAATGTTTTCCATGGCCGAGTTGATCGAACGTTCCCGTTCTTCCGCGCCCCACGCTAATCCCTCCGCGTCGAAATAAACGATGTCGGTGATGCCGATAAAATCAAAAATCACCTCCAGGTAAGGCCGCAGGTGGTCCAGCTTGGTGCCCTTGGCTTTACCGCTGCTGGCAGTGCAGACATAGACTTTTTTGCCCCCGCACAAGCCTTCGAGCTCGCCATTGGCGACCCGGCGGAAGGTCTTGCCGGCCCTGACCACGTAGTCGATCCAGGCCTTGAGGCTGGCGGGGACGCTGAAATTATACATGGGCGCGCCGAGCACGATTGTGCTCGCCGATAATAATTCCGCCGTCAGCGCATCGGAAGCGGCAAGCGCCTTGACCTGCTCTTCGGTTCTGTCCGGGGGAGGAGTTAAAAACGCCGCCGCTTCGATGCTGTTGACGGGCGGTGGCGCGGATACACCCAGGTCGCGCCGGATCACCTCAACTGACGGTTCCGCCTCGAGGAGTTCATCGACCACCGCGCGGGACAGTTTGCGACTGACTGAATTTGCAGTACGAGCACTGCAATCGATGTGCAATACAGCGCCCATTGCCGGTTTTTATCTCCTGAAATGCCCCTTGGTGTGTCTTTCTTCCTGGACGCCGCGACAATGCTCGCCGGCAAAGACGCGCCACATCAGCAGCTCAATATCAAACCGCGCGGTTTGCTCCTGGTTCCAGCCGTCCTCACTGGCGTAGAAGGCATGGATGTATTCACGCGCCTCGGCGTCCTGGACGGTAAAATCATCGACCACGGGGACTTTCCAACGCACCTGGCCCAGGTCGCCCTCGGCCCATTCCCTGGCCTGCTCCTCATTCTCCACCCGGGACCAACCACATTGAAAGTAATAATGGGAATCGGCGTCTCGCGGGACGTAATATTCATTGTGGACGACGCCGGGGAACGGCCACGGGTTCACTTTCAGTCCACAGGGCAACCACTCGCCAACCTCGGTGGTAAAGGCATGTTGGCCCAATATTTCCATTTCCCTGGCAGACTGGCCCTTGGCGATGGGCAGTATCACGTCCGTATCGCGCCCGCCGTTCCGCCCGGGTATTTTTGCCGTCATGGACATGTTGGTCTCCGCGGCCAGGCGGGTAAAACCCTTCGGGCCGTTCTCCAATAATTCATAAATGCTGGTTTCAAGCACGGCCTCTTTCTTCGACACCCAGCCGAAGGTCATGGGTATGCGTGAATTGATGGAAAATTTCGACCAGTTATGGATGTAATGATGGCCCGGATCATAACCTCCTTCCGAACCCAGCCGCCAATTTGCCTTGACCAAGTAGGGGTCTGCCACGCATATCGCCACGTCTTCATCAAAAAAACCGGGGGGCACGTCTTGTTCCAGTGGCGGGGGCGGGTTCATGTCGCCGACGAAGGTGAAGATCACGCCTTTTTCTTCCCTGACCGGGTAGCTTTTTATCCCTTTACGCCCCGCCAGGGACGAATCCGGGTCATTCAACAGGCAGCGTATGCGGCCATCATCCAGGTTGAAGGTAAAGGCATGGTGCCAACAGGTAATGGTATCGTCGGTATAACAAACAGGCCGCCTGGAGAGGCGCGTGCCGCGATGGCTACATCGGTCTTCAATGGCATACAGGCGACCGGCGCGGCGCAGGAACAGGATTTCTTCGCCAAGCAGTTTGATTGCCTTATGCTCGCCTTCCCGGATATTCCGGCTTGCCTCGGTTGGATACCAGTGATTGCGAAAACCCAATTCCGCTTTCAACCAATTCCCCCACGGCTTTTCAGCAATCGCCGGGACTGCGCCTTCAAAATCAAAATCCGGAACATACGCCGCAGTGCGTTTCATTAAATCCAGCGCAATCTCATTGAACTCGCCCATTGCTAAAACCTCGTCAAGAATTGAAGGGCATTATATACTTTT
This sequence comes from uncultured Gammaproteobacteria bacterium, assembly GCA_958295485.1. GTDB lineage: Bacteria > Pseudomonadota > Gammaproteobacteria > Eutrophobiales > Eutrophobiaceae > JAAXHV01. Next base: position 52,423 of record OY282354.1, read on the forward strand.
TAAGGATGTTCTGAGCAAGTCCGGCCCGGACAACTCGTCAGGGCGCGGGAAAAGAAATCATCGGACAGCTTCTTCGTTGTTGAAGACGCCGACAGGGAATCCGGTATTCACCTTCTATCATCATGAGCGGTATATAATACCCCCATGAATATAAAATAACCGGGCCTGGATGGTTTCAGTCTGCGCTTGGCCGGAGGTGGTGAACGGGGACAAACCCACGCCGCTACGATTTGAAACCTGTGACCACGCCGATTGAATATGGCTGAGACATGGTTAAATTAAAAACGATAAATCATGCAGAACTGGAAGCCAACTCCGTCAAACAATTCTACCTGCCGGACGAGACAGCGCTGGCGATTTATAACCTTGACGGCGAGTATTTTGCAACGGATGACGTTTGCACTCACGGGCAGGCCTTTCTCTCCGAAGGTGAGATCAGGGGCAATGAAATTGTCTGTCCCTACCATGAAGGCGCCTTCGATATTAAAACAGGGGAACCCGTTGAACCGCCCTGCGTAGTGCCGATAAATAAGTACGAAGCCAGTCTGGAGGAAGACGGCTACATCTATATAACTATCGAGTAAGGTTAAGGGGGCGGATCTATTTTTCAGGATGACGGGGGCGTGGCCGGTCAGTCCTCCAACCCAACCTCGGCGCGGGTGCGGGTGCAGGAATCGATCACGACATAGATAGCTTCTCTTATGGAATTCTCCAGCTTGGGTATGGAGGTAACGCCCATGCCGCCCAACCCTTCGGTAAACTCCGCCGGCATGTCTTCCTCGCCCAGCCAGGGATAACCGATGCGCACCAGGGGGAAACCGATTCGGTTAATGGTGGCGGCGTCGGTCTGGCCGGCCATGTGCGGCGCGCCTTCACAGGGCTTGCCGTGCACTTCCTCCCAGGCGCGCAAGGCGGATTGGACTACCCAGTGTTTCGGGTCGGTTGCCCCGGCGTCACAGGTGACGATGGTTTCCCATTCCGCGTCCACGTCATCGTGCCGGGCGATGATAGCTTGCATGACCTGCGCGAATTCCCGCTCGACTTCAGCCGCCTTTTGCAGGGGACTGGTCCTCAGGTCGAGATAGATCTCGGTCGCCGCGCCGGGAAACGCCGGTTTGTCCGGCCAACCACAGCGCAAGGCGGAGATCCAGCCCTGCGGCTTTACTTGGTCGCTGGTGTGCTTGTCCGGGTATTCCTTCAACCATTCTTCCAAATCCAGGATGACCTTCGCCGCGGGGATGATTGAGCTGCGAAAGCCCGGCGCCCCGCGGGGAATGCCGGCGTAACCCATGGTACCCCAGGTGGTTACCTTGAACCAGACCATGCCCGGATGTTCATAGTAGATGTGATCCCAGGGCTTGCAGATCACGCCGAAATCCGCGGTCACCCCATGGGAAAGCAGGTGGCTCACGCCGCTGCTGACGCCGGCGTAGTTCCGCTCAGGCACAATCCAGGGCATGCCGCCGCCGGCCGTCGCGATGAGCGCGTCGCCCTTCAAGGCCACTTCCGCTTCCACCACGCAGGTCAAGGCCTCGGTCAACAAGGCAAGCATGGATTTCGGGTTGGACGCGCCCAAACCGATGACCAGGTCCCCGTCGATATAGGGATCAGGCACCATATCGGCGCGCTGAGTCGGGCCTGCATGGGGAATATCTTTTTCCGGGTCGCCTTCCAACAAGGTGTCAATCGGCGCATACAGCATCAGCGTCGGGCCGTCGCCCGACCCTTTTACGCGACCATAACAATTACCCGAAATGTCCGTGACCGGTTGGTACCGAGCATCAATCCCCACGCTGTTCAGGTAGCCGGCCATGAACTCAGAGGCTTCCCGTTCGGCGCCGGTGGGACTGTGTTTCGCGGTCAGGTCAAAAACAAGTTGCTTGAGCCGGTCCGGGTCGATCCTGTTGCAGGCCGCCTCGTACCAACGCCGCCGCTGTTCATCCAGCGGGAGGTCTTTGATTTTTAGTGTTGTCATCTGGAGCAATTGACCAGAACTTACCAGGGTGGTTCGATATTGTAACCGATTAAATTCTGCATGTATGAGGCGCAGGAAAATAATTTCACGTCCCGTTGTTTGGCGCAGACAAGCTGCACGCCGATGGGCAATCCGTTACTGCCCTTTGTCAATGGAATATTCAGGCAGGGCGTCTGCAAAAAAGTCCAAATCCTGTTAAACATGGGGTTGCCCGTGTTGGCTAAACCCGGTGGCGCCTCCCCCGGCGCGCTGGGTGTAATAATTAGCTCTGCCCGGGTAAATACTTCAGCCATAAATCGATTGGCCCTGGACAGGGCGTCCCGGCGTTTTTCATCGAATGTCTTAGCCACCGCGCGGCCTTCTTCGACTAAATCCCTGGTTTGCTCCCTGACTTTATCAGGATGAGCGTCCACAACAGGGCCAAGGGATTCAGCCGCGCCCTGGGCCAGGCAGGTTTGCTGGGTCTCCATCAAGCCCGCAAGCGGACTCTCGTCCGGTTCAATGACGTTGATACCCTGCTCTTTCAGCTTTTCAACGAACCTGCACAGCGCATTTTGCATCACCTCATCGGCCTCAGCCCAGGCCGGGGTACGGATAAATGCAACTGCGTCGGGCCGGGCCGCTTTTGTCGGCGATACGGCCTGGTTTGATAATACTCCGTGCAATATGCAGAGATCCTCCGGCGACCGGCTGAACGCGCCCAGGGTATCCAGCTTCGGCGCCAAGGGATGGACGCCGGCGAGGGAATAGGAATCGTAGGTGGGTTTATAACCGATAATGCCGTTAAAAGCGGCGGGGCGAATGATAGATCCTGAGGTTTGCGTGCCCAGGGCAACCGGCACGTGAAAATCGGCCACTGCCGCGGCCGAGCCGCTGGATGAGCCGCCCGGCGTATGCCGGGGATTATGGGGGTTGGCGGTTTTGCCCGGCGCATAGAAGGCAAATTCCGTGCTGACTGTCTTTCCCATGATCACCGCGCCGCTTTGTTTCAGCAGGCGGATACACTCCGCATCCTTACGGGGATAATGATTTTCGTAGATCTTCGAGCCGTAACAGGTCGGCATATCCACGGTATCGATGATGTCTTTGACGCCTACGGGTATGCCGTGCATGGGGGTTGACGCCGGCCGCTCATCGCAAGCCTTGGCCTGGGCGAGCGCTTGTTCGGGGGCCAGGTAGACCCAGGCATTGACCTGATCTTCCCTGGAATGAATGCGCTCCAGGCAGGCTGTCACCAGCTCCACCGACGTAAATTCACCGCCGGCAATGCCGGTTGCGGCCTGGGCAAGATCGAGTTGATTGAAAGATACGGGCACGGGGTTTATTCGGTAATTGATTTCATCGTGAAAAACAGGGATACTGACTTGAGTTCACTTGAAGCAGTCAACGCATATACGGCAGTTCACGGTACCATAAGGAGCATAACATGAAAATATCCAAACTTATATTAACGGGGATGGTATTGATCCTGGCAGGTTGCACGGCGGAGGAACCATCACTCGAGGTAAATAAAACCATGCAAATCAATGCAGGTCTCGAAGACGTCTGGGCACATGCAGGAGACTTCTGCGCTATCGGGACCTGGCATCCGGCTGTCGTCGAATGCGCAATCACCGAGGAGGACGGTTCCACGTTCCGAATTCTCACCCTGGGCGGCGGCGCGCAACTCAAGGAAAAACAGGGCGGCGATCAAGCTATGGAAGATATGTATTCCGAGGACGGTTCCACGTTACGGGCTCTCACCTCGGACGATGGCGCGCAACCCGAGGAAAAACCTGGCGGCGATCAGGCCAGGGGCTACGTGTATTCCATCGTCGAGGGGCCGCTGCCTGTCAAAGATTATAATGCGACTTTTATGGCCGAAGGCGATGCTGACAGCGCGACGATTACCTGGATCGCCAGGTTTCGCGCCGACGGCGCCTCGGACGACGAAGCCACGGAGGCTATTACCGGTATCTTCGATGCGGGACTTGCCTCAATCCGCGATAATTTTGAGCAGGAGAGTCCCCCGGTAGAAGCGCCGTAGCTTCACATGCGGGGCTTGCCTTAATCCGCGGCAATTTTGAGCAGGGGCAAGTTCGTTATTGGACGGGCGCGCTGCGGTTTATTCCGTAAAAATATCCAGGGGCAGGAAGGCGGATACGACGAAGTTGGGGACGTCCACCATCTCGGATATCCTTAAATCCACCGCAACGCTGCAAATAGCATAGGCCTGTTGGTCGGTATAACCCCGCTCACTGACCAGGTATTCGATCATGTTCAGCAAGGCGTTTTTGGCCGCCAGCGTGGTGTCTTCCGCTTCCGCGACGCCGTCTTTTGTATAGGATTGGCCGGTTGTCGCAAAAAATCGCTGGGGGACGGCCATCTCCGGCGAGGTAAAGTAATCATCGCGATAAAACTGCATGTCTTTGATGTTGCGTTTCCCGGCCTCACCCTTCAACACCTTGAACGAGCCATAAAAGGTCGAGCTCATCTCCACCGCAGTACCGCAACTTTCATTATCCCCCTGGGCAAAATGGGCGTCACCCACTGAAAACAAGGCCCCCGGCGCATAAACCGGGATGCGCACCGTGGTTCCCGCCGTCAACTGTTTGATGTCCACGTTGCCACCGGTTTCATGGGGGGCGACAGTGCGCACGGCTTTACTGGCAATGCCCGCTTCCCGGGGAACAGCGTCAGCCGCGTCAGGCAACAACACCATGCCACCGCGCGCTTGCAGGTCGGCTTCCCGCCTGTTTATCTCTTCCAGCAACTCATGGGATGGCGCCGTGCCTATCACACCCATGAACGGCGCGCCGGGTATCCTTACGCCCGGCAAGTCGGCAGAGGTGGCAAAACCATCGGCAATATCCCAATGGATAATATAGGGCCGCGTAAACAGGTCCCGCAAGAATCCAAAGCCCGGCACCTGTACGGTAAAGCCGAACGGTTCCGGCGCCACCTCATGGATTTTCACCTCGAGAATATCACCGGGTTCCGCGCCGTTCACATAAACGGGGCCGGTTAGAGGATGGACCAGGTTAAGGTTGCACCCGGCTACTTCCGCCGGCGTGGTTGCATGGCTGAATTGCCCGTCCATGGCATCCCGGGTTTCCAGGCCCACGATTTGGCCCGGGTCGACCTCTGCAACCGGTTTGATATCCGGGTGCCAGCGGTTATGTCCTTTTTCCGGTTCATCCCCCAGTCGTCTGGTTCGATCAATAGCTACATATTCGTCGGCTTTAACGCTCATCGGAAGCTCTCCTCCAAAATAATATTTACCCCGGTTTTTTCAGGTATCTACACCTGCGAGAATCATAACCCAAAAAGGGGGACGGTTGGGGGAATGCCCGATCTATTCCTTCTCGAAACCCTGATTCGTAAACTTCAATACGCGACTGTTCTCAGTAACCGTGCGAACCACCTTATCCGGCACGCCAGCGGGAATCTCCGCGTCGATTTCCAGCGTCACTGTCACCCTGGCGTCAACCAGGCCGGAGATATGCGCAATCACTTCATCGGCAACCTGGCTGGCATCCTTCCCAATACGAGCGGCATCGAGCGTAACCGTTCCATGGAATCGCTTTGGTTTTGCCGGGACCGCGTTTCCTGTTTCTTCCGGGCCTTCCCCGATTCTTGAGTCTTCGTCCGGGCCAACCCTGATACTTTCCCCCTCATTGCCCATATCCGCCGGTTTACCAGCGTTCCCGGTCGTAATTTCCGCATCAAGCTGTTGACGCGCGATATCCGGTTTGACGAGTACTCCCGGCGCATCCGCATCCGGTAGCGTCACCAGTCGCCCGCCCTGCAATCCCCGATAGCGCCTTGCTTCTTCGTCATAGCTATCCGCAAATGCGAATGTGTCCTCCCCCCAGGTCAGGAGCGAGACGCCATCACTGGCTGCCTTCAATATAACCGCCGGGTCGCGGACCCGCGGCAAGTAGAGATACCGGGCAAAATCCTCGACAATTTGTTTGACCGGAACGTGGTCGCCGCGCCAGAGTGGCACACGGTCGAGCTCCATGCGCAGTCGGGTACCCGCAAAGGCGGTGATCAACAATTCGTCGCGTTTGAGTCTCTTGCTTGCCCGCACCGCCAAGGCGTCTTGTCCGGACAACCGCATCGTCTGCCACCCGGCTGTCGCTTCCAGCCTCTCCTGTAACGGCGCCAACAACCATTGCCAGGTTTCCGGCAACCGGGCCTTTACGGCATCGGATGCGGCCTCTTTCTGATCTTCGGCCTGACGGACCTGGTCGGGCGGCAGGTTGAGTTGCTCCTTCTCCTCAAGTATCGACGTCCACGCCAGGTAACGTCGAACGGCCTCGTCCAATTCCTGCAACCTTGTCTTGTCCGCTGCCAGAAACACGAGTGTATTGCGATAAATCCTCGGCGCGCTGCCCCTGGATTCCAATATGGTTTTTGCGGCGGTCTCTGCGGAATTGCCCTGCTCTTTGCTATAGGGCTGGTCGCTTCCAAGCACTACCAGCTTTGCATCCAGGTCATCCGGCACGTCTTGTCCGGCTTGGGGCAAGGGATGAATACGATTGAAATCCCCTTTTTCCCGGAGGGCGGCTCGCAAGCGGTCAGCCATCTCCTTGGCGACCTTGTCCGGTTCCCGCCGCAACTGCGCTGTACGCTCCTCCGCCAGTTTGACAACAGTCGGTTGCGTGGAATACCAGTAACGGGCGCCATCCCGGTAGAGATACGTCGCGGCATCGGACAAACGCCGCAAGGCATCGCCAAATACCCCTGGCGACTCCCCCGGCATGACGCAGCCCAACATGACGCGCCGGTCCTCAAGCCCCTTGTTTGCCACATCCGGCGTGGGAGCGGAACCGAGGAAGATAGTCCGTGCAATGCGCCGGCAAGCCGAGAATTTGCCGAGGTTCGGCACTTCTCCATCCAGCCGTTGCGGCAGCGAATTGGGGCCATCCACATCCGTCTCTACCACCGGTGTCCAGTTTTCGGGCAGATAGCGGGTCAACTCTTCCTTTACGCGCTGCTCGTCAATGGCGAGATGCGCCGGTAAAATCAGGGGATGACCGTCTCCCTGTTCCCAGAGACTGTGGATGACAGCCGCCATCAACCGCAGCACCCCACGGGTGCGCTGAAACTTCACCAGCGTTGACCAATCCGCATATAACCGGTCGAACACTTCCGGGTGGATGGGATACGCGGCCTTGATTCGTCTCTCATAATCGGCATTCCGGCACTCCGGCGGAAACTCCTGCTGTTGCGTCTGATACAAGTCGGCAAACGCCCGCGCCACGACGTCCCGGTCCCTGAACTGCGTCGATTCCGAAAACGGCTCGAAAAGCCGCCGGCGAACGATCTCGAAGCTCTCCTCGGCGCTTGCCGGTCGCCAGGATGACTCAACGCGCCCAACGACGTTACGCAATCGATCAAGCGCCTCCCGACCACGTTGTCCACCCACCTCAACGTCGTCAACCCCCGTGTGGGGGGAAGGGGAACCTGTCGTATCCGAGGCCGGCAAGCTGATCACAACCAGGCAGTTTCCGGCCGCCTTGGCCGATTCGGTCAACGCCTGCGCGAAAGTGAACTGTGTCTCGAAACTGCCGGCAGGCAAGTCACCCTGATCATGTAGTTGCCGCGCATAGGCAACCCACTCGTCAATGAGGACCAGACAAGGGCCATAATCAATGAAAAGTTCGCGTAACCTGTCGCCCGGACTGGTCGCTTTTTCATCATCGGCCTCAATACGGGAAAACGCTTCCCTGCCACCGAGTTGCCAGGCCAGTTCGCCCCAGAAAGTACGAACAATCGTGCCGTCCTCTTTCGCAACCGGATTGCCGGGCGAAATCCTGTTGCCTACCAATACGACGCGTCGAACTTCAGGCAAGTCCTTCGCCTCCACCGCCTGCATAATCGCATCGATGCCGGACAGTTCGGTCGGCGTAGCGCCGGAAAACAGGTGATACAACGCCAACATGGAATGGGTCTTGCCGCCGCCGAAGTTGGTCTGCAATTGCACTACCGGGTCGCCGCCCTGACCGGTAACGCGGCGAATTCCACCGAGTAACAGCCCCTTCAAGCTCTCCGTAAGGTAGGTGCGCCGAAAAAACTCCACCGGGTCGCGGTACTCGTCCATGCCCTCGCCCAGGTGCACCTGCCACAAATCGGCGGCGAATTCCGCCTGCTGATAGCGCCCGCTGGCTACGTCTCTATGGGGCGCGACAACCTCCCGCCAGGGCTTCATGCGCGTATCGGCAAGGCCCTCGATGGCGGCGGACGTTTTTTTGCGTCGCTCACTCCGGGCCTGCTCGTCAAAGCGAACGCGCAGGAGTTCCATCTTGAGCTTCTCCGCCTCTGCCGCCTCGGACGCCGAAACAGCGGTCAACAATCGGGCAGCCGAGTCCAAGGCGCGGTAGGCGTCATCGCCGGAAAAAGGTTCCTGGTGCGCCCATTGGTTACGGTGACCGCGCATCTCTCCCACGAGACCACGCTCAGCAGGACCGAGAATCGCGCGAAACACGTCGTTCCAGGTTTCCCACATCAACTTGAGCAGTCCGGCCACGTCCCATTCGGTTATGGGTTTGTTCGCCAGCATCGGATCTTCGGCATAGTCACGCAACTTGTAGGCATCCAACCGCCGCGTATCAATCGCAGTCTTCACTTCACGTTCGACAAACGGCCCCAATCCGGCCTTGAGCAGTTCAAGCGCCTTGCCGACTCGTTCGTGGTTGGTAGCGGCCATCAGGTCGATACCTGCGGGTGGCCGGTTGAAAGGCTTTGCGCTATTGACTCGATACCATCCATGGACACCCTGAAGCTGACCGAGCGGTTATGTTCCCGGGTAAGCCTCTGGGCCATTAGCCGCGCTCCCGACACTTTTTGAAATTCTGGAATCAGTTTTTCGAGTTTGGCCGAAGGGCGTTGCACCGAGTCCGGGTCACGATACTTGGCCTTGTAACGAATATTCCGTATCGACTCCTTGCCAAAAGCGTCCGCCAGCGCATCCGCGTCGCCGAAATACCAGGCTTCCAACTCCTGACACGCGATACGGATCAACGTGTCAGGACGGCCACCTTTATCACACTGTTCATGCAATGTCGTTTTCAGGCGCTTGCAGTCATCGTTATCGTTATCACGTATAATCGCGAAGCAGACGCCCGGTTCCCGCCACGCCTGCAGCTTACGCGGGATGCTCTTTTCCAAGTCATGTTTGCCCTCATGGGAAAGACATAGAAAAGACAAGCCGGGAAACAGCCGAGGTAAAAGCCCGTCAAGCAATATCTTCATGGAATACTCCTCAAGCAGGAACACGACCCGGTTCATCTCAATCCCGCCCCCTCAAATAATCCCTGTTTCCACAGCGCGCCCGGGAGGTCTCCTTCATCAACCAGATTTGCCAGAGTTTTGTTATCGGAAGCGCGCTGCACCGTAGTATATCCGTCTTGCTTTGCGAGCCAAAAAACCTCTTCAAGCCTTGCGCCATTGAGAAAATCCGGTGAATGGGTTGACACAAATACCTGACCGCCGCGCCGCGCATAGTCGCGAAACTCCTCCACAAGTTCCAGCAACAACTCTGGATAAAGCTGGTTTTCCGGTTCCTCCACTGCCAATAGCGGATAGGGTTTGGGGTCGTACAGCAGAACCAGATAGGCGAACATCTTTATGGTGCCGTCCGAGACATAGCGGGCAATAAACGGGTCCTTGAAGCTACCATCCTGAAAGCGAAGCACAAGACGCCCGTCTTCAGTGGGCTTTGCCTCGACCTGACTTACTCCCGGCGCGCGCCGTCGCATCGCTTCGAGAACATGATTGAAACGCTCAGGATAATGTTTGTGTAGAAATCGGGCTACCTGGGCGACATTATCGCCACGGTTGGACAGGTGTTCGGCATAACCGGCCTCGACGCTCGGACGGGCATCGCTGATGTGAAAATCGGAGATATGCCAGTTCTCAATGAGACTCCTGAATTCCGAAACGATGCGAAATCCCCGGAATTGTCCCAGACCCTTGATGGCTAATATACTTGGGTCTTCCAATTCAAACTCCTCTCGTTCCTGCTCTACATTGTCTTGGCCGTACACGGCTTCATTGGTGATGGCTGTCCCCTTCCCCCTGGAAAAATTCACAAAATGCCAAGCCGCCCCATAGCTCCCGCGTTTGTAACGAAGGATTTCACGTTCGACAACAGGTCTTCCATCCTGCTGCGAGATGTTAAGGATATAAACAGCTAATCGTCCGCTGCTTTCCCGAAACTTTACCGTAATACCGATAGGACCGGATTCGCCCCGACTGACCAATTCCCCGAATCCACCACGCCGGGCGACCGCCTGGGCGACATTGTGACTCAGGGATTCTTTCAGAAAACTGAATACATCAAACAGGGTCGATTTTCCCGAACCATTGGCGCCGACAACAATGGTGAGCCGCGGCAAATTCGTCAATTTCGCAGCACGGAACAATCGGAAGTTCTTTATTTCCAGCGCTTCAATCCGCACGATCTATTCCTCATTAAACATGATGGTCTGCGCGAGTGGTGTTTGCTCTTTCGTTTCTCTCGCCAAGCGGGTAATTTCAGGCCAACTCTGAACAAGGCCATTATACATCAAAGCATCTGCTGCTTGCTTCTTACGCTCGCAAACGGTGTAAAGGCGATAACAGAGTTCGCGGGCGGTCTCAGCCCTGGAACCAAGCCCGACAGCAAGGGCGGCGGCGGCGCTTTCTCCGCCAGACTCAAGTGCGCGGGCCAAGTGATGGACCATCTCCCAGGCGGTGAGCCTTGCGTCCGTCCGGGGGTCCCAATCGCCCGGCAATTCAGCAGGTTTCAGCAGTCGCACCTTGCCGCTCCTGGAGGAGAGAATCCCGGCCTCGACCAAGCCGGACACACTGGTGTTCTTCGCCTTCGAGAGCGTCTCGGCGACACCGTACTCGCCCTCGGCGAAGCCCTGTTGCTCGAACCACGCCAGCGCCCAACGGCTGTCTGCGTCGAAGTCGCCCTCCTGCTCGGCCAACGCCTCATCAAGGGTCTGGTTGATCAGCGCCAGCGCTTCGCGCACCGACACCGTCCGGCCCTTAGCGTCAAGCACCTTGCCGTAGCGGGTATAGATCGCCATACCGGGGCCGATGGCGGCTTGGGCGAGGTCCACCGGCGCGATGTTGCCGCGCTGGAGGTGGGTAAGGGCATCGGGCAACTCTTTCTTGAGCGCGGTGACGAACTCACGGCGCGTGGCGGTGGAGGCGTCAACGGGATGTTTGCGGCAAACGAGAACGATGCTGGAGGCGAGAGCGTTGGAGTCTATGCCTCTCATACGGTTGCTGAGTTCTGTTCGCATTGGCCAAGTGCCGGAGACAGAAAAACCAGAACAGATCACGGCATCGAGAAAGGTCTCCCAGCCAGTGCTCGCGATGCCAGTGTCGCCTTCCTGTTCCGACTGCTTGAAGGCGTAGTAGATGGTGACTGGGAACGCGGGATGCACCTGTTCAACAAGACGGTGCATCGCCCTCGTCATGCCGTTCACGAAAAACGCCTCGGCCTGTCTTTTGCCGCCGTGATGGTAGGGTACAGCGATCAGTTCCCCGGCTTTGGGCGCGGCGAGTGTGGCGAAGAGTTCGGGATAGGTTGATCTCAACGAACGACGCAACCAGATATAGAAGAAATCGGAGAGGTCGGCGTATCCGATGTTATCGTAGTAAGGGGGGTCGGTGGATACAATTTTATCAATGCTAATGGATTGAGAAGCTGCATCTTGTTGACCCGCAAAACCACTGGGTTCAGTAGCTCTTGTCATGCCCTTGATTACCCCGTCAACAGCCACACCATAATCACCGGCAGCGCCAGCAAAGGGGTTTACATCAGGAAAGTCCCAAGTCATTGGAATTGCTTGACGCGCAAATACAGTAACGGTTTGTTCACGAATTGGCGTCCAACGAGCGATTGTACAGACCGTGTTTCCCATGCGATCAAGAGCCAAGGCCAGATACACCCCAACCGCCTCCGCATAGGCCATGGCACCGGTTCCCCCATCAAATAGTAGTGTCTCATCGCTAGGCAGTCCAGCAGCCACCGCGTCTTGCAGTATCTGCTCGCGGGCCTTCTGCACCAAGTTGGAGAAAGTGGTCAGGGCGACCAATTGACGGGAGGTGAAGAGGTCGCGCCACTGAAGCATCCCATACGTTTGAATACAAAATCCAAGTGCCTTCTTTGGAAGTTCAGTTTCAGGCACCTCTTGCGGTTCAGCACTTTGTGCAAGGGCTTCCATCTCCAGTGACGGAGACAGATACACCCGTCCCCGATCACCTTGCGCAACAACCGCCATCAACCGCGCGCCCATCCGTCCTTCCCTACCCTCGGCCTTGATATAGTCGCCTGCTATCGGCGCGCCTGACATCAAACAGCGGAAATTCGCCCCGCGCCCCAGCTTAGTACCTGATGCGGGCGGGACGCCCACATTTCCGGGGGTGCCCATCTTCACCGTGAACCGGTAGCCGCCATTTTCAATTACCGGTTCGATGTACGCTTCCTTGCCCTTTTTCGTCGAGAGCATGAAGGTCGTAGCAAGCGGCATGTCCACATGGCGGAAGGCCGGGTTTGGGCTTTTCACCGTGCGCGCCCACAGCCAGGCAATGACGGTTAACTTGCGGCCCTCGTACCGCTTCAGGTCGGGCCGCTCCTGAACCGTCTCCGTCGTGACTTCGATCTTCGGATAGAGATGCCCGATCCGCTTCTTCGCCTCGTCGCGCATCCACTGACCATAGTACCGCACGTCCTCGGCCAACCCTTGCGCGCCCCGCCACACTGTGAGTGTCTTCTCTCCCCTGCCCTTCTCCTGCCACTCCGGGTTCACCGGCGGCTGCCCGGCGAACTTGGGCGGGATCTCGATCATTGCCTTGTTGATCAGCACTGCCACCGGGTTCAAATCGCTGGCGTGGGCCTCCAAGCCAAGCCGCTGCGCTTCCAGCGGCAACGCGCCGCCGCCCGCGAACGGGTCGTGGAAGGCCGGCAGCTTTTCGGAGTCGAACAGTTCGCCGGCGCGTGGGTGGTCAGTATTTTCCTTACAGGTTCGCCGCCAATTTTCCCGGATGACGGCGCGGGCCTTTTCAAGCACTTGCTCGTTGGTGGTGTTCTCCCACTTCACCAATTCCTCGACGAGGTCGAACAGCCTCTGGCGCTCCTGTTCTTGCGCTTCCTCCGTTGGAAACAGGTCCGGCCAACTCGATGGGTCGTCCACCATCTGCGCAAAGATCACCGCTCGTGCCGCTGCCAGCGGCCGTCGTGCCCACCACAAGTGCAACGTGCTCGGATGTCCGTGCCGAATCGACTTCTCCCGCACCGACGCCGCGTTGATAGCATCCAACGGCAACGCGACTTCAATAAGCTTCTTGCGGTACGATGGCGGTTCCATTCAGAACCTCGAAATTCAATTCTCAGAACCCATGTTCTCAAATCTGGCTTCTATCTCGGAAAACAGCGAAGCCGCAGTATCAAGAATTTCGGCGGCAAGTGTAGTGTCATTTTCCGCCCAGGACGATACAAGATGTCTAGCGACAGGTGCCTTCCATCCTTTCGGCAGGTCGATCTTCTGACTCTCAGCAGCGGTCTTAATCTGACTCGGCCCACTGTCATCAATATTACGGAAATTTTGAACGCGAAACCGAACTGCTTTCATACCATAACTCTCCTATTTGGTTCTCTCGAGCCACCGGCGCTTCCTTTGCCAATCATCCCGGGTTGAGGGTGCACCCACTGCATATGTAGCGTTGACAGATGCCCATGTTGAATCGACTTCTCCCGCACAGACACAACGTTGATAGCGCCAAGGGTAACACAACTTCGATAAGCTGCTTACAAAGGGCTATCAAGAAGCAGGCCTAATCTGGGGCGGGGCCTGGGACAGGCTGGTTCAGAGTCAAAGTGACTCCTGCCGGCTGACCGGGAGCGACACCTACCTGAGACGCTGGTCGGGGTGAAACAACGTGATGCTTGATAAACGCTCGGCCGGTATGGTTCTCAACGATTTTCGCCGCTGAGGTACTAGTGAACGTGTGCGTCGTTGCATGAAATACTGAAAGGCTTAAATCTTGCAATTTCTCATCGTCTTCCAGTCGACATACTTTAAGGTGCTCTTCAATGACATCCCGCGATATATGCCGGCTATGGCTTTTGAATTCCTGATGATCCGCCAACCAAGTGGCAACCAATTCCGCTTTTTCGCTTCGGTCATCCAACTGGTTGAACATATAGGTCTCCAACCATGTCTTTACCAGTTCCTTGGACATGTCAAGCGCTGTTTCACAGCGCTTCAGTAGATCCGGCCCGTACTGACTCAGCATTGGCAACCAAGCCGACAACTTAGCCGGGTCGGCGCACTCTTTCTGAGCTTTGTCGAATTGGTCCAGGATTGTCTGGGCTGGCGCCAATCGCTTGCCCAGAGGAGTCGAAAGCAGAATCTGCGGATCGGTTGGCCCAAGAAACGAGTGCTTGCCGAGTACGATTTCATCCGCGGCACAGGAAATCATGGTCGCCGCTGACATGGCAAGTTGTGGCACGATAACCCGGATCTCGGAAAAGCGGGTCCGTAGATAGGAGACAATGGCTTCCGCCGCCTCGGGAGAACCCCCCGGGCTGTGCAGGATCAGGTCGAGGGCAGACCCCTCCAAACCCTGGGTGACCTCCATAAGCGCATGGACATCCTCATCACCGATTGAGACCAACTCTTGTGGCGCTTCCTTCTGCAGCCATCCCGAAGCATAAAGAATGATATTCCGCTTTGTGTAGTTATGGAGCTTATGTAAATATTTTCGACGGGTACCGTCAAAATCCGATTTTTTACCCTGTGCTGTTGTCTGTTGAAGTTCCTTGAGAATTTCGCTCCAAATAGGCATGTAAGCCTCCCTGTAAATAAATTACGCCATGTTTGCATGATCAGTGGTGATTATCTGTCCCGGTTCTTTCGTCGCTAATCGGTACGGGTCCAGTCCTCGGTCCGCCTTTTCCCAACTCTGGAATACTTCCATAAATTCCCGTACGCCGGGACGCGCCAGCGCCGCTTCGAGCATGGCATCCTTTGCTTGCTCGCGCTTGGAAACTTTACTCTTTGCTGTATGTTTCTTGCTCATGACCTGCTCCTGCACCTCAAGGTTTTTGATGCTTTTGACCGAATTATACACCTGAACCAGGTTTTTATCTGTCTTAATGTCAACCCAAAGCAGAAATGCCCCTTTTTGACCTGACGCTGTAACCCGGCTGGGTTACAATGCCAGCCAAGGCAGGGTTGTTGTAGAAATCAGCGCCTTTGCCCCTGACCATCCCCTTGGGGGCGGCGGGGGGGTGGGATGCCCGCGCTCCCAGGTGGCGGTTACGACGGTCTTTCCGCCCGCGCCAGTAGTTCCGTGAAATCGTAGTTGACGCTGGTTACGCCGAAGTCCGGTTCCCGGTGGAAGGGTTGGCGAACGTAGTGGACCTGGTATTCGTCTCCATCCTGAAATTCCACGATGCCGAGGATGTAGTCCTGCGGCCTGTTCAGGGAGTACAGTATTTCGTTGCGCGTCACGGTAATCGTCGATGCGCCGCTGATCCGCCCTTTGACCTCGATGAAACGCAGCCTGCCGGTATTCGGTACCCGGCTTTCGATGTCGTAGCCCAACTTCTCGAACTCACGGTCGGTCGGGTCGAAGCCGAGACCTCGTTCGACCTCCATGACGATGGCGCGCGCCCTCGCCGCGGAGGCCTGGGTATCCACGACCGGCGCCTGGGGTATCGCCTCAACGCTTCGCCGCGCGTCAATCAGCCCTTTTGGCACGATCAGCACGCCGCCTGACACTACCGGCGGTAGCGGCGAGATTTGCGCTTCCAACTTCAGTTCTTCGAGCCGCTTTTGCAGTCGCGCCTCTAATGTATCCGCCCGCTTGCGCGCCTCGCCGGAGTTCAATCGGGCGCCGGTCTTGCCGGCCTGTTCCTGTAACTTGAGTTCTTCGGCGCGATGGTCCCAGTAGGTTATCTCCTTGGTCAGTCGATCCTTGACTGCCGCCTCGGTTTTCTTGATTAATGCAAGTTTTGTCCCGCGAACCTCTGCCAAATGTTCCGGGACGGCATTTGCTACGGCGTAACCCTGTGCCTGCTTTTCCATATCCCTGTCAATCCAGGCGCACTCCGGGCTATCGAGGATCGTCTCGGCTGCCGGATCGTTGTCAGTCAGGGGCCGGTAGTCCAGGTAGGGCGCATAGTGCATATGGCGGGTCGCGGCATCGGCATCGAGTTCCACATAGAGAATGCGTTTTGAAATAACGCGGCGGTCGCCCTGGCGGGTGAGGCTGGCGTCCTGGATGGCATGTTCGAGGTAGAAGAGCACGCGTGGCTTGGCGCTATCATCACGCTCGTCAACCAATATGGCGCCCCGTTTCAGCAGGTCGCGATGCCGCTCGAGGGTCAAGTCGATTACGGAGTCGAGCAACGGATGTCCCGGACAGACGAACGCCGCCAGTGGTTCGCCCGGCGGCGCGATTAGCGACTTCTCAAAGGCGATGCGCTCATACCGGGCAAGCGCCGGCCCGCCAATCCCTATCAAGCGGTCCCGGTTACGCACCGGCGCGGGCACATGGGTGACCTGGTATCGCTTCGGTTCACGCTGTTTAACCGACCCGCCAAGATGCCGGAACGCCTCCCGGAAAAACGACTCGATATAATGGGGTTGCAGACGACGCGCTTCGGCCCGTTCCATTTCCTCGCGGATGCGATATACGCGGCTCGCGTCCATGGTGTCATGGACTAAAGCGTGTTCTTCGAGCAAGTCCTGAAGGCGGGTGTGCTCAAGCGCGTGTTCAACCACGGCGGCAAGACGCGCGCGAACCTCTGGCTGTTCTCCATAACGTATCGCCTCCAGGAGCAGTTCTCGCAGGGATTGTCCCTCGAAATGAAGTTTGCCAAGCACGTCGAATACCTGCCCGCCCAGGGTCTGGCGCGCCTGCTCCAGCTTGTCCAGCAAGGTCCGATAGACGTCGCCCTCTCGGGTTTCATCCGCGACCAAATTCCAGAGATGACAAACTTCGGTTTGGCCGATACGGTGAATGCGACCGAAGCGTTGCTCCAGGCGGTTGGGATTCCAGGGCAGGTCGTAATTCACCATCAGGTGAGCGCGTTGCAGGTTGATGCCTTCGCCGGCCGCATCCGTTGCGAGCAGTACTTGCACTTCGGGATCATGCTGGAAGGCTTCCTGGGCCTTGAGTCTGTCCTTACGGCCCATGCTGCCGTGAATCTGGACAACAGACTGCTCGCGCCCCATCAAGGTCGTGATTCGCCCCCGCAGATAACTCAACGTATCCCGGTGCTCCGTGAAGATAACTAATTTCTGCCGAGGCGATGATACCGGTTGGGGAAGCTCGCCGGCGCCGTAGGGAATATCAGGCTCTGCAATCTGCCCGGCGAGGCCCCCTGCCCTGAAAACTTCGCCCAACAGGTTTGCAAGTTCACGCCACTTCGTATCGGCGCCGCTTTGGCGAACTCCAAGCGCAAGACCTTCCAAGGTCTTGAGCGTTTCGATCTCAGCCTTCAGTTCAGTGATTGATCGCGCCGCCGTGGCTTGGTCGACTACTTCTTCCTCAGCAGCCTCGAGCTCTTCTCCGGGCGCATCATCAAGGTCCTCAATATCCTCCAGGTCAAATTCCAGCCTTGTAGAAGCAGGCCCAGCGGTAACTTGACTGCCGCGTTGCAGCGTCTCAAGCTCCCGTAGCCGACTCTCCAGCCGCTTGCGACGGCGTTGCAGTGATTGATGGATGGCCTCAGGCGATGACGCGAGCCGCCGTTGCAGGATGGTCAGGGCAAAACCGACAGTGCCGGCGCGCTTGTCGTTTTTCAGCGCCTCGGCGCGATTGAATTCTTCGCGCACATATTCGGTAACGGCCTTGTAAAGCCGGGCCTCCGCCTCCGACAGTTTGTAGAGAACCGTATAGGCAATGCGCTCCGGGAAAAGGGGCGTGCCGTTAAACTTGAGCAGGTTCTCTTTCACCATACGTCGCATCAGGTCGGAGACATCAGCTACATGAACGCCATCGCGAAAACGTCCTTCAAAGCGGTCACCGTCGATAAGCGCCATGAAGAGCTGAAAGTCTTCTTCCTTCCCGTTGTGCGGCGTGGCCGTCATCAACAGGAAATGGCGGGTAAGACTCGACAGGAGTTGCCCCAGCCGGTACCGCTTTGTGTACTTGATCTCCCCGCCAAAGAACGTCGCCGACATCTTGTGGGCCTCGTCGCATACCACGAGGTCCCAGCGGCAGTCCGGGGCCTGCAACTTCTGCTGTATATCTTCGTTGCGAGAAAGTTTATCCAGGCGGGCGATGACGAGATCGGTCTCCAGGAACCAGTTGCCGGTGTGGGCGGCTTCCAATTTATCGTTGGTCAGGATTTCAAAGGGCAGTTGGAAACGGCGGTAGAGTTCATCCTGCCATTGTTCCGCAAGGCTGCCGGGGCACACGACCAGGCAGCGCTGGAGGTCACCCCGGGCGACCAACTCCTTGATGAGAAGCCCCGCCATGATCGTCTTGCCGGCGCCCGGATCATCGGCGAGCAAAAAGCGAAGTGGTTGGCGGGGCAACATGGATTCATAGACGGCGGTGATCTGGTGCGGCAACGGCTCGATGTCCGAGGTATGGACGGCAAGCACGGGGTCGAACAGGTAAGCAAGCCGGATGCGTTGCGCCTCGGAAACCAGGCGGAATAACGCGCCGTCACCGTCAAAACTCCATGGGCGGCCAACTTCCATGAGCTCGAGGCGGGATTCATCCTGACGATACAAAAGCTCATTGGCGACTTTTCCGGCCGCTGTCTTATAAGTCAACTCAAGCGCCTCTGAGCCGAACCACTGCACGTTGACAACGGTAACGAGCCCATCAGACAGAACACCGCTTATTGCAGCGTTGGGTCGGAGGTCTTCCAGCTTCATGTTCTGTTCCAGTCCCTCACTAGAAAAGCGGCGAATTTCCTTGCGATCCCTGTATCCAATTCAGACGTTTTCCCTGTTTTCTCCCTGATTGACGCCGCAAGACGCTTTAATAATGCTCAAGGCGCTACTTCGCTTGGCGCGTCTTCATAAGGAACGATTTTTTTGACTTCGAGTATCAGGCGCTTGATCTTCCAGCCGTCGGCGGCGCGGACGAAATCGCATTCGTAGGTGGCGGCCAGCCAGTTGCTCTCCTCCTTGCCTGCGTCTCCGCGCATGGTTGTCAGTTCCCACAGCCACCAGAAGGCATGGGCCGAGTTGAGATCGTCCGCGATATCAATGATTGGAGAGACCGGAAAGTGCAAGGACCAGACGATCATTTCCTGGCCGATTTTCGACAACTCTTCGGCGATGACGTCCCTGCCGGTGAATTTTCCAAAACCTTTCGCTTCCCAGACGGCATCTTCCGCCAATAGTTGGCGCATCTGGTCGGGGTTGTTTTGATCATCCCCTGCCCTTGCATACTTGGCAATGACGGTTCTGATGTTTTCAGTTGCCGTCAGCCAGGCGACTTGTCGTTCAAGGTCGGTAGTCATTATTAATGTCCCTCATTGCCGTGCACGGCGATAAATCGTCTCTCTGCGAAACTGTGGGGCACGTTCGGGTCGCCGTCATATAATTCGACGTTGGGCGCAATTTCAGCGTGCATGAGCGCCAGGTCAAACAGTCTCGCGGATTGTTCGGGCAATTCTCCGATGGGATATTGATCGGCGTGGTCCAGTATCCGCTCCAGGTGGGGCAAAACGGCATTGTAGAAGGCGATCAACTCCTCCCGGGTTGAGGCAAGACGTTTATCCCATCGAGTGTTTTGCGTGGGCAAGGCCCATTCCACCGCCCAGGTTTCCAATTCTCCAAAACCTTCGGGCAAAAGTCGCGCCATCGATTATCCCTCAGCCTGCGTTCAGGTATTTTTCCAGCACGTGATAGCCGTGCCTGACAAGAATTTCCTCATCATGCAGGTTCATGAATTTTTTACTGCCGGAATTCAATGCGAAAAAAGTGCCCTCCATTGTCGCCGTATCTTCCAGCCAGGCGTTGCGTTGCACTACCATGGCATGTTCCAGCGCCCATTTCTCGCTATTGGTCGTCGGTTCCATGACGTTGTACTTGCCTTCCCACAAACATTTGTCATAACCGATGGGCCAGAACTGGTGAGTAAACCAGATGCCTTCTGATACATGCAATAACCAGTTCGGGAAGAATACGCTCAATTCAAAGGCAAAATCATCCCGTTTTTCATCGTTCACGGTGGCCGGCAAAATCGTTTCCTTGACATTGTTCACCAATGACCCCCTGGCCCTGGCCTGGGCCAATGCGGCTACCGGCGGCGCGTCTTTCGGCGGGTTGAAACAGACTGCGGTGGTGCGATGGTCACCCAATAACTTGATCATCTGCAAACCGGTTGAAAACGTGCCGGGAAAAGAACCTGCGTGGATGGTGTTCACGTGATAGGCCTCGGCAAAGGCATCAAGACCCACCTTCCAATTACAATCGAGGTAAGTGTAATAAGTAAAATTATGGGTAATGTCGCGGTAAGGAAACCCGGAAAAATGACTGCCCATATCCCCCAGGTACTCGCGCAGCCCCGTGGCTGGACGCTCATCCAGGTTGATGAAGATGAAACCTTCCCAGGTATCACAGTTGATCGGCGTCAACCCGTTCTCGGATTTTTTGAAACAGGGCGGCATGCCGGTTTCTTCCTGGGCGCCGATGAGTTCGCCTTTATCGTTATAGGTCCACGCATGAAAACGACAGCTGAAAGCGGCCTTCTGCCCAAAATTGTCCCATTCGCCTTCCGGTACCACGACCGTGTTTCCCCGGTGGGAGCACGTGTTATGAAACGCGCGAACCTTGTTATCTTTGCCCCTGATCAATAACACCGTGGTACTGGCGAAATCCAACCGTTTCAGCTTGTAACATCCAGGCGACGGCAGCTCTTCGACCCGGCCTATATGCAACCAGACCTTTTTGAATACCTTCTCCACCTCTTGCTGATAGATATTCTCTGAAATACAGGGTTCTGTCGGAACGGGGTCTTCACCCAACCAGGGATAGGTCCTGGCCCAGCGACGACTCTCAACTACGGCTGCACACATAATCCGGCTCCTCTCAGCGCTTTTGCCATGACAGTATAATAAACCTGTCTTCCCAATGCCATACTTGAACGTGGGCCGTGTTTTTTGCCATCGGCGGACGTTGTAAAGCATTTCTTTACAGCTGAATTTTCCTCTAATTCGCCCTCACCGGGGGAACCTGCTGCAGATTCCCCCGGCGAGGGGAGATAAAGGAGGCAAAGCCCCGCTGTGCCGGCTGCCCCAACCGCTCCAGGTTCCCCCGACAAGGGGGGATAAAGGGGAGTTGGAGGAACCCTGGCGAGGGGGGTTAAGACAAGGTCATTTCCAATTTATGTTTCCGTTTTTTCCAATCAGGAAGAAAGCGCTCAAGCAAGTTATAAAACTCCGCCCCGTGATTGGGATGAAGCAGGTGGCATAACTCGTGGATAACAACGTATTCAATACACTCCCTGGGGGCTTTTATCAGTTCCAGGTTCAACGTTATTCCCCCTTTCCTGCTGAAACTGCCCCAGCGTGTTTTCATATTGCGGATTTTAAGGGGGGGCTTGTCCATCCCCTTTTTTTGAAAGCGCTGCCAACATTCTTCAAGCACTTGAGAGAAATAAACGCCCGCCTTGCCCCGGTACCAATCTTCCAGCAACGCCGCGATATGCTCCGGTTTGTCATCAACCGCCGTTATATGAAAGAACCCGCGCTTTAACAAAACGCTGTCGGTTTCAGATCGCGTTATCTTCAACCGATACTTTCTGCCCAGGTAAAGGTGGCTTTCACCACCGACAAACCTCCGCTTGGGGGTACGCGGGTCAAACTGCGCAAAATGACGAAGCTGGCGTTCTATCCAACGCGCGCGCCTGTGAACATGGTACGCAACAAAGTTTTCATCTGTTCCTGACGGGGCTTTGACAACCACCGAGCCGTCCGGGTGAACGGCGATTGCCAGAGATTTTCTTTTTGAATAGCTCAGGTGAAACGGGATGGACTTGCCCGCGTAGGTGATGGATCGCTGAGTTCCCGGCATCAAGGGCGCTCCCGGAATTTGGGAAGGGTTATTTCATTCATGGTAGATTTTGAATTATGAACGGCGAATTATATACTGCTGTCAACAAATCAAGGAATCAAGACGCGTATGAACGAGACCGTTGTAACGCTAAAACGCTCACCCTTCAAACCCGGTAGTGGCCTGTCGCCCCCAACGCTGGCCGGGCGGGCCAAGGAACAGTCCCTGCTGCAACGCCACCTGGACGACTTGGCGGCCGGGGAGGGCGCCGCGCGCGACGTCATTCTGGTAGGGCCACGAGGCAACGGCAAGACTGCGCTGTTGAACCGCTTCAAGAATACGATAAGCGCAGTGACAACGGCAACGGGGAAGAGGATTGACGTGGTTTCCGCCACCCCGGAGCAGATACTGGAACCAGAGGCGCTGTTGCGGAAATTGATTCCCGAGGACAAATTCAAACCGGATGAGATCGGGTTTGATATCAAGGTGATCAAGGCTGCATGGTCGAACGCCCGCCCGGAGGAGTTCCTGGCCGATGCGCTGGTTGCGCGGTGTCGAAAGCAACCGCTCATCCTGCTGGTGGATGAGGCGCACACCCTGGACCCGCAGGTCGGGCGGGCGTTGCTGAACGCCAGTCAGAGCGCCCGTCAGGAGGCGCCGTTTCTGCTGGTCCTGGCCGGTACGCCGCGTCTGCCGGATCATCTGGATTCCATGGAGGCGACCTTCTGGGACCGGGGCAAGCAAGTCGGCATCGGGCTGCTGACCCGGGACGCGGCCGCGGAGGCCCTGACGCAGCCGTTCGAACGTGAGGTTGACATTGATTTCGACGATGACGCCTTGAACGATGTCCTGTCCGAGTCCCAGCATTATCCGTATTTTCTGCAGCTGTGGGGCGATGCGCTGTGGGCCGCGGCGGCAACCGACGACCGGCGGCAGATTGAGCTCGCTGACCCTGGCCGGATAAAAGTCATCGGCATGAAGGAAGTCAACAAGGCGCGACCCGAGTTTGAAGATGAGCGAACCACCTACTACGAGCAACGGCGCCGGCAACTAATCAAGCATAAACTTCTGCCCGCCGCCAACGCCGTGGGGGAGGCCTTTGCCGGGCGCGATTCTTTCAGCGAGTATGAGGTAGACGTGGCCATTGCCGGATTTCTGGGGCTACCATACGACGATGACCGCGTCCTTTCGACCCGGGAGACCCTGAGCCACATGGGTTATATCTGGAGTCCACCCGGCGCACGCGACAACTACGCGCCGGGGATTCCGTCTCTTATGAACTACCTCCTCGCAGATACGGCTAAAAGCAACGTGGCAAATCCAGGACACCCATAGATTTGGTGGTAAAATCAGGAACCAACCTGTGAAACATTGTGGCTGGATATTGTTATAATGCGGCGAGCATGGGCAGGAACACTGACGCTTTACGCCTCCGTATTCGGCGAGGCTACTCCGGCAGACCTGTGGCTGAAATCCAATCTCTGTCCCAACTGTGGAGTTTATTACAAGAGAAGTAATGAAGTGGGCGCATCAACCGTCTTTGATGACAGGCACCCCAGACTGGCTGACATGGGGCTTGTGAACACCGATTCCGGCTGAACGTGAACACTTTTCGGTCATAACTGGAATCAGTGTTCACGAGCGACCGGGTTTTGCAATGAACCAAATGTTACCGGTAATACCATCTTTTGTTAGTTTGTACATGCCGCTGTAAACCAATAGACCATAAAAATGTTCTGCCCCCTGAGTGACTAACCGCTTTTCTCCGCCAACCAACCAAACAAGTTGTAAGTCATTATCTTCTAGCCAACTAAAAAGATGTTCAGTTCTACAAAGTGCGGAAGAAGCGCCCTTACTTTCCACACCCGGGTCAAAGAATATTGTTTGCCCTTCATCATTTTGCCAACAGCCGATTTTCATTAAATCCGGGCTTAAGTTGAGTGCTTTAATTATTTTTTTCGAAGGCAAATGTATTAAAATGTCTTTATCCAAAGACTTATCTAAACTTGCCAGTTCCCACTCATATACGGTAGTAGGCACCAAGTTTTCGACCTTACACTCGCAACCGGTCTTGAATTCTAAATCAGCGTTCCAATCTGTCATGTCCTTATAGATAGGATGCCAAGGGTATTCTCTGAAAAATCCTTGATGACCAGTTGAATTGCGGTTAATCACAAAAGGGGAACAGAGGTTTTTATCTACGACAGATTTTTCCAATTTGATGAGATGACTCTTTCTAACAATACAAGAATTGATGCGGTACCAAGCATCCTGCATAGGAATATTATCTTCGCCTACTTTTGGTTCCTTTGTCCAACTTGCAAAACCACTTAAAACCGACCAACGGTTGGATTCCAAGTCTTTTACTTGAAGTAATTCTTTAAATGGCGGTACGATTTCTTCATTCCAAAGCCATTTTTGCAATTCTTCTATTGATACACTGCTAATAAAGGGATATACGAATGGTTGCCACCAATACTCCTTCCAGTTATTCCATCCTCTATCTCCTGCTGATCTAATCCAATGCGTTGGGTCAAGATTTCTCTCGTGAATCTGCCAGGGCCCATAGAACTTGGAATAGTCCACACAGGTATATCCTTTGTCCTTATAGAAACAATTATCTGCCAAGTGTGCAAGGAATTCGTATAAAGCAATCCACTGGTATTTTTTTCCAATCCGTTCGACTATACGTTCAGTTCGTCCTATACCGCGCACATGATATCGTTCAAAATCTTCAAATAGGCCCTTTGACCCCCCAAGGTCTATAGCCCTTTTGCATACCCAACGTTGGGCTTTTCTTCTACTAAATGCTCCAATCGAATCACTCCCCGATAAACCCATTATCCATCGGAAATACTCTTGCTGATCAGGCTGTAGTGAGGCTTTAATGTCTTTTTCCAGAATATCATACTCAGAGGGGCTTCTACCTTTTTCAGCATCAGCAAAAATAATATTAGCTCTAAGTGATTCAAGATCAAAAGGCTCAGCTTTCAAGTGCCCCTGGTTGTCCAAATGGGACAGAAATCTATCTTTCAAATCACCTTTAAGTGTATTTGCAAAATCCACTTGCAGTTCATAGACGGTTTGGGGGTTTTCACTACCGATTGGTGCTGGGCTCCAATCGTGAACATAGCTCATTGTATAATTGCCAAAATCGCCAGGAGACCCCATTATTGAATTTCTGATTGATGATTGAAACTTGCCACCAACCAGAACGTCAAGTTCTTGTTCGCCAGGGTCATTCAGTGGCCATGCACTTTTGTATGGTGGCCGAAAGGTCTGCGGGTCTATACTTTTACTTAATACGCCTTTATAGAACGCGTACTCCATGATGCCTCTCGCATAATCACGCAATAAGAGATGGGGAGTTGGTTCTCCATTCGCAAATAACTTCTCCCATACCCAATCAGCAACTTTTATCAACAGTTGGTTATTATTAACATTTGTTACCACACCGTAAGCAATTGCGTAAAGTCTTTCCAACACATAAAAATCATCAACATCACCAAATTTTTCAAGCAAAGGAGTAAGTAGGTCAGGATATGCAACCAAGATTCTAACAACGGATTTTGTAGCCTGATCTCGAACTCTTCTATTAGAAGAAGAAGTCATCCATATAAGGACTATTGAACAAAGGTGAATACGCTCTGGCTCTACTCGTTCCAACACACTAAAATACGCCCAATCAATAAGGGATCTAAGCACAGATTCCCCTTCTCCCTGATCTTCCTCATAGTCACTGATAGCAATATGGGTTGACCAAAAGGCATCTCGCTCGGGCATTTTTTGCTTGATCAAATTTTCATGTAAGAATTCTGCATTCCAAGGATGTTTTGGTTCAGTAGATAACTTCAATAAAACATCAATACTAGGTGAATAAAATCCTTGTTGCGGAATCTTGTTTAGAAGCTCCAATGTCCGTGTACTAAATGATTCCGCTGTTCTCCACTGCAAAGTATCGGTAAAAACCTGCTCAAAAACCCATTGATTATTAACTATTTTCCGGGGTAATAAATCTACAATCTCTTTTCCAAACTCTTCGGCAACAATAATACTTAGAGCAGCCAATATCCCGGTGTATTTATAACGCTGTTCGCCAACAATCCGTGAAAACTTACCATCACTCCCAAAAGCCTGGACAATTTCTTCATTGTCAATATCCTTAACTAAGCTAATCGCAATAAACTGATCGCTAAACCTCTCGTAGGTAAACCGAACAACTGGGCGGTCTCTTATTCCCGAAATAGTGGTTTCATAGCCCACATCCTCAGCAAACACACTTTCATTAAAAAGAACGTCAAACAGTGATTCTCCATAATTAGGCCTAGTGTCAAAGCCATTCACCAATGCAACAGCTTTATCCGTTGGTAGGCCGAACTGATTATCCGGATAAAGAGAAGAAGCAAAAGCCTCTAATGCCTTACGAACCACATTCTCACCGGGACGGTAATGCTTTTTAGTAGCAACAGAGCGTTCAATGCTATCTAAATAAAACTCTATCAAATTAGATATACCGCGTAGCCCCTTAGGAAACTCGGTCATTCCTTGTTCACGCATAGCCTTACAACAAGTTTTTAAAAAAAGAGGATTCGTAAATTCCGGCGAGATAATCGGCATACTCGGTTTTGCTATGCCTTGTCGATTTAAGTACTCAGAAACTGCACGATGCTCAAAATCTTTGAATCCATAATGTTTAATCTTAATAATTGATTTATCAATAAGTTCCTTAGGCACCAGCCAATCGACATAGGTGGTCCTACAACTGAGTACGATACTTATATGTCTAAATCTTGAAATATCTGTCAGCAAAGCGCTCAGATGGTTTTTCCAGTCCTCGCGGTTGCTACCTTCGTTTATGGCATCAATAACAATTAGCGTATTGGTTTTATGTGTTTCACCAGCGGCATCAAGCGCTCCTAAAAACTCCTCGTTACTCGCATCATCCAAACCCAACATGTCTTTTAAGGTAGCCAGTGGATTCCTACCAACGTAATGTTGTCCCAGCAGAAATACCGTAGGGAGGCTTTCAGCTAATCGAGATAATGAAACGGCACAAAGTAAATGAGATTTGCCAATACCCGCATCACCAATAAGCAGTACATTTTGCAATTGTGCTGACTTACATGCCCCACTTTTAAGAAAGTTTAATAGATCATGGGTTGCTGAATTAAGCTGATAAAAGTCACTTTGAATTGAGTAAAAAACGCTTTTGCTACCTGAGTCATTTATGTCAGACAAACCTTTACGAATATCTGATAAATGAGAGGACAGATCACTAAGTTGCTTAATATATTCATCAATCGCGTCTACAAAAATTTCCTTATTTAATCCTGTTTGTAAATTGGTTGTGATGTCATCAATTTGAATTCTAAAGCTACAATATTTAGAGGCATCCCATTTTTTTAAAGCCTCTGCCATTGACGTTTTAGCTTGTGACGAGTGCTTGTTCCAGTTTCTAACATTTTCTTCTATTAACATCCGCCAACTCTTCGTGTTACCCAGTGCATCAAAGACGCGAGCAATGGGTAAGTTCAAATGATGTTCAGGGGTATAACGCTCTCCGAGTGCATTTTTTGACTTTTTACTTAATCTTTCAAAAACATTTGATGTGAGAATCGGAGCACTAAACCAGTATCTGGCTCTACCGGAAAACTCAGCCGTATCCTTCTGCAACATCAACGACAGCTCATGCTTACCCCAGTAACAAAACTCGACCTGCATGGATTTATTGGCAGCTATTTCTTCCCATCTCTTTACATGCTCCTGCCACTTATCCAATTCTGTGATAGCCTGTTTTCCATTTTTATCTTTCCTACGACTATCGTTCCGGTCCTTAGGTAGACAGATGTAATACTTGGTTAACTTTGGATGTTTATCCAATGCAGACTCGACAGATTCCGATATCTGACGCCACTGCGAAGATCTTAATGGTTTCAGAAAATATTTAGCCTGCCAAGCATGCTCGGACTCGTCATTTAACTTCCAATAGCATTCTATTCCTGCATCTCCACCGGCCCCGTCTTTACGAACAAAATATTCAGCGCTCTCAGGTTTAGATAGATGCGCCAACTGACACACTAGCTCCTCAAAGCCTCCATTTTGACTTCCATCATGGCTTCGGATTTGGGAGAAATCTAGGCTTTGCATAGCTTTCTCCCAACTTTCACTCCCCATTCTCCCGTCAATAGCTTCTGCATCAATCCGCGTTTTTGGGTGTGGTATTGTCTGGCGAGTTGCTTGAATAGATTAATTTCACTTTTTGCTACATTAAGTATCTTAGCAATACGCATCTGGGTTGCCATAGATGGTAGTGGAATGGGTATTGTACCAAGGTCACTAAAACTTACCGTTTCACAAACACTGCCTTGAGCACTGTTTTTGATGCGTTGTTTTGCTTCATTGGACGAAAGCCAATGTAAGAAGTAGTCGCTACTAACTTTCTGTTCATCCAAGCTAAAAACGATATACATAGGGCTGAGGACACCGACATCCCAATCATCCAATCGAGCGATTGACCCGACATTAATGCGCGATGGGTTATAAGCATACTTGCCTTTCATAACGATTTTGTAGTTAGAGAGATTAGTGCTTGCAACACGACGTTCAAATTGTTCCTCCGGTAGTACAAAGCCGCTATGGTTGGTTACGCGAAATCCGGCATTCTTTGCCATCAATTTACGCATATTCACAAAGGCCTGCATAATTTTAATACTTGTTTTTATCGCTGTTTCACTTCGTAAGATTGCTGACAGCATGGCAATGCCTTGTTCTGTAAAAACATACGGCAGGTGCCTTCTTCCGCCATGTTTATTTGAGGTCAAAAATTGTGATTTCAAGTCTTGGTATTTTTGTGCGTTCAATTGAAATCTGAAATCCTTTGGAAAACGGGCGGGATAGTGTCGTATGATAGTTTGCCGGTTCTTGAGCGGAGTGAATATTCTTGTTGCGAATAAATCTTTTATGAGGTTTGGCTTATGGGTTGCACAATAGTTACCAGCAGAGAGTTTAATCAAGATGTAAGCAAGGCCAAGAGGGATGCCATGAAAGGCCCGGTGTTTATCACTGACCGCGGCCAGGCGGCCCACGTATTATTGAGCGTTAAAGACTATCGGAGGATTACCGATGGGGATAAGAGCATCGCGGAGTTACTGGCAATGCCCGAAACTGGCGACATTGATTTTGAAATACCCCGCTTGAGCAGCGAGATGTATCAACCCGCAGATTTATCTTAGTGTATTCGCTCGATATTACAATCACAGTGTATTTGCTTGATGCCAATGTCGTTTCTAAACTGAGAAAAGCAAATCCGGGACACCCATAGATTTGGTGGTAAAATCAGGAACCGGTTTGTGAAACACTGTGGCCGGATGTTGTTATAATAAAACCGGTTGGAGGATGAGAGAAATGAAAAGACAACGCATTTTGTTGAACCTGGACCTGGAACCCATCATTATCAAGGCGATGGACGCGGAGGAAGGCTATGGTTGGACCTTTGACTTTGTCTGCCGGGTGGCTGAGGAATACCGTAAGTTTCTGATACTCTGCTTAGAAGAACCGGATGAACCGGTGGTGCCATCCGGTTTTATTGATGACTTCTGGCACCTGCACATCCTCGACACACAAAAATATGCCGAGGATTGTGAACAATATCTTGGTTATATGCTGCATCATTTCCCATATTTCGGGATGAGGGGGGAAGAGGATGCGCACAACCTGCGGCAGGCATGGGCAGGAACACTGACGCTTTACGCCTCCGTATTCGGCGAGGCTGCTCCGGCAGACCTGTGGCCGAAATCCAATCGCTGTCCCAACTGTGGACGTCGTTGCGAGAGAAGCAATGAAGTGGGCGCGTCAACCGTCTTTGATGACAGGCGCCCCAGACTGGCTGACATGGGGCTTGCCGCATAGTTTCGTCTTAATTTCACAAAATGAAAAGGATTTTGAAAAAATATTGGAAGATACTCGCTGGTGTTCTCTGGTTACTTTTCGTCGTATCCATTCCCTTCTGGCTGTATGGATTTTCAGTTATAAAAACCAACCCCGAATTGCTGAGAGGGATCGGCCTTTTCGTGCTTGGAATAGGCGTTGCTCCCTTGGGCCTGTGTCTGGCATATGACCGCACTGAGTCATTAAGAACCCAGACCAAAACAGAAGAAGAGAAAAATGTCACAGATGCCTTTGCAAAATCCGTGGAACTGCTTGGGAATGAAAAAATAGCGTCAAGGCAGGGGGGTATTTACGCGCTTGGAAGAATTGCCGGAGATAACCCGAAACTCCATCCGATGATTATGGACATTGTCGCATCTTATATAAGGCAGGAGAGTCGCGACAGCTTCAAGTTAGAGCTACAGGGGGGCAAGAATGAAGACAAACTGATTGAAGAATTCAGTTCAAAGCCAGTATCCATGGATATCGAAGCGGCCGTGGCAGTCATCAGGCAAAGGAATATGGAGAATGATAAGCTACCCGGAGAATTCGGGTATTTTCTGGATTTGTCTAACGCGTATATTTTCAACGCGGATTTCAGTGATACCAAACTGACCAGAGTGAATTTCTCCGACAGCGTTATGATGAATTGTAACTTTGACAATACCGACCTTTTAAAATCCAATTTCAAGGCATCCAACCTGAAAGGTTCGTATTTTCGGGATTGTGATTTGCGAGAGGCAGATTTGCGAAGGGCAGATTTGTGGGAGGCAGATTTGTGGGGGGCAGATTTGCAAGGGGCAAATTTACAGGGGGCAAATTTGCAAGGGGCAATTTTGTGGGGGGCAAATTTACAGGGGGCAAATTTACAGGGGGCAATTTTGCAAGGGGCAATTTTGTGGGGGACAGATTTACAGGGGGCAATTTTGCAAGGGGCAGATTTACAGGGGGCAAATTTGCAAAGGGCAATTTTGCAAGGGGCAGATTTACAGGGGGCAAATTTGCAAAGAGCAGATTTACAGGTGGCAAATTTGCAAGGGGCAAAACTGGAACAGGAGCAACTCAACACTGTGAAAGATTGCGCCAACGCTATCCTTCCCGATGGCCTCCACCACCCAATTGCCGCGTCTTGATGCGGTTCTCCATAGCGAACACATAGGATGCCTTTATCCATCACTTCATTCTTTGTAATACCATTTCTCGATTGAATCTTTGCCGGGGTTCGGAAATAATCAAAAGTAAAAGGAGGAATTTCAGTATGACTAAACAGTTGCGCTTTGGCACTTATGTTGAATTCCAGTGTCCTCCGGGGCATGACCACGCGGAATTAATTGAAGACGTCCTGGCCCTTGCCGAGCATTCGGACAAGAACGGTTTCCATGTGTTCACTACGCTGGAACACCCGTTTTACGAACAATTTGCCATTAACCCCAATCCCCTGGCCGTGTTCACCCACTTGGCGGAGCGCACCAAAAACCTGCGCTTTCGGGCCTTGTGTCACACTTTGCCGTTGCACAACCCGATGGTCCTGGCCGGGGAGATCGCCATGGTCGATATATTGACGAAGGGGCGTATCGAGTGTGGCGTAGGCCGGGGGCATCCCTGGTTATGCGGCCCGGCGGACCTGCCAATGGAAGAAAGCATGGGTCGTTATATCGAGAGCCTGGAAATTTTGCAAAAGGCCTGGACTGAAGACCGCTTCTCGTATGCCGGCAAGTACTATAACGTGGAGGATGTTTCCGTTGTTCCCAAACCCGTGCAAAGCCCCCATCCGAAGATTTTCCAGGTAGGCACCAGCGTCAAGTGGTTCACCCTGGCCGCGCAAAAAGGCTGGGGCGTCGTGGTGGGCGGCCCCGCGCCCAGCGCCGCTTTCAAAGACGCGGTTGACGTTTACCGGGATGCCTGCGCCGAGGCCGGCACTACTCCTCAAGTGGGCTTCATCAAGGCGATTTACCTGGATGAAGACGAAAAGACCGCCCATGAGGAAGCCAGGGAGGCGGCGGTTAATTTCCTGCAATACAACGTTCTCCCCCATTCGACCATTTTTCCGTCGAACGATGCGGAGCGGGAACGCCTGGAGAACGCGGGTTACAAGTTTTACACCATGGACTTCATGCCAAGTATCGCCAAGATGAGCTACGATGATTTGATAGAAAATGACATCGTTTACGTGGGAACGCCGGATACCGTAGGGGAAAAGCTGAAAGGTTTACATGAGGAATTCAAATTTGATGAATTAATCATTATCAGTCATTACGGCGGCCTGAAACGTGCCCATGCCATGAAGACACAACAGCTTTTCGCCGACCGCTTAATGCCGATGTTGCAAAATACCACGGACGGCAACTAACCAAAGTATAAAGAGGGAACGGTGGAAACCGCCAGATTGTTGGGCGCGGAATAAAATATTGATTCTCTGGAACCAGGCAAGTATGCCGATATCCTCGCCGTGGGCGGCAACCCTGCCGAGAACATCAAGGCCTTGCGCCAGATCCTGTTCGTGATGAAAGGCGGCAAGACCTACCGCAACGACTTGGCAAAGCAAGCTACGCTCCCTGAACCTGAATAGCGCGCGCTGTTAGAAGTAGCGGATCAGACGCAACGCCAAATTGACCTCATCCCCATCCAGGGCCGAGGGGATGATCACTTCCCCCTCGTTCCACAGCCTGTTCCAGCTCTTACGCAGGCAATCGGTGTAACGCGCCTCCAGTTGCACCGCGACATTCGCCCCTAAGGGCCGTTCCAGGCCCGCGCCAATGGTCCACGCGGTCAGCGTCTGGTCGCGCTCCACGGTGCTGGAGACCAAGGGATCAGGTGGACATGCGAAGAGGTCAGGGCAACCGATTTCCGTGATGGTGAAGTCCGTATCGACGCCCCGCACGCCCGCCAACAGGTGCAACCCCACCCCCCCGGGACCCGGCGCCCTGCCTAACCTCACAGTCAGTCCGTAACTGTAATTCCTGTCAAGGCTCCAATTCTCAGGCCACACATCCCCTTGGCGTTGCCCGGTTCCCGCCAACGCGCCCCGCAACACCCCGCCGTGATAAGCCACATCCAGCTCGCCGCTCAGGTAAAACCCCTGGCCGGGCAAAGGCCAACGATAGCCCGCCAACAGGCCCGTGCCATAGCCGGTCTTGTCGCTCGCGCCGGAATCGTCGAAACCCGGCCCCCTTGGATAATTCTCCTCCCGATAAACGCTTTTGTCGTAGCGCAGATCCTGAAAATCCGCGCTCACGCTCGCTCCCAGGTAAAACCGCCCGTTCCCCGTCGCGCCTTGGGCTTCCACAACGGCTGTCAGGCTTGTCAGCAGGCATCCGGCCAGCAGACCTGATTGAATTCGCGAAAAACGGCGATGTGAAACAGGCTTTATGGCGTTCATGTCATGCTACCTCGCTCGGTTTGACTCAGTGAAATAATAGCAAAAAACCGGGCAAGCCGCCACAGAATGCGTTTAATGAAAGCTTCAATGGCCGGCTACGGGATGAATGTTTGAATGAGTCCGCGTTCCACAACATTCATCACGCCCGGGTCGTGATTGAAGCCTGGCGTCAGCATTACAACCAGGCGCGGCCACACAGCAGTCTGGGGTATCTCACCCCGGCTGAATATCGGCAATAACTGGAGCAGGCTGCATAGCCCTGATATGATGAATTTTCCTGAATGGTTCGTGGTGCAAGATTGGAGAGAGGGTCAAGGCTATATACTTGTCAGGGTTTTTCCGGGTTGTATTTTTTGCGGCAACCAAGCGAACTTGGAGAGTAGCAACCGATGAATGATGCAGACAAAATTAGCGGGATGTTGAAACGGCTGGAAAGATTGGAGGCCATGGAGGAAATCAGACACCTTAAACAGCGGTCTGCCGTGGCTGCTGATCCCTATATGGATATTGATATGCTTGTCGGCCTTTATACGGAAGACGGGGTAATGGAATTTATTAACTGGGATACGGTCTTGAAAGGTCACGATGAAATCCGCGCGTTTTTGGAAATCAACCCGTTCACCTGGATGTTTCACTGTCTGATACCCCTCAAGATAGAGGTTGCCGATGACTGCCGGTCAGCCACGGCGCGCTGGTACCTGTTTGAGGCCGCCACCGTGCATAACTCAAGGACAAAAGAGTATGACCCGGTCTGGGTGACGGGCGCTTATGATGACAAGATGATCAAGATTAACGGTGAATGGAAATTAACCCATACTGCGCTCAGCCAACAGATCCTCTGCAAGTATGAGGAAGGCTGGGGACAAACGCGGGTTAATCTGGACAAGGATTGGATAAAACCGGTCGATGATTTGAAACAAACGATTCGCTAGGGACTGCCACCGCCGTCCAGCGCCAAGCCGGTTCCGTTGACGTAGGCCGAGGCGTCGGAAGCCAGCCACAATACCGCCTCTGCAATGTCTTCCTGGCTGCATAGCCTGCCGATGGGCAATTGCCGGGCGAAGCTGTTTTTGATCTCGGCATCGCTGCCGGTCATGCGGTCCAGGATCGGCGCATCAACCGCGCCGGGGCAAACGGCATTGATCCTGATCCCGGCGCCGGCGTATTCCATGGCCGCCGCCTTTGTCAAGCCCATTACTCCGTGGGCGGCGGCGCAGTAGGCGGCATAGCCGGGAAAGCCTGTCAGTCCCCAGTTGCCCGCCATGTTGATGATCGATCCGCCGCCGGATTCAAGCATGGCGGGTATCTGATATTTCATACCGCGCCATACGCCATTCAACTTGGTGTCGATCATATCCAGCCAGTCCGCTTCACTCTCGTCGGCGGTTTTATTCGCTGTGCCGGCCAAGCCTGCGTTATTGAATGCAACGTTCAACCCGCCGAATTCCCTGACGGCGACGGCTACTATGTTTTGCAGCGCGTCGATGTCTGCCACGTCCGTTTGAACAAACAGACCACTGCCGCCGCCGTTCCTTATCGAACGAGCGACTTCATTGCCGTTATCCGCATTCCGCCCGCCGATAACAACGCCGGCGCCTTCCCGCGCAAAGCGCAATGCCGTGGTCTTGCCGATGCCGCTTGTCCCGCCCAATACCAATACGACTTTGTCTTGAAACCGTCTAACCATTGAATATCGCTCGCCTGTTTCTTGTAAAGATTTGAACATAGTATACTGCGAGAATCAGAATTCAACAGGCAACGGGGGGACAATAATGACAAGAGACAGCGTTCGGATCCTATGTGTGGTTGCGGCAATTTGCGCTTTTTCAGGCCTGTCCTTCGCTGATGATTACGCCAGGAAAAAATGGTGGCCGTCGGAATGGGGGGCTGATGATCAAGTGGGCGCGCTGAATCGATTGACGCCTGAAAAGGTAGCCGCGGCCGCGAAGTTGATAAACCGGGGAAAGATTTATGATATGGGCCGGGTGTTTGAAGAAGACATGCCCTTGTTTGATTTGACGCCACAGCATCGCAAATACTCGTTGACCGTGCCGGGCGCGACGTCCTGGGGTCCCTTGGGCGAAAACAGACTTGCCTGGAATGAAGATTATATCAGCGGGCATATATCGCAGGATGGAACCCAGTTCGACGCGCTCAGCCACATGGCGACGGTAATGGGCAAGCCCGGGGATTTGAATGAGGTGCGTTACTACAATGGCCACAGTCATGCTGAAATCGGCACGGGTCGCGGATTTACCAAGCTCGGCGTGGAACATGTCACGCCCATATTCACCCGTGGCGTGTTAATCGATATTGCCGGACTGAAAGAACGGGTCATGGAATGCGAGGAAGAAGTCACCATTGCCGATTTGCGAGCGGCATTGAAAAAGCAGGGTCTCGACGAAGGCGGCATCGAACCGGGCGATGCCTTGTTCTACCATACCGGCTGGGGCGCTCTGTGGAAAATCGACAACCAGAAGTTCAACAGTTGCGCGCCGGGCTTGACGGACAAGGCCGGCGATTGGGTGGTGGAGAAAAAAGTCATCCTGGTGGGGACGGATAACTGGGCGGTGGAAAGCATACCCGGCCCCGACCCGAAAAAATTTGCGCCGAATCACCAGAAATTCCTGGTGGAAAACGGCATCTACATCATGGAAAACATCGATTTCAGCGCCTTGTTAAAAGACGAAGTGTATGAATTCGCCTTTGTATTCGGGCCTATACCGTTCAAGGGGGCGACCGGCTCTCCCGCCAGACCTTTCGCAATCAAATAGCCATTTTCAGGCAACCTGTTTCTACGCCGCGCCAGCCTGGGCGAAGCGAAGAAGCAGGCCCCTTCAGGATGACGGGCGCTACTCAGCCTGCCGGCGAGGTGTGGTAGAACTTTTCGGTCGCCGGTTGCCTGACCTTGGCCAGCGCGATAATTTCCGGCGGAATATCGAATTTCAACGAATGGTCGGGGCCGATGCCTTCTTCACGCAAACAGGCGGCCATATCATCATCTTCCGTGGTAAACCCGGCCTTGTCATTGAATTCCCACTCATCGACCATGCACTGCCAGCCAATATCGGCAATCATCTCATTGGCAATGTCTTCGCCAAAATAGATGCTGTAGAAATGCCGGTGTTCATCGATGGTCGGGCCCAGAAACATGCAAAAACCGGAAGAATCGCAAAGCGCGTTGATCACCTGGATTTCCTGGGAAGCGACAGCCGCCGCCTCGCCGCTGATTTCCGGGTCGACGACCAAACCGGCCGTGTGGTCGGCGCCCATCGCGCTGCTGCAATAGGTAATGCCGGCTGCTTTCAATGGCCGCGGGTCCCAGGCCGGCATGGCCTGACCCTTCGCTATCGGGATACGCGCATGATTTTTTGCAAGACCTACGGCCAAAGCGCCATTAGCCACCAGCTCGGCGTCTTTATCGCCACCCGTCAAGCCCTTGCTCAATAAATTCTTCGCCCCTTCCGCATCACCCCATTCCATACCGCCGGCATCCATGAGCACGGCAATCGCCGCGCCGGTTTCAATCGTATCCAAACCCAACTCATCACAGAGACGATCCAACGCGCCGACCTCCTCCCAGTCGTTAATGGCGCAGCAGGAGCCTAACAGGGTCAAAGTTTCAAACTCCAGGGCGGAAGTCAGGTAATTGCCATCGGCGTCATGCACCACATTGGAGCACTTGACGATACAACCGGTCATGCAGTTGTGCATCTCGCCGCCACGGGTTTCAAAGGATTCAACGATGCGGGCGCCATCCAGTTTTTCAAATTCAGGATTTTGTCCCTCTGTCCGGTTTTTATACGGGAAGGTATTCAGCATGTTGGCGACGGGCACTGCGGCGCTGGTCCCGTACTTGAAAACGTCATGCCGGCCACCGGTCAAATAATCCTTGCTGAAGGCCTTCATGTAAGTCGCAAACGCCTTGGTATCCAGGGGTTTTCTCATGGGCGCCTTGCCGGGGTCGATGACGACCCACTTCAAACATTTCGAACCCATTACGGCGCCGACGCCGCCCCGGGCGGCGTGACGGGCCGGGCGGCGGTCTTTTGCCTTGTCCGTACAGCCGACGGAGGCCCCCTTCATCAGCATTTCGCCGGCGGGACCAATGGTGATCGCGGAGGCGGTCTTGGGATAATTGGCCAATAACTTCTTGCAGGAGGCATAATTCCACATGCCCTTGTATTCATCCGCCTCGAGCAATCTCACGCCATCGGCGGTGACTTCCAGGCCCCAACGGCGGTCCCGGTCTGCTGGTCGGCCTTTCACGATAATGGCGCGGTAACCCAGCTTCATCAAATCCTGACCGGGTTCGCCACCGGCGTTCGCTTCTTTAATCCCGTTTGTCAACGGGCTTTTACAACCCACTGAAATTCGCCCGGAGGTGGGCGCGGAGGTGCCTGACATGGTCCCGGGCGCCAGCACGAGTACGTTCTCAGGCCCCAAGGGCTCACAGCCCGGGTCACATTCTTCCAGCATGATTCTTGCGCTTAAACTCCTGCCGCCCAGTAATTTCCAGTCTTCCGGATAATCTTCCGTAGTGACTTCAAGGTTGGTCATGTCGACACGGATGAGTTTATCGTTGTCCCACGCATTGCTCATATCTGTTCTCCCGGTAGAAGCGTATTTGTTCTGGTATATTATACTGAAAAACGGAGGTAATTATAGCCATGTTGATTAAAAATACTTCCGCCCGATTTGGCCTGCCCAGCAAATTATTTCACTGGTCTGTCGCGGCGCTCATCCTCGGCCTGATCTGGCTTGGTTGGTACATGGTCGATCTCACTTATTACGACAAATGGTATAACGACTCGCTGCATTATCACAAGTCGCTGGGTATATTGGCATTGGCCCTGGCCCTGGTTAAACTCGGCTGGCAGTTCTATACGCCCGCCCCGGATACATTGCCCGGTTTGAAAACCTGGGAGACGGTCGGGGCAAAATTCATGCATTATGTTTTATGGGGCATGATGCTGTTGATCCCCGTCACCGGCTACCTGATTTCCACCTCGGCGGGCAAACCGATTCAATTATTCAACTGGTTTGAAATACCCCCCATCGTGAACGTGGATGAAGGATTAAGGGAACTCGCCATCACCGTCCATTATTACCTGGCCTACGCGACGTTATTTTTAGTCGCGGGACACGCCGGCGCGGCGCTGAAACATCATTTGATCAATAAGGACAGCACGCTCAAACGCATGTTGTGGGGGTGAAGCAATGATTAATCCAGCATCAGGTAACAAACAAAAGTAATAACAAACGCCATGATGAGGTTAAGCACGAACCCCTCTCTCATCATTCTTTTTATAGTCACGTGACCGGTGCCGAATGCAATCGCATTGGGCACGGTCGCAACGGGCAACATGAAGGCGCAGGATGCCGACATGGCCGCCGGGATCATCATCAACTCGGGTCTTAGGCCGGCGGCTAGCGCCGTTGCCGCGAAAATAGGCATCAGCAGCGTGGTTGTCGCCGTGTTGGACGTGATCTCGGTCAAAAAGGTCACGCTTAAACAGATGCACATAATGAGCAAGAATGTGGGAAGCGTCGCCAGGACCTGCAGCTGTTGGCCGATCAAATCCGCCAGACCGCTGGATGAAAAAGCCTTGGCGATGGTAATGCCGCTGGCAAAAAGCAACAACATGCCCCAGGGAATATCCACGGCCGTCTTCCAATCCAATAAACCGTCACCCTGGCCGGATGGAATCAGGAACATGGCCACCACGGCCGCCAGCGCGACGGTGGAGTCCCCTACTCCCGGCGTTCCCAGCAGTCCCGACCAGCCGCCAAAAGGCTCTGACCGGGTTATCCATAGCAAGACGGTTATTCCGAAAACCAGCAAAACGCGCGCTTCGCCACTGCTCCATTCCCCGGCATCGGGAATAGTCGGCGCCTCGGTCGACTTCACGTTGCGACTCAACCACAATGCCATCAGGGGTATGCCGAATATAACGATGGGCAACCCGAGCTTCATCCATTCTACGAAAGCGTAGTCCTGGTTGGTAAATTCAGTATAGATCCCTGCGAATATGATATTGGGCGGCGTGCCTATCAAGGTTGCAATGCCGCCCACCGAAGCCGCATGGGCAAGCCCGAGCACCACGGCCACCGACAAGACCGGATCCTCCACGTGTTTAAGCACCGCCAGGGCGATAGGGATTAATATCAGCGTTGTCGCCGTATTGCTGATCCACATGGACAACAGCGCCGCAGTCAACATGAAGGCAAATACGATCCGTTTGCCGCTGCCACCGACGACATTCAACATCATCAGGGCAAAGCGCTTGTGCACCCCTGATTTTTCCAGGGACTTCGCCAGCATGAACCCGCCCATCAGCAGGAGGATCACGTGGCTGCCCAGGCCCGCCGCCGCTTCCTTGTGCGACAAGACGCCAAACAATGGAAATGCAAAAAACGGGATCAACGACGTCGCCGGTATCGGCAGGGATTCCGTAACCCACCAGCTTGCCGTCAACAAGGTTATCGCCGCGGTCATGGCAATGGCGTATTCAATCCCGAAATGGCGGAGCAGGAAGAATAACAAAACGGCTGCCAAGGGCGCGGCAAATAACATGACGGACTTCATTTTTATAATCTCCCCGATTTCACCTGTTTTCTGTCTCGTTATATTAACAGGTGATATATTGTCTTAGCACGGCGCGCGTTTCACGAATAACTGCACATGAAGACGATACATCACATCATTAAATTCATCCTGTTTATACAGGTGATAAACCTGCATGACGCGCCCCTGGCAAGCCCGGAATGCACGCTGGACGATTTCGCCGGCCATTATATCCGGGTTTACGAAAGCCGGGGCTTGATCGACCACTGCTACCATCAACTTATCGACACCCTGGATGAGGCCCGCGTGGCCCAGGCAAACCTGGTCGGCATGATGGCCGATAACCGCGATTACGCAGGTTATAAAGTCGGCTTGACAGACAAAAAAGCGCAGGAATCATTCGCGATCACTCAGCCCTTGGTCGGCGTATTATTCAAGGAGATGTTGCTGGCGGACGGCGCAACCGTCGCATATGATTCCGGGACGTCGCTGTTGGTTGAACTGGACCTGGTGGCAAGGGTGAAATCGGCCGGGATCAACCAGGCTGCTTCAATCGAAGACGTCGCGGCGCATATTGACGCAATCATGCCGTTTATTGAGTTGCCGGACGCATTGTTTCGGCTTGACAGCAGAAACGCGGCGGCGTTATTACTGGCCGGCAACGTAGGGGCCAGGTGGGGCGCGCTCGGCGCGCCTGCAAAAGTAGTCAACGCACAAGACTTGGTCGATGATCTGCCGCTCATGACTTTTCAGCTATCAGCCGGTCCGGGGGAAATTATTCGCGAAGGCCAGGGCAAACAACTCCTTGGCCATCCGTTGAATTCAGTTTTGTATTTGCTGAATGAATTAGCCCTGAGGAACGAATCGCTCAAGCCGGGGCAATTGATCAGTCTTGGCGCCATTGGCGGGCCGGTCAAGGCAGAACGGGGGCGTCGCTATACCGCGAAGTATTCAGGCTACGGCGAAAAAACATTGACCGTAGCCGTTGCCATCCGTTAGAAGAATAACCCCATCTCCCCTCGAGGCTGTCGCAAAAGGGCAGCGTATTTCCCCCTGGCCCAACCCTCCCCCCAGAGGGAGGGGAAAGGCGCGGGGGCTTATTTCCTCACCCCTTCGATATAGAGATCCAGGTCCATCATTTCCGACCTGGGCCCGAGATTGTAGGTCATGCCGAAATCCGAACGACGAATGGTCACGTGGCCTTCAAAACCAGCCCGGTAACCACCCCAGGGATCATCCCCTTCGCCGATGTATTTCATATCTATCGTGATCGGCTTGCTGACGCCATGTAAAGTCAAAATCCCTTCCAGGCTGCCGCCATTCGCATCACCGTTATACTTGGTGCTCTTGAACGTCGCCTCCGGGTATTTTTCCACGTCGAGAAAATCCGCTTCCCTGAGATGTTTATCCCGCTCAGCATGATTCGAATCGATACTGGCTGTTTTAATCGTCACATTAACCGACGAGGCCCCCGGATTGTCCTTATCCCAACTGAACGCGCCACTGAAATCATTAAAGCGACCGGTCAGGACGCTGTAGCCCAAATGATAAATCCTGAATTGAATGGCGGCGTGCATACCGGGAATATCAATATCGTATTCAGCCGCAGGAGCGATTCGAGGGACAGCGCTCACTACTATTAATGTGGAAGAAAGTAAAACGGTATATAGAATGCGTTTTAATGCCATGATAGGACTCCTTGAAATTCTGTATTGGTTGAACGGTTATCGATTATAAAGCAATAATAAGCTGGTTCCAATGCTTCGCGATATGTTGCGCGGAACGCATGGCGACCGCATGGGCCATGAAAGTGGAGTTCACGCAGGAAGCAGTGGGAAATACGCTGGGGCCGCCGATGATGACATTGGGAACATCATGCAGTTGCGCATACTCGTTCGTCACCGAGGTTTCCCGATCCTTTCCCATAATCGTCCCGCCCATGATATGTTGCCCTCCCGGCGGGCTGTGCCAGGCCTCGGTGGCGCCGGCGGCCTTGAAAATTTCCAGGCCCTCCTCAGCGGCTTGATGCCAGAGACCACGGCCATTGTCATCGAGATTAAAGGTAACCCGCGCCAGGGGCATGCCAAACTTGTCTTGCTTGTTTGAAAGCTCGATGCGATTGGTCTTGTCGGGCAAGCATTCACATACGCCGACCATGACGCCCAGGTGACGGCTGCCCTGTTTTACGAACTTGTGCAGGTCATCGCCGAATAAATCGGCGCGACTCATGGCGATTCCCAATAGATCATTCGGTTTGGTTCCAAGACCGATCTCCCATTGCCGGCTGCCGAAGGCGTCTTTATTTTTTTCCTTGGCAAACGGGTCCTGGTTAAATAACTGACCGCCGGTTATGCCCAGGTAACAGCGCGTGTCTTCCCTGAACATCCCGAAGATGGTGACAGCCGGGTGCGACATCAGGTACTGGCCGAGCGCGCCGCTTGAATTGCCCAGGCCCCCAGCGTGTTTATCGTTGGCCGAGTTCAGCAATATGCGCGAGTTCTCTACGGTAAACGCGGCAATGACGACGGCGTCCGCCGGCTGCTCGTGACGTTCGCCTTTCCCGTCAAAATACTCGACGCCCGTCGCCCTGGTTCCTTGCCTATCCAGCAATACCCGGCTGACGTAACTGTCGGATTGCATCACCGCCCCGGCTTGCGTCGCCCTTGGAAAATACTCGACCAGGGGGTTGGCAAGCGCGCCCGTGGGACAGCCGGCGTCACACCAGCTGTCATAAATGCAGGCGGGCCGCCCCTTGTAATCCTGCGATAATATCGCAACCGGGATGGGCGAGGTGTGCATGTCCAGGGCGGTGAAGCCCTTTGCCAGGATATTCCCATGCTCGAATACCGGCAGCGGCGGCAAGGGATAAGGCGCGCCCGGTGGCCGCCAAATTTCTTTTTCCGCATCGCCGGACATGCCCACGTCTTCCTGGACTTGATCATAATAGTGCCGGATTTGATCGTACTCCACGGGCCAGTCCAGCCCCTTGCCGTAAAGCGTCCGCTCCTGCAAGTCTTCGGGATGATAGCGCGGCCAGACCCCGTAGTGATGAATTGCGGCGCCGCCGTAACCATGGCCGGCATTGAAGTTATACCAGATGCTGTCCTTGCCCTCTTCAAACACGTGGGGCGCGCCCCATTTCAAGCGTCTTGCCCAAATTTGCGAGCTGTACAAATCAGTCAGCTTGCGGCCTGGCCCTTTCTCAAGCGCCAGGACGCGCTTGCCGGCCTCCGCAAAAATCGCTGCGTAGACACTGCCGGCCGCGCCGCAACCCACAATCACCACATCGACTTTCTCGGCCTTTCCCATGTCACCACGTCCTCGGGGGGGTAATATGCGCCAAATAGGGAATGTCCAGGGCTTCAAACCCTTCCATCGTGCCATAGACGACGTCCACGGCGTCATTGCGCAATATGTGATACGCCAAGGGTGACGGCGGGCCGTTCCAGTCGGCGGCTTTCCCATCTCTTAGTGTTTCAATCAATTTTTCCGCTTCAGCTTTATCGATTGCGGTGATGCCCTTGCCGTAAATTGATTCGCTCAGCAGGTTGATTTCCTTCAACGCCGATTTGTAAAAATCCACATGGGGGGGTTCTACGTTGAAATATTTTATGAACAGCAGGCTGTCATTGGGATCAACGGTAAGTTGTTGATCGACAAAATGGGCGACGCCATTTTCCCGGGCGCCGGGCAGCAGGTGGTCGCAAATTGTCTCCAGGGCTGAGACTTCTTCCGGGGTTAATACTGCAAAGGGGATGTTTCCGGCGCGGGCCTGCCGGGGGGTGAGCAGCATGGTCTTGCCCGCTACGGTAAAAGTCAGCGCGAGTCCTGACTGCTTGATAAAGTTTCTGCGACTTAACGTCATCATTTCAACAGTAATAATAATGGCGCGCCCTGAGAGACTCGAACTCCCGACCACCTGGTTCGAAGCCAGGTACTCTATCCGACTGAGCTAAGGGCGCCTGGTTATTTCCGATAGAAAATCTCCTGCTTGCTGTCCAGGTCCAGGTAACGGTCGCGAAGCCGCGTTGATCTCGATACCATCGGAATAATTTCACCGTTGACTATTACCTGCTTCGCCGAGGTGAGGATTTCCAGGGGGTCGCCATCCCATATTACCAGGTTGGCCGGTTTCCCCGGCTCCAGACTGCCCGTCTTGTCGGCAAATCCAAACACGGAGGCCGGGTTCAAGGTCATGGCCTTGAGCGCCGCTGTTTTATCCATGCCGTAGGCGACCGCGTTGCCGGCGGCCTGGCGCACCAAAAATGCGCTATGGGTATGTTGGGAACCCACTCCGGTAAATAATACCGTTACCCCCGCCGCATCGAGCAGGGCCGCCGCATCCAGTCTTGCCGCCAGCCGATCAAAATCCAGGGGCAGGTTAGCCATGGGGTCGATGATGACCGGGACGTTTTCTTCGGCTAATTCAGCGGCCACGCGCCAGGCTTCACCGGCGCCGGCTATAACAAGTCTGAAACCAAATTCCTTTTTCAACTCCAATAGCGCCTTGATATCGCTGGCGCGTTGCACGTTGACGACCAACGGCAAATCCCCATCGATAACGGGCATGAGGGCTTCCAGGTCATGGACCTGCAGTGACAAATCCCGCCAATTGCCGGTCCTGATCGCCTCGCGGTTTGCCTTGTATTCCTTTGTATCCGCCAGGGCCTGGCGCATCTTCAAATACGAAGACGCGCGGGAACCGCCACCTGATTCGCCGGAACTGCTGCCCAAGCGCGCAAACATCGCCACTGACCTGGTCAATATGGATGACGGCTTTCCAAGTTGAAGAACCGCGCCTTGTCCCGCAAACACCTGGTGTTCTGATTCCGCCGCGACAATCCCATGGGTTAATCCATGAATTAAATTATGCGGCAACAATGTTGAATCGGGATTGATTGCGGAAGAAATATTAAAAGCCGAGCTGAATTGTTCATCTTCGGTTGACACATCGTCCGTCCCTTCAACCATGCTTATTTCCCTGATGCCGAGGTAGGTATAAGCGTTAATCAAGCCCGGCGTGACCTGTTT
The DNA here is from genome assembly GCA_958295485.1 of uncultured Gammaproteobacteria bacterium. Lineage (GTDB taxonomy): Bacteria > Pseudomonadota > Gammaproteobacteria > Eutrophobiales > Eutrophobiaceae > JAAXHV01. Next base: position 97,314 of record OY282354.1, read on the forward strand.
GCCGCTTGCGTCTATCACTGTCCCGGCGGACGCTGAATCAATACCAGCGGCTACGGCAGAGATTGACCCGTCTTGAATCAATATATCCGCATTTTCCATGATCCCGGCGCGGGTCAAGGTGTGGATGGTGGCGTTTTTTATCAATATCTCCTCAACCTGCGCGGGCAATGCGATAAGCGCCCAACCGATGAAAACGATTAATTTCACGCCGCCTTTCATAACCGTTCACCCGTCGGGTCGATAATGCCCAGGTCAAAATCAGTAACGGGTTGCCGGGCTTCATCCAACCGGTCATAAATCAAAACCCCGTCAATAAACACCTTTTCCGTTCTACTGTAAACACTGAACGGGTCGCCATCCCACAACACTACGTCAGCCATTTTTCCAACTTCCAGGCTGCCGGTTCGGGCGCTGACGCCTAAGGCCTTGGCGGGATTGCTGGTAATCCAGTTAATGGCGTGGGCGCGGGTAATGGGATAACCCGCCGCGATGCCGGCGGCCATTGCCTTTGCCGCTTCCTGGTTCAGGCGTTGCCCGGTTATCGCCGAATCAGAGTGCACGATGGCGCAGGCGCCGGCGGCATCCACCATGGCTACATTCCCCTCCACCATGTCATAAGCTTCGTGCTTGAAACCCCACCACTCCGGCCACATCGCCGCGCAAATATCATGCTCAGCCAGGATATCCGCAACCTTGTAAGCCTCGACGGCATGATGAAAGGCCGTAACCTTGTAATTAAACTCCTTGGCCACATCAATCATTACCGCCATCTCCTCACCCCGATAACAATGATTGTGCACCAGGATATTCCCGTTTAAGACTTCGGCCAGGGTTTCCAGTCGCAAATTTCTTGGCGGCGGCTTGGGTTTTCTTCCTTTCGCCTGTTTCCCGGCATAGGCTTCCTGTTTGTCCAGGTAATTCGCAGCCTCAATCCAGGCTGTTCGATACCCGGCGACATTAGCCATCCTCGATGCCGGGGCCTGCCCTGCCTCTCCCCCGTACACCCGTTTAGGATTTTCACCACAGGCCATCTTCAAGCTGTAAGGCGCGCCCGGGAATTTCATCGCCTGGACAGTGCGCGATGGAATGTTTTTAAGGGTAACTCCCCTGCCGCCAAACAAATTGGCGGAACCCGGCAGGATTTGTAAAGTGGTCACGCCCCCTGCCAATGCCAGGGTAAATTGCGGGTCTTGGGTCCAGACGGAGTGTTCCGCATAGACCTGGGCCGTATTCGGATTAGTGATTTCATTGCCATCACTGTTGCCTTCATGGCTGGGCGCCGGATAAACGCCAAGGTGCGAATGCACGTCGATCAAGCCCGGCGTTATCCACTTGCCCGAAGCGTCGATGACAACGGCATTCTCAGGAAAATCGATTGCGGGCCCAATTGCGTCTATCTTTCCATCGACGAGTAAAATCGATGCGTTATCGAGTTGCCGGCCGGTCCCGGTCAGCAGGGTAGCGTTATTCAGTAAAACAGGGGTGGCTGCCGCCGGCGCATAGGTACTGGGAAAGGGGTCTGCCTGCCCGGCAACGACCTCCGGTTCGACTGCTGTTTCCGTACAAGCGTTGCTTAACGTCAATGCAAGGAATACGACGCAAAGTCCGGCTGGTCTTAACTGCTTATTCATGCCTTGGAGAAAACCCATTTACTCCACTTCCAATCGGGAGGCGTTCCCGGACGCCCCCGAGCCCTGGGCTTCGACGACGGCTAACGCGGTCATATTGACAATGCCGTGAACGGTGGTCGCATCCGTCAATATATGAGCCGGTTTGGCGGCGCCCACAAGCAGCGGGCCTATGGTGACGCCGCCGCCCAGCATTTTTAATAAATTGTAAGCGATATTGGCCGCATCCACATTGGGCAATATCAAGGTGTTGGCCCGGCCGCGCAATTTGGAGTCGGGGAACACGTTGGCCCGGATGGTTTCAGAGATGGCGGCGTCAGCGTGCATTTCTCCCTCCACGACCAACTGCGGCGCCGTATCCTGCAGGATTTCCACTGCCCTGCGCATCTTTTTTGACGAATCGTTATTCCGTGAACCGAAGTTGGAATGGGAAACCAGGGCAATTCGCGGCTTGATGCCAAACCGTTGCACCACCTCGGCGGCAAGCAAAGTCATCTCCACGATTTCTTCCGTGTTCGGCAGGGGTATCACGTGGGTGTCGCAGAGGAAAAACGTGCCGCTCGGCAACACCAATATCGTCACGGAGGAGAAGTCCTTGACGTCTTCGCGTTTGCCAACAATATCGCAGACATGGGTCAGGTGATTGATAAAGGGGCCTACACTGCCACAGAGCACGGTATCCACGTCTCCGTTTTTCAGCAACAACGCGACTAATACCGAAGATTGCGTGCGCACCATTCGCCGCGCTTCACCGGGGGATATGCCGGTCCTGCCTTTGATGTCGTGATAAAGCTCCGCCAGTTCCAGACAACGCCGGTCTTTCACCGGGTTGATGACTTCAAAATCCCTGTCTTTCACCATGGACAAGCCCAATTCCCTGATGCGGCGATTGATCACTTCAGTGCGACCAACCAACAGCGGTCTTGCCAGGCCCTCATCAATCACCTGTTGGGCGGCTTGCAATATCCGGCGGTCTTCCCCTTCCCCATAAGCAACGCGTTTCGGCTCCTGGGTGGCCTGGTCAAACACCGGGTTCATGATTGTGCCCGTCTGGAAGACGAATTGGATCAACCGTTGCCGGTACACCTTGAAGTCAGCGACGGGACGAGTCGCCACGCCGCTATCCATGGCGGCCTTGGCGACAGCCGGCGCGACGCGCACGATCAGGCGTGGGTCAAACGGTCTGGGGATGATGTATTCAGGCCCGAAAACAAGATTGCGTCCGCCATAGGCTTGCATGACCACCTCGGACGATTCGGCCATGGCCAGGTCGGCGATGGCGTTGACACAGGCAATTTTCATTGCGTCATTAATCACGGTCGCGCCGGCGTCCAGGGCGCCGCGAAAGAGATAGGGGAAACACAATACATTATTCACCTGGTTGGGATAATCGGACCGACCGGTGGCGATGATGACGTCGGGGCGGGCCTTTTTCGCCACCTCGGGCAGAATTTCCGGCAAGGGGTTCGCCAATGCCATGATGATGGGCTTGTCCGCCATGCGTTTGACCATGTCCGGCTTCAGCACATTCGGCACGGACAGGCCCAGGAAAATATCTGCATTATCGATCACGTCATCCAATGTTCTGGCTTGCGTATGTCGGGCATAGCGGGCCTTGTAAGGGTCCATTTGCTCTTTGCGTCCCGCGTAAACCACGCCGGCGATGTCAGTGACAATGACGTTTTCTTTTTTCAGGCCCATGGTCATCAACAAGTCCAGGCAGGCCAGGGCTGCGGCGCCGGCGCCCGAGGTCACCAGTTTTACTTTACCCAAGCGCTTGCCAACGATGCTTAAACCATTTTTAACAGCGGCGGCGACAATAATGGCGGTGCCGTGTTGATCGTCGTGCATCACCGGGATATTGAGCCGTTCTTTCAGTTTCTGTTCGACAATAAAGCATTCGGGGGCCTTGATGTCTTCCAGGTTAATCCCGCCAAAGGTGGGTTCGAGACTGGCGATGATGTCAACTAACCTGTCCGGGTCGGCTTCATCGATTTCCAGGTCAAACACGTTGATGCCCGAGAACTTTTTGAACAGCACCGCCTTGCCTTCCATGACCGGTTTCGCCGCAAGCGGGCCGATGGAACCGAGGCCAAGCACAGCCGTGCCGTTGGAGACGACGGCGACTAAATTACCCCGGGTCGTTAATAAGGGCGCTTGCGCGGGGTCCTTGGCGATTTCTTCACAGGCTGCGGCCACGCCCGGCGAATAGGAAAGGGTCAAGTCGTGTTGGTTCGCCAGCGGTTTTGTGGCAATTATCGCCAGTTTGCCCGGCGGGTGTTTGCGATGGTATTCGATAGCCTCGCCGCGGATCTCTTCGGCTTTTTGTTGACTGTCTTTAACCGGCTTTCTGCTCATGGGTTCTCAAGCGGCTTGCGCATTCGGCGTTCCGTAACCAGGATCGTCTTCATGCTCCCATATTACCCACATTCCCGGATATGGTAAAATTGGATGTCCCGGCCCGCCCAGGAAGCGGGCCAGCACCCGGTCATTTATATGCAGTGGGTTCGAAGCCTGCATCCGGCGTGCGACCGTCACGGCCCGCCGCCGCGTGAGGATGCCGACGGCGTGGTCTGCATCTAACTCGCCCACTCGCGCGCCTGCTTCCTCATCTCATCCCGGGTGAGCCCTAATATCTCGGCAGCGCGTCCGGGCGAGATGCGTTCCTCTTCAAGCGCCTGTCGCACAAGCCGCGGCAGGCGACCTTCAATGAAATCGTGCTCAGAGATGCCCGCGGGTTCTCCCGAGCGTCTCCAGTTCCACGCGAACTCGCTCTTCTGGAGAACATCGGGCTCCTCGATCTTCCGAAGCGTCTTGCCAAAGTACCCGCGATGCTGGCCCTGGAATGCGCGCCAGACATCCGATGTCTCGCGGCTTGACTCCACCAGTCGATGGAGCACGGTCTTGTAGCTCACGTGGAAAATTCGTTTGACCTTTAGGACGCGCACCAAAAGCGAGTGTCCACGAGTCGCGTTCCACTTGGCCTCGAACGCTTTTTCCGGCATCAGAAACTCACCCGCGAAGGCATCGGCTTCACGCTCCGCCTCCATGGGAAGCTCAACAGCGTCTCGCTGGTATTCAGAGGGGTGGAGCAGCAAGTGACCCAACTCGTGTGCCGCGGTGAAGATCCAGTGCTCTACTGAAATCCGATCCCAGGTGTTGACGACCACCGCCGGGCCACCGTCGCGTGCGTCAACACTCAATCCAAAGAACGAATCCCGCTTTGTCTCCAGGAGCAAAAGTTTCACCCCGTTCTCCTCTAACAGCCCGCAGATGTCACGCACCGGTTCCTCGGGCCTGAGACTGGCCGCTCGGCGAGCAGCCTGCGCGGCCCCTACAGGGTCCCGGCGGCGATTCGACGGGGGGCCGAATCGGAACGGTAGGCGTTCACCCAAATCGGCCTCCAATCCAGCGTAGGCATCCAGCCACTTCGAGACCTCCGCCAGAATCTGCTCACGCGCATGAACCCGCGCCCGGGAGCGGAATCGCACACTCTCAAGAGACCGAACCGGAGTGACAAGCTCACCGACCGGAACCGCCAGCGCCACCGCCAGGTCAGCGATGGTCCGCGTACGCGGGACGACTGCCCCGCGCTCGATCTTTCCAAGCGCCATCCGCGACAGCCCGGCTTTCGCGGCGAGCTCCTCCTGGGTCAGTTGCCGGTCCAGCCGCAGTCGGGCGACGTTCGCGGCGATGCACGCGCCATTTACCATTACCCATCCTCCTGTTGCTAACAAATTATCTGGTTTTGTAACAAACGCAGGCGGTTTACTTGTTCCCCAAGGCAAACGCATACTTTAGAATCTGGCCCCTGCTATTCTGGCGAAAGTCGGAATGGCAGGGCGGATGCCATGATGTATTTCCAGCACTTCTAACAAGCGCTCACTCTTGGCAGAACCCGATTAAAAGATTATCATTACTACAAATTTTGTCAATAAGAAACTTTTATGCAGGTTTGATAGCGAAGATGTCTTAGCCACCAGCCACCCTCGGCCTGCGTCCTATGGAAGAAGTTGAAGGGGTCAGGTCTTTGATTTATTATGGTTTTTTCCTGGCGCCAATAAGCGATAGCAAAAACCAAAGACCTGACCCCGTAATTCGAGATTGTCAAGAGGTGGAAAGATGGATGATGAAATGTTTAATGAATTATTGAAAAGCGTCAAAGAGATGGATCAGATTGCCAAAGGCAAGAAGAAAGCATCACGGGAGTTTACCCTTAAAGAACCGGAAGTGAAAAATATCCGGGGGAAACAGGCCTCTCTCAAACCCATTTTGCCCGGCTAATCGGTGTAAATAAGAGCAGGCTGGAGAACCGGGAACAAGGGAAACGGCGCCCCACAGGGCCGGCTCGTGCTTTCTGCTAATCTACAAGTTCGCTCCATGAAGCCGTGCTAAATCCTTATGTCTGATGAGAATCCTGTCTGTCGTCAAAGGGTGTTCCGGGCTGGGAGGCTGATATTGGATTTTTTCCTCTTTATGAGTCGGCAGCTTATAAAGCTCACTAACTTCTATGTATTGCTGATATTGCTTCTTGACCTTTTCCAGGGTCTTCAAGTAATCATCTGAGACTTTTTCTGCTTCAGTTTTTTCAGTCATGATTGTTTTCTCCTCCAACCAGTCAGATTTTTACATACATGCTTTGTAAATTCCAGGTTTTCTTCCAGATTCAGCTTTTTTTATCCTTTGAAAATTCCAGCGATTCATCAAGTCCACAAGGAACCGATTTGAATCGTTATCTTGAACCCTTATAATGGAAAACATGGCCGGATTTACCGGAAGGTATGCCAGATGAACAGTGTTTTTATCTGCTGGGACAACTCCAATATTTTCCACGAGGCGCAACGTTTGGCCGGGGAACGAAACGAAGGCGCCGATGGCCGCTACCGCGTACGCATTAACTTCGATAACCTGCTGCGCTTGGTTCATGCCGGCCGACCGCTGAAAAAGGCGCTGCCCACCGGTTCCGTGCCGCCGGAAATGCGTCAGTTATGGAATGGGATGGAAAGCAAAAATATGGAAGTCCAGCTATAGTATGAATGGAAGACTGAATTTTCTTTCTCTTTTCGCTGGGGCCGGCGGCCTGTCGGAAGGATTCATCCAGGCAGGTTTCAGGCCTGTTGCGCTTATCGAATCAGATCCTGCAGCTTGTTTCACGCTACGCACGCGGATGGCGTACCATTGGCTGAAGGCCGAGGGTCAAACAGAAGTATATGCAGACTACCTGAATGGAGGTCAGAGCCGCTCGGATTTTTATGGACACGTTCCAGAGCAGATTATCAAATCAGTCATCAACGCCGAAATTAATGCAGAGTCGCTGCCGGAGATTTTTCAGCAGGTTGATCCACTGCTGGAGGATAGGAAGCTCGACTTGGTTATTGGCGGGCCGCCCTGCCAAGCGTATTCAATTGTCGGTCGTTCACGCGCCCTGAACAGGATGAAGGGAGATAAGCGGAACTACCTGTTTATCTACTACGCCGAGTTTCTGAAGCGTTACAAACCGTTATACTTTTTATTCGAAAATGTTACTGGCCTCCTTTCCGCAAAAGATGAGAATGGCAATCATTACATTGACGCCATGAAGAAACTCTTTCATGAATGTGGCTATGAAACCGAAGCTAAAACATTATCAGCAGAGGATTATGGTGTCCTGCAAAGACGAAAAAGGATTATCCTTGTTGGAAAAAAAGGTAAAACCACCGACTTCTATCCAATGCCGGACGAATGGAAGCCCGACGTTCTCGTCAGCGAAATATTCAACGACCTCCCATCTGTTGCCGCTGGCGAAGGCGGGCCCGGGCCATGTCATACCAAGCCATACCAAGGGACATGGCAGCATAAAGCAAACGTCAGAAATGATGATATTCCCGTCACTTGGCATCAGGCAAGGCCCAACACGGACCAAGACCTTGAGATTTACCGGACCGTGGTTGATCTCTGGAACAGCAAAAAGACTCGCCTGAACTATAACTCGCTTCAGGATAACCTGAAAACACACAGAAACCGGAACTCTTTTCTCGACAGGTTCAAGGTTGTTGCTTCGGACCTGCCATTTTCCCATACCTTAGTCGCCCATATCGCCAAGGATGGACACTATTATATTCACCCGGATATTACTCAAAATCGATCAATTACACCCAGGGAAGCTGCGCGATTGCAGACATTCCCGGATGATTATTTCTTCGAGAGCAACAGTGGCGCTCCCAAGCGTACCCCCGCTTTTCATCAGATCGGCAATGCGGTGCCTGTTCTTCTGGCCCGGAAAATAGCCGACAAGTTGCAGGAAGTTTGGCGGTGAACACAAGTGATACTCACAGGATAAGACCAGCCGGCCGACACATCCTGACTATTGGCCGCGACCTGATTCAGGATTCTTATGCAGCGGTCGTTGAACTGGTAAAAAACGCCTATGACGCCGATTCGCCTGAGGTGAATATCGAATTCAAGGCAAATTCTGACCGTAACGGTTATTCCATAATCATCTCTGACCATGGACATGGCATGTCCCGGGACACTGTTATTGAAAAATGGATGGTGCCTTCAACCCGGGATAAACTTGACAGAGACACAAGTCCCGGGGGAAGAATCATGCAGGGACGTAAAGGGGTGGGACGCTACGCCGCAGCTATTCTTGGGACAGACCTTCTCCTTGAAACAGTCACTACTGAAGGCGAAAAAACAACTGTTTATGTTGAGTGGAAGAACTTTGAAGCTGCTCAATATCTGGATGACGTGGAAATTCTCATTGAAACTGCTGAGGTATCCGAAGCGCCAGGCACGCGACTTACTATAAACGGAGACAGCGGGTTTCTTGCAGAATGGAACCAGAAACAATTCAAGCAACTCGGATTTGAACTGAAGAAGCTGAAATCGCCCATGAGCGTTGCCCCTGGCGACGATGATTTCTGTATAAGACTGAAGGTTGACAACTTTTCCGGAGTACAGGACGTCACTAGAACTATCGACCCGTTTCCTATCTTCGATCTCTTTGATTACAAGATAGCCGGCAAAATCAGTGCTGACGGAAAAGGTACCCTGACTTATTCATCAAAAAAGGCTCGCAATATCGCCACCGAGAGTATTCCGTTCGATGCCGGCGGTCCCACTGGTTGTGGTAAATTTGATATTGATGTGCGGGTGTATGACCGTGATAAAGATGCTATTGACTCTTTGATAAAACGCGGTCTCAAGGATGAATCCGGCAACTATGTCGGAAAACTCGACGCCAGGCGACTTCTTGACGACGCTAACGGCATCGGCGTTTACCGAAACGGATTCCGTATCCGGCCGTTAGGCGACCCCGAGTTTGATTGGTTGAAACTTAACGAGCAACGCGTACAGAATCCATCGCTCCGCATCGGCAGCAATCAGGTCATCGGATATGTGCAGATTGAGTCGGATGAACAGTCCGGGCTGATTGAAAAAAGTGCGCGGGACGGACTCAGGGAAAATACAGCCTTTAGTCGGCTAAAAGAAATCACCACTAAGGTTATCGCCGAACTCGAAACGCGGCGATTCGATTACAGAAGAAAAGCCGGCCTGAGCAGACCTGTCATAAAAGTCGAACGTGAGTTGGAACGACTTTTTTCGTTTGATGGACTGAAACAGGAGATTCGAATACATCTTATAAGAAGTGGAACAGATAAAAAAACCACTGAAGAAATCGTTGAGATCATTAGGCGGGGCGAGGAAGATAAAAACAAGGTTGCCGCTGAAATCCGTCAGGCTGTCGCCATTTATCAGGGGCAGGCTACCTTGGGGAAAATCATTAACGTGATTCTCCATGAAGGCAGACGACCACTCAGCTACTTCCGGAACCAAATACCGAACCTCCGGTATTGGCACGATTCATTTCAGAAAACCAGGGATTCCGGGACTCTTGAGAAAGTTGTGCCGATTGTCGATGGCATAGGCGAGAATGCAGAAATTTTTGTGAGGCTCTTCAGCAGACTTGACCCCTTGGCCGCAGGGAAACGAGCGACAAAAAAGCCTCTGAAACTGAAGAAAGCAATACGAGGTGCGTTTTCAGTCTTCAAGGAAGAAATGAAAACCCGGAAGGTATCTGTCAAAGTTACAGGCCCTGATGACTTCAGGTTTTCCACTTGGTCCCAGGATATCTATGCAATTTTTACAAACCTCATCGATAACAGCCTGTACTGGCTGAAGGAAAAAGAGACTCGCGTGCGGAAAATAACTGTTGAACTTGTGGCGGAGGGCGATTCTCTGCTTCACGTGGATTACCGCGATACCGGACCGGGCATTGAACCAACCCTCATCGAAAGTGAGGTTATATTCGAACCCCAGTTTTCCACTAAACCGTTCGGTACCGGGCTGGGTCTTGCTATAGCGGGTGAAGCTGCTGCCCGGAACGGCCTGGAATTAAAGGCCTTTGAGTCTGACCAGGGAGCCTGGTTCAGGCTGCAACCGAAAACGGAGGATGAGCGATGAATGATGAGTTCCGACTTCTTATAGTGGAGGACGATCAACAGGAGCTTGACACCTGCAGAGACGCTGTAGACAGATACGAACACGAACATCAAAAAAGACGGGAGTTTAAACTTGTCGAATGCAAAAATGTCGAGAAAGCTTTCTCAAATCTTGATAATTCGATTGACGGTGCGATCATCGACCTGAAGCTCGGAAACCAAGGGGATGAAGGTAATGAGGTTATTCAGAAAATCGAAAAATCACATTTCCGGATTCCGGTCATTATTCTTACCGGAACACCTGACGCTGCAGATAAGGATTTCGCGAATATAGGAATCCTCAAAAAAGGCGACCCCGGGACAGGATACGCTGATTTGTTAGACCGTTTTTGGGATATTCATAACACCGGGCTGACTCGCATCATGGGGGGCAGAGGTGTTATTGAAAAGAACCTAGACAAGGTATTCCGGGACAACCTCCTTCCGCAGAGAGATAAATGGATAGAGTATGGAAAGAATAATTCTTCGAAAACCGAAAAAGCTCTCCTTCGTCACACGCTGAATCATCTTCTTCAGCTTCTTGATGATGAAGAAGCTCGTTGCTACCCCGAAGAAGTCTATCTGGCGCCGCCTCTTACCGAAGAAATCCAGACCGGCAGCCTTGTGAAAAAGAAAAACGGTGACGGGTGGTTTGCTGTTATGACTCCGGCCTGTGACCTTGTTAAGAGGGGAAATAACAAGCGGAATACTGACAGAATTCTCATTATCGAAGTTGAACCCACAGATACTTTGTTTCCGTGGTTTCAGGCTCCAAACCTAAGCAATAACAAAAAGGGAGAATTAGAAAAAGCATTCAAGAACAATAAGTCGGATTATTATCACTGGCTTCCTAAGACAGATTCCTTTGAAGGAGGTTTCCTCAACTTCAGAAAACTCGTTGCCTTGGAATTCGATGAATTCGGCAGGAAATTTAAGACGCCTCCCGAAGTACAGATCTCGCCGTCTTTCGTGAAGGATATTGTGGCGCGTTTTTCCTCATACTACGCCCGTCAGGGACAGCCGGAAATCGACTTTGACAGATTCATCAACACTTGAACCATGTGGGCAGGAATTTGCAGTAGTGGATGTTCATTCTCCCAAACAACGTAGTTTCAATATGTCCCGCATCAAGGGCAGGGATACCAGACCTGAGATGTTGATACGCAAATGGCTTTGGGCAAGTGGATACCGATACAGGTTGCACAAAAAAGATCTGCCGGGAAAACCGGATATTGTGTTCCCGGGCAGGAAAAAATTGATTTTCATCCATGGATGTTTCTGGCACAGACATGAATGTAATTATTTCCAGTGGCCGGAAACAAACAGGGATTTCTGGAAACAAAAAATTGGCGAAACCGTTAAAAGAGACCAAAGAAATTACGAGAAACTCACCTCTTCAGGCTGGGACTGCATGACCATTTGGGAATGTGAAATAACAGGCAATGAAAATAACAAACTCCGGGAAAAAGTAAAAAAATTCCTGATTGGAGAGTACATAAAATAAATTGTGTAATTATTTATAATTAGCAGATAATCCGTTTGAACTCCTGACTCTCCGGTGTGGGGTCCTTGTGTAGTTATTCATCACACCTGCTTTGGCGCGCCGTCGGTCTCGCCCCATACGCGGGCGATGGCTGCCTGAATCTTATCTTCCATACGCTCCGCCACTGCGCGCGCTCCGTCTATCACCTTCTGGTAGCCTTCTATCTCCGCCGCGATCTCCCGCTGTATTTCCAGTGGCGGGAGGGGCAACTTGTGGTTTGAATAGACATCATTTCGGTTGAGTCCCGGAATACCTGCGCCCCCACGCAAACTTGGTAAATCCAGAGTCTTGAGCAAGTGATAGAGATAAAAAATATCCGTGCGCTCTGGCTCAACCAGCTTCACGTAATAGGTTGTGTCAATAGGGAAGCAACTACCTCCAACATATGTTACTTCACCCGCAGATCCTTTCCTTCCGACAATAATAGCTGGTCCCTCTATAAGATATTCATTATGGTAACCACTTATGCCATTAGACCCCATTACAGGATAAGGGCCATCTACTCGCTTCTTCTTTGGCAAACTCACACCATATTCCAGAGTGCAAACTTTCTCGAATGACATCATTTCATAGTTAGAATTTCTATCGTTACCTTTCTCCCGATACCGCTCGCCGCTCAGGTTGTATTCGCCGTTGGCGGCTATCTTCTTCTCGGCGATCAGCCCAAGTGTGGGCTGGAAGTCGTTTTCCGCGTACTTCGCCTCAGGTTCGGCTATACCAGCTTTCGGCAAGGGCTGGAACTCAGCTACGGATTTGCCGGTGCGCAGGTGGTGCAGGTATTCCGTGATTTTGGCAAGGGCGCGCGGCAAGTCGTTCTTTTCAATGGGGCGGCGTTGCGCGCCCAGGTCGTAGCCGTCGTTTTCCACCTTGAAAAAAGCGATGCGATCCGTTTGTTTCGCCAGCGATTTGTCCAGTATCAGGATGGAGGTCTTGACGCCGGAGTAGGGATTGAACACGCCGGCCGGCAGTGAGACCACGGCGACGAGGTAGTCGTCTACCAGCATCTTACGCAGTTGTTTATAGGCGTTCTGGCCCTGGAAGATGATGCCCTCCGGCACGATGACGCCGGCGCGTCCGGTGGGCGTCAGGTGTTCGGCCATATAATCGACGAACAGCACTTCGCTCCGTTTGGATTGAATCGAAAAGCGATTGTGCGGGCGGATGCCGCCCTTGGGCGACATGAAGGGCGGGTTGGCGAGGATGACGTCAGCGTACTCGTTCCACTTGTCTTCGCTGGTGAGGGTGTCGTACTCGAAGATATGCGGGTCGGCGAAACCGTGCAGGTACATGTTCACCAGCGACAAGCGCACCATGTCAGGCGAGATGTCGTAACCCTTGAAGTTGGCGGCCAGTTTACTACGCTCGTCAGGCGTGAGCGTGCTGTTGCCGTCCTCGTCCCGGTTCGCTTTTAGGATACGCTTGTAGGCGGAGATGAGGAAACCGGCGGTACCGCAGGCGGGGTCCAGGATGGTTTCATCCTTTTTCGGGTCGATGACAGCAACGATGAAATCGATGATGTGGCGCGGGGTGCGGAACTGTCCGGCGTCGCCCTGCGAACCAAGCACGGAAAGCAGGTATTCGAAGGCGTCGCCGAGGCGTTCGGAGTGGTCGTAGGTGAACTCGTCAATGACCTTGAGAAAGGCGCGTAGGGTTTCCGGGTCGCGGTAGGGCAGGTAGGCGTTGTTGAAGATACTGCGAAACAGCGGCGGGATGCCGGGGTTTTCGGGCATACGGGTGATAGCGTCGGCGTAGAGGCCGAGGGTTTCGTGGCCGCCCAGCCCGGCGCGTATCAGTTTGGCCCAGCCGTAGCGGGCGAACTCGCCGGCGAAGAAACTGCGCTTGCCGCCCAGTTCCTCGGCGTCGGCATCCATATCGTCCATGAACTTGTAGATGAGCGCGATGGTGATCTGCTCATGTCAATACCGGTTGAAAATTCCCCAAAAGTGCCGGTTGAAAATTCCCCACCTGTGGATTAAACGAATCGTGCATCAATCCCTCCCTGCGGGTTGGCGTTGGCGTGGTCTGCCGGGTTTGCGTTTGGGTTTCTCCATGCGGTCTAACGACTGGCCCTTGAGGGTATCGGGGACCAGGTTGGCGTGTTCCCGCAGTCGGTAGGAATGCCCTTCGATCTCGACGACGATGGCATGGTGCAGCAAGCGGTCCAGCAGGGCCGCAGCGACGACGTTATCGCCGAAGATAGTGCCCCAGTCCTTGAAGCCGCGATTGGAGGTGAGAACAGTGGCGCCTTTCTCGTAGCGGGCATTGACCAGTTGGAAGAACTGGTTGGCGCCACCGGGTTCGATAGGCAGGTAGCCGACTTCGTCGACGATGAGCAGGGCGACCCGGTTGATGTAGCGCAGGCGCGAGGTGAGGGACCCGGCGCGTTCGGCCTGGGTGAGCGAGGTAATGAGTTCGGTCAGGGTCGTGAAATAGACGCTCTTATGGGCCTTGACGGCGGCGACCCCCAGGGCGATGGCCAAGTGACTTTTACCGACGCCGGGCGGGCCGAGCAGGTGGACGGTCTGGCGTCGGTCGATGAAGCTGAGCTCGGCCAGGGTGAGGATGCGGTTGCGGTCGAGGCTGGGCTGGAAGCTGAAGTCGAAGGATTCCAGGGTCTTGACCTGGGTAAGGCGCGAGGTCAGCAGTTGCGTCCGGATGCGGCGTGTCTCACGCCGGGTATATTCTTCGGCGAGCAGGCAGTCCAAGGCTTCCAGGGTGGAGAGTTGCTGGCGTTCCACCTGGTCGAGTACGCTATCGAGGACTTCCAGGGCGGCGGCCATCTTCAGGTTCACCAGGTGTTGTTTGACTGCCTCCAGGGGGCTGACGGCGTTCATGTGTGGGTCTCCCGGGCCTTGGCCTGGCCGATGCGCTGGTAGACACTGAGGTCGCGGGTGGCGACCACCTCACCGGGGCGGGTGAAGTAACCGGAATAGGTCGGGGGTAGCGCTGCTGGCGCTATTTTATGCGGTTGCCGGTGGCCCGGCGAAAGGCGGCGCTGGCCCCGGCCGGTGAGCCGGGGATGGCAGGCAACACAGTGACCCTGCTCGATAATCCGTATCTCGGTAGCGCTGCGTTGCACTTCTACCGGGCGCTTGCGGGTAGTATCCGGCACCGAGTACAGGTTGCCGTCGACGGACACCATACCGTCCTGGGTCACCCGGCGTTCGAATGACAGGACGTCCGGGAACGGACCGGCCGGCAAGGTTTGCAGGACCGGACGCTCCGCTTCGAAGGCGGTGTGCACCACCTGGCCGGTGGTGGCGTGGGTGCGCCGGTTCGCTATCTCATGGCGCCAGCCGTCAAACTGCCGGTTCAAGTCCTCCAGGTCGTCGAACCGGCTGGCCAGGAAGAAGTCCTGGCGCACGTAACGAAACGGACGCTCCACCTTGCCCTTGGTCTTGGCCCGGTAGGGCCGGCAGGCCTTGGGGCGAAAGCCGTAGTGAGCGGCCAGGGCCAGCAGGGTGGGATGATAGATGACCTCACCGGACTCGGACTCGCCCAGCACCGCGGTCTTCATGCGGTCATACAACAACTGGGCCGGGACCCCGCCCAACTCGGTAAACGCCGCCTCGTGGCAGGCCATCACCACGTCCAGGGTCTGACGCCAGACAAAGCGCCCGAACAGGTAACGGGAATGGCCCAGCACCAGAGAAAACAGCCAGACCACCCGAACCACCTCGGGGTCATGCCGGAAGCGCACCTTAAAGTGGGCAAAGTCGACTTGCCCCTGATGACCGGCAGGCGTCTCAAACCGCACCTCATAACCGGCCTCCTTCGGTGGCCGGATGGTGCGCAGGTAATCGGTCAGGATGGTGTATCCGCCCGTGTACCCCTGTGCTTGTATCTCCCGCAAAAGCCGCACACCGGATAATCCCGGATACTCGGCAAGACGGGTCTGCAGATACGCCGTGTAGGGATCCAGCCGCGAGCCTTGCGACGTTCTCGGTCTGTACACCGGTGGTTGGATCCCCGCGGCCAAGTGACGTCTGACCGTTTTGCGGTCCAGTCCCGTTTGGCGGGCAATGGCGCTGATGGACACGCCTTGTGCATGCAGTTCGTGAAGCATGAATACTCTCTCCCAGGTAATCACCTCGGTACCCTCCGTCGGTTGAAACCAGACGGACAGCATCCTCAGTGGTGTGACATTCGGCAAGTCGCAATGACCTGCCACCATCCACAAACTGGGGAATTTTAATCCGGCATAAGTGGGGAGTTTTACACCGGCACTGACAGCTCAACCTGGCTCTTGGGATCAGGCACCTTGCCGACGAGAATATCGCGGGCAGTGTCAATGCGGCGTTTGGTATTGGCGTCTAGCATTATCCACAACCCCCTAAGCGGCGAACTGGTTCAGGGAAACATAGTCCTTGATGTATTCGGGGATGATGGCGCGGTATGGCTTCGGTACCGCGTGGAAGTCGCCGGTAGAGAAGGCCGGGTTGGTGGCCAGGGCGGTGAATTCGCGGGTCTCAATGACGTTACGAACCTGATCGCTGGTGGCATAAACCTTGAAGTAGTGCTTCATGGCTGGGATGGCCTCGGCCTTGTCGGGCTTATAGTCGGCGATGAACTTGGCGAATTCCTCCTCGAGCAGTTCGTCTTTGGACTTGAAGCGCGGGATGAGGCCGAAGATTTTCTCGAGGATCTCGCGCAGGGTCAGACGGCGGTCCACCGCGGCGGCTTTGCGGAGCTTGTCGAGACTATAGTATTCCTCGGGCTTGTCGAAGACCTCCCTGTTGACGTAGTCGATGACCTTGCCCCACTCCCCGGCCTCGACGCTGGCGGCGATAAAGTTATTCTCCTTCACCGTATCCTCGAATCTCTCGAAGAACATGCGGTCGATCTTCATCCCTTCCGGGCCGATGGTCTCTTCCTTTATCGCCGACAAGATGTCGGGACCCAAATGCTCGTAGCTCCCGGAATAGTCAGCCGGGCCTAAGCTGTCGCCGTTGTCACCGTCCTTCTTCCGGGGCTTTGGCAACGTCAGGACCTCGTCGTAGTTGTACCCGGTCTCGAAGAAATCGCAGTTGCCGAAGAAATCGAACAGCTTGAAGGCGGTTTTGTGTGATCCGGCGACCGTTTCCTTGAGGCTGTCGTCGAAAAGCTGGTCGAAAAAGTTGTGTAGACGGGTGCCGCGTCCTTTGATTTGCACGAAATCGGTGGGTGAGAAGATGGGCCGGAACATGCCGAGGTTCAAAATGTCGGTGCAGTCATAGCCGGTGGTCATCATGCCGACCGTCACGCACACGCGGGTCTTGCTCGTGCGGTAGACGTCGAGGACGTTGGCGGCGCCTGACAGGTTGTTGTTGGCGAAGTTGATAGTGAACTGCTGCGCGCCATCAACCTGTGACGTGACCTGCACGGCGAAGTCGGACTGGTATTTTCCGGGAAACATTTTATCGGCCATCACGTTGAAAACCTGGGCAAGCCTGGCGGCGTGATTCTGGCTGACGGCGAAAATGATGGACTTGCCAATCTCGCCGCTGATCGGGTCGCGCAAGGCGTTCTCAAGGAAGGTCTTGCAGAAAAGGTGGTTGGTGGCATCGGAGAAAAAACGTTTTTCAAACTCGCGCTGCCTGTAAGTCTCCTCGTGGTCTTCGCCCGAGGCATCGGCGAAAAAGACGACGAACCCTTCTTCGGAGAGGAGTTGGGTGGTCACTTCCGTGCGCGCATAGACTACGGTCGGGTTAATCAGGAAACCGTCCTTTACACCGTCTAACAAGGAGTAGCGAAAGGTGGGTTGTCCGCTTTCGCAACCGAAGGTGCGGTAGGTGTCCAACAACAGCCGTCGTTCGGCCTCGCGCGGGTCGCGGGCCGTAGCGCCGGTCTTGTTTGAGCCTTTAAGATAGTCGCGCGGCGTGGCGGTCAGGCCCAGCTTGTAGCCGACGAAGTACTCGAACACGGCGCGGGCGTTGCCGCCTATGGAGCGGTGCGCTTCGTCGGAAATCACCAGGTCAAAGTCCGTCGGGGAGAAAAGTCGCTGGTACTTGTTGTTGAATAACAGGGATTGAACGGTGCTCACGACGATCTCGGCGTGGCGCCAATCGTCGCGGTTCTCCTTGTAGATCACGGTCTGGTAGTCATTCGCCACCAGGGCGGTGAAGACTTTTTTTGCCTGGCCTTCTAATTCGAGGCGGTCAACCAGGAAGAGAACTCGTCGCGCATTGCCGGTGCGCAGGAAGAGCTTGATCACCGCGGCGGAAGTGAGGGTTTTCCCGGTACCGGTGGCCATCTCCAAGAGAAAGCGGTCGTTGCCCGTTTTCACGGCTGTTTGCAGCGCGTGAATGGCGCTCACTTGGTAAGGGCGCAGGAAGCGGAGTTTGTTCGCGTCGATGAAACCGGGCCGCTCGGCTTCATTGCGCCAGGCGGCCTGCGACCGGTAGGATGGTCGTTGCGTGAGGACAATGTAATCGTCGTTGACGGTTTCCTCAACCAGCCTTGCCGGGTCGGGTATCGTCCTTGAGTAGCCGGTGACAGAGTCGGGAGTGGGGAATGTCGTGATGACATAGGGATTGCCCCGTTCAAGGTCCCAGAAATAGTGCAAGTTGCCGTTGGAGAGGATGACGAAGCGGCAGTCCTGTGAACGGGCGTAACGGCGCGCTTGTTCCTTGCCGGCCAGCGGGTTTTTGTCCTCGGACTTGGCCTCCAGCACGAGCAGCGGGAAACCCCCGTCATCAAGCAGCAGAAAGTCCACGAACCCCCTGGCGGATTGCTCATAATCATCACCCAGACCGTCCAGTTCGGAGCGCCTGATGGCGATGCCCGGTTCGAGGCTGATGTTGGCGGGCTTATCGCCGTCGGCGAAAAAACGCCAGCCGGCGTCCTCAAGCAGGCGGTTGATTTTGATGCGGGCGGTGGCTTCGTTCACGATGTAAAAATGAAGGGGTCAGGTCTTTGATTTATGATGGTTTTTTCCTGGCGCCAATGAGCGCTGGCATAAATCAAAGACCTGACCCCGTAATTACGGTTTTTATCGCCGATACGGCGGCCTGCATCTTGTCCGGGCCGAAGTGGCCGATGCAGCCAACCCTGAAACTGTCGATGTTTGTCAGTTTGCCCGGATAGATGACGTAGCCCAACGCGTTCAGACGATCATAAAACTCTTGAAAGTTAAATGACTCCTCGCCCGGCATGAGAAAGGTAACTATGATGGGCGCCTGTAGTTCATCGGGCAGCAAGGTTTGAAAACCCAAATCACGCATGCCTGTCACGAGCGTCCGGCAATTTTCTTCATAACGTTTATAACGTCCTGAAACGCCGCCCTCTTTTTCAAGTTCCCGCAGGGCCTGGTCCAATGCCAGCAAACAATGGGTGGGAGGGGTAAACCGCCATTGTCCGGTGTCGTTCATGTACTGCCATTGAGCATGGAGATCAAGGCTTAACGAGTGGGCATTTCCCCTGGTCCGGGGAAACGTATCCTTTTTCGCGATGACAAACCCCAGGCCCGGAACACTCTGAAGACACTTGTTGGCGGAGGCGGCGATAGCGTCAAAGGGGATATTGCCGACGCTTAAAGGCAGCGCCCCGAATGCGCTCATGGCATCAATCAGCAGCCTGCGATTGTGTCTGGCGACAATTTCCGCCACTTCTTCAACCGGGTTTAAAATCCCCGATGTGGTTTCGCAATAGACCACGGCGACATGGGTAATTGTCGCATCATCCGTCAAGGTCTGGTTCAACCTGGCGACATCCACGGGTTGATCTTCTGCCGTTTCAATGACGCTGACCTTGCGGTCGATGTATTGACAGATTTCAGTAATGCGATGACCGTAAGCGCCATTGACCAGGTTGAGTAACTTTCCTTCCCTCGGCAATTGATTGGCGATCATGGCCTCCACCGCAAAGGAGCCACTGCCCTGCAAGGGAATACACAGGTGGGTCTGTTGAGCGTCACACAGGGTCAGCAGTTCCTGACAAACCCGGCGATTCAATTCGATAAAATAATCATCCCGCGAGCCATAGTCGTGCAGCATCGCTTCTTTAACGGTGGCGGAGGTGGTTAGCGGCCCGGGTGTCAGCAGCAATGGATCATTGATTGATGAGCGCCGCGCCTTTTTTAATTTTTTATTCCTGCTCATGCCTGTAGTATACAATGAAGGGAGCAGGTCTTTGATTCATGATCAACAATGAAGTCAATGAAGGGGTCAGGTCTTTGGTTTATGATGGTTTTTTCCCGGCGTCAATGAACGCTGTCAAAAATCAAAGACCTGCTCCCGTAATTCTTAGGTAATTCTATGAACCAGGAAACTCTAAAATGACGGGTACTGTTTTATATGAGACCGACGGCGCTGTCGCCGTGATCACGCTCAACCGTCCCGATGCGCTGAACTCATTCGATAAGGAAATGCGCGCGGACCTGGTTGAGGCCACTGGGCAGGCCCGTGACGATGCTGCGATACGCGCGGTCGTACTCACCGGCGCCGGTCGTTGCTTCAGCGCCGGGGCGGACTTGAAGGCCGGCTTCAAGACCGGCGCCGAGGTAGAACGAATAATCAACGAAGAATACAAGCCCAGCCTTGTCAATATCACGGAAATGGAAAAACCCGTAATCAGCGCCGTCAACGGCTTTGCCGCGGGTATCGGTTTATCCTTTGCCCTGGCCGGTGATTTATCGGTCATGGGGGAAAGCGCTTTCCTGCTTTCACCCTTCAGTAGTATCGGTTTAATCCCGGATGGCGGCGCCACCTGGTTGTTGACCGCCGCCATGGGGTCTAAGAATGCCTACGAAATGGCCGTCGAGGGCAACCGCGTCCCGGCCCAACGCTGTAAGGAATTGGGGCTGGCCAACAAAGTGGTGGCGGATGATGCCTTATTGACGACGGCAAAAGAGTGGGCGGTCAACCTCACAAAGAAAGCGCCCCTGGCGTTGGCGAGGACAAAAAAAATGATGCGCCAGGCCCCGGCGCTGAATTATGCGGACGCGATCACCAACGAGGCTGCGCTGCAACGCTTGTGTTTCGACAGCGCCGACTCCAAAGAGGGCATTACGGCATTTCTGGAAAAAAGAGCGCCCAAGTTCACCGGAAATTGAAAATCTCCACGTTTAATAAGGGCATGAGGACATGTACGGGGCCTGCCCCTGCAAATCCTTCGGATGGGGGCTTGCTCGGTTATAATATTTGTATGACGGGGCAGATTATATCGACCGGCGGCGGGTGGGCGGCGCGTTGAAAATGAAGGCGGTGAAATTCCATGGTAGAAACTCCGGGTAAATATGCAGGGAAAATTCCCCAGACGATCCGTTGGCAGGATGGTGAATTATATTTAATCGACCAGACCCGGCTGCCTGGGGAGGTTGTTGAAGAACAGCAACGTTCTGTAGAGCAGGTGCGGGATTCCATCAAGCGGCTCAAGGTGCGGGGCGCCCCGGCCATTGGCATTGCCGGGGCCTATGGCCTGGTCATTGCGCTGAGGGACAAGTTACACCTGGACCGGGGCGCCTTCATTGAAGAAATGCGCAAGCAAGCCGGTTACCTGGAGAGCGCCCGCCCTACCGGGGTTAATTTGCGCTGGGCGTTGCGGCGGATGTTGAAACACGGCGACGGGTTGACCGATGCAAGCCCGGAACAGGTACTTCAGGCGTTGCTTGCGGAGGCCATCCGTATCCATGATGAAGACCGGCGGCTTTGTCGCAATATCGGCAAAGCGGGCAAAGCGTTAATCAAGGAAGGCATGGGGATACTCACCCACTGCAACGCCGGTTCACTCGCTACCTCCGAGTTGGGGACCGCCACGGCGCCGATGTACCTCGCCCATCGGGACGGCGTGAGCTTCCGTGTATTTGTAGATGAAACCCGGCCCCTGCTGCAAGGCGCGCGCTTGACTTCCTGGGAGTTGTTGCAAGCCGGTATTGACGTTACCCTGATCTGCGACAACATGGCGGCAACCCTGATGGCCCAGGGCAAGATTGGACTCGTTATGACCGGCGCCGATCGGGTTGCCGCAAACGGAGACGCCGCCAACAAGATCGGCACCTTGGGCATCGCTGTCCTGGCACACCACTTTGGCATCCCTTTTTACGTCGCCGCCCCTTCTTCGAGCATCGATCACGACACGGCGACCGGCAAGGACATCCCCATCGAGGAACGGGACCCGGAGGAAATCACCCACTGGGGAGGACAGCAGACCGCGCCCGACAATATAAAAGTAAGCAGCCCTGCTTTCGACGTCACGCCGAACGAGTTGGTGACGGGCATCATCACTGACAAGGGCATCCTGCACGCCCCCTATATCGAGGCCATACAAGCGCGCTATCCGCAAAATCGAGCTACGCCATGAAACTGAAATATCATTTTGCCAGTGACAATACCGCCGCAATTATCCCTGAGGCATGGGATGCTTTGGTGAGCGCCAATAGGGGATTTGCCGCGGCTTATGGCGATGATGAATGGACGGAAAAAGCGGCCAACCTCATCCGCGCCATGTTCGAGACGGATTGCGACGTGTATTTCGTTTTCACCGGGACCGCCGCCAATTCATTGGCGCTGGCCGGCTTGTGCAAGCCGCAGGACAAAATTATCTGCCACAAACATGCCCATATCGCCACCAGCGAATGTGGCGCGGCGGGCTTCTTTTCCGGCGGGGCCGGCATGGAATTGCTGGAAGGGGAGTTGTGCAAAATTCATCCCCATGCTGTTGAGCAGGCGCTGGACCAGGCATTCGATTTTCATTTTCAAATGCACAAGACCGTGTCCATCACCCAATCGACGGAGCTGGGTACGGTTTATACGGTAGATGAAATAAAGGCCATTGGAAAAGTGGCGGATGAGAATAATATCCACTTCCACATGGACGGCGCGAGGTTCTCCAACGCAGTCGCTTCCCTGAATGTAACGGCGAAAGAGATCAGTTGGCAGGCGGGGGTGGACGTTCTTTCATTCGGCGCGACCAAAGCCGGTCTGCCGGTGGGCGACGCTATCGTTTTTTTCAATAAAACCCTTGCCGCCGAGTTCGGACACCGTTGTAAACAGGCCGGCCACGTGGCATCGAAGATGCGTTTTCTTTCGGCGCCCTGGGTGGGCTTTCTTGAAAATGATACCTGGCTGAGACATGCGCGCCACGCAAACCAGTGCGCGAAAATCCTGGGTGGCAGGCTGGCGCGGATCGATGATATTGAACTGCTGGCGCCGGTTGAAAGCAATGCCGCGTTCGTCAGCTTTCCCCAAGCCATGCACCAGTTCATGCGGGATAAAGGCTGGATCTATCATATTGTGACCGGCGATACGGGCGCCCGCTTGATGTGTTCGTGGGACACGACGGAACAGGTGATCGAGCAATTTATCACGGACCTGGAGGACGCCCGTTCGACCGTTTAGCCGGTGAGCGCTTCATACAAAGTCCCGCTCGGGATAAAGGCTGGATCTACCACATTGTGACCGGCGATACGGGCGCCCGCTTGATGTACTCGTGGGATACGACGGAACAGGTGATCGAGCAATTTATCACGGACCTGGAGGACGCCCGTTCGACCGTTTAGCCGGTGAGCGCTTCATACAAAGTCCCGCTCAGGACAATGATCAGGATTATCGGGGCTACCCATTTGATCCAGAAAAAGTAAACGGATGACAGCAGCTTGTGCCTTTCGCCAAAAACCTGCCTGACTGTTTCTGCCCTGCCGATTCCCCAGGCAAGCGCAAGCAGGGCAAGACATCCCCCAATCAGCAGTCCGGCAGAGCCGAAGATCAAATCGGCGATACCGATCAGTTCGGGGAAAAAAATAAAGGGGATCAACAACAGGGCTTGAGTCACCACCAAGCCAACCAGCAACTGGGTCTTGCTAAAGCGGATAATATCGGCGTCACCAAGCAGGCCGCCGACCAGCGCTTCAATCAGGGCAACGTAGGAGAGCAAAGTCACTAAAAAAAGCGCTATCAGCATCAAACTGCCAAACAAGCGGCCACCGGGAATGATACTGAACAGCCTGGGCAGGGTTTCAAACAACAGGGTGGGGCCTGCGGTCAAGTCCATGCCGAATACGAGCAAGGCCGGGATAAGATAAAGCGCTGCCAATAATGCCGCGCCGGTATCACTGACACAGGTCATCACGGCCAACTTTGGCAGTTTGATGTCATCCCTTAGATAGCTGCCGTAGATCAAGGTGAGAGTCGCCCCCAGGCCGATTGAAAAATAGGCCTGGCCCATGGCGGCAAAGACCTCGGTAAACCCTGTCTTGCTGAAATCCGCTTGCATGAATACGGACAAATGCGAGACGGCGCCCGGCAGGGTCAATACTTCATATACGAGATAAAAACTGACCAGGAAGAAGAAGGGGACAAACAGGTTGCTGGCGAGCTCGATGCCTCTTTTAATGCCGCGATGGATGATGAAGGCGGAAGCAATAAGAATAAGCAGCGCCAGGAATAACTGTAGGGGGTGATTGCTTAACCCGGCCTGAAAGGCGGGGGTTGTTTCCGGCGTAAATCCATGAAAAGTCGAATAGTAACCGCTATAAAAAACATTGCTGATGACAACCAGATAATAACCACCCGCGATAGTGATGGAAAATAACAGGCCGTAACCGATCAATCGCCCATACACGGGGCCGAAGGTCAGCATGAAAGCGCCGATAGTCCCTTGCCGCGTCTGTCTTGCCAGCGCCCACTCCGCCATTAACGCAGGCAGAGACAGGAGGACAATGCAGACGATAAACAAAACCAGAAAAGCGCTGCCGCCATGGCTGCCCATCATATAGGGGAAACGCCATACATTGCCGATGCCGATAGCAAGACCGGCGGTCGCCAGCAATGACGTCAGGAAAGAGCTGAAGCGCTCGGCCGGCAAGATGATTACTCTTGAGGGTTGTTATTTCTTAGGGGTAGCGCCGCCACTGCAATTTCAATCAATGCGCCTTCGGCTGCCAATCAGATGACGGGACAGCGCAAGCTATTGAAGGTATCGTTGCGCTTCCGGACGGTGTTCGCCCCAGCGGAAGAACTCGATAACATAGCCTTCCGGATCGTTCATGCGAAATTCTTCGATCATCCCGCCGGCGCCCTCTTCGATGCCGTGGATCATATCGATGCCTTCCACGTCTTTCAGCTTGTCCCACCATGCTTCCAGTTCCGCCGTCTCGATAGAGAGCAATGCGCCTTTGTTGGCGGTAGGTTTCAGTGAGCCGCCGGAGGCATTGACCAGGCCGATAAAAGAAGTGGGCGTCAACTCGAAGATGACTACCCAGTCTTCCTCGGTGACCGGCTTGAGACCCAGTTTGTTTTTGTACCAGTCCGCCGCCGCCTGGAGATCATTGTAATAAAAGAACGGAACGCCCCCCGCGATGGACGGGTTTGCATTATCCGCGGCAAACGTCGCCGGGGCCGCTAACATCAAATGAAGCGCCAACCCCGCAAGGACGGCAAAAAAAGGTCGTTTATTCATGGCTGGCTGCCCTCGAACGTTTTACTGATGATCTTCCAGGTTTCATCAACCTTGACCAGGTGGAAATAATCGGTGAAATTCAGGCCCATAAAGCCCGTTTCTTTCAGTGTCACGCTGGCGACGGAACCTGAAACCTCAGCGCTGACAATCTCCGCCTGGTACGCCGCGCCGGCCGGGATATCCGGCGGCGGATTTTCCACGGCATCGAAAAACGGCTGCGGCGAACCGGTCATGTAATTCCCCATCAAGTAGCCCGACATCAAGGCGTTCTCGTGGAATATCGCCTTTAACCGGTCGGCGCTGCCGGCGGCGCAGGCAGCTACGTATTCCTGTATGACGGCCTGGGCCGCGGTTTTCTCGTCAACCATCAATTTTCTCCTGTTCCTGTCCGGGATTAGTTATAACGATAGCGAATCGTCGCGCCAAAAGTCCGTTTTTCGCCGAAGATGTCCAGCTTGAAGAAGGGAATATTGTTGACGTAAGTCAGGTAGTCTTTATTGAACAGGTTGGTCCCATATACCGCAACTTCCCATTGCCCGTCCCGGGACGCCAGGGCGGCGCGCATGTTTACCAACCAGTAGGCGTCGGCTTTTTCAAACAACTGGTTGGTCGCTTCCAGGAAGCGGTCGTCGACCCAGCGGTAATCAAAGCCAATCATGCCGTCCCAATTGTCAACCACAGGCTGTTGATAGCGAACCGCGCCGTTGTAGGTCCACTCGGGCGCGTTCACCGGGCGGTTTCCTTCCAGGGCGACGGAACCCGAGTAGGTAGTAATAGTGCGAGGCGTATCATTAAATTCGGCGTCAAGGTAGCCCACGCTTTGTTTCAGGCGCCAACTGCTCACAGGTTGCCAGGTTATATCCGCTTCAAACCCGGTGTTCAGTTGCTCGCCGATGTTGCGGGTAATCGGCACCAGGGGCGAGACCGGATCATCGACGTTGACCTGGACATCGTCGTATACGTACCTGAATACCGAGGCATTGATTTGCAGTGTATCCCCCAATAGCTGGTACTTGAAGCCCAGTTCCAGGGCCAGCAACTCTTCCGGGTCAAACTCGGTGGCCGCGCCTGCAAACGGCATGCTGTAGCCGCCGCTGCGATAACCCGTCACAACGTTGGAATAAACCAGGAGGTCATCGGCCGCTTTCCATTCGATGCCGGCCCGCCAGGAAAAATCCTGGTCGGTGCGACTGTCGTTGAACAACGGGGCGTTGGGACCCAGGAAAGGGCAGGCCGGCGAACCGACAGGGCCGCCCGGAAAGGTGGTCACCAGACACGGCGTGACGAATTTTTCCTTGCCGACCTCCGGCATCAAGCCGATGCCAAGCAACGCGTCGTTGACCTTGATGCTGTCAACCGTATAACGCAGCCCCAGGTTGAGGGTCACGCTGTCGGTGAAATCGAATTCGTTGTGCGCGAACAACGCATAGGATTCCGTATCAATGCCGAACTGGGCAAAGAATTGGTCCGCAAAAGGCGGCGTAATGCCCGGCAATTGTTGCTCGCTGAGGTCGGAGCCGTCAACTTGGTCCAGGTCATCGTTTTCATAGAAAAACCCCAATACGTAGCGCCATTGTTCAGCCACTTCGCCGATAAGCCGAAGTTCCTGGGTAACCTGGTTCATCTGGTTGTAATAATGCGTGCTGGTCGAATTAAAAATATCAGACTGGCTGTCGCCGCGGTGGATGCGCTCGTAATACTCGTAGGCGGTGATGGAGGTCAGCGTCGCCGGACCCAGGTCGTAGTCGAAACGAATATAGCCGCCGTAGAACGTGTCATCCACGGTCGCCGGCTTATTCTGGTTGATGACATGGATGCCTTCCGGTTCGTACTCACCCTCGGGGAAACCGTTCAACGCGGCAAACCCGGCGGACTTGGGGCAGGTCGACGGACTCTTCGACACTTCCCCGGTAAACAGCTGCGGGCAATATCCCGGCGCGCCCAGGTTGTAGATGCCCGGGCCTTTCCAGGTTGTCTTTTCGCTTTTGTCGATGCCGCCGTGCGCAAGGGCGCGAACGGACAACTTTTCTCCGCTCCAAAGCAACTGGCCGCGAAAATCAAACAGGTTTGGCTTGCCGTGTTCCTCGCCGGTAAACAGGTTATCCTGCGGCCCCCCGCTGCCGAATTCCGTGTTGAACGAAAAGCGTCCGCTGGCCTGCTCGGAAAACGGGGTATTGACCATGCCGGTAAGACGGTAACGTTCGTGCTCATCGAGCCCGGCCTCAAGCTCGGCCTCGAACTCGTCGGCCGGCGCTTTGGTATAGAAGTTCAGCGCGCCGCCGGTCGTATTCCTGCCGAACAGGGTGCCTTGCGGCCCCTTCAGCACCTCAACCCGCTCTATATCGTAGTGACGCCGCGCCACCATCCAGGGCTTGGCGATATATACTTCATCGACGTGTTGCGCAACCGGGGAATCATACTGGCCCTGAAATTCGTTCAGCCCGATGCCGCGAATATGCACGCTTTGCAGGTAAGAGTTGTTGGCGTAAGCCTGGAGGTTGGAGATTTGCGCCGCCAAGCCGTCCAGGGTGCCTCTCGACAGCTCGCGGTATTGGTCTGCGGTAAAAGCCGAAATCGTCAGCCCCACGTCCTGGACAGTCTGCTCCCGTTTTTGCGCGGTGACTATGATTTCTTCCAACACCGCCGCGTCGGCAGCCTGCTGGGCCCGGGCAATGCCGGGTGAGGCAACAAAAACAGTTGCAAGAAAAGTAGCGGCGCCATTGAAGATTGTTTTTTTGACAGACATCTTTTTTTCCTCCCCAGGAGTTTGGATGGTCAAGGCTCCCGTTTTGTCCCAGATACAGCGAAAGCGATACGCATTTTAGCATATTTTTTCACCTTCAGTTATCCGGCTTGTATCCAACCTTCCAATGAAGGATTGAGCATGTTCGGTTGTTGCAACAAGGAGAGATGTCTGCAATTCTTGATAACATCAAGTCTTGTGGCAGACAGGCGGGCGGGCAGGTCTTACTGTCCTTGAGAAAGACAGATAGTTTTTTATCTGTCTTTCAAATAGTTGGAAGCTGACTGTATATCAGTTCCAGCGGTAGGTAATTTGTCCTCCTACCCAGCGGGGGCGCGCATAAAATCGTTGGACGTGCGCCAAACCAGGGGGGAAACCACTGTTGTTTGAAATTGATACGATGTATTCCTTATCGGCAATATTCTTCACGAACAGGGCGGCGCTCCAACGCTCATCCGCGCTGGTGTATGAAAGACGGGCATTACCGACAATATAACCATCGATACTGGTGGCGGGGTCATTGAATATCGTAAAAGAATTTTTGCTTTGATAATTAAAATCCCCTTGCACCGCCAAGGCGCCGCCATTCCAGGCCGGCCAACTGTAACGCGCCATGCCGGTAAACTGTACATCAGGGGCATTAATCAGCTTGCGATCAGCTGTGAACCCCCCGGCATTAGTCACGTCTTTCGCCTCGGTATCCATGATATTGATGCCAAAATTCAGGTCAAGACCGTCAAATGGCGTGATTAACAGGTTTGAATCCACCCCATATACTTCAGCATCAGTATTGAACACCAGCTGAGCCAGGGCCACGAAGGCGAAGGCCTGGTAATCCTGGTAATCATAGTAATAAAATGAGGTGTTCCACCGAGCGCGCCCATCCAATAAGGTGGACTTGAAACCGGCCTCATAGGAAATTGGCGTTTCCTTGCTATAAGGCGTTGTGCTTGAGGTGATGCCCGGCGCGCCGAATGTCGCGTTAAACCCACCGGCTTTTACGCCGCGGGAAACACCGACATAGAGCAGGAGATCATCATTCGGTTGCCAGTTCAGTTGTAATTTCCCGGCGACATCGTCTTCTTTCAGGTTTGCCAACGGAGAATTCGTCGTATTGAATGCAGTGCCAATACGGGGCGCCGTCGGCGGCTGCCCAGCTAAAAATGCCGCAATACTGCCACTGGCGTCAATCTCTTTTTCTTCGTCGAGATAACGCAAGCCGGCGACCAGCGACCAATCCTGCGCGAAATCCCATTCGACTTGTCCAAAGGCGCTCCAGTTTTCGGTTTCTATAACCTGGTCTGAAAAGAATGCGCTTGGCGCAAAGAAACCAACATCCAGAACGATGTCGGAATCATAATTGAAATAATAAAACCCGGTAACCCATCGCACATTCTCCGTGCCTCCTGAAAGTCGTAACTCCTGGCTCAGTTGCCAGGCATTGGTATCGGTTGCAAAAGTAACGAGTGAGGCAGGCAAACCATCTGATTCTTGATTAAAAAACTTGTTTTGTTCACTAAAAGCGGTAATAGACGTCACGGTCATACCGTTATCCAGATCATAGTCGAACCTGAATGAACCCCTGATTCCGTCACGTTTCAGGCCTTCCGGCGAAGCGCCACGCGCCGCGACAAGACCGACAGCGCCATCATTATTCACCTGGAAGGGGTCGCCATCAAGTATCTCACTGCCTGCCGGAGGGGTAATGAGAACGGCCTGACCTTGCGCGTCAACCATTGCCGGGGCCGTTTCATAATACCATTGCGTGATATCTGTTTCGTAGTATTCGAACTTCAATAACACGTCGAGATTATCTGAAGGTTCGAACAACAGTTGTCCGCGAAGCGCCCAGGTATCCGCTTCGTTGCCATCATTTCCCGCGCCGATATTATCGATAAAAGTATTATGATTATTGACGAATCCCGCGACCCGCGCGCTCAGACTATCGGTGATAGCCCCGCTCATTGCCCCTTCAAATCGTACATGGGATTCCTGGGCAATTGAGACATTTCCATATGCCTCAAACTCATCAGTCGGTTTCCTGGAAATATAGTGGACCAGACCGCCGGTCGCATTGCGACCAAACAGGGTGCCTTGGGGACCACGCAGTATTTCGACGCGTTCCTGATCAAATAACGTGTTGTTTGTCGAACCCATGTAAGCGTCATAAACTTCATCCTGATAGACTGCTACAGGCGATTCCTGGTGGTCGGAAAAATCGCCCTGACCAATGCCTCGCAATGACAACGAAGTGATGTTGCCCTCCCCGCCGGGATTACCCAGGGTGAGGCCCGGGGTCAGGTAAACCAACTCGTTGCTGTTATTCAGGTTCAACTCCCGTAGCTGTTCTTCCCCGAATACGGTGATTGAAATACCGATGTCCTGGAGATTCTGTTCACGCTTTTGGGCAGTAACGACGATTTCTTCCAACATCGCCCCGGCGTCAGCCTGCTGGGCCTGGACCAGGCCGGGTGAAGCGACAAAAGCAGTTGCAAGAAAAGCGGCGACGCCACTGAAGATCGTTTTTTTCTTGACAGGCATTTCTTTTTCCTCCCCAGGAGTTCGGATGATCAAGGTTCCCGTTTCACTGGAAACAGCTTCCAGTCCCGTGTTGGCGAGGAGTATTTGCAGCGCCTCATCAACGTTGTAAGAACCCCGGATCGCATTTGTAGAATAGCGACTCACCAAGTCATACGGGAACAGTATCTGTCTCCCGGCTTGCTCTACATAGAGCTTCAGCCCGTTATCTGCGGAGGTCTCAGGGATGCTGAAATACACCTCAGCGGCAAAGCTTTTGCCCACTGTAACGAATGCGAGGAACAGTAAAGCGATCCGGCAACGCCGATAATGGCTTTGCATGCCCCGATTAATCCGCGGGTTACGTGTATAGGGAGACCTTTGAGGCACGAAAATCTACTATGCTCGTTGCAAAGCTCGTGTAAATATCTTCAATGGGGTTATGACCATGCTTTCAGCCACACCCGACCGCCTGTTTGAACTTGCCAATAAATTCAAACCTTTAGTCTAATGCCGGTTTTTCCGGAGTTCGAAAGTGTCTACGGTCGTCTGTCTTATGGATATGGCAAAATTTTCTTCCAACGACGTCAACAAACCGGCAATATTGTCAGAGCGAAAATACCCGCCTACCCGTATCGAAGCCGTCTCGGCGTCAGCGATAAGAATCTTGAAAGTCGTGTAGCGGCTGAATTCATCAACCACTTGCTGCAGGGTGTCGCCGTCAAATGCCAGCATCTTCTGTTGCCACAACAATTTGCGCGCGATCTCTGCTGTTTCTATCTCTTTTATTTCCTGTTTGGCGGGTTGGACCTGCATTACCTGGCCGGCGCGTAAAAGTATCGATTCAAGCTGCGGTTCATCGCTCCCCGGAGCAGGTCCTTCATCCTGTTTTACCCGGATCAAACCTTCGGTCACAATCACCTCGGTTTGGTCAGTCAGCTTATGTACGCTGAATGCCGTGCCAAGGGCCTGTATCACCACCTTGCCGGCGCCGACAACAAAGGGCGCTGTTTCATTTCGCGCCACTTCAAAATATGCTTCACCCTCCAGCAGGACAACCTCGCGGCGGGTCTCCGATATATCGACTTGAATACGGGTTGCCGTATTAAGCGTCATAATTGATCCGTCTTCCAGGTTTACTACGTCAATTCCGCCGACGGCTGTTTCGTAGAGCGAGGGCGGTTGCTTCTCCTTGACGCTAGCCGTTTGTTGAACGTCTGCCTGCGAATTGCCTCCATAGTAGTAGTATGCCAATATACCCAGGCAAACAAGTGAAGCGGCAATGGCGGAAACGGCGGGAGTAATAAAAGGATTTCTTTTTGCTGAAATATCATCCAGGTCCAATAATTCCGACAAGCCGATCATCACCTCCATCCGGTCCCATACCCTGGCCGTATCCAGCAATATCTTTTTATGATGTTCGGATTGATTAACCCATTGTTTTAATTCCTGAACTTCCTCCGCGCCTGGCCGGGCCTCGTCAATGCGCGCTATCCAGGCGGCTGCCTGTTCATGCAACAGCTCCTTGTTCGGGAACGCCAGAATTTTTCTATGACTTGCCACCTGATCGTTTTTCCTCATGGAGATTTTCCACATCGTCCAGGTAACCCTTCCCCCGCATATATAAAGTACATTTCGCTATGCCTTTGGCCAAGTGTTGATTAGTCGTGCTTACCGTAACATTCAACCTTTCAGCAATTTCCGAATGGGATAAGCCATAGACCTTTTTCAGAATCAACACGCGCCGGCATTGCGGGGATAATTCCCTTACCGCTTCACAGAAAATACTGAACTGTTCATTAACCTCATATTCGGTTTCCAGAGACATCCTTTCATCGTAGACCCCTGAGATACCTAAATCTTCTAAGTAATCGGTGATTTTATTGGCATGAAGGGCTTTGTGCTTTAACGCCAGGTTGCGCGCCGTCGTAAAAAAATAAGCCTTCAGGTTCAGTATCCTGGATTTCTGTTTGGCTTCATAGGTACGTACAAAGACTTCTTGCACGATGTCCTCAACGTCCTCCGGGCGTCTGAGATACCTGGAGACAACCGATTTCAAGGAGTCGTAACAATCCAGAAAAACCTCTTCAAACCTTTGTGTCATTGTGTCTGATTTAACTGAGACGGCTGACAGCCTTCAATGTTTATTGACGAAAAATCGTTTTCCCTTCATTTCAAAGCGCGGCAGCGTTTTGTGAGCGACCACTTTTATACTTGGTCGCAGCCCTAATTTATCCGTAATCAACTCCACCAGCGTCGCTTGCGCTGAAACTTGGTCAGCGTCGGGTCTGACTTCAATTTCCACGTCGAGTTCACTCATTTCCCCGCTTGTCGAGATGGTTGTCCGATACTCGTCGATTTCATCCAGGCTTCGTATCAGGTTATCGATTGCGCTGGGATAAATGTTTACACCGCGTACCGTTACCATATCATCAACCCGGCCGATAATCCCGCCATCGAGATACAACAAATGGCGGGTCGCTACCGACGGCCTGGAATAACGGACGATGTCGCCCGTCTTGTAACGAATAACCGGAAATCCCCACCGGCCAAGGTTGGTCAAGACCAGCTCCCCCACTTCACCGGGGTTGACTCGCCCGCCATCCGCATCGAGAACCTCGGCGATAAACTCGGTTTCGTTAACGAACAAACCGTTCGGGCACTCTCTCGCTTCGAACCCGTAGGCGCCCACTTCCGATGCGCCTGAATGATCATGGCACTTCGCGGACCAGCCTTCTTCAATCCGTTTTTTAATCGCCGGCACGTTGGCGCCCGGTTCGCCGGACAGGATCGTCGTATGGATTTTCAATTCATCGACGTCAAAACTGTTTTCGATAGCCACTTTCAATAAATGCAAGGCGTAGCTGGGGGTGCAACAAAGCACCGTGCTTTCCGTTTCCTTCATCAGCTTCAACCGCTCCAGTGAAGAACGCCCGCCGGCGGGGATCAATAACGCGCCATGTTGGCGCGCGCCTTCCACCGCCGCCCAAAAGCCGATGAACGGCCCGAAAGAGAAGGCGCAAAATATCCGGTCGGCGGCGCGTACGCCGGAAGAAGAAAAAACCTGTTTCCAACACAGGCCCCACCAGTCCCAACTCTCCGGCGTGTCCAGTACCCGCAAAGGTTCGCCTTTAGTGCCGGAGGTCTGGTGAAACCGGGTATATCGGGATAAAGGATAAGTCAGGTTCGCCGCAAACTGATCATTGGCCTGGTCCGCCACCAATTCACTTTTTTCAGTGAACGGCAGAAGTGAAATATCGTCCATGGATTCAATGCTGTCCGGTCTAATCCCGGCGTCATCAAACTTTTTTGTATAGAACCGGTTTCTGCGATATATCTCAGCGAAGGCGCGCTGCAATTTAGTCAATTGCAGGTCTTCAAGGGCGGCTCTCGAGGGTAAACTCAATGCGTCCATATGATTATATTATCCTGGCCATGGAGAAGGCGGAGGGCGTATCCCGGCGGCAGGCGAGGGCCGGCGCGGGGAGACCTGCCCCTGCGTTGCTGTCGCCCGCCATCGGATACCTGTCCCCTGTTGCCTGATTCACAGGTATTGGCGCGCTATTTTCTTTCTGGTTTCGCGCATGTCATCGCCGCGCAGCTCTTGCAGCGCGTAAGTCGCAATACGGCTGAGGACCCGTTTCCGCCAATGGGGAGCGAAGTCCGTGTTCTTGACGGGTTTCGCCGCCTTGGCGCAGAGCGCCGCCGCGCCTTCAATCACCTCGTCCGTCAGTCTCTTGCCCTGTAGAAATTCATTGACCGTCGCGCAAACGATGGGTTGTGATGATACCGCGCCTAACGCGACCCGGGCGTCTTTGATATTGTCACGCTCATCAAATTCAATGGCGGCGGCGACTGCCAAAACCGGAAAATCAAATGAACCGCGCCGGCGCAATTTCCAATAAGTACTTCTTAATCCACTTGAATCCGGCAACATGACCTCCGTTAATATCTCTCCCTTTCTGCGTTTCAAATAATGAATGCCATCATCCTGATATAAATCCTTCAATGCCAGCGTCCTCTCCTCATTTGCAGAAACGAGCTTTACCTTGGCGCCCAACGAAATAAGCGCGGGGGCCGTATCCGTTGACGACGTCGCCAGGCACTTTTTGCTGCCGGTCGAGACCCAACAGATCTCGCCGTCTTTTTTCATGCAAAAGTCGATGGCTTTGCGCCATTCGTAATTTTGATCGTAATAATTACAGCGGGTATCCAGACAAATGTTGCCGCCCAAGGTGCCCATATTACGCAGGTGCGGCGTCGCCACCTGGGCGGCGGCCTGCCATAACCCCCGGTAATCCGATTTTATTTTTTCATCCTCTACCAGGGAGGTCAGTGTCACGCCCGACCCGATGGTGAAATCGGGGCCATTTCTGAGCCGCTTCAGCGCGTCGATATTACGCAGACCAATCAAGGTTCGCGGCGTTTGTTGACGGCGCTTCATGTTTGGCAACAGGTCAGTGCCACCGGCGATCACCATCGCGTCCTCCTCGCCCGCCAGTACCTGTACCGCCTCGCCAAGCTCCCGGGGCGCAAAATAATGAAACCGGGGAAGCCGCATCATGATGAAACCACCTTCCTGAATTGATCCATCTCGTGCATTTTGGCCGCCCGTTTTCGTTGCGGCTTGTTAATGGCGTCACCATCGCCGCCTTCCCACGGTGGCGGCACCCGAAAGGGCTCGGGCCATTCGATTGCCGGAAAACTGGTCGGTCCCACGCGTCCCGGTTTGCCTTTCGCCTTGTCCTCCAGGGCCCTCAATATCTTCTCCGCGGTGATCGGCACTTCATCGATACGCACGCCCACGGCATCGTAAACCGCATTGGCGACCGCCGGCATGATGGGCAACAAGGGGCCTTGTCCCGCTTCCTTGGCGCCAAAGGGGCCGTTGCTATCGGGGCATTCAATGAAATCCGTAATCACTTCCGGCATGTCATGGGACGTGGGACTCTTGTACTCGAGCATGGAGGGTTCGCGATGAACCAGTGCATTGGATAACCGCGCCGGCAGCCGGCGAAAGGCGGATTCTTCCATCAGGGCCTCACCCAATCCCATATAAACACTGCCCTCCACCTGCCCGCGGGCTAAAACCGGATTCATGGCGCGCCCGAGATCATGGGCGATATAAACCTTAGGCACGGTGAGCCAACCGGTTGACCCATCGACTTCAACTTCGATCACCGCGGCCGTGTAAGAGTAAGCCGGTGACGGCCCCACGCCGCCGCCTTTATATTTTCCAGGTGGGTCCGGCGGCCTGTAGGAACCCGTCGTGCCCAGGGTTCCGTGCATTTCTTCCGCGCAAACTACCGCTTTTTGAAACGACAGGCTTTGCCCGGGGTTGCTGACGTTAAAGACCTGCCCGTTCGCAAATGCGATGGAACCAACCTCAGCGTCAAATTTTTTCGCCACCGCCGGCGCGATCAATTCACGCGCTCGCTCCGCGGCCTGGATAGCGGCGTTGCCCATCATCAAGGTCACGCGGGATGAATAGGAGCCCAAGTCCACCGGCGTCAAATCCGTATCACCGGTGACACAACGAATCGCCAGGGGGTCGATACCCAGTACTTCGGCGATAATGACGACTAACATGTCATCGGAACCTTGACCGATTTCCGTGGCGCCACAAAACACCGTGACCTTGCCACTGCGGTCCAGTTTCAATTGCACGCCGGAATGGGGCATGGCGTTCCAGTAGATGGAATTACCGGCGCCGGTTAAATAACTGGAGCAGGCAATGCCTATGCCCTTCCCTTCAGGCAGGTTTCCATATTTGTTTTTCCAGCCGGAACGCCCGGTCACTTTACGGATGCACTCCGCCAGGCCGATACTGCCGATCTTCAGGTAATTCGCGGTCAGCGCGTTGGGTTTCTCAACGATATTGAGGCGAAGCGCGGCGGGGTCGATTTTTAGCTTTTCTGCAATCTTGTCCAGCTGCACTTCCTGGCCGAAGCGCGGCTGCACGGTTCCGTGACCCCGTTTCGGGCCGCACGGGGGCTTATTGGTAAACACCCGGCAGGCGTCAAAGGCATAGCGGGGCAAGTGATAAGTAACGGGTTGCAACACCGCAGTATAAAAGGCGCTGGCAACGCCATAGGAGCCATAGGCGCCGCCATCCAGGACGGTTTGCAAGTGCATGCCGGTTAACGCGCCGTCATTATTGACGCCTGTCCTGAATTTCATCAACACCGGGTGACGACCGCGATGACAATAAAACACTTCCTCCCGGTTAAGGCAGATCTTTACCGGCCGGCCCAGCATCATGGCGGCTTTTACCACGACGATTTCGTGATTAAAGGGATCGCTCTTTCCCCCGAAGCCGCCGCCATTGGGGCTGGCAATGACGCGAATTTGCGACGCGGGGACGTCCAGGGCCTTGGCTATGGCGCGCTGCACGTAATGGGGACATTGGGTGCTCGACCACAGGGTGATCCGGCCATCGGCCTCCAGCAGGCCGACTGCGGCATGTTGCTCCATGGGCAGGTGGGTATTGCCTTCAAAAAAGAAAATGTCTTCAAACACGTGATCGCTGTTCGCCAGACTCTCTTCCACGTCGCCAAACTCGTAACTGAGCCGCTTATGAATATTCCCTTCTTCACTGTAGTCATGCAGGCGCGCGGCGGGATTATTCAGGCCATCGATGGGGTCGGCGATCGTATCAATCGGTTCATATTCAACCTCGATCCGCGCCAGCGCCTCTTCCGCGGCGAATTCATCCCGGGCGATAACCGCCGCGACAGGGTCCCCCACGAATCGAACCTTGTCTTTGCATAAGGGCTGTTCATCCTGGCTTACCGGCAGGATGCCATACTCGTTGGAAAAATCTTTGCCGGTCAATATCAACTTTACCCCCGGATGACGCTCAGCCTCGCTGACGTCAATTGACTTGATGTGGGCGTGGGGCACATGGGAGCGAAACAACTTGCAATGCAACATGCGCGGCAAAATAATATCGTCGGCAAACTGGGTGCGGCCAATGACTTTATCAGCGCCGTCCACCCGCGTGCGCGGTTTGCCGACCACGGACAGCGTTTCTGCATTACTCATCAGCCAGTGCCCGCCGCCGCTTGTTTTTCTGCCTGGCTGA
Source organism: uncultured Gammaproteobacteria bacterium (assembly GCA_958295485.1). Classification (GTDB taxonomy): domain Bacteria; phylum Pseudomonadota; class Gammaproteobacteria; order Eutrophobiales; family Eutrophobiaceae; genus JAAXHV01. Next base: position 134,665 of record OY282354.1, read on the forward strand.
TACGCAGGATCGCTTCTTCCACAGCTTCAAAGATCTGTTGATAGCCGGTGCATCGACAAAGATTGCCGGACAGGGCCTCCCGGATCTGTTCCCGGGTTGGATTGGGTTGCTTGTCGAGCAAGGCTTTCGAGGTGAGGAGAATTGCCGGGGTGCAGTAACCGCACTGGGCGCCGCCGAGGTCAGCGAATGCCGATTGCAGCGGGTGTAATTCGGCGTCTTCCGCCAGGCCTTCTATGGTGTCGATAGCGCGACCCTCCGCATCCAGCGCCAACGACAGGCAGGAAAGCGCCGGCAGACCGTCAATCAGCACCGCGCAGACGCCGCACTCGCCCAATTCACAACCATGCTTGGTGCCGGTTAATTGCAGGTCCTCCCGCAGCATCTCCAACAGCGTTTTACAGGGCATAACCGAGACCTGCGCCGGCTCGCCGTTGACCTTGCAACTGAGGTGGGCGTTCTTCTGTTCAACGGGCTTAAGCGCCGTGACACCGTTCATTATTCATTCCCAACGACAAATATTATCCGGTTCATTGACTTCAATATTGTAAGATACCCGGCAGTTCCCGCTAACCGTGGGTTTGGGGGCTGCTTTCGACGAACAGCGGTAGCTACTGTAAGATACCTTATATGTTAATATTTTCAATATACAGGAATCTCCGACTTAATCAGAGATTCCTTTACTTCGTTTGAATCAGACAAGGATCGCCGGATGACATTCGAACTACCTGATCGAACCGAATTGAAAGCCCTTGGCCTCTCCATGGGATTAACCATCGATGACCGGCTGGCGGAAACCCTTCTCGGACACTTGGCGCTGTTTGGCAGTAGCTATGAATTCATGGATCAACTGGCAGATAACCTGCCGGAAATAAACTATCAGGACCGGCCTTATCGACTGCCCGGCAAGGAAGAAAACGAACTGGGCGCCTGGTATGTAAGGACCGATTTGAAAGGCAGTGATACCGGACCGCTAAAGGGCCGGACGGTCGCAATCAAGGATAATATCTTTGTCGCGGGCGTTCCCATGATGAACGGGGCGTCAATACTGGAGGGATTTATACCGGACTTTGACGCCACGGTCGTCACGCGATTGTTGGACGCCGGCGCGGAAATTACCGGCAAGGCAGTGTGTGAATTTCTCTGCGTCTCCGGCGGCAGCGCCACGGCCAGTTCGGGGTTTGTCAAAAACCCCCATAATCATGCCCACTCCGCCGGTGGTTCTTCCTCAGGCAGCGCCGCCCTGGTCGCCAATGGCGACGTGGAAATGGCATTGGGTTGCGACCAGGCCGGCTCAGTGCGCATACCGTCCAGTTTTTGTGGGACCTACGGCATGAAGGCGACGCACGGTCTGCTCCCTTACACGGGCATCATGGGCATGGAGGCCATGCTTGACCACGTGGGGCCCATGACGGCGAACGTGACTGACAACGCGACGCTGCTGGAAGTACTGGCGGGCTATGACGCAACAGACAGCCGCCAACGCCGGCTACAGGTGCATAAATACAGTGATTCACTCGGTGATGACATCAAGGGAATGAAAATCGCCCTGGTCAAAGAGGGCTTTGCCCACCCCTTGTCGGAGCCTGACGTTGACAATTGCGTACGTAACGCGGCAAATAAATTCGCCGACCTCGGCGCTGACGTCGATGAAGTATCAATCCCCATGCACCCGGATGGCGTCCCTGTCTGGGGCAGCATTATCACCGATGGGCTTTGGAACACCATGGGATATAACGGCATGGCAATGAATACCAATGGTTTCAACTCCCCGGCGCTGGAAAAATTCATGGCCGGCTGGCAGGACAAATTCGATCAATTTCCCGTCAATCTTCACCTGATCCTGATGTTGGGCAAATACCTGGAAAAATATCAGGGGAAGTATTACGCGAAAGCAAAAAATCACTTGCCGAAATTGATAAAAGCCTACGATGACGTCCTGGAAAAATACGACTTGTTGTTAATGCCCACAACCTTGATGCAAGCGCAAAAAAACCCGGCGTCCGCAACCGACCTTGTTATCGAAGACGTCATATTTCTCGCCTTTTATACGGTCTTGAATACCTGCCAGTTTGATATTACCGGCCACCCCGCCCTGTCAGCGCCCTGCGGTTTCCGCAACGGCCTGCCGGTCGGGATGATGTTGGTGGGTAAACATTTTGATGAACCCGGCATTTACAAGGCCGCTTATGCTTTTGAACAATCTTGTCCCTTGCCGGAATTATAAACCCCTGATCAAAAATGAGATTTAATACCAGAAACCATGCGTAAATACCTTGATATCGACTTGAAAAACCAGGCGGTGGAAGCCGTTGAGCAAGATGGGGAAGAACTGGTTCGTGTCGGGAGATACCTGATCGCCAAAACCCTGTTAGAGGAAAACATCGCCGCCGTCGAACCCCTGTCACCGGACAATCCATTGATTTTTTCCGCCGGGCCCTTTGCCGGCACCAACTTCTCCAACGCCAACCGCACCAGTGTCGGCTGTAAAAGCCCGTTGACCGGCGGCATCAAGGAAGCCAACGCCGGCGGCACCTTCGGCGTGGCCCTGGGCCAATTGCACCTGTCAGGGTTTACCCTGCACGGCGCGGCGGCTGACTGGGTGATTATTCACCTGAAAAAAGACGGCTCTTGCAGCTTCGATTCCGCGCGGGACTTCATGGGCAAAGGTAATTTTGAAACCGCGGCGTTGCTACACGAGAAGTACGGAAAGAAAGTCAGCCTGGCCCTGTGCGGCCCGGTGGGTGAATACCAGGGATTGCTTTCCGGCATTGCGATCAGCGACACGGATCGGCGGCCATCCAGGTTGGCGGCGCGGGGTGGTATCGGGGCGGTCTTAGGCAATAAAAAGGTGAAAGCAATTGTGGCAGAGTTGAACAAAATGCCGCAACTGCATGAGCGTAAAAAAGTCATCGGCGCGGTGCGCCACTATGCCGAAAAATTAGGCAAAGACCAGATGATAGACAGTTACAAACGTTTCGGCACGGCCATGATGGCGGATTACATGAACCACGTAGGCGGCCTGCCGGTACGCAATTTTTCTGCCGGCCGCCTGGTTGACACCAATGAAGAAACCATGAAGATGGGCGGCGATTTTATTCGCGAACAAAACATCGCCCGCGGCGGCGAGCCTTCACATGCCTGTATGCCCGGTTGTTTAATCCAATGCAGCAACGTCTATGCCGATGCCGACGGCAATGAAATAGTATCGCCGGTTGAATATGAAACCCTGGGACTATTGGGAACCAATTGCGGCATCAAGGAGCCTGACGACCTGGCAAGGTTGAACGCCATCGCCAATGACCTTGGCATCGACACGATTGAAACGGGCGCCATGGTCGGCGTATTAATGGAAGCCGGGCTGGGTGAATTCGGTGACGTCGATTTTATCGAGGACGTCCTGGAACAAGTCCGCAACGGCACGGAGCAGGGCCGGCTATGGGCGCGGGGCACGGCTTTTGTCGGCGAGCATTACCGGGTCGGTCGGGTGCCCGTGATAAAGAGACAGGCCATCAGCGCCTATGATCCCCGCGTCGTCGAGGCCACCGGCATTACCATGATGGTAACGGCCCAAGGCGCGGACCACACGGCCGGCAACGTCCCCAGGATGGAAACTGCGGATAAGTCCATCGATGAGGTTGCCGAGGCCAGCCATGAGGCCCAGGTTATGACCGCTGCCGCGGATTCACTGGGCTTGTGCATTTTTGGCCGTACCGTTACAGCCGCCGAACTGGACAGGGTAACCGAAGCGATTAATGCGGCAGTCGGCGCCAACCTTGACTCGTCTTTCTTTGATGAGCTGGGCAAGGAAACATTGCGGCTCGAGAGAGAATTCAACAAGGCCGCCGGCTTCACGGAAGAAGATGACGAACTGCCCGAATTCTTCTACACGGAGGCATTGGCGCCCAGCAACCGGGTCGCGCGCTTCCACGCCAAAGAAGTCAATAAGCTCGTCGACAGCTGGTGGCGCCAACAGGGCGCTGACAGCGAAAGACCATAAATTACGTAAATTGCCGTTCGACAACTGACTGAATTAACGTAAATTGCCGTTCGACAACTGACTGAATTAACGTAAAATCCGTCACTTACGGATTTGAAAAATTCGGTACAGATACTGCCGAGGCTTATATTTACACGTTAAGACCCGGCTTCCAGCGCTTCACCGAACACCCGAGGTTCACTTGATCAAACCATAGAGGGCGTTCGAACCTTGCCCGTAGTTTTGCATGTTATCTACTATCAGGTGACAGATACCACCATCGATATTATCCCCATCCTGCATAAATCCATGCTTGCTGAAAGACATCTGGTTAAAAACTTTGACCAATGAGTAGCGAGTGAAATCGACGCGAAGCATCAAGGTAGCAAGTTCGACTCAAATACTCAGGGCAGTACAACCTATATGTTGTTTTTGTGTTATATAACATTTAATATGTTGTTTTGATATTAATTAACAACTAATATGTTGTTTTGATATTAATTAACAACTAATATGTTGTATCTGCTAATTAACATGAGCGGTAATGATGAAAACGCTGACTGAACTTTCTTCTGAATTTGAGAAGCGCCGCCGACATTTGGCGCTGAATCAAAAAGATATGTTGATGAAAATTGGCATGTCGCAACAACAATACCAGCGTATCGAGACTGGTGGCGACGCGCGGGTTTCCACCCTTTTACGTATTCTGGAAGGCCTGGGGCTGGAGCTCATGCTGGTACCTCGTGAGCGAGCTCAGCAAATAAGGAAAATGCTCAAGTCGGACGATGGCAGTCATGCCGCCCTGTCCGGCGAAGTTAACGGACAAGGCGATACTGAAGAGTCACCCTGGTCTTCAATGCTAAGGGCTCTCGAGGATGAATAAAAATGGAGGGTCCAAGCCGACAGATTGAATCCGTAGAAGCGCTGAAACTGACCCTGCATGGACAAAGGGTCGGAATTATCACCCATTACTCCGGCGGTAAAAACATTTTAACTTTTGACCCTGAATACCGGGCCATGCCGGAAGAAACCCGGGCAACGATGACACTGACACAAAGGATGGACCCGAACTACCTTGACAAGGTATTGATCAGTTCACAGAGAGTCCCGCCCGTTATATCCAACCTGTTGCCGGAAGGGGCCTTACGGGAATGGATGTCAGCAACGTTAAAAATACACCCTTCAAATGAGTTCCCTTTACTGACTTGGGTTGGAAACAACCTGCCCGGGGCTATTATCGCCAGTCCTGTGCCCGTTGGCCGGATTCCCACCTGGGCCGTGTCTGCCAGAGACCGGGTAGAGGTAGTTCAGATTGACGTTAAAGGGGCCGCGCAAAAATTTTCGCTTGCCGGTGTACAAATGAAATTTTCTACTATCAGGCAGGACGGACGATACAACATTGGCGCTGAGGTGGGCGGAGACAGCTGGATTATTAAAACGCCGTCCACGGTTCACAGGAATGTACCGGAAAATGAATACAGCGTAATGAAGCTGGCTGAGGCAATAGCCGTGGACATTCCTGAGATAATGCTTGTCCCCCTGGATTTGCTGGACAACTTGCCTGAAATTCAGTTGCCGAATGAATCTTTTGCTTACGCTATTCGCCGGTTTGACCGTGGAACCCGGGGACGTATACATACAGAAGACTTTGCGCAGGTATTCGGGTTTTATGCCCACGACAAGTACGGAAAAAGCAATTACGAACAGGTTGCCACGGCGCTCTATCGCTTTGGCGCGGGTGGACTGGAAGACATGCAACAAATAGCTCGTCGGCTCCTTGCGAATATCCTGCTGGCCAATGGTGATGCCCATTTGAAGAACTGGACGCTGATTTACCCTGACGCCATCAATCCGGGACTGGCCCCGGCGTACGATATTGTTTCGACGTTACCGTATGTCCAAGGTGAAACGGGTATCGCATTGAATCTCGGCAAACAGAAAAAATGGCGCTCCATGGGCTTAGAGGCTTTTCAAACCTGGGCCCGGCGAATAGACGTCCCCTGGCCCGTCGTGAAGGTGCATTTGCTTGATGCGCTAACTGCGGCCCGTGATATATGGCCCCGAATGTTACAAGACCTGCCCATGCAGGAGACACACAAGGAAATCCTTAAATCCCATTGGTCAAAACTATCGGCAGATTTTAAATTGCTGTAGTCCCGAGAGTATCGCTACGGACGCGATCAGTCTTGCCCGCCGCATCAGTTCCCGGCGTCCGAAGGCTTGGCAAGGGACCAAGCCTTCACCTTTTATCTGCCAGGCAAAAGTCTGGAATTGTTTGGCGTTGCGTAGTTTTAACTGATAACATTCGCGGCAATGCATAACCTGGAAAAAGCCGATAATAACGTGGCGGAGTTGCCGGTATCAGCGAATGCCGTGCAGTTGGATTTTCAAACTGACCCGGATAACTACCGGCATTGGAAGCTGACTGCGTCCGGTTCAATTGCCCGGCTCGATATGGATGTGGATGAAGACGGGGCCATGTTTCCCGGTTATGAATTGAAGCTGAATTCTTACGACATCGGCGTTGACATCGAACTCTACGATGCGATTCAGCGGCTGCGGTTTGAGCGCCCGGAAGTGAAAACCGTGGTTGTCAGCTCCAATAAGCCCACCATGTTTTGCGCCGGCGCCAATATCCGCATGTTAGCCGGCGCATCCCATGGCCATAAAGTGAATTTCTGCAAATTTACCAACGAGACCCGGAACGCCATTGAAGACGCCGGCGAATTCTCCGGCCAGCGTTACCTGTGCGCATTGAACGGGACAGCGGCCGGCGGCGGTTATGAACTGGCGCTGGCGGCCGATTACCTGATCCTGATAGACGACGGCAATGCCGCGGTGTCGCTGCCGGAAATTCCTTTGCTTGCCGTACTGCCCGGCACCGGTGGGCTGACCCGCCTGGTCGATAAAAGAAAAGTGCGCAGGGACTTGGCGGACGTGTTCTGTACCGTCGAGGAGGGCATCAAAGGTCAACGCGCCGTCGATTGGCGCCTGGTTGATGAGACCGTGCCCGGTTCCGGATTTGCCGCGCGGGTGAATGAACGCGCCGGGGAAATGGCGAAGACGTCCGACCGCCCCGACGACGCCAGGGGCGTTCAATTAACGCCGCTATCAAGAACGATCAAGGCAAACAGCATCGAATACACTTCCTTGTCCCTGACTATCGACAGGGAAAACCGCAACGTCACCTTGCAGGTTAAAGGGCCGGGGACTGAAGCGCCCGACACTGTTTCGGATGCAGTCGACCGGGGCGCTCAATTCTGGCCCCTGGCCTTGGCCCGCGAGCTCGATGATGCCTTATTGCACCTGCGTTTCAACGAACCGACCATCGGCACGATAATTATCAAATGCGCCGGCGATGCCAAGTCCGTGAAAGACTACGACGAATTCCTGAATGCCCACAAGGATGACTGGCTGATCCGGGAAATCATGCTTTATTGGAAACGCACGATGAAGCGCGTCGACGTGACTTCGCGCACCAGTCTTGCTTTCGTAGAGCCTGGCAGCTGTTTTGTCGGTCTCCTGGCCGAGTTTTTATTTGCCGTTGACCGCAGTTACATGCTGGATGGGCGGTTCGAGGATGACGACACGCCGCCGGCCGTCATCAGCTTGACTGAAAGCAGCTTCGGCCCGTTGCCGATGGCAAACGGCCTGACCCGACTGGAAACGCGCTTTTTGGGCGAACCGGAGAGCGTCGAAAAAGCAAAAGAATTTATCGGCAAGGAAATTGACGCCGGACGGGCATCGAGCCTGGGGCTGGTCACCTTCACGCCCGATGACATCGATTGGGAAGACGAGATCAGGATGTTATTGGAAGAACGGGCCAGTTTCTCTCCCGATGCATTGATTGGCATGGAAGCCAATTTGCGCTTTGCCGGGCCTGAAACGCTGGAGACTAAAATTTTCGGGCGGCTCACTGCCTGGCAAAACTGGATATTTCAGCGACCCAACGCGGTCAGTGACGCCGGGGCGCTACGCCGTTACGGAACCGGCCTTCGACCTGAATACGATAAAAAAAGAGTATAGTAGTAGTCCGTCAACGGAGGAGCAACGGCTGTGAGTAATGTAGATTATGACACCCTGATTCCCAACAACGTCGGGCTTGCCTCGGACCGGCGCTTGCAGCGGGCCTTGGAGAAGTGGCATCCGGGTTATATCGACTGGTGGAAAGAGATGGGGCCGGCAGGTTTCCAGAACCTTGAAGTGTACCTGCGCACGGCGATTGGCGTTGACCCGGAGGGTTGGGCCAAGTTCGGTTACGTGAAAATGCCGGAATACCGCTGGGGCATATTGCTCGCGCCCCGGGAAGAAGGCAGGAAGATCGCCTTTGGCCGGCATAAAGGCGAACCTGTCTGGCAGGAAGTGCCGGGGGAGTATCGCGCCATGCTGCGCCGCCTGGTGGTAATACAGGGGGATACGGAACCCGCTTCGGTGGAACAACAGCGTTACCTGGGACATACAGCGCCCTCGCTGTATGACATGCGTAACGTCTTCCAGGTCAACGTGGAAGAAGGCCGCCACCTGTGGGCCATGGTTTACTTGCTGCATAAATACTTTGGCCGGGATGGTCGCGAAGAGGCTGGATATTTATTGATGCGTCGTTCCGGCGACCGGGACAAACCGCGTATATTAGGCGCGTTCAATGAAAAAACACCGGACTGGCTGTCCTTTTTCATGTTTACCACCTTTACCGATCGCGACGGCAAGATGCAACTGGAATCACTGGCGCAGTCGGGTTTCGACCCCCTCGCCCGCACCACCCGTTTCATGCTCACCGAAGAAGGCCACCACATGTTTGTCGGTCGAACCGGCGTTGAGCGCGTCCTAAGACGGACTTGCGAGGTAATGAAGGAAAACAATATCACCGACCCGACGGATGCCGGGGCGGTCAGGAAGCTGGGCGTGATTGACCTGCCGATGATGCAGAAGAAAATAAACTTTCATTATTCAGTCACCCTGGATTTATTCGGCGCGGAAATTTCCACCAACGCATCCAATGCTTTCAACGCCAGTCTTAAAGGTCGCTTCAGGGAAACCACCATTGATGATGATCATCAACTCCATGACAGCGTTTATCCGGTGTTGAAACACGTCGATGGGAAACTGGTCAGCGTGGATGAACCTGCCATCAATGCGGTGAACAGCCGCCTGTGTGACGATTTTATCAATGATTGCGAACAAGTCCTGGCAACCTGGAACAAGGCCATTGCCGAGTATGGACATGAATACCGCTTGAGTCTGCCCAGTCGCGCTTTCCACAGGCTGGTTGGTGAGTTCAGCGACGTTTACGCAACGCCGGATGGCAATATAATCCAACAAACCGAATGGGAACAACGCCGGGAAGAATGGCTGCCAAACAACGACGACCTGGAATTTTTGTTGTCACTCATGGAGCAGGTTATCGAGCCGGGAAAATTCGCCCATTGGATCGCGCCACCCAGGGCCGGCATCAACGGCAAACCCGGTGATTTCGAATACGTCAAGATCGCCGCCTGACAGCCCGCCCGCCAATTCTGCGCCGCCGCTCGCCTGGGCGGAGACTTACACCACGCTTGCCAATGTTATGAAGGAAGCCGCATACGGTTAACCCGGGCGCAGCCTGCCTCGATATTCTTTCGGGGAAAGGCGGAAATAAAACTTGTCCGATACGGAAATCAACATTGTAAATTTATAGCCAAATGAATCAATGCCTGTAACAGCCGGGATAATTGTCGAGCTTTTTCATGATCGATTTGCGGCTCTTCGGAATCTTCAAGGTAGGCGCTTTGATTGATTTCGAGTTGGATGGAATTGACGCGGTTTTCCGGGTCGCCGTAATGCCGCGTGATATATCCGCCCTTGAACCGCCCGTTCAATACCACGCTGTAACTTGAAGCATCGTTGGCATGTTGCACGAGTTGATCGATTAATTCTCTTCCGCACGAACGACCGCCGGCAGTGCCGAAATTCAAATCCGGCAACACGCCGTCAAATAGTTGTGGAACTTCCCCGCGAATAGAGTGCGCATCCCAAAGAATGGCAAATCCATGCCGGTCCTTGATTCGTTTCAATTCCGAATGAATATGATGATGACAGGGTTGCCAGTAAGTCTCGATACGGGTTCGTATTTCATTATCATCCGGTTGGTTCCCGGGCAAATATATTGGAGCGCCATCAAAGGTAGTCACCGGGCAGATGCCTGTTTCCATTTTGCCCGGGTAAAGCAGCTCACCATCAGGCGCGCGATTTAAATCGATAACGTAGCGGGAAAATCTCGGTTTAATGAAACTTGAATCCGCCCGGTCCAAAATACACTGATACAGGTCGCTGATAAACCAGTCACAATCCGTGTTTTTTATACCATGCTCATTAAAGAGGGGTTCGAGACGGGGGGGAAAGTCTGTTCCGTCGTGTGGAAAACTGATGAGTACGGGGCCGTCGCCCTGGTGATAATCAAATACATCAGGCATGGCTCGGCAAGACCTCAATGATATTTTCAGAGAAATCCCGGGCGCTGATCATTTTTTTAGCCGCTTCTATATCCGGCGAAAAATAGCGGTCTTTCGCATAATTCGGCACAGACTGCCTGAGTTTTTCCACCACGAGTTGAAGCGCTTTTGACGTTTTCGCCGGCTTGTGAAATTCGATTGCCTGGGCGCCGGCCAAAAACTCGATGGCGACGATGCCGGCGATGTTATCAACAATGTCCCCCAGTTTTCTGGCCGCGAATGTTGCCATTGACACATGATCCTCCTGGTTGGCGGACGTGGGCAGACTGTCAACGCTGGCCGGATGGGCCAGTGTTTTGTTTTCTGACGCCAGCGCCGCCGCGGTAACGTGGGCGATCATGAACCCGGAGTTCAAACCCGCGTCTTCGACCAGAAACGCGGGCAACAGACTCACTGCCGGGTCCACCAGGTTGGCAATTCGTCGTTCGGTAATCGCGCCGATTTCCGCCGCGGCAATGGCTAACAGATCTGCGGCGATCGCGACCGGCTCAGCATGAAAATTTCCCCCGGAAACGGCTTCATTCGCATCATCAAAAATCAAGGGATTATCGGTGACGGCGTTTGCCTCTATAGTCAGTAAATTGGCGACAAACCTCAGGGTGTCCAGGATAGCGCCCATTACCTGGGGCTGGCAGCGCAGCGAATAGGGGTCTTGCACTTTTTCACAATTAATATGTGATGCGCGAATTTCACTGCCGGAGAGAAGCATCCGGTAAATGTTCGCCATGTCAATTTGACCCTGGTGACCGCGTAGTTGATGTATCCGGGGATCAAAGGGGGCGTCACTTCCCTTCATTGCATCGACCGTCAGGGCGCCGGTTATGGTTGCGGAGGCAAATATGTTTTCAATTTCAAAGAAGTGATAAAGCGCAATAGCAGTCGATGCTTGCGTCCCGTTAACCAAAGCCAACCCTTCTTTAGGGCCCAATGTCAATGGAGATAAGCCGGCGAGACCGAGACCCTCCGTGGCGCTGATGGTCATATCCTTGTATTGCATTTCGCCGACACCGGTTAACGTTGCGCCTAAATGAGCCAGTGGCGCCAAATCGCCGGATGCGCCGACTGAGCCTTTTGCCGGAATACACGGGTACACTTCATGGTTGAGCAATGCGAGCAGGGCGTCAATGACTTCCGGGCGGACACCGGAGTAACCCCGGGCAAGCCCCAGGATTTTCAAAACAAGCAATAAACGAACAATATTGTTGTTTAATCCCGGACCGATACCACAGCTATGGGATAACAGCAGGTTATGTTGGAGTTCGGCAAGTTTGTCGCCGGCTATGCGCGTCCGGGCCATTTTACCAAAGCCCGTGTTAATGCCGTAAGTTGCCTTATCCGCCGCGCATAATTTTGCGACTGTCTCGCTCGATCTTTTTACGGCTTCATAGTCTGATTGGCGCAGTTCGACTTTAACAGGCTCGAAGGCGATCTTGCGTAATAGTGATAACGGGGCCTCACCCGCTTCGAGTTTACTTTTATTCACGCGCGGCGCCTACCTGAGCATTGGCAATGACAATCCTTCTTTGTATTCCCTGGCGCAATCAATCGCAACGTCGTAACCGGCGTCAGCGTGGCGAATTACACCGGTTGCCGGATCATTCCATAATACCCGCTGAATGCGCCTTGCCGCGTCGTCGGAACCGTCACAGACTATTACCAACCCGGCGTGGATCGAATACCCCATGCCAACGCCGCCGCCATGGTGAATTGATACCCAAGTGGCGCCGCTGGCCGTATTCAGCATTGCATTCAATAATGGCCAATCGGCCACTGCGTCTGAGCCGTCGCGCATGGATTCGGTTTCCCGGTTCGGGCTGGCGACGGAGCCTCCATCCAGGTGGTCGCGCCCAATTACAATCGGCGCGGCCAGTTCCCCGCTTTTTACCATCTCATTAAATGCAAGACCAAGCCGGTGACGCTGGCCGAGACCAACCCAGCATATTCGCGCGGGCAATCCCTGGAACCGGATCCGTTCTTTTGCCATGTCGAGCCAGTTATGCAGGTGGGGATCATCCGGGATGAGTTCCTTGACCTTTTGATCTGTCTTATAGATGTCATCCGGGTCACCGGACAGGGCCACCCAACGGAAAGGCCCGATGCCCCGACAGAATAAAGGCCGGATATAGGCCGGCACGAAGCCCGGAAAATCAAAAGCATTATCAACGCCTTCATCTTTTGCTACTTGACGGATGTTATTGCCGTAATCAAATGTGGGAATGCCGGATTTTTGAAAATCCAGCATGGCCTTGACATGGACCACCATGGCTTGTTTTGCTTCGGCGGCAACCTTTCCCGGATTGCTCCGCCGTTGCGCTTGCCAATCATCAACCGACCAGCCTATCGGCAAATAACCATTTATCGGATCATGCGCGGACGTTTGATCGGTAACGGCATCAGGACGGATACCCTGTTCAACCATTTCAGGAAGCAGCTCCGCCGCATTGCCCAACAAACCAATGGAAACGGCTTCGGCTTTGCCAATAGCTTCTTCCAATATGGCTATTGCCTCATTCAAGGTAGTCGCTTTTTTGTCGAGGTAACCCGTGCGCAGCCTGAAGTCGATCCGGCTTTCCTGGCATTCGATGGCAATCATCGAAGCGCCGGCCATGGTTGCCGCGAGTGGTTGGGCGCCGCCCATGCCCCCCAGCCCGGCGGTTAATATCCATCTTCCTCTCAAGTCACTATTATAATGTTGCCGGCCCATTTCCACGAAGGTTTCATAAGTGCCCTGGACAATTCCCTGGCTTGCGATGTATATCCAGGAACCGGCAGTCATCTGTCCGTACATCATAAGACCTTTGCGGTCGAGTTCATTGAAATGTTCCCAGGTGGCCCAGGCCGGGACCAGGTTGGAATTCGCGATCAAGACTCGCGGGGCGTCACTGTGTGTCTTGACTACGCCGACCGGTTTCCCTGACTGAATTAACAAGGTTTCATCTTCGTTCAACCCTCTTAATGTTTCGACGATGCTGTCAAAACATTCCCAATTACGCGCGGCCTTGCCAATTCCACCATAAACAACCAGGTCATCCGGGCATTCCGCCACGTCCGGGTCCAGGTTGTTCATGATCATTCTTAACGGCGCCTCAGTTTGCCAGCACTTTGCTGAAAGTTCCGCGCCGCGAGGCGCCCTGATAACGCGTCGATCATTATCCGACTGCCGGGCCTGGGATGTAATGCTCATGTGTTCCTCCGGGGAGTAAAGTCAATATTGCCTGCCTGAATATGTCAGACTCTATCTTCTATATAATTAAATGTCTATACAAGTAATGACATTTAGATTAAAATGATCAGGTCTTAGGTGACTTTCGCAATAAATTGAAACCGGACGAATTAATCATGAGTGATTGGGATTATTTATGGGTCAATGCCCAGCTTGTTACCATGACAACGGGAGGGGGCGAATACGGACTGATTGAAAACGGGGCCATCGGGGTAACGGCGGACCGGATAAGCTGGCTGGGGGCCATGAACGAGTTGCCCGTACGCGCTCAACTTGACTCCCCTCGCGTAGTCGATGTGAAAGGCCGTTGCATCACGCCCGGTTTGATCGATTGTCATACCCATCTCGTGTTCGGAGGCAACCGGGCCAGGGAATTCGAAATGCGCCTGAAAGGCGCAAGCTATGAAGAATTACAACGTGCGGGTGGCGGCATATTGTCCACGGTGGCAGCGACGCGCGCTGCATCGGAAGAAGAATTATTCACCGCGGCGAAAAAGCGAGCCGCCGCGCTTAAACGTGAAGGGGTCACAACAATCGAAGTCAAATCGGGTTATGGACTCGACGTCGAATCAGAATTGAAGATGTTGCGGGTTGCCAAATCGCTCGGGGATAATGATCCGCAGCTGGACGTAACAACGACATTTCTTGGGGCGCATGCCCTGCCACCCGAATATGCCTCAGACCGGGCTGCCTATATCAACCTTGTCGTTGAAACAATGCTGCCGCGGGTATGCGGGGAAAACCTGGCTGATGCAGTTGACGGTTTTTGTGAATCCATCGCTTTCAGCCCCGAAGAAATAGAGCGGGTTTTTACCAGGGCACGTGAGCTGGGCCTGGCGGTAAAATTACATGCTGATCAACTATCTGATCTAAACGGCGCGGCATTGGCGGCGCGTTATGACGCCTTGTCTGCCGATCATCTCGAATATACCTCTGAGGCCGGTGTCAGCGCGCTTGCCAAATCCGGCAGCGTTGCCGTCTTGCTCCCCGGCGCATTTTACATATTGAAGGAGACTCGATTGCCCCCGGTCAGCTTGTTGCGCCGGCAGCAAGTGCCGATTGCCGTTGCAACTGACGCCAATCCGGGCTCGTCGCCGGTTTTATCTTTATTGCTTATGCTCAATATGGCCTGCACGTTATTTTCTCTTACCACGGAGGAGGCCTTGGCGGGGGTAACGCGTAACGCCGCGCAAGCTTTGGGATTGCTTGATGACAGGGGCACCCTGGAAACAGGCAAAAGGGCTGATTTCGTGATTTGGGATATTGCGCATCCTTCGGAATTGGCGTACATGATAGGCGGCAATCCTTGCGTCGATATTATCAAGGATGGCAAAACAGTCTGATGCATGAATGTCAATCCAACCGGAGGTTACCGGTATCTGCGCCTGAACTCCCTGTTATCAGGCGCGCCCGCTGTTCGTCGAAAATGAGTTTGGGGGCTGTTGGCGGGAACTGCTGCCCCGCTATTGATTCAGTTCCCTGATAGTCTTTTTAAAGCGCGCCAGGATTTCTTCTTCATGGATATGAGCGCCATCCTTAATCACCCATTTACCACCGACCATGACATGCTTGACTAAATTATCATTGCCACTGAATATGAATGAATTGAGCATATCGGGCGCCTGCTTGTCATAAAGCAACGGATGGTCTCCGTCCAGCGCCAGGAGATCAGCCCGATTGCCCGGCTTGAGACCATCGATATTCCGGCCAAGCGCCTGGGCGCCGCCACTGACCGCATTATCCCAGAGAAAACTGCCGACGCGCCGTTCACCGGCAGTCGCGCTGATATTTCTCCTGTTGCTTATGAGGCGTTGCCCGTATTCCAGCCACCTGAGTTCCTCAACGGGATTAACGGATATATGACTGTCGGAACCAATGCCGAATTTACCGTTTGCATTGATATATTCTTCAAACCTGAAAATACCGTCTCCCAGGTTGGCTTCAGTGGTGGGACAAAGACCCGCGACACAGTCGCTTTTTGCTAATTTTTCAACCTCCCAATCAGTTAAATGCGTTGCGTGGACAAGACACCATCGATGGTCAATATCGATATTTTCAAATAACCATTTTACCGGGCTGAGGCGCTTCAGTCTGGTACAGGTCTCCACTTCTTTGAGCGTCTCTGCAATATGAATGTGAATGGGACAGTCGATACGTTCATCCGCAAGTATCTTCAACGTTTCACGCAAGCGCCGGGCGGGAACGGCGCGCAGGCTGTGGAAGGCTATTCCTGTTTTTATATTATCGTTTTCCCTATTCCTCAAGCGTTCAAACAGTGAAAAAAAGCTTTCCATGTCATTTATGAATCGACCCTGCCGGGGCGCCGGCTCCGGTTTATCAAAATCAGCTGTCATATACAGCGCCGGCAATAAAGTCAAACCGATACCGGTTTCTTCCGCTGCCGCAATGATGGCATCCGCCGTTTCCGTCGATGGCAAGCCCGGCCGTCGGCGTCCCGCATGGTGCAGATAGTGAAATTCAGCGACCGATGTATAGCCGCTTTTCAGCATTTCCATATATAACTGGGCGGCAATCGCCTGCAATTGCTCAGGCGTCACCCGATTTGCATAGTCGTACATTATTTCCCGCCACGACCAGAAGTCATCCTTGTTTTTCATTGCCGATTCAGCCTGGCCCGCCATCACCCGTTGAAAAGCATGGCTATGCAGGTTGGGCATGCCGGGCAACGCGTAATCCTCGATGAGCGTCCCTTCCGCCGGACTTTCCCTGTCATCAAGCGCTTCAATCTCGCCACTTGGGGATATGGTAAGTTGCACGTTTTCAGAATTTCTCCCGGGTAACCGACAGGTATCAAGTAAAACTTTCACTTTGAAAGGAGGGCGTTGCCGGCAATCTCAAGTCTTAAAGTGATCGCTGAGTTCATACCGATTGCCGGGATGATGCAGCGTGGCGACAGAGGCGATTTTCTTCCGGCTCCAGGTACGTCGCAGTAAAACCAGACAAGGTTCATTTTCTTTCAGGTGTAATAATTTCCTGATCCGCTCAGTGGGCAGGCAGGCCCGAACAGTATGTTCAACTTCCTGCAATGGGGCTACTTTCAACAGGTATTCGGTCGATGTGGTCTGCGTAAAATCAACCTTGTCGTAACCAGGCGCGACTTGAGGATTCACGTAACGGTCTTCCACTTGTATGGGGATATTATTTTCCAGGTGTACGATAATCGAATGAAATACCTTGCTTGCCTGAGTCAGTTGCATTCGTCTTGCGTTTTCACTATTCAACTTGCCCCGTTTATTCAAAATGACTTTTGCCGAGTAATCATGCCGACGTTCCCGAACTTCATCTGCAATATTATTGATTTCGAGAAAGTGACTGCGGCCATACATTTCCGCAACGAAAGTGCCAACGCCCGGAATCCGGGTCAGGTAACCTTCGTTCGCCAGTTCCCGCAGCGCGCGATTTACCGTCATCCTGGAGACCTGAAGGTCGCGAACCAATTCATTTTCGGACGGGAGTTGATGGGACGGCAACCAACCACCAGCGTCAATTCGAGCGATTATCCAGGATTTAAGCCGTTGATATTTAGGCCCGACTTGATCATTGAAGTTGACTGCCATTTTTTGGGTTTCGCCCTGTAGGTCTTCATAACGCGCGCGCCTGCGCCTCCCGGATATTTGCTTGCTCCCCGGCGATCATCTTATCCAGCATCCGCCGAAACTTCAAGGAACCGGCATCCAGACCGAGATTGATATGCCGACGGGTTTCATTGGCGATACCTTTATGCACGGCTTCGAGAATATCCCGATCCTCCTGAAACGCCAGCCTGGAACCATCTGCAATATTCCGTGTGACCTCTTCATCATCAGGGTCGGTATTACGATGTTGCAACCAGTGATAACGGGTTGTGTTTTCATCGACAGGGGTCAAAAAATTATAGGAGACCATTACGTAGGAGACGTCGGTGAGCGGCTTCCCCGGGCCGCCCATGCCGGCTGGTGAAAAGATCGATTTGTTAATGGCAACAGAAGGATAACGGACTTCATAATGTTGCAAGCGGTCGCAGTTTCCCTTGAATTTAACCAGCGGCGCATAAAAAGGCGGCGGCTCACAATTATATATCCACCGGTATACAATCAAACCATCCTTGATTTCCCTGGTTTCCAGTGGGACATTGTCCGTACCCGCCGCGGCAAAAGACGCGCGGTGCACCCAGGCGACGTGGGAAGGGTCCAGTAAATTATCGGTGAGATACAAATAGTGGCATTCACAGGTTAACGCATCGCCGGTAGTGATCTTCCATTCGGGGTTGTCAAAATTTTCTATATCAAGAATTTTTGCTTCATCGGCGAGGGCAGGGCTACCCATCCACACCCAGACCAGCCCCCATTTATCAGCAACCGGATAGCTGCGAACCACCGCCGTTGGCGGTATCCTGTCCTGCGTTGGCGCATCGACACACTGGCCGGAACAATCAAATGTCAGGCCATGATAACCACATTCCACAAAATCTCCTTTCAAAAAACCTTTCGACAAAGGCAGTTTGCGGTGCGGACAGGCGTCTTCCAAGGCCACGGGATTGCCATCCCCGGTTCGGTATAAAACGATATTTTCACCAAGGACGCGCAGGGATTTTAACTGACGATCAATTTCGCTGCTTAGCGCGGCGACATACCAGGTATTTCTGAGGTACATTTTTAAAAACCAATATGAATAAATAAAAAAACAGGTCCGGGCGTCAGGTATCGGGCGTTGGGAGTATTGCCGTATAAATTATTTGTAATAGCCTATCGAGTCTCCTTCAATGGTGACCCCCAATCCGTTGAGCAATCGGTTGGAGTAATTGAAATAGGCAACGACCTGGTTGACTTCCAGAATTTCGCCGTCATTACAGCCGGCCGCGCGTAGCGTTGCGACATCAGCCTCTGTCATATCCGCCACACCGGTAGTCAGTTTTGCCGCATACTCAAGCAAGGCCAGCTCTTTTCCATCGAATATTTTCTCCGGCTGACCCTTTTCCAGGGATGCATGGATCTCATCGGCGCGCTGCTCATCTCTAATCAATTTTCGAGCGTTCATGAAGTGATGGGCGAGGCTGTAATCACAGTTATTTTTAATGCTGGTATATGCGGCGATCACTTCCAGGAACCACAAGGGAAGAGTAATATCAGGATGATGAAGCACACTTTTATAGAGAGTCACGTGGCCGTGCATCGTATGCGGGCGAAGTGAATGGACTTTCATGACGTTGTCCACCGTTCCGTGAGGCGTCATTGCTTCATGGTACATATCCCTTAATATTCCCGTCGCTTCATTTTCCGGGATCATTTTTATCCAGGCGCTCATTTTTTATCCTTATTCATAAAAAATCCTGGCTGTTTTTTTTCCAAACAGCCTTCTTACCATGGGTTCAAAGGCCTCAATCGGCAGTATTTCCTCGTCATGGTTGATAGTGCCCTGGTCATATTTATCGACAAATTCCGCTGTCCAGGCAAAGTATGGATGATCTTTCCACTGGTCTCGCTCATGGCGGTCGCAGCCGTCAAGCTCATAACAATGGTACTGTTGGAAAATAGCGTGCCGTATCAGCATCCAGTGATTTTTTTCTGAAATATACGGGCGCAATAAAGCGGCGGCAAACTCGCCATGGGTTTCGTTGCAAGTAATAAACCCAATATCGTGGAATAAACCAACGACGACGTCTTCTTCAGGACGTTCATCGCGAAACATTCGGGTAGCCGTTTGCAGGCAGTGATAATAATTATTGACCGTGTAAACATAACCGGGGTCGTCCTTCTGGCAGGTCAGAATGCGTAATATCTGATCCACCATCTGTTCATCGTGATATTGTTTACGCTGGCGGTTCAATATCTTCCAGTCTTCCGCCCGGTAGTCATCCAGACAACGTTTATCCACGTACTGCCAGTCATCATGCGCCAGGGGGCTTGGCCCGGTGGTGATAGTCTGCTGTGACATTAAAGAATTCCTGGGTTATTTATTTAATTATTTTACGTATTGGAATATTATGCAACAAAGTTGTATAATAAGCAACATGTGTTATTATTTTGTATAGACAGGTATTTATATTTAGTTGATTCAGAAAATTGACACCTTGCTTAAATTACTGACAGAGGGGCAACAGTGATGATAAAATCCATTTTAAACAATAAGATACACCACATCTTTTACTTCGTTACACTGGTTTCCACAACTCCGGCGGTATTCGCTCAAGGGTCAAAACTCCTGGAAGAAGTGGTTGTTACCGCGCAAAGGCGGGCAGAATCCGTTCAGCGCGTCCCTATTGCAATTAATGCATTTACCGAAGATCAAATGAAAGCGGTTGGTATTGATTCAACCCTTGACATTCAATTGAAGGTTCCGGGGCTTCACCTCGAGCCGCTTGCCGGCCATGGTTTTGCCTACCTGCGCGGGGTCGGAACCGATACTTTATCGCCGGGCCTGGAACCAACAGTGGCTGTCCACGTTGACGGCGTATACTTACCCAGACTCACGTCGATTATCGGTGATTTTTATGACGCAGAACGCGTGGAAGTCATCAAAGGTCCCCAAGGCACGCTTTTTGGGCGAAATGCAACGGGGGGCGTTATTCACTTGTTAAGCAGAAAACCCGAGCAAAAATTCGGCGGTTACGTTGACGTCACCGGCGGAAACTATGGAACCGTCAGGGTTGAGGCTGCCGTCAATGCGCCACTCAGTGAGCGCGCCGCGTTGCGTGTCGCGGGTCTCTTCCACGATAACAACGGTTATGCGGATAACGGGTATACAGGCGCTGACGAGGATACGACAGAGGTACAATCATTCCGGGCGCAGCTGGCGTTGCAGCTGACGGATAACTTGAATATCAGGCTGTTTGGTGATTACATGGATGATGAAAGCAGCAGGGGAACCGCTTCTCATGTCAGTCCGCCCGTGAGTGATAACCCGAATGTGGCTCTTGGTGGAACAGTTTTCCCGGACATCAGGGATACGTTCCGGGACGTCTCGGCCAATAATGAAACGGAAGCATGGGGTATCGGCGCCGAAATAATTTGGGATTGGGGCAACATGGAACTCAAGTCCCTGACCAGTTATCGGGAAGATGAAAACCGGTACCAGGTGGATTTTGACCTGACGGAGATTAACTCCGGCGGATTTAACGATCCGATAACCGAGTCAGAGTCCTTTCAACAGGAACTTCAGTTATCCTCTGTCGACGACGGCCCATTGCAATGGGTCATAGGGGCGTTTTTATTCGATGATAAAGCGTTGCATGATCAAATTTTCCACTTCAATTTCGCTCGATTTGCCGGGGTGCCGCCGGCTGCCGGCGGCGTCTATGACACGGTCTTTTCAAATGACATTTCAAGGTTGGACACGTTCGCCTGGGCCTTGTTTGGTCAAGCCAGTTACCAGTTCAGTGATAATTGGCGTGTGCATCTTGGCATAAGATACAGCGATGAAGAGAAGGAAATCGATTATAACGGGTTTCAATTTCAGCCAATTGCTCCCGCCCTTACCGGCCCTGAGCTGGTTGCCAACCGGCCAACGCCGGTGGGCGCGCCCCTGACAACGCTACAAGACAAGACCGACAATAATACCGTTACCCCGAAGATCGGCCTCGATTATTTTATCAATGACGATGTAATGGTTTATTTCGGCGCGACCCGGGGGTTCAAGTCCGGCGGTTATAATACCAACCTGTTCGGCAGGGTACCCGAAGCTATTGACCCTGAGACCATCTGGTCATTTGAAGGCGGTTTCAAGTCTACCTTGTTGGACGGTCAACTTAGATTAAATGCCAGTGTCTTCTACTATGACTATAAAGATATCCATCAAAATGTAGACTTGGCTGATAATGCCCAGGGTTATGCTAACGTTCGCAATGCCGGCGATGCTGAAGTGCTGGGTTTCGAGGCTGATATGGTACTGGCGATAACAGACCGTTTCGTGGTTGATGGAAATTTTTCTTACCTGGATACGGAGCTTGAAGATTTAATGGCGGCGGATTCAAACAACCCCCAAAATACCAGTATTGATCAATCCGGCAATCCACTTCCCCGCGCGCCGGAATTTACATTTGGTCTTGGCGCGGCGTACACCTGGCCGATTCAGCCGGGCGAGCTCGTGTTGCGCGGGGACTATTACTATATGGATGATGAACGGTTCTGGTCGGTTTTCTCGGACCCGTTGAATTCCGGGGATTCCTATACGCGAGTCAATGCAAGGTTACAATTCAACCATAGTAGCGGCAAGTGGAGCATTGCGGCTTTCGCCCGCAACATGCTTGATGAAGACGCCGAGAGCAACGGCTTTCGCTCAACCGTCTTTGGAAATTTGAGGACTTACCAGCAGCCGCGCACCTGGGGCGCAAATGTAAGGTACAATTTCTAACCTCTCCCTCAAGGATAGACGGGCGGACGGCAACGCCGGTCGCCCGTCTTTTTTGTACATGGCCGCCATGACCCTCGCCAACAAGAACCCCTGATTAAGTCAGGGTGTCCAATATATAGTAATATAACGCTTCTATGGACTGGACGAAAACAAACCTCACCAGCACAATCGATTTCGATGCGGAAGGCCGGCAGGTCGGCGATTTACGCCTGCCCTATTCTGATAATGAGCAACCACTGGGTTATTATCCAATCCCGGTTGCCGTACTGAAAAAAAGAAAAGGGCCTACGCTGTTATTAACCGGTGGCGTTCATGGCGATGAATATGAAGGGCCGGCCGCATTAATGCAACTACTGCATTCATTCAACCTCGATCATCTACATGGGCGCATTATTATTTTTCCGGCGCTAAACCCATCGGCAGTGGTGGCCCATGCACGGTGTTCCCCTTTGGACGATGGTAACTTGAACAGGGCGTTTCCGGGTAATAAAAAGGGTGAGCCGACCGGCATGATCGCTCAATTCATGGAAGAAGTCGTACTGCCGCAATGCGACGCGGCAATTGATTTTCATAGCGGTGGCAAGGCCTGTGTCTTTGCGCCGCTGGCAATGGTGTACCTGGGCGCCCGAACCGCGGATGAAAAAAGTCTGGCGCTGGCGGAAGTATTCAATGCCCCTTATATATGGTCTGCCGAATTCGCTGAGCAAGCTACGTTCAACGCCGCGGCAGTTCGGCAAGACGTTCCCATGTTCGCAACGGAATCAGGCGGCGGGGGCGGTGTCAACCCGCAAATGGTTCAGCTGGTTGCAGGGGGCTTGCTGCGGGTAATGCATTACCTGGGGATGCTGGATGATTCCGTAAAGATACCCGCGGCCGGCAATGTCGCCGTCCCCATCGGAGTGGGTATGAACGGAAAAATATATTCAAACAGGCAGGGTCTGTTCGTTCCGGCTGTAAAACCGGAGCAGTCGGTTAAATCGGGTGAAGCAGCCGGCATGATGTATTCCGTGATTGAGCCGGAGCGCGAACCGTCAACTTTCTGTTTTATTGAAGATGGCATAGTTCTGTCCGTTATCAACCGGGGAATGGTAGAGCGGGGAGAATTACTGGTGATGACGGGCAATACAATCGCCCGGGGATAGGCTTTTCAAGACAAGGGACTGGCGCAATATCCGATTAACGTTATACTTGGTTGGTAATTTACAGCGCCGCTTGAATTCCAAATTCAGATAGTAAATGCCTGATCAAACAAAACTCAAGGATGCCGGTGACGAACCCCATGCTCTCGAGCAAAGCATCGGTGAAACGATTCGACGGGCGAGAAAGAAGAAAGATCTTTCCGTGCATGAATTATCCAACGCCGCCGAAATTTCTGTTTCCATGTTGTCGAGGATAGAAAACGGTCATACATCCGCGTCACTTTCCACCTTGAAATCCTTGAGTGACGCGCTTGATATTTCACTTGCCAACTTATTTCAGAATTTACGTCAAAGCCATGAATCAACTTTTGTCAAGTCCGGCCGGGGCCTGACTGTTCAGCGACATGACAATCGTATCGGGCATCAATATCAGTTGCTTGGCCACGCCTTTCACTCTGATATCAAACTGGAACCTTACCTGATCACACTCACAAAAAAGACCGAAGAATTTCCTTTGATATTTCATGAAGGCATCGAATTCATGTATATCCTTGAAGGAGAGATGATGTACCAGGAAGGTGAACGCACTTACCACATGTGTCCGGGTGATTCACTTTATTTCGACCCGTCAGCGCCCCACGGCCCTGTAGAGTTGATTTCGTTGCCGCTGAAAATGCTGACAGTGATCGGCGCGCTGAATTAATCATCGATAAACTTCAGTCAATCCTGATCTGGATCTCGCCATCAATTTTTCTGACCGGATAAGTTTCAAGGTCTTTTGTCGCCGGCGAACACAGCGCTTTACCGCTGCGAATATCAAACCTTCCCTGGTGTAGCGGACATTCAATAATTGCGCCGTCGAGATAGCCATCCACCAGGGGCGCTTTGGCATGGGTGCAATAGTTATCTGTTGCATGGTAATTTTGCCCTTGGCGAAAAACAGCAATTTCCCTGTTTTCAATTTTCACCGTGATACCATCGCCGTCTTCAATATCATCACAACCGGCTACAATGCGCCATTCCCCAGACATGCAATCGTAATTACCTGATTATTAAGAGATTTAAGTAGTAATCCGTTATTTCTGCAAATAAATATGTTGTATAATATACAAAATAGTTTATCTTTGTGCAACATTTATTTAGCATAAGACGAGATTGATTATGGCTCTTGAACATATACACCAGGTCAAGGAAATGCTGCCCCGTAAACGACTGCGGGCGCTGATGCGCAGAACCGACAGTCAGGCGTGGATGTATCTCCTGCGACATTTTGCTTTTATTTTAATTACTTCCTGTCTGGTTTATTTATCCATGGATTCAATCTGGTTGGTACCTGCCCTGTTTTTACATGGCGTGGGCATTGTCCATTTATTCTCGCCCCAACATGAATTTGCGCATCGCACGGCCTTCAGGACCCGTTGGCTGAATGACTTCTTCGGATGGATTTTTGGCGCAATAATCATGTTGCCGCATGTATATTTTCGTTGGGAACATACAGCCCACCATACTTATACGCAAAACATTCGGCGGGACCCGCAGCTGATTCCACAACCTCAAAACCTGTTTGGTTATTTTCTTTACCTGTCGTCCCTGCCCTATTGGTGGGGGTTTTTAAAACCTTTTGTTACTCACCTGTGCGGGATTATTTCGAAAGAAGAAAAATTATTCTTGCCGGAGACAGAGCGTTGGAAGGTCATTGTCGAGGCCTGGGCGATGCTGCTGATTTATGTTTCCATTGGCGCATACATGATCATTTATAATTCAACGGCGCCGCTATATTATTGGCTTTTACCCAGGTTATTGGCCGAGCCTTACATGCGTATGGCGCGGATGACCGAGCACGTTGGAAGACCGGTAAATAACAACAACTTATTAGAAAATACCCGGACAACCCTGGTCAATCCTGTACTGCGATGGCTTGCCTGGAATATGCCTTATCACGCGGAACATCACTTGTCGCCCTCAATTCCATTTCATGCCTTGCCTGGATTTCATGCTGAAATCAGGCAGCGCCATAAAAACATCGCCCATGGATACTTTGACGCTCACAAGGATATTTATCACCGCAGCCTGCATGGACTTGAACCGGGACTTCAATCTTGAGCTTGAAATTGTCCTGTGTTCCCGGTTGTCCGGGAATACAGGGCAACCGCATACTTTTATGGCGACTCCTTTCAGGCCGTAGTTAAAAATACGATCTTGCCCTGGCAGGGAATATACTTGTATATTGCGCAAAACTTGCGCGGAGTGCAGCCATGGCAAAATACGGTGATACAGGCAGCGCCAAACCGACCGGTCGGCAGGCGCGCCGGACCTATGAGTTTGTAAAACCGGCGGAAATCGACTCCGGCGAGACCACCCATTTCCCGGTAATCATCGCCGGTGGCGGGCCTATTGGCCTGGCCACCGCAATAGACCTGTCCCACCATGGCGTTCAATCCGTCGTCCTGGAAAAACACAACTCCGTCAGTGATGGTTCCCGCGCCATTTGCTGGGCGAAACGCACGCTGGAGATATTAGACCGTTTAGGCGCGAGTGAGCGCATGGTGGACAAGGGCGTGGTGTGGAACCAGGGCTGGGTTTATTTTGGCGAGGAGACCGAGCCCATTTATAAATTCGATTTATTGTCCGATAAAGAGCAAAAGTTTCCCGCTTTTATCAACCTGCAACAGTTCTACGCGGAAGAATACCTGATTGATTTATTCCCAAGCCATCCTGAAACGGAAATTCGTTGTCAAAATGAAGTTGTTGGCGTCGATAACGGTGAAGACAAAGTCACCGTCACGGTCAAGACCCCGGCCGGAAGCTACAAAACAAGTTGTGATTACCTGGTTGCGGCAGACGGTCATCGCAGCCCGATACGGAACATGCTGGGGCTTGATTTCACAGGGCGCGTGTTCGAGGACAACTTTCTTATCGCCGACGTGCGAATGAAGGCAGACTTCCCGGCAATTCGACGGTTCTGGTTTGACCCGCCGTTTAATCCGGGTCAAACGTCGCTGATCCATAAACAGGCCGACGACGTATGGCGTATTGATTTTCAGGTAGGCTGGGACATCGACCGTGAAGAGGTTATGAAAAAAGCAAACGTCGATGCCAAGATAAGAGCGTTTTTAGGCTCAGACCTTGAATTTGAATACGAATGG
This sequence comes from uncultured Gammaproteobacteria bacterium, assembly GCA_958295485.1. Lineage (GTDB taxonomy): Bacteria > Pseudomonadota > Gammaproteobacteria > Eutrophobiales > Eutrophobiaceae > JAAXHV01. The sequence continues at coordinate 160,986 of OY282354.1, forward strand.
GTAAGCCTGTACACGTTCAAATGCTGTCGCATGAAAAAATTCGTCCATGACCGCATCATCTTTGCCGGCGACTCGGCCCATCTCGTTTCACCCTTTGGCGCACGGGGCGCCAATGGCGGGATACAGGACGTCGATAATCTTGTCTGGAAACTCGACCTGGTCTTGAAAGGCGTCGCTCCCCCCCGCCTGCTCAACAGCTACGATGACGAACGCATCCTTGCCGCGGAAGAAAACGTGCTCAATTCATCCCGGAGCACGGATTTCATGACGCCGAAAAGCAAAGTCAGCCTGGCCTTCCGCAACGCCACCCTGGAACTTGCGAAGGATTTTGAGTTTGCCCGTAAATTCGTCAACCCGGGGCGTCTTTCCACTCCCAGCGCCCTGGATGGTTCGCCATTGAATACACCGGACGAAGATGAATTCAGCGACAAGCAACGCCCCGGCTTACCTTGTCTCGACGCCCCCGTTTCCATCAACGGCGCTGATGACTGGTTTTTAAATCAGCTGGGGAACCGTTTTACCGGCATTTATTTCAGCGATAACGGGACAACGCCGGAGAAAATAAAGGCGGTCGGTTCAGTGCAGCTTCCCGTTGATACCCTTACTGTCACAAAAACAAAAACCGGCGGCGACAGTATCATCGATGCAAAAGGCTTGTTGCACCAACATTATGACGCCCAACCCGGTACTTATTATCTTATTCGACCTGATCAACACGTCAGCGCGCGCTGGCGGGAATTCGACCGGGATAAAGTATCAAAGGCCCTGGCCAGGGCGACCGGTAGATAATATGGTCCTGGACCGGCGGAGCCCTGCCACCTATGGGCGCCGGTAAATCGCATATACGGAAACCGCAAAGTAGTCGCGCAACAAAGGCACGCGCAATAACAGGTTGGAAAGCCGCCAAAGCGCCGGCCAGCGTTTCAGCTGCGGGTTCACAATCAACTGTTCCGTTATCCATCCCGTTTCTGCGACGTAGCGCAGAAACTCCGAAAACTTCATCTTGTTCAGTCCTTCCCGCGTATCCTCGAACGACTCGGCCTCATCCGCTACAGGTCGCCAGAATTCGCGTCTGAGACGCATCAGCGCGTCTTCCGAAAACAGGACTCCCAGCCATGGTATGCGGAATCTGAAGAACCGGTTCAGGTGGTCTCCGAACGGTGAATGAAACAGTGGGCCGAACGCCAGAATTATCCTGCCTCCCCCCTCCGCAATTCCTGACTTGAGAATGCCGTCAATACGGCGGAGGCAATCGCGCGGGCGTTCCACGTGCTCAAAAAGCTCGTGAGAAAGTACGACGTCATACTTCTGCTCGTTCGGCACATCGTGAAAATTCATGCACTCGAAGGCGACTTTATCCTGCAACTGCGCCTGCCGGGCACAGCGCTTTGCGATTTCGATGTAATACGGGTCTTTATCAATACCCGTCACGTGTCTGCACCCGCGTTGCGCCAGCGCCAGGGACATCTCGCCCATGCCGCACCCGACATCCAGGTAGCGCATAGCCGGATCAATGGGGATTTTGTTGTCCAGGCGGCGATTCCATTTTTCGAAGCGAGCCTCCGCGGATTCGATGCCCAGGTTCCGCTCAAGCTGACGAAGCTCCTCCGTTTCGGGGTGCCGGTCATGCACGAATAGTCGAAGCAGCCAGTAATCAATCGTCTTGCCAAACATTTGACTCTCCTCCCGCAAGGTAGTCTTGTTCTTTGTGCATGGCAGCGCTTCCGGAATGGCGCCTCATTTGTTCCGAGACGCCTGATTGACGATGACCTTCCTTAATCCCGGCGTAATCGCCCGGACGATAATCTCTACGTCTGTCATTCTGAGTAAAGTGAAGAATTCTGCCCTGGGTGGCGAGACCCTTCGTTTCGCCCAGGGTGGCAAAGAGAACGCTCAGGGTGACAAAGGGCATTTCGCAATCGTCTCATATTGGCGGCGGTCCGGTCAAGGACGCGGGCGTAGCGTGTAGGGCCGCTCATTTGGCTTCAATGAAAGCATCGCCGCCGCCGTGTCGAAGACCAGTTCATCCAGCAATTCCCCGTCCTGGGAAACGGTGAATGGTCTGCCAACCCAATCCGTCGGCTGGTCGAACAGTATCGTCAGCGGCTGGTTGAACCTGACGTTGTCCAGACCGTCGGACAGCGTAATCTCGATGCTTTCGGTTCCGACGCTGCCCTCCACCACTTCAATCGTTATTACGGCATTCTCTCTTTCCCGCACATAAAGGGTTATGTCGTTCATCGACGCCGTCCAGAAATCCCGCGCCGCAATTGATCTAACGTCTTTGCGGAACTCGCCCCAATCGTACCATCCCCAATGCGTCTGTCCGATGCTATGGTAGGTCAATATGACCCACGCGGTCCGCGCCAATGCCTTATCCAGAACAGGCGTCAACTCGTCATTGTCATTGATGCAACGGCCGCAGCCTTCAAACTCGATACTTTGCATCTCCACCGACATCAAGCCAAACCAATTATCCGGCGCCGACCGTGCCCCTGGCATGTTGTAGAACTCCCTGGAGTTCCTGGTCAGCAGTCTGCCGCTCAGAAACCCTGAAGCCTCCAGCGCCCGTTGCGTCTCTGCTTCGTGCCCGGCGCTTCTCGGATAGGCGTAGGCGACGGGCTTCATTCCCCAATCTATCATGGTGTCATAGTTGGCTTGGAATGATTCGAGGGCCTCTTCGTAAGACAGCTCGTCGTGGTCGATGTGATCGTGCCCATGCCCAAAATAGCTGAACCCCTTGGGGACCAACTCCGACATCAGGTAGGCGATCCGTTCATCCTCAGGCCCGCTGAATATACGATCACCGTGAAAGGAATTTCCGGTCACCACTTCATAGCCCATTACCAGGCCCTGCTCCAGCACGTAGCTGTCTATGTCCGGTTCCCTGCCGGGGATAGGCCAATCATCGTTGGTAATCGAGATTGCCGCGGCGTGGTTGTCAAACCACTTGGCGATTGATGCGTTCAGGGGGGGCGTTGTTTGGGACTGGCATCCCGCCGCCAGGGCCAAAACGCCGGGCAACAGCGTTGTCCAAATTTTCATCATAAGTTATTAAAACACAATGTGTCTCTAACAGGCCAGACTCTCAGGCTCTTTTCGAAGACATTTCCCAAGCTGTATCCGGCAGAGCGGCAGAGGTTTACGTTATCGTCCTCACTGATCTGAATCTATCCGGTCCAGGGCGCCAAGCGCATGTGCATTGTGCGACCTGACCCCATTCCACACAAGCTGTATCCGGCAGAGCGGCAGAGGTTTACGTTACCGTCCTCACTGATCTGAATCTATCCGGTCCAGGGCGCCAAGCGCATGTGCATTGTGCGACCTGACCCCATTCCATGTCCGGAGGTTTACGTTATCGTCCTCACTGATCTGAATCTATCCGGTCCAGGGCGCCAAGCGCATGTGCATTGTGCGACCTGACCCCATTCCCTCACCACACACTGTGCATTGTGCGACCTGACCCCATTCCATGTGTCTTGCGACCTGACCCCATTCCATGTGTCTTGCGACCTGACCCCATTCCATGTGTCATTGCGACCGCCGGTCTATGGAGGCGGCTACCGGCTTCATCCCGTAGCAACTGCGGCAATAGCGCGGAATGTCGTTGCCGGCAATTCGCCGGCGCAGTTCCCGGTATTTGTCGTTGTTCCAAACATCGGCAAAGGGCTCATCGAATACGTTGCCCATTTTTACGACGCTGGAATCGGCTATCTGACAACAGGGGACGATGTCGCCGTTCGCCGCGATGTAGGAACTCTGCCAAGGCCAGGCGCACCGGTTCGCCTTGGAATACCTTTGACCATGTTCGACGATGAGCGGCACCCCGATCTCGGCGGCGACTTTTCTCGACTCCCGAATAGACTGGTCCACCCGGGAATCTTCCCGGGAAACGTCTATCGGCGCAATTGACCCCTCCATCTCCTCTTTTCCCCAGTCGGTGAGCAACGTTGTTGCCGTCAGCTTATCCACGCCGAGGCGTTTTGCCAACCGCACGAGGTCCGGAAGTTCGTGGGCGTTCCGGAGCGTAACGAGCGACCGCAGTTCGATACCGGGCCAGACGCGGCGGCCGCGGCGGCGAACCATGGCGGCGACGTTATCGACAACTTTCTGAAAGTTGCCGTTGACCCGGATTGCCTCGAACGTCTCTGCCGTCGCGCCGTCCATGCTGATGATAATCGTCGTTCCCCGCAGGGAGCTAAGCCCCTGGGCGACCTTCCCGGTATAAACCGAACCATTGGTGACGATGGAGATGGCGCCCCCCCCATCTCTCCCTGCTTCCAGCATCTCAATCAGATGCCGGTTCAGCAGTGGTTCTCCCATTCCCTGGAGCTTGATCTGACGAAGCATCGGCAACTGGCGGAGAATTGAGATGAACCGCTCGGTGGTCAACCGGGTTGTCTTCCGCGTCCAATGCGTCACCTGGCAATAGTCGCAGGCAAAGTTGCACGTATCAATAGGCTCGACGTCGATGCTGGAGGGCAGGAAAGGAGTCCTTTTCAGCCCGAGACGCTTGGCTACCCGCCCGCCGACGGTGTGATAGATCTTTCGAGGGCTGCCCATTCCCAACCGGCGCGATAGCCGCAAAAGACTTCGGAAACTATGCTTCATTTCCAGGCGAACTCCACATAACTCGATTTTTGCCCCCGCCTGCCGTCACGCCGCAGCGGGGTCTCTTTGCCCCTGAACGAGGAATGCCGCCGTGGCGCAGGCCAGGCCGATAAGGAAATTGTAGGTCCCCATGGTGAGCAAATGGTTAAAAGACAAGCCGAACAGGATCATCACGATAACCCATCCGACGACTGAATCTCTGCCCAGGGATTTCGGCGCAGTCCAGTACAGCCGCAGCAAGAAGAACAGGGACAGCAAGTAGAATGCCAATGGAATAATGCCCGCTTCGCCAACCAGCATCAGGTACACGTTGTGGACTCCAGTCGGTCTCCCCTGGTTTCCGATAGGGGCGCCCTCCATATAGTGGAGCTGATGCAAGCCGTGACCCGTGATGGGCGCTTCCAGGGCCTTGTCGAAACCCATCTTCCACAAGAGCGTTCGTCTCGATCGGGTTCTCCCAAGGCTGTTGTTGGAGTCGTCTTTGCCCGTGGAAGCCGCCACGGCTTTCCCTGGTTCCTTCGGCAGATGGACCAACGAGTTAACATCCGTCGCAGTCGCCACGGCTGCTGCCATAATCGGGCCTATAGCCGCCGTCTGAACCCGGTACCTCATGCCGTTCTTCTCGTAGGACACCCAGGCGCGCAGGAACTTGCCCGCGTCTTCCTCCGCCGGGGTGTAGTTGGGTGAGAGCGCGCCTTCTATGTCGGTCCAAGTGGCGGCGTCGGGCGTATTGACATCGCCGGGCCGGGCGTCGGCCCGCTGCCATCGCCAAGGATCGACCGGGTTGTCGTCAGCCCGATGGGACTCGTCCTCAAACAGGAAAACGGTGATCGTGTCTCCCACCCGCTTCTCATCGAACGCGTCAACAACCCAGGCCCCGCCGACATGCCCTAGCGGTGTGCCTGGAATGAGCCAAACCAGGACGCCGGCCATGCACAGAACAGTCAAGCCGGTATGCAAGAGGTCTTGCCTCAGGCGGCGGACGTTCAGCAACAGGAACAAAGTCAGCATCACGCCCAGGACAATAGCCGCGGTATAGGAAAGCGATGCGAACCCTGCGGCGCATCCCAGGACCAGGGCCAGACACCCAAGGGGGCGTTGCCGGCCGTTGGCTTGAAACGCCAACGCCAGCGCGACCGTCATGCAGGCGATGAAGCCCGCGTCGTTGGGGTCGCTGAAAGTGCCGGTCATGCGATAGGGCGGCCAGTACTCCGGCAGCGCGCCAATATCGTGCAGCAACGGCGAGGCCAGGACGACGGCGCAGCTTGCCACCAGGACCACGAGGGTCCACTTCAACAACGTCTCGACCCCAATTCGCTCCAGCAGACAGCGGCCGCCAAGCATGGCGGCCAGGGTGACAAGGAAGAAGAAGACTTGGCGCAGCACGTCTTCGCCAAGCAATTCGGAGTCGGCGGCCAAAGATGCGCCGCTGGCAATAAGCAGGTAGGACGCTATCGAGGCGAGGAGGAGCAATCCAGGCCTTCCAAGAGACCTCCACCAGCGGAGGCTCACGAAACCCAGCAGGAGCAGGCAACACAGGAGCATCCCCCCAAGGACGAGCGGCTCTGTCACACCGCCTTGCAGCTTTATGTGGACCAGGACAGCCAGCGCCCAGAAGGAAAAGGCGATACAGGGGACCGATGCGAACTCGAGTCTCCTCCAGAGTAATGGAATCAGCTGCAACATACGTTTACTTTTCAGTCATGGCCGTTTGGCCCGCCGCCCGAGCCCAGGAAGTTCAGCGACGCCTCGGCGACCAGCCGTCACGCCGCAACGGGGTCTCTCTGCCCCTGAACGAGGAACGCCGCCATGGCGCAGGCCAGGCCGATAAGGAAATTGTAGGCCCCCATGGCGAGTAAATGGTGGAACGGCAGGCCGTACAGGCCCATCACGATGACCCAGCCGACGACCAGGTCCCTGCCCAGGGACTTCGGCGCAGTCCAGTACAGCCGCAGCAAAAAGAACAGGGACAGCAAGTACAGCGCCAATGGAATAATGCCCGCCTCGCCAACCAGCATCAGGTACACGTTGTGGACTCCAGTCGGTTTCCCCTGGTTTCCGAGAGGGGCGCCCTCCATAGAGTGGAGCTGATACAAGCCGTGACCCATGATGGGCGCTTCCAGGGCCTTGTCGAAGCCCATCTTCCACAAGAGCGTTCGTCTCGATCGGGTTCTCCCAAGGCTGTTGTTGGAGTCGTCTTTGCCCCTGAAAGCCACCACGGTCTTCCCCGGTTCCTTCAGCAGATGGACCAGCGCGTTGGCATCCGCCGCGGTTCCTGTGGCTGCTGCCATAATCGGGCCTATGGCCTGCGTCTGAACCCGGCGCCTCATGCCGTTCTTCTCGTAGGACACCCAGGCGCGCAAGAACTTGCCCGCGTCGTCCTTCGCCGGGGCGTAGTTGGGTGAGAGCGCGCCTTCGATGTCGGTCCAAGTGGCGTCGTCGGGCGTATCGGCATCGCCGGGCCGGGCGTCGGCCCGCTGCCATCGCCAAGGATCGACCGGGTTGTCGTCAGCCCGGTGGGACTTGTCCTCAAACAGGAAAACGGTGATCGTGTCTCCCACCCGCTTCTCGTCGAACGCGTCAACAACCAAGGCCTTCCCGGTATATACCACCGGCGTATCCGGAACGAGCCAAACCAGGACGCCGGCCAGGCACAGAACAGTCAGGCCGGTATGCAAGAGGTCTTGTCCCAGGCGGCGGCCGTTCAGCAGCAGGAACAGAATCAGCATCACGCCCAGGACAATCGCCGCGGTATAGGAAAACGATGCGAGTCCCGCGGCGCATCCCAGGACCAGGGCCAGATGCCCAAGGGGGCGTTGCCGGCCGTTGGCTTGAAATACCAACGCCAGCGCGACCGTCATGCAGGCGATAAAGCCCGCATCGTTGGCGTTGCTGAAAGCGCCGGTCAGGCGATGGGGCAGCCGGTACTCCGGCAGTACGCCAATAGCGCGCAGCCACGGCGAGGCCAGGACGACGACGCAGCTTGCCGCCAGAATCACGAGGGTCCACTTCAACAACCGCTCGGCCCCGGTTCTCTCCAACACCGACCGACCACCGACCGCGGCCGCCACGAGTACGCCGAATTGGAGGACTCGATACTTCAAGCTCCCAGCCATTTCGGGTTGCGAGATTGCCTCGACGCCCAGCGCGGCCGCGCCAATCGCCAGATAGGATGCCACCGCCGCAAACAACAACAGGCCGGGCGTTCCGCCAAGCGCCCCCCGGAGAGAAACGAGAGGGCCGGACTTTCGCCAGGCAACCAGACGCCAAACGCCAACCAGGCCCAACAAGAGGATACAACAGACTATGGTAGCCCGTGCAATGACTACCTCGACCTGTGGCATTCCCCCAAGATGCGCGTACCTCAGGTTGGTCAGGGCGATGACCGCCAATGTCCAGAACGCGACTGCGACCAGCGTGGTCCGGAGCGACTCGGTTCGGCGGGCGATGCCGGGAACCGATGCGAACTCGAGTCTCCTCCAGGGTAACGGAATCAGCTGCAACATACGTTTATCTTTCAGTCATGGCCGTTTGGCCCGCCGCGCGGGGCCTGTTTCCGGCACAGGCTGCGCAAGTCGGCGGCCACGCGGTCGTACCAGTTGGCGCTCCGAAAGTAGTCCCCGCGCCGTCTTGCTCCCTCGCAGAGCCGCCGGTACAACCCAGGCTCGTCCAGCAATCGCTTGATCGCGGCCTCGACCGCGACCGCAGAACGGGGTTCCACCAGCAGGCCGCTCTCTTCGTGCTCGACCAGCTCGGCAACGCCGCCCCACTTGGCGGCGACGACGGGCAGGCCGCACTGGAAGGCTTCGAGGATGGCGCCGGGGTAGCCCTCGCTCCGGTAGTAGCTGGGATACACCAGCAGGTCATGCTCACCGAGAACCCGGGGCATTTCCGCCGGGTCCAGGACGCCGCCGTAGGTCGCCCTGGGATGATCCTCGAACAGGGAGAAATCCGTGTCGGACATGCCGGGGCCGAAAACGTTCAGGTGACAATTTTCCGGCAGGTGGCGGCACGCCTCGAGGGCTTCGGCCAGCCCCTTGTCCATGTGCAAACGAGCAACAAAAACCAGCTTTTCCACCCTGTCGCGCCCGGTCCGGGCGGGGGCCTCCATGCTTCTTGTATTCGGGAGCCACTTGAAGTTGTCCCGGTTCTCGAAGCTATGGCGCAGGCGCTGCGTCTGCACGTACACCAGCGAAGAGCGCATATAGGTCTGGTCGGCCAGCCATCGCGCGAACGCGCCGTAGCCCAGGTAATCCACCATCAGGTCGCCCCCGCTGATGCGTAGCGCCAGGGGCCGGCGCGCGATCTTGCAGACGACCCACAGGAACGATGCCAAGCTCAGCGCCGAATAAGACGCGATACTGAGGAGCGCGACGTCGGCGCGCCACAGCTTCCTCGCGACTCCCCGGACTACTCTCAGAAACCTCGCCAGGCGATGGGCCTTGATTTTCCAGGCGGGCAGGTTGGTCACGCTCCCCGACGTGTCGATGATGTCCACCTCGAAGCCATGCGCACCCAATTCCCGCGCCTGCTCGTCGGCTATCACCTTGTTGCCCCCGACTACGTTGGTATCGGACGCCCCGGTCTTCTGTATCGGCGCGATGAGCAGGATGCGGGGCGCTCGGCTCTCTTTCCCGGTCAACGTGATTTCTCCTCTTTCTCCTCAGACGCTCAGACGGTATTCCTTGAACCACAACGCCAAGTTGAGCAGTTTATACAGCAACGTTCCGTTGTCTCTGCGACGGTCTGTGTGTTCCTGGAAACAGCGGGTGACAGTCTCGTTGTCAAACAGTCCGATGCGCTGGGTCGCATGATCGAACAAGACCGATTTCATGTAATCGGCCAGTGACGTCCTCAGCCAGTGGCTGATCGGGACGCTAAACCCTGTCTTGGGCCGGTTCAATATGGAGTCCGGCACGATGCCCTGCAACGCCTGGCGCAGAATGTACTTTTTCTCCTTCCCCCTGACCTTGTAGTTCGACGGCAGTCCCATAGCATAGGCAGTCAAGCGAGTATCCACCATCGGCACGCGAACCTCGACGCTGTGGGACATCGCCGGCTTATCCACTTTCTCGAAAAAAACGTCAGGCAGGATGATGCTGGAGTCGGTGTAGAGCATCCTCTGTGCCGCGTCGAGTCGTTCCAGGCGCCGATATAATTCCTTATACCTGCGAAAAGGATCCCCGGCCTTCAGGAATGAACGACACTCGACGGTGAACAACTCGTCCGGTGGCCGGTGTAAAGATTCGGTAGACATTATGCCAGCCATAATCATTTCCGGGTCGGGCGCGCCGAACGCGGCAAGCCTCATCAGCGGCCATATCTCAGCTGTCGATTGCGTTGTAAGCGAGTGAAGCCGGGCGGCGGCGCGACCCATCAGCCGCCACCGCAACGGCTGCGAAAGCCGAACGTAGCGGTTGTATCCCGCGAAAATTTCATCGCCGCCATCGCCCTGCAGGATGACCTTGATGTCACCGGCCATCTGCTCGCACAAGAGGTATAGCGGAATATGGGCCGGATCGCCAAAAGGCTCGTCGTGACAACGTATCAATCGCTCGATTACCTTGGCGACGTCGTTCCCTGAGACATGCAGCTCATGGTGCTCGGTTCCAAAATGTTCGGCTACCAGTCGAGCCGCCGGCAATTCGTTGACGCCCCGGTCAAAGTCAAAGCCGGCGGAAAACGTCTTGAGCCTGTTTCCATAATGCTTACTGGCAAAGGCCGTAATCGCGGACGAGTCGATGCCTCCACTCAAAAACACACCTACAGGCACGTCGCTGACCAAGTGCCTCTTTACGGCGTCGTCCAGCATGGAACTGACCGTGCGCGTCGCCGTCGGCAAGTCGTCATGGATGTTCTTCACATCCAGAATCGACGCGTACTGCGCGGACTTCATGCCGTTTGAATCGATCGTCAGCGCGTAACCGGGAAGCAACTTGGTGATGCCATCGAACATCGTGTTGGCGCCCAACGCCGTACAATAGTACATATACTCGTGCAAGCCCTGCCAGTCGATTTGCGCATTCACCTCGCCGGAAGCCAGGATGGCCTTGATTTCCGACCCGAATATCAGGTCTCCGGAAGGCGAGTGGCAATAGTACAGGGGCTTGATCCCGAATCGGTCCCGCGCCAAGTGAAGCCGTTGCTTCAAGTTGTCCCATACGGCCATGGCGAACATCCCCTCAAACCTGGGGAAGCAGGCCTCGCCCCACTCCATGTACGCATGCAGCGCCACCTCGGTATCCGAATGTCCACGAAAACGATGTCCTTTGCCCGCCAGGGTAGTTCGTATTTCGCGGAAGTTATATATCTCTCCGTTGTATATAATCACAACGCCGCCGTCGTCGGACTGCATGGGCTGACGTCCTCGCGGGGAAAGATCGATGATGCTCAACCGGGTATGCGCGAACCCTATCGGCCCACCTGCGTACACGCCGCTGTCGTCCGGCCCCCGGTGGTGGAGGGACTCTACCATGCGTCGCAGCGCGACAAAGTCCACGGCGCCACCGTCCCTGCGATATATGCCACTGATTCCACACATTCCAACTCCCTCCGTCAGTAAAGTTCAGAAGGAAATTGAGGTCGATGATGGTTCGGGCATAGCATTACTCGCCGCCCCCCATACTCCGCAGCATCCGGCTTCCGCTGACGCAAGGCATCTCGCAAAAATAAAGATTCATCGCGGTGTTTTCTTATTTGGCCGGGGGGGGGGGGGGGGGGGGTGGCCTGTTTCCGGCACAGGCTGCGCAAGTCGGCGGCCACGCGGTCGTACCAGTTGGCGCTCCGAAAGTAGTCCCCGCGCCGTCTTGCTCCCTCGCAGAGCCGCCGGTACAACCCAGGCTCGTCCAGCAATCGTTTGATCGCGGCCTCGACCGCGGCCGCAGAACGGGGTTCCACCAGCAGGCCGCTCTCTTCGTGCTCGACCAGCTCGGCAACGCCGCCCCACTTGGCGGCGACGACGGGCAGGCCGCACTGGAAGGCTTCGAGGATGGCGCCGGGGTAGCCCTCGCTCCGGTAGTAGCTGGGATACACCAGCAGGTCGTGCTCACCGAGAACCCGGGGCATTTCCGCCGGGTCCAGGACGCCGCCGTAGGTCGCCCTGGGATGATCCTCGAACAGGGAGAAATCCGTGTCGGACATGCCGGGGCCGAAAACGTTCAGGTGACAATTTTCCGGCAGGTGGCGGCACGCCTCGAGGGCTTCGGCCAGCCCCTTGTCCATGTGCAAACGAGCAACGAAAACCAGCTTTTCCACCCTGTCGCGCCCGGCCCGGGCGGGGGCCTCCATGCTTCTTGTATTCGGGAGCCACTTGAAGTTGTCCCGGTTCTCGAAACTATGGCGCAGGTACTGCGTCTCCACGTACACCAGCGAAGAGCGCATATAGGTCTGGTCGGCCAGCCAACGCGCGAACGCGCCGTAGCCCAGGTAATCCACCATCAGGTCGCCCCCGCTGATGCGTAGCGCCAGGGGCCGGCGCGCGATCTTGCAGACGACCCACAGGAACGATGCCAGGCTCAGCGCCGAATAAGATGCGATCAAGAGTAACGCGACGTCGGCGCGCCACAGCTTCCTCGCGACTCCCCAGATTACTCTCAGGAACCTCGCCAGACGATGGGCCTTGATTTTCCAGGCGGGCAGGTTGGTCACGCTCCCCGACGCGTCGATGGTGTCCACCTCGAAACCACGCGTCTCCAATTCCCGCGCCTGCTCGTCGGCTATCACCTTGTTGCCCCCGACTACGTTGGTATCGGACGCCCCGGTCTTCTGTATCGGCGCGATGAGCAGGATGCGGGGCGCTCGGCTCTCTTTCCCGGTCAACGCGCTTCCTCCTCTTTCTCGAGTATGGCCGTGAAGGGGACCAGCGCATTTGTCGTTGCCGGCTTCGATTGGAGCATAACGCGGATTCTTGAATTCAGATAATAAGTGACCCCCGAAAGAGATAGTCAGCTGGTATGTTTTACAGTTTGACTAAACCGACTGGAGGTAATTGCCATGAGTAAAAAAACACCCACAGCTGACTACAGCTGAATGATACCACATCCATACCATGAAGAAACAGGCTTATTCCAACTGCGAGATTGCCTGTGGCATGGGCCGGCGCCGCACGACTGTCTGGCGCCGGTGGCGGCGGTACGCCTGGACGCGCCGCGCAGGTCGATGCGGACGACGGCCGTGCTCTCATGGCGCGGCGTCCTTGGTCCAGGGTTCCCGTCGACTGCGATCCAGCCACGCCTGAAACATCAGGATGTTCCAGAGGCGCTGTTCGCATTGTTCATGCGCATTCAGAAATTCATGCCACTTCCGGCGTACAGGCCGCGGGTCGAAAAACCCCTCCGCTTGCAGCCGTCTGGCGTCCAATAATGCCTCCGCCCAATCCCTGAGCGGACCACGCAGCCACGCGGCGAGCGGTATGGAGAAGCCCGCCTTCGGTCGTTCGACGAGTTGCATCGGCACGTACTTGTAGAGCGCCTGTCGCAAAACCCACTTGCTCCGGGCGTTGCGAATCCGGAAAGACAGCGGCAAACGCCAGACGAACTCCATGACGCAATGGTCAAGGAATGGCGCGCGGGTCTCGAGACTCACGCCCATTGCCGCCCTGTCCACCTTGACGAGAATGTCATCGGGAAGGTAACTCAGACTGTCAACCGCCATCAACCGGGCCGCGAATTCGAGCGCGTCGGGCCAGCTTGCAGGTTCGGTCAGGGCGGTTGCAGGTTCGGACGCGCCGCGCACTACCGCGCACGGATTCGGCCAGTGAGAGAGATGGCGCCAATGGAGTTCCTCCTGCGTCCGGCAATTGGCTAACAGCGCCAGCGTGCGCGCTTTGGCTTGTATCCGGCGTCGCCCGCGGTTCATTGGCAGCCGGCTAAGGACACGATCCGCTTCAGGCGCTTGAAAGGCCGTGCTTGCGCCGGCGACGAGTCGGCGCAACGGCGTCGGCACACTGGACAGCAGGCGCCAGCGCCGGGGCGTCGAGACGTAGTGCTCATAACCGCCGAACAGCTCGTCGCCGCCGTCTCCGGACAGGGCGACGGTGACGTGCCGGCGGGCCAGCCCGGCAACCAGGAAGGTGGGGATCTGCGAGGAATCGGCAAAAGGCTCGTCGAAGAGGTCAGGCAAGCGGGGAATGACGTCGAGCGCATCCCGCGCCGATACGTACAGCTCGGTGTGTTCGGTCCGGAGGTGGCTGGCCACAGCCTTGGCGTACCCCGCTTCGTTGTATTCGGATTCGTCGAATCCGATGGTGAAAGTTCGCACCGGTTGTCCGGATTGCGCCTGCATCAATGCGACAACGGTCGAGGAGTCGATCCCGCCGGAGAGGAAGGCGCCGAGTGGGACGTCCGCGACCATCTGTCCGCGCACTGCCCGGAGCAACAGGTCGTGCAGGGCATCCACTGCGTCTTCGGGGGAACCCTCGAACGGCTGCGCCCGACCTGCCGCTACCACGTCCCGCAACGACCAGTAACGCCGCGGTTCCGGCAGTTCGCCGGCGCGCCGCTCCCGTGAAGCGCCGGCAGTCACCCTGAGGTACGTGCCCGGCGGCAACTTTTGCACTCCCTTGTAGATCGACCAAGGGGATGAAATGTAGCCGTGGCGCAGGAGCAGGGTGAGCGCGTCCCGGTCGACGTCTCCCGCGAATGCAGGATGCGCCGCGAGCGCCTTCAGCTCGGACCCGAACAGGAACACGCCGTTCTGCCAGCCGTAATAGAGCGGTTTTTCCCCCATGCGGTCGCGCGCCAAACAGAGTGTCCGGTCTTCCCGGTCCCAGAACGCGAAGGCGAACATGCCGGTGGCCGCCTGCAACGCCTCTTCCAACCCCCAATACTCGATAGCGGCCAGCAGCGTTTCTGTATCGGAATGCCCCCGCCAGGACAAAGCGTCCGGATGCCGGGCCTCGATCTGCCGCCTGAGGTCAAGGTGGTTGTAGATCTCGCCATTGAAGACGATGACGCTTCGCCCGGAGGCGGACTGCATCGGCTGGCGACCGGCCGGCGACGGATCGATGACGGCCAGACGCTGGTAGGCCAGTGCGACCCCGGCCTCACGGTCAGCCCAGACCCCGGCATCGTCGGGACCACGATGCACAACAGCGGCTGCCATCTCGCGTGCGATCGACGACGCTTCTGCCGGAGTGAAACGCTCGCCTCCAAGAAACCCGGCTATGCCGCACATGTCATGCGCTCGATGGATTTCGTCACTGGCCGTGGTCTGGCCGGGACTTCCGGCGCGCCTGTCGTTGCCGGCTTCGATTGGAACATGAAATAAATCCTACAGGTTGCTGATTTTATAATCAATGTAAAGTCTTCGTTACCCGTTGCCGAACGCGGCGCGGAATGCCCGCCAGAAGGAAACCGCGTCGCTGGGTCGTGGCAGCCAGATTGAGAACCAGCGCATTCGAGTCGCCCTTGCGAACGCCGCCGCGAGAAAGACGAGTCGGCAAATCATTCCCAGGGTCAGTCCCCAGGCTGCGGCTGAGACGCCAACCACCGGATAGAGCGCGGGAATCGCAATCAGGTTAACAGCCAGTCCCAGGGAGACGGCCCAGGAACAGATGCCGGGGCGGTCGATACTCTTGAAATAGGTTCCGAGTATGCCGACGCCGGCATAGGCGAGCACTCCCGGGGCGATGATCCACAGAAGCGGGACCGCCGGCAGGAAGGCCTCAGAGAAGAGGATCCGAACCAGCGGCGTGCTGATCGCGAGCACGGCGAGAATCGCGGCCACGGTGCCGCAGGACACGACACGCAGGCAGAGCGTCGTCAATTCCGGGCGACCACTACCCGCGATACGGGGCAGCAGCGCGTTGCCGACCGCATCGGAGATCATTCGCAGTCGGAACATGAGCGCGCTCGCGGTTGCGAACAGGCCGATTTCCGCCTGGCTCGCGAACAGCCCGAGAATGAGAACGCCGGCGCTCATTTCCAGTGCGCTGCCTATGCCCGCAGGATGGAATCGCAGACCGTAGCCGACGATTCGCGCGGAGACGGCGCGGAACGGATTAGTCAGAACCAGCCCGTGACGGCGGCGCAGGTACCACAGGCACAAGACTACCATGCAACCATGCGCGCCGATGACCGCCGCGACCGCGCCGGCCACCCCGAGCCGCCCGACCCAGACGAGGACCAGCAGAACGAGGATGTTCAAGGCGGCATGCGCCAGGGCGAACACCGCGAGATGCCCGAAGCGTCGGAGTCCGGCGAGTTGATACTCCATGGCCCCTGAGAACGCCATGACAGGCATCAGGACAAGCGCCAGGTAAAACGAGCGCGTCTCTGCCTTGTGAAAGAAGGCGATATCGCTGTGGATGAACGGGACCGCCAGCGCGATCGCCAAGGCCCCGCCGACGAGGCAGATCGCCAGGGCGGCGCCGACGCCTTCCGAAATAGTCGCCTGCTTCGTCATGATGAAATATTGCGCGCCCTGTTGCGCCCCGGGCGTGAAGAGCACGCCGAGAATACTTGCGAATACGACGCACAGGGCAAAGCTGCCGCGGCCTTCCGGCAACAGCGTGTAGGCCAGGAGACTCTGGATCGCGAGGCCGAAGATGACCATGCCAACCTGGGTTGCGAACACGATGACTGTATCCTGTCCGCCGGTCGTGCGCGGACCGAGTGGCCTGTTTGACTCTTCCGGTGTCATGGCTTCGACAGCTCTAACGTCGTACCAGCTTCTCGAACAGCGCGACATAGGCGGCGGCGGCCTTGTCGGGTGAGAAGTCGGCGGCGCGTGCCCGTAGCGCGGCCGGCGGCGGCCTCTCGCCCCGTAGCGTCGCGACCAGGGCCCGCGCCAGCGCCGGCGCATCGCCCACCGGCGGCAGGTCGCCCCAACCCCCGAGGATCTCCCGTGGACCGTAGGGCGCGTCGGCGCTGACCACCGGTGTGCCGCAGGCCAGCGCCTCGAGGATCACCGTCGGCAGACCCTCCCAGCGCGAGGAGAGCGCGAGCAGCCCCGCGCGGCGCATGTAGCGGTACGGGTTCTCGTCAAAGTCTACGAAGCCGAGGTCTCCCTCCACGCCAAGACCCCGCGCCAGGGACTTGAGCCTTGTCCGGTAGGGCGCGGAAAGCCGGCCAAGCATGACCAACCGCGCGTCCACCTCGCGCCTCGCCAGTCCGAACGCCTCCACCAGGGTAGGGTGATCCTTCTGCGGCGCCTCGCGCCCGACGCTCAGGACCACCGGCGGCGCGCCAGCCGCGAACCAGGAGTGCGTGACTTCCTCCTGCGCCAGCCGCCGTATGCTGTCGGCGGGAATGGGGTTGTAGATGGCGCTAACGCGTTCGGCGTCCACCCCTAACGATCGCCGCACGACCTCGGCCACGCCCCTGGACACCGCCACCACCGCGTCGGCCAGCGGATAGAGCGTCCGGATCGCTTCCAGCCATTCCGGCGCATGGTCCGCGGTGACGTTGACGCGCACCGTAACCACCACCGGCACAGCCCGATCCGTCAACTCTGCGGCGCAGACCGCGACGGCGGAGGCGCCCGGCAGCGCCGCCACCAGCACATGGGGGCGTACTTCGCGAATGTACTGCGCCAGAAAATGGGCGTAGGGATAGATGGAGCGCATGCTGCTGTCGCGTAGCACGGGTATCCTGGGGTACTTCCGACTGAGAACCAGCCAACTCCGCGCGACCCCGATGGGGTTGACGCTCATCACTTCCACTTGGACTCCCGCGCGCTGCGCCGCCCGCAGGAGCTCCCTGTCGGCGCCGGGAATCCGCGCCCGATAGACGCGCATTCCGCCGGGGATCGCGGCCCGGTAGTCTCCCGCGAACCGGGGGATCACCAGGTCCGCCCGGTGCCCGCGCTCGATGAGCGACTGCGCCAGGCGGAGAATATTGCGCTCTGCCCCGCCGCCGTTCAGGCCGGTCAGCAGGAAGCCGGCATGAAATTTGTCCGATCTCATTGCGCGCGCGCCCTCACCAGCTTCTTGAACAGCGCGACATAGGCGGCGGCGGCCTTCTCGGGTGAGAAGTCGGCGGCGCGCGCCCGTAGCGCGGCCGCCGTCGGCCGCGCGCCGCGTAGCGTCGCGACCAGCGCCCGCGCCAGCGCCGGCGCATCGCCCACCGGCGGCAGGTCACCCCAACCCCCGAGGATTTCCCGTGGACCGTAGGGCGCGTCGGTACTGACCACCGGTGTGCCGCATGCCAGCGCCTCGAGGATCACCGTCGGCAGACCCTCCCAGCGCGAGGAGAGCGCGAGCAACCCCGCGCGCCGCATGTAGCGGTACGGGTTCTCGTCGAAGTCCACAAAGCCGAGGTCTCCCTCCACGCCAAGACCCCGCGCCAGGGACTTGAGCCTTGTCCGGTAGGGCGCGGAAAGCCGGCCAAGCATGACCAACCGCGCGTCCACCTCGCGCCTCGCCAGTCCGAACGCCTCTACCAGGGTGGGGTGATCCTTCGGCGCCGCCTCGCGCCCGACGCTCAGGACCACCGGCGGCGCGCCGTCCTCAAACCAGGGATGCGTGACTTCCTCTTGCGCCAGTCGCCGTATACTGTCGGCAGGAATGGGGTTGTAGATGGCGCTAACGCGTTCGGCGTCCACCCCCAACGATCGCCGCACGACCTCAGCCACGCCCCTGGACACCGCCACCACCGCATCGGCCAACGGATAGAGCGTCCGGGACGCGGCCAGCCATTCCGGCGCATAATCCGCGCTGACGTTGGCATGCACCGTGACCACCACCGGCACAGCCCGATCCGTCAACTCTGCGGCGCAGACCGCGACGGCGTCGGCGCCCGGCAGCGCCGACACCAGCACATGGGGGCGTACTTCGCGAATGTACTGCGCCAGAAAATGGGCGTAGGGATAGATGGAGCGCATGCCGCTGCCGCGTAGCACGGATATCCTGGGGTACTTCCGACTGAGAACCAGCCAACTCCGCGCGACCCCGATGGGGTTGACGCTCATCACTTCCACTTGGACTCCCGCGCGCTGCGCCGCCCGCAGGAGCTCCCTGTCGGCGCCGGGAATCCGCGCCCGATAGACACGCATTCCGCCGGGGATCGCGGCCCGGTAGTCTCCCGCGAACCGGGGGAGCGCCAGGTCCGCCCGGTGTCCGCGCGCAATGAGCGCCGTCGCCAAGTTCAGAATGGCGCGCTCCGCGCCGCCGCCGTCCAGGCCGGTCAGCAGGAAGCCGACATGAAATTTGTCCGCCCTCACCGCGCGCGTGCCCTCACCAGCTTCTCGAACAGCGCGACATAGGCATCGGCGGCCTTGTCGGGTGAGAAGTCGGCAGCGCGCGCCCGTAGCGCCGCCGCCGTCGGCCGCGCGCCGCGCAGCGTCGCGACCAGCGCCCGCGCCAGCGCCGGCGCATCGCCCACCGGCGGCAGGTCACCCCAACCCCCGAGGATTTCCCGTGGACCGTAGGGCGCGTCGGTACTGACCACCGGTGTGCCGCAAGCCAGCGCTTCGAGGACCACCGTCGGCAGACCCTCCCAGCGTGAGGAGAGCGCGAGCAGCCCCGCGCGGCGCATGTAGCGGTACGGGTTCTCGTCGAAGTCCACAAAGCCGAGGTCTCCCTCCACGCCAAGACCCCGCGCCAGGGACTTGAGCCTCGTCCGGTAGGGCGCGGAAAGCCGGCCAAGCATGACCAACCGCGCGTCCACCTCGCGCCTTGCCAGTCCGAACGCCTCTACCAGGGTGGGGTAGTCCTTCTGCGCCGCCTCGCGCCCGACGCTCAGGACCACCGGCGGCGCGCCGTCCGCAAACCAGGGGTGCGTGACTTCCTCCTGCGCCAGTCGCCGTATGCTGTCGGCGGGAATGGGGTTGTAGATGGCGCTAACGCGCCCGGCGTCCACCCCTAACGATCGCCGCACGGACTCGCCTACGCCCCTGGACACCGCTACCACCGCATCGGCCAGCGGATAGAGCGTCCGGGACGCTTCCAGCCAAGCTTCGGTGTATTCCCTCTCGACGTTGTTGCGTACCGTGACCACCACCGGAACAGCTTGGTCCGTCAACTTTGCGGCGCAGACCGCGGCGGCGTCGGCGCCCGGCAGCGCCGATACCAGCACATGGGGACGCGCACTGCGGAGGTAATGGTTCAGAATGTGGACGGAAGCATAAAGAGAGCGCTTGCGCCGGACCCGTACGCCAAGGCGCTTGCGGCCAAGAACCAGCCCGATCCAGGCGACCGCGAACGGGTTTACGCCAAGCGCCGTTACTCTTGCGCCCGACTGTTGGACTTCCCGCAAGAACGTCCTGTCGGTATGAGGAAGCCGTCCCCGGTACAATCGCATTCCACGGGGAATTACGGTCCGATAGTCTCCCGCAAACCGGGGGAGCGCCAGGTCCGCCCGGTGTCCGCGCTCGATGAGCGACTGCGCCAAGCAGAGAATACTGCGCTCCGCCCCACCCCCGCCCAGGCTGGGCAGTACGAACCCGATATGGAGTCTGCCGTCGGTCACCGGTCACGTCTCCACGACGTGGCAGTCACCGTCGATGGGCGGCGCTCCTGTCGCGACGCTCAACCCGGCGAGAAACATGAACGCGCTGATCACGAGCAGGTGCTGGAAGCTCATGGAGTACAGGGCGATGACAATGACCCAGGCTATGGTCGCATCCCGGGCAAGCGACTTGGGCGCGCCCCACTGCGCGCGCAGCAGCAGGACAATGGCAGACACGAATAGCAGCAGGGGGACGATGCCCGCCTCGCCCAGCAAGGCCAGGTACAAGTTGTGAGCGCCCAGCGGCCTGCCGTCAATTCCGATGGGAGCCCCGTCCATGTGCGCCAGCGCCCCAAGGCCATGACCGAAGACGAGCGACTCCAGGGCCTTCTCGAAACCCAGTCTCCAAAGCAGCAGTCTATCTATCGCCAAGGCATCGCAGATGAGGTCGTCATCTATATCGTGGCTGTGCAGGTGGAGGTGGCGCAACCCCCACGGCAGGCAGCCGTGAAAATCGTTGCCGGCGACGGCAAGGGAGAGATGCTTGATTCCGGTCAATGCAGACGCGAAGGAACCGGTGAGATGGTTGTCGGCCAGCCATAGTTGCCCGAGATTCGGCAGGTTGGCGATCTCGGGCGGGATGGCGCCGGTCAGAGCGTTGCCGGCAAGCATGAGCGTTCTCAAGCCGGTCAGTTTTCCCAGTTCCGGCGGAATGCCCCCTGTCAAGGTGTTGTGACTCAGGTTCAGATACTCAAGTCGCGCCAGGTTGCCCAGCTCCGGCGGAATGCGACCGTTCAATCTCAGTCCCGCCAAATTCAGCCCGGTGACGCGCCCCTCCGGGCCGGCCATCGTCACGCCCTGCCACAAACCGACCGGGACCGCCGCATGCCAGTTGAGCGATGCGTTGCCGGCCAGCGTCTCCTTCACCGCCAGCAACGCCTTGCAGTCGTCGGACAGCGCCGGACTCATTGGCGGCAACGGCGTAGAGACGCGTGTATAAGCCAGATCGTGGTCGGCGGCAGCGGTGAGTTCGGGAGGAATGGAGTCGAAATCGTTGCCCGAGAGACGCAGAAGGGACAGGCCGAGCTCCCCGAGAGCGACCGGGACAGCGCCGGTCAAGCGGTTGTGTTTCAGCCATAGCTCCTTGAGATTCTTGAACTTCGCCAGTTCCGGCGGAATGCCCCCTGTCAAGGCATTGTGGCTCAGATTCAGATACTCGAGTCGGGCCAGGTTGCCCAACTCCGGCGGAATGCGACCGGTGAGCTGATTTCGTTGAAGGGACAGCGAAACGAGGCGATCCAGGCGACCAAGCTCCGCGGGGATGCGACCGTTCAATCCCAGTCCCGCCAAATTCAGCCCGGTGACGCGCCCCTCCGAGCCGGCCACCGTCACGCCTTGCCACAAACCGACCGGGACCGCCGCATGCCAGTTGAGCGATGCGTTGCCGGCCAGCGTCTCCTTCACCGCCAGCAGTGCCTTGCAGTCGTCGGACAGCGCCGGACTCATTGGCGGCAACGGCGTAGAGACGCACATATAAGCCAGATCGTGGTCGGCGACAGCGGTGAGTTCGGGAGGAATGGAGTCGAAATCGTTGCCCGAGAGACGCAGAAGGGACAGGCCGAGCTCCCCGAGAGCGACCGGGACAGCGCCGGTCAAGCGGTTGTATTTCAGCCATAGCTCCTTGAGATTCTTGAGCTTCGCCAGTTCCGGCGGAATGCCCCCTGTCAAGGCATTGTGGCTCAGATTCAGATACTCGAGTCGCGCCAGGTTGCCCAACTCCGGCGGAATGCGACCGGTGAGCTGATTTCGTTGAAGGGACAGCGAAACGAGGCGATCCAGGCGACCAAGCTCCGCGGGGATGCGACCGTTCAATCCCAGTCCCGCCAAATTCAGCCCGGTGACGCGCCCCTCCGAGCCGGCTACCGTCACGCCTTGCCAGTAGTTCACGGGCACGACGCTACTCCAATTCAAAACAATGTCCCCGGCCAGGATATCCCTTTTTGCCAGCAGGACGGCGCAGTCCGCGCCAGGATTGTCGGTCGGCGAAGGATCGCAGAACAGGTTCCCCTCATACGTAGCGGCGGGAATGAACCGCAACTCCGACCACTTGGAAAAACTTCCGGAGAAACCCCCAACACCGATGAATCCTGCAATTCCGATCAATCCTGTGGCCGCTAAAGCCAGGACGAATGGCCTCGGTTTGCTGCGGACGCTGATCAACAGAAACACGACCGCGACGGCGCCGAGTACGACGAGCGCCGTTCGGGACGCTGTCGCCAGACTTGCGGCGACGCCGGCGGCCAGGCCCAGCCAGCCGAGCGTGCGCGGCCCGCCGTTGGTCAACAACGCCACGGCCAACGCCACTGTCATGCAGGCGGCCAAGCCGGCATCGTTGGGATTGACGAAGGCGCCGGTCAGGCGAAACGGAATTCTGTAGGGCGGCAGGATATCGAGATCACGCAGGACCGGCGAAGCTAAAATGATGACGCAACTCAAAATCAGCACGACAAGCACGCCCTGCAACAACCGGTCGGCCCCGATTCCCTCCAGCGCCGCCCGGCCGCCGACCGCGGCCGCCACGAGTACGCCGAATTGGAGGACTCGATACTTCAAGCTCCCAGCCGTTTCGGGTTGCGAGATTGCCTCGACGCCCAGCACGGCCGCGCCAATCGCCAGATAGGATGCCACCGCCGCGAACAACAACAGGCCGGGCGTTCCGCCAAGCGCCCCCCGGATGGGGGCGAGTGAACCGGACTTTCGGCAGGCGATCAGGCGGCGGGCGCCAACCAGGCCCAACAAGAGGACACAGCAGACAATGGTCACCCGTGCAATGACCACCTCGACCGACGGCAGCCCCCAAAGATGCAGATACCTCAGGTTGGTCAGGGTGATGACCGCCAATGTCCAGAACGCGATTGCGATCAACGTGGCCTGGAACGACTCGGCCCGGCGCAGCAGCGAGGCCGGATGTTGGAACCGGATCACTTCAAGAATGCCCTGAATATCGGAGGGGGGCTGACAAGGGTATGTAAAGCCGGAATTGGCATGAAAATGACCTCCGTTCGCACAGGCGTGACCCGAGAAATCCTGCCACCTTAGTCACCAACGCTCAATTTCGACGCTTCATCTCCATGATGGGGCTCAGTCGTCTTGGTCCCTTGACGAGACGAAGATCAAGCCTGTCAAAAACGGCACAACATGACGGAAGGCAGCCTGCTGGGCGTTCCAATCTTCGGATTGCCACATTAAAAACCACTCGCCTCCTATTATCAGGAAACCGACGAACCAGAGCATGATGGCCAGAAGCAGCGCGCCGATCGCTTTTGTTTTTCGTTGATTGAACAGCGTTGCATCGCGTCGAGCCTGCCACAGGTCAACCGCCCCCCAAATTCCCAGCGCCCCGATGACAAGTTCAGCGAGGATGATCAACCAGTAGACCAGGTGATGGATCCAGGGTGTTTCAACAGCGCGCCATATGAGTGGATTGTCCGGGAAGACGGTATCCATCATCAATACATGCTGGACGAAAGTAAAATTGGCGCCGTAGTCGATGATGTTGTTCACACCCGTGAGGCCGGCAAGAACCGCCGCCGCAATCACAAACAGAATTTTACTCAGTCTTATTATCGCCACGCGCTTATCAAAACCCGGTATCAGTGGTCGCCTGATACAATATGTATTCATTAACTCGTTGTCAAGAATCCAGCAGTTCCCGCGTCAGCGGGAATCCGGCAGACAAACCTTGTTTTTACCTTGACCCCAACTATCGGGAAGCCCGGCAAATCCGCCGATACAGGCCGCCGGGGAGCGCGCTGGTCATGGTTTCGCCGGGGAATGTCTGTACTCCGACCCCAGTTCATCGGAAGCGGCAAGATCAACCTTCTTCAAGCCAGCCATTCGCGCTGACCGGACTGAAAGAGAGTTTGGGGCTGTTTTGGAGTGACTGCGCCCGGGCTGGCTCATGGAACGGAAAAACGCGATATTTCCCGGCAAGCGGAAAACAGGCCGGGGCAGGCGCGTTCTATCATGTCAAGTACTTCCTCAAAGCCCCGCGGCCCGCCATAGTAGGGATCTGGTACCTGTGGGGCGTCCTTGGGGTGGCCGTCGTATTCCGGCAGAAAGGAGCCAAGCAGCCGGAGATTGGGACGAGGCCCGCCGGCAAGCTGTTCCAGGTCTCGTAAATTATCCTGGTCCATGGCGACGATCAGGTCGAACTCGTCCAGGTCCTCGCGCGTTACCTGACGGGCGATGGAGTCCAGCGTGTAACCCCGTCTCGCCGCAGCCTCGCGCATGCGGCGGTCGGCGGGGTCGCCACTGTGGTAAGCGATGGTACCGGCGGAATCGATGTGAAATTTGTCCCCATCGCCTTCCCGTTCGACGTGCTGCCGGAACACCCCTTCCCCGGCCGGCGACCGGCAGATATTTCCCATGCAAACAAATAAAACGGAAACCGATGCCTGTTGATGAGTCATTGGAGCAAACCGAGCTCAGCCCAAATCGCTTCGGACGCCGCATGTTGATTCATCGTATAGACGTGCAAACCGGGGGCGCCGGCTTCCAGCAGTCGCTCGCACAATTTCGCGGTGACGTCGATGCCGAAACTGCGAAGGGCAGTCATATCGTCGCCAAAGTCATACAGGCGTTGCAAAATCCATCTCGGTATTTCAGCGCCGCACGCGTGTGAGAACCTTGCCAGTTGCGTGCGATTCGTAATGGGCATAATGCCGGGGATGATGGGAATATCAATCCCGATCGCGGCACAGCTTTCTGTAAACCGGAAGTAGGCATCGGCATTGTAGAAGTATTGGGTGATTGCGCTGTTTGCGCCGGCAGCCACTTTTCTCCTGAAATTTTCCAGGTCTTTTTCGGCGCTTTCGGCCTGTGGGTGAAATTCCGGGTAGCAGGCCACCTCGATATGAAAATGATCACCGGTCTCCCTGCGGATTAATTCAACCAGTTCGCTGGCGTAACGCAGGGCGCCGCCGCCAACGGAGCCGGAGGGTATGTCTCCACGCAACGCCACCAAGTGGTCGAAGCCGTTATTTTTATAATCCTGTATCACCTCCTTAAGCGCAGCCAGGGAAGAGCCGCTGCAAGAGAGATGTGGCGCGGCATCCATCCCGGTCATATCCCTTATGGCCATTGCCGTTTCAAAGGTTTTTTCGCGGGTGCTGCCACCGGCGCCGAAGGTCACTGAAAAATAATCCGGTTGCAACAGCTTTAACCGCTCGACAGTCCCATGCAGTTTTTTCTCTGCAGCGACCGTTCGCGGCGGGAAAAACTCGAAACTGAGTTTGAGGGAATCCCGTAGCGACCGCTTCATTAATCAACCCGGATAGCGCGCCAGTGGATATAGATCGCGCCGGAGAACAGGCGACCGCCGCTCAATAGCGATAATGCTCAGGTTTATAGGGGCCGCGCGCATCGATTCCTGTATAGGCCGCCTGTTGTTCGGTCAAGGCGGTAAGCTGCGCGCCGATACGTTCGAGGTGCAACCGGGCTACTTTTTCATCCAGGTGTTTCGGCAACACGTACACGTCCTCCTGATAACTATCCCGGTGACGATATAACTCAATCTGCGCCAATACCTGGTTGGTGAACGAATTGGACATGACAAAGCTGGGATGCCCGGTGGCGCAGCCCAGGTTCACCAGACGCCCCCTGGCCAACAGGATGATACGCTTGCCACCAGGAAAAATAACGTGGTCTACCTGGGGTTTGATTTCCTCCCACTGGTAATCTTGCAAACCGGCCACGTCGATTTCGTTATCAAAATGGCCGATGTTGCAAACTATGGCTTGATCTTTCATGGCGAGCAGGTGTTCGCGGGTGATCACGTGATAATTGCCGGTTGCAGTGACAAAGATATCCGCTTCACTGCAAACATCATCCATCCTGACTACCCGGTAACCTTCCATCGCGGCCTGCAAGGCGCAGATCGGGTCGACTTCAGTGACACAAACCGTGGCGCCGAGCCCGCGCAGCGATTGCGCGCAGCCTTTGCCCACGTCGCCATAACCGAGCACTACGGCAATCTTCCCGGCAACCATGACGTCGGTGGCGCGTTTAATCCCATCGACTAATGATTCGCGACAGCCGTATAAATTATCAAACTTGGACTTGGTCACCGAGTCATTCACGTTGATCACGGGAAACGGCAGGGCGTCGTTCTGTTTCATCTGGTAGAGACGATTCACGCCCGTGGTGGTTTCTTCCGTGACGCCGATAATATTATCCCGGATTTTCGTGTACCAGCCCTTGTTCGACCCCAGCCGTTTTTTAATGGCGGCAAACAGAAATTTCTCTTCTTCACTGGTCGGGGCATCGACAAGCGACAAGTCCTGTTCCGCCTTGGCGCCCAGGGTAATTAGCAACGTTGCATCACCGCCATCATCTAAAATCATGTTGGGCGCGCCGCCATCCGGCCATTCCATGATCCTGTGTGTATATTCCCAGTACTCCTCCAGTGTTTCCCCCTTATGGGCAAACACTGGAATACCCTGGTCGGCAACGGCTGCCGCCGCGTGGTCCTGGGTGGAAAATATATTGCAGGACGCCCACCTGACCTCTGCGCCCAAGGCGACCAGTGTTTCAATCAATACCGCCGTCTGGATGGTCATGTGCAGGGAGCCGGCGATACGCGCGCCCCGCAGGGGCTGTTCTTCGGCGAACTCCTCACGCACCGAAACCAGACCCGGCATCTCGGTTTCGGCTATGCGGATTTCTTTATGACCCCATTCGGCCAGGGAGATGTCGGCGACATGAAAATCTGAAAATATGGACTGGATTGCAACGCTCATCTTGTTCTCCTTAAAAAACAGTTCAAGCGAGCGCCGTTGTGAATTGGATCAGGCCTGAGCCTGGTGGGGTCGGCCCCATCGCAACGCTCCTCAGACCTGCTTGAACGGCCAAGTATAGTACGTATCCATTATGATTTAAAGGACAGTGTTTCCAGCGTCAGGGTCATTTCCGGTTTTGAACTTTCATGCCGAATGTCTTGCGATTCTCGTTGACAGGAAGCAAGCCGGACAGGTTACAATAGGTCTTAATGGACTTTGCGCATAAGGGACTTCGGGAATTGTTCGAACGCGGTGACGCGCGGCGGCTGAATCCCGCCCATGTGGCGCGCATCCGGCTCGTCCTCGCGGACTTGGCGGATGCACGACGCCCCGGCGACATGAACCGGCCCGGTTACCGGCTGCATCCACTCAAGGGCGCTCGACGTGGGCAATGGAGTGTGCGCGTGTCCGGCAACTGGCGCATCGTCTTCCATTTCGTTGGGGACGCGGCGGCAGGCGTGGACCTGATTGACTATCACTGAAAGGAGAACAAGCAATGACGACGATGTACGACCCCCCGCATCCGGGCGAGAGCATTCGGGACAGCCTGGAGGCGACAGGCTGGACGGTGACAGAGTGCGCGAGGCGTCTGGGTATCCCGCGCGGGGATCTTTCGCGGTTGCTGAACGGGCGCGCCGACATCTCACCGGCGATGGCCATGGCGCTGGAGCGCATCGGCTGGAGCAATGCCGAGTTCTGGATGCGCCGGCAGGCGAGCTACAACCTGGCACAGGAACGGCTGCGACAGTCGGCAGCGTAGGCGGCGCTTTTTTATTGACAGTAATTATCTAACAGTTGCTGCTGCGCGCTCCTGGATTTGTAGTTGCCCGGACGGGCCTTCCTGTAGGCGCCGTCCTCCTGCAAGATCCAGGCCTGGGTATTATCAGACAGGTAATTCAATAACCCGAGTTTGATGATCTGGTCCTTGGGACGTTTTTCCTCGATGGGGAAGCAGGCTTCCACCCGATGATGCAGGTTGCGCGGCATCCAGTCGGCGGATGAGCAGAAGACGAGTTCATCTCCCCCGTTCAGGAAATAAAATACCCGCGTATGTTCCAGGAACCGCCCCACGATGGAGCGTACATGAATGTTTTCCGACAGGCCTTTTATACCCGGACGCAGACAACAAACGCCCCGGATGATCAGGTCGATTCGCACGCCGTCCCCGGATGCTTTATACAATGCCCGGATAATTTCCGGGTCCACCAGGGCATTCATTTTAGCGATGAGGCGCGCTTCCTTGCCCGCCTTGGCGTTAGCGGCCTCCCGTTCAATGAAAGCCAGCAGGGACTTGTGCAGGGTAAAGGGGGATTGCAGCAGCTTCTTCAACTTTGAGGCCCGCCCAAGACCGGTTAACTGCAAAAAAAGTTTGCTTACGTCTTCAGCTATGGCCTTGTCACAGGTCAACAACCCATAATCCGTGTAGAGCCTGGCGGTACGGGCATGGTAATTCCCCGTTCCCAAATGCACGTACCTGCGTAAGGCCCGGCCTTCCCGGCGGACGACCATCACCATTTTTGCATGGGTCTTGTAGCCAACAACCCCGTAGACGACGTGGGCCCCGAGTTTCTGTAATTCATTGGCCAGTTCTATATTCGCCTCCTCTTCAAAACGGGCGCGCAGTTCAACCACTACGGTTACCTCCTTGCCGGCCCGGGCCGCGTCTTTCAACGCCTCGACGAGCGCGGAATCATCATCACTGCGGTACAGTGTTTGTTTGATTGACAGGACGTTCGGATCATTGGCTGCCTGCCGGACAAAATCAATGACCGGAGCAAAAGACTGAAACGGATGATGCAATAAAATATCCCCATTCCTCAAAGTATCGAAAATACTGGCGTTCTTTTGCAGCCTCGGCGGCAGGTCCGGGGTAAACCCGGCAAAGGTCAGCTCAGGCTTATCCACCAGGTCATAAATGGCCATTAACCGGTTCAGGTTGACCGGGCCCTTAACCTTGTAGAGATCATCTTCCCCCAGCTCGAAGCGCTGTAGCAGAAATGCGATCAACTCATCGGGGCAGTTATCCGCCACCTCTAACCTGACCGCGTCATTGAATCTTCTCGACGGCAACTCCCCTTCAAGGGCCCGCAATAAATCGTCGATCTCTTCGTCATCGACGAACAGGTCACTGTTCCGGGTCACCTTGAACTGGTAGCAGCCGGTGGCCTTCATGCCGGGAAACAGGTCATCTACGTGGGCGTGGATGATGGACGACAACAGCACGAAATCCCATTTCCCCTTGCTGACTTCTTCCGGCGCGTGCACCACCCTCGGCAATGACCGGGGCGCCTGGACTATGGAAAGACGGCTTTCCCGGCCAAAAGCATCCTTGCCCTCCAATGAGACGATGAAATAGAGATTCTTGTTCAGCACCCGGGGAAATGGGTGAGCGGGGTCAAGCCCGATGGGGCTCAGCACCGGCAAGACATTACTGTTGAAATAGCGTTTTACCCACCTGGAAACGGTCGGTTTCCAGGTGGTTCGGCGCAGCACGTGTATCCTGGCCTTTGCCAGCTCCGGCGTGATGACGTCATTCAGGACGCTATATTGAATATCGACCAGCTCGTGCGCCAGGACGCCTATCTGTTTCAGCGTCTCTACCGGACTCAGGTTATCCGGCCCGGTTTGAACGGCGCCGTATTTCACCTGTTGCTTGAGGCCGGCTACCCGAATTTCAAAAAATTCATCCAGGTTGGTGCTGGCTATGCAGAGAAATTTCAGCCGTTCCAACAGCGGCAGGGATTTGTCCTCGGCCTGGGCGATAACGCGACGATTAAACTCCAGCAAGCTTAATTCGCGATTGATGTAAAATTCAGGATTACCAGTATTTATCGTATCCACGCATTAACAAACACTTGTTGGCCGGCCGATGCTGCGGCGGAAGCGGGCTTATTGTTTTTTTACTTCTTCCTCCATCTGCTCAATGCTGATATGACGCACGTCCTTGCCTTCGACGAAGTATATAATATACTCGCAGATGTTGCGAGCGTGATCGGCGATGCGTTCCAGCGCCCGCGCCACCCAGATGGCGTCGATCGCGCTGGTAATGCTGCGCGGGTCTTCCATCATGTAGGTAACAAGTTGCCGAAGCACGGCGCCGTACTGCTCATCGGACTCAGGTTCCTTGCCGGCCGTGACCAACGCTTCCTGGCTGTCCACCTGGGCGAACGCATTAAGCGCATCGTGGACCATATGCCTGACGAAGTTACCCATGGCGTTAATCCCGATATAATAGGATTTGGGCCCGGACTTTTCTGCCAGGTTAATCGCCATCTTGGCGATCTTCTGCGCCTCATCGCCAATGCGTTCCAGGTCGGTAATGGTCTTGATCACCGCCATGATAAGGCGCAAGTCGCTGGCGGCCGGCTGACGGCGGGCCAGGAGCGTGACACATGCCTCATCGATGGACACCTCGCAGGCATTCAACTTGAACTCATTTTCCAGCACTGCTTCCGCCAGCGGGACATTGAATTCAATCAGCGCCCGCAAAGCGTCGGCAAACTGCTGTTCCGCCAACCTCCCCATGTTCAAGACATCGGAGCGAATCTCCTCGAGCTCATTATCAAACTGTTTGGAAATATGTTGTGGAACGTTGCTCATGGCAAATCCTCTTTATTTATCAGCCATACCGGCCGGTTATGTAGGCTTCGGTCATTTTTTCCCGCGGGTTGGTGAACAAGGTGTTGGTATCGCTGAACTCGATTAACTCCCCGAGGTACATGTAAGCCGTATAATCCGACACCCTGGCGGCCTGCTGCATATTGTGGGTTACTATCACAATCGTGTAGTTATTCTTGAGCTCATAAATAAGCTCTTCGACTTTCAGCGTCGATATGGGGTCCAGGGCGGAACAGGGCTCATCCAACAGCAATATCCTGGGTTCGATAGCGATTGCCCTGGCGATAACCAGACGTTGGCCCTGCCCGCCGGAAAGTCCAAGCGCATTATCATCGAGCCGGTCCTTGACTTCATCCCAAAGGGCCGCGCTCTTCAGGGACTGCTCCACTACGGCATCCAGCGTTTGCCGGTCATTGACACCCTGGATCCGAAGTCCGTAGGCCACGTTTTCGTAAATGGATTTGGGAAAGGGGTTTGGTTTCTGGAAGACCATGCCAACTCGTCTTCTCAATTCAGCCACGTTCACCGACTTGTGAAATATATCTTCGCCGTTGATTTTAATCTCGCCCTCGGTCCGAACTATATCGATAAGATCGTTCATGCGGTTAAAACAACGCAACAGGGTGGACTTGCCACAGCCACTGGGACCGATAAATGCCGTGACCTTTTTCTCAGGGATCGTCATGGTGATGTCCTTGAGGGCTTGTTTTTCACCATAGTACAAGTGGAGTCCATTGATATGCACGCAGGGGGTTTCATTTTCAAGAGTCGGTTTTGAGGTGTGGCTTATCAGTGAACCCATGTCCAAGGCGTGCGCGCCCCCACGGGATTTCCCGGGGACCGCCTGTTTGTCTCCGGCTTCTTGTATTTCGTCGCTCACGCGTTCTTCAGCCCCGCTAGTTCTGTTCTGCTGCACGATACTTCTCCCTCAGGGTATTACGAATTTTAATCGCCGTCAGGTTTAAACAAATAATTATCAAGACCAATAAAAAGGCCGTCGCATAAACCAGCGGGCGGGCGGCTTCCACGTTCGGACTTTGAAAACCCACGTCATAGATGTGAAAGCCCAAATGCATGAACTTCCTGTCCAGGTGCAGAAACGGAAAGTTTCCGTCCAACGGCATTGACGGGGCCAGCTTGACCACCCCGACCAACATCAAAGGCGCCACCTCGCCGGCAGCCCGGGCAACCGCGAGAATCAGGCCCGTCATCATGGCTGAAGCAGTCATGGGCAGGACAGTGCGCCACAAGGTCTCAGCCTTGGTCGCGCCTAAAGCCAGGCTGCCCTCGCGGACCGCCCGCGGCACCCGCGCCAGACCCTCCTCGGTAGAGACGATAACCACCGGTACAGTTAATATGGCCAGCGTTAATGACGCCCACATGATGCCCGGCGTGCCGAAGGTGGGCGCCGGCAATGACTCGACAAAAAACAGTTCGTCAATGGTACCGCCTAAAAAATAAACGAAAAAGCCCAATCCGAATACCCCGTAGACAACAGAGGGCACGCCAGCCAGGTTATTGACCGCAATGCGTATCAGCCTGGTCAACGGCCCTTGCCTGGCGTATTCCCGCAGGTATATCGCAGCCACGACGCCAAAAGGCGTCACCAACACGGCCATGATCATCACCATCAGGATAGTGCCGAAAATAGCCGGAAAAATGCCGCCCTCGGTATTGGCCTCCCTGGGATCATCCGACACAAACTCCCACAGCTTCTCGAAATAAAATATGATTTTATCCGTAACGCCCATAGCATTGGGTCGATAGGCCCGGACTACCTTGGCAAAGCGGATCTCTGCTTCCTGGCCATCGGCGAGCAGGGCTATAAACGATGCCCTGTCCAGTTTTTCATACAACCCCGCGAGGCGGTCGGTGAATCCATCGTATTCTCCCTGCAAGGCGACGCGCTGACTTTCAATGTCCCGGTAAGCAGGGCTTTCGGCCGGTTCGTTTTTCAGCGCCAGACCTTTTTCCGTGAGCCGCAGACGCTCCATTTTATAGTTGACCGCCCCTATCAGGTCTTTTTCAATGTGATGTATTTCCTCTGATATCGCTGCGCTCGCGGAAATGTATCGCTGAAACACCTCCCAACCGGGGGCAACGTTGACCACCTCGCCGTTTTCTTTTATGGCTTTGAGATAACCATAGAAATTTCCCCATTCCCGCCTCTCTACCGCCATGATGGTTGCCGGATAACTCAGGTTATTCATGGCCACGTCCAGGACCCAGCGGTAATCAAGGCCGAAATAATCCCGGTTGCCGATCTTGACCAGCCTGCGGTTGATGATCTCCATGTCTGCCGGGATACGATTGTCCTTGACCGCCAATCTTGCCCGCGATACGGACTCATCATCGACAAATTCACCTGCCAGGGAAATTACCGCGCCGTCACTGTCTGTATAATCAAAGGCGGCAATGTCAGCCGGCCAGAAATGCCCGAGGCCGCGCGCCATGATCAACATGATCAGGCCGGCCACCATGATGACGGACAGGCTGACCGCGCCGGCATTTAACCAGATGTAGGGTTCGCCACTGTCAAACCAGTTCTTGATCCGCATATCTCACCAAATCGCTCGTCATCAACGGAAAGTTCTCTGCTGCCAATGAGTTATCGATAATTCATCACTTTGTCGCCAGCGCGGACTGCGCCGGACGCCTCCTCGCTGGTCTTTTTCATATCAGGCCTGCCGCCTGAAACTTCAAACCTCACACTTCTTACTTCACACTTCATAACGAACTGTATTTCACCCGTAATCTCTGCCTGACGATCTCGGCTACCGTGTTAAACATGAACGTGGCCAGAAACAGGACCAAGCCGGCCAGGAATAAAATGCGATAGTGGGTGCTGCCTACCTCGGATTCAGGCATTTCCACGGCGATGTTGGCGGACAGGGCGCGAAAACCCTCGAAGATATTCAGGTCCATGACGGGTGTATTCCCCGTCGCCATGAGCACGATCATGGTCTCGCCTACCGCCCGGCCCAGACCTATCATGATCGCTGAGAAGATACCCGGGCTGGCGGTGAGCAGTACCACTCTTACCATAGTCTGCCAGGGGGTGGCGCCCAAGGCCAGTGAGCTCGTTGTCAAGTGCCTGGGCACGCCATAAACCGCATCTTCACTGATGGAAAAAATAGTGGGAATGACGGCAAAGCCCATCGCGAGTCCCACTACAAGGGAATTTCTCTGATCATAAGTGATGCCTAATTCATCAGTCAGCCACATGGGCATGTTGCCGGCGAATAACGCGAGCTCCAGGGGCTGGCCCAGGCCAAATGAGATAACGCCGGCGCCGATGATGACGGGTAAAAGCAGGGCAGCCTCCCAGCCTTCCGGAATTTTGTGCCGAACAGGGTCCGGCAGTCTGCTCCAACCATAGGCTGCGATAATAATACTGATCGGCAACAGGAAGAGACATAAAAACAGGCCCGGCATGTTCTGTTCCACAAACGGCGCAAACCACAGGCCGGCAAGAAAGCCTAATATGACCGTGGGCAGGGCTTCCATGATCTCGATGGTCGGCTTGACGATGCCCCGCATCCTCGCAGACATGAAATAGGCGGTGTATATGGCGCCCATGATAGCCATGGGCACGGCAAACAACATGGCGTAAAAGGCCGCTTTCAGGGTGCCATAAACCAGTGGCGTCAGGCTGAATTTCGGCTCGAAATCACTGCTGGCGGAAGAGGACTGCCAGATATACTCGGGCCTCTCCCGGCTCTCATACCAGACCTTGCCCCAGATGGACGACCAGGATATTTCCGGGTGTTCATTGTCTATGCGCCAGAACTCCAACATGCCGGCGTTGTTTTCCACCAACGCGGCATTCGCCCGCGGCGCAATGGCTAACCGGGTCGGCTTGTTGTCACTGAGCTTTTCCAGTTTCACGGTGCGGTGCGCCGTGGCGTGATAGATGCCTGAATAGCCGTCATCATCCACTGCCAGGAAGCCTTTCCTGAAATACTCCGGCGCAATCGCCACTATCCGGGCGGACTGTGAGTTAAAACTGCGTATTTTTTCCAGGGTGTAATTATTTTCCGCATCGCGCACCGGAAACCACTGCGTAATATTTCCATGGGAATCGCCCACTAAAATTGATATGCCGCCGCTGAGAAAGGCCAGGCTGGTGATTTCCGTCGGCGTTGTAACGGCTTGAACCCTTTGCGTCAATTTCGGCTCAGCCTTGTCACTGATATCGTAATAAGAAATTATCCCGCCCCGCTCGGCAACGTACAGCTCCCTGTGCTCCACGTCCATCAACAGGTAAGTGACTTTGTCCGTGACCGGAATTTCACTTTTTGTGATCTTGACCTCACCCTCGTCACCCAGAAATGACTCCTCTTCAACCCTGTTGACCAGCAACAGGCGATAATCCTCCGTGAGCGCGGCAATGGTAGTCTGATCCTGGTCGGACTGCGCCGCAATCATGGTGATTGCCCTGCCTGATTCATCCACCTTTACAGGTATCTTGCCCAGCGGCCAGTCAATCCGGGGGGCAATGACGCGCACGTCATTGGGATAGGTCACATGGTATTCGTGGAGGGCCAACAGGGCCGTGCCGTCATCCAGTCCGGCGGCAAGCAGGCGTTGCGACGGGTCGCCGGCGGCAAACGCCGTGAAATTCGCCAGGGTCTCTTCCGCCAGAAATTGCCGGCGCGCCAGGCTACCGTCCATCGTCCTGAAAAACACCACGCTGCCATCCGCCGTGACGCGCAGACCGATTTCATGTTGTTCTTCCATGGCGTAATACAAAGTTTCGGTACTTGCGCCGCCCGGGAGCGGGTAGCTCGCCACCTGTTCAATACGCGCCGGCTTGAACATGGGCAGCACCACATAAAGCAGGTAAAAAGCAATGAGCACGATGGCGATGATGACGCTGATGCCGCCCAAGGCCATCATATAGCGCATTAAAACATCCTTGAGATGACGATAATTGCGATACCTTTGGGCTGCGACAGAGTTGAAATCAGGAAGCCGGGACACCGTGTTTTTTG
Organism: uncultured Gammaproteobacteria bacterium; assembly: GCA_958295485.1. GTDB lineage: Bacteria > Pseudomonadota > Gammaproteobacteria > Eutrophobiales > Eutrophobiaceae > JAAXHV01. The sequence goes on from OY282354.1 coordinate 196,434, forward strand.
TATTTACAGCAGCCATGGCAAAGCAGTCTATGGGTGAGATATGACGGTTTTGTTAAAGATTGATTATAACCCTTTTGTAAAAAAATGCCCCGCAAAGGCGGGGCGCTTCTTACAACAGGAAGAACATCGCCGGCGAACAGGGCTGTCTTCCAGGGGAAAATTATCAGTCGCCGGCGAGCTCAACGGCGCCGACCTTGGCAAGCTGTTCACCGGCAACCCGGGCGGGCAGCGGAATATAGCCATCCTTGACGACCACTTCCTGTCCTGTCTTCGACATTATCATTTTTATAAATTCACGTTCCAGGGGGGATAATGGCTTGTTCGGCGCCTTGTTGGCATAGACATACAGAAACCGCGCCAGGGGATAGGCGCCGGCAATCGCATTAGCCGGGGTCGCTTCGATAAAATCAGAACCCTCCCTGGCCAGTGGCACGGCGCGAACGCCGGACGTCTTGTAACCGATGCCGGAATAACCGATGCCATTGATTGACTTGGTGACACCTTGTACAACCGAGGCTGACCCCGGCTGCTCATTGACGTTGTTCTTGTAATCGCCCTTGCAGAGGGCTTGCTTTTTGAAGTACCCATAAGTGCCGGATACCGAATTCCGGCCATACAACTGGATGGGCCGGTTGCCCCAGCCCCCGGTCAGGCCCAATTGACCCCAACGGGCAACATCTTCAAGATAGCCACATTTGCGGGTGGCAGAGAAAATCGCATCCACCTGCGGGATGGTCATACCGCCGATGGGATTATCCTTATGGACGTAGACCGCCAGGGCATCAATGGCAACGGCGACCGGGGTCGGCTTGTAGCCATGTTTTGTTTCGAAGCCGGCGATCTCCTTGTTTTTCATCTTGCGACTCATGGGGCCGAAGTTGGCAGTCCCTTCCGTCAACGCCGGCGGCGCCGTTGAAGAGCCGGCTGCCTGGATCTGCACGTTGACATTGGGATAGAGTTTTTTGAATTCCTCTGCCCACAAGGTCATCAGGTTTGCCAGCGTGTCGGAACCGACGCTAATCAGGTCCCCGGATACCCCGCTGGCCTTGCTGTATTCCGGCAGGTCCGGGTCTAAATCAATCGCCGTCGCTGAGGCGGGCATGAGTGTCGCCAGGATGATACTTGCGGACAATAAGAGTCTGTTTTTCATGATGCTGTCTCTCCTGAATGGTTAATCTGCTTGGGCTCAGTTCGAGCAGTTCCCCGCGGCCGGACCCGCTAACCCGATTTCGTTATTGAATAACACGGTTATAACAGGGAAATCTCGACTGGACATTAATTTAAGATATTTTTTTGCTTTTTTTCATGTTGCAGTGCAATATAATACCTCGACTAATAAACGGTTTGCAAATTATTCTGAAACAAAAACGGAGAAAGATAATGAACGATACTGAGAAACACCTTCGGGGTAACGGTTCGCAAATTATTCTGAAACCCTCCCCGCTCCCTCAAGGAACCTGCCATACAAGGACTTCCATGAAAATAAACCCGCGGATGACGCAGGTGAACAGGAAAGCAATCATCAGGTTCATGTGTGGATTGGCGCTGGCCGGCGGCTTGGCCATGCCGGTCTCACAGGCCTATGAAGCCAATGGCGCCATGCTGGAACTGATAAAAATACTCAGGGACAAGGGCAGCATTACCGCGCAGGAATACGAGTTATTAAGAAATGCGGCCCTTGCCGATGCGGAAAAGGCCGGTGCAGAAACAACCGCAGCGGCGCCCGGGGCCGAAGTCAACGCGGCCGCCAAGACTCTCCCCCGAATAACGACCAAGGGAAAACTGGAATTCAAGGACAAAGAGCACAAGTTCCGTATCGGTGGGCGCGGCCAGCATGACGTTACCCTGGTGGGCAATGACGGCGCCAGCGACGTAGGGAGCAGTGAACAGCAGTTCCGCCGCGCCCGAATTTACCTGTCCGGGACCTCCTGGCAGCATTGGGACTGGAAATTGCAGTTCGACCTGGAAGATGCCGATGACAGCGGCATGTCCATTGAAGACGCCTACATCAAGTACCGGGGCTGGAAACCGGCATCCATCACTATCGGCCAGCGCAAGGCGCCCTTCTCTCTCAACGAGCTGACCAGTTCCAAATACATCACCTTTATCGAACGCGCGACACCGGCTACTTTATTCACTTCAGAGTCAATCGGTATCGGCGGGCGGGCGCCCGGCATCACCCTGGCGCGCGCCGGAAAGAACCACACCCTTGCCGGTGGTTTCTACCTGATGCGACAACGCGGCGATGCCGCGGACAGCGATACCTTCACTGACAGCGCCGGCGACCGCGTGGCTGTGGAACTGGGCACGGACTCCGTCAGTGAGCGTAAAATCGACGATGGCTGGGGTTTTACCGGGCGGGCGACCTGGCTGCCCATCAATCAATCGACGAACCGGCTGGTCCACCTGGGCGCCGCGTTCGGCTTCAAGCATTACGCCAACAAGACAGTCAATCGTTTCCGCGTCCGGCCCGGCGTGTCTGAAGGGGCCCGGATTGTGGATTCCGATACGGCCATTGCCGCCAATGGCTTCTGGGGCGTGGGCCTGGAAGCGGCCAGCATCTGGGGGCCCTTCGCGGCAAGCGCAGAGTATTACCATGGTGATTTCGACGACATCGGCAACGCCGGCGATACCGATATGGAGGGTTTTTACGTCCAGGGCAGTTATTTTCTGACCGGGGAAAGCCGGCGTTACAAGCAGGGCGCTTTCACCAGCGTCAAGGTAAAGGCGCCGCTCGGTAGCGGCGGCTGGGGCGCTTGGGAAGTGGGCCTGCGATACAGCTCCACTGAGCTTGGCGACGGTATCGGCGGCGACAGCGGCGAGGTGCTCACCGCCGCCCTGAACTGGTATGTAAACAACAACATGATGTTCAAGCTGAACTACGTCAAAACGCTCTGTGATAACGGCGGCCTTGACACTTGTGACTGGGGGATTAACGCCGGCGACCCCGAGTACCTGTCATTCCGAACCCAGGTATTCTTTTAGAAAACACGGGGCAATGTGATTTTTCTCACAATCCGGCTCGCTCTTTCCTGTCCGGAGCATCCCGACCGGCTAAAATTATCTTCACCGTAAAGAAATTATTTATGGAAAATACAATAGTCTAACCAGGAGATCATTATGAAAATGTTAAGGAATCTTGTTTTTGTGGTTTTTGTCAGTCTCCCGGCAATGCTTCTCGCCGACGAGACAATCAACATAAACACTGCGGACAAGGAAACATTAATGCTCATTAGCGGCATCGGCGAGAAACTCGCCGCCGCCATTATCAGTTACCGTGAAGAAAACGGCGGGTTCGCATCTCCCGAGGAGCTTGCCAACATCAGGGGCATAGGCTCATCCATGCTTGATAAACATAAAGACGTTTTAATGGTCGGCGAGTCTGAATGACAGCGGAGGAAACACAGCAGGCAGCAACCTGACAGGTCACTTGATTTACCCCGACAGCCCCCTGTTCCCCCGGCCATTATCTCCTTATGTTCTTTCCGCTTCCTGTGGCGGGGGCTTCAGGGGGTCTGAAGGGTCAGAAATACTATCTCCGGCAGCGCGCGGCGTATCATTCGGCAGGTAAAAAGCAATGAGCACGATGGCGATGATGACGCTGACCCCGGCTGCTCATTCTCGACTGGACATTAACTTAAGATATTTTTTTGCTTTTTTATCATGTTATGGGCTAATCTAATACCGCGACTAATAAAAAGATAGAGCATGATGAAGCATTTTCGCAAAATTAATGGCGGTTTCTGGCATGGTTTTTTTGCCGGCTTTGGTGCTTTGGGACAGCTTGGACAAACAGAGTTCAACCCGCCGCGCTATCCAAGAAACGCCCCCTTCCTCGACCAGAAACGCTTGGGTAAAGACATGTATAAGGCAATGGAGTGCATCAATGAAGAAACCGAAACGACACAACCGACAGCTTCCTGAAAAAGCAAAGGCGCCGCCTGTTGCAGCACACCCCCTGCCGCCAAAGGAGATTCTCGACAAGCTCCCGGAAAATGTGCGTATTTCCATTGTCGAAGCCGCCTCGTTTTCCGGCCCTCTTCCCCCACCATCGATGTTCCGTGAATATGATGGCATCTTGCCAGGAAGCGCAGAACGTATTCTGGCAATGGCAGAGAAAGAACAAGACCACCGCACCACTTGGGAAAACAAGGCGTTAGACACGATAGCTCGTCAAGGAAACATTGGACAATGGTTCGGCCTGCTGATAGCGATTCTTTGCATCGGTGGGGCTATATATCTTGCTGTAAGCGGCCACCGATGGGTTGCTATCGCACTGGCTGTTGCCACTGCTGTCGGTCTTGTTGGGCGTTTTATCCAGAATAACTCCGCTTTTGTGAAAAAAACTTGATTATGGCAGTTAATGATATATTAATAATTGGGCGTTATTTCGCCTTGCCTTATTTTAAGGAGAGATGAGCTGGCGGTTAATGTCCACGCGGCCGTGATTGGTTCGGCCCAGCATCGGCAGGATGCGTTGCAGGGTGGCGGGCGCATTTGGCGAGAGCCGGGCCTGACCGCTGAAATGCAGGTTCCGGGACGCGGGGTCTTGTTTGAATTGCCCATCCATGAACAACAACGCCGTCTCCGAGGTCGTTTTGAGATAACCGGTGATGCCCGACTGCCGGCCGGCCTGTAATTCCATTCGGTAGTTGCCTAAAGGCTGGTTTGTCTTCAGCCAGGGGGAGTGCAGGTCTTCCAGCAAGACCGCTAACTTGCCTTCGAATGGCAGCGCGCCATACGCCGCTGAAATAGCTTCAGCCTGCAACGCGACCTGTCCGTCCAACCGGGCCAAATCAAGTTCCGGCAGGCCCGGGGACAGGCTGGATAATGGCAGCTTTCCGCTGGCCCCGGATAGTTGCCAGGTCTTCAGGCCAAGGTGGGTAACGCCGGTGATTTGCCGGTCATTTTCATCAATATGCCAATGCAGCTTCAACCGCCCGGCAAGCAATGATAAAAATGACGCGCGCAGCGTTACTTTTTCAAAATAAATCCAACGCTGACCCGGAAACGTAACCCATAACCCGTAAACGTTTGCCTCAGACACCGTGCCTGAGACCCTGCTCCATGCCATCTCGACGGGCAGGCGTCCGCTTACCCCGTGCAATACCCAGACCGCCGGGGCGCGCAACAGCAGCGCGCCGAAAAAAACCAGCAAGGCAACTCCGCCCAGGTAAATCCAGCGCTTGTTCACGGATAAAAACCAATGGGATGAAAAGTCACCGCTTGTAAGGCCGGGAGTTCACCATCATTTGAAACCCCCGCCGCTTCTTATCCCGGCGAAGCAATTCCGGTTTAACGCAGGCTTTTATCGATGTCATCTGTCTACATTCATCATGTCATGTCATGGGCTGCATCAATATTGTGGCGCTTGCCTGAGGAAACCCTGATTTATTCAGGGCTTCCCTGATAAGGGAGAAGCGCCAGGTCCGCGCTGACTACCCCGCTTTGATCTTCAATCCTGTTGACCTGCGCCTTGGCGATGCGCCCCTGGCCACTGTCCTGCAACCGGAAGATGAACTCCACCAGGTCGCTGAACGCAACGTCACTGAAACTGACGGACAGACCCTGTTTGTCAAGGGGGCGCAACCCGCTGATTTGATCCTGTATCCCAACGCCGCGCAGGATGTTCTCGACCTGGGCGAGGCGCAGGCCCTGTCCCGACTCGGTCGTGGCTGAGCCGCCCATTGCGCGCAACCTTTTGGCGTCTGCAACGCGTGATTGCATCCAGGCGAGGTCCGCGCGTAATTGTGGCAACTCGGCGGACAACCGTTGTCGCTCCTCGACCACGGGTTCCATGACCAGGAACAGGACGACGCATAACAGCGCTACGGCGGCGGCTGACAGGACTCGCTTTTCCCTGGGAATTCGGCTTTGCCACCAACGGGGCGCGCTCATGCCTGCCTCTCCAGGGGAATGCGACTTTGCCACCAATGGGGCGCGCTCATGCCTGCCTCTCCAGGTGAATGCGGCTTTGCCACCAACGGGGCGCGCTCATGCCTGCCTCTCCAGGTGAATGCGGCTTTGCCACCAACGGAGCGCACTCATGCCTGCCTCTCCAGGTGAATGCGGCTGTGAACCCTGCCGTCCCTGAGCTCCACGTTTTCCACGTTGACCCGCATCGACTCGGCCAGTTGTTTTTGCAGGTCTTCCAATGCTTCAAAATCAGGCAGACTCAGTTCCAGCACAATCCTCCGGTCATCAAAGCTGAAGGCCCTGAGCCGCAAGTTGGTCCCAGCGCCTGTGAACGGCGCCAGTCGCTCCAGCCACGCCAGGACATCCGTTTGCGCCTGATCCCGGTCGCCGGGGGGGCGCCCCATGGCGATAAGTCGCTGTTCCATCTGGTGACGCGGTTCCACCAGGTTCCCGGCATCGGGGAAGGCTTCCCGATAGGTGGCTTCAATCGCCTGGGTCAATCGTTCATGCTCTGCCCGTATCCGCGCGTTCTCAAGCAACCACTGCGCCGCCAAGACGACGATCAAAGCGGCAGCCAGGCCGGTTGCCGGGATAAACCGGCGCGCCTGGAGGAGTCTTTCCTTGCCGGGCTTGTAACTGCCCGTCAGCAGGTTGCAGGACCTGGCCGGGAGGGGCTGTCGCGCCAACCACGCGGGACGGGATAAATCCGCCTCGAGCTGTTCCAGCTCAATATCGAAATCACCCAAGCGGGATTGCCAGTCGCCGACCCGTTCACGCTGTTCCTGGCCCCGGACGCGAACCTCTAATCGCCGGGGCAATTGCGGCGCCTGCTCCAAGGCAAGCAGCAAGGCGCCGGGCGGTTGTGACTCAATGCCGCTGTTCAATGCCGCGCCACCGGCTGTTTCCGGGAATCTGAGCAATAAAGGGGTTGCTGTCCCATCCAGCAACCACGCGCCGGGTTCGGGTTCGGGGATTGACAAATATTCAGGGATCAACATTTCGAGACGCCAACCCCGTTGTTCAACCTCTTTGACCCACCTCGTCATCCGGTCGCGTTCAACCACCGCAACAGGCGTTGAAGACCGGTCGGCGGCTTGGGACAACGGAACGAAATGGTAGGTCTCCTGGGGCAGAAATAACTGATCTTCAAGGGCAAACGGCAAGGCGGCCAGAAACCGGCGGCGGGGTCGGGTGGGGACGCTTACCGTGTGAATGCGAACTCCGTCGCCGGGCACAGACAGCGCCAGACGCGCGCCCGGGGGCGCCGGCAGGGACTCCCAGTCGGGGCACTCCCCTTCCCTGGACGGATTGTCGTCTCCCGCCGCGCGCTGGGCCCAGTACAATCCCCCGGGACGCCATTGCACCCACCAATAGTCACCGTAAATTGTCATTCAGTTTCATCCCCGGCGCTATTTTAGCTCACGTTTCTGGCTGATAACAGAAACGCCGTCGTTGCCGCGTCGGTAAAGCGTCGCCATGCGGCGCTGTACGTGGCCGATATCGACCTGGGTGCGCGCCATGAAAAAATCCGAATTGGCGGCCCGGCCGATGTTTTGCTCAAGCTCAGGATCATCAATATCCATCCGTTTGTAACAATCGTTATTGATAGCGCGACAGGGGTTTTGGCCGGCTATCCGGGACCACCCCTCGGCCTTGCTCAAACTGTTTCGAGGCGGGCCCCATTCAGTTATCACCGCCGCCAGGACCGCCGGGCTGGCTGTATTGATATTCACCGGGGTCTGCTTCGGCAGGGCTGTGACGTACGGCTTCAATTGCCGCCATGTAGTCCGGTTGACTCCACGGATCAACCGTAATTCAGCGGCATCCCTGAACAATCGGTTAGCGGCGAGGTAGGGCGGATTCATGCCAAGATAGTAACCGTCTTCTGCGCCCCATATCCCGGCGGGATCATCATTGTCATCCACCCAGTCCACGGCGGCATCGGCAATATCCGGATTTAAATCCAGAACCTGCAATAATCGGCGAAACTGTTCTACGGCATTCAAGTCCGGTCGCGAACACCTGTCATTCCGAATCTCGCCGCACAGGTTATTAAGGTTGAAGCGCGCCTGCGCATCTTCCATATGGCCCCGGACGAAACCATGACCCACAGGCACAGGGGGCAGGGGTCGCGCCCATGAATCCGTATAGCCGTCGTAATCATTCTTTTTCCTGTCCTCCTGCAAGATGATAGCCGCCCAGTCCTGGGCAGCCCGGGTGGCTTGTCCGGACTGGATCAAAGCCGTCCCGTTCGCTACCTGTCTCAGCCAGACCTGGTTGGAGAAACTCAGGCGGCTGACGATTGCCGTCAATACGGCCACGATCAGCAACACGGTGATCAAGGCGACCCCGCGCTGTGGCAAACCCGGCCTGTTCCGGCGCCCTGAATAAGCGTTTCCAATTCCCCTGCGCATGGATGAATTTTTTAACATTGGTCTTGGCGCTTCGAGAGACTGTTCAGACGCCCAGTAGACGTCTGCTTAAAAGAGTTTGCATATCCCTGCGCCCATCCACAATCAAATAAACGTATACCTTGTCAGTTTGAACGCGATAAATGATTCGATATGGCTTGAAGAAGACCTCCCTGTATTCTTTAATGCCGAGCTTTAGAAGTTCTCCTGGGTATGAGCCGCGCGCCGGCATATCAGAGAGGCTGAGGAATGCCTCTTCTATCTTGCCGATAACGTATTCGGCCTTTTGCGGCGAGTCCGCGGCGGCAATATAGTCATCGATTTCCTCAAGGTCACGCAACGCATCATCAGTTAGAAAAACCTCATGCGTCATATACGCTGTTTGCGTCGTTGGCGGATATGATGGGTCGCCGCCTTGGCGGGGGTAACCATCCCCTGTTTGATTTGACCATCGCCGAGGGCCAGGATCTTGAGCAAGGCAAGCGTTTCTTCATTCTCCTCATAGCTCTTTATATCCTGCACCACGAGCTTGGCTTCACCGTTTTGCGTGATGATCATAGGTTGTTTCCGTTCGTTCAGTTGGCGAATGACTTCAGGGGCATGGGCTTTGAGGTAGCTGAGGGGCTTTATTTGCAAAGATGGTTTCATTGCGAGTGAGAGTATTGCCAAGTGTGACCTGAATATGGCTTAAGCCCGGCCGTATGTCAAATGAAATAGCCACCTGAAGGAGCCATGGACGTCCAGTTCCACTGTTATTTCCACGACCTTGGGCAGGGCCGCCGGGTTTTCGGGATTAAGCGGAGGGGGCCAGCGCGTTGTCCACTTGTTAGTAGAATCCAGGTACCGGAAGCGAATATCCTCAATGCCATCCAGGAGTAACGCTTCAGCCGCCTCAGCCCCGTAGGGCAGGTCCAGACGCGACCAGGTTTTGCGATAGAGTCCGCCATCGCTCAGGCTGTAGGCGACTCGTTGGAACGGGCTCGCGGGACCTTCGCGGAAAGTAGTGTGTATACTCCTGGTAAACTCGATCAAATGACCGTCTCCGGTCGCGCCGTCCTGGCCGGTGAATGCAAGGCCTTTTTGTATTCCATTTCCCGGCGCCAGGTCAACGACCTGCTCAAAATCGGAATGCGCCAGGTTAAAGACCGTCTCGAAGTGTTGCCAAAAACGTCTTTGTTCGCGCAGCTTATCCTGGATGATCAGCCCTTGGTTCAGACCCGCGTAACTGGCGGCGGCTACAAGGGAGAAAACAGCGATAGCCACCACCAGTTCCAATAAGGTCATCCCCTGGAGCTTGCGCGGGAATGGGGAGAACAAGGGGGGGTGGGGGAACCCCGGCGAGGTTTGTTGGAGGCCGGCGCGATAACCCCCTGGAGCCCCCTTGCCAGGGGGACTTTCTGTTTCTCGTCCTTGTTGCTGCGCTACGGGTTCCAAGGCAAACTCATGGTTGTTGAGGCCGGCGTATAAAGCCTTCCAGCGTGATAAGTGACGGGGCCTCAGGGTCTTTACCGACTTTGACGGTAAGGCGGCGTAACCGTGGTTCATTCGTTGCCCTGACCTGTTCTTCCCAGCGCCACGTTCTTCCCGCCATTTTCTCACTGCCTGTATAGGCGCGCGTCTCCGGCCACTGCCCGGTCGCCTGGCGCAGGACGATACGATTGTGCGCAACCCATCTCGCCAGGACCCGGTCGGGCAACCCTTCGGTCACGATGATTCCCTGGCTCAAGGCTTTCCACAGGGCAGCCAAGGCAAATGTCGCGACCGCCAGCGCCGCCAATACCTCCAACAAGGTAAAACCGCGCGCGGCGTCGGCTTTATTCCTCAGGACATTTATCCCCTGGCGCGCCGGGGGTTCATAAATCCTGCTTCGGACTTGAGCCGGGGGCCGACCTTGTCTGGCCGGATTCCTGCTTTCGCAGGAATGGCGGGGCGCCGCAATGATGTCCGGGCGGCAAAAAAATCGAGATGCCTTCAGCCTCATAGTCCATCCCTCAAGGGACCTGCGTCCGGGCCAGACCCAGGGGTTCCATTGCTATGATTCGTCGATTATCACCACTTTGCAGGGTTAAACGAAAGGCATCCTGTTCCCCCGTCGGAAAAAGATAAACCTGGCCGGCGGCAACCGCGGCCTGACCGTTTATTTCCAACTTATGCAACGAGATATTCGGCTGAAGCCGGGTTTCAGTAAAGGGCGCCCGGTCAACCTGTTTGAATTCATCCCCGACGCGCTGCCGGAAACGATAGCTGTTTTCCGCGGGGTCTATCTCGAGACACCAGGTTCGGGAAGTAAGCACGGCCTCTTGCCTGGCGTGGTTGATAATCGTGCCCAGGCGTTGCGCGGCGTCGGCCAAATCCCGGCTGCGCGCGCCGCCCAATCCCGGCGCGACCAATCCCAGTAAAACGGTGATAATCACGACAACAATCAACAGCTCAAGCAGGCTGAAACCGCCGGTCTTGCCCGGAAGCCGGCGCCGCGCAAGGAGCAGTCCCTTCCTCCCTCGAGGAGTAGAGTCAGGCTGGCTATTCTGGATGAAGGGCAGTCCCTTCCCCCCTCGAGGAGTAGAAGCAGGGCAGGGAGGAAGGCGCGGCGTCATAAATCCCAGGAACCGATATCGTCCTTATCACCCTGCCGGCCGTTGGGACCTGAGCTGAAAACGTCGATATCACCGCGTTTGCCCGGCTGCAGGTAATAAAATCGATTCCCCCAAGGGTCCACGGGGATTTTGTTCATATAGCGATTCCAGTTGGGCGGTTGCGGGTCGCGCTCAGGTCGTTCCGCGAGGGCTTCAAGGCCCTGGTCCGTCGTCGGATAGTGGTAGTTATCCAGTTTGTACAGGTCCAACGCTGAAGTGATGGCGCGGATATTGGTTCTGGCCGCGCTGATCCGCGCCTGCTCGGGACGATCCATCACCCTGGGAATAACCACTGCCGCCAGGATGCTCAGGATAACCACCACGACCATTAATTCGATCAGGGTAAAACCCCGTTGAACATGCTCATGACGTCCGGGCAGGGGGATGCCGGCGCTGTTTTTTATTTTGGGGGAGCTATGCAATTCTTTCTCCTCATAACTGGTGACTGTGCGATATTGACTCAAGATTAGCATACCGTTTCAACTACCCGCCAACTGGTTCATCTCGAAGATGGGGAGCAGGATGGCCAGGACAATCACTAATACGACGGCGCCCATCACTAATATAATAACCGGTTCAAACAGGGACGTGGCCGCGGCGATGGTTGTTTGAAGTTCGCGCTCTTCATGGGAAGCGGCGCGTTCCAGCATGTTATCCAGATCACCGCTTTCCTCTCCCGCGGCAAGCATGTGCACCAGCAGGGGGGGGAACCAGCCGGTTTTATCCAGGGCGACGTGGAGACGGCCGCCTTCACGCACGAACGCGGCGGCCTCCTTCACCGCCTCGCGCAAAGGTATATTGGCGATTGTCCGACTGCTTATTTCCAGGGCTTCCAGCAACGGCACCCCGCTTTTCGTCAATATGGCCAGGGCGCGGGCCAGCCTGGCCGCGTGAATCGTGCGATTTAACGATCCGGTAAAGGGGAGCTCCAGCAACAGACGGTCCCACCAGAGGCGTACCCGGGTTCGGCCGAGCAGGTATCGCCACAGCAACAAAACCGCGATCGCGCCCGCGCAGAGCAACAATCCATAGCCGCGTACAAACTGGCTCGTTTCTATCAGCCAGCGGGTCAACAGGGGAAGCGTCTGGCCGGTTTGCTCGAACACCCTCACCACCTCGGGGACGACGTAGGTTAACAGGGCAACTACCACCAGCAGCGCCACCACCGTCAGGATCGCGGGATAAATCAACGCCACGCTGATTGTCTGGCGCAAGACCCGGCGCGACTCGGTATAGTCGGCCAGGCGATCAAGCGCTTCTTCCAGCTTGCCGCCGGCTTCCCCGGCCTCCACCATGATTCGGTACAATTCCGGGAATACGCCCGGATAACCGGCCAGCGCCTCGTGTAGTGAGGCGCCCTCCGTGATTTGCGCGCGAACGCCGGCGATCACGGATTGCAATCGTCGCGTGGTCACCTGCGCCGCCAGGACGCGCAGGGATTCCTCCAGGGGCATGCCCGACCTGATCAAGGTGGCAAGCTGTCGGGTAAAAAGCGCCAGGGCCGTCGCAGAAATCCTTCGCCCCGGTTGAAACCCGGGCCGCGTCGCGTCCTCCACGATAGTATGCACCTCTATGGGATGGAGTCCCTGGCTGCGCAGTTGGGACCGGACCTCGCGGGAGGAATCGCCGTTCAATACGCCCCGTCGAGTGCGGCCATCTGCATCAAGGACAAGGTATTCAAAAGCGGCCATGTCAACTGTGTGAAACCCGGAGTACTTCTTCCAGGCTGGTTTTACCGGCCAGCGCCTTGGCGATCCCGTCTTCCCGCAGGACGCGCATACCATTTTTACGGGCTGCCTGACGCAAGGCCTGTTCACCGTGGCTGTCATGGATCAGGCGCCGAAGTTGATCATTAACCACCATCAGTTCATAAATGGCGGTTCTGCCATGGTAACCCGTATAGGCGCAGGTCTCGCAACCACCGGGATGGTAAAGGGTGACATCCCGGCGCGCGGCAATGCCCAACAGCTGACGTTCGCTCTCGTCCGGCGCGCGCGGGATGCGGCAATCCAGGCACAATTTCCGCACCAGGCGTTGCGCCATGGCGCCTAAGAGGCTGGAGGCGACCAAGTAGGGTTCAATACCCATATCCACCAGGCGCGTCATGCTCCCGACCGCGTCATTGGTGTGCAGGGTGGAAAATACCCGGTGGCCGGTCAGGCTGGCCTGCACCGCTACTCGCGCCGTTTCAATGTCCCTGATTTCACCTACCATGATTACGTCCGGGTCTTGCCGGAGGATTGCGCGCAGGCCCTTGTCGAAAGTCATGCCGGTCTTGGTATTGACCGGGATTTGGCCGACGCCTTGAAGGTCATACTCCACCGGGTCCTCCACCGTGATGATATTGAGATCAGGGCTGTGAATTTGCTGCAAGGCGGCATACAGGGTCGTGGTCTTGCCGGAGCCGGTGGGGCCGGTGACGAGGAATATCCCGTAGGGTGAACGGATCAGCTCCGTAAACTTCTCCCTGACGTCCTCCGGCATCCCGATTTGCGCCAGTGAGAGGGGGCCCTGTTCCTTCTCCAATATGCGCATCACCACTCGCTCGCCATAATGGGTCGGCAGGGTGGACACCCGGACGTCGATTGTGCGTCCACCCAGGCGCAGGCTGATCCGCCCATCCTGCGGAATGCGCTTCTCGGCGATGTTCAAACGCGCCAGGACCTTGACCCTTGCAACAATCCGTCCTGACAGCGCGGCCGGCGGTTCGACCACGTCGCGCAGGATGCCATCTACCCGAAACCGAATGACGACGCGGGTTTCAAACGGTTCGATATGAATATCGGACGCCCCCTCCTCGATGGCCTGGGTCATCACGGCATTCAGCAAACGGATGATCGGGGCGTCACCCTGGCTGTCCAGCAGGTCTGCCGTCTCCGGCAAACCGGCCGAAGCGGTTTCCAGGTCAATGACTTCCCCCAAGTCCTGCACCGCGTCCGCCGCCGCGCCGGCGCGTTCAAAGGCTCGTTGCAGGGCGCGGTTAAACAGGTCATCGGGGAGCATCACCGGCTTGAAACCGTCGCCGAATTCGGCCTGCGCCTCCAGCAAGGTATTCCAGTTCACATCCGGGCGAACCCAGACTACGGTGGTATTTTCCTGCCTGTAGGCCGGCAATGCCCCCAGGCGCCGGACCTGGCCGAAACCGTAGCGGGCGGCAAGCTGCGGGTCCAGCCTGCCGATGTCAGGCTTGGCTTCATGCGCCCAACCCAGCTGCCGGGCACGTTCGCCGCTCCCTTCCAGGGGAGGTGGAGCTTCTTTCTCGACCTTGTTTCTCACACTGCTTTCGTCACGTCGCCGAATGCCGGCAGCCGCTGCAACGGGGGGGCTGTTTCATTGTTCCTCTTGTTCAGCATCGTTATCGTCGCCGCTGTTTGTTGCCCGGTTGTCCCCTTGGCCCTGGCGCGTGATCAATTCCCATTCATCGAGTAGCGACGGCGCATCTTCCGGGCTTTTGAAGATCGGCAAGTTATTCAACCGGTCCAGGTATTCATATTTGCGTTGGGTGGGTCCATCCATATCCTTGGGACCCCTGATGACCTGGGGTCGCAAGAACACCAACAGGTTGGTTTTTCTGCGGGTCTTGCCCTTGAAACGAAAAAAGTTGCCCAGCAGGGGAATGTCGCCCAACAGCGGCACTTTCTGCACGTTGTTGGAGAGATCATCCTGTATCAAGCCACCCAGCACCACCATCTGGTTGTTTTCCGCTACGATGGTCGTTTCCAGTGAGCGGGTGTTGGTCACGAGGTCCAGGGCCTCGCCCCGTTGCGCGACGTTGGATACTTCCTGGAAGATCTCCATCTTGATGGCGCTGCCCTCCGTTATCTGGGGCTTGATGCGCAGGGTCAACCCGATGTCGCGCCGCTCGACGGTCTGGAAAGGGTTTGCAACCGCCGTGCCCTCATTGATCTGGGTATATGCCCCGGTGAGGAACGGGACGTTCTGACCAACGATGATTTCGGCTTGCTCGTTATCCATGGTCAGGATATTCGGCGTTGACAGGACGTTGGCGTCGGTCTGCCCTTCAAGGGCCTTGGCCAGGGCGGTGAGATTATAGACCTCGGTGCCATCGGGCAGGGTAATAGCGCCATCGACAAACCCCAGGCTCAAGCCCGCGCCGGCGGCCAGCGGGTTGGCCAATACACTCTGCAAGCTCGCGCCAACCTCAAAATTGGTTCCGCCGACAACGCCTCGCCGGTCCGCCCGCAGGCCATCGCCTACCCCGAATTGCACGCCTAATTCCTGCGTCGTCCGGGTATCCACCTCGGCAATGAGCGCCTCCACGTAAACTTGCAGACGGCGCACGTCCAGCTTCTCGATGACCTGCTCAATGATTTTGAAATCTGCCCGCGCCGCCGTCACCACCAGGGCATTGGTCTCCATATCGGCCCTGATACTGACCTTTCTCAGCAAGCCGCCGCTGGCTTTCTGCCCCGGGTCATCGCCCAGGGCATTCTCGAGGACCCCCACCAGGTTTTCCGCGCTGGCGTTTTTAAGATAGATGACGTGGGTATCCCCGCCGCTGACCATCGGCGAATCAAGTTCCTCGGCAAGGGCCCTGATCTCTTTGCGGGTGACGGCGTCCGCTTTGATGATCAGGCTGTTAGTGCGGGCGTCCGCTATCACGGCAACCTCACTGGCGGGATTGTTATCTTTCCCCTCGCCCTGGTGCAGTTGGTTGAATAATTTCGCCAACTCCTCCGCCGAGGCGTTGGACAGGGAAACCAATTCCACTTCGCCGGTCCGGGCCGGCCGGTCAAGCCGCTCGATGATGCTGACCAGGCGTTCCACGTTGGCGGCCCGGTCAGTCAGTATCAGGGAAGCGGATTTGGCGTCAGCCGCAAGATGACCATAGGCGGGGATCAGGGGCCGCAAAATCGGCACCAGACGCGCCGCCAGGACGTGCTTGAGATGGATAACGCGCGTGACCATGTCATCCTGCCCCGTCCCCGCGCCTTGCGGGCGCGCGCCGCGCACCTTCCCCTCCGTCTCGGGCACAATCTTGATGATGCCGTTGGATTCCACGGTCACGTAACCATTCACTTCCAGCACGGACTGAAACACTTGGTAGGCCTCCTCCGCCGCCAGCGGCTCGGGCGCCACCACGGTCACCTTGCCCTTGACTGCCGGGTCCACCAGGAAATTCTTGCCCGTGAACTCTGCCACCGCCTGTATCACGGTACGGAGGTCAGCGTCCTGGAAATCAAAGTCAACGGTCTGTGAGCGCGCCCCGCCGGGGAAAACCAGCAGGGCTGTCAGCAAAAGCAAGCACGGGAGCAGCTGTGAAAGGCGCGCAAAGTAAAGTCCCCCTGACAAGGGGGATTCAGGGGGTTGGAACAGGCGCGAACCCTGTGGGTTGAAAATCATGGCCGTCTACCGGATGGAGAAATCGATGGTCATCTCGCGGCCGCCACGCAATAAATCCACCTGGAACGCCCCGGCGGATTTGAACGATTGATAGGCGGCCAGCGCCTCCCTGGGGTTGCGCACCAACGCCCCGTTGACGGCAACGATGATGTCCTCCTGCCTGAGCCCCAGGTCTTCGAACACACTGCCCTCTTCGATGCCCACAACGCGGAAACCCGCCTGTTTGCCGTCGTTCAGGTAGGGCACCGCTTTTGCCTGTTCAAGGAGGCCGGGCAAATTGTCCAGCTGCTGGTCAAGCAGTTCCCTGGTTACTACCCGTCGGCGCTCATCAATCTTCGTAATCCCCCGGCTTTTGCCGCCGCCGGTCGAGGGGCCGGTTGTTGCCTGTCTTGGCAGTTCCCCGACCTCTAAAGTCAGCGACTCCCTGACGCCGTTACGCAGCAATATCGCCCGGCGCGAGTCGATGCGGATAATTTCGGCCCCGGCAATCCTGTCGCCAAGCCAATAGACTTCCTCTTTCTCGTTCCCCCGCGCGATCAGGGCCAGCTTCCGGTCGCCGTCACGTTGCGCCAGGACGCCCTTGAGGGTCAAGTCCAGTTCGGTTTCCTGCACTTCTTCCTCTGCAAAACCGGGGGTAAACCCTGAATTTTCAGCCTTGCCGAACAGGGAGAAGACCGCGGGTGAAGGGCGTCCCGAAGCGGCGCGGTAGGCTGGAGAGAGTACGCCGCCGGACTGAACGCGTTCCCCTGTCATGGCGCCAGCCGATTTTCGGCCCTCGCCTCTTTGCCCACTATCCTGGGGGAGGGGAAACAACTGCCAGGCAAGATCAGCCAACGCTACCGCAAGGGCGATGACGAGGACGACCTCGAGACAGTTAATCAGCCGCGGCGGTGAAACACGAAACTTTAGTAAAAAAGCGGACATGTGCAACTTCCGGCGACCCCGATCGTTAAAACTCATTTCAGCATCCACTCAGTGACCACGATTAGCGCGATCACGGCATTGGCAACCAGCGTGTCTTTTTGAACTTCCGGCTTTTCACCGGAACGGCTCCCCAGGTTCTGACTCAACACAGCAATCGGTGGGAATGTCAGGCGGGCGGCAAGTTGCCAACAGCTCTGTTCGCAACATAAACAAAACACAGCCTGACGGCGGAATATTACAATATAATGGTAGATTGTTACAGTGTTATTAACTGCGTATTCCGGTGAGGATGAACACTGATTCCGGTTCATTGTGAACACTTGGCGACTCAATGCATGGCGTGTTCGTATTTTTACCTCAGGTGTTCACGATGAGTCGATAAACGCCGGCTTTTTTCGCACTGTTGGCTACGCCATTGGGCGGCTGCCAAGTTCCTCTCCTCCTCGATCATTGCCTGCATTGGCAACGTCTTCCATCAACGTCTTCCATCAAGGATAAGATAGGGCAGGAAGCCCGGCATGATCTGCCTTATCGGGTAATGCCAGTTCCCGAAGCCGGGCGCCAAACCGGGAGATAGTCCAATGAGCAAGTCCGCCCGGGATTGGCGACCCGGGCCCCCCGAGTATGGTCCAAGCAAAAGGAACGGCTGGAGAGGCAGGTGGCCCGTGCCGCCGTACAGGAGTCTCAGTTCATGACCGGGGAGGTCTGGTTCGAAGCGGAGTAGCTCGTTGCCGCCTGTCAGCAGTGGCTCGTTGCCGCCCGTCAGCAGTGGCTCGTCACCGCTTGTCGGCAGTGGCTCGTTGCCGCCTGTCGGCAGCGAATCGGAACTATGTACTACCGTTCCGACCAGTATTCCTGTCACGACCGCTATCGCCCGGCAAGTCTTTCGCATCTTCAGAACCTTTCTCGATAACTCAATCATCTCTCAACCCTCACTCCACCACATGCCAGCGGGTTCCGTTGGCCGAAGTTACCCTGAGGCAGTTCAACAGGACCTTCTTGGTCTCGGCGGCGGTGGTTTCAGCGCCGCTCGCGAAGGCGCCGACCAATCCGGAGACGAAACCGACGCCCGCGCCGACCGCCGCGCCTTCGCCAAGGCCGGTATCATATCCTGCGTCTCCCAATAGATTTCCCACCTGCGCTCCCGTTGCCGCCCCCGTACCGGTGGCCCCCACAGTTCCGGTGAGGGTTCTGAGTTGCGCTTCTTGCGCCGCCGTGGCTTGACGGTTCTCAGCCACGCTGCGACAAGTTGTCAGCGTCTGTTGATATAGCCCTTCATTCCCTGGCTCGACGACGACCGCCGGCATGTACTGTCCAGCCCCAAGGCCCTGGGACCTGGTCAAACCGGAATACGCCGACCCGCAACCGGCCAGAATGACGCACAGGGAAAGAAAAAACATGATCAAAGTTATACGCGCGCGACTAAAAGATATTCGCTTTTGGTTCGAAATCACCATCTCTGTCTCTTCTGTATTAAAGTGTAAAGTAAAAACCGTGCGTTCCTCCCTGATGCGGCAAAAATCCTCAATGGCCTGAAACCGGGACGACGCTGTAACATCCTCAAATTTTCTTGTTTTTATGAAATTACTCAGCCGCACGTACGATGTCTGCTCCTGTACAAGCGTACAGGAGTATCCAACGTTGCATTGTATAACCTTGACGCACTACGCGCCTGCTGCTCAAGAGTTCGGGCTTTTTCTCATAGCGACTGCAACCCCGCACCGCCTCGGGGAGACTCAAGGTGAGCGCCTTGTCCGGTCCGCCGCCGTAACTGTCCACAGTCACCTCCACCTTGTCACCGCTGATGTCTGAGATAGCCACGGTGTTGGCGCACCCTCCCAAGAACAAGCTGCATGTCACGATAGCTATTACTATTTGATTCTTATTCATTGTGCATTTCTCCTGTGCTTCTATGTTTTGTGCAGGTTGCCGCAACCAAGGCTTAACGGCTAACCTCGTTCCCGGTATTCCCCGGCAGGACAATACTTGGCTTATTTTATTCAACCTTGGTGAGATTAGAGTTTCCTGCCACTATGCAGTGAGGCGCCTCGACTACCGCAATGTCTACCCTGCGATTCATTAAGCCCCTGGCTTGATCGTAGCTATCGCGCTGCCCGTCTTCGTATAAATTTTTCCGGATGCCCAGGAACCTTTTTTTCGTCTCCTCCTTCATTTCCTCCAAGCTCTTCCATTCCTTGACTGTGAACTCAAAGACATCATTAATGCCAGTCTCCTCATCCACAAAGCCTTCCAGCATTCCCTTGACGAACTCGGCCCTGTTGTGTGCCGCGCACAAATTAAGCCTTTCGGAGATATTCCCCGATTGCGCATCAGGACAGACCGTTTTGTCAGCCTGTTCAAGGTTGGAAAATGTTGCGGAACTGGCAAAACCGGAAAGTTCAATCTCTACCTTTTTGTCGAGACTCCCGCAGCTTGCCAAATCCTTGAGAAGGGGCTTATAAATTTCAGCATAAAATTCCCTGTCATATTTGCTGAGCCTGACGGCGTCTGTTTGCTCTTCATTAAGGAGGTCATCTATTCCTGCATCCTTGGGGAACACAACTACGGAACTCAAGAACGACTGCGTGTTGCCCACAATCCAAGGCATGGGCGCGTTGCTTAAAAATACAAATGATGCCACCTTCTGGTGTACAGGCGGGGTGGAGTTATGGATGTAACGATATTCGACAGCAGATGCCACAGAGGAGAAAGCAAAAGCTATGGCTACGAATGCCAAGCTAAACCAACTCCATATCAGTTTCTCGAATTGCTTTTTCACATTCCCCAGAGTTTCTGTGGTTTCGTCCCAGGAAGACCCCACGGTTATGGGGGGAAATACAGGTAGTTCCGCCACTGTTTTGATAATTTTTCTTAGTTTTTTAATAATTTTGCTGAAGATCGATCCAATACTCTCGCCGATAAGTGTTTTGCCGACCTCTACTATCAGCGCGGTCGTCGTACCAGTCGCCACAAGCAGGTGCAGGTTAAATCCTATTTTCTTAATAACTTCCCAAGACCCCATTTCGTTGTATAGATAATCCGCTAAAACCATGGTAACGCCCAAAAAGAGGGGAAATAAAAGGTATCTGCCAGTGTGCAGGGAAAGCCTGATAAGCAGGTGGATAGGATAAAACAGCGCCCGACCTGTCCATATAGCGATGGCGCGGCAAAATTTCATGAAAGCCCGAGCCCACCGGGCCAACTGGGACGGCGGCGGGGGGTTCCCGTCGCCGGGAGGCTTGGTTGGTGTAGTGGTCGTGTTGTTTTCGTTCATTGTCAGACCTTCAACGGTTTCTCTATGACGTTCTCAGATTTTCTTGCGTTTATTGCGTTACCCGGTCTCGAGGGCGACGTCTGCGCCGGCGCCGGCGTACAGGAGTATCCGGCGTTGGCAAGGGTGAAACGACGTTGGCGGAGGAACTTGTCCGATAGCGGTATTCGCCATTTCAACAATTCGTGACAATCGTCGATGACTTTGGACAGGGTCGAGTCCGGTGTGTGCATGGGGTTGCCTCCTCAGTAATAACGCGGCCCGGCGCTGCGCGCCGGGGGAAAGGGAAAAAGCACGGAGTAAAAAGGGAATCCTGCCCGGCCTGTCTTGTGCGGATGAAATAACATGGCGTTCCTTCGTTCTACAAGTCCTGGGCCAAACGAAGTCCGTAGGTTGGCCCAGAACGAGGACCCGCATTGTATGTGCCGTCCCGCAGGGCGTCACCCAAAAAGTCCAAATCTGTTGACCAGCCGCCACCACGCGAGGTCGCCCCGGGAGTACCATCATCATATAACCAGCAATCGCTTATCCACGCGCTGCCATCACTGGGCGCACCCAGATAATTCCTATGCTCGCAGTCCTGAACCCACTCTCTCACGTTGCCGATCGTGTCATACAGACCAAACGCGTTCGGCAGGTAGCTCCCCACATCGGCGGTATGGATCCCGAAGTCGTCGTCCTCCGAGCCATCCGAGCATATAACTGGACTATTAAAATCACCATTGGGGCTCACATCGCTGTCAAAATTCGCATAGCGGCAAATTTCGGAGGGATCGTTCCCAAAGTGGAACCTCGTCGTACTGCCCGCCCGCGCCGCGTACTCCCATTCCGCCTCCGTCGGCAGACGATAACCACCCCCGGTCTTCCCGTTCAACCAATCGATGAATGCTTGGGCATTGTCCCGCGATACATCTATTACCGGACGGTTCGGGCCCTGATAGCTAGCCCTAGGCAGACCGGACCTCGCGATCCATGTGGGAAAAGCCTCTAAACATTCCTCGACCCCATCATCTATACAGGCCGCCCACTGAGAGACGGTCACCTCGTATTTCCCCATTCTGAAGGAGGGGACAGTGACGAAATGCTTCGGCGAGTTTATACGACGCTCAGGGGAAATATTAGATCGAAAACAAATATATTCATGAGGATCAACTTCATAATTATCATCTTCCTCGCAGCCCATCTGGAAGCTGCCGCCCGGAATCGTCACCATCTCCGGGACAATATAGCTACCGCCACTTGGGGGGGGTTCACCTTCCAAATAGCCTTGGGTCGTCTCACTGTCCCACAAGACCGGCGTAGCTGTATTCACCGAGGCGGCGTCGGACATGATTTGCACGACCTCAGGGGATGAGTCAAACGCCATCTCCTCCAAGGTGAAATCCACCTCGGGCCAGTCGTCCGCCAAGGTCTGCAAGTCCGGTGAAATCAAGATGCCGTCGGCAGCGGGGTTGGCGTCATCATCCAGCATGACGAGGAAGCGGGCGATATTCTGGACTTCCTGAGAGCCGGTATCGCCCCCGGCCACGAGGTCCACCGGCGTCAGCGTCGCTTGTCCATCAGCCTCCCCGAGAACCACGTTGCCGATGGCGCAGATGACGGCCTGGGCCACGTCGTCGTGCAGCTCATAGGTGAACGTGCCCTCGGCGTCGGTGACGCCGGACGTGTCGCCGGACATGTAGTCCAACCCTTGCACGTTCGTCTCATAGACCTTGAATTGACCCGTCGCCGTTGTCACGGTGGGCTCGGGCGGCGGCGGTGGCGCTGGCTCCGTACCCGTACCGTCGGAACCATCGCCGCAGGCAGTCAGCAATAACAGACATAAGTGCGCGACAACAACAAATGAAATTCGCTTCATGGTGACCTCCCGGGCCCGGATGTGATTAATCATGCGCTGCATGGGTTGCATGGTGGCTGTTCTCCTGTTTCGACGGATTGGGCGTTTCAAGGCGCGCCAATCCGCCGGCTATATGCCAAGGTTGGCGGTGATTGAGATAAAGACGGTGGGCAAGCGGCGCGAGAATATGTTTCATTGAAACACCTCGCAGGTGGAGACTATGGGCGCGGACAAGCCGGGTTTCAGTAGCGCCCGGCTTGTCCGACAAGCAGACTGTGGCGGCGGCGCAGCCGGCCCGAAGGTGAATAAATGGCCGCGATAAGACAAGCGGGCCGCCCGGCGACGGGGCAGCAAGGCGCGCTCGCGAAGGTCGGGACTGGTGGTCGTAGTTGGAAACCCGCAGGGAGCGGGGTCGAAAAAAAAGCGGGGAAACGCTCCTAAGCTATTGAAATATCTACTAAATCTGGGGGGGGGGGGGGGGGGAATAGTGGAAACGTCGGCGTTCACCGACAGGGCGTCCAGGTCAATGCCAGCGCCAAGCCGCGATTGGCGGGCAGCCCGCGCAACCCAACCGCCGGCGCAAATCAACCGTTCAAACAGCGCCTTTTCCCCTTGTGTTTGCAAAGTAAATGGTTCTTTATTCCTGATTTGCCGGTTATCCTAATAGAAACCATGGATGAATGTCAACACTTGTTTTTTTCAAGTTGCCGGCCGTGAGATTAACTTGCATTTGCAAGTTGAATTTACGATAATTTATCGGGCAAGCCGGCCCTGATATAAGGGATACACTGACTTAATCAGGGGTTTCTGATAATTTTACAGCTTGAATCCGTCGTTGACTGGGGAGAATTCGATGTCACTTTACGAATTACAAAAACAGGTTGGCAGTTTGGCCGCGCGATTGCCGGCAACCCTTCTCTTGCTGTTCGTTATAAACCCCGTCACCGTGGTTGCGCAGGAAGAGTCATTGCTCGAAGAAATTGTAGTCACTGCGCAGAAACGCGAGCAGAGCATCCAGAGCATTCCGGTTGCCGTTACCGCCCTGTCCGGGGAACAACTCGTCGAATACGGCATTACCGACGTGTTTGATTTGCAGCAAAACATACCCGGTCTCATCGCGGATCAAAGCCAGAACTCGACCACGGCCAATTTCGCTATCCGGGGCGTCGGGACCAGCGCGCAGAATTTCGGTTTGGAGTCTTCGGTCGGCCTTTATGTTGACGGCGTGTACCGCTCGAGACAAAGTTCAATGATCAATGAGTTGACCGATATTGAACGCGTGGAGGTGCTGCGGGGACCGCAAGGCACCCTGTTCGGGCGCAACACCCCCTCCGGCGCGATCCTACTCAACACCGTCGCGCCTGAGCACGACGCCGGTGGCTATTTCGAGTTGACCTATGGCAACCTCGACCTGTTCAGCGCCAACGGCGCGTTCGGCGGCGCGCTGGTGGAAGACGTGCTCGCGGCCCGCGTCACCGGCTTCCTCGCCAGCCGCGACGGGCACGTCGATGATACCGGCCTTGGCGAGAATACGATCAATGACCGTGACCGCAAGGGCGGCCGGGCGCAGTTGTTGTATACACCCAACGACGACTTGTCGGTGCGGGTGATATTGGATTACGCCGAACTCAATGAAATCTGTTGCGCCGCCGTGGCCCTGCGCAACAATTTTTTCGGCTTCGGCAACCGACCCGGTTCCGACTCCTTGTTGACCTTGTTGGGCGCATCCGTCATCCCGGGGAACCGGTTATTCGACGACGTCGTGAGCCTGAATTACCTGCCGGTATCCTCCAACGAAGATAGGGGGGTTTCCGCGGAGATCAATTGGGAGGTCGGCCCCGGCAGGATTACCTCCATCAGCGCGTTTCGAAATTTCGATACGTCTGACGATGTCGACGCGGATTTCAGCCCGCTCGACATAATCCGCTATTCGACCCGGGGTGAATCCGATACCTTTTCCCAGGAGTTGCGGTTCACCCATAACGGCGCGCGGTTCAGCTACATTGCCGGCGCGTATTATTTCACCCAGGACCTCGAAAGCGACGCAGCCACGACGGCCGGCGCCTTTACCGAACCGTTCCTGCTTGGCGACCCCAATTTGAGGGCCGTCGTCAACGGCCTTAATTCCTTGTCGATGGCGACCGGCGGGCTGGTCCCCATGGCGGCTCCCCTGTTCGTGCCCGGCACTAGCGCGCGCGACGTGATGGTCCAGGATCATGAAGCTTGGGCATTGTTCGGCCAAGTCGATTTTCGCTTGACGGAGCAGCTCGAGTTGTCGGCAGGACTGCGCTACACCGATGAACGCAAGGAACTCATCGGCACGTTCACCCAGGGCAATACCGGCCCGGCGCCTGATTTCCAGGCTATCGGTACCAATCTTGCGCTGGTAGCCGCCGGCTTGGCTCGGCCGGATATCCCGACGTTAAGCCCACTGTTCTTCCCGGGGTGGGGGTTTTACCTGGAGCCGAGATTCAGTCCGCGCCCGAACCTGGATGAAACGCTGAAAGACAGCCAGATCACCTGGAATGCCAGGCTGAGCTGGTTCGCCAACAACGACTTGATGTTGTACGCGGGTTACGCGACCGGCTTCAAATCCGGCGGCACCAATACCGACCGACTTCACCCGGCGCTCAGCCAGCTATTCGATGCTGAAACGTCGGAAGCATTCGAGGTGGGCGTGAAGACGGATTTCCCGGAACAGAACCTGCGGGCGAACCTGACCCTGCACTACACCACCATTGATGATTTTCAGGCCAATTCCTTTACAGGCAACACGTTCAACCTGCAGAATGCCGGCAAGTTGGAGGCCAAGGGCGGCGAGTTGGAGGTGACGTGGAGACCCACCGCCGGTTTGATATTGAGCGGCGCCTATATCTACAACGACGCTGAATACGACTCCTTTGTCCGTGGCACCTGTTGGATAGCAACGCCCTTCCAGACCGGTCAACCGGACCCGGGCCAAGGCAGTCCGGGAAGTGGAGTTTGTGACCGCACCGGCGATCGGGTATCCGGCAACCCGGAGCATACCGTTATCCTGTCGGCAACCGCTTCTTACCCGATCAACGAGGCCCTGGGCGGGTATCTTCACGCTGACTACAACCACCGCAGCAATATCGTCATGGACGGCAACGCCGATCCGCTCAAGCTCCAGGATGGCTTCGGGTTGTTGAACGTCCGCGCCGGCCTGGTATTGGAAGGTTTCGATCTCGACGTCGCCTTATGGGCGCGCAACCTGTTGGACGAGGACTATCACGGCCTCGTGTTTGACGTGCCGTTGCAGAACGGCAAGCTGAACACCTACGCGCGTGAACCCCGCACCTTCGGGGTAACGGTTCGCAAATTATTCTGAAACCCTCCCCGCTCCCTCAAGGAACCTGCCATACAAGGACTTCCGCGAAAATAAACCCGCGGATGTTCAAGTTGAACTACGTCAAAACGCTCTGTGATAACGGCGGCCTTGACACTTGTGACTGGGGGATTGACGCCGGCGACCCCGAGTACCTGTCATTCCGAACCCAAGCATTCTTTTAGAAAACAGGGGGCAATGTGATTTTTCTCACAATCCTGCTCACTCTTTCCTTTCCAGATCATCCCGACCGGCTAAAATTATCTTCACCGTAAAGAAATTATTTATGGAAAATACAATAGTCTAACCAGGAGATCATTATGAAAATGTTAAGGAATCTTGTTTTTGTGGCTTTTGTCAGTCTCCCGGCAATGCTTCTCGCCGACGAGACAATCAACATAAACACTGCGGACAAGGAAACATTAATGCTCATTAACGGCATCGGCGAGAAACTCGCCGCCGCCATTATCAGTTACCGTGAAGAAAACGGCGGGTTCGCATCTCCGGAGGAGCTTGCCAACATCAGGGGCATAGGCCCATCCATGCTTGATAAACATAAAGACGTTTTAATGGTAGGCGAGTCTGAATGACAGCGGAGGAAAAACAGCAGGAAGCAACCTGACAGGTCACTTGATTTACCCCGACAGCCCCCTGTTCCCCCATTATCTCCTTGATGGTCCTTTCGTTTCCTATGAAGGGGGCTTCAGGGGGTCTGAAGGGTCAGAAATACTATTTGATGGTAGGTGAGTCTGAGTAACAACGGAAGAAAAACAGCAGGAATTAACATTACAGGTCACTTGATTTACCCCGACAGCCCCCTGTTCCCCCAACCATTATCTCCTTATGCTCCTCCTCGTTTCCTGTGGAGGGGGTTTCAGGGGGTCTGAAGGGTCAGAAATACTATCTCCGGCAGCGCGCGGCGTATCATTCGGCAGGCCCGAAAGCGTTGCCCGACAAACCCCCTGTAAGCTCGCACGTTCACACCCGACTCCCACACAATTTCCCTGGGCCTGAAGTCGCCTGGGCGCGAAGGAGGCAGTTTGATTTTAATATCGTATAGAAAAACCCGAACATTTTCTTTGTTCCCGACAAAGCCTGCTCTGGCAGTTGTTTACTTTACGGGAACCGATAAAATAGGGTTTTCGCCTTGAAGCGCACAACATGACCAACAGCGAGTTGATATTAGAGTTTCCCGCCAAAAGAACCAAACCCGCTCTCCGGCGCCGGGCAAAGCCGCTGTAGGAGGCGAGTCATGCTGTCAACGGCTGTATGCCTCTACTTGTTCGTTGCAAGTCCTCTGCTGTATCCTTCCCACTTCCCGAAACCAATAAGGCATTAAATGGATACAGCTTACGAACCGCAAAAAATCGAGACCGAAGTTCAAGCCTTCTGGGAGAAAAACCGTTCTTTTAAAGTGACCGAAGACCCCGACAGGGAAAAGTTTTACTGCCTGTCCATGTTTCCTTATCCGAGCGGCAAATTACACATGGGTCACGTGCGCAATTACACCATCGGCGACGTCATCTCCCGTTATCAGCGCCTGCAGGGCAAGAACGTACTCCAGCCCATGGGCTGGGACGCCTTTGGATTGCCCGCTGAAAATGCGGCAATAGAAAATCGGACGCCGCCGGCAAAATGGACTTACCAGAATATCGATTACATGCGTAAGCAATTAAAACGATTGGGATTCGCTTATGACTGGGACCGGGAAATCGCGACGTGCAAGCCGGATTATTACCGGTGGGAACAATGGTTTTTTATCGAGTTATACAAAAAAGGCCTGGTGTATAAAAAAACCGCGACGGTCAACTGGGACCCCGTGGACCAAACTGTGCTTGCCAACGAACAGGTGATTGACGGCAAGGGCTGGCGCTCGGGCGCCGTTGTTGAAAGAAAAGAAATACCCCAGTGGTTTTTGAAGATCACCGAATACAGTGAAGAATTGCTGAGCGAATTGGATAACCTGCCCGGCTGGCCCGAGTCGGTGCGTACGATGCAACGAAACTGGATAGGCCGCTCGGAAGGGCTTGAGGTTGATTTTCGCCGGGCCGGGGGCAATGACAAGCTGACCATTTTCACCACCCGTCCCGATACCCTTTTCGGTGTCAGTTATATGGCTGTCGCCATTGACCACCCGTTTGCCGTCGCCGCCGCTGAAAAAAATACGGACATCGCGGCATTTTTGGAAAAGTGTCGTCAGGCCGGCGCTTCCGAAGCCGAATTGGAAACCATGGAAAAAGAGGGCAGGCCCCTGGGAGTCGACGTGGTTCACCCCCTCACGAACGAATTGTTGCCCGTCTGGGTCGCCAATTTCGTGTTGATGAGTTACGGTACCGGCGCCATCATGGCGGTGCCCGGCCATGATCACCGGGATTGGGAATTTGCAAAAAAATACGATCTTGATATCAAGCCGGTGATATATCCGGCAGATGGCGGCCCGCTGAACCTTGACGATGGCGCCTACGTTGAAAAAGGCCTGTTGAAGCGCTCGGGCGCGTTTGACGGCCTCACCTCGGAACAGGCGGTTGCCGCGGTTGCCGACCACATTGAAGAGATGAAAGCCGGCTCGCGCAGGGTCAACTACCGGTTGCGCGACTGGGGCATTTCCCGACAACGCTATTGGGGTTGTCCCATACCAATGATAGCCGCTGAAGACGGCGACTCGATTCCCGTGCCTGGCGGTGAACTGCCTGTGACGCTGCCTGAATACGTTGAGTTCTCCGGCGTGCGCTCACCCTTGAACGACATGGATGACTTCTTGAACGCGTCACATCCCGATACCGGGCAAACAGCCCGGCGGGAGACCGACACCTTCGATACGTTTTTCGAGTCATCCTGGTATTTCGTCCGCTTCTGCTGTCCCGACAACCAGGCAGCCATGTTGGATGAACGCGCGGACTACTGGTTGCCCGTGGATCAATACGTCGGTGGCATAGAGCATGCCGTATTGCATCTTTTATACGCGCGGTTTTTTCTCAAGCTCATGCGCGACCAGGGACTGACCAGGTATGGCGAACCATTTAAAAACCTGTTGACCCAGGGCATGGTTGTCGCCGAGACCTTTTACCGGGAAGAGCAGGGCCGCAGGACTTATTTTAATTACAAAGACGTGGAACTTGAACGTGACGCCAAAGGCGGGAGCGCTGCGGCGCGTCTTATATCCGATGGTCAGCCCGTGACTATCGGCAAGACAGAAAAGATGTCCAAGTCAAAGAATAACGGCGTTGATCCACAGGACATGATCGATAAATACGGCGCGGATACGGTGCGTTTATTTGTGATGTTTGCATCACCGCCTGAGCAGAGTCTGGAATGGTCGGATGCGGGGGTTGAAGGGGCTTACCGCTTTCTCAAACGATACTGGAAATTCGCCCTGGACAACTGCCTCGCCGAGGCACGGGCGGAAGCGACGGCGTTCACCGAAGAGCAACGACAGGTGCGCCGTAAAATTCACCGGACTATTATCAAGGTCAACGATGACATCGGCCGGCGTTATACCTTCAATACCGCTATAGCGGCGACGATGGAGTTGATGAACGCGTTGACCCGCATGGACGATCAGTCTGAAAACAGCAAGGCCATCAGACGCGAGGGGTTGGAGGTCATTACCCTGCTGTTATCGCCCATCGTTCCTCATATCACCGATAAAATCTGGCGCGCGCTAAAAAAGGAGGCGTCGATTATTGACGCCGGCTGGCCGAAGGTGGATGAAACAGCATTAATCCGGGATGAGATGCGGTTGATAGTGCAGGTGAACGGGAAAAAGCGCGGGGAAATCTCCGTCCCGGTCGACGCGGACGAAGATACGATAAAGTCAGACGCATTGAAAAATGAAAACATACAACGGCATACCGCCGGGAAAGAAATCGTTAAAATGATCATCGTGCCGCAACGCCTGGTGAACGTTGTCGTGAAATAGCGCCGAATTCAGCGCCTGTATCATTTACCCGATGATTTTATTCCCTATCCGGCGATTTCATATTAGAATTCGAACTGAAATGAAGATCCTGATATTGCACATTGCTTTACTCGTCCTGATCCTGGCGCAGGGTTGTGGCTTTCATTTACGCGGTCACGCCCCGGAAACCCGTTTGGAGCGCCTGTCCGGCGTTTATGTCAGCGCAATCGCCGCCAGCCAAATCGCCGATGAAGTAAAATCCCAATTGACAATTGCCAACGTCAGCATCAAGACCAGCATGGAAGGGGCTGATTACTCACTGACTTTATCTAATGAAAAGTTTGACCGGAGAGTACTAAGCGTCTCCGCTGAGACCGGGAAGGTGGAGGAGTATCAGATTACTTTCACAAGCCTTATCAGCATCAGCAGTGCCGGTGGCGAACAGCTTGTGAATAATGAAATAATCCGGGTTTCCAAAGATTACACATTCGATGAAGAAGCGGTTTTGGGGAAATTTGCCGAAGAGGAAATCATCAGGGAAGAATTGGTCGGGCAGGCCGCCGTGCAAATCATGCGACGGCTCAATGCGGTTACAAAATAGCGGGCGCTCCGGTGAAAAATGCGGGTTAAAGCAGAGCAGCTTTCTTCACACCTGAGCAAGTTCGGATTATTACCCATATATTACGTCAGCGGCGATGAGCCGTTACAGCTGATCGAGGCAACCGATCTTATCCGCGCCCAGGCGCGCGCCAACGGTTATGAAGAACGCACCGTCCTTGACGTAGAAACAGGTTTTGACTGGAGCCGATTGCATGAGGCCGGCGCCAATCTCTCTTTATTTTCAACCAAACGCATTATTGAGCTGAAACTGGGCGGTCAAAAACCCGGCAGGGAAGGCGGCGCGGCGCTAACTGAATACGCCGCCAACCATTCGCCGGACAACGTATTGTTAATGACGTCGGACAAGACAGACAAAAAAACCCAGCAGACAAAATGGTTTAAAGCCCTGGATAAATGCGGCTGTTCGATACAGGTTTGGCCTGTCGGGCCGGCGCAGTTGCCTGGCTGGATTATGGCGCGCTGCCAACGGCAAAACAAACGCATTGATAAAGATGCCGCCACCCTCATTGCCCAGCGGGTCGAAGGCAACCTGCTTGCGGCAAAACAGGAAATTGACAAATTGGCGTTGATTGTCGAGAAAGCGGATATCAACAGCGGTGATGTATTGAATATGGTTGTCGATAGCGCCCGGTTTGACGTGTTCGACTTGATCGAGAGTGTTTTTCTGGGCAAGCCGGAACGCATAGCGAAGATGTTGCGGGGATTGAAAAAAGAAGGCGTTGAACCCCTCGGTATTTACGGCGCGTTGATGTGGGCATTCCGCAGGGCTAATTCCATTGCTTATGAGATCTCCCGGGGGAAACCAAAAGAACAGGCATTCAATGCGCATCAGTTATGGAATCAGCGCAGGACGGCAACCGATACTTTAATAAATCGATTCAGCCCGGACCGGTTGGCCGCCTTGCTGTCCGAGTCGATTATTATCGACAAGGCCCTGAAAGGGGCGCTCAGGGCGGACAGTTGGCAACTGCTGGAAAGTTTCATGTTCGCCATTGCCGGCGTCCGGCTGGAATCGGGACCACTGCCGAAAAACCAGTATTTTCCTTGACATGCAAATCAAAGATTACATTCGCTCAATGGGGCGGGCCGCCCGGGTTGCCGCCCGGTCAATGGCGCGCGCGGACACGGGCGTAAAAAATACGGCGCTCAGGTTGATCGCGGAAAACCTGTCGGACCGGCGCGCGCGCTTGGCCGAAGCAAACGAGATTGATCTTGCCGCCGCGCGAAAAAACAAGCTGGATGCCCCGCTGCTTGATCGACTCGAACTGACCCCCGCCCGCCTGGAAGCCATGGCTGACGGATTGACACAGGTCGCCAACCTGTCCGACCCCATCGGGGAAATCTCTGAAATGAGCTATCGCCCGACGGGTATTCAAGTGGGGCGGATGCGCGTGCCCCTGGGGGTGGTGGGCATCATTTACGAGTCCCGACCCAACGTCACGGCCGATGCCGCCGGACTGTGCATAAAATCAGGCAACGCGACGATCTTGAGGGGAGGGTCGGAAGCGCTCCATTCAAACCTGGCGATTGCCGAGTGCATACGCGACGGTCTGCATGGCGCCGGATTGCCCGGGAACGCCGTACAGGTAGTGGAAACTACTGACCGGGCCGCGGTGGGGGAGTTGCTGGCCCTGGAAGAATACATTGACGTCATCATCCCGCGGGGAGGCAAGGGGCTGATTGAACGGGTCAGCAATGAGGCAAAGATGCCGTTAATCAAACATCTTGACGGTATATGCCACGTCTACATAGATGCCCATGCTGACATTGATAAAGCGGTTGCCGTTGCTTATAACGCCAAAACCCAACGCTATGGCACGTGCTGTACGATGGAGTGCCTGTTGGTGGCTGAGCCGGTGGCAAGAACGGCATTGGAACGATTGGGCCCCATGTATAAAGCGGCCGGGGTGGAGATTCGCGGGGATGAAGCGGCAAGAAAGATACTGCCTGAGATAAAGGCCGCTACCGATGAAGACTATTTCACCGAGTACCTGGGGCCGATCATGTCGTTGAAGGTTGTCAGTGGCCCGGATGAGGCCATGGAACACATCGAGCGCTACGGCTCCAGGCATACCGACGCGATTGTGACGGAAGACCTGGGTCGCGCCAAGCGTTTCCTGGCAGAAGTTGATTCAAGCTCGGTCCTGGTCAATGCTTCGACGCGATTTGCCGACGGTTACGAATACGGGCTGGGGGCTGAGATAGGGATCAGCACGGATAAATTCCACGCGCGCGGGCCGGTCGGTCTTGAGGGCCTGACTTCACGGAAGTTTATCGTTATCGGTGATGGGCATATCAGGAAATAACAACAACTCGCGTCATCCTGATGCACACCGCGGCTGGAGGACCTGGATTCCTTGCGCAGCCTGCCCTTGAGCGAAGCGAAAGACTCACAATGACAGCGGCCCAGGAAAGAAAGCCCATTGGTCTGCTCGGCGGTGTTTTTGACCCGGTTCACCTGGGGCATATCAATATGGCGCTCAGGTGTATGGAAACCCTGGACCTGCAGGAAGTCAGGTTCATCCCTGCCAACCTGCCTCCCCATAAACCTGAGCCCATAGCCACTCAACGGCATCGATTAGCCATGCTGGAATGCGCGGTAAGGCAGCGCCCACAACTGACAGTCAATGAGATGGAGCTTGAAAGGGGCGGCGTTTCTTACACCATTGACACACTCATCGACTTGCGTGACAAGGATGCGCTTCAACCGCTTTGTTTCATCATGGGAATGGACGCATTCGAGTCTTTGCCGACCTGGCGGCGTTGGCAAGACCTGGTAGATTACGCGCATTTGATATTAATCGACAGAAAACGCCACGACCGGCGGCGGGATGAACGGATGCGGGACTATTATGACGCACACGCCTGTTCATTGCCGGCAACCCTTCATGCGAACCCTTGTGGTTACATCTACAAAACGGCCATCTCCATCCCGGAAATTTCCTCATCCCGAATACGCGGCTTGCTCACAAATGATGAAACCGCGGGGGAATTGTTGCCGGCTGGCGTTCATCACTATATTAAAGAAAATAATTTGTACGTATGATCATGCCGCCGAGCAGCCTCGCTGAATTAATTACGGCGACAATTGAAAACCTGAAAGCCGTCGAAGTTCAAACACTCGACGTTCGTTCACTGACTACCGTGACGGATTTTATGATTATTGCCAGCGGTCGCTCGGACAGGCAAGTCAAGGCCTTGGCGGAAAAGGTCATCGAAGAGCTGAAAAAAAGACAAATAAGGCCGCTAGGGGTCGAGGGTCAGCAACAGGCCGAGTGGATTTTAATCGATTTCGGCGACGTTATAGCGCATATCATGCAGCCGGACACAAGGGCTTATTATCAGCTGGAAAAACTCTGGTCTACGGGCGATCAACCAACCGGCAACCGTGACTGAACCGATACGGCGCCAACTACCCGCGCTGCTGCCGGCGCCCAATCACCCCGAGACGGAGATATGCGGGCTGTATGCTCAGGCGCGGGCGCCGACTGGATTCGCCGCCGGTCGTTAAAGCAACGGCACAATTAACAAGGCGACGATATTGATGATTTTAATCAGGGGATTTACCGCCGGGCCGGCGGTATCCTTGTAGGGGTCGCCGACGGTATCACCGGTAACCGCGGCCTTGTGCGCCGCCGAACCCTTGCCGCCTAAATTACCGTCTTCAATATATTTTTTGGCGTTGTCCCAGGCGCCGCCGCCCGTCGTCATGGAGATGGCGACAAACAGCCCGGTCACGATGGTTCCCAACAGCAGGCCGCCCAAGGCAACGGGGCCCAATACCTTGCCGACGATGACCGGAACCAGCACCGGCAACAAGGAAGGGATGATCATTTCCTTGATGGCTGACTTGGTCAACAGGTCTACGGCCCGGGAATAATCCGGTTTGCTCGTGCCGTCCATGATCCCGGGGATTTCCCTGAATTGCCGCCTGACCTCCAGCACTACGGAACCGGCGGCGCGACCCACCGCTTCCATGGCCATGGCGCCGAACAAATAC
This sequence comes from uncultured Gammaproteobacteria bacterium, assembly GCA_958295485.1. Taxonomy (GTDB): domain Bacteria; phylum Pseudomonadota; class Gammaproteobacteria; order Eutrophobiales; family Eutrophobiaceae; genus JAAXHV01. Next base: position 230,655 of record OY282354.1, read on the forward strand.
GGCACCAGGCCACCGATAAACAGGCCAATGATGACCATCGGGTCAGATAATGAGAACTCGACGTGGATGCCGGCCTCGCCCAGGGCGTGGGTGTAGTCGCCGAATAGCACCAAAGCCGCCAACCCAGCCGAGCCTATCGCATAACCCTTGGTAACGGCCTTGGTCGTATTCCCCACTGCATCCAGGGGGTCGGTGATATTGCGGATTTTTTCATCCAACTCCGCCATTTCCGCAATGCCCCCGGCGTTATCGGTGATCGGCCCGAAGGCGTCCAGGGCGACAATGATTCCGGTCATGGACAGCATCGAGGTAGCGGCAATGGCGATACCGTACAACCCGGCCAGTTCATAGGCGCCCCAGATACTGGCGCACACCGCCAGCACCGGCAACGCCGTCGCTTTCATGGACACGCCGATACCGGCGATGATATTGGTCGCATGGCCGGTTTCAGACGCGGCGGCGATGTGTTTTACCGGGGCATATTCGGTGCCGGTATAGTATTCCGTAATCCACACCATGGCCGCCGTCAATGCCAGCCCAATCAGTGAGCAGAAATATAATGACCGGACCGGGAATTCACTGTTGCCGGCCATCATCCAATCCGTTACAGGATAAAACACGACCGCAGCCAACGCGCCGGCAACGATCAGGCCCTTGTACAAGGCGCCCATGACACTGCCGCCTTCGCCGGCCCTGACAAAAAAACAGCCGATAACGGAAGCCACAATGGAGATGCCGCCTAACACTAACGGATAAAGAACGATATTTTCATTGCCGGGAACCACCAGGCTACCCAGCAACATCGTAGCTATCACGGTGACGGCATAGGTTTCAAACAGGTCGGCCGCCATGCCGGCGCAATCGCCCACGTTGTCGCCGACGTTATCGGCAATTACCGCCGGGTTGCGCGGGTCGTCTTCCGGGATACCGGCCTCGACCTTACCCACCAGGTCAGCGCCCACGTCGGCGCCCTTGGTAAAAATCCCGCCACCCAGTCGGGCAAAAATGGAAATCAACGAACCGCCAAAGCCCAAACCGAGCAGCGCATGGAGAATGGCGCCGCTCTCCACACCCATTTTCTGCAGGATGGCATAGTAGCCGGCCACACCCAGCAGACCTAATCCGACGACTAACAATCCGGTAATCGCCCCACCCCTGAAGGCGACGATCAAGGCGGCATTGATCCCCTTGTTAGCCGCTTCGGCGGTGCGCAAATTGGCCCGCACTGAAATATTCATGCCGATATAGCCGGCGGCGGCGGAAAACAGGGCGCCGATTAAAAATCCGAACCCCGTATACCAGTCCAGGACGACGCCCAGCGCGACAAACAAGACGACGCCAACGCTGCCGATAGTAGCGTACTGCCGGTTCAGGTAAGCCGCGGCGCCCTGCTGAATAGCGGCGGCGATCTCCCGCATTCGCTCATTTCCCTCGGGCTGTGACAGTATCCAACGCACCGACAGGATGCCATATATGATGGCGACAAGACTGCATACCAAGGCTATGCCTAATGCTGACATTTCAAACTCCCCTTATGATTATTATTGTTATTAAAGAATACTCTGAACAAGCCCATCCCGTTTATCCCGTACATCCATGCAAGCCATATTTACATTCATCGGTCAGTGTATCGGATTATCGTCAAAGTTCAAATTCCACGTTCAGTTTTTTCGTGACCGGCGCATTCAGCAACCGGACGTATTGAGGCATTCCTTTCTGATAAGGGGGATAGTCTTCTCCCCGGATCAAGGGTTCCAGGTAAGCCCGGCACGCGGGGGTTATGCCGAATCCGTCTTCACTGATGAATTCCCCGGGCACGAATTTTTCCACGTTTGCCACTTCCGACAATGCCGCATGACCGATTTCCCATCGGTACGGATCATCAGAGAGACGAACAATGACGGGCATAATGGCGTTTTGCCCCGCCAGGGCATAATCCACGGCGGCCTTGCCCAGGGCATAGGCCTGTTCAACATCAGTCCCGGAAGCAATGTGACGGGCTGAGCGTTGCAGGTAATCGGCCACCGCCCAATGGAATTTATAGCCCAGCGCTTCCTTTACCATGTTCGCCACCACCGGCGCCGCGCCGCCCAGCTGGGCATGACCAAAGGCGTCTGTCGTGTCTTGCTCCGCTAAAAATCTGCCATCGGGCCACCTCGCTCCTTCCGAAACGACAACGGAACAATATCCATAGCGCCCGACATAATCCTGTACCTTGGCGATAAATCTGTCCTTGGCGAATTCGACTTCCGGAAACAGTATGAGTACCGGAATATCATTGTCGCTGTCTGCAGCCAGCCCGCCCGCGGCGGCAATCCAGCCGGCATGACGGCCCATCACTTCAATCACGAACACCTTGGTCGAGGTCTTTGCCATCGACCGGACATCATAGGACGCCTCCCTGGTTGATACCGCAATATATTTGGCGACGGAACCAAACCCGGGGCAATTATCCGTAATGGGCAGGTCGTTATCGACCGTCTTGGGAATATGAATCGCTTGTAGGGGGAGACCCGTTTCTTTCGATAATTGGGAAATCTTGTGACAGGTATCGGCAGAGTCCCCACCGCCGTTATAAAAAAAATACCCTATGTCATGGGCTTTGAAGACGTCGATCAGCCGTGCATATTCGGCCCTGTTTTCTTCCAGCCCTTTCAATTTATAACGGCATGAGCCGAAGGCGCCCGAAGGCGTATGTTTTAATGCGGAGATAGCGGCAGCCGTCTCCCGGCTTGTATCTATCAGATCTTCAGTCAAGGCGCCTATGATCCCGTTTCGACCCGCATAAACATTGGCGATTTTGTCGGAATGCCGTCTTGCAGTTTCAATGACTCCACAAGCGCTTGCATTGATAACGGCGGTTACCCCTCCGGATTGAGCATAAAAGGCATTTTTTGCTTCAGACATCCAAAATTTTTCCTCATTTCATATAAAGGTGATAAAACACGGTATGTTACACTCTGAAACAGGTTAGTGAATCAACATCATTATTGGAACCCTGTGAATTAATTCGACTCAATAAGTCATGCCCATAAATTCTCAATCCGATGAGACAAATATTAATCAATTCATTACTCGTCCTTTGCTTCTCTTGTTCGGTCACAGCCGAAGTAACGACGCTTGACCTGCCGAATATTGGCGATTCAACCGGCGGAATCCTGAGCCCGGAATTTGAAAGACGCCTGGGCCAGGCATTTTTGAGTCAAATAAGAAAACAGGCAGATATCATCTCCGACCAGGAAATCAACAGCTACATCCAATCAATCGGCTATCGCCTGGTTTCTCAAAGTGATAATAACACCCAGCAGTTTACTTTTTTTATTATTAATGGCGCCCTCATAAATGCGTTTGCCGCGCCCGGTGGTATCGTCGGGATCAACAGCGGCGTCATCTTGAACTCCGACTCCGAAAGTGAATTGGCGGGCGTGATAGCCCATGAAATCGCCCACGTAACCCAAAAACACATGGCCAGATCCGTGGAGATGTCACAAAAAATGAGCATCCCGAGACTGGCGGCGATGTTAGGCGCGATTTTAGTGGCCACGCAAAATCCCGACGCCGGTCAGGCAGCCTTGCTTGCGGTGCAAGGCGCCGCTGCCCAGGCGCAAATCAATTTCACTCGCTCAAACGAAGAGGAGGCAGACCGTATCGGCATACAACTACTGGCGCGCTCGGATTTCAACCCTCGCGGGATGACGAGTTTTTTTGAAAAACTACAAAAAAACTCCCGTTACTTTTCCCAGGCGCCGGAATTCCTGCGCACTCACCCACTGACGACCCGGCGAATCGCCGACGCCAGGGCGCGGGCGGAAACCTATCCGATTCTGCATGAATATGACGAAAGTAAAAGTTTTCACCTGATCAAAGCAAAACTGGTTGTAAAAAACTACGAAAACCCTGAAGACGCGGTCGGGTTTTTTTCCGACGAACTTGCCAAAGCCCAGGATAAAAAATCAGTCGATATTTATCGATACGGCTATGTCATCGCACTGACGGCGGCAGGGCAATACGAACCGGCGCGGGAGCATATACGGGTATTGCTGGCGAATGACAAGGAGAATATCACTTATTTACTCGCTGCCGCTGATATCGAGGTGGAGCAGGGAAATTATGATGCCGCTTTCAACATTTTTTCAGCCGCGGAAAAAATATACCCGGACTATCGGCCCCTGATATTGAACTACGCCAATGCTTTATTAAAAGGGAGACAACCCTATCTGGCGCGGGACAAGCTGCGCCACTATGGCAAGTTCCACACACCGGACATTACTTATTACGATTATTTGGCCCGGGCCGAAGCCGAAGCGGGCAACCCAATCGAATCCAGCATGGCCAATGCCGAATATTATTTTCTCACCGGCGAGACGCGGGTAGCGATTGAACAACTCAAACATTTATTGGGACAAACCCGCCCCGGCCCGGATTATTATCAAACCGAGCGGATCCGGGCGAAGCTGGCATACCTGAGACAAGAATTGAAAATAGAACAAGATCTGAAATTGACGAAATAGCCGCACGGAAAGATATTTTCCAACAGAACAGCCGCGCAACCATGAATAAACGATACTGTCTCTGCGGGATTTTATTATTGTTTATTTCCGCTTGCGATTTACGGGGCACGGATTATGCGGATTATTTTCCAACCACGCCCGGTTATGAGTGGGAATATGATATAAGCAGGACAATACCGGAAATACATGAGCCCCTCACCCAAAAATCCATCGTCCGTAATCTCGAAATTGAAATAATCGACAATATCCCGCACTACCCGAAAATCCATGCCAGCGGCAAGAAGTATTTTTTTATCAAATCAACTGAGGGGATCATCCATCAGGTTCCCGGCGAAAATATCTCGAGACTGGTCATCGGCTATCCCTTGAGCGCGGGGGCGGAATGGAGCGCCGCCTCAAAACTCCATTTATTCGACTTGCCGAAAAAGCTGGATGAGAGCTGGTGGGATGGCATCAGCCGGGATTTGACCCTGGAGTATACGATTGCCGGCCTGGATGACGTCGCGGAGGTCCCCGCCGGCCGTTTCTCCAATTGCCTGCGCATCGATGCTGTCGGCTTCCTGGACCTGCCCCGGCGGCTCATGTTAGGGGTGAAGCTCATCAAGGTCGAACAAACCGAATGGTATGCGCCGGGGGTGGGATTGATCAAGAAGACTCGCAGGGAATATGCCCTGCCGGAGCTTTACCCCAGTGAATACACCCAGGTTCTTACCTCATTCAAACAAAAATGAAGAAACCGGCCAGGCCTGCTTCACTCCAATTTTACCCGGCGCGGATTCTCCAGTATCATCACCGCCTTATTCGAAAACAGCCGAATGATTTGCGCCGCGGAAGAGTATCCCCTTATCCCCTGGAAAGGGCGCCGCAAAAGGCAGCGCTTCTTTCCACAGCGCAGGTTTTCAGGGGCCGTTAGCTCAGTCGGTAGAGCAGCTGACTTTTAATCAGTTGGTCGCAGGTTCGATTCCTGCACGGCCTACCATACAATATTCTTCGATATTTTCATTTTGAGCTTGATATCATTCTCAGGGTTTGTTTGAACAGCTCACTTTTTTCATCGGCGAGGGATAAGGCTGTATCTTTATGATCTTCGCCGTTCAACAGCAGATAATGGGCGTCAACGCCGGCGGCCTTTAATTCGCTGGTAAACGCCATGGACGATTCCTGATACCGCTCCTCGGAACCGACGGCTATTAACGCTGAGGGTACCGGGTCCTTGATGTGCAGGATCGGGCTGGCTCTTTCCCGAAGTTCCGGCGTCGGGGCATAGGCATATAGCTCACCAGGCCGCCCTCTTTCCCGTACATCATAGGGCCCGCTAACGGGCACGATGCCTTTCAATATCTCTTTTGGCATACCCATAGCCGGCAACCAGGCGCGGTCAACCCCAATATCAGCAGACAGGATCGCGCCGGCCGAGTGTCCGCCCACATAAATGGCTTCGGGATTGCCGCCGTATTTTTCAGCGTTTTCAAACAACCACTTGATGGCGTTTTTTACATCTTCGGATTGATCCGGGTAATGAAAACCGCGCCCGGTCAAGCGATAACTGGCTATGGCAGTGAGCGCCCCGTTTTTAACGAAGGGCGCGGCGATGGAACCGTAATGGGCCTTGTCTCCTTCACGAAAGCCACCGCCGTGCAGAAACAGAAAAACCGGCGCCTTCGAAAATTTGCCTTCAGGCAGATAAAGATCGAGCCGCTGTTTCGGATCAGTCCCATAGGCCAGGTCCAGGTAATGAGGAAATTCTGCCCTTACTTCAGCCGTGCGTTTGTTATTGGTTTCATAAAAGCTGGTCCAATCAATGGCAAAGTCTTCCGGGTGCATCACCGTATAATAGGCAGACATATCCTGCGCCGGCATGACACCGGTGAAAAATATCAGTAAAACAGCAACTACAAAAGGTAGCGGGTTTATCTTCAACATCAGGTTACCTCCTCCAAGGCAGGTCTCGTGGATAATCGGCTGGGGTCATGCTGAGGCAGAACAGGATAACACCCAATAACCCGCGTTTCATCATCACGCCCCCTGATATGATTTTGGGCGCTGTATTAATCTTTTTCACTCAGACTGAATACCATGCGATCTTCCGCCAGGATTACGGGTCCCGGATAATATCTTTTCATGGCATTAATAAACTCACCCCAGATTGATGGCCCCGGACTCGGACCAAGATAAAGACCGGACATCTCGATTGCCGCCGGCACACTGGTATAAGGCGCAAGATGATAAACGACCAGTTTTTTCGCATTAACATCCCTGGCTAACTGACCTAACTGGCTCGGACTGGTATGACCGGTCTGGGGACGTTGTTCCATCAAATCCTTATTATGGAAGTCCTTGAGGCTGAACTTTCCTCCGGGAGTCATGCCCAAATCCGGTTTGACACACTCGTGCACCAGTATATCCACGTCTTGCGACAGGGTTTTCATCCCCTCGGAAACAGCCGTATCGCCACTGATTGCGACGGCGCCGTAGTCAGAGTCTATGCGGTAACCGAGACTTTTCATCGAGGCATCGGGAAGATGCTTTGTCTCAAGACAGGAAACCTTGAATCGATCAGTTTCCAGCGCCTTTCCCGGACCAATATCATGCACATCGTACGGCGGCGCCTCCCGTGGACGCTTTGTCATATGTGGCGGCCAATACTCAAGGATAGTCCGCACGAAGTCGAAGTCCATGGCGTGCATGTGACGGATGGCGCCTTCCGACATTCGCTCCGTTCCAACGGGGCCATACACGTGAACCGTTTCCTGTCTGCCGGCAATCCAGTTTGCTATTGCGAAATAATCATAATCGGAAATATGATCAAAATGCAGGTGAGTAAAAAACAGGTGATCAATTTTCATGGGATTAATCCCGACCAGCATCAGGTTTTCCAGAACCCGGCGGCCACAATCGAACTGCAACACCGCGCCATCGATGACAATTGCACAGCTGGCGCCACCGCGAAGTGGATCCGGTAAAGCCGAACCTGAACCGGTGATAATCAATTGCAAGCCTTTTTTATTCAGGTCGACGACCGCATTGGCAGGCTGTCCTGTCGACCTGGGACCGCCAGTGGCGGCGCGGGCTTGATACATCGAAAGGGCTGACGCGCCCGCCAGGGTTCCGCCGGTAAGCGCAGTCAACATTTTGCGCCGAACACGATCGAATTTTCTGAACTTGTTATACATTGACATAGCTGGTATCCGGTTAGTAGTCAGGGTTTGAATTTACCCTGACAGCATGAATAAAAAAGATTGCTTTGAGAAAACAAGGGAAACAGGCGCTTTGGATTTCAACGACTATTACCGCCAAATACCGGGATTGAGCGTCGTTGACCAGGGGCCTGGAGAGATAAACGCCACATAATTTTTTCTTCCCCTGGTTCAGGGAGTTGGCGCCTGATAGGCGAACTGGCGGCGCGGATAGGCCCTGCCTTTGTAGATAATCGTTTCAATCTTGCGAATGTTCTCAATGTCATCCAGCGGGTTGGCCGTCAGGATCAGGAGATCGGCCAGTTTGCCGGGTTCCACCGTACCCAGTTGATCCTGGACGCCGATCACCATGGCGCCGTTCCGGGTGGCCGCCACCAGGGCCTCCATCGGACTCAATCCGGCTTGAACGAAAAGTTTGACTTCCCAGGGCGTATTGTAGCCCTGGAAGTTGAATCCGACCGGTCCCCCCGCATCGGTTCCCGTGGCAAGCAAAACACCGGCTTGGTGCGCCTTCAGGATATTCTCCAGAAAAACCGGTATCTTCTCCTCGGCCCACTTGTAAACCGGCATATTGGCGACTGCCCGGAAGCGGCGGGTTTCCTCGGCCCGGTAAACCGGGTCCTGCATGTAATCCAGGAGAAAATGGGGAACACTGGCGCGCAGGAGCGGGTCGTCCAGGTCAGCCGCCGCATCGTCGTGTCGCAGGAAGGCCTCCCAGAGACTATGGGTGGGAACGAAAGCCACGTTTTTTTCGACCATGTCCTGCAGGATTGAATCGCCTGCCGGGATGGGGTCCTCCAGCCCGTGAACAATCGCCGTGGAGGCGATCGCCACAGCCGAATGGAATTCGTCCAGGTTGATAGCGTGGGTATAAATGGGGACATTGTTTTCGCGGGCGATCCGGGAGATGGCTGCTTGCATCTCCTCATCCATCCGAACGTAGGTTCCCGACGCGCCCAGTCCATCTTCAATAATCACCTTGAAGCCATCCGTATCCCGACTGATGTAATCCCGGGCCCGTTCCAGGGCTGCATCGGCATCGGCCAAAGCCCCGCCGTGCCGACTTCCCCAACCGCCTTCCGGCGTGAAAGAACGGCCCATGGCATAGATCCTGGGAGACATCAGCCGGCCGTCCCGCTCGGCCTGTCGTTGCTCGAATATCCAGTCCACTTCCGAGGAAACGTTCAGGACAGCGGTAACGCCGTTATAAAGAAAAGCCTTGGGGGTGTGCTCGATGACCTGGGCTTTCTCGGCGGGCGTGAGTTGAAAAACAGTGGGGGCATCCAGGTGAACGTGGGCGTCGATCAAGCCGGGGATCACATACTTCCCGCTACCGTCGATAGCCTCAACGCCGGGAGAAGCCGACAAGTCGGGACCAATTTCAACGATCCGGCCCTCGGATATGCGAATGTTGACGCCGACTTGGGGCTCGGCCCCGGTACCGTCGATCAGTGTGACGTCCTTGAGAAAGAGTTCATTGCCCGGGTCAGGCCGCTCGCTTGAGCAACCCGACAACCACAGCGGCGACAATAAAACGAACCAGATAATTTTTCTCATGGAGAATCCCTGAAAGTAATGTCATTGCTCCAGCGAATTACGGTAAACCTTGCCGCCCTTCATCACGAGCGCGATGTTGCGCAGCGCCTTGATGTCTTTTACCGGGTCACTTTCCACCGCGACAATATCGGCAAACTTGCCCGTTTCCAGCGAACCGATCTCAGCCTCCGCTTCCAACAGCCTGGCGGTTTCTATGGTGGCCGAGCGCAACGCCTGCAGCGGCGTCATGCCCGCTTCCACGTAATATTGCGCCTCGCGGGCCGTTGCCGTGGCGCCGTCATTGGGTTCTGCCGGCAGCTGGTCCGTGCCCAGGGCAATATTTACCCCTTCTTCAATGGCCATCTCAAGGGCCCTCCAGTGGGATTTGCCGGCAGAATTACGCCGTTCCAGGTACCACGGCGGGGAGCCGATCCTTTCAAAAAACGGTTGAGTCGCCGGTTGACTGACGACGATGGTCGGCACCAGCCAGGTACCGCGCTCTTTCATTTTCCTGAGGGTCTTCCGATCAAGAAAATAACCGTGCTCAACGCAATCAAGCCCGGCGTCTATGGCGATGGCCGTCGCCGCCGGGGAACCGGAGTGGGCCGTTACCTTTGCCCCGAACCGATGGGCGGCGTCAATCACCGCATGAATTTCCTCGGGCGTCATCAGGGCCGCGGCAAGATCGCCGCCATCGGTGGCTATCCCGCCCGATATGAGGATCTTGATCCATTTCGCCCCGGCGCTGATTTGCGTGCGCGCCGCCTTCACCAGTTCATAAGGGCCGTCATAATTCGTCTTCCCATCTTTCTTCGAACCGTGACCCCCGGTAATCGTGAGCGCTTCGCCGGCGCTGAAGATACGGGGACCATCGGCCTGACCTTTATTTATCGCCCTCATCAAGGCCAGGTCGGCATGAGCCCGGTCACCCGGCAGGCGGATGGTGGTCACGCCGGCTTGCAGGCTCTCCCGCGCCGCGGCGGCCATCCGCAGGGCCAGCGCCGCTTCACTTTCGTTGGCCAATTCAGCGCTCTGTTTGCCGGGCAGGACAAGCCCAAGGTGAACGTGCATATTCATCAAACCGGGAATCAGCCAGGTACCTTTGGCGTCGATGAGTTCGGCGCCGTCAGGGATTTTCACGCTGCCGGCTTTGCCAATCGCCGCGATTCTCTCTCCTTCCACGAGGATAACGGCATTTTCTATCGGAGATTTGCCGTCTAAATCCACCACCGTTCCGCCGACAATAGCGGTGGTCCCTGCCGCAACTGCCGTCTGGACAAACACCATCAGGAACATTGGGAAAACAAGGTTGAACCGTAGTCGGATCTTATTCATTTCACACCTCCTCTGGGTTTTCCCCCTCACCCCAACCTCATCTTAGGGGAGCGCCGCAAAAAACCTGTCGCTGGCGATGACCCGCAGGGGCAACCCCCTGTGGTCGCCATCAACCCCGCTACCTGCCGCCCCCCTGACGAGAGGGAGAAAACAGAACGTCCCCCTGTTGAGAGGGATTCAGAGGATTCGCACCGGCCCGTCGTCGGCCCGCTCTTACCCCTCAACCCCTTTGCTCCCCCTGTCAGGGGGCGACAGGAGGAACCTTTTTGCGGCGCCTTCTCCAATGAGGAGAGGGGGCTTGAAACAGGCTACTCGCCATATGTATACTTCACGCGAATGCCGTAGCTCCGCAATGACGGTTCAAGGGACACGCCGCCAGCCCATGCCTTGCGGTAGGCATTCTGGTAAAAATGACTGTTAAACACGTTCTCGGCATAGCCAGTGATGGTAAAGTTCTCATGACGGACGCCGGCGCGCAGGTTGAAGAAATCATAACTGGGCACCTCCCAGGGAAAACCATCTTCTTGTAGCAGGTCCTCCACCTGACTCCTGTGCACCTTAGCCCGGTAGGTCCACTCAAGACGGGCAAAACCGTCGTAATTCGGACTGATGTTAAACGTATACTCGGCATCCGCCGACAGGGTCCACTTGGGTGACAAGGGCGTGGGACTGCCGTCCAGCACATGGTTGCACTCAGTAGACGGAGGTCTGTTGTCACAAACATTATCCCGAATGAAGACCGTCGCTTTCTCAAGTTCTGCCTTGAGATAACCGACATTGAAATTCACGATGAGATTATCCATGGGCAGGGCAGTAAGAGACATCTCCACGCCTTTCGAGAACGCGGAGTCAGCGTTGCTGACGACTCTGCCTCCTGCGCTTTCTCCCAACTGGGGCACCAGGAATCCCACGTGCATGTCGCTCCAGTCCATATAAAACGCGGCGGCGTTGACCCTGAGCCTGTTATCAAGAAGGTCCGCTTTCACGCCGACTTCATAGTTCCACACGATCTCCGGATCATAGGGTATCCCTTCGGCGCCAAACCTGGTCACACCGCCCGACTTGAAGCCTTTGGAGATGGTGCTGTAGAGGTTGATATCATCGGTAACGCCATAGTTAATCGCGAACCGGGGAGAGAAGCTGGTAAATTTTTCCTTCACCGAAACCTCTATCATTTCACCGGCGACCGTAGTAAAGCCCTCGTTCACCGTCCTGGTTTCTTCGCTGTAACGACCACCGAAGGATAAGGTCAGGTTTTTCGTGAAGTCCGCGTCAAGCTGACCGAACAAGTGCCAGCCATCAATTCCCTCCTGGCTGTCTGAAAAACCGATACGGGTCCAGGGAGGCAAGCCAAATGCATTGTCCCTGCCGGAAAAGGTACCGCTCAGGATATGCCCATTATCTTCGGCATACAAACCGCCGATATTCCAGCGCAGCCGGGCCGACTCGTCCGCGCTCTGTATACGTAGCTCCTGGCTGAAACTGTCGCGGTCGATATTGCGAAATTCATTCCAGGCGTCAATACTGGCCCCATCCACGTCGCCATTCAGGTAAAAGTCAGAGTCGATATAACCGGTGATGCTCGTAAGCAACAGGTTGCTCAATTCATAATCCACCCGACCGGTTATCATCCGGTAATTGGTGCCGACGTTCTGGGGGAAGTTGAAGTTCACCTTGTTCCTGTTCTCCGGCCAGAAACCGATGCCGTCCGGCAAAGGTTCAGTCATCCCGTCGCCATTCGCATCCGGAAACCTGGCGGTATCCCGTCCGTAAATCCGTTCCGCAAAGTATGAGAAAGCCCCGGAAGGCACGCCTTCGCGCATGCCCGTTCTTTCGGAACCAAGGGTTCCCGTTATATCTACTGTCAGGTCATCGTTCGGGGTGAAACGGATTGTCGTCCTGGCGTATTTGTATTTCGAGTCATTGCCGCCGCCGATGGGATTGACATTCTCGATATTTCCGTCAGATTCGGTGTATTTGATGTTGCCGCGCATGGCCAGCACGTCTTTCACGACCGGGACATTGACGACCGCTTCAATATCTTTCGTGTCATAGTTGGAATAATCCACCATAACCGATCCGGCCAGATTATTATGGGGCTTTTTCGAGGTGATGCTGATGCCGCCGCCCGTGGCGTTTCTGCCAAAGTAAGTCGCCTGGGGACCGCGTAACACCTCAATACGTTCCACGTCCATGATGGGCGGGTTGCTGCTACTGCCGACGATGCTGAAATCATCCAGGTAAAATGCAAAAGTGGATGGTCTGAGGGTGGAATTGACGTCCAGAAAGTTGGTCACGCCCCGGATAGCCAGTTCCCGCCGTGACTTGGACCCATCCGATTTCCAACTGATGTTGGGTGTTCGGGTAACAAATTCAGTCACGTCCTGAAACATATAAGCTTCAACGGCATCGGCGTTAAACGCGGAGATACTGATAGGCACGTCTTGCAGGTTCTGCTCCCGGCGTTGCGCAGTCACCACAACCTCTTCAATCCCGACGCTGTCCTGGGCCACAATCGCGCTTGAAAGTCCCAGCATGATTACCCCGAAACTCAGGGTGACCAGGCGGGCGACACCGCCTGGATTATTATGAATGTTTTCGCCCATCATCTTTCCCCCTCATCTTGACTTGAAATTATCTATTGGAGACCTGTAGACATAGCCGTCGCTTCGTCGACGGCCGGTTGATTATGTCTCAGAAAATCAATCAATGAAATCTTCCCGGCTTCTACAACGGCATAACCCATTAAACGGGAAAGCCTGTCCGTGCCGTCTGCGCGGGCGCGGACCAAGTGATGGGTAAATATGCGATCGCCGGACGCGGACTCAAACTCTTCTTCGAAAGGCAATACAATTTCCACAAATTCGGTGTTTGCCTGGACTCGTTTGAAATGTTCAACCATGGGTTTGATCCCCCGCACCAGCTCATTGCCATTGATAATAATGGCCGCATCCTCGGTATAATAACGACGGAACGCTTCTTCCGTAAAACCGTTGGGATCTTTTATGGCGTCGTTCCACCAGGCAAACATGCGCACCAGTACGCTATCGTTGTTTTCACCCGCAAAAACCCCATTGCCCAGCTGACACGTCAATACTATCAGCATGATTTTCAAGAAATTATTCATCAGCAGGCGCCCTTCGCCATTAAATATCAAGAATGGATGTTCACAGGGTTTGCCGATGTGACAGACCCTGTCTCCCCACCAGTATTTTGACATTCATAGAGCTAACTGGATTCAGGTGGTTGTTTCAATAGCAGTTTTTGATAAATTTCATTGCGTTTTACGCAACAAAATCAAATATCAGCATAAACTGATGTAGCCATCATGCACGAACCTGGCAACATAATCAAGGGGATAGGGCGCCCGCTGTTTCGTTGTAAAAAAGCTGGACATGGCAGGTAAAAGATCAGATACTGCCAAGTCTGGGCGGAAGACATTAAAGAAGCTTCCGGATTTGGAACATAATTAATGACTATTTTGTAGGGAGACTACCCGTATGAGCAGCACTGCGCTTTATAAGGCCTTTATTGAAGCTGGCGCCTCGGACGAGAGCGCTACCGCGGCGGCGGATGACGTGATTCAGGTTTCGCAACTTCCACAGCTTGCGACAAAGGCCGATATTGCGGCCGATATTGCAAACCTGGAAACCCGGCTCCTGAAATGGATGATCGGCTGTGGATTTCTGTTTGCCGGCATTGTAATCGCCGGCGTTGGCGTATTAATTCAAGTCATGTTGTCTTCCGGGATTGCCCAATAGCGCCTGCCTTCCTTATACAAATAAATTATTCCTTAAATAACAAGCGGTGCGCGCGCTGTCAAGGCTTGAATTCTCGCTGCCCGGACAGTATTTTCCTTACCTTGAGAATTTGATAAACAACCGGGGGTGCAGCTTTGCCGATTTATGAGTATGCGTGTGACGCCTGTGGTCATAAACTGGAGAAATTACAAAAGGTCTCTGATAAACCGCTGGTGGATTGTCCGAAATGCGCTGAGCCCGGTTTACGGAAATTAGTATCCGCCGTCGCCTTTCGCTTAAAAGGCAGCGGCTGGTACGAAACGGATTTCAAGGATGAGAAATCCCGGAAAAACCTGCTCAAGGATGACGATAAACCCAAGGAAGCCGAGGCTGGGAAGACCGGCAAGGCGGATAATAAAGAAAGCCAGGAAAAGGCGGCTGGCGCCGGGGATAAAAGCGCTGCCAAAGGTACAAAGACCGGGTCGAATACGGTAGAATCAACCACTGCGAATAAAAATGCGCCAGCTTGAAACCCCACTGGGAGAACAATGACAGATAACCGAAACAGGATGATGACGACGTTGCGAAAATACATTATTGCCGGTTTGCTGGTCTGGCTGCCCCTTGTCGTTACGATAATCATAATCAAATTCGTTGTCGATATCCTTGATGGCGCCATCCTGTTATTGCCACTGGAGTATCGACCGGAAGCGCTACTGGGCTTCAGTGTCCCGGGTTTTGGCATCATCCTGGCCGTCGCTGTCCTGGTTATCACCGGGCTGCTTGCGACGAACCTGTTAGGCCGGCGCCTGGTGGCGGTCTGGGAGACAATACTCGGGAAAATTCCCCTGGTGCGCACTATTTACAACAGCGTCAAGCAAATTTCCACCACCCTGTTTGCGTCCCAAGGCAAATCGTTTCGCAAGGTGGTCATGGTTGAATATCCCAGGAAAGGGATTTGGGGCATCGGCTTTTTAAGCAACGATGACGTTGAAATCGATGCGCGCTTGATTGACAAGCAGGTTCAGGCCGTATTTTTACCGACCACGCCCAATCCCACTTCGGGGTTCATCCTGATGATACCAAAGGAGGATATTACGGAACTCAACATGACGGTTGAAGACGGCTTCAAGTTCGTCATATCGATGGGCGTCATCGTTCCCGGCGGGCGAATCAAACCCGCCTCAGCGACAGACGCGGCTGCGCGCGCCCCTGCCGGCTCGTAATGTCGCCTTTTTTGCATACCCGGGATAACAGGCAAGACCAACCCATGCGCAGTCATTATTGCGGGCAATTAACCACCGGCTTGATCGGCGAGGAAGTAGCGTTGTGCGGCTGGGTGCACCGGCGCCGGGACCACGGCGGGGTGATCTTTATCGATTTACGGGACCGGGAAGGGTTGGCCCAGGTCGTCTACGACCCGGACCGGGCCGAACCCTTTGCCATTGCCGAAGCCGTCAGAAATGAATATGTCATTCGCATTACCGGCCGGGTGCGGCATCGTCCGAATGGAACCGTCAACCCGAATCTGCCGACCGGCGAGGTGGAAGTGCTGGGACACGTTATTGAGATATTGAACAAGGCCAAGACACCGCCTTTTCAATTGGACGACGAGAACGTGCAGGACGATATTCGCCTGCGTTACCGTTACGTGGATCTTCGCCGTGAAGAGATGCAAGCCAATATCAAGCTGCGCGGCAAGGTAACACGGGGCATTCGGGATTACCTGGAACAACGCGGCTTTCTCGACATCGAGACGCCTGTACTTACCAGGGCAACCCCGGAAGGGGCCCGGGATTACCTGGTGCCGAGCCGGACCCAACAGGGCGAATTCTTCGCCTTGCCGCAGTCGCCACAATTATTCAAACAGCTATTGATGATGTCAGGCATGGATCGTTATTACCAGATCGTCCGCTGTTTTCGCGACGAGGATTTGCGCGCCGACCGACAGCCTGAATTTACCCAATTAGACGTTGAAATGTCATTCGTCGATGAGAATGACGTGACCGACCTGATGGAAGACTTGATGCGTGCATTGTTCAAACAAATAAAAGGCATCGACCTCGCCAACCCATTCCCGCGCATGACCTACGCTGAAGCCATGCAACGCTATGGCACAGACCGGCCGGACTTGCGCAACCCGTTGGAACTGATCGAAGTCAGTGACTTGATGAAGCAGGTGGACTTCAAGGTCTTTTCCGGTCCGGCCAACCAGGTCGACGGGCGGGTTGCCGCGCTACGTTTGCCTGGAGGCAATGAACTCACCCGGAGGGAGATCGATGATTACACCGCTTACGTCGGCAAATACGGCGCCAGGGGGCTTGCCTACATCAAAATCAACCACCTCGAGCAGGGGCGCGCCGGTTTACAATCGCCCATCCTGAAATTTCTGCCTGATGATGCGGTCCGGGCCGTGCTGGAACGCACCCGCGCACAAAGCGGCGATGTTATTTTCTTCGGCGCCGACAAGGCGCGGGTCGTGAATGACTCACTCGGCGCCCTGCGGTCCAAATTGGCTGAAGATCGGGGTCTTGCAAGGCAAGGCTGGGCGCCGCTGTGGGTAGTGGACTTCCCGATGTTCGAGTATAACGAAGACGAGGGCCGCTGGGACCCGTTGCATCACCCTTTTACCTCGCCCCAAAGCCTGGACCTGAAAGAGTTGGAAGACAACCCTCAGGACAGTTTGTCGCGGGCCTATGACCTGGTCTTGAACGGCATGGAATTAGGCGGTGGCTCGATTCGCATCCATGACCCGGAATTACAGGTGAAAGTCCTGGAATTGGCGGGTATCGATACAGGACAGGCCCGGGAGAAATTCGGCTTCCTCATCGATGCCCTGTCCTACGGTTGTCCGCCCCATGGCGGCATTGCCTTCGGCCTGGACCGTATCGTGATGATCATGGCCGGGGCAAAAGGGATCAGGGATGTCATCGCATTCCCGAAAACCCAAACCGCCAGTTGTCTGCTCACCTCCGCCCCCTCGCCGGCAACCGCTTCGCAACTACGCGACCTGGGTATCAAAATCAACCGGCTCAATGCCGGTCGAGAGCTTCATTCATCTTAATCTCTCCATGCCAGAAGACTGCCGGCCAGGTTGAATTCGTGAAATAACCCCTTCCACAGACATGCACACCGCCACGCTCATTCAGGACTATCGATTGCCACCGGAACGAGTGCCGCAAACGGTTGTCGAAACACTCGCCCGGGATGAACGAGACGAGTGCATCCGCCGGATCAAACGGTTATTGCAGGAGCAGGACGCCGCGCTGGTTGCCCATTACTACACGGACGCGGATTTACAACTGCTGGCTGATGAGACCGGGGGTCATGTTTCCGATTCCCTGGACATGGCCCGGTTCGGCTATGAAGCGGACGCGCAAACCCTGATCGTCTGCGGCGTTCGTTTCATGGGCGAAACCGCAAAGATTTTGAACCCGGAAAAACGAGTGCTGATGCCGGACCTGAACGCGGATTGCTCCTTGGACCTGGGATGTCCCGCCGATGAGTTCGGCAGGTTCTGCGCTCAGTACCCGGACCATACCGTAGTGGTCTATGCCAATACCAGCGCCGCGGTGAAGGCTCGCGCCGACTGGATGGTCACATCCGGCAGCGCCGTGGACGTGGTAAAACACTTGGTCGCTACGGGCGAGAAGATCATTTGGGCGCCGGATAAATACTTGGGCGAATACGTGCAGGCGCAAGCCGGGGCCGAAATGATATTGTGGCAGGGCAGTTGCATCGTCCACGAAGAATTCAAGGGCAAGGAGCTGGCGGAATTAAAGCGCCGACACCCCCGGGCGAAGGTGCTGGTACACCCGGAATCACCCGCTTCGGTCATCGAGCAGGCAGACGTGGTCAGTTCCACCACGGGGATTATCAAAGCGGCCGGGGAACTGGATGCGGATACGTTTATCGTTGCGACCGACAAGGGCATTTTCTACAAGATGAAACAGGCCGCGCCCGATAAACGCTTTATTGAAGCGCCCACCGCCGGCAAGGGCGCCACCTGCAAAAGTTGTGGACACTGCCCCTGGATGGCCATGAACAGTCTGACAAAACTGCTTGCAACCCTCGAGTCGGGCAACAATGAAATTTTTGTCGATGCGGCCATCATCGAACGCGCCAAGGCCCCTATCAAGCGGTTGCTTGATTTTGCCGGACAACGGAAACAGTTGATATATGGAAATAATGACGCTTGAACAGGTCGCGCAATGTCGCGTTTATCCGCGGCTTGCGCAGGTAAGAAATAATGCCAAACTCGTTATCGTCGCATCAGCGCAACCGCAGGGTTCACGAGAGCAAGACAAGTCTTAAGAAAAGAGCCTGTAGGTCATGACAAGAATGAAGGGATAAAGGGAGAACACGGCGAATTTCAAGACCTTCAGCTCGGTTCGGAGTTCCTGAATCTCGTCCTTGAGCTCGTCCCTCATATCCCGGATCTGGTCCTTCATACCCTGAATCTGGTCCTTCGCCTCCCGAATCTGGTCCTTCATACCCTGAATCTGGTCCTTCGTACCCTGAATATCGGTTTTCGTGGCCAAGTTCTCTCCGGCAGGCACGACCCTTGCTGCGGCTTTCGCCTTTTCCTCAGACGCCCCGGCTTCTATCAAGGCTTCATAAACTTCGGCAGTCATTGTACTCATCGTCTTGCTCCATCCTTGTTCATATAGCAGAATCATTCATATCGGCAGGGACAAGTTTAGTTAAACTCCCAAAAAAAGCAACCGAATCCCCGCCGGAAACAGCATTTTCGCGGCAGCTCCCATCGTTGCAAGTGACTTTTCACACAATGTGGTAGAATTCCCGGAAGTAAAATACCAGATAATGAAATATGGCCGGGCACAGTAAATGGGCAAACATCCAGCACCGGAAGGGGCGTCAGGATGCCAAACGGGGTAAATTATTCACTAAATTGATCCGTGAAATCACAGTATCCGCAAGACTCGGTGGTGGCGACCCCGCCAGTAATCCCAGGTTGCGCGCCGCCATAGACAACGCCCTGTCCGGCAATATGCCGAAGAGCGCCATTGAGCGGGCGGTAAAACGGGGCGAAGGTGGTGGCGAGGGTGAAAATCTGGAAGAAGCGCGTTACGAGGGTTATGGGCCGGACGGCGTCGCCGTCATGGTCGATTGCATGACGGATAACCGTAACCGGACCGTGGCGGAAGTGCGGCACGCCTTCACCAAGTGCGGCGGGAACCTGGGAACTGCCGGCTCAGTCGCTTACCTGTTTACCAAGGTTGGCCTCATTTCCTATCCCACCGGGGCCGACGAGGACGCGCTGATGGAAGCGGCCCTGGACGCCGGGGCCAACGATATAGCCGGCAATGAGGACGGCTCCATTGACGTACTGACGACGCCGGATGATTTCGTCGATGTTAAAGACGCATTGGTAAAGGCAGGGTATGCGCCCGCTTCGGCGGAGGTCACCATGCGCGCGGCGAGCGGCAACACGGTAGACCTGCATGGCGCGCAAACCATGATACGATTATTGGACATGTTGGAAGATTTGGCCGACGTGCAAAAAGTGTATTCCAATGCAGAAATCTCCGACGAAATCCTTGCTGAACTGGATTGATTTTAACGTGCGGAAAAATAATCGAACCAGCTCATTGCGCTTTACGTGTCCCGCCCCGGGAGCAGCGCGCGCATGATCCGGATTCTCGGGATCGATCCGGGCTCTCAACAAACGGGTTACGGCGTGATCGATATGGACGGCAACCATGCGATTCACGTCGCCCACGGCAACATCAAGGTCCGGGGAGAGCGGCTGTCCGATAAACTGCAATTGATCTTTCATCATCTAAGGGTGGTCATACGCGAATTCCAGCCGACCGAATGCGCCATCGAGAGAGTCTTTGTTCACCGCAATGCCGATTCCGCCTTGAAACTGGGACAGTCAAGGGGCGCTGCCATTACCGCCTGCGCCGAGCAGGGCCTGCCCGTTTTCGAATACACCGCAAACCAGGTAAAACAGGCCACAGTGGGTAAGGGCCATGCAGCCAAACAACAGGTAAAACACATGGTAAAAATCCTGCTGTGTCTGGCGGAACCTCCCCGGGCGGACGCCGCCGATGCCTTGGCCGTGGCGTTGTGCCACGGTCATTCACGCGAAGGCCTGTTGCG
Organism: uncultured Gammaproteobacteria bacterium; assembly: GCA_958295485.1. Classification (GTDB taxonomy): domain Bacteria; phylum Pseudomonadota; class Gammaproteobacteria; order Eutrophobiales; family Eutrophobiaceae; genus JAAXHV01. Next base: position 251,100 of record OY282354.1, read on the forward strand.
CATGGACAGGGTATCAGGGATCAAAAAGGGTCGCCTCCAGTGATCGGTTTTTTGCGCGGCAGAATCATGCAGAAACAACCGCCGGGTTTGACCCTGGATGTACAAGGCGTGGGTTATGAATTAGAGGCATCCATGAATACCTTCTATTCCCTGCCGGAAACAGGTGAAGAAATTCAGATCCTGACTCACCTGATAGTGCGGGAAGACGCCCATTTGTTGTTTGGTTTCGCTGATGAGGATGAACGACACGTGTTCCGCGCTTTAATCAGGGTAAGTGGGGTAGGCGCAAAAATGGCGCTGACGATATTGTCCGGCATTGAAGCCGGTGACTTCAGGCAATGCATTGAGGCAGGCGACGCGGAACGGCTCACCCGTCTGCCGGGTGTCGGTAAAAAGACGGCGGAAAGACTGATCGTGGAAATGCGCGATCGTCTGAAGGACTGGCAAGGCGCAAGCGCAACAGGGGGAGGCCGGGTTAATCGAAGTCTGAAAGCCGCCGACCCGGTCAACGAGGCGCTCAGCGCGTTGATCGCGTTAGGCTACAAACCCCAGGAGGCCAGTCGTCTTGTTCACGCAGTTGCCGCAGACGACATGGACAGCGAGACCTTGATCCGCGCGGCGCTGAGGGCATCTGTCAAAAAATAATGTGTTAATATGAGCAGAAACCCGGAGTCTGTCCCCTATTTGTGATATGAGCGCGCCTAACCCGGTCATCTCGGCAAACACCACAGCAGAGGATATGTCCGCCGATAATACCCTGAGACCCCGGTCTCTTAGTGATTATCGGGGCCAACCTGCCGTACATGAACAAATGGAAATTTTTATCGGCGCCACCAAAAAACGGGCGGAATCCCTGGATCACGTGCTTATTTTCGGCCCGCCCGGCCTGGGTAAAACGACGCTGGCGCACATAATCGCCAATGAACTGAACGTAAACCTGAGACAGACCTCGGGCCCGGTATTGGAGCGCTCTGGTGATTTGGCGGCCCTGCTAACCAACCTGGAACCCAGGGACGTGTTGTTCATCGACGAGATACATCGCTTGAACCCGGTGGTGGAAGAGATCCTGTACCCCGCCATGGAGGACTACCAAATCGACATCATGATCGGCGAGGGACCTGCGGCGCGGGCTATTAAATTAGACGTGCCGCCTTTCACCCTGGTCGGCGCCACAACCCGCGCCGGCTTGCTGACCTCGCCGTTACGTGACCGCTTTGGCATCGTGCAACGGTTGGAATTTTATTCCGTAGAAGATCTTTCCGACATCGTCATCCGTTCGGCAAGGATTTTAAACGTGCCGATTGTGGCAGCCGGCGCCCGGGAAATCGCCGCGCGCGCGCGCGGCACGCCGCGTATCGCCAACCGGTTGTTGCGCCGCGTCCGCGATTACAGTGAAATCAGGGCCGATGGCAATATCAGCGAACCGACAGCGGGCCGCGCCCTGGACCTGCTCAACGTCGACGAGCATGGATTTGACGTGATGGATCGTAAACTGTTGCTTGCCATCATCGAGAAATTCGATGGGGGGCCCGTCGGCATAGACAGCATCGCCGCGGCAGTAGGTGAAGAAAGAGATACAATCGAAGACGTCATTGAGCCTTACCTGATCCAGCAAGGGTTTATGATGCGCACTTCGCGAGGTCGCGTTGCAACAAAAACCGCCTGGTCGCACTTCGGCCTGGCGGCCCCGCAAGGACGCGCCGTCGAGACTGATTTATTTGCTCAAAGCGCCTGAACAGGCAACCTGATTTGCTTAAATGAAACAATGCAACCGGTTTTTACGCCTCATTATAAAGCTACCGGCTTCATTACCTTCGGATATGAACGATGACTCCTGACCTGTCCTTTTTTCACTTGATAGCCAACGCAAGCCTGCCGGTTCAGGCCGTCATGCTCATACTCGTTTTAGCGTCTGTTATATCCTGGACGATGATATTCAAAAAACGAATCTGGCTTAACCGGGCCAAACGAGAAGCCGACTTGTTCGAGGACCGATTCTGGTCACTGGAAGAACTGACGCCGTTGTATAATCGGGTTACCGGTAAACGCTATGAACCTACCGGCATGGAAATACTCTTTGAAGCCGGGTTCAGGGAATTTGTTCGCCTGCGAAAACAGGAAGGCATCATTGCCGATACAATCATGGAGGGAACCCAACGGGCCATGCGCGTTGCGCTTAACAAGGAAGTTGAAGAATTGGAAACGCACCTGTCATTCCTTGCCACAGTCGGTTCCACCAGTCCTTATATCGGTTTGTTTGGTACGGTATGGGGCATCATGAACAGCTTTCGCGCATTGGGAAACGTCCAACAGGCATCGATCTCCATGGTGGCCCCGGGTATCGCAGAAGCATTGATTGCGACCGCGATGGGGCTGTTTGCCGCCATCCCGGCCGTGATCGCGTACAACCGGTTTTCCAACGACGTGGAACGGTTGATCAACCGCTATGATACATTCACGGAAGAGCTTTCCGCCATTGTGCACAGGCAGGCGCATACCTGACAGCGATAGCCGCCATGCGACCCCGCAGCCGAAAACGACCCATGTCGGAAATCAACGTCGTGCCTTATATCGACGTCATGCTGGTTTTATTAATCATATTCATGATTACGGCGCCGCTACTCAGCCAGGGCGTTAAAATTGAACTGCCCAAGGCGCCGTCGGAACCGTTGCCGGCGAGTGATAAGGATCCTGTTGTCGTCAGCGTGGACGTGGCGGGAAATTTTTTCATCAATTACGGAGAAGACCAGGACAAGCCCGTCAGCCCTGAAGTCCTTGTTAACCGGATCAATGCATTAATCAAGTATCGCCCCCAGCTCCCGGTGCTTGTCAAAGGCGACACCGATGTCGCCTACGGGCGGGTCGTACAGGCAATGGCCCTGCTGCAAAACGCCGGGGTTAAAGGTATCGGCCTGATAACCAAGCCACCGGAGCAACAATGAACCATGTGGGCGTTGACACTGCGCGCTTTTTTATATTCCCTGGCAATGCACGTGGTTGTCATCGCGCTGCTGATCGTCAATTTCGATTACGTTCGCCAGCCCGTCATAAAGCCGGGGCCAAAGGAAAATATCATCGAAGCCGTCACGGTGGATGACAAAGCGGTTGAAAAAGAACTGCAACGGCTGAAAAATCTGGAGAAAGAGAAACAACAGGCCTTGGAAAACAAGCTGAAGGCTATTGAGAAAAAGGCCAGCGAGACGGAAAAAAAGAGAAAGGCGGAGGAACAGCGGCTGGCAGAGGCAAAAAGAAAGACGGCGGCGGACAAGAAAAAGCGCGAGCAGGCGCGCATTGCGGAAGAAAAAAGGGCGGCGCTGGAACGAGAACGCATCAAGACAGAAAAACAGAAGGCCGAGGCAGACCTGAAACGTATCGAAGAGGAAAAACGCAAGGCCGAAGCGGAACGAAAACGCATCGAGCAAGAAAAACGCAAGGCCGAGGCGGAACGAAAACGCATCGAGCAAGAAAAACGGAAAGCCGAGGCGGAACGAGAACGCATTGAGCAAGAAAAACGGGAACGGGAAGAAGCGCAACGATTGCAAGATCAAAAGACCTTGCAAATTATCGGCGCGGAGATTTATCGTAAAGTCACAAGCAACTTTAATAAAACCGGCTTGCCTAAAGGGTTGAAGTGCAAATTATCGGTGCAGGCCATTCCCGGAGGGGAAGTCATCAACGTGACATTGAGCGCATCCAGTGGCAATGAAATTTTCGACCGACGGGCTATTGTCGCCGTTGAGAAGGCTTCGCCGCTGCCATTGCCCGCCGACCCGGTGACGCTCGACAGGTTGAAGCTGAGAAAATTCATTTTGACATTCGAACCCAAGGACTAGTGACGTGAATATCAACAGATACGTTATAAACGCCATATCGGTGATTTTATTATTAGCGGCAGTCCAGGCCCCTGCCCAAGGAGAACTGGAAATTCTTATCGACACCGGTATCGAGGACCCCCTGTCCATCGCCATCGTCCCCTTTGGCTGGCAAGGCGCGCCGGACGCCCAACCGGCTGACCTGCATGTTACTATTGCCAATGACCTGGCAAGAAGTGGCCGCTTCTCTACCATGGATGAAGAAGACATGCCGCAAAAACCGACCGGCTACGGCCAGGTTAACTTCAAGGACTGGCAATTACTGCAAATGGAAAATCTCGTCATCGGCAACCTGGCGCAAACTCCGGCGGGCGGCTTTGAAATCGAATTCCGCTTGCTGGACGTCTATAAGGGATCGCAACTTGTCGGTTTCCGAATAGCGGCTACGCAAAAACAATTGCGCCAAACCGCGCATCGTATCAGTGACATCATATTCGAAAAGCTGATCGGCATACGCGGCGCATTCAATACCCGCATCGCCTATATTACGGTCAGGAAAAATGCTGAAGGCGAAGAGCTGCATACCTTGCAAATCGCCGATGCCGATGGCTTCAACCCGCGCACCCTGCTCGAGGCCAAAGAACCACTGTTATCGCCGGCCTGGTCACCGGACGGCAGACACCTGGCTTATGTTTCCTTCGAGGAGCGGGGATCATCTGTGTTTCTACAGGATATTCGCACCGGACAAAGAGAGAAAGTGGCCTCCCATGACGGCATCAACAGCGCGCCGTCGTTCTCCCCGGATGGTCGAAGACTGGCATTGACATTATCAAAAGAAGGCGACCCGGAAATCTTTGTCCTGCACCTGTCCGGCAACTCCTTGCAACGTATTACCCGCAACCGGGCTATCGACACTGAACCGAACTGGTCACCGGACGGAAAAAAGCTCGCGTTTACTTCCGACCGAGGTGGCTCCCCCCAGATTTACGAAGTCGATTTGCGCGGCGGCAAACCGAAACGCCTTACTTTCGACGGACCTTATTTTGCCCGGCCACGCTATTCGCCGGATGGGCGCGGCCTCACCCTGGTGCACGGCAATAACGGCATTTACCGGATTGGTTATCTTGACCTTCAGAACCAGTACCTGAGCATACTGACCAATAATCGATTGGACGAATCGCCCAGCTTTTCGCCCAACGGCAGTATGATTATATACGCCACCGCCGGCCGCGATGGCTCTGAATTGGCGGCAGTCTCTGCCGACGGCAGCGTGCATCAAAGACTGGCCCTGCAAGACGGCGAAGTACGCGAACCGGCCTGGGGACCTTTCCCCGTCCAGTGAACAATGTATCAACACATCCTGCAATGAATGTTATGCTTTACATTGAGAAAATCGGAGAACCCTTATGATTGCCAGAATCTTTTTAATTCTTTTCCTGGGCGCGTTGCTTGGCGCCTGTGGGACCACCCCTAAAAAAAGCGGGGACGTAGCAGTAGAAGACAGGTCCACCGCTATCGACGCGGACATTGATACGGACACCCCGGATACTGGCGAGGGCGCGCAATCCTTCGGGATGGAGGACGCCGAAACTGCCACGCTCAGCCAACTGGAGGACCCGGCAAACCTCTTGTCCGTGCGTATTATTTATTTTGATTATGACAGTAACGCCATATTGCCACAATTCAATGAGGCCATTCAGGCCCATGCAAGTTTCTTGCAGGCCAATCCGGGCATTGCCATGACATTGGAAGGCCATGCCGATGAGCGCGGTTCCCGTGAATATAATCTCGCCCTGGGTGAACGCCGCGCCCTGGCGGTCGAAAAACAATTGGTTATATTGGGCGCCGCCCCGGCGCAAATCAGGACCGTGAGTTATGGTGAAGAACGACCGGCCGCCGACGGCCATGACCAGGAGGCCTGGGCCTTGAACCGAAGAGTCGAGTTTGTTTATTGATGGGAACCTCGCATGGCCAGCCCGATTAGCCCGCATAGTCCATCAAGTGACGCGCCAGGCGCGCTTTGGCGGGCGGGCGCCGGCGCCGCTGAGCATGGCCGCAGCTATAACGGTTTTATCCCGCAACAAGCGATTCAGTGGGACATGTGGGTTAAAAGACTGACGCTTGTCCTGCTTATCGTCGCGCCGGGGTATTTTCATTTTGCCGCGGCGCGCGCGGAAGAGGCAGTTGATCCCAATGCCGCGATACTTTCACGCCTGGATAACATTGAACGGCTATTGACCAACCGGGGATTGCTGGAAATGTTGCAACAAATTGAAAGGTTGCAAGAGGAAATCAACCGTCTGCTTGGAGAGATTGAAGCGCAAAACCACGCCTTGGAGCAAATAAAGAAACGGCAGCGTGATTTATATACCGACATCGATCAACGCTTGCAACAATTGGAGGGGGCGCCGCCAGTTGCCGCTCAAACAATCCGCCCCGGCGCGGCAACCGATATGACGAATCCGCCCCTGGAAACCCTGTCCCCCATCATCGAACCCGTGGGGACGGACGAGAATGTGCCGGCGGATACACCCCTGACGCTGGAGATCGTCAAGCAAGACCAGCCGGCGCCGGCAACCCCGCCAACACCGGGCGCTGACGATGACGCAACGGCAATGGTTGAACCGGAGCCCGGTGAGGACGACATTACAAACACGTTGATGGAGCCTGATCCAATCCAGGCCCGCGCCGATTATGTGCAAGCCTTCAAATTACTGAAGCAGTCTTTATACAAACAATCCGTTCGGGCGTTTCGTGAATTCTTGCGCCGCTACCCTGACAGTGAAGATGCAGATAACGCCCAATTCTGGTTGGGTGAAGCGTATTATGTCAACAGCCTGTTCAACCAGGCCTTGATTGAATACAGCGCCCTGCTGCAAAATTATCCTGACAGCCAAAAGCGCAGCCAGGCGCAATTAAAGCTGGCCTACTCCCTGCACAGGCTGGGACAGATTGAGCCGGCAAAAAAACAACTGGAGGAATTAATTCAACGATACCCCGGGACCACGGCCGCGCGACTGGCGCAGGATCGTTTGAAAAAGATCGCTGCAATCGCAACGCCCACTGACATCACGCCGACCGATCAACCGTAATGCCGGCTTCCTCCGTTCAAGTCAAGGCTTCGCAAAGCGTCTTGGCAAAAACGCTGATCATCAATGAGATCTTTTACTCCATCCAGGGCGAGTCAACCAAGACAGGATTGCCGACATCCTTTATCCGCCTGACCGGTTGTCCCCTGCGTTGTCGATATTGCGACACTGAGTACGCTTTTCATGAAGGCAAAAAAATGTCTTTCGGCGAGATTATGCAAGCCATCTCCGCAGTTAGCTCGCGCCATGTTACCGTCACCGGCGGCGAACCCCTGGCCCAAAGCAACTGTCTGGACCTGTTGACGTTTTTGTGTGATAACCACTACCACGTGTCACTGGAAACCGGCGGGGCAATCAATGTCGCCCAGGTGGATAAACGGGTTGTCAAGATACTCGATTTAAAAACTCCCGGTTCCGGCGAGGTAGAAAAAAACCTGTTTGAGAACCTGCAACACTTGCACAATCACGATCAGGTCAAATTCGTTATCTGTGATGAAAAAGACTATACATGGAGCAAACAAATCATCCGTAAACACGCGCTCGCTGAAAAGACGGAAATATTGCTCTCACCCAGTTACCGGCAACTCCCGGCCACAGACCTTGCTGATTGGATCCTGACGGATCACCTGCCGGTTCGCTTACAGATACAACTGCATAAACACCTGTGGGGAGACAAACGGGGCGTGTAATGGGCGCTAACCCGTCTCTCTCACTGCTTCGCTTGTCATTAACGGGAAGCTCTTTGCTGTCAATAACTTACTCTGATTATATCACTCTGCCGCCACCACAGTTTGCAGTGAGAAGTTTGAAGCGTGAAATCATTTCTTCATCCTCACCCCCTTTCAAACCTCTCACTTGTCACTTCAAACTTGATGACTCAGCGCAGCCATTGGCAAGATATGCAAGCTAACGCCGTTGTGTTGCTTTCAGGCGGACTGGATTCCACCACGACCCTGGCCATTGCCAGGCAAGCCGGTTATCATTGCCATGCGCTGAGTTTTGATTACGGCCAACGTCACCACATTGAACTCGACGCCGCCGAACGCATCGCCCACTCCATGCAGGTCACGCGCCACAAAATTATCCGCATCGACCTGACCCAGATCGGCGGCTCCGCCCTGACCGATGCAGACATCGCCGTTCCCCAAAGCGAACAGCCTGAAAGTGAAACAGCGGGCGCCGGCGCCCCCCGTCCTTCAGGCATCCCCGTAACCTACGTGCCGGCGCGCAATACCATCTTCCTGTCCCTGGCGCTGGCCTATGCCGAAGTCATCGATGCCCTGGATATTTTTATCGGCGTCAATGCCGTGGACTACTCCGGCTACCCGGATTGCCGCCCGGAATACATCCGGGCCTTCGCCAAAACCGCCAACCTCGCCACCCGGGCCGGCGTCGAAGGCGCTGATTACCGAATACATACCCCCCTCATCAACCTCAGCAAAGCCGGGATCATCCGGCAGGGATACGAGCTAAACGTGGATTACGCGCTGACCGTTTCCTGCTACCAGGCGAATGAGCGAGGCCAGGCCTGCGGCAAATGCGATTCCTGCCAGCTCCGCCGCCAAGGGTTCATTGACGCCGACCTCCCCGACCCAACGAATTACCAATAATCTATCCCGTAAACAACCTCCAAGGCGCTCGACCGGGTGTCGCAAAAGGGCCAAAAGCAGGTGTGCGGGTTCAGACAGACAGGCGGCATTCATCCCGCAGGGGCAGGCCCCCGCGACGGCCCTGGTCGATGCCGGGCGGGCGCCCGTAGCCAAGGCAACCACAGGCCTGCGCCGGCATGTTGCCGGCGGGGGGATTGCCCCTACGGGTCAGCGCCAGGGGCGCCGCCGGGACTTTTGCGAGGGCCTGTTTCAGACAGGTAACTTTCCAGGGCCACCAGGCGCGCCGGCGCGCCGATATCGAACCAGCGACCGGCATGGAATTCTCCCGTGACCAGCCGGTTCTCCATGGCCTGGCGCAATACCGGCGCCAGGGGGAAGACCCGTTCCCGGACCGAATCGAATAGCGAGGCGCGATAAACTCCGATGCCGCTGAAAGTGTACTTGGGCTGGCCGGCATTGACAACGCGTTCACCTTCAAAGGCGAAATCACCACCGGGATGGTGCGGCGGGTTCGGAACCAGGACCAGGTGGGCCGGGCCGGGCAGCCTGTCTGCCAGGGTATCCAGGGGGAAATCGGTCCAGATATCGCCGTTAATAACCAGGAACGGCCCGTCACCCAGGAGCTTCAGGGCCTGTTTAATGCCGCCGCCGGTCTCCAGCGGCGCATCCCCCTCGGGTGAATAGCGAATTTTCACGCCGAAATCGGAACCACCGGCGAAGTATGCCTCTATCATATCGCCAAAGCGGGCATGGTTGATCACCAATTCGGTAAATCCCGCTTGGGCCAATGCCTCCACGTGGTATTGCAGCAGCGGTTTGCCCGCCACCGGTAATAAGGGCTTGGGCAGGTTATCGGTCAGGGGACGCATTCTTTCACCCCGCCCCGCCGCTAAAATCATTGCTCGCATTTTGCTTATCTTAACCTGAAATCAAGCTGTTAACCCGTCACGGGCCATCATCGCCACCACGCAAGGCGCCAGATTGCCCGGAAACTGCGTGAGCCACGCGGGGCTGAATTGCCGCCGCGGCGCCCCGTGACCAGGCTTATCCAGCCGCAAGCGTGGAAACTATTCTTACCCAAATCAATACCTGATGTGCTAATATCATTCATGGTTCGCTTCCGCATGGTTAGACTGAAATAGCGCCGGCCGACGTGGTCCATTTTGGCCCATTGAGGCCGTGAAGGAAATAACGGGGCGAATCATTCCATTATATCTCACCAGCGGATGCGCTGAACGCGCCCCGTCATTCTTGGCCCTTCGCTTCACTTGAGGACAGGCTACGTTAAAAATCCATATCCAACAAAGGCGTAGATTCTTCGGCGCTACGCGCCCCGGAATGACGGGGTTTTTTCAGGCAGTCTGTGGTGGCAATAAAATGATATATTTACGGCAACTCATTGACAGCAGAGGACTTTCAGATAATGACAGACGAATTGGCGAGGTATGCGGGCCAGGCTACCGGCTTAGCTGGCATGATCTTCAAAAAAAGAGAGGCATGACATGTTAATGGCGATTATTGCAGTGCTTGGCGGTTTAACTTTACTGGTTTTGGGGGCTGACCGGTTTGTCACCGGCGCAGTCGCTACAGCCCGCAACCTGGGCGTGTCAACCCTGGTTATCGGCCTGACCGTCGTCGGCATCGCAACATCAATGCCGGAAGCGCTGGTTGGCGGCGTCGCTGCATGGGACGGAAAAACCAGTATCGCCATCGGCAATGCCCTTGGTTCGAACATTGCCAACATCGGCCTGGTGCTGGGCGCCACGGCGCTGTTCTCACCCCTGCTGGTTCAGTCTCACACGCTGCGCCGTGAATTTTTCATTATGTGCCTGGCGATGTTAATTGCCCTGTTATTAATGCTCGACCAAAACCTGGGCCGCGTTGACGGCATCCTGTTGCTGGCCTCGCTTATATTGATGATCTGGTGGATAGTCAAGCTGGCAAGACGCGCGCCGGCACCTCTGAATGCCGGGGTTGATGAAGAAGCGGGAGAAACCCCGGGCATTTCCAAAGCGTTGTTGTTGATGCTTATCGGCCTGCTGGTGTTATCAGGCGGCGCGGAATTATTAGTGCGCGGCGCGGTCTATATCGCTAAAGCCGTTGGTGTCAGCGATTTGGTTATCGGCTTGACGATCATTGCCGTCGGCACCAGTTTGCCGGAGTTGGCCGCTTCCATCGTGAGCGTCATCAAAAATGAAACGGATATCGCCATAGGCAACATCATCGGCTCCAATATGTTTAATATGCTGATGGTATTGGGCATACCGTGTATCATCCACCCTGATGCTTTCGGGAAAGAAGTTTTGCTTCGGGATTTTCCAATAATGGCAGGTTTAACCCTGCTGATGGGGTGGATGGTCTTTTTTTCCGGTAAAAATAAAATCGGCCGCTGGGAAGGCGCGACTTTATTGGCGTGTTTTGCAGGTTACCAATACTGGTTATTGCATTAATCACTGCGCGGTAGACGATTATGGGCGCTGGAACTGAAAAACTGATAAAACTGGCTCAGGCGGTCATTGACACTGAACAACAAGCCGTTTGTGACCTGAGGCAGCGCATCGATAGTCATTTTGTCGATGCCTGCGGCTATATCCTGAGCTGCAACGGCAGGGTCGTGGTGTTGGGTATGGGAAAATCGGGTCACATCGGCCACAAAATTGCGGCAACCCTGGCGAGTACCGGCACCCCCGCTTTTTTTGTCCACCCCGGCGAGGCCAGCCACGGTGACTTGGGCATGATTACCCGGGACGACGTGGTCATTGCATTATCAAATTCCGGCGAGACCGATGAGCTAATCACCTTGTTGCCCATCATCAAGCGGTTAAACGTTCCCCTTATTGCGTTAACGGGCAACCCCGGTTCCACTCTTGGCGCCGCGGCGACGGCGTGTCTTGATGTCAGCGTCGCCAAAGAGGCCTGTCCCTTAGGCTTGGCGCCCACGGCCAGCACTACAGCCAGCCTGGTTATGGGCGATGCCCTGGCCGTTGCCCTGCTCGAGGCCCGCGGTTTCAGCGCCGGCGACTTTGCCCAGTCTCATCCCGGCGGGTCATTAGGAAAACGGTTGCTGTTGCGGGTAAACGATATCATGCATACCAGTGACAGCATCCCGCGCGTGTATGAGCATACCGCGCTGAGCCAGGCGCTTTTGGAGATGACTGCAAAAGGACTGGGCATGACGGCGGTGATTAACGGGCGCGCCGAGGTATTGGGTGTATTCACCGATGGTGATTTACGCAGAACCCTCGATGCCGGTTTCGATATACATACAACCACTACCGGTCAGGTTATGACAAAAAACTGTAAGTCCATCGCGGCGAATGCCTTGGCGGCTGAAGCCCTGCAGATGATGGAAAAACACAAGATTAACGCGTTGCTGGCGCTGGACGATAAAAACCGGTTAGCCGGTGTCTTGAACATGCACGATCTGTTGCGCGCCCAGGTTATCTGATTGCCATGGATGAAATTTCAAGGAAGGCGGCAAAAATTAAATTGGCCGTTTTCGATATTGACGGGGTATTGACTGATGGCGGAATCTTCCTCAATGATAACGGCGAAGAGCTCAAACGATTTCACGTGCATGATGGACAGGGGTTGGTGTTGCTTGAACAATCCGGGTGTCATGTTGCCGTTATTACGGCTCGTTCGGCTGAAATCGTATCATCGAGAATGAAAGAGCTGGGCATAGAGCATGTTTACCAAAACCAATCAGACAAGTCTGCCGCCTTGGCTGAATTAATGGCCGGGCTGAATATAAAAAATGATGCTGTCGCCTACACCGGCGATGATTTGGTAGACTTGGCGGCAATGAATATGGCAGGTCTGGCAATTGCCGTGGCGGACGCCCATCCCGTCGCGCTGAAACAGGCTGACTGGGTGACAACCCGGCGCGGCGGCAACGGCGCCGTCAGGGAAATATGTGAACTGATCCTGCAGGCGCAGGGAAAGTATGACGAAATCCTTGAACAGTTTCTTGGCGGGAATCATGCAACATGAAACGGCGACATCCATGTACTTGCATTCGATGTTGCAAGGCGCGGCGGCCAAGAATCATATAGCCCGGTTATGATACGACGCTTATTTATCCTGGCATTATTAATCGGCACGGCAGCTGGCAGCGCCTGGCTGCTTAAGTGGCTGTCTGAAGACCCCGGGGGAACAACGTTGGTTGATCGCCACATTCCCGATTATTATATGGAAGATTTTACCACTGTGACGATGAAAAAAGACGGCAAACCGAAAAACAAACTGTCTGCCGTTTACATGGCCCATTATCCCGATGATGACGCGACAGAGTTGTTAGAACCCCGGATGGAGATATTTCGCGAAGACGCATTGCCTTTGTACATCACTGCAGAAAAGGGTTGGGTGGATGGAACCGGTGATGTCATCCGGTTGCATGGCGTGGTAAAAATGTGGGTATACGACGAAAAAGGCAACCCGACGCTGGAGGTCAATACAACTGGAGCAAAGGTGTTGTTAAATGAAGAATACGCAGAGACTGAGCAATACGCGACTATCGCCACTAAGGGTTCCACGATTACCGGTACGGGGATACGCGCCTATTTACCCGAAAGACGATTGGAAGTCATCAAACATGAGAAAACAACCATTAATGCTGCGGCTGACAGTTAACGTCATTATCTGTTTGGGCTTGTCCGCGACTCACCTGCCGGTGTCCGCCTTATCGACGGACAAGGACCAGCCTATAGAAGTTGAAGCAGACGAAGCCAACCTGGATGATCTTAATAAGGTGAGTATCTACCGGGGGAACGTCATCGTGACACAAGGCTCAATTTACATGACCGGCGAAGTCATGACTGTTCATAACACGGAAGACGGCGACCTGGACTACCTCATTATGGAAGGAAACCCGGCCACCTATAAACAATTACCGGATAACAATACGATCCACGATCAGGCGAAGGCCTTGAGAATGGAGTATTATGAATTAAAAAACCTGATCGTATTAATCCGGGATGCTTGGGTAAAACAGGAAACCTCGACCCTGACCGGAGAGAGAATAGAGTACAATACGGAACTCAGCCAAGTGAAGGCCTGGGGTGAACCCGTGGGAGAAGACTCGCAAACAGGGGCCGCGGCCAAGAAAAAAGGGCGGGTGAAATTGATCATCAAAAAGCAAAAATAAACCGATTTGCAACGCGCCCCCGGCCAGCCCGCATAGCTTACCAAATCGAATGAACGTTTTATCCGCCCGCCACCTGTCCAAAGCATTTCGTTCACGGCAAGTTGTCCGCGATATCAGCTTGACCGTCAACAGCGGTGAAATTGTCGGCCTGCTGGGCCCCAACGGGGCGGGAAAAACCACCAGCTTTCATATGATAGTCGGGTTGGTCGCTTGTGACGAAGGCACGATACATTTGAATAATACGGAAATCGGCCTGTTGCCGATGGAAAAACGGGCGCGCCTGGGGTTGGGGTACCTGCCCCAGGAATCTTCCATTTTTCGCAAGCTGACCGTGGAAGAAAATATCATGGCCATCCTGGAAATACGAAAAAATTTGACCCTGGGCGAGGCCAGGAAACGACTGGAAGTATTGCTGCATGAGTTTCACGTGTCACACCTGCGCGACAGTTTAGGCATGAGTTTATCCGGTGGTGAGCGGCGGCGCGTCGAGATTGCCCGGGCCTTGGCCATCGAACCGCAATTTTTACTGTTGGATGAACCTTTTGCGGGCATCGACCCCATTTCAATCAATGATATTCAGCGAATAACCGGCTACCTGCGTGAAAAAGGCATCGGCATCCTGATTACCGACCACAATGTATGGGAAACCCTGGGTTTTTGCGACCGGGTCTATATCGTCAACGACGGCGTGGTCCTGGCTGAAGGGACGCCGGACGAAATCCTGGCTAACGAGGATGTCCGGGACGTTTATCTGGGCTTTGAATTCAGGTTATGATTTATACGATTATTGCAGTGTGACCCGGTTTTTTACGCTACACTTCAGGTTATGAAGCAGTCTTTGCAGTTAAAATCAAGCCAGAGCCTGACCATGACGCCGCAATTGCAGCAGGCCATAAGGCTGTTGCAATTATCCAGTCTGGAGCTGGGCCTGGAAATTCAGGGAGCGCTGGATTCCAATATGATGTTGGAACTGGATGAAGATGATACAACCGAAATCCCCGAACGAATCGAGGCGCCGGGGGCGGATCTTGAACCTGAGGGAGCGGAACTCGCGGAACCTGCGGAACCTTTGGAAAACAATGAGATACCTGAAGATTTGCCCGTGGACACGGCGTGGGAAGATATCTATGGCTCTACAGTCGATTATTCCCGCGGCGCCGACCTTGTTGAATATAACGGCTATGAATACGGGGACAACAATGAAAAAAATCTTCGTCATCACCTGCTCTGGCAACTTAACCTGACAACGGCTTCCGTCACTGACAAGGCAATCGCCATTACCCTGATTGACGCGATCAATGATGATGGTTATTTGACCTCCAGCCTGGAAGAGATTCAAGCCTCCCTGGCCGCTGACCTGACCGTTGAACCGGAAGAGATCGAGGCCGTATTGCACATGCTTCAGGCTATGGACCCTGCCGGCGTCGCCGCCCGCGACCCGGCTGAGTGCCTGAGCCTGCAACTTGCCCAGTTGGACCCTGACACACCCTGGTTAAGCGAAGCCGGACAACTGGTTGACCAACACCTTCAATTACTTGCGGCCCACGATTACAAACAGTTGATGAAACGCATGAAACTCGAGCGCGATGAACTGCAACAGGTGATTGAACTGATTCAATCCATGGATCCGCGCCCGGGCAATCAGGTGCAGGAAAGCCCTACAGAATACGTGACGCCCGATGTGCTTGTGAAAAAAGTAAAGGGCGCCTGGAAGGTGGAACTCAATATCGACGCAACACCCCAATTGCGCATTAATACAGGCTACGCCGGCATGATTCGCCGCGCGGATAACAGCGACGATAACACCTCGCTTAAAAATCACTTGCAGGAAGCCAAGTGGTTTATTAAAAGCCTGCAAAGTCGAAGCGAGACGCTGTTGCGCGTTGCAACCAGTATCGTCGAAAGACAGCGGGCATTCCTGGAATATGGTGACGAAGCAATGAAACCGCTGGTATTGCATGACATAGCTGAAAGCCTGGATCTACACGAATCGACGATCTCCCGCGTAACCACCAAAAAGTATATGCATACTCCCAGGGGAATCTTTGAATTAAAATACTTTTTTTCAAGTCACGTCAACACGGAGCACGGCGAAGGTTGTTCCTCGACGGCGATTCGCGCCTTAATCAAAAAACTCGTCCGGGCCGAAAAATCGGAAAAGCCGTTAAGTGACAACAAAATCGCCGAGTTGTTATCCAGGCAAGGCATCAAAGTCGCCCGCAGGACAATTGCAAAATATCGTGAAGCCTTGTCGATTCCCCCCTCGAGCGAGAGAAAAAGGTTGGTCTGAACCGCATATCGCAACCATTAATGAGATACGCGGATTAAGAAAACCCTGACTTAATCAGAAGTTTCTGCATAATTTAACGTTGAACCTGGATCGAGAATAATATGCAAATTAACCTTGCCGGCCGTCAGTTGGAAATTACCCCCGCCCTTCGCGCTTATGTCGAGACAAAACTGCGTCGAATCGAGCGACATTTTGATCACGTCACTACTGCGCATGTCGTATTGACGGTTGAAAAAGAACGGAAAAAAGCAGAAGCGACCATCCATGTAAGCCGTGGTAATTTATTCGCTGACGCCGAGCATAACAATATGTATGCGGCTATTGACAGACTAATGGACAAACTCGACAGACAAGTCAAAAAACACAAGGAAAAATTGTCAGACCACCGGGGATGATTTTTCCGGCGCAGCCGCAGAATCCGGAGCAGAAGCAACTAAAATCATCAATGCAAATATCAGATATCCTGTCGGCCGACCGGGTCACGTGCAATATTAATATCGCCAGTAAAAAGGCTGCTTTGGAAACCCTGTCAGGGTTACTCGCCGGCGCCAGTTCCAACCTGACTCAAGCAGAAGTCTTTCACAGTTTGTTAGCCAGGGAACGCCTGGGCGACACCGGTTTGGGTAATGGCATCGCCCTGCCTCACGGGCGGTTAAAGGACAGAAATTTCACGGTGGCCGCATTTATAAGATTAGCGAAGGGGATTGATTACGATGCGCTCGACCAACAACCGGTTGACTTGATGTTTGCCTTGCTGGTTCCGGAAAATTCCACCGACGAACATTTGCAAATACTGGCAAAGCTGGCCGAAATGTTCAGTAAACCGGAGCTCCTGGCGCAACTCAGGGAGGAAAACTCCAATGATACAATTTATGATTTACTGACCAGCTGACCCGCGTATTGCGCGAGCCGGCGCGCGATACGCCGGCCCGCAGCAGGTCGACGGCCGTAATCATCTTTGTCGCAATGCGGAAAAAAACCGTTACCATTATCAACAAATTGGGCCTGCATGCCCGTGCCGCCGCGCAGTTTGTGCAATCGGCGGCGGCATTCGAAGCTGATATTGACGTGACTGCGAACGGAAAAATCGTCAATGGCAAGAGTATCATGGGATTAATGATGCTCGCGGTGGCAAAAGGAACGACAATAGAGCTGACGATCAGCGGCCGCGATGAAGAAGAGGCAATGATGTCACTGGAAAAATTGATACTCCAGCGGTTTGGGGAAGAAGAATGACCGTGGCGCTGCACGGCATGGGAGTTTCCCGCGGGATAGCCATCGGACCTGTGCATATCGTTGAACGCGATCGGATCGATATTCCTGAATACTATATCAAGGACGGCCAGGTTGAAGCTGAGTCACAGCGTCTCAATGAAGCCGTCACACAGGCCAAGCAGCAATTAAGAGCCATTCGCGAACATATTCCCGCAACCATTTCTTCTGATATTGCCGCCTTTATAGATACACACCTGCTGATGCTCGAGGACTCTGCCTTGACCCATGAGCCGTTGAGACTGATACAGGCGGCCAGGCACAACGCCGAGTGGGCCTTGAAGCTGCAACGGGATGCCTTGGTCAGCGTGTTTGAGGAAATGGACGACGCCTATCTGCGCACGCGTAAAGACGATGTAGACCACGTCGTTAATCGCATTCACAGGATATTGCTAAAACAGAAACCATTAAGACACGAAGAACCCGACAGCCGTCTGAGCGGATATATCGTCATCGCTGATGACCTGGCGCCGGCCGACACGGTGCTGATGCAACACCACGGCATCGTCGCCTTTGCTACTGAATACGGCGGCCCCACTTCACACACCGCGATCCTTGCCCGAAGCCTGGCGATCCCGGCGATAATCAGCTTACATGAAGCCAGGCGATTTCTCCGCCAGGATGACCTGGTGATCATTGATGGAAACACTGGCGTCATATTAGTCGACCCCGATAAGCTCAGTCTCCGCTACTACCGGCAACAACAAGAAGAGGATAAAAAATACTATTCGAGCCTGGTTCAACTGAAAGGGGCGCCGGCGAAAACCCTGGATGGCGTGCTCATTGAATTACAGGCAAACATCGAGCTGCCCCAGGATTTCGAAATTGTCAGACAGGTTGGCGCCAGTGGCGTTGGTTTATATCGGACAGAATTCTTGTATATGAACCGCGAGTCGCCCCCGGGGGAAGATGAGCATTACGAAACTTACCTGGCGGTGCTTGAAAAGATGCAGGGCCTGCCCTTGACGATTCGAACGCTGGATCTTGGCGCTGATAAACAAGTGGACGGCGGCCGGCAAACCGGCCCGGTCCAGTCAAACCCCGCGCTCGGTTTGCGGGCCGTGCGTTTATGTTTAAAAGAACCGGCATTATTTCGCCCGCAGCTAAGGGCTATCTTACGCGCTTCCGCGCACGGCGATGTCCGGCTCATGATCCCCATGTTGTCAAACATACAGGAAACCCGGCAAGTCCTGGAAATAATAGAAGAAATCAAGGAGGAATTAACGAAACAACAAGTGAAATTTGATGAGAATATCCCCGTGGGCGCTATGGTTGAAGTGCCGGCGGCGGCCATCTGCGCGGATATTTTCGCGGCGCAGCTGGACTTCCTGTCAATAGGCACAAACGATTTAATTCAATACACCGTCGCCATCGATCGCGTCAACGACGAAGTCAATTATCTCTATGACCCCCTGCACCCGGCCGTATTAAGACTGATACAGACCACGCTGGCGGCAGGGATAAGGGCAAAAATTCCGGTCGCCATGTGCGGTGAGATGGCGGGCGACAACAAACATACAAAACTGTTGCTGGGGTTGGGGTTGCGTGAATTCAGCGTACATCCGGCCTATTTGCTCGAGGTCAAGAAAACCATCATCGAAAGTGATCTGGCCAGGTTGGTTCCCATCGCAGAAGCCGCTTTACAAGCCAAATCAGGCGCGGAAGTCGAAGAACTGTTAGCTCAATCCTTATGACCATGAACGAGCTGTCCCGGCAAGAAATACTGCTTCAACGCCTGGAGGAAGAGAACTTTGACCAGGTAAGGTCCATGCTGGCGTCTTTTCATCCCTCCGAAATAGCCGACCTGTTGGAGAGCCTGCCCGGGAAATCAAGAAGGCTGTTGTGGGAGTTGGTCGACCGGGAGATTGAAGGTGACGTGTTGTCTGACGTTCAAGACGCCGTCAGGGCCGGCCTGCTTGAACAGATGCAGCCCCGGGAAGTGGCCGAGGTCACCAAGGACCTGGATACGGATGACGCCGCTGACATATTGCAAGACCTGCCCGAAGCTGTCATCGACAGCGTATTGCTGTCCATGGATGCGCAAAACCGGGAACGCATTGCATCGGCGCTGTCTTATCCGGAAGACACGGCCGGCGGCTTGATGGATATCGACGTAGTCTCCGTGCGCGCGGATGTATCGCTGGATGTCGTAGCCCGTTACCTGCGGCAATTGGGCCAGGTCCCCGAACACACTGACAGCCTGATCGTCGTAGACCGGGAAAACCGGTACCTGGGGCTGCTGTCACTCGCCGGCGTACTGGTCAACAAACCGGAAGACAGCGTAGGTGAACACATGTCCAAGCGGGCCGGCATCCCCGCCGACACCCCGGCGACCGGGGTGGCGCGCATCTTCGAACAGCGGGACCTGCTGTCCGCGGCGGTGTTGGACGGCGACGATAAACTCCTGGGCAGAATCACCGTTGACGACGTGGTAGACGTCATCCAGGAAAAAGCGGAGCAAACCGTGCGCAACATGGCCGGCCTGGGCGAAGACGATATGTTTGCCTCGGTGCTGACCAGCACCCGGCGCCGCGCGGCCTGGCTGGGCGTGAGCCTGCTTACCGCGTTTCTCGCCGCCTGGGTGATCGGCCGCTTCGAGGCGACCATACAACAACTGGTGGCCTTGGCCATCCTCATGCCTATCGTCGCCGCCATGGGCGGGATCGCCGGCAGTCAGACCCTGACCGTCGCTATCCGTGGCCTGGCATTGGGCCAAATCTCCAGGCAAAACGCCGGGCCGCTCATACTGAAGGAACTCAGGGTCGGATTATTCAATGGCGCCATATTGGCGACGGTTGTCGCCGTCGTCGCCACCCTGTGGTTTGATGATCAGGGACTTGGGATAATCATCTGGTTGGCAATGATAATCAACCTGACCATCGCCGCCCTGGCCGGCGCCGTCATCCCCCTGGCGCTGAAAAAACTGGGCGTTGACCCGGCGATTGCCGGCGGAGTCATCCTGATTACCATGACGGACGTGGTGGGCTTCATGACCTTCCTCGGCCTGGCCACCCTGTTCCTGCTACCCTGATCCGCGAGCTGGGCAACATGAAAGTATGACTTTCAAATTATCCCTTGTTCAGCTATGGAAAATACTAATCACCACTTGAATAATACCCACTGCGGCACCACAAAATCGTCGTAGATTTCGCTCATGCGGTTTTCCATTTGGCCGTCGCCGTCGCGGTCCACCAGGTAGTAGGACGGGCCGACCGCGGGCGTGACTTTCGTCATGTACAACCGGCCGTCCAGACGATATTCTTCAATAATGGCGTCATCCTTCCTGATAATGGTCACTTCCGGCTCTATGGCTTCACCGCTCTTCAGCGGGTCCGGCAGTTGCGGTGGCTTGGGTACGGGGGCCAGCTCTTCCTCCGAGTGCGTCTGCGCCCCGGCCGCGCTCACCAATAACAAGCTGAATAAATAAATACTAAGGTATCTCATGGTATCTGTCCTGAGTTTGATGTTTTAAGGGTTTCATCAATCACGTGCGCTTGGCTTCATTCTCGCTACGGCCAATAATAACCTGAAATCAGCTGCAGGGCATATGATTTTCGACGCTTTGGCCTGATTACGGGCGGGATTTACATAAATGCCTTGGGAAGACGCCTGTAATTGCTTCATAATGGCGCCGTTTATTCCACTGCGATAGATCATGTCAAAGAAATCATTAGTGCTGGTGGATGGGTCCTACTACCTGTTCAGGGCCTATCATGCCATGCCGGGCCTCACCAACGCAAAAAATGAGCCGACGGGAGCCATTTACGGTGTCATTAACATGTTGCGCCGATTAATCAAGGACGAAAACCCGGATTATTTTGCCGTCGTTTTTGACGCCAAGGGAAAAAGTTTCCGGCACGATCTTTATCCCGAATATAAAGCCAACCGGCCACCCGCCCCGGCCGACCTGGTTGTTCAGATTGAACCCCTGCACGAGATCATCCGGGCCTTGGGCGTGCCCCTGCTGCTCATCGACGGCGTTGAAGCAGACGACGTGATTGCAACGCTGGCGACACTGGCGGCCAACGCCGGGATGGAGACCCTGATTTCCACCGGCGATAAGGACCTGGCCCAAATCGTTGATGACAACATCCACCTGATCAATACCATGAACAATACGCGGTATGACCGCGCCGGCGTGATTGAAAAATACGGGGTGCCGCCGGAACGCATTGTCGATTACCTGACCCTGGTCGGCGACAGCTCCGATAACGTGCCCGGCATTCCCAAGGTGGGCCCAAAAACCGCGGTCAAATGGCTTGGGGAACACGGCAGCCTGGATGCGATCGTCGCAGTCGCAGACAGCTTTACCGGCAAGGTGGGAGAATATCTTCGGGAAAACCTGAGCCAGGTCCCCTTGAGCAAACAACTTGTGACCCTGAAAACCGACGTGCAGCTGGCTATCAGGCCGGAACAGTTACTCAGGACCGAACAAGACGAGAGCAAACTGAAAGCGCATTTTCAGAGGTGGGGCTTTCGCAGCTGGTTGCCTGAAATAACCGGGGAACAGTCCGCGCCGCCGGCCGGGGTTCGGGGAAATGAGGCCCCGGAAAATTATGCAACGATTTATACCGTCAAGCAGTTGGACCGGTGGCTGGACAAGTTAGCCGCGGCAGGGTTGTTTTCGCTTGACACGGAAACAACCGGCCTTGATTGCATGCAGGCCGAACTTGTCGGCCTTTCATTTTCAGTCAAGGCGGGCGAGGCGGCTTACGTGCCCCTCGCCCATGATTACCCCGGGGCGCCAAAACAAATATCACGAAAAAAAGCACTGGAAAAATTGCGGCCTTTGCTGGAATCGGAAAAAAATAAAAAAGTCGGCCAGAACCTGAAATACGATAAGAACATGCTGGCGAATTACGGCATTGAATTAAACGGCATCGCCCATGATTCAATGTTGCAATCCTACGTGTTGAACAGTACCGGCTCGCGCCATGATATGGACAGCCTGGCGGAAAAATACCTGGGGAAAACCACTACGCACTACGAGGATATTGCCGGCAAAGGCGCCAGGCAGATATCCTTCAACCAGGCGCCGGTCGACAAGGCGGCTGCCTATGCGGCGGAGGACGCCGATATCACCCTGCAGCTGCACCAGGCGCTTTGGCCGAAATTGGCCGGGGACCCAGGGCTGAAGAATCTCTACACGCAAATCGAAATGCCCTTGCTGGGCGTCATCGCGCAAATGGAGCGTCACGGAGTCGTCATCGATGCGAACATGCTGCTTAAACAAAGTTCGGAATTGACAAAGCGCATGCAGGGCCTGGAGGAGCAGGCTCATCACCTTGCCGGGCAGTCTTTCAATATCGGTTCCCCCAAGCAAATACAAGGCATCCTCTATGACAAAATGCAGCTGCCGGTTTTGGCCAAGACGCCGAAAGGCCAACCTTCGACGGCGGAATCCGTCCTGCAGGAACTGGCCGCAAACCACGAACTACCCAGATTAATCCTCAAGCACCGGGGTTTGAACAAATTAAAATCGGGCTACACGGACCGCTTGCCTGAACAGGTCAATCCGGCCACCGGCCGCATCCACACCTCCTATCACCAGGCTGTCACAGCCACGGGCCGGCTGTCCTCCTCGGACCCCAACCTGCAAAACATTCCTATCCGCACGGAGGAAGGTAGAAAAATACGCCAGGCATTTATCGCCTCCCCCGGGGACGTATTGTTAGCCGCGGATTATTCCCAGATTGAACTCCGGATCATGGCGCATTTATCCGCTGACGCAGCCCTGTTAGACGCCTTTGTCCGGGGCAAAGACATCCACCGGGCCACCGCGGCCGAGGTTTTTGCGGTGGATATGGATAATGTCAGCACAGAGCAACGCAGGGCGGCCAAAGCCATAAACTTCGGGCTGATTTACGGCATGTCGGCATTTGGCCTGGCCAGGCAACTGGGTATTGCAAGAAGCGCGGCAAAACTATATGTGGATAAATATTTTGAACGCTACCCGGCAGTAAAAGAATACATGGACTCCACCCGCGCCGCCGCAAAAGAAGCCGGCTGCGTCGAGACCGTTTTCAAACGCCGGTTATACCTGCCTGATATCAACTCCCGAGACGCCGCCAGACGTCAATATGCGGAGCGCACGGCGATAAATGCGCCGATGCAGGGAACGGCGGCCGATATCATAAAGCGGGCCATGATCGCCATTGATAAAAACCTGTTGCGGACCAACAATGACATCAGGATGATCATGCAAGTACACGATGAACTTGTTTTCGAGGTGGCGGAATCCCAAGCCGCCAAATATGAAAAAGAAATAGACAAGTTAATGTCCGGCGCGGCAGAACTCAGGGTGCCGTTGCTCGTCGATATCGGCATCGGCAAAAACTGGGATGAAGCGCATTGACCTGCCATTGTTATGATATGAGGCAGCAGTTCCCGCTTAACAGTGGGTTTGGGGGCTGTTTTGTGGAGTGACTAACGCCAAGGATGAGCGTGGGACGGGGCAGGGATGGCCCATGGAACGGAAAAACAGCCCCCAAGCCCATTTTCGATGAACAGTGAGAACTCCCGGATATGAGGGGAACAGCATGACGGGCGGCGTCATACTGTGCTAATATTAATGCAAATGTGCCTGTTTCTCACACGCATCGACTTCTTCTTGTTTCGGATAGAAACGCCCGACGCATAAATCGCCCAGGACCATTATCATGCTGTTAATCCCTGCGATTGATATAAAAGACGGCAAGTGTGTGCGGTTGCGCCAGGGTAATATGGACGCTCAAACCGTGTACAACGACAATCCCGTTGAAGTGGCGACAAGGTGGGTTGACGCCGGCGCAAAACGACTGCATATCATTGATCTCGATGGCGCCGCATCCGGTCAACCCGCGAATGCGAATATCATCCACGCTATCGCCGAGGCCCATCCGCAGGTAGAAATTCAGGCCGGCGGCGGCATTCGCGATGAAGATACGATTCAGACTTACCTGGATGCCGGGGTCAATTACGTGATCATCGGAACGCGCGCGGTGACCACGCCACATTTTGTCTCTGATATTTGCCTCGAGTTTCCCGGCCACGTCATTGTCGGTCTTGACGCAAAAGGCGGCAAGCTGGCAACGGACGGCTGGTCAAAACTGTCGCATCATGACGTTATCGATATTGCCCGGCGGTTTGAGCAAGACGGTGTATCCGCCATCATTTTCACGGACATCGACCGTGACGGCATGATGAGCAAGGTCAACATAGACGCCAGTGTGCGACTTGCCAGGGAAATCAGGATCCCGGTGATCGCCTCCGGCGGCATAAAAGACCTGGGCGATATAAAAGCCCTGTGCGCCGTTGCCGGAGACGGTATCGCCGGCGCCATAACCGGGCGCGCAATCTACGAGGAAACCCTCGACTTCAGCGAGGCCCTGGCCCTGGTCGAAAAACTTTGCGGCGACTGAGGCCAGCCATGGGTTTGGCAAAACGTGTAATTCCCTGCCTGGACGTCGATGCCGGCCGGGTTGTAAAAGGAGTCAGGTTTGTCGACATCATGGACGCCGGCGACCCGGTGGAAGTGGCCCGTTGCTATGATGAACAAGGGGCCGATGAGTTGACCTTCCTTGACATCACGGCAAGCAATGAAAATCGGGAGACAATGCTGCACGTAGTAGAAGCGGTTGCCGGTCAGGTATTCATTCCCCTGACTGTTGGCGGCGGCGTTCGCACGCTGGATGACATTCGTCGCCTGCTGAATGCGGGCGCCGATAAAATCAGCATTAATACGGCCGCGGTGAAGACCCCGGAATTTGTCCGGGAAGCGACCCAAAAATTCGGTTCGCAGTGTATCGTTGTGGCAATAGACGCCAAACGGGTCAAGGACAAGGATACGGTGCCAGGCTGGGAGGTTTTTACCCACGGCGGGCGGCGGGGAACCGGCATAAACGCCGTTGCCTGGGCTGAAAAAATGGCCGGTTACGGCGCCGGGGAAATCCTCCTGACCAGCATGGACCGGGACGGCGCCAAAACCGGTTTCGACCTGCCCCTGACCAGGACGGTCAGCGCCGCTGTGGCCATTCCGGTGATCGCCTCCGGCGGCGTCGGCAACCTGGACCACCTGGTTGAAGGCATCATCGCGGGAAAAGCCGATGCAGTGCTGGCGGCCAGCATATTCCATTTTGGTGAACACACGGTGGCACAGGCAAAACTGAAAATGGCGGAGCATCATATCGAGGTCAGGATGTAAACCATGACGGCGACAAACGCGACAGCATGGCTGGATAAAGTCTGTTGGAACCAGGACGGCCTGGTCCCGGCCATTGCCCAGGAGTTTACCAGCGGGCGGGCGCTGACCCTGGCCTGGATGAACCGGGAAGCCCTGCAACTCACCCTCAGCGAAGGTCGGGCGGTATACTGGTCCAGGTCCCGCGGGAAAATCTGGCGCAAAGGGGAACAATCCGGTCACGTTCAGGAAGTCAGGGAAATCCGGCTTGATTGCGACGGAGATACTATCTTGTTGCTGGTCGATCAACGCGGCGGCATTGCCTGCCACACCGGTCGCGAAAGCTGTTTTTATCTGCAAAAAACGGCGGGGGGCTGGGAGGAAGCAGAGCCTGTAATCAAAGATCCCGCAGGGTTCTACGATGACCCTGAAAATTTTTAACCGATTATGGCAGACATACTAACTGAGCTCGCGGCGGTATTGCGCGCGCGGCAAAAAGCCGACCCTGAAACTTCCTACGTTGCTTCCTTGTATGCAAAAGGCGCTGAGGGGATCCTGGAAAAGATCGAGGAGGAAACAAACGAGCTGATCGCCGCGGCAAAAACCGCTGAAAGAAGCGACATCACGCATGAAACAGCAGACTTGTGGTTCCATTCCCTGGTTTTGTTATCGCACCTGGGAATACAGCCCGCTGAAGTTCTGGCTGAATTGGAAACGCGGTTCGGCGTGTCCGGCCATGAAGAAAAAAGAAACAGAAAACAGTAACTCCCCGCCGTACTTGCAGCGATCCCATATTTGACGGATAAATTCAAACCTGGTGGCTTTATCACGCAATAAAGCTATAATCAATCCCAACGTGTATCCTGGTGGAGATGAATTATGAGCTTTGGCATTTGGGAGTTGGGAATCATATTGGCGATTGTCGCCCTGTTGTTCGGCACCAAGAAACTGAAGACAATCGGGGGCGATCTCGGCGGCGCGATAAAGGGGTTCCGCAATGCAATGAAAGAAGATGATACGGAGGGCCTGAAACAACCCACAGAACAAGCGGACAGCCGGGTGATTGAAGGCGAGATTGATAATAACAGCGAAACTGATAAAACCGGCCGTTGAGTTGATCGGTGTAACAGCGCATGTTTGATATCGGTTTTTGGGAGTTGTTGATAATCGCGGTGGTCGCCCTGTTGGTCGCCGGACCCGAGCGGCTGCCGGGGTTGATCCGGGATGCCGGCAGGTGGGCGACCAAGCTGCGCCGGTTCGTTATGCAAACCAAACATGAGTTTGAACAACAACTGCGGTTGGATGAAGTAAAAGACTTCACCGAAAAAATAACCGACATGGATGACTTGATGGACATTGCCCCGGATAAAAAAACCGACGTCAAGTCGAATAGCAACTGACCCGTGTTATTGCTGATATATGGCGGATAGTCCCTCCCGGTCCGACACTGATTCTGAACAGCCTCTTATTGCTCATTTAGCTGAACTGCGTAACAGGCTGCTGCGCGCAATTGCCTGCGTGTTCGTCATTTTCCTGGGCCTCAGCGCGTTCGCCAATGACATCTATTCCATGATTGCCGGGCCCCTGTTAGCGCAATTGCCTGAAAACAGCAGCATGATCGCTACCGAAGTGGCGGCGCCTTTCCTGGTTCCCTTCAAACTCGCTTTCTTTGTCGCCATATTTATTTCCATGCCCTATTTGTTGTACCAGGCCTGGGCCTTCGTGGCGCCGGGACTATACGAAAATGAACGCCGCCTGGTTTTGCCGTTAATCACCAGCAGCGTACTGTTGTTTTATTTAGGCAATGCCTTTGCTTTTTTCATCGTGTTCCCCCTGTTATTCGCATTTCTGACCTCGGTGGCGCCGATCGGGGTCACCGTGATGACCGACATCGGGCATTACCTGAATTTCGTATTGAAGATGTTCTTTGCCTTTGGTCTCGCTTTCGAGGTGCCTGTTGCCATCATCCTGTTCGTGTGGACGGGGCTCGCTTCCGTGGAGACGCTATCGAAAAAACGGCCTTACATTATCGTGGGGGCGTTTACCGTCGGCATGTTGCTGACTCCGCCCGATATTATCTCGCAGGTATTGCTCGCCTTGCCCGTGTGGTTGTTATTCGAATTGGGTTTAATCCTGGGCCGGTTTGTAAAACAACGGCATGAGGCCGCAGCTGAAGGCGAGGGAGCCTGAGTGGGCGTTTACTCAAGTGCATAGGCGACATTTCCTGGCAAGCCTGACCGCCTTGGGGGCATCCGGGTGCTGGTTCCGGCCCGGGCAAGGCCTGCTTAATCCCTGCCTGAACCCGCAACCACCGGACAGGTTGAAATCACACGAATTGGCGCAGCAGGCCTTCGCCGACCTGCGGCCCGAATATCTCTGGGACGACCACGTTCACCTGCTCGGCGTCGGTGACAGTGGTTCCGGGATCTGGATCAACCCGGCGATGCAAAGCCTCGCCCATCCTGTGCAATACACCCAGTTTCGATTTTACCTGAACGCATCCTGCGCGGAAAAAGACCGCGCCGACCACAGTTTCCTGTTGCGCCTGCTCGCCCTTAAACAGGCGTTTCCGGTTGCAAGCCGGTTCATGCTGCTGGCCTTTGATCACAGTTACGATAAATCCGGCCAACGCCGTCCCGACCTGAGCGCCTTTCACGTACCCAATGAATTCGCTGCGCGACTGCACCGGGAATACCCCGAGCATTTTGAATGGATCGCATCCATTCATCCCTATCGCAAGGACGCCCTCGAGGCCTTGACTCGTGCGGCAAAATCCGGCGCCCGGGCGATCAAATGGCTGCCCCCGGCCATGGGCATGGACCCCGGCGCCGTACTTTGTGATGGCTTTTATGAGGCCCTGGCCCGGCTGGGCCTGCCCCTGCTAGTCCATGCCGGCGATGAAAAGGCCGTGCACGGCAGTGGAAAACAGGAATTCGGCAACCCCTTGTTGTTGCGCCGGCCATTGGACCACGGGGTACGGGTAATCGTAGCGCATTGCGCCTCCCTGGGACAGGGACGCGACCTGGACAAAGGCCCTGGTGGACCTTGGCTCAGTAATTTCAGCTTGTTCAAACGGTTGCTGAACGAAGCCCGGTATGAGGGACGCCTGTTCGGCGAGATCTCGGCCGTTACCCAACGCAATCGCGCCAAGGGCATATTGGCAGAGCTGATTGAAACCGACGCCTGGCACAGCCGCCTGGTCAATGGGTCGGATTACCCCCTGCCCGGCGTCATGCCCCTGTTCTCGTTACGGAAATTGCGCCGGGAAAAATTCATCACGACAGCAGAAGCAAGCGCGTTAACCGAAGTCCGCCGCCACAACGCCATCCTGTTCGATTTCATGCTTAAACGATTACTCCGCAGCGGCAGTAAAAGATTCAGCCCCTCCGTCTTCGAAAGCCGGCGCATCTACGGTCAACCTGAAGGACTGCCAGGGACGCAGTCTCAACCGCAACAGGGCGCCGGGTGAGGGCGAGCCGTTGCCGGGCTACTGCCGGGCGGGTTTCAGACTTAATTCAAGCCAAACAGGGCTGTTCCCTGTTTTCATCGACAAATGCGCCCGCGTATCATCTGTCGTCACGGGAAGAGGCGGATTGAAACGAGGGCGCTCCGCATTACTGTGAGATGCGTACCGTTTGCATCGTCAAGTCTGCTCCCAGGGGAGGCCGTGAAACCGCCAGCCGTTCAGGTTGCCGCGGTGGTGGTTGCCGTCCTTGTCTCCCTCGAAACCTTCGGCGATGTTAATCGTCCGTTTGAAGCCGGTCGCCTCCAGTAGCTCCGCCGCGGTCATGGACCGCGCGCCGCTGCGGCAGAGGGTCAGGATTGGGACATCCCTGCTCGCAGCGCCCAACCGATTAATCACCTTCCCGACAAAGTCCGGATCAATTTGCCAGTACGGCGGTTCTTGCAGGGGGATATTGACTGCGCCGACGGGGTGGCCCACGTAGTCGAACTCGACCTTGGAACGGACATCCAGCAATATGGCGCCGGCGTCATCCCGGAGTATTTTCCAGGCCTGTTTCGGTGTCACTTCTTCTGCCATATCATTACCTCTCTCCGCGGGGTTGTTTATGCTGTATACTGCCTTGCGGTTCCGGATTATCGCCGATTCGGGCATGAAAACCAAGGAGAACCTTTTTATGACAATGGCCGACCGTGCCGGTGTCATCTGGTTTGACGGCGAACTTGTCCCTTGGCGATGAGCTATCCGGTGAGAAATGCGGGTTAAGCCATAGCGGCAGAAAAAAATCACTTCAGGTTTGGCAAACACCCGGAAAATATGTTGCAATAGTTGTGCTTGGGCCAGCGCTGAGACCGGGCCTTGCCCAACCCCGGCGCTATCTGGAATAACCTTAAGGAGAACTTTTTTATGACAATGGCTGACCGTGACGGCGTCATCTGGTTTGACGGCGAACTTGTCCCCTGGCGCGAGGCCACGGTGCACGTGCTCACTCACACCCTGCACTATGGCATGGGCGTCTTCGAAGGGCTGCGGGCCTACGCAACCCCGGCAGGACCGGCCCTTTTCAGGCTGCATGATCACACCCGGCGATTATTTCGCTCAGCCCATATCATGGGAATGGGCATCCCTTATACGGCCGATACCGTCAACCAGGCCTGTGTCAGCGTGGTGCGGAACAACGGTTTGTCGGCGGCCTATGTGCGGCCAATATGCTTTTATGGCGCCGGAGAATTAGGGTTGCGCTCCAACAACCTGGCGGTGCACGTGGCTATTGCCGCCTGGAAATGGGGCGCCTACTTGGGGAATGAAGGTCTTGAAAAGGGGATCCGTATCAAAACGTCTTCCTATACCCGTCACCACGTGAATATATCCATGTGCAAGGCCAAGGCGACCGGGCATTATATCAATTCCATATTGGCCCTGCAGGAAGCCATTGATTGCGGCTATGATGAGGCCCTGTTATTGGACAACGAGGGTTACGTTGCCGAAGGCAGCGGTGAGAACTTCTTTATTGTCCGTGACGACGTGATATATACGCCGGATTTAACCTCGGCATTGGAGGGGGTAACAAGGGACACCATCATGATTTTCGCCCGGGAGCTCGGCATCGAAGTAAAAGAAAAACGGCTGACCCGCGATGAGGTCTACGTGGCTGACGAGGCCTTTTTTACCGGCACCGCGGCAGAGGTTACCCCGGTGGTGGAATTGGACAATCGCCTTATCGGCGCCGGGCGGCGCGGCCCGGTTACCGAGCGGTTGCAAAACAGGTTCTTTGAACTGGTGTCCGGCCGTAGTCATCGACACGAAGCGTGGTTAACCTACGTAACGGAACCCCGCGAGATGAAACGGGCGTCATGATGAACAACCCGGGGAGAAGGCCGGGAGAGGGAAAAAATACGCCGAACGACAAACGGCGCTACGTGGTCGCGACGCAGGACCTCCCCTTGCACTGTCCCCTGCCGGATATGAGTTTATGGAATTCCCATCCACGGGTGTACCTGCCCATAGAAGCGACGGGGGAGGCAAAGTGCCCCTATTGTGGGGCTGAATTTACCCTGACCGCCGCCTGAGCAGATATTTGAGCCGTAGCCCGCGCGTCATAATATGGCAGGTCTCCGATGGAAAAAAAGGACACCTGAGTCAATCGACCGGTCTTATCAATGCCCTGCTTCGACGCACGGCGGCCGAGGTATGCGTGATCAAAACACCGCCCTCAAGCATTTCCCGCATCATGTTTCCATGCTCATGCCTGACCATGCGGCTGGACCGGGCGCAACGTCTGCCGGCGCCACGGGTGATCATCGGCGCCGGCCATGCAACGCACTTGACCATGTTAGCCGCCGGCCGCGCGCATAAAGCCAAAACCGTGGCGCTCATGCGGCCCAGTCTGCCCCTGTCGTGGTTTGATTTTTGTCTTATCCCGGAACACGATGACCCGCCTGCAAGGGACAATGTCATTATCACGCGGGGGGCCGTCAACGCCTTGCAGCCGGGGCAACCGGGCAATAGACGGGACCAGCGGCGCGGACTTATCCTGGTTGGCGGGCCATCCAGGCATTACGATTTCGACGTGGACAGCCTCATAGCCGATATTAGACAGGTATTGTCGCGAACGCCCCGGCGGCATTGGGCCCTGTGCAATTCCCCCCGTACCCCCGTCGCCCTGGTTGACGCCGTTAACGAATTGAAAACGCAGAATGTCGAGGTGGTGGCGTGGGATCAGTGTGAGGCGGGCTGGCTGACGGCTGAGTTGCCCCGGGCCGGTGAGGTCTGGGTAACCGAAGACAGCGTCGCCATGATTTACGAGGCGCTCACCGCCGGCTGTCGGGTCGGCCTGTTGCCGCAAGCGAGAAACGGCGCAAGCCGCCTGCACCGGGGCATCGACCGGTTGTTGCGCGAGGGGCATGTATCGGCTTTTTCCGACTGGCTGAAAGGGGGCGAACTCGCCGCGCCGGATAACCCCCCGGACGAGGCCAATCGCTGCGCGCAACTATTGATCAACAAGGGACTGTTGGTATGACCCGCGTTTCCCGTCAGCCTCGCGGATAACAAATGGACATTTCTTTATGCCGCTAACCGTCTTGCAAACCCTGCCGGCCCTGGAGGTCGGCGGCGTAGAACGGGGTACCGTGGAGATAGCCCGCGAATTAGCGCGGCGGGGGCACCGGTCCCTGGTGATTTCCGGCGGCGGGGCGCTGACTGCCGGTCTCGTGGATGCCGGTACCCGTCACTATGCCTGGCCCATCGGGAAAAAATCCCCTTTTACATTGCTGCTGGCGCGAAAATTACGCCGGTTTCTCATTGAAGAGAAGGTGGACGTGCTGCACGCGCGTTCGCGCCTGCCGGCCTGGGTTTCCTACCTGGCCTGGAAAAACATGCCGTTGGGGTCGCGGCCGGCATTTATCACGACGATACACGGTCCCTACAGCGTTAATCCCTACAGCGAGATTATGACCCGGGGAGAACAGATCATCGCCATTTCCGGGTTTATCCGCGCTTACGTAGTTGATAATTATCCTGAAGTCGACCCCGGGAAGATAACCGTGATCCCCCGGGGCGTGGACCACAGGCATTTTCCCAATGGTTTCACCCCGGCTGAATACTGGCTTGCGCAGTGGCGCACCTGTTACCCGCAATTACGAGACAAGACGCTCATTACCCTGCCCGGGCGGATAACCCGCTGGAAAGGCCATGAAGACTTCATCCGCATCATCAGCGTTTTAAAACAGGAGGGCCTCAATATCCACGGCCTCATCGCCGGCGGCGCCCGGCAAAACCGGCGGCGGTTTCACCGGGAATTAAAACAAACGGTGTCGACAAGCGGGCTGGACAGCGACATTACCTTCCTGGGCCACAGGGACGACCTGCGTGAAGTGCTGTCTGTCTCCGACGTTGTCTTATCCCTGGCAAAAACGCCTGAGGCTTTCGGCAGAACGGTATTGGAAGCGCTGTCATTGGGGCGCCCCGTTATCGCCTATGGGCATGGCGGCGCGGCTGAAGTGTTAAACGAACTGCAGCCGGCTGGCTTGATAACGCCGGGCGGGGTCGCGGAGGCCATTGATAAGATCAAGGATTTTCTCAATGGTCCGCCGAAAATCGCGCCCAACCGGCTATTTACCCTGGAAAACATGCTGAACAAGACCTTGACATTGTATGAACAGGCGCGCAGTCGAAATTAATATGAAAAATCCGTTTAAAAACTTCAGGGAACGTCTTTATCTGCGGTTCGTCCATAAATTTTATGCGCGTGATTTATTATTGGATCTCCGGCTTCAAGCCAAGCGGGAAACGCTCGAATACATTAACAGGAACATGCGGCATTGCGTGATCTGTCAAAATCAAAAAGAGTTGTTTGAATATGCCCTGACGAAAACCGGCACGGGCGGATTGAATGCCGAATTCGGCGTGTCACGCGGGAGAAGCATCAAACTGTTAGGCAAGCTCATCGATGGTACCGTCTATGGTTTTGATTCGTTTTCAGGTCTGCCGGAGGATTGGTCCGGCACGACTGAAAAACAAGGCAGGTTTGTCGGCCGCCCCGGAAAACTGCCTGAAAATGTCAAATTATACGAAGGGTTGTTCATGGAAACCTTGCCGAAGTTCATCGGGGAACATGATCTGCCCATGCGCTTTATACACGTGGACTGTGATTTATATTCTTCTGCCAGGACAATATTTGCTTCATTAAAACAGCGGATTGAGCCGGGGACGGTGATCGTTTTCGATGAATATTTCAATTATCCGAACTGGCAGGAACACGAATACAAGGCCTTCCAGGAATTCATCAGGGAAGAGAGCCGGGGTTATCGTTACCTGGCCTTTACCGCAAGGGGAGGTTCGGTTGCCGTTAAAATCACTGCCTGATTGAACTGTGTCACTGGACGGCAAACGGGCTTATGCGTAAAGACATATTGATCATAAAACTTGGCGCCTTAGGCGATGTGGTCATGGCAACCGGTTTAATCAGACAAATCAGGCTGCGCCACGAAAAATGTAAGCACTCACTTATCACCAGTCCCGCCTATGCAGGGTTATTTTCAGCTTGGCCGGGCCTGGAAGTAAAAGCGTACGATCGCAAGAGCTCGCTTGCAACCTTGTCAGTCATAAACTGGATCCGGCAAAGAAAATTCCGGCGGGTTTATGATTTACAATCGAATGATCGAACCCGCATCATATGCAGTTTATCGGGGGTCCCGGAGCGGGCCGGGAATCACCCCCATTATCCCTACAACCTGCATCCCGGCACACGTTATACCGGGCAATGCCACATTCACGACAGGATGCTGGAAATATTGACGGCGGCGGGTATCACCGTCAGCGCCGCCGACCCGTATCTGGCGCCCACGCAAACAGACCGGGACATGGTGTCCTCATGGTTGAAACAACAGGGTTTACTGCACAAAAAATTAGCTATCATGCATGCGGGCGCCAGCGGCAGACACCAGGAAAAGCGCTGGCCGTACTTTTCCGACCTGGCCGTCTGTCTGAAAGCCCGGGAATATCTGACTATCTGGACCGGCGGCGAGGACGACATTGAACAAAACAGCCGCTTGGCTCAAACAGCCGGGGTGAACGCCACCGGGGTGTTTTCATTGGCGGGGCTCGTTGCCCTGACAGCTCATGCTGAATTTGCCGTCACGAACGATTCGGGACCTATGCACGCGCTGGCCTGCGGGGACATTCCCGTTTATGGTCTGTTCGGGCCGACGAACTGGCGGCGCAATCATGCTGTGGGCCAACAAGACCATGTCCTGTCATTAAACCGGCGCGAACCCGACTTCCGGGCTACCGATTTGGCCGAGCTGGACGTAGACCACGTCATCCGACAGCTGGAACAGGACGGCGTCCTCTAACGGATCTATGGTACTATTTTCACTTGACGGAGGATGGTTATGACAAATAAATACCTGCCGGATGGATTAACGCCAGCCGGGCGGCTTATCGTCGCGTTGGATTTCAATACTGCGGAAGAAGCCAATGAATTGATTGAAAAGCTCAGCGGGGTGGTTAATTTTTACAAGGTTGGTTGGCAACTGTTTTTGGGGGAAGGCTGGCCGTTTGTTAAAAGTTTGCTTGAAAAAGGCAAAAAAGTTTTTCTTGATCTAAAAATCAATGATATAGAACAAACCGTTCAAGCGGCGCTGGCAAACATCCCGAACGACTTTGCCGGAAAACTCGAACTCCTGACCATCCATGGCAACGCCGCGACAGTCCGGGCAGCCAAAAAAAGCCGTAAAGACAAGCCCTATTTATTAATGCTCACCGTGTTATCCAGCCTGGACGACAGCGATATGAAAGATGGCTACTCAGCCGGCAACGGGATCGATACGACGACCCTGGCAAAGCGCCGGGCGCAGGATGCATTGGCTGCCGGCTGTGAAGGGTTAATCGCCTCAGGCGCCGCCGTGAAAGCCTTGCGAGAAGATTTCCGGGAGCATGAGTTTTTAATCGTTACCCCGGGGGTCAGGCCCCGCGGCGCTGAACACGACGACCACAAGCGGACGCTGACTCCCTATGAGGCGGTTGCCCATGGTTCGGATTATCTGGTTGTGGGGCGACCCGTCACCAGGGCGGCTGAGCCTTTGGCGGCGGCCAAAGCTATTATCGACGAGATCGAAGCGGCTCTGCCGGCCAGGTAGAACAGGCGCTCGCGCCGGCCCTGCTCAGGCAAGCTAAAAAGCAGGTTATTTACCGATGCAGAACCGGGAAAAAATCTCGCCCAGCAAATCATCGGCGACATACTCTCCCGTAATTGCGTTCAAGGTTTGTTGCAACCTGGACAGGTCGTCTGCAAACAATTCGGTAGCATGATGTCGGCAGAACCTGTCTGTCGTATCCTCCAACATTGACCGGGCTTCTTTGAGGATGTTGATATGACGGGTATGCGCAACAAAGGTGTTTTCCGAATAATCCGCCAGGACGACGGTTTTTTTTATTGCCTGTTTAAGCGCCGCTATTCCCGCCCCTGTTTTTGCGGAAATATAGACCTCTTCCAACCCTTCTTTCGTTTGCCGTTTGCCGGGGGGATGCTCAGACAGGTCGATTTTGTTGAAGACAAACAACATGTTTTTTCCTGCGCCGAAATCCGTGGCGATATTTTTTAAATCCGGCAAATCGTCCTCATTCACGTCAGCGATTAAAACAACAACGTCAGCGTTCTCTGCCGCGGCCTTTGCGCGCCTTATTCCATCCTGTTCGACCACGTTGCCGGCTTTCCTTATTCCCGCGGTATCGATCACCTTGACAGGCATGCCATCGATCAAAATTTGTTGCTCTATCGTGTCCCGGGTGGTCCCCGGCAGAGGTGAGACAATGGCCCGTTCAACCTGCGCCAATTGATTTAACAAGCTTGATTTCCCGGCGTTCGGCTTCCCGATAATCGCTATTTTCAAGCCCTCCGCCAGCATCCTGCCGGCTTCGGCGCGCGCCAGAATATCCGCCAGAAAACGTCGGCATTCGGTTACCCTGCTTAGCAGCTCCTTTTCGGCCGGGGCGCCGGTCTCCTCCTCGGGAAAATCCAGCGTAGCCTCGACAAAAACGCGCAACTCGACGGTTTTTCTTACCAGCTCTCCAACCAGCGCGGAAAACTGTCCCTCCATTGACCGAACCGCACTCAGCGCAGCCTTCTCAGAGGCGCTGCTTATCAGGTCCGCCACGGCTTCGGCCTGCAATAAATCGATTTTATTATTCAGGAAGGCTCTTTCACTGAACTCGCCGGGGCGCGCATACCGGGCGCCAAGAGACAGGACCCGATTAAGCAGAAGATTCATCACTACCGGCCCGCCATGGCCGTGCAACTCAGCGATATCCTCGCCGGTGTGGGTGTCCGGCCCCTGAAAAAAGAGAACCAGCCCGCGATCCATGACCTGTCCCTGTTCATCATAAAACGCCGTATACCGGCACTGGCGGGGCGGCGGCCTGGTCCGGCACAGCCCCATGATGATCCTGCCGCTGTCAGGCCCGGACGTTTTCACGATACCGACGCCGCCTTGTCCCGGCGGCGTGGCGATGGCCACAATGGTATCGATATGCCCCGTCACCTGGCCGGCCGTTATTTACTTGCAGAAGCTCCAAGCCCTTCCTTTTCCAGATTTCTCATAATCAACCATTGTTGGGCAATGGACAGAATGTTGTTCGTTACCCAATACAATACCAGGCCGGAAGGAAAAAATGCGAAGAATATCGTGAAGATAAAAGGCAACATCTTCAATACCTTTTCCTGCAAGGGGTCCATCGGGGCGGGGTTCAGTTTTTGTTGAACCAGCATGGTGATGCCCATGATAACCGGTAAAACAAAATACGGATCTTTGCTCGATAAATCGTTCAGCCACAGGATAAAATCCGCCTGTCTTAATTCGACGCTTTCCAACAGCACCCAGTACAGCGCAAGAAAGACCGGCAGCTGTATCAATATCGGGAAACAACCGCCCAGCGGATTAATCTTCTCTTCTTTGTAAAGCTGCATCATCGCCTGGTTCAGGCGTGCGCGATCCTCTTTATAACGATCGCGTAGCGACACGAGGCGGGGCTGGAGCCGGCGCATTTTCGCCATGGAGCGGTAGCCGGCCGCAGACAGGTGATAAAACAGGATTTTGAGCAGGATTGTCACCAGGATAATCGACCAACCCCAATTCCCGGTCAACCCGAACAGGCGCTCCAAACACCAGAATAGCGGTTTGGCCAAAAACCACAGAATCCCGTAATCAACGGTTAATTCCAGCCCATCGGCTACCTTGGCAAGTTCGGCCTGGTTCTTTGGGCCGACGTAGAGATAACTGGATAATTCACCCTGTTGTCCCGGGGGAAGCCGTAACTCTGGGGAGACACTGCCGATGGCGTAAAGCTGGTCGGAAAAAGCGCGGGTATAATACCGATACGCGGCTTCTTTATCTACCGGAATGACCGCAGTTAAAAAATAATGCTGTATCATGGCGGCCCAACCATTGACAATGTCTACATCCACCTCCGCATCATCCATGTCACCGAAGCTGATTTTTTCATAGCGGTTATCGGGACTGGATAACACGGCGCCGGTATAGGTATAGATCATTCTCCGGCCTTGCTTTGATGGCTCATCTCGTTTTATCTGAGTGTATTGCCGGCCTTGCCAGTCCGAGCTCGAATTATTTTCAACGATGTGGCTGAGTTTGAGCTGATACGAATCGCGCTCCAGCTCGAATACCTTTGTCACGGACACACCCTCCCCGGAGGTCCAGGTAAGGGGTACCCGCAAGGCATTCTCGTCTTCTTCGAGAGAATAAAAAGACCGGCTCGATGAGAATGTGTTCTTATGGGTCGGCGCCGTATCACCGACCAAGCCACTGTGCATGACGTGGAATAACGTTGCTGATTGATCAAGGAGAATAACGGGCCGGTCTTCCTTGTCCAGGGAGACCGGGTAATTCAGTAGTTCGGCAAAAACAATCGTCCCGCCCCGGTTGATTTTCAGGCGTAGCGCGTCCGTTTCCAGCGTGATTAATTCCTCCCCTTTTCCTGTCGACCCGTCTTCGTCAAAGAAAGCGCTCGTCCCTGCATCTTCGGATTTGATTTGTGGGATATCCGGGTCATCTTCGGTCAACCCAATGCCGGCCCCTTCAGCGCCGGTTGTCGCGGGGGTTACGCCGCCGTAGTCTCGCTGCCATGCCTCCCATAACATGAAGGACACCAGGCCCAAAGCGACAATCAGGATTAACCTTGGCGTATCCACGAGCTTTACTAGGGGACGGGGTCCAGGCCGCCGGGATGGAGAGGATGGCAGCGACACAGGCGCCGGATACCCAACCAGGCGCCTTTTAACACACCGTGCTTTTCCATGGCTTCACAGGTGTAATCGGAACAAGCCGGATAAAACCGGCAATTTATGCCCAGGTAAGGGCTGACATACCGTTTATACAGTCGAATGATTTTTATCGCTAATCCCAGCACCGTAGAATCCTTTGCCAGTGCATTCGCAATGATTGGTTCAATATCCTGTTCACACCCGGACTGATTGGGTTTATTTTCTTTCCGGCCATAACCACAACATCCAGTCCTGCCAACGCCTTTGCATGTTTGCGGAAACTTTCTCGCACCGTCCTCTTGACCTTGTTTCTGGATACGGCCGTTTTCACTGATTTTCGGGAAATGGCCATGCCTAGCCTCGGGTAGGGTTTTCCATTCTTTACCGCCAAAATAGTAAACTGTAAATCCCTGGACCGACAAGAAGTTTTAAAAACCCGGTTGAAATCTTCAGCGTTGTTCAATCTGCTTTTTCGTTGGAAACGGTTGCGCTCAGGGACCACAAGCTTACACGGCCAGTCGCTTTCTACCTTTAGCTCTGCGGGACTTCAAAATCTGCCGGCCATTTTTGCTGCGCATACGGACCCGAAAACCGTGACTGCGTTTCCGCTTGATATTGCTTGGTTGATAAGTACGTTTCATTTGTTTTCCATTGAGTTCCTTCAAAAAAGCCGTTCATTTTACCGCCTGACATCTTCGCTTGTCAATTGATACAAAAACATGGCGGCCCGAAGTAGTAATATCCTCTTTTGACCCGACGCCGCAATCCGGATTGCGGCGTTCTTCCAAGTCAACCAGCCGGGTAAAAACGCCAGCTTAGCCAAAGCCATATGATTATGCTCCCTGTTGCGCTTATATGCGATTTCTCTCCACAATTCCCCGGCATCATAACA
Source organism: uncultured Gammaproteobacteria bacterium (assembly GCA_958295485.1). Lineage (GTDB taxonomy): Bacteria > Pseudomonadota > Gammaproteobacteria > Eutrophobiales > Eutrophobiaceae > JAAXHV01. The sequence continues at coordinate 290,610 of OY282354.1, forward strand.
GGCAATAAAAGTTATAGATAAGTCTATTGAACAGGTATACACTTGAGAATTCATTCTTGGATTTACGATTTTCTCTCAGGGGCGCCAAGTTTAGAAATGTCTGTCTGGAAAACGTGTTTAGAAAAACTCGAAGGGGAATTATCTCCCCAGCAATTTAATACCTGGATTCGGCCACTGCAGGCCGTAGAGCGCAACAACAGCTTGCAGCTATTGGCGCCCAACCGGTTCGTATTAGACTGGATAAATGAAAAATACCGCCCACGCATCGAGGAATTACTGGAGTTATCGGTAAACGGGCAGAAATTATCCCTGTCTCTCAAAATCGGTAGTCATGGGGTTAAAAAACCGACCGGCGAACACCCCGGGCGATTGCGACAAACACAGGAGACAGATCAATCTCAGTCCCGCGTTTATAAAAAACATCCGCGCAATCTCAACCGCAAATTCACCTTTAGCTCCTTTGTGGAAGGTAAATCCAACCAACTCGCCCTGGCGGCTTCAACTCAGGTTTCAGAAAACCCCGGGACCAGCTATAACCCCTTGTTCGTGTATGGCGGCGTTGGTTTGGGAAAAACACATTTAATGCAGGCAATCGGTCACTCCATCCTGGAGCAACATCCGGGGGCAAACGTCGCCTACTTGCATTCGGAACGATTTGTCGCTGACATGGTAAAAGCGCTGCAACACCATACGATTAACGAATTCAAGCATTACTATCGATCACTGGATGTATTGCTTATTGATGACGTTCAGTTCTTTGCGGGGAAGGAAAGAACACAAGAAGAATTTTTTTACACCTTCAATACTTTGCTGGAAGGACAAAACCAGGTGGTTTTGACTTGCGATCGCTATCCAAAAGAAGTAAACGGCATCGAAGAAAGATTGCAATCCCGCTTCAGCTGGGGGTTGACTGTCGCCATCGCCCCTCCCGAATTCGAGACTCGCGTCGCCATCCTCAAGTCCAAGACAGAAGACGCAAACATCAAACTCCCGGATGAAGTGGCTTTTTTTATCGCTGAACGATTTCGTTCAAACGTACGGGAACTGGAAGGCGCGCTCAACCGGGTCATCGCCAACTCCAACCTGACCGGGCAACCGATAAGTATTGAATTTTGTCAACAGGCGCTTCGCGACCTGCTGCTGTTGCAGGACAAACAGGTCACCCTGGAGAATATTCAAAAAATCGTCGCAGAATACTACAAGATCAAGGTGGCTGATTTACTCTCGAAAAGAAGGAACCGCTCTATCACCCGGCCACGCCAAATCGCCATGACCCTGGCAAAAGAATTAACCAATCACAGTCTCCCTGAAATCGGTAGCGCCTTTGGTGACCGTGACCATACTACAGTGCTGCATGCCTGCCGGAAGATTATCGAACTACGCAAAAACGAAAACAGGATAGAAGAAGACTATAAAAACCTGGTGAATATCTTGACAACGTAATTTACTAATTTGTGAATAACCTTGATAATAGCGGTTGAGAGACGGAAAGCCTTCAGCTTATCCACAGTTTGAGTGGTGAAACTCAGTGTGAAGATAATTAAAATTAATTCAGTAACATATTGAATATAAAGTAATAAATAAACTTATCCACATATCTACAAGCGTAATAACTACTACTATAGAATAATGAATTTTATTATTACAAAAAAAAACCTGTTGCCTGCTTTGCAGGATGTTGTCGGTGTTGTTGAGCGCAGACCCTCCCTCCCGATTTTATCAAATTTGTTGTTGAATCTTTCGCCTGAAGGAATTCGCCTGGCTGCGACAGACATGGAAGTGGAACTGGTGACCACCATTGCCGGCGAGTTTGAGCAGGCCGGCGATATTACCTTGCCTGCCCGAAAGCTGTTTGACATCTGTCGCGCTTTACCGGACGAAGCTGACCTGAGTTTTTCTATCGAGAGTGGGCGAGCTGCGATAGTTTCGGGAAAAAGTCGCTTCACCCTGGCTACTCTGCCGGCGCAGGAATTTCCACAAATTGAACTGCTGGACGTTGACGCCAAGTTCACTATTCAACAAGGTGTTTTTAAATCGCTGTTGGGTAAGACTGCCTTTGCCATGGCTCAACAGGATGTACGCTATTATCTCAATGGGTTGCTCCTGGAAGCGCAGCAGGATAAATTACGCGCCGTTGCCACCGATGGTCATCGTCTGGCCATGTGTGATGTTGACGTGGCGTTGTCCGTGGATGAAATAAAGCAACTGATCGTGCCGAGGAAAGGAGTATTGGAACTTACCCGGTTGCTGCAAGACAGTGAAACTGAGGTGCATGTTCAGATGAGCAGGAACCATATCCGCGTCGACTTGGGGAAGTTGGTGTTTACCAGTAAATTGATTGACGGCAAGTTTCCTGATTATACCAGGGTGGTCCCGGAACAGGGGGAGACGCCGGTGTTGGTGAAGCAGTCGGCGCTTCGGCAAGGCCTTAGCCGGGCCTCTATACTTTCTAATGATAAATACCGTGGTGTACGGATAAGCCTGGAAAAAGACAAGTTGCGCGCGCTCGTCCATAACCAGGAGCAGGAGGAAGCAGAAGAGGAGATTGACGTGGAGTATACCGGTGATGCGATGGAGGTAGGGTTTAATGTATCTTACCTGCTTGATGCAGTCAGCATTATCCAGACAGAGGCGCTCATGATCACAATATCAACCCCTAAAAGCGGCTGTTTGTTGTTGCCTGATGATGGGACTGATTGCAGATACGTTGTCATGCCTCTGCTGCTGTAGCTTTTATCCAATTCATGCCATGCGCCGGGCAGTGTAGCCGATGTATATAGAGTGGCTGCATGTGAGAAATGTCCGTAATCTTTCCAATGTTCGGATTGAACCTGTCCCCAACCTGAATGTTATTTCAGGTCCCAATGCCAGCGGAAAAACCGCGCTATTAGAAGCGATTCATTATCTCAGCCGGTGTCGGTCTTTCCGAACTCCGGGAGTGAACCATGTAATTCAGCGCCACCGGAGAGAATTACAGGTCAGCGCCGGATTGCGCTTGCCTGATAAATCCTTGGTCGTGACAGGAGTTGAGCGTGGTGAGGGAGGCATGAGTATTCGTTATAATGACCAGGATGTTCGCAGGGTGTCGGAGCAGGCAGCGCGGATTCCAATAATTGCCGTTACTCCCGATAGTCATAAGCTGATCACAGGTAGCCCGACATACCGTCGGCGTTGGCTGGATTGGGCAATGTTTCACGTGGAACCTGAGTATATTGAGAGTTGGCAGAACTATCATAAGGCATTGAGATGTCGTAATAATTTGCTCAAACAGAACCAGGAGGCGCAATTAACTCCCTGGGAGCGGGCAATGCGGTTGATGGCAGATCTTATTAATATACAGCGCCAGGCTTTTCTGAATGAGTTATCCAGGGAGTTGGTATGGGCAGGTCAGCGATTGAATATCCCATTGCCGAAGTTGGAATATCACTGTGGTTGGCAAGAAGGCGTCGCTTTAGATCAACACCTGGAGGAGTGCCGCAAGGAAGATTTGGAGAGAGGCAACACTCGCTACGGATTGCATCGTTGTGACCTTTTGATAACCGAGAATGGGAAACAAATCGGACATTATTACTCTCGCGGGCAAGTTAAACTATTCATAACGGCTTTGTCCCTGGCTCAAGTCAATGTATTCAAGCGCAGGACTAATCGTCAACCAATACTGCTGGTGGACGATTTGTCGGCGGAATTGGATGGGGACAGTCAAAGCCGGATTATTCAAACGATTATAGAGCACGGGGGGCAGGTTTTTATCACGACAACCAAAGAAGCCATTACTGTTGACTTGGCGCAACAAAAAGTGTTCCACGTGGAACATGGGCGCTTTACAACATGACACAGGGTCAGAGTCGGTGGCGGGGCTTTATAAGTATGCGTTTGTCCTGCCGACATGATAAACTGCTTCCTTTTTAAAGGACTGTCAGATGGTTGACTACAACGATTACGATTCCTCTAAAATCAAGGTGCTCAAGGGGCTTGAAGCAGTAAGAAAACGCCCAGGCATGTACATCGGCGATACGGATGACGGGACCGGCTTGCACCATATGGTGTTTGAGGTAGTAGACAACAGTATAGACGAGGCCCTGGCGGGACATTGTTCGGAGATCAGGGTTGTCATTCATACCGATGAGTCCATCACAGTCGTGGATAATGGGCGCGGTATTCCGGTGGGGGTGCACGAAGAGGAAGGCATATCGGCGGCAGAAGTGATTATGACAACCCTGCATTCCGGTGGAAAATTCGATGACAATTCATATAAGGTGTCCGGCGGGCTGCATGGGGTGGGAGTCTCGGTGGTCAATGCCTTGTCCGAGTCTCTCAGTTTAACCATTTATCGGGAGGGGTATGTCTATAAACAGGAATACCGTGAAGGAGAACCACAAAGACCCCTGGAAAAGAAAAAGCGTTCGATACAAACAGGGACAGAAATCCGGTTTTTACCAAGCAATCAAGTCTTTACAAACATTGAGTTCCACTATGATATCCTCGCAAAAAGGCTACGTGAACTATCGTTCCTCAATTCAGGAGTGAAAATAGAACTGCTGGACGAGCGCGACGGCAAGGAAGATATGTTTGAGTACAAGGGCGGCATTTCAGAATTTGTTCAACATTTGAACCGCAACAAGACGCCTTTACACGAAACGGTCATCAGTATTCATGTGGAGCGAGATGGGATGGTTGTGCAGTTGGCCATGCAATGGAATAACTCATATCAGGAAAACATCTTCTGTTTTACTAATAATATTCCTCAACGAGATGGCGGCGCCCATCTGGCGGGCTTTCGAAGCGCCCTTACCCGAAGTTTGAACAACCATATGGAAAGAGCCGGTTTATTAGCCAAGACAAAAGTGCCGGTTGGTGGTGATGATGTGCGGGAAGGGCTGACAGCTGTATTATCGATTAAGCTCTCAGACCCGAAGTTCTCTTCTCAAACAAAGGATAAACTGGTTTCCAGCGAAGTGCGACCGGTAGTGGAATCCTCCGTTCTCGAAAAGTTGCAAGAGTTCCTGATGGAGCGGCCGGGTGAGGCAAAAGCTGTCTGTGAGAAAATAGTCGATGCCGCCAGGGCAAGGGAAGCAGCCCGGAAAGCAAGAGAGCTGACTCGCAGAAAGACCGCATTAGACATTGCGGGTCTGCCTGGCAAGTTGGCCGATTGTCAAGAGAAAGACCCGGCCGAATCAGAGTTGTTCCTGGTCGAGGGCGATTCGGCGGGCGGTTCGGCAAAGCAAGGCCGGGACCGTCGCTACCAAGCGATTTTACCCTTGAAAGGCAAGATCTTGAACGTCGAAAAGGCGCGCTTTGACAGAATGCTTGCTTCATCGGAAGTGGGCGTATTAATCACTGCGCTTGGTTGTGGGATAGGCAAAGAAGAGTTTGATATCGATAAGTTACGTTATCATCGGGTTATTATCATGACTGATGCAGACGTGGATGGTTCGCATATTCGCACACTTCTGTTGACTTTTTTTTACCGACAAATGCCGGAATTATTAGCGCGCGGCCATATATATATAGCTCAGCCCCCGCTTTTCAAAATCAAGAAAGGAAAAAAGGAACGTTATCTCAAGGATGAGCTTGAAAAAGAGGCGTATCTGCTGGAGTTGGCCATGGCGGACGCAGTTTTGGATGTGCCGGGAAATGGCGGTATTGCTCAGGTGGAATTGACCCAATTAGGCATGTTGTACCTGAAAATGAAGCAGGCGCAGGCGCGCCTCAGTAAACGTTATCATCCTGACGTTCTGGATATGATGTGCCTCATGCCGAAGCTGACCCCGGAAGATTGCGCCGACAGAACCAAAGTTGAAAACTGGTTTAATGAATTGCGCGACCGGTTGATTGCCCTGGATTCAAATAGCGCTCAATACAGCGCGGCAGTATTCGCCGGCGCCGAAGGGCAGGAATACAGTGGCCGAATTGATGTAAACACTCACGGGGTAACGTCAGCCAACATCTTTAATCCCGGTTTTTTTGGTTCTCCCGAATACCGGAATCTCTCGGCCCTGGAAAATCAATTCACCGGTGATGACATGCAAGTTCGGCGCGGTGAGAAGCATATCTCTACCAGCTCAATAATACAGGCGATTGGCTGGTTGCTGGAAGAAGCCGGTCATGGCTTGCACGTCCAGCGTTATAAGGGATTGGGTGAAATGAACCCGGATCAATTATGGGAAACCACCATGGATGCCACAACCCGGAATCTGTTCCAGGTGAACATTGAAGACGCAGTGGCTGCGGATGAAGTCTTCACCACGTTAATGGGTGACCAGGTCGAGCCAAGGAGGGAATTCATTGAAACCCATGCCCTGACAGTAGAAAATCTGGATACCTGAAAATCAAGTGACCGCTTGTCTGCCCGGAGGCGCCTGAGCCAAGCTCCAGAGTTGCACGTGCTCGGCGCCGTTGTGTTTTAACAGGCGGGCCAGTTCGCCGGCGGTAGCGCCGGTCGTGACGACGTCATCGACCAGAGCAATGCGTTTATAACTCATTGATTTAACAATAGAAAATGCCTTGTAAACGTTTATCCTCCGCTGTGACGGACTCAAATCATATTGTTGCGTTGTTGCTTTATGCCGTTTCAGCAGGTCGCCGGCAATGGGCAGGGCTAGTTTTTTCACGAGCGCGCGGATGATTTCCTGGGCTTGGTTAAAACCCCGCTGCCGAAATCGGGCCGGATGCAAGGGAACAGGTACGAGACACTCCGGCAGCTCAACACATTCCAGCCTGACCCGATCGATGAGTGTTTCGGACAAGGGCTGAATCAGGTCCAGCCGGGCCTGATACTTTATTTTCTTTATCATCAGGTCTATGGGGTAGCGATAGATGTAAGCGGCAATGCAGCTGTCAAAAGCGGGGGGGTGGGGAAAGCAACAGGCACAGAGACCGGCAGCAGACATTGGCGCGTCACAATAAGGACATTGTTCTTGTTGGGCCGGCAGGTCGGCATGGCAACCTTGACAAAGTTGCTTGAGTAAGCGCTCACCAACTTCCCCACAAAGCAAACAGGGGCTTCTGTCTAACATATCGGTTTATACTTGAAATAGTAGTCAGCTTTGGTTTGAGAGAAAAGTTGACAAGGGCTGATTCGCCGATAATATATTGGTCGAACCGACTTGATGAGAGAAGCGGATAATGCAAAAACTTGCTGAAAATCCATCTTTTGACCGTCCTGTTCCACGCTATGACTGGGAGCTGGCCGAGATTATATCACTTTATCAACAGCCGTTTAATGATTTATTGCACCAGGCCCAGTCTGTTCATCGGGCGTACTTCGACCCGAATGAAATCCAACTGAGCACCCTGATCAATATCAAAAGCGGTGGTTGTCCGGAAGACTGCGCTTATTGTCCGCAAAGCGTGCGTTATCATACCGGGGTGGAAAAGGAGACGCTGATGTCTTGTGAGCAGGTCCTTGAGACTGCCCGGCAGGCCAAACTCTCGGGCGCAACCCGGTTTTGCATGGGCGCGGCCTGGCGCAGCCCGAAAGATAAAGATGTCGACAGGGTCGCAGACATGATCTCAGGCGTGAAGGCCCTGGGTCTTGAAACCTGCGCCACCTTGGGCATGCTTGAGCAAGCGCAGGCTGAGCGGTTGAAACAGGCCGGCCTGGATTATTACAACCACAATCTTGATACCTCAGAGGCCTTCTACGGCGAGATCATCAGCACCAGGACGTATCAGGAGCGGCTTGATACATTGGCGCGCGTTCGCGCTGCCGACATACACGTATGTTGTGGCGGCATAGTTGGCATGGGCGAGTCCGTCGCTGACCGGGCAGCCCTGCTGCAAACCCTGGCGTGCCTGCCCCGGCACCCGGGAAGCGTCCCCATCAATCTGCTGGTCAGGGTGGCAGGCACACCGCTGGCGGAGCAAGAAGAACTGGACCCCATACAGCTGGCAAGGACGATTGCCACGGCGCGAATTCTGATGCCCGCCGCTTATGTGCGATTATCCGCCGGCCGGACCAGCATGAGTGATATGACCCAGGCAATGTGTTTTTACGCCGGCGCGAACTCCATTTTTTACGGAGAAAAACTCTTGACCACCGATAACCCGCAATTTTCCAGGGACCAGTCCTTGTTTGCGCGATTGGGCCTGAGAGCGCAACGATCTTGATGGTTAACCCGCAGCCCTCGCCAATTCGCTTGTCATTAAAAGAAAATTCCTTGCCGTCAATAAGTTGCCGTGATTATATCGCTTTATCTCCATTACAGACTGCGCTGGCTACGCCCTCGCAAATCCCCCTCTAACTCCCCCTTGGCGGGGGGAGAACCAACTGGCTGGCCCATACTCCCGCAACCAGGGCTACGGCGGTGAGATATGCGGGTTAACCAGGCGCAGCGGGATCCTTTCTCTCTCAAGAAAGGTCTTGATAAGATAAAGTCGGCCGGCCTGTTTCGGACAAGACGGGCGGTTAACTCGGCCCAGGGGGCTACGATCAACATTGGCGGGGAGCAGCTTGTCAATTTTTGCAGTAACGATTATCTCGGCCTGGCCAGGGATGAAAGGCTCGTACAGGCAGTTCGGTCCGGCGCCGCCGTCTACGGCGTCGGCAGCGGCGCATCGCAACTGATTTGCGGTCGCAGCCTCGCCCACGAACAGCTGGAAGAGGCGGTGGCGACAAGACTGGGTCGTTCCCGCGCGGTGATTTTTTCAAGTGGCTACCTGGCCAATTTAGCCATTATCAGCACTTTTGCCGCCAGCCGGAACGACGTTGTCGTGATGGATAAGGCCAATCATGCATCCTTGATTGACGGCGCATTGTTGGCCAGGGCAAGCCTGCGGCGTTATGCGCACAATGACATCGCCGGATTGGAAAGATTGTGCGCCGGGGGCCGTACCCTTGTCGCCACGGACAGCGTATTCAGCATGGACGGCGACTTGGCGGCTTTACCGGATATTGTCGCCGTCTGTGAGAAACATAACGCGTTGCTGGCCGTGGACGACGCCCACGGCTTTGGTGTACTGGGCCGGAATGGCGGCGGCGCCATGGAATATTTCTCTCTTGATGAGACCCGGGTGCCGATATTAATGGCAACGTTTGGCAAGGCCTGTGGCGTAATGGGCGCCTTCGTAGCCGGCCCCGATGATGTCATAGAGACTATTATCCAGTCGGGTCGCCCCTATATTTATACCACTGCCATGCCGGCGGCCCTGGCAGTGGCCGCCGAGAAGGCCTTGACCATTGTTGCCCGGGAAACCTGGCGCAGGGAAAAGCTGTATGCGCTGATTGACAGGTTTGTTCAGGGAGCAAAACAATTGGCGCTGCCGGTGTTGGCGTCAACCACCCCCGTCCAGGGGTTTATCGCCGGCAGCGCCGGGGCCGCGGTCAAGTGTAGCGACTATGCCATGACCAGGGGTATATTGGTTAATGCAATTCGGTCGCCTACCGTACCGAAAAATACCGAGCGGCTTAGAATTACATTGACTGCCGGCCACAGCGACGAACAGGTGGACCGGTTACTCGAGGTCTTGGCGGAACTGGCTGTGCAACTGAAACGGCAAGCGTAACCATGACCGATCCCTTGTATCATCGAGATAAGGCAAGGATACAGCAAAATTTCAACAATGCCGCGGGCAGCTATGACCAGGTTGCCGTGCTGCAGCGGACTGTGGGGATGCGTTTATTGGAACGGCTTGACGTCATGAAACTGAAACCGAAGCGCATCCTTGATTTGGGTTCGGGTACCGGCCTGATGTCTTTGCAGTTGGCCAGACGCTATAAACCGGCGCGCCTTATTCAGTTGGACATGGCATTCAATATGCTGAAAGAGTCCAGACAAAAAAAGCCGGGCCAAAAAGATCGAAAACGGTTCAACAGGCAGCATTTCCTTTGCGCCGATGCAGAAAAATTACCTGTTGGTGATGGGTGTATGGAATTCGTTTTCTCCAACCTGATGTTTCAGTGGGTCCCACGCCTGGATTTAGCGTTGTCGGAGACCTGTCGAGTACTGCAACCGGGCGGGTTGTTATTGTTTTCCACCCTCGGTCCCGCGTCCTTGACGGAGTTGCGGGAAAGCTGGGCCAGGGTTGACGAGCATGTTCATGTGAACGCCTTTCTTGACATGCACGACATCGGTGACGCCCTGGTCCGGGCGGGGTTTGCCGGCCCTGTCATGGAAACGGAGACGTTTACCCTGCTCTATGATGACGGCTGGAAGTTGATGAAGGAATTGCAGCGATTGGGAGCCGGCAATGTGAACGCGGGGCGGCGAAAATCGTTAACCGGCAAACAAAAACTTCGCGGGATGCTGAGGGAATATGAAGACAGGTATGGCCGGGACCGCTTGCCGGCCACTTTCGAGGCCATTTATGGCCATGCCTGGACGCCGGAGACGAGCGCGGCAAGCCTGAAAACAAAGGTTTTCCCCATTACGTTATTGGGTAGAAACCGGGATAAAACCTAGGCTTGCATTATATGCGGAATTTGTTTATAACCGGTACCGACACAGGGGTTGGCAAAACCTGGGCAACGCTGGGATTAATGACGAGATTACAGGGTCTCGGTCTGGCGGTGAATGGCATGAAACCGGTCGCCAGCGGCAGCGAATGGCAGGCCGGCCGGTTAAGAAATGCGGATGCAATACTGATCCGTAACCAATCAAGCCGGTTGGTCGAGTATGAATTGGTTAATCCCTATGCCTTCGCCGAACCGATTGCGCCACATATTGCGGCGGACAAGCAGCAGGTCTTTGTGGATATCGAAGCCATGGACGCTGCTTTTTATGCCATTGCCGAGGCGGTCGACATGGTGGTCGTGGAGGGGGTTGGCGGGTGGCGGACGCCCCTTTCGGGAAGGTTACAGGCTGAGGATTTAATTAAACGGCTGAATTTGTCCGTTATACTGGTCGTGGGACTTCGCCTGGGCTGTATTAACCATGCCCTGCTTACGGCTGAGGCCATCCTGGCGGCGGAGTTGTCCTTTGCCGGGTGGCTGGGGAACTGTGTTTGCCCGGATTATCTGGAAGCACAGGCCACGATCGATTATTTGCGTAAACAAATACCTGCCCCGTTTTTGGGGAGGATTCCCCATTTATATAATTTTTCTCTTGAGGAGGTCGGCAGCGCAATCGAAACAGACAGACTGGTTCCCGCAGCATGATGAAAAAACGGTTCATTATTCACCCCTTGGGAATATGACATGCTTGCATCACATGACCAATAGAGGCATATTGTCGGTTTGACGGAAAACCCGGGCCGGATTGAACCTGCTCGCGTTCACTCGGGCAGTTTATTATGCGATAGAATTGGCTGATCGATATTAAGATTTGAGAGTATGATTCAGGAATTGAAAACCCCGAAAGAACGCCGGCACACCTTTGTCATAGCGCCGAACCAGTCGATGTCATGGAGCGAATTATTGTTGGTATATAGCGGTATAGCAGGTATAACCCTGGCTATCGCAATTTACTTTTGGGTCCGGGGGCTGACCTTGGTGCTGCCGTTTTCCGGCCTGGAGCTGCTGGCGCTGGGCGCGGCATTGTATGTGACCGCCTGGCGTGGTGGCGCGCGGGAGGTCATCACGATTACCGATGACACCGTATGCGTGGAATTGGGCCGAAAACAGTCGCTGCATCGATACGACTTCCAGAGATACTGGACAAGAATTGCGTTACAGCGATCGTGGGTTGCCTGGTATCCGAGTAAACTGCTGATATATTCCCACGGCAGGGAGATCGAGGTTGGAAAATTTCTTAATGAGCAGGAGCGCATGGGGTTGGCGGAAGTTTTAAAATCGGCAATAAGCCGGGATGTTTGAATCGATTTCGTTTACATCTTCTTTCAATAATAATAACGCTGAGGAATACAGCATGTTGTATAGAAACATGAAACATTTCTGGTCGGGATTGCTTTCCCTGCTTTTCCTGTTCGGGGCGACTGTGGCCCGGGCGGAATACGGCCTTAATATGACCGAAGGAGTAACGCCGCTAAGCCGCAATATCTACGACTTGCACATGACGATTTTTTATATCTGTTGCGCCATTGCGGTGGTGGTTTTCGGGGTGATGTTCTGGTCTATCATCCGGCACAGGAAATCCAGGGGCGTGGTCGCCGCCCAGTTTCACCACAATACCACGGCGGAGGTTCTCTGGACCGCTGTCCCCATGCTCATATTGATCCTGATGGCTATTCCCGCCACCAAGTCCCTGATCCTGATCGAATCTACCGGCGATGCCGACATGACCATCAAGATAACCGGCTATCAATGGCGCTGGCATTACGAGTACATAGAAGAGGAGTTTGGTTTTTTCAGTTCGCTGGCGCCCGAGAGCAACGCCGCCCGGCAATTGAAGTCCGGCATTGATCCCAACGAGATAGAAAACTATTTGCTTGAGGTCGACAACCCGGTAGTCGTGCCGGTAGGCCAAAAGATACGCTTTATGACCACAGCCGCGGATGTGATTCACTCCTGGTGGGTGCCGGCCCTGGGCTGGAAACGGGATTCAATTCCCGGATTTATCAATGAATCCTGGGCCATCATTGAAGAAGAAGGCACCTATCGGGGGCAATGCGCGGAGTTATGCGGGCGCGACCACGCCTTCATGCCCATCGTCTTAAAAGCGGTCAGCGAAGACGAGTATTATGACTGGGTGGGGGAGATGATGGTATTGACCATGGATGCCGAAGCCGGCGCCGACCGGGACTGGACCCTGGATGAACTGCTGGAAAAGGGCGAGAAAGTATACAGCACCTTTTGCGTTGCCTGTCACCAGGTCGATGGCCAGGGCATCCCCGGCGCCTTCAAGCCGCTGGTGGGCAGCCCCATCACTACGGGGCCGGTGGAAGACCACATCAGCACCGTCATGAACGGTGTGCCCGGCACCGCCATGGCGGCGTTCGGGTCACAATTGACCGACGTGGATTTGGCTGCGGTGATTACCTACGAACGTAATGCCTGGGGCAATAAATCCGGCGATGTGGTCCAGCCGTCGGCCATCACGTCAATAAGATAGGCCACAACAGGCCACAACAGGCCACAACAGGGCGCGAACGAAAAGAACAGAACGAATGAGGGTAATATCATGAGTGACGCTGTAACGCACGAACATCATCACGATGCTCACGACCATAAACCGACGGGCATGGGCCGCTGGCTTTTTTCAACCAATCACAAGGACATAGGCACCATGTATCTGGTGTTCGCCCTGATCATGTTCTTTGTCGGTGGCGCCATGGCCCTGGTGGTTCGCGCTGAGTTGTTTCAGCCGGGATTACAGTATGTAGACCCGCAGTTTTTTAATTCCATGACTACCATGCATGCCCTGATCATGATTTTCGGGGTGGTGATGCCCGCCGGCGTGGGGCTGGCCAATTGGATGGTGCCCATGATGATCGGCGCCCCGGACATGGCGCTGCCGCGTATGAACAACATGAGCTTTTGGATATTGCCGTTCGCCTTTGCCATGTTGCTTGGGACGTTTTTTATGGAGGGGGGCGCCCCGGCCGGTGGTTGGACCATGTATCCCCCCCTGATCACCCAACTGGGAGACGGGTTCCCGTTCTTGATTTTCACTGTCCATTTTTTGGGTATTTCTTCCATCATGGGGGCCATTAATATTATTGCGACGGTGTTCAATATGCGCGCCCCGGGCATGGGCTTCATGCAACTGCCCCTGTTCGTATGGACCTGGATCATTACCGCGTTCTTATTGATTGCTTCAATGCCGGTGCTGGCGGGCGCGGTGACCATGCTGTTGACGGATAAATATTTCGGCACCAGTTTTTTTATCGCCGCAGGGGGCGGCGACCCGGTCATGTTCCAGCATATTTTCTGGTTCTTCGGTCACCCGGAGGTGTATATCCTGATCCTGCCGGCATTCGGCATCGTCTCGCAGATTATCCCGACGTTTGCCCGGAAGCCGTTGTTCGGTTATGTCTCCATGGTATATGCCACCGCGGCCATTGCCTTTTTATCGTTTTTCGTCTGGGCCCACCACATGTTTACGGTGGGGATGCCGCTGGCCGGCGAACTGTTTTTCATGTATGCAACCATGTCCATCGCCGTTCCTACCGGGGTGAAGATCTTCAACTGGATCGCCACCATGTGGAGAGGCGCCATGACGTTTGAAACACCCATGCTGTTTGCATTGGCCTTTGTATTCCTGTTTTCCATCGGCGGGTTTTCCGGTTTGATGCTGGGCATCACGCCGGCGGATTTTCAATACCATGATACTTATTTTGTCGTTGCCCACTTTCACTACGTGCTGGTCACCGGGGCTATCTTTGCCTTGATGGCGGGGGCTTATTTCTGGCTGCCCAAGTGGACTGGTCACATGTATGACGAGAAACTGGGAAAAATCCATTTCTGGATCTCGGTGATATCCGTCAACGTGTTGTTTTTCCCGCAACATTTCGTGGGGCTGGCCGGCATGCCGCGCCGGATCCCGGATTACAGCGTCCAGTTTACCGAGTGGAATATGATTTCCAGTGTCGGCGGGTTCGTGTTCGGTTTGAGTCAACTGCTGTTTCTCTGGGTGGTCATCAAGTGCGTGCGCGGCGGCCGGGAGGCGACAGAAGAGGTCTGGGAAGGGGCCCGGGGGCTGGAGTGGACCCTGCCGTCACCGCCACCATTCCATACCTTTACGACTCCGCCACAGGTGGATGAAGCGGTCGCGCATTCATAGGGGGCGCGCATGGCCGGGGAACCTGAAAAAAATGACGGCGGCTTTACTGCCAAGCGCAAGGCGGCCAATATCCGATTGGCAATACTCCTGGCCCTGGTCGTCGTGGCGGTTTACGCCGGCTTCATATTGAGCCACTTATAATTCCATGTCTGACAAGAACATTAAAAAGACCGTGAGCAAATTGCTGGTTGTGGTGGTCGGCATGTTCGCCTTTGGTTATGCGTTGGTGCCGCTCTATGAGGCCTATTGCGACTTGACCGGCCGCGGCAGCGATAGCGCAACCAGCGCGGCGGCGGTTGCCGCCGGTGACGTTGATGAAAACCGACTCGTCACGGTGGCGCTCGATACCAATACCAGGGACATCCCGTGGACTTTCAAGGCCGGGCAACACAAGATAAAAGTCCGTCCGGGGGAATTATCGGAGGCGGTTTTCATCGTTCAGAATCAAGCCAACCGCCCCGTGACCGGCCGCGCCATCCCCAGTGTATCGCCAACCCAGGCCGGTGTTTATCTCAGCAAGACGGAATGCTTTTGTTTTGTCGAGCAGGTCTTGGCGCCGGGGGAACGCCGGGAAATGCAGGTGAGATTTGTCGTCGATGCCGACCTGCCCGAGCGATTTTCATCGTTGACCCTGTCTTATACGTTTTTCAGTGTGGATAGCCCGGTGGAAGTGGCGGCCCGGCGTAAAATCCTGGAGCCCGAAGCAACGAATTCTTGAGATCATGCTGGTCACTTAACCTGAATGAGGAGAGCCTATGTCAAATTCCCATGACACCTATTTTATCCCGGCCCCCAGCAGTTGGCCGGTGGTGGGTTCGCTGGCCCTGTTTATCGCTTTTTGCGGTGGGGCGGTCGCATTGAATGGCTTCGAATACGGTTCACATATCTTGTTGCTTGGTTTTGTCGTGATTGCGCAGATGTTTTTTTTCTGGTTTAAAGACGTGATAGTTGAAAGTCTCAAGGGCGTTTACAACAACCAGGTCGATATCAGTTTTCGTTGGGGCATGGCCTGGTTCATTTTCTCGGAGGTAATGTTTTTCGCAGCTTTTTTCGGGGCGTTGTTCTATGCCCGGATTTATTCCGTGCCCTGGTTGGGCGGGGCGGGGACCGGCGCCGCGACCAATGAATTTCTTTGGCCGGCATTTGATTACACTTGGCCGTTATTGGCGACGCCGGATATGACGGTAGAGGGTATTGCGAGTAAATTTACGGCGATCAAGGATGTCATACCGGCGTTTGGCATTCCGGCAATCAATACCGTTATTTTACTTTCCAGCGGCGCCACGGTGACGTTTGCCCATTGGTCCCTGAAAAAGAACCGGCGCGCCGGCTTATGCTGGTGGTTGTTTGCTACTGTGGCCTTGGGGTTTCTCTTTGTCGGCTTGCAGGCCGCCGAGTATGTCCACGCCTACAAAGATTTGGGTTTGACCCTGAACTCCGGTATTTATGGATCGACATTTTTCATGCTGACCGGTTTCCACGGTTTCCACGTGACCATGGGCGCGATCATGTTAACCGTCATACTACTGCGTTCGATACAGGGGCACTTCAACAAGGAGCGCCACTTCGCTTTTGAGGCAGTCGCTTGGTACTGGCATTTCGTCGACGTGGTTTGGTTGGGCCTGTTTATTTTTGTTTACTGGTTATAACAGGGCCTCGAAACAGACGGAGAGAGGGGATTACGCCTTTTCTGGCGGCTCATAGCGGTGGTTCTGGTTGAGGCAGCGCCTTGTTTGTTTGTGATGGATTTATTCCGTGGGGTTTGATCAGGCCGGCGGTATAACCGATAAACAAGAGGATGAATAAGGCGATGGACAAGGCTATCCTGAGCGTCAGGGATTTTACGGTTCGGTCACTTTCGCCCTTGTCGCGTACCAGAAAGAACAGGCTGAAAGCCAGTGAGATCAAGATGATGACCAGTATTAAAATAATGGTAATTTTAAATATTGCCGGGCCGCTCATGTTTGTCCGCGTGTGATTGGGTAGTGGCAGTATATCCGGTTTTTACGACTTGCGTTTCATATTTCAGCGATGACCGACAGGCGCCGGTCGAATGCGAATAGGGATGTGGCATTTCAACCCGGGCCTGTGGCCCAGCCTGGCGCTGGTCGCGTTGTTGCTGTTGCTGACGAGGTTGGGATTTTGGCAGCTTGAGCGCGCGGGAGAAAAACAGGACTTAAAGACAGAATATCAAGACAGGATTGTAGCCGCTCCCATTAACCTGGGGCAACCCGCCCCCCTGCGCGACCAGCCGGCGAAGATGTATTGGAGAAGGTGTATATTGTCCGGGGCATACGACCCGGAGAAGGTGTTTTTGTTGGATAATCAAGTCCTGCGCGGCAAGGTGGGTTACCATGTATTCTCCCGGTTTTTATTGGAAGATGGCGCCTCCGTGTTGGTAAACCGCGGTTGGGTGGCTGCGCCTGAGCTAAGAACAGAGGCGCCGGAAATCACAACGACGAGAGGCCCCAAGACGTTAATGGGGATTGCCAAACCACCGCCGGCAACCGGCCTGACCTTGAGTTTGGGGTCAGCGGGAAGCGCTATGGAAAACCTGGTTGACAACTTGATTCGGGTGCAACGCATCAGCATAGAGCAGCTCGCCGTGGACAACAATTGGGCGCTCTTGCCGTATGTTGTTCGCCTGGATCCACCGGCGCCCGCCGGGCTGTCCCGGATTTGGCCTGAGCCCGGCTTCGGCAAGGAAAAACACCTGGGTTATGCCTTTCAATGGTTTGCCTTGGCGACGGCGCTGCTGGTGATTTATGTGGTAGTGAACGCGAAAAAACAACGCGACGACCCAAATGAAGATGGATAAAGCCCAGAGAAAGCCACTGCTCATCCTGCTATTGCTGTTCGTGGTCTTCGCCGCGCCCGTCCTGTTGTCCTGGTTCATGTTTAATTACACGGACATCGGTAAAAACCCGCCCCCCCGGGAATACGGCGCGTTGGTTGTCCCGCCAAGACCGCTACCCGACTGGCCCTTGGTCAACCCGCTGGATGAGACAAACGCCGACAAGCGCCTGCACGGCAAGTGGAGCCTGGTCTACCTGTTAAATGAGGCGTGTCGGGAAGACTGCCGGCAGAACTTGTACAAGATGCGGCAATTGCGTCTGGCCACGGGCAAATATGCGCATCGTCTGCAACGCATCGTGCTGGTGGTGAATAGCGATAAGGATGCGATTGCCAGGGAGCAGTTGCTTGATTATGCCGGCCAACTGGTATTGTTCCCGGAGGATGGGGACGCAGAGACGTTAATGACATTATTCAGACTCTCGGATGATGACCATCCCTTCGGTCAACACAGGTTGTACCTGGTCGACCCGCTGGGTAACTTGATGATGAGCTATGAACCCGCGACAAAACCCGGGCTCATCATAAAAGATTTAAACCGGTTATTGAAATATTCCAGAATCGGATGAGCTATTCTGCTCGCAGCTTGTTGGCGCTTTCCATATTTTCTTTTTTGCTTGCCTACGGGGTCGTCATTTTGGGCGCTTATGTGCGTTTGTCCAATGCCGGCCTGGGTTGTCCCGATTGGCCCGGTTGTTATGGGAAGCTGTTCGTGATGGGAGACATGGCTACCGGTTTGATGGAGGAAGCCTACCCGGATCGGCCCTTCAATGAAGGCAAGGCGATAAAGGAG
The DNA here is from genome assembly GCA_958295485.1 of uncultured Gammaproteobacteria bacterium. GTDB lineage: Bacteria > Pseudomonadota > Gammaproteobacteria > Eutrophobiales > Eutrophobiaceae > JAAXHV01. Next base: position 308,874 of record OY282354.1, read on the forward strand.
ATGATTCACCGGTATGCGGCGGGCGGGTTGGGCCTTGCGATTTTTCTATTGGCTTTATTCATGTGGCGAACCCGACATAAACAGAAAATCGCCGCTTGCGTCTTGCTTGCCCTTGTTCTGCTGCAGGCGCTCTTGGGGATGTGGACGGTAACGGAATTGCTTAAACCGCTCATCGTGTCGGCCCATTTAATCGGCGGCATGTTGATATTGGCCCTGCTGTACCGGCTCGTATTGAAACAACTGCTTTTCGGCGCCGACCAGCCCGGGCAAACGCCCTGGGTGGCCGGGTTGTCACTGGCGGGCTTGACGGCGCTCGCCTTGCAGATATTCCTGGGTGGTTGGACCAGCGCCAATTATGCCGCCTTGGCCTGCCCGGAATTTCCCGCCTGCCGGGATGGCCTGTGGTTGCCGGAGACGGATTTCAAAGAGGCCTTTGTACTGTGGCGCGAAGGCCGTCTCAATTACGAGGGGGGCCGACTGGCCGCGCCGGCAAGAACCGCGATACATCTGGCCCATCGGTTTGGGGCTGTCGTCACTTTTTTGATTATCTCGGCCGTGGGGATCAGCGCCTTTCGCCAGGCCGGGTTCAAGCTGCGCCTCATCGCCGTCGTCTTATTGGGTGTCCTGTGCGCGCAGGTATCACTCGGGGTCGCCAATGTACTGCTCAGGTTGCCCCTGCCGCTCGCCGTGGCCCATAATGCCGTTGCCGCCCTGCTCATGTTGGTATTACTGACCCTGTATCTGTATGCTCGAGGCAAACCAGCCTGACTTGACCATGACGATATTGCGATGACCGGAACGAGGCCTTCATGGCGGGATTACGTCGCGCTGTGCAAACCCAAGATAGTCGCCCTGATTGTGTTCACCGCGATAGTCGGCATGTTGCTGGCGCCGCCGCCCCCGGCGTCATTCCTGTTGTTTATTGCCGCCACCTTGGGTATCGGACTTGCCGCCGCGGCCGCGGCGGCGCTGAACCACGTTGTTGACCAAAAAATCGATAGCCTGATGGCCCGCACGCAAAACCGGCCGTTGCCCAAGGGCAATCTCTCCCCCCGGGCCGCCATAGGCTTCGCCGCCATTCTCTGTGTCCTGTCCATGTTGATTTTAGGTATTTACGTCAACGCGCTTACGATGCTGTTGACGTTTATCTCCCTGATCGGCTACAGCGTGGTCTATTCCATGTTCCTGAAACGGGCGACCCCGCAGAACATCGTGATCGGCGGCGCGGCCGGCGCGGCCCCGCCGGTGCTGGGCTGGACTGCGGTAAGTGGTCAGCTGGATCCCCACGCATTGTTGCTTTTTTTGATCATCTTTGCCTGGACTCCCCCCCACTTTTGGGCCTTGGCGATTGCCCGGCGCAAGGATTACGAGAACGCCGGCATTCCCATGTTGCCGGTGACCCACGGAGTCGCCTTCACCCGGCTGCATATACTGCTGTACACCCTGATTTTATTCATCGTCAGCTTGTTGCCTTATTTGACCGGAATGAGCGGCATGACGTATTTATTCGGCGCGGTGGCCTTGGGGGTTGGTTTTCTGTATTTTACAATCAGGTTGCTGAAGACCGATGAAACTGCGGCGGCCATGCGCACGTTCAGTTACTCCGTCTGGTATTTAACGGGGATATTCGCCTGCTTGTTGGCAGACCATTATATCCCTGCAATGACGCAGCTGATCGGGTAAATCAAGACCGGCCGTTCGCCTTCCGGTCAAGTCGAATAACCGTTTCCCCATCGTCTCTCCAATGCGCCGGCCTCAACCGGCTAAAGCTCTTGCCAGATCAGTAAGAGGTCTTACCAGCAAAATCAACGACAACTGTAAAAAAACAAACACCAGAATCGGTGAAAGATCAATGCCGTGCATGGAGGGCAATAATCGACGGGCGGGTCGTAACAGGGGTTCGGACAATTCATATAGAAGAACGGTAATGGGGTTATACGAACCCGGGTTGATCCAGCTGAGCAGGATATGTACAAAAATGACAAATATGAAGATGTAAATGATTGAGGTCAACAACTCGGCAATGCTGAGTACGATCAGGGAGGCAAATGAAAAGAAAGCGCCATAAGTGATTAAACTGGTCAGGGTGAGTTCAATGGCCTGGAGCGAGACCATCAAAACGATGGTTGACCAATCGATACCGGCAAAACCCGGGATGACCCGGCGTAACAGTCGCAACGGCGGGTTGGTTGCCGTTAACAGGAAGCGTGATATGGGGTTACGGGAATCGGCCCGGACCGTCTGCAATAGAAACCGCAAGACCACTAATAAAATATAAATGGAAAAAGCAGTGCTGATTAAATATAACACTGCATCAGCCAGGTAAGAGTTTCCCATTGCTTATTCCACCGGTCCCGCCAATTCCACCGAGCGCGCATGACAGGCAGTCAGCGCCCGCCGCAATAGTTGCTCCAATCCCCCATCCCGGAACACCTGTATCGCCTGTTCCGTCGTTCCCCCCGGTGAGGTGACTTGCTGTCGCAAGGTTGCCGCATCCATGCCGGTTTCTTTCAGCATCCTGGCCGCCCCCAGTGCGGTTTCAATCGTCAGCATACGGGCTTGTTCCCGGTCCAGCCCCATGTCGACGGCGATTTTTCCCAGCAGTTCGATGATCAGGAAAAAATAAGCCGGCCCGCTGCCGGAGACCGCGGTGACCGTATCCAGCAAGGACTCATCATCCAGCCAGACCGCGACGCCGACGGCCTGCATGATCCGCGTTGCCAGTTGCCGTTGCGTTGCGGTGACGTCCCCGGCGGCATACAGGGCCGCCGCGCCGGCCCGCACCAGCGCCGGCGTGTTGGGCATGACCCGCACGACGGGACAGAGGCCATCGAGTTGTTTTGCGATGGTATCGGCGCGAATGCCGGCCGCGATGGAGACGATTAAAGGGCGTTCGGTTTTCAGCGCCGCCCTGATGCCAGCCAGGACGGCCGGGAGGATTTGCGGCTTGACCGCAAGGACAATGACCGCCGCGCCGGTGATGTTGCCGGCTATCCCGGCGCCAGTCTGGATATTGAACTCGGTCTCGACCCTGCGCCGTTGATTGCCGTCCGGCTCCACCCCGAACAGGGAAGCAACGGGATAACCATTGGCGATAAGCCCGCCGATGAGACTCCCCCCCATGTTGCCACAGCCGACAAAAATGATTTTCTGATCCTCCGCCATATGAGCATCATATCAATTACCGCCAGGATTTGTACCAAAACCATAATCGGTCATAAACCGTGCCACGGATTGATCACATCGTTACGTCCTTGGGCCGAATAAGGCGGTACCGATCCTGACCAGGGTTGCCCCTTCGGCGATGGCGGCCGGCATATCATTAGTGGTGCCCATGGACAGGGTATCGAGTGGGTAGCCGGCGCTGATCAGCCGGTCATACAGGTCGCGCAGTTTGGCGAAGGCCAGTCTTTGTGTGGTGAAGTCGTTTGAAAGGGCGGGTAGCGCCATGAGCCCTCTCAGCCTTAACCGGGACAGGGGGAGGACTTGCCTGGCCAACTGCCCGGCTTCATCCATGGCAACGCCGGCCTTGCCCGGCTCGGCATCGACGTTGACTTGGATACAGATATTCAGGGGGGGCAACCCGGACGGGCGCGCCGCATTTAACCGATTGGCGATCTTGATACGATCAACCGAGTGTATCCAGTGAAAATGGCTGGCGATCTGACGGGTTTTATTGGATTGCACCGGGCCGATGAAATGCCAGGTAAGGGGCTGCCCGGTCAATTGCCGGATTTTCCCCAGGGTCTCCTGAACGTAGTTCTCGCCGAAATCCAGTTGCCCCAACTGCGCGAGCGATAAAATATCGGCATGATTACGAGTCTTGCTCACGGCGAGCAGTTTCACGCTGCCGGCCTCCCGCCCGAATTGTCGCTCTGCTGCCGCTATTTGCTGGCGTACCTGTTGCAGTTGTTCATGGAGGCTTTTCATATTTGATTAGTTGATTGAAAATGCAGTTTATCATGCAACAAATGGAGTGCAAGGAGCCGAGCCGGTCGTAACGTCGTTCGCGGCAGGTGGTTGGCGGGGTGTTGAACCAGAACAATGAGGTGTTCAAGGCAGCGGAAGATGGATGGAACGGGCCGTGCTGGACGGGTACTGCGGAATGCCTCGGTATATCTCTGACAAGCCCGCCGATTTTTCTTGCAGGCAATAAAAAAGGGTCATTAAGACCCTTTTTTATACAGCACGTAGTGTGAAATTACTTGTTGTTGATGTACATCGTAACTTCGAAGCCGAAGCGGATGTCGTTATACTCAGGAGTTTCCCATTTCATGTTGACTTCCTCGCAGTTGGTTAATTAAAGGGGTTAAAAACTTCTTCATGTAAGACAGTGCAGATAGTGTGCCACAATTTGGCCTGGCGCTGAAAAAAGGAATAATTGTTTTTATATCAGATAGTTACAGTTTTATTCAAATGGAGTAAAAAAATCGCGCGGCGGGTACGATCGACGAAATTGGTTGCAACTATTCAACTGATTGGTTGTTATCAACCACTCCCGGGCTCAACTACGTTACGTCGTGGTTAAGCGGATACACTGCATTACCCGCAAAAACCGGGCCGTCCACGCAGACCCGTTGCATGGACAGTTTACCGTTTTGATACACGGGCACGGCACAGCCCGCGCAACCTCCGACCGCACAGGCCATGTATTCCTCCAGTGAGACCTGGCAAGGCAGGGAAAACGCCTGTGCCAAGTGGGCAACGGCCCGCAACATGGGCGTCGGCCCGCAACTGAATATCTCGACCTGCTGGCGCTGGTCCGCGTCCATGTTTTCCAGCCATTGCCGCGCCATCCCGGTAACAAACCCGTCGTAACAGCCGCTGTAACCCTGTTTGCTGGCAAGTCGGCTGGCAACCCCCCAGTCTTCCAATAACGGCATGCAGGCGGTCACGTGGTTGGGGATGCCATCGATCATGATCCGGGAAGGCCTGGGGGTAAAGGGAAAAGGGATCTCAGAGCCCATAATAACAAGGGGGTTCACGCCCCCGGCCTGTTTGTCGGTCTGTTTACACATACGCTCGGCAAGAAACACCATGGGAGGAATGCCTACCCCACCGCCGATGAGTAAGGGCTTACTCCGGTAATTATTCTGCTTGAACGGCACACCGATGGGGCCTAACAGGCTGAGCTGATCGTTGACCCTGGCGGCAGCCAGTTTTTTTGTGCCTGAACCATGAACCTTATACAGAATCTCAATCCAGCCGGCCCCGGCATCAGCGCGCATGATCGACATGGGACGGCGCATGGGCAAGTCGTCATGGCAACGCAGGTGAATGAAGCTGCCCGGCAAGGCTTGCGATGCAGTGTCGCCCGCCGCCAGGCGCATCAGGTATTGACCGGCCGGCAGCGGCTGATGTTGCAATACAACGGCGTCCTCGACGAAGATGGTCTCTCGATTGTCAGCCTGCATATCTTATCAAGGGACGCGCTGACCGCGCCGGATTTTGGATATTATCGACAGCAGGGAAATTTCCATCAAGGATAAGCGACCCCAAGTTACAAGGTTCCAGGGTCATGCCTGGCGAGCCAGAGCAGCGCATGTATCACGCGGGCGCTTTTTACGGGTCCTCATATACCACCTTGCCGTTGAGGATAGTATGGCTGGTTTTGCCGTTCATTTCCCAGTTATCGAAGGGCGTATTTTTTCCGGCGCTGGTTAATTCGTCTGCTTTGACTGTCCACTGCCGGTTGGTGTCGAAAATAAACAGATCGGCCTTGGCGCCGGGTTCAAGGGCGCCCGCATCCAGGCCGGCAATCGCGGCTGGTTGACAGGTGAGCGCGCGCAGGATTCGTTCAAGACTGAAACCGTGAGTATCCGCCAAGTTGAACATTAACGGCGCCAGTACCTCCAGGGTTGAAGCGCCGGGTTCAGTTGCGCCGAACGGCGCGGCCTTGGCATCTTCGTCATGGGGTTGGTGGTCCGAGCAGACGGCGTCGATGGCGCCGGACCTGAGCCCGTCAAGCAGGGCGTGTTTGTCCCGGTCGGTACGCAGGGGCGGTAACAGGTGACATTGAGAGTTAAATCCGTCCACGTCGATTTCCGTGAGATACAAATGACAGATACCGACGTCAGCCGTGACCGGCAGTCCCTGCTGTTTTGCCTCCTTGATCATCGCCACGCCCCTTGCGGAAGACAGGCGGCAAAAATGGGCGGTGACTCCGGTCTGCTCGATTAACAACAAGGCGCGACTGATAGCGGTCGTCTCCGCGGTTTCAGGAATACCGGGCAACCCCAAGCGAGCGCTGATCTGACCTTCATGCATCACCCCGTTGTTTTTCAGGTAGCTGTCTTCCGGCGAGATAAAAACCGGCACGGCAAAACCGGCGGCATATTCAAGCGCGCGTCTTAGCGCTTCCGTGTTGACAATCGGCCGGCAGGCATTGGAAAAGCCGATGCAACCCGCCTGTTTGAGCGCCGCCATTTCCGTTAATTGCTCCCCGGCAAGACCCTTGGTGAGCGCGCCCAACGGGTAAATCCGGGTCTTGTCAACCCGGTATTGACGTTGGTGAATCAGTTCAACAACCGCCGGCGTGTCTATCACCGGCCAGGTATCCGGCGGGCATACCAGGCTGGTTACTCCTGAACGGGCGGCGGCTTCCGATTCGGAGGCGATGGTTGCCTTATGCTCAAAGCCCGGCTCGCGAAGGTGTACGCTCAGGTCAACGATCCCCGGACAAACATATTGCCCGTTCAGCGTCAATTCAAGCTCCGCGGTGAAGCCTTCCATCGGGTCGATGACAGAGATGATTTTGCCATCCGCTATATACACGTCTCCCCGCCCGTCAACCCGGGTGGCGGGACAGATGACGTGGCCGTTATTGATTTTAATCCGCATCAACCGCCGCCCGCTTTTTCACCCGGTTTTTCGCTTGGAGCAGAACCCATGACCATTGCCATGACAGCCATGCGTATCGCTATGCCGTGGCTGACCTGTTGCAGGATGACCGACCTCTCCCCGTCCGCGACCTGTGAATCAATTTCTATTCCCCGGTTGATCGGTCCCGGGTGCATGACGATGACATCAGGCTTTGCCACGCCCAGGCGTTTCTCGGTCAGGCCGAAACAACTGAAGTATTCATGCTCGCTGGGCAAGACGGCGTTTTTTATGCGTTCCCGTTGCAAGCGCAACATGGTAATCACGTCCACGTCTTGCAGCCCTTCGGCCAGATCATGAAATACGCGTACGCCCAGGTTCTCGATATTTTTCGGCAACAGGGTCTTTGGCGCTATGACCCGTATATCGCTGACTCCTAAAACATTCAAAGCGTGTATTTCCGAGCGGGCAACCCGCGAGTGAGCGATATCGCCGACGATAGCGACCCGCAGTGGCGCAAAATCCGGTTTATGCCGGCGGATGGTGAACATGTCCAACATCGCCTGGGTAGGATGGGCATGGCTACCATCGCCCGCATTAATCACGTGGATATTTTCCGCCACTTGGCTGGCGATAAAATGCGCGGCCCCGCTGTTCCCATGGCGCACGACGAACATATCGCAGTGCATGGCCTCCAGGGTGTGCAGTGTGTCTTGCAAGGTCTCACCTTTATTGGCGGCCGATGCGGCAATGTTGATGTTAAGTACGTCGGCTGACAGGCGTTTGGCTGCCAGTTCAAAGGTTGTTCGCGTCCGGGTACTCGGTTCGAAAAACAGGTTTACCACTGTTTTGCCCCGCAACAAGGGCACTTTTTTTACCGCGCGGTCGCCTACGCCGGCAAACGATTCAGCGTAATCGAGGATAGTTGACAGGATTTGACGATTCAGCCCTTCCGTCGACAAGAAATGTTTAAGACGGCCTTGTTGATCCAGTTGCGGGTTAAACGCCGTCATTCTGTCGTTGTCATTTCCAGCGCCAGGGGTTCCGGCCCGGTGAGTTTAATGTGCTCGTTCGCATCGAGATTGAGAGATTTTCCGACGACGTCAGCCTGCACGGGCAATTCCCTGCCGCTGCGGTCTACCAGTACCGCCAGACAGATGCTCGCCAGCCTGCCGTAATCGAATAATTCATTCATGGCCGCGCGCACCGTCCTGCCGGTGTAGAGCACGTCGTCGATTAAAATCACGTGACGGTCGGCAATGTCGAAAGGCAGGTTGGAGGGGGTCACCCGTGGATGCAGGCCGACCCGGCTGAAGTCATCCCGGTAGAATGCGATGTTCAGCTTGCCGAGTGGCGAGTCGGAACCATACATTCGGTGCAATCGTTGAGCTATCCAGACGCCGCCGGTGTGGATGCCGACAAATAAGGGATCATGTCTGTCGTGGTCTTCCAGGTATCGATCCAGGTCTGACTTCATGGTCCGGATCAGTTGATGGACATTAATCCGCATAACTCACCAAAACCCGCCCTTGCGCGTTGTAAGCAGGGGTCGCTTGTCATCAATGAAAAACCCCTCCGGTTCAGCCATTGTAACACCTTCTGACAAGCCTGGTATTTTGTTGCAACCAACCCTCCAGGATAACCTGAGCCGCAATGTGATCGATTTTCGCTTTTTTTGGTTGCCGGGTAGCGGCCTCAAAGGTCGATAATCTTTCATCCGCGCGCAGCACGGGCAACCGATAACGGCCATGTAATTTTCTGGCAAACTTATCAGCATGAGCGGTGACAGGCTGTCTGCTGCCATCGATATTCAATGGATTTCCCACGAGCAGGGCCTGGGGCCGCCATTGTTTGATTATGGTAGTGATCCGGCCCCAATCAGGCCGGTGATTATGAACGGGAATAATTTCCAGCGGCGTCGCCGTGTCAGTCAGGGTTTGACCAACCGCCACGCCTATTTTTTTCGTGCCGTAATCAAAACAGAGCAGGGTAATTTGCCGTGATGTTTCGTTATTCAATCTTTAACCCATCAGCCCCGTTGAAGGCGCGGCCGGGTCGGGATGATACGCCAACCCGGGAACGGGAACCGCGCGTGAGATCACGCGTGGCCGACCCCCGTTGATATTTGATTGGAGTCTATGCCTAACAAGGCGGTTGCGGATGTCCAGCGTTGTTCAAATGGGGTTTTAAAAATAATATCCAGGTCCGCGGAGACGTTAAGCCAGGCATTGTCTTTTATCTCATTCTCCAGTTGACCGGCTGCCCAACCGGCGTAACCCAGCGCGATCATGAAATTTTTCGGGCCCGCGCTTTCTGCAATAGCATGTAATATGTCAAGGGACGTTGTCACCCCCAGGACATCGTTGATATTAATCGATGAATCCCATTGACTATCCGGTTCGTGTAACACAAAGCCCCTGTCGGTGTGAACGGGCCCGCCGTGATAAACGGGCGCCTGCCTGATGGTTTTATTCTGCGGCTTCAGTTTCATTTGCGCCAGGATTTCACCCAACTCGCATTCCAAAGGGCGATTGATGACGATACCCATTGCGCCTTCGTCATTGTGCGCGCAGATATAGGTGACGGTTTGATAGAAATCAGGATCCAACAGGTTTGGCATGGCGATGAGAAACTGGTTAGTGAGGTTGTTGGATAGCATGGCCGCCATAGTATCGGTATAAGACAAAAAAAACTACTTTGAGATAATAAAAATGGTCTCCGGGCGCGAGTATTTTTGCGGCTTTGGAGCTGACTGATCTACCTGAACCCACGGTTATTTAAAAATTGCCAGGTTCGGGTAATGTGTAAAATATCTGTTTCAGCGCGGAAGCCCTTGGGGAAAGGCGCATATGGTGAAGCCAGCTCTACAATTCTGATCGCAGCTTCATCCAGTATTTTATGGCCTGAGGAGCGGCGAATGGTAATTTGATTAACGCTGCCGTCTGAATTTAATGCTACGTCCAGGATCAGGTTGCCCGAGATTTTCCGTTTTCTTGCTTCATCCGGGTAATTCAAGTTCCCGACGCGCTCGACTTTCGCCCGCCATGCTTCCATATAAGCCGCATATTTATATTCACGGGTGCTGGCCGATATGAATTTTCTTTTGGGCCGCTCCGCTTTCGCTTCAAGTTTGCGTTCTATCTCTGCATTCATGGCGGCTATCCTGAAACTGTTAGTCAGCAAAGCAGTGGCGGTTGGCTTGGGCTTGGTCGGGGGTTCCTTTTCTGCGGTTTTCGTTATGGCCGGTTCGACGTTCAACGGCTTGGTGATTTCCGCCGGCACCGGCGTCGTATCGACGGTCGTTTCAGGGCTGGTTTTAATCACCGGTTCGGACGGTTGTGTTTCCGGCGGCGCGACGACTTCCAGCTGTTCGCCGGGAAGGGGGGGGGGCGAAGGGGTTGCCGGTATAATTTCCTGTGGGACATCACCTCCACCCTGCTGATTGGCTTGCGCCAGGATGTCTGTTTCGTCCTCCATCTTGCTTGACTGTTGAACAAGGATGACTTCCATCGAGTCATAACGCGGTTTAATTTCATCCCCGGGTTTGAAGACGATCCCTAAAATGATAATGGCATGGAGGATGATGGCGAGGCAAAGGGTTAAGCCAAGCCGGTCAGCCGGCGTGATCTCCGGCTGTATCGCAACCGCCATACTCAAGGCGCCACCCCACATTTTTCAGCAATGCAGTCCATGACTTTATCCGAGATAGTTGTTCCGTAGAGTCTGTCGAGTTCCCTGACACAGGTTGGACTCGTTACATTGATCTCCGTCAGGTAATCGCCAATCACGTCCAACCCGACAAAGATCAGTCCCATATCACGCAACATCGGCCCGACCTGTTCGCAGATCCAGTTATCCCGCGCGGATAAATCCACGCCCTTGCCGATACCGCCGCGGGCTAAATTGCCCCGTATGTCACCGTGTTTCGGCAGCCGCGCCAAAGCATGGTCAACCGGGTGGCCGTCGATAAGTAAAATACGTTTGTCGCCGCGTTCAATCGCCGTCAAGTACTGCTGCGCCATGATAAACCGTTGCGCGTTCCCGGTTAAGGTTTCCACGATGACGTTCTTATTCACATCGTTATTGTCAACAAGAAAAATGGAGGCGCCGCCCATGCCATCCAGTGGTTTTAATACAACCTGACCGTATTTTTCCATGAAACCATTGATATGTTCCGCCTCGCGGCTGATTAACGTCGGCGCGATACATTGTGGAAAATGGGTAATAAAAGCCTTTTCGTTCGCGTCGCGCAAGCCAGCCGGATGATTGACGACCAATGTTCCGGTTGCCGCCACATGCCCCAGGATATAAGTCATATAAATATATTCCATATCAAACGGCGGGTCCTTGCGCATCAAAATCACGTCCAACTCCGCCAGCGCCAATTCAGCTTGGGCATGAAATTCATACCAGCCGGCCGCATCATCCGCTACCGTCAACAGCCGGGTGTTTGCCCGCGCCATATTGCCGGCCAACCAGATGTCGTTCATTTCCATGTAATGGATGTCCCATTTTTTTCGTTGGGCAGCCAACAACAAAGCCAGCGTCGTGTCTTTTTTGACGTTTATCCCGGCGATGGGGTCCATGATTACGCCTATTTTCATCGGTTAAAATCTATCAAAATAATATGGAGGTAGTCTATAGTGTATCCATAAAATGACATTCCTGCGCAGATATTAATGACCGGTTCAACGTTACGTATCGTCACAAGAGGAAGTCCGTTGGCGCTATGGCAGGCTGAATTTGTTCGCGCCGCTTTACAAGGGTTGCACCCTGGCCTGTCTGCCGGGATACACGGCGTTAAAACAGTTCCCGACCGATTTCTGCAGCGGACACTGGCCGATATGGGCGGCAAAGGCATGTTTGTCAAGGAGTTGGAGCAGGCCCTGTTGAACGGCGAAGCGGACCTGGCCGTCCACTCGATGAAGGATGTCACTGTCGATATTCCCCCCGGCTTGTCGATACCGGTCATCATGCAGAGAGAAGATCCAAGGGACGTGTTGATATCCGAACGTTACGCAAGGTTGGCCGAATTACCGGCCGGGGCGAAAGTCGGCACGTCCAGTCTGCGCCGCCAATGTCAACTTAATGCAAAATATCCGGGGTTAGACCTGCTGGATATCCGTGGCAACGTGGGTAGCAGATTGCAAAAGCTGGATAACAAGGAATATGATGCCTTGATTCTTGCGGCGGCAGGGGTAAAACGCCTGGGGATGGAAAATCGGATCAAGGAGTATATAGACGTGGAAGACATCCTGCCGGCGGTTGGCCAGGGCGCGCTGGGCATTGAGATCAGGGAAGGCGACCGGCGGGTGTCGGAACTTGTCCGGCCGCTGAATCACGAGGAAACCAATTTATGTGTGACTGCAGAAAGGGCCTTATCCCGAAAACTCTACGGGGGGTGCCACCTGCCCATAGCGGCCTATGCTGAAATTTCAAAGGGCATCCTTTCCATGACGGCGCTGGCAGGGCATCTTGACGGCTCCAGGATAGAAAAAAACAGGATCGCCGGCACCGTGGCCCTGGGTGAAGAGCTTGGCCGGGAATTAGGGGAGAGGTTATTAAAACAGGGGGCAGACGAGATTTTAGCCGGGATTATGGGCGATGCAGACAATTGACCCCTCCCTGGCCGGGAAAAAAATATGGGTCACAAGGCCGGCGCATCAGTCTGTAGAGCTTTGCGAAATGATAAAGGCGCGGCAAGGCGTTGCGCTGAGGTTGCCCACCGTGGAGATTCGCCCGGCCCGGGTGGATTCACGATTGTTGGAAAACGAGCAAGGTCTGACAGGTTCGGACATCGCCATTTTTATCAGTAAAAATGCGGCTATTCATGCCTGGCGCCTGTTTCCCCAGCTGGTTGATGTACTGCAAGATAAGACTGTGCTTGCCGTGGGCCGGGCCACCGCCGAGTGTTTGAAGGCGCTGGGGCTGAATAACGTCATGTATGCAGAGGCCGGCGGCGGCACCGAAGCCTTGTTGCAATTGCCCGCGTTGTCCGGGACGGAAATCAAAGGCAAGCAGGCGCTCATTATCCGCGGCCAGGGCGGCAGGGAGGCGTTGCGGGACCGATTGGCGGCCCTTGGGGTCAGCGTGGATTACCTGGAAGTGTATCGGCGGGAGAAACCCGACATGAGCCGGGCGGATATGGCGCGGTACTGGCGTGATGAGAAACCGGATGCCGTGATAATCACCAGCCTGGAAGGACTGAATAATTTGATCGAAATGATGCCGGCGACTGCACGGACACAGTTGTATAAGACGGGAATCATCGTGATGAGTGAACGAATAAAACAACACGCTGCGGCAACGGGATTTATCCGCATAGCAGTGGCGGAGGACAACAGCGACGCGGGCCTGGTGGACGCATTGGTGAACATGAACGAGGCCGGTTGAATAGTGAATGAGAAGACCGACAAGGTAGAGACAAAGGGTGCCGCCAAGCAGCCGGCGCAAGGTGAGGCCGGGCAGCCGGCGCAGCCTGAGACGGGGCAGCCGGCACAGCCTGAGACCGGGCAGCCGGCACAGCCTGAGGCTGGGCAACCGGCACAGCCTGAGGCCGGGCAGCCGGCGCAGCCCGAGACGGCACAACCTGAGGCCGGGCAACCGGCGCAGCCTGAGACCGGGCAGCCGGCGCAAGGTGAGGCCGGGCAGCCGAAACAGCATGAAGCCGGCCAGCCGGCAAAGTCCCCGCCGGGCAAATCGCGGCTCCCTGCGCTGCTCCTGACAGTCCTTATCGTGGTTGCCGCGGCCGCCGGTTACCTGGCTGTCAAAATCAAGCAGGGCCAAGGCTCGAACGTCATTACTATTCAATCCCTGTCTGCCCGGCTGGATGAGCTGGAAGATGCCGACGCATCGCTAAGTCGGGAAAACGAGTTGTTAAGCGCCCGGTTGGCCGAAACGAATCAACAGGTCGCCGGGTTGATGGATGGGTTCAGCAGTCTTTACCAACAAACAAACAGGGATGCCGGCTGGCAGTTGATGGAGATAAAATACCTGCTGATGACGGCATCCCATCGGCTTGTCCTGGAACGGGACGTCAGTACGGCATTGGCCGCTTTGCGAATCGTCGATACAAAGCTCCGGGCAATCCCCGATCCCAACCTCATCCCCTTGCGCGAACAATTGGTTACCGACATGAACCGCTTGAAGGCAACCGCCGCCCCGGACTTCACCGGCCTGGCCCTGCTTTTGAGTGAATTGGCAGGACGGGTTGAACAATTCCCGTTGAAGACCGGCAAGACAAACCCGGCGACCACAGCCCCCGTTGAAGTCGAGGGGCCAGCAACGGAAACCGGCTGGCAACGGTTGAGTCGCGTAATCTGGCGGGAGTTGAAGACCCTGGTGGTTATCTCCCGTTCAGATAAAAAGGCCGCCGTCTTGTTGCCGGAAGAGCAGTATTTCTTATATCAGAATTTGAGATTGCAACTTGAATCGGCCCGTTTGGCTGTCTTGCTCAAGGACGGCGATCATTTTCAGGAATCCGTCAATACTTGCAAGGATTGGTTGCATGACCATTTCGACACGAGCGATAACCGGGTGCGCACGGCATTGGCTTCATTGACGGACCTGGCGGCAATCGATTTAGATGAAACCATTCCTTCCATTGATCGATCATTGCGGGCGCTGGAAAATTATCTGGCGAGGCAGGCCGGGGCAATGATCAATGATGAGGCGCAACGGTGAGATTGATATTCACCGTACTGGCCGTACTGGTTGTCGCCACCCTCATCGGCTGGTTATTGCAGGGCACTTCCGGCGGATTGATATTCACCTATGGTGAATGGGTCATACAAACCAGCCTTGTCGTGTTCGCGCTCGCCTTCATCGCCGTGTTTCTTGTAGCTTATTTTTTATTCTGGCTGGTGAGAAGGTTAATTCGCCTGCCGGCTGATTGGGGTCGTTGGTCTGAATACCGGCGCCAGCGTCGTTCGGAGAAACTCCTTTCCCAGGGGTTGCTGGCGATGATGGAAGGCAACTGGCCGGAAGCCGAGCGGGCCTTTCAGAAAGGCGCGACTTACTCCCAAGCGCCCCTGGTTAACTACCTGGCCGCGGCGCGGGCGGCAAACTGGCAGGGTGGGGCAGACCGGAGTGACCACTACCTGCGCCTCGCCGACCAGCATAATAAAAATACTGATTTGGCGGTGGGGATTACCCGGGCCGAGTTGCAGATCAGTCAAAAGCAGTCTGAACAGGCCTATGCCACCTTGAAACTGTTAGACAGTGAACGACCCGGCCATGACCAAGTCAAAATCATGCTGCTGGAAGCGGCGGCACAGGTAAAGGATTGGTTACAGGTGGTCGAATTATTAAAGAAGTTTAGACGCAAGAGCCTGTTGCCCATTGAGCAGATAAGAGCAAAACAATTAGCCGCTTATGCCGGTTTGTTGCAACAGGCCGGGGAGGCGCGCCCGGCCCTGGAGAAGACCTGGCGGGAAATTCCGGGCAAGCTGAAAAAAGAATTTTACTTGCTCGAGACCTACGTGACGGAACGTTTGCGCCATGCTGACAGCAGCGATTGCGAGGGCCTGTTGCGCAATGCGCTCAGGAAAAAATGGGACTCGGGATTGATCCGGTTGTTTGGCTTGGTTGACGGCAAAAATCCGAAGCAACAATTGGGTTTTGCTGAAAAACACCTGGCCCGGTTCCCCGAAGATGCGGCCTTGCTGTTGACCCTGGGCCGTCTGTGTAAAAAAAATCACCTGTGGGGAAAAGCGAAAGCTTACCTGGAACGAAGCATCGAAGCGCAACCCAACCCCGAAGCCTACCAGGAATTGGCGACCCTGCTTGAGCAACAGGGCGAACCCGTCGCTGCCGCCGCGTATTACCAGAAAGGCCTGAACATGGCAGCCACCCTGCGCACGAATCCAGGCCCGGCCACGGATTCCCTGGTGGAAATCAAAAGCCCACCATAACCAAGTTTAACCTATCCAGCCGCTGTCGGTTTGGCCGCCAGGATGTGTTGGATGATCGGTTCGATGATCAGCTGGATGGCGAAGTTGGTTTTGCCGGCCGGGATGACAATCGTGTAGGGGGTGGACATGAAGGAGCCGTGCAACATCTCCAGCAAGTAGAGGAAATCGATCTCCAGTTTATCCCGGTTACGCACGTGGATGACAGTAAAACTCTCATCGCTGGACGGGACGTGCGCAGCGCTGAAGGGGTTGGCCGTATCGATGGTGGGTACCCGTTGCAGGTTGATGTCGGTGCGCGAGAATTGCGGGGTGATGTAGTGAACGTAGTCATGCATGCGGTTCAGGATCATATTGGTCGCATCTTCCGCGGTATAGCCGCGTACCGCTTTATCCCGCTGGATTTTCTGGATCCATTCCAGGTTAATCATCGGGGTGATGCCGATGAGCAAGTCCACGTATTGAGCGATATCGACTGTATCGGTGAGCAGGCCGCCGTGCAAACCTTCGTAGAACATCAAGTCCGTGTTTTCAGGCAGGTCTTCCCAGGGTGTCAGTGAACCGGGCGCGCTGCCGTAACGAGCTGATTGCTCTTCAGTGTGAATATAATACCGATGTTTGCCGGCGCCGAATTCGGCATACTCCTTGAAACTCGCTTCCAATTCCGTGAACAAATTGCCCTCCGGGCCGAAGTGAGTAATATTTTTGCCAGCGGTTTTGGCCTGTTCGGTTACCTGGTCCATTTCCTTGCGGTCGTACCGGTGATAACTGTCGCCCTCGATGAGGGCGGCGTTGATCCCCTGGCGGTTGAAGATCTTCTCAAACGCAATCCTGATATTGGATGTCCCGGCGCCCGATGAGCCGGTTACTGCAATGATGGGGTGTTTTTTTGACATGTTTGTCCTCGCTTGGTTTTAATGCTGCCCTCAGCGCGCCCATGTTCCCTTAGCCGCCGTCCCTGCCACGCTTTCGGTCGCGGGTGCCCGCCGGGGGCAGCATTAAAATCAAGGGGCCGGCGCGATCATCACACGCCCCTTCATAAGGAATGCAGGCTGAAGACGATGCTGTATACTCCTGTCCGGTATCACCAGTTTCATTAAACGATTTTGACGCCATGAATCAAAGGAAACCCTCTGATCTTGCACTTTACTTACGCTTATTGGCCTATGTAAAGCCCTATCGACGGATTTTTGCCATTGCCGTGTTGGCCATGGTGATTTTAGCCTTGACCAGTCCGGCGATCGCCGCCCTGTTCAAAAGCATTACGGAAGGGGTGTTCTTTAATGCCGATGTCAACCTCATTACCCGGGTAATCATCCCGATCGTGCTCGTTTTTCTTATTGCCGCTGTCTCTGCCTATATCAGCAAGTATGCGCTTGCCTGGGTCGCCAACAGGTTCGTCATGGACCTTCGGGTGGAGATGTTTACCCGGTTATTACAATTACCGTGCGCCAGCCTGGACCGACACGCCGCCGGCAGCGTGATTTCCAAATTCACCTTCGACGTGACCCAATTGAAGGAAGCCGGTACCAACGTGATAACCACTTTGGTCAGGGATACCTTGAGCATTATCGGACTGGTCGCCTGGATGGCGTATGTCAACTGGTTAATGGCAACCATCGCGTTAATTTCAGGGCCTTTTATTTTGTTTATATTATTAGTGATCCGCGTACGCTTGCGCAGGATGAGCGGGTTTCTGCAGGATTCCATGGCCGAATTGCACCACGTGCTCAGCGAAGCCATCGCCAGCCACCGGATCATTAAAATTTTTGCCGGGCGGAAACAGGAAGGCGAAAAATTCAGACAGAGGGCCAATGCCAACCGGCGCTTCAGCATGAAATTTACCGCTGCCTCAGCCGCCAGCACGCCGGCGATTAATATGATTACGGCCATTGTGCTGGCGGTCATTGTTTACGTGGCCGCGGCGCATGCTGCGGCTGGCAAGATTTCCGTGGCCGAATTCAATTCTTTTTTTGCCGCGCTGTTGATGCTGCTAAGCCCGCTGAGAAGGCTGGCGCGGGTGAATGAAGACGTGCAAAGGGGACTGGCTGCAAGTGAAAGTGTTTTTGCCTTCATCGACCAGGAAATAGAAGCGGACAACAGCGCCGCTGCCACCGGCAGGCTGACGGGAACCATTGAAATACGCGATCTGGGTTTTGGTTACAATGAAGAAGGCGGCCCGGTATTGCAAAACGTGTCACTGAATATCCCCGCGGGCCAATCCATTGCCATCGTCGGACCATCCGGCAGCGGGAAGACGTCCCTGGTCAATTTAATCCCCCGATTTTATGATAACGCCGCCGGCAAGATATTAGTGGACGGACATGACATTCGCGATCTCTCCTTGTCCCGGCTGCGCGAGAATATCGCCCTGGTCAGCCAGGAGGAGGCTTTATACAACGACACGGTGCGCAATAATATCGCCTATGGCGGCAACCGCGATGCGAGCATGGAGCAGGTTGTGACGGCAGCCCGCCGGGCCGATGCCCTGACGTTTATTGAAGCATTGGAAAACGGGTTCGATACCGTCATCGGCAACGACGGTTCACGCCTGTCGGGCGGGCAGCGCCAGCGCATCGCCCTGGCCCGGGCGATTTTGAAAGATGCGCCCATCCTGATTTTGGACGAAGCAACGTCGGCGCTGGATGCGGAATCGGAGCGCAGCATTCAACGGGCATTGGCTTCGGTCAAGCAGAACAAGACCTGCATTATCATTGCGCACCGCCTGTCCACCATAGAAAACGCCGATCACATCTTTGTCCTGGAAGACGGCAGGCTGGTTGAGTCCGGTACCCATTCCCAACTGATTACGCAGAATGGCGCTTACACCCGCCTGTATGATCAGGAAAAAAGCGCGGAGACTGAGGAGCCTGGGTTTGAGCGGCGCTTGCCCTGAAGGTGGCGGACCGGCCCTATCTTACCCAGTCAGTTAGAGGCAGATTCTTCACGTAGCCCGTCCTTGAGCGAAGCGAAGGGCTCAGAATGACGCGGGGTCCGATTTTCCGCATTATCCCTTATTCGCCGGCAATGGTCATGTTCTCGAGCAGCACGGAGCCGGTTTTGATATTGCCCCGGTGGTCTACGTCGTTGCCGACGCTGATGATTTGTCGGAACATGTCCGCGAGGTTGGCGGCGACGGTGATTTCCTCCACCGGGAATTGACGTTCGCCCCGTTCGATCCAGAAGCCTGAGGCCCCGCGGGAATAATCGCCGGTCACCTGGTTCACGCCGAAGCCGATCATGTCGGTGATCAGCAAGCCGGTATCCATCTGTCTCAGCAACGCTTCCAGGTTTTGATCGCTGTTTTTTACCACCAGGTTATGTACCCCGCCGGCATTGCCGGTGGGTGTCAGCCCTAATTTTCGGGCGGAATAGGCGCTCAACAGGTAGCTTTCCAGGACACCGTCCCGGATCAAGTGTTTTCGCCGGGTGGCCATGCCGTCACCGTCGAATGGGGCGCTGCCCAGCGCCTTGGGCAGGTGGGGTTGTTCTTCGATCTGCAGGTGCGGGGCAAAGATCTCCTCGCCTAACTTGTCCAATAGAAACGAGGCCTTGCGGTATAAGGCATCGCCGGAGGCGGCATTGATGAAAGCGGCGAACAAGCCCCTGGCAACGGGCGCTTCGAAAATGACCGGCGCCGACCGGGTCGATAATTTCTGCGCGTTCAACCGGGACAGGGTCCGGTGGGCGGCTTCCTCCCCTACCGCCTTGACGCTGTCGAGATCACGGTAATCCCGGGCCTTGGTATACCAGCCGTCCCGCTGCATATTGCCGTTCTCCTCGGCAATGACCGTGCAGTCGATATTGTGGGACGACCAATCCCAGCCATTGATGAAATGATGGGTATTGCCGTACAAGTGCGACCCCGCGTAAGTCGATACTATCGCCCCATCGGAATTTGTCAGGCGACGGTCCGTTTGTCGCGCCGCGCTTTCACATTCGATGGCAAGCTCAATGGCGGCCTGGGGGTCGATGTCCCAACCGTGACATAAATCCAGGTCCGGCGCGTTCTTTGCCAAGTATCGAGGTTCAATCAAACCGGCGCAGTCATCTTCACTGGCGTTCTTTGCAATGGTGCAGGCGGCGGCGGCTGTCGCTTCAGTGGCCTTGTCGGAAAAATCCGTTGTGGAGGCCGAGCCTTTGCGTCCCCCCATGTACACGGTTATCCCCAACCCCTTATCGCGTTGATGCTCTATGGTTTCAACCCGGCCCATACGCACAGTGACCGACAAACCTTTCCCCGTACCGATAGCGGCTTCCGCCGAATCCGCACCTATTTCCCGGCAGCGCGCCAGCGCCTTGTCGATAATGACCCGGACATCGTCATGGTTAGTTTGCATCGCGCACATTAAAACTGATTAAATCGCAGACTACTTGTATTTACATAAAGGGATCTCTATTAATTCACAAAATCGGATATAATTCAAACCCGGGGCGATTCAGCCCGTTGTATCTGGCGATGCCGACGTCCCAGGAAAAGTTTGGGGTTTAAGACTCCGTGGAAGGTGTTCTGTGAGCGGGTTCAGAAAGACGCCAAAACAAAATCACTTGTTGGCTTATGACTTGAATCCTCCCCTGAATTTGCGAAAAAATGAGGTAATGCCGTGACAACCCTGACAATTGATCTACCCGACCCACTTGCTAAAGAAGCTAATGATGCCGGGCTACTCGAACCAAGAGCTATCGAGGCCATGTTACGCGAGAACTTGCGTCGTAACGCCCTCAATGACTTATTTACTGCCGCTGATAAATTGGCTATCACCGACTTTCCTTCCATGACGATGGATGAGATCCAGGCCGAAGTGAACGCCGTGCGTACACAAAGGCAGCAACGTGCGCCTGGTGCTTGATACCAATATCGTAGTATCAGGTTTGCTCTGGGGCGGGGTACCGCGTCAGTTACTCGATTTGGGAAGGGACAATCAAGTAACGCTATTTACCAGCAGTATGCTACTTGATGAACTAGCAGATGTGTTGGGGCGTCGTAAGTTTGGCGCTATGCTCGCATCACAAGAGATCACATCGACTTTCCTGGTACAGCGTTATGGCATGTTGACCAATTTGGTAAGGCTTGGATCGATTAAACGTACTGTCCCCAGGGATGCCGACGATGATGTTGTCATTGCTACCGCATTAGCCGCGCAAGCGGATGTCATTGTCACCGGCGATAGTGATTTGCTTGCGTTGCATCCATACCAAGGCCTGCAAATCCTCAATGCTACTGATGCGTTGGAGCAGGCAACCCTTTCAATATGAAACCACAGAGGGATACAAGCATTAGACATAGTAATAACGGTTTCAGGCCTGCCAAAGAGCTTGGGGGATAAGACTCCATGGAAGGTGTTCTCTGAGCTGGTTCAGAAAAACGCCAAAGCCAAATCGGTTGCACTCATGATTTGAATCCGTCTCTGAACTGGCGTCCGAAAAAAGTCGGATTGAACTACCTATCCGGCTATTCTAACACCCTGGCAAGCGTTACAATGGATTATATGGATATTTCAGTCGTATTAGACGGGTTGAATGAGGCGCAACGGCAGGTCGTTGCCGCGCCGACGGGCAACGTATTGGTGTTGGCGGGCGCCGGCAGCGGCAAGACGCGGGTGCTGGTGCACCGTATCGCCTGGTATATTCAAACGGAGCAAGCCTCGCCCTTCGGCATATTGGCGGTGACTTTTACCAACAAGGCCGCGGCCGAGATGCGCGCCCGGATTGAAAACCTGCTGCAGCGGCCCATCGGCGGGATGTGGGTGGGGACGTTTCACGGCCTCGCCCATCGACTCTTACGCGCGCATTGGCAGGAAGCGGGCCTGCCGGAGAGTTTTCAGATTTTGGACAGTGAAGATCAGTTGCGTACCCTGAGACGAATCATCAAGGGCATGAACCTGGACGAGTCCCAGTATTCCGCCAAGGAGGCCCAATGGTTTATCAATGCACGTAAAGATGACGGGTTGAGACCCCGGCACATCGACCCTCGGGATGACCCGACGTTGGAGCGGATGGCGCATATCTATCAGACCTATCAACAAACTTGCGACCGCGCCGGCCTGGTGGATTTCGCCGAGTTGTTGTTGAGGGCGCATGAGCTGTTTCGCGACCAGGCCAGTCTCCTGGGGCATTATCAGCAACGCTTTCGTCACCTGTTAGTGGATGAATTTCAGGATACCAACGCGCTGCAATACGCTTGGCTGCGATTGTTGACAGGCAAGGACAACCATTTGTTCGCGGTCGGCGATGATGATCAATCCATTTACAGTTTTCGCGGCGCCTGCATGGAAAACATGCAACGCTTCGAGCAGGATTTCCCGGCGCCGGCTTTGCACCGACTTGAGCAAAACTATCGTTCGACCACAAATATCTTGAATGCCGCCAATGCCTTGATCGGCAACAACGTGTCCCGCCTCGGCAAAAACCTGTGGACTGACGAGAAAGCAGGCGGCAAGCTGGACCTGTATGCGGCCTATAACGAACATGACGAAGCCCGCTTCGTGGTGGACCGGATCAAGGCGACCAAGCAGGATGCCATCGATTACCGGGACAACGCCGTCCTGTACCGGGTCAGCGCCGCCTCGCGGGTGCTGGAAGAGGCATTGATGCAGGCCCAGGTGCCCTACCGCGTATTCGGCGGCGTGCGTTTTTACGAACGTATGGAAATCAAGGACGCCCTGGCTTATCTGCGTCTTGGCGCCTTTCAGGATGACGACGCTTCTTTCGAGCGCATCGTCAATACCCCCTCCCGCGGTATCGGGCAACGTAGCCTCGAGGAACTCCGCCACCGGGCCAGAACAGACAACATCTCGTTATGGCGGGCCGCCCAGGCGCTGGTCGCGGACAAACTCATGCCGGCCCGCGCCTTATCCGCATTGGCGGCGTTCCTCGGCTTGATGCAGCAGGTGGCGCAGTCCATACGCGACAAGCCCCTGGATGAGGCGATGGACGTCGCCATCCAGACCAGTGGCCTCATCGAGCATTACCGGAAAGAGAAAGGGGAAAAGGGCCTTGCCCGCATCGAGAACCTGGAAGAGTTGGTGCGGGCCGCGGGGGAATTCGAAGTCAACGAAGACGTCCACGGTGACTTGGAACCTTTGCCGGCATTTTTGTCCCATGCCGCGCTGGAATCCGGCGAAACCCAGGCTGATGCGTATAGTGACGCGGTCAACTTGATGACCCTGCACATCGCCAAGGGGCTCGAGTTTCAACAGGTTTATCTGGTGGGAATGGAAGAGGGCCTGTTTCCCCATCAACGCAGCTCGGACGACCCGGCGAAATTGGAAGAGGAGCGCCGGCTTTGTTACGTGGGCATTACCCGGGCCAAGCGAAAATTGACCTTGAGTTATGCCCAGCGCCGACGCCTGCACGGCGCGGACTTCTACCCGAGCCCGTCCCGCTTTTTGGGTGAAATTCCGGCCGAGCTCATCAATGAAACCAACTTGGGCGGTTCAGTCACCCAGGAATTTTTCAGTAAAGTGACGCCCCGTAGCGATGCCCCCTTTGACTTGGGCCAGCGGGTGCTGCACGCCAAGTTCGGCGAAGGCGTCGTACTGAACCTCGAGGGCCAGGGCAGCCACACCCGGGTACAGGTGAACTTTGAGGCATCCGGTTCAAAGTGGCTGGTGTTGGCCTATGCCAATTTGCAACCTGCTTGATATAAGAAGATAAAAACGCATCTTCAACAGGAAACTCTTATGAAAATAAAACCATTTTTATTGTGTCTCTTGTTCATCGCGTTCCTGGCTGGTTGTGAGAGCGGCAGTCCGGGCGGCGGGACAGGTCCGGAAATCGACGCCGACAAGACCTATCGTTGGAAGATGGTGACCACCTGGCCGGCGAACTTTCCCGTGTTCCAGGAAGCGCCGGAAATGTTTGCTGAAAACGTTCGCATCATGAGCAACGGCCGACTTGATATCAAGGTCTTCGCCGGCGGGGAACTGGTGCCGGCCCTGCAGGTGTTCGATGCCGTTTCCCAAGGGGCCGTGGAAATGGGGCATGGCGCGGCCTATTACTGGGCGGGCAAGGTGCCGGCTGCGCAGTTTTTTTCCACCGTTCCCTTTGGCATGGGAAAGAAAGGCATGGAGGCCTGGATCTACCATGGCGGTGGATTGGAATTATGGAACGAGTTGTATGAACCCTTTGGCGCGATCGCTTTGCCCATGGGCAATACCGGGGTGCAGATGGGGGGGTGGTTCAATAAAAAGATAGACAGCATCGATGATTTGAAGGGGTTGCGCATGCGTATACCCGGTCTTGGCGGCAAGGTGCTGGACAGGGCCGGCGGCAACCCCATATTGATGTCGGGCGGTGAGCTCTATACGGCCCTGGAGCGGGGCACCATCGATGCCACGGAGTGGGTGGGACCCCTCCATGATCTGCGTCTGGGCCTGAACCGCGCCGCCGCCTACTATTATTATCCCGGCTGGCATGAACCGGGCACGGAATTGGAACTGCTGATCAATAAAGACCGTTGGGAAAGCCTGCCCGCGGACTTGCAGATGATAGTTAAACAAGCCGCCGCCGCCACCAGCGAATGGAGCTACAGCGCCATGGAATACCATAACAGCCAGGCGCTCGAAGCGTTATCCGCGAAAAAGAACGTGCAGGTCTTGCCGTTCCCCCGGGAAGTCATGGAAGAGTTACGCGACATCACCGCTGAAACCCTGGCCGTCGAAGCGGAAAAAGACCACGACTTCAAGCGCGTATATGACGCCTACCGGGCATTTCGGGAAAATTACCAACAGTGGCGCCGTCTCAGTTCACAGGCGCTGGAGAATTATTGACTGCTCTATTGGCTATTTGCCACCATGTAATCCACCGCAGCCTTGACTTCCTCATCGGTGAGATTGGGGTTGCCGCCTTTTGCTGGCATGGCGATGGTTCCTCCCGCGCTGATAAAACCCTTGATCGAGTGTTCGTAAAGCAAGGCCATGCCCTGGGCGATACGGTTCTCCCAAGCGGCTTTGTCGCCTAATTTCGGGATGCCGGGCAGACCGCTGTGACAACTGATGCAAAGTCCTTGATACACTCTTTGGCCCATGTCAATGGGTTCGGCATCTGTCTCCTCAGCAACGGCCGCCAACATCGATTCCGGCGCCTCTGTTGCCTCGCCGGCAACGTTCACCACGCCCACCGGGAGGGTATTCGCTGATACCCTGGTTGATTGTTTGAGTGCGATAGCGTCTTCATCAATGCCGAGATAGCGGGCGAGCACGATAAATATGACGATCATCACGACCGAGAGGCCGATGACAATTGAATAATTATAAAAAAATACCCGATCCTGCTCTGCATCCATCGTGATTACCGTTGATCAATTGAGTCGATTTTATAGTTCCGGAAATATATTGCATTATGGGGAAGAACAAACAAAGTGCAACAGGCGCTCCCGCTGTTCGTCGAAAGTGGGTTGGGGGAACTGCTGAAATGCGATATGGGTTTAAATGGCATTAATCGCTATGGGCTGATTCGCTTCGTTGTAAGGGGACTGCATTTTAACGACTTGCCTGGCGATGTTGTGCCATGCCGAGCGCCCTTCAGCATCTTCACCGCGCGAACCTTTTGCAGCCACCGCGGCTTTTTCTTTAAGGTAATCTTCAATGCCCGTCTTCTTCAGTACATCCTGAAAGTCTTCGTGCCGTAATCGGTCAAAGGGTTTTTCTGCGCCGTATTTATCATGCAACGGGTGGGGTGGATAGATATGAAAGGTTGCCGAATAACCATCAGGTATGACCAACTCTTTTTTTGACAGCAGTTTGGGCAATAAATGCGTGTGCGGCCCCCTTTCCGTGCCGGCGCCTTTTGCCGGGACCGGCGTGTAAACTTCGATGCGGCCAAGCTTCGAGATAACGATGCGGGCAGGTGATGAGCTTTGCAGCAGTTCGAGCACGTCCCGGCCCTGGTCAAGCATGACCTGTCCGGACAACGAGGTCAGTTTTTCAATGAGCCGGCCCTCTTTCGTGCGAACGCAAAACCGGATAGGTTCCAGGCCGAGGCCGAGGTCAAACAGTCGTTCTTCCCGATCTTCGTCATTCACCGCGTCTTTATCTACCCCCATATCTGTAATCACCCGGTTTACTTTAACCCCGGCCCGTGTTTGAGGTAACGCCAGGGCCACGGTTTGTGTCCAGGAGCGGGTGCAATGGGTCAATTGCTCGTAGGCAAAACAGGTGATTTGCGCCGGCAGTTTGATGGATATGGCGCCACGGTCTGTAACTGCAGAGAGACATTCATCCGTTTCCCTGAGCTCGACGGTTTCACCCTCATCATACATGAACTCTGCGATTGCGCCGGAGACGCCGTTGCTCCAACTGCTTTCAGGGGCGCGCAGGTAACGTTTGATAAGCTCGATTACCGCTGAGCGAGGGGCGGGTTTCCTAATGATCGTGTCCATGCAGGCGTTGATGCTCCTGTTGCACCTGATGTTTGCGGCTTGCTAATAAATCCGTTGTGACCAGGCCCTTGCCAGTGGTTATTTCTTCCAATGCCGCCAGCCAATGGTTGTAATAGGTATCGCCGATGTCGGGGTCGCCTTGGGCGCGGGCGGCAGAAATAGCCTTGCCCAGTTGCTCTGCCCACTCCTGCCAGGTGAAGAGGCCCTGCTCATGCAGTTTTAATACCAAGGCAAACGCCTGGGCCTGCCAGGGCTCCTTGAAAATCGGCCCGCCTTCACCGATGGGCAGCTCAGGCAAGACATCAAGAGCGGGTGATTGCATGGATGATCACTGTCCGGCCTGGTCCATATAATCATCAAACAGGTCGATATGGACGTGGTCAGCGGCCGGCGCATCCTCACCCCACAGTTCCCGGGCGCTGAATTTTACGTTATACACATGCTGCGGTTTATCCGGCCCGCCGTGAGCATTGGTATCGGGCAGGAGGAATATCCCGTGGCGCATTTCTATCACGCCGCGTTTTCCCCTGATATAACGAGGCAGCCGGGTATGGTGCAGCGGATTGATATTTTTAGCGATGATCGCATCGCCTGCCTTGAACTTCGGCGCGATATCGACATCCACGAATACGGGCAAGCGATTATTCATGCCGTATTGCACCCTCTCCGGCGTCGCTGCTTCCACGCCGGTCGCCAGTTCCGGCGCAAGTACCTTGCCTGATTCAAGCTCTTCCTTTGTGATCAGGTTTTTATTCAGCATCATTAATTCCAGGCTGTACAACCACTTTTCGTAGTACTTGAACGTTAAATAATCCTGGGGTGGGATGGTTTCCGTCAGATAACGCACTTCGTCTGTCGCATAAATGCCGGCAGCCAACGTGGCGAAGGTAAGGCCAAACACTTTCTTTTCCCAGTCTTCATGAAATACCGGTTCATCTTTTTCAATATTCATCGGCCCGATGTTATCCATACCGCCGATATCATGAATGCCGTTCATAACATTACACCCTATTGCAACGCGATCAACCCGGTTCCGACCATGGCATCGCGGGTGACGATTTTACTCAATTCCTCTTCGCTCATTCCCTCGGCGCCGGCTGGCCGTTTGGGTAAAACCAGGTACCTGATCTCGGCATTGCTGTCCCACACGCGCACTTCGGTGTCTGTGGATAATTCAAGGCCGAATTCTCTTAATAAACCGCGCGGGTCGCGGACTGCTTTGGCCCGGAACGGCGTACTTTTATACCAGTTGGGCGGTAAGCCCAATACGGGCCAGGGATAACAGGAGCAAAGTGTGCAAACCACCAGGTTATGGATCTTGTCGGTATTTTCCTTGACTACCATGTGGCTGCCTTCGATCCCCGTGTATTCCATCTCTGCCAGCGCAGCTGAGGCGTCTTCCAGCAACGTGGCTTTAAAGTCGGGATCAGTCCAAGCCCTGGCAACGACCTTGGCGCCGATATGCGGCCCCACCTTGTTTTCATAGTTGTCGATAATGGCATCCAGGGCCTGTTGGTTCACCAGACCCTTTTCGATTAACAGGGACTCCAGCGCCTTGACCCGAAGCTGCACGTCCGATAACGGCGCCCGATGATTTGATTCTGTCATTTTATTTAATTCCTCGATTACTCCGCTGTGAAAATCAGCATGACACAAGACAACCAGCCGCTTCAAGTATTTTTTGCGGCAGTTCCCGCTAACAGCCCCCAAACCCACTTTCGACGAACAGCGGGAACGCCTGGGTTTTTTGCATGGCAAGTGACGTGAGTGAGATATTCAGGTATAAGGATTGATCATGCGTCAATCGAAATTTATTTTACTGGTATCTATTGCAGGAATAATCGTCGCTGCCAGCATGGGTATTCGACAGTCCTTCGGGATGTTTTTGCAGCCCGTCGTCACTGATCTGGTGATTACCCGGGAAATATTCGGGCTTGCAATTGCCATACAGAATCTTATCTGGGGCCTGGCACAGCCTTTTGCCGGCATGTTGGCGGATAAATACGGCAGTTTCCGGGTACTGGTCATCGCAAGCGGCATTTATATCGCCGGTCTCGTCCTGACTGCTTATACCTCATCTGCCACGGGTTTGTACCTGAGTTTGGGCGCGTTGGTCGGCCTCGGCATGAGCGGCACTACATTTACGGTGGTATTAAGCTCGGTTGGCAGACTGGTGCCGGAAGAAAAAAGGAGCCTGGCGTTTGGTCTTGTTTCAGCCGGGGGTTCGGTCGGCATGTTTTCCTTTGTTCCGGCCAGCCAGTTGTTTATCGGACTGTATGGCTGGGCCGTTGCCCTCCTTATCCTGGCCGGCTGCGTCATGGTTGTCCCGTTGTTTTCACTGTTTTTTCGTTCTCAGATAAAACAGGATGTCGCCCGGCCGGACACGCGGGAAGGGACTTTATCGCAGTCTCTGGGGATAGCCGGCGTCCATTCCGGTTATTGGCTTTTAAATCTTGGTTTTCTTGTATGTGGTTTCCACGTGGCGTTTATTGGAACGCACCTGCCGGCGTTCTTGAATGACCAGGCGGTCTCGCCCATGCTGGCGGCAAGCGCGCTCGCCCTGATCGGTTTTTTTAATATTATCGGCACGTACCTGGCCGGCCTGTTTGGCGGCCGTTATCGAAAAAAGTATTTATTGAGTGGTTTGTACCTGGGTCGGGCAATCGTTATCGCCTTGTTTATCATGCTTCCCCTGAGCGATGTATCGCTGTTGCTGTTTGCCGCGGCGATGGGTTTATTATGGTTGGGCACCGTGCCGCTGACCAGCGGCCTGGTTGCCGAGATTTTTGGTACCCGTTACAGCGGGACCTTATTCGGCATTGTTTTCTTCAGCCACCAGGTCGGCAGTTTCCTGGGGGCGTGGTTGGGCGGTTATTTCTTCGAGGCCACCGGGTCTTATACCCTGATGTGGCAAATGGCCATATTGTTAGGCCTTGTCTCCGCCTTGTTGCATTGGCCCATACGGGATGCGCCGATGATTGTGCGGGCGGCGCCGGCGTAACGGGGCGCGGGCAACCACGGGGATTGTCCCTGCGGCACACGGCAATCGCGGGAGTTGCCTGCAGGGTATGCAGATAATCGCGGCGGGTTGCCCGTGTGGTTTGTGGATAATGACGGTGTGTGGTTATTGGCGTCGTTCAACCCCGGTCAGGTAATTCATTGTTTCTATCATTCGCTCAAATGAACCGGCCGAGGACGCCGAGACCAGGTATTTGCCATTGACGATAACGGCGGGAACACCGGTAATCCTGGCATTGCGGGCCAGGAAAAACGCCTGTTTCATCTTGATCTTCGTTTCGTTGGAATCATAGTGTTTGGTGAATTTCTCTTTGTCGATGCCTGTTTCCTGCGCAAAATCGATAAGGCTTTCCCGGGTAAAAATTTTCCTGCGGTTTTGATGTATGGCTTTGAACAGGGGGCGGTGTAATTTTTCCAGCGCCCCCATTTTCTTTGCGGCGTAAAAGGCCCTGGCGTGGGGAATCCAGCTTTTGTTCAATGCGCCGGGAACGCGGCGAAAGACAACGTCTTCGGGGATGTTTTCTTGCCATGCCTCAATATGGGGCTCGAAGCTGAAACAATGGGAACAGCCATACCAGAAGATTTCGACGACTTCGATTTTATCACCCGATTGGGTGGGTTGGGCGGGTTTGATCTGCGTGTATGAATCATCGATTGACTGTGCCTTGACCGGAGTGATTAAAAGCCCTGACGTGAGAACAGAGAAAATTAATATTTGTATTATGCGCATTGTCATGCTTCCGTTATTTAAAAATTCGATCTGTTGCCTGAGCAGCCCAGGCAGTTTATAACTCGCCGTAAGAATGCAAGCCGGATAAAAACATATTAACACCCAAAAAGGCAAACAGGGTAACGAACAGGCCCGCGATTGCCCAGACTGCCATCGCCGCCCCACGCCAGCCTTTGCTCATGCGCATATGCAGCCAGGCCGCATAATTCAACCAGACGATCAAGGCCCAGGTCTCTTTCGGGTCCCACGACCAATATCCCCCCCAGGCCTCGGCAGCCCATAATGAACCAAGGATGGTTGCAACGGTAAAGAAGGCGAAGCCAAGGGAAATGGCCTTGTACATCATATCGTCTATGTCCGCCAGCGCCGGCAACCGCGCCAGCGCGCTGTTATTATCCGGTTTTATTTCGTCGCCTTTAATCAGGTAAGCCAAACCGAGCATTGCGGCGATACTGAAACAACCATAGCCGATGAAGTTTGCCGGCACGTGGATCTTCATCCAGTAACTTTGCAGCGCCGGCACCAGTGGCTGGATTTCATGGGCGCCCCTGTCAAAGGTATACCATAATAAAAACCCGACGGCAGCGCTGACGATGAGCAGGACGAAACCGCCGAGGGCTTTGGTCTGGTAACGCTTTTCATAATGCAGGTAAATGATCGCGGTGATGACGCAAAACAGGATAAACACTTCATAAAGGTTGCTTACCGGGATATGACCCACCTCCGGGCTGATCAGGTAGGATTCATGCCAGCGAACCAACATGCCCGTCAAGCCTGCGCCCGTCGCGGACCAAGTTAAACCGGCGCCTGCAGAACCTGAAAATGCGGAGCCGGTGAACAGGGCGTAGAAATAAGCCAAGGCGGCCAGCACAAAGAGAAAACTCATCCACATGATCGCCGATTGGCTGGCCAGGAAATATTGCAATAAGAAGCGTTCTTCTGCATGGGCCAGGTTGGCCTCGTAGAGGTAGACCGAGAGCAATGCCAGGGTTGTTACGATGAGAAACAGCCGCCTGAGTTCAGCCCAGGCAACGCCGGCATAACTCAAGGCGAGGGCGAGGCAACCGAATATGATGAATTCATAATTGTCCATGTATTGGCGATAGTTAAAATACGCCCAGCCGAAACCAAACAGGATAAGCGCAAACCAAAGGTAATCGACAAGCCGCAGTCGAAGCCGGTTGTCCGTCAGTTTGAGGTTGTTTGCAATCGTTTCTGTTGTCATAGCCTTACCGCGTATTTATCATTTGCCGCATTGGCGCGCATACAGGAGATGGGTTGCATTACTCTCCAGGGGTCAATTGTTTTATTGTACGGGAAATTTGCGCAAAATAACGATTGAAATCCCGTGCATGACGGGTCCGCACGCCGCCGATTAATATGTCGGTCCGGGCGTCCCTGGAATTTATGATTGCCCACAAACGTTGATGTGGCACGTAAAATAACAAAAACACCCCTGCTATCAGCAGGCTGAAGCCAAAATAAACCCATTTTGTGCCGGGCGATCGGGTTATCTGTAGTCCCGTCGCTTCGACATGTTCAAAATCGGTCAGCTGCAGGTAGTATGGGGATCCATACTCGTGCAAGGCGGATAACGCGACGATGGCGTCATTCAGAAACTGTATGTCCCTTTCGGATAAACTCCCGGCATTGATGCCTTCATTTTCCATCATCGCCATATAAGCCTGTTGCAAACCGAAACGCAGGATCTTCATTGAGGTATTGCTCAAGGACTGTATTGTTGCAGCATCCAGCTCCTGGTCCAGGTGTTGTTGCAGGGAAGGAAACCCCCCATCAAGGAACAGCCTGGTTAATCTCAGGATGACGGCGCTGATCTCCCGTTCCGGGATTTTTTCAACGGAGGCATTATCCGCGAGCAGGGCTTCCCGGTTATCGGCATAAATCCGCGCGAGTTTTTCGGCGTCATTCAACAGGGCGAGAAACCGTAAAAAACGCGTTGCTGAACCATCATCATCGGCGGGTATGTGCAGGTATTTGAATTCCTCTGCTACGGCGGAACGCACGCCGCTCAACAGGAATTCACGTCCCTCCAGGGTGATGGGGTACATGTAGTTCAGGTATTCCTTCGCCGAGCCGTCAGGTTGACGGATTTTAAAAGCGACGCTCGGGCCGAAATCGCGAAACTTTTTATTTAATGTCGGGTCGTCGTTGGCGAAGATATTGAATTTCCGAAATTCAGCTATTTCCAACCTGTGCGGGTTGTTGTCGTATTGCAGGGTAAGCGACTGGTTGACGGTTGCCGAATGTTCCCGGGCATGGGGGGCAGGTGAAAATAAATCGTGCAGCCTGAACTCGAGTTTTGAGCCGCCGTCGCCAAAACTGGCTTGATAGATGGTATAGCCCCGGTAACTCAACGGGTGATTTACCGCGATGGTTTTTTCAACGCTGTTGTTGTTTTCGTGGATGACGAGATCACTTTCAAACGACTTGGGCTGGCCGCTGGGATAATGCTCTATGCGAAAGTCCTTGACTAATATGCTGAAGGGCAGTGGTTGCACCAGGTAACCGGCGCCTGAATTGATAAACGCCGCCTTGACGGCGCGGCCTTCGGGGATTGAAACACTGGCGCGGAATGAGCGGTTGTCTACCGACAGCTTGCTCTCGTCCGGTATCTGGCTTAGGGGGATTTCCCTGGTTTCCGCCTGAAGCGTCCCTTGCAGGGCGCGTATTTTCAAGGGGGCGTTGCTGTCGAGAAACCCGCCGATACAGATAATGACTATCGCAGAGTGGGTAAACAGGTAACCAAACCGATTGCCGGCGCCTTTCATTGCCGCAAGAGTGGTTTTTCCATCCTGGCGTTTTATCCGGGTTCTAAACCCGATTTGATTAAAATAAGCCGTCAGTTTGTTTACCGCCTCGGCATGGGGAAGCCGGGTTCGATGCCGGCTGTGGTTCGCCAGGTTGAGCAATTGCCCTTCCTGCATGTTTTCCTGGTACTGTTTCAGGCTGGCGAGGACTCTTGGCGTGTTTCGATAAAGACAGAAACTGGTTGACGTTATCAGGAACGCCAGGGTCAGGATGAACCAGCCGCTTGAATAGATATCGTATAAGCCCAGTTGTTCAAATACGCCGTGCCAGAAGGGGCCGAATTTAACCAGGTAATTTTGGTAGGGTTCATTTTGCTTGAGCACTGTGCCGATAACCGAAGCAAAGGCGATGGCAACCAACAAAGTGATTGCCAGGTTCATGGAACCCAGGAACCTGGAAAATTGATTGATTGTCCGTTGGGGAGCGCGTGTCATAAGTGTCTTTGGAGAAAGCAGACGGGTTGATGCTGGATCGGGGATTTTTATGACCCCCTCATTCTACGGCAGGGTCTAATGCAAACCCTGGAGGTAATCAGCCACTGCTTTAATGTTATCGTTCGACATTCTGCCGGCCACGTCGCGCATGATGCCGCTTTGATCATTCGCCCGTTCTTCTGTCTTGAACGCTTTCAGCTGCATCTCCGTGTAGATAGCGTGCTGTGCATTGACCCTGGGATATTTTGCCGCGGGATTGCCCGTGCCGTTGGGACCATGGCAGGCCATACATGCCGCCAGTCCCTTGCCCGCATCGCCTGCACGATACAGACGCTCCCCTAATTCCACGTTTTCCGGTTGGGTCACGCCCGTCCTGGGTTGTTGCGCCGCGTAATAAGCAGCGAGATCAGCAATATCCTGGTCACTTAAAAGCATGACCATGGGCGCCATTGCATCGTTTTTTCTTCGTCCCGATTTGAAATCATGCAATTGTTTTTCGGTATATTCGGTATGCTGGCCGGCGAGATTCGGCCAGGTCGGGTTACTGCTGTTGCCGTCAGGGCCGTGACAGGCGGCGCACGTTGCCGATTTCTCTTTGCCCGCTTCAATATTTCCCGCGGCGATTGAATTCGCAGAAATCAACATCAAGATAATCAGACCACAGGTTGATTTGTTTATTGACATCCAAAGTACCTTTATATGGCATATTATTTTTGCGGATGGCGCTATCTTACAGAATAATAGAAGCTGGCGGCGAAAAATTTTCGCCCCCGGCCCATCATATGAAGCGCTCCGCCTGGTGGGCAGAGCCGGAGAGGGGTTTGTAACAAGCCGGCATGAATCCTTCCTGAATCTACCTTGTCAGGAAGACTTGAGC
Source organism: uncultured Gammaproteobacteria bacterium (assembly GCA_958295485.1). Taxonomy (GTDB): domain Bacteria; phylum Pseudomonadota; class Gammaproteobacteria; order Eutrophobiales; family Eutrophobiaceae; genus JAAXHV01. The sequence goes on from OY282354.1 coordinate 342,871, forward strand.
CGTCATTTTTATACGTGTATGAATTACAATCGATACCATAAAACCACCTACCTTTGCAGCGCCCACAGACTTTCACAGTTACCCGCTGATAAAGGGAGGGAAATCGTCTTTGCCGGCAGGTCGAACGCCGGGAAATCGAGTGTTATCAACGCCCTGACGCAGCAAAAAGGTTTGGCCCGGGCGAGTAAACAGCCCGGTCGAACCCGGCAGATTAATTTTTTTACGTTGGGGGCGGATACGCGTCTGGCAGATCTGCCGGGTTACGGCTATGCCAGGGCGCCGGCCTCCCTGAAACAACACTGGGGACAACTCATCAATGCCTATCTTGAACGACGCCGGGCCTTGGCCGGGTTAATTTTGATCGTCGACATCCGGCGTTCCTTGACCGGGCCTGACGGTCAAATGTTGAGCTGGTGTGAGGCAAAAGCCCTGCCGGCGCACATATTGCTGAATAAGGCCGATAAACTTTCCCGTGGCGCCGCTAAACAAGCCCTTTTTGAAGTTCGGAAGCGCGTGGCTGAAAATATCGGCGTCCAGCTGTTCTCCGCGACAAAAAAACGCGGCCTTGATGAGTTGGCCCAAGTAATGGATGCCTGGATAGATGCTTGATTTGCCTATGATAAAGAGTGGCCCCGGAGCCGCAAGGGGGAAGGAAGGCTGCCGGGGCCAAGTATCCCCGGCTGGGGAGGGCCGGGGTTGGTTTACCGCCTTACACAGGGGAATGACAGGCAGTATTCGTAAGACGCACAAGAGCGTAAAAAGTTCCTGAGCCTTGTCCCAACAGGATTTTATGCACAAAGTGGAGGTTAACCGGCGGTTTTTCCGGGCAGAAATGGCGAAATGCTCGCAAAAACTACAGGCGTTAATTTAAGTATTTGAAATATAACACATTTTTGAAATCGATTAATTTTTAACAATTTTGTCATAAGGTCACTGTTTCTACCTATTTCGAGGTCAATGAGTTCATTCCATCCACAGAGTTATCCACAAAAATTGTGAATAACAAAAAAACTCTAATGGCAATAAGCAATTAAGTTTGTAATCTTAAGAATAGCATTAAAAGAGTGGGCTAACTTCCAATATGAAAATGATCGCAAGACCTGACTTAACCCGCGCAGCTTACCCGATCGCGTGTTGTCAATGGATTATCGGAAATGCGGAGCTTTCTCGCAAAGACAAGCTGCGCCGGACGCGCCTTAAGGCCAGGGTTCCTGTTATTTTCAAGGTGAGATTTTGTCCGGCTGTATCGACAGGGCCGAGGGATGAGAAATGCGTATGCGAAGCTGGTCCTTCACCCGATAGACCCTGCCCCGCACCAATACCGTTTGCCTTACCAATTCTTCGAGCTCCAGCGTGTTGAAATAGACCAGGTCAGCGCGCCGGATGCGGATAACGAGGGCCCGGCCCAGCTCCAGCCAGACTGATGACTTGCTTTGTCCAAGCCGGGTGACCGTCCCCAGGATTTGTCGATACCCCTGTTCATATTCCCCCAGGGCCTCAGCGCGTTTAATTTGGTAATCAGGGTCAGACCACAGACCCCGACCCTGTTCCCGGGCAAGCTGCGCGGCCTTTTGGTAGCATGGTAGATAATCCAGGTTGGGAGGGATGGTCAGCGGGGTGGCCAAGCCGGCGCTTAGCAGCGATTGCTGGATATTAACGCCGTTGGCCATGAAAACATAGGCCAACCCGCGGCCATGTCGATCGCGCCGTTGCCGGCCGTATTGCAGTCGGATGCGTTTGTCGGCCCCCAGCAGCATTTCCAGGCTCGCCTTGGCCGCGCGCCCCCCGGGTTCGTCTGGTTTACCGTCACGACCGAGTTCCGGAGTATCGATTCCGATAAGCCTGATTTTTTCCCTGTTCTCCAGGAACAGCGTGTCGCCATCTATCACATGCTTGACCCTGGCTGTCCTGTCGAAATCACCGCTGCGACAGCCAGCGGCGGTTGCGCTGTTCAAGGCAGAGGTATAAAAGCAGACCGATAAAAGCAAAAAAACGCCCGTATCAAGCGTTTTTCGCGACAATGGGGGCATGACGCCCGTTCACATATTGTATTTGCGACGGAATTTATCCACCCTGCCGGCCGTATCCAGCATCTTCTGCTTGCCTGTATAAAACGGGTGGCATTGCGAGCATACCTCTATATGCAGGTCACCCCCATAGGTCGAGTGGGTAGTGAAGACGTTGCCACAACTACAGGTGACGTTGATCTCATTATATTTCGGGTGAATGTCGGTTTTCATCTTTCAACTCTGCTTCATTTTCAGGCAGGAGTAGTGTAGGGGAAAAAGACCCGTCTTACAACCTGAATTCCGCGACGACGGGGGTATGATCCGATGGTCGTTCCAACCGGCGGGGGGCAATATCTATCCAGCTGTCGGCGCAGCGCCGGGTGAGTGAGGCGTTGGCAAGGATGAGGTCGATGCGCAAACCGCGATTACGTTCAAAAGCCCCGCTACGATAATCCCACCAGGAAAACGATTTTTCTTCCTGCTCAAACAACCGGTAGGTATCCACCAGACCTCGATCAAGCAGCCTGAGCAGGGCAGCTCTTTCCGCCTGGCTACAGAGGATTTTATCCCGCCATTCCTCCGGGTCGTAAACGTCTTCATCTTTTGGCGCGATGTTGAAATCACCAAGCAGGATCAGGTGATCATGGCGTTCAAGCAGCTGACCGGTCAAGACCTCAAGCTGTGCCAGCCATTCCAGCTTGTAGGCATATTTCCCGGAGCCGACCTCGGCGCCGTTGGGCACATAGAGATTCAGGACGCAAACGTTATCGATAAGGGCGCAAAGCACGCGCTTTTGCGGGTCACTGAAACCTGGCAGTTCAGTATGGAGCGCCGCTGTCGGATTTTTACTGATGGTGGCTACGCCGTTATAGGTTTTTTGGCCGGAAAAAATCACATGGTAGCCTTTTTCAAGAAAGGCCGGCGCGGGGAAATTCTCATCCTGAATCTTGGTTTCCTGCAAGGCAAGCACGTCCGGTTCATTATCATCGAGCCACTGTAATACGGCTGGCAGACGTACCTTGAGCGAATTAACATTCCAACTGGCGATTTTCCACATGGGCGCTTTCAGGGTGGTTTGCTTCAGACGCGCAAGCCGTCGCGGCGGTGGTGTAATGGAAAATTCATGCCGGGCAATGCGCTCAGGCCGCGACCTTGTTATCCTGTGGCAAAATGCCGGAGTGTCTTAACAAGGCATCTATCGCAGGTCTGCGGCCGCGAAATTCGATAAACAAGTCCATCGGGTCCCGCGACCCGCCCTGTTCGAGTATGCTGCGGAGAAATTCATTGCCCGCGGCGGCATTAAAAATGCCGTCCTCTTCAAACCTGGAGAAAGCATCGGCAGAGAGTACTTCCGCCCATTTGTAACTGTAATAGCCCGCGGCATAACCCCCGGCAAAGATATGGGAGAAGCCGTGCTGGAAACGGTTGTCGGCGGGGGGGTTGACGACTGCGACGTATTGCCTGACCTCATCCAACAGTGATTGTATGTCCGTCGTATCACGGCCCCGTTGTTCGTGGTGCAGGCGAAAATCAAACAGGGCAAGTTCAAGTTGACGCACCATGTGCATACCGGATTGAAATGTCCTGGCGCGACGCATTTTATCGAACAACTTGTCCGGGACCGGCTGGCCGGTTTCAAAGTGTCGCGCGAACAGGTCCAATGATTCCCGTTCCCAACACCAGTTCTCCAGGAATTGACTAGGCAACTCCACCGCATCCCAGGGGACCCCGTTTATGCCGGCAACCCCGGCGTAATCAATCAGGGTCAACATGTGATGCAGCCCATGGCCGAATTCATGAAACAGGGTGATCACTTCATCGTGGGTAAGCAGCGAAGGTTTGCCGGATAGCGGCGGGGTAAAATTACAAGTCAGGTAGGCGACCGGCGTTTGCACGGCGCCGTTATTCAATTTGCGGGTGACGCATTCGTCCATCCATGCGCCGCCGCGTTTGTGCGAACGGGCATACAGGTCGAGATAAAAGCCGCCGCGAACTTGGCCCTGAGCGTCTTTGACTTCAAAAAACATCACGTCAGGATGCCAGACGTCGATGCCGTCTTTGGGCGCTATGCTGAGCCCATACAATTTATTGACCACCGAGAACAGTCCTTCGATGATCCGGTTTGCCGGAAAATAGGGGCGTAGTTCCTCCTGGGAAAAATCGAACCTGTTTTGCCTCAATTTTTCCGAGCAATAAGGGATGTCCCAGGCGTATAATTCTTCCAGGCCGCATTCCTGCCCGGCAAAGTCCTTCAAGGCCGCTATTTCATCTTCTGCCACCGCCTTGCTGTGCCTGACAAGATTATCCAGGAACTCCATGACCTCAGCCGGTGTTTCAGCCATTTTTTTAACCAGTGAACAGGCCGCATAGTTTTGATAGCCCAACAAGGCGGCAAGCTCCTGTCTCAATGATAATATCTCCGTCATCAGCGGGCCGTTGTCCCATTTCCCCGCATCGGGGCCCTGGTCGGACGCGCGGGTGTTATAGGCCGTGTACATTTCCTTTCTGAATTCCCGGTCATCGGCATAAGTCATCACCGGGTGATACGATGGAAATTCCAATGTGAACAACCAGCCTTTTTGCTCATGTTGTCGTGCATTCTCGGCGGCCAGTTCAATGACCGTCTCCGGCAACCCCCCCAGCAGCGCTTCATCAGTGATCGATTTTGTCCACCCGTGGGTTGCATCAAGCAGGTTTTCTTCAAACTTCGTTTGCAGCTGGGAAAGCCTTTGTTGCAACGTTTTGTATTTGTTTTTTTCCTGTGGCCCTAACTCAATTCCCGACAGACGAAAATCCCTTAACGCGTTCTCGATGATCTTTTGCTGGGAAATATCCAGCTGGGAAAACTCGTCGCTCCCGGCAATGGTCTTGCAGGCGCGGTACAAGTCCTGGTTCTGCCCCAGTTCGGTCGCGTGGTCGGTCAGCTTGGGCAAGCAAGCGTTATAGGCGCGCCGCAATGCTTCATTGTCGGCCACTGAGTGCAGGTGACTGACGGGCGACCAGGCGCGATGCAGCTGATCGTCCTTGTCTTCGAGAGGCTGCATCAACGACTCCCAGGTATGATCTTCCCGTTTCTCCAACAGGCCCCGAACCAGGGCGCGATGCTCATCGATTAGCCGGTCGATAGCCGGCTCTACATGCTCGGGATTAATTCGGCTGAAAGCCGGCAGCCGCAGATTTTCAAGTAACGGATTGGTCATGCCTTATTGATGAGTTGCGTTTATCCGCCGCATTATAAACCAAAACAAGGAAGGCCGCTTGCGCAGCGGCCTGGTTCGGTCCTGCATGTGTAGCAATAATGGGAATGAGAATTATTCTTATTATAAATCAATAACTTATGTCTTGACTGCCGGAATTTTTCTGCTATTATTCAAAACTCATTCTTTATTGTTTACGGAGACGGATCATGCAAGGCGACAAAAAAATTCTCGACTACCTCAACAGCGTGCTTAAAAATGAACTGACGGTGATTAACCAGTATTTCCTGCATGCGCGCATGTGGAAAGACTGGGGTCTGAAGGAACTGAATGAACATGAATACCAGGAATCCGTCGGTGAGATGAAACATGCGGACCGGCTGATTGAGCGCATCCTGTTTTTGGAGGGCCTGCCCAATTTACAGGACTTGGGCAAACTCTACATTGGTGAGCATACCAGGGAGATGCTGGAGTGTGACTTGAAGCAGGAGCATATCGCCATACCGTTGTTGCGGGAGGCTATCACTTACTGCGAGTCCGTACAAGACTTCATCACCCGTGAACTCCTGGAAGATATTCTGGAAGATGAGGAGGAACACGTGGACTGGCTGGAGACCCAGCTTGAGCTGATAGAGAGAGTCGGCCTGGAGAATTATCAGCAATCCAAGATGTAGGAATGCCATGATAAGGACGAACTTTTTTATCAATTGGCAGGAGTCGCTTCGACTTGTTGCGGCCGGCATGTTTGAATTCGCTTGCCGGCAAGTTCAAATATGGAGTCCGGGAGGGGAGAATTTATTTCACCCCCAGGGCTTTCTTGAGAGCCGGAACATCCGGGCCTGGAGTTGCACTGCATCATGCCCCTCAAATTACCACAGCAGCGCCACCAGGCGCTCCTGTGGCGTACATTTCAGCCTGTAGTAGAAGCTCGTCGACTATAGCGGGTCGCCACCCGTGTTCTGTGGTTCCGGCAAGACCGGATTAAGCAGTCGCTCCTGCATGTCGTAATAGATTTTCCGCAGCTCGATATCACACTCCGGAAGGTAATTCCGGCCATAATTGAGTAGCTCCTCTGTTCATCCACGGCCGCGAATACCGTTTCTTTGCTGAAGTTGGTCGAACGCCATTTCCTTAGGGAAGTATCGGCACAGCGACCCATTAAAATTCCAGTGTAAAAATTAATTGCGAATAATTCTCATTTGTGTTAATGTTCTTATTACTGGTATATCAGTAGTGAGGTAACGCGAGATGTATGTATGTGTATGCAATGCCGTGACGGAGCGGCAGGTCAGACAGGCTATAAGTCAAGGGGCGGTGACCGTGCGGCAGCTCAAGCATGAGTTGGATGTTGCCGGGGAGTGTGGTTCCTGTCACGATTGTCTGGAGGATTATCTTGCACAGGCATTTGCGCTCGAATCCGCCAGCTTGGGGCCGCCATCGTTGGCTGATTAGTGATTGGAATTTAGATCCCTCTCCCCCTCTAAATGAGAATAATAATTATTCAGATTATACGCGGCTTGTCAGCTGCAATCTCTTTAATTACAAAATTGAAAAAGGAGAAAATCCATCATGTCTCGTATCATCTGTTTCGGGGAGCGTCGGGTCAACGGCCCGTCTCCGGTTCGTCATTTTTCGTTGTTTGCGGCTAATAAGCCGCCCGCGCTGTATCTTCTGCAAACCGTCGCGTGTTTATGCGCTGGATTGGTCCTGTCGCTGGCAAATTTCAGGGTACTTGCCGATGACCCGCCGGCAGCAGGGGTTGAGGAGGAAATCACGGTTGTCGGCAGCCAGACTGACGCGCAGGGCGTTGCCGGCTCGGCTCACTTTATCGGCCCGGAGGAACTGGAGAAATTCACCTACTCCGATATTCAGCGTATCGGGCGCGAGGTACCCGGCGTCTCGATACAGGTAGAAGATGGCTATGGATTGCGCCCCAACATCAGTATCCGCGGGGTTGCTACGGAACGCAGTGGCCGTATTACCCTGTTAGAAGACAATGTATTGATCGCGCCGGCGCCGTATTCGGCGCCGTCGGCCTACTACTTTCCCACCGCCGGGCGTATGTATGCGTTTGAAGCGCTGAAAGGGCCGGCGGCGATAACGCAGGGACCTTACACTATCGGCGGGGCGTTGAACATGATATCGACGCCGGTCCCGGATGACCCGGGTGGCATGGTGATGGCCGAGGGCGGTGAGGATGGGACTTACCGTATCCATGCCCATTACGGGGGGGGCTTGCAGAACGGTCTCGGTTTTTTGGTCGAAACCCACCAGTGGGGCGCGGACGGCTTTCAGGAAATAGATCGCAGCGACCGCGATACCGGCCTCAGGCTTGAGGATTATACGATCAAACTGCGTTATTCTCCTCCCGACTCCCGCCAGCAGTTTGACTTCAAGTTTCAATATGCCGACCAGGAATCCAATCAAAGCTATCTTGGTTTGACCGACGCGGATTTCGCCGACGATGCCTACCGCCGTTACGGTTTGTCCGAACTCGACAATATCGAAACCGAGCATTTCCAGTACATCGTGCGCTACAAGTTCGACGTCACCGACTCCCTGACCTTGACCGCGACAGGCTATCATAATGAACACGGACGCAACTGGTTCAAGACCGAGGGGTTGGATGCGGACGGCAGCGAAAACGCCCGGGAGTTTCGACGGACCAGTTGGTTCAACGTCATCCGTGCATTGAATCATGGCGATTCGCTGGACGGATTGTCGCCGACGCAACTTCAGGGCGTTTTGGACGGCACGGTCGATACCCCCCCGGGCAGCATTCAAGTACGCTCGAACGCCCGTGAATACTTTTCTCGCGGTGGGCAGCTCTCCCTGGCCTGGAATGGCGAACTCGGCCCGATGACGCACAAGCTCGAGCTAGGCGTCCGCTACCACGAAGATGAAGAAGACCGACTGCAACGCAACAGCACGTACCACCAGGAAGGTGGCAGCTTGGTTTTGGATGACCTTGGCGAACTGGGGAACGCCGGGAATCGCGTGCAGGAGGCCGAGGCCGTCGCGGTGCATATCTACGATCGCATCGAGTGGGGCAACTGGGTGTTCAGCCCGGGGTTGCGCTATGAAGACATCGATCAAAAACGCACTCGGTGGAGAGACCGGGGTGAGGATGCCGATGCGCGCAATACGCTTCGGGATAGCCGGAAGAACAAGACCAAGGTCTGGTTGCCGGGCTTGGGCGTTCTTTATCGCCTGAGCGATAACTGGACTGTGCTGGGTGGTGTACACAAGGGCTTTACCGCGCCCAGCAACGCGCCGGGCGTCGATGAAGAGAAAGCGATTAACTACGAGTTGGGATTCAGGTATGCTGGCGCCAACGTGCGGGGGGAGGTCATCGGCTTCCTGAGTGATTACGACAATATCCTTGGCGAATGTACGGCATCGTCCGGCGCTGACTGTGCGATTGGCGATGCATTTAACGGCGATGCCGCGAAGGTCGCCGGCGTGGAACTGTTGCTCTCGGCTGATTTGGCGCCGAACCAGGCGTTCAGCGTACCGCTGTCGTTTGTTTATACTTACATGGATGCCGAATTTGAGACGGATATCGCGGATACTGACTTTTTCGGCGATGTAAGCGAAGGGGACCCCATCCCTTACATCCCGGACCATCAACTCCGCGTATCCGCCGGCATTGAACAACCGCGCTGGGCCGCGTACATCAGCGCGAATTATGTGGACAAGGTATGCGTACGCGCCTCATGCGGTGACTTTGAACGTACCGATGACACGTTGACGGTCGATCTTGCGGCCAACTTCCGGTTCAACGACAAGATGACGTTATTCGGACGCATAGAGAACGTGACGGATGCCGAAGATATGCTCGGCCGTCACCCCTACGGCGCCCGACCGAACAAGGACCGAACCGCCATCGCCGGCCTGCGTTTCAGGTTTTGATCAGGATAAAAAATAACAGCTGAGGAGGCGCTCATGAGATCGATGTCAATTTTGATAGCTTTTATATTGAGCGCTCAAACGGTCATCGCCGGCGAAGTCAATGTTTATTCCGCGCGCAAGGAGGCCCTGGTTAAGCCGTTGTTTGACGCCTTTACGGAGGAGTCGGGAATCAAGGTCAACCTGGTTGCCGGCAAAGCGGACGCCTTGATTAAACGGTTGGAGCTCGAGGGTGAAAACTCACCGGCGGATATGTTGTTGACAGTGGACGCCGGGCGTTTGTACCGGGCAAAAGAGAAAAACTTGTTCCAGGCGATCAACTCCGAAAAACTCACCGAGGCGATCCCTGAGAATTACCGCGACCCCCAAGGCTTCTGGTATGGCTTATCACTCAGGGCCAGGGTGATAGTCTATTCCAAAATGAATGTCCAACCGGGTTTGCTTTCCACTTATGAGGACCTGGCCGACCCCAAGTGGGAAAAACAAATTTGCGTGCGTTCCTCATCCAATATCTATAATCAATCACTGGTCGCCTCCATGATTGTCCATCACGGCCAAACGGCAACGGAACAATGGATAAGGGGGCTGACAGGAAACTTCGCAAGAGAACCAAAAGGCGGGGACCGGGACCAGATCAAGGCAGTGGCGGCCGGTCAATGCAACCTGGCCATAGTGAATACTTACTATCTGGCAGCCATGTTGAATTCCAACATCGACCGTGAAAGCGCCACCGCCGGGGAAGTCGGGTTGTTTTGGCCGAACCAGGATGGAAGGGGCGTGCATATTAACGTCAGCGGCGCGGGCGTAACGAGGTCCGCAAGACATAAAGACTCCGCCGTTGCATTGCTGGAGTACCTTGCCGCGGCCCCGGCGCAGGCATGGTATGCAGAGACTAATCACGAATTTCCGGTTCGGCGGGGAGTCAACAGCAGCAAGACCTTGCAATCGTGGGGCCGGTTCAAGGCCGATAGCCTGAGCCTGGAAGTGTTGGGAGAAAATAATCAGGCCGCCGTGCGCAGCATGGATAAAGCCGGCTGGAAGTAATTTGACCGGCAGCCTGCGCCGCGGAAAAATGAACCGGTTCAATGTTGTCTCTGGAGTGGTAGCTTGTCCCCGCTCCCCTTGAGGGAGAGGGCCGGGGAGAAGGGATGCTTACTTCCGCGCCGCCGGCTCCCAACCTGCATATCTCCTCAGGAAACGCGATGGGCGCGTCGGCGACAGCGTCGTTAAAGCTGTTTCCATTCAGCCCGCCACAGCGCTGGGTGGTGGCGGCGGTCGCGATGTCCGCCGTCATGTCGATTCCCGTCGTCGTGGTGCTGGCATCGGTATTCGTCTCCAGCGGTGACGTCTGGCAACACCTGTATGAAACGGTGCTTGCCGATTACGTCGTCAACTCGCTGTTATTGATGCTCGGCGTGGGCAGCCTGGCGCTGCCCTTAGGCGTTATCCCCGCCTGGTTGGTTACCATGTACCGGTTCCCATTCAGCCGACAACTGGAGTGGGCATTGTTGTTGCCCCTGGCCATCCCCGCCTATATCATCGCTTACACTTACACGGGCATGTTGGACGTTGCCGGCCCGGTGCAATCCTGGTTGCGGGAGGCGTTTGCGTGGCAGTATGGTGATTACTGGTTTCCTGAAATTCGCTCCCTGCCGGGCGCGATATTGATGTTGTCACTGGTATTGTATCCTTATGTTTACCTGCTCGCCCGGGCGGCTTTTATAGAACAGTCGGCCTGCGCCGTTGAAGTCGCGCGCACCTTGGGCGCCGGCCCCGGCAGGGCGTTTTTCAAAGTGGTATTGCCCCTGGCCCGGCCGGCGATTTTCGCCGGTTTGTCGCTGGTGTTGATGGAAGCCCTGGCGGATTACGGCGTCGTGCAATATTTTGGCGTGACCACGTTTACCACCGGCATCTTCAAAACGTGGTTTGGCCTGGGCAGCAGCATCGCCGCCGCCCAGCTATCCGCCTTGCTGATGTGTTTTGTTCTTTTTTTGATCCTCCTGGAAAATCGTTCAAGACGCCAGGCGCGGTATCATCATACCAGCACCCGTTATGGTCGCCTGGAACCCAAGCGGTTGCATAATTGGCATAAGCTGTCGGCGCTGGTTATCTGCGTACTGCCGGTATTATTCGGATTCATCCTCCCGGCCGGCCAGCTACTGACATGGGCGATGCAGACTTATCAAGATTCCATTGACGCCGGGTTTTTAATCTTGACGGGCCGTAGTATTGGACTGGCTTTTATTACTGCCATCCTCGCCGTGGCGCTGGCATTGGTGGTGGGATATGCAAAACGGTTGCAACCCGGGTTAACGACAAGCTCGGCCAACCGCCTGCTGAGTATGGGTTATGCCGTTCCGGGGACAGTGATCGCCATAGGCGTATTACTACCGTTTACATGGCTGGACCGCCATATAGACAGGTGGCTCGGTGTATTTTTCGGCATCGAAAGCGGGCTGCTGCTGAGCGGTACGGTCACGATATTGGTATTCGCTTACCTGGCGCGGTTCCTGGCCATATCCGTGAATGCGGTGGACGCCGGCCTGATGAAAATTAAACCATCGATGGATGAGGCCGGCAGAAGCGCGGGCATCAGCGGGCTCAGGCTATTGCGACAAGTACACGCGCCTATCCTGCGCGGGAGTTTGCTGACGGCAATGCTGTTGGTCTTCGTCGACGTCCTGAAGGAACTGCCGGCGACGTTGGTATTAAGGCCGTTTAATTTTAACACGCTGGCAATCCGTACTTACGAGCTTGCCAACGAGGAAAGATTGGCTGATGCCGCTTTTCCGGCATTGGCAATCGTGCTGGTCGGCATCCTGCCGGTGATTATATTGAGTCACTCCATTTCACAATCATGCCCCGGTAATGTCAAACAAACTTGAAGTCAAAAGCCTGACGGTTGCTTATGCTGATAAAACCATCATCGATGACGTGTCATTCGGTCTCGACAAGGGTCTTATCGGCTGCCTGCTGGGGCCCAGCGGCTGTGGGAAAACGACGTTGTTGAGAACCATCGCCGGGTTTGAACAGCCGGCCGGCGGCGAGATAAGGATTAGCAACACTTGTTTCAGCAGCGCCAGGACACTGATACCCGTGGAACAAAGAAACGTGGGCATGGTTTTTCAGGATTTCGCGCTGTTTCCTCATCTTACAGCCCGTGACAATATCGCTTTTGGCCTGCACAAGTCGGCAGAACCGGCGCGCCGGGCGAGAATTGACGAAGTGATTCAATTGCTGGAAGTCAGGGATTTTCAGGACAGATATCCACACCAGTTGTCGGGGGGGCAACAGCAACGGGTGGCGATTGCAAGAGCGATTGCGCCGCGACCGGAGATATTATTGCTGGATGAGCCGTTTTCCAACATGGACATCGAGTTAAGAGAGCAAATCGCCCGGGAAATACGCAAAATTCTCAAACAGGATAACATGACGACGGTTTTAGTGACCCATAATCAACTGGAAGCCTTTGCCATGGCCGATGAGATCGGCGTCATTCAAAATGGAAAACTCTTGCAGTGGGACAATGCCTTTGACCTGTATCATCGCCCGGCCTGCGCCTACGTGGCGAACTTCATCGGCGAAGGCGTTTTTTTAACGGGCACGGTATTGAGCGAACTGGCGGTAGAAACCGAATTAGGCGTGATAACGGGAGCGCGTGAACATGGTTTCGCGCCGAATGACCAGGTATTGGTGCTGATTCGTCCCGATGATATTATCCACGATGACAACAGCAGTTTAACCGCGACCGTGCTGGATAAGGCCTTCCGCGGCGCCGAATTTCTCTACACGCTGGCGTTGCCCAGCGGCGCCCGCGTACTGAGCCTGGCGCCAAGTCATCATGATCATGCCATGAAAGAAGCCATAGGCATCCGTCTGGAAATCGACCACCTGGTGGCATTTGAATAATTAATTCCATACCTGCCTGGCGATACGGAGCAGGTTTCGCCCGGGTATCTTTTGTATATTCGTCTCAGTATAAGACCTTTTCAGTAAACATTCCGTTCAGTCCATACACCAGGTCGGCCGGGGTCACTGCTGAAAGCGTAAATTGATCCCGAACGTGCGTGGGTCGCCGAAATAATTAAGCGCATATCCCAAGTCGGTAACTGTGTCCAGGCCATTAGTGCGATAAAGTTCATCCGTCACATTCTTGATAAACGCTTCAAGTTGAAATTGACCAAGTTGACTGTCCGGCGGCGGCGCTATTTTCAAATTTAAATCCAATAGACCAAAACCATCCTCTTTAATCAACTCGATATTTACCGGGTCAAAAAATGTCTCACCCTGATAAGAATAAGCTGCCCCTAAGGAAACCTCCCAGTCTGATGGAAACTGCACGCGATACTCCGCGGCAATACTCGCAGTGATTTCCGGCGCGTTTTGAAACTTCCTGTCACTTAAATCACCCAGCGTTGCATCAATAAATTCATCAAACTCCGCATTCGTGTATCCAAGCGTGCCGGCAAAAAAGAAATTCTCTGTTGGTCGGGCCATGACTTCGAGTTCCAAACCTGTAATTGTCGCCTCAGCTGCATTTGCTACAGTACTGATGAAACCCGCTCCTGCTGGATCCGTTATGAATACCTGCTGCTGAATGTCGGAATAATCCATGTAAAACCCGGCGATGTTTGCTTGTAACCTGTCATCAAACCAACGAGATTTAATGCCCGCTTCAAAACTATATACCTTTTCAGGATCATATGGTTGTGTCTGACCCTGTGCAGCAGAGCGTGGATTAAATCCGCCGCTTTTGAAGCCCTTGGAGAAACTCGCATAAGTTAAAACAGCTTGCATTATTTGATAATCCAGCACGATTTTAGGCGAAAAATTATTAAACCCGGTCGAAATGCCCGGCTCGTTGAAACTGACCGTTCCATCAGCCTGTATTCTAAGGGCTGCAAGGGTTTTATCTTCTGTTGAAAACCGGGCGCCGAATGTGACAGAGAATTTATCGGTAAAGGCATAAGTCGCCGAGCCAAACCCGGCGACCGTTTCCGCTTCTTGGCGGACCGTGCGATCAAACCCCAAGTCGGCCCCTAACCCGATATCGAAAATCACCGAGATGGGAAGGCGCTGCTTTTCCTTGAAATAATAAACCCCCAGTAACCATTTTAACCGGTCGTCAAATCCCCTGCCGAGCAATTGAAACTCCTGGGACACTTGCCATTGCTCAAATTCGTCGGAATCCTGGTCTAATATTGTAAATGAGGTCCCATCCAAATCAGTTTGCACCAATTCCTCTATCTCACGATAGCCGGTGATTGAACGAAATTCATAATCGCCTGTATCCCAATTGATATTAAGCGTCGTGCCCCACACATCAAGGCTATGACTGTTGGGTGAATCGTTGCTGATTTTGCGTACATGGCTGTCCAGGTCAGACGCTCCACCGGAATTACCCGCGACAAACGGCGATAAAGATCCAAAGCCCCTTTCAATAGAAGGTAAATATTGCTGGGTCCTGTCCAGGCCAGTGATGAAAAGACCCGGGCCATTGGATTCATCGCGGGTTACATCTACAGACCAGTTGACATCAAGATTCTCTGTCGGTCTTGCGCGTAACGCAAACCTGCCTGTCAGTACATCCTTGTCGTTCAGCTCTTCATCCAGAAATGTATTCTCGGTAAAACCGCTGTTTTTCTCACCATATACCGCGGCCCGCACAAATAACTTGTCTTTGATAACAGGTACCTGTCCATAAGCGGCGCCGGTTAAACTGTCGTAACTGCCCACCCCCACTTCAGCGGAAAATTCTGTTTCGTTCGTTGGTTGTCTGGTGACGACATTCACGGCGCCACCGATAGCGTTACGACCAAAGAGCGTGCCCTGCGGGCCACGCAGTATTTCTATACGTTCGATGTCATTCAGCTTGAACAGGGCCCCATGCTGCCTGGCCAGATAAATGCCATCAATATAAATACCAACGCCGGGGTCTCCTAATTCATCACTTTGACCGATACCACGTACATGAACCGTGGCTTGGCTGGTGGAGTCGCGTCCATGATTGAGTTTGAAATTGGGCGCCACGCGCGAGACTTCGGCTATATCCGTCATGTTATATCTCTCCAAATCCTGCGCAGTCAGCGCAGTAATGGAGACAGGTGTATCCTGTAGCGTAGATTCACGTTTTTGTGAGGTGACAACCACCTCCTCCAACACTGAAATCGACTTGTCCCGACTGGAAGCGCCTTGGCTGTTTCGCTCCCTGCCACCGGTATTTTCCGCTAAAACCATGCTCGATGTTTGCGGTTCAGTACGGAAATTTACCCGTTCATCAAGCTCCGCCCCCGAGATGCAATTAACCGTGGCGCCCAGCGCAAACAATCCTGCTGACCATGATATTCTTCTGACTAAACGCTTTCTCCTGTGGGCTGACATGTCCGACCTCATTTTGTAGTTACGGGATTAACTTCTTACCGGTTAATAACGAACAACCGGGGTATTATAAGATATAAAGGGTCAGGTAAAAAACCCATCAAAAACCAAATGCCTGACCCTGTCCGTCGCTAAATACCGGATATGATAAAACCAGGCAGTTTATTTGTCCTTGACAGCTTCCATGACCAGGGCGGTGGGAAGTGATACAATGACGAGTCGAAATACAGCAATTAGCAAAGCTTACCAGAGCGGCGGGTATACCTTGAGGGAAACAGGAGATCACTTCGGATTGCATTATTCGACGGTGAGTGGAATTATCAAAAATCAGAATCAAAAATCAAAGACCTGACCCCGTACTTTATGAAAGTAAAAAGCGCGACCGGGATTGCCCGTCTTATCAATGCGGCGACGTATTCATGCCAGGGGCTGGTTGCCTGCTTCAAAAGTGAGGCCGCTTTCCGACAGGAATTGACCTTGGCGGTGATCTTTTTGCCGCTGGGCATCTGGCTGGGTGATTCAGGCGTCGAGCGCGCCCTGCTCGTGGGCAGCGTTTTATTGATCCTGGTCGTGGAATTGTTGAATACCGGCGTCGAATACGTCGTTGACCGTTTCGGCGACGAAATTCATGAGTTGTCGGGCAAGGCAAAGGATATCAGTTCGGCGGCCGTGTTCCTGGCCATGTGCAATTTTGTCATCATGTGGGTACTGGTCTTGTTTTTTTAACGCGGGATGGAACCCATTAGCCGGTTTATGAAAATCAGGTCGTACAAACCGGCTGATATAAGACAAATCTCGCTATTGTACTTCAATACAATTCGCCGGGTTAATGCGCGGGATTATACGGCGCAACAAATTCGCGCATGGGCGCCTGGTATCCCGGACAATGCGTTCTGGTCCAATCGGTTTTTAACCCGTGCAGTATTCGTGGCTGAGCTCGGCGACAAGATCATCGGTTTTGCCGAGTTTGAAAAAAGCGGCCATGTTGACTGTTTTTATGTGCACCACGAGCATATCCGCCAAGGTGTCGGGTCGGCGCTGATGACAAAACTGGAAGATGAAGCAAGGGCGGCCAATGTTCACCGGTTGTTTGCCGAGGTCAGTATCACTGCAAAGGGGTTTTTTGAAAAAAAGGGGTTTGTTGTAAAAGAAGAGCGAACCACCGAATATCATGCCGTAGAGTTCCAACTTTACCTGATGGAACGCTTCCTTGGCTTACAGTTTTAATTCACCGAAATAAACTTCGATATTATCTTTTGCATAAACCAGTCGGACCCGGGTTCTTTCCTGGTTGACTCGTTCTCCTTCGACTACTTTTGGCTTGAAACGCCACGTTGGGGCGACGTCCAGGGAGACTTTGTCAAAAATCTTGCCGGGTTTTGACTCGATGATCGTCGGGTCCAATACCCGCCCGTCCGTCGTCACCGTAAATTCCACCAGGGCCCACCCTATCGGTCTTACACCATCTTTGAAAACGGGATACTTGGGCCGCATGACAAATAACGGAAGGGCGGCGCCGTCTTTATCCGGGGTATGTTTGATGACCTTATCGGCATGGGGGATAAATTTGTCGTCACGCAGGGCAACGTATAATTTTGCCAGGCGGGAATGGTTTGCCAGGACTACCGGATCATCTTCGAGCAGGTTGTCTTTATATATCCGTAACGCCTCCGTATAATCCTCCTCCGCCTTTTCATAATCTTTTCGGGCAAGGTTGATATCCCCGATAAAGGAAATTACGTCAGCCGAACGTATGCTGTCCTGACCAAAATTCTCAACATAAATAGCCAGGGCCTGCCTGTAGACCGCTTCGCCTTCATCTAATTTTTTGTCGGCGATATCAAGCGTCGCCTGCTGTATCAATATATCGGCTATGGCCGGGTCTTTATCGCTGAATTTCCTGGTAATTATCGAGATGATTTTATTTAATTCCTGCCGGGCCTTTTCCAGTTCTTTTCTGCTGGCGTATATTTTGGCGTGATCTTCATGCACCGTGATTAAATCCATCTCGTCGGGGCCGAACCGCTTGATAAGGTCGGCTTTTGCTTTCAGCAGGATTGGTTCGGCCTCCTCGATTTTGTCGATTATGATCAATACATGGGCCAAGTTGACTTGCAGGACGGAAATTTTTTCATGATCGGCGCCCAGTTCCTCAATGGCGAGGTCCAAAACCTTCCGCGCAAGTTCGGCGGCGCGGGGATAGTTCCGCTGTGTATAGGCGGCGTTGTATGCGCGATAAGTTTTCGTGAAATCTTTGGAAACCTGTTGTTGTTCCTGCTGTTGCTGTGGTTGTTCCTGGGCCGTTACAGGTTGGCAACAGAGCAATAAGAGGCTGGTGGTACCAGTTAGAATTAAACGCATTTTTGATCTTTTATTAATCAGTATAAGGCAACTTGTTCAAAATCCCTGCCATTATAATAGTAAGCCTGTAAATCCGGCCCATTATTCAGCAAGGAAGCGATGTAGTAAATAACATCCGGGTATGCTGCGAGTTCTTTGTCGATGGTCGATGGCGCCGCCGGGGATGAAGGATGTGAGTGAAAAATACCGCACAATGTTTGGTTTGCTTCACGCATCAGGCGAAAGGCCTGGATTTGATCTTCCGGGTCCATCAGGTACCGTTGTGTTTGATCTTCCGCAATATTCGTTATCGGATAATAGGTTTCCGGGACCATGTCGGTCCCGCCCAACAGCCCGCAGACCTCCAATCGCCTGTCGGAAGCCGCGTGCTTATACATTTGCTGTTTCAGCGCCGGCGCCAGTTTTACTGTTCTCATCATTTTTACCGCATACCGGACATTCAGGATCTTTTGACAAAATGGCCGTATGCCATTCCATATTCATTACGTCCACCAACAATAATTTGCCTTGCAACGTATTGCCCAAACCCATGATTAATTTCATTGCCTCCGTGGCCTGTATACTGCCGATGATGCCCAGCAGGGGCGCGAGCACACCATTGGCAGTGCAGGTTTCTTCGACTGCCGCGTCATCTTTATAGAGACAACGATAACAGGGTGAGGTTTCATCGCCTGGATTAAATACGCTAATTTGCGCTTCAAAGCGTATGGCCGCGCCTGAAACCAGGGGTGTTTTTGTCTTTACAGAGGCCCCGTTGACGGCGAACCGGGTGCTGAAATTATCACTGGCATCGACGATAACGTCCGCCGCCCCGGCGTACCTGGCCAGTTCATCCCCATCCAGGGCACGATCGATTAACGTCAGCTTGACGCCGGGATTAATCGCTGCCAGGTGGTCCCCGGCGGACTCGACTTTTAATCGGCCTATATCGGCGGTCATGTGCAGTATCTGCCGTTGTATGTTGGATAAATCGACCTTGTCAAAATCAACAAGAATAATGTGACCCACCCCGCCGGCGGTCAAATAAATCGATGCGGCGGAACCCAACCCGCCAGCGCCGATAATCAACACCGTCGCCTCCGCCAGGCGCAGTTGTCCCGCGGCGTCGATCTCGGGCAGCATGATCTGCCGGCTGTAACGTAGTAATTGTTCGTCATTCATGTTCATTTCATTTACGGACGAAATGTGAATCCCCGGCGGTTTTGCCACTGTTTTTCCCGGTCTTGCGCGGCGGCTTCCCGGGCGAACCTGGAATAATGCACGTAAATATCTTCAACGAGTCGCCGCCAGCTACAATGATATTCTAACCGGCCGGCCTCATTTTTGCCCCGCGATTTTTTATCTTCGCTCATGGACGCCTTGCCATGCTGTGACGCTCATGTCCGGCATAATCCTTGTGCGTGGATACGTCCTGGTAATTATTCGACTTGAATTGATCCCTGACGAAATCACCCTGGTTGTGGGCATGTTCAATGATCATGAACCCACCGGGGTTCAGGCGCTTGACCGCGGCAGGGATGATTGCCCGGATACAGGTTTGCCCTTTATATCCGCCATCGAGAGCTATTCTCGGTTCGTATCTGGTTTCACTTGATACCGGCGTTTTGCCAAGATAGTCAATATAGGGTGGGTTACATAAAATCGCATCAAAGCATTTATTTTGTAACCCCCCGAACCAATCCGATTGATGGAAGGTGATATTTGAAAGGGTCATTGCGGCGGCATTTTGTCGTGCAACGCGTAAGGCGCCGGCGCTCAGGTCCACGGCGGTGATTTTACAAGCAGGACGGGCGGCGGCCACGGCCACGGCAATGGCGCCGCTGCCGGTACCGAGATCAAGAATTTGATGTGGGCTGTTCCCGGGGATATGCTTTAGCGCCAGTTCAACCAGTAATTCCGTTTCCGGCCTGGGGATCAGGGTATTTTGATCCACCGCGAAATTGATCGATAAAAACTCTTTTGTTCCGGTGAGATAGGCAACGGGACACCCCCCCTTTCTATTATGCAGCAGCCGCCTGAAATCCCCGGTCAGCTCTTCCGCGACAGCTGTTTCGGGGTGGGCGTAAAACCGGCTCCGGTCAATCTTCAGCAGGGATGCCAACAGGACTTCGGCATCCAGTCGGGGGGCGCTTGAGGATTGCAATTGTTTCACCGCAAGGTTCAAGAGCTGCCGGGTGGTTTGCATTCTGAGGTCACTCGCCCAGGGTGGCTAATTGGTCCGCCTGGTGTTCGTTTATAAGCGGGTCGATGACCCTGTCCAACTCACCTTGCATGATTTCTTCCAATCGATACAGGGTGAGGTTAATCCTGTGGTCCGTTACCCTGCCCTGTGGAAAATTGTAGGTCCTGATACGTTCTGAACGATCGCCCGAACCAACCAGGTTACGCCTGTTCTCGGCGATTTCGGATGCCTGTTTTTCTTTCTCCACGGAAAGCAGTTTCGCTCGCAGCAAGGACATGGCCCGGGCGCGATTCTTGTGTTGTGAACGCTCGTCCTGGCATTCCACGACAATGCCGGTGGAAAGATGGGTGATGCGTATGGCCGAGTCGGTTTTATTGACATGCTGGCCGCCGGCGCCGGAAGCGCGAAAGGTATCTGTTCTCAGATCATTCTGGTTGATTTCAATTTCATTTATCTCATCAGCCTCAGGCAGGATGGCGACGGTGCAGGCCGAGGTATGAATGCGACCCTGGGATTCCGTTTCCGGCACCCGTTGGACCCGGTGCGCGCCGGATTCGAATTTCAGCCTCGAGTAGGCGCCGGTACCGAGCAGCCGCATGATAATGGCCTTATAACCGTCGAGGCCACTCTCCGTGGCGCTCAGGACTTCGATTTTCCAGCCTGATTTTTCCGCATAACGGGAATACATCCGCATTAAATCGGCTGAGAACAAGGCTGCTTCTTCCCCGCCCGTGCCAGCGCGAATTTCGAGAAAGATGTTGCTTTTATCTGCCGGGTCCCTGGGCAGCAACAATTTATGCAGCGCCAATTCAAGGGTTTCATGTCGTTGCCGGGCGATTTCAATTTCCTCATTAGCCAGTTCCCGAATGTCCCTGTCACCGTCTTTGAGCATGTCTTTGGCGCTGTTCAGGGACAGTAAATTTGACTGGTATTCCTTGAAACAGTCGACGATGGGTGTGATTTCCGCCGCTTCCTTGTTCAGGTCGCGAAAGCGATTTTGATCTTTTATCACCTCAGGAGTGGCTAACAGCGCGTGAATTTCTTCCCGGCGGTCGCTCAGCTTTCCCAATTTTTTTTGCAAGCTGTCTTTCATAATAGGCAATAGACAAATAAAAAATTCCCCGTCATCCCGGGGCGCGTAGCGACGAAGAATCTCAACCGTCGGCCCGGACTCTTCGCCGCCGGCTCAGAATGACAAGAGGAGCGCCGGCTTGATCCGGGGTTTGTGCATCAGGACATAATGCAGGAAGTATAACGTTAAACGGCTACTTGGGTTTCCCGGATTTCGAATCTTCCGGGGTCAGGTTGAATAATCCCTGGACAATTTGCAGTATTTCTTCTTTTTTGGTTGAACTGAGTTTGTGCAACTGTGAACTGGGTGGGTGGATCAATTTGTTGGTCAATGAACGCGTCACTTCACGCAACAGGTCTTCCGGATCCGTCCCCTGTTGTAATTTTTGCAGGGCCGATTGTAATACATCCTCCCGGACTTGTTGCGCCTGGTCGCGAATCGCCCGGATGGTCGAAACCGCATCGAGCGAATTTACCCACCCCATGAAGTGAACCACCTCCGTATCGATAATTTGTTCCGCCTGTTTCACCGCTTCCCGGCGGCTTTTAATATTATCATCGATAATGCTTTTCAAGTCGTCAACCGTATATAAGTAAACATCTTCAAGTTCACCCGCTTCGGGCGCTACGTCCCGCGGCACTGCAATATCCACGATAAACATTGGCCGGCGCTTGCGTTTTAGAATTGCGGACTCAATCGTATCCTTGCCGAGGATGGGAAGCTGACTGGCGGTAGAGGATATAATGATATCCGCCTCGTCCAGGTGCCGGGGTATTTCATTCAATGAAATCGCATACGCCGAGTATTGTCGCGCCAGGTTTTGCGATCTTTCCAGGGTGCGGTTGGCTATGATCATTTTATGCAGGCCGTTGTCATGCAGATACTTGACGGCGAGTTCCGTTGTCTCCCCGGCGCCGATGAGCAACGCCGTTTGCCCGGATAAATCCCCGAATATCTGTTTGGCCAGACGGACTGCCGCATACGCGACGGAAACCGGATGATTCCCTATCACGGTATTGCTCCTGACGTCTTTGGCCACTTTGAATGAATGCTGGAAGAGTCGGTTCAGCATCTTGCCGATGTTGCCTGACTGCAGGGCCGTATGGTACGCCTGTTTCAATTGTCCCAGGACTTGTGGTTCCCCGACCATCATCGAGTCCAGTCCACTGGCGACTCGCAACACGTGTTTTACCGCGTTTGCATCGGGATGGGTGTAAATGTAGTTTTGCAATTCGTTTTTTTTGCAGCCGTGAAAGCCGGAAAACCAGTCAATAGGCCATTCCGCATCGCCGTCATCCAGGCTGCAATAAATCTCAGTGCGATTGCAGGTGGACAGGATGGCTGCTTCGTTGATACCCGTGTTTCCGGTCAACTCATTCAAGGCATCAGGCAATATCTTGCTGTCGAAGGTGACTTTTTCCCGCACCTCCAGGGGCGCGGTTGCATGATTGAGACCAAATGCCAGCAGTGTCATGTCATCAGTCAATTTTGGTTAAACTTTGCATATCCCAAGCCGTATTTCTCATCAGGGAACGCACTGGGCGCGCCCTGCCGCCACCGAGTCCTGCCCCCGACAAGGGGGGTTAGAAGGGGTTTAGCGAAGGCGCGTCCGGCGCAGCCCGTATTGGCAATAAGGTAACATATTATCCCAGGCGCTCCCGCTAATTTCGTCGAAAGTGGGTTTGGGGCTGTTTTTCCGTTCCAAGGGCTATTCCCCCGCTCATCCCTGGCGTTAGTCACTCCAAAACAGCCCCTGAACCCACTGTTGGCGGGAACTGCTGATATTATCCTGATGTCATTGACAGTAAAGAAATTTCCATTGACCATAAACGAACCAAAACATGAGTTCAATTTCAACCCATGAAACCATCCCTGGTTATTGAAGACAGCCTGATCGACCGAATTGCGCGGCCCTTCCAGATTTTTGCGTCCCATAAGCTGGCGGGCGCGGCCCTGTTGCTCGCCGCCACGGGTATCGCCATCGCCTGGGCCAACTCGCCCTGGGCCGGTTTCTACGACCGCTGGCTGCATACGGAAGCCACGTTATCCATCGGCCGGTTTGGCTTGAGCAAATCCATCAACCACTGGATCAACGATGGCCTGATGGGCGTGTTCTTTTTCGTAGTCGGCCTGGAAATCAAGCGGGAGCTGCTGGCAGGGGAGTTGGCGAATCCCAGGGCAGCGGCATTGCCCATCATCGCCGCCATTGGCGGCATGGTCGTGCCCGCGCTCATCTACTTCTCCTTCAATAGCAGTGGGGCGCCCGCCGTCGGTTGGGGCATCCCGATGGCCACGGATATTGCGTTCGCGCTGGGCATTCTTGCCGTTTTCCCGGTGTCGATCTCGCTCAAGGTCTTTCTCACCGCGCTGGCGATCGTGGATGACATAGGCGCGATCGTCGTGGTCGCTGTCTTCTATACGGACACCATCGCGCTGGAAAGCCTGCTTGTCGGCGGCCTGTTGTTAGGTGTCTCCATCGGCGCCAATGCCATCGGCGTGCGTAATCCGATCATCTATTTTCTCATCGGGCTCGCGGTATGGGTGGCCTTCTACAAGTCAGGGGTTCACGCGACCCTTGCCGCAGTGTTGATGGCGTTCACCATTCCCGCGCGCACCGCCATAAACGGCCAGCAATTGCATGACAAGACTCGGGAGTTGTTGCAGCAACTGAAGGACACCGGACTTCCTGCGGGCCGGCGTCTGTTGACAAACCGGCAGCATCATATCGTTCACTCGATAGAGCAACTGACGGAAGACGCCACCGCGCCCTTGCAAGAACTCGAACACGCGCTCATGCCTTTAGTCACCTTTATCATCCTCCCCCTGTTTGCCCTGGCGAATGCCGGCGTGAGCCTGGAGTTTGATACCTTGCGCCTGCTGGCCCAGCCGGTCAGCCTGGGTATCATCCTGGGTCTGCTAATCGGCAAGCCACTGGGCATCTGGCTGTTCGCCTGGGCGGGGGTAGCGCTACGCATCGCGGAGCTCCCCAAGGGCGTCAACCTGTTCCACGTCGCCTCGGTGGGCTGCCTGGCGGGCGTCGGTTTCACCATGGCCCTGTTTATCGCCACCCTCGCCTTCGAAGATGCCGCGCTGATTGAAACCGCCAAGACCGCCGTCCTCGCCGGGTCCCTGCTATCGGCCCTGGCAGGATCATTAATCCTGTTGCTGATCGCAAGCTCCGGCCCGGAAGACGATACTTGAATATTGCAAACAAAAGATCGTTCAGCGACTGCCTGAAGAGCGCCGGAACCTCGTCGATTCTCCAACCGTCTTGAGGCCATAGTCGATCAAGCTTGTCGTTGCCACTGTTCCCCGCTTGTGGCGCCCGAGTCAGGTTCAAACGACGGTCGAGATCGCTGACAGTCCTTCTTCATGCTGTACAACGCTTGATTCACAGTGAGGCAGCAAAGCGGCTGTTTCGCGTCTTGTCTCACGCCACCATCAGTTCCATTCTCGTGTCATCATATATTATGCCTTTTATATATAGATATCATATAATAAAATTAAAATGTCATGATTATTTTTCATAATGTCATCTATTTTTCATTATTTAATAGGCTATAATCAGAATACGAGTTATTAATTGAGGAAAATTCCATGAAGATCGATCCAGAACGCCTTAAGACATTGCGCACCAGGCTCCGATTGTCCCGCAAGAACCTTGCAGACAAGTCCCGGGTTTCAGCCCGGCAGATTGCGCGGATCGAGGCGGGAAAAAGCCGAACTGGGCGCGAGAACACTGTCACGCGACTCGCTGCAGCCTTGAATGTCGAGATCGGGATACTTACCGGCGATAAACCACTTCCCGACGGTCGGCCCGAAGCCGAAACCACATCTGTCCAAATCAGCAGCACGATCAGTCCGCAAAGACGGCTCGAATACGATTTAGTGAAGCGCCGTTATGGTTTGAGTGCCAGACACCTCATCAATTGGGCGCCCCTCTTGTTTGTGTTGCTGGCCGAAGGGAGTCTTGCATGGCGTCGGCAAAAGCTCAAGGAAGTAAAGGAGGCGGCAGGTTGTCTGAGTGAACTTGGAAAAACATACAGTCATCTCTATTTCGCGTATTGTCTGGACCAAGTCAAAGCAGGTTACGAAACAGAGCAGGAGTCCATTGATAAGGCGGATCTCCTCGGCGATGTAGTGAGAGACAAAGGATTTTCTGGCTCTGCTGGATGCTTTTTCCCAGATGATGCCCTGTTTGATGTTACTCCGTTTTATAATTACCTGTTCAAGTTCGCGGCCGATCTTGAGGTTCCCGGCATAATTAATTTCTGGCTTGAATCCTTTAACCCCCACCCCGATGAATTTTTGGGGATGGAACCTCACAACCTTTTCCGTGACGATCTGGACGAAATCACAGGCGGATCCATTCGCGCTCGATTGGCTTTGGACTTTGGCGATGTACGCCTATCTGAGATTCCCGAGGGGCTCATGTCAGAGGAAGCGAAGGACAAGCGCGTCGCGTGGCTTGAAAGCAGACTAAGTGACAGTTTGATGGGGATCGCGGGTTTGATAGAAGCCTCAAAAGACCCCGAAGGAGATGAACGATGAGACCGATGGAAGTCACCGATCATGCGGTATTGCGACACTTGGAACGGGTCAAAGGCATTGACGTCGAAGGAATCCGCCGACATATTAAAAAATCTCTGGATATGCCCTCCGTACGAAAGGTGGTTGATTTTGCCGGCGATACCAAATTCAAGATCAAAACCAACGAAGCCACTTACTGCATTAAAGACCGGACTGTTATCACTTGCTATCCCGAATAGCAGTGGCCCGCTGTCTTGTTTACCTCGACATGGCCTCATCGCTACATAGTACCGAAGCCCGCCGACCAAAACCGTACGGGCTTCTCAACAATAAGGTCCGGGCTTATGCCCGCTAGGGAATTGTGATTTCGAAGTACGTGAGACCTTCAATGGGTATATCATTAAGCCGATAACGACCGAAGCTCCAAGTTTTGTCATGTTCCATGACTGCATGCCAGAGGATTAAGCCAAAGAATTTCGCCGAAGCGTTTTCATCACTTTCACAAGCATCATATATCGGCTGAAATACTGTGCCGTTCCAGTTTCTCCCCGGTATCCAGCTTGATGTCTCGATTTTTGAGACGGACATACGCGAATGCAACTCATCATGGATTGCTTGATAATCATCGTCACTTATTCTTGTCCGCCAGCGATTATAGTCCACTATATGAGGAATTTTCTTAATGTAAGATTCATTGTCAATTGAGTAGAGCATAGGTAATTCTCATCTGTCATTTTCTCAAGATAAATTATACTGAAATTAATTGGAGTGAGCCAGCTCTAGTTGTCAGGAGGGCGCACGTTAAAATTTTGACGTCTTGGAGAAAAGCCTGGGGGGCTCAGGCAGAAATTTGCCCCGGCTTTTCTGGTTGATTAGAATGTCGGCGTGTTAATAAAAAGGCATACTCATGAAGATCAAAGTAGTCGTTCACAAAGCTGAAGAAGGTGGTTTTTGGGCAGGGATCCCGTCTATTCCCGGTTGTGTCTCCCAGGGCGCCACGATGGATGAGTTGAGGGCGAAGAGACAAGATGCCATTCCTGGTTGTTTATCCGTTGAAACTTTCCGGGGCTGAAACTGATGACGCGAATCTTTCTTTTCCTGGCGACCAATATCGCGATCATCGCGCTGATCAGTATCGTATTTCAGATTTTCGGCATCGAGGGTATCCTCGCCAGTAACGGCGTGGACTTGAACCTGTCTGCGCTGCTGGTGATGTCCGCGGTGATCGGCTTTGGTGGTTCCTTCATCTCCCTGGCGGTGTCCAAGTGGTCTGCAAAGTGCCTCATGGGAGTCCGGGTCATCAACCAGCCGGCCGACGAGACTGAGCGGTGGTTGCTGCAAACCGCCCGGCGCCAAGCGGACGAGGCCGGTATCGGCATGCCTGAAGTGGGGATTTTCCCCTCGGAGACGGTGAATGCCTTTGCCACCGGCATGAACCGCAACAAGGCCCTGGTAGCCATGAGTAGCGGCCTGCTGCGCCAGATGAGCCGGGGCGAAGCCGAGGCGGTGCTGGCGCACGAGGTGGCCCACGTGGCGAACGGCGACATGATCACCATGGGGCTGTTGCAGGGCGTCATCAATACCTTTGTGGTGTTCCTGTCTCGCCTCGTGGGCTTCTTCGTTGACCGGGTAGTGCTGAAAAACCGGCGCGGCCTGGGGATCGGATACTTCATTGCCTCCATCGTCGCGCAGATTTTCCTGTCGATACTGGCTTCCTTCATCGTCATGTGGTTTTCCCGTCAGCGGGAATTTCGCGCTGATGCGGGCGGCGCCCGACTGGCCGGCCGCGGCAAGATGATCGCCGCCCTGCGCCGGTTGCAAGGCGACAGACAGGAAGACCTGCCCGGAGAGTTTGCCGCCTTCGGCATAGCCGGCGCCCGCCCCACCGGCCTGCGCCGCTTCCTGATGAGCCATCCCCCGCTGGAAGACCGAATCGCGGCGCTGGAGCGCCAGAACTGAACCGGGGAAACACCCCTTTCCTTTCGCGGTCGCCTCCTGCCTGCGAGGGGTTATCCGGAAATTTAGCGAGGCGACAGTTAATGCCCCGCTCAGATACGGACGAGATAGATTGAATAAAGACTTGTATTGGCGAATGCTAATACCGTCGCACACTGGAGAAATAACTTGAAAGAAATGTATAAGTGGACTCACTGGTTCGAGGAGTTGGCTGGGAAAATTGCTGATGGCGGACCTGAATACTTGATAGAGAAAGCCAAACGGGTGGATTGGGTAAAAAGCAAATCACTTCTTAAATATGGAGATGAAAATATAGACCCATTTTCATTTTTATATTTCTTGGCGAGCAAAAGCACAATAAACCAACGGAAAACTGTGTATAAAAAGGTTCACGGAGAGTTTGAGATAAAATCCCCTCTTCCAGACACAAAGAATGAGGATTTGTTTATTTTTCCAAAGTTTTTAGGAAATGCTTTGTTCCATCTAGGTAAGGGTACCGGGAACCCTGATTTGTTCTGGAAAATATTCCGACAATCAACGCAAAAAAACCCGAATTTAGCAGAGGAAGACTTTAAAGCTGCGCTGAAACCTGGGAATAATGTCGATGTTACAAAACTCACCCAGTGCTTGTTTTTAATAAATCCCAAGCACTTTCTTCCGATTGACGATCAAACCTGTTTTGCTTCTGAGTACATGGGTTTACCCAATCTCAAAGAGATAAAGAAGCGGATGAGAGGAAAAGATGGTCGGGATTACTATCAGGAACTGATGAAGAAATTCAACCACACCTTTCCCGGATGTGAGCTCTATGAGATCAATACTGCCCTCTGGTTGCTGAAAAAACGCACCGATAAAGAAAATATAGCCACTTTTCAAGTATCTACCCATGTATATGAAGGTGAAGGTAAAGGTAAAGGAGACTTCTGGAGCGATGGTGATGACGCTTTTGAGAAAAATAATTTTGTCTTTACCCGTTGGCAGGGAGAAGTACAACCCCGGAATTACTGGGCTCGGGTTGAGGCTGAGAATCTGGTTGGTGCTGATGAGAGCTACTACTACCCGGTTACCGAACCAAAGAAAGGGGATATCATCCTGGTTCGGACAGGGCATAAAGGCAGGGCTATCGGCATCGTGCTCGCTAATGATTACGATTCTGGTGGGGGGCCAGACAAAAGCAGCCGCATCCATGTTGCATGGATAAACAAGTCAGAGCAAGAACTTAAACTGTCCAAAGTGCCAGGACCTGCTCGTGCTTATGATACCGATGATACCGATGAGTGGGGATGGGTTTTTATGGACGCGGCCCCTCTGCTAGGATTTGATCGTGCTCACGATGCCACCCTTAAAGACTTCTCTCAAGCTGATGGCTACAAACGGGCATTGGATTTTATCGATAGAGTGAAGAAGTCCGCCGGAACAGGAAAGGAGAGCGCTCACGATTCCAACTCAACCCCTGACCATGACTTGAATAAAACTATGACACATCCTTTGAATCAGATCCTGTACGGTCCGCCGGGTACCGGCAAAACCTGGGATACCACCTACCGTGCGCTGACAATCATTGAAGGTGTTTCTGTCGACAAGCTCAAAGAAGATCGCGAAGCAGCCAAGGAAAGATTCAACAAACTGAAAGAGAAAGATCAGATAGAAATGGTTACCTTTCATCAGAACTTTTCCTACGAGGATTTTATAGAAGGAATTCGCCCCGTGCTTGCCAAAGGGGAAGACGGGAATGAAAACGGCATCCGTGCCAAAGGGGAAGATGGGAATGAAAAGGGCATCCGATACGAGCTTAGGGCTGGCATCTTCAAGGCGATTGCCGACCGGGCGTCTGAACCAAGCTCGTCAGAGAGGAATTATGTCTTGATCATCGATGAGATCAACCGCGGGAACATTGCGAAGATCTTCGGGGAGTTGATTACCTTGGTTGAACCGTCGAAGCGTCTCGGAGAGGGCGATGCGACGACGGCGAAACTGCCCTACTCCGGCGATGAATTCGGCGTGCCGAATAACCTGTATATCATCGGCACGATGAATACCGCAGATCGTTCGATTGCATTGCTGGACACGGCGCTCCGGCGGCGGTTTGAATTTGTCGAAATGATGCCGGAACCGGAGCTTTTCAGCAAGGCTATCGAGGGCGTGGATTGCCAGAAGTTACTGGAGGCAATGAATAAACGGATTACCGTTCTGCTCGACCGGGACCATCAGATCGGACACAGTTATTTCCTTGATGTCGAGGATATCGAAGATCTGAAAAAAGCTTTTCAAAACAAAGTCATACCGTTATTGCAGGAATATTTTTACGATCACTGGGAAAAAATCGACTGGACGCTAAACCAGAACGGCTTTGTCAAAGATGAAACTATTAAAGACAGCGCTCTCCTCAAGTCCGGCCTGGTGGACAGCGACCGTAAAATATATGAGTTACTGTCTTTTAGTGAACCGGGGTGGACTGATCCTGAAGAATACAAAACAATCTACAATGAGGGAGCCAAACAAAAGCCCGATGCCGCAGAAGCTGAAACTGCTGAAACCGAACAGGGCATATGATCGTGCCCGTCAATAGAAAAGAACCCGTCGTCGTCAGGGAATATGAAAAACTGAAAGGTCTCAGCAAAGATGAAATACAAGACCTGGAAGAATTTGCCCTTGAGAATCAAACTGACAGGCGGGACAAATCCCGGCCCGCCGTCCTGGTGTTGAGAAACAACCAACTCTATGCTCAAAACTACGTCGGCGTTATCGAAACCCGAAAACGAACCGTGTTGGAAATTCTGCCGAAGGTGGATTTTTTTGAGGACAAGGAAAACAACCGGCGGGTTTTTCTCAATATGCTACGCGCTTGGCGCGGGTTCAAATGGGCGCAACTCCCCGAGAGCGGCATAATGGCCATGCAACGGTTCAATATGTTGGAAGTATTTGTCTGGCTGTTTCTGAATAATCTCGTTCTGTTGGCGCAACGCGGACTTGCCCGCCATTATCAGCCGGTTGAAGACAACTTGTCTTGCCTGCGCGGGCGGATACTGTTTCCGCAGCATATTCGGGAAAATTCGACTAACCAGGCGCGATTTTACGTCGGCTATGATGAATTTACCACCGACCGTCCGGCCAATCGTCTGATTCACAGCGCGATTCAAAAACTGATCGGTTTTGCGCGGGAGCCGAAAAATCAACAATTGTTGCACCAGTTGCGTATCTGTTTTGCCGACGTCCCGGAGTCAACGCGACTCGAAAACGACTGGCAGCGGCATCGGGTGGACCGCTCAATGCAGCATTACGATGCAGTGATGCAGTGGGTCAGGCTGTTTCTCTTCAATCATGGTCTAACCACGTTTGCCGGCAAACACGTCAACCAGTCCCTGTTGTTTCCGATGGAGGAAGTGTTTGAAAGTTTTGTCGCGTCGTGTTTCCGCCGGTATCAGGAAGATTTTTCAGTTTATGTACAGCAGGCGAAAAAATATCTTGCTGAAATTAACGGGCAGAAAGCCTTCGCGTTGAAACCAGACATCCGTTTGGAGAGGGGGAAGGAAACGATTATTCTCGACACGAAATGGAAACGTATCAATGAAAATGGCAACGATCGGAAACACGACATTAGCCAGGCCGATATGTACCAGTTGTTCGCATACGGGAAAAAGCATGGTTGCAAGCAAGTTGCGCTTGTTTACCCCAAGACGAAGAAGTTTCAGGGGACGTTGCGGTACAAGTTTGATGATAAGTTATCATTGTTTTGCTTTCCGTTTGACGTGACCGAGCCGAAAGCCAGCGTGGAAAAAATCATAGGCGAATTGAACGCTCCTCCGGCGGGTGGTGGCTAAGGCCGAACGTCTGGATAAGGGCGCCAACCCGCGCTTCGTGACGAGCAATCTGGCCGATAAGACTCTGGCGCTTCTCAAGGACGCTGCCGAAAACGGACATGCTGACCACCTCTGACCCGCACATCTCACCAATGAATGCGCTGAGTCATTAAAGTTTGAAGTGCGAAGTTTGAAATCAATTCTTTACCCTCACCCCCCTTTCAAACTTCATCCTTTGCCTCGCCTGTGAACGGGACGAAAACCCCGCGTTTTATCAGGCCGTTCAGCTTGAATCATCGGGGGGGGGGGGGGGGGAATAAATTGGAGTGGTCTCCCGGCCAGTCTCAGGGCGGGGACAAACAAGCCACCCCTGAGCTGGTTATGCCGCCACGCACGGGACAATTCAGGTTTCGCCTTCAGGATATTCGCTATCGATTTGGTGGCATTGCCATCAGGCGCCATGTTCACCAGCACCTGGTTCAGGTATTGCACGTTGATTTTGTGCTTGAGAATGAAACGCAGCATCAGCTCATAGTCAGCGGCGACCGGAAACCCCAAGTTGAACACGCCATACTTGTCGTAGACGTACTTGCGCACGAAGAATGTCGGATGCGGCGGCGCCCAGCCGAAATACCAGTTCATCCTTCGGAAAGAGCCGGCCTTCCAATATCGAACTACTTTGCCGGCCTCGTTGGTATAGACCAGGTTTCCGTAGCAGGCATCGGTCTTTTCGTCGCTGAATGCCTGCAAGACATCACGGATGACCAGGGGACCACTGTAACGGTCGTCAGCGTTGAGAATACCAATTACTTCGCCGGTGGCCTTGTCGATACCCTTGTTCATGCCATCGTAAATACCACCATCGGGCTTGCTCACCAGCACGGCAATGTTGTCTTTGTATCCTTCCAGCACGTTCAGCGTTTCGTCAGTGGAACCTCCGTCTATGACGACCAGTTCGACCTCGTGCTCGTGTTGCTGTGAAATGATGGAATCCAGCGCCCGAGCCACCCGAGGGTCGTTCAGTACAGGGGTGATAATCGAGATCTTCATGACGATTCAGCGCTGGTTTTCAACACTCGCATCTACCGGGTTTTCGCATATTGCCTATTCCGAGCGTTCGCCCTGATGCCCGGAAACCGTTGCCTTCGGTTCGGCCTGACCAACCCGGGGAGGCAGGAAGAAACCGATTCCCCAACTCAAATGCATGGTCGCGAGGACCAACGGGAGAAGGCACGCGGAGGGCGTCCGGCGCCGGATTCCGACCACCAGGGAACCGACTGCCAAGGCAAGGAGGTAAGCGAGCGGCAATGCGGTCGCCCATAAAGCGCCGGCCAGGGTCAGAAACACCGAGATCGCCAACCCCAGCGTCAGTAGCGCGCCGGCTAAATGTCGAGGCAGCCACGCAGCCGGGTGGCGGCGCAGCACCACTCGCTTCCACCGGCCGTAATCGAAGTACTGTGAGGCGAGCGCCCGCAACGTGCTGCGGGGTTGGTAGAGCACCTCGAGGTCGGGGTCGAACCACACCAATTCCCCGCGTTCCTGCAGCCGCCAGTTGAGTTCATAATCCTCAGCGCGAATCAGGAAAGGGTCAACACCACCCGTCGCGTCCAACGTTTCGCGCCGGTATGTGCCCAAGTAGACGGTGTCAGTGGGTCCCTCAGCGCCGCCAAGCCGGTAGTGGGCGCCCGGCGTGCCAATCGCCGTGGTCATTGCGACCGCTACCGCCCGCTCGAAGAACGTGGTCCCGACCGGCCGTTGTCGCCCGCCGACGTTTCCCGCTCCCGTTCTTTTCAGCGTTTCGACCGCGCGGCGCAGGTATCCGGCCGGGAAAAACGTATGGGCATCACACCGCACAATGACCTTCCCGGTTGCCGCCTGAAGCGCCGCGTGGAACCCGAACCCGACGAGTTGCTCCGGGTTGGGAACCAGCCGCACCGTCGGGTATAGTCGTCGAACCAATTCGGCCATGACCGGCGTATCGGAACCGTCAGCGATGATCACCTCTACCGAACCCGGATAATCCTGCGCCAGCACTGCGTCCAAGGCCTGCCCGATGGTCGCCTCGGCGTTACGAGCCGGGATGATGACTGACAGGGGAGGGAATAAGTCGCCGGATTTCGAGGTTTGCTGATTCTCAACATTCATATCGCGACGCTCTTTTGTCCTGTTTCTAACTGCGACAGGGGATTAAGCACCATGTTTACTGGCTTGACCTGTGTTCCATTCATAAGGATTTAACCTGCTGCTACGATACTACACAGCAAAGGGGATGTCTATCCCCATGTCCTGGTTCACTACACATGAAACAAACCTGGGACAGGTTCCACAACGGCAAGGGTGGATAACCATCATCATTGGACCAACCCCCCGTGGGCGCTCGTACCCAGGGTGGGCACGGGGCCTGCCCCTGCGGACACAACGAGGTGGCCGCCCTCATGCCGACAAGTCGGTATGAGGCAATGTCTCGCATGTTTCTGAACCTTGACAGCTGACATGCGAAACGGCAATAAAGTGATACAATCACAGTTAATTTTGACTTGAGCGGCGTGCCATTCGACGGGGAATGCCTGGCGTCAGCGGCCCTCCCCGACTATGCCATCAGCCGCATCCGCGCCAGCCGGTTCAGTCCCGACGAAGGCCAGGTCGGGAAACCGGAGTTGCTCTTCAACGTGGCAGAATGACCCGTAAATGAAATAATGCAGAGACCAACTACCACCGCCGGCCAGGAAGCCGGAATCGTCATAGCGACCAGGGTGGGGATTCTTTTTTTCGGCGTCCTGGTCCAAAGCTTGCTGGCCTATACGCTCCTGCCCGAGGGACGAGGAGCCTACGCAGTGTGTACGACGTTCGCGATTTTGATCGGCATCTTCTTCGGTCTCAGCGCCGATAAGGGCGCGCAGTATTTTGTGGTGACGAAACAGCTCAGTCTGTCCCAGGGCGTCATCCTGACGTTGACCACCTGCCTTTTGGCAAGCGGACTGGCAGTTGCGGCGGCAGTGCCCTTGCTCGGCAGCGGTCTGGACTTTTTTCAGAAGGCAGACACGGGTTCGTTCTACCTGGCGCTGGTGTTAATCCCGCTGATTTCCTGGTGGGTGGCGCTCGAAGCGCAGCTTGCCGGCCTCCGGCGCTTTGCGCGACTCGCAACCTGCTCACTGCTTCGCTCATTCCTCATTGCGCTTGGACTGGCAGGTTTTGTCTGGGGGCTTGGACTCGGCGTCGAGGGAGCGCTCATGGCGTTGGCCGTCGCCTATGTGGGCATGATTGCCGCTTGCCTCTGGCACCTCCGCCGGCATTGCGGGTTGGTGGCGGAATTGCCGTCCGCCACCGGTTTTTTTCTTATTATCAGTTACGGCTCGAGATACCACCTTGCGCAAATGGGAAGCTATATCACCCCATACTCCGGCATCCTGCTCCTCGGCGCGGTAGCGGGCCCGGCTGACATTGGCATATTTGCGGCGGCGAGCGCGCTGATGTTCCAAGGCAATATCATCTCAGGCGCGGTGGGAACCATACTGTATCCCCGGGTCGCCGGAAACGTGGAGAAACGCGTTGAACTGTTCCAATTATCCCTGCGCCTCACTTGCTGGATAACCGGGTTCGCTCTCCTGGCATTTTTAGCAGTCAGTCCGCCGCTGGTTCGACTCTTGCTTTCGGAAGCCTTCCTGCCGGTAGTCCCGCTGATTTGGCTCATCGCGCCCGGGATGCTTGCAGAGGCCGCTTCCAGGATATTCGAAACCTATTTTACCGGCGCAAACCGCCCGGGGGCCTGTTCGTGGGCAAGCTGGCTGGGATTGGGCGCGAACGTCGGCTCATTCTTTGCGCTTTATCCGCGCCTGGGTTTGGCGGGCGCCGCCCTGGCCCTGACGATTGGCCTGGTCGTCCGCAGTATCTACCTCGGCTTCATGTATCATAGGGCCACCCGGACGAGTATGCGCGGGGCCTGGTTGCCGCGGGTCAGTGATTGGGTCTATCTGCGGACTTCGGGACGGTCGCTGCTCAATCTCATGGGGACGGATCGCTCGATGCCTGATTCCACTGCTTGAATTGGCGATTTAACCCGCATATCGCGCCAATGGATGCGCTGGGTCATAAAGTGTGAAGTTTGAAAGGGAGTGAAGGCGAAGAAATGATTTCACACTTCAAACCGGGATGGCAATAAAGTGATATGATCATGGTAACTCATTGACAGCAAAGAATTTTCCGCTAATGACAAGTTACTACAACAATGACGAGGGTTGGTTTGAAAATGAGTTTGACGGCGATGATTTCGGCGCCATTGAGCAAACCAGGGTGCGCCCCGTTTTAACGTGGAATCCTGATGCGCGCACCGAGTTGATCCTGCGCTATGAATACTCGGAAAGCGAAGGCGACGGCCCCGCCGCGCAAACCCATACCAATGGCTTCGGCGTTTCGGGCGCCTTCGATAATTTGGACCTGGACAGGTTCTTGCCGTATTTTCATTTCAAGATATAATCAGGAGAATGCCGGATTATCTGAAATTGCAGTCGCTCAGCCCCGTCCTGAGATTTGTGGCGGCGGGCGTTATCGCGCTTTCAATGGTGGCTTGCGCTACCACGGCGGAGAAGTCGGCCGGGGTGAACGAGCTTGTCGAACCTGAGGCCGTTAATGAGGAAGTGGAAGCCACGCCGAAGATCAGCCGTATCGAACCCGTTCGTCCGAAAATAGCGCTGACAGAGGACATCCTCTACAAATTATTAGTCGCAGAATTTGCCGGGCAAAAGGGCAGGCTGGATATCTCGGTGGAAAATTACCTGGATTTGGCCCGTTCAACCAGGGACCCCAAGATCGTTGAGCGGGCTGCCCGCATCGCGGTTTATGCCCGCGACGATGACGCCGCATTGGCGGCGGCCCGGCTATGGGTGGAGCTTGACCCGCGTAATCCCGACCCGCACCAGGTATTGGCGGTGATGCAGCTGCGCGCCGGCAACCTGGAACAGGCCGTGGCGCATTTGCAAGATATTTTTGATTATTCGAATGGAGAGATAGACCAGAAGTTATGGATGATCGCCAACATGTTAGGTCAGGAAAAAGACCGGGAAGCGGTGTTGGCTGTTATGGAGACCCTGGTTTCTTCCCGTAGTAACTCCGCCGAAGCCCTGTATGCCTTCGCCCACGTCGCCGCCAGGCTGGGTGACCTGGAGCGCTCGCGGGAATTGCTTGAAAAGACACTTGCCCTGACCCCGGGAAATGATAATGCCGCGCTCAGTTATATTTCCATCCTGCAGCGGTTGGACCGGGAACAGGAGGCAATAGCATGGCTGGAACAGAACCTGGCAAAACGCGAAGGGGATGATTTTGCCCTGAGAATGGCATACGCAAGATTATTAACGGATGTCAGGCGATTTGATGAAGCGCGGCATCAATTCGAGCTGCTTTCCGTCCAGGCGCCGGATAACAGTGACGTGTTGTATACGCTGGGCTTGTTGCACCTGCAAGACAACCGGCTGGAGGATGCTGAAACCTTTTTTAAAAAGTTATCGGAACAGGGAAAGCTGACTGATACCGTCAATTATTATTTAGGACGCATAGCGGAAGAAAGACAGGACTATGATGAGGCAAGCGCCTGGTATCAAGGCGTGCATAAAGGCGAAAATTATTTTGATGCCCAAGTTAAACTTGCCCTGCTGCTCGCAAAGAAGGGGAAAGTTGAGGAGGCGCGCGCCCATCTCAATTTGATCCGGACCCAGGGGGACCAGCAGGCGATAATTTTGATCCAGGCGGAGGGTGAGTTGCTGCTAGGGGAAAAACGCTACGCTGATGCCATTGCTGTTTATGATAAAGCCCTGGAGAATGAATACAATGCCGACCTGCTTTACGCCCGGGCCATGGCCGCGGAAAAAATCGGCAGACTGGATATATTAGAGGCTGACCTGAGAACAATACTCGAACATGAACCAGACCATGCCCAAGCCTTGAATGCACTGGGATACACCCTGGCTGATGCTACCGATCGGTACGATGAAGCCTACGAATTAATCAAGAAAGCCCTGGAAATCAACCCATCGTTTTATATTTTAGACAGCATGGGCTGGGTCCTGTATCGGCTGGGACGGTTGGATGAGGCGATTGATTATTTAAGGAAGGCGATGAGTTTAAGAGCAGACCCGGAAGTCGCCGCCCACCTGGGGGAAGTGCTGTGGGTAAACGGCGCCCGGGACGAGGCCAGGGAGGTTTGGGAATCAGCCTTGAAACTAACGCCTGAAGACGCCCGCCTGTTGGATGTCATTCAACGTTTTAATCCCTGAAGCTTTTTAACCGGGGACACGGGGAAACCACCGGGCCGGTTTCAGGGAAATAATGAGCGGTTTCTGTCGTGTTTTTCTTTTCATTTTCCTGGCGTTCGCGTTGTCGGCTTGTGTCCGGGCGCCCATCGAAGACAAAATAAGACCAACGTGGGAAACGCGTAAGGATAAATTAATGCTGGTGGAAGGTTGGGATATCAAGGCAAGAATAGCAGTGAGGGCAGGCAACAATTCAGGCTCGGCCTCCTTGCGCTGGACGCAGCATAAAGATGAATATCAAATACGTGTGATTACGCCATTCGGCGGCGGGACTCATGAGTTGATTGGCGGCGGCAATGAGGTATTGCTGCGCACTCCGGAAAATCACATTTCACGGGCTGAAGACGCGGGGACCCTTTTACGACAACGCCTGGGTTGGTGGCTACCTGTCTCCGGCCTGGCTTACTGGGTGAGAGGGATTCCGGCGCCGGCGTTTCACGTCGATACGTTATTGCTGGATGAGGAAAACAGGCTGAGCGCATTGAACCAGGCCGGTTGGTCCATACGATACAAAAACTATGTCGAGGTTGACGGACACAGTATGCCGGGCAAACTTGACCTGCAGAATGATCGTATTCGTATCCGCGTGTCGATAAGAGAGTGGAATTTACCCTGATGTCGGCGCAATACTGGCCGGCGCCGGCGAAAATAAACCATTTCCTGCATATCATCGGACGCCGGGATGATGGTTACCACCTGCTGCAAACAGTATTTCAGTTCTTAGACCTGGCGGACGAATTACGGATTTCCGTGACCGGGGATGGCCGGATCAGGTGTGAACGCAATTATGCCCAGGTACCGGAGCAGACAGATTTGGTCTTCAGGGCGGCCAAAGCGCTGCAAAAGATCAGCGGTCATTCCAGGGGCGCGGAAATTCACGTGAATAAAAAAATACCCATCGGTGGTGGGTTGGGTGGCGGCAGCTCGGATGCGGCGACGACCCTGACAGCATTGAATCACCTGTGGGGAACAGGTTTGTCAACCGGGCAATTGGCCGGGATAGGTTTGACCTTGGGGGCTGACGTTCCGGTATTCATACACGGGTTTGCCGCTTGGGCGGAGGGCGTGGGAGAGCGCCTGGAACCTGTGGAACTGCCGGAAAACTGGTATTTGCTGATCTATCCCAACCGTCATGTCGCCACCGCGGAGGTATTCAACGCCCCCGGTTTAACGCGCAATACACCGGCGATCACAATGCGCGACTTCCTCGAGGGGAACTGCCGGAATGATTGCGAGCCGGTTGTCCGAAAAGCCTGCCCGGAAGTGAGCGCGGCGCTGGACTGGCTCAATGAACGCGCCGAGGCGAAATTGTCAGGCGCCGGGGCAAGTATATTCTCCGCATTTGAGGAAAAAGACGAAGCAAGGGGTATCTTGGCCGAATTACCGAAAAAGTGGCGGGGATTTATAGCCAGGGGATGCAACCGCTCCCCGCTTTTAGCCAGCCAGGCTTAGCCCGGCGCAGTCATTTTCAGACAGTAGGTCCGGCGCTTGGATTTTAATCATTTTGCCCTTTATTACGTGTGGTATACTTCAGGCTTCGGCGGCAGTTCTTCGTTGAAACTACTTTTTCAAGATCAACGTTATACGGGAGTCTGTTGATATTTTCTTATTTTAGAGTGGGGCGTGGCCAAGTGGTAAGGCACAGGGTTTTGATCCCTGCATTCCCAGGTTCGAATCCTGGCGCCCCAGCCACACAGTAAGCAAAGAAAACAATGTCATTGGTTAATGTAATACTGTTCTCCGGCAACGCCAATCCGGGATTGTCAGCAGAAGTTGCCGGACACTTGAATTTGCCCTTGGGCAAAATCAATGTGGGACGCTTCAGTGACGGTGAAGTCATGGTTGAGATCGCAGAAAACGTCCGCGGGCGCGATGTATTCATACTGCAATCTTTATGTATGCCTGCCAATGATAATTTAATGGAATTGCTGATCATGGCTGATGCGTTGAGAAGAGCGTCGGCAGCCAGGATTACCGCGGTAATCCCATATATGGGTTATGCCCGCCAGGACCGCAGGCCGAGGTCTGCCAGGGTGCCGATAACGGCGAAGGTCGTGGCAGACATGATAAGCGTACCTGGCATAAGCAGGGTATTGACGGTAGATCTTCACGCTGATCAAATCCAGGGCTTTTTTGATATGCCGTTGGATAATGTCTATGCCTCGCCCGTGTTGTTGGGTGATATATGGAAACACAAGTATGAAAAGCAAATCGTCGTGTCACCCGACGTGGGCGGCGTGGTAAGGGCGCGCGCCATAGCGAAACGACTGGATGATACGGATTTGGCCATTATCGATAAAAGGCGGCCAAACCCGAATGAGTCCGAGGTGATGAACATCATCGGTGACGTCAGTGACAGGACTTGTATCATTGTTGATGACATGGTGGATACAGCCGGCACGCTATGCAGCGCATCGAGCGCATTGAAAGATTTCGGCGCCACACGAGTGGTTGCATACTGTACACACCCGGTGTTGTCAGGCAAGGCGCTGGATAATATCAACGCGTCAAAATTAGATGAGTTGGTGATAACCGATACAATCCCTTTGAGTGAAACAGCTGCTGAATGTAATAAAATCCGTAAGCTCAGTGTTGCCACGATGCTGGCAGAAAGCATTCGTCGGATTTCAGAGGGAGAATCACTGAGCTCGATGTTCATAGATTGAAGCGACCGGCCCGATTTCCTGCTCGCGGGGCAAGCCCCCGTGAACGTATCCCTTAATAGAAACACAGGAGTTGTAAAATGCAAGCACATGAACTTAATGCAGAACCGCGAGACGACGTGGGGAAGGGCGCAAGCCGCCGTCTGCGTCGTTCCGGCAGAATCCCCGGCGTTGTTTATGGGACGAAAAAAGCGGCGCAGTCCATCTCATTGTCACATGATGAGATTTTACATCAATTGGAACGCGAAGCGTTCTACTCCAGCATCCTGACCATAAACATCAACGGTGAAAGTGAGAAGGTGGTAATAAAAGATTTACAAAGACATCCTTTCAAACTGGATATTTTACATGTTGATTTTCAGCGTATTGACGAAAAACAAAAAATCACGATGCGGGTTCCCATACATTTTCTCAACGAATATCAATGTGTTGGCGTCAGGACAGGCGGTGGTATCGTGAGTCGTATCATGACCGAGCTGGAAATAAGTTGCCTGCCTAAAGATCTGCCGGAGTATATTGAAGTGGACCTGATAGATATAGACGTGGGTGAATCCGTGCATCTCAGTGACATCACACTGCCGCAAGGGGTGGAGTTCTATGCGTTGCAACACGGCGGCGATGCGACGAGACCGGTAGTATCCGTGAATGTGCCCAGGGTAGTGGAGGAACCTGAAGATATGGCTGAAGAGGTTGAGGAAACTACTGAAGCCTTGGCAGAGGACAAAGCGGCGGCCGATCAATCTTCCACCGAAGACAGCAGGGAAGGATAATCTTTTATTCAGGCACGCGTGCCGACTCGATTAAAACTCATTGCGGGCCTGGGTAATCCAGGCCCTGATTATTCGGCGACGCGACATAATGTCGGATTTTGGTTTGTTGACAGGATCGCTGAGCAGTATCAAAGTCAATTTACCTCAGATAAAAAATTTTTCGGCGAACTCACCCGGCTCGCCGCCCCCGGTATTGATTGCCGGCTGTTTAAACCATCAACCTTCATGAATGCAAGCGGCCGCGCGCTTCAGGCCATCACCGGTTATTACAATATCAATTGTGCGGACATATTAATTGTCCATGATGAAATAGACCTCGATGTCGGCACGATTCGACTGAAAAAGGGTGGCGGTCACGGCGGGCACAACGGCTTGCGGGACATCAGTGAAAAATTAGGCGCCGCGGATTACCAGAGACTGAGAATAGGCGTGAGTCACCCGGGTGATAAAACCGGGGTGACGGCACACGTATTAAGTCGTCCCGGCAGTGAGGATGCGGGGTTGATTAACGCGGCGATACAAAGAGGCATGGAGGTATTGCCCCTGCTGTTTGCCGGTGAACTCGACAAGGCGATGACCCGGCTGCACACCAACCCGGAACCGACCGGACAGGGCAGGAACCGGTTTGAAACCCGTCCCTGCCATGACCTGGCTGATGACTTGAAATAAAGAATGGGATTCAAATGCGGGATTGTCGGGTTGCCTAACGTAGGTAAATCCACCTTGTTCAATGCCTTGACCAGCGCCGGGGTCGGCGCTGAAAATTATCCTTTTTGCACCATTGACCCCAATATCGGCGTTGTTCCCGTGCCTGACCCCCGCTTGCTGGCTATTGCCGCCATTGTCAGGCCGGAACAGGTGGTTTATGCCCACGTGGAATTTGTTGATATCGCCGGCCTGGTGAAGGGGGCGTCAAAAGGCGAAGGGCTTGGCAACCAATTCCTCGGCTACATCCGTGAAACAAACGCCATTGCCCAGGTCGTCCGCTGTTTTGAGGATGACAATATTGTCCACGTCAACGGCAAGGTGGACCCGGTTGCCGACCTCGAGGTGATTAACGCGGAATTGTGCCTGGCTGATCAGGAGACCCTGGAGCGGGCTTTGCAGAAGGCCGGTAAAATGATAAAAAGCGGGGATAAGGAAGCAATCAGGAAGCAGCGCCTGCTCGAGATGTTGTTATCCCATATTGATGAAGGCGCGCCTGTCAGGACGTTACAGTTAAAGCCGGATGAACGGCAAATGCTGCAGGACTTGCACTTGTTAACAGCGAAGCCGAATTTGTATATCGCCAACGTGGAAGAGGCTGGTACCGCATCCAATCGATGGTTGGCGGCATTAACGAAGCGGGCTGAGGCGGATGGTTGCCGCCTCCTCGTCATATCCGCCGCCATTGAAGCGGAAATGGCAGAGCTCGATGAGGCTGACAGAAAGGAATTTCTGCGCGATTTGGGTCTGTCTGAACCCGGGTTGCACCGTTTGATTCGAGCAGGATATGAGTTGCTTGGCTTGCATACCTTTTTTACGACGGAACACAAAAAAGCCCGAGCCTGGACTATCAGAAAGGGCGCCAACGCCGCCCAGGCCGCCGGCGTCATTCATACGGATTTCGAGAGAGGGTTTATTCGTGCGGAAGTCATCGGCCATGATGATTTTATCGAATGCAAGGGCGAACAAGGCGCAAAAGACGCAGGTAAATGGCGGTTGGAAGGCAAGGAATATATTGTCGCCGATGGCGACGTCGTGTTGTTTCACTTTCATGTCTGAGGGCGGAAGCCAATGGATCATTTGAATTTACGCCACAGCTTGATTGCTGCCGCCCGATCCCTGCAAGAAAATCAATTAGGCGTCGGTACCGCCGGCAACCTCAGCGCCAGGATTGAGCAGGGCTATTTGATCACGCCGACCGGCGTGGATTATGAGATATTGAAACCTGCTGATATCGTCGGCATGGACTTGCGCGGCAATGCGGCTGAAGGTGATTTGATACCTTCCAGCGAATGGCGGTTCCACCAGGATATTTATGTCAACCGGACTGATGCCGGCGCCATTGTTCATACCCATTCACCCTACGCTACGGCGCTGGCGTGCACCCGCCAGGACCTCCCCGCGTTTCACTATATGGTTGCCGGCGCCGGTGGCACGACCGTTCGTTGCGCCGAATACGCCACGTTCGGCACCCAGGCATTATCCGATCATGCGTTGGCTGCATTAGCGGGTCGTCATGCTTGCCTGTTAGCCAATCATGGGGTAATTGCGTTGGGTGAGAACCTTGCTGCCGCCTTTAAGCTGGCGCAGCTTGTGGAAGAACTTGCCAGGCAGTACACGCTTAGCCGGATGATGGGTTCGCCGGTATTATTAGATGATGCTGAAATGGAAATCAACCTGGAAAAATTCAAAGACTATGGGAGGCAGGAATAATGCTTGATAAGTCTTTTGCCGGCATTTTCAATTTCGCATTCCCGTTTATTATCGGTCCTTGAGCGGGATGGAAATTTGGCAATACGGCATGTTTTTACTCATCGGCATCGTTGTCGGTTTCGTGAATGTCATGGTGGGGGGCGGGTCACTGTTGAGCATCCCGGTCATGCTGTTCATGGGTGTCCCGGGACCTGTCGCCAATGGCACTAATCGCATTGGGATACTTGCGCAGATGGTTACGGCAGTCGCTACGTTTTTCAGGAAAGGCTACTCCGATTTCAAATTGAGTTTAACCCTTGCCCTTGCCGCGCTCCCCGGGGCGGTAATAGGCGCCTACAGCGGAACCCATCTCGAAGGCGTTTGGTTTAATCGCGTCGTGGCGGCGATCATGATTATCGTTATGTTGAGCATGATAATTAAAAGAGAAGGCGCGGCCCATGCTCAGGTGTCATCGGAAAAACCGAAACGCCTGCTGCTTGCCCATGCGCTTATGCTCATCCTGGGATTTTATGGGGGTTTTATCCAGATCGGGGCCGGTTTACTGCTTATGCCGCTCTTGCAGAAAACACTTGGCTTGGACCTGGTCAGCGTCAACATGCACAAAGCATTCATCGTTGGAACCTATACCATAGCCGCTTTAATTGTGTTCGCCTGGCGGGTGGAGATTTTCTGGGTTTTAGGGATCAGTCTGGCCATAGGCCATTCTATCGGCGC
Organism: uncultured Gammaproteobacteria bacterium; assembly: GCA_958295485.1. Lineage (GTDB taxonomy): Bacteria > Pseudomonadota > Gammaproteobacteria > Eutrophobiales > Eutrophobiaceae > JAAXHV01. The sequence continues at coordinate 387,132 of OY282354.1, forward strand.
ATGGTTAAGCGCACAGGTCCAGGTAAGCAAGGGTGAGGGAGTGGTTAAATTGGTATTGAATATCGTGCTGACGCTGTTCATCGTCAAATTGTTATTCTTCAGTTGATTTTCATAATGACAATACCAGGAGATGGTTAAACCCGAAGACCTGCAATGCTGGAAATGCGGCGCCGGCCTGGATTATTTAATCATGCCGTTGTCCAGGACCGCCCATTGCAAGGCCTGTGATGCTGCCATTCACGTTTGTTTGATGTGCCGGTTTTATGATCCACGGGTGGCGAAGAAATGCCGGGAGCCCATCGCCGATGAAGTAAAGGACAAGGACAGGCCGAATTTTTGTGATTATCTTGAATTGAACCCCGCTGCCTGCAATCCCGGGGATGCCTCGGAGGCCAATGCGGCAAGGTCCGACCTGCAAGCCTTGTTCGGCTTGGAAAGCGACGATGATTCGACCGGCCAGGATGTCGAGCTTTCCCAGGCAGAAAAATCCAGACAACAATTGGAAGAACTGTTTGGTTTAAAGAAAGATGACTGATTAATGACAATTTTTAATAAAAGACATAGCCTTTTCCATGATCCTGCTGTCCGGGCTTTTAAGATCATCCGGGGTGGTAAAATGCGGGCCGCCGTTTTAAACCGTATCATGGCGTGCGCCGGGGACATCGATCAGCGTTCGTAATTTCCCGCCCGGGTCCGCCGCTTTCATTAAAACTTCGCCGATTAAAAAGGCGTGTACATTATGTTTGCGCATCAACGCGATATCATCCCGGCTGTGTATACCGCTTTCCGTGATGATGGTTCTGTCCGGGAATACATCCGGCAATAGTCCTATTGTCGTTTGCAAGGAGGTTTCAAAGGTATGCAGGTTTCGGTTGTTTATCCCGATCAACGGCGTGCGCAGCATCATGCCGCGTTCGAGCTCTTCGCGGTTGTGTATCTCCACGAGCGCGTCGAGACCGATTTCAGCGGCGGTAGCGGCAAGCTCCTGTAACAGGCCATCACTCAAGGCCGCTACGATAAGCAATATACAGTCCGCGCCGATGGCTTTTGCTTCATAAACCTGGTAAGGGTCGATGATAAAATCCTTGCGCAGCACCGGCAGTTGTGTCACGGCTCTAACCTGCTCCAAGTGCTTATCGGCGCCCTGAAAAAATTTCTCGTCAGTCAGTACGGAGAGACAAACGGCGCCGGCCTTAGCGTAGGATTCGGCAATGATTGCCGGGTCGAAATCCTTGCGGATAATCCCTTTACTCGGCGAGGCTTTTTTAATCTCGGCAACGACCGCCGGCTTGCCGTTGTCAATGGCGCGTCTGATGGACTGATAAAATCCCGGGCCGGGACCACGGCCATCAATTTGCCGCTTCAGTTGCGCCAGCGGTATTTTTGATTTTCTTGCGGCAACGAATCCCCGCTTGTACTCCAGTATTTCTTTCAGGATGTCGGGCGCGTTCAAGCCAAGTGCCCCACTGCCTCAGTCGGCTGCCAGTTGCTTTGTCAAGGCTGTCAATTCCCGCAATTTTTGCTTCGCTTTACCCTCGGCAATCACCTGCCGGGCCAGTTCGATACCCGCGGCCAGGTCGGTCACCAAATCGGCCACGTAAATCGCCGCGCCGGCGTTGAGCAGGACGATATCAAGGGCTGGCCCGGGTTGGTTGTCGAGCACGGACAGCATGACGGCAAGGCTTTCTTCCGGGCCGTTGACCACCAGGTCGGACAGGGCGCCGGGCTTGAAGCCGAATTGGCGTGGCGTGATTTGACCGGTTTCGATGCGCCCGTTTTTCAGTTCCGCCACGTCGGTCGGCGTCGAATTGCTGATTTCATCCAGCCCGTCTTGAGAGCGTACAATCATGGCGCGTTGGCTGCCAAGCCGTTGCATCACCTGGGCGAATGTATCCAGCAGCGCCGGCTGGCAGACACCGATGAGCTGGTTCTTGACGCCGGCCGGATTGGTCAATGGCCCCAGCAGGTTGAATATGCTCCTGGCGGCCAGTTCCTTGCGTGGCCCGGCGGCATATCTTGTGGCAGGGTGGTGGGCCGGAGCGAACATGTAACCCAGGCCGACCCGGTTGATGCACTCAGCGACGCGCGCGGGTTTCAAACCCAGTTTGATACCCGCCTGCTCCAATACATCGGCGCTGCCGGAGCGGCTGGAGATGGAACGATTATTGTGTTTTGCGACTTTACCGCCGGCCGCGGCGATAACAAAGGTCGAAGTAGTGGAAATGTTGAAAGTATGCGCGCCATCGCCCCCCGTGCCGACTATATCCACCAGGTGAGGCCCATCCACCTGTACCTTGGTGGCGAACTCGCGCATGACGCTGGCCGCGGCGGCGATTTCCTCGATGGTCTCGCCCTTCATCCGCAGGGCCACCAGGAAACCGCCGACCTGCGCGTCGGTCATTTTTCCCGACATCATATTTTGCATCACCGCCTGCATTTCAGCGGCGGACAGGTCGTTTTTGTTTATGACTTTGTTCAGCGTCGATTGAATATCCATGCCGGCCGTTAATGCAGGTTGATGGCGAGAAAGTTTTTCAGCAGGTCATGGCCGAAAGTGGTCAGTATCGATTCAGGATGAAATTGTACGCCGAAGACAGGGTAGTCTTTATGCCTGACCCCCATAATTTCATCGATTTCCCCGGTTTTCGATCTCGTCCAGGCCGAGATTTCCAGACAGTCGGGCAGCGTTTCCCGCTCGATAACCAGGGAATGATAGCGGGTCGCGACAAACGGACTTTCAAGGCCGGCAAAGACGTCCGAACTGTTATGGTAAATATCGGAAGTCTTGCCGTGCATGACACTGTTGGCGTGAACGATGCGCCCGCCCAGGGCCTGACCGATGCTTTGGTGGCCCAGGCACACACCCAGGACAGGCACTTGATTGATAAACTCGTTGATAACGGCGACCGATATGCCGGCTTCGTTCGGCGTACAAGGCCCGGGGGATATGACGATGCGCTCCGGTTCCAGCGCATGAATTTCCTCCAGGGTAATTTGATCATTCCTGTAAACGCTCACATCCTGACCCAATTCGCCGAAGTATTGCACCAGGTTGTAAGTAAAGGAGTCGTAATTGTCGATCATCAGCAACATGTTGAATAAGGTTTTCCGGTCAGGTTCAGACGCCGGCAACGTCCCGCAGTTCTTTTCTCATATTCCCGATGACCTCGGAATAATTATTACTGCTGAAGATAGCCGATCCCGCAACAAATGTATCCGCGCCAGCCGCCGCGATCCCGGCGATGTTCTCCACCTTGACCCCCCCGTCGATTTCCAGGCGAATATCCCGCCCGGACGCGTTGATGATTTTTCGCGCCGCGCGTAATTTATCCAGGGCGGAACGGATAAAACCCTGACCACCGAACCCCGGGTTGACGGACATGATTAACACCATGTCTATCTTGTCGATGACGTATTGCAGGTGGTCCAACGGCGTGGCCGGATTGAATACCAGGCCGGATTGACATTGATTATCCTTTATCAGTTGCAAGGTACGGTCAATATGTTGACTCGCTTCCGGGTGAAACGTGATGATGTCGGCGCCGGCGCCGGCGAAATCTGCAATGATCCGGTCAACCGGTTCTATCATCAGGTGCACGTCCATCGGCGCAGTAATGCCGTAATCACGCAACGCCTTGACGACAACCGGCCCGAAAGTCAGGTTGGGCACGTAATGGTTATCCATCACGTCCACGTGGATGTAATCCGCCCCGGCAACCAGGACGTCCTCGACTTCCTCCCCCAGCCGGGCCATATCGGCGGACAGTATCGAAGGGGCAATGATATATTCAGGCATAACGGTTTATCATCAACATCCTCGCTTGATAAGGACTGCAATATGTTCCTGTAGTCTTTGTCCCACATCATGTTTCGGACTAAGCAAAGCAATTTCCTTCGGACTGACTTCCTCCCCGTTGCCTGGCGACCTGTTCCTTGTGCGAATTACAAACGATTCTACAACCTGCATTCAGTAAAATCAACCGCAAGAAACGCGGGTCAGGCGCGCCCGCCGTTTGTTTCGGCTTAATATCACCGAACCCGGACTGGCCATCTGTTTGAGTCCGTCTCGCAAAATCTTGCAACATGGATTATGTCGAAGAAGCCGAAGCGGCGCTGGAACGGGGGGTCTGAAGATGTTGCGCCAAGGCCCAGTCGACGTGTTCGCGCACTAAGGCAGAAGGGTGATCCTTGCGTGAGTTGAGCGCATGTATGACTTCACTGGAGGTGGGGGCATTGCCCAGCGCCACGGCGACGTTTCTCAGCCAGCATTCATAACCTGTGCGTCTGATTGCGCTACCGGTGGTTTTTTGATTGAATTCATCTTCACTCCATGCGAAGCATTCGATTAGCGACACGTTATCGAGCCCATGGCGGATTGCATAATCCGGTTCGGCGGAGTTTTTGGCGTATTTATTCCAGGGGCAGACCCATTGGCAATCGTCGCAACCGTAAATGCGATTGCCGATTTTGGAGCGGAATTCCTCGGGAATTGAGCCGCGGAGTTCAATGGTCAAGTACGATATGCAACGGCGCGCATCCACCTGGTAGGGCGCGACAATGGCCTGGGTTGGGCAGACGTCGATACATGCCCGGCAGACGCCGCAGTGTTCCTTATCGAACTTGTCGTCCACCGGCAACGGCAGGTCGGTGTAGACTTCACCGATAAAGAACCACGAACCCGCGTCGGGGTGGAGCAGGTTGCTGTGTTTCCCGATCCAGCCGAGCCCGGCGTTGCGCGCCAGCGCTTTTTCCAGTACAGGGGCGCTGTCGGTGAAGACGCGATAGCCGAAAGGGCCGGCGGCCTCTTCGATTTTATCGACTAATTTTTTCAAGCGCGAGCGCATCACCTTATGATAATCCCGGCCCAGCGCATAGCGGGATATGAAAGCCAACTCGTTGTCGTTCAGGACCTCGCCCGTCGATTTGGCGCCGGGGGGGCGATAATCCATGCGCGCGGAGATCACCCGGATGGTTCCCGGCTGTAGCCGGGCCGGTTGGGACCGCTTCCTGCCGTGACGCGCCATGTAGGACATCTCCCCGTGCCAGCCCTGGTCGAGCCAGTTGAGCAAATGCCGTTCGTCTTCCGATAAATCGATACCGGTGACGCCGATTTGTTGAAAGCCGATTTCCAGCCCCCAGGCCTTTATCTTTTTTGCAAGCGCAGCTGATTTCATCTTTTCCTGGATACAAAGCGCATGGAGTCGACGCTATAATTACAGGATCATTCCTGGTTTGTTGGCTTGTTTGACGCTATGATGTAATCGAAACAACAAAACCATAAAAGTATGTTCGATTTCTTAAATAGCTGGTACAGACGGTATTTTACCGATCCCCAGGCAGCGTTGTTAGTTGTTCTTTTGGTCGTCGGTTTTGTCACTATCTATTACCTGGGAAGCATATTGGCGCCGTTAATCGCGGCGATCGTGATCGCCTACATGCTGGAAGGCCCGGTAAAAAAATTAACCGGGAAAAACCTGCAAAGAATTTCAGCCGTTTCATTGGTATTCGTACTCTTCATCCTGTTCATGTGTTTTTTCATGATCGGCTTATTGCCGATCCTGTCCCGGCAGACCAGCCAGTTTTTTCAGGAGTTGCCCGGCATGATAAACCGGGGCCAGGAGTTATTGTTGCGTCTGCCCGGGCAATACCCCGACATCATTTCGGTGGAACTCATCAATGAGATCACCGCTGCCTTGAGAAGGGGGTTCAGCGATTTCGGCCAGGGGCTCCTGTCCATTTCCATGGCTTCGATACCCACCCTCATTACCGTCCTGATCTACGTGATTTTAGTGCCATTGATGATCTTTTTCCTGCTGAAAGACAAGGACGCGATCCTGGGTTGGTCAAGCCGGTTCCTGCCCAGCGGACAGACCCTGGTCACGCACCTGTGGCAGGAGATGGACGCGCAGATCGGTAATTACATTCGCGGCAAGATCTATGAAATCATCATCGTGGGCGCGGCGGCCTATTTTACGTTCAAGTTGTTCGGGTTGAATTTTGCCTTCCTGCTGGCAATCACGGTGGGCTTGTCCGTCTTGATCCCCTACATCGGGGCGGCCGTGGTGACGGTACCCGTTGCGTTGGTCGCGTATTTTCAATGGGGGTTTGAATCCGCGTTCGTCTGGTTGATCATCGCTTACTTCATCTTGCAGTTTTTAGACGGCAACGTGCTGGTTCCCGTCCTGTTTTCGGACGTCGTCAACCTGCACCCGGTCGCGATTATCGTCGCCATATTGGTCTTTGGTGGTTTGTGGGGATTTTGGGGCATATTTTTCGCCATACCGCTTGCCACGTTGGTCAAGGCCCTGATCAACGTTTGGCCCACTTACGAAGAAGAACTGCCGGCAGTCAGCAAGTGAGGGGCCGGCAAGCAGGATTATCCAGAATTTTGCAGTTCAATCAAAGAGACTGCAACCTGCGCGGCGGTTTTTTAATTGTCTTGTCATTACAAGGCCGGGCAAGTACCATATCGCGCAGGCGCCGGCGCATTGCCTCACGTTATACTTTAATGAAACAACAAGTTGTCCTGATTCAGCAGGTTTAATCAATCATCCATAGCCAGGAATCACATGTTTACAGGTAGTCTTGTCGCTGTCGTTACTCCCATGAAAAGAGGCGTTGAACCGGATACGCCACTTGACAGGGAGGGTTTGGAACGGTTGCTCGAGTACCACGTCGAAAACAAATCAGATGCCATTGTCGCCGTAGGCACAACCGGCGAATCTGCAACGTTGACGCCGAAAGAGCATTGTGAGCTGATTAAACAAATAGTGGGCATCGTCAATAAGCGCGTGCCGGTCATTGCCGGAACCGGCGCTAATTCGACAAGCGAAGCCGTAGAACTGACATCCTGCGCCAAAGAAGCCGGCGCAGATGCCTGTTTACTGGTTACGCCGTATTATAATAAGCCGACCCAGGAAGGTTTGTATGAACATTTCAAAGTAGTTGCCGCTAGTGTATCTATCCCGCAGATTTTGTATAACGTTCCCGGGCGCACGGCATGTGATCTGCTGCCTGAGACTGTTTCCAGGCTTGCGCAACTCGATAACATTATCGGAATTAAAGAAGCGACGGGTGAGGTGGCGCGCGTCGAAAAGATCAGGGAGAGCTGCGGTGATGATTTCCTGCTTTTAAGTGGTGATGATGAAACAGCCTGTGATTTTATGCTTAGGGGGGGTGACGGCGTTATCTCCGTTACCGCCAATGCGGCGCCGGCGGCCATGCACGAGATGTGCAGGCTGGCTACCACCGGCGCTGCAGACGCGGCCAAAGCCATCGATGCAAGGCTGATGGGATTGCACCAATCTTTATTTCTGGAGTCTAACCCGATACCGGTCAAATGGGCCGTCCACCGTTTAGGTCTTATTGAAGACGGCATACGTTTACCCATGACCTGGTTATCTACAGAACTCCATGCAAAGGTCGAAACTGCCATGCAACAAGCTGAGGTGTTGTAATTCATGAAGACGTTAGTTTTAAAAATTTCGGTGACTGTAATCGGGTTGTCTCTCTTAAATGCATGTGGATACATGCCGAAGTTGAGCAAGGTATTGCCTGATAAAAAGAGTGAGTACAAAAAAAGTGAAAGTTTGCCTGATCTGGAAATCCCGCCTGATTTAACCGCGGACGCCATTAATGATTCCATGGCAATACCGAATGAAACCCCGGCAACGCTATCTCGCTATAAAAATCCGCGAGCATCAAGCACAGCCCCTTCGAATACGGGAATAACTGAAACGGATGAGCTGTGGCTGTCTTTGACAGGTTCAACGGCTGAGCTGTGGCCGCAATTGCGCGAGTTCTTCAGCTCAAGGAACTATTCAATAGAACTGGATGATGAGGAATTGGGCGTGTTGGAAACGGGCTGGTCAGAAGCCAGTGAGGAGTTCGGGTCGGCCAACCGCTACAAGTACAAAATTTTCTCTGAGCCGGGCGAGGAGCCCGGCGTCACTGTCCTGTATATCAATCACGAGCGCCAGGCAAGGTTTGCCGACAGCGAGGAGTGGGTTGACCAGGACCGGGACCTGAAGGTTGAAGGCGAGCTTGTGGCTGATCTCAACCTGTTTTTCGGCGTGGACCAGATGGCGCCGGCGGACGCCATCAGCGACCCTGCGCAGGGGGACGACGAGTCCTTACCGGCCGGCGAGACGCAAAAACCCGAAGTGGTCGATATAGGTGATGGTAAATTATACTTGGCAATCCCTGAAGAATTTACTCAAGCCTGGAAGCATACGGGAGTCGCCCTGCAAAACGCCGGTCTGCAAATAGCAAACAAGGACGTGACCAAGGGCCTGTACCATATTAACTATTTCAGCAATGAACCCCGGAAAAAAGGCGTTCTCTCCAAACTGGCCTTTTGGAAGGATGATGAACCCAAGGAGACGCCGTATCAATTAAGCCTGACCGGCGCCGGCAGCAAAACTGAATTGATTGTGCTCAATGAAAATGGTGATTGGGAAACCGGTGAAGAGGCCAGCCGGATACTGAGGTTAATCCAGGGCCGGTATTCGACAAATTAGCTTCCACCCGGCCCGGCTATTGCGCCGGTGAATGTGAAGGTCGGGCTGGGCTTATCTTTTTCCCTTGACATGCCGGATCATGCGTTGGCGCTTGCGGGTTTGCCGTTTAGTCAGGGTATTCTTGAGCGCCTTATAGGGATTATCGCCGTGCTTGAACTCGATAAATACCGGCGTTCCAATCAATTTCATTTTTCTTCGAAAACTATTGGATAGATAACGTCGATAATGTTCAGGCACGCTTTGTGTCTGGTTGCCATGAATAATAATTCGGACAGGGTCATAGCCACCCAAGTGGGCATACTTGAGTTTGATGCGCCGTCCCCGGACAAGTGGGGGAGGATTTATCGTTAGCGCATCGTGAAGAAAGTCGGTGATGGCTGATGATTTAAAATTTTGGCGTTGTGACCGGGTGATTTTATTTATGCTGTCGAATAATTTTTCAATCCCTGTTCCATGCAGCGCCGATATGTGATGAATACAGGCATAATCGATAAAATTTATTTTCCTGCTTAATTGATGCTGAATTTTTAATTTCTGCTCGCCGCTCAAACCATCCCATTTGTTTACTGCAATAATTAGAGATTTACCCGATTGGTTGGTAATTCCAAGCAGGGTTTGGTCCTGGGCGGCAATGACATCCTGGGCGTCAAGCACCAGTATTGCAATTTGGCACATTTCAATGGCTTTCAGGCTTTTTATGATACTGAACTTTTCGACTTTGTCGGTTACTCTGTGCCGCTGTCGAATACCGGCTGTATCTATTAAAATGTAATCTTTCTGCCGGCGTTGAAACGGGATTAAAATACTGTCTCGCGTAGTTCCGGGCGCTTCAAAGGCGAGCATCCTGTTTTCACCCGTCATCCGGTTGACCAAGGTCGATTTGCCGACGTTGGGTCGTCCCGTTACGGCAATCTTTACCGCCGGTGATTTTTCAATCGGCGGCAACCCCTCTTTTGGCAGGGACGCGTTGATTGCATCCAGCATTCCATTTATGCCGCTGCCTGACTCAGCCGAAATGGGTATCGGTAAATCAAACCCTCCGATGGAATGAAACTCGGCAGTCGCGCCCTCGGCATCAATGCCATCAACTTTATTAACCACTAAAAACACCGGTTTCACCGGTTTTGTCGTCGTTCTTAAAATTTCAGCCAAATTAATATCGCCCGCCGTTAATCCTGAACGTCCATCGACCAGCCAAATGACGGCATCGGCTTCCGATATGGCTTGCATGGTTTGCCCAGTGACCAGTCCCAGAATCTTATCAGCATCTTTATCACCGGCGGCTATGCCGCCCGTGTCGATCAATACGGCAGTGGCGCCGTGCAAAGTAGCGTAACCATATTGCCGGTCCCGCGTTACCCCCGGCTCATCGGCGACAAGCGCCGCGCGGGAACGGGTCAATCGATTAAACAGCGTTGATTTTCCAACATTGGGACAGCCGACAATAGCAATTACAGGCGTCATATTAATCTGGCCGGGTGATATGTTGGTGGAGGGGCCGGCTTTGTATGCGGGTGAAGTCAGCGGTAGGTGTATGCGGCCAGCTTGCCGTCACTGCAGTAAGCGTAGGCTACTTTACCTACAACGATAGGTTTTGCAATGATAGGCTTGTCTGAAAGACTGGTTCTTGCAGAAAATTTGCCGGTATTTTTATTGATCCAATGCAAGTAGCCTTCCAGGTCGCCTACAACTATATGATCGCCAACTACGCCAGGCGCGGTCACCGCCCTTGCGTGCAAGGCTTCCAGTTCCCAGACCGTAGTTCCACTGAATCTGTCCAGCGCCCAAATATGGCTGTTATCATCTGTAACATAGATATTTTTTTCATCAGCGCTGAATCCGGCATGGGAAGAGAGGTCGCGACTCCATAAAGTCCTGCCGGAATCCAGCTGCACCGCGGCGATATAGCCCTGGAACGTTGCGATATATACGATGCCTTCAACTATGATCGGCTCAGAGTCGATATCGACCATTCGTTCAAGCTCAGAACGCCCCCTGGCGGTGGCAATATTGGTCTCCCAGATTAATTTTCCCGTGCGAACGTCCAATGCGGCCATTTTTCCGCCGTCGAAGCCGCTGACGACGATATCGTTGTCGATTGCCGGCGTGCTTGTGCCCCTGAGCGTCAGTGGCGGCACCGTCCGGTCATAAATCCACAGCCTTTTTCCTTTAGCGCCATCAATGCCGAATACCTTTCCGTCGATTGTTCTTACAATGACAACGTTTTCCGCTCTTTGTGGCGCTGACAATATTTCACTTGAAACCAACGTCCGCCATAACTCGTTGCCATCTTCAGCCGACAGCGAGATGACTTCTCCTTCCTCAGTGCCGAGCATGATGGTGTTCTCACCATAGCCGGGGCCGCCCGTTATGCGAATATCCCCCCCGCCGCGAAACCAGCCTTGTTTCCCGTCAACAGTTTCGGTCACTTCGATTGTTTTTCGCCACAATCGTCTGCCGTTCGTGGCATCCATCGCTTCGAGTTTGCCGCCTGAATCGACGATATACAAGCGCTGGTTGACGACTACCGGCGCCAGCTTCAGGTACTGTTCATCGGTGCCTACGCCATTATTTTTTTCCCAGAGCTCGATGACGCTGATACGCGGCTTGAATTCAACCAGCGTGGCCGGTGGCTCGGCATTGTCACTGCCGCCTTTGAAATAACTGGTTACCTTCTCCGTTGCAGCGCAACCGGCCAAGGTTGCCGCATAAATAAGGCATAAGAGGCGTCGTGGCCAGATTTTTTTGAGGTTAGTGTCCAATATTGTCGATTTTGAGCTCAATTGCGGAAATGTCCCGGCCACTGTCGCGGGCTTTATTGATGGATTGTTGATACGCGCTGCGCGCCGCCTCGAATTTTCCCAGCGCCGCTTCCACGTCACCCAGCAACTCATCATAACTTGCGGCAAACTCGCCTTTTTCCGGGATGGCGATCAAACTGTCCGCCTCATCGAATTTATTTTGACTGATAAGCACCCGAATCAATCTCAGGCGTATTACATGGGAAAATGAATCATTGATATTTTTGTCGAGGGCCTCGCGCAGGTACATTTCAGCAGCGGCTAATTCATTATCAGTTACGGCTAATTTGGCCAGGGCCAGTTTGGCAAAAACCCCATAGGCGGTATTTTCATATTTTTCCAGAATCTTATGAGCCGAATCTTCAACTTCAGTTTTACTCTCAGCGCGAAGCGAGGCAACCATATCAGAATATAACACCGAGGCGGATTCCGCTTGTTCCGTCTTATAGGCCTGCCAATGACGCCAACCGAAAATGGCGGATATGCCCAGCGTAATCCCGATAACCAGGGACATCCCGTTTTCGCGCCACCACCTTTTTATATCTTCAATTTGTTGTTCTTCGGCTTTGTAAACGTCCAAGGATTCCTCCAATTCTTCAAACTTGAAAAGCGTATGAATAAATTATAACCCGGTTTGCCCCTGTATCGGTTGCAACAGGTTTGTTATCTCATCCAGCAAATCATCCTGGTGGATTTCGTACTGTTCCGCATCCTTGCGCAACGGTTTGATGTTAACGGTATTTTTCGCTACCTCTTCCTCGCCCAGGATCAATGCATAATCCGCTTGTGACTTGTCTGCTTTCTTGAATTGGCTTCTGAAGCTGCCGCCGCCGCAGTGCATCAGGATGCGAAGCGTCGGCATTTTGTCTCTCAATCGTTCCGCTAATTTGATTCCATTGTCCAGGGCGGCGTCTCCCACAAGAACCTGATAAATTTGTGGAGAATTCAACCCCAATTCGGCATTGCTGAATCCAGTCATCTCCAAAATACGTTCAAGTCCCATGGCGAAGCCGACCCCCGGAGTGGCTTTGCCGCCAACCTGCTCAACAAGATCATCGTAACGGCCGCCGGCGCAGAGGGTTCCTTGCGCGCCCAATTTGTCAGTAGTCCATTCGAATACGGTACGGTTGTAATAATCGAGCCCGCGCACAAGACGAGGGTTTATCTCATAATCCAGGCCGTTTGAATTCAACAGGGCGCGAAGAGTGGCGAAATGATCGGCAGATTCACTGTCGATGGAATCAAGCAGTGGCGGCGCCGACTGCAGTAACGCTTGCATTTCGGGGTTTTTACTATCCAATATTCTCAGGGGGTTGGTCGTCAGCCGGTTTATGCTGTCCTCGTCCAATTGATCTTTATGCGCGGACAGGTAATCAACCAATATCCCCCGGTATTTTTGTCTTGAAGCGTAAGAGCCCAGTGAGTTGAGCTGTAATTGTACGTCTTTAATCCCTAATTTATTCCAAATACGCGCGCACATCAATATCATTTCAGCGTCAATCTCGGCGCTTTGAATGCCAAAGGCCTCCGCGCCGGCCTGATGAAATTGTCGTAGCCGCCCCTTTTGTGGTCTTTCGTGACGGAACATGGGACCGTGATACCAGACTCTTTGCGGACCGGCATTTATCAATCCATGTTGCAGTAAAGCTCGAACGCAACCGGCTGTTCCTTCAGGGCGCAAGGTTAGAAAATCACCATTGCGATCAGGGAAGGTATACATTTCCTTGTTGACTATGTCTGTAGCTTCTCCGATTGAGCGCGAAAATAACTCTGTCTTTTCAAGTATGGGAGTGCGAATTTCCCGGTAGCAATAAGATTGCAGGGTCGATTTGATAGTCTGCTCAAGGAGCTGCCATTTAATTGCATCATCGGGGAGCGTATCGTGCATTCCCCTGATGGCTTGAAGTTTTTCCGTCAATAGACCCTCTCCCGCGCCCTGTAACCTCTTGGCGCCGCTGCTTGTGATTGATTATTCACCAAGTACAAAGCGGGCAATTCCAACTCTTGATGAGTAAGGGGCAGGGTCAAAGGCCACGCCATTGAACTCAACAGTTACCCCCTGCGAAAAACCAAGTAAAATAGAAAATGGAGCCGTACCATTCAGCGTCAGTGTTTGACCTGTACGGGCAAGGTCATAATAAACTTTTTCGTTGTTGGCATCGAATACCTCAATCCAGGAATTGGCGGAAAGAACCATTTTGATCGAATCAGGCCCGCTACCTATGGGATCAATATTCCCGGTAATAAAAGCGCTTCCACCACTCTCATCGTATTCAGATGAAGTGGCTTCCGGTGATTCTTCCGCGCTCGGGGCGCGATAAAACGGCGAGTCGGAATGTTCTACAACTGTTATGGAATAGGATAAACCCCGGGGAGGCTTATCACTGTCGCGCAAGCCATTATTGGTTGAATGGGTCAGCGTTTTTGATTCCAGGCTGAAATGAGTAAAATCATTTTGCCACCAGATGAAAAGCAGCAAAATCAAAATAAAAACGAGAAAATATGAAAATGCGACCACAAGTTTATTCTCGCCGATTGTTTTTTCAAGTTTAACTTCAGGGGTTATTTTTGGCGCGCCTGTAGCGTCACTTTCGTATAAGGATGAAAACGAATCCGCAGGCGCGCCTAATATCTTTGCATAATTGCGCAAATACCCACGCGCGTAGGCCTCTGACGGCAACGCGGTATAGTCATCTCGTTCCAAGGCCTCTATAACGTCAGGTTTCAGGTATAACTGAGCCGCTACTTCCGCTACGGAGATCTTCTTTTTCTCCCGTAGATGCTTCAGGTGGTTGCCGACTGAGACCGGTGTTTCAATATTTTGTTTATCAGACATGTTTAACGAGAACCTGACCCGGCAGGCGGTTTAAATTTTTCAGGATGCGGGTTAACCCGCAGGTCTCACCAATTTACTTGCTATTAACGGAAAATTCTTTGCTGCTAATGAGTCAGCGGGATTATATCACTTTACTGCCATGAGAGGCTGCGTCCTGCTTTTGTAAACGGTGGGCGCGCGGCGCCACCCGGCCGACCAATTGACCACAAGCTGCATCAATATCATCGCCCCGGGTTTTCCGCGTAATGGTTATTATACCGGATTGGAGCAATATATCGCGGAACTTGTTTATGGTATGCATGGGTGAACGGCTGAAACCGGCATTTGGGAATGGGTTGAAAGGTATCAGGTTCACTTTGGCCGGAAATCCTTTCAGTATTTTCACCAGTTCTTTTGCGTCTTTTTCGGAGTCGTTTATCCCGTTTAACATGACGTATTCAAATGTAACAGGGTCGCCGCCATTGGCTTCGCTGTAGACGCGGCAGGCGGCTAAGAGCTCGTGGATTGGGTAGGTCCTGTTGATAGGCGCCAGTTTATTTCTGAGCTCGTCATTTGCCGCATGCAATGATACGGCCAGACTTATTTTACTGCATTTTGAAAGTTTGATTATGCCGGGCGCGACGCCGGCGGTACTCAGCGTGACGCGTTTGTTTGAAAGTCCAAATCCAAGATCGTCCGTCATCAATTCGACTGCTTTTATCACGTTATCAAAATTAAGCAGCGGTTCCCCCATTCCCATCAGCACAACGTTGCTGATGATGCGTGAGCGCTGTTCAAAATAACCCAGGCGTTTATTGGCTTGCCAGACTTGGCCGATAATTTCCGCCACTGACAGGTTGCGGTTGTAACCCTGTTTTCCGGTTGAGCAGAACGCGCAGTTCAAGGCGCAACCCACCTGTGAGGAAATACAGAGCGTCCCCCTGCCGGCCTCCGGTATATAGACCGTTTCAACACAGTTGTCATTATCAACCTGCACCAGCCATTTACGGGCGCCGTCAGCCGAAACCTTCTCGGAGGCGATGGGCGGTATCTGGAAGCGGGTATTATCAGTCAGGTAATCGCGTAACCGCTTGCTCAAGTCCGTCATGTCGTCAAAGTCGGTAACGCCCTGGTGGTATACCCACTTCATGACCTGCTCCGCCCGGAAATGTTTTTCCGACATGCCGATAAAATAATCGCGCATGGCAGCCTGGTCCAGGTTGAACAAATTACGGCTGGGATTCACGTCGGTTTACCTGCTTCGAGGACAGATCTCGCCGGCGCCGAAAAAAAATGCGATTTCCGTTCTTGCCGTATCCGTGCCGTCCGAACCATGCACCGCGTTTTCTCCCTGGTCGCCGTCGGCGTCGCAGAAATCCGCGCGGATGGTGCCTGGCTCAGCGTCCCTGGGAAACGTCGCGCCCATCAACTCGCGGGTTTTCAACACGGCGTCTTCGCCTTCCAGCACCTGCGCCATGACGGGGCCGGAAACCATAAACTCCACCAACTCCCGAAAAAAAGGTTTTTCCTTGTGAACCGCGTAGAACTCAGCGGCTTGTCCTTCGCTGAGATGCAGCATCTTCGCGGCAATAATTTTCAAGCCCGCAGCTTCAAAGCGTTGATATATCGCCCCTATCAGGTTTGCAGCTACCGCATCGGGTTTAATGATTGACAAGGTTCTTTGAACAGACATCACGGTTCTCATTCGGTTTTACTTATACAGTCGCAGTCACTCTTTAATAAAAGACTATGGGGAAGGCAGGTTAATCCGCTTATTTCACCAAGGCGCTTGTCGGCGGGAAACCACAGCCTGTCCCCCGGCGCGATTATACGTATAAACGGTGGTTCATTAAACCGGCCATTTCAATAATCGTAAAGATGCTATCATTTCGGTATTTGATAACCGGTGGGAGAGATTGATGTCAGGTAGCCGCTACCTTCCGTGGATGTTCTTACATGGCTGAACCCAAGACGGAATCGTTCGCCTCCAGGCTGGTAGTTGTCGGCTCATACCCCGGGGTAATCGCGCTGGGGTTCGCGCTGTACATGGCGCTGGTCGCCACCGGCTTGCCGGTCATTCTTGCATCTTATGCCGCGGCCCTGGTGGGCGCCGCGCTCATCACGCTGCACGAGATGCGATTGCCCTACAGGAGCGAATGGCGCCCGTCATCCGGGGAAGTGCGCGCGGATGCCTTGTTCCTGGCAACGGTGCAGGCGGCGCTGCCCTACCTGCTGTCGTTCACGATAGTGCTTGGCATAGCCGGGGCGCTTGAGGCGAAGGGTCTTACCATCTCCGGCCTGTGGCCCCACGAGTTGCCGGTCATCGTGCAGGCGATCCTGATGTTGGCGGCGGCGGATTTTCCGCGATACTGGTTGCACCGGGCCTTCCACCGGTTCACTTTCATGTGGCGGTTACATGCGGTGCATCATTCGCCGCATCGCCTTTACTGGTTGAACGTGGGGCGTTTCCACCCGCTGGAGAAAGCTGTCCAATTTGCCGTGGATACGCTGCCGTTCGCCTTGATGGGGGTTTCGCAAGAGACGCTGTCCGCATACGTTGTCTTCTACGCGCTCAATGGGTTCTTCCAGCATTCCAACTGCCGGGTGCGGCTCGGCCCGCTGAACTATATCGTGGCCGGGCCGGAACTGCACCGGTGGCACCACTCCGTCGCGGCGGGGGAGGCTGACCATAACTTCGGGAACAACCTCATCATCTGGGACCTGCTGTTCGGGACGCGGTTCCTGCCGGGGGACCGGGAAGTGGGGCTCCTGGGGCTGCGGAACCGCGCCTACCCGTTGGGCTTCCTGGCGCAGATGAGGACTCCCTTCATCAAGGGCCTGGATAAATGAGCGACGCCACGTCCGCTCTTCTCAGGCTGGCCCTGGGACTCGCGCAGGGCCGGTGTCACCGCCGCCTGGTAAACGGGGCAAAAGCGCCGGGCGAAGTTCAGGCCGATCTCCTGCGGCGCATCCTGGCGCGGAACGCGGACACCGAATTCGGGTTGGCGCACGGCTTTTCGCGCATAACCTGCGCCGGGGATTATCGCCAAGCCGTCCCCGTCCAGACTTACGAGACCCTGTGGCCGTTCATCAAACGTCAGGAATTGACAGGCGATCGTTGCCTCACCCGGGCGCGGCCCGTTTACTACCACCGAACCAGCGGGACCTTGGGCGCTCCCAAGAATATTCCGGTCACTGCCGCCGGACTGCGGAGGATGAAGGATGATCAGCGGGTCTCCGCTTATGTCTGGTCCAAGAGTCCCGGCGTCCTTGATGGCAAGATATTTGCCGTCTGTGGGCAAGCGGTGGAAGGCAGGATGGAAGGCGGGACTATGTTCGGTTCGGCTTCAGGCCTGATCTACCGTAACCAATCGTGGTTCGTCCAGTCGAAGTACGTGTTGCCGCCGGCGTTGTCGGATATCGAGGACTACGAGGCTCGCTACCTGGCGATGGCGGTCTATGGACTCGCAGAGGAGAGGGTCACGACCATGGCCACGGCGAACCCATCGACCTTTACCAGACTACTGTCCGTTGTGCACCAGAACGCGGACGCGGCGCTTGACGCAGTAGCTACGGGCCGATTGCCGGCCGCGGCCGCGTCGGTCCAGGCGGGACTGAGACCCCGTCCGGGCCGCGCGCGCGCGTTGGCGGACCGGCTGAATGCCGTCGGTCAACTGACCTACGCGGATATCTGGCCGCATCTCAGGGGCGTGATTACGTGGACGGGAGGGAGTTGTGGCAGCGCGCTTGGCGGCCTGTCCCGCCTGCTTCCCCCCGGCGTCGCGATCATCGAGTGGGGTTACGCCTCAAGCGAATTCCGGGGTACGCTGAACATGGACGCGCAGGCCAATGTCTGCCTGCCCACGCTACTTACGACGGTCTTCGAATTCGTGGAGAGAGAGAAGCGCGAATCCGGCGGTGGTGATTTCCTGGACCTGCATGAGCTGGAAGATGGGCGCGAGTACTACGTATTCGTAACCACCGGAGAGGGGCTGTATCGCTACGACATGAACGATATAGTGCGGGTCAACGGGCGGTTTTTTGCAACGCCCGCGCTGGAGTTCGTTCAGAAGGGCAAGGGCGTAACCAACATCACCGGAGAGAAGTTGACCGAAGCGCAGGTATTGCAGGCAGTTACATTGACGCTGGCGCGGCGCGGCGCGACGGCGACGTTTTTCATCATGTTAGCTTACGAGGATGCCGCCGCCTATACACTTTTCGTGGAGATGGATGACGTGGACGACAGCCCTGGTCTGGCCGACGAGATAGACGACCGCTTGGGCGCCGCCAACGTCGAGTATGAGGCCAAGCGCAAGAGCGGGCGGCTCACGCCGCTGGGCATCCGCCGCCTGCCGGGCGGCACGGGCGACAGGTACCGCGCGGCCTGTGTCAGCGCGGGGCAGCGCGACGCCCAGTTCAAGTACCTTCACGTGCAGTACGCCCGTGAGTGCGCGTTCGATTTCGAGAGCGCCACCAAGTCCGGGTAAGGCGGATGCGTATCCAACGGTTGGAAGTGTTTACGTTCCCTGTCCCATTCAGGACGGTCTTCCGTCACGCATCAGCCAGCCGAAGACGGGCGGAGAACCTGATTGTCGCCGCTCACTCCGATACTGGGCACATCGGCTACGGTGAGGGCTGTCCACGGGACTACGTGACCGGTGAGACGGTGGACGGCGGCGCGGCGTTCATCCGGCGATACGCCGACGCGATAACGACGGAAGTCTCGGATGAGCGCGAACTCAGCGCCTGGACCGACGCTCATCAAGAGGTGATAGACCGGAACCCGGCCGCCTTCTGCGCGGTGGAACTTGCGGCGCTGGACCTGTTCGGGAAAATCCGGGGCGTCCCCGTGGAGGACCTGTTGGGCGCGCCCCGGCTGGATGGCGTTTTCAGCTATTCCGCGGTGCTGGGCGATGCGCCCCAGCTTGTCTACCGCTGGCAGCTGCGTCGCTATTGGAGGTTGGGCTTTCGTGATTTCAAGGTCAAGGTTTCCGGCGACCGCCGGCGGGACGGCAGAAAGCTGGAGGCCTTTCTTGACAGGGGCGACCCGCGACTACGGCTGCGGCTCGACGCGAACAACCACTGGACATCCGTTGATGAATGCATCCGCCACATCGCCGACCTTCCGGGGAATATCTTCGCGGTCGAGGAGCCGCTGCAAGCAGGGGACCTGGACGGATTCCGGCAAGTGGGCGCGGCCTGCGGGACTGACATCATCCTTGATGAAAGCCTTACACGGCGCGCTCAGTTGGACTCCCTGGACGCCGCCGGGCGGTGGCTTGTCAACGTGCGCGTCTCCAAGATGGGCGGGCTCCACAGGTCACTGGCGCTCGCGGCGGCAGCCGCCGCGCGGGGTATCGGCGTGATCGTCGGGGCCCAGGTGGGGGAAACCAGCATCCTCACCCGCGCCGGGTTGACGGTGATGAATGCCGCCCGTTCCAACCTCGCGGCCGCGGAAGGCGCGTTCGGGACGCGCCTGCTGCGCCAGGACCTGACTTCGGAGAGCCTGATGTTCGGTTACAACGGCGCGTTACCCGCGGCGAACATCAAGGGAAGAGCCGGCCCCGGCCTCGGTTTGCAAATCCGCGAGCAAAGCCTCCAGGCCTATTAGACCTCATGTTTCAGCCAGGAACTTGTGCCGGAAACAGCAGTTCCCAAACCTGCTTTCGACGAGATTGGCGGGAACTCTCGTGCCGGAAAAAAGCCTTCCGACACAGTTAGTCGCAAGTTAAAACGCGATAGCCCGTATCTTCTTTTCTAATCCCAACGATCATCGCGCACCTGGACTATGCCGTTTTCAACGCGGGTCGGGAAAGTGGTCACGGGTTCGTAGGCCGGCGGGCTGAGGGCTTCGCCGGTCTTGATGCAAAAGCGCGCTCCGTGTCTGGGGCAGGTTATTTCTTCGCCTTCGATTAAATCTTCCGGGTCGAGACCGCAGCCAAGCAAGGGGGAACCGTCATGGGTACATACGTTTTCCAGGGCATGATATTGTCCATGGACGTTGATAACGGCGATGGCCACGTCATCCAGGTCCAGGAGCCGGGTCGCGCCCGGCGGGAAATTCTCACCAGCGGCTACGTCTGTCCAGTCAGGCATGGTTTGCGCCCGAAATGACGGAAGCAATCACAGCAAGCCGGTTTCCAAGCGCGCCGCCTCAGTCATCATCTCCGGGCTCCAGGGAGGGTCGAAGGTTAATTCAACGTTTACCTGCGCGACGTTCGGCGCGGTGGCCAGCTTGCTCTGTACGTCCGCAGCCAGGAAATCCCCCATGCCGCAACCGGGCGCCGTCAGCGTCATGAGGATATCGACCTGGTTTCCGCCGGAGTTTGATTGTGAGATCCTGCAGTCGTAGATCAACCCCAATTCGACGATATTAATCGGGATCTCCGGATCATAACAGGTGCGCATCTGCGCCCAGAGATGTTCCTCATTGATGGACCCGTCTTCATTGGGGATTTGTTCCTGGTTGATTTCATCCGGGATTTCAAAGCCGAGCGCATCAGCGTCTTTTGCGCCGACCTGGGCCAGGTTGCCGTTGACGTTGACCGTGTAATTGCCCCCCAGGGCCTGGGTGATAAACACCACGCTGCCTTCAGGCAGGGTAATGGGCGTGCCCGTGGGGATCAGTATGGCCTCACATTCCCGCTCGACGGTAATGACTTCGTTGGTGTACATGGCCTTATTCAGTGGTCACCGGCGTATCGTCCCCGGCCAGAACCGCCTGGAGCGTATGCCAGCACAAGGTCGCGCATTTCACCCGGCTCGGATAATCACGCACGCCGGCCAGCACAGCCAGTTTTCCGAATTTATCAAAATCGATTTGTTGGCCGCTGTCCGTCACCAGCTCGTGGAAGTCAGTGAAAATCGTTTCGGCCTCGGCGACGGACTTCCTTTTCACCTCCTCCGTCATTAACGAGGCTGACGCGATGGATATGGCGCAACCGGAAGCGTCGAATTTGATGTCGGCTATGCGCCCGTCATCCACGTTTAAATACAGGGTCAACCGGTCCCCGCAAAGGGGATTGAAACCTTCCAGGATTTTTTGAGGATGTTCGATCTTCCCGAAATTTCGCGGACTGCGGTTATGATCAACGATCACTTCCTGGTATAAATCTTTTAAATCCAACATGGTCGTTATTTGAAAATACGTTTGGCCTTGTCGATGCCCGTGATTAATTTGTCTATTTCTTCAATGGTATTGTAGAAGGCGAAAGACGCTCTTGCAGTGGCCGGGATCTTGAATCTCTCCATCACCGGCATGGCGCAGTGGTGGCCGCTCCTGATGGCTATGCCGTCATGATCCAGTATGGTGCCAAGATCGTGGGGATGAATGCCATGGACTACGAACGATAAAATACTCGCCTTGTCTTTTGCGACGCCTATCAGTTTCAAGCCGGTGACGGTAGCCGCCGCTTCGGTTGCATACTGCAACAACTCATGTTCATAATTCCCTATCCTGTCAATGCCTATGTTGTTGATATAGTCAATCGCCTCGCCCAGGCCAATAACGCCGGCTATATAGGGTGTGCCCGCTTCAAATTTATAGGGCAGATCGTTGTATAGCGTTTTTTCAAATGTCACCATTTTGATCATGTCGCCGCCGCCGTGGTGCGGGGGCATGTCTTCCAGCAACGCCTGTTTCCCATACAATACGCCGATACCGGTGGGGCCGAACAATTTATGCCCGGAGAAAGCATAAAAGTCACAATTCAATGCCCTGACGTCCACCTGCGTATGCGGCGCCGCCTGCGCGCCGTCCAAAATGACAACGGCATTGGCTGCATGGGCAAGGTCGGTGATCTCTTTAACAGGATTGACCGTTCCCAGGGCATTTGAAATATGGGCGACCGACACAATCCTGGTTCTCTCGTTCAACAGGTTTTTGTACTCGTCCATGCTCAGCTCGCCGGCGTCATTGATCGGGATTACCTTCAGTATTGCGCCGGTTTGTTCGCACAACAGTTGCCAAGGCACGATGTTGGAGTGATGTTCCATTTCAGAGAGGATGATCTCATCACCCGCGCGCAGGTTGCTTCTGCCATAACTTTGTGCGATGAGGTTGATTCCCTCCGTCGTTCCGCGCACGAAAATAATTTCCTTGTCCGATGCGGCGTTGATGAAGTCTTTTACCTTGCCGCGCGAAGTTTCATATTTGTCGGTCGCCAGCTCACTCAAGGTATGCACGCCACGGTGGATATTGGAGTTGTAATCATGGTAATAATCATCCAGGGCGTCGATGACCTGCTGCGGTTTTTGTGACGTTGCGGCATTGTCGAGATAGACCAGGGGTTTGTCCCGAACGGTTCTCGACAGGATAGGGAAGTCCTGCCGATATTCTTCCACGGGAAAACCGGGGTCAGACGCTGAGGGAGCGGCGGCATTCGGTTGCGTCATTTCATAAACCCTTTAATCAGGTCGGTATCGGGCAGCTCACCGACAACGTTGTATTCAAGACGTTTTCTGAGCTCAGGCAGTTTGATATTGCGTATGACTTCATCCGCAAACGCGTATATCAACAGGCTCTTTGCCGTATCCTTGTCCAGGGCCCTGGTTCGCAGGTAAAACAGCATGTTTTCATCGAGTCGGCCAACCGTTGCGCCATGACTGCATTTTACGTCGTCGGCATAAATCTCCAGCTCCGGCTTGGTGTCCACCTCGGCGTTGCCTGAGAGCAATAAATTTGCATTGGATTGATGCGCCTGGGTTTTTTGAGCCTGTTCATGCACGATCACCTTGCCGTTAAAGACCGCGCGCGCCCGTCCGCCCATGACGCCCCGGTAATGTTCATTGCTGACTGTATGGGGTTGCTTGTGTTCTATCAGGGTATGGTTGTCGATGTGTTGCCTGTTATTGGCAAGGTATAAGCCGTTAAGGTTGATTTCCGCCCCCGGTTCATCCAGTTCAACGTCAATGTCGCTTCTCGCCAGACTCCCGCCAAGGGATAAGGAATGGCAATCAATCCGGCTGTTGCGCTGTTGCCTGATTTTAGTGTTGCCGATATGGAAGGCGCGATGACCTTCCTGCTGAATTTTGTAGTAGTCCAGTTGGGCGCTGTCCTGACATAGTATTTGCGTGCGGCTGTTTGTGAAATATTCGGTATCTTCCCCCCCGGCGTAAGTTTCAATGATGGTCGCCCGGGCTTGCCGGCCCAGTACAATCAGGTTGCGGGGGTGCGACATGATTGATTCGGTATTTTTGTCAGTCGCATAAATAACGTGTATCGGCGCGGGGACTTGCGTTCCGTCAGGAATATGGATAAGCGCGCCATCATTGAGAAACACGATGTTCAAAGCCGTAAAGGCATGGTCGATTTCTTCTCCCGGCCCGGTTAAAAATCGCTCCGGCAAGGCCGGGTTTTCAGATTTCACCGACGCTAAGGACCGCGCCGTCACTTCATCTGGTAAATTCCCGGCCCTCGAGAGGTTTTCCGAGAAGCCCCCGTTGATAAAAACCAGGTCGTGGCAATCAAGCCCGGAAAAGCGCAGGGTATCGATGAAGCCCCCGTCCACGGCTTCCGGAGTGGCCGGGCCAAGTGTGAATTTCCTCCTGGTAATGGGTGAGACGTCGGTATATTTCCACTTCTCTCTTTTACGCGTCGGGAAGCCGTTGCTTTGCAGGTATTCCAGGGCATCGGCGCGCTGCTTCGGCAGCCAGTCGGACAGCCGGTTGTTTTTGAACCGGTCAAATTCAGTGAGATAATGACTGACAGCCGCTTCACTCATGCCGCGCGCGCCTCTTGTTTGATCCAGTCATAACCTTTTTCTTCAAGTTCTATCGCCAGTCCGCGGTCCCCGGATTTGATGATTCGGCCATCTGACAACACGTGCACCTGGTCCGGGACGATATATTCCAGCAACCTTTGATAATGGGTCACCAGGACGATGGCGCGGTTTTCGTTGCGTAGCGTGTTGACACCTTCGGCGACAATTTTCAAGGCGTCGATGTCCAGGCCGGAATCTGTTTCATCCAGAATAGCCAGCCTGGGTTCCAGGACGGCCATTTGAAAAATTTCATTGCGTTTTTTTTCCCCGCCGGAGAAACCTTCATTAACGGATCGGTTAAGCAGGCTTTCATCCATCTTCACCAGTTGCATTTTTTCACGCACTATCTTCAAAAAATCAACCGCGTCCAGTTCCGGCTCGCCCCGGTGGACGCGAACGGCGTTGACTGCCGCTTTAAGCAGGTAAATATTATTGACCCCCGGGATTTCCACCGGATATTGAAAAGCCAGGAAGATGCCTTTCCGCGCCCGTTCTTCAGGCGCCAGGTCGAAGATGTCCTGATCATCATATTTGATGATGCCTGAGGTGACTTCATAGCCCTCCCGACCGGCCAGGACATTCGCCAGGGTGCTTTTGCCTGAGCCGTTGGGGCCCATAATGGCGTGTACCTCGCCGGCCTGGACCGCCAGGCTCAACCCTTTCAGTATCTGTTTTTTTTCAACGCTGACTTGCAGGTTTTCTATTGTTAGCATTTGGCCGCCTTTGCCTCCCCCAAACGGGGAATGAGTTTGTTATCCATGGTCACCCGACTGCGCCTTCAAGGGTGAGGTTAAGAAGTTTCTGCGCCTCTACCGCAAATTCCATGGGCAGCTCCTTGAATACTTCTTTACAAAAACCGTTCACTATCATGTTTATCGCGTCTTCTTCATCGATGCCCCGTTGACGACAGTAAAACAGTTGATCATCGCTTATCCTGGACGTGGTCGCCTCATGTTCGACCACTGCGGTCGCATTTTTGGTTTCGATATAGGGAAATGTATGGGCGCCGCAGGTATCGCCCATCAGCAATGAATCACACTGCGTATAGTTGCGCGCGTTATCCGCTCTTTTGCCGATATTGACCAACCCCCGGTAAGCATTCTGCGCCCGCCCTGCGGATATGCCCTTGGAGATGATAGTGCTGCGGGTATTCTTGCCCAGGTGTATCATTTTGGTGCCGGTATCCGCCTGCTGGTAATTATTCGTGACGGCAACGGAGTAGAATTCACCGATGGAATTGTCCCCGCGCAGGACACAGCTTGGATATTTCCAGGTAATGGCAGAGCCGGTTTCAATCTGCGTCCAGGAGATTTTGGAATCAGCGCCGCGGCAATCACCGCGTTTTGTGACGAAGTTATAGATTCCACCCACCCCGTTTTCATCACCCGGATACCAGTTTTGCACGGTGGAGTATTTTATTTCCGCGCCGTCCAGGGCAACCAGCTCTACGACGGCGGCGTGCAACTGGTTTTCATCGCGCATCGGCGCCGTGCAACCTTCCAGGTAACTGACGTGGCTGCCTTCCTCGGCAACGATCAGGGTGCGCTCGAACTGGCCGGTATTCGCGGCATTAATACGGAAGTACGTTGATAACTCCAGCGGGCAACGAGTATTTTTGGGAATAAAACAAAATGAACCGTCCGTGAAGACGGCAGAGTTCAACGCCGCATAATAGTTATCCGCCGCCGGCACCACGCTGCCCAGATATTGCCTGACCAGTTCAGGATGATTTTGCACGGCCTCGGAAAATGAGCAGAAAATGACACCGGCGTCCGCCAGTTTTTCCTTGAAAGTCGTCGCTACCGATACGCTGTCAAAGACGGCGTCCACCGCCACGCCGGCCAGCATTTTTTGCTCATGCAGCGGAATGCCCAATTTCTCATAGGTTTCCAGTAGTTTCGGGTCAACCTCATCCAGACTTTTCGGCCCGTCCGCCCCGGATTTAGGGGCTGAGTAATAGGATATGGCCTGGTAATCGATGGCCGGGTAATGCACGTGCGCCCAATCCGGCTCGGGCATCTTTATCCAGCGCCGATACGCTTGCAGGCGCCATTCCAACAGCCAGTCGGGTTCATCTTTCTTGGTGGAGATCAATTCTATGACCGCTTCATTCAAACCCGGCGCGACGGTATCCGTATCGATTTCAGTGACGAAACCGTGTTTGTATTCTTTATGTACTAATTCCTCGACTTCTGGTGTTTGATCTGTCATGTAGCGCTTTCCTCCGTCATTTCCACGCAAACCCTGTCTCGTACTTGATACGGGAAGGGAATCCGGCCTCAGCCGTTGGCGTCCGGCTTGTCATGTGACGCCTGCCGCGTTTTCATCGGCTATGCTGAAGCTCTCGCCGCAACCGCAGGTTTCGCCCACGTTCGGGTTATGAAACCTGAAGCCTTCGTTCAACCCCTCCCTGACAAAATCCAGCTCCGTCCCGGCCAGGTAGCGCAGACTATGCTCATCGACGACGACGGTAACGCCTTTTGTTTCAAATGACGCGTCATGCTCATTCACCGCTTCCGCCGCTTCAATTACGTATTGATAACCCGAGCAACCGGTGGGTTTTACTGCTACGCGCAAGCCGATTCCCTGCTCTTCTTTCGCCAGGTAATTTTTCACGTGCTCTGCGGCGCGCTCGGTTAATGCAATTTCATTATTCGACATCAATGACTACCTCTTTTGTTTTTCATGCCTGACAATTCAGGGTTTTCATAAAATCACATGCGTACAAGGACATGCTCCTGCCGGGCCGAAACCTGTTTGACGGATTGGCGCTGAACCAGGTCGGACAAGCTGATGCCGCTAAGAAAATTCGTAATTTGCAGGCTCAGGTCTTCCCACAGGTCATGGGTTAAACAGGGCTGGTCAGCCTGACAGTTTTTATGGCCGCCACAACGGGTGGCGTCCACCTGTTCGTCCACGGCTCGGATCACGTCGGCAACGGAAATATCCGCCATGGGTTGCTGCAAGCAGTAACCGCCGCCAGGCCCGCGCGCGCTGCTTATCAGCTCCTGCTTTCTCAATCGCAGGAACAACTGTTCCAAATACGCTAATGAGATGCCTTGCCGTTTGGATATATCCATCAGGTTGGTAGGCCCGCAGTCTTCGTGCAGGGCCAAATCCAGCATTGCAGTGACGGCATACCGTCCCTTCGTTGTTAATCGCATAGTCAGCTCACTATCAGGTATTAACTCGCATATCTCACCAAATCGCTTGTCGTCAACGGAAAATTCCCTGTCGTCAATGAGTTGCCAGGATTGCATCCCTTTACCGCCATCACATCCACTAGTAAGATATACGAGTTAAAGCGTTTCAAGGGACGGGCAGCTTTACATACCCTACCGTTTTAGTCAAGTATTTTTCCGACTATTTTAATCAGGTATTTGTGGTGGCATAACTGCTTGATAATAAACAGATAATTACTTTCCGGGATGATCTGACGCGGTACTTGGCGGCGCAATCAACGCGCGCCGGGTGGGAAATACGGGTTAATTACGTTTTTTCTTCCCCGAATTTTCGCAGGAGGCGTTCCAGGCGCAACTGGGGTAGGGCCCACTGGGGCGATAATTCGATTGCCCGGCGGTAATCGACTTTCGCATTATTCAACTCGTTGTTATTTTCGTAGGCCATGCCACGATTAAAATAGGCAATGTGATCTTTCGGCAAGGTCAATTCGAGGGCGATTGTGTATTGTCGTATCGCCACTTCATATTTTTCGCTCAGCAAATAAAGGTTGCCCAGGTTGACATAAACTTCACCGGAACCCGGACCGAGCTCAATAGCGGACTTGTAGTCTTTTAATGCCTGTTGATATTCCTCCATGGCGGCATACACAATCCCCCGGTTGACATGAGTTGCAAGCAAGTCCTTGCGGGATAATTTGGCGAGGAATATCGCTTGATTACATTCTTCCAGGTCCTGCTTGGAGGCGTTGTTCAACTGGATAGCGACGGTTGCGGCCGTGTAACAGTTTCGGGCAAAAGAACCGCCGCCGATAACGCTCATTGACTGGGCGCTGACGTTCACGGATGATGTAATAAAAGCGATAGACAAGATCAGGGAAACAAGCCGTAATGAAATCATTTGCGCCACCATTCACCCACCGTCTCCGGTTACAGGCTACTGAATATTATTCATAAAAATCCTGTTCATCCTGTATATCCATGCTACTTGTAAGTATAGATAAAAAAAACCATCCTGCCATGTTATATTTATGGATGCTTAGTAGTTCCTTGTATCATTGGTGTTTTGAGCGCCTGAAAATCGGGAGATAAGTAAATAATGATCCATTTGTATTATTGGCCGACGCCCAACGGCCGGAAAATTTCAATCATGCTGGAAGAGTGCGGGCTGGAATACAAAATGATCCCGGTGGACATAGGCCGCGGCGACCAGTTCAAGCCTGAATTTCTTGCCATCAGCCCCAACAACCGTATGCCGGCCATTGTCGATCATGACGTGGATGGCGAGCCGATCAGCGTTTTCGAATCGGGCGCGATATTGCTCTACCTTGCCGAGAAGACCGGGCGCTTCATGCCGGCCGACATGCGCGCCAGGTTGCAAGTCATCCAGTGGGTGTTCTGGCAGATGGGCGGATTAGGCCCCATGGCCGGACAGCTCAGTCATTTCGTTAATTACGCGCCGAGGAAAATCGACTACGCCCTTGAGCGTTACCGCGCTGAATATAACCGGTTATCAGGCGTCATCGAGAAACAATTGACAGGCAAGGAATACCTTTGCGGTGATTATTCCATCGCTGACATGGCCTCCTGGCCCTGGGTGACATTACACGCCCGCTTGGGACAGAGCCTGGATGAGTTTCCCGCGGTCTCAGCCTGGAACGACAGGATGAAGGCAAGACCAAAAGCCTCCGCCGGCATGGACTTGGGCAAGGAGTTGCGCCGGCCGGCGACGGATGATGAGGCGCGCAACATACTGTTCGGCCAAACGGCTGCATCGGTAGCCGAATCCGCCGGCGCGAACTTGTGAGTATTAAAGCCTGCCCAGCCAATAGATGAATCTCAAGCGATATGAGTGAGCAAAAGCAGCCGTCTCCCGACCTCTTTTTACAGGCCGTCAGCGCGTATCGTGATTCCGCGGCCATAAAGGGCGCGGTGGAGTTGGATGTGTTTACGGCTATCGCCCAGGGCGTCGATACCGCCGGGGGCTTGGCCGAGCGCTGTCAGGCGGATAAACGCGGCATGAGGATTTTATGCGATTACCTTTGCGTCATGGGGATGCTGGAGAAAACCGGCATGACCTATGCGTTGACGCCGGATTCGGCGGTGTTCCTGGATCGCAACTCGCCTGCTTTCATGGGCGACATAGTCACGTTTTTGCTCGACCCGTTTTTTGTCCGGGATATCGGTGACGTTGCCGCGGCGGTAAGGAAAGGCGGCGTAGTCACCTCACCGGCCGGTTCCGATGAACCCGGGCACCCCATGTGGGTCACGTTTGCCAGGACAATGACCGGTCTGCAACGTCAGCCGGCCATGATGCTGGCAGACCTGGTTGAAGTGGGTGAGCCCGAACAGATCAAGGCGCTGGATATCGCGGCGGGTTCCGGTATTTTTGGCATTACCCTGGCTGAAAAATGCCCGCAAGCTGAAATCACGGCGGTGGACTGGCCCAATGTCCTGGAAGTGGCAAAAGAAAATGCGGAGAAAGCGGGTATCAGCAATCGCTATAAAACGCTCCCCGGCAGCGCCTTCGAGGTCGAGTTTGGTGAAGGCTATCAGGTGATCTTGCTTTCCAATTTTCTACATCACTTTGATCCGGAAACCTGTTCGGGGTTTTTGCTGAGACTGAAAGCCGCTTTGGCCGAAGACGGCAAGATTTATACCCTGGAATGGGTTCCTGATGAGGATCGTATATCGCCGCCGTTTGCCGCGACGTTTTCCATGCAGATGCTCAGGCAAACCACCGGCGGCGACGCTTATACCGCAGCAGAATTTGAACGGATATTCGCCAACGCTGATTTGCAGGTCGATGAGGTGACGCTGTTACAGGACTTGCCGGCCACGGTCATCATCGCAAGTCATCGATAAAACATCATCGACGCAGGAGAGGGCCTTGTCCGCCAAGGCCGACTTGTTGGATCGGTTAGCCTTTATCCGGCCTTTTCTTTAATTCCTCTATTTCCTTGTCGACTTTGTGCATGTGGTCCAGCACGGCATCGAGCGCGTTCTGGATCGGGTCGGGCATATCTTTACTGCCGCCATAAGCGTCAAAACCGATTTTTTTAGCCATGGCTTCCCGTTGCGCTTCTTTCGTTTCTTCTTCGGTTTTTGATTTTTTTGTAATCACGTGTCCCGGTATGCCGACCACAGTGGCGTAATCAGGCACATCTTTTATTACCACCGCGTTGGAACCAACCCTCGAATTGACGCCGAGAGTCACCGGCCCCAGCACTTTTGCGCCGGCGCCGATGATGACGCCGTTCTTCAACGTAGGGTGGCGCTTGCCTTTTTGCCAGGTAGTGCCGCCCAGGGTGACGCCGTGATAAATGGAGCAGTCATCACCGATCTCCGAGGTCTCGCCGATGACGATGCCCATGCCGTGGTCGATAAAAAGGCGGCGCCCCATGGTCGCGCCCGGATGAATTTCCACGCCAGTGAGAAAACGCGCTACATGGGCGGAAAAGCGGGCGATCAGGTAGAGTTTTTTCGTCCACAGCCAGTGATTGAGGCGATGGAGCAGGATTGCATGGAGGCCGGGGCAGGCTATCAGCGTCTCCATCGCGCTGCGCGCCGCCGGGTCCCGCTCGAATACTACCCGGATATCTTCTTTCAGGGTTCCAAACATTATCGGTTAATCAGTTTTTTGATACGCTCGAGTTGTTCAGCCAGCTTCCCTGTGGCCGCGCTGATTTCTGCCAGCTTGCGCCGTTCCTGTTCCACAATCTCAGGCGGCGCCCGGTCGATGAAATTCCTGTTCTCCAGTTTATCACTGATTCGTTGTTTGTCGCCATTGAGCTTGCCGAGTTTCTTTTCCAGTTTTTCAGCTTCCACTTCGGGATCAATCAAATCGGCCAGCGGGATCAGTATCATCATGCCGCCGGCTAAAGTGACTACCGCATCCTCAGGCTCCGTGTCGATGGGCGCAATGGATGACAGCTTTGCCAGGTTTTGAATATGCTTGCTGTTTTGTCGCAGCCATTTCAGCTCCTGTTCGTTGCCGCCTTTCACCCGTACCGCGAGAGATTTTCCAGGGGGAATATCCCGCTCTGCGCGAATACGCCGGACGCCGAGGACAAATGACTTGACCCAGTCCATTTCAGCAAGAGAGGACTCATCTGTCTCGATATCCGCCCTGGTCGGATAGGGTTGCAGCATGATGGTCGGCGCTTTTTTATTTAATACAGGAGATACTCTTTGCCATAATTCTTCGGTGATGAAAGGGATAAAAGGGTGTAATAAACGAAGCAATATTTCCAGGGTGGTTAACAGCGCTCGTAAGGCGCCGCGTATTTGCGCCGTGGAGGAATCCGGATCATTCAGGGTGGTTTTCGATAATTCCACATACCAGTCGCAATATTCATCCCAGGTAAATTCGTACAAGGCCTGGGATGCCAAGTCGAAACGGTAGTCGGCCATGTCCCGTTCAACCTGCGCCATGGCCAGGCCCAACCGGGTATTGATCCAGCGTTCCGCCAGGCCGGACTCGGCCGGGCCGCGGTTGACGTCGATTGCCTGCTCCTTGACGCTCATCAATACATAGCGGGACGCATTCCAGAGTTTGTTGCAGAAGTTGCGATAGCCCTGGATGCGACTTACATCAAAACGTATGTCACGTCCCTGGGTGGCAAGTTGCGCAAAGGTAAAGCGCAGTGAATCCGTCCCGAATGCGGCAATGCCATCCGGGAAATGTTTACGCGTGGCCTTTTCAATGCTATCCGCCGATTGCGGTCGCATGAGGCCCGTTGTCTGCTTCTCCACCAGCGCATCCAGTTCAATACCGTCAATCAAATCCAGTGGGTCCAGGATATTGCCCTTGGATTTGGACATTTTCTGCCCCTCGGCGTCCCTGACCAGGCCGGTGATATAGACCTCCTTGAACGGGACATCACCCATGAATTCAAGTCCCATCATGATCATCCTGGCTACCCAGAAGAAAATAATATCGAAACCGGTTACCAATACACTGGTGGGATAAAACAGTTTCAGCTCCTGGGTTTTCTCAGGCCAGCCCAGTGTGGAGAAGGGCCAGAGCGCCGATGAGAACCAGGTATCGAGCACATCGGGGTCCTGGGTCAGCTCGATGGCGTCGTCAAGCTGATATTTTTCGCGGACGTGCGGTTCGTTTTTTCCGACGTATGTATTCCCGTCGCCGTCATACCAGGCCGGGACCCGATGTCCCCACCACAGCTGTCGCGATATGCACCAATCGCTGATGTTATCCATCCATTCAAAATAAGTTTTGGACCAGTTGCCGGGAATAAAGCGAATATCGCCGTTTTTCACAGCGGCAATGGCCGGCTCGGCCAGCGGTTGGACTTTCACATACCATTGATCGGTGAGGTAGGGTTCTATTACGGCGCCGGACCGGTCGCCACGGGGGATAACGGGGGTATGATTTTCGATTTTTTCCACCAAGCCCAGAGATTGCAAGTCCTTGACGATCTGCTTGCGCGCGGCATAACGATCCATTCCCCGGTATGCTTCAGGCCCGTTTTCATTGATCGCCGCATCAATGGTGAAGATATTCAGCAGGGGCAGCTGATGTCGTTGTCCCACTTCATAGTCGTTAAAATCATGGGCCGGCGTGATTTTGACGCAGCCGGTTCCGAAGGCCGGGTCCACGTGTTCATCGGCAATAACCGGCAAGGTGCGACCGGTCAAGGGAAGTTCCACTTCCAGGCCAACCAGGTCCCGGTACCTGTCGTCACCCGGGTTTACAGCCACCGCGGTATCACCCAACATGGTTTCAGGTCGCGTAGTCGCAACCACAATATGGCCTTTGCCGTCACTGCGCGGATAACGTATGTGCCAGAGTTGTCCGTTTTCTTCCTCTGCCAGCACCTCCAGGTCGGAGACGGCGGTATGTAATACAGGGTCCCAGTTAACCAGTCTTTTTCCCCTGTAGATCAGGCCCTCATCGTACAAATGAACGAACACTTCCCGGACTGCATGGGAAAGGCCGGCATCCATCGTAAAACGTTCACGCGACCAATCCATGGACGTGCCCAGCCGGCGGGATTGCCTGGTAATGGTATTGCCTGAATGCTCCTTCCAGTCCCAAACCGCGCGCACGAATTTTTCCCGGCCGAGTTCAAGTCGCGACTGTCCCTTGCTTTCGAGCTGGCGTTCCACCACCATTTGCGTAGCAATCCCGGCGTGGTCGGTACCGCATTGCCAGAGTGTGTTATCGCCTTGCATACGATGGTGACGTATCAATATATCCATCAAGGTCTGTTGGAACGCGTGCCCCATGTGCAGGCTGCCTGTGACGTTAGGCGGCGGCAGGGCGATACTGTAAGAAGCAGGCCCGCCGCGGGGTTTGAAATATTCCTGCTTTTCCCAAGTGTCATACCACAGGGATTCGATGGCTTGCGGGTCGTAAGTCTTTTCCATAGTGAATTGATCCCCCCTGCCTGGTCCTCTCCCTCAAGGAGAGGGAATATCGGATTTACCGGAATTTGCGGGGTCAGGCCCGGGGTCAGGCATGGGCAGGTTCGATGTTGTGGCTGTATAACTCCAGGCCCTTGTCACGATAGTCCTTATATCTTTGTCTTGCCGGCCGCCGGAAGTCCGGGTCGGACGGCACTACCTCGATTATTCGCTCATAACCGTCCATGGGTTCAGGCGGCGTAGCGGACAAATTCATTAAAACCTGACGGGGCAATCGGTCTTGACCCTGCCAGCCGATTATAATCGGGCAATCCCGGGCCTCCATGGAATCGACCAATGAATGCGGTAGAAAACTGATGTCCTGAAAAGTCCACAACATGTCATCGATGGTCAAAGCCTCATCCCTGGATGTGGCATGGATGTATATATCGTAGCCTTCACCCCTGACTTTATTGGCCAAGTGGCAAACAAATCGGTATGGCAGGTTATGTTCGGCGACTATATAGAAATCGACCCTGGGCATTTTTCAGTTATTTTTGCCTCTCACACTTACGCATCAGGTATTGAACCTTCTTGCAAAATAACTATTCAGTTATTTTTGCTCCTCGCACTTATTCATCAGGTATTGAACGAGTAACGGGACGGGGCGTCCCGTCGCGCACTTGTTTTTTCCGCTCACCCACGCGGTTCCCGCAATGTCGAGATGCGCCCACTGGTACTTGCGCGTAAATTTTGACAAAAAACAGGCGGCGGTGATCGTTCCGGCCTCGCGACCGCCGATGTTGGCCACGTCGGCAAACGGGCTGTCCAGCTGTTTTTCATATTCCGCCCATAAGGGCAATTGCCAGGCCCGGTCACCCGCGATTTCACCCGCGTGCAATAAATCTTCTGCGAGGGGGTCATGATTACTGAGAAGGCCCGTAGCGTGTTTCCCCAGGGCAATAACGCAGGCGCCCGTCAGCGTGGCCACGTCGATCACCACGGCGGGATTAAATCGAGCGCAATACGTCAGGGCATCACACAGTATCAACCGCCCTTCCGCGTCCGTATTCAACACTTCTATGGTTTGACCGGACATGCTGGTAAAAACATCGCCCGGTTTGGTGGCTGTGCTGCTTGGCATATTCTCCGTGGCCGGCACTACGCCGACAAGATTTATCGCCAGTCCCATCTCGGCCACGGCGGCCACGACGCCGAATACCGACGCCCCGCCGCACATGTCGAATTTCATCTCATCCATTGCCGCCGAGGGTTTTATTGATATGCCGCCGGTATCGAAAGTAACGCCTTTCCCCACTATCACCACGGGTTTGCCGTCACTCTTTGCGCCCTTGTATTCAAACGTGATCAATTTCGCCGGCTGGGCGCTGCCTTGTGATACTGACAACAGGGAATTCATGGCCAATTTCTGCATTTCCTCTTCATCGATAATTTTCACCTTGACCGATTTGAAGGATTTGCCCAGTTGTACGGCCTGCTCCGCAAGATAAGTCGGCGTACAGGCATTGGCGGGACGGTTGCCCAGGTCACGAGTGATTTTTACACCCTTGCCAAGGGCGATGCCCTGGTCGAGAGCCGGTTTGCACTGCGACTGCTCCAGGCGTGAAGGAACGATAAATGTTATTTTACGAACCGGTTTTTTTGAGCTGCGCTTTTCGCTTTTGAAGTCCCTGAATTCATAGATTGCATGATTAATAAACTGAACTGCCTGTCGTATCTTCCATTCAATATCCCGGTCCTTGACATTGAGATCCGGGAGAAAACTTACCGCTTCCGCCGCGCCCGTCGAGTTGATTTGCTTGATGCTGGCTTCAATAATTTTTCGGTACTTCTTATCATCCAGCTCTTTTTCACGGCCGCAACCAATCAGCAGTAAACGTTGCGCCGGGATGCCGGGGACCTCGCGCAACAACAGGGATTGCCCGATTTTTCCATCAATGTCACCCTTGCTGAGCACGTTTGACAGGCGCTTTTTGCTTGCCTCATCAACGGCTTTAGCCGCCGCCGTCAGTTTTCGTTTCTCATTAATGCCTATAACCAGACAGGCTGTGCGCTGTTTTTCGGGGCTACCGCTTTTTATGCTGAATTCCATGATATTCTGTAACTATGAATGTGTGAGAGCTGAACAATTTTATTCTTTTATGAGAATTGAAGCAAAACATATGACGTTTGAAGCATATCTATGATCCTTCGACGCTATATT
Source organism: uncultured Gammaproteobacteria bacterium (assembly GCA_958295485.1). Classification (GTDB taxonomy): domain Bacteria; phylum Pseudomonadota; class Gammaproteobacteria; order Eutrophobiales; family Eutrophobiaceae; genus JAAXHV01. The sequence continues at coordinate 422,797 of OY282354.1, forward strand.
CACAAGGAAATTCTAGAGAAACTCGGCTGGATTATCGGTCTTTTACTGCTGGTTATAACGAGTAATCTTTTTGTCAGGTACCTGGCTGACGCCGCCGCCGGGGCGCTTCCTACCGACCTGATTTTTCGGATGGTGCTGGTAAAAATGCTGGCAACGTTGCCGAAATTGATGCCCGTGGCCATTTTTCTTGCGGTAATACTTGGATTATCGAGACTGGCGCGGGATAAGGAATTGATGATCGTGTCGGTTTCGGGGGGCGCCCATCGATTTCAATTCATGTTGATACTTCAGTTTTCCCTGCTGTTTGCCGCGCTCGTGTTCGTCACCAGTTTTTTTATATCACCCTGGGCTATGAAAAAGACGGAAGAGTTAAAAGCCAGGGCGGAAATTGAAGCCGACATGGTCGTTGCTAAACCCGGTAAATTCAACGAATTCAGCAAAGGAAATCAGATTGTCTACATTGAACAGATTTCAAATGACGGCAAATCCATGGAAAACGTGTTCCTGCAGGACCTGCGGGGTCAAAAACTGAGTATTTTAAACTCGAACAGCGCGCAATATAAGGTAACGGAGCCAGCGAGCGACAAGTACATATTATTCGAGGATGGAAAGCGGTATGTAGGCTATCCGGGCGGTTTGGATTACCGGATTATCAAGTACAAAACTTATGCGGTATTAGTCGAGCAAAAAAAGGAAGACATCAAATACGTCAAGTTGGAATCGTTGCCGACGTTGACACTGCTCGCTTCGGACAATCCCAGGCACCAGGCGGAGTTGCAATGGCGCATCTCCTTTGTTTTGTCGTCATTGTTATTGCCCATGCTTGCGTTTGCCTTGAACCGTTATTCCTTCAGCGAACAGAAGTATCTGCCGGTCTTCGTGGGTGTATTGATCTACATCATTTACAGCAATATGTTGAGCATATCGAAAACATTGCTGAAAAGGGATGAGATCACTTCATCCGTCGGGTTATGGTGGGTACATGCCATCCTGGTTGCGTTGATCGCCCTTGTCTTTCTGTTTGCCAATGTGAAACGACTGTCAAGCCGGGGCGGCCGGCGTCGATACCAATCTGCCGAAGCATGAAAGCGCCACAAAAATATTTTGCCGGCAGGCCCAGAAGGCAAGCATCGATGCAGCTTTGTCCGCACCTGAAAATCCTGCAACGATATTTTACCATTAACCTGATCAGGACTACGGCGCTTGCTTTAATAGTCCTTGTCGGCATTTCTTCATTTTTATCGCTCATCGATCAGCTGGAAGACGCCAGGGGGGAGGATTACGGCATACTGCAGATCATAGTCTACGTCCTGTTGATAATACCCCGACTGGTTTATGAGTTAATCCCGATCGCGGCGATGATTGGCAGCATGGCAACCCTGGGCCTGCTTGCCCGGAACAGTGAGCTCGATATCATCAGGACGTCCGGGGTGTCAAAATATTCCCTGGCCGTACTCATGGGAAAATCCGCCCTTGCTATCGTGCTGTTTTCGATTTTCATCGGTGAATTTGTCGCTCCCATAAGCGAAAAAAAAGTACAGGAGCAACAAGCGGCCGCATTGGTAGAACAGATCAGCCTGCAGACGAAATACGGCTTCTGGGCCAGGGATGGAAACAGCTTTGTCAACATCCGTAAAATATTGCCCGGAAACAAGGTCGAGGACGTTTATATTTATGAATTTGACAGCCAGGAGAGATTGCGCAACAGTATTTTTGCGAAACATGCCAGGTACCTTGACAACCAGTGGCTCTTGGAAGGGATAGAAAAAACAACCATTGATGAAGCCGGGGTTAAACGGGAAGAGTATAAAAAAGCGAGTTGGGGATCGTTGTTAGACCCTGAAATAATTAATCTTGCGGTAACCAAACCCCAATATTTGACTGCCTGGGGCCTGTATGACTACATACAGTTTTTAAAGTCGAATACACAAAACACGGAGCGGTACAGGCAGGCGTTTTACGAGAAATTGATCAGGCCGTTCACTATTGTCGCAATGATAGTCCTGTCCATACCGTTGGTGAGAACCTATGCCAAATCCATTGCGGTCGGCCAACACGTGTTTACAGGCGCGTTAATTGGCATTATCTTTTATTTTTGCAATTCGGCAACCAGCCACATCGGCATAGTATACGGCATACATCCGTTCATCAGCGTGGCGGCGCCAACCCTGGTATTACTCATGATTTTATGCCGACTATTAACGGGTCGGAGTTGATTGTGGGATACCCTGGACAAGTCCATGGTTCCTGTGCCGAATTTATCCGAGGCGAATCAATCGCGTATTTGAAAATCGATCATGGAACGCGAGCCCGTCTTTGTCGAACAAGGCCCAGACAAATCCCGCGCCGAATGCGCCTAACGATAAACAAGCTAAAATAAATCTCCTGGTCAGGCTTTCCCAGGTTGGTTCCCCGCCGGTTATTGTCGTCAAGCAGATGCGCCAGGCGCGCATTCCAAGTGTCTGTCGGCCTTTTTTCCACTGCCAGACGAAGTAAAAATAACTGATCAACAACAGGTAAGCGGAATAAAGCGCATTGCCGTTTTTGAAGGCGGCGCCGCCGGTCGCGGGAAGCGCCAGGGCCGTTGCGAAAAAGAGAAGGGAACCAAGCAGACAACTGTCGTAAGCGATGGCCAGCATCCTTCGCCGCAAACTGCAATAGTCCCGTTGTCTTGTCATAAAGTATATTTGCAAAGGTTAAACCGGTCTTGCCCCGCCGCGCCTTGCGGGGCGTCTTTCCCGGATGGACTTGAATGACGGAAACAGCTCAGTCAATTTCAAATTCCGCTGACTTTTTTGCGCAACCCGGACTGAATGTTGCTATATTAGCATTGATCAAAACCAGATCGTTATAGCTACGGCAATGTCTCTCACCTTCACGCGCCGCATGATATTCCCTGCATTGTTAATGGGGACCGTGTCTTTTATGGGCTGGCCTCCGACGATGGCGGCTCCCACCGATTCCCAGCCGGTCGTTCCGGGCAAACTGGTTGACGTCGGTGGTCACCGGTTGCATATCCACTGTGAAGGCGAGGGCCTGCCCACGATTATTTTTGACTCAGGCACGGGCGGCTTTTCATTGGAGTGGACGCGGGTGCAAAAAGTATTATCCCGTCACACCCGGGCCTGTTCTTATGACCGGGCCGGTTACGGTTGGAGCGATATGGGGCCTTTGCCCAGGACCAGCGAACGCATTACCAGGGAACTGTACACCCTGCTTGATAAAGGCAATATACTTGGCCCCTACATACTGGCTGGACATTCATTCGGGGGTTACACCGCACAGTTGTTTGCCAGGTCTTATCCTGAAGACACGGCCGGTCTTGTGCTGATTGATTCATCCCACCCGGAACAGGTTACGCGTTTGCCGAACCCTGAAAGAGGCGAGGCAAGGCCTGATATACACAAATCACGGAGTTATATAGTCTCAAGACCCGTCATGCACCCGAATTTCCCTGGTGAAACAGCCTTTCTTGCCGGTCGGATGATGAGAAAATGGAACCACACCATGACGTGGCGGGAGGAGAAGATGGGGCTCCCCCTGAGCGCAAGACAGATACTGTTGTCCAAACCCATGCCGGCAGTCCCCATTGTTGTACTGACCCGCGGCCGACGGGTATGGCCGAATAATGACTATGGCGATGAAATGGAACGGGTCTGGAAGGAATTACAGGATGAACTGGCTTTGTTGGGCGATAATTATGGGCACCTGATTGCAGAGCGTAGCGGGCACTTGATACACCTGGACCAACCGGAGCTCGTCATCAGCGCAGTCCGGACCCTGCTGAACGCCAATTCTCCCAAGCAATAACGACGCCCCCAGGGAACTTGAACCCCTGTTCCGGCTTGAGGCCAGCGTCCCGGGCCACCAGCCCGCATACCTCAATGGATGCGCTGAGCGCGCTTTGGCCCTAAGCCATCCAACATCATTTATCAGCCGCATTCGCCCGCACGGGTTTCTCTTACCTGTTCCGGTCCCTGTTCCGGCTTGATTAATATTTTACGGCTTGTTCAATGGACAGTTTGACAAATTCATTCAGGTTCAGGTTCTTTTCCTTCGCGGCAACAAGGGCGTGTTTATGTAGTTCCGGGCCTATGCGCACATTAAATGACCCCTTGTACGGTTTGGCAGGTTCCCTGCCAAGCCTTTCACAATCGGACAGATAATCATCCACCGCCTCCTTGAATGCCTGCTCCAGTTCTTTAACACTTTGTCCTTCGTAGCTAATCAGCGGTTCGATGAATTCCAGTTTCCCGAATAAACAATTATCCCTGATACTGGCTTCTATCGAACCGTAAAAACCTTTGTATTTAAATAAACTCATATTAATTCCGCGCTCTTCAGTTTGGCTATCACTAATTTTACCGCATATTGCTTCATTTCATTGTGGGGGTGTGGTCGATGCAAATTAATCATGTGATCAGGATTGCCGTTGTCGAATTTTACTCTTGCCCCATGCCCCTGAATCTCCTTGTAGCCCAGGGATTTCAATAATGTTGCTAGTTCCTGCCATGTAATAGACCGGCTGCCATCCAATAGTCTGGCTTTCAATTTTTCCTGCTTACCCATGACAGCATCATACCAATAATAAATAAGATATGCAACTATATTATAGTTGCATATCTTATTATTCGCTACCGGCTACACTCCGAAGACCTCGCTGGGCTCAGAGAGGAATAGCCCTACGGCCAAGCTCGGTAAGTTCTCCGACTACGAACGTCATCTCGAAATTCGGAGCTTAGCGCTACGGCGCCAGCACTTCCTCAATTAACTCTGCAATCACTTTGGAATCGATCCCGCCACTGGATTCGTCTTGTGTCACGATCAGTGTCCCCGTATCTCCGCCCCCTTCATCATGTGGGAGGATATTCGCATTGCGATACCACGCCAGCTTTTGTTCCCAGCGCTTCGCATAGTCCAGATTGTGCAGTAGACCCAGATGCTCCCAGTAGTAGCGCGCACCAGTGTCGTCATCCATGATCGTGAAGTCTGGATAGCGTGTCTCGCCATTCTGCAGCACAAGGGGAGCTTCGTACTCGTAACGATCGATGCCCTGCGCCAGAAGTTCGTTAGCAATGATGACTTCGGACTTCGATCGGACAAGGTCCCCGCGCTTCGTGCGATGGATGAGGCGGTCTTCAAGAAACCGTTCACGACCGTCAACATCGAATGAGACCGGTTTCGGTGGCGCAAACAGATTCGTCAGTCTTTGGGCGATTTCGGAATGGGTCTCGCTCGCGTAGTGGCGTAGATCGCGTATATTACCTTGATGCAGAACAATGATGCGGTCTCGCTGGCGTGTCAGCGCCGTATACAAGAGTTCGCGGGAGAGCAGCCAGCAGGGATTCGGCAGTACAATAAATGTCATCCCAAATTCACTGCCCTGTGTCTTGTGTACGGTCAAGGCATATGCAAGCTCAAGAGACGGCGAACCTTCTTCACCGAACTCCCTAATAGGGAAGTCGTAGTCGTAGCCAAGTTGTGACGTGAACTCGACCTCCAGGAATGGGTACAGCTCTTTTTGTCCTTTCTTCTTGTAGTTGCCGACGACGAGCCCTACATCGCCATTCGCAACGTACGATTCCCGCTTCGGAAAGACTTTCCGCGTACTGTCGTTTTTGAGGTTGATGACTTTGTCACCATAAATGATGCCTTGGCGGCCAAGTGGAGGATGGATTTTACGGAATCGGGCGTTGGCTTTAGCCAGCCACGCCTTTCGGAATGTCTGTTGCACGACTCTATTCAGAGTCTCTACGCCATGGTCCCCGCCACGCACCGGTGAGATGATCTGCCATTTTTCGGCTTTGGTCTCATCGCCGTCGCGAGTCCGCCAGAAGAAGGTGTCACCATTATACATGGTGGCCCCCACACTGCGCTCGAACCCTACTTCGTCTTCAGGGCCATTGAGATCGAGCTCTTCCACGATTACTTCGAGCAGCTTGCCCTGGAGTTCCTCGTCATCTGTCCACGATTCTAAGCGGAGTTCCCCCATGGCCTCTGACTCGAGCCTATCCCAAATCTCGTCAGCAGCCGGCCCCGGATTGCCGCCGAACCAATCAGCGAGTAGCAGGTCGGCCCGGGCAATGCCTTGTTGTCGGCGTGGCACGGTCAACTCAGCATAGCCGCGCCCGACGCGCGGATAGCGATACTCGACATTCTCAGGGGAGAGCTCAGCGACGATATCCACAAAGGGCCGGCCGCTGCCAATTGGCGGTAACTGCCGAGGGTCTCCGACCAGAACCAGCCGGTCAAAATCCGCCAAGCCATCAAAAAGCGCGGCGAGTTGTTCTTCAGTGAGCATTGAACACTCGTCGACAACCACGGTTCGATAATTGTTACAACGGTCAGTACTACCTGTCACTCTGTAGCGGCCGGTCTTCGAGTCGTAGCGTTGACCGTAGCGCATCAGGAATTGCGCAACCGTGAAACCGCCAATCCGACTGATCTTCCTCTCCAACTGCACACGCGCCTTGCCAGTAGGCGCGAGCAACAACACACCACCGGATGCAACTTCGGGCAGCTTGCAAAGCATGTTCAGAAGCGTAGTCTTCCCGGTACCTGCGGCGCCAACCAGCACAGACAGCCTTGATGCATAAACTTCCTCCAAAGCAGCGGTTTTCTCAATACGAGCTTTCTTCTCTATCTCCGCATCTCCAGCATCCAGTGGAAGACTGTCAAGGTGGTCATCCACAACTGCGCGGAAATCATGATCTCCCTTGAGGCGCTTACTTTTCGGACTAACCCGCTTCTGTACTCTCTGACGAATGATCTTGGCCGTGTCCACCAAACGCTGGAGTTGGTAGCCCTGCTTCCCATCTGCCATCTCTACAGGTTTGACCACCCCATTGAGCAATTCGCCGAGGCCCGCGAGTACCTCGGGACCCACCGGACAATCCGTACTCAGTGGCATGTTGCGGATCAAGTGGGTCAGCCGTGTCCGCGGTAGCAGCGTATGTCCTTCCTCGCTGCCATCTTCGAGCGTAGCGACTGTGAGCGCACGGACCCTGCGTGGGTCGACCTTGTCGTCGAGTCGCGACCGAGGTGGAAGCGGATGTGCCTCTTGTACGGCCCGGTCGGGAAGCAGGCCGCGGTCGATCGTTGCCACGGAGATAGGATCCTCGTGGAAGCGATCCAACTCGTATAACAAATACGGATTTTTAATCAGAGACAAATCGTCAGCATCGTGGGGGCGCTTATCCGGATTGAAAAATCGTTCTGCTTGTGACGCTTCCAGCGAAAATCGGCTGAGAAGCTTCAGCAACTCTTTTCTATCGGGCGTCATCTTCCGCCACGAGCGGGCGAAGCCTTCGCCGATAATTTTCTTTGCGGCTCCTTTGGCGCGTTCAGGCGACTGCATGATCTGCTCGAAGGCGGGCCAGGGATCGATGTTATCGCCGGCGTTCCCTATGGCACATTCCGCCACGAGTTCGTAGGCAATCAGGTTGCCACCGTCTCCAAGGAACGCTGTCAGGGCGGACCCGAAGCCCGGGAAGGGTCCGCGCATGCGCCACAGTCGATTGAGTTGTCTATCAAGCCACGCCGAAACCTGTGCCCATGGTCCTGGAAGCACGGTCTCGGTGCGTTCCAACGCCCTCAAGCAACTCAACACAGAGGCAATAGCGAGGTCGTTCGAGACGTGCTCGGATGCGTAAGAGAAACTCCAAAACGCATCGTCTGGCGCGAAGGCCAAGAATTGTTCGGGGTCCATTCCTTTCTTGAGAGCCAGATCAAACAATTCTCGGTAGGGAAACAGGAATCCGTCCCTGAAGTCAGGGCGAATCGAGTGTTCGACGTTCCGTTCCCATAGTACACTACGATGCGGCGGCCTTGATGTCGAATACTGATATTCGACTGGATCGTTTATGGAACGCGCCAAGCCGACTCCAACGATGACCCGGCCCATTGCTGTAGAGAGAGGCGTATCCTTGGCGTAGAAGAAGCAGAGTGACTGCTTGGGTCGAATGGCGCTGAAGAACGTGTCCAGCATCACGAGCTGGTTCGAGCGATCTTGTATCCAGTTAGTCTCGAACCCGAGTTTGGGCTCTCTGTCTGGCTGGTAGTCCAGGTGGTAACATTTGATGAGTTCATCGCGCTCTTTTCTGAGCATCCAGCGATACGGTACGCAAGCGGCGCTGTAGGGCGGCATCGTATAGGGTGTTGGGAGCAGATGGCCGTGAGAGTTTGGGTTGCTTTTGGCGTAGGGGTGTTCCTTCGTGACCGTGATGGAGGAGGGGGCCATGAAACCCGCTCGCTCTCCGATGCACGGTGGGAGTTGCTCAGGCGTGAGGTTCGTGAAAGACTTACCAGCTACGTCTGTTTCGTCATCGTCGTTTTTGTTGTCAGCGACCCGTCCAAGCACCCGGCACGCCGTGTTGCCCGCGGGATTGTTGCAGACTGTTCCTTTCCATCCCGAGTCGTGCCACGGTACGCGGACAGATAAATGCTGAACGGGAAGAGAGCGGGATCCATCAATCATAGCAGATTGGCTTGATTATGATGTCTGGTCAATATCATGATTGCGTCAGGACAATAGCAAAAAAACACCTGTAAAAAGGGGCAGGATAGTTAATCGAATACTATTTTGATTATTGCTTTCTTACCTTTGAAAAACACGGGTAGTTTTCGCAGAATCTGAATTGCTAATTTAGCATACTTTGCCAAGAGAAAAGAGCAACAAGATGTATTGTTTCACAGCTTTAAGGGATTCGTTTCATGCCGCTCACCTGCAGTATCTCTGGAAACTGGCGGATTGCTTTTAAATTTGAAGATGGCGATGCTTACGTTGTGAACTACGAGGATTATCATTAAATGACGTTAAAGCAGCATAATCCGCCCCACCCGGGGGAGCTGATTCAGCGGACATACATTGACCCGTTCGATGAGATTACCGGCAATAAAATCGCTGACCGTTCAGGTATAGCGCGCAGCGCGTTTGATCGCCTGTTGAATGGCATTTCTGATATGTCACCGGAAATGGCAGTCAGGCTATCAAAAGTGTTGGGGGGGTCTGCTGAAAGTTGGTTAACCCTTCAAGAGAGCCACGACTTGTGGCGTGCCCGTCAATCATTCGATGCGAAGGACCTTGAACCTATCGATTTTAACAAAGTAGCGTAATTGTCATAGCTACTCTAATTGCTTTATTTCCTTGTCAGGATTGCCGTTGTCGAATTTTACTCTTGCCCCATGTCCCTGAATTTCCTTGTAGCCCAAAGATTTTAATAATGTTGCTAATTCCCGCCATGCAATAGACCGCTGATTGTCGTCTGGTTTGAACAAGTCTATACTTGGTTGTGATTGATATGGCTATCCGAATTTTCTGTGATGAGGACTTGTAGCTATGCCAGAAATCCCGAGCACTGCCGACCAAGTGCCCCAACGCCAGCACAATAAAGACCGGATGCGGCGCGCCGATAGTTGGCTTGAGAGAAGCAAAAAAGTCACGGTTGACGACGAGAAGTTCATCTTTCTCTGGATTGCATTCAACGCGGCCTATGGTTCCGATATGACTGGTCGTACGGATAATCCAACTGAGAGTCAAAAATTCAATGATTTTCTCCGCAAAATCCTGAAACGGGATAAAAAGAAAGTTATCAAAAAAATTCTCTGGGATACATCTGACCCTCGCCCGGTTCGAGAGCTTTTGGATAATCGGCATACATTTGATCTATTCTGGAAATTTGTTCGGGGTGAGCGGGGAGGAAACAATTGGATCAAAAAATTTAAAGAGTACAACGAGAGAGTAGATGAAGAATTGGAATCTCCAGAAGGTGATGTTCGTGAGGTACTGAAGGTCGTTTTTTGGCGGCTCTATACACTACGTAATCAGATTCTGCATGGCGGGACAACTTTTGCCGAAGGATTGGGCCGGCCCCAAGTCGAGGCTGGCAGCCGAATCATGGCTGATCTTGTGCCAGCGATTATGGAGATCATGCGAGATGATATCAAGGAAAACCCTTGTTCCAAAGAGTGGGGTAAGGTCTCCTACCCGCGTATCTACGAATCTACACAGTGGAAATTATATAGTCAGATGGTTACCAGGTGAAAATCGTATGTCTTGGCGGCGGCCCCGCCGGCGTCTATCAGGCCATTCTGATGAAGCTGAAAGACCCCGGCCACGATATCAGCGTTTATGAACGCAATCGGGCGGGAGACACCTTCGGCTGGGGCGTGGTGTTTTCCGACCAAACTATGGAAAACCTGCACGCCAACGACCCGGCAAGCGCCCACGCCATGACCGATGAATTAATTCATTGGGACTATATTGATATCCATATCAATGGCCACCGCGAGCGCTCCGGCGGCCATGGTTTTATCGGTATTGGCCGCAAGCGCCTGCTACAGATTATCTATGAGCGGGCAATCGAACTGGGCGTCAATATCCATTTTGAAACCGAGTTTGAAGTCGAGGATATCGAAAGACGTTTCGCCAATGCCGATTTAATTGTCGCGGCCGACGGTATCAACAGCAAAATCCGCAACAGCGACCATAAGCATTTCCAGGTTGATATCGACCCCCGTGTCAACAGGAAATTAAAATGTCCACTTTTCAGGATTCTAAAATGTCTCCTAGTGGATAAAGAAATGGCTGTCTCAGTCATCATGTGTCTCAGTTCGTTTCAGCCAACTGTTGCGGTTTCATTACCGGCGCCCGTCCCAACAACCCGGCCTTGCGCTTCTCTTTCAACCGGTAACTTTCACCCTTGATATTCAGGGTGGTGGCATGATTGCGTATTACACGGCAAAGCTGCCACCCATTACACGGCAAAGCTGCCACCCATTACACGGCAAAGCTGCCACCTTTGAGGAGGTAGATAACCGGCGCGTTTGACGTGGATAACCAACGGTATCCTGTGTCCTTATTTCTACTGAAAGGAGGAGACACAGATGCCTGCAAAGAGGTTGTCCATGAGAAAGATAAAAGACGTATTACGCCTGTGCTGGGGCTAGGGTTTGAGCAAGCGCAAGGCGGCTGGCAGTTGCGGGGTCTCACGCCCGACGGTGGCTGATTACCTGCGCCGGGCTGAGGCGGCTGGGCTGAGCTGGCCACTACCGGCGGCGCTGGATGACGGGGCGCTGGCGCGGTTGCTGTTTCCGCCTGTCCCGGCCGTGCCCGCCGCGGCCCGCGGGGCGCCCGATTGGTCAGCGGTTCATCGGGAACTGAAACGCCCGGGTGTCACCCTGCAGTTGATGTCTGTCAGGGAGGAGAATTTGTTTTCCTCATTTTTTTAATGCCGTCTACAAAACGAGCCAATGTATTGGACATCAATCCGCGTTCCAGACTGATATCGACCAATTGAAAACAGGATTCATCCCCGAAGGCGCGGTTCAAAGCGACATGCAACTCTTTTTTAGTCTTAACCGTCTGCCCACAACCTCCTATAGCGTTCGCCAAGGCGGCAAAATCCAGTTTATCCAGATCGTTAAACGCGGATTCCGGTTGAAACGCCCGTAACATTTCCCAGCTACTGTTATTAAATACCAGTACGATGGGGTTCCAGCCATAACGTCGGCAGTTAAGCAGTTCAATCCCCGTCATCTGAAATGCCCCATCGCCAACCAGGATGAGTGGTCGGCGTCCCGTTGCTGCCTGTACTCCTAAACCGGAAGGGACACCATAGCCCATGGTGGCATAATAACCTGGCGCCACCAGCTCGGTATATTCAATATCCATTGCCGTAAACAAACAGTCACCCATATCCGCGGCAATGGGCAAGGATCCATAGTTATCGAACATGTCATTGACCGCCGTGGCGATATCCGTCGGCGTGATGGGCTTATCAGTTAAGTCCAGACCTTTCGGATAATCAAATGTAGTGACTTCCCGTTGTGGTTTGTCCGGCAGCTTTTCGTTAAGGGCCAGAACCAATTCCCTGATAGGTATTTTGGGATAAGTATGAAAACCCAGGGATACTGAACCATCGCAAGCCAGGATCGTCTTCCTCAGGTCAATCTTTTTCTCCGAGATGCCAAAATTGGTATCTGACAATAATACCCCGAGCAGGAACAGGCCATCGGAAGACTCAACCTGTTCAGTTAATTCCTGTTCACCGGCCAAACCCATATAAGTGCCCTTTAGAACCACCGCCTCTCCCGCCAACAGACCTTTCCCCATAAACGTCGTGGCGACGGGAATGCCCAGTTTCCGACTCAGTATGGCGACATCTTTTTCCAGATCATAGCGGCGTATTTCTACCCCCACCATGAGTACTGGAGATTGGGCCTGCCGGATGGACTGAATAATTTCATCCGTGCAGGCCGCCAGGGCATCGGCATCACATGCTGTAGTCAGTGGCAGTACCGGCACGGGCTCACAGGGTTCAAATACCTTGTCCCTGGGCGCCTCTATGTACACGGGGCGGGATTCGATAATGCAGTTTCTGATCACCCGGGCGATTTGTTCCGGCGCCTGTGTCAGATCCTCCAGGATCACCTGGTCACAGGTGACTTCTTTATATACCTGTAACTGGGAATTGAGTTGCTTGGCCTGGTGATGCACCAGTAAGCCGGTGGATTTATCCGCCATGCCCGGACCGCCGGATATAACAATGACCGGCGATTTTTCCGCGTAGGCAGCAGCTACAGGGTTGACCATATTGAATGCCCCCGCGCCATAGGTGACCGCTGCAACCGAGGGCTTTGAGTGAAAGCGCGCCGCGGCATCGGCAGCAAATCCCACTGCGGGTTCATGGCTTAAGGTATAGAGCGGCAGGATATTGGTTTCTTCGATGACTTTGAATAAAGGTAAGGCGAAATCACCGGGAATACCAAAAATCTCTTTGACCCCATAGCCCTTTAAAGCCTCGAGTAATCGCTCGGCAAGATTCATTTTTGAGTTATGCTCATTTCTGGTGTATGGACTGAATAGTGAGGTGGTGCGCCCGGTGTTGTAAAATGGCGCTTTTTCGAAGGCAACCAGCAACATGAGAGGGGTACACCACCATGAAGATACAGTAGTTTCCCTGAAAAAGCCAGGAGAGCATTCAGCCACCTTGACGGCGTTATTGCGAGACGGCGCCCGGGCGTTATTGGCCGAGGCGGTGCAGGCGGCGTTGCGTGACCGGGATACGGGGCCGGCACAGCAACTGGCGACCTTCGAAATAGACACCGAAAAAACCGAAGCCGGTGGCTTTGAACCGTTATGGGCCGCTGACAGGGTTGCCGGCTATACCACTTCAGGGGGGTACGGGCATACGACAGGGAAAAGCCTTGCCATGGGCTACCTGAATGCCGAATATACTGAGCAGAAAGAGTTGGAAGTCTCCATACTCGGAGAGCGCAAGCGTGCCGTCACATCGGCCAGGGCGTGAAAGCGCACAACCCGGACGATAGCTATGCAGGCAGGTTCAAAAACTTTCCCGTAATGTATCGCCGTTCGAAGTTGACGCATTAGCCAACACCCCCTAACCATTTTCCGAGAGGCAAAGTCTTAATCCCGTACTTTTCCCGGGCGCGGTCGAGTTGTAATACAAGCTGTATGGATTCTTTCGGCTTCAGCCTGTCTGTGTAATACCTGAGGCTGTTGCTGATGGTGTCATCCGATCTTTTAACCTCAATAAGCCAATACACCCGCTGGTTGAGCGTGACGACGAAATCCACTTCCCGTTTTTCCTTGTCCCGTAAATAGAATAAATCCCAGTTTTCCCCAGTGGTATCTTTTCTGAACTGGATGTGCTTCAACAGGCAGCAGGCGACCAGGTTTTCCAGTTGTGCGCCTTGTGTATCATCATAAGCTGCGGCGCAATCGAAAAAAAACACCCGTTTTTCCTTGCGAATACTGCGGGAAAGACGGCTTGAATAAGGAGGTAACAGAAAAATGATATAAAGTTTCTCCAACAGTTCAATCCAACTTCTGACCGTAGGAGGAGAAATCCTTAAATACCGGGCAAGACCGTCGTACTTTACCGGTTTCCCCACGCATTCTCGCAGCAATTCAACCAGGTCGGCAGCGCCTCGCCAGGAATTGATACGGGACAGGTCGCGGCTATCTTCCTTGACGACCAGTTCCAGCCGATCATTCAGCAACCGGCCAGCTTCATCCGGGTTAAGAAAGGCCTCGGGAAACCCCCCGGTTTGCAGCAATCGCTGTACGCGATCAGCGAGATCAACTTTGGGCAGAAAACGTTTCGATTCGGCGACGTCGATGGGGTGTAGCCGGTAAAAGTAATGCCTGCCCGTCAAAGCGTCACCGGTTCTGCGGAAGCTGTCAAGACGGGCGCTGCCGGTGACAAGCACGGGTGGTTTGTTGCCGAATTCGTCCGCCACGCCTTTCAGCAGGTTTTTCCACTTGGGGGCCTTGTGTAATTCATCCAGCGCCACCAGGGAGGCATCCTTGGGCCATGCAATGTCCCGGATAATCCTGCGATCTTTAACGATGTCCCAGTTAAGGTATTCACCGTCTTTATCCAGCAATGACTTGGCCAGGGTCGTCTTGCCACACTGGCGCGGGCCGGCCATGATGACCATTTTCTTTTTCAGGTCTTTTTGCAGCTTGGGCAGCAAGTATCGCATCCGACTATTATAAATAAGATTTTATTTTGGTCAAGACTATTCTAAAATAACATTTATTTTAGTCGGCGGCTCTATACGCTACGCAACCAGATTCTGCATGGCGGGACAACTTTTGCCAAAGGATGGGGTCGGACCCAAGTCGAGGATGGCAGCCGAATCATGGCTGATCTTGTGCCGGCGATTATGGGGATCATGCGGGATGACATCGAGGGAAACCCTGATTCCAGAGTGTGGGGTAAGGTCCTCTACCCGCGTATCAACGAATCTGCACAGTGAGAAATTATACCGTGTCCGGCGCGGCTTGATCGTCGAAGCCCTGGGTGGCGCTGGCCTGCAAGCGACCGGCGATCCCGGTGATAGCCGGGCTGAGGTCCCTCATACTCCGTAGCAGGTCGTTCAGCGTGGCTGGGGTATGGATACAGGCGTCATTGCTTGTTGGAGGTTTTCAGTCAACTTGAAAACTCCGCCTCAAATGAATAGCTCGACAAGGTTTCATATCCTGTCTCAGTTACCAGCACCTGTTCCTCCAGCTTCACGCCTTCCCTGGCGCCGACCTCACCGACATAAGATTCGATGCAAAGGGTCATGCCCGGCTGCAATACCCCATCGTAATTAATCGTTGGATCGTCATAGGCATTGGGCGGAAATATGACCGGATATTCATCACAGAGCCCTACCCCGTGCACCATGGCGGTATAACGTTGCGCGCTGTACTTGTCCGGCACGGGGAATGACTTCTCAGAGAATTCCCGAAATCCTGTTCCGGGCTTAACCCGTTCTATATTGTGTTGAATTTCTTCGTGGGCAACTTTATACAGTTCTTTTTGAGTGTCTGTGGGCTTGACTTCGCCACACAACCAGCTACGGGAAATATCTGCGCAATAGCCATAAGGGCCAATCAAGTCTGTGTCGAGAGCAACAATGTCGCCCTCCCGGATCACGCGTGGCCCGCATTCCTGAAACCAGGGGTTAGTACGCGGCCCTGATGCAAGCAAGCGGGTTTCAATCCATTCACCTCCCCTGACGATATTTTCATAGTGCAGTGTGGCCCACAACTCGTTCTCCGTAATACCCGGACGCATCTTTTGTTGCACCATCGACATTGCCGCCTCGGTTGTAGCCAGGCTGCATTTAATCGCATTAATTTCGTTTTCATTTTTTATAACGCGGGCATGCTCCATTAATTCCTGCCCACAACTCACTTTAATCCCGGCCACCTCAAGGGCCCGAAGCCCGGCAATTTCAATTTTGTCCACTGCCAGACGTCGGTCCTGACCGCAATGCTCTTTCATTAAATGGTCGATTTCAGCCGCGAAATTTTCGGCCATATCCTGCAATCCGGCAGCGGCGACAAGGTAAATAAACCCGGCGCCAGACCTTAATTCGTCCACCAATGGAAGGTGTTCGCTGAGGTGATCACAGCCGTAGAATTCCCACAAAATGACCGGGCCGTCCGCCAGCGCCAGGCAAGCTCGCGACAAATTATGCATTACCCATACCTGCATGTTTGTAGTGTCTGCGGCATAGCGAATGTTCACAGGATCAAACAGCAAAAGGGCGGGAATATCCCGGTCGGCCATTTTCTTTCTGACGCGTTCAAGCCGATATTCCCGTAACGCGTTCAAGTCAGGAACGGTCAGTCCCCGCGCTTTCCATTCATCAAAGGCTAATTGGGTAGGCCCTGTTTCTATGCGGTCGTTGTCATCAGGCGTTCCATCTGGTTTCAGCGCCGGGCGGGCCGGCCGGGTTGGGTCAATTTTTCTTTTCATGGCGAAATCAGGCAAGCTAAGTTTGCTCAGGTGAAATTTTCCGCCGATCTGAAAAGCCGGGATCGTTGGTCAGACTTATAACGATTTTATGGGTTATCAACCCGGCAATAAAACTGGGGGCCGCTTCAAGAATATAGGAAATTAAACCATAGTGGCGCCAAACGATCGCCACGCACATTCCGACAAACAGCGCTGACAATAATGCCCTGGCCGACGTCTTCCAGCGCATCAAGGTAATAAAAAATGCCAAGCCTATAGTCCCCCCCATGATGGATGCGGAAGAGGCGACGATATTAAAAACATTTGTGCTGTTCTGAAGAAGAACGGCTGCTACGCCAACCACAACCGCAACAACTATCGTGACTACCGATTGATAACGGGGTCCGTAACGTTCCGACATGCGCCGATAAAAATCCGGATAGATATCGACCGCAAAAGAGCTGGATACCACCAGCAGCTGGCCGTCCAGTGATGATGCGACAGCAGCGAATATACCCGCCATCACTGCCCCGACAACAACCGGGTGCAAAATTTCCCGCGAGAATATCGGCAAGGCCTGCTCCGGATCGGCAATATCCGGCAGGAACACATTCATAAACAGGCCAAACAGGCTCATGCTTATCCAGGTTAGTTGCATAAACCCGATATATATCCAGCGGCTTTTGGCCGCTTCTTCCGGACTTTTTGTCGCCATGATTCGCACCAGCAAGTGCGGCGTGCCTAAATTAAAAGTAAATGCGGCGCCGGCGAAACCCATAAAAAGCAGTGCGCTTACCCAATAGGCCTGTTCTCCGCCAATGACTAATAAATTGGGATCCACGGACCGGACGGATTCGATTACTTCCTCAAAACCGCCGCCGTGCACTATAACCAATGTCAGCATGCCGATAGTGGTAAAAAGCATCATCAAGGCCTGAAAAAACTGTGTAGGTATCGAAGATTCCAGTCCCCTGTTAGCTGAGTAAGTCATGATGACCAGGCCTGAAACAGCAATTGCCGCCGTCATTGGAATATCGATCACCGCGTTAATGGCCTTCCCCGCGGCCAGGAATTGACCAACCGCATACAGGCCCACAAAAACGATGACGGCGCATGCCAGGCTTTTACGTACTATCGAATTCTTTTTGCCGGTACTGAATTCACTGATGAATTCCGGGATAGTATTACAGTTGCTATCGTGCGCCCGCCGGTTAATTCGGGCAGGAAACAAGGTCCAAAACACCAGGTCTCCAAAAAACCAACCCAAAGGCATGGACAATGCCGTTATTCCCAATGTGTAGCCGGCGCCGACCGCGCCTATCATGATGAAACCACTTACGGCAGATGCAGCCGCACTAAGCGCTATGGTAAATTTTCCATGGCTGCGACCAGCCGTGAGATAGTCCTCAGCAGAATGTCCGGTCTTGCCCCGGGAAGCCAGGTTGCCAACCAGCATCATCAATATGAGAAAAAAACTGAAACTAAGTAAGGTTTCCATGATAGGCGGGGCAAATTTGATTACCAATAAGGGTATATAGCGAGAAGCGTTTCCCGGGGAGGCCGCGCTTAGGGATCACTCGGCCGGATTCGCAAATAAAATAGCCGCCGCTTGCGGCGGGAAATGAAACCCGAAGAGATTAAACAGAGCGCATTCACCGGCGGATAAAGCGGGAATTAATATGCGCTCAACCGCGATAACTATTTTAATTCGGTATCCACATCATCGAACTTGTACTCCCCTGCTTTCAACCAGTCGGACATGGGGATTTTATCTTCCATTACCTGGCCTTTACCAGCGGCAGAGGGGTCTGTTCTGGGCAACGCATGGGGGGCATTAACGGCTTCACGCACAAAGACCCCGTTTTTACCGATGTTGAACACGGTAAGGTCGTCAACAATAACCAATGGTCCTTTGTAATATTGTCTCACTTCATCCCAGGTGGCGTTGACAATATCCCGCGTGTAATAGAGATGATAGACGGCTGCAAGCTTGGGTTTGGTAAGCTCAAAAATTCGTGCAACAGAATTCGGTGGGGTATGCACACCCTGCGCAATGTTTTCCGCCATGATCAGGGAGATGCCGATTTTCTTCGAGTAAAGTTTGGGCGAGGGAAAGGATTCGTGAATGAGTAAATCAACGCCCTTGGAATTTTCTACCAGCCATTTTGTCGGTTTGGTATCTCCCGAGTAAACCACGGAATAGCCGTTCCAGTCGAGCCGATAGCTGACTGCGCCGTCGAGTGCGTGAACCGCGGGGAATGCGGTAATCGTGGCCCCATCCCGTTCAAACACCACCTGTTTTTTACTGAAATCAAACTCACGGGCTTCGATGGTTTGCCCCAGAGGATTCAATATACCCTGGCGGCTGCGGCGGTCCCAGATATAGGTCTTCAGAAAATTTTCGATAAAGGCGGCCGTGCCCTCCTCTGCATTTCGCCCTGACGGTCCGTGCACTTTAAGTGTTTCATGTACGCCCCAGGTTCTTCCCGTCCAGAACGCATCCAGGTCGCCAACGTGATCGGTATGCAGGTGGCTGATAAAGATATGGTTTACATCCTTATACGGAATGCCGAGTGGGATAAAATTGGAATGAGACCCGGTACCCACGTCGAACTGGAATTTAAAGCCATTACCCAACTCGACCAAAAAAGACGGTGAAAACTGCCCCCGCCGAACCGTGGGGGTACCGGTACCCAGCGCGATGATACGAATCTCATCTTCCGCCAGCGGTTCGTTGGGAAAAAGATATTGAGGGTAATGGTCGTAGGGGTTCCATTCCTGATTAGCGGAGTGGTCGTGAGCCAACAGGCTGTTCCCCAAAAACAATAATGAAATCAACGTACACAAGCGGGTGGCAACTGAGCGTTTCATAACTATCCTGTAGTTTGTCATAGCATGACGAAATTTAAAAAAACTCCGTCGCATACATAACAACGGAGTAATAATAACAGTTATCAGAAATACTTTCGCAGGTTTACCCCGATAGTCCTGGGACGTCCCAGGGTGTCGGTTACCGGTTCAATCCGGTCAGTATCAACGGCTGTCACTATACGTTCATCGGAAAGGTTCTTGATGAACAAAGATAATTGCCAGTCTTGATTCTCGAAACCGAGCGAAATATCACTGGTGAAGGATGAAGGCACTTCCGGGGTTCTGCTGAAATTCCGCGCGCTGGCGTCGGGGTTAAACAAACTCAAGCTCGATCCCCGATATTGAATACTGCCGCGAACAAACCAATTCCAGCCACCGCCTGACCAGCCGCCGGAAAGAGGCGCTGTATAATCCGCGCCCGCGCTAAAAATCCACTTCGGCACGTTAGGGATTCTGTCGCCGTCCCTGCCGAACAGGCCGACACCCAGATTATTCGGGTTGCTTGTCAGCTCGCCATCAGTATAGGAAGCGTTCAAATAACCGGAAAGAAATTCGGTCAAGGCCGCCTGGATTTCCAGCTCGCCCCCCAAAATTTCTGCGTCCCCTGAATTATCGACAAACGAAAAGCCGCAAGTCGGCAACAGCACGCTGGTCTGCAAATCTTTCCAATCAATCCTGTATATGGACCCGTTAACGTACAACCGATTATCCATCCAACTGGTTTTCGCGCCGACCTCATAGCTCCATAGATCGTCAGAATCGTATGCTTCCGGCGTTGATTCGGTAGCGCCGATCAAAGCCAGGTCTGCCCCGCAAATCCCTGTCGCAACAGGCTCATTGACGCCGCCGATACGAAAGCCCTTACCCGCTGAGGCATAGATAAGTACATCCTCGTTAGCTGCATAGGAAAGTCCGAATTTCGGAGTGACCCCCGACTCGCTGGATTCCCCGTCCCGGATGTCGACCCCGCCCTGGACCAGGCCGGCAAATCGTATATCCGCGGTTTGCTCCCAGTCAAACCAACGTAGTCCTATCATTGCTTCCCATCGATCCAGGAACTGATAAGACGCCTCGCCAAACACCGCGATTTGTTCTTGCTTGATAGTGTTGTCGCCAGCAAATATAGCATCGGGCGGGGCGCCGAATACAACAGCGTTGGGTGGGGGGAAGATCGAATCTGAGCCGGGAATGAAGCCCCGTTGATTAAACGTCTTCTTCTGGTCCGAATAAAAAACACCCAGCGTATAGCCCAAAGGCCCGCCATCCGTATTCGAAATACGTATCTCCTGGCTGAAGTCTTCAATTTCTGAGCGGTTTTCAAAGTCGGAAACCGGCGGCTCCAAACCATTCCTCGCGAAAAAAAGCGGGAAAGGAGTCAACGCGCGGATACGGATAGTGCCATCGAGCTGGTTAAAGAAATCCCTGTCCAGATACGAGGTAGAGGAGACGATTTCGTGGTTATCCAAAGAATAGGTTATTAACCCGTTCAGCAGGGTTATATCATCGTCGAAGGTGTCATCCACTACCTTGAATGTTTCGTAATTATCAGTAATCTCGACCCCAACTGCGTTTGTCAAGTAGTCCTGACCAGGCCTGAACATATCGGGACGGCCATCCGCTTCAAGGTTCTGGATATGGACGGTGCCTCTCAGCGACAACCGATCGTTAGCTTGCCAAAGAAGCGACACGCGGCCACCGACGGATTGCTCGTCGTTGTAGTCCTCGTCACCGGTGGCGAGATTATCGATAAATCCACTGTCGGAAATGTTGTAGACGACAGCGCGAATAGCGGCAGAGTCACTCAGGGGGACATTTACCATAAATTTCTCTGAGTGATTTTCCCCACCACGTTTCGTTGTCGATACCGTAACATCAGCTTTTGCGTCAAACGCTTCGGGATCAGGTTCATTAGTAATTATGCGTATTGCCCCCGACATGGAACTGGCGCCATAGAGCGTCCCTTGCGGACCTTTTAGAACCTCTATGCGGTTAATATCGAATAATCCGAGGTCCGGATTAAACGCATTTGCGGTAACAGGGGTCTCGTCTATATACAATCCGGCTGTAGAACGATCCTGGGGCTGTGCATGGGTAACGCGTCCGGTTGTTACGCCGCGGATAATAATCTGCGTCTGACCCCCTCCCTGATTAATAGCGGATAAACTGGATATCCTGGCGTAATAATCGTCAAAGCCCTCAGCAAAGGAGTCTTCCAGCGCATCCGCGGACAATGCCTGAACGCTGCCGGAAATATCCTGTAAATTTACGGCGCCACGTTTTTGAGCGGTAACCAGTATCTCCTCGAGAACCTGGGCGCTTGCGCCCGTTGCCAGGGACAACGATAACGATAAAAGCAAGACGCCTGGTAAAATTTTCGAAAAGGAACTTTTCCTCATTTTAAGCTACCTCTGGATGACTAAACAGTTGGCTGAATTTATATTTCTGTATAAGGCTGACAAAAAGCTGATTATGACATTTACGCCTGTTTCATAGATTATAATAAAATACGGGTCAAAATATTAGGCGAAACGGCATATTTTTTACTGCATTGGGTTGGAACCTGATCTGTCGGCCGCAACACAGCAACACAGCACACAACGGCGAAAGGTGTGTAGGGGTAGATTAGGCCATGACCCGAGAAAATTAAAGAGCGGATTCCCAGGCGATGTCAGACAATATTAAACTTATACCCTGGCTTTTACGATCAAAAGTATCTCCCCCTCGCAGACGAGTGGAGACGTTATCACGCCCGAATCTATTGGCCAAACTCGAATCAACGCCATCCGGAGGCTTGGTTATCGTTCATGCGCCGGCGGGATATGGCAAGAGCACTTTGCTGGCCGAGTGGCGAGAGAAATTATTGCAACGAGGAGACAGGTGCGTTTGGGTGAGCCTGGATGAAAATGAAGATATTGAGTCCATATTGGCGCATCTCGCCTTTGCTTTGCATTTAAGGGGCGTGGATGTTTCGGATTCAGGATTACTTGAATCTGACGTCCAGCAAGGGCGAACCTCTATGCATGCACTACAAATATTGCTGCAGGATATCCAAAACTCAACGGACTCGCATATTGTAATTCTGGATGATCTGGAGAGGTTGTCTGAGGTAGTCATGCATTCCCTTCTCGGCCCCTTATTGCGTTGGGCCCCGGAAAACCTGACCGTAGCGATTTCAAGTCGACAGCGTCCCCCCATTGATATCGCTGATTTCACGATACGCGGCCTGTTGACGGAAATAAAAGTGGATGACCTGAAATTCAATGGCAATGAAATCAGAAAGCTGATTGGCGACAAAGAAAATCGCGACCTGGAGGAAATCGAGCGATGCACAGAGGGTTGGCCGGCCTTGATCAAACTGATCAGTGTCGGGACTGGAAATATTCGACTGCAATGGAGTTCAGTGGAAAGCGACATATTTACCGAATATCTCGATGCCAACATATTAGCTCAGATATCTGCAAGCCAGTTGATGTTACTACTGGAAACTTCGATTTTCGATGAAATTCCGACGGCTTTTTTCAGCGAGCGTTACGGACATCAACATTTCTTGAAGCTCCTTCATGAGCCATACGATTTGCAGGATCTGTTTTCACCCATTGAAGGGGAAATAAATAGTTGGCGAATCCACCCGCTACTGCGTGAACATCTGCGAATCCGCTTGCGTGAAGAGTTTCCGGATAAAGTAAATGACCTGTATCCATCCGCCGCCCAGTGGTTAACCAGGCAAGGACATGTCCTTATGGCCGTACGCCTGGCTACGGCTATCTGCGATCTCGAGCTTGTCGAGAATATATTGCTCGATGCCGGCGCGCCCATATCATTGTGGTTTCAAGGAATAAGCTATCTAAGCAGGGTTAACAAGCTGATATGTAATATTCCCGACGCCAGGGTTCCCGAGAACGATGTCCCGCTCATTGTATTAACAGATATTATTACTAAAACTAAAGCGGGACACGTCGGGGAAGCGCGTATCCGGTTTGATGAAGCAGTCAGGCAAGGGGCATTTGCTATCGCCTCTAATGCAGCCGGCCCACAAAATGAAAAACAACAACTGGTGGGGTTCTCGACGACCATTATCCGGGCCACGCTTGATATATACAGCTATACGCCTCTCGATTCTGAAGTCATCGATATTCTCAAGTCATACGAACAGAACCCTGTGGCTTCAACACCGCATTTGCAGGGAGGGATCTGGAATCTCGATGCATTATTGGCCAATGAACAATCCTGCTTTGAACGGGTACTGGAAAGCGGGAAAAAGGCAATGGTCAAATTTCAAGCAGAGCAATCACGCTTTGGCGATGCACATGTAGCCTTTCATATCGCCGCTGCCAATATCGTACTGGGCCGGGCTAAAGAAGCAGATATCGTATTAGGACGGGCAAAGGTAATTATTAAAAACAATCTGCCCGACGACAGGGAATTGCAAATGATATTACTGTGCCTGCAAGGTGAATTGCAATTCGAAACCAATCCCTTGAGATATACCAATATCGAATTATTTCATGCCACCTTTATCAAGACATTTGAGACGCTCAACTATTGCATCGACTTTTTCCTGGCCGGGCTATTGCAGATAGTGGATCGCTATTTAGTGGCAAACAAGCCGGAGGCGAGTCAGGCCTTTTTAGACGAATGTCATGCTATCGCTGAAAGAAAGAATGCCTGGCATGTCGTACGCTATATAAAGTTGCTAAGAATAATGATTCTGGCCAGAACGGGGAATAAGGTCGGCGCACTCAATATCTACAGGGATATTGAATCACATGGCTATGAATCGCATGCTATGTGGAGAGAAGTCGAAGCCTTCGCTGAAACAGTCTCAATACTGGCGGAAAAGACATCAAACTATGCTTCAAAGGTAGTTGATGACGGATTAAGGCTCGCCGAACAATCCGGTAACAACAGGATGTTGCTACGGCTATTAGCGGTTGAGTGTCATCGGTTAGCGCGATTTGGTGAAGATGCGGCTGCCTGCGATTTACTGGAAAGATTGGCGGCGCTCAGTATTCAATGCGGATATTTTCGCGCGATGACTGTCAATGCCGAGGCAATATGTTCGCTAATAAAAATCTATGAAAAACTAAAAGAAAAACCTGTTCCACATCGGAAAGAAATATTGTCGAATATCGGTGTCATCGAAGCAAGCAAAGATACCTTTACCATGGAGGGTGAAGCCCAGCATTTTACCCCTGCCGAGCTAAGGGTTTTAGCCGAACTTGCAAGCGGGCACAGCGACAAGGTCATTGCGCGGGATCTTGACGTCAGCCCAAATACCATCCACTTTCACTTAAAGAACATTTATCGCAAATTAGGCGCAACCAGCCGCGCTGAGGCCATCAATATTGCCAGAAAAGGCGGCATTATCAACAATACTACCCATTCTGGTAGGATTGCCTCTTCTGAATCGTAACGCTATCCCCCCTGATTTAGTTCGGTTTCCTACCTTCCGGGGGCATTTTTTTCCTGTATTCTTACTGATTAACTAACCCCTGACAGAAAATCCGGAGGAAAGCAGCCTATGCGTTTGGGCATTGATGTCGGCGGAACGAATACCGATGCTGTGATTGTCGATAATCGTAATGTGCGGGGCGCGATCAAACGCCCGACTACGACTGAGCCCGGGGAGGGTATCGTCGATGCCGTTAACCGGGTACTTGCTAAAGCCAATATCCCGGCCGCGCAAATTAAAGCCGTCATGCTCGGTACAACGCATTTCACCAATGCATTCGTCCAGCGTACGCAGTTAAATCCCGTTGGCATTATTCGGCTGGCGCTACCCGCTTCCAGGTCTTTGACGCCAATGATTGACTGGCCGGAAGACATCCTTTCGAACATAGGCGGAGCCGTTGCTCTGGTAGCAGGTGGTCACGAATACGACGGTCAACCCATCGCTCAATTAGATGAGCGGGCGATTATCGAAGCGGCCACCAGGTTTTATGATAACGGGATCACCAGTATTGCCATCACGGGGATATTTTCACCTGTTATCAACGAGGGCGAGAAACGCGCAGAGGAATTGGTTCGTCGCGTTATACCGGATGCCAAAATCACACTTTCATCCGATTTAGGACGCATAGGATTAATCGAACGGGAAAACGCCACCATTATGAATGCCAGTTTAATTTCACTGGCAGAGTCAACGGTAGCGTCTTTTCAGGCGGCGCTCCGGAATATAGGCATATCGGCGCCTTTTTACATCTCTCAAAACGATGGCACCTTGATGCAAATCGATCGACTGGCCGAGCTTCCGGTTTTGACCTTTTCCTCCGGCCCCACCAACAGCATTCGCGGCGCGGCGTTTTTATCGGGCCTCAATAACGCCATCGTTGCCGATATTGGCGGTACTACCACGGACATCGGCATGTTGAAAAATGGATTCCCAAGAGAGTCGGCGATGATATCCAACATTGGTGGAATACGAACCAACTTTCGCATGCCGGATATTTTCTCCATCGGTTTGGGGGGGGGCAGTCTTGTTTCGACCAATGAAGGGCTGGCGGTAGGACCTCAATCCGTGGGTTATGAATTGACATCAAAAGCCTTGGTATTTGGTGGCGACGTCCTCACCGCCACCGATGTTGCCGTGGCCGGCGGTTATGCACAGATAGGTGATGCAACCAGGGTTAAAAACCTGGATGCAAAACTAATCGATGCTGCAGTACAGGAAATACACCGTTTATTGGAAATCAACATAGAACGCATGAAAACGGAT
The DNA here is from genome assembly GCA_958295485.1 of uncultured Gammaproteobacteria bacterium. Lineage (GTDB taxonomy): Bacteria > Pseudomonadota > Gammaproteobacteria > Eutrophobiales > Eutrophobiaceae > JAAXHV01. Next base: position 448,639 of record OY282354.1, read on the forward strand.
TCTTCTCTTATGCCCTTGGTGCTGGTCGGCGGTGGAAGTATTTTAATAGATAAGCCCCTGGCCGGAGTGAGTGAAGTCGTGCAGCCTGAATTTGCCGGCGCGGCCAATGCGGTAGGCGCCTCAATCGCGAAAGTCGGCGGCGAAGTGGACAAAGTTGTTGTCTTGCCTGCTGAGACGCGTGAATCAGTATTGGAAGCGTTATACGCCGATGCTTGTCACCAGGTTGAAATGGCGGGCGCGGTGAATTCCAGTATCGAAGTCGCGGATGTTGAAATTGTTCCTGTACCTTATATTCCAGGAAATATTACACGTGTTCGCGTCAAGGCGATCGGTGATTTAAGTATATGAGCGAGTGCAAATACTAATGGAATCAGCCTGCATGAAAAATGATCTGCCGCCTGGATTAGTATCCGCCGCCGCCGAAACTTTGGCGATAGACGATATAATGGATATCGCAACCGGCGCGGCATTTCTCGGCGCCGGCGGCGGCGGCGATCCCTATATCGGCTACCTGTTGTCCAAAGGCTCCATTCTCGAATTCGGCGCGCCCCGGATTGTTTCGCCGGACGAACTCGATGACGATGACACGGTTGTTTCCAGCGCCATGATTGGGGCGCCGACTGTCGGAACCGAGAAAGCCATTTCCGGGGATGATGCCGTAAAAGCAATCGAATTGGTGGAAGAAAAAATTGGCCGAAAAGTTGATGCCATTATTTCGGGAGAGATTGGCGGTCTTAACTCGCTACTCCCCGTGATCACAGCCTGCCGAATGGGTTTGCCCGTCGTGGATGGCGATGGTTCCGGCCGCGCCGTACCGGGGATTAACATGACCGTTTGGTATGCGGCCGGCGTACCCGTTGGGCCCGTCATTTTGGTAAATGAGCATTTGCACACAGTGGTAATAGAAGCAGACAATGCGCTATCTGCCGAAAAGATCACGCGCGCGGCGATCACCGGAATGGGTATGTCGGTGATGAGCGCCCTGTACCCAATGACAGGCAAACAGGCTAAGGCGCATTCGGTATCCAATACCATGTCGATTGCCCGCAACATTGGGCAGGCTATTCGTATACCTTCCGCTCACGGGCCTGTCGTATCATTGATGGAGTGTCTGCGACAGACCCCCCATTATTCAAAATGCGGTGTACTCGCCACGGGAAAAGTCATCGATTTACAGCGTAATATCGAAGGCGGTTTTATAGTAGGGAAAGTTGTGATTGAGGATGAGCAAAAAAAGATCGCCACATTAACTTTCCAGAATGAATTCCTCAAGGTGGAAAATAATGGACATTTACTGGCATCCGTACCCGATATCATCAGTATTGTGGATAGTGAAACCGCAGTTCCCATTCCTGCAGAATCACTACGTTTTGCCCAGCGCGTCATTGTCATCGGCGCCTCGGCGCCGGCTCAGTTACGCACTCCAAGGGCCCTGGAAAATTGCGGCCCGAAGCCTTTTGGCATTAGTGATGAATATATTGAAATTGAAGCATTAAACCATTGGGAATAAATCCCGGTGTATTTAATAAATCGAGTTTAGAGGGAGTTAATCGATTTACTTTTTTAGTTTGATTTTCCGGAGGGTAAAAAAATGAAAATACGTCAATCGGTAATAATTACAACTGTATTAGCAGCCTTGACTTTATCTGGCGTTCAGACAGCGTTCGCGCAGGCGATCCTGGAAGAAATCATAGTTACTGCGCGGTACCGGCAGGAAAGCCTGCAGGAAATACCTGTCGCCGTGACCGCCTTCGACTCGGCAACGATTGAGGCGGCGGGCATCACCGACCTTGATGCCTATGTCAACCTGACACCGAATTTCATCGCCCGCGAGGGCTTTCGTTCGGGAGTCACCTTTCTGACGATACGAGGGATCACGACCGGGCAACAGGGATTTGCGCCTGTCACCTATGTGGTCGATGGGGTTAAAGCGCCGGTCCTGGATGCCGTTAATCAAGGGGCATTGTTCGATTTGGAAAGGATTGAAGTATTGAAAGGGCCGCAAAGCGCGTTATACGGCGCCGGCGCTATTGCGGGCGCCGTCAACGTCATCACGAAAAAACCGAGTGACGAACTTGAAGGTGAAGTACATCTTGGCTACGCGGAAGGCAATGACTTTACCTCCAGGGGATCCGTTTCAGGACCGATCAATGACGTATTAAGCTATCGTTTATCGGGTTACTATCGCAATTCCGATGGCCTGGTAGATACGCGAACCGGTGATGATCTGGATTTCGAAGAACAGGCAGCGTTCAGGGGCCGTCTGCTATTTACACCCAATGACGCGCTCAGTATTGATCTTCGGGCCGCTTATTCTGAAATCGATGCCGGCGCGGCGAAACAGGAACGTCTTCCGGACATCAGCTTTTTAAATACTTTTAACGACCAGACGCAGGCGGAACGTGGCATTCTGGGCGAGGAGAACCGCGATACACTCGATCTTTCCGTCAAAATTGATGTTGAGCTGCCCTTCGCTACATTAACCTCTATTTCAGGTTATCTGGAAATGGATCAGGACCTGTTTGGCAGCGCCTCCTGGATAAGACCGCCGGCATTAGGAGAACCACCTGTGATTGGTTTGTTTGGTCCCATACTGGGTGAAAATGCCGTGGCTCCGGCCATGGGATTCGGCCCGATGGGCCCCACTGGTGATGCGATCGATCACTTCCAGCAATTGGTGGATGACATCGAAATATTCACTCAGGATGTACGGCTGACATCCAACGCAGAAGGCAGCTTCAGGTGGGTGGCTGGTTTCGAGTATGTCGACAGGGAAATCGTCAACGGTCTTACACTCGGCACTCTCAATCCACAAAACACGTCGTTGAATTTCGTTAACAGATTTGATGAACGCAATGATGAAATCTGGGGAGCCTATGTGCAGGTCAATTTTGATATTTCTGATAATCTCGAACTAACCCTTTCCGGGCGCTATGATGAGGATGATTTCAGCACACGCCTGCTCGATCCTGCAACGGGCGCCACTATAAACTCACTGGATGAGAGTGGTAATCCGGCCGAAGAATTGACCGCGAACGATTCAAAATTCCAGCCTAAAGTAACCCTGTCTTATGATTGGAACGAGAATTTACATACCTATGTGACCTATTCTGAAGGGTTTCGATTCGGGTTTTTTAATACGGGCAATCTCACCGCCCCGGAAGAAACAAAAAATTATGAATTCGGTTTCAAAAGCGTCTTGTTTGGCAGCAGCGCAACCTTCAATGGCGCGGTATTTTACATTGAATATTCTAACCAGCAGCAAACCAATGCCATTGCAACGCCGCCCTTTAGAACTACTACCAATATCCCGCAATCGGATATCCTGGGCCTTGAATTGGAGTCGTCTTTCCGGATCACTGAAAACCTGCAATTCAGCGCGGGGATCGGATACCTTGATACAGAAATAGACGGCCTCAATATCGAATTGAATGCTGTGCCCGAAGTAACGGCGAACCTTGCCCTGGATTACGCTCAACCCATTAATGACAGCCTCGAATTTTTCGGTCGTTTTGACTGGCGTCACCAGGGCGAATTCATCCTGAATGGTGGCGCGTTCGAAATTCATTCAGTGGATTTTATCAATCTTCGAGCGGGTATTCGTGGCGATAAGTGGTCAGTTACAGGCTTTGTCAAAAATGCTCTCGATGAACAGTATGCGACTGAACCGAACAATTTCGGCTTATTTGCCGCCCGTTCTTTCAGTCCGCCGCGTTCCGCCGGCGTCGAGATAGGCTATCGATTCTGATTTTCCTCCGCGATAAACCACCGGGGCGATTCATTACAGTCCCGGTGGTTTATTTCTTATCGTCAGTCACATAACCCGCCAGGAATTGTTATCCCCGATGAAATCTATTGAGCGCTTAACCGAAGATTATTCCAGGCATCGAGTTCCCGATGAAGCAGCGGTTTCCGGGTTTCGCATCGCACTGGTAATCTTTGGCGCGATTATAACGCTGCCCATATTTTTCGTGGGTGGCCAGTTAGGTCACAGCATGGGCTTCGCGCCGGCCATCATTGCCTTTGTCTTGACAGGCGTTGTCATAGCAACCATTGCTATCGCTGTCGGCATCATTGCCACTCGAACCAGACTGCCGACTGTATTGATCATGCAGTATTCATTCGGTCGTAACGGCGCACGCTTTGTCAGCGTCATTATTGGCTTGGCGGTTCTCGGGTGGTACGGCGTTACATTGGGTATTTTTGTTGATGCAATGCAGACGTTAATGCTGAATTTTGAAATCAGCGATCCAGGTGATTATATCTACCTGTACCCTGCATCCGCCCTGATGATTCTTACCGCCATTTTCGGTTTTCGTGGCCTGGACAAGGTATCCATATTTGCGGTGCCATGTATGCTCCTGTTTTTGCTTGTTTTGGTTTACACCGCGGTCAGCTATTCCGGATTTGCTGCAATTTTGAACCAGACAGGCCAAGGCATGAGTATTTCCCAAGGGGCCTCGGCTGCCATGGGTGGCTTTATCGTTGGCGTAACTGTTTTTCCGGATCTTTGCCGTTACGCGCGCTCAGAAAGAGACGCGGTGATTGCGGCTTCGGGTGGGATCGGTCTGTCTGGCGCCTTGGTCATGATATTAGCCACCATCCCGAGTATTGCCGCGCAAGACTCTAATTTTCTGCAGGTAGTAACCTTACTCGGGTTTGGCATATCGGGACTTGTATTGATATTGCTGGCTACCTGGACAACCAATGCATACAACCTCTATTCCTCATCATTGGTTGTAGCCAATATCCTTTTGAAGGTGGAAAGGTGGAAACTGACAGTGATAGCAGGGCTTATCGGAACCGGTATTGCGCTAGTATCAATTCTGGATAACTTCATTGCTTTTTTACACGTTATCGCTATCAGCATCCCGCCAATCGCCGGTGTTTATATTGCCGATTTTTATATTGCCCGCAAGCAAGATTACAGCGAAGAGGCGCTGAAAAGAGTTCCAGCCTTCAATCCAGCCGGATTCGGCGCCTGGATTACAGGGTCACTCGCAGCTTATGGTTCAAGTGAGGGTGTTTACAAGTTAACAACAGTTCCGGCCATTGACGCAATGATCGTTGCAGCGATTGCTTATTTGATTTGGTTAAAGATAAAACCGCACAAGCCTTTCAGTCCATGAGCATGGTGAGCTGAAAACCGATATGTATTTACTAAGGCATCTGTCAGGGGTACTCTTGCCGGATAGATGGAAACACAAATTCAACAAAATGAAATGCCTTGCGGCAAGGGACTGCATCGAGCATTGCTGGCTGGCGAAGGCTTCAGCCTGGTCGATGCCTTTAAACAGATTAAAGATTCCTCCGAACTCAGCTTTCTGACAGAGCACGGCAATAAAGGCTGGTTTGGCGCGCGCCTCGAAGTCAACGAACTGGAAGGCTCGGGGCATTGGCAGTTTTGCCAGTTTGGCGATGATTTTTATGTTGTGATCAGCAATCTGCTTTACGCCGAACCGCGCTATGAGCGCCTGCCCGGCGACGGACTGCTGGAGTTTCATATCAAACTGAGCGGTCATTTAACCATGATGATCAGCCGCACAGATCTTATTGAAGTCGACGGCCCCTCTTTACTGGTATGGGCGCAACCGGAGGGTCTGGAATGTGATGAGGTGGTAGAGCCGTTGCATGAAAGATCGGTTACCATTTATTTCAAGCCGGACTATATTCTCAATAATTTTGTAGCTTCGCGGGAACAGATTCCGACTTACCTTGCACGCTTTCTCTTGAATCAGGCGGACAGCATCAATTATTGCCAACTGCCCATTTCTTCGGGAATTCTGGATATCGCCTCTTCCCTGGTGAATCCTGCCGATCACTGCGGAGGGCTGCTGTGGTTAAATCGAATTCACGCCAAGGGGGAAATGCTGATCTGCGATATTCTCGCCGCCTTCGATCAACTGGCGTCGAGCGAACATGAATCTTTCAACAAGTCGGAAATCCAGCAGCTACGCGAAGCCAAGAGGATACTTTCAGAAAAGCTTAACCCACCGCCTACCATCAAACATATCGCCAAATTGGTGGGCACCAACGAAACCAAGCTCAAGTACGGCTTTAAATCGCTATTCGGTGAAACCATCTTCGAACACCGTCACCGACGACGCATGAAAAAAGCCATGCAACTGATCGGGGAAGGCATTCCTATCGGCCTGGTATCGGAGCAAGTGGGTTACCAGCACCAAACCTCCTTTACCAGCGCCTTTAGATCCTACTACGGCGTGAGCCCCAAGGACTGTCGTAAAATGCGATAAGCCTCGGCAATCAAACCAATTCCATCAGCCCCGCATCCTGGCGCCGCTCGGGTCATAGGCAGCTTCAGTCAGCAGCCTCGCAGGGTATCGATCACCCAGGATCAACACCTCATAGTTCGCTTCAGCATCAACCTGGGCGGATTCCAGGTAGGCCATCGCCAGGCTCTTCTCAGTACGATAGCCATAGCCGCCAGAAGTTACGTATCCTGTTTTGCGACCGTTCTTGAAGATGGGCTCAAAACCGATGGCGTCCGCCTTATCAACCTCCACCGATAAGGTAACCAGCTGCCGCGTTGGCGCTGCTTCGCGCTCAGCCAGCGCCGCTTCACGGCCGATAAAATCAGCCTTTTCATAGTCGATGAAATGGTGCATTTCGTTCATGGAGGGCGTGTAATCGGGGCTGAATTCACGCCCCCAGATACCGAACCCCTTTTCCAGACGCATACTCAGCAAAGCGCGCGCGCCAAAGTCGCGAATGCCGAATTCTTCGCCAGCCTGCATCAGGTTCAAATAGAGCGAACGGAAATACAGCGCCGGCACGTAAATCTCGTAACCTTGCTCGCCGGTCAAAGACATACGCACGACCGTGGCGGCTGCCATACCTGTTTCCATCTGCTTGACGTCGAGGAATTTAAGCGCTTCGTCAGTAACATCAGCGCGGGTGACCTTGGCCAGCGTATCCCTTGCCCTGGGACCTGCCAGCGACAAACACAGCAGTTCGTCGCTGACGTTTCTCAGCTGCACGCCCGCGGCTGGCAGATAACGCTCAAACCAGCGCATGTGCCATTCCTGCAAGGATCCCGAGCCGGTTAACATATAACGCTCAGCGGACAAACGCATGAGCGTTAAATCACCCATGATAAAACCCTTCCCGGAAAGCATGACAGCCAAACGGGCCCGCCCGGCATTGGGGAGTTTTGAAGCCAGCAACCGATCCAGCCAGGCCCCTGCGCCGGGACCCGATATCTCATATTTGGCAAAGGCGGACGCATCGAATACGCCAACCCCCTCAGCTACCGCCCGGCATTCTTCGCCCACCGGTTCAAAAGCGTTGGCGCGGTAAAAGCTGGGATCGTCTTCCGCTTTTTCTCCCTCTGGCGCAAACCAGAGCGGAACTTCCAAGCCGTAAAGCGGAGCAAACACCGCATTCTTGTCTTTTTGCAGGTCGTAGATCGGCGTGGTTTTCAACGGCCGACCCGCCGGCCATACTTCGTTGGGGAAAGGCACGTTGAAACGGCGCTCATAGAATTGGGTGGAAGTCTTCAGGGTATAGGCCGCGGTGGCAAAATCGCCGAACCGGGCGACATCCATTGAAAACACATCTTCCTCCGGTTCGCCGTCTATCATCCATTGAGCCAGCGCCAGGCCAATCGCGCCGCACTGACTAAAACCGGCCATGCAACCCGCGGCAACCCAATAGTTATCGACCCCCCGCACCGGACCTACCAGGGGGTTGCCATCGGGCGTGAAGGTAAAGGGGCCATTGATTATGGTTTTAATGCCTGCTTCAGCGACCAGGGGGAAACGTTTAAAACCCTCGACCAGGGTATTGGCCAGATCGTCCAGGCGATCGGGCAGCAGGTCGTTTTCTCCGTAATCCCAGGGTGTGCCGTCAACCGCCCAGGGTTTGGGGTTGGACTCATATACGCCATAGAGCGCGGCGGTATGCTCCTGGCGCACGTAAATTTCGCCGTCCATATCGCCGACAACAGCGGACTCCTGATCCTGCTCTTCCAGCTCCCGGATATTTTCAGTCACCAGGTAATGATGCTCATAGGGCATCAGCGGTAATTTGACACCGGCCATCTCACCCACTTCGCGGGCCCATAAGCCCGCCGCATTAATGACATGCCCAGCATGAATGACGCCCTTATCAGTGATTACATCCCAACTGCCGTCCCCGCGTTGCCTGAGCGCTTCCACCATTGTCTGTTGATACACTTCGGCGCCGTTGATGCGCGCCGCTTTCGCGTAGGCATGGGTGGCGCCGTAGGGGTCCAGGTAACCGTCATGCTTGTCGTAAACCGCGCCAATCACCGTTTCGGTATCGATCAATCGAGTATGTTTGGCAATTTCTTCCGGCCCGATCAGCTCTGAATCAATACCCAATGTCTGGTTAAGTCCCCAGATCGCCTTGATAAAGTCATAGGTCTCCGGCCTGGATGCGGTGGTTACCGCGCCGGTAATATGCAAGCCTGTGTCCTGACCGCTGATTTCTTGAATTTCCTTGTACATTTGAATGGTATAGGCTTGCAGCCGTGACATATTGGGGGAACCGTTCAAGGAATGAAAGCCCGCGGCGGCATGCCAGGTCGACCCTGCCGTCAATTGCTTGCGCTCAAGCAATACGACATCCTTCCAGCCAAATTTCGTCAGGTGGTAAAGCACAGCCACTCCGACGATACCGCCACCTATAACGACGGCTTTGGTTTCAGTTTTCATAGTGTTTGACTCCAGATCATTAACTGGCCTATCTAAAGACGACTGTTTTGTGGCCATTCAAAATACTGATTAACTTGATACGCCGTCCGGGGACTTGGCGGCCTCGCCAAACTCTCGCATGGCATGGGCCAACCAGTCCCAGATGAAGGCCGCATAACTGCGGTCCACCATTAGACAGTAAGCAGACTCATTTGCCATGGGATAGAGTGTCACGGGTACCTGTTCCAACAAAGTCGCGGCGCATTTCCCATAGCTGAATTGCCCAGGATCAAGATCCAAGCTGCATCCTTTGGCCAGCAGGTCGCGCGCGGCGGCGCCTGAAATCTTTAATACCGCGCGCGCATCACTGAGCAAGGCCACGGCCACCGTCTCACCCGGCAAGGCTTCATCCAGGCGCTGTTGCAGCGCTATTGCCAATGCCCGATCTTTATCGGGAGCTGTCACTAACAACCATTCGTTAGGAGCGGCCCATAGACAGGCGGGGCTTTCTCCGGCACAGGTATTGGGATCGACCGGCGCCTCCGCGCCCAATATATCAGCAACCGAGTTCATAAAAGCGGAGGTCGCTTCCCGGCGCTGCAAGCGAATAACACCCTGAAAAGGCAATTCTTCGACGCTGACTGCGCCCGCGCTCATCCGGGCAGCGTCCGCGCCCTGCCAATACCTTGCCAGCGGTGATGTTCGGCGTAGCCCGGTGGAAACTGTATCAGGCATGCAAACGCTCTCCTTCGGGATCGTAAAATACCGGGGCGGTAATCTCTGCGCGACAGGTTTTGCGGTCGTAATAGAGCGCCACCACCTCACCCTGGCGGTTACGTCCATCTTCTATCCGCCCTATAGCAACAGGCTGATTCAGGTGTGGGCTAAAGCATGAGGAAGTCACAAAGCCAGTGGAACGCATGCCGCTGGCGGTATCAGCGCTTTCGATACTGTGCGCGCCGACTTCGATGCACTGCTCGCCACGTCCGCCCAGAAGTTTAAAGCCGACTAATTGCAACCGCCGCCCCTGGCAATAGACCGGCAGGTCGAGGGAACGCCGGCCGATATAATCCACCGCCTTTTTACGCGCGGGCGCTCCCCAACCTATATCGTCCGGAATGGTATTGCCATCGGTATCGGCCCCGATGTGAAGATAGCCTTTTTCCAGGCGCAGGATAATCAACGCCTCAAGGCCGTAGGCGGCGATGCCTTCCGGTTCACCCGCTTGCAACAGGCGCCGCCAAAGGGCTTCAGCGTAAGAAGCCGGCACATTGACTTCATAGGACAACTCCCCGGTAAAGCTGACCCGGGAAATCCGCGCCGGGACACCCTCCAGGGCGCCGCTGCGAAAAGCCATGTGGGGAAAGGCCGCTTTACTGAAATCGATATCCGCATCCAGCTTTTGCAATACCTGACGCGCCTTTGGGCCGGCCAGCGTCAGGGTAGCCCACTGCGTGGTTACCGGGCTGATAATGACCTCGTAATGCGGCCAGGCAGTTTGATGCCACTCCTCCAGCGATCCGACAAAACGCTCAGCCGCGGCGCTGCTGGGACTCAGCAGGTAATGATCTTCGCCAAGCTTGGTAAAGACGCCATCGTCGGTAATGGCGCCGGCATCGTTCAGCGCCAGGGCATAACGGATATGGCCCTGCTTCAACGAAGGCACGTTATTCATATAGATGCGATTCAGGAACTCGGCTGCATCCTTGCCGCGAACCTCGATCTTGCCCAGCGGTGAACCTTCAAACAGCCCCACTCCCCGCCGGACCATCAGCGCTTCGCGCTTGATCGCCTGCTGGCGGGTCTCTCCCGCCAGCGGATAACAGGAGGGGCGCTGCCAGTAACCGGCATCGTCGAAGTCACCCTGCTGTGCCGCGTGCCAGTCATGGCAAGGCATCTCTCGTTTCGGCCGATAGAAAGGGCCAAGATCGGGACCGGCCAAAGCGCCCATCGCGACCGGCGTATAGGGGGGGCGGAATTTGGTAGCGCCGACCTGTGGAATAGCTTTGCCCAACACCTGGGCCAGGGTTGCCAGGCCATTGATGTTGCTGGTCTTACCCTGATCGACGGACATGCCAGTGGTGGTAAAACGCTTGAAGTGTTCTACCGAAATAAAGTTTTCACGCGCCGCCAGCTCGACGTCAGACAGGGTGACATCGTGTTGAAAGTCGATCCATTGCTTGTCGCTACTCTCATCCACCAGCTTCCAGACCGGTAGCGTCGGGCCCTGTTTCAGCGTATCGGCAGAGGCGTTTTCCGGCGCCGGCGCCGCGGCTTCAAAGCCGGCCGTCTGCGCCGCTTTAACCCCGGCGCCGGCGCCTTCGCGCAAGCACTCCGCCAGCAACCAGCGCCCATTAACAGAACCGGCCGTCTGTATATAATCCCGCCCCTGCGGTACAAACACCCCATCAGCTTCGACATAATCCAGGTCACCGCCGCTTTGCGAGTAGAGGTGAACCACCGGATTCCAGCCGCCGGACATTGCCACCAGATCGCAATCCAGCCAGCGCGCTACGCCAGGGGTTTCTCCCGAATAAGGCGCCACCCGCGCCGCCGTTACACCTTTACGCCCTTTGGTATTCGTCACAGCGTGATTATTCAGAATCCGGATACCGGCGGATTTTGCCTGATTAACCCAGGAACCCTGACTGTCAGCGCGGACATCGACCACCGCCACTACCTCGACGCCGGCGGCCTGCAAATCCAGCGCTGTACGGTAGGCGCTATCGTTATTGCAGGCCACCACCACCCGCTGTCCGACCGCCACCGCATAGCGGTTGAGGTACTGGCGCACCGCCGCAGCCAGCATGACGCCGGGGCGGTCATTGTTGGGAAATACCAAAGGTCGTTCGATGGCCCCGGTGGCCAATACCACCTGCGCGGCGCGCACTTTCCAAAGCCGCTGCCGTGGCACATCGACAGGAGCCTTAGGCCCCAAAAAGTCACTCACCCGCTCCGCCATCACTATCAGGTTATGATCGTAGTAACCGGTGGCGGTACAGCGTTTGAGCAGGGTGACATTGTTCTGCGCCGCTAATTCACCCAAGGCGCTCCGTACCCATTCGGCCGCGGCTATACCCGCTATTTCATCCTGCTCCCATAACAGCGAACCGCCCATTTCTTCCTGTTCGTCGGCCAGTATGACCCGCGCCCCGCTGCCGGCGGCTTGTAACGCAGCCATCAACCCGGCCGGCCCGGCGCCGATGACCAGCACATCGCAATGCGCATGGCGCTTATGATATTCCTGCGCGTCCGCGGCTTCGGGCGCTTCGCCAAGACCGGCGGCGCGGCGGACAAAGCCCTCCCAAAAGCGCCAGGATGGCCACATAAATGTTTTGTTGTAAAAACCAACCGGCAAAAATCTCGCCGCCAGGCCATTTATCGCCTGGATATCCCAATCCACTGAGGGCCAGCAGTTCTGGCTTTTTGCGCTGAGTCCCTGATACAGGGGGACCAGGGTGGCCCGGGCGTTGGGCTCGACATAGCCACCCGACTCCAGTCGCACCAAGGCGTTGCACTCCTCTACGCCGGCGCTTAGCGCGCCCCGCGGGCGGTGATATTTAAAACTGCGACCCAACAGGCGTTTACCGTTAGCCAGTAAAGCAGAAGCCAGGGTATCCCCCTCATATCCCTGGTAAACGGCGCCGTCATAGCTGAAAGACAGCGGTTTATCCCGGTTAATACGGCCGCCCTGTGGCAGGCGATGGTCAGGCTTAGCCATGATCCCCATGACCCTCCCCTGTCTCCTCGCTTAGCTTGCGCGTATTCACTACCTGGTGAGTCAAGGTGTTGCGTTCGGCCTTGAACCATTGGCGGCAGCCGAAAGTATGGCGCCAGACCTCGGTATGCACGCCCTTGGTATTTGTCCGGAAATACAGGTAGTCGGTCCAGGCTTTGTCATCGGCGCCAAGGGCATCCTGCGGACGACTGATCAGCTCACCACCGCAGGAAAATTCAGTCTCGTTGCGTTTGCCGCACCAGGGACAATCAATCTGTTGCATCTTGCTCCCTGGTCCCCGGTTAATGCGCCACGCCGGACGAAGCGGCTTCATTGACCAACTCGCCGGAGCGAAAGCGTTCCAATGAGAACTTTTCAATCAGGGAATGGGGCTTGTCCCGGGCGATGGTACAGGCCAGGGTGTCGCCACCGGCAGGAATCGCCTTAAAGCCTCCAGTGCCCCAACCGCCGTTAATGTAAAGTCCATCCACCGGGGTTTTACCGATAACAGGCATGGTGTCCGGTGTCACATCCACTATGCCGGCCCATTGCCGCATCAGCTTCATGCGGCTGACACAGGGGAACAACTCGAGTATGGCGCGCGCATTTTCTTCCAGTATCGGCACGCTGCCGCGCTGGGCATAGGAGTTACCTGTATCGGCCCCGCCGCCAAACACCAGTTCACCGCGATCAGACTGGTGCATGTAAACATGCACAACCGGAGAAGCGATCATGGTATTGAGAAAGGGTTTCATCGGCTCGGTCACCATGGCCTGCAGCGCCATGCTGGTAACAGGTACCTGAAACCCGGCCATTTCCGCCAGTACGCTGGTATGCCCTGCTACCGTTAATCCCACCCGCTCGCAGCCAATAGTTCCCTGCGCGGTTTTAACCCCCTGGATTTTATTATTGCGGATATCCAGGCCGGTAACCGCGCAGTTCTGGATAATATCTACACCCAGGGCGTCGGCGCCCCGCGCGTAGGACCAGGCGACCGCATCGTGACGCGCTATACCGCCACGCCGTTGAATAAAACCCCCGGCGATGGGAAAACGCGCATTCTTGCTGATATCGATAACCGGCGCCAATTCCTTGATTTCGGCGGGCGTTAAAAATTCCGAATCCACGCCGTTAATCTGAATGGCTGTCACCCAGCGTTGAAGGCCTTCAAGTTCGCGTTCGCTGTGCGCCAGGGTCAAAGTCCCGCGCTGACTGAGCATGATGTTGTAATTCAATTCCTGGCTGAGGTTTTCATAGAGTTTTAACGAATGATCGAAGAACTCCGTTGCCTCAGGGTAGAAATAGTTGGAACGAATCGCCTGGGTGTTGCGGCCGGTATTGCCGCCACCCAGCCAGCCTTTTTCCAGGACGGCGACCTTAGTGATGCCGTGCTTTTTCGCCAAATAATAGGCAGTAGCCAAACCGTGACCGCCCGCGCCTGCTATTACCACATCGTAGTGGGGTTTCAGCTTTGGACTGCGCCATGCCGGTTGCCAGTTTTTGTGCCCGGAAAGCGCATGTTTGACTAAAGAAAAAAGTGAATAGCTATCCATTAATACCCTTTTCAGATATTCCGTTTTTAGCTGGCGGGTTTAGTTCGGATGATAGATATTTTCTACCGGCAACGGGAGCAAGTCTTCTGCCTTTTTATCATCCGTCTCCAGCATTTTCGCGGCCAGCAGTTTGGCGAAATGCAGGCCCGTGGCCTCCTGCGGCAGGGCAAACATACCCCCGACATAGGCCGGGGAACGGCGCCCCCTCTGCGCTTTTTCACAGACATTAATATCCTGGCTATTCACCAGCTGCAGGAAGTCCGCATTGTTCTTGCGCAACTGTTTATGTTTACCCGCCATCGCCTCATCGCCGTAGAAAATAAACTCGATGCGTTCGTTAGTGGTATCCGGGGATTGAGGATCGACAATAATAACGAAGCAAAAATTCGCCACCGGACCGAAAATCAAATTGGGATAGATATAAAAAACCTCATAGTAACTGGCTTCAGTTAAATCCGCGCGTTCAGGCAATCCGGCGTACTCGCTCTCTTCCAGGGCAGCGTAGGCGGTCCCGCCTTGTCCGATATAAGAGTGTCCGCCAAGAATCTGAAAGTGGTCACGCATCGGGTTAACCTTTTCCAGCTCAGGATGAACGCCGGGCACGTGATAGCTTTCTACAAAATTTTCTACCACCAGTTTCCAGTTGGCGTTAAAACTCATTCGGACCGACAAATCCTTGTCGTATCGAATAGATTCCGGATCCAGTGCGCCTATTCTTTCCTGTATTGGCGCAATAAAGTCGGCAAAAGCAACTGCGTCGCCGGAAATATTGATAAATAACAGGCCGTACCAATGGGCGGATCGCACCTCCGACAGCGCCACCCTGTCCTTGTCAATGCCTTCGTAACTATGCACTCCTGCCCCCCCTACGTGCGGCATACGCACAGATTTGCCCTGTAGATCGAAGGCCCACGCGTGATAGGGGCAAACGATATTGCCACGGCAGTTTTCAGGTTTGTCAGTCAGCGTCGCGCCCCGGTGCGGACATACATTATGAAACACTCGCACCTCAGAGTTACGGTCACGCACTATTAACAAAGGGATGCCGGCGTATGTCAAGGGCTTGATGTCCCCATCTTCCGGTACATCATGGACCGCGCCGATGCAGAGCCAGGATTTGTAGAACAGCTGCCTGGTTTCGGCATCGAAAACAGCGTCCGAAAGATAAGCTTCAGCGGGCAAACCCCGGGATTGCTCAAGTGAGGGCCGATATAACTCTTTGACTGCTTCCATCAATACCTCTCTCGTCGGTTAATTTTCCGGGCTACGATCCAACCGGCATCAGACCGCTACTGATTATCAGCGTCAGGCTGGCGAAGCCTCTTCGCCAATCGGAAATGAGCTTTACTATATAAAACTATAGCTTCCCATATGTAGGAAAACGGAATAGTTAGTTAGTAATTGAGCACTATTTAATCTAAAGCCATCGTAAAGAAAGATTGGGCTTATATTACAACATCCGGCTGGAGGGTGGGGATAGTCTGGCGCTCCCTAGGGGACTCGAACCCCTGTTTCCGGCGTGAGAGGCCAGCGTCCTGGGCCACTAGACGAAGGGAGCGGTAGTTTCTTCGATAATACAAGAAGTTCTGATTGATTTCATTCATAATGTGCAGACTGATGAGTGCGAAACACGATAACGTTGCTTACTTGCATCACGGGCCGAAAATCATAACCCGTGAAGAACATAACATTTCCCGGCGAAATATCAGCGACGGGGCGTTAAAAGTTTTGTACCGGCTTAAAAATGCCGGATTTGCGGGTTACCTGGTTGGGGGCAGTGTCCGGGACCTTTTGTTAGGGCGTGAACCCAAGGATTTCGATGTGGTCACTGACGCCACTCCCGAGCAAATAAGAGCGCTTTTCAGGAACAGCAGGTTGATTGGGCGCCGGTTTCGTCTTGCCCACATCCGTTACGGAAGTGAAATTATCGAGGTCTCTACTTTTCGCGCCCCCCACCATGTCGCCAATGGGGAGGGACACGTCATTGATGGTCAAATAATCCGGGACAACGTTTACGGCGACATCGATGATGACGTTTGGCGGCGTGATTTTACCGTCAATGCGTTGTTCTATAACATTGAAGATTACACCGTGGTGGATTACGTCGATGGGCTGCGGGATATCAAGTCTGGTTACATCAGGTTAATCGGCGACCCGGAGCAACGGTTTATCGAAGATCCGGTTCGATTATTGCGGGCAGTGCGGTTTGCGGCCAAGTTGGGTTTCAAGATCAATCATGACGCCGAGAAATATATTCCTGAACTGGCCCCGCTATTGAGCGGGATAGCGCCGGCGCGTTTGTTTGAAGAATTCTTGAAGATGTTCCTCGGCGGTTGTGCATTGCAGACGTTTGAACGGTTGCGACATTACCGCCTGTTCGGTGAGTTGTTTCCGCAAACTGAAGAGGCGCTGTCACGTCAACAAGGAGGGTTTCCCCATACTTTTATCGCTAACGCGCTAAGAAATACAGACATTCGGCTGGCTGAAGACCAGCCGGTCACCCCGGGTTTTCTTCTCGCTGCCTTATTGTGGTCGCCCATGGACAAGTTGGCCCAAGGCTATATTGCGAAAGGCCAAAATGAACCGGAGGCGATCATGCTTGCCGGCGACGTCGTGATATCCAGGCAAACCCGGAGTACGTCCATGCCGCATCGATTGACGAGGCTGGCGCGGGATATTTGGCAGTTGCAACCCCGGCTTACCCGACGTTCTAATCGGCGTCCCCATAGATTGGCAAGTCACCCTCGCTTCAGGGCGGCTTATGATTTTTTGCTCTTGCGAGCTGAATCGGGGGAAGACGTTGCGGACACAGCAGATTGGTGGACAAAATTTCAACAGGATAACCCGGTTGAAAGGAGTCATTCTAAAGACCGCGAGGATAGTCGCCGGAGACGACCTGGAGGCCGTCGCTCAAGATAAAGCGTAATCAGATGCCGAAGAGTTATATCGGGCTGGGCAGTAACCTTGATAACCCGGAATTACAATTAAAAAGCGCCCTGGCGGCGTTAAACGATATTCCGGAGACCTCCCTGGTACAATATTCCTCGCTCTACAGGAGCAGGCCGCTTGGTCCGGACAATCAACCTGATTTCATTAATGCAGTCGCATTGTTGACTTCTGGTCTAACAGCAATGGAACTTTTAGGCCGGCTGCATGAGATTGAGGACAGGCAGGGACGCGTTCGAACCGGCCAAAGATGGGGGCCGCGTACTTTGGATCTTGATATATTACTGTATGGAGATGAAGTCATCGATGAAGACGGATTAATAGTGCCTCACCCCGGGATCAGGCATCGAAACTTTGTTTTAATGCCGTTGCTTGAACTTGACCCGAAGATTGAAATTCCGGGACTTGGCAAGGGGGAGGAATTACTGGGTAGCGCGGGCACTGAAGGAATAACGAAGATAAAAACCGGTGAGTAAAAAAGCGCCCGAATATATTGTCGCAGAAGGCCCGGTTGGCGCTGGCGAGACGACATTGAATTTTTCCATGATTATAATGCTTCGCCGCTTCTTGTCATAAACGTAGCGGAGTTGGACTTTACCAGTGATATTGGTGACTATGGTGTTTTGCCGGATTATCTCAGCGATCTCGGTCCGGGCCGGCATTACTTCAATCCCCGGAAACTATGGACTCCCGACAACATGAACGAGAAGGTCACGATTGACTACCTGCAGGGACTGAAGCAAGCCGGTGAGAAGATCGCCGCTTTAACTGCGTATGATGCGAGTTTCGCAAGAATCATGGATGAGGCTGGGGTTGAGATCATACTCGTCGGCGATTCGCTGGGGATGGTCTTGCATGGCGCTGAAGATACGCTGAGTGTTTCCATGCAGGACATGATTTATCACTGCAAGATGGTCAGCCGGGTGTCCCGGCAAGCGCTGGTAGTCGTCGATATGCCATATCGAAGCTACGAGACCGGTTCCGAGGCCTGCGACAATGCCCTCGAGCTAATGGAAATGGGCGGCGCCGAGGTCGTCAAATTGGAAGGCGGCGCAGACAAGGCAAAAATCGTTGAGGATTTAGTCAGCCGGGGTATCCCGGTTTGCGGTCATATCGGCTTGCAACCACAATCCGTAAGAAAGTACGGAGGTTACAAGGTTCAGGGTAGAAATGAAGAACAGGCTGAACTCATCCTGGCCGATGCAAAAGCGCTGCAAGCCGCCGGCGCTTGCATGATGGTGCTGGAATGTATTCCGGTGGCGCTGGCTGAACGCATCACCAATGAAGTAAGCGTTCCTACCATCGGGATAGGCGCCGGGGCAGGCTGTGACGGGCAGGTATTGGTGATATATGACGTGTTGGGACTGTCTCCGCACTCACCTTATATGGCTAAAAACTTTCTGAACGAGACCGGGAGTATTCGATCAGCCGTAAAGGAATACATACATGCAGTAAAAACCGGAACGTTCCCGGGCCTGGAACACTCATTTATATAACATTGGCGGAATTGCAAAACCATCAAACCATGAGCGAAGTCATTATTGAACCCTTAGGCAGGGCGCCGCTCATGGAAACCGCGTCAAATTTAAGTGGACTGCGTTTCACAATCAATGAATGGAAAAGAGCGGGACATTCCATTGCCCTTGTTCCAACTATGGGAAACCTGCATGACGGACATATATCATTACTCAATCGCGCGCGTGATATTGCCGACCGAACCGTGCTGAGTATTTTTGTCAACCCCATACAATTCGGCAGGGGTGAGGATTACGATAAATACCCCAGCACACTTGCCGAAGATAAAAATAAATTGGAAAAATATGGACTGGATTTATTATTTACCCCCGATTTGAAGCAGTTATATCCAGGCGGCACAGCTATCGACACCAGGATTAATGTGCCTGGGTTATCCGATATGCTCTGCGGGAAGTCGAGACCTGAGCATTTTTCCGGGGTTGCGACTGTTGTTTCAAAACTCCTTATCAACGTTCAACCTGACGCAGCATTGTTTGGCGAGAAGGATTACCAACAATTATTAGTCATAAAACGGATGGTTCACGATTTATGTATGCCGGTTGAGGTTATTGGCATGCCTGTTGTTCGTGAACCTGACGGATTGGCAATCAGTTCCCGCAATGCCTACCTGACAAAAGAAGAGCGGAAAAAAGCGCCGGCGATTTTTAAAATTTTAAAAACGGCTGCCGATCAATTACGTTACAGAAAAAAACGAATGGATGAAATTGAAAAAGAAGCGGTAACGAAACTTGAAGAAACCGGATTCAGGCCGGAATACGTCAGTATCAGGCGTACGGAAGATCTCCGGGGGCCCTCGGCGGATGATACGCAATTATCGATTTTACTCGCGGCCTGGCTGGGTTCGGCAAGATTGATTGATAACGTCAAAGTCCGGTTAAGCGCCAGCGCCGCAGAAAAAATAATTTCCCCCCTTCCATCAAGAGGAGAGGGTAAAAGAGTCATTCCCTCCCCCACTTGAGGGGGGTCAGGGCAGGGGGCAACAGAAATTTTTATGAATCTTACCGTCCGGGTGATTGTCGTACTGATATTTATTACGGCAAGCCTCGCCAGTATCCAGGCAAAGGCAGATGGGACAGGTCCCTCCCTGCATAATGCCGCCGGCCACGCCCCCATCGGCGTCATGGGTGACCACATGCACGCCAAGGGCGAATGGATGTTGAGTTATCGTTTCATGCACATGGATATGGAAGGCAACCGCATGGGCGTCGATGCAGTCGATGCAGACACGATTGTTACCAGCATACCGAACCGTTTTTCTGGCAGACCCATACAACCTCCTACCTTGCGTATCGTGCCTTCCGTGATGAGTATGGACATGCACATGTTCGGCGCCATGTACGCGCCCGTGCAATGGTTGACGCTGATGGCCATGGGCATGTACGTCGAAAAGGAAATGGATCACATTACCTACATGGGCGGCAAGGGCGTCACCCAACGGGGCAGCTTCAAGGTGAAGACCGATGGCATCGGTGATGCCAGGATCTCCGGGTTGATTGGAATCCACGACGACGGCATTCATCGCTGCCATATCAACGCCGGGGTCAGTTTACCGACCGGGGCCAACGAAAAAAAGCGCCGGATACTGACACCTTCGGGAACACAGCCAACTGTGCGCGTGCCTTATGCCATGCAGATTGGTTCCGGGACCTACGACCTGATGCCCGGCATTACCTGTAATGGCCGCCTGCATCAATGGTATTGGGGTGGCCAATATATCGGCACGTTTCGGCTCGACGATGACAACGGCTATTCCCTGGGTGACAAGCACAGGTTCAGTACCTGGTTGAACTACCAATGGCGGCCTTTCATCAGTACGTTATTAAGACTGCAATATGATTCACTGGCTGGTATCGACGGCATTGACCCGATGATCGCAGGTCCGGTGCAGACCGCCGACCCTGACAACTACGGCGGCGACACGCTGAACCTGAGCCTCGGCGTCAACCTGGTCGGGCAATCCGGTGGACTTGCCGGCCATCGACTGGCCATTGAAGCGAGCTTGCCGTTGCGCCGCGATTTGAACGGCGTGCAGATGGAAACCGACTGGACCATTACCGCCGGCTGGCAATACGCATTCGAGTAATTAATGGGATTACAGTTATGAATATCGATGATAGCATACCCGCAAAACACTATTTACCCGTAATATGCGGCAAGGCAGACAGAATAAAGTGAAAGAATCCAAACCGAATAGCAGCCATATCAATGTCGGGCGCTTCGATCAGCGTATCCCGGGGGTGGATTCGGGTGATTTCAAACGACTTTTTCAATTATATTGGCCAGCTCTTTGCGATTATCTTCGCTCAAGATACGGGGAAGGCACTTTTGATCCCGAGGATGTCGCACAGGCGGCTTTCACCAAGCTGGCTGAGGTCAAGGACTCCGAGAAAATTAAAAATCCGCAGGCGTTTCTTTTTTCCGTCGCCCGGAACATCGCCATTGATGAATTTCGCAAGGCAAAGATACGCCTGGCCCATGAACAGGACGCGTCACAATCGACCGGCAAGGAAATTGTTGACGGTTTTTCTCCTGAAAACGTCTTATTAGAAAGAGAGAAGCTGGAATTGATGAGCGCAGTCATTGAGAAATTATCGAAGATGCAACGCACCATTTTGTTATTACATCGCCTGGATAAACTTACCTATTCACAGATCGCCAGTAAATATGGGTTATCAGAAACCACGGTCCGACGGCACGTTGCCGGCGCCGTTGAGAAAATTCACAAGGGCATGAAACAAGCGAATGTATCAAAACGTTAGACGGCGGCAGGATAAATTCGGGGAATAAATTTTGGCCGGCAACGACAAGAGCATCAAGGGAATTGAGAAACAGGCATACGAATGGCTGTCGATCATGCATTCCGATTGTAAAACCCCCGGGGAAGTAAAGCAGTTTCAGTCATGGCTGGAAGCCGACGCGCTGCATAAGGTGGTTTATGATGAAATATATTCACTTTGGTCAGAATTACCCGGATTACAAGGGGTGATTGATCCTGAAAGTTACCAGGACCTGGGCGCGCGGGGCTTTTGGCAAAAGATCATACCCTTTGAACCGGGTCGACCGGCCCTGGCCGGAATTGTCGGTTGCCTCGTCCTGCTTGGCGTAACGCTCGGTATATTCATGACGCGCCCATTGACATTGGTGGTCGACTCCAAAGATTACGCCACCCAGACTGCTGAAATCAAAGAGGTGAAATTACCTGATTCTTCAGTGGTAACCCTGGGCGCGCTGTCCGCAATAGAAGTGGAATACAGTGAAACGGCAAGACGCGTGGAGCTCATGTCCGGCGAGGCATTCTTCTCGGTGAAGCAGGACCTTGCAAGGCCTTTTATCGTCACCGCCGCCGATACCGAGATTCAGGTTCTCGGCACGAAGTTCGACGTGCGTCGGTCCCGCGCCGGCGTGCGTGTTTCGGTGCTTGAAGGCAGCGTGGAAGTGATACAAACCCGTGAAGCAGACAGGGACGGCGTAAAAATACCCGTTAGAACGAAACAAGTCCTCATGGTGCAAGAAAGAATACGCACCGAACCTGATGGAAGATTTTCTGAAATTCAGCCCATCCGACATTCTCACCCGGGTGTCTGGCGGGAGGGGCGTTTGATTTATGAAAATGCGAAACTGGCAGAAGTCATATCCGACATGGATAGATATTATAACGGCAATATCATTATCGATACCGAAGACTTGAGAGAGCTTCTCGTATCCGCCGCTTTCAGGGCCGACCAGATCCAGGAAATGCTGGATACCTTGTCGATAGCGCTTCCGGTCTCTGCCAGGAAGCTCTCAAACGGTGACGTAATCATACAACGCAGGGATAAGCCTCGCGGCTGATATTGTCGCTGTTTTTCCGTCTGGAAAACAGGCATGGGGAAAAATAATTTGGCGATAATCCTTCCCTCAAACGTCTTATAAACGAAAGTTAAAATGGGAGTCACAACGCTGCTCGGGCCATGTCGATTGATCGGAGGAGATGCGTGTGTCACGTATGTTTGTCAGCAGTTTGTCCGGGTAACCGGCGTTCGGCTGGGAGGAGCTTTGATTGCCGTTTTAATTATGTTTGCCGGTGTCAGTCCGGCGAGAGGGCAGGAAAGGGCCTTCGATATTCAACCTCAGGCTCTTACCAAGGCGCTGATTGAATTCGCTGAGCAATCCGGCCTTGCCTTTGTCGTTCCGATCGACTTGATAAAGGGAAAGAGGTCGGCGACAGTGAAAGGTTACATGATGCCTGCCGTTGCCTTGGCGCAGTTGCTTGCGGGTTCCGGGCTGGTGGGCGAAATCAACCGCGAAGGTCTTTTGAGCGTCAAGCCGGAAGAAGTCGCAGATAAATACAACAGGGGGCTGGTGGTGAAACAAAAGACTCGAAAAAAATCGTTGTTTTCTTCCATAACAAAATCTGTTTCGACCTTGCTGGTCGGCTTGGTCTCAGTCGGTAACGCCGGCAATGCGGCAGTCGCGCAGGGGGCCGGCGTTGTCTTGGAAGAAATAGTGGTAACGGCGCAAAAGCGGGAAGAAACCTTGCAGGAAGTCCCCTTGTCAATCACGGTGTTCAGTGGAGCATCGCTGGAACAGGATGGCATCAGCAACTTGCAGGATATCGGCAGCCAGACCCCCGGTTTGGTGTTCACGGCCTTCAGTGTCGGTCAGCCGGAAATTTCCATCCGCGGCGTCTCTACCAAGGAAGACGGCGCATCAGCCAACGACTCGACCGTGGTTTCAGTTGATGACGTTTATATTGCCGCCAGGACAGCCCAGGTTTTCGATATTTTCGACCTGGAACGGGTTGAAGTGTTGCGAGGGCCGCAAGGCACCTTGTATGGAAAAAATTCCATCGGCGGGTCGATCAATTTCGTTACCCTGAAACCCTCACAGGAAAAAATCTTTCGCGTTCAACAAACGGTCGGCAATTATGAACGGTTTGATACGGGACTGTTGCTCAGTGGACCCTTGTCAGAGGATTTAGCGGCGAAATTATCATTCAGTCGTCGTGACCACGGGGGTTGGCTGGACAATCTCTGGGTGGGAGAAGAACAGGGAGGCATAGAAACTTATGCCTGGCGGACGCAAGCCGTCTGGACGCCGCGTCCGGACCTGGAGTTCATCGCAACTCTCGACGGAGCCATCGATAATTTAGGCCAATCCAACCGTGAACCCATCGGTAGCCAAGGACCTTTGCACGATTGTGGCTGCGCCGCCGACCCGGTTGCCGTAAATGAAGCTTTGGGCGGCGCCGGTGATGCTTTCAATACCCTGGCAGAAACCGAAGGCTTTACTGACCGTGAAGTTTTTGGCGTCAGCCTGAAGGCCGATTGGGGGTTTTCCGACTGGGCCTCAATCGTTTCCATTACCTCTTTCCGTTACAGCGACTTCGATTGGTTGGAAGACTCCGAGGGTTTGCCACCCACCCCGCACATTGACCTGAGGCCCGCGTCTCCGGCCGGCGGGCCGCCCAGGGATGTTGCCATCCTCGCCGGGCCGGCCGCCAGCGGCTTTTCATTCGACATAAACGATGCAGCCATTGAAGAAGCCCGCCAGTTTACCCAGGAACTCCGGCTTGTCTCCGGTAGTGACGCGCGCGTGCGTTGGCTCGGTGGTTTCTTCTACAGTTATGAGGATGTTGAACGCCAGGAAACGTTTAATTTTACCGCGCTGGGAATCGGCCCTGACAACGATCTTGAACGTTCGGTGCAGGAAAACGAAACCAACAGTTTTGCGCTGTATGGACAGGTCCAATACGACTTGTGGGAGCAATTAACGGCCACCTTGGGCTTGCGCTACTCCTATGAAAAAAAGGAGGCAGGGATAGGAGCGGATAATCTCAGCGCTTCAAACCCCGCGGCAATTTTGCTACGGGGCGCGCCGTTTCCCGATACCAATGCCGATGGGGTCCGGGATGGGCTGGCCCGGGCGGAAGCCAGTTTCAGCAACCTGTCTTGGCGCTTTGCTTTAAACTATGCGGTTAATGACGACGTAACACTGTTCACTAACATCGCCACCGGGTTCAAGAGCGGTGGGTTCAGTGGTTCCGCTTCAACCCAGGCGGTGGCAACCACGCCATTTGGCGAAGAAGAGGCTACAAGCTACGAGTTCGGCATAAAATCCCTTTGGCTGGACCGACGAGTGGCATTGAACATCAGCGGTTTTTTCGTTGATTATAAAGACCTGCAGGTCACCCGCTTTTTTCAGCCGGTCGGTTCTGCATTCGGTGAATTCATTACTGAAAATGCTGGTAAGGCGGAAACCAGTGGCGTAGAAATCGAACTGGCCGCCGTATTGACTGAGAATATCGAAATCGGCGGCAACTTTGCTTACCTTGACGCAGCTTTTGAAGAATTCACCGGCTCGCCTTCCATTGCCGCAGACGGAACGATTACAGACCCGGGGACTTTCGATGGCAATCGTTTGCGTATCGCACCGGAAAATACAGCAAGCGGCTACGTGAAATTGAGTCACACAATCAACAATGGCAGCAGCCTTAATGGTAAATTCAAGATCCGTTACCAGGACGATATGTTCTTTGACCCGGATAATAACCTCATCAACGTTAGTCCGAATCATATCATCCTTGATGCCTGGGGGGCCTACACGACGCCTGACAACAAGTGGGAAGTCAAGTTATGGGTGAAAAACATCACGGATAAAGAGTATATCACCCATGGTTTTACCCAGCGCGGCAGCCGCATTGCCTTTGGCGTATTCGGCGAGCCCAGGACTTATGGGGCAACCGTGACGTATCGTTTTTTCGGTTCTTGAGAAATCCCGTATCAACCTGTCTCTTGCCCAGGTAAAGCTTCACGCTTTCGTCAGTCTATCGCCGGTGTTTTACTGTCTGTGATCGGTCGGAATTAGCGGGGCTGTATTGGCAACAGTAGCGTTCAAATGGGATTGCAGTCATGAATATCGGTGATGGCATATCTGCAAAACGTTCCGGCTGGTCGTTTTCCGATGACGTGGCGGACACGTTCTCCTCACACGTGAAGCGCTCAATTCCATATTATCAAGATGGGCATGAACTTATTTGCTATTTAAGTGATTTTTTCGTGATGCCCACCAGCGTTGTTTACGATCTTGGCTGTTCAACCGGTGACTTGTTAAAGAAACTGGCGCAATACAATCAGCATAAACCCGGAGTGCGGTGGATAGGACTGGACAGGGAAAAAGGCATGATAACCCATGCTGAAAAAAACTGCGGCGGCCTGAAAAACGTTGAATTGAATTGCGCCGACATACTGGCTTGTGATTTTGACCGGTCCGATATGATCGTTGCTTATTACACGCTTCAATTTATCGAAGAAAGATACAGGCAGGCATTGATCGATAAGATATATCAATGCCTGAACTGGGGCGGCGCATTTATTTTATTTGAAAAAGTCGGCGCGCCCGATGCCCGTTTCCAGGACATGATGTCTTGTTTGTACAGGGAATTTAAACAACGCAATGAGTTCAGCTGTGATGAGATATTGAATAAAGAATCAAGCCTGAAAGGCGTGCTTAAACCATTCTCTACAGCCGGAAACCTGGGACTGCTCGAACGCGCCGGCTTCGTCGATGTCATGACGGTAATGAAGTACGTCAGCTTCGAAGGCTTCCTGGCCATCAAATAAACCTGAAAAAGGGATTGCCCTGTCAGGGCAAGATCACACTCGTAAAGCCGACCAAGCCAAGACCATACCCGCAAAGCTGACCAAGCCAAGAGAGGGTTTGCGGGCTGTTTTGGAGAGACTTTGCGCGGAACGGAAAAACAGCCCGCAAATCCTCTCGGTTGACAGCACGATAGTCGCCATTTCTCCCGGATTTCCCGCTTCCCGAAAAAGTATGCGGTTGCCCTACAATTTCCGGTCCTTTTCTGTCTCCTGTTGCAATACCAGGAATATCCCCGCGCTGACAAGCGCTACGCAGATGATGTGATAGAGATGTAAACGCTCAGCCAGAAATACCACTGCCAGCGCCGTTGCAAAGACCGGGATCAAGTTGCTGAACATGCCGGCGCGGCTTGGCCCGATGATTTGGTTTCCCCGGTTCCACAGCAACATCCCGAATACAGTTGCCGCCAATGACATGGTTACAATCGCCGCCAGCGCGGTTGTATTGAATGGAACCGGTTTATAGATGATCGTCTCGACAATGTAAAAAGGCAATACAATCAGGCAGCCCGATATGATGATGACAAACAGGGCTTCAACGGGAGTCAGCGTCGTTGGTATCTTGTATATATTAATGGAATAGACTGCGTAACCGATTGCTCCCAACAATACGAAAAAATCGCCATCGTTGAACTGCAAGTGAAGCAACAGGCTCAAATCCATTTTTGAAATCATCGCAACGATACCGGCAAGTCCCAGCGCAACGCCGACCGCCTGTGATAATCGCAACCTGTCGCTCAGGAACAGCATGGCCAGCGACACCGTAAATACGGGTTGGGTGGCATTGATGATGGATGAATTAATCGCGGTGGTGAAATTCAGGCCGATAAGCATAAACGTCGTGCTCGCAACCATCGTACCGCCCAGGAAAGCGAGAGGGCGGAAGTGCGCGCGCATGATTGGCGCAGTCGCCCTCAACCTCGGATAGACTAAAGGCAACAAGATAAAGGCGCCGAAAAGCCAACGCCAGAAAGACAAGCCTACAGGCGGGAGTTCAGTTCGAACGCCGCGCCCGATTACATGGATAACGGCGAAACAAAACGCTGAGAGCGTGAGCATTAAACAGGCGTATAGAGCCGGGCTGATAAACCTGGGCGTCCCCGCTGCTGCTTCTGCCCTGTTTTTGCCCATAATGATCTTGCCTTGTAACTTACGACCTGGAACCATACGCCGGCGCCGGCAGTGTGTAATCCGGTATTGGTGCCGGGAGAGAGACTCGAACTCTCACTCTGTTGCCAGAACCGGATTTTGAATCCGGCGCGTCTACCAGTTCCGCCACCCCGGCCGTTGAAAAGGGAATGACAAACCATCAAGTATACAAATCAAAAGGAGCAGTGTCGATTGAATTCACCATTTCCTGGATTTGCTTGATTTCTCATTGTCGCCCATAGTAAGAGCATGTTAATCAACCGACACTTGTTTTGTTGCACTCATCCGCTATGTTGCGCAAAGATTTTGAGTTTGAATTGCCGGAAGAGTTAATAGCTCAATACCCTGTGCCCGAGCGGGGCGCCAGTCGACTGTTGCTGCTCGACGGGTTAACCGGCGAGTATGTTGACAAGGGCTTCAGCGAAGTTGTTGAATTGATAAACCCTGGGGACTTGCTCGTATTCAATGATACCCGGGTTATTCCGGCAAGATTGTTCGGGCGAAAGTCGACCGGCGGCGGGGTTGAAATTTTAATCGAACGTTTGTTGAATGATACAAGCTGTTCGGCCCAAATACGGGCAAGCAAAGCGCCGAAAAAAGGCAGTCGTATCAAATTGACTGGTAATTTTGAGTTGGAAGTTGTTGGCCGCCGGGAGGATTTATTCGTTCTGAAACTCCTCTGTGGTCAATCACTGATGAATGTATTGCAAACGGTGGGACATACCCCGTTGCCGCCCTATATCAAGCGGGCGGATGAACCCATTGACTCCTGTCGATATCAAACCGTATACGCCAAAAAGCCTGGCGCAATAGCTGCGCCTACAGCCGGTTTGCATTTTACCCGGGAACTGATCAATGACCTTGAAAAAAAGGGGGTGATATGCGCTTACGTTACATTGCACGTGGGGTCGGGCACTTTTCAGCCGCTCAGGAACGACATAGTGGAAAACCACAAAATGCACAGCGAATGGTATCAGCTGGAGGAAAAGGTTTGTGAACAAATACGCGATGCGAAGAAAGCGGGCAATCGGGTCATCGCGGTTGGCACCACCTCAGTCAGGTGCCTGGAGTCGGCCACCACCGCCAGCGGGATTAAACCGTTTCGGGGAGAAACGGATATTTTTATTTATCCCGGGTTCAGTTTTCAAACCGTGGATGCAATGATCACCAACTTCCATTTACCCGGTTCGACATTATTGATGCTGGTGTGCGCGTTTGCCGGTCGGGAGAATGTCATCAAGGCCTATAAACATGCTGTTGAGAAAAGATACCGGTTTTTCAGTTACGGTGACGCCATGTTCATATCCAATTCCGGCTTTAATTCCCCCCTTGTCAGGGAGAGGACTACACCGGCAAGCGATTAAGCAAGGTCATACATACGGTTTCAACCGGAATAAAGCAATCCATCGTGAAATTTGAATTGTCAGCGCAAGACGCCAATGCCCGGCGAGGCCGGATAACTTTCTCGCGAGGCACAATAGAAACCCCGGTATTCATGCCGGTCGGCACCTACGGGACAGTCAAAGGCATGACGCCGGAAGAACTTCTTCACTTGGGCAGCGAGATCATTCTCGGAAATACGTTTCACTTGATGCTGCGTCCGGGCAAGGAGGTTATTGAACAACATGGTGGCTTACATGGCTTCATGCACTGGCAAAAACCGATTTTGACCGACTCCGGCGGTTTTCAGGTCTTCAGCCTGACAGGGTCACGCAAGATCACGCAGGAGGGTGTACATTTCCGCTCACCGGTGGATGGCGACAAAGTTTTTCTTGGCCCGGCCCAGTCAATAAAAATGCAACACAGTTTGAATTCCGACATCATCATGATCTTTGACGATTGCACCCCTTACCCTGCCGCGGGAGAACAGACCAGGCTGTCCATGGAATTATCTCTACGCTGGGCAAGGCATTGTAAGGAAGCGCACGGGGGTCACCCCGCTGCTTTATTCGGCATAATACAGGGCGGGATGTTTGAAGAGTTTCGGGAACGGTCGGCAACGGCTTTGGTCGAGATGGAATTTGATGGTTATGCCATCGGGGGTTTATCCGTGGGTGAACCTGTCGAGATGATGATGAAGATATTAGAATATACGACGCGGCTTATGCCGGAAGATAAACCGCGTTACCTGATGGGCGTGGGCACACCGGAGGACCTGGTCGAAGCGGTTATCCGCGGCATCGATATGTTCGACTGTGTCATGCCCACGCGTAATGCGCGCAACGGACATTTATTTACAGCCAGGGGCGATATAAAAATCCGTAATGCCGAACATCGCAATAGTGAAAAACCGCTGGATGAAGATTGTGATTGCTACACCTGTAAAAATTACAGCCGCGCCTATCTGCATCACCTGGACAAGACCAATGAAATCCTGGGGTGTCGCCTGAATACCTGGCATAACCTGTATTACTACCACAGGCTGATGCAGGGGCTTCGAACTGCTATAGAGAACCAATGCCTGGCGGATTTCGCCATTGATTTTTATCATAAACGACGTAGCGGTAAACTGGTTGGCCGTTTATCGAATCCGGGCGACAATGACGGCGCTGGTTAACACTATCGCAACCGGCCCCTGTCATTCTGAGCGAAGCGAAGCATCTGGGGAGAGCAATGACGGCGCTGGTTAACACTACTGCAACCGGCCCCTGTCATTCTGAGCGAAGCGAAGCATCTGGGGAGAGCAATGACGGCGCTGATTAATACGACCGCAGCCGGTCGATTTCTCATAAATAATTATGGTTGGGCGCTGGTTGCCTCGGCCTTGCTTTTGCTGTCTACGGCGACCTTGTCCCTCGTGCCGTTGGGGATAATGGCGGCGGTGGGGATTTACCGGGTTGGCAGAAACCCGGGGGTGATTTACAAGGATAAATCATCGCGTGCGCTTTTGTTATTGTTTTTATGCCTGTGGCTGCCGCAATTGATCTCCCTCGTTGATGCAGTCAACCTTGCGCGCTCCGCGAAAACCGTCTTGTCATACCCGCTTTACCTGTTTTGCGGGATCTTCATTATCCTGGAATTAGCCAAACCCGGCAATTTCTCCCGATTATCCCTGGCCTTTTTAGTGATAGCCACAGCTTGGTGCATCGATGCCTTCATCCAGTATGCGACAGGAGTGAACCTGTTCGGTTATCCCTATGAGTCTGGAGGTTTAAGCGGGATGTTTTACCCAAAGCTCCGATTGGGGATAGTATTGGCCGTCCTTGTTCCCATTGTTTTAGAGACGCTGAGGAAAACAAACAAGGAAAATGTATTGTCCTGGTTGATATTAGCGCCGTTTGTCGTGGTGGTCCTTCTAAGTGGCCGAAGAAGCGCATGGATAATGTTGGTCCTTGGTTTGCTGGCCTATGTTCCGCTCGTTTTTCTCACATTATCCCGTAACACGAAATACATACTGCTGGTTGCCGTATGTATCGTTTCATTGCTTGTGGCTTATGTTTGCGTCAAGAATCCTGAAATCAATCGCCGGGTTATACTGTTGACGGGTATTTTCAGCAGCGCGCAACAGGCTGAGTGGGCGACATCGAACAGGACGCCGGTCTGGGACACGGCCTATAACATGCTTGAAGACAACTGGATAAACGGGGTCGGACCCAGGAGCTTTCGTTATGGTTATAAGGCCTACGCGGATGAGGACAACCTTTTCATCCAACAGGGGCGGACGGGTCAAACCCATCCCCACCTGGTTTTTTTAGAGATAGCCGTTGAGACAGGGGTGACAGGGATTGCCGGATTTATTTTGTTTTATTTCACGGTTCTCCGTTTTTGGTGGCGAGGCCGGCGTGATACAGGCGCTGTTGCATGGACGTCTTCGGTCCTCGCCGCCGCCTTCCCGTTGAATGCGCACATGGCATTTTACGGCTCTTATTGGGGTGGGTTTCTCTGGTTGCTGATTGCCTGCGCCATTTCGGCGGCTTCAGCCCGGCAGGGCGAATGATTCGTACTGTCTGTTTGTCGAATTAATGTCGGGCTTGCTCGTAGAGTTCTTCAAATTTTGTAATCACCTTATCAATATGATACCGGTTTTGAAACAGCGTCAATGCTGTTTGAGCGCGCCGGCGGCGGCCTTCCGGGTCGTTGATTGCCGTCCTCAGGGCATGTGTTAAAGACTTTTCCTCGTCCGCATCACAAAAGTAGGCGCTGTCATTATCCAGTATTTCCATGGGACCATGGCATTTCGTCGTGACAACCGGTATGCCACAAGCCATTGCCTCCAATAACGCTATGCCAAACGGTTCATCCCTGGACGGCAAGATAAAAAGATCGCCCTGGAGGAGAAAGCTGCGAATGTTATCTTGCCAGCCGACAAAATGAACCTTCTTGTCAAGGTTCAATGCCCGCGCCAGGTTCATAAACTTTTGTCGTTCAGGGCCGTCCCCGGCGATATAAAGATGGATATTGTCACCGGCCAGGTTACTGAAGCTTTTCAACAGCAGGTCAAACCCCTTCTTGTAAAC
This sequence comes from uncultured Gammaproteobacteria bacterium, assembly GCA_958295485.1. Classification (GTDB taxonomy): domain Bacteria; phylum Pseudomonadota; class Gammaproteobacteria; order Eutrophobiales; family Eutrophobiaceae; genus JAAXHV01. The sequence goes on from OY282354.1 coordinate 480,313, forward strand.
AAGCCTGCCGTGGGCCACTATTCTTGTTGCTTCATTGCCACATTGAACTTCTTTAACAGGTTCGAATGCTGAAAAGTTTGTTATCAGCCGTATCCTGTTTGCAGGCACGCCCTGGTTCATCAGGTAGTCCCGTTGAGCCATTGTCGTCGGTTGAAACAGGTCTGCATGTTTAAAATATTTCAGGTCGACGAAATTATGGATGTGGGCAATCAAGGGGACTTCTAACTTTTGCGCCGCCTTCCCCGCGATATGCGCGGCGCGCCCCAGGGCCGTCTGGATTACTTCTGAGCCGTGAGCCTGAATAAGCCTTGATATTTTCCCCGGCGCGAACGGGTCCCACGTACCCAAGACGCGTATCGATTCATGGCGCAGGTTTTCCAGGTTTTCAAGACGGCGTTCCGCCACCGACCCGGCCCGTGATATTGCGAGGACGTCGTGCCCGCGCCGGCTGAGCCCAGTGGTTAAATCAACATAAAACCTTTCCGCCCCCCCGAACTTCCCGGCGAGCATTACCACGCAGATCTTCATAAAGCGGAAATTATCTAAGACTCAATGGCCAAGGCAGGTGTGAAATACGCCCCCCGGATCATATTTGTTTTTTTACCGTTTTTATTTTTTGCCGCCTTTCTTTGCTGTAAGAGCGCTCTAACCGGCTTGGGCTTGCTTCAAGATCGGCTTCATTGACATGATGACCTGCGGACAAGGGCGCTAATATCTCTTGTGTGCGCTTCATCCATTCGATATTTTGTCGGGGGGTTCAGCATAATTAACTGATTATTACAGGTATTATATACATCGTTCACAAATCGAGGAACCACCATGTCGGATTTTATTGAAATTGTAGATGTCAGCCCCAGGGACGGACTGCAAAGTCAGCCGGCGCTTATGAATACTGAAAACAAGCTGGAGCTGATAAATCGGCTGATTGATGCAGGGATACGGCGCATGGAGGCGGTGAGTTTCGTCAATCCCAAGCGGGTCCCGCAAATGGCGGATGCGGAACAGGTGGTCATGGGTCTGCCCGGGCGCGATGACGTGACATTTATCGGCCTGGTCTTGAACATGCGTGGTTTTGAACGGGCCGTCGCCAGCGGCATCGATGAAATAAACTGCGCCGTGGTGGCCTCGGATACCTTCAACCGGCGCAACCAGGGGGCCACTACGGAAGAGACCATGGAAGTGATTGCGGCGATCACCAGGCAGGCTCAATCAACCGGCATCGGCAAGGGGGTTACGGTCAGCGCCGCCTTCGGCTGTCCGTTTGAAGGCGAAGTTCCGGTGGAACGGGTCACGGGGCTCGTGCAACGATTGGCGGCAATGGGTTATGCTGAAATTTCCCTGGCGGATACCATCGGTTCCGCCGGCCCCTCTGACGTTGCGGCCATGATCAAACGTATCAATACACTGGAACCGGATATTCGGTTGCGCTGTCATTTTCATAATACGCGGAATACCGCGGTGGCAAACGCCTACGCGGCGATACAGGAAGGCGTAAGATCATTTGATGCAAGTTGCGGCGGCGTCGGCGGCTGTCCTTTTGCCCCGGCGGCGACGGGCAACGTGGGAACCGAGGACCTGCTGTACATGATTAACAGGATGGGCCTGAAAACAGGCGTCGATATTAATAAAATGATCGAAACGGCAAAATGGTTGGAGGGGCCGCTGGAGACTGCCATGCCGGCGATGGTTACCCGGGCCGGCGTGTTTCCATCGGAACGGGCGGCCTGACTCATCCTTCCCTGACCACAAATATCATGGAGTTGCGTATATGAGCTATCGCTTGGGCGTTGACGTGGGTGGCACGTTCACTGATCTATTGTTGATTAACGAACAAAGCAGTGAAACCTTCATGGCAAAAGTGCCATCGACGCCGGAGGATGCCTCCATCGGGGCGCTTAACGGCATTACCCGTATCTGTGACACTTTCAATATCGATGCGATGGAAATATCCCGCGTCATGCACGGCACCACCGTGGCGACCAATACCGTGTTGACGGGCCGGGGCGCCAAAGTCGGATTGGTCACCACAAAAGGCTACCGGCAGGTATTGCAGGTTGCCCGTTCATTTTGTCCGGGTGGTCTGGGCGGCTGGGTCAGCTACGTGAAAAAGCCGTTATTAGCCCCCTTGGAATTAACCATAGAAGCTGATGAACGTATTGACGCCAAGGGCCGGGTGATTAAAGAATTAGACGTGGAGGCGTTAAGAAAAGACCTGGAAAAATTACATGCAAGAGGCGAAGTGGAGTCACTGACCGTTTGCCTGATCAACGCCTATGTCAACGGTGAAAATGAGCGTCTTGTCGCAGGGATCGCGGGTGAAATTTTCACTGATATCCCTATCTCGATATCCAGCGAAGTGGTCCCGGAAATGCAGGAATATGAGCGAACTGAGACCACGGTCGTCAATGCTTACGTCAGGCCCGAAGTCTCAAAGTACATTACCAACTTGCAAACCGCCCTGACGGCGCGGATGGGCGATGACGTGATGTTGTCGATCCTGCGTTCCGATGGGGGGTTGGCATCGGGGCGGGCCTCGGCCCAATCGCCGGTTAACATGCTTATGTCCGGCCCGGCCGGCGGAGTAACGGGCGCCCTGTATTTTTGCAGCCGGGCAGGTTATGACAATATCCTGACTTTTGACATGGGCGGCACTTCAACGGACGTCGCCCTGATCCAGAACGGCAAAGCCCGGGTAAGGAGAGAAACCATCGTCGGCGACGTCCGCGTCAGGGCGCCGTCAGTCGATGTTCGCAGCGTAGGCGCCGGCGGCGGTTCAATCGCCTTTGTCCCGGAGTTGACGCGGGCCTTGCGGGTCGGCCCGCAATCCGCCGGGGCGGCGCCCGGTCCTGCCGCTTACATGAAAGGTGGCGAAGACCCGACGGTCTGTGACGCCAACGTCGTGCTGGGCTATCTCCCCTCCGACGTGCGCCTGGGCGGCGCCATGGCCATCAAGAAAACGGCGGCGGAGGCGGCGGTGCAAAAGATCGCCGACGCCATGGACATCGGGTTGATGCAGGCAGCCGAGGGGATCATAAAAATAGTCAATGAATCCATGTTCGGCGCCCTGCGCCTGGTGTCCATCGAACAGGGTTATGATCCCAGGGATTTTTCCCTGGTCGGGTTCGGCGGCGCCGGCCCCTTACATGCCAACGCGCTGGGTATTTTAACGGGTTCCTGGCCGGTCATCATTCCACCCGGCCCAGGCGTCTTATGCGCCTATGGCGATGCAACGACGCAAATTCAGGATGAAGCGGCGCGTACCTACGTCACCATGGCGGAAAACAGCAAAGTCGAAAACCTGTTGACCGACCTGAAATCCCTGCGCCAACGCGCCTCGGAATCTCTCATCGCCGACGGGGTCCCTGAAACCGACCTGGAGACGACCTACCAGGCAGACCTTCGTTACACCGGACAGGCCTATCAAATCACCCTGGATTTCACTGAAGAAGAACTGGCCGCCACCGGCATTCATGGTTTGGCCACCCGCTTTGACGCCGAACATAAGCACCTGTTCACTTTTGACCTGGGAGAAGGCCATGAAATCGTGATGATAAGGGCCATAGTCAAGGTCAGGCCGAAAGCCCTTGCCGAGCTAAAGACCGGCAAGGCTGAGGCCAGCCTGGAAGACTGCAAGGTGCATGACAGCCGGTATTATTACGAAGGGGAGTGGCATGACGCGGTGATATATGCACGGGAAAAATTACATGAAGGATTGATTGTTCCCGGGCCGGCCATTATCGGCGAGATGGATTCCACCACCTTGATCCTGCCGGGCCACCAGGCGAAAGTGGACCCGTTTGGAAACCTGATTATCAATCCGGCAACCTGAGAGTCCGCCGGTGAACGCAGATAAAAGCAGGGTCTTTTATATTGATCGTAGACAAGCTGTTTTTTCTACCCGCTCAGGACGCGCTTGCGCGATTGATCTTTTTGGTTTTAATCCGCGTTCACCTGCGGACATGACATAAACGGGCCGTAATAAGATGCAGACAAACATAATTGAGCATAATAAAACACCGCTGCAACGGGTCAATGTCGACACCGTTACCGTGGACATCATCGAAAACGCGCTGCGCAACGTTCGCGTCGAGATGGATGCCGTACTGTTCCGCACGGCCATGTCGCCAGGCATCCGTGAACAGGGCGATTGTTTTCCCATGGTGGCAAACAAGGACGGCAAGATGGTGGTCGGTCAGTTCGGTTCGTTTATCCATGGGTTCATGGAGGTCTACGACGGTGAAATAGAAGAAGGCGACGTCATCCTCACCAACGACCCGTACATGTGCAAGGCGGCGGTATCCCATTTGCCTGACTGGATAGTATTAGTACCCATCTTCAAGGATCAAAGACACATCGCCTGGTCTGCCATGTTCGGCCACATGTCGGATAACGGCGGCATGGCGCCGGGCAGCATCCCCATCAAGGCAACCAACATATTCCAGGAAGGCATTCGCATCCCGCCCACCAGGCTTTATAAAAAAGGCGAGTTGCAGTCAGACGTGCTCGAATTGATATTACACAACGTCCGAACCCCGCAGTGGAACCGGTTTGACTTGAATGCGCTTGTCGCCGCCTGCAACACCGCGGCCCGGCGCTGTAACGAACTGGCGGAACGTTTCGGCGATGACGTGTTTTACTCCACCATGGAGATCATGCTGGAACGTAACCACGCGGCCATGAAGCAAATCATTGAAATGATCGTCCCGGAAGAACCGCGCGCCTTCGAGGACTATGTTTGTGATGACGGCGTAGGAAGGGGGCCGTATAAAATCAAGTGCACCTTGTGGCGGGAAGGTTCCCGGGCTGTTTTCGACTTTGCCGGCACCGACTCGCAGGCGAAAAGCTCGATTAATTTTTACCTGAGCGAAGACATGTTCAGGATGTTTTTCGGCGCGTTCACCATCAACCTGTTTGACCCGCAAATTCTGTTCAATGATGGTTTTTATGATCTCGTTGACGTGCGCATACCGCAGGGCTCGCTGCTCAAGCCGGACTATCCCGCCGCGTTGTCCGGCCGTACCCATGCGTTGGGCCGAATTTTTGACGTGATGGGGGGATTGTTGGGGCAGGGCGCGCCGGAAGCCCTGAACGCCGCCGGCTTTTCCGACAGCCCCCACCTGTTTTATTCCGGTTACGATGAGAATGGCGAGTGGTTCCAGTTATTCCAGATAGGTTTCGGTGGAATTCCCGGCCGGCCGGCCGGCGACGGGCCGGACGGGCATTCCCTGTGGCCGGGTTTCACTAACGTGCCCAATGAATTTATCGAGGCCTATTTCCCGCTACGCATAGAAAAATATGAACCGATAGTCGATTCGGGCGGCGCCGGGTTGCACCGCGGCGGCAACGGTTTGAGCGTGGCGTATCGGTTTCTTTGTGACGGCGTCATCTCCATACACGATGAGCGTTGGCTGACCTATCCCTGGGGCGTAAACGGTGGCGAACCGGGACAACGATCCAGTAAGCGCTTGGTGCGCGCGGACGGCGCCGATCAATGGTTGCCGTCCAAGTGTGAAGACGTGGAAGTCAAGGCCGGGGATTTGTTGTATTTCAATACCTGGGGGGGCGGCGGCTGGGGCGACCCGTTTCAGCGCGACCCGGAAATCGTCCAGCTCGATGTTGAACGCGGTCTGGTTTCTTCCGGGGGCGCCGGACGCTACGGCGTGGCGTTGCGCACGGACGGCAGCATTGATGAAGAGGCCACCCGGAACCTGCGCGCGGCGCTCACCGCAAAACGCGGCGAACCAGCCATGTTCAACTTCGGCGGAACCATCGAAGAGATAAAGGCGAAGGCGCTGGAGGAAACCCATCTCCCGCCGCCCGTATCACCCGGTTTAATCGCCGGTTCATCTTGACGGACCTGGAAAAACACAGCAGCCCGAAGCATCGATCCCGATGCCTCGCGCTGACCAAATACTTTCAAAGAACGTGCTTTTTTCGTCATAATTCGTTATTCTCACTTGAAGCGATTCCTTTATATGACGAAGGGATTTCATACCCCTTGATCTCTTTATCAAGGGAGCTTTTAATCAGGATAATATACGGGTCTTTAATCTAACTGGAGAGAATCAATGGATGAGAAGAAAAAGCAGGCTTTAGACATCGCTTTAGGGCAAATAGAAAAACAATTCGGCAAGGGATCGATTATGCGCATGGGGGACCAAACCGTTGTCCATGACGTTACAGCCGTATCAACAGGGTCGTTGGGACTGGATATAGCGCTGGGGGTCGGTGGCTTGCCCAGGGGTCGGGTGGTCGAGATCTATGGCCCGGAGTCTTCCGGTAAAACGACACTGGCATTGCACGTGGCCGCGGAAATACAGAAGGCCGGCGGCACCGCCGCGTTTGTCGATGCGGAACACGCGCTGGATCCGAAATATGCGGAAAAATTAGGGGTGAAAATCGCAGACCTGCTCCTCTCGCAACCGGATACGGGTGAGCAGGCGCTGGAAATCACCGATATGCTGGTGCGTTCCGGCGCGACGGACTTGATCATTATCGACTCGGTTGCCGCATTGACGCCTAAAGCGGAGATCGAAGGTGAAATGGGTGACAGCCACATGGGATTGCAGGCTCGATTGATGTCACAGGCCCTGAGAAAACTCACCGCAAACATCAAGCGTTCCAATACACTGGTCATATTCATCAACCAGATCCGCATGAAAATCGGTGTCATGTTTGGCAATCCCGAGACGACCACCGGCGGCAACGCATTGAAGTTCTATTCATCGGTACGCATGGAGATACGCAGGGTCGGCGCGATTAAAAAAGATGATGAAGTCGTCGGCAACGAGACGCGGGTCAAGGTTGTCAAGAATAAAGTGGCGCCGCCGTTCAAGGAAGCCTTCTTCGACATTTTGTATGGTCAGGGTATTTCCCGCGAAGGAGAGGTTATCAACCTGGGCGTGCGCCATGGCATTATTGAAAAAGCCGGGGCCTGGTATGGTTATAAGGGAGAGCGGATAGGCCAGGGCAAAGACAAGACGCGCGGTTTCCTGTTGGAAAATCCCCAGGTCGCCGCGGAAATCGAACAATCGGTAAGGGACAAGATCTTGCCCCGCGCCACCGGGCAGGAACCCGTTGAGGAGGTCGGGGGCTGAGAATCAACACAGCCGAAATCCGCCAACAGGCCCTTGACCTGCTGGCCCGAAGGGAACATGCTGAAAAGGAGTTGAAGCAAAAGCTCCTGTCACGGGGGTTTGATTCAAGGGCTGTCGAAGAAGTATTGGCGATTCTTAAAACGGCAGGGTTGCAGGATGATTCCCGTTACACCGAAGCGTATATCCATAAACGGATTGTAAAAGGGTATGGCCCTGTCCGAATAGCTCAGGAATTACGTGAGCGCGGTGTTTCAGAGACGCTTGTCAAGCAAGTGATGACGGCAATGGATATGGATTGGGGAGCGCGGCTGCAGGCGGTTCGGCATAAAAAATTCGGCAATCATTGGCCGAAAGACCTCAAGGAACAGGCAAAACAGTCGCGTTTTCTGCAATATCGCGGTTTTACTTTCGAACAAATCCAAAACGCATTCAAGTAGCCTGGCCCGCATATCTTGCCGAGGGCGTTTCCGGCGCAGTCGGCCATGGCGATAAAGTGATATAATCCGGTCAACCTGTTGATGGCAAGGAATTTTCCGTTGATAACAAGCGATTTGATGAGGTGCGCAGGCTAAATGATAAGCGGCAATGACATTCGCGCGGGGTTCCTGGATTATTTCAGCCGGCATGGGCACGAGGTGGCGCCAAGTTCGCCGCTGGTTCCGGCCAATGATCCGACCCTGTTGTTTACCAATGCCGGCATGGTGCAATTCAAGGAAGTGTTTCTTGGCCTGGCTGAGCGCGCTTGTCCCCGCGCCGTCACCGCGCAACGTTGTGTCCGCGCCGGGGGCAAACACAACGACCTGGAAAACGTGGGTTACACCGCCCGCCACCACACCTTTTTTGAAATGCTGGGTAATTTCAGTTTCGGTGATTATTTCAAGGAGCAGGCCATTCACTATGCCTGGGAATTTCTGACCAGGGAATTGGCTGTGCCGAAAGAGAAACTCTGGATTACCGTGTATCTGGATGACGACGAGGCCGCGGATATATGGATAAAGCAAATCGGCGTTGATAAAAACCGCTTCAGCCGCTGTGGAGAGGACGAGAATTTCTGGTCAATGGGTGAAACGGGCCCCTGCGGCCCTTGCAGCGAAATTTTCTACGATCACGGCGAGACCGTGCCCGGCGGCCCGCCGGGCAGCGCCGAACAAGACGGCGACCGGTTTGTGGAAATATGGAATTTGGTCTTTATGCAGTTTAATCGGGACGCGCAAGGGAACCTGCAACCCTTGCCGAAACCATCCGTCGATACGGGCCTGGGCCTGGAAAGGACTGCCGCGTTGATACAGGGAGTCCATAACAACTATGAATCGGATTTGTTCCGCCCCCTGCTCAGCGCCGTGCATTCCCTGGCGGCCGGGCGTGAAACAAACCCTGTCTCGACCCGCGTCATCTGTGATCATATTCGGTCCTGCGCTTTTTTGATTGCTGACGGCGTCATCCCAGCCAACGAAGGCAGGGGTTACGTACTGCGTCGCATTATCCGCCGGGCAATACGGCACGGGGTAAAATTGGGTTTTAATGAGCCTTTCTTTCATAAGTTGGTGGAACCCCTGGATGACCTGATGGGGACTGCCTGTCCCGAACTAACCAGGGCAAAAGCATCTGTGATGGACACCTTGAAACAGGAAGAAGAACGGTTCGCCGAAACCCTCGAGCAGGGATTGAAGCCCCTGGAGGCAATTATTGAGTCCCTTTCCTCCGACGTCATTCCGGGCGCCGCCGTCTTCAAGCTGTATGATACCTATGGGTTTCCCGTGGATTTGACCGCTGACATTGCCCGCGAACGTAACCTCCGACTGGATATGGCGGGCTTTGACGAGCACATGGCGGCGCAACGCCGCCGCGCCCGGAAAACGAGCAAATTCGCCATGGACGCCGCCATCCCCGATTTGAAAAATCACCCGTCCGATTTCAAGGGCTACGAGTCCTTGCGCGTTGCCGGGCGGATAACGGCCTTGCTGAAGGAGAACAGCATTGTCTCCCGGCTCGAGGAGGGTGAAGCCGGCGGCGTCATTCTGGACGCGACGCCGTTCTATGGGGAGTCCGGGGGGCAGGTCGGGGACCAAGGCCGATTAACGTCGGACACAGGCGTATTCGACGTTGATGACACGCAAAAACAAGGCAGCGCCCACGTCCATGCCGGCAGGGTAACGCGCGGCGCCCTGGAAACCGGCCAGCAGGCATCCGCGCAAGTGGACGTCGCCAGGAGACTGGATACGGTGCGCAACCATTCGGCAACCCATCTTTTGCATGCGGCCTTGCGGGAGGTATTGGGCGATCACGTCACCCAGAAAGGCTCCCTGGTCGCGCCGGACCGCTTGCGGTTTGATTTCTCCCATCCGGGGCCGATAAGCGACGCGCAACTATTGGAGATTGAGCGGCTGGTTAATCATAAAATACTTGATAATGCCGCTACTGTTTGTGAATTCATGCCTTTGGATGATGCGCTGAAATCCGGCGCTATGTCTTTGTTCGGAGAGAAATACGATGAACAGGCGCGCGTGCTGCGTATTGCCGGGGATTTTTCAGTGGAGTTGTGCGGCGGCACCCACGTGCAGCGGGCCGGCGACATCGGCTTGTTCAAATTGGTGGCAGAGACGGGCATTGCCGCCGGCATACGGCGGGTTGAAGCCGTAACCGGCGCCGGCGCCCTGGCCTTTATCGAGGAAGAAGAAGCGCAACTCGCCACGCTTGCCCGCTTGTTGAAATCCGGCCGGGACAAGCTCGCGGTCAAGCTGGAACAGGTGTTGGACCGCTCCAGGCAACTGGAAAGGGAGCTGGAACGAATCAAGGGCAAGCTGGCAAGTCATGCCGGTGATGACCTGGCTGAGCGGGCTGAGGTCATAAACGGCATCAATGTCCTTGCTTGTGATATGGATGGGGTCGACCCGAAAACGCTACGGGATACGGTAGATCGGTTAAAAGGTAAACTGGGCACTGCCGTCATTGTATTGGGTACGGTGAAAGATGAAAAAGTCAGCCTGGTGGCGGGAGTGACAAAAGACAGTACGGATAGAGTTAAAGCAGGTGATCTGGTAAATTATGTGGCCCGACAAGTTGGGGGCAAGGGTGGCGGTCGCGCGGATATGGCGCAGGCCGGAGGAAAGCATCCGGCGGCCCTGCAAAGCGCGCTGAAAAGCGTGAGCGACTGGGTAAGCCGGCAAACCTGAGAAGAAAGCGGAGCAACCTCATGTCGTTGATTGTACAAAAGTTTGGTGGCACTTCAGTCGGTTCGGTCGAGCGGATCAAGGCGGTTGCCGACATCGTCATCGAAACGCGAAAACAGGGTCATCAAGTGGTGGCCGTTCTCTCAGCCATGGCCGGCGAGACGGACCGACTCGTTGAACTTGCCGGGCAGGCGGCAAAAGAGCCGGATTCCCGGCAGTTGGATGTGCTGTTAGCTACCGGTGAACAGGTTACCATTGCCTTGTTGAGCATGGTGTTGCAGGAAAAAAAATACCAGGCTGTTTCATATACCGGTGGGCAAGTCCATATACTGACTGATAATGTCCACAACAAGGCTCGTATTGTCGATATCGAAGCGATGCGGGTTAAAAAAGACCTGGCTGCCCGCAAGGTAGTCGTTATCGCCGGTTTTCAGGGTATTGATGAACAGGGCAACATTACTACCTTGGGGCGCGGCGGCACCGATACTACCGCAGTGGCCATGGCGGTGGCGTTGAATGCGGATGAATGCAGGATATATACGGACGTGGACGGAGTGTTTACCGCTGATCCCAGGATTGTTTCCGAGGCAAAACGCATGGACAGGATTTCCTATGAAGAAATGCTGGAGATGGCCAGTTCAGGATCAAAGGTACTACAGACTCGTGCAGTGGAATTCGCTAATAAATACAAGGTGCCATTACGTGTTTTATCCTCTTTTAAAGAGGGTCCCGGCACGTTAATTACAGAAGAGGATGAGAGTATGGAACAGGCGCTCATATCAGGTATCGCCCATAATCGCGATGAGGCGAAACTGACTTTGATCAGCGTGCCGGATAAACCCGGCATCGCCGCCGCGATATTAAGCCCCATTGCCAATGCCGATATTAATGTTGATATGATTGTGCAAAATGTGGGAGTGGATAATACTACTGACTTTACCTTCACCGTACATCGAAATGATTTCAACAAGGCCTTGGCCTTATTGAAAAAAACGGCCAGAGACCTGGGCGCGAAAGAGGTCACGGGCGATGATCGAATCGTCAAGATCTCCGTGGTGGGGGTAGGCATGCGTTCTCACGCCGGGATCGCGACCAAAATGTTTGTTGCATTAGCTGATGAAGGCATCAATATCCAGATGATATCTACGTCGGAAATAAAAATTTCAGTGGTCATTGCCGAAAAGTATTTAGAATTGGGCGTAAGAACGTTACACTCTACATTCGGTCTGGAAGGTGAGAACGATGTGGTCGATGACGCCGCAGGATAAAAAAGACGGTTTTGTGGAAGTGAACTATTCGACAATTATCGTCTAAAAAGGTTAAACTACTTATTGCTAAGGGAAAAAACAGGAGATAGTTAGATGTTGATATTAACACGCAGGATTGGCGAATCTCTGATGGTAGGGGATGACGTCAACGTAACCGTGCTTGGAATTCGTGGTAATCAAGTACGAATTGGGGTAAATGCTCCTAAGGAAATTGCAGTGCACCGAGAGGAGATTTACGAACGGATCCAGTTGGAGAAAGTGAAGCAGGCCAAAGTCCAGCTTCAACAGGAATATACGGATGAGGAGGAAGCAGAGGATAGCAAAGGAAACACGGAATAATCCTTCACATACAGTAAAAAACCACAGGCCGTTCCTGCGAAGACGGTAGTGGTTTTTGCCGTTGTCAAGGGAGAGGTGGCCGAGTGGCTGAAGGCGCTCCCCTGCTAAGGGAGTATGGGTTGAAAGCCCATCGAGGGTTCGAATCCCTCTCTCTCCGCCAAAATCAGATCGGAAAGCGGGAAGAAATGGCGAATATCGCGCTGTTGGCCGAGCGGCTTTGCGGGCTGTTTTTCCGTTCCGCGCGAAGTCACTCCAAAACAGCCCGCAAAGCCACTCTTGGTCCGGTCAGCTTTGCAGGTATGGTCTTGGCTTGGCAAAGGCATATTTTTTCGGGAATCCGGGAGAGATGGAGGCTATCGCGGTTGGCCGAGCGGCTTTGCGGGCTGTTTTTCCGTTCCGCGCGAAGTCACTCCAAAACAGCCCGCAAAGCCGCTCTTGGTCCGGTTAGTTTTGCGAGTATGGTCTTGGCTTGGCAAAGGCATATTTTTTCGGAAATCCGGGAGAGATGGAGGCTATCGCGGTTGGCCGAGCGGCTTTGCGGGCTGTTTTTCCGTTCCGCGCGAAGTCACTCCAAAACAGCCCGCAAAGCCGCTCTTGGTCCGGTTAGTTTTGCGAGTATGGTCTTGGCTTGGCAAAGGCATACTTTTTCGGGAATCCGGGAGAGATGGAGGCTATCGCGGTTGGCCGGGCGGCTTTGCGGGCTGTTTTTCCGTTCCGCGCGAAGTCACTCCAAAACAGCCCGCAAAGCCGCTCTTGATCCGGTTAGCTTTATAAGTATGATCTTGCGCCGGCAGTGTAACAATAACTATTTTTGAGGATCATTTGATGTTGACAGATATAGAAATTGCCCAGCAGGCGAGCAAAAAGCGCATCATCGAGCTTGCCCGGGAACAATATGGCGTTGGGAGTGAGCACCTGGAGCCTTATGGTCATTACAAGGCCAAACTGTCCCTTGACTATATCGATAGCCTGAAAGACAAGGCCGATGGCAAGCTGATCCTGACCACCGCCATCAGTCCCACGCCGGCGGGGGAGGGCAAGACCACGACCACCGTCGGTCTGGGTGACGCCATGAACAGGATAGGCAAAAAAACTCTCATATGCCTGCGTGAACCTTCCCTCGGCCCCTGTTTCGGCATCAAGGGCGGCGCGGCGGGTGGAGGTTATGCCCAAGTGGTGCCCATGGAGGACATCAACCTGCACTTTACCGGTGACTTCCATGCCATAGGGTCTGCCCATAACCTGCTGTCGGCGATGATCGACAACCACATTCACCAGGGCAATGCGCTGGATATTGATCCTCGTTTGCTCGCCTGGAAACGGGTGGTGGATATGAACGACCGGGCGCTGAGAAAAATCGTCGTTGCCCTGGGCGGCGCGGCCAATGGTTTCCCGCGGGAAGACGGCTATGACATTACCGTTGCCTCCGAAGTCATGGCGATCTTCTGCCTGGCGACTTCCCTTGCCGACCTGAAAACGCGTCTTGGCAATATCGTCGTTGGTTACACCCGGGGTGATAAAAAACCGGTTTACGCCCGTGACCTCAACGCCCAGGGGGCGATGGCGGCGTTGTTGAAAGATGCAATCAAACCGAACCTGGTGCAAACTCTGGAAAACAACCTCGCTCTTGTGCACGGCGGTCCCTTTGCCAACATTGCCCACGGTTGTAACAGCGTGACCGCGACGAAGACCGCATTGAAACTTGCGGATTACGTGATCACCGAGGCCGGGTTCGGCGCTGACCTGGGCGCGGAAAAGTTCATTGACATCAAGTGCCGCATGGCGGGATTGAAACCCGCGGCCGTGGTGTTGGTGGCGACTATCCGGGCCATGAAATACCACGGCGGCGTCAATAAACAGGACTTGAACGCGGCAAACCTGGCCGCGCTCGACAAGGGCCTGGTGAATCTTGAACGCCACTTCAATAACATCCGGAACCATTATGGTCTGCCCTGCGTGGTGTCCATCAATCACTTTACCCATGATACCGATGCGGAAATCGAGCTGCTCAAAAGTCGGGTGGAAGCGTTGGGCGGCAAAGCAGTGGTTGCCCGGCATTGGGCAGAGGGCGGGGCCGGCGCCGAGGAGTTGGCGAGCGTCGTCGCCGATATTGTGGATAATCACCCCGGGCGGCATAGCTACGTTTATGCAGACAACGCTTCCCTGTGGGAAAAGATAGAAGCTGTTGCCAAAAAGATATATGGCGCGGGCAGCGTTACGGCCAACAGCAAGGTCAGGGCGGAGATTGATAAACTGAACCGGGATTACGGCAACTTCCCGGTATGTATGGCGAAAACCCAGATGTCGTTCACTGCCGACCCCGCGACCCGCGGCGCTCCGGAAGGACACAACGTGGAAATCAGTGAGGTCAGGTTGTCGAATGGCGCCGGTTTCATCGTCGCCATTGCCGGCAACATGATGACGATGCCGGGCTTGCCGAAAGTCCCTGCCGCAGAGAAGATCGACGTCGATGCCGACGGCAATATTACCGGCCTGTTCTGAGACAGGTAAATCCACGGATTATGCGGATGCACGCAGATTAAACCCCTGACTTCATTCTCCAGTCACAGGCGCTCGTGGCAGTCAAGCCTTGACAAGGCGCTCTTGTCATTGTCTTCCTCAAGGAATTGTTGCATAAAAGGCCCGTCATGGTAGATAATTTTAACTGTACGCCCGTAGCGGTGTGCGTCGCGCAAGGATAGAGCGCCACAGCGCGAAGCGCCGTCAAATGAATCTCAGGACTGAATGAGGTAGTAAATCAAAATATGCGCCCGTAGCTCAGCTGGATAGAGTACCTGGCTACGAACTAGGGGGTCGGAGGTTCGAATCCTTCCGGGCGCGCCATTCAAAGGGTTGCTAATCGATAGCTGGCGCTGCGTCCGCCGGCCGGGTTCTTGACCAGGATGCCCCGACCGAGTAATTTTTGTATGTCTCTCAGGGCCGTATCAGTAGAGCACTTTGCAAGTTTGGCGTATTTGGACGTATTCATGTGCCCTTTGAAATCATCCAGCATGCGGTTAATAACAAGTCGCTGGCGTTCATTAACCGGTTGTTGATTCACTTTTTCCCAAAGTTTAGCCTTATAAAGAACAGCTGCCAGTGTGTCCCCGGCGCTCTCAATCGACCGGTTGAGACAGTCAAGAAACCAGACAAGCCATCCTGTTACATCAAGACCGTCACGTTGCTGTTGTTCCAGGCATTCATAATAAGATTTTCGTTCGAGTTCGACCTGGGAAGACATGCTGTAAAACCGTTCCTTGCTCGCGTCCGCACGCGCAAGCGACATATCGGCAATGGCGCGGGCAATGCGCCCGTTGCCGTCTTCAAAAGGATGTATCGTGACAAACCAGAAATGCGCCAGCCCTGCCTTGAGTACCGGGTCTATTGCTTGAGCCCTGTTGAACCAGCTTAAGAACTGCGTCATTTCCGTATCAAGACGTTCAGCGCCGGGCGCTTCAAAATGGACTTTCTCGCGCCCGATGGGCCCGGAAACCACTTGCATCGGCCCGGCCTCCGGCGTGCGCCAGGCGCCGACCGTGATCAGTCGCATACCACTTCGACCGGTTGGAAACAGGGTCGCTTGCCAGGCCTGCAGACGTTCGGCAGTCAGTTCCCGATCATGCTGTTGCGTAGCATCCAGTGTCATTTCGACAACCCCTTCGACTTCGCGTCCCGTGGGGACCAGCCCACCTGTTTCAATCCCCAGGCGACGGGCAATGGAAGAACGAACCTCACCAGGGTCCAGGTATTCGCCCTCTATCGCCGATGATTTGACGACATCATTCGTCAGGGTGTTCAGACTGGCTTCTGTCCTCAGATCAAAGCCCAGGGACTTCATTCGGCCGAGTAATTCTCCCTGTCGATAGCGCAATGCCGACAGTTTGGAGGATAGCGCTTCACTGTCCCAGGTGAAGTTTGGCCAGTCCGGGTTTTGATGTATATAGGTCGTATTCACCGCATCTCCTGCGGTAAATGTAACGCATAATCACCGCAAAGGCAATATCCGCCGTATATTTTGCGGTGAATAAGGGGATGACTCAATAGAGAGGTGGCCCCGAAAAACTGGACACTGACTTAAGTGGGTAAGCAACTTACAATCAACGCCGGCCACACTCAACACTTGACCGGCAAACACCGGATCAGGTTTACTTTAACTCGCTGCCTTCACAGGAGGCGGCATAACAGGGGCTGTGGATCCACTTAAGAAATGAAAAATGTTGTTCAGATAAATGGGGCTACCTCTGTTGACTGCCTCCAGGTACCCGGCTTCGGTTTGTAAGTCCGCGCGGGTCAGGGGGTGGCCGTCCAACCAGGCCCCGGTGAATTTCAGTGACAGGCTGTTCGTATCGGCCGTGACCTTGATTTCAGGGGGCATCGTGTAAGAGCGGCTCTGGTTCATGACGCAGGACAACCTGAGCAGGATGGCAAGACGTAGTGTTTTCTCCCGGTCTTCGGGGAGGGCTTCCGCGGCCTGCCGGTGGCCGGCGTCGTTCCAGTGGGGGTCATGGTTTCACCTCATCCAAGCGGGTAAGCGAATCGCCCAGGGTCCGGGTGATTTTATCCTGGGTAAAAGTGATGAATTCCGGGCGTTTAACGGTGCGGTCGGCTTGGGATGAGCCCAGGAAACGTAGCATTTCATGTTGGAATTTTCCTGTTTCAAACCACCCGGGCAGTTCGTTGATTTTATTCTCCGCCTTCTCTTTGTAATCGATTATCCGGTGGTCAGTCAGTTTCAGTCTGAGCATTTCCGGGTTGATTTCCTCGCCCTGTTGCAGTAACCAGATGATGTCCCAGATATCGCGGGCCATGATGTTGCGCCGGGCCGCCAGGGCAACCAACTTGTCCGCCAGGATCTCCGATTTTGAGGAACTCAGGAACAGCATGGAGTCATAACCCCCAGGCAACGTGTCATAATGGGTATGGAGCAACCGGGGCGAAGCATCATGGGTTGGAAGACTGGCAATATCGATATGGACTCGCTGGGCCGGCATATCACGGCGCTGCGGCGCGACCGGGATAATAATTTTCCAGGTGTTCACCTGTCCGCTGTATTGGCTGCTGTCCTGCCGGCGCCGACTTGGCGGTCTGACCTCAACAGGCAAACGGTAACGGTCATGCAGGTAACGTTCTATCTCCAGCCGGATGGCGTCAAACTGCGGGGCCTTGAATGCCGGGCCGGCGTGGAAATCCAGGTCCTCGCTGTACCGATTGGAACCATGACACAATCTCAGGCAAGTGCCGCCGATAAAGGCCATGCCAGGGAGGGTGAGTTCCTTTTGTTGCAACAGAAAAAAAATGTCATAGTGGATCAATTCTTTTTCTATGGCCGTTTTCATCATCGCCAATTCGGGATTGGACTTTATGATGATGCCGGCGCGTTCAGACAGCGAGGCTTTGTTCATGGATGATCTCCTCGTAGACTTCCATGTTGATCAGGTCCAGGTTCCGTCTGACCCGCCTCAGGTCGGCCAGGGCCAACCCGGGGCGGGCCAGCCTGAGGGGACGTTCGGCCGGCGTGACCGTATTTGCCAGGATCTCTTTCTCCTGACGACTGGTGTGGGTAAACTCGATGACGCCATAGGGGGTCGAATAGGTCTGGCTGCGCCCGGTAGTCATCACTGTCAGGTAATCCAGCGTCACCTGGCTGATGATGCTGTACTCCGACAGGGCGGTTTCCAGGCTGATATAGGAGAATTGGCCGGGGCGCAACAGCACGGCAATCTCCTCTGACTTATGGGGACGGCGGGCAAATTCATGCGGATAAATGTAGATGCCGCGACACACGCGACGCAAAAGTCCGTTGTCAATGGCGCGCGTCAGTGTTTTCCTCAGGGTAATATCCGTTTCCGCGGGGAAATAGCTTTTCAACATCTTGATATTGAACGCCGTAATGCCATAACCGGCGAGGAGGTTCAGTTGCTTTATCAGGTTACTATACTTCATGTTTGGCTTGTTTGCCGCATATAAATCTACAGAAACTATAACTAAAGTTATCATAAATGTAAAGAATTTCGCAGGGAACCGGAAAATCCCGAAAATGGAAGGAAGATCAATGACTATCATAGCCGAGGTCAAACTATGGAGAAATACCATTGGCGCGGCATCACTGACAGGGGACGATGATATAGCTCCATTTCAACATGCCCCGGCATTTTCCGAGAGTGGAATTGAAGTACCGCCCTGTTGTTGCTTGCAATCGTTGTCAGGGGGCGGGCGCTTCAGTTGAATGTCAGTTGGAAGTTGACTGCCTCCAGGTACTCGGCTTCGGTTTGTAAATCCGCGCGGGTCAGGGGGTGGTCGTCCAACCAGGTCCCGGTGAATGTCAGTGACAGGCTGTTTGTATCGGCCGTGACCTTGATTTCAGGGGGCATCGTGTAAGAGCGGCTCCGGTTCATGACGCAGGACAACCTGAGCAGGATGGCAAGACGTAGTGTTTTCTCCCGGTCTTCGGGCGCGACCTGGCTGAATTCCAGGATGGGAAACTTCCGCCTGTGGGCGCGTACCAGCATGGACAGGTTAAATTGTTCTTGCCGGGAGAAGCCCGGCAGGTCGGAGCTTGAGAGCAGGTAAGCGCCGTGGCGATGATATTGGGCGTGGGCGATGGCGAGTCCGATCTCGTGTAGTTGCGCCGACCACAGCAGCGTGTCCCCGTCAGCCCGGTCGAAACGCCATTGGCTTTTTACCTGGGTGTAAAATTCTTCAGCCGTCTTCGCGACTTTATCGGCTTGTTTCCGATCAACCCCGTAACGGGTCGCAACATCGGCTACGGTCGCCTTGCGTATGTCCTTGTCCTGGCGTCTGCCGACAAGTTCATGGATAAGGCCTTCGCGCAGGGCGCCAGCGGAAATTTGAATGTATTCCAGTTCAAGGGCCTCGATGATAGCGATGAGGATTGCGAGACCACCGGCAAAGACGGGTTTCCTGCGCTCTGACAAGCCTTCCAGCAACAACTTTTCACAATGGCCGGCGGCGCTGAGCTGTTTGCGCAGGACCTCCACGGCAGTCCGGTTGATCCCCGCCTCACTCCAGCCCTGGGCCACGGCGACCTCACAGATCGACCGGATCGTGCCGGAGGACCCAAGCACGGTATCCCAGCCGATACGCCGGTACCGGGCCTCGATGGTTTCGAGTTCCATGCGGGCGAACAGCGCCGCATCCCGCATGCGCCGGTCATTGATGACGCCATCGGGGAAAAAACGCCGGCTGACGTTGACACAACCCATATACAGGCTTTCAGTCGCCCTTGGTTCAAATCCCCTGCCGATGATGAGTTCGGTGCTGCCGCCGCCAATATCGATCACCAACCTGGTCTCAGTATCGTTATAAAACGCTTGAGTCACGCCCAGGAAGACCAGCCGGGCTTCTTCCTGGCCGGATATGATGTCGATGTTATGCCCCAGCGCTTCACGGGCCCGCCGGATGAAATCATTGCTGTTGCGCGCCTGTCGCAGGGTATTGGTGCCCACCGCTTTCACGTTGGCCCCGGGTATTTCCTTAATGCGCTGCCCAAACCGTTGCAGGCATTGAATAGCTCTTTCCATCGCCGCTTCATCCAGGTTATTGTCAGCATCCAGCCCGGACGCAATGCGCACCATATCCTTGATGCGGTCGATGATCCGGATCCGCTCATCTTCGAATTTTGCAACAACCATATGAAAGCTGTTGGAACCCAGGTCAATCGCAGCAAAAGTTTCGCCTGCCGGAAAGTTCATGCTGTATGATCCGATAATATTGATCCCGCCGCCGCCTGCCCTGGGCCATGCTGGCGCATACTGGTACAGGGCAACCACGAGAGCTTGCCCCTGCACGTCGCAGGCAAGGGGGGTTGCCCCGGTTCACGCCCGGGGCCGGTTCTACGGGCCAGCGCTGGTGGCGGCGCCGGGGTTTTTGCGACACCCCCTTGCAATGAAGGACTTGTGATGAAGAAAGCCGGTTTAATTTTACTGCGACATGCAAAGTCTGATTGGGGCAGTGGCGCCCGCAACGACTTTGACAGGCCGTTGGCGGCGCGGGGCCGTAAAGATGCCCCCCGCATGGGTAAATGGATAAGAAAAAACGGGTTCATCCCCGACCTCATCCTGTGCTCCCCCGCCCTGAGAGCCAGGGAAACCCTGGCGGCTGTAAATAACGAACTCAAAGTAAGGGATAAAGCCATTATTTATGAAGATGGTATCTATGGGGCGTCGCTTGATGTCTTGCTCGGTTTAATCAGGAAATATAACCAGCGTTACGGGAATATCATGATTACGGGACATAATCCTGGCATTGATGAATTATTATGTTTTTTATGTAAAACGCCGCCGCCGGTGACAGAAAACAAGAAATTAATGACAACTGCGGCTGTTGCGATCCTGGAGTTTGAAGTCGGCGGGTGCATGAGCGCCGCCGCATCAGGCGAACTGTTGCGCTTGATTCGACCGGCAGAACTGCCGGGCATTATTTAGGCGCGACAATGTAAGCGATCCAGCCGGCATCGGGGTCTCCCGTATCACTGGGTTCAAACTGATTCTCGTCATCATTATCCGCCTTGTCCCAGTAAACCGTCGGTTTGAACCCTTCTTCTGTCAGCATTTCAATCAGTTCAGGGATTGTCCATAAGCGCCATTCATAAGTGAAGGCATTTTTCATCAGACCGGCGCGAACCAACCTCCTGAATCCCCCTTCCCAGGGGGCTTGCGCTCAGAGTTTTTTTAACTTGACCATTATACTGTTTATAATATTAAACCAATATGCAGAAAGTGAACAAACAGACGCTCTCGCCAGTTTCGTCAACAGCCCCCAAATCCGCTGTCAGCGGGAACTGCTGGTGAACAAATAATGTCCTGGTGGGGAACAGTTGCAGGCGGGGCATTCGGCTTTATGCTGGCCGGCCCGCTCGGCGCGGTATTTGGCGCCGCGATAGGTCGTAATTTTGATAGGGGACTCAGGGGCAGTTCCGCCCCTTCTGAAGACCTTCCGCGGGGACACCAGTTTCGGGTACAAGCCGCATTTTTTACGGCAACGTTTTCCGTGATGGGTCATGTCTGTAAAGCAGACGGACGAGTCACGAAAGATGAGCTCCAGATAGCGACGCGGGTGATGGTGGATATGGATCTTTCCCCCAGGCAGCAGGAGGCGGCAAAAGCCCTGTTTAATGAAGGCCGGCAGGACAGCTTCAATTTATCCGCCGTTCTCGCGCAGCTTAAACGGGAAATCGGCCGGCGCACAACCTTACAACGGATGTTCATTGAAATACTTTGTTTCGCCGCATACGCTGATGGGGTCCTGCATCCCGCTGAAAGCCAGCTGTTGTACCGGGTTTGTGACGAGATCGGCTTTTCCAGGTATGAAATGGAATCGATCTTGTCGTCGGTATCCGCCGAGTTGCATCACCGCCACCAGGCTAGCGGCCAATTTTCATTAAAAGACGCGTATTCAGTTTTGGGCATAGAAGAAAATGCCAATGATGCGGCAGTAAAAAAGGCCTACCGGCGGTTACTCAGCCAGCATCACCCGGACAAATTGGTTGCAAAAGGATTGCCTGAGGAGATGATGAAAATGGCAACCCAGAGGACCCATGAAATCCGGCAGGCATATGAGCGCATCAAACAACACAGGGGATTTTAATGAATTCTCTTATTATGATCGTCTGCCCAATATTCGCCTTCGATGATGGCGCTCCTTGAGCGGACCTTGATGCTGGCGTTGCGCAGCAAGCGCAGGATCAGCAGGGATCGCAACGCCGGGACGAGACACAGAAATCCGATTGCGTCGGTAATAAATCCCGGAGTAAGCAGCAGTACCCCGGCGATGAGCAAGATCAGTCCGCCCAGTAAATCGTCTGCCGGCATCTCCCCCTGCCGTAACTTTTGCCGGGCGCTGAACAGTGTTTGAATACCCTGTATCCTCAATAATATGGCGCCGGTGGCAGCGGTCAGGATACACAGCAATATCGTGGGCAGCGCGCCGATGTAGCTTCCTGTTTGAATGAGAAAATAAATTTCAACGAGCGGCGTGGCAAGAAACAATAAAAAAAGAATTTTAAACATCGGCATAAACCCCGACTATCAATGCAAGATTGGCTTATTTACCAGTGTATTGGCAAAATAGTAATTTTCAAGATGAAACAACCATGGCAAGTCCGGCGAAACATTTATTGATGTTGAACACCTGTTCCGACTCCGATACGGCCAGGAAAAGGGACGTTACTGTTTCCCACAAGTTGAAGTTTGCGTACGGTTTATGATTGCACTGATGATTACCATGATTAACTTCCGGCGAATTGCTGTTGGCCTTCTCTGTCTGGTGGCGGTTTCCGCGCCTGCCGAATCGGTTAGTGAGCGTTTACAAGGCCTGATTAATCCGTTGGACAACGGCTTCAGTCAGGATGATTTCCTCGACCCGGATACGGCCTTCCGGTTATCTGCGACGCCTCTCAGTCCCCATGGGGCGCGTTTTGAATGGCTGATAGCCGAGGGTTATTACCTCTACCGGGACAAGTTCCGTTTCATCTCCCTGTCGGAAAACCTGGCGATCGACACAGCGGCGATCCAGATTCCCCGGGGCAAGATAAAACAGGATGAGTCCTTTGGCCAGGTTGAGGTCAATACCCGGTTTGTCTCTATTGACGTGCCGTTGATTGATGCGCGCGCAGATGACCAACCCGTCCTGGTGCAAGTAGGTTATCAGGGTTGCAAGGAAAACTCGATCTGTTATCCGCCGATAAAAAAAGCAATCGAAATCGATTTGACGCGAACTCCGGATTCCCCAATACAAACCGGCAGCCAGGCAGTACTTTCAGCGCAAGATAAAATCAAGGAAAAACTGAAGCAAGGCGGTTTCATGCTGAATATTCTCGCGTTTTTTACGTTTGGTTTATTTTTATCACTTACCCCGTGCGTTTTTCCGATGATTCCCATCCTGTCCGGCATCATCGTCGGACAATCCGAAACCGTGACGGGGAGACGGGGATTTTTATTATCCGTCGCTTATGTTTTGGCAATGGCGGCGACTTATGCGCTGTTAGGCGTGCTTGCCGGCTCTTTCCACTTGAACCTTCAGGCCGCTTCCCAAAATGTCTGGGCGATCAGCGCGTTCAGCCTGGTGTTTATTCTCCTGGCGTTATCCATGTTCGGCTTTTATGAATTGCGTCTGCCGGCAGTTTTGCAAACCCGGCTATTCGCCCTGTCCCAACCACAACAACGTGGTGGTTGGCGCGGCGCCGCGGTCATGGGCGCCGTGTCCGCCGTAATCGTCGGCCCTTGTGTTGCCCCGCCCCTGGCCGGCGCCCTGCTTTATATCAGTCAAACAGGCAATGCCTTATTGGGTGGAACCGCATTGTTTTTCATGGGATTGGGTTTTGGCGTGCCTTTATTGGTTATCGGCGCGTCTGCCGGGTCATTATTGCCCCGGGCCGGCCCCTGGATGGAGAAAGTGAAGCAGGTATTCGGCGTTATCATGGCAGGGGTTGCCATCTGGTTTCTGGAACGCGTCATCCCCGGTTCCATAGCCATGTCGTTGTGGGCGTTGCTGTTTATTGTCGCCGCGCTATTCATGGGCGCCCTGGACAAGTGGGAGCGCGCCGGCAACTGGTCAAGATTATTGAAAGGAATCGGCATCGTCGTTTTAGTCTATGGCGTTACGTTGCTCACAGGCGCCGTATCAGGCTCGGATAATATCTTCAAGCCGCTCGAATACCTGACCGGCAAACCCGCCGCGACCGCATCGACCGGCCTGAATTTTCAGCGTATCAAAACCACGGTGGATTTAGAGGAGAGGTTAGTCAACGCGAGCGCGGAAGGGGAGCAGGTGATGCTGGATTTTTATGCAGACTGGTGTATTACCTGTATCGAGATGGAAGAAGACACATTTGCCGATCCAAGAGTAAAGCAGGTTTTGTCAAATGTTGTTTTACTACAGGCGGATGTAACGGCTAATGATGATGACGATCAGCAGTTGCTTAAACAATTTCAGATCTTCGGGCCGCCGGCCATATTGTTTTTCGGCGCAGACAAACAGGAGATGAAAGAGCGCCGGCTTGTCGGCTATGTAAAGCCCGAACAATTTCTGCAACACCTGACAAAAGTGATAAGTGATGTTCCTCTCCCCTCGAGGGAGATGGCCGGCGCGAGGGGGGCGGAACCGGGGACAGGCATGATCCCGCGCCTTTCTCCCCACCCTGACCCCCTGCCTCGAGGTGGGAAGGGATGATTCCTTACAAGGACATGAGCAAGCGCGTATTGTTGCCGGCGGTCCTTGGATTGATCATCGCTTCCGCTTACGCAGGCTTTCGCTTTTACCACTATCAGCAAGCAGAAAAGACTACCCCGACGCCGGTAGTAGAAACCGATAACAACAAAACAAAAGGGAACCGGTTGATCGAAGCCGCCCGGATCACAGGCGTCCCAAGACCGGAATTCAGCCTGCCGGATATCAATGGACGACTACGTTCAATCAACGAGTGGGACGGGAAAGTGATTGCGTTGAATTTCTGGGCAACCTGGTGTCCCCCCTGCCTGGAGGAAATCCCGGAGTTTGTTTTATTGCAGGCCAAGTACCAGGCGGACGGACTGCAATTCATCGGCATCGCCTTGCAACAGCCGGCCCCGGTGCGGCAATTCGTCAAAGAGCATGGGATGAACTACCCGGCGCTGGTCGGTGAGACTGAGGTCATCAAGCTGGCGGAAGCCTACGGCAACCACATCGGCGCGCTGCCCTATACCGTGATTATCGATAGAAACGGGCTGGTGGCCTACGTCAAGCCCGGCCCGCTGTCGCGGGAGCAAGCGGAAAGCGTCATCACCTCGTTGTTATAAGACATTCCCTGAATAAGGGGGTGCGGCATGTTCGGGTTTTTCTTTTGGGGCATGATGGCCAAGGGTGACCCCCTGAACAGGGGAATTCATCAAAAACAGCCAATTTTCCCTCGTAATTTCGCCCATTGTCTGCTAACATGCCAAGAAAAGCATCAAATTTCTTGAAATCAGCAAGTAATAAACGATAACAATGGCAAAAATACTGGTACTGCACGGGCCAAACCTGAACCTGTTGGGGGAGCGGGAGCCTGAAGTCTATGGAACGACTACCCTGGAGGAAATCAACCAGGGTCTCATCGATACCGCGACACAGCTCGGTCACAGCCTGACGCATTTTCAATCCAATGCCGAGCACGGCTTGATCGACAGAATCCACCGGGCAAAGAGAGAACAGGTCGAATTCATCATAATCAACCCCGGCGCGTTTACCCATACGAGTATCGCCTTACGCGACGCTTTTTCAGGCGTCGGGGTTCCGTTTATCGAGGTCCATCTGTCAAACGTGTTTGCCCGGGAAGAATTCAGGCGGCAGTCCTACCTGTCAGACATCGCGGTCGCGGTAATCAGTGGCGCCGGCGCCGGCGGGTATCGTCTGGCCTTACAGGCCGCATTGGAAAAACTGAAAGGTTGAGAGGCGATGGATATCCGCAAAGTCAAAAAACTGATCGAGATGCTGGAAGAATCCAGGATTGATGAAATTGAAATCCATGAAGGTGAAGAATCGGTCAGGCTCAGTCGCAACAGCGCCTCGATTACCCAGACTCCCGCCGTTATTCAGGCCCCGGAAACACAATCGGTCAAGGGTTATGGCGAGACCGGCGCCGGTATGGAAGCTACCCCGGCGGCCGAATCCACGGAAACAGCAGAGCCCGAGGAGAATATAGTCAGGGCGCCCATGGTTGGCATTTTTTATGAAGCCCAGGCGCCCGGCAAACCGTCTTTTGTCGAGTTAGGCCAGGTCGTAAAAGAAGGAGACGTGCTCTGTATTATCGAAGCGATGAAGATCATGAACCAGGTCGAGGCCGAGCGAGGTGGCGTCATCAGCAAGATCATGGTCGAAACCGGCGAACCGGTGGAGTATGGCCAGCCCCTGTTTGTCATTCGCGAGGCATAACCCTGTGCCAGCCCGCATTTTCACCGGGGGCATGGTAATCGAAGAAATAAATCACCATGCTTGAAAAGATAGTCATTGCCAATCGTGGTGAAATTGCTCTGCGCATCCTGCGCGCCTGTCGTGAACTTGGCATAAAAACCGTTGCGGTTTTCTCTGAGGTAGACCGCAAGCAAAAGCACGTGCGGTTGGCCGATGAGTCGGTTTGTATCGGCCCCGCTGTTTCTTCCGAAAGTTACTTGAATATTCCGGCTGTAATCAGCGCCGCGGAAATTACCGATGCCGTGGCCATTCATCCCGGTTACGGGTTTTTGGCCGAAAATGCCGATTTTGCCGAACGGGTGGAAGAGAGTGGTTTTATTTTCATAGGGCCGCGGGCGGATACCCTTCGCTTGATGGGAAGTAAAACCTCAGCGCGGGAAGAAATGCGGAAGTTCGGGGTTCCCTGTGTACCGGGTTCCGCCGGCACTATCGGTGATAACCTCGATGAACTCGGCAGGTTGGCCAGGCGCATCGGTTATCCGGTCATTATTAAAGCGGCGGCCGGCGGGGGGGGGCGGGGGATGCGAGTAGTCCGCAGCGAGGCAACCCTGCGCAACGCCATGGCAGTGACCCGCGCCGAGGCGGCTACCGCTTTTGGTGATGACACGCTGTATATGGAAAAATTTTTAGACCACCCTCGCCACATCGAAATTCAGGTGCTGGCGGATGAGAAAGGCAACGTCATCCACTTGGGTGAAAGAGACTGCTCGATGCAACGCCGCCATCAAAAAGTGATTGAAGAAGCGCCGGCCATCGGCATTGCAGATGAAATGAGGGCTGAAATTGGGAACAGTTGCGTCAATGCCTGTCGCGCTATGGGTTATCGCGGCGCCGGCACGATTGAATTTTTATATGAAGACGGAGAATTTTATTTCATCGAAATGAATACCAGGATCCAGGTTGAGCACCCAGTCACCGAGATGGTGACCGGCGTTGATATCGTCAAGGAACAGTTACGCATCGCGCATGGCGATGAACTCAGCTATAAACAGGATGACATTCGTTTTAACGGCCATGCGATTGAATGCCGAATCAATGCCGAGGACCCGGATACGTTCATGCCATCGCCGGGAAAGATACAGCATCTCCACCAGCCGGGAGGACCGGGAATTCGTATAGACACCCATATTTATGATGGATACAGCATACCTCCTCACTATGATTCAATGATCGCTAAATTAATTGCCCACGCAGAGACCCGGGAGTTGGCTTTGGCGAGGATGTCTACGGCCTTGTCCGAATTAGTCATAGATGGCATTAAAACCAATATTCCGGTACATCAAAAATTACTGGATGACGCCGCGTTTATCTCAGGCGGCACGGATATCCATTACCTGGAAAACAAGCTCGGTCTTAAATAAAGGAATCCCTGAATCCGCATCAATTATTCCTTGTCGATTATTAATAATCGGGTATTATTATGAAACCATGACGCTTACAAGAATCGCGGCATAATAATAGATGAAATCAACCGAACAGGATTTAACAGAGCTGACATCGACTGCCCGTGGTTTGAGTGAGTGCGTCGAAGAAGCCATGGATAATTATTTCAAGGACCTGGATGGGCATGAAGCGTCGGAATTATACGAATTGATTATCTCCCAGGTTGAAAAACCCTTATTTGAAACGACATTAAAAAATTATAAAGGCAATATCAGCCGCGCGGCGCAGGCGCTTGGCTTGAACAGGGGTACGGTACTCAGCCGGTTAAAGAAATACGGGTTGAATAACAAAACCCTTCAACCGGAATAGAAATCTCTCCGGCCTCCTTGCTTTCCGGCGCTTCTTTATGAATATCGAATTATGGCGATTATAAGACGCGCGCTCGTCAGTGTTTCGGATAAATCCGGCATCATGGAATTCTGTCAGGCGCTCAACCAATTGGGCGTCGATATCCTTTCTACCGGCGGTACATTCAGGCTGCTGCAATCCAATGATGTTCAGGTGACGGATGTGTCCGCTTATACCGGTTTTCCGGAAATCATGGACGGGAGGGTAAAAACCTTGCACCCAAAAATACATGGAGGCTTGCTGGGTCGACGGGGCAGGGATGATAAGATCATGGAAGAACTTGGCATCGCGCCCATCGACCTACTCGTTGTCAACCTGTATCCGTTTGAAGCCACTGTCAGCCAGGTTGATTGTCCCCTGGCCGAAGCACTGGAAAATATTGATGTCGGGGGGCCGGCAATGCTCAGGGCGGCGGCTAAAAATCACGAATTTACCGGTGTGGTCGTCGATACGGCGGATTATGAAGGCGTATTGGATGAATTAAAGAAAAATGAAAATCGGCTGAGTCATGCAACCTGTTTCAGGTTGGCGCAAAAAGTATTTGCCCATACGGCGAATTACGATGCCACCGTCTCCAATTATTTGGGCGCATTGGACCATCAAGGCGAAAGTAAAAATTACCCGGACACTTACACGATGCAGTTCAAAATTTCTCAAGAGTTGAGATACGGTGAGAATCCTCACCAGACTGCCGCTTTTTACATGAGGCCAAAACCGGGCGACGGCACGTTGGCCGCCGCCCGGCAACTACAGGGAAAGGCGCTTTCATATAACAACATTGTCGATTCTGATGCCGCGTTGGAATGTGTAACGGGTTTTTCCAATCCTGCCTGTGTCATAGTGAAACACGCCAATCCCTGTGGCGTTGCGGAAGGCGAGTCCCTGCTCGAGGCTTATGGCAGGGCTTACGCCACCGACCCGACCTCGGCATTCGGCGGCATCATTGCCTTTAACAGAACCCTGGACGGGGAAACTGCGAGAAAAATAATCGATCAACAGTTCGTGGAAGTCATATTGGCGCCGGACGCAGAGGAGGGCGTCCTGTCGATAACGGGAGAGAAAGCCGGCGTGCGCGTGTTGATTACGGGCGAACGTCAGCGCCAGTTGGAACAGCTCGAGTTAAAACGAGTCAGCGGCGGCTTGCTGGTCCAGGATGGCGATACGGAGCTGATCAAGTCAGGGGAATTAAACGTTGTCACCAGGCGTAAACCGTACAAAACGGAACTCGATGATATGTTATTTGCCTGGCAGGTGGCGAAGTATGTCAAATCCAACGCCATCGTCTATGCAAAAAATCGGCAGACCATCGGTATCGGCGCAGGACAAATGAGCCGGGTGTATAGCGCCCGGATTGCCGCGCTCAAAGCGGCCGATGAAGGTTTGCAGGTGGCCGGCGCGGCGCTGGCATCAGATGCCTTTTTCCCATTCCGGGATGGGATAGACTCCGCCGCGGAGGCCGGCATTGCGGCCGTCATACAGCCGGGGGGCTCAATGCGTGATGAGGAAGTTATCGACGCGGCGGACGAGCACGGGATGGCAATGGTGTTTACCTCGATGCGTCATTTCCGCCACTAACCCGCCTTCCCGCCAAGTTACGTATCCTTAATGAAGATATTAATCGTTGGTGGCGGCGGGCGTGAACATGCCATTGCCTGGAAGGCGGCTCAATCGCCTGACGTGGATAAGGTCTATGTCGCGCCGGGCAATGCCGGGACAGCGGAAGAAAACAAAGTTGAAAATATCCCCATAATCCCGGCCAGGATTCCCGAGTTGATCGCATTTGCCCGACAAAACTCCGTCGCGCTGACTATAGTGGGACCTGAGGCTCCACTGGTTTCAGGTATTGTCGATGATTTTACCAATGCGGGTTTGCGTTGTTTCGGCCCGTCGAAAAATGCGGCCGCGCTGGAAGGCTCGAAGAGTTTCAGCAAGGCTTTTCTCAGGCGACACGACATTCCGACGGCTGAATATGATACCTTCACCGAACTTGGCGCGGCCATTGATTATATCGAGTCAAAAGACGCGCCGCTCGTTGTCAAGGCCGATGGTTTGGCCGCAGGTAAAGGCGTCACCGTCGCTGTCACCCCCGGGCAAGCCAAACAGGCGGCGACCGATATGTTGAGCGCCGATAAATTTGGTGAAGCGGGACATCGTATAGTGATAGAGGAATTTCTTGCCGGGGAAGAAATCAGCTTCATTGTTATCAGCGACGGTGAAAATGTCCTGCCACTGGCCAGTTCCCAAGACCACAAGGCCAGGGACGATGGAGATTCAGGCCCGAATACCGGTGGCATGGGGGCATATTCACCGGCCTTGATTGTGAACGAGGCATTGAATGACAAAATCATGCGGCAGATCATAGAGCCGACGATCAGGGGCATGCGGGCGGAAGGCAGGCCCTACAGGGGGGTTCTGTATGCCGGACTTATCATTGATGACAGCGGTGAGCCCAAAGCGCTCGAATTCAATTGCCGCCTCGGAGACCCGGAGACACAACCCATAATGATGCGCCTTGAAAGCGACTTGCCGGAATTGTGTGATATGGCC
The DNA here is from genome assembly GCA_958295485.1 of uncultured Gammaproteobacteria bacterium. Classification (GTDB taxonomy): domain Bacteria; phylum Pseudomonadota; class Gammaproteobacteria; order Eutrophobiales; family Eutrophobiaceae; genus JAAXHV01. Next base: position 510,472 of record OY282354.1, read on the forward strand.
TTGGCGCAACGCCTGCGCAATGCCCCGGTCGAATGGGATAATCGTGCGGCGGTCGGCGTTGTCATGGCCTCGTCAGGCTATCCTGAAAGCGCTACCAGGGATCGGGTTATTTTCGGTCTGGATGCTGAATTTGGCGAGGATGTAAAGGTCTTTCATGCCGGCACGAAAAGAGTCGGCGATGACGTGCTCACCAATGGCGGACGGGTGTTATGCGTCACGGCGCTCGCCGATGATATCGCGGGAGCTAAAAACAAGGCTTACGAGGCGGTTGCAGCCATACAATGTGACGCCCTGTTTTACCGCGCCGATATCGCCTGGCGGGCGGTAGCGCGTGAAACAATGACTATACATAATGGTTTTTAGTTATCAGGACAGGGGGCAAGCCGGCATCAACCTGAAACTGAAAGCAGATAATGCCTGACAGACAGAATTGAAAAGGTATGCTAAAAAGAAACCGAAATTCAAAATCCGGTTGATCCCTTTTTTTCAATGGTGGATAGAAGGAAAAAATTGCATCGTGAGCTTGTGCTTGATTTTCATAAGGATAATTCGGAGATAATGCGCGCTTTTGCGGGTTATCATAGCGAAGTTGAGAGAATGGGTTCCTGTCGTGCGCCGGTGCAGGTATTCGCCAAAGGCTCCGGCGCCAGTCGTGGATTCAATTTGCTCTGGGATGAAATAAGCGGGAAATTGCTTTCATAACGCAGGTTATCGGGGTAAAAGATGCCTGTTTAATAGAAAAAGCTGTATATTTGTTTTTTGTTTTCGTAAAACCCTGTAATATTCGGGGTAAGTTTACGGAGGAATCGCTCCAGAGCAACAGGATTTTATCCGTGATGTCGGTTGTCGTTCAGGACACGAGGACATAGCGGATAACGTTGACCAGTAAACATTAATCGTATTTTTTTATAGTGAGGGGAAAAATGACTAACAGATCTGCAACGATGACTACAAAGCAAACCAAAGCTCAAATCCTGGGTGATATTGCCGAAGATACCGGCCTGACAAGAAAACAAGTCGCTGCCGTACTTGATTCAATGGCTGACTTGGCTACGCGTCATTTGAAAGGGGGGGGGTCCAGCGAATTTACCGTACCGTCACTCGGGGTGAAATTACAAAGGGTGATAAAACCCGCTCGTCAGGCGCGTCCTGGTGTAAACCCGGCTACCGGTGAAAAAATAACCATAAAGGCAAAACCGGCGTCGGTTGCAGTTCGTGCGACACCATTAAAAGCCCTGAAAGATTCTGTATCTTAAGCCTGGCTCAAGAATACCCTGAACAAGCCCATTTCCGCATCAAGCCTGTTCCGGGCTTGATGCGGGACAGGTTCCAGACTTGCCGGAATGCGGAAAATAACAATGTGAATTTTATTTTCCCGGCAAATTTCCGACAGGACCCCGGCCAAAATAAGCGGTCAGGGGCGCCAATCCAAAAAATTTCTTAATAAGGTCAGTCCGGCACGCTGGCTTTTTTCCGGATGGAATTGCGTTGCAAACAGGTTGTCGCAGGCCGTGGCGGAAGCAAAGTCGATTAAATAATTCGTGATGCCGGCGCAATCGTCCCGGCGGTCTGGTTGCGCGTAATAACTGTGGACGAAATAAAACCGCTCACCCGGTTTAATGCCTTTCCATAGCGGGTGCGGTGTTATTTGTCTGACATTATTCCAACCCATGTGGGGAATTTTGTACACGGCGCCGTTTTCGGTTTGAGCGGCTGCGGGGAATTTGAGGACTTTCCCCGGGATCACGCCCAGACCCTTGACGCCGCCGTCCTCCTCGCTGAAATCCATCAGGGTTTGCAAGCCCATACAGATCCCCAGGAAGGGCTTGGTTCGAATACACTCCTTGAGTAACCCTGAAAAGCCCTTGCTGATCAGGGTCTGCATACATTGACCCATGGCGCCCTGTCCCGGAAAGACGATACGGTCGGCAGCCATGATCTCGGCATTATCATCACTGACCGTGACGCGATACTCAGCGTCGGCAACGTATTCGAGCGCCTTCGCCACGGAATGCAAGTTCCCGGAACCATAGTCCAATATAACAACGGATTCCATCATGTTTTGCCCGTGCGGTTACAAGGTAGCCGGATTATGAGAAGTACAATGTCGTATTGCGCTTTGCTCGTGCGATTACAGGGGGTTAAAGACTGCCCTTGGTCGACGGCAGAATCCCAGCCATGCGCGGGTCCAATTCCACGGCGGCGCGCAAGGCCTGCCCGAATGCCTTGAAAATCGTCTCCGCGATATGGTGCGAGTTTTTCCCGCGGATATTATCAATGTGCAAAGTAACCATGGCGTGATTGACAAACCCCTGGAAAAACTCCCGCAGCAAATCAACGTCGAATTCACCCACCCTGGCCCGGGGATATTCAACAAAATATACCAGGCCGGGTCTACCCGATAAATCCAGGACAACCCGGGAGAGCGCCTCATCCAACGGCACGTAAGCCTGCCCATAACGCCGAATCCCCTGCTTGTCGCCAACCGCCTGCTTGAACGCCTGCCCCAATGTTATACCGACGTCTTCAACGGTATGATGCGCATCGATAGCCAGGTCCCCCTGCGCCCTGATGCCCAAATCAAACATGCCATGCCGGGCAACCTGGTCGAGCATGTGTTCAAGAAAGGGTACGCCAACCTGCAAATCGGCGACCCCCTTGCCATCCAGGTCCAAATTCACTGATATTTCCGTTTCTTTTGTTGACCTGTCAACCGAGACCTTTCTTTCATTACCCATCTGACTTTCCCATAGATTTCTTGACCATTTCCCCCTAATATACAAGATAAACGCGCAGCATACATGGTAAAAATACTCAGAAAAACAAATTGTCCAGGCAATTCGGGAGCTTGACGAATCGCTTTGATCTGCGGTTCCAGCACACCGCTTACGACCTCGATCGCGACTCGGGAGACGGCCTGACGCTCAGCTCACCCAGGATCCATCACGAGTTCGACATTGAGTCCGGGTTAGCATCGCTGGCGAAGGAAATCCGGTCGCGCGACATCCGTTCGATCGCTATCCCGGCGCTCGGTAGCGGTCTTGGTGGCTTGGACTGGCCGGAGGTGCGAACCCTCATGCAAGCAACTCTGGAAAAATTAGATGACGTGAAGGTCGTCATATTCGAGCCGGGCGGCGGGATGGGACCGTTGTGCGGAGCACTGGAGAAGGAGACACAGAGAGCTACCGGATGAGATTGGGGGAGGTAGGCCAATGAAAGAGATCCGCGGGGACGCAAAGAGTATCCGAAAATTACTCGGCGACTCCAAGTTCGCCATCGATTACTATCAGCGGGAATACCGCTGGGAAACAAAGCAGGTGATCGAACTCCTTAACGATCTTTGCAACGAATTTCTGGAGCACCACAAACCCGACAACGAGCGTAGCGCGGTTGAAGGCTATGGTCATTACTTCCTTGGTTCCATCATCATCAGCGACAAGGACGGCCGGAAGTTCATCATTGACGGTCAGCAGCGCCTGACTTCTCTGACACTTCTGTTTATCTACATATACCGTCAACTCAAGAATGATGGGCAGAAGGGTCAACTGACCCGCCTCATTTTCTCACAGAAGTACGGCAAGCATTCATTTAACCTCGAAGTGGACGAGCGTACCGCCTGCATGGAAGCGCTTTTCAACGGGCAGCCTTTTGAGGAGGGCGCCTTGCCGGAATCAGTCGTCAATATCCTGGGGCGCTATCAAGACATTGAGGAACACTTACCGGGCGCGCTTGCCTACAACGATGGTACTGATGATTTCGAAAAAGCATTGCTCTACTTTTCCGATTGGCTTATTGATAACGTCTATCTGGTCGAGATTACCGCTTATTCAGACGCTGACGCCTACACCATTTTCGAGACAATGAACGACCGCGGGCTCTCACTGACGCCCACAGATATGCTCAAGGGCTACCTGCTTGCCAATATCACCGACACTGACCGCCGCAATTCCGCCAGCCGTGCTTGGCGCGACCGCGTTACCGCGCTTCGGAACGTTGGTAAGGACGAAGATGCAGACGCTATCAAAGGTTGGCTGCGTGGCCAGTACGCAGAGACCATTCGCGAGCGTAAGAGCGGCGCCAAGCCCGGTGATTTCGACCTGATCGGCACCGAATTCCACCGCTGGGTCCGTGATCACGAGAAGGAACCACTAGGCCTTAATGACAGTACCGCTTTCAGCCGCTTCATTGAAGAAGACTTCGTCTTCTACGGGAGCTGGTATGAGCGTATCCGCCAAGCAGCGGAGAAACTTACCGAAGGGCTCGAAGCGATTTATTACAATGCTCGGAACAACTTCACACTCCAATATCCAGTGTTGCTGGCTCCGTTGGTTCGGACCGACAGAGAGGACAAAATTATCAGCAAGTTGCGCATCGTCGCCGCTTTTCTCGACATCTTGATTGCACGCCGCATCTGGAACTGGAAGTCAACCAGTTATTCGACAATGCAGTACAATATGTTTCGGTTGGTAATTCTAGATATCCGAGGTAAATCGCCTGACGAACTGATCGATACTCTTACAAGACGCCTCGAAGCCGAGGAGGAAACCTTCGCTTCCAACGAGCATTTCTGCTTGCATGGTCAGAACGGCCCCCAGGTTCACCGCTTGTTGGCACGAATGACCGACTTCGTGGAGACTAACTCTGGCAGCCAGTCACGCTACCCCGAGTACATCCAGCGCAGTGGCTCAAGGAGCTACGAGATAGAGCACATCTGGGCCGACCACTTCGAACGTCACGAGGACGAGTTTAATCACCAGGCGGATTTTGCCGAGTATCGCAACCGAATAGGCGGGCTACTGCTTCTGCCCAAGAGCTTTAACGCCAGCTACGGTGATAAGCCATACAAAGATAAGCGCGAGCACTACTTCGGTCACAACCTGCTCGCTCAGAGCTTGTATGAGAGGGCTTACGAGAGCAACCCCGGCTTCAAGCGTTTCAGGGAGGAGACCGGGCTGGTTTTCCAACCGCACGTCGAGTTCAAAAAGGCTGACATGGACGCCAGACAGGGTCTCTACCAAAAACTCGCCGAGCAAATTTGGAACCCGGATATTCTACGGCGCGAAGCAGAAGCATGATCCTTGTCGATAGCGCTGGCTTGGCCGCTTCCGCGGCATTCTTGTCCTTGACACACTGAATCGCACTCACTAAAGTTACCCATCAAAGTATATTGATGTGAATTATTTCTGTGTCTTGGCATAGTTGACATCAGGAGGCATAAAATGGCCGAAAAGGATGAAAAAGCAGAAAAAACCGAAGCAGGCGGAAAAAACCATCCGGACGACAACAACAAGGATGAGAATCATTCTTTCAAGTTCAAAGTAAACGGCGTCGAAATCAGCACCCCTCACCAGAAACTTGTTTCACATGATGTTTTGGAACTTGCCGAGAAGAAGGGAGCTATTCCTCGCAAGCCGGAGGATTATGTTCTGCAGGGCGACAAGGGCCAGTATGGGTGGGATGATGGGGTCGACCTGGAGGAAGATAATTTATTCATTACGATTCCCACGGGTTCTACGCCAGTGGCATAATCATTCCTGAAATGTTCGACAATGCCGACCGGATAAAAGCTGAGTTGGAATCCTTGGGTTATGGAACATTGGTGTTTGATAGCTCACACGGAAAAGTGGTTTCTTTTCTCTACACAGTCGAGTCCGGTTCCTACAAAAACCAACGAATCAGGCTGGGTCTTAGCTTCCAGGGAAGCGAGCAATATCCTGAGTACCCCCCTCATTGGATTCATTTGACGCCTCCGATTAACGACGGGAAAGGTGGCGCGGTTGAAAGATATGTCGATGCGAAGGGGCAAGAATGGGTTACAATAAGCAGACCTCCGGGAGATATGTGGGATCAATTGCCGACAAAACACATGTACGCCTACCTGAACGAACACCTGCGACGCTTCTGGAATAATATATGAGTTTTGAGGTCGTTTTTACCGCGCAAGCAGATTCGACCTCCAGCAAGCATTTGTTGCAACATTATCGGCACGACAAACTTCAGGAAGATCTTTGTTTCGCCTTGTGGCGTCCGTCCACAGGGCAGTTACGCCGCGCCGCGTTGATAGACGAAATCATTCTGCCAAAAAATGGCGAACGAACCCTGCACGGTAACGCCGGTTTTGAGCCTGGCTACCTTGCGCGGGCAATAAAAACAGCACGTGAAAAGGAAGCAGGCTTGGCTTTTATGCACAGCCATCCAAGTCCTGGTTGGCAAGGAATGAGCGTTGCTGACGTCGAAGCAGAACGGGATGTTTTAGCGTATCCTGCCGGCGCCACGGGCTTGCCGCTAGTAGGCTTGACAATCGGTACAGATGGCTATTGGAGCGCACGCTTTTGGGAAAGAGACGACGGAGAAATGCGTCGCCACTGGTGTGAGAAAGTCCGTGTTATCGGACCGCAGTCCTGTAAGATTTACTTTAACGACAATATCGTGCCACCACCATTGCGGAAAAATGTGCTCAGGCGCACTTTTGACACGTGGGGACATGAATCGCAAAGTACAATCTCGCGTTTGAAAGTCGGTATTGTCGGACTTGGCAGTGTGGGCTGTATCGTCGCTGAGGCCGTGGCTCGAATTGGAACGGCACGAGTTACCTTGATCGACCCTGATAAAGTCGAAGAGCACAATCTCGACCGTTTACTTTACGGTACGGTAAAAGACATCGGAAAATTAAAGGTCGATCTGGCAGCGCAAGCGATACGACGCAATGCCACCGCTGAAAAAATCCAATTAACTGTTTTGCCAGTCTCGATTCACGAGGAAGCGGCTTATAAAGCCGCGCTGGATTGCGACATGCTTTTCAGTTGCGTTGACCGACCGGTTCCCCGCGATGTCTTAAATTATATCGCACAAGCGCATTTGATTCCGGTTATCGACGGCGGAATTGCGGTAGAAACAGACAGTCGCCAAGACAACCTGTTTTCAGCGCACTGGCGTGCGCACATCGTCACGCCTTATCATCAATGCCTGCGTTGCAGCAAACAATACAATTCGAGCATGGTGGTAATGGAATTGGACGGGTCGCTCGACGACCCGTCTTATATCAGTAATTTGCCTCCTGAACAACGAAGAGGTAATCAGAATGTATTTCCGTTTAGTTTAAGCGTTGCCGGGATGGAGGTGAATTTGATGCTCCGTTACCTGCTCGCCGCTGATTGGTGGCCGTTGGTGCGGCAACAAGATTACCAATTTGTGACTGCTGAAACTTACATCATCAATAACGAATGTCACCCCAACTGCTCTTTTCGACAGCGCCGCGCGCAAGGTGATACAGAAAACCCATCCTATTTGATAGAAGAAAAATACACGGAACCACCAGAATCCGGATGGCGCAGGGCTTGGCAGTCCTTTATCAAGATTTTCGATAAGGTATTTTGGAAAACCTGATTTCAGGACCGGACAATCCTGCTTTTCGCATCAGGGATTCGAGGTAATAGCGTATATTGTAGGGATAGGGTACACACGGACCAAGCGTGATTGAGCTGCCGGTGATCAATATATTATTAGTCTTGAGGGCATCGTCCTCATAATAGTGTCTTATACGCGCAGGAGAATTGTTTTGCCCCTGATCTTCAAAACAGATTTTGTCTTTATCGGCATCTGATTCGGGAATAACAAAACGACATTCTTTTTCATACTCGTACGCTTCGCTCTTATATAAATAGCGAATTCCTTCCAGAGATTTCCAAACGACCTCTGCCAGTTTTTCCTGGACATCTTTTCCAAGTGGATGTTTGGAAATTTGCACCAACGGATCTAGAGAATCCAATACAGGCGACAGAAGTCCCGCAGTGTGTTTCACCTTATCAGAACCGTAAAGGACTTTTTTTAATTGATCCCTTGGGATAGGTAGTGATAATGAGCAACCTTCGCCTTCTTTCCCGTAGGTACGCCAAAACACGAGATTGTCACTCATATCTTTCTCATTTTTAGCATCGGGAATGATGAAAGAGGTGATATAAGCGTGAGGTAGATTCTTTTTGTTTAGCCAATCATATTTTTTCAACAGGATCAGATGGCGAACAAAATAATTGCCCTCGTCCGGATCATTGAAATGTATAGAGTCGTATAGTCGCAACGTAGAAGTTGGAGCATTTTGGAGCATGGACACAAGAGCGGCAATACTCGTGTAGTGGATGACAAAATGCCCTTTCTCGTTTTCAGCCTCATCAAGCCTATGACGTTTTTCGATTTGGAGACACAGGCCTTCCAGCACATCCTTCAATGCCGGAACCACAATACCTGTTACGTACTCTAAAGGTAAATCGTGGTCCCGATCAAAGCGTTCCCGTCCTCCTTCTACAAACACTTTTAATTTTTCTACCTTCTCCTCTGTTTTTTCCATTCCGTTACTCCTTTCGGTGCTTCAATTTACAATTTGTCCTGCCCATACTCTTATGTGATACCGTAAGATTAGGTATTACAATAAAAATCCGTGCCGATGAACCTTGGTATCATATCGCAACTGGAAGGTAAATGGTAACGGCCGCTATCTTACAAACTTATGAACGACAAAGTTGATATTGATGGAGTTAAAGCGTATTTGCTGGCGTTGCAGGGCCGGCTTTGTGATGTCATTGAGGAGTTGGATTCGCGCGGACTGTTTGTGCAGGATGCCTGGCAGCGGCCGCAGGGAGGGGGTGGCGTCAGCCGGGTGTTGGAGGGGGGCGCGGTCTTTGAGAAGGCGGGGATAAACTTCTCCCACGTGTCCGGGGAGGGATTGCCGCCCAGCGCCACGGTGAACAGGCCCGAGTTGGCGGGGCGGCGCTTTCAGGCGATGGGGGTTTCCGTGGTCATGCACCCGGATAATCCGAATGTTCCCACTTCACATATGAACGTCCGCTTTTTTCTTGCGGAAAAGCCGGGGGAAGCACCCCTGTGGTGGTTTGGCGGCGGGTTTGATCTCACGCCGTATTACGGGTTTGCAGAGGATGCCCGGCATTGGCACCGGGTTGCCCGGGCTGCCTGTAGTGAGTTTGGCGAAGACGTTTATCCGAAATTCAAAAAATGGTGCGATGATTACTTTTTCATACGTCACCGTGGAGAAGCGCGGGGTATTGGCGGGCTCTTTTTCGACGATTTGAATGAATGGGGGTTTGACAGGTGTTTTCAATTCCTGCAAAGCGTGGGGGATCATTATTTGCCGGCGTACCAGCCGCTGGTAGAGCGCAGGAAGGACCTGGCGTTTACCGGGCGGCAAAAAGACTTTCAACGTTACCGGCGTGGAAGGTACGTGGAATTCAACCTGGTTTATGATCGCGGCACCTTGTTCGGCCTGCAATCCGGGGGTCGTACCGAGTCGATCCTGATGTCACTGCCGCCTGACGTGCATTGGAAATATAACTGGCAGCCGGAGGAAAACACGGAAGAAGCGCGACTTTATGAGGAATTTCTCAAGCCTCGAGACTGGTTGAATACGTAACAGGAGTCAAAATTTCATAAGGATAATTTTTCTACCTCCCACCCTCCCCTCAAGGAGGGTGTCGCCAAAGGGGTACGCGCGCTCTCGTCATTCTGAGCCGCCGGCGAAGCACCCATATCGAACAAGGGCATAGATTCTTCAATTCCCGGTTACACCTGTAGCCAGAAAGTGACCGGCCCGTCGTTCGTCAGGACTACCTGCATGTTGGCGCCGAAAGCGCCGGTATGTACATTCGTATAAGTCTTCGAGGCAAAGTCGACGAGTTGCTGGAATAATCGCCGTCCCATGTCAGGGGAGGCGGCTGAACTGAAACCCGGACGGGCGCCTTTGCGGGTATCCGCCGGCAACGTAAATTGTGGAACCAGCAATAGTCCCCCGTTGACATCAAGCAGGCTCAGGTTCATCTTTCCTTCGGCATCGGGAAAGATCCGATAATGGATTATTTTTTGTAACAGCCGTTCAGCGGCCTGCGGGTCATCCCGTTTTTCAATGCCTATGAGCGCGAGAATGCCCCGTTCAATTTGCGCGATGATTTGCCCGTCGACCTCCACGCGGGCCTGGCTTACCCGTTGTATCAAACCGATCATGCCGTGAGCTTGATAACCTGATTGTCATCGGCAATCAGCAACGCGTCGGCGCGGCGTTTGGCGAATAATCCATTGGTTACCACCCCGGTTATTTCATTGATTTTCTGCTCCAATTCAACCGGATTGATGATTGACAGGTTGTGGACATCAAGAATGACGTTGCCATTATCAGTGGTGAACCCTTGCCTTAAAACCGGTTGACCGCCTGACTTCAGCATTTCCCGGGCCACGTAACTTTGGGCCATGGGAATGACTTCAACCGGTAAAGGAAACGCGCCCAAAACGTCCACCATCTTCGTATCATCGACGATGCAGATAAATCGGTCGCTGGCGGCAGCCGCGATTTTCTCACGGGTCAAAGCCCCGCCGCCGCCTTTTATAAGCTGCAAATGTCGAGTGGCTTCATCGGCGCCATCGATATAAACGGGAAGTCCGTTCACGCTGTTCAAACTGAGCAGGGGTACGTTGCGCTGTTTTAATCGTTCTGCCGTTGCAACCGAACTGGCCACAGCCCCTTCAATGCGGTGTTTGATTGCAGCCAGCTCATCTATGAAGCAGTTGACGGTGCTGCCGGTACCAACGCCGACGACCATATCGTCTTCCACGAACTCCATGGCGGCCTGTGCGACACGTTGTTTTTTGTCCTGGTTCATTTGTAGAATCGCCCTTTAGCAGAAAGGATACAAGTGTTATCTTATGCGCATGTTTGCGGAATACCAACCATTAATCAGCGAAGCGCTAGCCAGGGTATACGACGTCGCCCGCCGGTCCAACCTCGATTATGCGGCTCAATCCTCTCGCCAGTTGCAAAACCGCATATGGCTCAAACGGGAAGATCAACAATCGGTATTTTCTTATAAATTACGCGGGGCCTATAACCTGATTGCGACCTTGAGCGATGAACAGAAAAAAAACGGCGTAGTTGCCGCCTCCGCCGGAAATCACGCCCAAGGGGTGGCTTTGGCGGCCAGCAAAATGGACATGGTGGCGACTATCGTGATGCCGAAAACGGCGCCGGAAATAAAAGTCAATGCAGTCAGGAGATTGAATGCCAGGGTTGTCCTGCACGGCAATACCTACGATGAAGCGCAGGTTTTTGCAAAAAAACTGGCCTCTTCCGAAAGAATGGAATTCATCCCGCCATACGACAACCCGTTGATTATCGCAGGACAGGCGACTGTCGCAGTAGAGTTGCTGGAACAATGTGAACGGCAACCCGATTGTATTTTTGTCCCGGTCGGCGGCGGCGGCTTAATCGCCGGCATCGCCTTGCACGTTAAATCAATGAACCCGGCAATAAAAATCATCGGCGTAGAACACGACGAGGCTGCCTGCATGTATCGGGCGCTGGAAAGCGGGGAGCGGATTGTCCTGGATCATATTGATATATTCGCCGATGGCGCTGCGGTGAGACAGGCAGGGGAAGAAACGTTCCGCATTTGCCGGGCGCTCGTCGATGAAGTATTGCTTGTCAACGTCGATGAGATCTGCGCGGCGGTCAAGGATATATTCGAGGATACGCGCGCCATCCCCGAGCCGGCGGGGGCCCTGGCCCTGACGGGATTAAAACAGTATGTTCAACGGGAAGGGGTGAAAGATAAGAACCTGGTTGCCATAGTCAGCGGCGCGAATGTGAATTTTGACCGTTTACGTCATATTGCTGAATTATCGGCCCTGGGCGAGCAGAGTGAAGCATTGGTTTGCATCACCATTCCTGAACGGCCGGGCAGTTTCCGCACCCTGTGCCACGATCTTGGCGCCAGGCAAATCACGGAATTTAATTATCGATATAGTAGCGTCGGGGCCGCCCATGTATTTGCGGGAGTGCAGTTGCGCCATGGCGTCGGGGAAAAGAACCAGCTGATTGAAAACCTGACGAATAAGGGTTATCAGGTCGTCGATTTAAGCAATGATACAGTGGCGAAGATGCACCTCCGCTACATGGTGGGCGGTCACGCCGCCAACGTCACGGACGAAGTACTATATCGATTTGAATTCCCTGAACGTTCCGGGGCCTTGCTGCATTTTCTTACTCAGATGGGTGAACGCTGGAATATCAGTTTGTTTCATTACCGTAATCATGGCGCCGCCTACGGCCGGGTGCTGATGGGGATACAGGTTCCACCGGCGCAAGCCGGCGAGTTTCAGATATTTTTAGATAAACTGGGAATAAAATACTCAGAAGAGACAACCAATCCCGTGTACAAGATGTTCCTGAGCTGAGAAAACCCTGCTTCAAAACAGGCGGGTATCAACCATCGTGCCGTTACAGACCTTGAACTTGAACCAAGGGTTCAAGTGGGAACAGCGGACGATATATCAGGCTTCCCACTCAATGGCAGGCTTGCACAACAATATCGCGGTTAGTTCCCTTGATAGCAAGAAATAAGCTCAAGTCTCTACCAGGCTGACCACGAACACGACAGAAGATACCCAAACAAAACCTTCACTATTCAACGCCCTGACGTTTTTGTCTGATTTTCCTGTATCACGGCGTCGTTGATTTTTGTGTAAAGACGTTTCACCGTCGTATCTACCGATGAAGTATAGTCTTTCTTTTCTTGTTTGTATGCAAGTAGTTCACTGGCGATATTCAAGGCGGCCATCACCGCTATTCGTTCTGTCCCAATGATCTTGCCGCTGTTTTTTAAATCCAGCATTTTGTCGTTGATATATTCCACAGTAGCATATAATCGCTCACGTTCATGCTCTCCGCACGAAACGAGGTATTCTTTATCAAGAATTGTGACAGCAACCGGGTCTGATTGGGTCATTAACGTGTTTCCATAGCCCGCAGGCGAGCAATCATGGATTCAATGCGGATTTTGGCCTGTTCTGTTTTTTCTATCAATACGGCGCGCTCACTGACGAGGTGTTTTTGTTGGCTACGCAAGGCAGAATTTTCAGTTTTTAACTCTTCGACTGTTCCAATGAGTTCATCAACCCGGGTTTCGAGGGCGCCCAAATCTATATTTTCTGGTTTATTCTCTGTCATAAGCCTGTATTCCGCTATTATGAAACGACTATCGGCATTGTATCAATATAGAACGGCCCTGAAAGGGGGTCAACATGATAAACCAATGAATTTAACTAATGACTTGAATCACACCCATATTGCCCTGCAAAATACCCCTCTCAGACAAAGATAAAAGGTTCCGGTGATGAAAACCAGCGAATTCAAGAAGCGTCGAAAGAAACTGATGGATATGATGGGAGATAATTGCGTTGCAATCTCACCTGCGGCGCCCGTAAAAACCCGTAACCGGGATGTGGAATTTCCATATCGTCCTGACAGTGATTTTTATTATCTAACAGGGTTTGCCGAACCGGAAGCTGTCGCGGCGCTGGTTCCCGGACGGGCGGCTGGCGAGTTCGTGATGTTCTGTCGTGAACGCGACCGGGAGAAGGAAATCTGGGATGGCCCCAGGGCAGGTCTGGAAGGCGCCTGTGACGATTATGGCGCGAATGACGCGTTTCCTGTCACGGATATTGACGATATTTTACCCGGACTGCTGGAAGACCGGGAACGGATTTATTACACCATGGGGAATGATGCCGCGTTCGACCAGCGCGTGATCAGCTGGGTCAAGCAAGTGCGCGGCAAGGCCCGTAACGGTGTTCACGCGCCGGATGAGTTTGTTTCCCTGAACCACCTGCTGCATGACATGCGCCTGTATAAAAGCCGCGATGAGATCAGGATGCTGCGCAAAGCCGCTAAAATTTCTGCAAACGCACACATCCGCGCCATGCAATCATGCCACCCGGGGATGATGGAATACCAGGTGGAAGCCGAATTAGTCCATGAGTTCATTCGCCAGGGCGCGCGCAACCCGGCTTATCCCCCCATCGTAGGCAGTGGCGCAAATAGTTGCATACTGCACTATATTGGAAATTCCAAACAGCTTGAAGATGGAGATATTTTATTAATCGATGCCGGCGCTGAATATAACGGTTACGCAGGTGATGTTACCCGGACGTTTCCCGTTAATGGCCGCTTTACCCAAGAACAGAAAGACGTCTACGAAGTGGTGCTTGCCGCGCAACTTGCCGCGATTGATGAGGTCAAGCCGGGGAATCACTGGAATCAGCCCCATAATGCGGCGGTCAAAGTAATCACCGAAGGCCTGGTTTCCCTGGGTCTTCTTCGGGGAAAGTTGCGAACGCTGATAAAAGAAGAGAAGTACAAGAAATATTATATGCACAAAACCGGGCACTGGCTGGGCATGGACGTGCACGACGTAGGTGATTATAAATTGGAAGGAGAATGGCGAATGCTGGAACCGGGCATGGCCTTGACCATTGAGCCGGGGCTGTATTTCGCGCCACGCCGGGGACTCGCCAGGAAATGGTGGAACATCGGCGTGCGCATTGAAGATGACGTCTTGGTCACCCGGGATGGCAATGAAGTATTAAGTCGCCACGTGCCCAAAAGCATCGATGAAATCGAGGCGTTGATGGCTGCGGGCTGAGCCGCGGATTACGCAGGGGAACACGGGCTGAAGTTGTTATTGTCTTGGCGCTTTTTACTTGCGCCACCTGCGGATAACCCATTCTTAGGTACTGGATTATTATCCCATGAAGGTTGAGTATGATATTGCCATTATCGGCGGCGGCATGGTGGGGGCAAGCCTTGCCTGTGGCCTGGCAAAGGAAAATATCAATATTGCCCTGATAGAGAAGACGCCGCTTAAATCAGCCGGGCAACCAAGTTATGATGACCGGGGCATTGCCTTGTCGATTTCTTCGCAACGGATATTCGATGCAATGGGGTTGTGGTCAAAACTGGGTCGCCATGCTTGCCCCATTAAACAGGTCCACGTCAGCGAACAGGGTCGTTATGGGGCCGTCAGGATGGCGGCCGATGCGCTTGGCCTCGAGGCCTTGGGATTTGTCGTTATTGCGCGTGAATTGGGCCGGGCGCTGCTAAATGAGGTTTCACGTCACGATAATATCGATGTCATCTGTCCGGCGTCGGCGGCGGGAATCCGGCAGAAAAGCGCTTCGGTTGAAGTAGATCTGAAGCAGAAAAACGGCGGCGTTGCCTCCCTCACCTGCAAATTATTGGTTATTGCAGACGGCGGGCTGTCAAGCTCAAGGGAATTAATCGGGATAAAAATCAAGCGCCATGATTACCGGCAGACCGCTATCGTCAGTAACGTCACGGTCTCCGGGGATCATTCCGGCACGGCATATGAAAGATTTGTGCCCGGTGGTTTGATTGCCCTTCTACCGCTAACCGGCAACCGCTGCGTGGCGGTCATGGTAGCGCCAAGTGATACGGCCGATGCTTATTTACAGGGCAGCGATGATGAATATATCAACCACCTGCAACAAAAATTCGGCAAACGTCTGGGGACATTTTGCAAGCCGGGCGCCAGGAAGTCTTACCCCTTGTTTTTACTTGAACCGGAGCGACAGGCAAGCGATCGCAGTGTGCTGCTTGGCAATGCGGCGCATACTATCCACCCTAACGGCGCCCAGGGATTTAACCTTGCCTTGCGGGACGTGGCCGGATTGGTTGAGCATATCGTCACGGTTTTACGCGCCGGAGGGGATGTGGGCGGCAGGGACTTGCTTGATTCTTATATTTCGTCCAGGGAAACGGATCAACAGCGGGTGATCAGGTTTACCCACGCGCTACATAAGACTTTTAACAACGCAAATCCATTGAAATCAATATCGCGCAATACCTTGATGTTCGTCCTGGACGCCCTGCCGGCCTTGAAAAAGGAGTTCATTATACGGGGAGCGGGTCTGCACGTGAACCAGCCGGTCAGTACCTCAGGTTGACGGATGGACAGGCTGAAGACGGACATCCTGATAGTCGGCGGCGGCGTCGTCGGCAGCAGTATGGCGCTGCTGGCGGCCTCGAATGGGTTTGAATGTGGACTGGTTGAACAGGATACAGCGGCTGGCGGCGGTCCGCCGGCGGCTGACCCGCGGGTTTTGGCGTTGACATTGGCATCGCAAAAGATCCTGCAATTTATCAACGCGTGGCAACAACTTGCGCCGGCGGACCTGGGCCGGTTCGAACGCATGCACGTGTGGGATGAAAACGGCAAGGCCCAAGTCAGGTTTGACAGCGCCGATGTCAACCGGTCAACCCTGGGCTACATCGTCCAACAGGATGCGCTGGTAAAAGCCCTGGAAAAGGCCCGGAAGTTTCAGCCCGCCGTTACCGGGTTCACGGGTGTCAGTCCGACCAGCCTCAGCCCCGACCGGAAAGAGGTTACGCTGGGGTTGAGTGACGGGAGGCAGGTATCGGCGAAACTGATCATTGCCGCCGACGGCGCAAGATCGAAGCTGAGGCAACTTGCCGGGATAGATTACGACAGCCGTAAATATGGGCAAACGGCGGTGGCAAGCGTGGTTCAGACCGAATTGCCCCATGAACGCGTAGCCCGCCAGCGATTTCTGGCCAAGGGGCCAATTGCCTTCCTGCCCATGGCTGAGCAGGATCAGTGTGGAGTGGTCTGGTCGACAACGCCGGAGCAGGCGGCTGAATTGCTTGATATGGACGAGACCGGATTTCATGCGCTTCTCCAACACGTATTTGACAGCCGTTTGGGTATGATCAAGCATTCAGGCGTCAGGCAAAGTTTCCCCCTGCAACGGGCACAGGCGCGCCATTATTGCGCCGACAGGCTGGCATTGGTCGGTGACGCGGCCCATTGTGTCCATCCGCTGGCGGGCCTGGGCGCCAACCTGGGGTTGTTGGATGCGGCCAGTTTATTGGAAGTTTTATGCAACGCCAGGGCGGGGCGGCGGGACATCGGCGGCATGACGGTCTTGAGGAAGTACGAAAGATGGCGCAAGGGCGAGAATTTCATGGTTATGATGGTCTTGGAGGGCTTGAAATACCTGTTTGAAAATCAGACCTCGCCCTTGCCGGAGTTCAGGAATGCCGGCATGGGTGTCTTTAATTCCTTTCACGCGCTTAAAAATTTTATAATACGCCGGGCGACGGGCATGGAAGGTGATTTGCCCGCTATCGTCAAAAATGATTGAAATGCAAAATTCAGCGCCGCCAAACTTCATCCGTAAAATCATCGATGATGACCTGGACCAGGGTCGTTGCCGAGAGGGTATCCACACGCGCTTTCCACCGGAACCCAACGGCTATTTGCATATAGGCCATGCCAAGGCAATCTGTCTGAATTTCGGGATAGCCGCCGAGTATGAAGGCAAATGCAACCTGCGATTTGATGATACCAACCCCGAAAAAGAAGAGATGAAGTACGTTGAATCCATCCGGGAAGACATTCGCTGGCTGGGGTTTGATTGGGAAGACAGGTTGTTTTACGCATCGGATTATTTCGACCGGTTGTTTCAATACGCCGTCGATTTGATTAATCAGGGCAAGGCTTACGTGGACAGCCTGAGCGCCGAGCAAATCAGGCAATATCGCGGCGCCCTGACGGAACCGGGAAAAGACAGCCCGTATCGAAACAGGTCAATCGAGGCAAACCTCGACCTGTTCCACAAGATGAAGGCTGGCGAGTTTGACGAAGGCGCGCACGTGCTCAGGGCAAAAATAGACATGGGCGCGGCCAACCTGAATATGCGCGACCCCGTCATCTATCGTATTCGCCGGGCCGCGCACTACCGCACCGGCGCCAAGTGGTGTATTTATCCCATGTACGATTTCACCCAGTGCCTGTCCGATGCGGTAGAGCACGTCACCCACTCGTTGTGCAGCCTGGAATTTGAAGATCACCGTCCCCTGTACGACTGGTTTATCGACAACCTGGACACGCCTTCACGACCGCGCCAGTACGAGTTCGCCCGGCTTAACCTCGAATATACGGTGTTAAGCAAACGCAAGTTAATCGAGCTGGTTGAAGACAAACGCGTGGATGGTTGGGATGACCCGCGCATGCCGACCATTTCAGGCCTGAGACGCCGCGGTTTTACCCCGGAATCGATAAGGGATTTTTGTGAGCGAATTGGTTTGACCAAAAGCGATACCTATATAGACATGGGGGTGCTGGAGCACGTTATCAGGGATGAATTAGGCGCCGTCGCGCCGCGCCGCATGGCGGTATTACGCCCCTTGAAAGTGGTTATCGATAATTACCCCGATGCTGAAGAGGAACTCCTGGATGCGGCCAACCATCCGCAGGACCCCACCATGGGCACGCGGCAAATCCCCTTCAGCAAAGTGATTTATATCGAAAAAGATGATTTCATGGAAGATGCCCCGAAAAAGTTCTTTCGGTTATCTCCGGGCCGGGAGGTGCGCTTGCGTTATGCCTATTTTATAACCTGTAACGAGGTCATCAAGGACGAGAAAACCGGCGAGGCGCTGGAGTTGCGCTGTAGCTATGACCCGGCAACCCGCGGCGGCAAGGCCCCCGACGGGCGGAAGGTCAAGGGGACAATCCACTGGGTATCGGCGCGGCACGCCGTCCCGGCAGCGGTGAGGTTATACGACAGGTTGTTTTCCGTTGCCAATCCTGAACGCGCCGACGCTGACTGGAAGAGCTATATCAATCCTGATTCCATGGAAATATTGACGCGCTGTTTCGTTGAACCCGGCTTGGCTAAGGCATCACCCGGCGCTCGTTTTCAATTCGAACGCTTGGGGTACTTTTGCGCCGATGAAAAAGACTGGCGCCCCGACAAGCCGGTCTTCAACCGGATTGTAACCTTGCGCGACACATGGGAGAAGATCCGCAAAAAACAGCCGGCTAAAAGCGGGGAGCAAACATGATAATATGGTGACGGGGAATTGAATAATATGACATTGAAACAAAGGGCGCCAAGAAACCAGACACTGGCTTGCAGTCAGGCAGAAGTTGACCGTCTGTCAGCCGGTATTTGTCATGTCGATAATCACGTTGACGTCCGGGATATTAGTGGAAAAATAATTTCCGGCGACACGTTTGAGGTATTGGGAAAACTGCCCAAGGGCTTTGTTGATCTCCTGATCTTGGACCCCCCCTACAATCTATCCAAAAACTATAACGGCCACCTGTTCAAAGAAAAAGAAAAAACTGAGTACCGGCAATGGTTTCAGCGCGTTGTTGAAGCCTTGCTGCCGACCCTCAAGCCAACTGCAACGGTTTACGTCTGCGCCGATTGGAAAACCTCCGTTCTTATTGCGCCGATTTTAGAAACGTATTTCCATGTTCGCAACCGGATTGCCTGGGAAAGGGAAAAAGGCCGCGGCGCCAAATCAAATTGGAAAAATAACACCGAGGATATTTGGTTCTGTACTGTTTCTGATGACTACTACTTTGATGTGGATTCCGTGAAATTGAAGCGAAGGGTAATGGCGCCTTACCGGGTTGATGGGAAGCCGAAGGACTGGGATGAGGAAGATAATGGCAACTATCGCCTGACTTGCCCCTCCAATATCTGGACGGATATCACCATTCCGTTTTGGTCTATGCCGGAAAATACCGACCACCCCACTCAAAAGCCTGAAAAGCTGATAGCAAAACTTGTTTTAGCCAGTTCAAGGCAAGGCGACTTTGTGTTTGACCCCTTCCTGGGCAGCGGTACCACAGCCGTAGTCGCAAGCAAGCTGGACAGGGCCTTTTGCGGGATAGAGCTTAATAAGGAATATTGTTGCTGGGCACTTAAACGCCTGGAGATGGCGTTTTCCGATTCAATTATCCAGGGCTATACAGGTGGTGTTTTCTGGGAGAGAAACTCCCTTAATAGCCAGACTACAAGCAAGGAGACCTTATCCCTATGACAAACCTGAACGATGCGCTTTATCAATCGGAAATTGACGACTTGTCCCTTATCAATCGGGGCAAGGTTCGGGACATCTATGAGGTCGATGCTGAGCGCCTGCTGATTGTTACCAGCGATCGGCTCTCCGCATTCGACGTGGTATTGCCCGACCCGATCCCCGGAAAAGGCGCGGTGCTGACGACAGTTTCCAATTTCTGGTTTAACCGGACCGAAAAACTGATCAATAACCACCTGACCGGCAGGCAACTGGATTCTATCGGACTCAAAGATGATGAAATCAAGCAGTTGGAAGGCCGGGCCATCGTGGTTAAAAGGCTGACGCCCCTGCCCGTCGAAGCCATTGTTCGCGGCTATATCATCGGCTCAGGCTGGAAAGACTATCAAAACACCGGCGCGGTATGCGGAATAAAATTGCCGGCGGGCTTGCAACAGGCCCAGCAATTACCGGAACCGATATTTACCCCATCCACCAAGGCCGACGCCGGGGAGCATGATGAAAACATCAGTTTTGCAAAAACCATCGACTTGTTGGGTGATGCGCTGGCGCAAAAAGTCCGTGAACTGAGTCTGACGATCTACCGGCAGGCGGCAGAATATGCCCGGCAGCGGGGAATCATCATTGCCGATACCAAACTGGAATTCGGTCTTGACGGCAACGGCGAGTTGTTCCTCATAGACGAAGTCCTGACGCCGGACTCCTCCCGCTTCTGGCCGGCGGCTGCTTACCAAACGGGCATCAGCCCCCCCAGCTTCGACAAGCAATACGTCAGGGACTACCTCGAGACCCTGGACTGGAACAAACAAGCGCCCGCCCCGGCATTGCCCACCGAGGTCATCGCCAACACCGCCGCCAAATACAAAGAAGCGCAGAACCGGCTGCTGGATGAACAGGAATGAAAGAGGGCGGAGTAACTGATTTAATTACTTCCCTATCTGGTAGTTCACCAATATTAATTTGATTGATAAGTTACGCGTCATTCCGGTGAAAGCCGGAATCCAGTCAAACAACCTTCCTTATCAATTGATATAAAGTTGTCGGAGCGCTAATCGCTTTTTCTTTATTGGAGACTTTCAGATAATGCCATCCAGGATCTTATCTGCTATTTCGGGGGAGATTTCATCCCCGGGTTGCAGGTTCTCGTACCGTGCCGCTCTCTCCCAAACCCTGCGCAGGTGCATTAGAATCCGTCTCGGCACCAACGCTGTTTCACGGTCGAAAATAGTATCAATAGCTTGTTCTGAGAACGGGTAAAACGGTTGAGGTGGAGAAAATCCGTTCTTCGGACGAACAAATTCAAGGTAATCTTTCACAAATACCTTAGCCCCGTTTGCCGTAAGCTGTTCACACTGGATATAAGGGCGCGTCATTCTCTCTTGCAAGGCGCTTGGAACTGCCGCTTCCAGAATAGTGGTAGGCAGGTTGAACGACAATACCAAAGCGAAGCGCTCTGTTACTTCATCAACGAGGCTCCGCAACGCACCGAAGAACGCAATTTGTTGAGGGGCTCTTGATTCGACGGCGTTCTCTACTTCGTCCAGAAAAAGGTAAACCGCGCCAAACGGCGGCGGGTTATCTCCGATACGGGCTGTCATTACCCGAAAGAGCGAGGCCATGGATTTTACCGCGGAATAGTCATCCGTTGTTGACACGACGTCAATTTGCCCTCGATTATTTAAAGATTTGACCAAAGCCTGGTCTTGCCGGGAAACATGGTTTTCTATCGCCTTATCAGCTGATACGTTGTGACCATCTGTTTTTTGCATTCGCTCCATGCAATTACGGATGGAATTTTTAACGGTATCGACGAGGCGAGCTTGTTTATCATCTTGCAGCTGCTCAAGAATTCCCGCGTAGAGGGCGGAAAAACTCAACCCCGCGCCAGTCACGATTTCATTTAGATAGATCGCGTGCCCGAATCCTTCCCTGTTTATCTCACGGGTGAAGTAGCGCAAGGCATGCGATTTCCCCGCGCCATAGGCGCCGCTTAGGACAACAAACTCACTGGCGCCAACATCGTCCGGCCGTACGCTCGCAATAACATCGGCCAGGGCTTTTCTCGTGTCGGGCAACCCCGCCCAACACTTGATTTTACCATTTAGCCCGATGCTGAACGGGTTTTCTTTCAATCCGAAATTAGCAGGGTTCAACATGTTATATCTCCTGTAAATTGATTTGTCCGATAACTTTCCACTGGGTAAATTCCACCGCGCCAGGCCCGGAGAGACGATCAAGTTCGACAGCAACAGCAGCAGTATCTGCTTTTTCGCTGAAGAATGCGATTGTCTCATCGTTGCGTTTAAGCCCTCCAACTGTCAAGTTCGCCGAACCGACAAAAGCGGCCCTGTCGCCTTCGGAAAAGGTAAATTGATAAACTTTGGAGTGCAGCTTGCCCCGAAGAATTAAATCAACGCCCAAGTTGACAATCAAATCAGCCTCATCCAAATTGATGGTCCCGGATTCCAAGTTTGGGGGGCGTGTGATTAGTTGCAAGCGCTCACATCCTCCGGAAAGCAAAAAACGACTCAGTTCCACGATTGAACCGAACGACGGGATTTTGCCGATATAGGGCGCCGCCATTCGCAAAGAAAGAGGTCGGCGAGACAGGCATTCCATAACCCGTTCCCTGAAGAGCCTTGTATGCAGAATTTCCGGTTTCATACTTATTTTAATCCTTATATATCCTGGAACTTGGCGATTCAGCGCCATTTCTTCCCCAAGGTCGGATTTTAGCGCATCTTTGGTAAAATTTAGAACTAAAAGATTGAAATTAAGTACACTATCTCTGGGACTGCCCCACAGTTTTTGTGGAGAATCTAAAAAGATTGGCTTTCAACTATCCAAACTGACACCTTCATATTTCGATGATCCCCCTTCACGACGATAACCCCACGCATATTTTTCCCCTGCTGACCGTCATTTTCATCGCGGCCTGTATCCTCGTCTTTTTTTGGCAGGCCTCCTTGGGTGACGCCGGTTATCAGGCATCCGTCTATGCTTTGGGCGTTATTCCCGTGGTCCTGCTGGACAAGGCGGCATTGCCCGCGGAGTTGGCCGTTGTCCCGGCCGGCATGACTGTTTTTACCTCCATGTTCTTACACGGCGGCTTTATGCACTTGGCCGGGAACATGCTCTATCTATGGATTTTCGGCAACAACGTGGAAGATGCGATGGGTCACGTTCGGTTCATCGTGTTTTACCTGTTGTGTGGGGTGGCGGCGGTGTTCGGGCAGGTATTGCAAAATCCCAACTCCGAGATACCCATGATAGGCGCAAGCGGCGCCATCTCAGGCGTATTGGGCGCCTACCTGATACTGTACCCCCAGGCGCGGGTACTCGTCCTTATCCCCCTGGGATTTTTCATGCAACTCATACGCCTGCCGGCATTATGGGTGTTAGGCTTCTGGTTCATCCTGCAACTGGTCAGTTCTGCGCTCACCTCTTCCGAGGGCGGCGGAGTCGCCTGGTTTGCCCACATAGGCGGCTTCATCGCCGGCATGTTATTGATCCCCATCTTCAAGGCCCGGGACGTCAGCCTGTTTCATAAAGGCCACGGTTCAACGCGCTGGGCAAAACGAGTCCGGTGAAATCCCCGGGAAATATTCTGCGACGCTTCAGAATTGGGACGCAAATATCGAGTTCAACGTCCAACGGCAGCGTTTCCGGCTCAGAGAGTCTCTTTCTGCTCCAGGTGATGCTCCAGCCGGCAAAATACTCAAAGCGCCGGCACAGTCTTCCCCGATAGCCAACAGGAGTCCGGTATCATCTTCGGGAGTTATTCCGACCTGCCGCTCGCCGTACCATACGCCGCCGCGCCTGTTGCTCACTCGAGTTCCTCGCCGGAGAGATTGCGACCGGCCCTGAGTCGCTGCTTGACAGCCAGTAGCCGCGCTGCCTCGCCCCGGGGCAATACCAGCAATTCCAGCCCCAGCGCCTGCAACGCATCCATAACCCGGCCTAAGGAGGCATTGGGCTTCCCCCGTTCAAACTCGGAGAGAAAACGAGTGGTCAAACCTGAGGCCGAATAGACTTCGTCCAGCGTCAGGCCCTGTCGTTTACGTTCCTATCTGACCAACTGTCCTATTGCCTGTGGAGAACGAACCCGCCCGTAGGGTGGTTGAAATGATTTTTTCTGCTCTTCAATTGCTGGGGCCATATCAGCTTCCCCGGTTAAATTTTTACCGTTTCGTAATATATCTTTGTCCGGGCATCATATCTGTTTTGCCGGCAGCTATTGTGGGTTGTGACAGCGTACTCACAACTTCGGAAAGGAACGTCCGGCAAACATGACAATGGAATTCAATGCCTGCCCTTATTGCCTGCTGCCGATTTCAATAATTCCAACAGTTGTTGTTTTGCTTCGGGGTTAGTCACGGCTGCCATTGCCTGGGTGAACCGTTTTACCTTTTGATCATGTTCGCCAAGTAATTGTTCGAGCTTCAGGTTCTCGGCGATACTGGGGCTGCCGCTGTTTTTGTATTTTTCATCCAGCGCCTGTAGCAACGAGAAGTAATTGTCCTTGCTTACGTTCATGGCTTGCCATGCCTGCCAAGCCGCCGTCGTTTCGGGGCCAAGGGTTTCAACGACAGGTTTTGACATGATTATCGTGAAATTAGGCTATTCCGCTGCTGACAACATGCGAGTTCAACCCCGGCACCCTTTCCGGATTAGGCCGTTTGAGTGAAATTAGACTATTCCGTTGTTGACAACATGCGGGGGAAGACCCTGTACACCTTGCGGCTATATCAAAGCTCAATCTTTGCCTCGTCCCACCGTTTTGCCGGTCCCGCGGCCATATTTATCAGGCGGCTTGTTCCAGCATCTCGGAGTATCGGCCCAGGGAGGCGAGGCTGTTGCACTTTTCCCGGTGCAGGAGCGTCGTTTGGGCAGGCCGGACGTTGTCTGATTTACCCGACCAGATTTTCAGGCAGGGCTCTTGCAGCGCGCGCCCGTAAGAAAAACTCAAGGGCCAGGGCAGGTTATCATGGCTTTGGTTCATGGCGTTCAGGTGAGCGGTAGCCAGTTGGGCGCTTTGCCCGCCGGACAGGAACACGATGCCCGGCAGCGCCGCCGGTACGGTATTCAGCAGGCAGCGCACCGTCTTGTCCGCCACTTCCTGAACGCCCGCCTGTTGCGGACATTGTTTGCCCGATATGACCATGTTCGTTTTAAGGATGGTGTATTCCACTGCCACGGATTGACTGTACAAGGCCTGGAAGACCGTCTTTAACGTCTTCTCCGTTATCCCGTAACAGGTATCGATGTCGTTGTCCGCATCCATCAGGACTTCCGGTTCGACCATGGGGACAATGCCGGCCTCCTGGCATAATCCCGCATAGCGGGCAAGGGCGTGGGCATTGGCATCGATGCAGGCGTCAGTCGGTATATGATCGCCGATGGTAATCACGGCGCGCCACTTGGCGAACCTGGCGCCTAATTCGCGGTACTCGGCAAGCCTCTCCCGCAAGCCATCCAGACCCTCGGTGACTTTTTCACCCGGATGTCCGGCCAGGTCCTTGGCGCCGGTATCTACCTTGATGCCGGGCATGATCCCCTTCTCGATCATGACCGCCGGGAAGGGGGTTCCATCCCCGGTTTTTTGCCGGATGGTCTCATCAAACAAAATCATGCCGCTGATAAATTCTTCGCTGCCAGGAGCCGTGATCAACAGTTCGCGGTAGGCCCGCCGGTTTTCTTCGGTTGAGTCGAGGCCGATGGTATCGAACCGTTTTTTTATGGTGCCAAGACTTTCATCTATGGCCAAAATGCCTTTGCCGCCAGCGACCATCGCCGAGGCTGTTTGCGCCATCCGTTCAGTAATATCACTCATTAAAATAACTCCCGTGATCGAAAATTGTTGGAATACAGGGCGTCACAATGCTGTAAGCATTGATCGTAAATACGCAAGTTACATATCTTTGCTGGACTGATATCTCACCAAGAGGTTGAACAAGGCCGCGTCCTGTGTGCAACTACGTTTTTGATGAATGGGTTAACACAATCCACAATCAGGACCACGTTTTCATAAAGACGGAGTGTATCACAGGGCAATTAAATTTTCATGCTCCTGATTGATAAGGGCGAGAGCGGATTTCTTGCTGAATGTCTGATGCAGATTACGGAAAAGGTGGAAGGATACGTCGATGAACACGGAAGGGTTTACTTGTATAAGGATCTCCAAGAACAAAATCCGAACATGCGCGCTCGTATGCGTAACTTTCGGACCAGTGGCATTGTACTGTGTATGGAAAAGGACTGGTTCAAAAAAGGACCGCTCAAGCGGGTATTTGTCGACAGACCACGTGAAGTGTTTATCCGAGAGTACAGCGTCGCTTATTGAACCGTCTGCTGATGCAGACGCTTGGGACTTTGCATGGTGGAGCCGGGAGATGGGTGATTATGAGGAACCACCAGACAGCTAAACACTACCAAAAATAATGTTCTTGAAAACGGTTATATATGCCGTTCGCTCATTTTTCCCATCTGTATGATTTTCATGTTGCTCGTGCTGCCGAGATAACCTTGGCATTGATGTGGTTCGCCGCATACATGGTGGACATGGCATAATTGAGAATACCCATAATTTTCCAGTGCATAGGTGTCCCGGATTACACTTTTGCTAATTCCATAAGGTAACTTCTCATATTTTATACGGTTTGGAAACTTAGCGAATCAGCGCACAAGCAGGTTGCAGTTTTATATTCGACTTGTGTATAAGGGGGGACGGCCGTTAAAACTTCAAATCATCTCGAAGTGTCTGAACGCCTCGAAGATCGGTTCGCGCTTCTCACGCGGACAGGGGTGCTTTCTTTCACTGTCTCGGTTCCAGGCAGTGCCGGGTTCGAGTCCGGCCAGGTCCTTGCAATGAGCAATCCAGCACGTTTTCGGTTTCCAGCCGTATGTTTGCTGAACCCAATCCTGGATATCCGAATATGTCGCCACCGTAATCTCCTTCGAAATTGATTTACACGGCAAAACAAAAATCGTGCTCTGTAAATGGCGTTCCTTTTGTGCCTCGGAAAGAGTTTGCTTGTGTATTCGCTATGTCCGATGTAACACCAGGGTCCGCAAGACGGACTTCTCGTCCCAAACCTGATAACAATGATCGGAGCAGTTCGTTTTTAATTTCCGCTTTTCCAAGCCGGCGGCTTCCGATGCGCACGACAAGTCGCGCTTGATCAGCCAGTAACGGACCAATACCTTCCCAGCATTCCTGAAGAAATTTCCAGTAATTAATCTTGCTGGTATGACGATCATCATGGCCGGAGTACTGAACAATGGGGGCGCCTCCGAGAAACCACAAACGGAGCCATTGATCTTCATGATAGTTCGTCGTGTCCAGATACGGCGGTGATGTAATAACGTCCGTGACACAGCCCTTAAGTTCAGGAAAAGCAGTCGTTGCATCTCGCGCATCTGCTTCTGCTACACATCCGGTTTTTTCAGGGGGATGCGTCTGAAACCGATAAGCGAGCATTCGTTCAAGGATTTCAAACACGTTGCGCCGAGGAGCTACGCAGTCTTCGCGCCACCACCATTGGACCGAATATTCGGGTTTTGTACTGATCGTCCTCGGCATACGATTGCTGAAGTAATTTGGAGATTTATGTGATTCCCCATGCAGGGAACCGAGACACAGTGCAGCGATGAATCGATCATCCTTTCGATGCTTATGGTCCAGGACACATCGCAGGTACCGCACTTGCAGCAATGTTTCAGGATGAAAGCAGTGTTCGAAAAATTCGCCTAGTGCGCCACCCCAGTCACCATCGTCCGGTTCCGTAAACGCTTTCTGTAATTCGGTAAGACGCACCCTTATATCGTGAAGTCCCGGTGGGTCGCACTTGGCGCCGGAAATGCAGGCCGCAACAGGATTTACGTCACAACCCGCGGCTTTCCGGGATTGTAGCAAGGCCTGAAACACAGTTGTGCCCCGACCACAAAATGGATCAAAAACAAAGCCCTTATGAGAAGTCACTGACAGATGTTTCTCTACGAACGCTTCCGGGAACATCGCAAAATACGGACAGATCGAGTGAAAACGATGTCTCACGCCGGTACTGCCTTTAATCGGTAATCCGCGATCCACTGAACAGCCTCGTCTAATCGGCAATAGACATCAATCCTGGTGGTTGCCGACTCGAATTTGGAGGCTTCCTGCACTCTACGGGGAACACGCAGCCGGTGCAGCATATTGCCCATACCTCGCACATCGTTCCTGAGTTCATCGTCTGAAAGGGCAAACGGAACGATCATATAGGGTATGAAGTCCGTCGCAGGTTGAGATCCAAACCACCTTTTCCGAAAAGCATCAAGATGCCCCTTGAGGGATTTATCTCGCCAACCCTGACCTGTTGCCACTTGGGCGGCCGCCAGCAAAAACCCTGGCAGTCGATCAAGGTGGGGACGTGCGGCAAAAACATCTATTTTATCGTCCTTTGGTTGTAGGGGCGCCCCCGGCTGCGCTTCAACACGTCCATCCCGGATTTCCGTCCATATTTCTTTCAGTTTATCCAGGAATCCTGAGCGATCCGGTCTCGGAAATCCAAACGACCAGGACCGACCACCGATTTCCGCAGCCATAGCTGCGGTTGCAAAGTATTGGAAATACGTTCGCAGTTTGTTGATTTCAGCGTCTTTTGGATATACGGAAGAACCTGTCAGTACCGGGGTCATTGCTGTTAGATTCGATAGTATGAGACACAGGATATAGGCCGTCTGTCCAAACGAATAATTACTATCCCAGGCATACTCCAGAATATTGCCTGTATCATCTAATTTATAAGGATAGACCTTTTCCAGCGCCCGCCCGCGAGACTCGATAAGATTGACTGTTCCTGATACAACCTCCTCACTACCCATAAGGTTTTCGTCATTCATGTCCACGTGGTCTTCCGATGCGCCTATATCAATTGTATTCTTGATTTCCAATACAGGCGCGGACTTTGTTTCAGCAAAGAAAGCTGACAATTCCAGGAAGTCCGCCGCCAAGTTGAAATCGATTGCACCGCCGGTTATCGAATCAGGGGGAAGATAGAGGGCAACCGTCATTTTTCACCACCTGCTTCACGGTACTTTCTCTCCATCCTCTGATAAATAGTCGCTGCGGTTTCCTTGATGTCCTCCGCAATATTCAGCAGCGCTTTGTCCTTCCCATCATATGCTCTCAGCGAGGCTGAAGCGTTTCGGGCTTCGTCCCGCGCACGGACCAGCGAGGTTGTGAAGCGTTGGTCTGCGAGTTGAGTGCTTTCATGGGCTTTGTCGAGATCGCTTGTCGTTTCAAGAACATGAAGCGCCTCCGTGTTGGCGAGCACCTCTCCGAGGCGTTTGATATCAGGGTTTTGCGACCGAACCATCGGTTTTGAAGCTTCCATTTTGGAACCGTAAATCCACTCAAGAACCTGCTTAAGCCGGTCCAGCTGATCGTGCGGCACCGGGTCGGGCTTTGGGTCGTAACTAACCCAGGAAGCATCAATGCCCAGATAACTCATGTACTGCGAGCGGGAAAGCGCGGTATAGAGATGAGAGAAATTGAACTTTTTCGTGGCCCGGTCATCAAGGTCAAACTTGCCCTTATTTTCGGCTTGTTCAAGAACATAGAGCGCTGACACCATTCGCTTTACGGTGTCATGCCGGTCACCAATGGCTCTTGCGATGTCTTCCAGTGTGACCCCTTTATCTCGTTCCCTCTTGTACCAATCCGCCGCGAATCTCGCCTTGGCATACGAGTCCCATTTTGCCGCACCGTTGATGTGCTTGAAACCAATGAACGAACGTGCCTCTTCGCGGGTGGCGACACTGTAGACGGAAACTTCGTTAAAGGACGATCGCCGGGCATCATTCACCTGCGGAACCTGGATTCGCAATTTTTCCGCTTGCTCGATCCGATGGCTCAAGGCCTTTTCACGCAACAGCCGGAGGGCAGCGAGTCGTCGGTTCCCTTCCAGCACGATCAAGCTGGCGCTGTCTTCTTGGGAGGGCATGACAATAAGCGGCTCAATGTCGAGATACCCATTCGTCGAAATTGACTGCAGCAATTCGTCCAGTTCAGCGGAGCGGTAAAGTTGCGCAATAATAGCCTCATCGGACGTCTTGGCATCCTGCCCGAGCAACCGTGGATTATGCTGATCAAACCGAAGTTCTTCAACCGACGCCTTTGTGGTCGAGTGAGATGTTCTAGGTGAAGCTCTTTTATTTTGTGCGGTCATTACCTTGTCCCATAACAGATTATACGCTATTCACACCCGGAAAATTTTCGCTAACTCATAGCTAAGGTGACTGATTGCTTTGACTGCAATTTTACCTGATGAGATACCCAAAGTCCGCCTTGGCGTACAGTGGAAGTATTTATTCCAATCAGACTACTTTATATACTACTCAGTTGTTTTCCCTACCTGTACGATTTTCATGTTGTTCGTGCCGCCGCGGCGTCCCCTGAGATCGCCTTTTGTGATCAGGACGATATCGCCCTCGGTGACCAGTTTCAACCTGACTAAATTGGCGACGATTTCCTGGTTGACTTTCATCGGGTCCGTGTGGGTTACGTCGAAATGAATGGGATATACATCCCGGTATAACCGCACTTTACGCATGGTTGAAGCGTGACGGGTGAATGCCATGATGGGAATGCCGGAACTGATCCGCGACATCCACAGGCAGGTTGAGCCGGTTTCCGTCAAGGCGGCGATGGCCCTGGCCTCGATGTGGTTGGCCGCATACATGGTGGACATGGCGATAGCCTCATCAATGCGTTTGAATTCCTGGTTGATACGATGGTCTGAGCGCCTGGTTTCTTCTTGTTTTTCAGTCTCCTCACAGATTCGGGCCATGGCCCGGACAACCTGGTCCGGGAATAAACCGATACTTGTCTCCCCGGACAGCATGACGGCGTCCGAGCCATCCAGAACGGCATTGGCCACGTCGAATACTTCCGCCCGGGTGGGTATTTGACTATCAATCATGGACTCCATCATCTGGGTGGCGGTGATCACCGCGCGGTCCAGGGCCATAGCTTGTTTGATCAGTTTTTTCTGTACCGGCGGCAGGGATGCATCGCCGATCTCAACGCCCAAGTCACCGCGGGCGATCATGATGGCGTCGGACGCCTCGATGATGGCCCCGGCGTTTTCCAATGCCTCTACCCGCTCGAGTTTCGCTATGATCCCGGCATTTGAACCTGCTTTATCCAATAATGAACGGGCCTGGTGAATGTCGGCGGCCGCGCTGACAAAAGAAACAGCAAAATAATCAGCGCCGATTTCAACGCCGTGCAGCAGGTCTTTGCGATCCTTTTTTGTCAATGTCCCCGCAGAAAGGCCGCCGCCTTTCAGGTTGATGCCTTTATTGTTGGATAGTTTTCCGCCGACTAATACCTTGCATCGTACCTTTGTCTTTACTACGCCGGTGACTTCGAGGGCGATGCGTCCGTCGTCCACAAGGAGTGTATTCCCCGGTTTAACGTCCTTGCTCAGTTCCCGGTAGGTGACGCCGACTTCCCGCTCGTTGCCGGCATCATCAGGCAAAGCGGGATCGAGGGTGAAATCGGCCCCCTCCCGCAGGAGAATTTTGCCATTCTCAAAACGTTGGAGCCTGATCTTGGGACCCTGTAAATCTGCGATAATGCCGACTTCAGTCCCCCTTTTTTTAGTGATAGCCAATATAGCCTGAACCCGTTCCTTATGTTCGAGATGGGTCTGGTGGGAATAATTTATTCGGAACAAATCCACGCCGGCTTCAACCAGTTTTTCCATCATCCCCGGTTTATCGGTGGCGGGGCCTAATGTTGCAATAATTTTTGTTCTACGCATGTATTTTCGGAATCATGATTTCAGAATTGGCGCCGGGGGCTTTTGAGACAGGGGGAGAGGGAGACAAGTTGCCCCGGGCGGCTTCCTGTAAAATTGCGACGGCTGGCAGTGTTTTTCCTTCCAATAATTCCAGGAAGGCCCCACCGCCGGTTGAGATATAAGAAATGTCTTCCCCTACGCCAAACCGGGCAATGGCTGATAAAGTGTCGCCGCCGCCGGCAATGGAAAATCCCCGGTTTGCGGCAATTGCCCGGGCCAGGGCGGCAGTGCCGCCGGCGAATTGTTCAATCTCGAATACACCGACGGGGCCGTTCCACAAAACAGTCCCGGCAGAGGCGATGATCCGGTTATTGATCTCGATTGTTCGCGGCCCTATGTCCAAAATCAAATCATCGGCAGCGACGTTTTCAATGGATTTGGTTTGCGCATCGGCCTCTTTCGAGAGAGATTTTGCACAGACCACGTCTATCGGCAAGGGGATTTCCTTAGCGTGGTTTTCAGCATATTCAAGAATCTTTCCCGCGTTGGCAACCAAGTCCGCTTCGTAAAGCGAATTGCCGGCGCTCAAACCGGCCGCTTCTAAAAACGTGTTGGCTATACCACCGCCGACGAGTAACCGGTCAACCTTTTTGATCAGGTTTTCCAGCGCCATCAGCTTTGTCGAAACCTTGGCGCCGCCTACGATAGCGACCAGCGGGCGCTGCGGGTCCTTGAGGGCCTTGGTGATCATCTCTATTTCGGCAAGCAACGTGGGGCCGGCGCAGGCCACCGGGGCATACCTGGCTACGCCGTGAGTCGAGGCCTGGGCGCGATGGGCCGTGGCAAAGGCATCATTGACGTAAATATCGCACAGGTTCGCCAGGCGGCGGGCGAGACCGTCGGCATTTGCCGCCTCTCCCTGCATGAAGCGGATGTTCTCCAACATGACTGCCTCACCGGGTTTTAGCGTCAGTCCGGCCTGCCAATCCGTAACCAGCGGCACTTTTTTATTCAACAAAGTCGAAAGGCGCGCGGCCACCGGCGCCAGGGAATAAGCGCGGTCGTAGCGCCCTTCCTGCGGTCGGCCCAAGTGGGAAACTAAAATGACCGCGGCGCCATCGGCAGTCAGGCGTTGCAGAACAGGCAAGCATGCTCGAATGCGCGTGTCGTCTTGAATGACGCCGGCGCTGAGCGGCACGTTGAAATCGACCCTGATCAGGAGCTTCTTACGCGTCAGCGCCAAATCATCCAGGGTGATGAAGCCGGGAGTATCCCCGGAAATATCTTCAGGGGCAAGCAATACACTATCCGGCGGATTATTCGGCATTCATCAGCGCAACCGTTGTATCGAGCATCCTGTTGGAAAAGCCCCATTCGTTGTCGTACCAGGCGACAACCTTCACCGTTTTTCCTTCAATGACTTTGGTCAATGAGGCGTCATAGGTCGCCGATGCCGGATCATGGTTGAAGTCAATGGAAACCAGCGGCGCGTCATTATAAGCCAGGACCCCGTTCAAGGGTCCGGCGGCGGCTTCGCGCATGATGGCGTTGATTTCTTCATGGGACGTGTCGCGGGCCGCCAGAAAACTCAAGTCCACCACCGAGACATTGATGGTGGGCACGCGCACCGCATAGCCGTCCAACTTGCCGTTCAGTTCCGGCAACACCAGGCCGACGGCGGCCGCGGCGCCGGTTTTCGTGGGTATCATGGACAGGGTGGCGGAACGGGCGCGGCGCAAGTCGGAATGATAGACGTCGGTCAACACCTGGTCATTGGTATAGGCATGTATGGTTGTCATGGTACCGTTCACTAAACCGATATGTTCGTGCAGTACCTTGGCGACCGGGGCCAGGCAATTCGTTGTGCATGACGCGTTGGAAATAACGGTGTCTGTTCGTTTGAGGACTTGATGGTTGACGCCGTAAACGATGGTCGCGTCCACGTCGCTGCCGCCGGGCGCGGAAATAATGACTTTTTTCGCGCCCCCCTGAAGGTGCGCGCCGGCTTTTTCCTTGCTGGCGAAAAACCCGGTGGATTCATGCACGACGTCTACGCCGAGTTCACTCCAGGGCAGTTTCGCCGGATCCCGTTCGGACAAAACCTGTATCTTGTCGCCGTTGACCAACATGAAATCGCCATCTACGGAAACCGTTCCGGGGAATTTGCCATGGGCCGTATCATAGCGGGTCAAATGGGCATTGGTATCGGCATTCCCCAGGTCATTGACTGCGACGATCCGGATCTCGTCAGTGCGACCGCTTTCATACAGGGCGCGTAAAATGTTCCTGCCGATTCTGCCGTATCCGTTAATTCCAACTCTTATGGTCATTGTGTATAGCTCCAGGTAGTGATCAATATCTGTGAAGACTTTACAGGTACGCTTCGAGCAGCCCAAGCAATCCGTCCACGGTGATGCCGAAATGTTCAAATACGTCACTTCCGGGGGCTGACTCGCCAAAAGTCGGGACGCCTGATATCTTACCATCAAGGCCGACATATTTTCGCCAGTAATCGGGAATGCCGGCTTCAACGGCAATGCGCTTGCGGCAGGCAGACGGTAAAACTTCCTCGCGGTAATCCTCCGGTTGCATGTCGAACACGTCCGTTGAAGGCATGGAAACGACGCGAATGCGCCGGTTGGCATCGTTTAATTGCCTTGCCGCCTCAATTGCAATAGCGACTTCAGAGCCGGTGGCCAGAATGATCGCTTCCGGTTCGTCCCCGGGTTCCACCAGGACGTAGGCCCCTCGTTCGATATTATCGATCTGCTGTTCGGATCGCTTTATGAAGGGCAACGTTTGACGGGACAACAACAAAGCGGTGGGCTTTTCCAGGTTTTCCACTGCGAATTTCCAGGCGACTGCGGTCTCGACCGAATCGCTTGGCCGCCAAACCGACATGTTGGGGACCAGGCGTAACGTGGCGGCCTGTTCCACCGCCTGGTGGGTAGGGCCGTCTTCACCGAGGCCGATCGAATCGTGGGTCAGGACAAAAATACTTCGCAACTTCATCAACGCGGCCAGGCGCAGCGCATTTCTGGCGTATTCCGTAAAAATGAGAAACGTGCCGCCGTAGGGAATAAAACCCTTGTGCAAGGCGATGCCGTTGTTGATGGCGGCCATGGCGAATTCCCTGACGCCGTAATAGAGATAATTCCCGGCGGCGGATGCCTTATCGATGACTGTAGAGCCGTCCCAAAGGGTAAGGTTGGAGCCGGTCAGGTCAGCCGAGCCGCCGATTAATTCCGGCAAGACAGGCCCATAAGCGTTCAGTGTATTCAGCGAGGCCTTGCGACTGGCGATACTCTCCGCTTTCTTGTCCGTAGCTCTTAGGTAATCGGCGCATAACTCCCGCCAATTCGCCGGCAGTTCCCGGCGGGTCCGGCGTAAAAACTCTTTCGCTGCACCCGGATAACGCTTCTGGTAGGCGGCGAATTTCTCCTTCCAGGCTGTTTCAAGCTCCTCGCCCCGCTGCCGGGCGTTCCAACCGCGATAGATGTCCTCGGGAATTTCAAATGCGGGATGGGGCCAATCAATGGTTTCCCTTACCAGGGCCACCTCATCTTTCCCCAGGGCCGCGCCGTGGGAAGAGGCCTTGCCCTGTTTGTTGGGCGAACCCCAACCGATGATCGTATTACAGCAGATGATACTCGGTTTATCGGTGACGGCCCGGGCAGCTGAAATGGCCTGCTTGATCGCCTCGGCGTCATGGCCGTCAACGCCGTCAATCACGTGCCACTGGTAGGCATTGAACCGCTGTGGAATGTTTTCGGTAAACCAGCCTGCCACCTCGCCGTCAATGGAAATGCCGTTACTGTCGTAGATGGCGATGAGCTTGCCCAGGCCCAGGGTACCCGCCAGTGAACAGGCTTCGTGGGAAATCCCTTCCATCAGGCAGCCGTCACCCACCGACACGTAGGTATGATGGTTGACGATATCCAGGTCATCCCGGTTGAATTGCGCGGCCAAGGCGCGTTCCGCAATGGCCATGCCTACAGCATTGGCGAGGCCTTGACCTAAGGGCCCCGTAGTGGTTTCTATGCCGGGGGTAAGACCGTATTCAGGATGACCGGGTGTTTTCGAGTGGAGTTGTCGAAAATTTTCAAGCTCTTCCAGGGGCAAGTCATAACCGGTCAGGTGCAGGATGGAATACAGCAACATGGAACCATGCCCGTTGGACATGACAAACCTGTCCCGGTCAACCCATTCGGGATTATCGGGATTATGCCTGAGAAAATCATTCCACAGCGCCTCGGCAATGTCCGCCATGCCCATAGGGGCGCCGGGGTGTCCCGAATTGGCGCGTTGTACCGCATCCATGCTTAATGCCCGGATTGCATTGGCAAGTTGACGCCTGGAAGGCATGGCTTGTCCCCTTTGGTCTTAATCGAATAAGTTGCTGATGCGTTTGGCTGTGGATCTTGTTTGTTCGAGGACGGGTCACGCGAAGAAGCCATCACCCTGAACAAAGCCAAGAAGCCGTCACTCCGAGCGGCGCGAAGGGGCTGTCATTCCGAGTCCTTCGCTTTGCTCAAGGGCAGGCCACGCGACTACCTGCACTATTGAAATCTTATCATAACCGGTTAGAATAAGCACCCCGATCAGTCAAGAATCTTGTTTATGAATTACCTGTTTACCTCGGAGTCAGTTTCAGAGGGCCATCCCGATAAGGTTGCCGACCAGGTATCCGATGCCATTTTAGATGCCTTGTTGGAGCAGGATAGTCAATCACGGGTTGCCTGCGAGACCCTGGTTAATACGGGCATGGTCGTGTTATCCGGTGAAATCACCTCGCGGGGGAACGTGGATTACTCCGAAGTGGTCAGGAAGACTATCAGGGACATAGGCTACACCAGTTCAGATGTGGGATTTGATGCAGATAGTTGCGCAGTGTTGGTTTCACTGGATAAACAATCACAGGACATTGCCCAGGGGGTGAATGAAGGTGAAGGGGTTGACCTGGATCAAGGCGCCGGCGACCAGGGCCTGATGTTCGGCTATGCCTGTAATGAAACCGATGTGCTGATGCCGTTTCCGATTACTTATGCGCACCGGCTGGTAAAAAAACAAGCGGAAGTGAGAAAATCCGGCGTTCTCCCCTGGCTGAGACCGGATGCAAAATCCCAGGTCAGCGTCCAATATGACGATGGCAAACCCGTTGCCGTCGATACAGTTGTGTTGTCAACCCAGCATGAAGACGCAATCAGCCATGACGATATTACCGAAGCAGTGATTGAAGAGATCATTAAACCGGTCCTCCCCGGCGATATGATCTCCCCTGATACCCGTTACCTGGTCAATCCCACCGGCCGCTTTGTCATCGGCGGGCCTGTGGGTGATTGCGGTCTTACCGGCAGAAAAATCATCGTGGATACATACGGCGGGGTTGCGCATCACGGCGGCGGCGCGTTTTCCGGCAAGGACCCGTCAAAAGTCGATCGCTCGGCAGCCTACGCGGGACGCTACGTGGCAAAGAATATCGTCGCCGCCGGCCTGGCCGATAAATGCGAAGTCCAGGTGGCTTATGCCATCGGCGTCGCCCAACCGGTCAGCCTGATGATCAACACATTCGGCACGAACGTCATCCCGGAAACGCAAATCGAAGCCTTGATCCGGGATATTTTCGACCTGCGCCCCAAAGCCATCATCCGGGCGCTCAACCTGCTGAGACCCATCTACCGACAAACCGCGGCTTACGGCCACTTCGGCCGCGAAGAACCCGATTTTACCTGGGAAGCCACGGACAAGGTCGCCCAGCTAAAAGACGCCGCCGGCTAAGGCCGCAACCGCGCGCGAGCCTGAGCAGCGCCGCTTGAAGCGCCCGGCATTATTGCAGGTTACACTTTTATCAGGATCCCGCCATCCCCCCTTCAACTTCGCAGCGAGCCATATAAAGCCGCCGCCTATTTTTCACCCAACTGACAATCAGACTTGACTTTTCGTCAGTTCCATGAAAAATGCCAAGCAAAATCAACCGGGCTTTTTCCCATGGAAAGATACTTGAACAAAGCGCTTTCGGAAGAATTGGGCAAGAAAATCCTGTTGCTGACGGGTCCCCGCCAGTGCGGCAAAACCACCCTGTCCAAGTGGAATCGCCTCTACGGGCGAAAAGGGTTTGTCCAGTACCAGTGCGTACTGCCCAAGGACGAGAGCGCCACCGGCATCGCCGCCCTGCTGGAGCGTATCGCCGCAGCCGGGCAGGGCTCCTTCCTCGCGGTGCTGAAGCTGTTTGGCTCCGCCGGAGACGGATTGATGTCGTTCCCCATGGAAGGCTATACTTTGGCCCTCGACTTTCCGTTACGCAAGGGCACGCTGGCGCTGCTCGACACGCTCGACGAGATGACCCATCGGCACGGCGGGCGCGTCTATCTCGCCAAGGACGCTTGCTGTGCACCGCAACGGCTGCGCGAAGGCTATCCCCGGCTCGGCGCCTTCGAGGCGATCCGTGCCGAGACGGCCGGCGCTCCCCCCCCCCCCCCCCCCCCCCCCCCCCCAGGTTTGCCTCTGCGCTCTCGCGCCGGCTCGCGCTGTGAGACGCTGAATCTTCGGTCGAGAGGAAGACTGCACGTGGAAGTCGGCATCGATAGCCTGAGACAACCATATGACTTGATCGTCATCGGATCGGGCCCCGCCGGATTGACTCTGGCGCGCCGATATGACGACCTCACGACCAGCCGAACGCTGATCATAGAAAGCGGTTCCCGATCGAACATGAAAGGCAAGGCCCAGCAGCTTTCCCTGGTAGACGCGAGCGGTGACTACCCTTCTTACCGTTACTCCAAACATAGTCAGCGTATCTTCGGAGGCACATCCTCCATATGGAGCGGCTGGTGTGCCGTGCTGGAGAGGCGCGCCTTCTCGAACGGCGAATGGCCGTTCGCGTATGACGAGCTCCAGGTGTATTACCCCGAAGCCGCTGACATCCTCAGCCTGCCCAGAGAGGTCCACACGCATCCGGAGACACCCTTCCCCGGCAGTACGAATCTTGTCTACAAGCCGTACTATATCAGCTCGCCAAGACGGTTTAACGCTCTGTTTCGAGATTGGTTGACACAAAGCACGAGCGTCGACGTATTGTTCAATCACACGGTGACGAATATAGGCATGAACAACGGGGTCGCCTCAAGCGTTTCCGTCCGGGAATCATCCAGGAATCGAGCAGCTCCCGCAGAAATATTCGGGAACAGGATCGCAGTCGCCGCCGGTGGTATTCAGAATGCCCGCCTGCTTCAACTCTCTCTCCCTCGGGAGAGTGCGCTCCCCGTCGGATCGTACTTCTGTCAGCATCCTCACATATACGATTACGCCCCCATCATTCTGGATGAACAGACGTTTCAGCATGTCAAAGGCAAGCGTATATCCGGAACCGGGATTCGTCACGCCATTGCCCTGTCCTCCGATTTCTCCAATGCGAATCACTTGCTCTCGGCGACGTTCGAGATATTTGCCCCGACACCGTCGGCGACAAACATCCTTGGCCGCAACAGACGGTCTGTCATGGCAGTCATGAACGTTCGTGCGGAAATGTCGTCGCTCGAAACAAATAAAATTGCTCTTTCGAATACCCGGCGGGACTTCCTGGGCCAGCCCATTGCCCACGCTACTATCAGGTTCAGCTTCCAGGAAAACATATACGATTACGTCAATGCCGAGTTGATACGTTCCGGTCTCGGCCGCCTGGGTGTTCCGAGGAACGTGCAAAACATCGACGATGGGGGCGGCCATATGATAGGCTCGACACGGATGGGAAATGACCCTACCGTTTCCGTGACCGACGCTCATGCCCAGGTTCATGGCGTGCGGAATTTGTACGTTGCCGGATCTTCTTTGTTCCCGGCCGCAGGGGCAGCCAGTCCAACCTTGACCATTCTCGCGCTCTCGCTTCGGTTGGCGGACCATTTGGCAGGAAGACCGAAATGAACCGGCGCTCTTTCCTTTTGCGCCTCTCGGCCCTCTGCCTGCTATTGTTTGGCGGTAACACCCTGCCTTTTACCCGTCGTTCCTATGGCGGCAGGATTGATTCGTATTCCGATCTTCCGGCCGATCTTCAAGCGCTGCATTCCCGGGATTTCATCCATGCCTTTCCCGATTTGACGCTGGACGACCTGTTTTCAGGTTTGCACGATCGTCGTGTCTGTACGCGGGCAGGATTCGACATTGCCCAGATTCGCGCCAACGCCGTTGATGATCCTCTGGTGGAATTCGGTAACTTCTTCTGGACGGAGTCCGAGTTGATGTTATATATGCTGGTTGCTCGTTTACATGCAAGAGGGAAATAAAATCAGAACCGCGCTGGTGATCGGAGCCACATCCGATGTCGGTCGGGCGATTGCTTACTGTCTGGCCGGCGACGGCCACACTCAACACTTGACCGGCAAACACCGGATCAGGTTTACTTTAACTTGCTGCCTTCACAGGAGGCGGCATAACAGGGGCTGCGGATCCACTTAAGAAATGAAAAATGTTGTTCAGATAAATGGGGCCACCTCTGAGTTAAAACCGGAGATTGACGCACGTTTCTCAAAATTCAAATAGGCAGAAAACAAACCCGGCACCGGGAGCGAGTCGATTATTACATTGCCTGTTTTTGCAGGTCGATGAGGTAATCGATGTCCGCTTCGGTATTGAAGAAATGTGCGCTGATACGTAAATTGCCGATGCCGCCCAGGGTGCGCATGGATATTTTTACCGGTTTCCTGCACCGTCCCGGCGCGGCGCAACGTTGGAAAAAAGCTGTGTCTTTGTCGTAATCCCCGGTCGTGTAGGTGATCAGTCCGTGGCGTTTTTTCGGGTCCGTGGGGCAGGTAACCCGGCAACCGATTTCCTGGAGTCTTTCAATAGTGTAAGCGCCCAGCCGGCGTACCCGTTCTTCCACGTTTTTAATTCCGATTTTTTCATAAAATTTCAGGGTGGCCACCCAGCCGAACAGGGACGGGCCGATGGTGACATCCTGGGAAAACCGGTTTGCGTTATTCACCGGCGGGTAGGTCCAGCTGTCCAGGGTGTCATGATCCTTGTTCGCGAAGGGGATAGGGCCGGGAATATCCGCCCAGATGTAATTACGGAAACGGGCGTCAATTTGCTCCATGACGGCGCGCTTGATGTAAAAAATGCCGGCGCCTTCCGGGCCGCATTGCCACTTATAGGCCCCTGACACCAAAAAATCGACGTCATCCTCTTTTACGTCTATATCCACCGCGCCCAGGGTTTGCATGGCGTCATCAAGCACCAGGGCGCCGCGGGCATGGGCAATGCGGGATACCTCCTTCATGTCGAAGGTAAAACCACAAAAAGCCGTGGTGCGATCGACAATTACCATTTTAGTTTTGTCATCCACCAGTTTTTCCATGTCCTCCATGAGGATCTCACCCTCGACGTTGCGAACGACCCTGATCTCAATGCCGTAACGACGTTTCAGGTCTTGCAGGATATAGGGAATGGAAGGATAGGACAGGTCGGTAATCACCACATTGTCCCCTGCCGACCATTCAAGCATGTTATAGAGAATGAGGTTTGCGGTAATGGCCGGTCGATAGGTATTCGTGACCTCATCCTTGTCGGCATTGATGAATTGGGCGCCGCGGCGGATACTTTCATCCCATTTGGCCAGCAGAAAAGGATGGGTCGCTATGTCCGCGGCGGGAATATCTTCCATGCGGCCATACTCGACGAAATTATAGAAATCACGAACCGCGGTCAGCCAGTAATTACCCGGTACCATTTGGTCCGCGGCATTCAGGTAAACCCAATGATCCAGCAATTTGAATTCACCACGAATTTCATCTAAATGTTCATCGATGTAATTACCGCTCATGGGCTTTCCTTAAGAATACCGGCGGTACCGGCGATAACGATCCATAACAACCGATTAATGGCGCCAAGTCTGGTTTCGACAAGCACGAGATGCTTGTCAATGTTTTTCAGGCGTTCAGTCTGACTGCTTTCCTGCACTGACCGAGCGGCTTCTGTGGCCCTTTCTTTACTGGTATCGCCCTCAATCAAGGCGTCATATAATTCTTTATTGCTCGAACTCATTGTATGCTCGCATGCACATTTTTCTTCAAACCGGGCGATCGCCGGGCGCTCACTTTCAACCGGGCCACCCAGCAACTTCATAGATTGTTGAAAATACTTCGTCGAGGCGGATAAGTCAATATCGGGAACTGCTATGGAGGAGACATTTGTCTTGGTTCTACTGTAACTCTCTGGCATACTTGGCTTTAATTTTCATGCACTTGTTTTGCCATGCCGACTTCCCCTGAAACTGAGACCGCGGTAACGTTAGTTGTCGATGTGGATGGTTCGCTGGTCAACGGCGACCTGTTAATCGAGGGCCTCATCCGGCTGATTGCTGTCTCCCCGCTCAGCCTGTTCGCCCTGCCTTTCTGGTTCGCCAAGGGTCGCGCCGCACTGAAACGCAAGGTCGCGCAGGCGGTTCCGTTGCCGGTGGCGACGCTGGCGCTGAACCCGGCCGTGTTGGACGAAATCGCCGCGGCCAAGGCGGCGGGACGCGAGGTGTGGCTGGCTTCAGCCGCCGATGAGCTCGTGGTCGCTCCCCTCGCCGAAACCGTGGGAGCGGCGGGCTGTCTTGCCTCGGACGGACGCGCCAACCTGGTCGGCCAGGTTAAGGCAAACGCCCTGGTCAATCGATTCGGCGAGGGCGGATTCGATTACGTCGGCAATGAGCGGCGTGACCTGGCCGTCTGGACAAGGGCGCGGCGGGCAATCGGAGTCAACCTCCCGGCGGGCCTTGCGCGGCAAGTGCAGGCGCTGGATGAGCAGGCCCGGTTTCTTCCGGGGCCTGGCGGCCATCCGCTTGACTGTTTGCGGGCCTTGCGCCCGCACCAGTGGGTCAAGAACCTGTTAGTATTCGCTCCCCTCATTGCGGCGCACGAGACCCAGGCCGGGCTTTACCTGGTGGCGGTCGGGATGTTCGCGGCGCTGTCGGCCTGCGCTTCGGGCGCTTACCTGTTGAACGACCTGCTCGATCTCCCGCACGACCGCCGACACGAGAACAAGCGCCGGCGTCCGCTGGCGGCAGGAAAAGCGCCGTTGTTGCCGATGATGGCCTTAAGCGCGGCGCTGGCGGTAGCCGGACTTGCCATGGCCTTCGGGTTATCCGTCATGGCGGGACTTTACGTCTTGCTCTACCTGGTTGTGACGCTTGCCTACTCGCTGTTGCTCAAACGCAAGACCTTCGTCGATGTCATCGCACTTGCCATGCTCTATACCCTTCGCGTACTCGCCGGCGCGGCGGCGGTCTCGGTCCCGTTGTCACCCTGGTTCCTGGCTTTTTTCATTTTCGTCTTTTTAGCTTTGGCCATCGTCAAGCGCCAAAGCGAGCTTTACGCGCTGCGCGAGTCCAACCAGTTCGCGGCCAGTGGTCGCGCCTATTTTGTTGAAGACCTCCCCGTGATGGCGGCATTAGGCGCGGCCAGCAGCTTTGCCTCGGTAGTGGTTCTCACTCTTTACATCAGTAGCCCGGAAGTGAGCGAGCGCTATGCCCGGCCGGAACTCCTGTGGCTAATCTGCCCCTTGCTGATCTATTGGCTGGGACGCATAACGTTGCTCGCTAATCGCGGAGTCGTCGATGATGACCCGGTAGCATTCGCGCTAAACGACAAGACAAGTTGGCTGACCGCCTTCGGTATTTTGGCCATATTCGCAGCGACGCTGTGATGACCGCCCGCTTGTCATCTTTGACTCTTGCCCTGCGTTACGCCGCCTTTGCCGCGGCCGCGACGACAGTCAACGTCTCAACTCAATATGCCGGCAGTATGCTGTACACCGGCCGCTACGAACTGTACGCGGCCATGGCAGCGGGTACCCTCACCGGGCTGGTCACCAAGTACCACCTCGACCAGCGTTGGATATTCCAGGACCGGTCGACCTCGCTACGCGATCACTCGGTCAAGTTCACCGGCTATTCACTGACGGGTGTGTTGACGACCTTTATTTTCTGGGGAACCGAGCTGGCATTCGATAGGTTCGGGGATGCGCCTTACATGCGCTACATCGGAGCCGTCCTCGGCCTCGCCGTCGGATACGTTGCCAAGTACCACCTCGACCGGCGCTTCGTCTTCCGGGAGGCAGCGCCGTGAAGCTCTCCGGCTGGGGGCGGTACCCGGCGCTCGATTGCCGGTTGGAAAGCCTGCGCAAGTGGGAAGATGCGTCCGGCATGCTTCGGCGCGGCGATACTTTGATCGCCCGCGGCAATGGGCGGTCCTACGGCGACGCCGCGCTCAACCCGGACTTGACGCTCTCGATGCTGGCGATGAACCGGATGCAGGCGTTCAACGCCGAGACCGGTCTCCTGACCTGCGAGGCTGGCGTGCTGTTAGTGGATATCCTGGAGACGTTCGTACCGCGGGGCTGGTTCCCGCCGGTGGTTCCGGGCACCAGGTTCGTCACCGTCGGCGGCATGATCGCCGCGGATGTGCACGGCAAGAACCATCACCGCGACGGGACCTTCGGCGCGCACGTGGAAGCGTTGACGTTGGCGACCGCGGACGGCGAGATACGGGAGTGCAGCCGCGCGCAACGCGCCGACCTCTTTCGCGCGACCCTCGGTGGCATGGGACTGACCGGCGTGATCCTCTCCGCGAGCTTCCGGCTATGGCCGATCGAGACCGCCTTCGTGATGGAGGAAACCTTGGCTACGGGTGACTTGGACGAGACCATGTCCTTGTTTGAGGCGTCCCGGGATTGGCCCTACAGCGTAGCCTGGATAGACTGCCTGGCGCGAGGCGCGAAGTTGGGCCGCGCGCTGGTGATGCGCGGAAAATTCATGGACCGCGACGCGCTGCCGGCGCGGTTTGCTCCTGTGCCCTTGCGCCCGGCGCCCGCGGGCAAACTTGCGGTTCCGATAGATACGCCGTCCGTTCTGCTCAACCGCTTCTCGGTCGGCCTCTTCAACGAACTGTACTACCGACGGGGGCGTACACGCGCCGGGCCGCGACCAGTCCATTTCGATCCGTTCTTCTTTCCCCTCGATCGGATCGAGGCGTGGAATCGCCTCTACGGGCGAAAAGGGTTTGTCCAGTACCAGTGCGTACTGCCCAGGGACGAGAGCGCCACCGGCATCGCCGCCCTGCTGGAGCGTATCGCCGCAGCCAGGCAGGGTTCCT
Source organism: uncultured Gammaproteobacteria bacterium (assembly GCA_958295485.1). Taxonomy (GTDB): domain Bacteria; phylum Pseudomonadota; class Gammaproteobacteria; order Eutrophobiales; family Eutrophobiaceae; genus JAAXHV01. Next base: position 555,096 of record OY282354.1, read on the forward strand.
TTCTCGCGGTGTTGAAGCTGTTCGGCCCCGCCGGAGACGGATTGATGTCGTTCCCCATGGAAGGCTATACCTTGGCCCTCGACTTTCCGTTACGCAAGGGCACGCTGGCACTGCTCGACACGCTCGACGAGGTGACCCATCGGCACGGCGGGCGCGTCTATCTCGCCAAGGACGCCCGTTGCGCGCCGGAACGGGTGCGTGAAGGCTATCCCCAATACGGCGCCTTCGAGACGGCCCGCGCTGCGGCAGCCGGGGCCCCGCCCAGGTTCGCCTCCGAACTGTCGCGGAGGCTCGCGTTGTGATCTCCCCTTCAAGAGAGAGGAAGGATATGTCCCACGGCGTCGAATGATAGCCGGGGCGCCCTTGCCGCTAGTTGTCCGGGTATGAGATGCGGGGCGGGGGCGACCATTTCGAGTACCGTCCGCTTGACTTCTACTGGCCGCTGCTCTACTATTGACATCTGCATAAACAAAGTCCTGTTTGAGACGCAAAGAAAGCGGACTATGACGAACGAAGGATTTGAGCAGGTCGGAGCGATGCTGCAGCGATCGGGCATGGGAACGAACCACGTCGGCGAGTTCGTCGATGTCGGGTATCGCAAGATTCGCAAGAGAGTTCGCCTTGAGGCATCCCCACAGGTATTCGATCGGGTTCAATTCCGGTGCGTAGGGTGGAAGGAAGACCTGGGCTAATCGGACTTGATCCAGGTGGCAATCGCCGTCTCGTCGCGCTCCAGGGCGCACCGCGTGGGTTTCTGCGGACTCCAGCCCAAGGCACGCATCAAGCGCCCGATGTGATAGCGCACGTCCAGATGTCCTGGCAAGGTACGACCAAGGGGAGACATCTCAGGAGCGTTGTTCGGGAGTGTCTTCGGCATCATTCAGGCTGTCAAAATTTGGGGGATACTTGAGGGTTCGAGCGCTATCGGGGGCGTTTTGCTTCCGCGTATCCCAAGCTCCGCATCCGGTTTGGGCACTCGCCGTATGCGCGGTCTTCACCGCGGTAGGAGTCGCTGTCGTCGACGACTACGGCGTATCGTGGGACGAGTTCTATCAGCGCGACATTGCCCTGGAGACGATCAGCTACGTTCTCGGCCAGGACGACGAACTTCTGAGCAATCACGATAAGTTTTACGGCACGACCTTCGAGATGCCGCTCTTGATTGTCGAGCGCGTCCTGGGACTGCAAGACGACACCCGCGCCATCTTACTTAGCCGCCACATCCTGAGCCACCTGTTCTTCATAGCGGGTGGCTTCTTCTGCTATTTGCTGACACGCCGGCTGTTCGGCAGTACGGTCATCGCGCTGTTCGCTATGCTGCTGTTCCTGCTGCAACCTCGACTGTACGCTGAATCCTTCGTCAACACCAAAGACCTACCCTTGGCCGCTATGTTTATGGTCGCCCTGTTCCTGACGCACCGGGCCTTCAGCAAAGATACGGTGGGGGCGTTTCTGCTGTGCGGCCTGGCCGTCGGCATTCTCATCAACATTCGCATTTTGGGCGTGGTCTTGTTCGCCGCCGTGCTTGCCGTACGCGCCCTGGACTTGCTCTTTGACGCGGGGGGGGGGAGGGGCAGAAAACACGCGTTAATCACCGGCGGCGCGTTCACCCTGGCCGCAATGTTCGTCCTTTACGCTACCCTTCCCTACCTCTGGGCTAACCCTATCGAGCGTACCGTCGAGATGTTTGCCACGCTGGCCCATCACCCGACCATGTTCCCCCAACTGTTCCAGGGCGAGTTGATAATCGGAAACGATCTGCCGGCCCATTACATCCCAACCTGGATCGCCATTACGACCCCGCCGGTCGCGCTCCTGCTGGGCGTTGCCGGAATAATCGCCGTCCTCCGGCGCGGCTGGGCCAATCCCCGGGACATCCTGGGCCACGCCGACCTGAAATTCGGCTTCCTGCTAATCGGCATCCTGCTTATGACTTGGGTCGCCGTTGTCGTGGTTACTCCCTCAATGTACAACGGCTGGCGACAGACCTACTTCCTCTACGCGCCGTTTTGCGCCCTGGCCGCGTTCGGGCTGCATTGGCTGGCCTCGGTCTCGGGGCGTACAGTCGTCCGCGCGACGGCGTACACCCTCGTGGGAGCGGGTATTTTCCTCGTTGTCCTGCAGATGGTTCGGATTCATCCCTATCAGCAAGCATATTTCAATTTCCTGGTGGACCGGGAAACGCCGGGGCGCCTCGGCGACCAGTATCCGGTGGAATACTGGGGGACTGCTTACCTGGACGGCCTGCGCTGGCTGATGGAAACGTATCCGGACGTCCTGATACAAGTGAGGGCGATTAACAACCATGACTATCGGAATCGCGCGTTCCTTCCAGAGTCGGACCGGCAGCGGATAGCGCTTACCGGCGAAGGAGAGGCCATCGCCGATTTCTACGTCACCAACCACTTTAACAACGACTTTCACAGAAGGAAAGTAGCGGTATTTGCTCCGATCGTCTACCGTCGCGAGGTATATAACAACCCCGTCCTGAGCGTTGCGGCCCTCAACCTGTCGGCAGTGGACGATACCACCGCCGACGCCTACCGCCAAATCTACCGGGATGCGGTGGCCGGTTCTCCGGTCGTCAGCGGCAGTGGCTTTGACCTGTACCACAACGAATCGGAAAAAACGCTGACTTACGTCAACGAATCTTGTGAACCCGAGGACGTATCTAACCGTTTCGTGCTTTCCCTGGCTCCAGTTGACGCGAACAATTTACCGGTATATGTCAAGCAGCAGGGACGGAATCGGCGCACTGTGTATTTCGACTTTGGCGAGAAGGGCGTAAAGTTTGACGGGAAGTGCTTGATGGTCTTTCAGCTCCCCGAGTACCCCACCGACCAGATTAGTGTGGGTCATCAGATCGGCGGCCGGAACCATTTTTGGGGAAACCTCACCGAATTGAGAGCGGTGGAAAGAATGGTCGAAGATGCCGGTGATCCGGTCATCCGCTCCGACTGGGACGTGTATCTCGTTGAAGACAGCCTCATCTACGTCAGGGACCCATGCAGCCCGGAGGACGTTGAACCCGAATTCTTCCTTCACGTGGATCCGGTTGACGTGAACGACCTCCCCAGCCACCGCAAGCAGCGCGGCTTCGACGGCTTCAACTTTGTCTTCAGGAACCACCTTCTCATTGAGGGAGGAGTCTGCGTAGCGCGGCGGGAGCTGACTGATTTCGCCTACGCCATCGCCGCAGTCCGCACCGGCCAGTTCAACGGCGACGGCCAGATCTGGAACGGCGGCTTCGACCTCGCCGGGCCGTCAGGTGACGGGCAGGCTGCGCCTTGAACCGCATGAACAGGAAGATGACCGGTCCGCACTGGTCAGTACACGCCGGGGTCGAAGGCGATATCCATCGCCCCTGGGAGGGGGAATCCGCCTGAATGATACGCTTAGGTGATTACGCGTGAATGAAAAAATCAAGACAGCGTTGGTGATCGGGGCCACATCGGACATCGGTCGCGCCATTGCGCGCAAGCTGGCGGACGCTGGCTATGCGTTGCAGCTCGCGGCGCGTGACCCGGCGCGGCTGGAGAGAGAGATGCGGGACATCCGGGTGCGCACAGGGGTCGCCGTGACCGGGCGCCGGTGCGATGCGCTCGATGAAGACGGTGGCGTCTCGTTGCTCGACATGCTCGATTCCCTGCCCGACGTGGCTGTGTGCGTCGTCGGGTTGCTCGGCAATCAAGCGGAAAGCCAGCGGGACAGTGTCGCCGCGGAGCGGGTGATGCGAACCAACTACGTGGGTCCCGCGCTCCTGATGGGCGCGCTGGCCGAGCGGTTCGAGCGGCGCGGCAGCGGCATCCTGGTCGGCGTCAGCTCGGTGGCGGGCGAGCGGGGCCGCGCCGAGAACTATATCTATGGTTCGGCGAAAGCGGGGTTCACCGCGTTCCTGTCCGGCCTGCGCAACCGGCTGGCTGCGTCTGGCGTCCATGTCGTGACGGTCAAGCCCGGTTTTGTACGCACGCGCATGACTGACGGGATGGCCCTGCCGCCGCGGCTGACCGCGACGCCCGAGGCAGTCGCCGTTGCGGTTCTCACGGCGGTTCACCGGCGCCGCGACGTCGTTTACGTACGCCGCGTCTGGCGCCTGATCATGCTGTTCATCCGCGCCGTTCCCGAACGGGTATTCAAACGGCTGAAGCTGTAGGCGAGTCCTATAACCGAGGCTTCGTGACACCTGGCCAAGGCAACCCCATACTTGGCGCTATCCCCTTAATATTTTTATCTGACCGGTTTACAATAGTTGTCCTTATGGGTATCCCTGCACAAGAATACGACGTGATTATCGTTGGTGGGGGTCATGCCGGCACGGAGGCCGTCCTGGCTGCCTTGGCCGCCAGGCGGGTCCGACCGGCCCGCGCTACGGCAGCTGGGGCGCCGCCCAGCTTCGCCTTCGAACTGTCGCGGAGGCTCGCGCTGTGATCTCCCCATGAGAGAACAGGAAAGAAACAACAGGATCATGCCGAACGACACCACGTCGAATGATAGCTGGCGCACTTTCGTCGCTAGTTGTCTGGGTATGAGATGTGGGGGGGTAACATTGTCCTCTCGGCTGCACAACGCGCTGTTCATCCTGTTCATCGGGGGGACCCTGGCCTACGGGGCCGGGTTCGCCTGGTACATGCTTGCCCGCTTCGATCTCATCAACCTCATCCGCGACGTAAGCACCGACGACTCCTTCTATTATTTCCAGATAGCCTATAACCTCGCCGAGGGCAGGTTCTCCACCTTCGACGACGGCATCACCCGGACCAACGGCTACCATCCTCTATGGCTGTTGCTCATCACGCCGTTCTACTGGGTATTCGACAAGGAAACTGCGCTGTTCGGCATCAAGGCATTCGAGATCATGCTCGTCGCCGGCAGCGTGGCGCTCGTTGCCATGGCCACCCGGTTGGCGCGCCTGCCCTGGATTCTGCTATTCGCATTGCTGCCGTTGCTCTACCAATACCACACCTTATTCAGGGGGATGGAAGCGGCCGCCGCCCTGTTCATGTTGGGAATGCTCTTTTTTGCGCTGGTCCTGTTCGCGCGATATCCGATGCGGTGGAAGTGGTTGCTGGCCGCCGTCACCTTCGCCCTGCCTTGGGTGCGTCTGGAGTACGTCGCCATATCCTTGGCGGCGACGGCGGCGCTGTGCCTGATCGAGTGGTCATGGCGGGAAGCGACCCTCCCCTCTCTCGTCGAGGGAGAGGCGGGCCTCGGCGCCCCGGAAAGAGGGTTGGCCCATTCCGCGCTCGCGATGAACGCCGTCGCGCCACTGCTGGGCGCGGTCGCCGGCATCCTCGTGTACTTCGCTTACAACGGGCTCGTCTTCGGCGGCGTGATGCCTGTGAGCGGCGCGACCAAACAGATGTGGTCGCAGCGGTTATGGGAGCAGGAAGGCGGGTACAGCTTCGTTCAGAACTTCCGGGACGTCTTGCAGATTCCCGCCTTCGATTACGAGCTGCTGGTCGCGCTGGAGGTTTGCGTCTACGTCGTTCTGGTCTGGTGGTTCGCCCGCCGTTCCAGGGGCCGGACAGACCGGCTGCTGTTGGCCTTCCTGGTGGGCGTGTTCGGCTTGGCGGTGGGCCACCTCGCCAAGTTCGCGCAGACCGTTCTCACCGTGCATCCCAACTGGGGGAGTGATGCCTGGTACTTCGTCCCGGCATACCTGCTGAAGACGCTGATTGTTCCAGTACGATGTTACGTCGCCATCCACTTCATCCGCCGTTTCCTCGACCTGAGATCGCCCTCGGCAGCCAACATTCTGAGCGTGGGCATCGTTGTTGTCGGAATAACCTTCCTGTTTACCAAGGCGGACTTCACGGGGCCATTCCAGTTTGTTGACCGTGTCGCCGAGTCAACCCGTCTCAAAATGAAGATTACTTTTTATATGGGTGTGCAAGTTATGAACCGTGTGCTGCCCGGGGACAGCGTGGTCGGATCGCGGGACGCCGGCGTCATCGGGTATTTCTCGCGCTATCCGGTAGTGAACCTGGACGGTCTGGCCAATTCCTACGGTTACCTGCGCGCTCAAAAGGAAGGAACCGAGGCCACGTTCTACCAGCGATACGGGATTACCCATTTCGCCAACATCTGGTTCCCAAAGGAAGGAACCGAGATCCACCTTCCGCCAGCAGTACGGGATTACCTGGTTCGAAAACGTCTGGAGCGCCCGAACGTGGGTGAGACCCTGTTCGAAGGCCCACCATATCTCCATAACAGAAAGAACGTACCGCACAAACGTCAATTCAGACTCCTGACCACCGAGCCGCCGGAGATGTCATCGGGCGAGACCAGTCGTTCCGAGTGGTTCTGGCAGCGGATGGAGCCGCATTTCGACTACCAATCGGACGACGCCGGGCTGATTGTTGACGAGCGGCTGGTACAGGCCTTCGCCAGGGAATGCGATCCGGGTGAACTGGTCGTGTGGTCCTGGGCCGGACCAGGGGATGAATCTGCCGCCAGAGCCTGGTCGAAGACGCAAACGGGGCTGTGCGTGAACGGGTACATGCTGCCCCACAATGCGCTCCCGCCGGTCCGGGTTGAGACAATGCCAGTAAGCAATTATCTGGCGAGGCTGGTTGGAGACCGCCAGCCGGCAATCCACGCCGACTTTGACGTGTATCTCACCGAAAACAGTCTTGTCTACGTAAAAGAGCAGTGCAGCCCGGAGGACATTGAACCGACATTCTTCCTGCACCTGTACCCGGTTGACATGAACGACCTCCCCAGCCATCGCCAGCAGTACGGCTTCGACAACCTCGACTTCGCTTTCGGGGAGCAAGATGTCATCACGAGAGAAGTCTGCGTAGCGAGGCGGAAGCTACCTGATTACGCCATCGCCACGATCGGCGCCGGCCAGTTCACCGGCGAGGGCCGGGTCTGGGAGGGCAGTTTCGACACCCCCTTGTAGCAATATCCTTTGCTATTTAAACTTCAGGCTGTTCAGCTACCACCGGTATCTAGCCATCCTCAACGAAGAAATCGAGGCTTCGTGACACTTGACCAAGGCAACTCCATACTTGGCGCTATCCCCTTAATATTTTTATCCGACTGGTTTACAATAGTTATCCTTATGGGTGTCCATGCACAAGAATACAACGTGATTATCGTTGGCGGAGGTCATGCCGGCGCCGGCCGGCAGTATTCACAGCGGCAACCATCTCTATCTTGGCAAGCAGGTTCTGGCGCGCTTCGAGGACTGTTCATCCGCGCCGTTCCCGAACGGGTATTCAAACGGCTGAAGCTGTAGGCGAGTCCTGTCACCGACAAAATTCCTCTATGATTCCCTTGCGGCAACATCCTTTGTTGTTTATACTTAAAGGTCTGAAAGTTTGATGACGACATTAATTGTTTAAAAATCCTTAATAAAGGACTCCTGTTATGCGATGTGAAGAAACCGGTAGATATGTGAGAGAGAGGCAGGCTATGTCCCCGTCGAACGATGCGTCGCCGAATGATAGCCGGCGCGCCTTTGCCGCCAATTTTCCGGGGGGGGGGGGGGGGGGGGGGTGATGACACTATCCTCCCGGCTGCGCAACGCCCGCGGACACCGCCACGGTTCAGAAATGCTGGCCCGCGACCATCTCAGTTGCGCTGAAATGCCTTCCGAGACTATCTCCGGTCAATATCCGTGCCTGATACGAACTATCGTCTTGTGTGGCATAGTGGTGGTGGCTTCACTGCTAGCCTGTAGCACGGTGGAGTCGATCGAAAGGTCAATGCCAGGTCCAACAGCGGCGCCAGTTGTTACCCAGCCCCCAGACCTTGCACCCACCTTCGTGCAGGCTTCTGACTCCACATCCAGCCCGATTCGGACCGAGACAATGTCAGTAAGCGATTATCTGGCGAGGCTGGTTGGAGATCGCCAGCCGGCAATCAGCGCCGACTTTGACGTGTATCTCATCGAAAACAGTCTTGTCTACATAAAGGAGCAGTGCAGCCCGGAGGATGTTGAACCAACGTTCTTCCTGCACCTGAACCCGGTTGACGCGAACGACCTCCCCAGCTATCGCAAGCAGTATCGCTTCGACAACCTCGACTTTGCTTTCAGGGACCACGGTGTCATCGAGGGAGGAGTCTGCGTAGCGAAGCGGGAACTACCTGATTACGGCATCGCCACGGTCCGCACCGGTCAGTCCACCGGTGGTGTCCGGGTCTGGAAGGGGCGTTTCGACATCCCCTTGCGGTAACATCCTTTCGCGCCGTTCCCGAACGGCTATTCAAACGGCTGAAGCTGTAGGCGAGTCCTGTCACCGACAAAATTCCTCTACGATTCCCTTGCGGCGTCGTTCTTTGTTATTTAAACTTAACCCATGAAAGTTTAATAACGACATTGGTTGTTTAAAAATTTTTAATAAGGGACTCCTGTTATGCGGCGTGAAGAAACCGGTAGATATGTGAGTACGAGCGCCGGCGGCGAGCGGGCGCGCGCCTTCGTGCCGGCGCCGTTGCCGCCGGTTCCCGCCCTGGCGCTGGATGGCTCGTTGCAGCAGGCGCTTGAAGCAGCGACGCTCGCCCTCGGTCGACTCGACGGTGTATCGACTCTCTTGCCGGACCGGGCGCTTTTTCTCTACGCGTATGTCCGCAAAGAAGCCGTGCTGTCCTCCCAAATCGAGGGAACTCAGTCATCGCTGTCTGACCTTATGCTCTTCGAGTTGGAAGAAGCGCCTGGGGCTCCACTCGACGACGTGGTTGAAGTCTCGAACTACGTGGCGGCGCTCGAACACGGACTGCGCCGCCTGGGTGAGGGCTTCCCACTGTCCAATCGGCTAATTCGCGAGATTCACGAAGTGTTGTTAACCGGCGGGCGTGGCAGTGGTAAAAACCCCGGCGAGTTCCGCCGCTCCCAGAACTGGATCGGCGGCTCCCGGCCGGGCAATGCCGCGTTCGTGCCACCGCCGCACACCGATGTACCCGACTGCATGGCAGCATTGGAACGCTTCCTTCACGCCGAGAATGACGGGCTGTCGGCGCTGCTTCGAGCGGGGCTTGCCCACGTGCAGTTCGAGACCATTCACCCCTTTCTCGACGGCAACGGGCGCGTAGGACGATTATTAGTGACACTCCTGTTATGCCACGCCGGGGCGTTGCGCGAACCGCTCCTGTACCTGAGCCTTTATCTCAAGAAACATCGGACCGATTACTACGACCTGCTAGACCATGTGCGCCGCACTGGTGATTGGGAGGCATGGTCAGGCTTCTTTTTGGAAGGGGTACGGTTGACTGCCACAAGCGCGGTCTCGGCCGCCCAACGCATTGCCCGGTTGTTTCAGGATGACCGTGGTCGCATCGAGAAGACCGGACGCCGCGCCGGCTCGGCCTTGCGCATACACGAGGCTATCAAGGCGCAGCCGATACTGTCGCTGTCGGAAGCGGGACGTCGCGCCGGACTTTCCTTTCCGGCGGCATCCTCGGCAATGGAGCTATTAGTCGAACAAGACATTGCGCGCGAACTGACCGGACGCCAGCGTAAAAGGCTGTTCATCTACGACCGGTATCTAGCCATCCTCAACGAAGAAATCGAGGATTCGTGACACTTGGCCAAGGCAACCCCATACTTGGCGCTGTCGCCCCGGCGGATCAGCGACTCAAGCGCCAGGCGCGGGTGTCGTTGCAGTACCGTCAGTACCGCAGGGCGATTGGATTTGGGGATTCTTGATGGTGGACTTCGTTAAGGAGCGGCTGGGCTGAACCGGCGGCTACTCAACCCGCTGAATCTCCCCCTCCCAGAAGTGCTTGTAACCGTCTTCCACCGTCATGTACTGGCCGGTGCCGATGGTGGCAATGGCGTAATCCGGGAGCGGAACCACTGCCCAGCAGAAGTCGCGGAACCTATTGCCCCACCGGTCAAAGGGGAAGTCCAGGTTGTCAAAGCCGTGCTGCTGGCGCGGGCCGGGCAGGTCATTCACGTCGGCGGGGATCAAGTGTAGAAAGAATGTGTCCGAAATATCCGCCGGGGCGCACGGTTCCTTGGAGTAAACCAAAAGGTTTTCCCACAGATACACGTCGAATTTTGCCCGGATAACCGGCTCGCCGGCAGCTTCGATTATTCTTTCCGCATACCTCAATTCGGTGAAGGTTCCCCAAAAGCGCTTCTCGCCGAGCCGATAGCCTATAGTAAGCCGATAACCCATACTCATCTGGTAGATGGGGTACTCCGGGAGCTGAAAGACCATTAAGCATTTCCCGTCAAACTTTACGCCCTTCTCGCCAAAGTCGAAGTATAGAGTGCTCCGATTCCTTCCCCGTTGCTTGAGATATACCGGCAAGTCATTCGCGTCAAATGGGGTTATGGAAAGGATGAAACGGTTAGCTACATCCTCGGGTTCACAGGATTCGTTGACGTAAGTCAGCGTTTTTTCCGGTTCGTCGTAGTACACGTCAAAGCCACTGCCGCTGACGACCGGAGAACCGGTTACCGCATCCCGGTAGATTTGCCGGTAGGCGTCGGCGGTGGTATCGTCCGCTGCCGACAGGTCGAGGGCGGCAACGCTCAGGACGGGGTTGTTATATACCTCGCGGCGGTGGACGATGGGAGCAAATACCGCTACCTTCCTTCGGTTAAAGTCGTTGTTAAAGTGGTTGGTCATGTAGAAATCGGGGATGGCCTCTCCTTCGCCGGTAAGCGCTATCCGCTGCCGGTCCGACTCTGGAAGGAACGCGCGATTCCGATAGTCATGGTTGTTAATCGCCCTCACTTGTATCAGGACGTCCGGATACGTTTCCATCAGCCAGCGCAGGCCGTCCAGGTAAGCAGTCCCCCAGTATTCCACCGGATACTGGTCGCCGAGGCGCCCCGGCGTTTCCCGGTCCACCAGGAAATTGAAATATGCTTGCTGATAGGGATGAATCCGAACCATCTGCAGGACAACGAGGAGAATGCCCGCTCCCACGAGGGTGTACACCGCCGCGCGGACGACGGCGCCCCCCGAGACGGAGGCCAGCCAATGCAGCCCGAACGCGGCCAGGGCGCAAAACGGCGCGTAGAGGAAGTAGGTCTGTCGCCAGCCGTTGTACATTGAGGGAGTAACCACGACGACGGCGACCCAAGTCATAAGCAGGCAGCTGATTAGCAGGAAGCCAAATTTCAGGTCGGCGTGGCGCAGGACGTCTCGGGGATTGGCCCAGCCGCGCCGGAGGACGGCGATTATTCCGGCAACGCCCAGCAGGAGCGCGACCGGCGGGGTCGTAATGGCGATCCAGGTTGGGATGTAATGCGGCGGCAGATCGTCTCCGATTATCAACTCGCCCTGGAATAGTTGGGGGAACACGGTCGGGTAATGGGACAGCGTGACGAACATCTCGACTGTGCGCTCAATGGGGTTAGCCCAGAGGTAGGGAAGGGTAGCGTATAGGGCGAACATTGCGGCCAGGGCGAACGCGCCGCCGGTGATTAACGCGTGTTTTCTACCCTCCCCAGAGTCAAAGAGCAAGTCCAGGGCGCGTACGGCCGGCACGGCGGCGAACAAGACCACGCCCAAGATGCGAATGTTGATGAGAATGCCGACGGCCAGGCCGCACAGCAGAAACGCCCCCACCGTATCTTTGCTGAAGGCCCGGTGCGTCAGGAACAGGGCGACCATAAACATTGCGGCCAGGGGCACGTCTTTGGTGTTGACGAAGGATTCGGCGTACAGTCGAGGATGCAGCAGGAACAGCAGCATAGCGAACAGCGCGATGACCGTACTGCCGAACAGCCGGCGTATCAGCAAATAGCAGAAGAAGCCACCCGCTATGAAGAACAGGTGGCTCAGGATGTGGCGGCTAAGTAAGATAGCGCGGGTGTCGTCTTGCAGTCCCAGGACGCGCTCGACAATCAAGAGCGGCATCTCGAAGGTCGTGCCGTAAAACTTATCTTGATTTTCCAGAAGCTCGTCGTCCTGGCCGAGAACGTAGCTGATTGTCTCCAGTGCAACGTCGCGCTGCTGAAACTCGTCCCACGATACGCCGTAGTCGTCGACGACAGCGACTCCTACCGCGGTGAAGACCACGCATACGGCGAGGGCCCAAACCGGATGGGGAACTTGGGACGCGCGGAAGCCAAACGTCTCCAATAATGCCTCAACCCTCAAGTATCCCATACCAATCTGAGTCTCCGTCGTAGAGAATAGGGACAACATCTATGTCGAGGCCTGAGCCGCGGAATGACACCTTCACGCTGTATATCCGGCACGTCACTTGGTCGTGGCTGAAGTTTTGGAAAGGCGGCGCCAAGCCGATCAGCCAAGTAGTCCACCAGGCTGGAGATGTCATCTGGCGCAGATGTACCCTCAATATCGCTGTGGTTGACGTGTCCTGTTCCCACGGCGCTTCTACGATCTCATCGGGACGAGTGTTGCAGCAGGGAGAGCCTGCGCAAACCTGCGCAACTCTGTCAAGTAATGGAAACATAGTGTGGAAATATAGTAATGTTTGTATATCTATACGGGTGCCCCCGGCTTCGAACTCGACGGCACGCCCACCACCGCGACGAACGGCGCGCAGGCCGTCCATGACCGAGCCGGGTTGTCGAAGCGCGTTGCTGAAGTATATACTTGACCCATGCGCCGATTCAATACAGAAGGCCCCATCCACCCCGAGGACCACTACCATGTCTCGCCGATGGAAGGGGTGGATCTCGACCAGATCTTGGACATGCTCCGGCGCAAACGGTACTTCGTGCTGCACGCGCCCCGACAGAAGGGCAAGACCTCCGCCCTCATCGCCTTGCGCGACCTGCTGAACCGCGGCAGCCCCTTCAACGTGGCGGCCAAGTCGCTGTGCCTCGGTGACTTCTCCGAGTCTGAATGGGCAGGCGCCCGACGCCCCTTGGACCGCCGCCTTGGACCGGTGGAAGGAGCGGCTTGAGTGGAGACTGGAGTGATCTTATAAAAGCGCTGCAAATTTTGCGGGGGAGGGGGGGGACTCTGTCCTCCCGGCTGCACAACGCGCTGTTCATCCTGTTTATCGGGGGGATCCTGGCCTACGGGGCCGGGTTCGCCGTGTACATACTCGCCCGCTTCGATCTCGTCAACCTGCTCCGCGACGTGAACGAAGACGACGCCTTCTATTACTTCCAGATCGCCCGCAACCTGGCCGAGGGGAAGTTCTCCACCTTCGACGGCGGCATCACCCGGACCAACGGCTACCATCCTCTCTGGTTGTTTCTGATCACGCCGTTCTATTGGGTATTCGACAAGGAAACTGCGCTGTTCGGCATCAAGGCATTCGAGATCATGCTCGTCGCCGGCGGCGTGGCGCTCGTTGCCATGGCCACCCGGCTGGCGCGCCTGCCCTGGATTCTGCTATTCGCATTGCTGCCGTTGCTTTACCAATACCACACCTTATTCATGGGGATGGAAGCGGCGGCGGCGCTGTTCATGCTGGGCCTGTTCTTCCTGGCCCTGATTCTCTACGCGCAGAACCCGACACGGTGGCGCTGGCCGCTGGCTGCGATAGCCTTTGCCCTGCCTTGGGTGCGTCTGGAGTACGTCGCCATATCCCTGGCGGCCACGGCGGCGCTGTGCCTTATCGAGTGGTCATGGCGGGAAGCGCCCCTCCCTTCTCCCGTCGAGGGAGAGGCGGGCCTCGGCGCCCCGGAAAGGGGGTTGGCCCATTCCGCGCTCGCGATGAACGCCGTCGCGCCACTGCTGGGCGCGATCGCCGGCATCCTCGTGTACTTCGCTTACAACGGGCTCACCTTCGGCGGCGTGACGCCTGTGAGCGGCGCGACCAAGCAGCTATGGTCACAGCGGTTATGGGAGCAGGAAGGCGGGTACAGCTTCGTTCAGAACTTCCGGGACGTCTTGCAGATTCCCGCCTTCGATTACGAGCTGCTGGTCGCGCTGGAGGTTTGCGTCTACGTCGTTCTGGTCTGGTGGTTCGCCCGCCGTTCCAGGGGCCGGACAGACCGGCTGCTGTTGGCCTTCCTGGTGGGCGTGTTCGGCTTGGCGGTGGGCCACCTCGCCAAGTTCGCGCAGACCGTTCTCACCGTGCATCCCTACTGGGGGAGTGATGCCTGGTACTTCGTCCCGGTGTACCTGCTGATGAACTTGATTATTCCCGTAAGGTGCTATGTCGCCATCCACTTCATCCGCCGTTTCCTCGGCCTGAGGTCGCCCTCGGCAGCCAACATTCTGAGCGTGGGCATCGTTGTTGTCGGGATAACCTTCCTGTTTACCAAGGCGGACTTCACGGGGCCGTTCCAATATGTTGACCGTCTTGGCGAGTCAACCCACCAGAAATGGATGGATACTTCTTATATGGGTGTGCAGGTTATGAACCGTGTGCTGCCCGAGGACAGCGTGGTCGGGTCGTGGGATGCCGGCGTCATCGGGTACTTCTCGCGCTTTCCGGTGGTGAACCTGGATGGTCTGGTTAATTCCTACGGTTACCTGCGCGCCCGAAAGGAAGGAACTGAGGCCGTGGCCACGTTCCACCGACAATACGGGATTACCCACTTCGCCAACATGAACCTATTGGAAAGCCGCGCTCGCAAATACCCGGCGCGCCCGAGCGGGAGCGGGGTCGCGATATTGTTCGAAGGCCCGCCGTATCTCCGCTACCCAAATAACGTGCCGCACAAACGTCAATTCAGACTCCTGACCACCGAGCCGCCGGAGATGTCAGCGGGCGGGATCAATCGTTCCGAGTGGTTCTGGCAGCGGATGGAGCCGCACTTCGACTATCAATCGGACGCCGCCGGGCTCCTTGTTGACGGTCGGTTGGTACAGGCCTTCGCCAGGGAATGCGATCCGGATGAATTGGCCGTGTGGTCCTGGGCCGGACCAGGGGATGAAACGGTCGTCAGAACCTGGACACGAACGGAAACGGGGTTGTGCGTGGACATGCTCCTGCTGCCCCACAATGCGCTCCCGCCGGTCCGGGTTGAAACGATGCCGCCGGCAATCCGCTCCGACTGGGATGTGTATCTCGTCGGGAACAGCCTCATCTACAAGAAGGAACCGTGCGCCCGCGCCGACACGGAGGTGAAGTTCTTTCTGCACCTGACCCCCGCCGACGTGAATGACCTGCCCAACCATCGCAAGCAGTACGGCTTTGACAACCTGGACTTCGCTTTCAGGGACCACCGTCCTTCCATCAAGGGAGAAGTCTGCTTAGTGAGGCGTGACCTGCCTGATTATGCCATCGCCGCGCTCCGCACCGGCCAGTTCACCGGCGAGGGCCGGGTCTGGGAGGACGGTTTCGATATTGTCGAGCCGGCGGATGACAGAAAAACCATGCCGTAGCAAGCAACATGTAGTATTCTTCAAAAAATTGGCATTGGATATATGAAGCATTGTAAACTCGAACAGTCCTGATGTCGCGTCATTTATCGCAAAATAAGCGCGTGGCAGAGAGGGCTGCTTGCCCCGTGTGCATGATAAACAATCAGGATTGCCAAGTGGGTGGTCGATAGGTGGATTACGCGTGAATGAAAAAATCAAGACAGCGTTGGTGATCGGGGCCACATCGGACATCGGTCGCGCCATTGCGATTCCCTTGCGGCAACATCCTTTGTTATTTAAGTTTAAGGCTTGAAAGTTTAATAACGACATTGGTTGTTTAAAAATTTTTAATAAAGGACTCCTGTTATGCGGCGTGAAGAAACCGAGGCCATCTCCGGCCAATATCCGTGCCTGATACGGACTATCGTCTTGTGTGGCGTAGCAGCAGCTTTACTGCTAGCCTGTAGCACGGTGGCGTTGGCCGAGAGGTCAATGCCACGTCCAGCCGCGGCGCCGGTTGTTACCCAGCTCCCAGACTTTGCACCCACCTCCGTGCCGGCTCCTGACCCCACAGCTACCCCGACGCCGGTCGCCAAGACAGTCGGGTTGTTCCTGAACGAGCCGGAGGCATTTAACGGCTATACTTTATTCAATACAAGACGAAGCAAGACGATTTATCTGATTGATAATCAGGGGCGCATGGTTCACAAGTGGGAGCTGGATGCTGAGGCCCTGTTCCCAAGGTTGCTGGAGAATGGAAATCTGCTAACTTTCGCCAATCGATTCCAAGGCAGTGGTGTTAGGGGCCGCTATGTGAGGGAGGTTGACCGGAACGGGAACATCCTCTGGCAATGCACTCAGGGCCTTCCGCATCATGACTTCCTTAAAATGCCCAACGGGAATGTGCTGCTGCTGTCCCGGCAAGATAAAACGCCGGAGGAGGCCATCGCCGCCGGCGCCAACCCGGATTTCATCGGCGCTGATGGCTTGGAGGTGCCGCATATTGTTGAAGCCCGACTCACCGGGCCGGCAAACTGCGAAATTGTTTGGGAATGGTCGGCGTGGGATCACCTGATTCAAGACTTTGACTCGAGCAAGGCGAATTACGGAGTGGTGGCCGAGCATCCGGAGTTGATTGACCTGAACTTCCGCCTTTCCGAGGTATTCAGCAGGGACAACCCGTCGGACTGGATACATAGCAACGGAATCGACTATAACCCGGAATTGGACCAGATTATGCTATTGCCCCGTCATTTCAGCGAAGTGTGGATTATCGACCACAGTACCACCAGGGCAGAGGCGGCCAGCCACAGCGGCGGCAAGGGTGGCAAAGGGGGCGACCTGCTGTACCGCTGGGGCAACCCGCGCGCCTGGCGCGCCGGGACTCCCGCTGACCAACAACTCTTCTGGCCGCATAATCCTCAATGGATTGCCCCTGGCCAGCCGGGCGCCGGCAACATCCTCATTTTCAACAATGGCACCGAGTTCGCGGATTTCCAGCGTGGTTATTCGTCGGTAGATGAGATTGTTCCGCCGGTGGACGGGGCCAACTATCGGCTGGGTCCCGACTTGGCTTATGCGCCGGTAGAACCGGTATGGGTTTATACTGCCGCAACGCCCAGCGACTTTTTTGCCGAATATATATCAGGCGCGCAACGGCTTCCCAACGGAAACACGTTGATTTGCGATGGGGTGCACGGTACGCTTTTCGAGGTCACGCCGGCCGGCAAAACGGTTTGGAAATACATCAACCCTCTGACCCGCAACGGCCCTTTGCGTCAAGGCGAGTCGGTACCGCTCGAACAAGATGAAGATGGTGAAAAACTGCTGGCTAATCAGGTGTACCGCGCTTATCGGTATGCACCGGACTACCCGGGTCTGCAAGGGTTGGATTTGACCCCGGGTGAGCCGATCGAACTTTACTCCGCATCCAGCCCGATTCAGACCGAGACAAGGTCACAGTAAGCGATTATCTGATTCGTCTGACGGGCGGCATCCTCGGCAATGGGGCTATTAGTCAAACAAGGCATTGCGCGCGAACTGACCGGACGCCACCGTAAAAGGCTGTTCAGCTACCACCGGTATCTGGCCATCCTCAACGAAGAAATCGAGGCTTCGTGACACCTGGCCAAGGCAACCCCATACTTGGCGCTGTCCCCTTAATATTTTTATCCGACTGGTTTACAATAGTTATCCTTATGAGTGTCCATGCACAAGAATACGACGTGATTATCGTTGGCGGAGGTCATGCCGGCACAGAGGTCGGGGCGCCGCCCAGGTTCGCCTCCGAACTGTCGCGGAGGCTCGCGTTGTGATCTCCCCTTCGAGAGAGAGGAAGGCTATGTCCCCATCGAACGATGCGCCGCTGAATGATAGCTGGGGCGCCCTTGCCGCTAGTTGTTTGAGTATGAGCTGCGGGGGGGGGGGGGGGGGGGGGGGGGATAACACTGTTCTCCCGGCTGCGCAACGCCCGCGGACGTCGCTGCGGCTCGAAAACGCTCTCCCGCGACCGTCTCAATTGCTCTGAAGCGCCCTCCGTGGCCATCTCTGGCCAATATCCGTGCCTGATACGGACTATCGTCTTGTGTGGCGTAGCAGCAGCTTTACTGCTAGCCTGTAGCACGGTGGCGTTGGCCGAGAGGTCAATGCCACGTCCAACCGCGGCGCCGGTTGCTACCCAGCTCCCAGACTTTGCACCCACCTCCGTGCCGGCTCCTGACCCCACAGCTACCCCGACGCCGGTCGCCAAGACAGTCGGGTTGTTCCTGAACGAGCCGGAGGCATTTAACGGCTATACTTTATTCAATACAAGACGAAGCAAGACGATTTACCTGATTGATAATCAGGGGCGCATGGTTCACAAGTGGGAGCTGGATGCTGAGGCCCTGTTCGCAAGGTTGCTGGAGAATGGAAATCTGCTGACTTTCGCCAATCGATTCCAAGGCAGTGGTGTTAGGGGCCGCTATGTGAGGGAGGTTGACCGGAACGGGAACATCCTCTGGCAATGCACTCAGGGCCTTCCGCATCATGACTTCCTTAAAATGCCCAACGGGAATGTGCTGCTGCTGTCCCGGCAAGATAAAACGCCGGAGGAGGCCATCGCCGCCGGCGCCAACCCGGACTTCATCAGCGCTGATGGCTTGATGGCGCCGCATATTGTTGAAGTCAAACCCACCGGGCCGACAAACTGCGAAATTGTCTGGGAATGGTCGGCGTGGGATCACCTGATTCAAGACTTTGACTCAAGCAAGGCGAATTACGGGGTGGTGGCCGAGCATCCGGAGTTGATTGACCTTAATTTCCGCCTTTCCGAGTTAACCAGCTGGGGAAACCTTGCGGATTGGATACATAGCAATGGGATAGACTATAACCCGGGATTGGACCAGATTATACTATTACCCCGTCATTTCAGCGAAGTGTGGATTATCGACCACAGTACCACCAGGGCAGAGGCGGCCGGCCACAGCGGCGGCAAGGGTGGCAAAGGGGGCGACCTGCTGTACCGCTGGGGCAACCCGCGCGCCTGGCGCGCCGGGACTCCCGCTGACCAACAACTCTTCTGGCCGCATAATCCTCAATGGATTGCCCCCGGCCTGCCGGGCGCCGGCAACATCCTCATTTTCAACAATGGCTATGAGTTCCCGGATTTCCGGCGTGGTTATTCGTCGGTAGATGAGATTGCTCCGCCGGTGGACGGGGCCAACTATCGGCTGGATCCCGACCTGGCTTATGCGCCGGCAGAACCGGTATGGGTTTATACTGCCGCAACGCCCAGCGACTTTTTTGCCGAATATATATCAGGCGCGCAACGGCTTCCCAACGGAAACACGTTGATTTGCGATGGTGTACACGGTACGCTTTTCGAGGTCACGCCGGCCGGCAAAACGGTTTGGAAGTACGTCAACCCCATGACCCGCAACGGCCCTCTGCGTCAAGACGAGTCGGTGCCGTTGGCGTTGGAACCAGGCGCTTCTTATGAAGTGCCCGCTAATCAGGTGTACCGCGCTTATCGGTATGCACCGGACTACCCGGGTCTGCAAGGGTTGGATTTGACCCCGGGTGAGCCGATCGAAATAATGTCAGTAAGCGATTATCTGCTTAGTCTGACGGGTGGCAGCTCGCCGGCAATCCGCGCCGATTTTGACGTGTATCTCACCGAAAACAGTCTTGTCTACGTAAAAGAGCAGTGCACTCCGGAGGACGCTGAACCGACATTCTTCCTGCACCTGTATCCGGTTGACACGAACGACCTCCCCAGCCATCGCCAGCAGTACGGCTTCGACAACCTCGACTTTGTTTTCAGGGACCACCGTCGTCCCATCAAGGAAGGAGTCTGCGTAGCGAGGCGGAAGCTACCTGATTACGCCATCGCCACGCTCCGCACCGGTCAGTTTACCGACGAGGGTCGGGTCTGGGAGGGCAGTTTCGACGTCCCCTTGTAGCAACATCCTTTGCTATTTAAACTTCAGGCTTGAAAGTTTAATAACGACCTTGGCCAAGGCAACCCCATACTTGGCGCTGTCCCCTTAATATTTTTATCCGAGCGGTTTACAATAGCTGTCCTTATGAGTATCCATGCACAAGAATACGACGTGATTATCGTTGGCGGAGGTCATGCCGGCACGGAGGCCGCCCTGGCCGCCGCGCGGCTTGGCGCGCGCGCCTTGTTGTTGACTCACAGCGTGGATACCCTGGGGCAGATGTCGTGCAATCCTGCCATCGGCGGTATCGGCAAAGGTCACCTGGTAAAGGAAATAGATGCGCTGGGCGGGGTGATGGCGCAGGCGGCAGACCGGAGCGGGATCCAGTTTCGCATCCTGAATGCGCGTAAGGGGCCGGCGGTGCGCGCGACCCGGGCGCAGATTGATCGTGTCTTGTATAGGGGAGTCATTCGATCCTTGTTGGAAAAGGCGGATAATCTTCACATCTTTCAACAGGCCGTGGACGACTTGATCATCAAGGGCGACGCCGTCAAGGGCGTAGTGACCCAAATGGGTTTACGGTTCCGCGCCCCGTGTGTAGTGCTGACGGCAGGCACGTTCCTGGCCGGCAGGATCCACGTGGGCGAGAGTAATTACCAGGGCGGACGGACCGGCGACCCACCGGCAAACACCCTGGCGCAACGCTTGCGCGAGCTGCCTTTCCGCGTGGAGCGGTTAAAGACCGGCACCCCGCCTCGCATCGATGGCAATACGATCGATTACAGTCAACTTGCCGTGCAGCCGGGTGATGAGCCGACCCCGGTTTTCTCGTTTATGGGAACGCCCGGGCAACACCCGGAACAGGTCTCCTGTCATATTACCCATACCAATGAACGTACCCATGACATCATTCGCGCGGCGTTGGACCGTTCGCCCATTTATAACGGGAGTATCGAAAGTATTGGCCCGCGCTATTGCCCCTCGGTGGAGGACAAGGTCGTCCGGTTTGCGGATAAGACGTCCCACCAGATTTTTATCGAACCGGAAGGGTTGACAACAACGGAGGTGTATCCCAACGGCATATCCACCAGCCTGCCTTATGACGTGCAATACGACCTGGTGCGCTCGATCAAAGGGTTTGAACAGGCCCATATCACCCGTCCCGGTTACGCCATCGAGTATGATTTTTTTGATCCCCGTGACTTGCATCCGTGGCTGGAAACCAAATTTATATCCGGCTTGTTTTTCGCCGGACAGATAAACGGCACCACCGGTTATGAAGAGGCGGCCTGCCAGGGACTGCTGGCCGGTCTTAATGCGGCATTGAGGATTAAACAACTCGAGCATTGGAGTCCCGGCCGCGGGCAGGCCTATATCGGCGTGTTAGTCGATGACCTGATTACCCGGGGCGCTACCGAGCCTTACCGGATGTTCACCAGCCGGGCGGAATACCGCCTGTTGTTGAGGGAGGACAATGCGGACCTGCGGTTGACTGAAGTCGGCCATCGATTGGGCCTGGTTGATGAAGCGCGCTGGCGTCGTTTCCGGGAAAAGCGCGCTGCCATTGAAAGGGAACAACAACGGTTGGCTTCCACCTGGGTCACCGCGGATACCTTCCCGCCCGCCGCGGCAACGGTTGTGCTTGACCAACCATTGCAAAAAGACGCCAATTTATTGCAGTTGCTCCGCCGTCCGGGCGTCAGCTACGCGGACTTGGCCGGGGTTCCCGGTTTCGAACCCGCGGATATACCGGCAGTGGTCGCCGAGCAGCTTGAAGTGCAGGCCAAATATCACGGCTACATCGAACGGCAGGAGCGGGACATCGTTCGTAATAAACGGGATGAAGCAGCCCGGTTTCCCGTTGACGTCGATTACCTGTCGGTCACCGGCTTGTCAACCGAGGTGGCGCAAAAGTTGTCGGCGCAACGGCCGGGCACTTTGGGCCAGGCGTCCCGTATCCCGGGGATCACGCCGGCTGCCGTTTCATTATTGCGCGTTTATTTGAAGAAACGTTCCTTGCTGAAGAGTGCGTGATCTTGTGTGCCGCCGCGCGATCCTTGCAGAAATTACAACGAGGTTTGGCGGATTTGGGACTGGCCCCACGCGCCTGCCCCTGCGAGGCTTATGGCGGATGCCAGGGCAGGCGCGGGGGCTTGCCCTTACGCCCACGCGCTTGCCTCTGCAATGCCTGTATTGAATATACCGGCTTGCTGGCGAAATGGAGCCGGGCTTACAACCTGACGTCGGTACGCGACCGGGAACAAATGATCAGCGCCCACGTTTTAGACAGTCTTTCCGCGTTGCCCTATATCAAGGGGAACAACTGTCTTGACGTAGGTACCGGGGCGGGGCTGCCGGGATTCATATTAGCCTTGGCGCGCCCGGAGCAAAACTGGACCTTGTTGGACGGCAACAGCAAAAAAATCCGGTTTTTACAGCAGCTTTTGTTTGAAATGCGGATTGAAAACGTCGAGATCGTTCACTCCCGGGCCGAGAAATTCTTGTCTTCCGCGCCGTATTCCTCCATCATTTCAAGGGCATTCGGCCCGTTGAATGTTTTATACGAGGCCGTGGGGCACCTGCTCCGTCCGGGTGTCCGGGTATTGGCAATGAAAGGCGAAGTGCCAAGCGAAGAACTACGGGCGGTTGCTGATTGGCGAGACAATATCTCAATGCAGACACTGGCGGTCCCCGGCATCGACTCAAAAAGAAACCTGGTGATTTTGGATACATGAAGCGCCGCGCGCTCGATACCCGCCACCTGCGCCGCCGAAAAGGCGATGGCGGCAATCCCCTTGCAAGTTCCCCCGCTAAAGGGGATTCAGGGAGTTGTCGCGCCGGATTTGCCTTGGAGGGGGGACAGGTCGCCCGACACCCCCCCTTAATCCCCCCTGCTAAAGGGGATTCAGGGGATTATCGCGCCGGGTTTGCCTTGAAGGCGGGACAGGTCGCCATTGACCTTCACCGACACCCCCCCTTAATCTTCCCTTGTCAGGGGGAGAACAGGAGATAAGGAGGGGCAGTGGCCAGGATCATAGCAGTCACAAATCAAAAAGGGGGGGTGGGGAAAACAACCACCAGCGTGAACCTGGCCGCTTCATTGGCCACGACCCGGCGAAAGATATTGCTTATCGACCTGGACCCCCAGGGCAATGCCACCATGGGCAGCGGCATCGATAAAAACGCAATGGAATTTACCAGCTACGATGTATTAATGGGCGATAAGACCATAGCGGATGTATTGGTTCACTCGTCAGACTGCGGCTATGACTTGTTGCCGGGCAACTCGGACTTGACCGGCGCCGAGGTTGCGCTGATAGATGAAATTGCCCGTGAAATCCGATTGCGCAAAGCCATTGAGGCAATTCGGGATGATTATCATTTTATTTTTGTTGACTGCCCCCCCGCCTTGAGCATGTTGACGGTAAATGCCCTGGCTGCCGCCGATGCCGTCATCATTCCCATGCAGTGTGAATACTACGCGCTGGAAGGTCTCACCGCCCTGTTGGGGACAATTGAAAAAATCCGCAAGTATCTTAACCCGCGCCTCGAGATCGAAGGCTTGCTGCGCACCATGTATGATTCACGCAATAACCTGTCCAACCAAGTGTCAGACCAGTTGATGAAACACTTCGGCGACAAGGTGTACCAGACCATCATCCCGCGCAACGTCCGGCTGGCGGAGGCCCCCAGTCATGGATTGCCCGCGATTAAATATGACAGAACCTCCCGCGGCGCAATCGCCTATCTCACTTTAGCCGGTGAAATGTTAAATCGGGGGAAAAGAGCCGCATATCGGAGTTGACGCCAATGGCTACAAAAAAAAGAGGGTTGGGCAGGGGACTTGATGCCCTGTTGAGTTCCATACCTGCCGCCGATGTCGCCGGCATGGAAGGCGCGGAGGAATTGCGCATGTTGCCCGTTGACCTTTTGCAACGCAGTCCATATCAGCCGCGAACTGATTTTGACAAAACCGCCCTCCGGGAATTGGCGGATTCCATCAAGGCGCAGGGCGTAGTGCAGCCCGTCGTGGTCAGGCCCCTTGTCGCCGATGGAAAATTTGAAATCATCGCCGGGGAGCGACGTTGGCGCGCGGCGCAACTGGCAGGATTGCACGAGATCCCTTCCGTCGTGCGGAAATTGAATGATCAAGCCGCAATGTGTATTGCGCTTATTGAAAATATACAACGGGAGGATCTCAATCCGATGGAACAGGCCCGTGGATTGTCGCGCTTGATCGATGAGTTCGACATGACCCATGCGGGCATCGCGGAGGCAGTTGGGCGTTCGCGGCCGGCAGTCACCAATTTATTGCGCTTGCTGGAATTGAATAACGAAGTAAAACAACTGCTGGAAAACCGGCAACTGGAAATGGGCCATGCCCGGGCCTTATTGACCTTGCCCGAACAAAAGCAATTAGAGGCCGCGCGGTCGATCATCAAATCAGGCTTGTCGGTACGCGCCGCCGAAGCCCTGGCCCGACGTCTCCAGGGAGCAAAAACAACCCAAAAAACCGGGCAACGCGACATCGACCCCGACATCAAATCACTGGAGACGGAGCTGTCGGAACAACTAGGCGCCGCCGTCAAGTTACGGCAACAAAAAGGCGGCAAGGGCCTGCTCCAGATAACCTACAGCTCCCTGGACCAGCTAGACGGCATCTTGTCCAGAATCCGCAAAAAATAAACCGGTTTTTTGATTTTCAGTATTTTTGTGCATTGCAGCGATTGACTTGACGCGGCGACATCATTATACTTCACGCCTGTTGCCCCCTGCCGTAGATGAAGTTACGGCTGGACGGGCGGCAAATAATAAGAATAATAATTAACAGGCTTTCTCCCAGGAACCGCGGCAGTTGAGTAGATATTTAAAATCACCGGACTATAATCTCGTTCCCAATAGAATCGCCCTGGCGCAGACGGTGTGCGCCTTGTGCATTGCCGGCGTTTTATTGCCGGTGATGGGAATGACGGCGGCCCTCTCGGCGGTAACGGCGGGTGGCATCAGCGCCTTATCCACCTGGTATGCGGGCAGGAAGGTCTTTAACAGCAGGGCCAAGACCGCCGAGCAGTTTGTGCAAAATGTCTATTTGGCGCAGTTTATGAAGCTGTTGTTGGTCGTGGCGCTGTTCTGCATTGTTTTCTCATCTTTGGAGGTGAATTTTCTGGTGTTTATCGCCACTTACGCAGCCACCCTGACGGTTTACGGGTTCGCGCTTACCGCCCGCCTTGCCGGGGAGAGGGGGTAGAACGGAATGGCGGCAGGTTCCACATCAGGTACCCCGGCAGGGTACATCCAGCACCACTTGTACAACCTGACTTACGGCCGCCACCCCGACGGCAGCTGGGGGCTTGCCCGGTCGCACCACGAGGCCGCGGACATGGGTTTCATGGCCATCCACGTCGATACCATGTTCTGGTCCCTTGCAATGGGCGCGTTGTTTTTATGGCTGTTTCGCCGGGTCGCCGTTTCCATTTCCATTGAAAGTCCCAGCCGCCTGCAATCCTGCATAGAGGCCATTGTCGAAATGGTCGATAAGTCCGTCAAGGAGACCTTTCACGGCAGCAACCCGTTGATCGCGCCCCTGGCCTTGACCCTGTTCGTCTGGATCTTCCTGATGAACTTCATGGATTTGATCCCCGTTGACTTCATCCCCCATGCCACCTTCCTGGCGGGCATCCCCTACATGAAGGTTGTGCCTACCGCCGATGTCAACGCGACGTTCGGCATGGCCTTCGCGGTGTTTTTCCTGATGATTTACTACAGCATCAAGATCAAGGGACTGGGCGGGTTCGGCGCAGAACTGGCCTTTCACCCCTTCGGCAAGGCCCTGCTTCCGGTGAACCTGGTCCTGGAGCTGGTTTCGCTGTTCGCCAAGCCGCTGTCGCTGTCCCTGCGGCTGTTCGGCAACCTGTTCGCCGGTGAACTGATATTCATTTTGATCGCGGCCCTGATCCCCTTCTGGCTGCAATGGGCGCTGTCCGTGCCCTGGGCGATTTTTCACATTTTAGTCATTACCTTGCAAGCCTATATTTTTATGATGTTGACTATTGTTTATCTCAGTATGTCGCATCAAACCCATTAACTTTCACCACAGGAGACATTGTATGGAATCCGTTATCAGTTTTTCCGCCCTGGCAGCCGGCATCATGATTGGTTTAGGGGCGTTGGGCGCCGGTGTCGGCATCGGCATATTAGGGAGCAAGTTCCTGGAGGGTTTGGCCCGCCAGCCTGAATTGGCCGGGGTGCTGACGCCGAGGATGTTCCTGATGTTGGGCTTGACGGACGCGGTGCCGATCATCGCCATCGCGTTTGCCGCGTTCCTCATGTTCGCCAATCCGTTCGTGGGCCAGTATGAGGACGCCACTGAGAACGTCGTGCACGAGGTCAGCGAGACCGACGGAGGGTAAGTCGAATGAACATTAACCTCACCCTGCTTGGCCAGGCGATTTCACTGTTTATTTTCGTCTGGTTCTGCATGAAATACGTTTGGCCGCCGATCATGAACGCCCTGCAGGAGCGCGAGAAGCGTATCGCCGACGGGCTGGCCGCCGCCGAAGCAGGGCAAAGCAAGCTAATGGAGGCGGACCAACGCCTCACCGACCTGGTCAGCGAGGGGAAGCAACAGGCAAGCGAGATCATTGCCCAGGCGCAAAAGCGCGGTGATGAAATAATGGATGAAGCCAAGAACGCGGCGAAACTGGAAGGCAAACGGCTGGTCGATGCAGCCCGCGCCGAAATTGATCGGGAGCGAATGCAGGCCAGGGACCAGTTAAAGAATGAGGTGGCCGTGCTGGCATTGGCCGGCGCCGAGCAGGTACTCATGCGCGAAGTCGACAAAAACGCCCATGATGAAGTACTGGCCAAGCTGAGCGCCGGGTTATAAAACGCCGCTATTTTGTCATGTCAGAGAATATGACCATTGCCAGGCCCTACGCTACGGCGGTTTTTGAACAGGCGCGGGATACCGGGCAGGCGCCGGCGTGGTCGGACACCCTGGCCTTATTGAGTTTGCTGACTTCCGACCCCGATATGCGTCAATTAATTTCTAATCCCAAGGTCAGCCGCCGCCAGCTCCAGGAGTTGGTTTTTGAAATTTGCGGGGAGGCTCTCTCCGCCGCCGCCAGGAACCTGGTAAAAACCCTGATCCAGGCCGAACGCCTGCAATATACCCCGTATATAAAAGAATTGTATGAACAGATGCGGGCAAACGCGGGGGGAAAGGTGGATGTAGAGGTCGTGGCGGCTTATGAACTGGACCAGCGACAGCAGGACGATATTGCCAGGGCAATAGCGGAACGATCAGGCAAGCGGGTGGATGTAACGACTTCTGTCGATGAGTCACTGATTGGCGGGGTCGTCATCCGCGTCGGCGACTCGGTAATAGACGCCTCCCTGCGCGGGAGGTTGACCGAATTGCGTAACCAACTGGCTTGATGAAAATATATCCGCAGGCGACGCAGGTGAGCGCCTGAAAAATCTTGACCTGCGCCGCCTGCGGATATAACAAAAAATGAGGAACAGCGATGTCAATCAGCGCAACAGAAATCAGTGAACTGATAAAAAAGAAGATACAGGACTTCGACCTGGATACTGAAGCACGCACCGAAGGAACGATAGTCAGTCTGTCCGACGGCATTGCCAGGATCCATGGTCTCAGCGACGCCATGCAGGGGGAGATGATCGAATTTCCCGGCAACACGTTTGGGCTCGCCCTCAACCTCGAGCGTGATTCGGTGGGCGCGGTAGTGCTGGGCGCTTATGAACATATCTCCGAGGGGGATACCGTCAAGTGCACCAAGCGCATATTGGAAGTCCCGGTTGGTGAAGCATTGTTGGGGCGCGTGGTGAACTCCCTGGGGAACCCCATTGACGGGAAGGGCGGCATAAACGCCAGCGAATCATCTCCGATTGAGAAAATTGCGCCCGGCGTTATCCAGAGACAATCCGTCTCGCAACCGGTGCAAACCGGGTTGAAATCCATCGACTCGATGGTGCCCATCGGCCGCGGGCAGCGTGAATTGATTATCGGCGACCGGCAGACCGGCAAGACCGCGCTGGCGGTGGACACCATCATCAACCAGAGGGGTACCGGCGTCAAGTGCATCTACGTGGCGATAGGACAAAAGGCATCTTCCATTAACGTCGTCATCCGTAAATTGGAAGAGCACGGCGCTTTAGAGCACACTATCGTGGTGGCGGCGACCGCCTCGGACTCGGCGGCCATGCAGTACATCGCGCCTTACGCCGGTTGCGCCATGGGTGAATTTTTCCGTGATCGCGGTGAAGACGCCTTGATCATTTACGATGACTTGACCAAGCAGGCCTGGGCCTATCGCCAGGTATCGTTGCTGTTGAGACGGCCGCCGGGCCGCGAAGCCTATCCGGGGGACGTTTTCTACCTGCACTCCAGGTTGTTGGAACGGGCCTCGCGCATCAATGGGGAAGCCATCGAGAAATTGACCGAGGGCAAGGTCAAGGGCAAGACCGGGTCGCTCACGGCCCTGCCCATAATCGAAACCCAGGCCGGCGACGTATCCGCGTTCGTTCCCACCAACGTGATTTCCATTACCGACGGTCAGATTTACCTGGAAACAGACTTGTTCAACGCCGGTTTTCGCCCGGCGATTAACGCCGGCCTGTCGGTTTCCCGGGTGGGCGGCGCCGCCCAAACGCAGATCATCAAGAAATTAGGCGGCGGCATTCGCTTGGCGTTGGCCCAGTACCGGGAACTGGCCGCGTTTGCGCAATTTGCCTCCGATTTGGATGAAGCCACGCGCAAACAGCTGGAGCGCGGCCAGCGGGTCATGGAGTTGATGAAACAAAGGCAATACTCGCCCTTGAGCGTTGCCGCCATGGCGGTGAGCCTCTATGCGGTTGAAAACGGTTACGTCGATGACGTTGAACTGGAAAAAATCGGTGATTTCGAGGCTGCGTTGCACGGCTACATGCACAGCGACAAGAAAGACCTCATGGCGGAGATACAGGAAAAAGCGGAATACACGGACGCCATCGAAGCCGCGTTGAAAAACAGCCTCGAGGAATTCAAGCAGAATCACACGTGGTGAAAACCAGTGACGAGAAACAAGGTCGGGAAAAATAAATGGCGGTAGGCAAAGAAATCCGAACCAAGATCGCCAGTGTGAAAAACACCCGGAAGATCACCAAGGCCATGGAAATGGTAGCTGCCAGCAAAATGCGCAAGGCCCAGGAGCGTATGCGCGCCGCCAGGCCTTATGCCGACAAGATACGCAACGTGATCTCACATCTCAGCGTGGCTAATCCTGAGTATAAACACCCCTATCTCGTCGCTCGTTCGGAAATTAAACGGGTCGGTCTGATAACCATATCCACCGATCGCGGCCTCTGCGGCGGCCTCAACTCGAACCTGTTCCGGGACGTGTTGCTGAAAATGAAAGAATGGGATGACGCCGGCGTTGGCGTTGATTTAAGCATCATAGGCAATAAAGCGGTGGGTTATTTTCGCCGGCTGGCGGTGAACGTCACCGCCCAGGTGACCCATATCGGCGATTCGCCCGGCCTCGATACGTTTATAGGCGCGGTCAAGATCATGTTGAACGCCTACGCGGAGGGGAAAATCGATGAGTTGTACGTCGTGTCCAACGAGTTCGTCAATTCAATGATACAAAACCCGTCTATTGAACGGCTGATCCCGATTCAACACGTCGAAGACGGAGAAATAAAACACTACTGGGATTACATCTACGAACCCGAAGCGAGAGAAGTGCTCGACCAGTTATTGCAACGTTATATCGAATCCCTGGTTTACCAGTCAGTAGTGGAAAATATCGCCTGTGAACAAGCGGCGCGCATGGTCGCCATGAAGAGCGCATCCGATAATGCAGCCACGTTGATAGAAGAACTGCAATTGATTTACAACAAGGCGCGCCAGGCGGCGATCACCCAGGAGATTTCAGAAATCGTCGGCGGCGCCGCGGCAGTATAATCGGCGGGTGTCACAGGAAGACAAAGCATATCCGCGGAACAAGAACATAATTTAATAAAGAGGATAAGAATTGATGAGCGCTGGAAACATTGTACAAATCATTGGCGCAGTGGTTGACGTGGAATTTCCCGGCAATGCCATTCCAAAAGTCTATGACGCCTTGTCCGTGGACGCCGAGGACGTGGAAACCACGCTCGAGGTGCAACAACAATTAGGCGATGGCGTCGTGAGGACGATTGCACTGGGGTCTACGGATGGATTGCAGCGCGGCCTTAAAGTGGATAACTCAGGCGCGCCGATCTCCATCCCGGTAGGCGGGAAGACACTGGGGCGGATTATGAACGTGCTTGGCCAGCCGATTGACGAGCGCGGCGAAATAGACGCCGCGGAAAAATGGAGCATCCATCGCGATGCGCCGGAGTTTACGGAGCTGAGCCCCACGACGGAATTGCTCGAAACCGGGATCAAGGTGATCGACCTGGTTTGCCCCTTCGCCAAGGGCGGCAAGGTCGGCTTGTTCGGCGGCGCTGGCGTCGGCAAGACGGTGAACATGATGGAACTCATCAACAACATCGCTACCCAGCATTCCGGTTTATCCGTATTCGCCGGCGTGGGTGAACGTACCCGCGAAGGGAATGACTTCTACAACGAAATGCAGGAAGCGGGGGTCGTTAATATCGACGAACTTGAAAAGTCGAAGGTGTCCATGGTGTACGGACAAATGAACGAACCCCCCGGCAACCGCCTGCGGGTCGGATTGACCGGGCTGACACTGGCGGAAAAATTCCGCGATGACGGTCGGGACGTCCTGTTCTTTGTTGACAACATTTATCGTTTTACCCTGGCTGGCACCGAGGTATCAGCCCTGTTGGGACGCATGCCCTCCGCCGTGGGCTACCAGCCGACCCTGGCCGAGGAGATGGGTAAGTTACAGGAACGCATTACCTCCACCAAGACGGGTTCCATCACCTCCATACAAGCCGTCTACGTGCCGGCTGATGACTTGACCGATCCCTCCCCGGCAACCACCTTCGCCCACCTGGATGCAACAGTGGTGCTGTCCAGGCAGATTGCCGAATTGGGCATTTATCCCGCCGTAGACCCCCTGGATTCGACTTCCCGTCAATTGGACCCGCTGGTTGTCGGGCAAGACCACTATGAAACGGCCCGGGCGGTGCAAAATACCCTGCAACGTTACAAGGAGTTACGTGACATAATCGCCATATTGGGGATGGATGAATTGTCGGAAGATGATAAGCTGACGGTTGCGCGGGCACGCAAGATTCAGCGCTTCCTGTCACAACCATTCAGCGTTGCGGAAGTATTCACCGGCGCCCCGGGCAAATACGTCCCCTTGAAAGATACCATCCAGGGCTTCAAGGCCATCGTAAACGGTGAATATGATCACCTGCCTGAGCAGGCTTTTTACATGGTGGGGGCTATCGGGGAGGCAGTTGAAAAAGGCAAAGCAGTCTAACCTGCGGATATGACAATATGGCTACCATACACGTCGATATAGTCAGCGCCGAACGGGAAATCTTCTCCGGTGAGGCGGAGATGGTTTTCGCGCCGGCGATATTGGGAGAGCTGGGTATCGCGCCCGGCCATACCCCGTTGATAACGCAACTTGCCCCGGGCGAAGTCCGGGTCAGACAAGCTGGCGGCAGCGAGGAAGATTTTTACGTGTCGGGGGGCATGTTGGAAGTTCAGCCGAAAGTGGTAACGGTGCTTTCAGATACGGCAATGCGGGCCGAGGACCTGGATGAGGCGGGGGCGCTCAAGGCCAAGGAGGAAGCGGAACGGCAACTGCACGACCATGAAGCGGACCTGGACTATGCAACGGCCCTCGCGAAAAATGCGGAAGCCGCGGCGCAATTACAGGCCATCCAGAGACTGCGTAAACGAACCGGGCGGTCTTAACCGATTATGGGGACAGTTTACTTGTATCGGCATATCGACAGGGGATTGCCCGCTATCCCGTCGGGATAACATTGCAACGGCCCTCGCGAAAAATGCGGAAGCCGCGGCGCAATTGCAGGTTATCCGGAGGCTGCGTATACGAACCGGGCGGTCTTAACCGATTATGGGAACAGTTTACTTGTATCGGCATACCGACAGGGGATTGCCCGCTATCCCGTCGGGATAATATTTTTCGCACATGTCCCTGAGCGTCGTCATCCTCGCCGCCGGCAAAGGCAAACGCATGTGTTCCTCCCTGCCGAAAGTCATGCACCCGTTAGCGGGGAAGACCTTGCTGGAACACGCGCTCGCCGCCGCCACCCGCTTGCCCTGCCGGGAAATATACATCGTTTATGGTTACGCCGGGGATAAATTGCGGCAGGCCCATCCCGGTTTCGAGGCGCAATGGGTCGAGCAGGAAGAGCAATTGGGGACCGGCCATGCCGTAGCGCAGGTTATCGCCGCCATCCCTGATGAAGATGACGTGATGGTTTTATACGGCGACGTCCCGTTAATTACCTCCCAAACCCTGACCAGACTCGTGGCCGCCGCCGCTGAAACCGGGTTCAGCCTCCTGACCTCCCATATCGAAGACCCGACGGGCTATGGCCGGATAGTCCGGGATGACGAGGGCAATATCTTGCGCGTCGTCGAGGAAAAAGACGCGGGTGACCGGGAAAAATCCATCAACGAAATCAATACCGGGATGATGGTCGTAAAATCCAGGTGGATGAAAAAGTGGCTGGGTTCGCTAACCGTCGGGAATGCGCAAAAAGAATATCTCCTGACGGATATCGTCAACCTCTCCGTCAACGAAAAAATCCCCGTCCAATCGGTCAGCCCGGATTCCGTCATGGAAATAAAAGGCGTGAATGATCGGCTGCAATTAGCCGAATTGGAAAGGCGCTATCAACTTGTGCAAGCGCAAGGCCTGCTGCGCCGCGGAGTGACCCTGGCCGACCCGGCCCGGTTCGACCTGCGGGGTGAGTTGGAAACGGGACGCGACGTCGTTATCGACGTCAACGTCGTTATCGAAGGCAGGGTGAGTATCGGCAGCAACGTCTCAATCGGGCCTGGTTGCGTCATTAAAGATTCGGACATCGGTGACGATGCTTCCATATCGGCGAATTGTGTTATCGATGGCGCGGTCATCGGCAAGAGAAACAAAATAGGCCCCTTTGCCAGAATCCGTCCGGGGGCCAGGTTCGCAGGGGACGTGCAAATCGGCAATTTTGTCGAGATAAAAAAATCAGGGATACAAAAGGATGTGAAAATCAACCACCTGACCTACGTCGGGGACAGCGAGATCGGTGAACGGGTCAACGTAGGCGCCGGTACCATTACCTGTAATTACGACGGGGTTGAAAAGCATAAAACCGTCATCGGCAACGACGTATTCATCGGTTCCAACACCGAGTTGATCGCCCCCGTAAAAATAAATGACGGCGCCACCATCGCCGCCGGCACCACCGTCAACAAAGACGTCGAGGCCGGCGCCCTGGAAATGAGCAAGCGGGAACGAAAAACAATAAAAAAATGGAAAAGACCAAAAAAACAATCCCCGTAGGGGCAGGCCCCGCGCCCGCCTCCGAGGGAATTGAACCTGAGGTTCACGCCAGCCAATGTTTTCACCTGCGTAAATCTGCGCCGCCTGTGGCTGCAATAGGGGGTCGAACGTGAGGTTCACGCCAGCCGGTATTTTCACCTGCGTAAATCTGCGCCACCCGTGGCTGCGACAGGGGGTTGAACGTGAGGTTTACGCCAGCCGGTATTTTCACCTGTGTAAATCTGCGCCACCCGTGGCTGCGACAGGGGATCGAACGTGAGGTTTACGACAGCAGACCTGTACGATGAACACGAGGGAAAAGTTCAAGTCGCCACCGCCCTCCTGAAGAGTTTCGGACAAAAGACACATTTTTTCGGGCCAATCTCAACGGTAGGATGTTTCGAGGATAATTCCCTGGTCAGGACGGCATTGGAGGAAAAAGGCGAAGGCCGGGTGCTGGTGGTCGATGGAGGCGGTTCAATTCGCTGCGCGCTGGTGGGAGACAATCTTGCGAAGACAGGCATAAGGAACGGCTGGGAAGGCATGATAGTTTATGGGTGCATCCGTGATTCCGCGGTCATTGCATCTTTGAATATCGGCATAAAAGCCCTTGGCGCCAATCCCAAAAGAAGCGTCAAAAAAGGCGCCGGCGTCCGGGATGCCATAGTAAATTTTGCCGACGCAACCTTCACCCCGGGACACTATATCTATGCCGACGAGGATGGAATCCTGCTCAGTGACGTAAAACTGATCTAACCCGCATTCCCCGCCAGGAGCCTGCGTCAAGGAAGGCGTAATTCCCTCTCTTTGAGGGCGTCGCAAAAGCGCGCCGCCTGTTCCCCCTGACAGGAGGGACTTTGTTTCCGCGCCGCCGGTCCCGGGGAATGTGCTATACTCGAAACACATTTCATATTCGGAGGAGCATTCATGCTGGCAAAAAAAATCGCCTTGGGATTCGGCATTGCCATTGTATTCCCGATGATGCTCTATTACGGCGTCAGCGCCTTCAGCCCGCCGCCGGATTGGCGGGATTATGAGGTGGCGAATTTCTATGAACGTCACGAGCGGGCAAGCGTTGAAGAGCAAAAACAGATGGAAGCTGAAAGGACCGAGTTGGAAGGCCAGTTCATGGCGGAAAGCATACAATTCCAAAAACGCCTTTTCTACGTCGATGTCCCCTTCGGCATTGCCGCGATCATCACCGGCGCCTTGATTACGTTGCCGGCGGTCGGGACCGGACTCATCTTCGGTGGCATCATCAGCATTACCGTCGGCTACATCGGTTATTGGAACGAGTTGCCTGAACCCCTGCGTTTTATTTCACTACTCATCGCTTTTATCGTCTTGATTTTTGTCGGCTACAAAAAACTGGAGAAACGCTGAGTATTCCACCGCTCTCCCGGGCATTGTTGTCGCTGGAAAAATCCTTAATCGGGTTCAAATAGCAAGATTCGGGTGGAGGGGGGTGTCGGTCGGCTTATACTTGGGGTATGAAAACGACTTCTCGCGCAGGCCCGGCAGGTGATTACGACCGTATCGCGAAGGCGATTGTTTATATCCGGGATAATATCAGGGAACAACCTTCTCTTGAGCAGGTTGCATCCCACGTCGGATTAAGTCCTTATCATTTTCAGAGGAAATTTCGGGAATGGGCAGGGGTCAGTCCCAAACGTTTCCTGGAGCACCTGACAGTGGACTACGCAAAGGAGCTTATAGACGACTCCGCGAATATTTTGGATGCTTCACTTGAACTCGGCCTCTCTGGCCCGTCCCGACTGCACGAGCAGTTCGTGTCAATCGAGGCAGTGACGCCCGGACAGTATAAAACTAAGGGCGACGGACTGGAAATCCGCTACGGCTTTCATCCCGGCCCCTTCGGGCGGATGTTGTTGGCCCGCACCGGGAGGGGCATTTGCGCCCTGGTATTTGTCGGTGACGGTGACCCGCAAGGAGAGGTCGCGGCGCTGTCCAGGCTTTGGCCCGGCGCGCGCGTCAGCGAGGACGCCCCCGGCACGGAGACCAGCGCAAAAGCGATATTCGATGCCAGGCAAGCGGTTGGTCAAAAATTCCATCTTGCGGTGCGCGGCACGAATTTCCAGGTGAACGTGTGGCGCGCGCTGTTGAAGATTCCACCAGGCCGGGCCATTTCCTACCAACAGTTGGCGGCCCACGTGGGCCGGCCGGCTGCCGTCCGCGCAACCGCCAATGCCGTTGCCGCCAATCCCGTCGCGTACCTTATTCCCTGCCATCGCGTCCTGCGTAAAACCGGCGCCCTGGGCGGTTACCGCTGGGGTACCGACAGGAAACGATTGTTGCTGGCCTGGGACGCGGCGCTTGCTAATTGATCTCGTCCATGACTTTGAGGATGGTGGCGCGCTTTAATAAAACGGGATAACTTCATTCCAATTTGATATATTTCGTCCTGGCCCTGGCCCCCATCTTTGAACTTGCTCACAAATTCAAGCATGGGGTCCGACCCTCTTATGCCGGCAGGAGAAGGTTTGCTTCCGCCACGAAAAAAATGTCATGCCGAAAGATTACAAAAAAAAAATGGGTAAATCCAGGCAGGAAAAAAGCCCGCTGTTTGGGAACATATTATCTTTTCTCTCCGGGTTATCCATAGGTTTATTCATCACGTTTTATGTTTTTCTTCGTTATCAACTACCCGGACCTGTTTCAACCGTCACCGGCAAGCCGGATAATGATAACCCCCCGCCAGCCGCAACAGACACGCAACCTCTGCCGGAACCCGTTTTTGATTTTTATAAAATACTCCCCAATAAAAAAATCAATATTTCAGAGTGGATGCCCGAAGAAGAACACGATGAAGAACAGGAGGTCAGGGCCGAGCGCGGGGCAGAGCATAACGTCTATGTTGTACAGGTAGGTTCATTCAAAGACTTCAAAGCCGCCGATCAAATCAAAGCCAAACTTGCGTTAATGGGAGTCTTCGCTGACATTCAGCGTATCGTGATCAATGGACAGGACATTTGGCACCGGGTTCGCCTTGGCCCTTACAAGAGCGTCGATGAGATGAAACAGGTCCGGCAGATACTGGAGGATAACCGGTTCGAGTTCGTGGAACTGAAACTACCACTCGAAGAAGATACGGGTTAAAGCAGGCTCATAACATATCCTGCGGGTCGATGTCCAAAGACCACCTTGTTTTGTTTGCCCCCGGCAGGGCTTCCAATAATTGACACCAAGGTGTCATCGCCTTTCTCAAGGTATTCCTGTTATTGGACTGGACTATTAATTGATTGCGAAAACGCCCCTTTCTTTTTTCTATCGGCGCGACAATCGGCCCGAAGATTTCGAGTCTGGCGTCGAATTTTTCCAGGCGCTGCCGGGCGTTTTCCAGGAATTTTTTTGCCGTTGCCTGGCTGGTCGCTTCCGCCCCGAGCAATGCAAGGTAGGAATAGGGCGGCAGTTGCGCGTTTTTCCTTTCAGCAAGCAATAATTTTGCAAAATCCTCATAACCTCGTCTCAGCAGGGTTTGCAATAAGGGATGAGCGGGGAAGTGAGTTTGGATAAAGACGGTACCGGGCTTATGCTCCCGCCCGGCCCTGCCGCTGACTTGGACGATTAGCTGGGCCATCCTTTCGCTTGCGCGAAAATCGGCGCTCAAGAGACCCCCATCCGCATCAATAATGCCTACCAGCGTCAGTTTCGGGAAATGATGACCTTTTGCCAACATTTGAGTCCCGATCAGTATATCCGCATCCCCCGTGGTGATTTCTATCAGCATTTTCTCCATCGATCCCTTGCGCCTGGTGCTGTCGCGATCTATTCGAAGTATTCTCGCATTCGGGAAATGCCCTGAGAGGGTTTGATCCAGGCGTTGCGTGCCATGACCGACTTCAACAAGCTCGGCCTTGTCGCAATCCGGGCACCGCATTGGCAAGGCTTGCCGGGCGTCACAATGATGACAAATCAACCTGTTTTTCTCTTTATGAAAGGTCATTTTGACACTGCAACGCCGGCATTCGGCGTACCAGCCGCAGCCGTGACAGAGAATGACGGGGGCGTAACCCCGCCGGTTTAAAAACAATAAAACCTGGTTGTTTTTCTTCAAGACATCGCTAATCGCATCGAGTAACGGTCTCGATATGGCGCCGGAGACGGGTTCGTTTTGCAGGTTTATGACCTGAATTTCCGGCGGTTGCATCCCGGATGCCCGCAGGGGCAGGTTCAGTCCTGAATATTTACCGCTTCTTATATTTTTTATGGTTTCAAGGGAAGGCGTCGCGGAACCTAATACTACCGGCGCGTTGTCGAATTTACCCCGAACGACAGCGATGTCTTTTGCTGAATAACGGAAGCCGGTTTCCTGCTTGTAAGACAAGTCGTGTTCTTCATCGACGATATAGATTCCAGGAGACTTCAGCGGCGTCCAAATCGCCGAGCGGGCGCCGATGACGACCGCCGCTTCTCCGTCCCTGGCCGCCAGCCAGTTCTGCAACCGTTCTTTTTCAGTCAATCCCGAATGTTGTATCCTGATGTCAACCGGCAATCTTTGTTTCAGCCGGTCGATAAATTGCGTTGTCAAACCGATCTCCGGCACCAAAATCAAGGCCTGTTTGTTGCGATTTATGACATGTTTGACTGCTTCAATATAGACTTCAGTTTTGCCGCTTCCGGTAATTCCCTGTAGCGCGTAAACGCAATGAATATCCGGGTTTGAGGTGATTGAATTAACCGCGCTGATTTGTCGCTCATTCAGCTCGAACCCGTTGTTTTCAATTTTGTGTTCGGCCTGGCCGCCAAGACCGGTTTCCGTACGCGCGACAAGCCCTTTTTCGATTAGCCTGCCCCGGCGCAACAGGCCCGGAATGGCGCTGAACAGCGCTTCGCCAATCGGATGCTGGTAATAGTCACTGGCCCAATCCAGCAATCGAAGATGCTCAGGCGAAAAAAGCGGCTCATCATCGATAATGTGATTGATGGACCTGAGCTTGGCCGGTTCCAGGCTGGTTTGCTTCAAGACCTTGAGGGCAATGCCGATTTGATTTTTACGTCGTCCAAAGGGCACGTCTACCCTGACGCCGGGCAAGAATTCCACGTGCTCAAAACGCTCGTCGATTTTATACTCATAACAGCGGCGCAACGGGACCGGTAACGCCACCTGTAAAAACCGCTGTTTCATAAAGACATTCCCTTTACCATGATGCTTTTTGGGGGACGGAATACCCCGCCGTTTGAGAGTGTCGCAAAAGGGGAGTGTCCGGTTCAGGCAAGCATGGCCCGCGCCCCACGGGCCTTTCCAACGCCCCTTTTGCGACACCCTCGATTATAAGGATGATTTTTTCACCGGATGCCGGCTTATGCCGGAATGACGATCCATTTATAAGTCGCTCAGAAAATCCGTTCGGGATTCTTGATTGATTCTGTATTTTTATCGTAGGGAATTTCCAGCTTGTCGCATTCAGCGTTATCGGGTAACTGGTTTGCCATGAACACTTCAAATTCCGCATTGGCGTCATCCGCGCTTGCCGGACAGCCGGATTCTTTATTGATCTTGATATTAACGATGCCAACAGGTCGTTTCATTATGGCGGTGGGAGTATTTTGCAAAGCCACCCGCATATACTCGATCCACATCGGCAAGGCTGCCCTGCCGCCAACCTCGCCTTTTCCCAGCGGTCCAAAGCTGTCAAAGCCCACCCAGGCAACTGCCACGATGGAAGCATTAAAACCGGCAAACCAGGCATCCCGTTGATCATTTGTGGTGCCTGTTTTGCCTGACAGGTCATCTCTTTTTAATTCCCTGTATGCTTTTGCGCCGGTGCCCCGCCTGATAACGTCCCGGGTAAGATGATTCGTGATCCATATGTTTTGCGGGTTGACTACCCTTTCAGCGATATTTACCGGAACCGGATTGATTTCCGTATTTTCAGGTTCCGGCAGTTCATCGTCCTGTCCCGTTGTTTCTTCAGGTTCCGGCAGTTCATCGTCGCGTCCCGTATTTTCAGGCTCCGGCAGTTCATCATCGCGCCCCGTTGTTTCAGGTTCCGGCAATTCATCGTCGCGTCCCGTTGTTTCTTCAGTCTCATTCCCCACGTCTTCCGGGCAATCGACGCACACTGTTGCGGGGTTCGCCTGAAACAGCAGTTCATCCGAGTAGGTTTCAATGCGCTCGATGAAGTACGGCTCGACGCGATAGCCGCCATTGGCAAAAACAGTGTAAGAACCGGCAAGCTGCCATGGGGCAACGACCCCGCTGCCCAAGGCTAAAGAAAGATTTTTTGGCAATTCATCCGTATTGAAACCAAACCTGGCTATGTGTCTTAATGCCTTTTTTACGCCTATGGCATGGAGCAACCTGATCGATACCAGGTTTCTCGAGTGGCGCAACGCCACCCTCAGTCGGGTCGGGCCGAAAGTCCTGCCACTGTAATTTTCAGGCCGCCATTTGTCTTCAAGCCCGGCGTCGGCATGAACAATCGGCGCATCATTAATGACACTTGCCGGCGTATAGCCGTTTTCCAGGGCGGCTGAATAAATAAACGGTTTGAAACTCGAGCCGGGTTGACGTTTGGCCTGGGTAACCCGGTTGAATTTACTGCGGTAGAAATCAAACCCGCCGACCAACGCCAAGGTAGCGCCGTCTTGTGGGTCCAATGAGACCAGGCCGCCTTCAACGGCGGGTATTTGCGCTAAGCGCCATTCCCCATCAGCATCTTTTCTTACCCTGACGACATCACCCGCGTTGACTATTTCGTTTGCGTTCCGGGGGTTAGGGCCGCGCCAATTTTCAGTGATATATTCACGGGCCCAATTCATCCCGCGCCATTCAATATCGATTAAACCGGCGCCGGAGAGCCAGGCCGATGCAGACTGCTCCCTGACTTCGGTAATCAGCGCCGGGAACAAGCCGCCAATCGACGTGTAAGCGTCAAGAAGCTGCTCCCACGTATTCTCATCGGCGGTTTCGTCCAGTTCATAATTGTGCTCAGGGCCACGATAACCATGTCTTTCATCGTATTGCAGCAGGGCCAGCGCAATGGCCTGGTTTGCCGCAACCTGGTGTTTGTCGCGGATTGTTGTCGTCACTTTATATCCTGCGCTGTAGGCTTCGTCGCCAAACTCTTCGGTAAGACGCTTGCGCACCATCTCGGCGACATACGGCGCTTCCAGGTCAATACTCGCCCCGTGCAGCGTTGCGGTCACGGGGGCGCTGTCAGCCGCATCGAAATCATCTTGATCTATGAACCCGAGTTTCAACATTCGCCCTAATACATAGGCCCTGCGTTTTACCGCCTGTTCCGGGTTGCTTACCGGATTCGTTTTTGAAGGGGCTTTGGGCAGCCCGGCCAACATGGCCTGTTGCGCCAGGTTCAGGTCAGAGACGGTTCCACCGTAATAAACCTGGGCCGCCGCGCCCACGCCATAGGCGCGTTGACCCAGGTAAATTTTATTTATGTAGAGTTCCAGTATTTCTTCTTTTGTCAGTTCACGATCGATTTTGAATGCCAGGAAGATCTCGTTTAATTTTCTCATGTAGGATTTCTCCCTCGACAAGAAAAAATTACGGGCGACTTGCATGGTAATAGTGCTGCCGCCTTGTTTCTTTTCTCCGGTCACGGCCAAGGCGATGACGGCCCTCAGGATGCCTTGCCAATCGACGCCGGGATGCTCGAAGAACCGATCATCTTCAGCCGCAATAAATGCTTCGATTAACTGTTTGGGGGCATCATCGATGGACACCGGCGCGCGCCGCTTTTCACCGAATTCCGCAATTAATGAGCCATCCTGACTATAGACCCGGAGGGGAACCTGCATGTGCACGTCACGAAGGGCATCAATGGCCGGCAGCTTGGGAACGATGTAAAAAGTGGTCAGAGCGATAACCAGGACAGCCAAGATAAAAACCACAAGCAGACTTTTGGATAAGATGCTCAACATGTCATGTAGTGTAATTGATTTATGTCCAGGGCATACGGATTTTTGCGAGCTGCCCCCCTTCCTGACAAGGGGCGCTGGGGGGTCAGGGCAGGGTGACGACAGGTCGATACGAACTCCCTGCATCCCTTTATCAGGGGGACTGGCAAGTTTATCCCATTGTCAGAAGGCGATGGACATTCATCTCGCAGGGGCAGGCACGGAGGGTTGCCCCTGTAAAATACCGGGCAAGACTGAGTGAAATATCTTTGACTGTTTCTGGTATTATCGTTCTGTTATTTTATCCCTGCGTTCTCCCTGTTCGGTGATATTTATTCATGATTGTAAAAGTGAAACGTACTGATAATATCTTTCTCATCGGGCTGATGGGCGCGGGCAAATCGACCATCGGAAGACAATTGGCTAAAAATTTGGGCAAGAAATTCAGGGATTCAGACAGTGAAATTGAAAAGAGAACCGGCGTCGACATCGATATGATTTTTGCCATAGAAGGCGAGGAGGGATTTCGTCAACGGGAGACCGGGATGATCAAGGAGTTGGTGGAAGAACGCGGGATCGTGCTGGCGACCGGCGGCGGCGCGCCGCTGTCCGACGAAAATCAACAATTACTCAAAAATAACGGCTTGATTATTTACCTGCGGGCATCCGCAGAACACCTGGCCGGCAGGACAAGCAGGAATAAAAAACGCCCACTACTCCAGTCCGGCGATAAATTCAAAAAGATAAGCGAGTTATCCGTCCAAAGAGAACCGATTTACAGCAAACTGGCGGATATTACCATCGAGACCGGCGCGAGAAGCGTTCGCCACGTTGTGAAAGAGATCAGCAGGATGGTAAACCAACCATGAAACAGGTTTCAGTTGAACTTGGCAACCGGTCTTATCCCATCTATATCGGCGGCGGTTTGATGCAAATAGCAGCGGATTTCATTGGCGACCGATTAACCGGACAGACCCTGGTCGTCACGAATACCGTCGTCGAACAGTTATACCTGGAAAAATTGCTGGCCGGTTTGTCAGGGAGCCATGCCGAGACGCTTGTCATCGAAGACGGCGAGCGGCATAAGACCGTTGATACCATGAATAAAATTATCACCAGGTTATTGGAAAAACAGTTCAGTCGCACTTGCACGCTGATTGCCCTGGGCGGCGGCGTTATCGGTGACTTGACCGGGTTTGCCGCCGCCTGTTATCAACGTGGCGTCAGTTACATACAGGTACCCACCACCTTGCTTGCGCAGGTTGATTCCGCCGTAGGGGGCAAGACCGCCGTGAACCACAGGCTGGGTAAAAACATGATCGGCGCATTTCATCAACCCGCGGCGGTTATCAGCGATACGGATACCCTGGCTTCGTTGCCGCCGCGGGAATTTCGCGCCGGCGTGGCCGAGATCATCAAATACGGATTGATCAACGATGCCCCGTTCTTTCGCTGGCTGGAAGAAAATATCGATGGACTGTTGCAGCGGGAACCGGCCTGCCTTATCCATGCAATAGAAGTTTCCTGTCAGAACAAGGCAAAGGTCGTGGCCCGGGATGAACGCGAGTCCGGTTTACGCGCCATTCTCAACCTGGGCCATACCTTCGGGCACGCGCTGGAGACGGCCTTGAATTATGAAACCTGGTTGCACGGTGAAGCCGTGGCGGCAGGCATATCCATGGCCGCCCATCTTTCCGTAAAAACAACCGGATTTGCGCCGGCGGACGCCAACCGGATCAATGCGCTACTGGAAAAAGCGGGATTGCCCGTCAGCCTGCCGAAAGCGGTCCAACGGGAGCAGCTCAGGGAATTGATGTCCGTAGATAAAAAAACGCAGCGCGGCCAACTGCACCTCGTGCTGTTGCGGGAAATAGGCAAAGCCGTGATCACCCCGGAGTTCAGCGAAGCAGACCTGGCCGAAACCCTCGCATATTATTCAACATAGGAAATAGCCGCCTGCCTTTCGCTATTACTTCCTTAGAACCCTTGGATAAGCGTCTGTGGCGCGTCTTTTCCCTGGCAAGCGCTTTGTCGAACGACATAGCTTGCCGGCTTGGTGCGTTTCTCCAAAACATCTTCTGCAACAAGCCGTTTCAACCACTTCTGAGCTTGAGGCTTAGTGACGTTCAGTTCCTTGGCAACTTCATCGGCTGTTTTGGGTTTTGCAAGAAAAGAGATAATCAGCGAATGTACCGTTTGATACAGTTCCCCGGCGCGAGCAGAAGCCGGGTCGTCGCCCACTCGTGATGTTGGCGCCGCGCCTATTTGTAATTCCGATTTTGTGGACGCCTGTCGGGCATTGAGCGACAGCTCAACTTGGGCCGTCTTGGTTGGCGGTTTGGGGACGTTGGGGTAAAAGACTACCTCAAGGCTATCTGTATCTCCTGGATTCGGCCATGGCCGCCCTCCCATGTTCTTCAGGGCGTCAAGAGCCTTGGATGACTCGCCAGTCGAACGTACATAAATGGGTATTAGACGCAGCTTTTCCAATTGCTCTCTTGCACCGGCCCAGGTTCCCCCTTTATTCATGTCAGCGTTCACCACAAGAGCCGCATCCGCCAAGGCATAGATCACTTTATTGCGTTGCATTGCGTGGCCTGCGTTGAATCCGGCATTCGGGTCATAGGGCGAGATCAATACGAGTCGCTCTTCCAACAGCAGGTTTCGATGCTCGCGGTTCATGGCTGTTTTTTCAAGGCTGTCCGCTAATACGCCAACGACCCTGCCGCCCTCTTCCAGTACCGCGCGCATGGCTGCCTGATCAACGCCCCTGGCGCCGCCGGATACCAGAGTTCGTCGGGCTTTTGCCACCAAGTGCCCAACTTCGTGAGTGTACTCGATTAACGAGTCATTCGCGTTACGAGAACCGACAACCGCCAGTCCACCGGAATTGAGAACCTTCCTGTCCCCGCAACCATACAGCAAGATCGGTGAGTCCTTCTTCAACCGCGCCTTGAGTTTCCGCGGATAAGTGTCATCGGCGCGGCTTGCCACCCAAATCGCCCGTGTCTGCCAGCGCTCGATTGCC
Source organism: uncultured Gammaproteobacteria bacterium (assembly GCA_958295485.1). GTDB lineage: Bacteria > Pseudomonadota > Gammaproteobacteria > Eutrophobiales > Eutrophobiaceae > JAAXHV01. The sequence goes on from OY282354.1 coordinate 599,098, forward strand.
TGGCTCAACAGGAAACCTCGATCCAGCAGGCGTTTGAGCCGGTCCTTGTCGAGTATGCGGCAGCAGTCCCCGAGAAGTTGATCTGCGTCTGGCGTCAGCAAATCAGCAGGCTGTCTCCCCGTTTCCTGGAGATACCGGGCGAGTTTCGCGTACTCCCGCGGCGTCAGCAGGTTGGCTGATCTCTCACCCTTGCGGCGTCCGGCGATCAAGGGCGCAGTCAACAACAGAATCGCTTTGGTATTCAGGGATACCGCATTACTCATTATCTGCCTCCCGCCTGGGCAAGCGCCAACGGCCATACTTCTCCGCTTCCGTGCGAGCGAAGCAGCCAGGTTGCAACGGTAAAGGTCCAGCGAGAATCTACCATGTCGTCCACGAGCAGCAACGCTCCGTCAGGCAACGCTTCATCGGCCAGCTCCAATGAACCGTCAATGTTACGTGCTTGTTGAACGCTATTCGCCATTGTCTTCTGTTCCGGGCGGTCCTGTGTCTTTATTAATACCTGCTTGAATGGAAGATCAAGGGTTTCGGCCAAGCGTCGGGCGAAATCGGGCACCAGGTCCGGGTGTCGCGGTGAAGGAGCGCAGGTTACCCATTCAGGGGCTGGTTGTGGGTTCCATTCCTCGACCAATTTCTTGCAAGCAACCAACAGATCATCAGAGAAGCGCCCATCATGGTATTTGCCTTGACGCACCGAACCACCCCAGCCGGCATCGCCCCAGATGCAGAGCGCCTTTCCGGGCTGGGCCTGGAGGTTGGGATCAATTCTCCCGGAGAGATTATAGTGCGGCAGCCCTCCGGATGGCCATTGCTTTCGCGGTTCGATCGGCAAGCTTGTGCGGCGCAGGAAAGCAACCGTCTCCTGAACCAGTACCGGGTCCGGTTCAGTCGGTAAAGGCAACAAGCCCGTTGGAGAGATATTTTCTGGTTCTCCATCCAGGGCTTGAATCAGGAACCCCATGTGACCGGAAGTCAGCCTTACATATTCCTGCATCTGTGCCTGCTCCACTCGCCGTAGTTCCGTAAGCCGCTCCGCCCGTTCCCAGAAAGTGTTGTCCAGGGTTGCGGCGGTCAATTGCCACTTGGTTCCCTGCTTGGCAATTGGTGCAGGCGTTTCCAAAGAAAGGAGTTGTATGGTCTTCTGTATACGACCCTTACTGATGTTGACTACGCTTGGAAACTGGGGGATCGATAGTCCTCCAGGGGCCTCCTCCAAGGCATTGAGTACCGCTTCCACTTCGTCTATGGTCGGAAACGCGCTCTCGATAAAATAGTCAGTGATCTCGGTTTCTTCCTCACCACTAAGCAGCACTCCGTAGGCTGTGTCAAGCGCCCTCCCGGCGCGACCGACTTGTTGATAGTATGCCACTACGGACCCCGGCGTCTGGTAATGAATGACGAAAGCCAAGTCAGGTTTATCAAAGCCCATGCCCAAGGCTGTCGTCGCCACCAGCGCTTTAACTTCGTTTTCAAGAAGCGCATCTTCCAGTTTTGGCCGTTGATCGCCCGTCTCCCCCGTGTAGGCCTCGACGTTCAGTCCGCGAGACTTGAGCCATCCACTTACTTGTTCCGCATCACGGATCGTGAGCGTATAAATGATCCCGTTGCCCGGGAGAACAGGTAATTGCTCTGCTAACCATGCTAACCGTTCAGCTTGGCTCGGCAAGCGGATTGTCTGAAGGGTAAGGGAAGGTCGGTTGAGATCACCACGGGAGATTTCCAGGTTCGGTCCGAGCACTTCTTTCAAATCATCGATTACCCGGTCATTCGCCGTTGCGGTAGTTGCCAGCAACCGGAGATTCGAAGGCAAATTGCGCATGATACGTTCGATCCGACGGTAGTCCGGACGAAAGTCGTGACCCCAGTCGGAGATACAGTGCGCCTCGTCGATCACGAGTAATGCAATCTGGTCGCTAACCTTCGCCAGCGCCTCACTACGGAAACGCTCGTTAGCCAGTCTTTCGGGTGAGATGAGCAGGATGTCCACCGCGTTACGCTGGATAGCGTTTTCAACTGTTTCCCATTCGGCTTGATTGTCAGAATTAATAGTCTCAGCGCGAACGCCCATCCGCTCCGCCGCGGCGATCTGATTACGCATAAGCGCCAGTAACGGACTGATAAGAAGCGCAGGGCCCATGCCCGCTTCACGCAGCAGCTTCGTCGCGATAAAGTAAACGAAGCTCTTACCCCAACCGGTCTTCTGTACGACCAATATCCGACCATCACCATTTACGATATGCCGGATGGCCTCTTCCTGGCCCTCACGGAACTCTGCATCAAGTTGGTTGGAGCCCGCTCGCAACAGTTCCAAGGCACGTTCCGACTTGTACCTCATACCTCGACTTCTCCCGGGGTTATCGTCGGATTATCCATAGGGTAGATTGGAAAGCATGAAGTCGAACTCGCGGGACGGGAAGGCATTGTTGGCGAATGTCCTGCCCCGCCGCCGATGTTGCCTGCCGCATCACCTTTACCATTGAGCAGCAGGTCGGCCTGTTTGCGATACTCCAGATGTAGTTGGCAATCCAGTTGAGTTGACCTTGTTGAATACACATGATCCGTGATGATACCCGCACTCCCCGGTGTCAGACAAGCGGGCAATTCATTGGCTTTCGGTCATTGGTATGCTGCTGTTATGCTACAAACAGGTCAATGTGCGAAGTGGCAAGAGACCCGTCATTCTGACATTCGCCAAAATGACGGGGGGCGGATTCAAAAGTATGTGTTTGTCCCGCTTCCTGTCCCCCATCTGTTGCCGCTTGGCCCGGACCCCTATATACTGTATTTTCTAATTCATCCACGTCTGAAATTACACAGGTACTGTCCCCTTATGAACGACCTGCAGAACAGGCTTCTCCGAGAGGGTATCATGCGTACAGAGGGAATCTATCCTGCGGCGGACCGTCTCAGGGTTGGATTGAACGCAATCGTAGGACGCCCGGACGGCTCAGTAATCAAGTTATGTCCCGATGGAACGGAAGAAGTACTGGTCCCGCCCAAGCAACAACGTTATTTCACTATTGAGGACGATTAAGGAAGGCTTGAGCGATGGCGCCTTGTGGGCTGCGGTGGATGAATTGGTATCAAGAAAACGCATCCCTGCCGTGCAATGCGTCACGAGGGAGATTATCAGCCGACCGCAATCCCCCGCCGCGAACCTGGATGGCTTCCAGCGTCTCATCCTGGAGCCTGCGCCGGCGATCGAAATCTGTCTCGGGAACCTGGCCCTGAATCAGGGCAACGAGGTAGGCGCGGACCAGCGCTGATACCGATGTTCCAGCCTCAGCTGCCTTGACCCGGGAGAGTCTGTAGGTCTCTTCGTCGATAGAGATAGTAATATTCTTCATGGACACAGCCTCATAGTTACTGTGTTTCACAGCATACAAGAGTGTCAGGGATAATGCACGGCAGATAACGGAAAATCAGCGATTCCCGCTAACGGAAAATGGACAGTCTAATTCTATCCCACATCATCATGCTGTAAGGTCGGCGGGTTTTGTATCCTGGCAAAGGCTGGTTTCAGTCCGCGTGGCTGATAATACGATATGGAATCACCCAACTATACTATGCCTGTTGGTCAACGTGATAAACTTCCACAGGATGAAATCGCTGATTTTCGTTAAAATTCTTTTATTTGTATCTAATTCCTTCTAACTTCAATTTTATATTTGGTCGTGACATGGGATTTCGGGTCTGCTATAATGCGGCTTCCTTTGAGGTGACAAAATAAGAGATGCGGATGGGCGCGGGTTATATCAGGGGATATAAGCGCGTATCAGACTTGAGCATCCAGCCGAATGCGGCAGGGCAGATGGCCCTGTCCGGGAGTTCGGCGACAAACGAAGACCGGCGCCGGTTTCCCTTGCGGGAAGGCGGCGAAGGACGAAATCCATGCAAAATTCAAAGAACAAAAATTGGCAAGGGCCCAGCGCCCAGGGCCTTTATGACCCTGCTCAGGAGCATGATTCCTGTGGCGTGGGGTTTGTGGTGGATATTCAGGGGCGCAAGTCCCACCGCATCGTCAGCAATGCGCTGACGATTTTGCAAAACCTGCTGCATCGCGGCGCCTGTGGCTGTGAGGAGAATACGGGTGACGGCGTGGGCATCCTTATTCAAAAGCCCCATAAATTTTTCCTGCGCGAGTGCGCGAAATCCGGCTTCCGGTTACCCGATGAAGAGCGCTATGGCGCCGGGTTGGTATTTTTGCCGCGGGATGCGGCTGAAGCGGAACAATGCCGGCAGGCATTCCAGCGCATCGTTGCCGAGGAAGGACAAACCGTGCTGGGCTGGCGCGTCGTTCCCACCGACGATTCCCTGCTGGGGCCTACGGCTTTGGAGGGTGAACCCACCTTCAAGCAGATCTTCATAGGACGCAGTGAAAACATCAAGGACGCGGCGTCTTTTGAACGCAAGCTCTACGTGATTCGAAAGCGGGTGGAGCACGAGATCTGGAATTCGGACCTGGCGCAACGGGACTTGTTTTATATTCCTTCGTTGTCGTACCGCACGTTCGTGTACAAGGGCATGTTGACCGGGTCGCAGTTTGGACCCATGTTCCCGGACATTACCGACCCGGACGTGGAGTCCGCGCTTGCCCTGGTTCACCAGCGATTTTCCACCAATACCTTTCCGTCCTGGCGTTTGGCCCACCCCTTCCGCTACCTGTGCCATAACGGTGAAATCAATACCGTGCGCGGCAACATCAACTGGATGCATGCCCGGGAGGCCCTGTGTGACTCCGAGTTGTTCGGCGATGACCTGAAGAAGATTTTTCCCATTGTCATTGAAGGGGGCAGCGACTCCGCCATATTCGACAACGCGATGGAGTTTCTGCACATGACCGGCAGACCCCTTGCCCATGCCATGCTCATGATGATTCCCGAGGCCTGGAGCGGCCATGAAACCATGGATGAGGCGCGCAAGGCTTTTTACGAATATCACGCCTGTCTGATGGAGCCTTGGGACGGGCCTGCTTCAATCGCATTTACCGATGGCGAGGTCATAGGCGCGGTGTTGGACCGAAATGGTTTGCGCCCGTCAAGGTATTACGTCACCCATGATGACATGGTGATCATGGCCTCCGAGGTTGGCGTGCTCGACGTCGCGCCTGAAAACGTCAAGCTCAAGGAGCGGTTGCATCCCGGGCGGATCTTTTTGGTGGATACCAAAGAGGGCCGTATCATCGAAGATGATGAGCTGAAACGACAGTACGTTAATGAATACCCCTATGGGCGGTGGTTGAAACAAAACCTGGCGCCGTTGGAGAACCTGCCCAACCCGAAAAGCATTCACGGCACCGACCCCGATACTTTATTGCAACGTCAGCAGGCCTTCGGCTATACCCATGAAGAGTTGAGGATCATCGTGGCGCCCATGGCCAGCAGTGGCGAAGAGCCCATCGGTTCAATGGGGACGGACGCCGCCCTGGCCGTGTTATCCAACCGCCCCCGGCTGTTATATGACTATTTCAAACAGTTATTCGCCCAGGTCACCAACCCGCCCCTGGATGGCATTCGTGAAGAATTGGTCACCCAGGTCTCCACGACCATCGGGCCCGAAGGCAATTTGCTTAAACCGGGACCCTTGAGCTGCCGGCGTATTCGCATCCCCTCGCCGGTACTGACCAATGCCGAGTTGGCCCGCATCCGCGATGTGAATTTGCCCGGCCTCAGCGCCAAAACCATATCCATCCTGTACCCGGTAGCCGAGGGGGGACAAGGATTGGAAAAGGCCTTGGGTGAGGTGTGCGCCCAGGTCGACAGGGCCATAGAGGAGGGATACAGCCATATCATCCTGTCCGATCGCGGGGTTGATGAAAAGCGCGCGCCCATCCCGGCGTTGCTGGCCGTCGCCGGCGCGCACCACCACATGATCCGCAGCGGCAGCCGCACCAGGGCCGGCCTCGTGCTGGAGTCCGGCGAACCCCGGGAAGTTCATCATTTTGCGGTTTTGATCGGTTACGGAATTGACGCGGTCAACCCCTACCTGGTCTTTGAGAGCATCGGCGGTCTGATTGGCGAGGGTTTTGTGCCGGAAATGGAATTCGACAAGGCCGTGAATAATTTTATCAAGGCGGTCAACAAGGGGCTTATCAAGACCATGTCCAAGATGGGCATCTCCACCGTGCAGTCCTACCGCGGCGCGCAGATTTTCGAGGCCGTCGGTCTCGATAAGGAATTCGTCGATCAATACTTTACCTGGACTGCATCGCGTATCGGCGGCATTGGTCTCGACGTCGTGGCGGCCGAGAGCATGATGCGCCACCATAACGCCTTCCCGGAAAGGCCGGTAAAGCGCCCGGACCTGGAATGGGGGGGCGAGTACCAATGGCGGCGCGACGGGGAATATCACTTGTTCAACCCGGAGACGGTATTCAAGTTACAGCACGCAACCCGTTCCGGCCAGTATCAGATCTTCAAGGAGTATACCAGGCTGGTTGACGATCAAAGCGAGGATATGGCCACCTTGAGGGGATTGATGAAATTCAAGGCGACCGGCGACCCCGTCCCCCTGGATGAAGTCGAACCCGTTGAAAATATCATGCGACGGTTTTCCACCGGCGCCATGTCATACGGTTCTATCAGCAAAGAGGCCCACGAAACCCTGGCCATCGCCATGAACCGCATCGGCGGGAAGTCCAACACGGGTGAAGGGGGCGAGGACCCGGCGCGTTATACCCCGGACGAGAACGGCGACCTGCGGCGCAGCGCCATCAAGCAGGTGGCCTCCGGTCGTTTCGGCGTAACCAGTGAATACCTGGTGAATGCGGATGACCTGCAAATCAAGATGGCGCAAGGCGCGAAACCGGGAGAAGGGGGACAACTGCCGGGACCCAAGGTCTATCCGTGGATTGCCGAGGTCAGGCACTCCACGCCCTGGGTGGGGTTGATCTCGCCGCCGCCGCACCATGATATTTATTCAATTGAGGACTTGGCCCAGTTAATTCACGATCTCAAGAATTCCAACCCCGAGGCGCGCATCCATGTAAAGTTGGTGGCAGAGGTCGGCGTCGGCACCGTGGCGGCGGGGGTTTCCAAGGCGCATTCCGATGTTGTCCTTATCTCCGGCTATGATGGCGGCACGGGCGCCTCTCCCGTCAGCTCCCTGAAGCACGCCGGGTTGCCCTGGGAGTTGGGTCTGGCGGAGACCCAACAGGTCCTGGTGCAAAATAAATTGCGCGACCGCATTGTCGTGCAAACCGATGGTCAATTGAAAACCGGCCGGGACGTGGCCATCGCGGCCTTGCTGGGCGCGGAAGAATTCGGCTTCTCCACCGCGCCCCTGGTGGTGAGCGGCTGTATCATGATGCGCGTGTGTCATTTGAATACCTGTCCCGTGGGCGTGGCGACCCAGGACAAGCGCCTGCGGGAGAAATTTACCGGCCAGCCGGAGTTTGTCGAGAACTTTTTCAGGTATGTCGCCGAGGAGATGCGCGAGTACATGGCGCAGCTTGGTTTCAGGACGGTCGAGGAAATGGTCGGGCGCAGCGATAAACTGGATATGAACCGCGCGGTGGAACATTGGAAGGCGGCGGGCCTGGATTTCTCGAACATTTTGTATAAACCGGAAATGGGTCCCGAGGTCGGTATTTTCTGTTCGCAGGAACAAGACCACGGGTTGGAAAAGTCGCTGGACATGACTGAATTGGTACCCCTGTGCAAAGGGGCGTTGGAGCGGCGCGAGCCGGTCGATATCATCTTCCCCATCAGGAATACCAACCGCACCGTCGGCACTATCCTGGGCTATGAGATTACCAAACGCCATGGCGCCGGCGGGTTGCCGGAAGACACGATAAGCATCCATTTCAACGGTTCCGCCGGGATGAGTTTCGGCGCTTTCGTCCCGAAAGGCGTGACCATGACCCTGGAAGGCGATTCAAACGATTACCTGGGCAAGGGTTTATCCGGCGGCAAGATTATCGTCTATCCGCCGCGGGCATCGACGTTCGTGCCCGAGGAAAATATCCTGATCGGCAACGTGGCGTTATATGGCGCTACCGGCGGCGAGGGTTATTTCAGGGGCATAGCCGGTGAACGGTTTTGTGTAAGGAACAGCGGGGTGCACGCCGTGGTGGAAGGCGTGGGGGATCACGGTTGTGAATATATGACCGGCGGTCGGGTCGTCATCATCGGCAAGACCGGCAGAAACTTTGCGGCGGGCATGTCCGGCGGCATTGCCTATGTGTTGGATGAGAATGAAGATTTTCACATTCGTTGCAATCGGCAGATGGTCAACCTCGAGGCCATTGAGGAGCAGGAAGACATCAATACAATCCGGCGTCTTTTGACAAAACACGTCCAATACACCCAGAGTAGCGTCGCGCAGAATATCCTGCATAATTGGTCGGCTTACCGAAAAAGATTTGTCAAGGTGATGCCCAGGGATTACAAGATCGTGCTGGACGCCATCAGGAAAGGGCGTGAGAAAGGGCTATCGGAAGAGGAGGCCATCATGGAAGCGGCCCATGGGTAAGATTACCGGCTATATCGAGTTCGGACGGGAAAAACAACCGTATCGTCCGGTTGCGGAAAGACTCAATGATTGGCGGCAGGTCATGGCGCCCTGGCCGGTTGAACCCTTGAAGACCCAGGCCTCCCGCTGCATGGACTGTGGCATTCCTTTTTGTCACCAGGGTTGTCCGTTGGGAAACCTGATCCCGGACTGGAATGATCTCGTCTACCGGGACCAATGGCTGGAGGCCATTCATCGCCTGCACGCCACGAATAATTTTCCTGAGTTTACCGGCGCCCTGTGCCCGGCCCCGTGCGAAGGCTCTTGTGTATTAGGCATCAATGATGACCCCGTTACCATTAAAGCGGTGGAACTTTCAATTATCGACAAGGCCTGGGAAAACGGCTGGATTAAACCGCAGCCGGCTGGGAAAAAGACTGGTAAGCGGACCGCCGTCGTCGGTTCCGGTCCGGCGGGCCTGGCTGGGGCGCAACAACTGGCGCGGGCCGGCCATGAGGTAACGCTGTTTGAGCGGAGCGACCGTATCGGTGGTTTACTGCGCTATGGCATACCGGAATTCAAGATGGAAAAGAGGGTGTTGGACCGGCGTCTCGACCAGATGGAACTGGAGGGCGTGATCTTCAAACCCGGCTGCAATATCGGCGTGGACGTTGACGCCGGTGATTTATGCAAGGAATATGATGCGGTTTTATTATCCGGTGGCGCGACGGTGTCGCGGGACTTGCCGGTTCCCGGGCGTGAGTTGACCGGGATCCATCTCGCCATGGACTTCCTGCCGTTGCAAAATAAGCGTTGCGAAGGTGATGAGATCCCTGCCGGTGAATTCATCAGCGCCGGGGGAAAACACGTCATTATCATCGGCGGCGGCGATACCGGCGCTGATTGTCTGGGCACGGTTAATCGGCAGGGCGCCAAGTCGGTTCACCAGTTGGAAATCATGCCCAAACCCCCGAATTCCCGCGCTGAGGATAATCCGTGGCCCGAGTGGCCGCGGATTTACCGGGTCGCCTCGGCCCATGAGGAAGGCGTTGAACGGGTATATGCGGTTTCCACGAAAAAATTCATCGGCAATGAACAAGGTCAGGTGCAGGCGTTGGAGCTGGTCGAGGTGGAAATGAAAAATACCGGTGGCCGGCTGACTTTCGAGGAGATACCGGGTACTGACTACCAGTTACCCTGTGACCTGGCTTTGCTGGCAATGGGTTTCCTGGGTCCGGAAAAGGCGGGTATGCTGGAACAATTAGGCATCGAGTTGACCGAAAGGGGCAACGTGAAAAGGGACGGGAACTGGATGACGAACGTGGCGGGCGTTTTTACCGCCGGGGACATGCAGCGGGGCCAGTCTCTTATCGTTTGGGCGATTGCCGAAGGCCGCTCGGCCGCGCGGGCAATGGATAAATTCCTGATGGGGGCATCCGACCTGCCTGCTCCGCTTTAACCCGCATCTCTTGCCAAAGGGAGCGGAAGATCCGGGAGAAATGGCGAATATCGTGCTGTCGACCGAGAGGGTTTGGGGGCTGTTTTTCCGTTCCGCGCGAAGTCACTCCAAAACAGCCCCCAAACCCTCTCTTGGCTTGGTCAGCTTTGCGAGTATGGTCTTGTTCTGAGGGGCGGCGGGGCAAACGCATGCTTTTTTGGGGAGCGGGGAATCCGGGGGAAATGGCGAGTATGGTGCTGTCGACCGAGAGGAGTTGGGGGCTGTTTTTCCGTTCCGCGCGAAGTCTCTCCAAAACAGCCCCCAACTCCTCTCTTGGCATGGTCGGCTTTGCGGGTATGGTCTTGCCCTGATGGGCGGCGGGGCGAACGCATACTTTTTTGGGGAGCGGGGGGTCCGGGAGAAATGGCGAGTATTGTGCTATCGACCGAGAGGAGTTGGGGGCTGTTTTTCCGTTCCGCGCGAAGTCACTCCAAAACAGCCCCCAACTCCTCTCTTGGCATGGTCGGCTTTGCGGGTATGATCTTGTTCTGGGGGGCGGTTAAAAGGATTATGTCGGCGGGTTTATTTTCCGTATAATTTTCAGTATGTCCGGATCCATCCAATCTGAAAATATGACTGCCGCCATGGTGTTAATCCAAAGCAAGGTGCCTGAGCAGGCAATGACGGCAGGCATCCTTGGCGCCGAACGCGCGGGTCACGGCATTCGCATCCGTCAGGACGGTTTGATCGCCACAGTGGGTTATCTCGTGCTTGAAGCGGAACAGATTTGGGTAATATCCCATAACGGCCAGGGCGCGCCTGCCTATATTGTCGCCCAGGATTATGATTCCGGCATCACTTTGTTAAAACCGACGATTCCGCTGGGGGATACTCATGTAATTCCCGGTTCAATAAAAGAATTGTCCGTGGGCGAGTCGCTGGTTATTTATCGAAGCGGTTATAGTGACTTGTTTCCTTGCCAGTTGTTTGCCAAGCAGGAATTCGCCGGTCGCTGGGAGTATTTGCTTGATGAGGCCTTGTTTACCTCCCCTGGTTGCAATGACTGGGCCGGCGCGGCGTTGCTCAATCAATACGGACAGGTTTGTGGGGTGGGTTCCTTGTTGATGGAAATACCACACGGGGACGATGAAGAAATATTGGGCAACATGTTTATTCCCATGGACTTGGTTACGCCTTTTCTCGATGAGATGTGCAAGTACGGCCGGCGCAGGACACCGCCTAAGCCCTGGCTGGGGATCCTGGTGCAGGAATACGAAGGGAAACTTGTGGTAGTGGGCGTGTATCCCGAATGTCCCGCTGGTCTTGCGGGGGTGAAACCGGGCGACATCGTGTTGTCCGTGGATGATGAGCCTGTATACAATCTTTCAGGCATGTTCCGCAAGGTATGGAGTCTTGGCAGCGCCGGGGTGGAGGTCCCGCTACTCTTGTCTGATGCCGGCAATCTGCGCGATTGTCGGCTTAAATCAATTGACCGCGCTATTTTTTACCAGCCCGCCTCAGCGGATTCCGTCAACTGAACCGGATATTGCGCCAGTCCTTGGGCTTCTAACGTTGTTACATGGCCAGTTATATGCGGCCTGTCAACGCCTGGAGCGCACGGAATACACTGAGGAAGATGAGAACGGCGCAGGACTGAGATGACAATCTGTGAAGGTAACTTTTGCGCCCGAGTCCGACAGGCTGTTAACCGAACCAAGGTTGTGAATTACGATTTTATACCCTATGCTGAACCGTAAAACACTTGGGGTCGGGTTTGCGTAATCATTCGATTTTATTCTATAGTTCTTCCTGTTCCGGGGTGCTTTCCATCCTTGGAAAGGTTATATCAGTGGCGCAATGGGGGGGCATGCGCAAAAATCAATTAACCAGGCGATTGGTCTCGGTTTTTCTCCTGGTGTCGATGGGCGGCTTGTCTTTTGCGGTGAATGCCGGCGATACGGATAAATTCAATGGCGTCTGGGTCGTTAATGAAGAATTGAGTGATAATCCGGATAAGCGGGTAGAAAAGGCCATCAAGAAAATGGGGGGGAAAATAAAAAGACCCAAAAAGAAGGGAAAGTATCGGTATAAGGGCGGCCCGCCTGAACAGGAGCTTTATGATCACCTGGCCTATAGTGAAATCCTCCGGTTTCATTATGTCGAGCCTGAGTTTATTCTCCTGTACGATAATGACTTCAAGCGGGTGTTTTATTCCGATGGCAGGGGCCGGACAGTAAGCGCCAGCGGTTCCGCCGCCCGGGAAGATTATTCGTTTGCAGCCTGGGACGGGAATGCGCTTTACGTGGAAGCGAGACCGCGGGACGGCGGTACCACCTCCGAGGTTTATTCACTGCAATCACAGGGCGATCAACTTCGGATAGAGCTTAAGCTTAAACCGGTATCATTTGGTATCCCGGTGGAAATTACCCGCATCTATGATCGACGGAAATAACGTGTGAATTACAAAATCAATTCACACAACATAATATGTAACACATTGAAATATAATACAATTAATGTTGCCCCTATTAATACGTAGTTGCTGTCTAACCCATAACTCTGACTAAAAATTGGAATGCTTGATTATATAGAAGCCTTAATTCTGTACTCCGTTGATACGGGGGTGAAACCCGTCAGCGCATCCTTTAAGCAGGGTGGTCGAATTGAATATTTGAATTCCACGTTTGATGAGCGCGTTGTTAAAGTCCGAAATGGTCGAAAAGCGCTTGATGACTTGCTCTTTGACCGGCATGGTTTCGTGTTTGTCAACCATGCTACCCGGGTAGAAAATTTTTACGATAAAGGCGAGGTTGAAGCGGTTTACTACCCTGAAGCCGCCTCGTTGATTAAACAGGTAACCGGCGCAGACCGGGTTCATGCTTTTGATCATACCGTTCGTTCGGGCGATGCCATTCAGCAAGAGAAAGGAATTCGCGAACCGTTAAAACAGGTTCACAATGATTATACCGACTGGTCTGGCCCGCAACGGGTAAGAGACCTTTTACCGGAAGAAGCGGAAGACTTGTTGCAGCGCCGTTTTATGATTGTACAGGTCTGGCGCGCCATCGGCGCGGCTATCGTCAGCGAACCCCTGGCAATCTGTGATGCGCAAAGTCTGGATGAGGGCGATCTCATTAAAACGGAGCGTCGTCATCCGAATCGCGTCGGTGAAACGTACACCATCTCTTATAACCCTTCCCATCGCTGGTATTACTTTCCGAAGATGCGTCGTGATGAAGCCATAGTTTTCAAGGTGTATGATTCTGTCGCTGATGGCCGTTCACGTTTTACAGCCCACGGTTCATTCGATGATCCCGCTACCCCGGAAAATGCGCCACCCCGGGAAAGCATCGAATTAAGGGCGCTGGTATTTTTTGCCACATAAAAATTAAAGAGACAGGCAATGAATATCGCCATCACTATGAGCCGTCTCGTTCCTGCTCGGTCAATACCCGGTTTCAACAATACCTGGATATTATGCTGAAGGAACCGGGGATTTCCCCCTACAGGAAAAGGCCTGATATATTTGCGGAAATATTTTCACAATACGGGGCGAAAGATTACCGGGATGTCTTCGATGAATATTTCAATAAACCTGAAAGACGCGACGCCCCTGTAATATCATTGCCATTAAACACCTGAAAAACTTGAAGAGGAGAAATGCTATGCAAACAGCAATCGTAATGGGAGTGGGGCCGGGACAGGGTCTTGGCGCGCAATTATGTAAACGGTTCGCCAGCCTGGGCCTGAATGTTTTTGTGGCGGGGCGCACGCAGGAAAAACTGGATGCCGTTGTCGCCATGATTGAAGCGAATGGCGATAAGGCAAGCGCCCACGTCGCAGACGCCACCGCCGAGACGGAGGTAAAAGGGTTATTTGATGCGGCGTCACAGGCTGGCCCCTTGTCCGTTGCAATATATAACGCCGGCAATAACACACCGGGTAAAATCGTGGATATGGAAGCCGATTATTTTGAGAGCAGTTGGAAAATTTGTTGTTTTGGCGGGTTCTTGTTTGCGCGGGAGGCGTTAAAGCGGATGCGGCCGTCCGGCGGCGCGTTATTGTTTACCGGCGCCAGCGCATCACTCCGGGGCCGTCCTGGTTTCGGCGCCTTCAACTCATCCAAGGCGGCGTTACGTACATTAGCCCAGGCCTTGGCAAAAGAATACGGGTCTGACAATATCCACGTTGGTCACGTCATTGTAGACGGCGCGATCAATGGCGAAAAGATCAAAACCAGGTGGCCTGAATATGCAGAAAAATTAGGCGATGAAGGCATGATCAGCATCGATGGCATCGTCGATGCCTATGAGTTCCTCTATAAGCAACCCAAGGCCGCCTGGACTTTTGAAGTGGACCTGCGCACGTCAATTGAGAATTGGTAAATAATCAGGAGTTCCCGCGGGTCGTAAATAATCGACTAACCCGTTGAGTTCAGTGGTGTCCGCCTGTCATGAGGTTTGAAATGGGGGGGCGGATCAAAGCTCATCTTCGTTCAGCAGGTCATGGACCCCGGAATTCTTCAGCGCCGCATTATCCTTCGCATAGTCCGAGGGGAGCTTGCCCTTATCCCGCGCCTTGATGTCTGCCCCGGCATCCAGCAGCGTGAAGACGACTTCGGGATTGTTGCTGTGCTCGGCCGCTGCATGTAGCGGGGTGCTGTCTGATTCGTCCCGTGTATTCAACTCCGCCCCGGCATCCAGCAGCGCGGCGATGATGTCCGGATTGTTGGTGGACCAGGCTGCCCAGTGCAATGGAGTGGCGCCCCACTCGTTATCTCGCGCTTCCAGGTTCGCCCCGGCATCCACTAATACGGCGATGAGACCCGGATCGTTGTTGAACGCTGCCGCAAAATGCAGTGGGGTGTAACCCCACATGTCTTGTGCATTCGGGTCAGCCCCGCCCTCAAGGTAAGCTGTCACAGTTTCTACAGTGGCGGTTTCAAAAAAAACCATCGTGTTCCAGTTTGTACTTACCATTCTAGTTCCTCCGCGGTCTTGGCGATATTTAGCCATAAATGAATTATCAAGTCAATCAACCAGACATTCCCGCTATTTGTCGAGAAGTGAGTTCGGGATCAGTGGCAGACGCTCCCGCTGTTCGCCGAGAGTGGGTTTGGGCGGCATTTTCGGACGCTGCCGTCAATGAACAGTCTTTATCCAAACTCTTTCCAAGGACGCAAAAGAGAGAAATGCAATTCCCGAATGCCGTCGGATAAAAGGATTTTTGAGCGATTTTCCGGTATGCTCTCGCCGATTAAATCAAGGTATCAATATCAATGTCCGTAAAGCTGATTAATGATCGTTTGTTGCGAGCGCTAAGGCGCCAACCCGTCGATATGACACCCGTGTGGATCATGCGCCAGGCCGGCCGGTATTTGCCGGAATATCGCGCTACGCGAAAGCAGGCGGGTGATTTTATGACCTTATGCAAAACCCCTGAACTTGCCTGTAAAGTAACCTTGCAACCTTTGCAACGCTTCAATTTGGATGCGGCTATCTTGTTTTCCGACATTCTTACCATTCCCGACGCCATGGGATTGGGCTTGAGGGTTGTGGAAAATCAAGGGCCGCAGTTTGCCCATCCGGTGCAATCAAGGGAAGACATTCAGAAATTATCAGCGCCGGATATCGATACCGACTTGCGCTACGTCATGGACGCCGTAAGGCTGATTAAACGGGAATTGGGCAACAAAGCGCCGTTGATTGGCTTTGCCGGCAGTCCCTGGACAATCGCCACCTATATGATTGAAGGTGGTTCAAGCAAACAATTCAGCCGGGCTAAAGGCATGTTGTATGAACAACCGGCGTTAGCGCACCGGCTTTTGGAAGTATTGAGCCAATCCATCATCGATTACTTGAATGGTCAGATTGAAGCGGGCGTGGATGTAGTGATGATCTTTGATTCATGGGGGGGGATATTATCCCACGATGCCTATAAGGAATTTTCGCTCAGCTATATGGAACAAATCGTTGACGGTCTTGACACCGGGGATGGAGAAAATAATGTGCCCGTGATTTTGTTCACCAAGGGCGGGGGGCTTTGGGTTGAGGCTATGGCAAAGTCCGGCTGTGACGCCCTGGGGGTGGACTGGACTGTGGACATCGGCGCCGTGCGAAAAAGGTTGGGGGGACGGGTTGCGTTACAAGGCAACCTGGATACGGCGGTATTGTATTCCGACCCCATGATGATACGAAAGGAAGTCGCCAAGGTGTTGGCCTCATACGGAGAAGGCAGTGGTCACGTGTTTAATCTCGGGCACGGCATTCACCCGGACATAGACCCTGATAACGTTGCCGCGCTTGTAGACGCGGTGCATGAACTGAGCGAACCATTTCACTCAGGCGGATAACGCATCTTATGAAGCAAGAGCTTTCCCTGAAATTGAAAGAACGATGCCTGTTGATACTCAAGGGTTTCTGCATCGGCGCGGCGGATGTCGTCCCCGGGGTGAGCGGCGGCACTATGGCGTTTATATTAGGCATTTACGCTGAGCTCATTGCCGCAATTAAATCCTTCGACCTTGCCTGGCTTGCATCCCTGGTCAAGCTGGATTTCAAGCTCGCCATATCAAGACCGCATTTCGGTTTTCTCCTGCCGTTGTCATGCGGCATCGTTGCCGCCTTGCTGTTTTTTGTCCGCATCGTGGAACTGCCGCAATTGTTGGTGGAGCATCCTCAAGAGATATATGGTTTGTTTTTTGGTTTGATTGCCGGCTCAATCGTGACCCTCCTGATGGAGTTGAAGGCATTAACCATAAAAGAAGCCATTTTATTATTAACAGGGATTGTTTCAGGCTTGATCGTATTCAACCTGACGCCCGGCCAGACCCCCGATGACAGCTGGTTTATATTTATCGCCGGCGCCCTGGCGATTTGCGCCATGATCCTGCCGGGCATATCAGGTTCATTTGTATTATTGATACTGAATAAATATACCTATGTATTTAATGCAATCGGTTATTTCAAGTTATCCGTATTAATTCCCTTTGCCTTGGGCGCCGTCACCGGGATCGTCTTGTTCAGTCGTTTACTGTCGTATGTTCTCAAACATTATTATCGCCTTACCATGCTTTTCATCACCGGGGTCCTGGTGGCGTCGTTATCGGTTATCTGGCCTTTCCAGGAAAGCATCCATGAAACAGCAGGCGGCAATCCGGGCCTGATTGATACGGACCCCATGGCCCAGTCCGTATTAGTCTCAGTCTCACTCATCATAGCGGGTTTTGCCGTCGTTCTTGGCATCCGGGCAATAGGGAACAGCCAGCAGGCAGCAGGCAACGGGTGACCGGCGCAGGTATTTATCGGGGAGATTTATTTGCGCGGGCTGTCCCGGGTTTAATTGGGGGACGGCTCCAGACCAGGAGCAACAGGAGAAGTGACAGCAGCGCTACGGGAATATCGCCGGTCAGGGCGTAGGGGGTATTCCCCCTGAACAGGGAGATTTTTGTGGCGACGGCGTCCGGCTTGAATTGAGTCGTCTTGCCGATAATCCTGCCTTTTTCATTGATAATTGCGCTGATGCCGGTATTGGTGGCCCGTGCCATGTACCTGCCGGTTTCAATGGCCCTCATTCGCGCCATTTGCAGGTGTTGGTGGGGCGAGGCTGAATCGCCAAACCAGGCGTCATTGCTGACGTTTACGAGGAGATCGGCGTCCGGGAGAGCTTCGATGATTTCATTGCCGAACGTGTCCTCGTAACAGATTGAAACCCCCATGGAAAATTCGGAACCGTGAAGAACAGGCCGGGCGTTCAAATCGCCGGGGGTGAAATTCGACATGGGTATTTGCATGAGTGCAATGAGATCGCCAAGGAGGGGCTTGAGGGGCACGTATTCACCGAACGGAACGAGGTGGCGTTTATTATAAACCTGTTCTTTCCCCCCAAGCAGCAGCAGGCTGTTGAAGTGCTCACCGGTATCGAGGTCTTCAGTCGGCAGGCCAACCAATAGCATGGCGCCGTTGTTTCTTGCGATTGAGTCCAGTTCGCCGATAAATTCCCGTTCATTGTGTAAATACGAGGGGATTGCCGTTTCCGGCCAGATGATTAAATCATACGCCCGGAAAGGTTCAGTCAGTGAGAGATACAGTTCCAAGGAAGATTTTTTATACTCCGGCAACCATTTTACTTCTTGGGGTATGGCGCCCTGGATGAGGGCTACTTCAATGTCAGCGCCCCTGTTTTCAGTCCATTGTTGTTGCCGGGACCACCAGCCGAAAGCTAAAACCGCCAACAGGATGGATGTCAATAATATCTTTTTGTCCGACCTGGCGAGGAGTACGAAAACGCCGGATAAAAAAACAATGATAAAGCTGACGCCGAATGTCCCGATTAAACTTGCATAGCCGGACAGGATGGTATCGGTTTGAGTGTATCCCAGGGATAACCAGGGGAACCCGGTGAATAACCAGGAACGAACCCATTCACTCAAGGCCCACAAGGCCGGCATGAGCGCCAGGAAATAGCCGTAATCCGACTGTAGCGGGTGCAGGGGCAGGCCCCCGCGCCGGCCTTCTCCAAGATAGCTTCCAAGGTAGCCGACCAGGGCGGGGAACAGGGACAGGTAGGCTATTAATAAAAACGTCAGCGCGTATGCGCCGATTAAATTTACCCCGGCAAAAAGGTTGATGCTGATGTGCAACCAATTGACGCCGACGCCGAATAATCCCAGGCCGTATAAATATCCGTTGATAAAGGCTTTGGTTTTATTGTTCTTGCGCCAGGTAATAAAGAGAATGGCTAAGGTGATAAAAGGGATGATATATATATTATATGGAGCGAATGCGAACGCAGTCAGGCCGCCGACTGACAAACAGAGTAATCCCTGGGGTATTTTTGCAAGTAGCTTGCCCATCAGTAGTTCCCGCTAACAGCGAGTTTGAGGCCTGTTTTTCCGGTTAGTGGGAGCCGCCGCTCATCCATGAAGAAGCAGGCGTCAGGAGGCGGGCCGGTAACGACATCGCATGTATTCAGTTCAGTTTTTCAAATCGCAATAAATGCAATCTTCTTTTGTCGGCCCTGAGTATTTTCACGTTATGACCGGCAAACTCAATCAGTTCTCCCCGTTTCGGCAAATGACCGAATGCGTTAACGATCAAGCCGCCGACTGTTTCATAATTATCATTGCTGAGGTCCGTGCCGAAATAACTGTTGAATTCATCAATAGGAGTGAATGCCTGCACCGTGTAACGGTTTCTTCCATGTTGTTTTATGGGCGTTTCTTCGGCGGGGTCATGTTCATCTTCGATCTCGCCTACAATTTCTTCTATCACGTCTTCAATGGTGACCAGGCCGGCGATGCCGTATTCATCGATAACAATCGCCATGTGGTTGCGGTTGGTGCGGAAATCCCTCAGTAATATATTCAGGTGTTTGCTCTCAGGCACAAATACGGTGGGTCGCATCAGGTCTTCTATTTCAAACTCCCCTGCATCGTTATCGACAAAATAAGGCAATAAATCCTTTGCCAGGAGGATCCCCAACACCTCGTCCTGGTCATCGCTGACTACCGGAAAGCGCGAATGGCCCGACTCGATCACCGTATTTACAATGCTTTCCGGCTCGGCATCGTGATTGATGACAATCATTTGCACCCGGGGAACCATGATGTCCCGAACCTGCATCTCCGATACATGGATAGCGCCTTCAAGCATCGACAATACATCGGGGTTCAGTATGTTTCTTGATTCAGAATCGCGCAGTATTTCAATTAATGCCTGTAGATCCTGGGGGCTGTCTGATAAGGCGGTTTTAAGCTGCTCCCACCATGATTTTTTGCTTTTACTCGACGGAGGTTTGTCTTTACTCATTTATCACTGGTTCAGGTAAGGGTTGGGGAAGCCCAGGGTTTTCAGTATCGAAATTTCTTTTTCTTCCATTATCTTCGCATCCTTGTCTTTAACATGATCATAGCTCATTAAATGCAAAATGCCATGAATAATCATATGCGCCCAATGCGCCGGCAGTGATTTATTTTGCGCGGCGGCCTCTTGTTTGATGATTGGGGCGCAAATGACTATATCGCCAAGTAAAATGGATGGGGGACCGCCGGCGTCATTCAGCGGGAATGACAGTACGTTGGTCGGTTCGTCGATATGCCGCCACCTGGCGTTCAGTGATTGAATTTCATCCTCATCCGTAATGCGCAACGTGATTTCCGCCTCTTTTATGTTCCCGTCCAATGCTGACCTGGCCCACTGGACAAGTTTATTTTCAGGTGGCGCGGAAGGCTCCGCGGCTATGGATTGAACCGTTATATCAATACCCATTATTTACCCCTTTTGCGCCGCGCCCGGCAGCCGCGGGTCAACCCGCATTGTTGTTTTCGTGCCGTTCATAGGCGTTTAATATTCGCGCTACGAGGGGGTGGCGCACCACGTCCCTGGGTTTGAAAAAGGTAAAACTGATCCCGGGTTCGTCATCGAGAATGTCAATCACGTGGCGCAACCCTGATTTTTTTCCCTGGGGCAGGTCGATCTGGGTGATGTCGCCCGTAATGACGGCTGTCGAGCTGAAGCCAATCCGCGTCAGGAACATTTTCATCTGCTCGATGGTGGTATTTTGCGCTTCATCCAGGATGATGAAAGATTCGTTCAGGGTCCTGCCGCGCATGAAGGCGAGGGGCGCCACTTCAATCACGTTTTTCTCGATATATTTTGTGACCCGGTCAAATCCCAGCATTTCATATAATGCGTCATACAGGGGACGCAGGTACGGGTCGACTTTCTGCACCAGGTCGCCGGGCAGGTAGCCTAATTTTTCCCCGGCTTCCACCGCCGGCCGGACAAGGACCAATCGCCGCGCCTGGCTTTGCTCCAAGGCGACAACGGCGCTGGCGACGGCCAGGTAGGTCTTGCCCGTGCCGGCCGGCCCTATGCCGAAACTGACGTCATGCTCCCGGATATTCCTCAAATACAAGCGTTGATTAGGGCTACGGCCTTGAATGACGCCCCGTTTTGTTTTGACAATGACATCTTTTTCCCCATATTCCTCCACGGCGTCATCGATTGCTTTGTCCTGCAAAGACAGGTGAATTTTTTCGGCTGATAATACGTCGGTTGCCGTTGAGTCATATAGCTCACTCAATAATCGGCTGGCGATGTCAACGGTTTCGGGATTCCCGATAATGCGGAACCTGTTCCCGCGATTATTTATCTCGACCCCTAAGCGTCTTTCAATCAGCCGCAGGTGAGAATCCAACGAACCACACAAATTAGCCAATCTCTCGTTATCAGCCGGTTCGAGATTAATTTCAGAGGATAGCGGGAGGACGTTGTCCGAGGAAGCGCTCAAGAATCAGGTTGCCGTGGCTTGTTGCCGGAATGACTCGTTATCATGGTTTGATAATAACTCCCCGCGCAGTGAATTGGGAAGCGCCCGGGTGATTTTTACGTTGACCATCTCGCCGATAAGCTCAGCTGCGCCGGCGAAGTTCACAACGCGGTTGTTTTCAGTCCGCCCGGCCAGCTCAGCCGGATTTTTACGGGACGGGCCGTCGATTAAAACCGATTGTATCGAACCCGTCATGGCTTGACTTAGGTTTTGCGCCTGTTGATTTATCCTCAACTGGAGCAGCTGCAGTCGTTGCTTTTTCTCTTCCCTCGGGGTCTCGTCGGGATAGGTCGCCGCCGGCGTGCCGGGTCTTTTGCTGTAGATAAAACTGTAGGACTGGTCAAAACCGATTTCCGCGATCAAGTCCATGGTGGCCCGGAAGTCAGCATCGGTCTCGCCGGGGAAGCCGACGATAAAATCGGACGATATGCTGATGTTCGGCCTTATTTTTCTCAGTCTTCTTATCTTCGACTTGTATTCCAATATCGTGTGTCGCCTTTTCATCAGGGACAGTATGCGGTCCGACCCACTCTGCACGGGCAGGTGCAGGTGGTCAACGAGTTCAGGCACGCGGGCGTAAACGTCGATAAGCCGGTCTGAAAATTCTACCGGGTGTGAAGTCGTGTAACGGATCCGCCGGATACCGTCAATTTCAGCGATGTATTCTATCAACTCCGCTAAATCAGCAATGTCGTGGTCGTATGTCGGGCCGCGATAGGCGTTCACGTTCTGGCCAAGCAACGTGACTTCCCGCACCCCTTGCGCCGCGAGATCGGCCACTTCCGCTATGACGTCATCTAATGGCCGGGAAATCTCTTCCCCCCGCGTATAGGGCACGACGCAAAAAGTGCAATATTTACTGCAACCTTCCATGATTGATACGAAGGCAACGGGACCGTCCGCCCGAGGCTCAGGCAATTGATCGAATTTTTCAATTTCGGGGAAAGAAATATCCATCACCGGCTTAGCGGATTGCTTCGCCTCATCGTATAACTGCGGCAGCCGGTGCAATGTTTGCGGGCCGAAGACGATATCGACATAGGGCGCCCTTTGATAAATCGCCGCGCCTTCCTGGCTGGCGACGCAACCGCCCACGGCTATCATGAAATCCGGCTCAGCCTGCTTCCGCTGCCGCCAGCGCCCCAATTCCGAGAACAGTTTCTCCTGGGCCTTCTCCCGAATAGAGCAGGTATTGAAGATAAGCATATCCGCTTCTTCCGGCGCCTGTGCCTCTTCCATGCCATGGGAAGCGTTCAATACGTCCCGCATTTTATCCGAGTCGTACTCGTTCATCTGACAACCGAAGGTCTTGACAAACAGTTTCTCGCTCATCTTTATTCCAGGGTTTGAATCCTCACCAGGCGCATCGATTAACGATGAGTATAGCCCACGCAACCAATGCAACCACGCTGATAGTCAAAAGTAAAACCGGGGCCTTGAAAAAATTCCGGGCTGCCCGGCTGACCCTCGCGTTTCACCGCAAGCCCTGATTTTGGGTCAAGTTGAGCGCCTGGTCAAGCGCTGAAAGGTTTATCTCCCGTGACCCCGCCGGTTCGTTAATGCACGTTTCCCGATGGAGTTTCATCGATGAGGTCCGGCGCCGGGCCGGCCTGGTGATGGAGCAACTTCCATGAATCGTTTTCCAGGCTGAATATGTTGGTCGCGATTAACGTGTTGCTGGTCAGGGTTTCATGGCAGATGACGTAAGCGACTTTGCCATTGACATAAGCCGTGGCGTTGCAAAAATGAATATCGGGGGAGTGAACCGATGACAGGATTTGCCGCCAGCTCGCCAGGACGTTATCCCGGCCCTGCAACACGGAATAGCCGGGATGAATCACGGTTACATCCTCGCGTTCCGACCAGATTTCATTCATTTTGGCGAAATCCTGGTTGAGAAAAGCCGCGTAGAATGCTGAATTAGCGGCCAGTACCCGATTTTTCTCTGACATTTTTACTCCTGCGCGAATTTCCTGTAATGTAATTACAAATTATAGTAAAGATCATGCGAACGATTTTACCCTTTTGCAAGGGCCATTCCGTTTCATTCACTCGAGCAGGATTTATGTACAAATTTTTGTGTGTATATGCGCTACGGTTAATTGTCTTGTGCACGCCGGGAATAGGCGCGGCTGGCGTTGTCAGTTATGAATTTGATATTGATTACCTGGATGTCGATATTACCGGCAAACCGGTGGTGGCGATGGCCATTGACGGCAAAATCCCCGGCCCGGTCATACGGGCAAACCTCCATGACCGGCTCAAAATCACCTTCAACAACTTGATGGAAGTAGAGACCTCCATCCATTGGCACGGCGTTCTCCTGCCGAATGATCAGGATGGGGTGCCTTATTTGACCACTCCGCCCATCGCCGCCGGCGGGTCGTTGACCTTTGAATACCCCGTCACCCATACCGGCACCTATTGGTATCACGCGCATACCGGTTTGCAGGAGCAACGGGGAATATATGGTTCGCTGGTATTTCACAACCCGGTTGAAGCCCATCAATATGATGGGGAACTCGTCCTGGTGTTGTCGGATTGGACCAATGCGCAGCCGGGAGCCGTGCTTAGAAATCTCAAACGCGAAGATGATTATTACTCGCTCAAAAAGGATACCGTCCAATCCTGGCGGGGGGTTTTGCAAAATGGCTGGCCGGCGCTTGAAAACAGGCTCAGGGGCGCCTGGATACGCATGGGGCCTATGGACCTTGCCGACGTGGGTTATGACGCGTTCCTGATCAACGGGAAACAAAGCCAACGTGATACCGCAATCAAAAACGGCGAGAGGGTCAGGCTCAGGCTAATCAACGCCTCGGCATCCAGTTATTTCAACGTCGAGTTCAGCGGTGGCGACATGACCTTGATAGAAGCTGACGGCTTGCCCGTAATGGAGGAAACCGTCAAGCGGTTAAGGCTGGCAACCGCGGAAACCTATGACGTCATTGTTGAAATCCCCGTTGACAAACAGCATGAGCTGAGAGCGACGGCAACAGACGGCTCAGGTTATGCTTCCTATTACCTGGGCGCCGGTGAAACAGTCCCCGTTCCCCCCATGGCGAAACCCAATCTTTACCTGGTCGGACACGGAAACCACGGTCGTGAAAGAGACGCCGAGACGCCTGCCGGCGAACATAACCTGGCCGGACATGGAAACCACGGTCGTGAACGAGACGACATGACGCCTGCCGGCGAACATATGTCCCATGGGCATAAACACGCGGGCGGTATGAGTGAATATGCCGGACTGAGGTCGAAACGCCCGACTGCTTTCGATACGCGCCGGAAAACAAGAGAAATAGACCTGAGGTTGACCGGCAGCATGGAAAGATATACCTGGTCATTCGACAATAAAACCCTGACCGAAGTTGACAAGATCAGGATCAACCAGAGTGAAATCGTGCGGTTTAATTTAATAAACGAGACCATGATGAACCATCCCATCCACTTGCACGGTCATTTCTTTCGCGTGCTGAACGGCGCGGGTGATTACGCGCCGTTAAAACACACGGTAAACGTGCCGCCGCTAAATACGGTCACGATCGAATTCGCCGCCGATGAAGAAAAGGACTGGTTTTTCCATTGCCATAACCTTTATCACATGCGGAGTGGCATGGCGCGGGTGGTGAGTTATACCCCCGCCGGACAGGATGACTATCGAAATTCGAGGTTCTACCAATACCACCTTGAAAACAATGATCCCTGGTATCGCTTCGCCGACACGTCGTTTCAATCTCACATGCTGGCCGGCCGCTTATGGGCGTTCAACCGGCGCAACGGTTTTGCAGTGGATTACGATTATGACTACGGCGATGAATACGACGTCGATGCAGTATACGAAAGACAATTAACGCGCTTTTTTGCCCTGTATGCCGGCGTCGGCCTTGAACGCGACGAAACCGACATCGACAACACGGTGATAGCCGGCATCCACTACACGTTGCCGTTGTTAATCGATTCGGAGTTACGCATCGATTCCGACGGTCATTTTCGTTTGGAATTGGCCAGCGCCCTGCAGCTGACAGACCGCCTTCGATTTAACTGGGATTGGAATACCGAAGATGAATACCGCGCCCAATTTTCATGGGAGATTAACAAGCAAATAGTCATCACCGGCGGCTATGATTCCGATTTCAAGTCAGGCGCGGGGTTCGAGTATCGGTATTAATCCCCGCATCTTGCATGATCTCCAAGTCCAAATCCGGTGGGCGAGAGGTGGCGCACAAAGCACAGAGAATGATGTCATGAGCATTCAGGAAATAAAAGCCGCGATCAGGCAATTACGCCCGGAACAGCTGAGAGAACTATTAACTTGGCTTCGGGCGCATGTATCAAAAGTTGAGGGCGATGGGGAAAACCAAGACAGTGATACCCCCTTCGTCTCTGCCTATGAGGCAGGCAAGCGTTGGGTTGGAAGCATAGAAGGTCCTGAGGATATGTCCACTAACCGCAGATATTTGGATGATTTAGGTCGAAGCTCCTTATTGCCCTGATGAATGTCCTGGTTCGGTACATATTTAATATCGATGCCTAATGTAGCGTCAGCATTGCTGCGAGGTCTTCCGGCAACTTAACCCCGTTTTTCTGCTCGAAATCCGCGACACTTTTGTAGTAGTGATGAAATACCGAGATGATGTCTGCCCCCATGTTCTTGGCGAAGGTCAGGTCTGATTTGGCTTTTTCCCATTTTTCCAAGTGCAACCACGCAATGCCGCGGTTGTAATAGGCTTTGATATAATCTGATTTTAGTTCAATCGCCTTGTCGAAGTCTTGTATGGCATAGCCATGCTTACCTTTTCTGATGTAAGCAACCCCGCGATTGTTATAGGCATCAGCATTATCCGGTTTTAGTTCAATCGCCTTGTTGAAGTCTTGTATGGCCCGGTCATGCTCGCCTTTTTCGTTATAAGCAATGCCGCGATTGTTATAGACATCGACATTATCCGGTTTTAGTTCAATCGCCTTGTTGAAGTCTTGTATGACCCGGTCATGCTCGCCTTTTTTGAGGTAAGCAAAGCCGCGATTGTTATAGGTATCAACATCATCTGGTTTTAGTTCAATCGCCTTGTTGAAGTCTTGTATGGCCCGGTCAGGCTCATCTTTTTTGCTGTAAGTAGTGCCGCGATTGTAATAGGCCTCGGCATAATTTGATTTCAGTTCAATCGCCTTGTTGAAGTCTTGTATAGCACGTTCATACTCGTCTTTTTTGCTGTAAGCAATGCCGCGATTGTTATAGGCGGCGGCCTCATCCGGTTTCAGTTCAATCGCCATGTCGAAGTCTTCTATGGCCTGTTCAGGCTCGTCTTTTTCGCGATAAGCATTGCCGCGATTGTTATAGGCGTCGGCAAAATCCGGTTTTAGTTCAATCGCCATGTCGAAGTCTTGTATGGCCCGGTCATACTCGTCTTTTTCGAGATAAGCAATGCCGCGATTGTTATATGCCTCGACAAGATCCGGTTTTAGTACAATCGCCTTGTCGAAGTCTTCTATGGCCTGTTCAGGCTCGTCTTTTTCTCTGTAAGCATAGCCGCGATTATGATAGGCATCGGCAAAATCCGGATTTAGCTCAATCGCCTTATCGAAGTCTTGTATGGCCCGGTCATACTCGTTTTTTTCGAGGTATGCAGTGCCGCGATTGTAATAGGCATTGATAAAATCCGGTTTTAGTTCAATCGCCTTATCGAAGTCTTGTATGGCCCGGTCAGGCTCATCTTTTTTGCCATAAGCAGTGCCGCGATTGTAATAGGCCTCGGCATCATCCGGTTTTAGTTCAATCGCCTTGTTGAAGTCTTGTATGGCCCGGTCATACTCGTTTTTTTCGAGGTAAGCAGTGCCGCGGTTATTATATGCCTCGGCAAAATCCGGTTCCAGTTCAATCGCTTTGTCGAAGTCTCGTATGGCATGTTCATACCTGCCTTTTTTGAAGTAAGCCTTGCCGCGATTGTAATAGGTGATTAGTTTAATCAGCTTATCGAAGTCTTGTATGGCACGGCCGATTTTTTTGAGAATCAGTTTTAATATCGATGCCCACCACGGCCTCAGCATTGCTGCGAGATCTTCTGGCAACTTAACCCCGTTTTTCTGCTCTAAATCCGTGACACTTTTGTAGTCCCGATGAAATGCCGAGATAATGTCTGCCCCCATGTTCCTGGCGGTAGTCAGGTCTGATTTGGCTTTTTCCCATTTTCCCAAGTGCAACCACGCAAGGCCGCGGTTGTAATAGGCGTCGGCATCATCCGGTTTTAGTTCAATCGCCTTGTTGAAGTCTTGTATGGCCCGGTCATGCTCGTCTTTTTTGCTATAAGCAGTACCGCGATTGTAATAGGCGACGGCAAAATCCGGTTTCAGTTCAATCGCTTTGTTAAAGTCTTGTATGGCCTGGTCATACTCACCTTTTTTCAGGTAAGCAGTGCCGCGATTGTAATAGGCGGCGGTCTCATCCGGTTTCAGTTCAATCGCCTTGTTGAAGGCTTGTATGACACGGTCAAGCTCGTCTTTCATGATTTTTCCATCTCCGCCGTAATTTCATCTTCCACCAACCCGTATAGCCCGGAAACCAGCCGGTCTGTCTCCGCCGCCTGCTCGTTCGCGTCCGCTGATGGGTCAGCCGCTTTTGCGGCGTCCCTCTGGAAAGCATAAGGCGTTTGCCAGATGCCTGATTGTTGCGCGGGTGTTTGCCTCATGTGCGAAATAGCTTCCGGTCTGAAGAATGTCCTGCCAGAAATCAGCGAAAATTGGTGGCTATGGGTGGACTTGAACCATCGACTTCAGTATTATGAATGCTACGCTCTAACCAACTGAGCTACATAGCCACAGGCTCGAAAAGAAGTGGAATTCTGGTAGTTATATCGGTTATTGTCAAGAATTACCGGAGCGGTGCCGCAACGTTTCTCCCGTATAAAATCAACAACCGGAGTTTTGCGTTGCTATTCTCAGCTGTCTTGCAGGTGACGAATCGTCCGGGTCCAAATCCGGTGGGCGAGAGGTGGCGCACAAAGCACAGGGAATGATGTCATGAGCATTCAGGAAATAGAAGCCGCGATCAGGCAATTACGCTCGGAACAGCTGAGAGAACTGTTAATTTGGCTTCAGGGACATGTATCAAAAGTTGAGGGCGACGGGAAAAACCAAGACAGTGATACCCCCTTCGTCTCTGCCTATGAGGCAGGCAAGCGTTGGGTTGGAAGCATAGAAGGTCCTGAGGATATGTCCACTAACCGGAGATATTTGGATGATTTGGGCCGAAGCTCCTTTTGAGATTAGAAGCGCGCCTCCTGGTTGCTCTAAGAGCATTGTCGAGGAAGGATTATCTGATATTCCTACCTGCCCGCCTCTTCTGCGGCTTCTTCTATCCAATAGCCGAGGTTATGGTAGCCATCATGTTTATTCCATAGGTAAAATGGGTAGTCCTCGGGAATTTTCCCACATCGTTCACTGGTATTCCCCCAACGGTCTTTGATTTTGCTTATATCTACCCCTAAGAGGCCGTTATCACGTTCAATGCTTTGTTGTATTTCGTACTTTACCCAGCGGCTGTTACATGTATGTTGTCCAACCAAGACTACCGTCACGGAAGTGCCTTTTAACTGGTTATCGATCCACCGTTTGATGGCCTCGTCACCCTGGCGTTCTATTTCTTCAAAGTCAGCTGCATCTATAAAGTTCGCTTCTTTCTTACCTTGAACAACCCAGCTTTTCCTGACGACCATTGCTCTCCAAACATCTTCGTACTCGAAACTGAAAAATATTTTTCTCATTCAAATTATTTTAAACACGATCAGGGTGAATGCAAGCTCTATCAAGTAGAAAATAACAAGTGTGATGGAAAAAATAGCGGATACCCAACTGCACTTTGGCTTTTTTCGATGCTTCATGGCATCCATCTTGAAGTCGGTGTCGGTTTTCTGCCTGACGTCATCATAGACCTGCCGAAACAACCGCTCCTGCCAGAGAAAGTATCCGTCCAAAATCCAGAACCCCAGGACAGGAAGAATAAGCGCCAAGATGATGCAGGCGTTTTGCAGATCATATCTGGCGATTAACACCGCTGCGGCAACAATGACGGTCATGCTCCAGCTTTTGAGCAGGAAAGAGTTGTTCCCCAAGCGGTTAATAACAGCCTGTATCATTTCCAGATGCTTGACGATTTTCTCTGCGCCGTTCATGGGTTCCTCCTCAGCTCGCGTTTTTGCGGGTGGGATATTTATGCCTCATTTCTCCATTTCTGCCAGTGCGTTTCTTTGAAAATCAGTTTTAATATCGATGTCTACTGCGGCGTCAGCATTGCTACGAGGTCTTCCGGCAACTTAACCCCGTTTTTCTGCTCGAAATCCGCAACACTTTTGTAGAAGTGATGAAATATCAAGATAATGTTTGCCTCCATGTTCCTGGCGGTGGTCAGGTCTGATTTGGCTTCCTCCCATTTTTCCAAGTGCAGCCACGCAACGCCGCGATTGTAATAAGCACTGGCCTGATCCGGTTTCAGTTCAATCGCCTTATCGAAGTCTTGTATGGCCCGGTCCTGCTCGTCTTTTTTGCCGTAAGCAGCGCCGCGATTGTTATAGGCCTCGGCATAATCCGGTTTTAGTTCAATCGCCTTATCGAAGTCTTGTATGGCCCGGTCATACTCACCTTTTTCGTCGTAAGCAGCGCCGCGATTGTCATAGGCCTCGGCATAATCCGGTTTTAGTTCAATCGCCTTATCGAAGTCTTGTATGGCCCGGTCCTGCTCGTCTTTTTTGCCGTAAGCAGTGCCGCGATTGTTATAGGTATTGGTATAATCCGGTTTTAGTTCAATCGCCTCGCTGAAGTCTCGTATGGCCCGGTCATACTCACCTTTTTCGTCGTAAGCAGCGCCGCGATTGTCATAGGCCTCGGCATAATCCGGTTTTAGTTCAATCGCCTCGCTGAAGTCTCGTATGGCCCGGTCAGGATCACCTTTTTTCAGATAAGCAAGACCGCGATTGTAATAGACCCCGGCATCATCCAGTTTTAGTACAATCGCCTTGTCGAAGTCTTGTATGGCTTGGTCAGGCTCACCTTTTTTCAGGTAAACAAGGCCGCGACCGTAATAGACCTCGGCCAAATCCGGTTTTAGTACAATCGCCTTGTCGAAGTCTTCTATGGCCTGTTCAGGCTCGTCTTTTTCTCTGTAAGCAACCCCGCGATTGCAATAGGCCTCGGCAAGATCCGGTTTTAGCTCAATCGCCTTATCGAAGTCTTGTATGGCACGGTCATACTCACCTTTTCTCAGGTAAGCAGTGCCGCGATTGTAATAGGCATTGATAAAATCCGGTTTTAGTTCAATCGCCTTATCGAAGTCTTGTATGGCCCGGTCAGGCTCGTCTTTTTTGCCATAAGCAGCGCCGCGATTGTAATAGGCCTCGGCATCATCCGGTTTTAGTACAATCGCCTTGTTGAAGTCTTGTATGGCCCGGTCATACCCGCCTTTTTTAAGGCAGGCAAGCCCGCGATTGTAATAGGTGGCGGCAAGATCCGGTTTTAGTACAATCGCCTTGTTGAGGTCTAGTATGGCCCGGTCATACTCGTCTTTTTCGCTGTAAGCAGTACCGCGATTGAAATAAGCGACGGCAAAATCCGGTTTTAGTACAATCGCCTTGTTGAGGTCTAGTATGGCCCGGTCATACTCGTTTTTTTCGAGGTAAGCAGTGCCGCGGTTATTATAGGCCTCGGCAAAATCCGGTTCCAGTTCAATCGCTTTGTCGAAGTCTCGTATGGCACGTTCATACCTGCCTTTTTTGAAGTAAGCCTTGCCGCGATTGTAATAGGCGATTAGTTTAATCAGCTTATCGAAGTCTTGTATGGCACGGCCGATTTTTTTGAGAATCAGTTTTAATATCGATGCCCACCACGGCCTCAGCATTACTGCGAGATCTTCTGGCAACTTAACCCCGTTTTTCTGCTCTAAATCCGTGACACTTTTGTAGTTCCGATGAAATGCCGAGATAATGTCTGCCCCCATGTTCCTGGCGGTAGTCAGGTCTGATTTGGCTTTTTCCCATTTTCCCAAGTGCAACCACGCAAGGCCGCGGTTG
This sequence comes from uncultured Gammaproteobacteria bacterium, assembly GCA_958295485.1. Lineage (GTDB taxonomy): Bacteria > Pseudomonadota > Gammaproteobacteria > Eutrophobiales > Eutrophobiaceae > JAAXHV01. Next base: position 630,373 of record OY282354.1, read on the forward strand.
TAATAGGCTTTGGCATCATCCGGTTTTAGTTCAATCGCCTTGTTGAAGTCTTGTATGGCCCGGTCATGCTCGTCTTTTTTGCTATAAGCAGTACCGCGATTGTAATAGGCGGCGGTCTCATCCGGTTTCAGTTCAATCGCCTTGTCGAAGTCTTGTATGACACGGTCAAGATCGTCTTTCATGATTTTTCCATCTCCGCTGTAATTTCATCTTCCGCCAGTCCGTATAGCCTGGAAACCAGCCGGTCTGTCTCCGCCGCCTGCTCGCTCGTGTCCGCTGATGGGTCAGCCGCTTTTGCGGTGCCTTTCTGGAAAGCATAGGGCGTTTGCCAGATGCCTGATTGTTGTGTGGGTGTTTGCCTCATGTGCGAAATAGCTTCCGGTCTGAAGAATAGCCTGCCAGAAATCAGGAAAATTGGTGGCTATGGGTGGACTTGAACCACCGACTTCAGCATTATGAATGCTGCGCTCTAACCAACTGAGCTACATAGCCACAGGCTTGAAAAGAAGTGGAATTCTGGTAGTTATATCGGTTATTGTCAAGAATTACCGGAGCGTCGTAGCGCTTCTTCCGTATGAAATCAACCAACCGGAGTTTTAAGAATGAAGACGAATTTGACTTGGGCGGGCGGGGCGGCTTTTGTCGGCGAATCGGCCAATGGCCAGCGAATTGTCATTGACGGGCCGCCGGAAGGCGGCGGCAGGAACCTGGGTCCCCGTCCCATGGAGACGTTGTTGTTGGGCATGGGGGCTTGCACGGCTTATGACGTGTTGTCAATCCTCAAGAAATCCCGCCAGCAGGTCAGTGACTGCAAGATCGAGCTTTCCGCAACGCGGGCGGATGAGCATCCGCAGGTATTTACGGAGATACGCGTTCATTTCATTATTGAAGGAACCGGCGTGAAAGAAAAACAGGTTGAGAAGGCAATCCATTTGTCCGCGGAAAAGTATTGTTCCGCGTCTATCATGTTGGGCAAGACCGCGAAGATAACCCACACGTATGAAATCATACCGGAATGACGGTCTCTTCATATGCTCCGGGAAAGTATTGTTCTGCGTCTATCATGTTGGGCAAGACCGCGAAGATAGCTCACACGTATGAAATCATACCGGAATGACGGTCTCTTTATATGCTCCGGAAAAGTATTGTTCCGCGTCTATCATGTTGGGCAAGACCGCGAAGATAGCCCACACGTATGAAATCGTACCGGAATGACGGTCTCTTTATATGCTCCTGGGGTTTTCGGCCCGGCTGATGATGAAGCCGATAATTTCGTCCCCTTCGTCTATGTGCAGGATTGCGTGGCCGGTGCGGGCGCAATAGGCCTCGAAGTCGACAACGGAGTGGGGGTCGGTTGCCTCTACGAACAAGGTTTCACCCGGCTGCATTTTATTCAACGCGACCTTTGCCTTGAGGATGGGCAATGGACAGTTTAAGCCTTTAGCGTCCAGGTATTGATGGAATTTGACTTGTGAATCTTGCATCATAACAGGGCTGGATTTTAACACCTTTCCTATGATGGGGTCAGGTCTTTGATTTATGATCGGTTCTTTTGACCCCATCATTATACCCTGCATCGTAAATCAGAGACCTGACCCCATCATACCTTGCGCCGTTCGCGGACTGCTTCGGCAAGCGCGGCCAGTATCGGCGCGGTCATTTCCCAGGACAGGCAGGCATCGGTGACGCTTAATCCGTATTCCAGTGAGTTGGGGTCTGCAAGGGCTTGTTTCCCGGCCTTCAAGTGGCTTTCGATCATTACCCCGCAGATGAGGCGGGAGCCGCCGGCAAGTTGATTGCAGACGTCTTCCGCAACAAGGGACTGGTTGCTGTGATCTTTATTGCTGTTGCCATGGCTGAAATCCACCATGACGCGCTCCGTCACCTTTGCCCCGCGTAATTTTTCAGCTGCGGTTTTTATTGATGCTGCGTCATAATTAGGGCCATTGGACGCGCCTCGCAATATCAAGTGACAATAATTATTTCCCTTGGTTGTTACGATTGCGGAAATGCCTTGTTTTGTGACTGACAAGAAGTGATGGGGGGCCTGCGCGGCGCCGATGGCGTCAATGGCGATTTGTATGTTGCCGTCAGTGCCGTTCTTGAAGCCGACGGGCATCGACAACCCGGAAGCCAATTCCCGGTGAACCTGGCTTTCAGTAGTCCGGGCGCCGATTGCGCCCCAGGAAATTAAATCGGCGATGAATTGTGGCGTGATGGTATCCAGGAACTCCGAGCCGGCCGGCAGGCCTGCATCAGCCAGGTCCGACAACAATTGGCGGGCTATGCGTAAACCGGAATTAATCTTGAAGCTGTTGTCCAGGCGCGGGTCATTGATCAAACCCTTCCACCCCACTTTTGTTCGCGGCTTTTCAAAATAGACCCGCATGATAATCACCAGGTCATCCCGCAGCCGGGCGGCTGTCTCCAGCAGCGACTTTGAGTATTCAAGCGCGGCGACCGGGTCGTGAATGGAGCAAGGGCCGACTATCACCAGCAGCCGGTCATCTTTACCCTTGATAATATCACCCGCCGCCGCCCGGGTTTTTGCAACGAGGTTTGAGGCCCGCTCGCTGATCGGTATTTCTTCCATCAGGATGGCGGGGGGCACCAAGGGGCGTAGCTCGCCGATTCTTAAATCATCTGTTGTCTGGAACATATCAGTTTATTCAGGGGTCTGTTCGGGAGTCTATTCAGGGTCTCTGTTCAGGGAACTTATCCATGGGCTTGTCCGGGATTAACGAACGGCATTATATCCCAAAGCTGCCCGCATTAATGCTGCTGTACCAACTGCGCGCATAGACGGCATTATATCCCAAAGCTGTCCGCATTAATGCTGCTATACCAACCGCGCGCATCGGCGGCATTATATCCCAAACTGTCTACATTAATCTGCTATACCAACTGCGGGCGCCGGCGGCATTATATCCCAAAGCTGTCTGCGTTAATGCTGCTATACCAACTGCGGGCGTAATCCGCCTCCCTGGAACGATATTCCATCGAGGCCTTGAGCGGACTTAATCCCGCGGCCTTTTCAATCAACTTGATCCTGTTGTCCTGGTAGCGGTACATCGCGCTGATGGAAATGCCATAATCCGGCGCAACGAGGCTGTAACAGGTATTATGATACAGCATGGCTTCGGGCTCCTGGTCGCGCAGCAGGGATATGATCGCAAGACTGCATACCTTGGCTTGGCTGTTGGCGGAAGAAGCCGATTTGGGCATGGCGCCGGCCAGACAACTGTCCCCCAGGACGTGGATGCCGGGAATGCGCGTCGATTCAAAGGTCTTGTGGTCAACCGGGCACCAGCCGGTCTCATCGGCTAATCCATGGTCGACAGCCAGCCGCCCGGCCTGCTGAAACGGGATCACGTTGGCCACGTCAACCTTGAATTCACCTGCCTCCGCGTTTATCAACCTGTCTTTTGGGGCGATGCCATCGACGAGGCCGCCGGCCGAGATCGGAATGCGTTCAATCAGGCCCGGGTATAAGGAACGCCAGGCCTCTTCGAATAAATCCTGCTTGGAAAAATGCTCATTGGCATCCAGGATCAATATTTTTGAGCGCGGCTTGGCCTGTTTCAGGTAGTGGGCAACCAGGCTGGCCCTCTCGTAAGGTCCGGGGGGACAACGAAAAGGCGGGCCGGGAACGACAATGGCAAACACCCCGCCGTCTTTCATGTCAATCAGTTGTTTTTTCAGCAGTGAGAATTGCTCGCCGCCCTGCCAGGCATGGGGCATGGACATGCTCGCTTTTTCATCATACCCCGCGAAGATATGGTTCCAGCGAAAACTGATCCCCGGCGAAATGACAAGCCGGTCGTATGCCAGGGCAACCCCGCCGGCCAGTGCAACGACGCGTTTATCGGGATCGATGGCCGTTGCCGTATCATGGATCACGTCTACGTCGAAATTCTTCCTCAAGCCCGCATAATTTTTGGCAACCGCTGATTCACTCTCAATCCCGCCGAGCACGGCATTGCTGAGCGGACAGGTATCATACTGTCTTTTGGGTTCGACCAGCGTTACGTTGACACCCCCATCAAAATAACGGATATGTTTCGCGCAGGTAGCGCCGCCATAACCGCCGCCGATGACAACGACTCGGGGGGCGATGGCGCTGGTTGGTTTGGAACAGGCCTGCATGACTGAACCACCGGTCGTCGTTACCGCGCCCGCCTTGATGACGTTTGACAGGAATTGTCGGCGTGTTTGCGGCATATCATTTATGCCGGGCCGGGAGTCTGCGCCGTAAAAAGGAGTAATTCCCGCCCCCTTGAAGGGGAGGTTGAGGCGGGGGACTTATTCATGGCTGGCTTTATTGAACATTGCGCTGATCCCCTCGATCTCAGCATCAGTCAATGCCCTTGCAATGCGGTTCATAACCGTCGCCTGGTTTTGATCGGTTTTATAGTCAGTCAATAATTGTTTTATTTCGCCGGGGGGCCGGCTGTCGAGGCTTGGTATCGCCGCCTTGTCACTGTTGTCGCTGTGACATGTATAACAGGTTGCGGTAATTAACCGTAAATGGGAGCCATCCGGTTCTTCATTTGCCAGCGCGGGGTTACAGGTAATCAGGGACTGAAGGAGCGCAAGAGCGACATACGAGAATTTATGAAAATTGCCGGAGACGTCCATGCTGAAAAGAATAACAGTGATTAGCCTGGTATAACAAATTTGATTCAGTTGGATGCCCCTTTCATGCTAACGTGTTACGTTCCATAAGGACTGAATTCACTATCAGCATGTCTAAAATCACATTTTCCACATTTTTTTGTCTCTGTTTTTGCCTGTGCGGGTGGGCGCAGGCCGGTCAGGTAATCGAAGTCTATGTCAGTATCCCGCCCCAAAAATATTTTGTTGAAAAAATCGGGGGGCAATACGTCAAGACCCGCGTCATGATCGAGCCGGGAGAAATACCGGAGACTTTCGCGCCGTCGCCGAGGAAATTGGCGGCATTGGCGCAAGCGGACATCTATTTTCGGATGAATATTTCCCTTGAAAAGATCTGGATAAGCTCCATCCGGGACACCAGCGAAAACTTGAAAATCATCGACTGTTGCAGGGACTTGCTTGCTGAGGCCGCGCCGCCCACCGCCGCGCCGCCCACCGCCGCGCCGCCCACCGCCGCGCCGCCCACCGCCGCGCCGCCCACCGCCGCGCCGCCCGCCGCTACGCCGCCCGCCGCCGCGCCGCCCACCGCCGCGCCGCCCGCCGCCGCGCCGCCCGCCGCTACGCCGCCCGCCGCCGCGCCGCCCACCGCCGCGCCGCCCGCCGCCGCGCCGCCCGCCGCCGCGCCGCCCGCCGCCGCGCCGCCCACCGCCGCGCCGCCCGCCGCTACGCCGCCCGCCGCCGCGCCGCCCGCCGCCGCGCCGCCCGCCGCCGCGCCGCCCGCCGCCGCGCCGCCCGCCGCTACGCCGCCCGCCGCCGCGCCGCCCGCCGCCGCGCCGCCCGCCGCCGCGCCGCCCGCCGCCGCGCCGCCCACCGCCGCGCCGCCCGCCGCTGATCTCGATGATGATTTTCACGTATGGACGGATCCGAACAATGCGATTCGAATAGCAAACCTCATCAAGCGGGAGTTGATAAATATCGACCCGGCGCGCGCGCGAACCTACGAGGATAATTTCCGGGAGTTCGAGAAAAAATTGGAGGAACTGGACCGGTTCATAAGAGCGAAGTTGGAACACAGGCGAACCTCGTATTTTTTAGTTGGACATGCCTCCTGGGGACACTACGCCGCCGCTTACGGGTTAAAACAATTGGCCGTGGAAGAGGGCAACGGTTACGTCGGGCCGGGCGCGCTCAGTGAAATAATCCGCATGGCCAGGCGGGAAAAAATTCAAACCGTATTTGTCCAGGACCAAATCAACCCGTCTATCAGTCAAAGCCTTGCTGATGAAATCGGGGCGGATTTAATCAGTTTGGACCCGTTGGCCGAGGACTACATCAATAATCTCAAGGACGTGACTTTCAAGATTTCCCGGGCCATCCAATGAACAGGGCAATCCAATGAACGGGGCCATCCAATGAGCGGGGCCATCCGATGAACAGGGCGATTCAATGAACAGGGCAATCCAATGAACGGGGCCATCCAATGAACGGAGCAATCCAATGAACGGGGCCATCCAATGAACGGGACGGAAGTTATCAATATCAACAACGTCAGTTTTTCTTACGGCGCGGTTCCGGTTTTGAAAGACATCAATCTTTCCGTATTGGCCGAGGAGTTCTTTGGCCTCATCGGGCCTAATGCCGCCGGCAAGAGCACCCTGATCAAACTGTTGCTGGGCCTGATGCAGCCCGATGCGGGAGATATAAAGGTGCTGGGCAGGACGCCGGCATACAGCCGGGAGAAAATCGGCTATGTGCCGCAACATGCGTCTTTCCCGAGAAATTTCCCGATTACGGTTGCCGAAGTCGTCATGCTGGGCCGGTTATCGGGCAATTCAACCTTCGGCGGTTTTGGCAAGGCGGACAGGGCGGCGACAGAAGCAGCCATGGACGCGGTTGAAATAGCCCAGGTTGCTGAACAGCCGATTGCCGATTTGTCGGGGGGGCAATTACAACGCATGTTGATCGCGAGGGCCCTGGTTTGTCAGCCGGAAATCCTCCTGCTCGATGAGCCGACGGCCCATATCGACCTGCGCGCGGAAGAGGATATTTTTTCCCTGCTCAAGCAATACAATGAGCAAATGACCATCATCGTGGTATCCCATGACATCGCTTTCATCTCCGGTTACGTGCACAGGGTGGGATGCCTGAATCAAACCTTGATATGCCATGAAACCGAGTCCATCGACGGAAAAACAATTGAGGAGCTTTACGGCGCTCCCGTCAGGATGATTCATCATGCGCAGTAGCGGGGAGGGCGCATGATAGAATTTTTCAGTGCGCTGGTTGAGTTCAGGTTCATGCAGTATGCCCTGCTGGCCTGTTTGCTGGCTGGCACAGGTTGCGGCGTGATCGGTGTCTACGTCGTGGTCAAGCGCAGTAGCGGGGAGGGCGCATGACAGAATTTTTCAGTGCGCTGGTTGAGTTCAGGTTTATGCAGTATGCCTTGCTGGCCTGTTTACTGGCTGGCACGGGTTGCGGCGTGATCGGCGTTTACGTCGTGGTCAAGCGGATTAGTTTTCTCGCGGGCGGCATTGCCCACTCCGTGCTTGCGGGCATGGGCATAGCTTATTTTGCCGGGGCATCGCCGTTGGCGGGGGCGGTTGTCTTTGCCTTGATAGCGGCCGTTTTAATCGGCTTGATCAAGCTGCGCTGGCAACAGGAAGAGGATATCCTGATTGCGGCATTCTGGTCGGTCGGCATGGCCGTCGGCGTCATTTTCATTTCACAAACGCCGGGCTACCAGGTTGACCTGATGAGTTATTTATTCGGCAACATCCTGTTAGTGTCCGGCAAGGACCTGCTTCTCATGTTGCTGTTGGACGGCATCATTTTAGCCACGGTGTTTGTCTGTTATAAGCAGTTTTTGGCGACTGCGTTCGATGAAGAATTTGCGCGACTGCGGGGCATCAACGTTGAATTGTATTATATTTTGCTGTTGTGTCTGATTGCGCTGACGGTTGTTTCATTTATCCAGATCGTCGGGTTGACTTTGGTGATTGCGTTACTGGTTCTGCCCGCCGCCAGCGCCGCGCAGTTTGTCACGTCCATGGCGCGAATGATGTTGTTGGCAGTGATTATCAGCCTGTTTGTAACCTGCGCCGGACTGATGGTTTCCTACCAGCCGGACCTTTCGCCGGGCGCAATGATGATAGTGGCGGCAGGCGTGGTTTACCTCTTATCCATCATGATAAAACGCCGCTTGGACGCCCGCGCGGCAAAACGGATAGCCCCCACCCCCCCTGGGGGGAAGGGTTAACCCCCATATCCCGCCTTCTCCCCCCAGGGGAGAGGAAGCAATCAATTTTCGCCCCCCCGGAGGGGGAGGGTCAGGGCAGGGGGACGGCGCGGGGACATTCCCGTTCCCGGCGCGCTTTGGATGCCTCGGCCAGGGATTGGATTAATTCCACCGAGTCGTCCCAGCCTAAACAGGCATCGGTAATGCTCTGCCCGTAGGTTAAATTCTTGCCGGAGATAACGTCTTGCCGTCCCTCAATCAAGTGGCTTTCAATCATTACGCCGAATATCCTGTTCTCGCCGCCGCTGATTTGCCGGCATACATCGTCGCCGACCGTTAGTTGTTGCTTGTGCTCTTTGCCACTGTTCGCGTGACTGAAATCGACCATCATGCGGGTTGGCAGGCGCGCGGCGACCAATTCAGCGGCGGCGGCATTAATGCTGTCGCCGTCAAAATTGGGTTTTTCTCCCCCGCGTAAAATGACGTGGCATTCATTATTGCCGGTGGTGGTATAAATGGCCGAATTGCCTTCCTTGCGCAGGGATAAGAAGTGATGGGGGTTGCCCGCCGCGCGTATTGCGTCAACGGCGATTTTAACCGACCCATTTGTTCCGTTCTTAAATCCGACCGGACAGGATAAGCCCGAAGCCAGCTCCCTGTGCACCTGGCTTTCCGTGGTGCGCGCCCCGATTGCCCCCCAACTCACCAGGTCCGCCACGTATTGCGGCGTAATGATGTCTAATAATTCAGTCCCGGCAGGCACCCCCATTTCATTCAAGTCCGCCAATAACCGGCGCGCGAGTCGGACGCCTTTATTGATATGAAAACTGTTATCCAGGTCGGGGTCGTTAATTAATCCTTTCCAGCCCACCGTCGTCCTGGGCTTTTCAAAATAGACCCGCATCACGATCAACAACTCCTCCTTGTGTTTTTCAATCAGCGTTTTAAGACGGCCGGCGTATTCCTTCGCCGCATCCGTGTCGTGAATCGAACAGGGACCCGTCACGACCAATAAACGGTCATCGTCCTGGTTCAACAATCCCGAGATTGCCCGTCTTGTCAGATAAGTTGTTTCAGCCGCGGCTTCGGTAATGGGAATTTCTTCGCAAATCTCCCTGGGAGGCGTGACCGCCTTGATGGAGGCAATGCGTAAATCATCCGTTTCATGCATCATTATTGCAGGCTCTCCAACTTATCCCGGGGGCCAGGTAAATGACCGACCCGCGAGTATATGCAAATGAAGGTGAAAGACGCTTTGACCCGCGTCCGCGCCGTTATTCACGACCAGCCTGAAGGCATCGCCAACACCCTGCTCCAGCGCCACCTTGTTGGCGGTTAGCAGCAAATGCCCCAACAAGGCCTGGTCGTCATCGCCAGCTTCAACCAACCGGGCCAGGGGTTTTTTCGGGATAACCAATATGTGAACGGGGGCCTGGGGGTTGACATCCCTGAACGCCAGGCATTCATCATCCTCATAAACAATATCGGCTGGAATTTCTTTACTTATTATTTTTGCAAAAATGGTATCCGCCATGGCAGTTTTTTTACCCCTGGTTAGAATAGCCGGTTATAATAACAAAGAGACGTCACGGCTGACATAGAAATCAAGGGGTAATCCGTGGAAAACTCTGAACATCATCACGGCCACCGCCAGGGCCGCCGCTAGGCCCTCGCTAACGAGGATGGTTCCTAAACACACCTCTGGGAAGGGGAAATTCGCTTCGATGAGTAACCGGATGACGGCGGGCGCTTCCCAACCCCACGTCGCGGTGATGGGCGGCGGCTTCTGCAACATGATCTTCAAGAAGGTCAAATCTTCGTTCCGCCCGTCGTTGCCGCTGCTCCTCCTCCTGCTGGCGGTGTCAACGGTATTCCTGTTCGGCGGCGACCGGGAGCGCTTCTACCGGCCACCAGGGTACCACAATTTGCTATCGGCGAACCATTTAACGGTAGCCGCGAATTTATCCCCCGAACACAACTTCCTGTTGTTCTATTATCAAACCCTGGATGAAGACGGCGCCCCTGCTTATCTCCCATATAGTCGCTTTCCGCTTGGCGGCTATGCGCTCATCAAATTGGCCATCCTGCCTTTCGGCAACGACTTTTCGGCGCAGATCTATGCCGCCCGCCTGATGTTTCTGCTCTTTTTCGCCGGCAGCGCGGCGCTGGCATACCTGTCCCTCTGCCGGCTGACCGCCAACCGCTGGATTGCCTTGACTGCCTCCCTGCTGGCGTTCTCGTCGTATTATTTGTTGTATTACAACGATATGGTCGCTACCGAGAATGGGCTTTCCCTTTTCGGCGTACTGTTGACCTTCCACGGCATGGTTCTTTTTGTCCAGGAGGGCCGCTTCAGGCAATTGCTCATCAAGGCGTGCGCAGCGCTGCTGTTGGGCTGGCACGTCTATGCGCTGTTGTTGCCCTTTATTGTCTTGGGTATGGCGAGCGAGCTGAACCGGGCGCGCCGGCTGTCTGCTCCTCCGGGTCTGGCAAGTCAAATCAAGCACTACGTCGCCGCGCTGCTGTTCAGCCGCTACCTGAGGCTGGGCGTCGTCACCCTGCTGTTCGGCGTGGCTTCGCTGTCCTTCAACCTGGGCAACGAATACCGGGCGTTTGACGGTGAGGTCCCGCTGATGGAACTGCCGACGGTGAAGTCCATGACGTATCGCCTTGGAGGGGATGACGCGTTCAACGAGCGCTACACCGAGGTCCTGGCATGGAGAAACTTCCTGGCGAATCAGTTCTACCGCATCGCCAGGGCGACGCTGCCGTTCCTTATCAGTTCGTTTGACAACGCCAACATCTATGAGAACAAGGCCTACCTCGGCCTGATTATCGGTTCGTTGGTGTCAGGCGGCGCTGTTATTGGGTTGCTGATTGCCCGCCACAAAATGCTGCTGGCCACCCTGGCGCTGTCCGGTTTCTGCTGGGCATTGCCGATGCGCCACAATACTGCCTTCCATGATCATGAGGGCGTCTTTTATATCGGCGTACCGTTGGTCCTCTTCGCAATGGGGCTGTCGTGCCTGCACCGGTTATTCGGCGAGCGTCTTATTGCCGGCCTCTGCGCGGCCGCGCTGCTGGTCTTTGTTCTTTCCAGCTTCCAGATGGGGCGCGTTGGTCACGACCGGCAGGTGACCGAATTTCAAGAAGCGGTTGTTGCCGATATTGAGCATATCAGGACAATAACAGAAGCGGGGCAGGGCATTTTTGTCCCCATAGACTCCCGTTTGTTTGCCGGGAGGAAGCAGGCGATGAATTATTATCTTGCAGGCAGAGTGATTGGACGCTCGTGGCCTGATAGCCTCGCATACGATTTTCTTATCTTGCGCTACCGAATCGACATCCCTGCCCTGCTGACGCCGGGAAACAGGCAGTTTTTTCTCTACCGCAGGAGCGACTATTTAGCGCAGATAGACGAGATGATCAGGAAATCCGAACTTGTAATCCGTCGCGATGGCTATTTTGATGTGTATCGTAGCGGGAACAGGTTGATTTACGTCGGGCGCCGAGGCGAGGATAGAGCCGCCCGGTTCGGACAGGACATTCCGATAGTGGGTAAACCCTTCTACGTCGCGTTGTCCCCTGCTGTGCACCGCGCGGGCTTCACAGACCAAAGCCCCTGGCAGTGGGAACGCGGCAGCGATGCCGAAGGTTGGACTAATGTCTCCGGCTCCGACCATCCGGAACTCACCCACGAGTACACGCCCACCACTGCGGATGTTGGCCGGCAACTGCGGGCCTTTGCGTACTACACCGACAGCCGTGGCAATCGGGTCAAGGCGATGACCGTGCCCTCCCTGCCGGTGCAGCCCGGCAACGCCACCGGCATGAGCTTCTTCCTGCACTTCATCCCGGTTGACGTAGATGACCTTCCCGACCACAGAAAGCGGCATGGGTTCGACAACCTTGACTTCCGCTTCAACGACTATGCGCTTCCGCTAACCGAGCGACCCATCGCCGTGCGCGAGCTTCCCGACTACGCCATCGCTGGCATCCGCACGGGCCAGTTTATCGCCAACGAGGATGGCTCCTACACACACCCCTGGGAAGGGGAAATTCGCGTCGATGAGTAGCCGAACGATAGCGGCTGCCTCCCGGTATCCGCCATGGCAGTTTTTTACCCCCGGTTAGAATAGCGGATTATAATAACAAAGAGACATCACGGCTGACATAGAAATCAAGGGGTAATCCGTGGAAAACTCTGAACATCATCACGGCCATCACCAGGGCCGCCACCAGGCGGAAACCAGTACCGCCGGCGCCGCATAGCGGATATAATGAAAAGAGACATCACGGCTAACATAGAAATCAAGGGGTAATCCGTGGAAAACTCTGAACATCATCACGGGCATCACCAGGGCCGCCACCAGGCGGAAACCAATACTGCCGGCGCCGCGACGACGGTGACGCTGCATTGTTTGGCAGGCTGTTCCGTCGGCGAGTTCATCGGCTTGGCTGTCGGGGTGCAATTTGGTTTATCGGTAACCCTTACCATCCTGTTGGCCACAACGCTGGCATTCATCACCGGCTTCATGTTCACGTTGATCCCCCTGGTTTACGGGAAATCCATGACGCTGGTACTGGCGTTCAAGACCGTCTGGCTTGGCGAGGTGATCTCGATCGGCGTCATGGAAATCGCAATGAATACCACCGATTACCTGGTCGGCGGCATGGCCGCCACCTCAATCACCGATGCGATATTCTGGATTGGGTTTCTTGCGGCTTTAGTGGCCGGATATATCTGCGCCTGGCCCGTCAATTTCCACATGCTGAAGCGCAATCTACCCCGCTGTCACTGAGATTGATGAATCCACGGATTGCCGCTTTCGATCTTGATCGGAAGCAGTGTTCATTTTCACCGGAATACGCAACTATTTGTGTAATAATTATCCCATGGGTAATAGTTTCTCCGATCTACGCCGGGAATATCGTCACGTGGCGCTGCATGAAGAAGATGTATGTGATGATCCGATAGAACAATTTCAAGACTGGTTCCGGCAGGCAGTTGAACTTGACGTGCCCCTGCCGAATGCAATGACGCTCGCCACCGCGACAAAGGATGGAAAGCCCACCGCGCGGTATGTCCTGTTAAAAGACGTAAGCGAGAAGGGGTTTTCCTTTTATACCCATTCCGTCAGCGTAAAGGGACAACAGGTGGCGGAAAACCCGGACGTCGCCCTGGTATTTTACTGGTCGCAAATGCACAGGCAGGTAAGGATAGAAGGCAGGGCATACCAACTTTCAGACAAAGAGTCGGACGCCTATTTCAATACCAGACCTTATGACAGCCGGCTTGCAGTCTGGGTCGCGGATCAAAGCAGTATTGTCGAGAGTCGGGAATTTCTTGAAAGCCGGATGTCCGGGATTGAAAAGCAGTATCCGGGCGAACGCGTTCCCCGGCCGGATACCTGGGTTGGTTACAGGGTCATGCCCGCTGCCATGGAGTTCTGGCAGGGCCGGGAAAGCCGCTTGCACGACCGCCTCCTTTATACCAGGGACAACGACAAATGGCGGCTGGTCAGGCTGGCGCCTTGAATACATGGAAGGCGGAGTTCCCCTGGAAAGAAGGCAAATGAACATTCCCGTCTTCTCCCTCCCCGTGCGCGTTTCTCCGGAACGGTTGACCTTGACGGCGTTGGGGCGCCTGCTCCCGGTGGCGCCGGCTGGCGCGCAACCAACGGGTCTCCGGGACCACTCACTCTAATCGAGCGACCCGTAGCCGTGCGCGAGCTTCCCGACTACCCCATCACCCGCATCAGCGCCGGCCAGTCCCTCGTTAACGGGGACGGCTCCTACACACACCTCTGGGAAGGGGAAATTCGCTTCGATGAGTAGCCGGACGACAACGGGTACTTCCCGGCCCCGCGTCGCGGTGGTTGGCGGCGGCTTCTGCAACATGCTCTTCAAGAAGGTCAAATCTTCGTTCCGCCCGTCGTTGCCGCTGTTGCTGCTCCTGCTGGCGGTGTCAACGGTGTTCCTGTTCGGCAACGACCGGGGACAGTTCTACCGGCCCGGGATCCACAATTCGGCATCGGTAAACTATTTGAAGGTAGCCGCGAATTTGTCCCCCGAACACAGCTTCCTGTTATTCTATTATCAAACCCTGGATGAAGACGGCGCCCCTGCTTACCGCCCATACAGTCGTTTTCCGATTGGCGGCTATGCGCTGATCAAACTGGCCATCCTGCCTTTCGGCAACGACTTTTCGGCGCAAATCCATGCCGCCCGCTTGGTGTTTCTGCTCTTTTTCGTCGGCAGCGCGGCGCTGGCATACCTGTCCCTCTGCCGGCTGACCGCCAATCGCTGGATTGCCTTGACTGCCTCCCTGTTGGCGTTCTCGTCGTACTATTTGCTGTATTACAACGATATGGTCGCTACCGAGAATGGTCTTTCCCTTTTCGGCGTGTTGCTGACCTTCCACGGCATGGTTCTTTTTGTCCAGGAGGGCTGCTTCCGGCAGTTGCTCATCAAGGCGTGCACGGCGCTGCTGTTGGGCTGGCACGTCTATGCGCTGCTGCTGCCCTTTATCGGTCTTGGCCTGCTAAGCGAGCTGAACCGGGCGCGCCGGCTCTCTGCTCCTCCGAGTTTGGCAGGTCGAATCAAGCGCTGCGTCGCTGCGCCGCCGTTCAGTCACTACCTGACGTTGGGCGTTGTCACCCTGCTTTTTGGCATGGCAATGCTATCCTTCAACCTGGGCAACGAATACCGGGCGCTTGACGGAGAGGTCTCGCTGACTGAACTGCCGACGGTGAAGTCCATGACGTATCGCTTCGGCGCGGATGACGAGTTCAACGAGCGCTACGCCGAGGCCTTGGCATGGGGGAACTTCCTGGAGAAGCAGTTCTACCGCATCGCCAGGGCAACGTTGCCGTTGATAATCAATCCGGTTGACCACGATAGATGGGGGTACAATGACTACCGCGGCGTAATTGTCGGCGCGTTGGCGTCCAGCCTCGCCGTCATCGGGCTGCTGTTTTTCCGCCGGAAAATGCTGCTGGCCACCCTGGCGCTATCCGGTTTCTGCTGGGCATTGCCGATGCGCCACAATACTGCCTTCCATGATTTTGAGAGTGTCTTTTATATCGGTGTGCCGTTGGTCCTTTTCTCAATGGGGCTGTTGTGCCTGCGCCGGTTATTCGGCGACCGTCTTCTTGTCGGTCTCTCCGCGGCCGCGTTGCTGATATTCGTTCTTTCCAGCTTCCAGATGGGGCGCGTTGGTCACGACCCGCAGGCGGCCGCATTTCAGGAAGCAGTGGCGTCCGATTTAGAGCGTATCAGGACAATAGCAGGGGCGGGACAGAGCGTTTTTGTCTCTCCCCCCATGTGGAACTCCTTTGACTATCAGGGGATGACTAATTCGCTGCATTACTATCTTGCAGGAAGAGTGCTTGGAACCTCGAAGTGGTTGCGCGATAGCGCTGCGTTTGATTTTCTTATCTCGCGCCAACGAGTCGACGTCCCTGCCCTGCTGACGCCAGACAACAGGCAGATTTTTCTCTACCGCAGGAGCGACTATTCGACGCTGATAGACGAGATGATCAGGCAATCCGAACTTGTAATCCGTCGCGATGGCTATTTTGATGTGTATCGTAGCGGGAACAGGCTGATTTACGTCGGGCGCCAAGGCGAGGATAGTGCCGCCCGGTTCATCAGACAGCACTTTCCGATAGTGGGTAAGCCCTTCTACGTCGCGTTATCCCCTGCCGTGCACCGCGCGGGCTTCACAGACTGGAGCGCCTGGCAGTGGGAGCGCAGCAGCGATGCCGAAGGCTGGATCAAAGCCTCCGACTCCCCCACGAGTCCCACCTACGCATACACGCCCACTATCGCGGATGAGGGCTATCAACTGCGGGCCTTTGTGCACTACACCGACAGCCGTGGCAATCGGGTGAAGACGATGACTGTGCCCTCCCTGCCTGTGCAGTCCGGCAGCGCCACCGACCCGTACTTCTTCCTGCACGTCACCCCGGTTGACGTGGACGACCTTCCTGACCACAGAAAGCGGCATGGGTTCGACAACCTCGACTTCCGCTTCGACAACTACCGGATCCCGCACCGCGATCGAGCCGTAGCCTTGCGCGAACTCCCCGACTACCCCATCGCCCGCATCGGCACCGGCCAGTCCCTCCTTAACAAGGACGGCTCCTACACACACCTCTGGGAAGGGGAAATTCGCTTCGATGAGTAGCCGGATGATGGCCGGCGTCTCCCGGCGCCCGCCAGATTTCCTCTTTGAGTCCTGCCCCGGAGGCAATCAGCGGGCGGGCCCGCCCGGCGCGGACCGGGCGGCGGCCTCGTCCCTGACCGCGGGGACGGGGAACTCCGCCTTCCAGATCTGGCCTTCGCCGGGGGTGAACTGCCCGGTTCTGATGCGGGCAATGGGATAGTCGGGCAGCGGACGCTTCGTAATGCACATGCCGCCAAAGACCAGGGCGGCGATTTCCCCGTAGCGGAAATCCAGATTGTCGAAGCCGTACTGCCGGCGGCCGGCCGGCAGGTCTTCCACGTCTTCCGGGACAACGTGCAGAAAAAACTTCGCTTGCACATCTGCCGCGCGGCACGGCGACTTGAGGTAGGTCACCGTGTTCTCACGAAGATAGATGTCGAAGACGGCGCGGGCCGCCGGTTCGCCGGCCGCGATGGACGACTCATAGTCCGTCAGCCAGGAAGGGCGTGGAGGGGGCACGGTCGGGCGCTTGCGCATCGTGCAGATCTCCTGGTTCTGCTTCAGGTACTCGAGCAGGGCTTCCGCCGCCCATTGATGGCCAGCGGCGTTCCAGTGGCCGTCATGCACCCATGTCGCATCCCTCCTGGGCTCGGCGCCTTGGCGGAGAACATAGTCGTTGTAGTCGATGACAGGAATGCCTCGCGCTTCAGCCAGCGCGGCCAGGTGGTCGAATCCGAGATCGCCTCGGGTGCCCATGTAATGCGTGGACAGAATGACCAGCGCCGCGCCGTCGCGGTCCGCGCGTGTCTTGAACTGGTCCAGCGCAAAGCCCGTAAAGTCCAGTGCATCCTCGTACACGGCAGGCAGATCCTGCGCCTGATGGAACGGATCATTGATGCCTTCCCGCGTCGTTGGCCGCCAGCCATCGAGCAGCGCGGCCAGGTTTGGGGAGCGCTGGCTCAGCAGCGCCACCTGGGCGAGCAGTTCGGGGTCGGCGTCGTCCGGGAAAGAAGCGCGACCCTTGGCATCCAGCCAGGTCGCGAAGGGAGATATGCCGATCAGACGGTCTATGGCGCGCGTATGCCGGGGTGGCGGAGGCGCCACGGCTATCGGGACTGCGGCGCCGGGCCAGGGTGGTCGCAGGGTAATGCTCCCATCCGCGCCCCGTGTCGCGGAAACATTCTTGAGTCGGTCCGGTTCCACTCCCCGATGCAACCCATCCAGGATTGGCGCATTGTTCATGAAGTCGTTGTTAACGAAGACGAGTACTATCAGGGCGGGCCGCAGGTGCCGTGCGAATTCGTCGTAGTACGCCAGTTGGTTAACTTGGCCAGTGCCATTGACCCCGAACGCCGAGGTCGTGACGTCCAGGTGGCGTAGTTCCCGGGCAGCGAGCTCCTCCAGCCGAACCTGAAATTTGTCGGCGATGGGAACCTCGAGCGCGGCCACATAAGAATCGCCGATCATGGCGATGTGGCAGCTTGCCGCGGCCCGCTCAGGGCTCACCGGCTCGCGGTCGGGAAAGCCCAGGCTGTTCGTGCGAGAGATGGTCCAGAAATCAAGGCCATTCGTATGGCGCACCTCCGCGTTGGGTACGAATAAGCCCCCGACAGTTGGAGACCAGGCGTAGGGAATATCGCTCTCCATGAAGGGTACCCGCAGCCGGAAGTACGCTTCACCGACGACTCCAACCAACGCCAGGCCCGCCACGAGAAACAGCGCGTTCCAACCGACCAGGTGCAACGCGCGATAGAAGGCCGAGAGGCCGGGGATGCGCATGGCTCAGAAGATAGTGTAGATCATCGGCGCACCCGCGCTGCCCTGGCCCGGCGCGATCAGCCCGCCCGGCAGGAGCGTCACGATGATGACCGGCAACAGCCGGTACTTCTTGGGCGCCTGCATGAAGACCTGTAGCCCGCCCGCCCGGAGCGTCACGATGATAACCGGCAACAGCCAGTACTTTTTGCGCGCCCGCATGAAGACCCACAGCTCATACAGAAAGGACATTGGAAATATCTTCGCCCGGCTCAGAACTGGTTTTTCATCGATTCCCGCGCCGGACCCGGCGGGTCGCGGTGGAGCCAGTAGCTTTCTGCATCCGGGTCGTACCGCAGGCGTAGCGGGTCCTTGCCCAGGGCGCGCATGATAAGGCCGGTCGGGGTCACTACGCCAAAGTAGATCACCGCCATGACAAGCGGGTTGACCACGCGCTGCAACAGCAAGCCGAACTTGAACCAGACCCGATTGAACGGCGCCAGCAACGCCGGCCTTGCGAACGCCACCGCCAGGAACGCGCCCGCAACGCCGAACGCCCAGCCGCGGGGCGGGCCGCCGTCGAGCAGCGGGAACAAGCCGATGATGACAAATACGACGGCGAAGACGATGCCAAAACCGCGGTCGGTGCCACCCTCGCCCGGTTCGTCCCCGGTCAGACGCTCGTGGGTTTCCGTTTCATTCGTTTTCATTATTCAAAGGCTTGGAGCATACCTCGGAAGCGTTCATTTCAAGGTAGTTTCAATGAGTTAAATAAACGGCGTAATATGGTGGGCCCGGCAGGACTCGAACCTGCGACCAATGGATTCACTTTACCCTTTTATTTCTAAAAGGCGCGGACTATCTCACTGCCCCCAACCGAATGATGGGGCACGGGACGCTCCAGCCTGTTATTAAGAACACTCCAGTTCCCAGGTAGTCTCTGCACCTTCCGGGGGTGTACCCCCGGCTTGGCTCAGGGTTGCCAGTCCGACCGTCCTGCCAGGAGGCCGGGTTGAGGTTTCCCTGAATTCATCCCGTTCATTTCATATTTTTCAATATGAACGCACCATTTGTGATGAGTCCACTGCTCTAACCAACTGAGCTACAGGCCCAAACAGGGGGGATTATAACAAACTTTTCAAGACCGCTCGCCGATAGAGCAGTTTATTTGCGCGTCAATTGTTGTCGAGAAAAGTCCGTAGTCGTTCCGAACGACTTGGATGACGCAGTTTTCGCAGCGACTTGGCTTCGATCTGTCGTATGCGTTCGCGGGTGACGTCAAATTGTTTGCCTACCTCTTCCAGCGTGTGATCGGTATTCATATCGATGCCGAAGCGCATACGCAACACTTTTGCCTCCCTGGACGTTAATCCACCGAGTGATTCTCTCGTAGCCCGTCGCAGCCCCTCAAAACTGGCGTAATCAGTCGGCGCCTGGGTGTTTGAATCTTCGATAAGATCACCCAGGTGTGAATCATCATCATCGCCTATGGGTGTTTCCATGGAAATGGGTTCCTTGGCTATCTTGAGCACTTTCCGAACCTTTTCTTCAGGCATTTCCATTTTATCAGCCAGCTCTTCCGGCGTGGGTTCCCGGCCTTTCTCTTGCAATATCTGTCTCGAGATTCGATTCAGCTTGTTTATCGTTTCGATCATGTGCACCGGGATTCGGATGGTCCTGGCCTGGTCCGCGATTGAACGCGTGATGGCCTGACGAATCCACCAGGTGGCATAGGTAGAGAATTTATAGCCGCGACGATATTCAAATTTATCCACTGCTTTCATGAGGCCGATGTTGCCTTCCTGTATGAGGTCGAGAAACAACAGCCCGCGGTTGGTGTATTTCTTTGCAATGGAAATAACCAGACGTAAATTGGCTTCAACCATTTCTTTTTTTGCCTTGCGGGTTTTTGCCTCGCCGATGGATATTTTTTTATTGATCCCCTTTATCTCCGGGATAGTGAGTAAATTATCATCGAGTTCAGCAGCTAATCTTTCCTGGGCCTGGATCACTTCGTCCATCACCCCCGCCAGGGCTTTTGCATAGGGTTTGTCGCTCGCAACCTTTTCTTTGACCCACTCGGTATTTTTTTCATTACCTGGGAAAGAGGCGATAAATTCCCTGCGCGGCATCTTTGCCTCTTTGACGCATAACTTCATCACTTTGCGCTCGGTCTTTTGAATCAAATCAATCGATTGGCGGATATTATGATTTAACTCTTCGATGAATTTAGGCGCCAGGCGCAGTTCAAGGAACTTTTCTGTTATGGAAGTCTGGAGGGCAATGGTTTTGTCATGATCTTTACCATAGCGTTTGATGGCCTTGATCAGTTTCTTGTAAAGATTATTGATTATATGAATGGCCGCGCGAATTCTCTCCATGTCGATTTCTGCTTCTGACTTGGAATCATCATCAGACTCATCGTCGCCGTTATTGCCATCCTCGTTTGAATCGGGTATTCGCGCCTTGATCACAGGCGGTAGTCCGGCATCCGGATATTCTTCCTGATCGTTAAATCCAAGGATGACATCAGCCAGCTTCAAGTCCCTTTTCTCGACGCGTGAATACTTGCTCAGAAGAACCTCGATAGTATCGGGATATAATGAAAGCGCAGAGACAATCTGGTTGATGCCTTCTTCGATGCGCTTCGCGATTTTTATTTCACCCCGGCGGGTCAACAGGTCAACCGTACCCATTTCCCGCATGTACATGCGAACCGGGTCCGTCGTCCTGCCGAATTCATTTTCAACGCTGACCAACGCTGCGGTTGCATCGTGCGGGGTCGAATCTGAATTATTCGTTATTAATTGATCAAGGTCCGGCGGGGATTCGTGAACTTCGATACCCATGTCGGCGATCATGTTGATGAGCTCTTCGATTTGTTCCGGATCCACAATCTCATCAGGCAGGTGTTCAGTCAAATCCTGATAGGTAATAAAACCTTGTTCCTTGCCCTTGGCAATTAACAGCTTTACTTGCGATTCGTCATCTTCGTGTTCGAGTGAATGCTCTTCAAGAGTTTCAATTTCTGACATATTCGGTTGAGTTCGGTTCTTAACTTAAAAGGTTGCTCTATTATAGTATATTGCGGCGCAACAATCCAGGAGATATTTGGAATTCAGCTTGAAAAATCCTGAATTTATTGATAAATCGCGAAAAATTTATTTCTTGTTCGGGGCAGAGTACCACTGGCGCAGCCTGGCTTTTTGCGCCCCTGTTAACTCGCTTGGATTGACTTGGGTGATCTTTTCAATGGAATGCCTTGCTTTATTTGCCTTCAGCTTTTCCATGGCATCGAGAAATTGCACGTCCAGGTCGAAGGCTTCCTCTGCAAGGGCGTCAGGATCAGGCGCAAGCTCACTCAACCGTTGCTCATAGCGGGAGTCCCGCCAGTGTTCCAGTATGGCGGCGCAATTTATTGCGGGGTTCGAGTGGATCAAGGTGATGAGTTCAATTAAAAAATCAACGCCGGCAAGAGGAATGTCAGACAGCTCAGCGGTGTCCTCTATCGATGCGGCTAATTCAGGTTTGCTCAAGATATATGAGATGAGGTCGCCGATGAGTTTTCTGTTTTGCTTTTGCATCAAAAGGCGAGGTTTTCTCTGCCTGGCCGGCGCGCCCGGCAGTTTATTCTGTAACAGCTTGTCGATACCTCCGGTCTCTATTTCAGCGATGCCGGCAACGTCCCGCAGCAATAACTGACGCAACCCGCCCTCAGGCATCTTTGCAAGATAGGGGAGCGCAAAATCCAGAAAATTCGCCCGGCCCTCGCGGGTGGACAGTTCTACTTTAGCCTTTAATGAGTCCAACAGGAAATCCGAGAAGGGGACGACATTTTCATTGGACTGAAATTTTTCAGGGCCGTGTTTCCTGACAAAACTGTCGGGATCATCCCCTTCAGGCATGAAATTGAAGTGGGCTTGTCGGCCTTCGCCGAGATGGGGCAGGGTAATTTCCAAGGCCCGCCACGCCGCTTTTCGGCCCGCTTCATCACCATCAAAACAAAATATGACCCGGGGTGATACCCGAAACATTTTTTCCAGTTGATTTTCCGTCACGGCAGTCCCCGAGGCAGCCACCGCGTTGGTCACGCCGTGCTGGGCTAAAGCTATTACATCCATATAGCCTTCAACAACGTACAGCCTTTCCGGTTGTTTTGCCTTATTTCGCGCCTGGTAGAGGCCATACAATTCACGACCTTTGTGATAGATGGGCGTCTCCGGCGAGTTCAGGTATTTTGGGGCGCCATCGCCAAGCGCGCGACCGCCAAAACCGATGACTCGGCCCCGTTGGTCCCGGATTGGAAATACGATGCGGTCGCGAAAACGATCGTAGTATCCACCATCATTCCGGCCACCTTCTTCCCGACGTATTACCATCCCCGCTTCAAACAAACGCGCTTGCTCAGCCTCGGACCTGCCCAGGGCATTAATCAGGTTGTTCCAACCCGGGGGCGCGTAACCGATTTCATAATCACCGGCAACCTCGCCGATTATGCCCCGTTCTTTCAGGTAATCGATTGCATTGTTTCCCCGCTCGCGCAACTGGCGTTGGTAGAACTTTGCGGCTGATTCCAGCAGTTCGTATAATTCATCATATTGCTTCGCTTGCGCTTGATAACTTGCATCCCGCGGGACTTCCAGTCCGCACCGCCCGGCAAGCTCTTCTATGGCGTCGATAAAACCCAGGCCACCGTATTCCATCAAGAAAGAGATTGCCGTGCCATTGGCGCCGCAACCAAAGCAGTGGTAGAACTGCTTGTCCCGGACTACCGTGAATGAAGGTGTTTTCTCCTCGTGAAACGGACACCGGGCTTTATGGTTTTTTCCCGCTTTACGCAAGGGGACATGGGCATCAACGACCTCGACGATATCAACTCGCGCCAGTAAATCATCGATAAAACTTTGTGGAATTTTCCCCGCCATCTATCCAGCGCTATACATTAATGAGTGGCCACCCGGAAAAACAATGATACTGGAAATGACGATGCGGCGTGAAGCGCATACTGGCAATTACAGCAAACTTCAAACCTCAAACTTCAAATTTTTTACTTCACACTTCACCCTTCAAACTTCACAGCCGGGCTTTCACCAGCCCACTCACCTTCCCCATATCCGCGCGCCCCTGCAATTCAGGTTTCAGCTGTCCCATGACTTTTCCCATGTCTTTCATCGAGACCGCGCCTGTAGCGGCTATGGCCGCATCAATCAGGGCGTTGACTTCATCATCACTGAGTGGTTGTGGCAGATAACTTGAGACAACGTCGAGTTCAAACCGTTCTTTTTCGATTAAATCCTTGCGTTCCGCTTTTTCATATTGCTCGATGGAATCCCGATGTTGTTTTACCATTTTGCCCAATACAGCCAGGACCTGGGCGTCATCGAGTTCGAGGCGTTCATCCACTTCCCGCTGTTTAATGGCAGCGGTGATAAAGCGCAACGCGGCAAGACGTTCTTTTTCCTTGCCGCGCATAGCGGTTTTAACGTCTTCATTAATCTGATATTTTAGACGGCTCATGAAAAATGATGCTGAAACGGGTGAGACAGCGGACAGGCTTAATGTTGTCTTATTTGACGCTGGTTGTTTTTTGACAGGCGTTTCTGGTGGCGTTTTACTGCGGCAGCGGCCTTTCTTTTTCTCATTTGAGTGGGTTTTTCGTAGAATTCCCGGCGATGAATTTCGGCCAGTATTCCGGCTTTCTCACAGGCCCGCTTGAACCGCCGCAACGCGAAATCGAATGGTTCATTGTCTCTTATTTTCACAGATGGCATAAAGTATGTAGTTCCTGTTTCCCGCTTTATTCGCTATAAAGAACAGATAATTTTAGTGGGAAACACACTAAATGCAAGGAAAATTTTTAACAAACCGTGAATGAGTCAATGCGTATTCTGGGAATAGAAACATCCTGTGATGAAACCGGCGTCGCCATATACGATTCGGCAAAGGGCCTGTTGGCGAATCAATTACACAGCCAAATTCCCCTGCACAGTCAATATGGCGGCGTGGTTCCCGAATTAGCGTCCCGGGACCATATCCGAAGAATTTCTCCGCTGCTGTCAGCAACCTTGAAAGAGGCCGGTCTCGGGCCGGGAGCTATCGATGGCATTGCCTATACCGCCGGTCCCGGACTGATTGGCGCGCTGCTGGTCGGCGCCGGTTTCGGCAGAAGTCTGGCGTATGCCTGGGACGTGCCGGCCATCGGCGTGCATCACATGGAGGCGCATTTGCTTGCGGTTATGCTTGAGGAGAAGATGCCTGATTATCCGTTCCTGGCCCTGCTCGTCTCCGGGGGGCATACCCAACTGGTGGAGGTAAAGTCAGTTGGCGATTATTTGATTTTGGGGGAATCGCTGGATGATGCCGCGGGGGAAGCCTTTGATAAAACCGCAAAATTATTGGGTCTTGGTTATCCGGGCGGTCCCCGGCTGTCTGCCCTGGCGGAAAAGGGCCGGGCGGGGAAGTACGTTTTTCCAAGACCCATGCTTGATAAGCCGGGTCTGAATTTCAGTTTCAGCGGACTGAAGACGGCCGTGGCGCTCACCGTCAAAGAACTGGAAGATGATGAACAAACCCGCGCCGACGTTGCCCATGCTTTTGTGGAAGCGGTGGTCGATTCCCTGACGATTAAATGCGAACGGGCCATAAAACAGACCGGAATAACCCGACTGGTAGCGGCAGGGGGGGTCAGCGCCAATAAACAACTGCGACTGAAGCTGCGTGAAATGACGGCGCGCAGGGGAGGGCAGGTATTTTATCCGCGACCGGAATATTGCACCGATAACGGCGCCATGATCGCTTATGCGGGCTATGTGAAAATCACCGCCGGCTGGCGCGAGCCGCTGCAATTCGCGGCATATCCCCGCTGGCCGTTGACAGGGTCACAAAGAACCAGTGACGTAAAAACGTGACAAGCCCGTGCCGCTGCAATTCGCGGCATATCCCCGCTGGCCGTTGACAGGGTCACAAAGAACCAGTGATGTAAAAACGTGACAAGCCGGTGCCGCCGCAATTCGCGGCATATCCCCGCTGGCCGTTGACAGGGTAACAAAGAACCAGTGACGTAAAAACGTGACAAGCCCGTGCTGGTCAATGCCGGTTTTGCGCCTCTTGAGAGTTGCGCAGCGTGATTTTGTTTTCTTTCCCTGACAGCAGATTTTTGATATTTCCCCGGTGCCGCCAGGTTAAAATCATCGACATCAAGCTGATGCCGGTGATATAAGGCGGGTCGGGCATGACTAACCAGCAATAAACAGGCGAAAGGATAGCAGCCGTGATTGCCGACAGGGATGAGTACCTGGATAGCAGCGCCATGACCAGCCAGGTTATAATGAATGCCGCGCCCAGCAGCCAATGAAAGCCAATTAGCGCGCCAATCAAAGTCGCCACGCCTTTTCCTCCGCGAAACCCGAAAAACACCGGGTACAAGTGGCCTGAAAATGCAGCCAGACCGGCCGCGGCGATAAACAGGTCAGGGGCCTGGACAAGTCGTAAAACCAGGACGGGCAGCAATCCTTTCAGCACGTCCCCGCAAAGAGTCAACGCCGCCGCCTTTTTACCGTGCAGCCGCAAGACGTTAGTGGCCCCCGGATTGCCGGAACCTTGCTCTCTCGGGTCGTCCAATCCCAGCGCCCGACAAACAATAACGGCGCTGGCGACAGAGCCAATCAAATAAGCCAGGATAACAAGTCCGATATTTATGAGCATGGGGTTATTGGACTGCCTAAGCGCCGCCCGGTCAAGTGGTTTATGCGCTCCCCGCTTCACCAACACCTCCCGCTGACAGCCCCCAACCCCACTGCCACCGAACAGCGGGAACTTCCCCCTTTCCCCTTCCCCCAATAGCTCCCGCTAACAGCCCCCAACCCCACTGCCACCGAACAGCGGGAACTTCCCCCTTTCCCCCTTCCCCCAATAGCTCCCGCTAACAGCCCCCAACCCTACTGCCGCCGAACAGCGGGAACTTCCCCCTTCAAACTTTCTTTAGCTTGTAATCCTTATCCTGTCTGCCTTATCCTGAACATTGACTTTAATAACATACCCTCCGCGACACATGGACATTATATATCTGAACGACCTGCGCATTGACACCGTCATAGGAATTAATGGTTGGGAGCGCAGGACAAAACAAACGGTTATCCTCGATATCGAAATGGCCGCCGATATCAAGCGGGCCGCCCAATCCGACGAGATCAATGACACACTGAATTACCGGGCGGTAGCCAAACGACTGATTAACTACGTCAGCGAAACAGAATTCAAGTTGATCGAAACCCTGGCTGAAAGCATAACCGACATACTACTGAATGAATTCAAGGTGCCCTGGTGCCGCCTGAGACTGAATAAAAGAGGAGCGGTGCGCGGGGTACGCGACGTAGGCATCATCATGGAACGAGGCAATAAAGTGATATAATCGCGGCCACTCATTGACAGCAAGAAATTTTCCATTGATGACAAGCGGACTGGCGAGATATACGGGTTAAGATGGCGAGAATATTCATCGGCGCCGGCAGCAATCAGGACCGGGAAAAACACATCAGGGCGGGCCTGCTGTCGCTGAAAAACGTCTTCCATGACTTACGGGTATCAACGGTTTATGAGAACAAAGCCATAGGATTTGAGGGGGACAATTTTTATAATTTTGTAATTGGCTGCCATACCGACCTGGAGTTAGACCAGGTTATCAGTCAACTTCATCGTATTGAAGATGAAAATGGGCGAGATCGGAATCAGCCCCGCTATTCACCCCGAACCCTCGACCTGGATTTACTGCTGTACGACGATGTCATCATCGAAAATGCGCACGTCCAGCTCCCCCGCCATGATATTAACGAATATGCCTTCGTGCTGCGCCCATTAGCCGAAATCGCCGGCGATTTGCGCCATCCCGTTTCAGGTAAGACCTATTCGCAATTATGGGCCGGGTTCGATCAATCAAAGCAGGAATTACGCCCCGTCGAGCTTGAAACCGGGGCATAGTCCTGCCCCCTTGTCAGAACGAGTATGCCTTCGCGCTGTATCCATTAGCTGAGATCGCCGGCGCTTTGCGTCATCCCGTTTCAAGCAGGATCTATTCGCAATTATGGGCTGAGTTCGATCAATCAAAGCAGGAATTACGCCCCGTCGAGCTTGAAACCGGGGCCTGGTCTTCCCCTTATCAGGAGGAATCCCCAGGGGAGATATGCGGACTGCCCCCTTGTTCAATCGTACAGGATACGCCCCCCGTCTACGGTCAATACCTGGCCGGTAATGTAATCGGCGTCGGTAATGAGAAAGTGCGCCGCCTTGGCGATATCGATGGGGTCGCCATGCCGCCGCAATGGGATCCTGGACAAGATTTTGTTTTTTAATTCGCCATCCATATCATCCGGCCATAATATGGCGCCGGGTGAAACGGCGTTCACGCGCACGTCCGGCGCCAGCTCTTTTGCCAAGGCGCGGGTCAGCATGATCAACCCCGATTTTGCAACGCTGTACAAGGGGTACCGCTTTAACGGCCGCGCCCCATGGATGTCCGTGATATTAACCATGCAGCCCTGGCTTTTTCTCAAGAGGTCGGCGGCTCGTCTGGCTAAAAAAAGTGGCGCCTTGAGGTTCACGTCCATGATTTCATCCCAGGCATCTTCATTAACATCCGAAAGCAAGGTGGGATAAAAGGTGGAAGCATTATTTACCAAGGCATATAAGCCCTTATTGAGCTCAGTTACCGTATCGATCAACGTGTCGCAGGATGATTGATTCGACAGGTCGGCTTGAACGAGACTGGCGGAGCTGGCCCGATCCTGGTTGAGTTCGTCCGCCAAACTGTTTGCTTCTGCCGCCGACTGGTTGTAGTGGATAACGACGTCGAACTGCTTTGCATGTAAATAGCGCGCGATGACCGCGCCGATCCGTCGGGAGGCGCCGGTAATCAATACTGTTTTACTTGTCATTGCTTGGGTATGATGTCATTAGAACGCGAGGGCAAGATCATACTTCATAGTCATAAACTTATCATGGGGACATACAATTCCGTCATCCTGAGCCGCCGGCGAAGAATCCATGCCGGGCGATGGCCTGGATTCTTCGTCGCTACGCGCCTCAGAATAACGAGGTGGCACACCGTCATCCTGAGCCACCGGCCCGTCATTCTGAGCCGCCGGCGAAGAATTTGCACTTGGCGATGACATGGATTCTTCGTCGCTACGCGCCTCAGAATGACGAAAAGTTTTCACCTGCCTGTCCCGGAACAGCGCGCCCGGGAACATAGTCGGAGACTGGTCAGGCTTATTCAAGAGCAGGTGGAAAAAAATGGTGGCAGCATCAGTTTTGAACGCTACATGGAAATGGCCTTGCATGAGCCCGGCTGGGGTTATTACAGCGCCGGCGCCGCCAGGTTCGGCGCGCCAGGTGATTTTACTACCGCGCCGCACGTCTCCCCCCTGTTTTCCCGCTGTGTCGCCAGACAATGCGGCCAGGTATTGTCGTCCATGTCATCAGGCGACATTTTGGAAATAGGGGCAGGGTCAGGTGTCATGGCGAAAGACATGCTGTTGGAATTGGCGTCTGCCGATACACTGCCGGATAATTATTTCATCCTGGAGACAAGCGCCGATTTACGGATGAGGCAAAAAGAGTTATTTGAATCCCATATCCCCCACCTGTTGTCGCGCGTCCACTGGCTCGATACGCTGCCTGAAACCCCTGTCAATGGGGTGATAGTGGCCAACGAAGTCATCGACGCAATGCCGGTAAAACGCATCCTGCTGGATAAAGGCTCGATTTATGAGATGTACGTAGGCCACAGGGACGATGAATTTTACTGGATCGAGGAGGAGTTGCAGGGAGCAGTCAATAAACGGTTTGAAGCAATCGCAAGCAATCTGCAAGCGCCCATGCAATCATCCCCGCAAGCGCCCATGCAATCATCCCCGCGGGCGTCCATGCAATCATCCCCGCAATCGTCCATGCAATCATCCCGGCAAGCGCCCATGCAATCATCCCCGCAATCGTCCCTGCAATCATCCCCGCAAGCGCCCATGCAATCATCCCCGCAAGCGTCAATCCCCGGGCCTTATTTGACTGAAGTGAACGCGCAGGTCGATGGCTGGCTGAAGTCAATGTCAGCCGCGCTGGGTCGCGGAATGATACTGATAATCGATTACGGATATCCGCAGCATGAGTACTATCACCCGCAGAGAAACAAGGGGACTTTGCTTTGCCATTATCGACACCGTTGCCACGAGGACCCGTTTTTTTATCCCGGTTTGCAGGACATAACGGCCTCAGTGGATTTTACCGCGCTGGCGCAGGCCGCTGTGGATAACGAGATGCAGGTTGCAGGATACGCCAGCCAGGCCCACTTCCTGATCGGTTGTGGACTGGAAGACATGGCCCCCGGTTTTCAAAACGATGACGAGCAACCTGATCCCGCCGTCTCCGGGCAGATAAAACTGCTGACCCTGCCGGGGGAGATGGGCGAGCGGTTCAAGGCCCTTGCCCTTGCCAGGGACTGCATCGAGCCATTGATCGGATTTCAATTCATCGATCAGCGGCAACGTTTGTGGAGGGGCTAGGGATGGATACCTTGCATTCGATTATTTCAGGGCTGCTCCAGGGGATCACCGAGTTTTTACCCATATCCAGTTCGGCCCATCTCATTTTGCTGCCGAAGGTCATGGGCTGGCCGGACCAGGGTTTGGCATACGATATTGCCGCCCATTTCGGCAGTTTGCTCGCAGTGATAATCTACTTCAGGGAAGATCTGAGAAAAATTCTTGGCGGCTGGATAAGCTCGTTCAGCGGCAAGCCGAATCCTGAGGCGAAATTAGCCTGGTTGTTGATCATTGCCACAATCCCGATTTGCCTCGCCGTTTTATTATTTCACCCTGTGACCAATGTCCTGCGCGATCCTTTGATCATCGCCGGCGCAACGGTACTGTTTGGCCTGGTTCTCTGGTGGGCGGACAGCTATGGCAAACGCCAACGAAACATGGATGATCTCCAGGTCAAGGACGCAATAGTAATAGGCTTGTTTCAAATTTTAGCCATCATCCCCGGCACGTCGCGCTCAGGCATCGTGATTGCCGCGGGGTTGATGTCAGGGCTGAAAAGGGACGTCGCCAGCCGGTTCGCTTTTTTATTGGCGATCCCGACCATCCTGCTGGCATCGGGTTATGACTTGCTCACCGTTACTTTTTCCCGATCGCAGGTTGATTGGGTCGCCTTGTTCACGATAACTTCAGTTTCATTTATCAGCGCATACGTAGCGATACATTATTTTCTCAAACTGGTGGAACGTACCGGGATGCTGCCCTATGTGATCTATCGGCTGCTCTTAGGCGGCGTTTTATTCGCGATATTTTTATAGTATAACTCTGCTATAGTATTCTTAATACCCCAGCAAAAAGGAGCGAGTAATGTCCCGTATTTTTACCGTCCTGGTCGCATTGTTGTTGATAACATCGGGTTTGGTCGCCAAGGCTGAGCAGTCAAAGACCTTTGGTGACTACACGATCCATTATGTTGCCTTTAACACGAATATGCTGTCGCCTGACGTAGCGACGGCCTATAAAATCCGCCGCAGTAAAAACAGGGTGATTCTTAATATTTCCGTGTTGAAAAAAATCATGGGAACGACGGGCAAGCCCGTCAAGGCGGAAATAGAAGCGACGGCGACTAATTTAAGTCGGCAATTAAGGAAGCTGAATGTGCGCGAGTTAACGGCTCAGGGCGCAATTTATTACATTGCCGAGACTGCTGTTAATAACGAAGAAACCCTCAATTTTGAATTAAACGTCACCCCTGAAGGCGAATCGATGGCGTTGCATCTCTCTTTCCAGCAACAATTTTTCACGGAGTAACGTCACCCCCGGAATGGGGCTGAATATCCATGTCGTACTCGATGATCAACGGGGCGTGATCCGGACATCTCTCTTTCCAACAGCAATTTTTCACGGAGTAACGTCACCCCCGGAATGGGGCTGAATATCCATGTCATACTCGATGATCAACGGGGCGTGATCCGGGCATCTCTCTTTCCAGCAGCAATTTTTCACGGAGTAACGTCATCCCCGGAATGGGGCTGAATATCCATGTCGTACTCGATGATCAACGGGGCGTGATCCGAAAACCGTTGTTGCTTGTAAATTGACGCGGACTTGATTCTATCCGCCAGTCCCGGCGTAACTACCTGATAATCTATCCGCCAACCCACATTTTTAGCCCAGGACTGACCGCGGTTTGACCACCAGGTATATTGCTCCGCCTCCTTATTCACGACGCGAAAGGCGTCAACCATGCCGATCTCATTAAATACCTTGTCCATCCAGGCCCGTTCCTCCGGCAGAAATCCTGAATTCTTCCGGTTGCCGCGCCAATTTTTCAAGTCGATCTCTTTATGGGCAATATTCCAATCACCACAGATGATAAACTCCCGTCGCCGCCGGCGCATTGTCTTGAGCGCCTGCTCGAACCGTTCCATAAAATCGTATTTGACTTCCTGGCGCACCGCGCCTGAAGTCCCGGAGGGCAGGTACAGGGATATGATGCTGACGCCTTTGTAATCCGCCTGGAGAAACCGGCCCTCCCTGTCAGCGCACTCCCAACCCAGCCGGGTGCTCAGCTTGTCCGGTTGTTTGCGGGTATACAGGGCAACGCCGCTGTAACCTTTTTTCTCCGCGCTATTAAAAAATCCAAGACAGCCGGCCGGCTGCAATATCGTATCGCTCAATTGATCCGTCCGGGCTTTTATTTCCTGCAGGCAGACCACGTCCGCCTCTTGTTTTATCATCCAGTCAAGAAATCCTTTTTTATGGCCCGCGCGAATCCCGTTTACATTTAGCGTGATAATCTTCATGGCTGATGTATACTAATTAAAAGAAAATCGGATGTGCCGCCATATTCAGTCACGATAAGTGATTGAATATGCGAGAAAACTGAAAACCGCGTTTTCGGTTTTCGTGCCCTGGCAATGACAGGATGTAATTAATCAGGGCTCCCTGAATAACATTTTAATCACGGCGGACACGGCGAATTTGATCCTGATATTACCATGCTGTTTTCATCCCTGTATCCCCTGACCCGCCGCCCCGCCCCCGAATCCCCCTTGTCGGTGGACTTTTTTACCATCACGCGGCAGCTAAGGTCAGGCGTTGCGGAGGAGTCAAAAAAACAATCCGCAGACGCGGGTCCAGCGTATCCGCAATCAAATCGCCAAGATAGTCTTGCGGGGGAGTCAAAAAATCAATCCGCAGACGCGATGTGACCCATGCAACA
Organism: uncultured Gammaproteobacteria bacterium; assembly: GCA_958295485.1. GTDB lineage: Bacteria > Pseudomonadota > Gammaproteobacteria > Eutrophobiales > Eutrophobiaceae > JAAXHV01. Next base: position 662,400 of record OY282354.1, read on the forward strand.
GTACCAAAAAGAGTTTATCGACTTTGCCATCCAGAACAAGGTGTTGCGATTTGGGCGGTTCACACTCAAATCAGGTCGCCATAGTCCGTATTTTTTCAATACCGGGTTATTTGATAATGGTAACAGCATTGGTTTGCTGGGAAAATTTTATATGCGCGCCATTGAGCAGGCCGGTCTTGAGTTTGATATGTTGTTCGGGCCTGCCTACAAGGGTATCCCACTGGCAACCGCCGTCGCCATAGCCTATGCCAATGAAACCCGCCGGTCGCTGCCATATTGTTTTAATCGCAAGGAAGAAAAAGATCACGGCGAAGGCGGCTCGCTTTCAGGCGCCCCCCCGCATGGGGACGTGTTAATCGTCGATGACGTCATCACGGCCGGCGCGTCAGTCAATTTTTCCATAGACCTGATACAAAGTCATGGGGCGCGGGCAACGGCGGTGGCGATCGCCCTGGACCGGCAGGAGCGCGGCCAGGGCGAGGTATCGACCATTGACGAAATCCGGCGGCGTCACGGCATCCCCGTTATTTCCATTATCACCCTCGATGACCTGATTGAATTTCTTCAAGGGAAACCGGAATATTCAGCAAAACTGGATGGCATCCTTCAATACCGGAAGGAATATGGGATATGAACGGGGAACTGCCGGGGTTGCGTTCGGAAAAGCCCAGGACCAATTGCACGATACGCTCACAACGGTTATCGGCGGCGCGCTCCTGTTCCAGTATTTTGTTTATCAGCCCGAATACGGTTTCTTCGGCAAAATCAATGAGCGCTTCGAACATTTCAGCCTTGCTTGCAAAGTGCCGGTACAAGGCCGCCTCGGATACCCCTGTCGCTTTGGCCAGGGCTGCGGTTGTGATCCTCGAGCCGGGACGGGATTCAAGTTCGGCGGCAAGCGTCTCCAGGATTTGCCGTCGCCGGCTGGGTTTGCCCGTGGGGTTCATACCCTGGTTTGAAAAACGCGCATCATAAAAATAATCACCCTGTATGCGTTCCAGCGCCCCTGGTTATCCGCTTCAAACCTGCAGGAAGCGCCAAGGATTTACCACGCCATGCCGGGTTATTCAATAACCAGACGCCGGGGCCGTGCGAATACCGTCAGAAGGACAGTGGCAGACCCGTCGCGGCCACCGTTTGCACCAACCGGCGAAATTCACCCTGTATGCGTTCCAGCGCCCCCTGGTTATCCGCTTCAAACCTGAGCGTGAGATAAGGGGAGGTATTGGAAGGGCGGATCAAGCCCCAGCCATCCTGGAATTCAATCCTTACCCCGTCAGTATCAATGACCTGGGCGTCAGGAAAATTGACATTGCCCTTGAGTCTCTGCATGAAAGTTTCATGGGCCTCTTCCGGCAGCTTCACTCGCAGCTCAGGCGTTGAAACACCCCCCGGCATTTCAGCGAATATCGCTTCGGATCTGGCCTTTGTATTTGTGATAATTTCAAGTAATCGGGCCGCCGCGTAGATTGCATCATCAAAACCATACCAGCGTTCCTTGAAGAAGATGTGGCCGCTCAATTCACCGGCAAGAGGCGCATTCAATTCCGCCATTTTATTCTTGATCAGGGAATGTCCGGTTTTCCACATCAGCGGCACGCCACCGTTTGCTTCGATGATGGTTTTCAAATAGCGCGAACACTTCACGTCATAAATAATATTCGCGCCGTTGTTACGAGACAGCACGTCTTTGGCCAGCAACATCAGTTGGCGGTCAGGCCAGATAATATTGCCGGCGCTATCCACCACGCCGAGCCGGTCACCGTCACCATCAAAAGCAAGGCCGATATCAGCCTGTTGCTCCTTGACCCGCTCAATTAATGACTGCAAGTTTTCCGGTTGGCTGGGGTCAGGATGATGATTCGGAAAATCGCCGTCCACCTCGCAATACATTTCCACGACGTCGTGACCCAAAGCGCGAAATAATTGCGGGGCAACGGCGCCCGCAACGCCGTTGCCACAGTCAACAATGATTTTCAGCGCAACGGCGTCCCGCGCAACCGGGATGCCTTCCGTAATTCGTTTGATGTAATCAGCGACGATATTCGCCGACTGCAAACCGCCCCGGCCATCGGCGAACTCGCCGTCAACAATACGCCGATAAATAGCCTGTAGCGCATCCTGGAATAAAGTCTTGCCGGCAATGACTACCTTCACGCCGTTATATTCCGGCCCGTTATGGCTGCCGGTGACCATCACCCCACTGTTTGCTTCCAGCAGGTGAGTAGCAAAGTACAATACCGGCGTGGGTACCATGCCAATATCCATGACGTCCCGGCCACTCTCGCGCAGGCCCTTTATGAGCGCGCCCGCCAACTCCGGGCTCGAGTTCCTGCCGTCCCGTCCGACAATGACGGTCTGCTCGCCCCTCTCGCCAGCTTCCGTCCCTATGCCCAGGCCGATTTTATGGGCGACATCCGCGGTTAATGTTTTACCGACCACCCCCCGTATATCATAGGCGCGGAAAATAGAGGAAGGGAAATCAGCCCGCATATCTCACCAAGTTGCTTATCATCAACGGAAAATTCCTCGCTATCAATAAGTTACCGTAGTTATCCCACTTTATTGCCATCACACTTCTTCCTTCTCACGGTAGCGCTTTACGATCAACTCCATCAGCTGCCTGGCCAATTTCTCCTTGGGCGCCGTTTCCAGGAATTGCGACCCGCCGGGCCAATAGACGTCCAGGGCATTGAACTCGCTGTCAAAACCAACCCCATCCCCCACCTGATTCGCCGCGATCATGTCCAGCTTTTTATTCATCAATTTCTGTTTTGCGTTGGCCGCAAGACTTTCGGTTTCTGCCGCAAACCCGACAGTGAACGGCGGGCTGCTGAGAGAGGATACTTCAAACAGGATATCCGGGGTTTTTTTCAATTGAAGGGCCATGCCGGCGTCTTCTTTTTTAATTTTCTGCCCAGCCGTTTCGACACATCGATAGTCGGCGACGGCAGCCGCGGAAATAAATATGTCGAATAAAGAGACATCAGCCAATACCGCTTCACGCATCTGCCTTGCGGACACAACCTCGACGACCTGGATGCGATCAGGCGGCTCAAGGGCCACCGGCCCCGATACGAGCATGACGTCCGCGCCGGATTCCATGGCCGCCCGGGCAACGGCATAACCCATTCTGCCTGAGCTGCGGTTACTAAGATAACGAACCGGATCGATGAATTCGCGGGTCGGCCCGGCAGTGACCATCACCCTGGTCCCCGCAAGCTGATCAGTCTTGAATGACGCGGCAATCGCCTGAACGATTTCATCGGGTTCAAGCAGGCGACCCGGGCCGGTTTCACCACAAGCCTGGTCGCCGGCGGCAGGGCCGAGCAAGGTGGTTTTTCTGGCCTGCAACCGGCTTATATTTTCTTGCGTAGCCGGATTCAACCACATCTGCCGGTTCATCGCCGGCGCTATCAGCAACGGCGCGTTTGTAGCCAGGCACAGCGTCGATAGCAAATCATCGGCCAAACCGTTGCCCAGGCGGGCAATAAAATTCGCGCTCGCCGGCGCTACGACAACCCGGTCGGCCCAGCGAGCCAATTCTATGTGGCCCATGGCAGCCTCTGCATTGTGATCCAGCAATTCGGTGTGCACGGGATTGCCGGACAGCGCTTGCAGGGTCAGGGGCGTGATAAATTCTGTCGCCGCCGGAGTCATGACCACCCTGACCGTAGCGCCCTGGTCGCGTAACCGCCGGGTCAATTCCGCGCTTTTGTAAGCGGCGACGCCACCGGTTATACCGAGCAAAATTCGCTTGTTGACAAGTGATTGCATACTATCAGTGTACCTTATATCGCAAGGCAAGATCATACCCGTAAATCCTCCCGGTTGACGGCACGATATTCCCCATTTCTCCCAGCTTTCCCGCTTTCCGCAAAAGCAGACGCTTGCCCTGACGCGCCGGATAGGGCAAGCGCCGTAAAGCTCACCGGGCCGAGGGAGGATTTGGGGGCTGTTTTGGAGAGACTTTGCGCGGAACGGAAAAACAGTCCGCAAATCCTCCCGGTTGACAGCGCGATAGCCGCCATTTCTCCCGAATTTCCCGCTTTCCGGAAAAATATGCATTATTTTTGTCAGTTTTCCTGTATATTGGGAGGAGTTCTGAATAAATCAGGGCTTCCTTATCGCACACATCATCATTCTGGACTTAACAAGGAGGTTCATTATGGCAATCCGCCACTGGCCTAAAAGCGAACAACCCCGGTTCAAGCTGCTTAATAACGGCCCCCACAGCCTGTCCGATGCAGAACTAATCGCCCTGTTTTTAGGATCAGGGCACAAAGGGCACAACGCCGTGGACATGGCCAGGGGCATGTTGGCCAACGCCCAGGGGTTGCGTCCGTTACTCGAACAAAACCGACAAATCCTGATGAAAACCAAGGGCCTGGGCGAGGCGAAATGGGTGCTTTTGCAGGCAGCCCTGGAATTGGGCCGCCGTTACCTGGAAGCCGAAGTGCGCGCCCGGCCGGCATTGAGCAATCCCGACAAGACAAAAACATATGTAAAGGCCTGGTTGCGCCGTTTTCAACACGAAGTGTTCGCCTGCCTGTTCCTGGACAATCGCCACCGCGTCATCAACTGTGAAATCCTGTTTACCGGTACGATTGACGGGGCCAGCGTTTACCCTCGAGAGGTGGTGAAACGCTGCCTGGAACTGAATGCGGCAGCCATCATCTTTGCCCATAACCATCCTTCAGGCGTCGCCGAACCGAGCCAGTCCGACCGGCAGATTACCACTAAATTAATCCAGGCATTAGCCCTGCTGGACGTCCGCGTGCTGGACCACCTGGTAGTCGGCGACCAAGTGGTAACGTCCATGGCCGAGCTGGGGCTGCTGTAACACCGAATGCCACAAAAACAGCAAAGCCATCCCAAAGTCACCGTAAAAAGGTTGTTTCCCCACCGTTTTTACCTGTCCCTGCCCTTTTGATTTTCCTTCAGGACCATGTATAATCCGCCTCCTTGTATTGTTATAGAGAGCATTTCAATGTCGCGGGTCTGTCAAGTAACCGGAAAAAAACCTATGTCGGGAAACAATGTTTCCCACGCCAACAACAAAACCAAGCGGCGCTTCCTGCCGAACCTGCACGAGCGCAGGTTCTGGGTGGAAAGTGAAAAACGTTGGGTAAAACTGCGGGTGAGCGCCAAGGGCCTCCGCACGATTGACAAGTCAGGCATCGATCAGGTGTTATCCGACATCCGGGCCCGCGGAGTAAAAATCTAAGGAGGAACCATGGCAAACAGCGCACGAGACAAAATTCGTCTGATTTCATCCGCCGGCACCGGGCATTTTTATACCACCACAAAAAATAAACGAAACACCCCGGGCAAGATGGAAATAAAAAAATACGACCCCGTCGTGCGCAAGCACGTCATCTATAAAGAAGGCAAAATCAAGTAGCCACTAAGAGGATTTGAGGCATCTTTAGCTATCGATGCAAAAAATTCAATCAGTACAATTAAATATATAATTCCCCGTGTAAAGAATGTTAGACATGGATCAGAAAAAAACAATGGGGTACAGCGAGGCCGACCGGGGTATTGATCTTGCTGAACTCTCCATTGTTCTGGTCGTAAAATCAAACGACCCGTCGATCATCAATCCCGACTTTCAAGGAAGACGCGCAAACATTGCCTTATATACCGACTTCCAGTAATTCTCCTCTCCCGCCCACTTTTTTGGAAACGCTGCTCACTCATATGATCGAGCGCTATCATCCTTTGCTGAACGATGTCCTGCGTGATCTTGAAGACGTCAGGGCTGAGGCGGGCGAAGAGGGCTTCCCGCTACCGTCCGATGAGGCGTTAGCAAACGCCAGGCATTTGTTGATAGAGATGCACGAAATTTCGCCCCGTCGGTTCGAGGTGTATCCAACGCCAGACGGCGAGATTGCTATTGATGCGCCAAGCGGCCACGGCCAGTCGGTTATACTGCTTTGCGCTTCAGACGGAAGCGTGTTGTGCCTGGTCAACATGAACGGCGACCATCGCCGGGCTCGGTATTCGACGGTCAAGACACTTCCTGATGGCTTTCTGCGCGAGGCCCTGACCGAGTTGGAACGACAAAGCGACCAAGCCACGTGACAGTTTCCGGTTCTGTAGCGCCAGAAGAGGAACTCGGGCGCGGTGTTTTTTCTAATATTGTAAACCGGTCGGATAAAAATATTAAGGGGATAGCGCCAAGTGTGGGGTCGCCTTGGCCAAGTGTCACGAAGCCTCGGTGACAGGACTCGCCTATAGCTTCATCCGTTTGAATACCCGTTCGGGAACGGCGCGGATGAACAGCATGATCAGGCGCCAGACGCGGCGTACGTAAACGACGTCGCGGCGCTGGTGAACCGCCGTGAGAACCGCAACGGCGACTGCCTCGGGCGTCGCGGTCAGCCGCGGCGGCAGGGCCATCCCGTCAGTCATGCGCGTGCGTACAAAACCGGGCTTGACCGTCACGACATGGACGCCAGACGCGGCCAGCCGGTTGCGCAGGCCGGACAGGAACGCGGTGAACCCCGCTTTCGCCGAACCATAGACATAGTTCTCGGCGCGGCCCCGCTCGCCCGCCACCGAACTGACGCCGACCAGGATGCCGCTGCCACGCCGCTCGAACCGCTCGGCCAGCGCGCCCATCAGGAGTGCGGGACCCACGTAGTTGGTTCGCATCACCCGCTCCGCGGCGACACTGTCCCGCTGGCTTTCCGCTTGATCGCCGAGCAACCCGACGACGCACACAGCCACATCGGGCAGGGAATCGAGCGTGTCGAGCAACGAGACGCCACCGTCTTCATCGAGCGCATCGCACCGGCGCCCGGTCACGGCGACCCCTGTGCGCACCCGGATGTCCCGCATCTCTCTCTCCAGCCGCGCCGGGTCACGCGCCGCGAGCTGCAACGCGTAGCCAGCGTCTGCCAGCTTGCGCGCAATGGCGCGACCAATGTCCGATGTGGCCCCGATCACCAACGCTGTCTTGATTTTTTCATTCACGCCTAATTCACCTATCGACCACCCACTTGGCAATCCTGATTGTTTATCATGCACACGAGGCAAGCAGCCCTCCCTGCCACGCGCTTATTTTGCGATAGATGACGCGACATCAGGACTGTTCGGGTTTACAATGCCTCATATATCCGATGCCAATTTTTTGAAGAATACTGCATGTTGTTTGCTACGGCATGGTTTTTCTGTCATCCGCCGGCTCGACAATATCGAAACCGTCCTCCCAGATCTGGCCCTCGCCGGTGAACTGGCCGGTGCGGAGCGCGGCGATGGCGTAATCAGGCAACTCCCGCCTCGCTACGCACACTTCTCCCTCGAGCGGAGGACGGTGACCCCCGAAAGCGAAGTCCAGGTTGTCGAAGCCATACTGCTGGCGATGGCTGGGGAGGTCGTTCATGTCAACCGGGTCCAGGTGGAGGAAGAACATTGGTTCAACGTCCTCCGGGCTGCATTGGTCCTTGGCGTAGATGAGGCTGTTTTCAACGAGATACACATTCCAGTCGGAGCGGATGATCAGCCGGCCACCACCCAGCGGTTCGACGACATCGAAACCGCCCTCCCAGATCCGACCCTCACCGGTGAACTGGCCGGTGCGGAGCGTGGCGATGGCGTAATCAGGTAGCTTCCGCCTCGCTACGCAGACTCCTTCCTTGATGGGACGACGGTGGTCCCTGAAAACAAAGTCGAGGTTGTCGAAGCCGTACTGCTGGCGATGGCTGGGGAGGTCGTTCGTGTCAACCGGATACAGGTGCAGGAAGAATGTCGGTTCAGCGTCCTCCGGAGTGCACTGCTCTTTTACGTAGACAAGACTGTTTTCGGTGAGATACACGTCAAAATCGGCACGGATTGCCGGCTGGCGGTCTCCAACCAGCCTCGCCAGATAATCGCCCACCGGCATTGTCTCAACCCGGACCGGCGGGAGCGCATTGCGGGGCAGCACGAGCGCGTTCACGCACAGCCCCGTTTGCGTCTTCGTCCAGGCTCTGGCGGCAGCTTCATCCCCTGGTCCGGCCCAGGACCACACGGCCAGTTCACCCGGGTCGCATTCCCTGGCGAAGGCCTGTACCAACCGCCCGTCAACAAGTAACCCGGCGCCGTCCGATTGGTAGTCGAAATGCGGCTCCATTCTCTCCCAGAACTTTGCGGAACGATCGAATCCGTTCGGTAACATCTCTGGTGGCGGCTCGGTAGTTAGGAGCCTTGATCGGCGATAGCCCGATGGGTGGGGAAATAGCTGGCCTTCGAACAGTATGTTATCAGGGGGTCGCCAAATGTTGTTATCATCGACGGACATGAAGTGGGTAATCCCGTACCACCGATAAGGCGCGGTCTCGGGTCTTTCCTTTCGGGCGCGCAAGTAGTCATATGAATTGACCAGGCCATCCAGGTTCACCACCGGAAAGCGCGAGAAGTACCCGATGACGCCAGCGTCCCACGACCCGACCACGCTGTCCTCGGGGAGCAGGTGATTCATCACCTGCGTACCCGTATAAGAAGTTATCTCCCATTCGCGGCCAGTTGACCCACTCGCCCTGTCAACAAACCGGAACGGATGAGTGAAATCCGCCTTTGCAAGCAGAAAGATCGCGGCGGCAATAATGCCCACGATCAGAACATTGGCTGCTTGGGGCCACCTCGGCCAGACGAAACGGCGGACGAAGTGAATGGCGACATAACATCGCACTGGAATGATCAGCGCCATCATCAGATACGCCGGAACGAAATACCAATCGTAATTCCCAAAATGAGGATGCATGGTGAGGACGGTCTGCCCGAACTTGGTCAGATGGCCGACAGCCAAGCCGGACACGCCCGCCAGGAAGGCCAGCAGAAGCCGGTCCTCCCGGTTGTGGGACCGGCGGGTGAACCACCAGACCAGCAGCAAGTAGGCGCAGATCTCCAGCGCAACGCACAGTTCGAGGTCGAAGACATCGAACTGCAAGATGTCCACAAGGTTCTGCGTCAGGCTGTATCCACCTTCCGATGCCCATAACCACTGCGACCAGACCTGCTTCATCGCGCCACTCACCGGCACGATGCCGTCGAAGACAAACTGGTTGTAGGCGAAGTACACCAGGATGCCGGCGATCGCGCCCAGCAGCGGAACCACGGCGTTCAGGGCGGATAGGGGGTAGGCCGTCCCCCTCATCCTGGCCTTCTCCCACAAGGGGAGAAGGAACCAGCCCCCTCTCGCCTCCGGGGCGCCGAGACCCTCCCCCTCTCCCTCGACGGGAGAGGGTTGGGGTGAGGGTGATTCCTGCCACGACCTCTCGACGAGGCACAGCGCTCCTGTCGTCGCCAGCGATATGGCGATGTACTCCAACCGCACCCAGGGCAGGGCAAAGGCTACCGCGGCCAGCGGCCACTGCCACCGCGCCGGGCTTCGCGCAAAGAGGCAGACGGTCAGAATAAACAAGCCCAGCATGAACAGCGCCGCCGCTGCTTCCATTCCCGAAATCAAGGTGTGGCGCTGGTAGAGAATCGGCAACGCGGCAAACATCAGATACCACGGCATACGCGCCAGCCGGGCCGCTGTGGCGACGAGCGCCACGCCGCCGGCGACGAGCATGATCTCGAACGCCTTGATGCCAAACAGCGCAGTTTCCTTGTCGAATACCCAGTAGAACGGCGTGATGAGCAACATCCATAGGGGATGGTAACCGTTGGTCCGGGTGATGCCGCCGTCGAAGGTGGAGAACCTGCCCTCGGCGAGGTTATAGGCTATCTGGAAGTAATAGAAGGAGTCGTCGGTGTTCACGTCGCGGATCAGGTTGACGAGGTCGAAGCGGGCGAGCATATACCAAGCGAACCCAGCGCCGTAGGCCAGAATCCCCCCAATAAACAGGACGAACAGCGCGTTGTGCAACCGGGCGGACAGTGTTACCCCCCCCCCCCCCCCCCGCATCTCATACCCAGACAACTAGCGGCAAGGGCGCCCCAGTTATCATTCGGCGCCGCGTCGTTCGGCATAATCCTGTTGTCTCTTTCCTGTTCTCTCATGGGGAGCTCACAGGGCGAGCCTTCGTGAAAGTTCGGAAGCCAACCTGGATTCAGTCCCAGCCGCCTCGGCGCAGACCGGCTGGACCCGCGCGGCGGCCAGGGCGGCTGGTATGACCTCCGCCAACGATAATCACGTCGTATTCTTGTGCACGGATACCCATAAGGACAGCTATTGTAAACCGGTCGGACAAAAATATTAAAGGGACAGCGCCAAGTATGGGGTTGCCTTGGCAAGGTGTCAAGAATCCTCGGTTACAGGACTCGCTTACGGCTTCTCCACTTGCTCTTCGAATTGTCGCCGCACCAGCATGACGTGGTCGAGCATGATGTGGCCCCAGCCGCCGGTTTCGTTGTCGAACAGTTCCAGTTGCAGACGCTGGCCGGCGACCTCCGCCAAGGGGTAGACGACCCGCTTGAACCGTTCGGTGGTCTCGCCGCGCCAGACCCCGGCTTCGTCGCCGTCGGCCAGCAGGCGCAACCCGACACCACTGTCCCCGCCCCCGGCGATCAGAAATTTAAGATACTGGCCGGACTCCGCTGTGAACGCAGGCGAGAGCGCCCGCCCGATGGCTCGGTCTCCATTCTCCGGATGGTAACTCGTCAGGAAGCCTCGGCCCATATTGCCGCTGATCGGCTGCTGGCCCTTGTAGCGCTCATATTGGCTGTGGTTCGTGATCGCTTTACCCTCCAGAAGCCAGCCGTCAAATCCATCTTCGAAGCGTCCGAGAAACCGCCCGTCAAAGAAGAAATCGAACACCCGCAAGTCTCGTCCGGCAAAACGGTCGAAGACCCACTGCCGGTCGGGAGAGTCAAAGGGCATCCACAGGGCCGGGCCGATCTTCACGGCGTATTCCGCGCGGATAAGCGCTTGGAGTTCGCTGGTTGCCGGTGGATGTATAGTGAAGTTGACACCCCGCTCTTCGAGGTATCCGGGTGGTGGGTAACGGTCGTGGGCGATGACGCGCAAGTGGTTGGGTGTTTCGACCGGGTTGCGCGCCACGGTCGCGTCGGTCAAGCCGAAGATGTCGATGACCTTCAGGTCGGGAAGATAATAGAAGCGGATTCCGAGCCCACCGCCAACCATCAGCGCGTCCTCGGGAATCACTCCGTTCTCCATGTTCTCGTAGGGCTTCCATGTTCGCAAAATAGCGTTGGCGAACTCGCGGTGTTCCACGAAAGGCGAAGCGACGGACTGCCGGGAAGTCTGGCGGCGCAGGTCGTTTGAGACGGCGACAAGCATCGGCATCCCCGGCGCGGCGAGCAACCACGCAGCATTGCTGTCATCCAGTTCTATGTGCAGCTTCAGGATGCGTTCGCGTATTGCGGCCCCCTCGAACAACAGGGCGCCCTGAATTGCGCTGGTGTAGAACAACACCGGCACGAAGAGAACGATTGCGTATGTTCGCACACCCACTGCTAACCGGGCGGAGAAGCGTCGCAACCACCGGCCGGTGGCAATCCGTTCGCCGAGGTGAACGATTCCCATGGACGCCGGGACAGCCAGTAGCGGCCAGTAGAAATCCAGTGGGCGGTACTCGAAATGATCGCCGCCAATGCGCATCACATAGGCCATGTGGACGCCGACCAGGAGCAGCGCCAGCGCCCATATCCCGTCACGGGATGCTCGCCAGCGATTCCGCATGGCGACTGCGGCCAGGGGGACCAGCAGATACAGCCCCGTGTCGATCGCCGCCGCCCACAGGTAGCGGAAGCCCGACTCGTACCACGGCCGCACATGCTTGGCGTAGTAGGTGTTGGGCAACCACTCGCCGTAATAGGCGTAGCGCCACAGGAAATGGGCGCCGACCAGGACGACAAAGGGCGCGGCCAAATAGATCAACCGCCGCCAGTCTGGCTTCAGACGTCCTGTGTCTGCCATCCGCTGGATGATAAACCAGCTGAAGCACAACGCCGCCAACAGCGGGCCTTCGGGCCGCGTCAAGGCGGCAGCGGCCAGGCTCAACGACGCCGCCAGCAGGCCCCGGCGGCGGTCCCTGTAAAGGCTCAGGCACATCACGGCCAGGACGATGAAGAAGGTGAACTGCCGGGTCTCCAGTCCGCCGCCGGACGTCCACACCGCGAAGGTGGCGCTGGCGCACACCAGCCCCAGCGCCATCCATGCCACCAGCCCCCGGTGGCGCAGCAACGGCAGGCGTGCGACCCACCACAGCATCGCGGCGAGGGTACCGGCGGTAAAAGTGACCGACAGCCACGGCGCCGCGCGCTCCGGCGGCACTCCCGACAATCCCCATATCGCGGCCAGCTCCAGCACCCACAGGAAATTGGAATAGCCCTCGACATACTCGCCGGGGTTGAATACCAGGCCGTGGCCGTCGAGCAGGTTACGGACGTAGCGGAAACTGATGAACGCGTCGTCGGTCAGGAACCACGCAACCGAGGAGAACCATCCCAGCAGCGCCAACCACGGCAAATGCAGCAGAATGACCCGCGCGTTTCGGAGGACATTTCCCTTCATTGGAGAGCCTCCGCGTTGCGCAGGCCGGACAGGAACGCGGTGAACCCCGCTTTCGCCGAACCACAGACATAGTTCTCGGCGCGTCCCCACGCGCCCGCCAGCTTGCGCGCGATGGCGCGACCGATGTCCGATGTGGCCCCGATCACCAACGCTGTCTCGATTTTTTCATTTTAGTTAGTTCTACGGCATTGTAGTAAATTCATATGAAAAAATCAGATGTGTTTATTGGTATATTTGTTGAAATACTTGACTACAGAAAGCGTGAAAGCCGGGGGCAGGGGATTGATCTCTGCAGCCCTGTCGGTTTTTATGACGAACCCTGAAGCTTGGTATCATGTTGATTGTTGTTTCTCCTGCGAAGACAATGTCATGTGCTGTAAATAGTATTGCAGGCGTGGTTCAATCGTGGCTGACTACAATGCTGAAACCCTTCTGTTTGGATCGTCTGCCCCCGATCAGTACCGCGATGTCTTGAGCAATCAGGGATTATTAACCGGTGTCAATCGTGGGTTTTGCCGCTGCAACCAATGGAGGAAGCGTTTTGGCTTGAGGAATAGCGGCGGGTTTGCGCTTCGCTGCAGGTAGCCGTTCCTGACGGACAAGCCGCCCCAGGCGTCCAGCAACGGTCGTTGTACCCGGTAGGCCCGGTCGCGGAATTCGCCGATGGGGATGTATTTCTCAAAGCGTCCGGAACCATCTCGCTTGCCGCGCGCCACGACGTCTGTCGGCTCAGGCGCCAGGTTACGCGTGTGGGCATTTTCGTCGAACCGTTGAGGGACGATGTCCCGTACCTGCGCGACGTCCTGCACTACCAGCAGGCCGATGAGCGCGTAGATTAGTTTGCCGTCGATTATAGACCTCAGGCTGCCGTAGAAAACCACCACATCATCCTCGGCAAACTGGAGCAAGCGCCTGCCCCTGGAGGCAGTATCGCCGTAAGTCAGGTAGTCGAAGTCCGGGTCCAGGTGCATCCGTTGACCCCGCAAGTGGGTCGGCAAGGGAACATCGTAGCCATTACGCTTGGAAAATGCCTGCAATGCCGGGGCAATGCAATCGGTGTAGCGCCTTTCCAGGCCAGGGACATTAGCGCGGTTCATCTGGGGAATCGGCACATAAACAAAGTCCCGGTTCTGCGGGTTGCAGGGACCGTTCCAATGGCCGCAGGATTGGTCAATGGCAACTCGAATCAGGATGACTTGCACCGGCATTTTTCCTTGAATAAAATTTTGCGGCAGTGACAGCAGTTTCCGCTAACAATGGGTTTGGGGGTTGTTTTTGCGTTCCAAGGGCCATCCCACACTTAATCCTTGGCGTTAGTCACTCCAAAACAGCTCCCAAACCCACTTTCGACAAACAACGGGAGCTACTGCGACGGTGATATGGTAGTGGATTTATATGAAAAAATCAGGTATGTTTATTGGTATATTTGTTGGAATACTTGACTACAGAAAGCGTGAAAACCGGGGGCAGGGGATTGACCCCTGCGGCCCTGTCGGTTTTTATGACGAACCCGGAAGCCTGGTATCATGTTGATTGTTATTTCGCCGGCGAAGACGCTGGATTTTGAGACGCCGCCCAAAACCCGGGAATTCACTATCCCGGGATTTCTGGATGATTCGGCGGAATTGATTGATGAACTCCGGGGGATGGAGCCCCATGAATTGGGCAATTTGATGGGCATCAGCCCGAAGCTGGCGGACCTGAATTCCAACCGTTATCACGCCTGGTCCCTGCCTTTCACCAGCCGGAATGCCAAGCAATCGGTCTTGGCGTTCAAGGGTGACGTATACAGCGGACTGGATGCGGACAACCTCAGTCAGGATGATTTGAAATACGCACAGGAACACCTGCGGATTCTCTCCGGGTTGTATGGCGTATTGAAGCCCCTGGATCTAATGCAGCCCTATCGGCTGGAAATGGGAACGAAGCTGAAGACCCGCCGGGGAAAAGACCTGTATGCCTTTTGGCGCGCCAGGATCAATGCGGCCCTGACCGGGGATTTAAAAAAACAGAAAGACGGCATCCTGGTTAACCTGGCATCGAACGAATACTTCAAATCCGTCAAGCCGGAACAATTGGATGCCCGTATCATTACCCCGGTATTCAAGGAAAGAAGAAACGGCGAATACAAGCTAATCTCGTTCTTCGCCAAAAAAGCGCGGGGATTGATGAGCCGGTATATCATCCGCAACCGGCTTGGCGACCCGGAAGACCTCAAGGGGTTTGACCTGGAGGGTTATGAATATAATCAAACCCTGTCCGGCGAAGACCGGCCGACCTTCACCCGTAACAGCAGCAGCAAATAGCTGAATCCTTTCTTTCGCCTCCTCTCCCCGCCCTGGCGCGGGCCGGTATGGCTCAGAGCAGGCACGGGGGACTTGCCCCTACAGTCTTATAATAAGCCCCGCGAGGAGGCTTCAGACTGCATGTTGCAGGGTATAACCACGTAATACCGCGGCGAAATCTTCCAGCGCCTTGATGCCCGTCGCTTCAGCTTGTTGACACCACTCCTGCAGGGCTTGTTTCAAGGCTTCCTGGGTGGCCGTCTTTTCCTGCCATAATTGCTGCAAGCGCTGCTTATATTCATGCACGGTTTGCAGTGTTGCGTTATCCGCCAGCATGGCGCGCAGGCGTCCCCTTGACTTGCCGTCCAGCATGAACTCGTGCCGGACCAGGTAGCGTCGGCCCTGCCGCAGCAGTCGTTTCGTCGGGGTATTCGCCTTGGCTCTTTCCTCCCGGTATACGCGGGTTAACACGTCCCTGGCGTAATGGGACATGACGTGCATGTGGTTGCTGACCACCGCCTGCACCGTATCCAGGTCGATGTGTTTCTTTTGTCGATTGATCATGGGGCGGGGCGCGACTTTTTTCACCCGGGCCAGTTTGAATAACTGCAAACAGCGAATGTAGTTCCAGCCCAAATCGATTTCATACCATTTCGATGAAAATCGCGCGGAGCCGGCAAAGGCATGGTGGTTATTGTGCAACTCCTCGCCGCCGATGATCAGGCCGAACGGTATGATGTTTCTGGAAGCATCGGCGGATTCGTAATTCCGGTACCCCCACCAATGGCCCAGGCCGTTTATCACCCCGGCGGCAAAAAACGGGATCCACATCATCTGTACCGCCCAGATGGTGATGCCTATGGCGCCAAACAACAGGAGATCCAGGATAAACAGCAAACTGACACCGGCGGCTGAAAAAGGATGGTAGACGCGCCGCTCAACCCAGTCATCGGGTGTCCCATGCCCATATTTCTCCAGCGTCTCGGCGTTTTTCGCCTCGGCGCGGTATAACTCCGTCCCCTCTAACAGCACCTTCAAAATGCCTGTTTGTTGCGGGCTGTGCGGGTCCTGGGGGGTTTCCACCCGGGCATGGTGCTTGCGATGTATCGCGACCCACTCTTTGGTCCCCATGCCCGTCGTCAGCCACAGCCAGAACCTGAAAAAATGGCTGGTCAGGGGATGCAATTCCAGGGCGTGGTGGGCTTGATGCCGGTGCAGGTAAATAGTCACGGAGGCAATGGTAATTTGGGTCAGCGCCAACGTGATTAAGATATAGACCCAGAAAGGCAGGTTGTCTAACATGAGATACCCTGTTGGTGTAAAGCCGCCATACTATACGAGATTATGTCGCCGGTCTAATCTTTATCGACCCCGTCAGTTTCTCTCAAGCACGATATTTCCCAGCCTGATCTTTATCGGCCCCCGTCAGTTTCTCTCAAGCACGATATTTCCCAGCCTGATCCTTATCGGCCCCGGTCAGTTTTTCTCAAGCACGATATTTCCCAGCCTGATCTTTATCGGCCCGGTCAGTTTTTCTCAAGCACGATATTTCCCAGCCTGATCTTTATCGACCCCGGTCAGTTTTTCTCAAGGACGATATTTCCCAGCCTGATCTGTATCGGCCCCGGTCAGTTTTTCTCAAGCACGATATTTTCCAGCCTGATCTTTGTCGGCCCCGGTCAGTTTTTCTCAAGCACGATATTTCCCAGCCTGATCCTTATCGGCCCTGGTCAGTTTTTCTCAAGCACGATATTTCCCAGCCTGATCTTTATCGACCCCCGTCAGTTTTTCTCAAGGACGATATTTCCCAGCCTGTCAATACGGCAGGACCAGTTGTGATTGACAAACACCGTCGCCTCGGCGTCACAGACAATCAGGGGGCCATTCGCGGGAACTGAGCCTGGCAGTTGTTTGCGGGAATATACAAGAACCGGGTCGTCATAGCCGTGGACTTGCGTCGATTGCGGGACGGCGGCATCCTGAAGCTGCATGTCCGGCAGGGTCAAGCCGACCTGCCCGGTTCTCAAGCTCAACCGCACGTTGATCAATTCAACCGGGTTATCCAATCGGTGGCCGTAGCGATCATGGTGCAATTCGTGAAAGCGGCTTTCTGCCGATGCGATACTGTCCTGCCAGTCTATATTCAGCGTCGATGACTGGCCGCGGTAACACAAGTCAAGGCTTGCCCGGGGGCTCAGGGCATCACCGGCTATGCCCTGTTCCGCCAGTTCCCTCATTCCCCTCGCCTTTAATCCGGCAATTTCGTCATTGATTGCGCTTGCCGAAATATTTTCGAGTAGCATGGCCAGCGTTCTTGAATATTGTCGGCCGGACGGCGCCGCTATCATGCCCAGGGCCGATAACACGCCGGCATGTATCGGAATCAAGGCCCGGCGCATTTCCAAGGCTTCCGCCAGGGCGCAGACATGCAGGCCGCCGGCGCCACCGAAGGCGACCAAGGTAAAATCGCGGGGGTCGATCCCCCGTTGCACGGAAATCAGTTTCAGCGCCTGGGTCATATGCTCATTGATCACGGCAACCACGCCTTCCGCCGCCTGCTCCGCCGAGGCCAGGCCCAGCTCTGCGGCCAGCCCGCCGACCGCCTCGCGGGCTTTGGCGTAATTCAACGACAACACGCCACCGAGCCGGGTGAAACGGGACAGGCGTCCCAGCAGCAGGTTGGCATCTGTCACCGTAGGCGATGTCCCGCCCTGGTCGTAACAGGCCGGTCCCGGTCGCGCCCCGGCGGATTCGGGTCCGACTTGCAGACAGCCGCCCGCATCCACGTAGGCAATAGAACCGCCACCCGCGCCTATGCTGTGCATATCCACCATGGGCACGGCGACGGGATAACGGTCGATATAGCCCGTGTTGGTCAACGCGATTTCCTTGTCTATCAGGGCAACGTCCGTTGAAGTCCCGCCCATGTCCAGTGTCATTAATTTATCCATGCCGGTTTGACCGGCGACATGCCGTGCCCCGGTCAGCCCTCCCGCTGGTCCCGACAGCAACAGGTGCACGGCTTCATGTCCGGCCTGCCCGGCGTTGCAAGTATCGCCGGAGCTGCGCATGACAGACAAGGTAGCCGGCCGTGTTTTTGCCGCCGTTTTATTCAAATAACCCGCCATCAGCGGACCCACGTAGGCATTCAGCCAGGTAGTGATGCCCCGTTCATATTCCTTGTATTCGGGCAGTATTTGCGATGAGACAGACACGAACAGGCGCGCCGGGAGCCGTCTTGCGATTCGTTGCTCAAACTGATCGTCAACAAAGGAGAACAATAAATTAACGGCGACGGCTTCCGCCTGTAATTGGTCGATTCGCTCCAGCAGGGTGATGATGTCCTGTTCCGTCAGGCCCTCGATGATCGTCCCGTCCGCATCTATCCGACCACCGGTCTGTAGACAAAGTTCGGCGGGGACGGGGGGTGGCTGCGGCTCGGGTTGCAGGTTATACAACTCCCGCCGCGCCTGCCTGCCGATCGTCAATACATCCTGCAGGCCGCGATTTGCCACGTAAACGGTACGGGCGCCTTTGCCTTCCAGCACGGCATTGGTGGCTACGGTTGAACCATGGATAATATTCAAGCCGGACAGGGGCGCGCCCAACTCCTGAATACCCTGCATGACGGCAAGCTCCGGCTCCTCCGGGGTGGACATGACCTTATGCGTATACAGCCTGTCCCCGTCGAAGTAGACAAAATCCGTAAAAGTCCCGCCCGTATCGATTCCCAGCAAACGCATTTTTTATTGTAATAATTCTCTGTATGGACGCAGAAATATACTGCACTATGTAGAGGAATAAAGGTAGTGCAATATGTGGCGGGTTCAAATTTTCGCTGTCCCGGTTCAGAGACATGCGAGACAAATTCGGCTACAGGCTCCAGGACGGGAAAAGCAGATACCCCCCGTCATTGGGCAAGTCCCCAAGGTAACCCCCTTGTATTTGCCCTTACATGCGAGACGAATTCGGCTACAGGCTCCAGGACGGGAAAAGCAGATACCCCCCGTCATTGGGCAAGTCCCCAGGGCAACCCCCTCGTATTTGCCCTTACATGCGAGACGAATTAGGCTACAGGTTCCAGGACGGGAAAAGCAGATACCCCCCCGTCATTGGACAAGTCCCCAGGGCAACCCCCTTGTATTTGCCCTGACTTTCGGCGCCTGCCGGCGCATCAATTTCCTAATTGTGTATCAATTTGATTTCAATATGACAATCTACCGCTTCCGCATATTTTTTGATTGTTGCCAGGGATGGCGAATGTTTGCCACTGGTCAGTGAGGATTCAAGCCGGGTAACAGCAGGCGCCTTGGTCCCCATGCGAATTGCTATTTCCGCTTGACTCAGGCCGGCTTTTTCCCGGGCTGACAGCATTTCCCTCAACAATGCAAACTCAGGCTCCAAAGCATCGTATTCCGCCCTGACATCCGGACTGGAAAGCGCTTTGGCTTTCAATATTTCATGGGTCATGGTCTAACAACCTCCAGCAATCGTTCCCTGGCAAGTTTCAGTTCCTTGCTCCATGCCATGGGCACAGAATAACATATTTGTTATTTCTTTCAAGTTTACAATGAACAATGCAAGAGCTTCCGCTTACAATGTGCGAAATCTTTGCGATGTCCGCTGATCACGTTGGATAAGCGTATGCAACAAGTCGCCAAAACATTGAACATCCAAGTGCTGGAGTAATGAACAATGAAAGTATTTACCTATTCAGAAGCTCGTCAAAATCTTGCCCGGCTGTTGATGATTGCCCAGGATGAAGAAGTGGAAATCCGCAGGAAAGACGGTTCTGTTTTTTCGCTCACGCCAAAACGGACAAAAACAAAATCGCCTTTCGACGTAGCGGGAATCGATACGAAGGTGATAACCCGGGATATCCTGCGCGCTGTCGATGATTCAAGAAAGCAGGAATAGAGATTTTATCGGCAACCACCAATATATTTACTAAACTTTATAAAAATCAAAGACCTGACCCCTCCAGCTGAGCAATGGGAGGTGTTAACCCAGCAAGAGACGGCTAATTTGCGTTTCCTGATATTGAGGAGTATATTCCGAAATAGTTGAACTATTATGGATGTTTCTCCGAAATGGTAGATATAGACAGGGCTTTGAATATTGAGCTTCCGCAGGGGCAATCCGCTTTTTTGTGGGGGCCTCGCAAGACCGGCAAGACAACTTATCTGAAGCGGGCATTTCCGGACAGCATCGTCTATGATTTTCTGAAGACGGACATTACCCTGGATTTCATCAGGAATCCCGCCCTGCTGAGGGAGCGCCTCCTGGCAGACAGGCAGCGGGCGGGCGCATCGCCCGTCATCCTGGACGAGGTGCAAAAAGCGCCGGCAATCCTCGATGAAGTGCATTGGCTCATTGAAAACGAGGGCTTGAATTTTATCCTGTGCGGTTCCAGCGCCCGGAAGTTGAGAAAAGGCGGCGCCAATCTCTTGGGCGGCCGGGCCTGGCGCTTCGAGATGTTCCCGTTTGTCTTCCCCGAGATCGAACGCTTCGACTTGTTGCAGGCGCTGAACCAGGGCCTGATACCCTCGCATTACCTGCAACGCAGCTATCAACGGTCCTTGCGCGCTTACGTCCAGGATTACCTGAAAGAGGAAGTCTTTAACGAAGGCCTGGTTCGAAACATTCCCGCCTTCTCGCGGTTTTTCGAGGCGATGGGATACGCCCATGGAGAGTTGCTCAACTATTCAAATATCGCGCGGGATTGTGGGGTGGATTCAAAGACCGTAAAAGAATATTTTCAGATATTGGTTGACACCTTGTTAGGCGCTTACGTCGCGCCGTATAAAAAAAGACAGGGGCGGCAGGTCATCAGCAAGGCCTCCAAATTTTACCTCTTCGACGTCGGCGTAGCCGGACATCTCTGCAAGCGCAGGATAAACGAAGAACACGGGGAGCAGTTCGGCAGGGCGTTTGAACATTTCATATTCATGGAACTTAACGCCCATCGCTCCTATCTCGAGTTGCATTACGATATTGACTTCTGGAGAACCAAATCAGGGTTGGAGGTGGATTTCATATTAGGCGGCGGAGAAGTCGCCCTAGAAGTAAAAGGCACCCGCCGTGTAGACAACGCCGACCTGGGCGCCCTGAGAACTTTTATGAATGAATCCAAACCGCGGTTGGGCATTATTGTATCCAACGAAAAAAAAGAACGTAAAATCGGCGATATAACCGTCCTGCCATGGCGAGACTTCCTCGGCAAGTTATGGGATGGGAAGCTGATTAGATAAGGACCTGACCCCTTGTCTTTTTCGGTATCCGGCAATTGGCGGGTCACGTTTGAAGAGGCAGGCGGCTGTATTGACCGTTTAAATTTAGAGGATTATCACTGATGGCTGAGAATGGTATCAAAGTGAACATGACTCCTTCGCATCCGGGCGATTTCATCCGCACGGAAGTCATTGAGGAGTTGGACTTGAACGTTACGAAGGCCGCCGAGATTTCAGGCGTTCGGCGGGCAACGCTCTCCGACCTGCTGAACGGCAACGCCAGGCTGTCACCGGAAATGGCCTTGCGCATCGAGAAGGCCTTCGACGTAAGCATGGACATGTTGTTGCGGATGCAGGCATGGTACGACGCCGCGCAAATGCGGGCCCGCGCAAGTGAGATCAGTGAAGGACGTCGATAAAAAACCAAGAAATTACAAAGATGAAGGATTACCTTCCTTAAAAGATCTTCCGGCTTCTTTAATACTTGCTGATCCTGGCAAAGCAGAAACACAAAAAGAGCAACGCCAAGCCCTGAATCAGACAGCGCGAATTTTAAAAGTTCCGTCATCAGGCGCGCTGCGTATTTCAACGCCGGATGAAGTTGACGATGCCTTTATAACAAAAGAATCGCTGCGCCATTTCATCGAGCAGGGGGGGAACAGGGAGCGATTCGCTAAATACATTAAGCCGACTCTGGAAGATCCTTTAGAAGTCTGGCTTGCGGTGGAAAAAATCGGGCGCAAGAAAATCCTTCGGCGCCGGTTTATTTCCGTTTTTGGCGGAGACAAGAAAACGCGAACGCTGGTAGTGACTCAAGAGAACAATGACGGATCGTTATTTTGGACCTTCGTCCCAAACACAAAAGAAAAACAATACATGGATAATAAGCGGGAGGGTGTATTACTCTACAAAAGAGAGGAGGGTCAGTAAAGGATGCGTTGCCTGGTCACATCCAGATACGGCTAGTGTCTCTTTTCGTGTGCTACCTTGCAAACCGGCCCATGTTCAACCAGGAAAGTGCGAGCAGCCGCACCATATCTCTGACCCACCCATAACTGTAGCAAACCCAAGACTTCAGCGCAAACAGCCATGAACCTCACCATTTGCTCTACAGAAGGGAGGAAGGTCAGTAATGGATGCGGAGCCTGGGCGCATCCAGATACAGTCGCCTCTTTTTTAACTCAATGTAAGGGTCGTCCATTCGACAACCAGGAAAGTGCGTATAGCCTACCGTGTCTCTGACTTGCCCATGATTATAGCAAACCCAGGAGCTCAGCGCAAACAGCCATGAACCTCACCATTTGCTCTACAGAAGGGAGGAAGGTCAGTAATGGATGCGGAGCCTGGGCACACCCAGATACGCGGCCGCTTTTTTTGCTGCTCCCTATATACCTGCCTGTATCCATGTCCGATCTAAACCAGGAAAGTGCGAACGCCTTGACCGTATCTCTGACTTGCCCATGACTATAGCAAACCCAGGAGCTCAGCGCAAACAGCCATGAACCTCACCATTTGCTCTACAGAAGGGAGGAAGGTCAGTAATGGATGCGGAGCCTGGGCACATCCAGATACGCGACTGCTTTTTTTGCTGCTCCCTGTATACCTGCCTGTATCCATGTCCGATCTAAACCTGGAAAGTGCGAACGTCCTGACCGTATCTCTGACCCGCCCATGACTATAGCAAACCCAGGAGCTCAGCGCAAACAGCCATGAACCTCACCATCGAATATAATGACGCCGCAACCCTGGCCGCCCTCAATGACTTCCTCCGCCAGACCAATAACCTCAGCCCAGTCATGGCCGAGATAGCCGAGCACTTGGTAGCCAGCGCCACCGACTCTTTCAGGCGGGAGGCCTCGCCGGACGGCACGCCCTGGAAAGCCCTCGCACCGGCGACCGTCGAGGAGCGGGCGAAGATCGGCAAGGGCCCGCGCCCTATCCTCGTATAATGGGGTCAGGTCGCACAATGCACACCCTTGATCCCCCCTTGTCAGGAGGGATATACGAGCTATATTGGAAGCAGAATGCTGGAACTGCCTGAAGTTGAAACGACGCGGCGGGGGATAGTGAATCTATAATGGGGTCACATATAAAGCATATAATGGGGTCACATATAATGGGGTCAGGTCGCACAATGCACACCCTTGATCCCCCCTTGTCAGTATAATGTGACCCCCTCGATATACCCCACCGGCGTCTGGCATGGTTATCTTAAAAACGGCGATTTAATATCAGTCTGATCCCACCACTTCCCACCGGTTCCCGCGTAATCCCACCGGTTTTCTACAAAATCTTTGGATTTTTCTCCAAACTTAATAAACCGCTTTAAGCAATGATCAGCAATGTTTCGCATGAATCGCAAAAAATCTTTCGCATGATTCTATATCAGCATCCGGCGCTACGAACCCGCTGTGTAGTGAAGCGTTTCGCGACCGTGTCGGCTGTGATGTCGGAATCGCGGCTATAAGCGCAACGCTCATCGACATCGAACAAAGAGGCGTGAGCCAAGGATAAGAAGGGCCGGGGGACTTATAACTTGACGCCTTGTGATTGCTGACGTATAGTTTGCGTAGCTACTATACGTCTCAGTGAATTCAACATGCAAACCAAGCTCACTCTCAGGATGGACGATCAATTGATAAAAGGCGCCAAGGAGTATGCTGAACAGGCCGGGAAGTCTCTCTCCCAGGTGGTGGCCGAGTATTTCTCTGTCGTCATATCGCCGCAAGACTCCCCCGTAGAACCGACTCCCACGGTGGCCAGGCTGAGGGGGACTCTCAAAGGCACGAAGATCGACTTGAAAGACTACCGGACCTACCTTGAGGATAAATACCTTTGAATGTGTTGTTCGATACCAATGTCCTGCTCGACTTTCTTCTGGACCGTCCTCCTTTCTCGGAACCTGCCACCAGGCTGCTTTCCCTGGCTGAACGGGGCGAAATCCAGGGCTTTGCCTGCGCTACCTCTTTCACCACCATCTTCTACCTGGCGCGCAAGGCGGTCGGACTCTCGGACGCTCGCAAACAGGTCAAAGCCCTTCTCTCGATACTCAATGTCGCGCCGGTCAACCAAACAGTCATAGAAGGTGCAATTGGAAGCGCGATCAACGACTTTGAAGACGCGGTCATCGTTGAGTCTGCCCGACAAGTAAATGCCCGAGTAATTTTGACGCGCGACGAGAAAGACTTTACCAGGACTCCAATTCCGGCACATTCGCCGAAGTCCCTGCTAACTCTCCTTGAGAAGGTCAAAGGGTCAAATCTTTGATTTATGCCGGGTTTCTCTTAGCTTAAAGAATCGGTATCAAAAATCAAAGACCTGACCCCTTGTCTATAGTTAGGAACGGAATTGTTAAACGTTGTCTACCGCTGCTGTTAATATGTTTTGGGCATTCCCGAGATTCTCGACCGTTCCTTCGACATCCAGCTCGCCGTTTGCATCAAAAGCCAGCCAATCTTCATTCCACCGGGCAACAGTCATATAATCATCGGCATCCCAATTGAGCGGTTCATCTATTTGTTTTGGCCCCGCTTCGAAGATGAGTTCGTACCACATGTGCTTCAGGTCGACTCGTATGGGGTTCTGCTCATTTCGTATGAGGTCCCGCTCTTCTTTCGTTGCCCCGTTGTTTATCCATCCTTTGGTGTTTACCTTGAAACAGAGTTTTTGCCTGTTCGGGTTTTCTGGATGGATCTCCAACTGTAAATAAATACAGTATGGATAGTTTTCCGCGGCGACTTCCCACTCGAAGTCAAAAACATGCCACCAAAAAGCCCTAAAGCCACCTCCTTTATTGGAAACATAACCCCAGTTATGCCGGCCATCTATAAACTGAAGCCCCCCCTCAAGGTGCCGAAAGAATCCCTCCCAGGACTTCCATGACCAATTTTTTCTTTCTAGTTGCATCCAGTCTTCGAAGCTATTGGTGTCGTCCTCCCACTCTTGCAGATGATTCCCGAAATCTGTCAGTATCGAATCGTCGCTTTCGTATGGTTTCAACACCTCCAGAAAGTTGGCGCGATTGAAGACTTTATACCCCCTTCCCGTTGTCTCTATATTTTCTATACTGCGGTCCTTAGCGCGAGACTGATTGCCGGTCTTTAAATAAATCGGATAAATGCAGTCTTCGGCAACGTTTTTCAGCTTGGTTTTTCCATCGCGTACTGTTTCATAATATGTTTCCAGTTGGTTGCCGCGGTTGGGAGCGTCTATTTTGTCCTCAATTAAAAGTACATACTCGTCATTGATCCGGGCAAGAACATCAATTCCTTTATTCTGCTGATGGATTTCAGGCTTTCTTATGTTCTCCTCGTCGCCAAGTTCTATATTATGCTTCCCAAGTAATGCCTGCACGAACTTGCGGCCGTAATTGCGTAATTTCTCATCTGTCCCGGACTGAGCCTTGTGACCGGCCCACTTAATCAGCCAGCAGATCATCGCATCCTGGGATAGCTCTTTGGTCGCATAATTGAATATATTGGGCTTCGAGTTTTCGTTTGGCATGATGTTGGTCCTCTCTCATTAATTATAGCAGAACAGTCAGGGGGCAAAGCCGATGGGGCGCTGGCTGTCGGGTTTTGCGGCGCATTCCTTCTCCAGGGCTTCTAATAATTGCAGGGGGTTGGGGGTGACATTAAACAGGCATTGTTTTCGCAGGACGGTATCGTAGTCTCCGGGGGTCAGGTTGTGGAGGCGCAGCAAGCGTTTGTTTAGTGATTCCGTCTCTTGCCGGGTCAGCGTCAGGTTGTTTTGCGCCAGGGCCGACAGGAACATGCGCCATGCCTGGTCGGGGTTCAGCGCGTTGAAAGCGATTTTGCAGTCGAAGCGGCGCAGGCTTGCCTCATCCAGGTCGTCCATCAGGTTGGTGGAGGCGATGAAGATGCCGTCAAAGTGTTCCATGCAAGTGAGCATCTGGTTTACCTGGTTCGCCTCCCAGCTTTGAACGGCGCCCCGCCTGTCACGGAGCAGGCTGTCCGCTTCGTCCAACAGCAGTGTTGCGTCCTCGGCCTCGGCTTCGCGGAACATGGCGGCAATGTGTCTCTCCGTTCCACCTACCCACATGCTCAGAACCTCATCCAGGCGCTTTACCAGCAGGGGCTTGTCTACCGATTCGGCCAGGTGGTGGGCGAAAGCGGTTTTGCCGGTACCGGGAGGCCCGTAGAAACACAACCTTCCCCGATGCTGTTTTTGCAGTCCGTCGCTCAAGGCTTGCAAGTCAGCGTCGACATTGAGCAAGGTCGGGTCATAGACCGTCATCGAGGAAGCCGGCGAGTCCGGCATGAGGGACTCTCCCTGGGCTTCCAGCGTGTTTTTCAGCAAGGTTTCCAGCGTGCTTTCCGTCACTCCCTCGGCAGCTTCTTTCTCTTTCAACATGACGCTCGTCACTCCCTCGGCAGCTTCTTTCTCTTTCAACATGACGCTTGTCACTCCCTCGGCAGCTTCTTTCTCTTTCAACATGACGCTCGTCGCTCCCTCGGCAGCTTCTTTCTCTTTCAACATGACGCTCGTCACTCCCTCGGCAGCTTCTTTCTCTTTCAACATGGCGCTCGTCACTCCCTCGGTAGCTTCTTTCTCTTTCAGCACGGCGCTCGTCACTCCCTCGGCAGCTTCTTTCTCTTTCAACATGGCGCTCGTCACTCCCTCGGTAGCTTCTTTCTCTTTCAGCACGGCGCTCGTCACTCCCTCGGCAGCTTCTTTCTCTTTCAGCACGGCGCTCGTCACTCCCTCGGCAGCTTCTTTCTCTTTCAGCACGGCGCTCGTCACTCCCTCGGCAGCTTCTTTCTCTTTCAGCACGGCGCTCGTCACTCCATCGGTAACTTCTTTCTCTTTCAACATGACGCTCGTCACTCCCTCGGCAGCTTCTTTCTCTTTCAACATGATGCTGGCCACTTTCGCGGCGCGTTCGATATGGGCCGGCGCGAGGTTGCGGCAGCCGGCCATTCGGTTTCGCCAAGCCTCGCTGGCCTGCAACCCGGCAAGCATCTCGTTTAACATGCGGCGGCGGGTTGCCGGGTTGGGTTGCCTGAGGTGAAGCACGATATCGAAGCGGCGGATGATCGCCGGGTCTATCTGCTCCACGCTGTTAGTGACCCAGATGATGGGCGTCGAATTATGCTCCAGGAGATGGTTGGTCCACGCTTTCCCGGGATTGCTCGCGTCCGTGAAGGGAAAGGAAACCAGAATTTTCGATGGGAATACATCCTCGATTTCATCGAACAGCAACACGCTGTCTGCATTCCCCGCCAGCAACCGGTCAGTCAGCATACAGGACGAAATTCGTTCTGCCTTCTTCAAAGCGTTCCCCTCCTGATCCTTGGAGGACACTTCGTACAACTGCAAGCCCGACTCGGCACAGAGGCTGCGCGCCATTTCCGTTTTTCCGACACCCGGCTTACCGTATATCAGGATATTGACGCCCGTTTGGTTTTCTGCGGACGACTCTTTCAGGTACTTCAGGGTAGACTGGTAGTCCCGCCTGACGTGGGAGAAGTCTTCACCGGACAAGCGCGGCAAGGCGCTACGCTGCAACAAGGATTCCTGGAATTCCTTGTTTGTCTCATACTCGCCCAGCATACGGTTGACAAAGCCGTCGTCAATTTCAAGGACGTCGGTCAGGTCAGTACGAAAGCTGTGCCCCTGATTAATCTTGACGATACCGGTACGGACAAGCGGGGCGTTGGAACCAAGGGCCTTTTTAACATTTTGCAAGGAAATATTGAGTATGCAGGCCAGGAGCGAAACAACCTGCTTGAAGTTCGCGACCGTATAGTCGCTCAGCGACTCGTGCAGCAAGCCGTCACTCTTTCCCCGGACAAGAAAAAACAGCAGGGCCTGTTCCACATCGGACAGCCCCAACGTTTCTCCCAACCGGGATACATTCAGGGACAGCGCATCCCCCTCTACATTGGCCAGCTCAGGTTCCTTTTTCTCAATGGCCTCCTCGAGTTTGGCAATGACCTCTTTCGGCGGGAGTTCGTCAGCGGAGTCACGGGCTATACGATCCATGCCGGGAGTATCCGTGGTGGGGTCAGCGGGGTCATGGTTTATAAGATCCACGATGGGAGTATCCATGATGGGGTCGGAGGGGTCGTCATGGTTTATAAGATCCATGAAGAAATCAGTATCTCTTCTCCGACGGTCGTCCGGCCTCTGGTTCGTCACCCGATGGATAGCCAGGCGCAACAGCCAGATATTGACCAGCGGATCGCATTCTTGCCTGGGCGATTTGTTGCCGGGATGCCGCTTCACTCGCGTCAACAATGATAGGAATTCGACGTTTTTTCTGTTCGCTCTTTTTTGCATCATTCTGTCCCCCTGTAAATAATCAGGTTTTACTGGTATAACGTTTCACGGCTACGATTCACCTTCAAAAATGTCGTATCTCTTCTCCGACGGTCGTCCGGCCTCTGGTTCGTCACCCGATGGATAGCCAGGCGCAGCAGCCAGATATTGACCAGCGGGTCGCATTCTTGCCTGGGCGATTTGTTGCCGGGATGCCGCTTCACTTGCGTCAACAATGACAGGAATTCGACGTTTTTTCTGTTCGCTCTTTTCTGCATCATTCTGTCCCCCTGTAAATAATCAGGTTTTACTGGTATAACGGTTCACGGCCACGATTCACCTTCAAAAATGTCGCGCCGGTGAAGTTTCCGGGTTAGAATACTGCACTTATGCGACATATCATGTCGCAGTTGGAGAATATGCTCAGCCGGGAGCAAAAAAGATGAAAGACCATACCATCCGTTGCCTGAAAACCTTGTCCTGCCTGCCCAGGGGCCCCGAACGCATCACAACCCCGGAAATACATCGGAAGCTGCAAGATGATGGTTATGACATCAGCCTCCGGACCCTCCAGCGGGACCTGGAGAGCCTGTCCGGGTCCTTCCCCATCAACTCGAAAGAACAGGGGCGTAGTCTGGCCTGGTACTGGAGCGGCGACGCCACGCTGTTTTCCATCCCCGCCATGGACGTCGATACCGCGCTGACCTTCCTGTTGGCCGAGACGAACATGAAGGATTTGTTTCCGGTCAGCATCCATTCAAGAATGAAGCCTTACTTCGATGGGGCGCGTGACGTTTTGGAGAAAAGGAACCAGCGCCACCTGAGAAACTGGAAGGAAAAGGTCAGGTTCTTTCCGCGTAGTCAGCCGCTGCAACCGGCCCGCATCCATCCGAAGGTTCTCCGAACGGTGCACGAAGCCCTGTTGCAGGATAAGCGATTGCGGGCGCGGTATCAAAAACGAGAAGAGCGCAGGAGCAGGGAACAGGAGATTAATCCCCTGGCGCTGGTGCATAGTGGCAGTGTGAGCTACCTGATTTGCACTTTTTGGCGCTACCCGAAAGTCTGGCACCTGCCGTTACATCGGTTCAAATCGGCCCGACTGCTGGAGTCGCCGGCCACCAAACCGCCCGGTTTCAACCTGGAGGACTATCTACGGAAGGAACGGGCGCTGGAGTATCCTCAAGGCGGGGAAATACGTTTGGACGCCCTGTTCGCCGCCGACGCCGCGGCGCACCTGCGGGAGACTCGGCTCAGCAAGTATCAGAGCTTGCAGAAGCAGCCAGACGCGCGGGTCCGGTTGACAGCGACGGTTCAAGATACCTCGCAATTACGCTGGTGGCTACGAGGCTTCGGCGACCTCGTAGAAGTCATCCGCCCGGAAACACTACGCAAAGAGTTCGCCGAAACCACACGAAAGACGCACCAACTATATCAAAATGGGGTCAGGTCGCACAATGCACACCCTTGATCCCCCCTTGTCAGGAGGGATATACGAGCTATATTGGAAGCAGAATGCTGGAACTGCCTGAAGTTGTACAAAATGGGGTCAGGTCGCACAATGCACACCCTTGATCCCCCCTTGTCAGAACTAGAAAATGGGGTCAGGTCGCACAATGCACACTCTTGATCCCCCCTTGTCAGGGGGGATATACGAGCTATATTGGAAGCAGAATGCCGGAACTGCCTGAAGTTGAAACGACGCGGCGGGGGATAGCGGCCCACGTCATTCTCGCGCACGATTCCTGCCATTCTTGCGTATGCAGGAACGGCGGTGGCGTTCCTTTTGCGACGCTCTTGTCAGGGGGGATATACAAGCCCGCCACGCCACGCCAAAATGGGGTCAGGTCGCACAATGCACACCCTTGATCCTCCCTTGTCAGTGGGGATGCACCAGCTATATCGGAAGCAGAATGCCGGAACTGCCTGAAGTTGAAACGACGCGGCGGGGGATAGCGCCCCACGTCGTCAATAAGACCATCCGGGACGTTGTTATTCGGCAATACCGGTTGCGGTGGCCTGTTTCAACCTCCTTGGGGAGCAAGCTCGGCGGCCGGCAAATCATCCGGGTGAGCAGGCGGGCAAAGTACCTGATTTTCCACTTCCAGCATGGCCACGTCCTTTTGCATTTGGGCATGTCCGGCAGCCTGCGTATTTCAGACTCGTCGGTTCCGGCAACCGGGCATGAGCACGTCGATTTTATTTTTGATGACAACACCTGCTTGCGCTTTCGCGACCCGAGGCGGTTCGGGTCCATCCATTGGACTGGCCGGGACCCGGCGGAGCACCGGTTGCTACGCCACCTGGGGCCGGAGCCGTTAGGGGATGTTTTCACTGCCGGGTATTTGCACGACCGGTCCCGGCAACGGGTTCAACCGATAAAAACATTCATTATGGACAGCCGGGTAGTCGTCGGCGTCGGCAACATCTATGCCAACGAGGCCCTGTTTGAAAGCGGCATACACCCGAAACGCAAGGCCGGGAATATCTCCCTGACCCGCTATGCCTCACTGACCGTCTCGATCAAGCAGGTGTTGAATAAGGCGTTGACAAAGGGGGGGACTACCTTGCGCGATTTTGTCGGTGGTGACGGCGCGCCCGGTTATTTCAAACATGAATTGAACGTTTATGACCGGGCCGGACAACCCTGCCGGCTGTGCCTGACCAACATAAAACAAATCCGTTTAGGCCAACGCTCCACCTATTACTGCCACCAATGCCAACACTGAGGCAGTTACAGCCCCCAAGCGTAGGCTGACGTGGGGGAAACGGGGACAGGCATGTTCCCGCTCCGTTGGGTTATAGCCCCGCTCGTGGGCTGACGTGGGGGGGAACGGGGGCAAAAATGCTCCTCCGCCGCCAAGTTACAGCCCCGCTCGTGGGCCGACATGGGAAAAACGGGGACAGGCTTGCAATTCCCTATTGTCCAACAACTTCAGCAGCGCCCTCGCCCCTCGGGTCACTGGCGGCATAGACCTTGTTTTCTCTTTTATCCCACAAAATGGCCTGCATGTTGCCGTAACGATAAGACCGCTCATTCAGTTCATGGCCCAGCGCAGCCAGGGCCTGTTGTTCGTACCCGGTCAGGCCGTATTGCTCAAACTGTACCTGGTCTGGCTGGTATTGATGATGAAAGCGGCGCCGGCTGACCCAGGATTGGGGCAGGTTGCCGTCAACGAAGTCCAGGGTCGCCAGCAAGACCATACTGATGATTCTGCTGCCGCCCGGCGTGCCTAAAATACCAATCCTGTCCGCCGTCTCCAGGAACGTGGGGGTCATGCTGGACAGGGGCCGTTTCCCCGGGGCAATCGCATTGGCTTCATTGCCGATTAAGCCATAGGCATTTGGCGTGTAGGGCTTGATCGAAAAATCGTCCATCTCGTTGTTGAGTAATACGCCGGTGTCGCCCGCGACAAAGCCCGACCCGAACGGTGTGTTGATGCTCAGGGTCCCCGCAACCCGATTGCCTTCCTTGTCCATCACGGAAAAATGCGTGGTATCGGTACCGGTTTGAACCAGGGCGGGGCTGTCACCGATTATCGCGCTGGGCGTCGCTTTCGACGGGTCTATGGTCAGCGCCTGTCCGTCCAGGTAAGGCTCATCCAGCAAGCGCGCGACGGGAATGTCAACAAAGTCCGGGTCGCCCAGGAAGGCGGCGCGATCCCGATAAGCCCGCCGCATGGCTTCAACAATATGATGCTTGCGTTGAATGCCGCTCATTTCATGCAAATCGAATTTGCTCAGCATCTGCAGGGTCTGGGCTATCACGATGCCGCCTGATGATGGTGGTGACGCTGAAACGACGCGCGCTCCCCCATATTCGGTGACTGTGGGTTGCCGCTCGACCACGCGATAATTCTTGAGATCGTCCAAACTCCAGATGCCGCCGTGTTTTCGCACTTCCCGTACAAGCTCTCGCGCCACAGGCCCCGTGTAGAACCCGGCCCGGCCCTTCTCTGCGATTGCGCCGATGGTCTTGGCCAGCGCCGTTTGCCGAAGCAGGTAACCGACCTCTGGAACTTTACCCTCGTGCAGAAAAATACCGGCGGCGGAGGGAAGCTGTCCCACGGTTTTAGCGCGATAAGACGCCAGCTGATCATAGCGCTCCGTCACCTTGAAACGCTGCTCGGCATAACGTTTTGCGGGGGCCAGGGTTTCGCTCAGCGGCGACATGAGCTTTCGCGCCACAGGCCCCGTATAGAACCCGGGCCGGCCCCTCTCTGCGATTGCATCAATGGCCGTCTTGGCCCGCGCCGTTTGCCGAAGCAGGTAACCGGCCCGTGGAACTTTACCCTCGTGCAGAAAAATCTCGGCGGCGGAGGGAAACTGTCGCAAGGTTTTAGCGCGATAAGACGCCAGCCGATGATAGCGCGCCGTCACCTTGAAACCCTGCTCGGCATAGCGTATTGCGGGGGCCAGGGTTTTGCTCAGCGGCAACCGGCCATAACGCTGGGCAAGATAGACTAATGCCGCCGGCATACCCGGGATACCCGCCGCCAGGGGGCCATCCAGGGATGCTTTTCTGACAACGTTATCCTCTTCGTCGAGATACATGCGGTGGTGGGCGAGGGCCGGCGCCGTCTCCCTGCCATCCAGCATCACCTGTTTGCCGTCCCGTGCCCGGTGTATCAGCCAAAAACCACCGCCGCCGAAACCGGAGCTATAGGGTTCAACCACAGCCAGGGCGGCGCTGACGGCAATGGCGGCGTCAAAGGCGTTACCGCCATCTTGTAAAATCCCGATGCCGGCCTGCGTCGCTAAAGGATGGGCGCTGGCGACGGCATGGGCCGGTGGCGCATCCGCATAACAGGGTGAAATGCTGAAAACAAGACAGGCAATGAGAGCCTGATATTTTTTCATCGGCATTCGCAAAGCAATCATGACAGTCTCTCCCGCAGCGCGGCGTTCACGGCGCCATGAACAAATTTGGTCACGTCACCGCCCAAGGTAGCGATTTCCGTCACCAGGCTGGATGAAATATAACTCAAGTGTTCAGCCGGGGTTAAAAATACCGTTTCCGCCGCGCTGTATAATTGCCGGTTCATGCTCGCCATTTGAAATTCGTATTCAAAATCAGATACGGCCCGCAATCCACGGATGATGACCTTGGCCTTGCGTTCCCTGGCGTAGGTCGTCATGAGGCCGGTAAATCCCGCCACCTCCACATTGCTGACGCCCGCCAGGGCTTCCCCGGCCAGGGCGACCCGCTCATCGGTCGTGAACGTGGTGGATTTACCGGTGCTGCCGGCAACGGCAACGATAACCCGATCGAACATGCGGGATGCCCGCTCGATGATGTCCGTATGCCCGTTTGTGATCGGATCGAAGGTACCCGGATAAATTGCCGTCAATTTCATTCGCTTATCCCCGGGGTGTAATGATGCAACATGAATTTCACCTGTCCCGCCTCTGCTTGTTTTATCGTTTTTAATCCTGCCACGCTCAACGTGGCGTCCCGCTCGGTTTCGGTATAGACATAGCCGGAAGGCGACAAGTATTCCCTGTTTGCCAACAACTCACAAGTTTTTTGCGCAATATTTTTGTGAAACGGGGGGTCGAGAAAGACGACGTCGAATTGACCGTTTGCCGTTCCCAGCCATGCCAGCGCGTCGGCGTTGATTATTTCCGCCTGCCCGGCGGCAAGCGCGGATTTATTTTCTTCAAGCAGTCTGACCAGCTGTTTGTTGTGTTCGACCATGACCACTTGCAGCGCGCCCCGGGACAAGGCCTCAAACCCCAAGGCCCCGGTCCCGGAAAACAGGTCCAGACAGCGCGCCCCGGGGATGATCGAAGCCAACCAGTTGAACAATGTCTCCCGTATTCGGTCCGGGGTTGGACGCAACCCCGGTTGCTCGGCAACGATTAATTTACGCCCGCGCCATACCCCGCCAATAATCCTGATCTTGCCATCTTCGCGGCGTCTTTTTTTCAATTTGCCCCTCCCCGGTAGATGACTTCCCCCCACCCTGACCCCTCGCCCCGGGACGCCGTCGCAAAAGCCCCGCCGCCGCCCTGACGCTGACCCACAGGGGCGGCCCTGACCCCGTCACACGCCGCTGACCCCGGCACACGCCGCCGACCCCGTCACACGCCGCTGACCCCGGCACACGCCGCCGACCCCGGCACACGCCGCTGACCCCGGCACGCGCCGCCGACCCCGGTACGCGCCGCCGACCCCGGCCCGCGCCGCCGACCCCGGTACCCGCTGCCGACCCCGGCACGCGCCGCCGACCCCGGCACACGCCGTTGACCCTGGCACGCGCCGCCGACCCCGGCACACGCCGCCGACCCCGGCACACGCCGCCGACCCCGGCACACGCCGCTGACCCCGGCACACGCCGCCGACCCCGGCACACGCCGCCGACCCCGGCACACGCCGCTGACCCCGGCCCGCGCCGCTGACCCCGGCCCGCGCCGCTGACCCCGGCCCGCGCCGCTGACCCCGGCCCGCGCCGCTGACCCCGGCACACGCCGTTGACCCCGGCACGCGCCGCCATTGCCCAGGGCCGGCGCGGGGCCTGCCCCTGCGGGATTAATGCCTCCTGCCCGTCTGACCCTGAGCGCCCCTCTTTTGCGACGTCCCCCCAGGGGGCGAGGGCATGGCTTCGGGCTGGATTGGCCCGACCATGACGGTGACGAACTTATCCGGTTGCAAGCGCCGCTCAAAGGCGTCCCTGACCTGTTCAATGGTGACCGCTTCCATCTTTTCGATAAACGTATCCAGGTAGTCCAGGGGCAATTCATAGAAACCTATCATCGCAACATATTCAAGGATCTTGCTGTTGCTGTCCAACCTCAACGGAAACCCGCCGCCGATATTTTTTTTCGCCGCATTCAGCTCCCCCGGCGTCGGCCCCTTGTCGATAAACGCTTGAACGGTCTCTTGCATCACCCTCAAGGCCTGCTCCTGCTCACTCGCCCTGGTTTGCAACCCCGCCATGAACGGCCCGTTTTCCCGGCGCGGGGAAAAATAACTATAGACGCTGTATGACAAACCGCGTTTTTCCCGCACCTCATCGTACAATCTCGATACCATGCCGCCGCCTAATATATGGTTGCCGACATACAAGGGGAGATAATCAGGATCGCCCCGCCGCATTCCGGGCTGGCCGAACAATATGTGCACCTGCGATGAAGGATGGTCAATCCTTATTCGCTCCGGTTGCATCAGTCTCGCCACAGCCGGCAGCGGCCCTGGTTTTTGCCCCTTTGCCAACGCCAGGGTCAATTCTTCGGCCAGCGCTTCGGCCCGCGCCTTCGTCAAATCACCGACAATAACCACCATCGAATTGCGCGCGCCATATAACCGCCGATGGAAATCGACAATAGCCTGTCTATCCAATGCCGCGACGCTCTCAACTGTGCCGTTGCCGGGAAACGCGTAAGGGTGATTTTGATAGATTGCGGCGGAATAAGCATCCCAGGCAATCGCCGCCGGTGATTGCTGTTTACTTTGAATGCCAAGCTGCACGCGTCGCTTTTGTCTCTCGACGGCCCTGGCGGGAAATTCCGGGGCGGCGACCACCCGGCGCAGGTTACGCGCGGCGGGTTTCAACAGGGTCTCGTCGGACAATGAGCGCAGGCTCACGGACGCAGAGTCATATCCCGCATCGGCGTTGTAGATAGCGCCCAAACGTTCAAACTCGAAACTGATTTCCGTGGCGTCAAGTCCCCCCGCGCCCTCATCCAGCAAGCTGTTCACCAGCACCGCCAGGCCTTTTTTATCGGCTGGGTCCCGGGCGCTGCCCGCATCGAATACCAACCGAATATCGACGATGGGAAGCTCATGGGACTCGACAAAAAACACCTTCGCGCCCCTGGTAGTCTCCCAATGCAAAATGTTCGGTGACGAGCAGACCGGGTGAGCAAAAAAAATCAACAGGATGAAAACGCCGCACCCATTACATCGCATGACCACCACCCCCCGTTTGCCGCCGCCCCTGCTCCCACAGGATGAAAACGCTGCACCCATTACATCGCATGACCGCCACCCCCCGTTTGCCGTCGCTCCTGCTCCCGCAGGATGAAACCGCCGTACCCATTACATCGCATGACCGCCACCCCCCGTTTGCCGCCGCTCCTGCTCCCGCAGGGTGAAAACGCCGTACCCATTACATCGCATGACCGCCACCCCCCGTTTGCCGCCGCTCCTGCTCCCGCTCTATGGGCTGGGGCTTGAGCACGGCAATCGTCAAGCCGTCATCCTTGAAATATTTACCGGCAACGACCCTGACCTGCCCGGCTGTAACGGCCTGAACTCGTTGCACGTACTCTTCCGCCATCTGCCAGGGCAGCCCCACGGTCTCGAAAATACCCAGCGCCATGGCTTGATAAAAAAGCGAATCCCGCTCGTAGACGTCACCCGATACCACCTGCGCCTTCACCCTTGACATTTCTTCGTCACTTGCCTGTTCGTCTCTTAAACGTTCAAGTTGTTCCCTGATCCCCTGTTCGACTTCTTCGATTGTCTTGTCCTTCGCCGGTACAGCCTGGATGATAAACAGGTCATCCAGCCGCCCGGCCAGGTTGTAGGAAACGCCGACAGAAGTTGCGATTTCCTGTCCGCGCACCAGGTTCGCCGGCAGCCTGGCGCTGCTCCCGCCGTCCAATATGCCGGCCAGGACTTCAAGCGCATAGGGCTCCCAGGCGGCAATGCCCCCTGCGCCTTCATCGGCTGAGCTCATCGCCGGCGCAATGTCCCCTGCGCCTTCATCAAGCGCATGGGGCTCCGGGGAAGCAATGTCCCCTGCGCCTTCATCAAGCGCATGGGGCTCCGGGGAAGCGATGTCCCCTGCGCCTTCATCAAGCGCATGAGGCTCCCGGGAAGCGATGTCCCCTGCGCCTTCATCAAGCGCATGGGGCTTCCGGGAGGCAATGCCCCCTGCGCCTTCATCAACTGAGCTTAGCGCCGGCGCCTTGTATGCCATCAGCAGGTGGGGTATCTCGGCAGGGCGCTTGATATTGATGCGTTTAAGCCCCTGTTGTGGCACGTCCGGTATCGCCCGCGGCGGCGTCAGCGCCCCGGCTTTGAGTGGGGCAAAATATTTCACCGCTAATTGATAAACCGCTTCATGCTCAACGTCGCCGACCACCACGACTGTGGCGTTATTGGGGGCATACCAGCGTTGATACCATATTTTCAGATCATTAAGCTGCATGGCTTCCAGGTCCGCCATCCAGCCCACCACCGGGTACCGGTACGGGCTGGTTTGAAACGCCGTCGCCCGCGCCGCTTCATACAGGTACGAGACCGGGTTGTCTTCAGTGCGCAACCGTCGTTCCTCCCGGATCACCTCGATTTCTTTTTTGAATTTCTCTTCCGCTAAAACCAGGTTGCCCATGCGGTCCGCTTCCAATTCAAAACTCACCGCGAGCCGGGATTTTTCCAATATCTGGAAGTAAGCGGTGTAATCCTTGCCGGTGAAGGCATTTTCCCTGCCGCCGTTTTCTGAAATTATTCTTGAGAACTCGCTGTCAGGATATTTTTTCGTGCCATTGAACATCATGTGCTCAAGGGCATGGGAGATGCCGGTGATGCCATCGCGTTCATAGCTTGACCCGACCTTGTACCAGACCTGGGACACCACTACCGGCGCCCGGTGGTCTTCTTTCACCAGCAGCTTCAGGCCGTTATCAAATCCATATTCATGTATTTCTCCGTAGACGAACGGCGGCGACAATGCCACGGCTGACAACAACAACAACAGGCGGAAAAAACCTCGCTTGAATTTCATAACCACTCCCATATCGATCCCATTATTATTTACGCCCCATCATAACCAGCCGCATTCTAACCCACTTTCACCGCCCAACGAAAACCTCAAACCTTATACCTCACCGCATCCATTAGTGAGCGCCCCGTCATTCTGAGGAGCGTAGCGACGAAGAATCCAAGCCTTCGTTCGATATGGATTCTTCGCCTGCGGCTCAGAATGACGGGGCCGACGGGCCTTTCCAGCGCCCCTTCTGCGCCACCCTCACCCTTTCAAACTTCACCCGGCGCTCCCCACTTTCGCCGCCCAACGAAAACCTCAAACCTTATACCTCACCCCATCCATTAGTGAGCGCCCCGTCATTCTGAGGAGCGTAGCGACGAAGAATCCAAGCCTTCGTTCGATGTGGATTCTTCGCCTGCGGCTCAGAATGACGGGGCCGACGGGCCTTTCCGGCGCCCCTTCTGCGCCACC
Source organism: uncultured Gammaproteobacteria bacterium (assembly GCA_958295485.1). Lineage (GTDB taxonomy): Bacteria > Pseudomonadota > Gammaproteobacteria > Eutrophobiales > Eutrophobiaceae > JAAXHV01. The sequence continues at coordinate 700,849 of OY282354.1, forward strand.
CTTCACCCTTCAAACTTCTTAACAGTTCCCGGCGGGTTAATGCTACGATAGGTTCTCTATTATACCCTGAACAATACACCACCTGTGATTGCCTCAAAAGCCAGCGCTTGCCGGGTCAAGACATAATGTCCAAGGAAACATTTTTTCGCCGATTGGCAGACGGATTGGAGAAAACCCGCAAGGGGTTGTTGCGCGGGTCGGCGGCGGCGCTGAAAGGGAAAATCGCCCTCGACCGGTCTGCGCTCGAGGAACTCGAAATGCAGCTGATAACCGCCGATATTGGCGTGGAAGCCACCGCGACGATAATGACCGGTCTCGACAAATCCCTGAGAAACAGCGATTCAAGACAGCTTGAGCCGTTATCTGTCCTGCGCCGGAACATGGTGTCTGTTCTAATCCGGGCCGAACAACCTTTAACTGTCCCTGAAAAAAAACCATTTGTTATTTTGGTCGTTGGCGTTAATGGCGCCGGCAAAACAACGACCATAGGAAAAATAGCTCATTTTTTGCAACAGGACGGATATTCCCTGCTATTAGCTGCCGGCGATACTTTCAGGGCCGCCGCCGTTGAGCAAATTCAACGCTGGGGAGAGAAGATCAAAGCGCCGGTCATAGCGCAAAATCCGGGGGCTGATCCCGCGGCGGTCATATATGATGCCCTCCAGTCAGCAGTCGCCAGGGGGACAGACATTGTTATTGCCGACACGGCCGGCCGGCTGCACAATAAAGACAACCTGATGGAGGAGCTGAAAAAGGCGACTCGAACGATTCGCAAATTCGACCCGACGCTGGAAGTAGAGGTATTACTGGTGATAGATGCAGGTACGGGACAAAACGCAATAGTGCAGGCGCAACGGTTCCAGCAGGCCGTGGGGGTAACAGGCGTGGCGCTGACCAAACTGGATGGCACGGCAAAAGGCGGGGTGGCTTTTTCCATAGCGCATAATCTCCTGCTGCCCATCCGTTTTATCGGCGTCGGCGAGGGCATCGGCGACCTTCAGCCCTTTGATGCCGATCATTTTGTCCGGGCCTTGTTGGAGCTGCGCCCATGATCCGGTTTACCGACGTGTATATGCGGTATCCCGCCGGCAGTGATGTATTAAAACAAATCAACCTGCACGTAGAGCAGGGCGCGATGGTTTATGTGACCGGCCGCTCCGGCGCCGGGAAGACGACCTTGTTGCGTTTAATCGCCCTGGTTGAACGACATACCCGGGGCCAAATCGTCGTAAACGGACAAAACCTGAGACGGGTCACCGGCAGACGCATCCCGTTATTTCGCCGTAATATCGGCGTTACCTTTCAGGACCACCGCCTCCTCAATGAGCGCACCGTCTTTGATAATGTAGCCCTGCCCCTGGCGGTCGCCGGTTATCGCTACCAGGACATAAAAAAACGCACCAGCGCGGCGCTGGATAAAGTCGGTTTGCTGTCAAAGGAAAAGGCCTTTCCGATTGCGCTGTCCGGCGGGGAGCAACAACGCGTGGGCATTGCCAGGGCGGTTGTTCACCGGCCGGCCCTGTTATTGGCCGATGAACCCACCGGCAACCTGGACCCCGCCTTGTCCCTGGAGACGATGAAGTTATTTGAACAGTTCCACCAGGTCGGCGTCACCGTGCTCATAGCAAGCCATGATTTTGACATGATCAAAAAGATGAATAAGAAAATCATTACCTTGCACGCCGGCAGCCTGCTCCCCCATGGTCGATGCGGCGAACGATCTGCTCCCCCATGATCGATGCGGCGAACGATTAAGGAATGAGCAAAGATGAACCAGTCAATTACTCGTATCTCGGATATCGATGAGGCGAACGATAGCCTGCTTACCCATGATCGATGCGGCGAACGATTAAGGAATGAGCAAAGATGAACCAGTCAATTACTCGTATCTCGGATATCGATGCGGCGAACGATAGCCTGCTTACCCATGATCGATGAGGCGAACGACTAAGGAATGAGCAAAAAGACCAGTAAAAACAGACCTGTAGCCAACCTGAATAAAATCATCGGCAGTTGGTTTCTGCAACACGTCCAGGCCTTTTTGTCAAGCCTGGGGCAGCTGTACAAAAACCCGATGAATGCGTTGCTGACTACTTTCGTCATAGGCATCTCTTTAGCGTTGCCGGCGGGATTTTATTCGTTTCTGGAAAACGCCCGGCGGGTCACCTCCAACTGGGACACTACCTCGCACATATCCCTGTTTTTGAAGACGGATATTGATGATCAACGAGCGCAGGCCCTGGCGGACGAATTGAAAAATCACGCGGATATAAAGACGGTGGAAGTCATTGACCGTGAAGCCGCCCTGCTCGAGTATAAGCAAAATTCAGGGTTTGCGGCGGCATTGGACGCCCTGGAACATAACCCCCTCCCGCCCGTGATCATCGTCCAACCGAAAATCGAATCCATTTCATCCATGAATAACGAACGCCTGCTCAAGGCCTTGCGCGCCCTGCCCGAGGTGGATTCCGGCCAGTTCGACCGGCAATGGGCGCAACGTTTGCACCGGATCATCGAGGTCTTTCAGCGTTTCATCATGATCGTGGCGGCGCTGCTGTCGATAGCGGTGATTTTAGTTATCGGCAATACCATACGATTAGCCATACACAACCGCCGCCAGGAAATCGAAATCAATAAATTATTTGGCGCTACCGACGCCTTCATACAGCGCCCTTTTCTTTATTCAGGCCTTTTGCACGGCATTGGCGGCAGTTTGATCGCGTGGCTGCTGCTTGAAACCGCCGTGCTGTTGCTGAACGGGCCGGTTGTCAGGCTGACCGATCTATACGGCAGCAATTTCTCACTGGTCGCTCTCAATTTCAGGGAGATTATCAGCCTGCTCCTGCTTGGCGCCGGATTGGGCCTGGCCGGCTCCTGGTTCTCCGTAAAGCGCCACCTGCGGGCAATCGATCTCATCTGATTCCTCCCTGCCATTTCAGGGAGATTGTCAGCCTGCTCCTGCTTGGCGCGGGATTGGGCCTGGCCGGCTCCTGGTTCTCCGTAAAGCGCCACCTGCGGGCAATCGATCTCATCTGATTCCTTCTTGCCATTTCAGGGAGATTGTCAGCCTGCTCCTGCTTGGCGCGGGATTGGGCCTGGCCGGCTCCTGGTTCTCCGTAAAGCGCCACCTGCGGGCAATCGATCTCATCTGATTCCTCCCCGCCATCCCACCCGGGGCAACCCCCGACCCAAGTCCCAAGCTACCCATTGACCGAAGATTGCCCGACATCCCACACAGCCACATCACATTATTTACAAGGGTAGCCGACCGCCCCCGCCTCGCGCAACAGACGGATCAGGATTTACAGGGGTGGCCGACCGCCCCTGACTCGCGCGACAGACGGATCAGGAAGGAACGTTTAAAAGTATTAGCACTCTAATAAGAGGAGTGCTAAAATAACGATCAAGTTTTAGCTGGAGACGTTTCTATGAAAAATACCATGGTCTTGCAGCCGGCTGTGCCGGCCGGTTCTATCGAGGCATATATAAAGGCGGTGAACGAGATCCCCATGCTCAGCGCCGAAGAAGAACAAGCCCTGGCCCGACGGTTATATGATTTACAGGATCTTGACGCCGCGCGCCAACTGGTTTTGTCCCACCTTCGTTTTGTTGTCCGGGTTGCCCGCGGTTACAGGGGTTACGGTCTGGCCCAATCAGACCTGATCCAGGAAGGAAATATCGGCTTGATGAAAGCGGTTAAACGCTTCGATCCAAACGTGGGCGTTCGCCTGGTTTCATTTGCGGTTCACTGGATCCGCGCAGAAATCCACGAGTTTATCCTGCGGAACTGGCGCATCGTTAAAGTGGCTACGACAAAGGCCCAGCGCAAATTGTTTTTTAACCTGCGTTCGAGCAAAAAACGCCTGGGCTGGATGAACCAGGACGAAGTGAACGCAGTTGCCCGGGATTTGGGGGTAAGCGCCAAAGACGTGGTGGAAATGGAGCAACGTCTAAGCGCCCATGACGCGTCATTTGACGCCCCGGTTGACGATGACCCGGAAAACGAGACATTCAGCCCCGCCGGCTATCTTGAAGATGGTCGCGTATCCCCTGAAGAACAACTGGCCGCTGACCAGCTTGACCAGGCCAACCGGCGGAAATTGACCTCAGCCTTATCAAACCTGGATGGCCGCAGTCGGGAAATTATCCAACGGCGCTGGTTGACTGAGGATAAGACCACGCTGCAAGCGTTGGCGAGGAAGTATGGCGTATCTGCCGAGCGAATACGGCAACTCGAACAGAATGCGATAGAAAAGATGCGTCTGGCTTTTGCCGCTTAAGTTACCGGCTGGCAGGTACGGCAGGCATTCCCGCTGTCCGTCGAAAGAAAAGATGCGTCTTGCTTTTGCCGCTTAAGTTATCGGCTGGCAGGTACGGCAGGCATTCCCGCTGTCCGTCGAAAGTGGGGACTGCTGGGTGAAGTTCCCGCTGATCTCGTCGAAGATGGGTTGGGGGGTTGTTTTGGCGTGACTGACGCCAGGGCTGAGCGTGGGATGGGCGGCGAACGGAAAACAACTACCAAACCCGCTGTTGACGCGGACTGCTGCAAGTACGGGCCTGCTCTGGACTTGATCCGGGGAACCTGCCACTATAACCCCCTCTTGCCCAGGCCGGTCTCCTGTACGCAGCAGATAATACGTTTATGAAATGGCTCATTAAATTATCAGTTACCTGTTTTGCCGCGCTTGTTTACAGCCAGGATTATGAACAACAGGCGGCCATGGTGAAATATACGGAAGCGATCGAAAGGCCGGTCAAACAATCAGTGCAGTTGCCGGGTTACGTGGAATCACCCAACTCCAGTGTGCTTGCCAGTGAAATAGCCGGGCTGGTAACGGAACTCAAGGCGCGGGAAGGCGATCGCGTCGCCAAAGACCAGGCCCTGGTGATGTTGCGCACTACACCGTTGGCATTGAGGCTGAAAGCCGCGCAGGCCCGGTTGAAAGAAGCGCAAGCCCGGAGAAAGATGGCCGAAAGGAGCCTGGAACGATCAAGGCGGCTGATGGAATCCAAGACCATATCACAACAGGACATGGATGGGTCGCAGTATGAATTTAACGCCTGGCAAGGTCGCATTGAAACCCTGCAAGCGGAAATTTCAAGCATCCGGTTTGATATGGAGAGAAGCACAATACGCGCCCCGTTTAATGGCGTCGTCGTGTCTCGTCATACCGAAGTCGGACAATGGAGCGACGTTGGCGACGCCGTACTGGAAGTGTTGTCAACGGATACGCTGGAAATCCACGTGGATGCCCCGGAAAAATATTTCAGCGACCTGAAAGTTGGCGGCAACGTGGACGTCGCCTTTGATTCACTCCCCGGCCAGGCTTATGAGGCATACATTCGCGCGGTGATTCCCCGGGCGGATACACAAGCCCATACCTTCCCGGTGAAACTGCGATTAAGCGCGCCCGATGAGAATATCGGGGCGGGCATGTTAGCGCGCGCCACGTTTCGCCTGGGACAATCCAACCCCGGCGTATTGATCCCGAAAGACGCCATCGTCAGGCAGGGCCCCATGACCCTGGCATACCTCATCAATGGAGATAACGTCGTCACCCCGGTCCCCGTGACGGCCGTGGCGGCCATGGGTTTATGGTCGGTAATAAACGGTGAAATCAACCCCGGCGCCAAGGTGATCACCCGCGGCAATGAACGATTGCAACCAGGCCAGCCGGTCAAGGGCGAATTGCTGCAATATCCAACCCCATGAATCTCATCCGGGCCTGCATCCGCTATCCGGTTTCGACCGCGGTCGGCGTTATTTTCGTGGTCATGTTCGGCATCGTTTCCTTATTCAATTTACCTGTCCAATTGACCCCGGACGTGGAGAAACCGCAAATTACCGTGACCACTGTCTGGCCCGGCGCCAGTCCCCTTGAGGTTGAACGGGACATTATCGATGAACAGGAGGAAGAACTTAAATCCCTTGAAGGATTGGTAAAAATGGAAAGTGAAAGCCATGACGGTTATGGCCAGATTACACTGCGGTTTCAGGTAGGCGCTGACAAGGATGCCGCCATGCTCAAGGTGTCAAACCGCCTGGACCAGGTCGAGTCCTATCCGACCAATGTCGAAAAACCAGTCATTTCGGGACAGGCGGGCGTCGACGGCGCCATTGCCTGGTTTCATTTGGATCCCGCCGGGGATGACGGTTTCAAGGGGGATATCTCTACCTTATATGACCTCGTTGATGATTACGTCATACCGGAACTGGAGCGGGTAGAGGGCGTGTCGTCATCCAATGTCTATGGCGGTCGCAAAGCGGAGATCCACATCATCGTCGACCCGGCGAAGCTGGCGTTGCGGCAGGTGACGATGACTGAACTCGCCGAGGCCATCGATCGGGAAAACCGCAACTACAGCGGCGGTGATTTCGATGAAGGCAAACGACGCTATATCGTGCGCACCGTTGGTGAGTATCAATCCCCGGAAGATGTAGAAAATATCGTGATTGCCAAGCGCAATAACGTGCCGGTCTACCTGCGTGACGTGGCCCGTGCAGAGTTGACCCATGAAAAACCGATCGGCGCGATATTCAGTCTGCATAACAGGAGCATAGCGCTGAATATACAACGCCAGACCGGGGCGAATGAGCTGGATGTCATGGTGGCCGTGAACAAAAAACTGGAAAAAATCAACAAGGAGCTGCTGGGACCACGGGGACTTCACCTGGAACGCGCCTGGGACCAGACCGGATATATCAACAGCGCCATAGGACTGGTTCGCAATAATTTGCTGATTGGCGGCGCCCTGGCCATCCTGGTATTGCTGATTTTCTTACGCAGCGCCAGCAGTACATTGATTATCACCTTCGCGATTCCCATCAGCATCGTTGGCGCTTTTTTAATGATGGCCGTGTTCAACAGGACGATAAACGTCATCAGTCTCGCCGGTCTCGCTTTTGCGACCGGCATGGTGGTGGATAACTCCATCGTGGTCCTGGAGAACATTTACCGGCACAGGCAGTCCGGCAAGGCCTTCTTTGCGGCGGCCCATGACGGCGCTATGGAAGTCTGGGGGGCAGTGCTTGCCAGTACCTTGACGACGATTGCCGTGTTCGCCCCGGTGGTATTGATCAAGGAAGACATCGGCAAATTATTTGCCGATATCGCCGTCGCCATCAGTTGCGCCGTGGGCCTGAGCCTGATCATGGCGATCACAGTCATCCCTGCGATGTCAGCCCGCATCCTCAAGGTGGCCGATGAGAGCGCCGCCGGGAGAGGGTTCCACAATCTCTGGGGGGGCGTGAGTCTGGCGTCAACGGTGAGAGACAACATCGCGTCCTTGTCCCATTGGATAAATGCGTCGCTGATGCGCCGCCTCGCAATCGTCGCCGTATCCGTTTTCGTGGCGGTCAGTGTCAGCCTCGCCATCAAGCCGAAGACGGAATACCTGCCGATGGGAGATACCGATTTCCTGTTCGGGTTGCTTCTGCCGCCCCCGGGTTACACGGTGGCCGAGCGGATGAAAATTCATGACGTATTCTCCGACGCCATGAAATATCTCAAGGCACATCCCGCGGGTTCCCCTGAAGCGGAGGCGTTGCCCGGTGGCGGACTGGATACCTTCTTTTTCGGGTTTGAAGGCAGCGTGATCTTTACCGGCGTGACCTCGAATGACCCGCGCCGGACCAGTGAATTAATCCCCATCTTTTATCAAGCCATGGCCAGCGTCCCGGGGGCTATCCCCATACTGCAACAATGGGGCATCTTTGAAGATGAAAGCGGCGAAGGCCGGAGTATCGAGGTTGAAATCAAGGGGCCGGAGTTGGAAAGACTCATTGCCTTGGGTGCGGAGATCTTTCAGGCAGTCCCCGAAGCATTGCCCGACGCCCAGGCATTTCCGATACCCGGGCTGGACTTGGGCAATCCGGAAATGCAAGTGATTGCAGACCGCCGGCGGGCGGCGGAACTGGGCATATCCAATCGGGATTTAGGCTTTGCGGTGAATGCCCTGGTAGACGGCGTCAAGGTCAGTGATTATCAACATAAAGGCAAGGAAATCGACATGCGGATCAAGGCTGAAGAAAGTTTTGCCCACAGTACCCACATGCTGGATCAAATGCCCATCGCCACGCCCGATGGCCGTTTCGTTACCCTGGGCGCGGTCGCCGAGGTGTCATCGACGTATGGCCCGGTGCAAATCAACCACCGGGAGCGAGAACGGACGATTACCATCCGTATCCTGCCGGTCGAAGATATGCCGACCGAAGCGGCGCTGGAGATCATACAGGCTGACATCATCAACCCCATGAAAGAGAGAGGGGAGTTCAGCGGACTCTACAGGGTAGACCTGGCGGGCAGCGCCGATAAACTGGCCACGGCGGGCAATGCGCTGAAGTGGAATTTACTGCTGGCGCTGGTCATCACTTTTCTGCTGATGTCCGCGCTGTTCGAGAGCTTCCTCTATCCTCTCGTCATCATGTTCAGCGTGCCCCTGGCCATATTGGGCGGGTTTCTTGGTCTGGCCCTGATCAATGCAACCATCGGCTACCAGCCCCTGGACGTCTTAACCATGCTCGGGTTTATCATTCTTCTCGGTACCGTCGTCAATAACCCCATCCTGATAGTGCACCAGTCGCTGAACCATATCAGGAAAGAAGGCATGGAAGCCCATGCAGCGATCAGGGAGGCGGTGCGAAATCGAATCCGCCCCATTTTCATGAGCGCCGGCACCTCGACGTTCGCCATGCTGCCCCTGATCGTCGCGCCGGGCGCGGGTTCGGAGTTATACCGGGGAGTAGGCGGCGTAGTTGTCGGCGGCTTGCTGCTCTCCACCCTGTTCACCCTCTTCATAGTCCCCGCCATGCTAAGCCTGGTTTTCGACCTGCGAAACCTCCTCCCCGGCAAGGCGGATGCCCCGGTCACCGCAGAGGCATTGCCGGATTAACCCGTTCTTCGCAGGAGCAGCCGCTTGCGCCTGCCCTGAGCGTCCTTCCCTTGACAAGGGGGGGTCAGAGGGGGTTTTGCGAGGATGCTTCCACCGCGGTCTGTGAAGGCAATAAGTCGACAGACAGATTTTTCAGGCCTCACTTTTTAAGTGTTCCGTCTCAAATCCTTCGAGATTTACAATTTTCTTCTGCCATGTCCCGGCCACGGTAGGTGACCATCAAGCTCCGGTAACAGCTCATCATCTTCGTCATACTGACTACGCTGTATTTGATGTTGAGGTATATCGTCTTCAAACCAGAGTAAAGATAATGCTTGGTTCCACATACTTAATAAAATTGATTCTTCGCAAAGCATACGACTGGCAAAGGTATCTTTGTTGGTCCAATAGTATGCCGGTACTTCGGCAAACTTTTCATTTCCCAAGCCTGATAGGCGTTTATCCAACTGCGTTTTTTTAGGAACACCCATTCCTATCGGCACCCAAAATCCTTTCTCACGTAATACTTTGGACATGGACACATATCGAACGATACCGTTTTCCGATAATACAGAAGCGCAAAGTTCATCAGTATTAGCAGCATAACGTGAGGCAGTCGCTGTCAAGGATGCTTGGTATTGCTTCGCAAGATCATCAACAGCATCCATACAGGGCTCAGTTTGATTTACGTCTGGTTTGAAGAACTGACGGGGGAACAAACACTCGGCTGCAAAGATATCACAGAGGATCTCTTCCTCTGGCCTTTTTGAGTACGTGTATAACGAATCTGTTGTCGTAATAGAGGTGTGCTTTGACGGTAGCTCTAATATGATATGGGCGATTTCATGCAGTACGGTAAATCTCTGACGTTCAATTGAATGCTTACTATTGACCTCTATGATGGTTTGATCCGGTAATGGGATAACGCGGCCGGCTTCTGTGTCTTTAAGCCGCGTATCCGGGATGAGTTTGATACCGGCCTTAATCAGGTATTGTTCCAATCGTACCGGTACTGAAGAAATACCAGCCTTTTGAATAAAATCGCCTGCTTTGAGTATAGCTGTTAGTTCACCAACCTCATTGTTGGAAGAATTTTTCATCTAGGTCCCCCATTAGCTTGTCCCAGTCTTCCACGGTGGACGGACGTTCCCCCCGAAAACTCATTTTGGTGGCGGTCTCAAAGGCAAGAATACTGCGAGCTTCATTTACCTGCATTGCCTCAAACAAGGCGTCTGGTACGCCTTCAATGTTGCGTAGTGCATTGAGTATATCACGCATACGCGGGGTGACTTTGAGTGCGCGAACTAGGGCAGTGAAGACGTGATCAGACGGTGAGTTTTTGTCTCCGTTTTCTAGGCGATGAATATAGGCGTGGTCTATTTTGGAGAGGGTTTTTAGTTCACGGAGACTTAAGCCCCGCTGTTCACGGCACAGTTTTAAAACATCGCCAAATTGTAACATGTTGATCCCCCTTGACAAATCAGTTAACATAAAATATACTGTTGTCTATTCAAACAACGAACATATAATTATTTTAATTAAATCAAATAGTTAATTATTATTAACATAATATTTTTCGGTGTTTGAAGTCACAACAGTACCGTAATTACCAAGATTGGTCAATGGCGGAACCGTGAAATTTTAATTTACTGATCCATCTATTATGGAGCGGAATATGTCACTAAGAAGCTTAAACACATTACCCCTTACAGATACCCTGGATGTGTTGTTGGCTGATATCGCCATGCGCATTCAGCTATCCAGAACCAATCACAAACTTGCTGTCGAGCGATACGAAGCATTAACAGAATGGATTGAACGGTCAGATAGTCCATTGCATGAACGGGTGAGCTTGTTGTACCCACAAGGTTCGATGGCAATTGGTTCAACCATCTCACCGAAATTGAAAAATGATGAATTTGATCTCGATATCATCGCTGAGCTGTTATTAAGTGCAGGTTTCATTCCGAGCAAGGTACTGACTATCTTATACATTGCGATTAAAGATAAGAAGGGAACACAGTATTACAATATGACAAAACGAAATTCACGTTGTGTCACGGTTTATTATGCCGATGGGATGCACTTGGATATTACGCCAGCTATCCGGATATCAGCTCAGCCACCCCGGACCAGTCACATCTTCCACAGCAACCCCGAAGATCCTACCGATCAAGATAAAAAAATTATTGCTAACCCGTATGGTTTTAGTGAGTGGTATAAAATTCAAACGCGACCGGATCAGCATTTTGCTCTTGCCTTTGCAGAAAGAACTGCTCGTTACGAACGTGGAATGATCTTCGCAGAAGCACAATTGGAAGATGTCCCGAAACTTGACCCCTTTTATCAAAAATCAGTAGTGACAGTTGCGTTACAGCTGGTGAAACGTTGGCGTAACGTGAAATATGACAGTCGGAGCGGACGGCAGCCACCGTCGGTGATGTTGGCCAAGTTGATGGGAGACTCCAAACTGGACAATGGTCGTTTATCTGCAGAATTAAAATTCCAAGCTGGAAAATTGTTGAAACTGTTTCAGGACTGCCAATCTCAAGGTCAATTAATTACCGTCACTAATCCGACCTGTAAAGTTGATGTATTCAGTGATCGTTGGCCAGCGAATCTAACAGAGCAAAAAGTATTTCTTGATGATTTGACAGATTTATCATTCCAGCTGACACGGCTGTCATCTGGCCTTGATCTCAATGAGATGAAAAAAATTTTATCAAAGTTGTTCGGTGAAAATCCGTCGCACAAGGTGATTGCGGACTTCAATGACCAGTTGGGCCAGCGAATTGATACCGGTAGGTCACGATACAATCCGACCAATGGCAAAATTGATCTGGCTGCCTCCGGTATCGTGGCTGCGCCCGCGTCGGTAATTGCAGCAAACTCATTACGTCAAAGCCAACCTCACAATTTTTACGGTGAGAAGAAATAGTGCATCAATTGTCACTGGCAGAACAGGTGGATGTAATGGCTGAGGATTGGCCAAACTTTATATTGGAGTCGAACGCTGGCTGCGCCCTGCTCTGGGAAGGGACCTTACGGCCCCTTAGTAAGAGATATATTGTCCAAATATTGTACAGCGCGGTGAGTTTTCCCTTTGCAGGCATCCAAAAGTATAAACCGAAAATCGAAGTTGTCAGCCCCTTAATACAGCGACGGGAAGAAGACCCCGATACCTGTATCCCACATACATTTGATAATCATGTATGGCCTGATCGACCGATATTGTGTTTGTATGATTATGGTGAGTGGACATCCTATGAACCAATTTCAATCTGTATCCCCTGGACCAGCGAGTGGTTGGCTTGTTACGAAGGCTGGCGTGCTACTGGAGAATGGCAAGGTGGAGGACATGACACCGAGAGACAGAGACGACGCCAGCGACACAGAAAATAACTTTCCATGACAGAATGTCGATCACATTATGTGTCAAAAGAACGTCGGCAACGTCTGGATTGGCCGATTGATAAAGATTTCACCATTCTTTCCATTGATGGAGGTGGTATTAAAGGGATATTTCCGGCCGCGCTGCTTGCGCAGGTGGAACAACAGTTATTGAAAGGACAATCGGTTGCCAAGTACTTTGATCTGATCACTGGCACATCAACCGGCGGCATCATTGCTCTTGGTTTGGCTAACAATCTCACATCAACAGACATGTTGTCTATGTACATGGAACGTGGCCAGGAAATTTTTCCAGCGAAATCCGATAGTTGGCTTGGTTGGATCAAAAATAAAAAGGCATCGGTATTTAATAATTTTCTCTACAGGTACAACCATGAACCACTGAATACATTACTTAATGAAGTATTGGGATACCGCATCCTACGGGACAGTCACAGTCGACTCTGTATCCCCTCATTTGAAGGTAAGTTCAGCGAAGTTTATATATTTAAAACACCTCACCACCCGGATTATCACTTAGACGCAGCGGAAAAACTTACTACCGTAGCACGTGCAACCTCCGCCGCCCCCACGTTTTTTCAACCATTTAAAGCGGGGCAGTTCACTTTCGTTGACGGTGGCGTCTGGGCGAACAATCCAGTTATGCTAGGCATTGTCGATACACTGGCATGTTTTAACGTCCCCCCAGAGCGGATCCGTGTATTGAGTATTGGCTGTGGTGATTCACCTTATTATGTTCACGATGAAAAACATATGTCAGGCGGAAAGTGGCAATGGCGTGAAGTGATATTTGCCGCCATGCATCTACAGTCGCAGAATGTCTTGGGTCAAGCTGAATTATTAATCGGGCCAGAAAACTTGTTGCGTATTTCTCCCCCATTACAGGATGTACCAATTAAATTAGATGATTGGCAACGCGCTAGAATTGAATTACCAGCAGTCGCGGAAAAGCAATATCAGGATCGCATTGAGTACTTACAGCAAAATATATTTAAGACTCAAGCTGAGCGCCCGATATTTTATCGTTAGTCGATTTCTGATCGATGAATTAATAGTCAGTTTCCCACACCCCTGTCATTTCTTCCTTGTGAACCGCCCGGGTTTGCCGGAGACTCCATTTCTTGAGGGGATGGAGCAATGAACAGACACAAACGCTATCCCCCGGAAGTCCGGGAACGAGCCGTGCGGCTGGTGCTGGCGCGCCAGGAAGACTATCACTCCCAATGGGCCGCACTTACTTCCATCGCCGCTAAGATTGACTGTACCGCGGAAACGTTGCGTAAATGGGTGAGACGCGCCGAGATTGACCAAGGTCAACGTGCCGGTCTCACCAGTGCTGAGCGTGACCAATTGCGGGAGTTGAAACGCGAGAATCGGGAACTGAAGCGGGCCAACGAGATTCTGCGTAAGGCATCGGCTTTTTTCGCCCAGGCGGAGCTCGACCGCTAACCGGCGAGCTGGTGACCTTCATCGACCAACACCGGGAAGGCATTGGGGTCGAGCCGGTCTGCAAGCAGTTGCCGGTCGCCCCATCAACCTACTATGAGCACAAGGCCCGGGCCGCAGACCCGGGGCGGTTGCCAGCTCGGGCGCAACGGGACCGGGCGCTATGCCGGGAGATACGGCGTATCTGGGCGGACAACTTCCAGGTATACGGCGTCAGGAAGGTGTGGCGCCAGCTGCAACGGGAAGGGTGTGCTGTGGCCCGTTGTACGGTGGCGCGACTGATGAAACAGCTTGAAATACAGGGCGTGAGGCGCGGCGCAAAGCGCTGGACGACGGTGCGTGATGAGACGTTGCCGCAACCGGCGGACCGGGTAAACCGGCAGTTTGCCGCCACCGGGCCGAACCGGTTATGGGTGGCGGACCTCACGTTCGTGGCCATCCGGTCGGGCTTTGCTTATGCGGCGTTTGTCGTGGATGTGTTTGCCCGGCGCATCGTGGGCTGGCGGGTCAGCCGTTGCCTGCGCACCGACTTGGCGCTGGACGCACTGGAACAGGCCCTGTGGTCACGGCACGGTACCACAGGGTTGATTCATCACAGTGACCGCGGCAGCCAGTATCTGTCGATCCGGTATACCGAACGCCTGGCGGCGGCCGGGATAGAGTCCTCCGTGGGCAGTGTGGGGGATTCCTATGACAATGCGCTGGCGGAGACCATCATCGGCTTGTACAAGACGGAAGTGCTCCGAACGCGGGGGCCATGGAAGACCATTGATGAGGTGGAATATGCGACGCTGGAATTGGGTGGACTGGTTCAATAATCGGCGCCTGTTGGCGCCGCTCGGCCATGTGCCACCGGCTGAGTATGAACAGATGTACTATGATAGGTATAACCGGTCATGCAAAGCGGCATGACTCAAACTAACGGGTCTCCGGAATTCCCGGGGCGGTTCACCTCATCCAGGCGCGCCAGGATACGTTCGATCTTGTCAATATACTCAGGTTATATCCGCTTTCGGACTCCTTTGCCGTAAAGCAGCTTAAGACCCTCATGGCAGAAGCTGATAATCATGTTTTAGCGTAACCAGCTACCTCTCAGGTTACAACTGATTTGTTGACAGCACGACAAACGTAATACCGGAAAATCAAAAGGCGTCCCCGTATTACCTTGATTTCAGCGAGAAAATTTATGGGTGTCCCAGATTGATTCATGGGTGTCCCAGATTGATTCTCAAGACGGAATTGGAATCCCACCCAAAAATGCTGCCGTCCTGAAAACGTCTGCCAGGCCAGGACCCATGGTCACGCTATATGTGTCCTGTCCCAGGCTGTTCGAGGAAGGTCAGGAGACGGTTGGTGGTCGCCGATATATCTTGTAATTGGCATTCCCATATCGTTATAACTGCCCAGTCGTTTTTTTCCAGCAATGCGATGTTGCGGATATCGCGGGCTTGGTTGCGCTCCAGCTTGGCCAACCAGTAAGCCCGATTGGCGGCGGGGATGCGAACCCGGTCACAACTGGCATGGCGATGCCAGAAACAGCCGTTTACGAATATAACCTTGCGACGTGACGGGAAAACCAAGTCAGGCCGGCCGGGCAAATCAGGCCGGTGCAGGCGGTAACGATAACCGAGGCTGTGAAGCAAGCGTCGCACGCGCATCTCCGGCTTCATGCCCTTTGATTTAACCCGCGCCATTATTCGGCTGCGGACTTCCGGCGATACGCTGTCAGCCATAGCTCATCCGGTTATGAAATCGCCGCCACTGCGCGAAGGCCGGAACTGCTATATCTGCTGCGGCTTAAGCTTCCTTGCTAATGGCGCCAAAATCCTTTGGGCAATCCATGACACCACAGGGACGCACACTGCGTCGCCAAAAGCGTTGAGAGATTGCCGCTCGGAATTAGCTGTAATGGGAAATGAGTCAGGCACGCCTTGCAAGCGGGCATACTCCCTGGCCGTCAGTGTGCGCATGCGGATTGCGCCATTTCCTGCCGCCACCAGGAATTGTTTCCCGCTGCCGCCGACGGCGGTGCGAAGACAACCTGCGATGTCGTCTGAACGCACTTCCGCCCGTTGCCCGGCCACGCGGCGGCGGCGGTAGAACGTTCTCGTTGTTTCTCGTCCCTTGACCCCCGCCAAATTTTCCACCATCGCCAGATGTGGCGGCGACATCATATCGAGGTGTTTTTCAACTTTTTCGCGGGGCCACCAACGTGGGTCGTCAGGCAATAATTCTTCGACTATTTCCTCCGAAAACCCCCGGCTCTTGTCAGGCGGCGGTTCCGGAATGTCCAAGTGAGTCCAACGGATGCGGTCATTGTTCCACATCAGTTTTTTCAATTTCAGGGGTAAAAGCCGCTCGGACCTGGAAGAATAAAGGGGGGCTTTGCGGTGGCGGCTATCGGGGAAATGAACCTCGCTTACGCCGATCATGAACACCCGTGGCCGGCTCTGCGGCACAAAGCAACGGGCGTTCAGCATGAACGAATCGCAGGCGTACCCGAGTTCGTTAAGCGCCTCGGCCACGGCATAAAAATCCCTGCCTTGATTGGCTGATAGCCAGCCCGCCACATTCTCCAGCAAGACCATTGGCGGCATCCGCGTTCCCTGAGCTTTCAATATATCGTGAAATCCCCAGAAGGCGCTGGAGTGGTCGCCGTTCAGTCCTTGGAGATTTCCAGCCAGCGACAGGTCTATGCAGGGGAAAGAACAGGTTGCCAAGGTAACTCGGGGAACATCTCCCGCGGCGATGGAGAACACGTCTTTGACTTCGTAACTATCACCGAAGAACCCCCTGTACATCTGCGCCCGTTCAGGATTCCAATCATTCGAGTAGGCGACCTTCCAGCCGGCATTTTCAAGCCCCATGCGAAACAAGCCTATCCCCGCAAAGTATTCGGCCACGGTCAGCGAATAAGCCGCCGCTTGCGCGTCAGGACATTCTACTTGCCGGGTTGATAATGCGTAGGCCATATTACCGTTTCAGCGATGTCGGGATTTTTATCTGTAAGTATTCGGCCACGGTCAGCGAATAAGCCGCCGCCTGCGCGTCAGGACATTCTACTTGCCGGGTTGATAATGCGCAGGCCATATTACCGTTTCAGCGATGTCGGGATTTTTATCTGTAAAGACAAGTCTGTTTCCACTTCGCCGACTCTTTCATTATATTTTTCCAGGAGCGACCTGAGATTCTCTGCAACTTTATCACCAGCAAAAGCGGATAGTTCTTCAATATTTTGCGAGACGAATGATTGTATCGACTCGACTGAAACCCCCTTGCCTATATCTTGTTCCGCGATTTGGCGCGCCCCTGACAGTTTTTCATCTGGAACCAAGAGAAATGCCCTGAGGCCATTAGCGAGATTTCTGTTGCACTTGTCGTAATGACCCCGGTTGGGAGATGCGGTTACATGGAAAACGCAATCATTTATCCGAAAATCCCCCTGCTCATCCGTTTGTTCGTCGGCTGCGCTTGCCGCTGAATTTCTTATATCGTAGGAGGGGAACCGCAGGGCAAGTTTAGCGCCAACAAGGTATTCCGCAACTTCTCCAATCTTTTGACGGTTGCCAGCCGCTTCCAGAATTTTGTCAACGATTTCACGCGAACTTATATTGGAGCTATATTCAAATGAAATCTTGTCGGCATTAAATAAGTCCTTGGCCCGATCAGCTAAAAATGATTGCATTTTGTCAATCGCCATATCCCTGTCTCCCTGTTTCAACCTGATAATATTACTGTCGCGCAAGCTGGCTAACAAGGGCGTAAGATTTGTCATCAAGCCCCGATTAGTTCTTCCGCCTTCCTGCAACAGGACCCTTGTCTCTTGGAAACGCGCCAGAATCCTCTGAACATTCGCGCGGCTAGCGTTCTTTAATTGATCACTGCCTTCGGTCTTATGACTTTCGATATTGAAGGCAAGGTCGTCCCGCAAGTTTTCCAAAATCACCAGACCACCCGCAATGTTGCCGCGGGTTATTCGTGGGCAAGCATTCCACCAACTTTCAATAATCTCAGTATATGCGTCTGTGGGCAACCCGATACCCCCCGAATTGAGCTAATTTTAACAGGGTAGCTAGCTTCGTCAACCCTAATCAGGGGTAACCGCTATTAGAGAACTCACGCGCTATATTCGGGGACAGGTTGGTTATCTGTCAGCATGTCGCAGGCTTCCAAGAGCCGTCGCGCATATGCTTCAGCAACCACCCGGACCCACTTTCCACGAACTGTAAAGACGAAAATAAGCGTATGCATCATAGCAATCAATGAGCCTGCCCAGATCGCTGTGTCGGTAGTCTGTGGTATTATCGCGATTTCAACTGCCCAAGGTTTTACCGTATGTAAATTTGACTTGATATGAGTAAATCAAAATGCCCAATTTGGCAAACTCCTTGCGAGATACACCATCCACTAGGTGGCAAGGATGCTTTGATTGTTTCTTCCCGTCGCGCGGGAGGACGCTATGAAATTACGGGTACTGCATCAGTTATGTTCCCAGCAAGATTTGAGGACACCTCAAAAGTTAAACTTTCAAGATGGATTTATGAGAAGAATCTATCGGGGGACATTCCAGAAGTTAATTCCCAAATTCTGGAACAGGTAAAGCGCTGGCCCATGCCGCCAGTGTCAACGAGAATGGACTACTTGCTCCAGTTTCTTGACTCGAAAACAAGTGTGATTGGGCAGCATATCGATATATCGCAAGTGTTGGAGGAGATACTGGCCGCAACTTCACTGATAAACGAAGGTGAACTTCGATTTTTAGCGGAGCAAGCTGAGGAAATGGGCTTGGTAAAGGGTTTAGAGCATCCCTGGTCTCTAATCATTACTGTTGCAGGATACCGGCGTCTTGAGGAATTGAGAGGAACTCAGGCCCTCTCAGACCAAGCGTTTGTTGCCATGTGGTTTGATGCTTCAATGAATAAAGCGTGGGAAAACGGTTTTAAACCAGGCATTGAGGACGCCGGTTACAAGCCACTCCGAATAGATCGTAAGGAACACAACAACAAGATAGATGATGAGATTATCGCAGAGGTTAGGCGCTCACGGTTTCTGGTGGCCGATTTTACTTCAGAGCCTGAGAAAGCGCGTGGTGGCGTATATTACGAAGCAGGATTTGCGTATGGGCTGAACATCCCCGTTATTTTTGCATGTCGCGAGGACCTAATTAATACAGTTCATTTTGACACCCGACAATTTAATCATATCGTTTGGAGAAAGGAAAACCCGGAAGGTTTACGAGAGAAGTTGAAAAACAGAATTTCAGCCACCGTTGGTGATGGGCCTCACCAGAGCAAAACCTGACCCAAGTTTAACACTGATATTTATAAGTTCTTGATATTCAGATGCCGACCAACTCAAGCGGATTTGGTTCGGGGGCCTTCCCGACCTCAAGCCATAGTGCGATGGCTTCTTCCATTCTCTCCATCAGTTGGCCGATCGACTTGGCCTGAGTGTGGCATCCCGGCAACGCAGGAACGCTGCCTACATAGTAGCCGTCTTCATCTCTCTCGATAACAACTGTATATGTTTCATTCATTTTCGTTCTCACCTTTACGGCCAGCCTGTGAATCTGCCAAGCCACGTTCAATTGATGCCCTTGCTTCCGGATGATAATCGAGACATGCCTGTTATACTACATGAGACGACAGGCAAGAACTGATGGGCTGATCTGGGCATAATAACGCCGGCCTTTACTATTCATAAAAAAGCCAGTTCCGGCTGTACTTGTGAAACGGGTTTGATCGGCATGCGTTGTTCACTATGCAAACGTTCCACTAACGCAGGAGAAAGGTATAATGATTCGACGGTTTCGTGTTTATTGCCTAAGAGAGTTGCCTGGCTTGACCTGCCGGCGTGAATGAGCAGATGTTTCAGGGAGAGGTTCGAAGGAAGCGTTTTACCATGGGATTTCCCCCCGGTTTGTCCGTCATAACTGATAATGTATGACACATTATTCTCATTCATTATTTCAAGGACTTGAATGAATTCATCATAGGCAAGGCCATTATAATATCTATGATCCCTGGTGAATGATGTTCCCTGGTAAGGCGGGTCCATGTAGATTAAATCTTTTTTCTTTGTTTTTGGTACCACTTGGCGAAAATCTTCTGCTGAAATAACCGTTTTTCGAGCAAGCAAGGCAGAAACCCCAAGAATTTGTTGGCGCATGGTACCAGGACGCATCCCCGAACGGCGGTTGTCCGCACTCTGATTAAATAACCCCTCAGAGCTATACCTGACTGAACCTTTTACAATTCGCGCCAGCAGATACAGCAAGTGGTGAGGTTGGTGAGAAGAATTAAATTCCTCCCGCGTCCTGAAGAAAAATGCTTTTTTGTCCGGGTACTGCTTGTTCCAGAGTTGTTCATAGTCATCCACTAACTTGTTTGGTCTTTCCAGGATCGCTTTCCACAAATCCATGAGTGGTTTGTTCAGGTCATTCAGTAAAAACCGGTTCGCCAAGCCATATACGGCAGCGGCAATGGAAACCGCGGCGGCCCCGCAAAAAGGCTCGATAAGACGATGCACGTCACCAGGGAAATATGGAAGGATATGCCGCGCAATCCCTCGCTTGCTTCCCTGGTAGGGAAAGGGGTGTGGAATCGAAATATTATCCAAGGCTCTCACACGTCTCATTATAGCAATTCGACCAGCGTAGTAATCCGAATTGATACACGAATTTATTCCATGATATGTATGGTCTGAATATACATAGTATAAGCTATGAGACCTTGTGCGCCATTAAATTCCGGGACATTTTAGAATCCTGAAAAGTGGACATTTTAATTTCCTGTTGACACATGAACCGTATTGACCGGCAAACACCGGATCAGGTTTACTTTAACTCGCTGCCTTCACAGGAGGCGGCATAACAGGGGCTGCGGATCCACTTAAGAAATGAAAAAAGTTGTTCAGATAAACGGGGCCACCTCTGTACTCTGTACAGCCGGTGATGCGAGGCATTATGCGCTGAACTGGAACAAGCCATTGAACAGCGTATTGCGGGGGGCTACAATTATAAGGGTAGGGATGAGAATGGCGCTGTTCGGACACAGTAGAAAATTGAAAGAGGTGTTCATGATGTCAAGAGTGGAAGAAATTCAGTCAGCAATTATCTCTCTTCCTTTGGAAGAGTATGCGTACTTGCAACAATGGTTCTTTGAAAGAGATTGGGAGCAATGGGAGATGGAAATCGAGCAAGATGCGGCGTCTGGCAAGCTGGACTTCCTCATAGACGAGGCTGTTGCCGAGAAAGCCCAAGGGCGACTTCGAGAACTGAACCGCCCCGGGTTTGCCGGAGACTCCATTTCTTGAGAGGATGGAGCAATGACAATTTTTGCTCCATGGCATTGTCGGTTACCGTCGCCCGCTTCATCAGCAAGCAGACTCCGGAAGCTCCGTTCGTTTTCCTGACAGGGATGACAGCAAGCGTTCCTTGTCGGTTACTGTCGCCCGCTTCATCGGCATTTAATTTTCATCCTGTTATCATTAACAGGATATTGGGGGCAACAACCTGACGAGTCTCCGGGATTCCCGGGGCGGTTCACGTCTGGGCTTTGTTCAAAGCTCCAATCGCTTTATACAATTCTTTCCGATCACTATTACCTTCTTCCCTAAGCATCTTTATCTCATCCCGAAAAGTATCATGTTCCCTGGTTCCTGCATCAATTTTCGCACTTACTTCCTTAAATCCATAATCCATTACTTTTATAACCCAAACACTAAACATTTTCACCAGCCCAAGAATAACTGCGACAAAAATACCAAAAAATGCAACTAATACAGATAAAATCTTCCAAATATCAACCATTGATATAAATTCTGACATTATAAAATCCTCAAGAAATACATAAAAAACAAAATCAATAAATATTATATTTCCAAACACAAAGAAATCAAGAATAATAAAATTGAACCGCTGGGGGTGAAGATGATGGCAATGACTGAGGTAACAACATGATTCCATCGCATAGAATTGCAACACACCCAGGGGTAATTTTGCTCAAGGAGTTCCTTGAACCGATGGGCTTGTCACAAAAAGCCGTTGCATCTCACATTGGCATTCCTGTACAGCGGATCAATGAAATTGTCAGGGGCAAGCGGGGAGTTTCTCCTGATACAGCGTGGCTGTTCTCGGAGACATTCAATACATCGCCTGAGTTCTGGCTCAATCTCCAGACAACTCATGATTTATCAATTCACAAGCCAAAGAATCATGCTCAACCCATAATGGCAATTGACGCATAACAAGACTGCCAACCCGGACGTGTTTTCGTTCGCTACGCCCTCTACAAATACGCCGGTTATTGGGTTGGTCATGGACGTCAGACATTCGGAACGGATGATATTTTGAACCAGTCAGCAAGATTTTCCTCACTCAAATCGCCGCCGGCCAGTTGCTCGAAAATTACGACAGTTTCCGCTTCAGGGGCATTAAGGGAATATCCATTCATTTCTAAAAATATTGCCCCGACGGATAGTGCAATTCGCTTATTCCCATCCATAAACGGATGGTTCTTCGCCAGTCCGTAACTATATGAAGCAGCGAGGTCGAATACCGAAAATTTGTCACCATATGCAAAGCGTTGTCTCGGTCGGCTTAATGCGGAATCAAGTAAGGCTTCATCACGTATTCCCGGCAATCCGCCGTGCTCTTCGAGTAACATCTGGTGAACCGCTATTACTACTTCTGGCAGGACCCATAGGGGGTTGTTCATTTCGCCAACTCATGGAGCAGGACTTTTTCCCAGAGGTAGGCCACCCATAGGGGTTTGTTCATTTTGCCAACTCATGGAGAGCATTGCGGTATTTCTTCAACACCTTCCCGGCGGCTTCCATCTGTTCCTCAAAATCTTGCCGGTAAGGTGTGAGGGTCAAGCCCCCTGGCCCATCAATCAAGTACAGCACATCGCCCTTGTCAGCCTTGAGTTTTGTCAGCGCTTCTTTTGGAAGCAATATTCCCATTGAGTTTCCAATTGGTGTAACCTTGACTTTCAACATGGCAGGCGCCCTCATCAGGTTATTACGAAAGTTATAACCAAGTATAACCGTGTCTAACTATAGCGTCAATTCGGACTACTGAAAGCGGCGCGGCATTCGCTTCGCTAAAGCCATACGGATTTTGACAGTCGGGAAATGGTAAAATCAGCTTCTATGGCGGATTACCCGTGAAAACGACACATAAGATTTTTTATCAAGACGCACGCGAGCTGAAGCAAATACCCTCGGAAAGCGTGGACTTGGTGGTGACGTCTCCACCGTATCCCATGATCGGCATGTGGGACCAGGTATTCGGCAGCCAAAATTCAGCTATCCAAAGGGCATTGAAGACTGGAGACGCCAAGCAGGCTTATGAGTTGATGCACGAGCTTCTCCGGCCCGTATGGGACGAGGTTTTCAGGGTCTTGAAGGACAATCGATTTGCCTGCATCAATATCGGCGATGCAACGCGGAAAACAGGCGATGATTTTTGCCTGTATCCCAATCATGCGAACATTTTGAATTACCTCTTGAATATCGGGTTTTCAGCGCTGCCCGATATCCTCTGGCGGAAATAGACCAATGCCCCAATAAATTCATGGGGTCGGGTATGCTGCCCGCCGGCGCTTACGTGACCCTGGAGCACGAGTACATCCTGATCGTGAGAAAAAATTCCAGGAGAGAATTCAAGACGGCAGATGAAAAACAGAATAGATGCGAAAGCGCCTTGTTTTGGGAAGAAAGGAATATCTGGTATTCGGATGTCTGGATGGATATCAAAGGAACGGATCAGGGACTTTCCGATGAAGTGTCGAGATTGCGGAGCGCGGCCTTTCCGTATGAATTAGCCTGCCGCCTGATCAATATGTATTCCGTGAAAGGCGACGTGGTGCTCGACCCGTTCCTGGGCACGGGAACTACGATTGCGGCGGCGATGACATCAGGGCGCAACAGCATCGGCGTTGAAATCGACGAGAGTTTTCAACATGCGATTAGCCCCATTGCCCGCCATATCGTCAATTTTTCAAATGATTATTTGCACGACAGGCTGATAAGGCATTTTGAGTTCGTCAAAAATCGGCTGCAAAAGTCAGGGCCGTTGAAATACATGAACAAACATTATGAATGCCCCGTGGTGACGAGCCAGGAACAGTCCATCCTGTTGAATGAATTAGAAGAAGCGCAAGAACATAGCAACCACGTCCCCGCCAACGAACAGGTGTTTGAAGTCAGGTATTCAGAGAGTCCTCAAGATATGGCATACATCCAGAACTGGTATTTTGAGAAAAATATGCCATAAAGGATATGCCTGTGGAAATAACACTAAAAAAGAGATCAAATAAGAGATCAAATAAGGAAAGAGATCAAATAAGGACACCCATAAATTAGCACCCGTAAATTAGGACATAAATAAGGACACATAAATTAGGACATCCATAGATTGGGTTAGATGGAAATGGCTCTGGGATTTTTCAGGAGAATGCGCTTTCTCGCTTGATGATGACGTATTATTATTCTCCGCCTCTGAGAGGCAGTCCTGCTTTTGCCCGACACAGCCGGGTTCAGCTTATTCAGGACGAGTGCAACCCGTCGCCGGACAGCGCGGGTCAGAGGTGGCCCCGAAAAACTGGACACTGACTTAAGTGGATAAGCAGCTGAATTTACTGCATGCTGATGCAACCAATACAGGAGCTTATCATGGCAAAACGACCTCGCAGAAACCATTCATCGGCCTTTAAGGCCAAGGTGGCCCTGGCCGCCGTACAGGGCGATAAAACGCTCGTGGAATTATCGGAACACTTCGATATACACGCCAACCAGATCACACAATGGAAGAGCCAGTTGCTGGCCCGCGCCTCGGCGGCGTTTGAGGGGAGCGGTCCATCGGCCCCGCCGGTGGATGTGAAAACACTGCACGCCAAAATCGGCGCATTGGCATTGGAGAACGATTTTTTAGAGGGTGCGCTCAACCAGGCCGGCCTGCTGAGCGCAAGACAATGATCGACCCGGCACATTCATTACCGTTGACGAAACAGGCGGCGGCGCTGGGTCTCAGCCGCAGCAGTATTTACTATCTCCCGCAGCCTGTGAGCGAACGGGACCAGGCGCTCATGAACCGGATTGACCGGTTACACCTGGACTATCCCTTTGCCGGGGCCCGTATGCTCCGGGATATGCTCAATCAGGCAGGTTTCAACGTGGGCCGCAAGCACATGGGTACGTTGATGCGGAAAATGGGCGTAGCGGCGCTGTATCGCAAGCCTAAGACCACAAAACGGCATCCGGAGCATAAGATTTATCCGTATTTACTCCGGGGGCTGCCGATTACCCGGGCTAATCAGGTATGGGCGATGGATATTACGTATCTCCCGATGGCCCGGGGGTTCGTCTATTTGACGGTGGTGATGGACTGGTATTCCCGTCGTGTGCTGTCTCATCGGGTCTCTATCAGCATGGATGCACAGTTTTGCCTGGATGCGCTGGAACAGGCCATCAGGGAACACGGGACCCCGGCGATCATGAATACCGACCAGGGCAGCCAGTTTACCAGCCTGGCCTTTACCCGGTATCTATCCGACAACGGTATTCAGGTCAGCATGGATGGCAAGGGGGCCTGGCGGGATAATGTCTTCGTTGAGCGCCTCTGGCGCACGGTGAAATACGAGCACGTGTATCTGCATGCGTATGAATCGACCCGTGACGCAAAATCGAAGATCGCCCATTACTTTAACTTTTACAATCAACGCCGGCCACACTCAACACTTGACCGGCAAACACCGGATCAGGTTTACTTTAACTCGCTGCCTTCACAGGAGGCGGCATAACAGGGGCTGCGGATCCACTTAAGAAATGAAAAATGTTGTTCAGATAAATGGGGCCACCTCTGGGGTTTCATCCAGGCAGATTTGTTGGCGTCGTGCAATGGTCATGGCTACCTCCTGTAGGGGTCAGGTCATCCTGTGCTGCCAATGATACCAACATCCGACCGAATGTCAATTTATGGATATCCTGAATTGAGGTACTGAACTGAGGTACTCTGAATTGAGGTAATTTATGGGTGTCCTAAATCTGTCTCACTGAATTGAGGTAATTTATGGGTGTCCTAAATCTGTTTTCTAAATCTGTTATTATGACGTGGCAGCCTTGCCGTGTAATACGCAAACTTATCACATTCCATGATTTTCCCTGTAGAAGTTGCGCTTCTCATCCAGGAGTTTCAGTGAGCCTGCTTCTTCGTAATGCCAGTACATCCAGCCATTACAACCCTCGGCGTTTTTCAACAATGCGCCGATTTTATGTATCGAGCCGATACCCATGCCGTTTTGTATCCTGCCGTCCGGCAAAACCACCGCCGAATGACTTTTATCCTTTGTATAAAGCCTCTGGTTTTCCTGTAAATACCCGGCTTCCACAAGCTGCTGCATACTCACCCGCCGCAACTTTTCCGGTGGGGGTTCTTTTATGCGTAAATGTCGAAAGAGCTCAGGATTGATGGATTTCAGCCTGGTTTCCGCTATTTTCACATATTCGGCTTCCTGTTCTATTCCAATACTTTTTCTGTTCAATTTCCGGGCAACCGCGCAAGTTGTGCCACTGCCCAAAAACGGGTCCAGCACCAGGTCGCCTTCGTTGCTGCTTGATAAAATCACCCGCTGCAACAGGGCCTCCGGTTTCTGCGTCGAATGCGCCTTTTTACCCCGCTCATCCTTGATGCGTTCCCCACCCGTGCAAAGGGGTATTGGCCAGACCGACGTCATCTGCTTGCCGCCATTGAGTTGTTTCATCACCTGGTGGTTGAACGTATATTTTTTCTGCTTTTCCGACTTCTTCGCCCATATCAGGGTTTCCGTTGCATTGGTAAAGCGCACCCCCCTGAAATTGGGCATGGGATTTGTCTTATGCCACTGCACGTCATTGAGTATCCAGTAGCCCAAATCCAGCATGATTTTGCCGACCCTGAAGATGTTGTGATAAGAGCCGATAACCCAAATGGCGCCATCATCCGACAGCGCCCTGCGGCAAGCGGTCAGCCATTGCCTGGTAAATTCGTCGTAACTCTCAAAAGATGAAAATTTGTCCCAGCTGTCATCAACGCCATCCACCCTGGTTTGGTCAGGCCTGAGCAGTTCCTGCTTGAGTTGTAAATTGTAAGGAGGGTCAGCGAAGATAAGTTTTGCTGATTTTTCCGGCAGCTTTTGCAATACATCAACACAATCGCCGTGATAAATTCTGTAGCCGGAACCCGCAACGTCGTATTTTGAGAATGACAATTTTTGCTCCATGGCATTGTCGGTTACCGCCGCCCGCTTCATCGGCAAGCGGCCCCCGGAAGCCCCGCTCGTTTTCCTGATAGGGCGGGAATTATTGGTCTCCTTAAGGAGCTTCAGACCCTCACGGCGGAAGCTGACAATCATATTTTAGCGTAACCAGCTACCTCTCAGGTTACAACTGATTTGTTGACAACACGACAAACGTAATACCGGAAAATCAAAAGGCGTCCCCGTATTACCTTGATTTCAGCGAGAAAATTTATGGGTGTCCCAGATTAATTTTTGATTTCAGAGAGAAAATTTATGGGTGTCCCAGATTAATTTTGCTTATGATGTCCAAGTCATTGATTATCATTAACGGGATATTGGAGGTAACAACATGATTCCATCGCATAGAATTGCAACACACCCAGGGGTAATTTTGCTCAAGGAGTTCCTTGAACCGATTACATGGAAAAACAAGGTTTTGGCAAATCGCGACCTGGGATAATCAAGACTTTTTATACGAGTGGGAGGCAACGGAAGTGGGAGAAGACCGCTCATGAAGAATGTCCTCAACCAGCAAGTCGGCGATGTTCGTTGAACACACGGACTGCAATCCCCGCCATGCCGGCACGCTGTTGACTTCGAGCACTGAATAAGCGCCCTGCTTATCGCGGATGATGTCAACGCCGCCATAGGAAATGCCCGTCACTTTGGCCGCGGCCTCGGCGAGCCGTCTTAATTCCGGCGTGAGGACAGCCGGCAGGCACTCCCCGCCGCGGGCGCGGTTGGTCACCCAATGCCCGGAAATCCGCTCCATGGCGGCGATGGCCTGGTGATTGATGACGAACACCCGCCAATCCCGGCCATTGTGACCCTCTTGATCGATGAACTGTTGCAAGTAGTAAACGCCGTTGATCAAGTCCGTGTCCAGCTCGTAATGCCCGGAGTCGATCAACTTCAAGCCCCTGCCACAGTTGCCGAACAAGGGCTTTTGCACTATGCGACGTCCGTCTTTTAACAGCGTTTCGATGACGTCAGCGGCGGCCTCCGCGGTTTCACAGACCCAGACAGGAGGCGTCGGGATGCGGTTTTTAATCAGCAGGAAACTGGTCATGCCTTTATCCACGGTACGCTCGATACTGGCGGCGTCGTTATAGACAATGACACCGGAATCCTTCAGCGCATGGAGGACGTCCAACCGGAAAGTGACTTGCTCAAAACTGCCCGCCGCCACCGCGCGCACAAAGGCAGCATCCGGCAGGGTATTATCAAAACCGGGTATGTGTATCCCCGTCAGGCCCCGTTCAAAACCAATATGACAATCCCTTAAAGAGACGACTCGCGCCTTGCCCCCCCACCTGTTGAACGCATTCGCCAGTTGCCGCTCATGCCAGCCATGGTTCTCGGAGAAGATGACGATATTTTTCACCACTATTTGATCCCGTAAGACGTTTATCGAAGCCTGACAGCGGGCCTTGCCCTGCCACGGTGTCAGCGCCCAAGTGAATTGACATAGTATAATGGCAAAACTCATGAACGATAAGCCACCACTCATCATTGTCGGCGTCAGCGCCAGGGCCGCGGCTTTTTCAGCGTATCGGGCCGGATACGCGCCGTATTGGCTGGACCAATTCGGCGACGAGGACCTGAGGGAACAGTTCCAGGGACAAGCAACAGGCGCCGCCAACTACCCCGAAGGGATAATTGAACTCATACGGCAGGCGCCGGCGGCGGCGGCGTTCATGTTCACCGGCGCGCTGGAAAATCATTTGGATGTCCTGGAAAAATTATCCGGGCAACGGCCCTTATTAGGCAATTCAAAGCAAGTTTGCCAGAAGGTGCGAGACCCGTTTGAACTGCGCAAGGTATTCCAACGAAACGATATTCCCTGCCCGAAAATCAAAACGGCGCCGACCGGCGAAGTAAAAGACCCGACCCCCGGCCCCGGAGACACCCGCCCGGACATCAACGCTGCGGCAACCGGGGAATCGACTTGGTCACGCCCAGGGACCCCGGCAAGCCCAGACATCAACGTTGCGGCAACCGGGGAATCGACTTGGTCACATCCAAGGACCCCGGCAAGTCCAGACATCAACGCTGCGGCAACCGGGGAATCGATTTGGTCACGCCCAGGGGCCCCGGCAAGCCCAGACATCAACGCTGCGGCAACCGGGGAATCGACCTGGTCACGCCCAGGGACCCCGGCAAGCCCAGACATCAACACTGCGGCAGCCGACGAAGCGGCAAATCGCGACTGGCTGGTAAAGCCGCTGAGAAGCGCCGGCGGCATCGGCATCGCGCCCTATGTAAATCAACCCGTCGATGCGCGCCACTACCTGCAAGAGTATATCCCGGGGGAGAGTTTTTCAGCAGTATTCATCGGCGGCCAAAAGCGCTGCCGGCTATTAGGCGTGACGCGCCAATTAGTCGGCCAGCCGGCATTTCACGCAAGAGAGTTCGGCTATTGCGGCAGCATAGGCCCCGTGGAGTTGACGGCGTCCGATAAGGAGCAATGGACACATATCGGAAAAACCATCGCCGCCGAGTTTGCAGTGACCGGATTGTTCGGCGTCGATGCCATAAAACACAAAGGCAGCATTTACCCCATCGAGGTCAATCCAAGATACACCGCATCAATCGAAGCGCTGGAGTTGGCAACCGGGTATCAGGCCATCAAAATCCACTGCGATGCCTGCCAGTCAACGGAACCCCAACCGGCGAGGGCGGCGAATGCGCGCCAAGCCACCAAATTTCCCCCCGGCGCTTACAGCCGTCATTCCGACGAAGGCCGGAATCCGGCAGAAGAAGAAATCGTGCCATCATCGGCAACGCAACATCGTCATTCCGGCGAAGGCCGGCATCCGGTCGACAAACCCTCCCCTCACGGGCAACGCAACGCCGTCATTCCGGCGAAGGCCGGAATCCGGTCAACACCCCCCCGGGGGGAAAACAACCCTCCCCGCGAGCTAATCGGCAAAGCCTACCTGTTCGCGCCGGTGGATTTAACATTCAAAGAGCTACCGGCAACCCTTCACGCAGAGGGAGAAACCAGTTTTTTTGCAACGGCGGACATCCCGGCCCCCGGCGCCGAGATAAAAAAAGGCCACCCAATCCTCACCATCATCGTAAGCGGAGACAGCCTCCCCTCCATCGACCAGACGCTCAAGCGCACCGCCGATAGCATTTTCAACCACCTGTCCTGATTTCATAAATGTCCTCCGGGGGCTGCCCCTTTCAGGTTATGGCTGATTTGCTAACAACACGGCAAGCGTAATACTGAAAAATCAAAAGACGCCCCCGTATCACCTTGATTTCAGAGAGAAAATTTATGGGTGTCCCAGATTAATTTCTATGGATGTCCCAGATTAATTTTCCCAGTGCCCCCTCCAGGCGCGCGGTGTCGTCGTCGGTGATCGGTCCTGATTTTATAAATTTCCTCCGGGGGCTACCCCTTTCAGGTTATGACTGATTTGCTAACAACACGACAAGCGTAATACTGAAAAATCAAAAGACGTCCCCGTATCACCCTGATTTCAGCGAGAAAATTTATGGGTGCCCAGATTAATTTCTATGGGTGTCCCAGATTAATTTTCCCAGAAAATCAAAAGGCGTCCCCGTATCACCCTGATTTCAGCGAGAAAATTTATGGGTGCCCCAGATTAATTTCTATGGGTGTCCCAGATTAATTTTGGGTGTCCCAGATTAATTTTTAGAAACGAATTGAGGAGGGCCTGCCCGTGACGGATTGCGCACAAGCCACGCGGTCTTTTCCACTGGTAAAACGGCGTCAGGTGGAAATCAATTTTCAAGGGGTGATGTCACCTCCAAGGGTGGCGCATTGCTGTTACGCCAAGCAGACCGCTACCCGGGTCTGAACCAGGCAGAGTCATCCCAAAGTTACCCCAGCTTTGCCTGGAAAATAAAAACAGCAGTGATGAAATTTTAATCGGGTTGTAGTATACTTCCTGGTGCGATACGCCGTTGTCTCGCCGGTCGTGAGTATGGGTGAAACAATGCTTGCGTCGTCAGACACGGCATTTCATAGGAAATGAGTGAGCAAGCCGGGCTGAGCCCTGATGGGCGCCGGCAGCTTTCTCACCATCAACAGTAATTTGAGGAAAGAACATCATGGAATCAGTAACATTTGACACACTCACCGCCGCGAAAACCCTGGAAAGGGCCGGGTTCGACGACACACAGGCAGAAGCAATGGTGAAGACTATCAACAAAGCCGTCAATGAAAGCGTAGCGACAAAAGCCGACCTCAAAGTGTCGGACGAGTCGGTACACGGCAAGATCAAGGTGCTGGACGAGTCGGTAAAGGGCAAGTTCAAGGCGCTGGACGAGTCGGTACAGGGCAAGATCAATGTGCTGGACGAGTCGGTAAAGGGCGAATTCAAAGCGGTGCGTGGCGAGATCAAGGCGCTGGACGAGTCGGTAAAGGGAGAGTTCAAAGCAGTGCGCGCCGAGTTCAAGGCGCTGGACGATTCGATAGAGGGCAAGCTCAAGGCGTTGGAGTTGAGTATGACCATCAAGCTTGGCGCCATGTTGTTCGCCACTGCGCTTTTCATTCTTGGCGTCGGCCTTGGCGTCGGCAAGTTTTTATTCTCTTGAAGCCAGGCCACTAAGGGTTTTTTACAAGCCGCGTATAACGCCTGTACTGCGCCTGCGGGATATGGAAAACCGCATCAAGGAACAACAACCGGGACTGTTCGCCGACCGTACCTCCTGTCAGCACTGGTGGCCCAATCAGTTCCGGTTGTTACTCGCCTCACTGGCCTATACCTTAGTGATGAAATTTCAATTGGGTTGTAGTATACTCCCTGGTGCGATACGCCGTTGTCTCGCCGGTCGTGAGTGTGGGTGAAATAATGCTTACGTCGCCGGACACGGCATTTCATAGGAAATGAGTGAGCAAGCCGGGCTGAGCCCTGATGGGCGCCGGCAGCTTTCTCACCATCAACAGTAATTTGAGGAAAGAACATCATGGAATCAGTAACATTTGACACACTCACCGCCGCGAAAACCCTGGAAAGGGCCGGGTTCGACGACACACAGGCAGAAGCAGTAGTGAAGACTATCAACAAAGCCGTCAATGAAAGCGTAGCGACAAAAGCCGACCTCAAAGTGTCGGACGAGTCGGTACACGGCAAGATCAAGGTCTTGGACGAGTCGGTAAAGGGCAAGTTCAAGGCGCTGGACGAGTCGGTACAGGGCAAGATCAATGTGCTGGACGAGTCGGTAAAGGGCGAGTTCAAAGCAGTGCGTGGTGAGATCAAGGCGCTGGACGAGTCGGTAAAGGGGGAGTTCAAGGCGGTGCGTGGCGAGATCAAGGCGCTGGACGAGTCGGTAAAGGGCGAATTCAAGGTAGTACATGGCGAGTTCAAGGCAGTACGCGCCGAGATCAAGGCGCTGGACGAGTCGGTAGAGGGCAAGCTCAAGGCGCTGGACGAGTCGGTAGATGGCAAGCTCAAGGCGCTGGACGAGTCGGTAGATGGCAAGCTCAAGGCGTTGGAGTTGAGTATGACCATCAAGCTTGGCGCCATGTTGTTCGCCACTGCGCTTTTCATTCTTGGCGTCGGCCTTGGCGTCGGCAAGTTTTTATTCTCTTGAAGCCAGTCCACTAAGGGTTTTTTACAAGCCGCGTATAACGCCTGCACTGCGCCCGCGGGGATATGGAAAACCGCATCAAGGAACAACAACCGGGACTGTTCGCCAACGGTGCCTCCTGTCATCACTGGTAACCCAATCAGTTCCGGTTGTTACTCGCCTCACTGGCCTATACCTTAGTGATGAAATTTCAATCGGTTTGTAGTATACTCCCTGGTGCGATACGCCGTTGTCTCGCCGGTCGTGAGTGTGGGTGAAATAATGCTTGCGTCGCCGGACACGGCATTTCATAGGAAATGAGTGAGCAAGCCGGGCTGAGCCCTGATGGGCGCCGGCAGCTTTCTCACCATCAACAGCAATTTAAGGAGTGAGTATCATGGAATCAGTAACATTTGACACACTCGCCGCCGCGAAAACCCTGGAAATGGCCGGGTTCAACGACACACAGGCAGAAGCAATGGTGAAGACTATCAACAAAGCCGTCAATGAAAGCGTAGCGACAAAAGCCGACCTCAAAGTGTTAGACGAGTCGGTAAAGGGCAAGTTCAAGGCGCTGGACGAGTCGGTACAGGGCAAGATCAATGTGCTGGACGAGTCGGTAAAGGGGGAATTCAAAGCAGTGCGTGGCGAGATCAAGGCGTTGGAGTTGAGTATGACCATCAAGCTTGGCGCCATGCAGTTCGCCACTGCGCTTTTCATTCTTGGCGTCGGCAAGTTTTTATTCTCTTGAAGCCGGGCTGAGCCCTGATGGGCGCCGGCAGCTTTCTCACCATCAACAGCAATTCAAGGAAAGAACATCATGGAATCAGTAACATTTGACACACTCACCGCCGCGAAAACCCTGGAAATGGCCGGGTTCAACGACACACAGGCAGAAGCAATGGTGAAGACTATCAACAAAGCCGTCAATGAAAGCGTAGCGACAAAAGCCGACCTCAAAGTGTTAGACGAGTCGGTAAAGGGCAAGTTCAAGGCGCTGGACGAGTCGGTACAGGGCAAGATCAATGTGCTGGACGAGTCGGTAAAGGGGGAATTCAAAGCAGTGCGTGGCGAGATCAAGGCGTTGGAGTTGAGTATGACCATCAAGCTTGGCACCATGCAGTTCGCCACTGCGCTTTTCATTCTTGGCGTCGGCAAGTTTTTATTCTCTTGAAGCCAGGCCACTAAGGGTTTTTTGCAAGCCGCGTATAACGCCTGCACTGCGCCCGCGGGGATATGGAAAACCGCATCAATGCCCAACAACCGGGACTGTTCGCCAACCGTACCCCCTGTCATCACTGATGGCCCAACCAGTTCCGGCTGTTACTCGCCTCGCTGGCCTATACCCTGATTGAGGCCATCCGCCCTGTAAACCCTTATAATTCAGTTTGTTAGAAACGAATTGAGGAGGGGCCTGCCCATGACGGATTGTGCCCAAGCCACGTGGTCTTTTCCACCGGTAAAACGGCGTCAGGTGGAAGCCAATTTTCAAGGGGTGATGTCACCTCCAAGGGTGGCGCGTCGTTGTTACGCCAAATCCACTGTTAGCGGGAACTGCCGGGGTGTGATTCTGAACCAGACAGAGTTATTCCAAAGTCACCTCAGCTTTGCCTGGAAAATAAAAACAACAGTGATGAAATTTCAATCGGGTTGTAGTATACTCCCTGGTGCGATACGCCGTTGTCTCGCCGGTCGTGAGTATGGGTGAAATAATGCTTGCGTCGCCGGACACGGCTTTCATAGGAAATGAGTGAGCAAGCCGGGCTGAGCCCTGATGGGCGCCGGCAGCTTTCTCACCATCAACAGTAATTTGAGGAGTGAACATCATGGAATCAGTAACATTTGACACACTCACCGCCGCGAAAACCCTGGAAAGGGCCGGGTTCGACGACACACAGGCAGAAGCAATGGTGAAGACTATCAACAAAGCCGTCAGTGAAAGCGTAGCGACAAAAGCCGACCTCAAAGTGTTGGACGAGTCGGTACACGGCGAGATCAAGGTGCTGGACGAGTCGGTAAAGGGCGAGTTCAAAGCAGTGCGTGGCGAGATCAAGGCGCTGGACGAGTCGGTAAAGGGCGAGTTCAAAGCGGTGCGTGGTGAGATCAAGGCGCTGGACGAGTCGGTAAAGGGCGAGTTCAAGGCGCTGGACGAGTCGGTAGAGGGCAAGTTCAAGGAAGTACATGGCGAGTTCAAAACAATACGCGGCGAGATCAAGGCGTTGGAGTTGAGTATGACCATCAAGCTTGGCGCCATGTTGTTCGCCACTGCGCTTTTCATTCTTGGCGTCGGCAAGTTTTTATTCTCTTGAAGCCGGGCTGAGCCCTGATGGGCGCCGGCAGCTTTCTCACCATCAACAGCAATTCAAGGAGAGAGCATCATGGAATTAGTGACATTTGACACACTCGCCGCCGCGAAAACCCTGGAAAGGGCCGGGTTCAACGACATACAGACAGAAGCAGTAGTGAAGACTATCAGCAAAGCCGTCAATGAAAGCGTAGCGACAAAAGCCGACCTCAAAGTGTTGGACGAGTCGGTACAGGGCGAGTTCAAGGGAGTACAGGGCGAATTCAAAGCGGCGCATGGTGAGATCAAGGCACTGGACGAGTCGATGCATGGCGAGATCAAGGCGCTGGGCGAGTCGATGCGTGGCGAGTTCAAGGCAATACGTAGCAAGCTCAAGGCGCTGGACGAGTCGGTAGATGGCAAGCTCAAGGCGTTGGAGTTGAGTATGATCATCAAGCTTGGCGCCATGCAGTTCGCCACTGCGCTTTTCATTCTTGGCGTCGGCAAGTTTTTATTCTCTTGAAGCCGGGCCACTAAGGGTTTTTTACAAGCCGCGTATAACGTCTGTACTGCGCCTGCGGGATATGGAAAACCGCATCAAGGAACAACAACCGGGACTGTTCGCCGACCGTACCTCCTGTCAGCACTGATGCCCCAATCAGTTCCGGTTGTTACTCGCCTCACTGGCCTATACCTTAGTGATGAAATTTCAATCGGTTTGTAGTATACTCCTTGGTGCGATACGCCGTTGTCTCGCCGGTCGTGAGTGCAGGTGAAACAATGCTTGCGTCGCCGGACACGGCATTTCATAGGAAATGAGTGAGCAAGCCGGGCTGAGCCCTGATGGGCGCCGGCAGCTTTCTCACCATCAACAGTAATTTGAGGAAAGAACATCATGGAATCAGTAACATTTGACACACTCGCCGCCGCGAAAACCCTGGAAAGGGCCGGGTTCGACGACACACAGGCAGAAGCAACGGTGAAGACTATCAACAAAGCCGTCAATGAAAGCGTAGCGACAAAAGCCGACCTCAAAGTATTGGAGTTGAGTATGACCATCAAGCTTGGCGCCATGCTGTTCGCCACTGCGCTTTTCATTCTTGGCGTCGGCAAGTTTTTATTCTCTTGAAGCCGGGCCACTAAGGGTTTTTTTACAAGCCGCGTATAGCGTCTGTACTGCGCCCGCGGGGATATGTAAAATCGCATCAATGCCCAACAACCGGGACTGTTCGCCAACGGCGCCTCCTGTCATCACTGATGCCCCAATCAGTTCCGGCTGTTACTCGCCTCGCTGGCCGATACCCTGATTGAGGCCATTCGCCGCCGGGCCCCAGGCCCAGGTCAGCAATCTGCGCCTGGCCCTGTTCAACATCGGCGCCGTCATCCCCTGCAACACCCGGCGCGTTCGCTTTCTCCTGGCCAGTGGTTGCCCCAGCCAGGCCCTGTTCTACCGGGTTGCACAGCGCCTGGCGCCCGACTGACCCATCGTACCTTCCCACTTCGATTACGCCAGCTCAGCGCGGGGAGGGGTCGCCACGCCCGGGCCGCCCGGTCAGCCGCCCCTTGAGCCGGTGAAATGGCGCCAAAATAGAGCGCTCATGCAATATCCGGGTTAATCCGATAAATGTTGGAAAATCCGTTTGTGGGAATTATAATGTGTATATGCTGCAAAATTAAGAAACCAGGTAATAATTGTTTCTTGTAAATTAAATGCAATTCTCATGCGCTTATGGCATGATTGAATGAATAATCTTTCAAATCCGACACCAGTGGACGCCTTGGCAACATGCGGGGGGGGGGGGGGGGGGAGCTACGCAAGTCGCGTTTAGCGTCTGTTTCCGCGAAACGCCTTGTTGTCATCGCTGCTTGTCTGTCGGATAAATTGAACAGTTTCTGATATGCCACAGCTTTTTTCTTTGCCTCTTTCTTTCCCTCGCTTCAGCTTCGAGGACGTGAAGCGATGGGTTGGCTGCTGCCCCTCCCCCGATGCTGTCGGCCCGGCGTCGAAGCCGTCGGTTTCCATCAGCTTGCCGAGGGTGACGGAAGGGGACGGCGGCACGCTGCGCCCTGACGTTGGCGTGAAGCGGTGGATTGGCTGCCTGCGTATTTCACTGAATCCTGCCACCCCCCCCCCCCCCCCCCCCGATGCCGCCGGGCAGGCGCCGAATCCGTCAGTTTCCATCAGCTTGCCGAGGGTGACGGCGGGAGACGGCGGCACGATGCGCCCTGACATTGGCATAAAGCGGTGGTTCGCTGGCTGGCTGGCGGGCGGGTCGGCGCGTTCGGCGGCGCGCTCAGGGTCACGTCCCGGCTGGTGGGCGGGCCGTGCATTGTGCGACCTGACCCCGTTTCGCTCATTTCGCTCGTGTGCATTGTGCGACCTGACCCCATTTCGTGACCCATTTCGTGCATTGTGCGACCTGACCCCATTTCGTGACCCATTTCGTGCATTGTGCGACCTGACCCCATTTCGGGTTCGTTCGTCGTGTGCATTGTGCGACCTGACCCCATTGTGTGCATTGTTTCGCTCAGGGTCACGTCCCGGCTGGTGGGCGGGCCGTGCATTGTGCGACCTGACCCCATTTCGGGTGTTGCGCGGCTGGTTGGTGCGTTCGCTGTGTGCATTGTGCGACCTGACCCCATTTTGTGCGCATCAGCTTGCCGAGTGTGACGGCGGGAGACGGCGGCACGATGCGCCCTGACATTGGCATAAAGCGGTGGTTCGCTGGCTGGTTCGCTGGCTGGTCGGCGCGTTCGGCGGGGCGTTCAGGGTCACGTCCCGGCTGGTGGGCGGGCCGTGCATTGTGCGACCTGACCCCATTTCGGGTGTTCGACCTGACCCCATTTCGGGTGTTGCGCGGCTGGTTGGTGCGTTCGTTGTGTGCATTGTGCGACCTGACCCCATTTCGGACCCCATTTCGGGTGTTGCGCGGCTGGTTGGTGCGTTCGTTGTGTGCATTGTGCGACCTGACCCCATTTCGTGCATTGTGCGACCTGACCCCATTTCGGGGCTTGCGTTCGTTGTGTGCATTGTGCGACCTGACCCCATTTCGGGCATTTCGGGGTTGGGTGGTGGTGCTTGCGCTTGCTGGGGGGGGGGGGGGGTGGGGGAGGTCGGCGCGCAGGTGACCTCGAACTTGTCGATCCGCTCGGCGAGTGTGACGGAGGGGGACAGCGGCACGACGGACATGATATTCACGGTGATCATTAACCCGTCGCCCGTCCAGCAGGTGACGGTGGACTGGGCGGAGGGGACGGGCGGCACGGCCACGTCCGGGACCGACTACCCGGCGATCACCGGCGGCACGCTGACCTTCGCGGCGGACGACCTCAGACAGACCTTCATCGTGCAGGTGACGGGCGACACGGTGCAAGAGGCGAACGAGACCATCGTGATAACCCTGAGCAACGCGGTGGGCGCGAATATCTTTACAGCTACCGGCACGGGGACGATCATAGACGACGACGCGCCGGCGCTGTCGATCGACTCGCCGAGTGTGACGGAGGGCGACAGCGGCACGAAGGACCTGACGTTCACGGTGACGTTGAGCCCGGTGAGCACCCAGGAGGTGACGGTGGAACACCTCCTCTCCCTAGGCGGCTCGGCCACGCTCGGCGCGGACTACGTGGTGGCGAGCAGACTCGGCACGCTGACCTTCCCGCCGGGGACGTCCAGCCAGACCATCGACGTGACGGTGATCGGCGACCTCCTGAACGAGCCACCCGAGTCCCTGCAGGTGACCCTGGGCAACGCGACGAACGCGCCGATCGAGACGCGGGTCGGCGTCGGAACGATCTTCGACAACGATCCCGCGCCGACGCTGTCGATCGACTCGCCGAGCGTAACGGAGGGGAACAGCGGCTCAAAGGAACTGAAGTTCACGGCGAGGTTGAGCGCGCCGAGCGGCTACCCGGTAGTGGTGGCGTCCTACGCCGATACCGGGAACGGCACTGCCACGCCCGGCCCGGCGACCGACACGGACAGCGACTACACGCCCCTCCCCCCCCCCACCGAGAGGATAGTGGAGTTCAGGGATGGGGCCACAAGCGCGACCATCGACGTGACGCTGATAGGCGACGAGCTGAGCGAAGCGGACGAGACCATCGAGGTGGCCCTGAGCATGCCGTTTCGCGTGGTCATATCACCGACAGCGGGTACCGGCACGGGAACGATCACCAACGACGACGACCCGCCGACGCTGTCCATCGACTCGCCGACCGTGACCGAGGGCGACAGCGGCTCGAAGAACCTGGCGTTCAAGGTGACGTTGCGAGGGATGAGCGACCAGGATGTGACGGTGGACTGGGCGGAAGGCGGCGGCGGCACCGCCACGCCCGGGACGGACTACACGGAGATCGAGGGCGGCACGCTGACCTTCCCGGCGGGGAGCAGCCAGACGACCCCCCAGACCATCAACGTGGCGGTGAGGGGCGAGACGACCCCCGAGCCGAACGAGACGGTGGTGGTGTCGCTGCGCAACCCGAAGAACGCGACGATCGCGACGGCGACCGGCACGGGAACGATCACGGACAACGACGCCGCGACGCCGACGCTGTCCATCGACTCACCCCGCGTGACGGAGGGGGACAGCGGCACGACGACCATGACCTTCGCGATGACGTTGAGCGAGGCGAGCGCCCGGCAGGTGACGGTGGACTATGCCGACGCCGGGACCGGCACAGCCACGTCCGGTACCGATTACACGGCCATCACCGGCGGCACGCTGACCTTCCCGCCGGGGCAAACCCGCCGGACCGTCAACGTGTTTGTGAGGGGCGACACAGACGTCGAGTCGCATGAGACCGTCAAGGTGGCCCTGAGCAACCCGACGAATGCGACCATATCAGCTACGGCAGGTACCGGCACGGGCACGATCACGAACGACGACGGCGCGACGCTGTCGATCGACTCGCCGCGCGTGAGGGAGGGCGACGACGGCGACACGACGAACCTGACGTTCACGGTGACCTTGAGCGCGACGAGCAGCCAGCCGGTGACGGTGAACTGGGCCGAAGGGACGGGCGGCACGGCCACGTCCGGTACCGACTACACGGCCATCACCGGCGGCGCCCTGACCTTCGCGGCGGGGGAAACCAGCAAGACCATCAACGTATCAGTGACAGGCGATGACCTGGACGAGGCGAACGAGACCGTCGCGGTGGCCCTGAGCGGCGCGACGGGCGCGACGAT
The DNA here is from genome assembly GCA_958295485.1 of uncultured Gammaproteobacteria bacterium. Taxonomy (GTDB): domain Bacteria; phylum Pseudomonadota; class Gammaproteobacteria; order Eutrophobiales; family Eutrophobiaceae; genus JAAXHV01. Next base: position 740,876 of record OY282354.1, read on the forward strand.
CTCGACGGCGACCGGCACGGGGACGATCATCGATGACGACGGCGCGCCGACGCTGTCGATCGACTCAACCCGCGTGACGGAGGGGAACAGCGGCTCAAAGAACCTGACGTTCACGGTGACCTTGAGCGCGGCGAGCGACCAGCAGGTGACGGTGGACTACGCCGACGCCACGACCGGCACGGCCACCTCCGGGACCGACTACAGGGCCATCACCGGCGGGACGCTGACCTTCGCGGCGGGGGAAACCAGCAAGACCATCGACGTATCAGTGACGGGCGATGACCTGGACGAGGCGAACGAGACGGTGGTGGTGACCCTGAGCAACGCCAGGAACGCGACGATCTCGACGGCGACCGGCACGGGGACGATCATCGATGACGACGGCGCGCCGACGCTGTCGATCAACTCAACCCGCGTGACGGAGGGCAACCGCGGCTCAAAGAACCTGACGTTCACGGTGACCTTGAGCGCGGCGAGCGACCAGCAGGTGACGGTGGACTACGCCGACGCCACGACCGGCACGGCCACCTCCGGGACCGACTACAGGGCCATCACCGGCGGGACGCTGACCTTCCCGGCGAGGACGACCAGCCCCCAGACCTTCAACGTATCAGTGACGGGCGACGTCCTGGACGAGGCGAACGAGACGGTGGTGGTGACCCTGAGCAACGCCAGGAACGCGACGATCGCGACGGCGACCGGCACGGGGACGATCACGGACAACGACGGGCCGACGGTGTCGATCAACTCGCCGAGCGTGACCGAGGGTGACAGCGGCTCGACGAACCTGACGTTCACGGTGACGTTGAGCGCGTCGAGCCCCCAGCAGGTGACGGTGGACTGGGTCGACGAAGACACCGGCGCGGCCACGCCCGGGACGGACTACAGGGCGCTCACCGGCGGCAAGCTGACCTTCCCGGCGGGGACGCTTGCCCAGACCTTCGACGTGGCGGTGACCGGCGACGTCCTGGACGAGGAGAACGAGACGGTGGTGGTGACCCTGAGCAACGCCAGGAACGCGACGATCGCGACGGCCACCGGCACGGGGACGATCACGGACGACGACGACGCGACCGCGACGCTGTCGATCGACTCGCCGAGCGTGACGGAGGGGGACAGCGGCTCAAAGACCCTGACGTTCACGGTGACCCTGAGCGCCGCGAGCGGCCGGCAGGTGACGGTGGACTACGCCGACGCCGTGAATGTCCAGGGCGCCACGACCGGCACAGCCACGTCAGGGACAGACTACAGGCCGATCACCGGCGGCGCCCTGACCTTCCGGGCGGGGCAAACCCGCCGGACCTTCAACGTGTTGGTGAGGGGGGACACGCTGGACGAAGCGAACGAGACCATCGTGATAACCCTGAGCAACGCGACGAACGCGACGATCCCGACGGCGGACAGCACGATCACCGGCACGGGGACGATCATCAATGACGACGGCGACGCGACCCTGTCGATCAACGCGCAGAGCGTGACCGAGGGGAACAGCGGCACGAAGGACCTGATATTCACGGTGACGTTGAGCGCGGCCAGCGCCCAGGAGGTGACGGTGGCATGGGCCGACGCCGGGACCGGCACAGCCACGTCCGGGGTCGACTACACGGCCACCACCGGCGGGACGCTGACCTTCCCGGCGGGGGAAACCACCCAGACCTTCCCCGTAAAGGTGATCGGCGACGCGACCGACGAGTCAAACGAGACGGTGGTGATGACCCTGAGCAGCGCGACAGGCGCGACGATCGCGACCGCGACCGGCACGGGGAGGATCATCAACGACGATGGCCAGCCGACGATATCGGTCGACTCGCCGAGCGTGACGGAGGGGGACAGCGGCACGACGGACCTGATATTCACGGTGACCCTGATCCCGGCCACTAACTTGCTGGGGGGGGCGGATTTTGTGCTGGGGGTAGGCAGCACGGCCACGCCCGGGACGGACTACGTGGCGTTCCGCTCCACCCGGGTGGCCTTCGCGCCGGGGGAAACCACCCAGACCTTCAACGTGAAGGTGATGGGCGATACGACCGACGAGCCGAACGAGACCATCGTGGTGGCCCTGCTCAGCCCGGGGAGCGTGGCGATCGCGCCGGGAGGCGGCATCGGCACAATCATCGACGACGACGCCGCGCCGTCCCTGTCAATCAACTCGCCAAGCGTAACCGAGGGCGACACCGGCGAGAAGAACCTGACGTTCACGGCAACCTTAAGCGCAGCGAGCGGCAAGCAGGTGACGGTGGACTACGCGGACGCCGGTACCGGCGACGCCACCTCCGGAACCGACTACACGGCCATCACCGCCGGCACGCTGACCTTCCCGGCGGGTACCACCAGCCAGACCTTCAACGTAGCGGTGACCGGCGACACCGACGTCGAGGGGAACGAGACGGTGGTGGTGGGACTGAGCAACCCCTCGAATGCGACCGTATCGAGTACGACGAGTACCGGCACAGGGACGATCACGGACGACGACGCCGCGCCGTCGCTGTCGATCAACTCGCCAAGCGTGACCGAGGGCGACAGCGGCACAACGAACCTGACCTTCACGGTGACGTTAAGCGCGGCGAGCAGCCAGCAGGTGACGGTGGACTACGCGGACGCCACGACCGGCACCGCCACCTCCGATACCGACTACACGGCCATCACCGCCGGCGCTCTGACCTTCCCGGCGGGGACAACCAGCCAGACCTTCAACGTCGCGGTGACCGGCGACACCGACGTCGAGGGGGACGAGACGGTGGTGGTGTCCCTGAGCAACCCGACGATCTCAGGGCCATCGGGAACGCCAACCCCGATGATAGCGACGAGTACCGGCACGGGGACGATCACGGACGACGACGGCGCGCCGTCGCTGTCGATCAACTCGCCAAGCGTGACGGAGGGCGACAGCGGCACAACGAACCTGACGTTCACGGTAACGTTAAGCGCGGCCAGCACCCAGCAGGTGACGGTAAACTACGCCGACGCCGGAACCGGCACGGCCACGCCGTCGCCCGGCACGGCCACGTCGCCGGCCGACTACACGGCCATCACCGCCGGTACGCTGACCTTCACGGCGGGAACAACCACCCAGACCTTCGACGTCGCGGTGACCGGCGACACGACCGACGAGGCGAATGAGACCATCGCGGTAACCCTGAGCAGCGCGACAAACGCGACGATCGCGACGGCCACCGGCACAGGCACGATCACGAACGACGACACGCCGTCGCTGTCGATCGACTCGCCGAGCGTGACCGAGGGCGACAGCGGCTCGAAGAACCTGACGTTCACGGTAACGTTAAGCGCGGCGAGCAGCCAGCAGGTGATGGTGGACTACACCGACGCCGTGGATGACCCGGACGTCACGAACGGCACGGCCACGTCCGGGACCGACTACACGGCCATCACCGCCGGGACGCTGACCTTCCCGGCAGGGACAACCCGCCAGACCTTCAACGTAGCGGTGACGGGCGACACCGAATTCGAGGGGAACGAGACGGTGGTGGTGGGACTGAGCAACCCGACGAATGCGACCATATCAGCTACGGCAGGTACCGGCACGGGGACGATCACGGACAACGACGGCGCGCGGTCGCTGTCGATCAACTCACCGAGCGTGACCGAGGGCGACACCGGCGAGAAGGACCTGACGTTCACGGTGACGTTAAGCGCGCCCAGCGCCCAGGAGGTGACGGTGGACTACGCCGACGCCGGGACCGGCACGGCCACGTCCGGTACCGACTACACGGCCATCACCGCCGGGACGCTGACCTTCCCGGCGGGCGCCACCAGCCAGACCTTCGACGTAGCGGTGACCGGCGACACGACCAACGAGGTGAACGAGACCGTCGTGGTAACCCTGAGCAACCCGACGATCTCAGGGCCATCGGGAACGCCAACCCCGACGATCGCGACGGGTACCGGCACGGGGACGATCACGAACGACGACGACCTCACGCCGACGCTGTCGATCAACTCACCGAGCGTGACGGAGGGCGACAGCGGCTCGAAGAACCTGAGGTTCAAGGTGACGTTGAGCGCGGTCAGCGCCCAGGATGTGACGGTGGCCTACGCCGACGCCACGACCGGCACGGCCACGCCCGGCACGGCCACGTCGCCGGCCGACTACGAGACGATCGCGGGCGGGACGCTGACCTTCCCGGCGGGGGAAACCAGCCAGACCTTCGACGTAGCGGTAACGGGCGACACGCTGGACGAAGCGAACGAGACTGTCGTGATAACCCTGAGCAACGCGACGAACGCAACGCTCGCGACGACGACCGCCACGGGCACGATCACGGACGACGACGCGACGACGGCCACGCTGTCGATCGACTCGCCGCGCGTGAGGGAGGGCGACAGCGGCTCAAAGAACCTGACGTTCACGGTAACGTTAAGCGAGGCGAGCGGCCGGCAGGTGACGGTGGCCTACAAGGACGCCACGACCGGCACGGCCACGCCGGGGACCGGAGCCGGGACCGACTACACGACCATCACCGCCGACACGCTGACCTTCCCGGCGGGGACGACCACCCAGACCATCACCGTGCCGGTGACCGGCGATACGACCGACGAGGCGAACGAAACCATCGTGGTGACCCTGAGCAATGCCACGAACGCGACGATCGCGACGGGTACCGGCACGGGAACGATCACGGACAACGAAGCGACGCCGACGCTGTCGATCGACTCGCCGCCGCCCGTGACCGAGGGGAACAGCAGCTCGACGACCCTGACGTTCACGGTAACGTTGAGCGAGGCAAGCGACCAGCAGGTGACGGTAAACTACGCGGACGCCGGGACCGGCACGGCCACGCCCGGCCCGGCGACCGACCCGGACAGGGACTACACGGCCATCCCCGCCGACACGCTGACCTTCCCGGCGGGGACGACCACCCAGACCATCACCGTATCGGTAACCGGCGACACGACCACCGAGTCAAACGAGACCGTCGTGGTGACCCTGAGCAACCCGACGATCGCGGGGCCAGCGGGGACACTAACGCCGACGATCTTGAGGGGTACCGGCACGGGGACGATCACCAACGACGACGACCCGACGCTGTCGATCAACTCACCCCGCGTGACCGAGGGCGCCGCCGGCGAAACGAAGAACCTGACGTTCACGGTGACCCTGAGCCCCGCCAATGCCGCCCAGCCGGTGACGGTAAACTACGCCGACGCCGGGACCGGCACAGCCACGCCGACGCCCGGCACGGCCACGTCGCCGCCCGACTACACGGCCATCACCGCCGGCACGCTGACCTTCCCGGCGAATACCACCACCCAGACCTTCAACGTCGCGGTGACCGGCGACGACGTCTTCGAGCCAAGCGAAACCGTCGTGGTGACCCTGAGCGACGCAACGAACGCAACGATCGCGACCGCGACCGGCACAACGACCGGCGCCGGAACGATCACCAACGACGACGCCGACACCCCCGTCGTCGTCTTCAACCCCACCCGCCTGACCCTGGCCGAGGAAGGCGCCAGCAAGTCGTTCACCGTGGCGCTGGCCTCTGACCCCGGCCGCAGCGTCCTGATCGACGTCTTTCCGCCCAACGGGTTCAGGGTAGCGGGCATCACCGGGACAACCACCGCCACGCTCAACTATGGGGACGACCCCCTCGAGCTCACCGTCGACGCCCTCGCGGACGCCAACACCCGGGACGAGACCAGGTACATCCGCTACCGGACGTACAACTACGGCCCCCCCGGCCGTCGGAATGGGATGACGGTCACGGCCATCGACGACGACCGGCCGACCGCGTCGCTGTTGCTGTCGAGGATATCGCCGCCCCCGACGACGCCCCCGTCGTCCGTGGACAACAAGACCAAGATCCCGGAGGACGGCGGGCGGGCCAGGGTGACGGCCACGCTGGACAAGGCGTCGCCCGTGGACACCAGGATCACGGTGTCGGCGACGGTGGCGTTCCCGGACGTGCCGGGCGACTTCAAACTGAGCTCGGCGAAAACGCTGACGATCCCGGCAGGCGCGACGACGAGTACCGGCACGGTGACGATCACCGCCATCCACAACGTCAACAGCAACCGGGACGACAAAGACCCGGGCAAGTACGTCACCGTGCACGGCAAGGTATCGCACTACGGCGTGACGCCGCCCGACTCCGTGACGCTGATGATCCTGGACGACGACCGCCCGACGGTGTCGATCGACGCGCCGAGCGTGACGGAGGGCGACAGCGGCTCGACGACCCTGACGTTCACGGCGACCCTGAGCGTGGCGAGCGGCCAGCAGGTGACGGTGGACTACGCCGACGCCGGGACCGGCACGGCCACGTCGGGAACCGACTACACGGCCATCACCGGCGGGACGCTGACCTTCCCGGCGGGGACGACCACCCAGACCTTCACCGTGGCGGTGACCGGCGACACGACCGACGAGGTGAACGAGACCGTCATGGTGACCCTGGGCAACCCGACGAACGCGACCGTGCCAGGCGGCACGATCACCGGCACGGGGACGATCATCGAGGACAGCGACGATCCGCCGTCGCTGTCCATCAACTCGCCGCCGAGCGTGGAGGAGGGGGACAGCGACACGCCGAACCTGACGTTCACGGCGACCCTGAGCGCGGCGAGCGGCAAGGAAGTGACGGTGGACTACGCCGACGCCGGGACCGGCAATGCCACGTCGGGAACCGACTACACGGCCATCACCGGCGGCACGCTGACCTTCCCGGCGGGGACGCTTACCCAGACCTTCGACGTGGCGGTGACCGACGACACGACCGATGAGGGGAACGAGACCGTCGAGGTGACCCTGAGCAACCCGACGAACGCGACCATATCAAGTACGGATACCGGCACGGGCACGATCACGGACAACGACGACCCGCCGACGCTGTCCATCGACTCGCCGAGCGTGGCGGAGGGGAACAGCGGCACGACGAACCTGACGTTCACGGTGACGTTGAGCGAGGCGAGCGCCAAGCAGGTGAAAGTGAATTGGGCCGAAGGGACCGGCGGCGACGCCGTGTCCGGGACCGACTACACGGCCATCACCGGCGGCGAGCTGGGCTTCAGGGCGGGGGACATCAGCAAGACCATCACCGTGGCGGTGATCGGCGATACGACCATCGAGCCGGACCGGACCGTCGTGGTGACCCTGAGCAACCCGGAGAACGCGACCATATCAAGTACGGCGGGTACCGGCACGGGCACGATCACGGACGACGATGTGCTGACACTGTCGATCAACTCACCGCCGCCCGTGGCGGAGGGGAACAGCGGCACGACAACCCTGACGTTCACGGTGACGTTGAGCGATGTGAGCGCCCAGCAGGTGACAGTGGACTACGCCGACGCCGAGACCGGCACGGCCACGTCCGGAACCGATTACACGGCCATCACCGGCGGCACGCTTACCTTCGCGGCGGGGACGACCAGCCTTAGCCAGACCTTCGACGTATCGGTGACGGGCGATACGCTGACCGAGCCGAACGAGACCATCGTGGTGACCCTGAGCAACGCGACGAACGCGGCGATCGCGCCGGCCACCGGCACGGGGACGATCAGGAACGATGACGCGGGCGTAATCTTCACCCCCACTGCCCTGACCGTGACCGAGGAAGGCGCCAGCCAGACCTTCAAAGTGAAACTGGGCAACAGTCCCCTCTCCCCCCGCCCAGGCGTGGCTACGATCACTCTCCACCCGGGCCCCGGCCTCCGGTTGAGCACCGATGCAGGCGGTCTCATCGTTACCGTCACGAACCCTCAGATCCTCCCGTTCGATCTCCGGTACGGGTCTCCACGCGAGATCACCGTCACGGCCCTCGCGGACAGCAACGGCAATGACGAGACCAGGAACATCAAGTACAGCACGGTGGGCTACGGCGCCGTGGACACCACTGCCCCTGCCACTAACCCCCAGAATGCGGTGCGGGTCAACGTCATCGACGACGACCAGCCGATCGTGTCGCTGTCGCTGTCGCCGTCGTCAGTCTCGGAGAACGGCGGCGTCTCCACGGTGACCGCGACCCTGAGCGAGGCTGTGACCGCAGCCACCACGATCACGGTGTCGGCGGCGGCGGGGGCCGACACGGACGCTTCCGACTTCACCCTGAGCACGGCGAACACGCTGACGATCCCGGAGAACGAGACGACGAGTACCGGCACGGTGACGATCACCGCCGTGGACAACGCCCTGGACGAACCGGACAAGCGCGTCACCGTGTCCGGCACGGCCTCAAGCAGCGCGCAAATTCGGCAACCCGCCGACCAGACGCTGACGATCACCGACGACGACCCCACGCCGACGCTGTCGATCGACTCGCCGAGCGTGACCGAGGGCGACAGCGGCTCGACGAACCTGACCTTCACGGCGACCTTGAGCGCGGCGAGCGGCCAGCAGGTGACGGTGGACTACGCCGACGCCGTGGATGACTCGGACGCCACGAACGACGGCACGGCCACGTCCGGGACGGACTACACGGCGATCACCGGCGGCACGCTGACCTTCGCGGCGGGAGAAACCAGCCAGACCTTCACCGTAGCGGTGACCGGCGACACGACCGACGAGACGGACGAGACCATCGTGGTGACCCTGAGCAACGCGACGAACGCGACGATCCCGACGGCGACCGGCACGGGGACGATCGCGAACGACGACGAGCCGACGCTGTCGATCGACTCGCCGAGCATAACGGAGGGCAACAGCGGCAGGAAGAACCTGACGTTCACGGTGACGTTGAGCGCGGCGAGCGTCCGGCCGGTGACGGTGGACTACGCCGACGCCGGGACCGGCACGGCCACGCCGACGCCCGACATGGAGTCCGACTACGAGGCGCTCACCGCCGGCACGCTGACCTTCCCGGCGGGTACCACCAGCCAGACCATCAACGTAGCGGTGACGGGCGACGGGGACTTCGAGTTTAATGCGAGCGAGACCGTCGTAGTGACCCTGAGCAACCCGAAGAGCGCGACGATCGCGAGGGCGACCGGCACGGGGACGATCACGAACGACGACGATGGCGTGCTCGTCAGCCCCACTACCATGACCTTGAACGAGGAAAGCGGCGTCACGCGGTTGTTCTCCCTGTGGCCGGCCACTAATCCCGGGAGAACTGTCAGTATCACAGTTTTTCCGGACGATGGTCTCAGCTTGGGTGGCAACACCGGGCCAGTAGTCGACGTTCTCCGCTTTGGTACAGGGAGTGTCCTGGGATTCCTGGTCGGGGCGCTCGCGGACGACGACGACCAAGACAACACCCTGAACATCCAATATGAGACGTCCGGCTACGGCCCCGCGGGCCGCCAGCAGGGAGTGGCGGTTAGAGTCATCGACGACGACCAGCCGACCGTGTCGCTGTCGCTGTCGTCGGCGCGGATTTCGGAGAACGGCGGCGTCTCCACGGTAACGGCGACGCTGAACAGGGCTGTGAACGACGTGGACACCACGATCACGGTGTCGGCGGTGGCGCAGGAAACCGGCACCACGCGCGCTCCCAGCTTCACCCTGAGTTCGGCGCGGACGCTGACGATCCCGGCGGGCGAGACGACGAGTACCGGCACGGTGACGATCACCGCCTTGGACAACACCATCGACGAACGGGACAGGCGCGTCATCGTGTCCGGCTTGGCCTCGAACGGCCCGGAGCTGAAAGTCTTGCAGCCCTCCGATCACGTGCTGGTGATTACCGACGACGATCTCCAGCCAACGTTGACGATCGACTCGCCAAGCGTGACCGAGGGGGACAGCGGCTCGACGACCCTGACGTTCACGATGACGTTGAGCGCGGCGAGCGACCAGGATGTGACGGTGCGCCTTGAAGACGCCAGGACCGGCACGGCCACGTCCGGGACGGACTACACGGCCTTCTCCCGCGTCCTGCTGGCGGTCCCTCGGTTGACGACCAGCCAGACCTTTGACGTGTCGGTGACGGGCGACACGACCGACGAGTCGAACGAGACCATCGTGGTCAACCTTAGAAGCATCGAGGGCGTGACGATCGCGACGCCGACCGGCACGGGGACGATCATCGACGACGACGGCGACCCGACGCTGTCGATCGACTCGCCGAGCGTGACGGAGGGCGACAGCGGCTCGAAAAACCTGACGTTCACCGTGACCCTGACCCCGGCGAGCGCCCAGGAGGTGACGGTGAAGTACGCGGACGCCGGGACCGGCACGGCCACGTCCGGGACGGACTACACGGCGCTCCCCACCCCCACCGGCATGCTGACCTTCCCGGCGGGGACGACCAGCCAGACCTTCGACGTGGCGGTGACCGGCGACACGCTGAACGAGTTGAACGAAACCGTCGTCGCGACCCTGAGCGACGCGACGATCGCAACGGGGACGGCGCCGACGATCGCGACGGCGACCGGCACGGGGACGATCACGAACGACGACCCGACGCCGTCGCTGACGATCGACTCGCCGCGCGTGACGGAGGGCGACCGCGGCACGAGGAACCTGACGTTCACGGTGACCTTGAGCGCGGCGAGCGAGAAAACGGTAACGGTGGCTTACGCCGACGCCGTGGATGACCCGGACCCCACGAACGACGGCACGGCCACGTCCGGTACCGACTACACGGCCATCACCGCCGGGACGCTGACCTTCCCGGCAGGGACAACCCGCCAGACCATCAACGTGTCGGTGACGGGCGACATCCTGAACGAAACGGACGAGACCCTCAGGGTGACCCTGAGCAGCCCGACCAACGCGACGATCCTGGCGACCCGCGGCACGGGCACGATCATCGACGACGACGGCAAGCTGGCGCTGTCGCTGTCGCTGTCCCCGGCGTCGATCGCGGAGAACGGCGGGGTGTCCAGGGTGACGGCGGCGCTGAACCAGGCTTCGACCGCGGCCACCACGATCACGGTGTCGGCGGCGGCGGTGGCCCCGGCAGTGGCGGGCAACTTCACCCTGAGTTCGGCGACCACGCTGACGATCCCGGCGGGCGCGACCATGAGTACCGGCACGGTGACGATCACCGCCAGGGACAACGTCATCGACGAACCGGACAAGCGCGTCACCGTGTCCGGCGCGGCGACGAACAGCGCGGGCGTGATTCAGCCCTCCCCCCAGACGCTGACGATCACCGACGACGATCTCCCACCATCACTGTCGATCAACTCGCCAACCGTGACGGAGGGGAACCCCGCCACCGTGCCGACGCCGACCCTGACGTTCACGGCGACGTTGATCCCGGCAAGCAGCTATCCGGTGACGGTGGCATACGCCGACGCGGGGACCGGCACGGCCACGTCCGGCACGGACTACACGGCGATCACCGCCGGGACGCTGACCTTCGCGGCGGGGGAAACCAGCAAGGCCTTCAACGTGACGGTGACCGGCGACGAGACCGCCGAGCCGAACGAGACGGTGGTGGTGACCCTGAGCAACGCGACGATCGCGGGGCCAGCGGGGATAGCGCCGCCGACGATCTCGACGGCGACCGGCACGGGATTGATCATCGACAACGACAGCGTTAGCGGGCCGACGCTGTCGATCGACTCGCCGAGCGTGACGGAGGGGGACAGCGGCACGACGATACTGGAGTTCACGGTGACGCGGACCGGGCCGCAGCAGGCTGTGAGGGTCGACGCCAACGCCGGGACCGGCACGGCCACGCTCGGGACCGACTACACGGTGCGCGCCCTCAGCAGCATCCGCACGACCGACTTCAGGGTGCACACCGGCGGCACGCTGACCTTTTCGCAGGGGCAGACCAAACTGAAGTTCCTCGTGTGGGTGACGGGCGACAGGACCGATGAGGCGAACGAGACCATCGTGGTGACCCTGAGCAACCCGAAGAACGAGAGTGACTCGTCGCCGGAGCCTGCGCCGACGATCGCGACGGCGATCGGCACGGGGTTGATCTATGACAACGATCCCCAGCCGACGCTGTCGATCAACTCGCCGGCCGTGACCGAGGGGGACAGCGGCCCGAAGGACCTGCCGTTCACGGTGACCTTGAGCGCGGCGAGCGAGAAAACGGTAACGGTGGTCTATGCCGAAGGGACCGGCGGCACGGCCACGTCGGGGACCGACTACGAGGCGCTCACCGCCAGGACGCTGCCCGAAAGGACGCTGACCTTCAATCCGGGGGAGGAGCTTAGCCAGACCTTCGACGTATCGGTAACCGGCGACACGACCGACGAACTGGACGAGACGGTGGTGGTGACCCTGAGCAACGAGGTGAACGCGACGATCCTGACGGGAACCGGCACGGGGACGATCACGAACGACGACTCGATGGCGACGCCAACGCTGTCGATCAACTCGCCGTCCGAGACGGAGGGGAACAGCCTGACGTTCACCGTGACGTTGAGCGAGGCGACCCAGCGGCCGGTGACAGTGTTCTACGCCGACGCCAGTACCGACAACGACCCCAACACCGACCCCGGCACGGCCACGTCCGGGACCGACTACGAGGCCCTCACCGCCGGGACGCTGACCTTCGCGGCGGGGCAAACCAGCAAGACCATCCCCCCCGTCCAGACGCTCGGCGACACGCTGCACGAGGGCACGGAGACCGTCGTGGTTACCCTGAGCGCCGCGACGAACGCGACGATCGCGACGGCGACCGGCAGGGGGTCGATCAACGACAACGACGATGCGCCGACGCTGTCGATCAACTCGCCGTCCGTGACGGAGGGGAACAGCGGCACGACGACCCTGACGTTCACGGTGACGATGAGCGCGGCAAGCGCCCTGCCGGCGACGGTGGCGTACACCGACGCCGGGACCGGCACGGCCACGTCCGGGACCGACTACGAGGCGATCGCGGACGGGACGCTGACCTTCCCGGCAGGGACGACCAGGCAGACCTTCAACGTGTCGGTGACGGGCGACGCGACCGGCGAGCGGAACGAGACCGTCGTCGTGACCCTGGGCAACCCGACGAACGCGGCCATATCAACGACGGCGGACACCGGCACGGGAACGATCAGGAACGACGACGTGGGCCTGATCTTCGACCCCCCTGTCCTGACCTTGACCGAGGGAGGCGACCCCCAGACCTTCACCGTCACACTGGGCACCGATCCCGGGAGCGCTGTCCCCGGGGGCATTGTCAGGTTCCAGATCTTTCAGTCCCCCGGGATCAGGGTGGGTAACAGCACCGCGACGCTGAACTTGCTTCTCGGGTTTAGGCAGTCGGTCAACAGCCCCCAAGCGTCCAGGTCGTTCAGCGTCAGGGCCCTCGCGGACGACAACAGCCGGGACGAGACCAGGTACATCCCGTATCGGGTGACCGACGACTACGGCCCCGCGGGCCTTCAGAACGGGATACAGGTCAACGTCATCGACGACGACGGGCCGGCCGTGTCGCTGTCGCTGTCGCCGGCAACGGTCCCGGAGAACGGCGGGGTGGCTACGGTGACGGCGACGCTGAACCGGGCTTCGACCGCAGCCACCACGATCACGGTGTCCGCGGCGGCGGGGACGGGCGCGGATTCTTCCGACTTCACCCTGAGCCCGGCGAACACGCTGACGATCGCGGCGGGCGCGACGACGAGTACCGGCACGGTGACGATCACCGCCGTGGACAACGTCTTCGACGAACCGGACAAGCTCGTCACCGTGTCCGGCGCGGCGACGAACAGCGTGGGCGTGATGCAGCCCGCCGCCCGGACGCTGACGATCACCGACGACGAGACCCTGCCGACGCTGACGGTGGACTCGCCCAGCGTGACGGAGGGGGACAGCGGCGCGACCACCCTGACGTTCACGGCGACCTTGAGCGCGGCGAGCCGCCTGCCGGCGTTCGTGCGCCCTATCACCCTCGGGGGCACGGCCACCAAGGGAGTGGACTACAATGACATCGCCATCCGCCAACTGAACTTCGCGCCGGGGGAAATCAGCAAGACCTTCGATATACAGGTGCTCGGCGACGAGCTGGACGAAGCGGACGAGACCATCGAGGTGCGCATAACAACCCCGACGGGCTTGATAGCCCTGACGCCGAGCGTGACGGGGACGATCCTCGACAACGACGCGCAGCCGACGCTGTCGGTGAACTCGCCGCGCGTGGCGGAGGGCGACAGCGGTTCGAAGAACCTGCCGTTCACGGTGATGTTGAGCGAGGCGAGCGGCCGGGAGGTGACGGTGGTTTATGCCGACGCCGGGACCGGCACGGCCACGTCCGGCACGGACTACACGGCGCTCACCGCCAGGACGCGGCTCGAAAGGACGCTGACCTTCCCGAAGGGGACGACCCGCCGGACCTTCAACGTGGAGGTGACGGGCGACACGACCCCCGAGCCGAACGAGACCGTCGTGGTGACCCTGAGCGACGCGACGGGCGCGACGATCGCGACGGGAACCGGCACAGGGACGATCACGAACGACGAAGGGGCGACGCTGTCGATCGACGAGCCGAACGTGGCGGAGGGTGACAGCGGTTCGAAGAACCTGACGTTCAAGGTGACGTTGAGCGAGGCGAGCACCCAGCAGGTGACGGTGCGCTACGCGGACGCCGGGACCGGCACGGCCACGTCCGGGACCGACTACAGGGCGATCGCAGGCGGCACGCTGACCTTCCCGGCGGGGACGACCCCCCAGCAGCCCAAGACCTTCAACGTGGTGGTGACGGGCGATACGACCCTCGAGCCGAGCGAGACCGTCGTCGTGACCCTGAGCAGCCCGACGAACGCGACGATTGAGACGCCGACCGGCACGGGGACGATCGCGAACGACGACGCCGGCGTCATCTTCAGCCCCACCGACCTGACCGTGACCGAGCAAGGCCCCGCCAGGTTGTTCACCGTGGCGCTGGCCGCCAACCCCGGCAACCCCGGGGATGACGTGTCGATCGATATCTATCCGCCCGCCGGGCTCAGGGTGAACGGCAGTACCCGGAGACTCCCCGTCAACGTCGTCTTCGGGCGCAGCGTGCCGATCCTCGTCGAGGCCCTCGCGGACAGCGACAGCGAGGACGAGATCAGGTACATCCAGTATGACGCGGGCGGCTACGGCTCCACCGGCCGTCGGAATGGGGTGAGGGTCACGGTCGTAGACGACGACAAGCCGGCCGTATCCCTGTCGCTGTCACCGGCGTCGGTCACGGAGAACGGCGGGGAGGCCACGGTGAAGGCGACGCTGGACCGGGCTTCGACCGCAGCCACCACGATCACGGTGTCGGCGGCGCCGGGGACCGACGCGGACGCTTCCGACTTCACCCTGAGCCCGGCGAACACGCTAACGATCCCGGCGGGCGACACGACGATTACCGGCACGGTGACGCTCACCGCCGTGGACAACAACGACGAGAACCCGCACAAGCGCGTCACCATATCCGGCACGGCGACGAACAGCGTGGGCGTGAAGCAGCCCGCCGACCGGACGCTGACGATCACTGACGACGACGAGCCGACGGTGTCGATCGACTCGCCGAGCGTGCCGGAGGGCGACAGCGGCTCGACCAACCTGACGTTCGAGGTGACCCTGAGCGAGGCGAGCTACCAGCCGGTGACGGTGGACTGGGCAGAGGGGACGGGCGGCACGGCCACGTCCGGGACCGACTACACGGCCATCACCGGCGGTACGCTGACCTTCCCGGTCCGCCCCGCCGGGACGATGACCATCCCGCCGGAGGCGACCAGCCAGACCATCAACGTGGCGGTAACGGGCGACACGGACGACGAGGAGGACGAGACCGTCGTGGTGACCCTGGACAACCCGACGAACGCAACCATATCAACTACGGCAGGTACCGGCACGGGGACGATCGCGAACGACGACGAAAGCGGCCCGCAGCCGACGCTGTCCCTGTCGCCGACGTCGGTCACGGAGAACGGCGGGGTGGCCACGGTGACGGCGACGCTGGACGCGGCGTCAACCGCGACCACCACGATCACGGTGACGGCGGCGGCGGGGACCGACGCGGAGGCTTCCGACTTCACCCTGGGCGCGGCGAACACGCTGACCTTCGCGCCGGGCGCGACGACGAGTACCGGCACGGTGACGATCACCGCCGTGGACAACACCGCCGACGAACCGGACAAGCTCGTCACCGTGTCCGGCGTGGCGACAAACAGCGTGGCCGTGAGGCAGCCCGCCGACCAGACGCTGACGATCATCGACGACGATCCGCCGCCGACGGTGTCGATCGACTCGCCGAGCGTGCCGGAGGGCGACAGCGGCTCGACGAACCTGACGTTCACGGTGACCTTGAGCGCGGCAAGCGGCAGGGAGGTCAAGGTGGACTGGGCGCAGGCGGGGGGCGGCACGGCCACGTCCGGGACCGACTACGCGGAGATCACCGGCGGGACGCTGACCTTCCCGGCGGGGACGGTTAGTCAGACCTTCGACGTGTCGGTGACGGGCGACACGGACGACGAGTCGAACGAGACCGTCCTGGTCTTCATCAGCAACGCGGTGAACGCGACGCTCGCGACGGTCGCCGGCACGGGGACGATCATCGACGACGACGGCGCGACGTCGCTGTCGATCGACTCGCCGACCGTGACGGAGGGCAACAGCGGCTCGACGACCCTGACGTTCACGGTAACCCTGGTCCCGGCGAGCGCCCGGCAGGTGACGGTGAACTACGCGGATGGTGGGACCGGCGGGGACGGCATGGCCACGTCCGGGACGGACTACGAGGCGATCACCGCCGGGACGCTGACCTTCGCGGCGGGGGAAACCAGCAAGACCATCGACGTGTCGGTGACGGGCGATACGCTGGTCGAGACGAACGAGACCGTCGTGGTGACCCTGAGCGGCGCGACGAACGCGACGATCGCGACCGCGACCGGCAGGGGGACGATCACGAACGACGACGGCACGCCGACGCTGTCGATCGACTCGCCGACCGTGACGGAGGGGGACAGCGGCACGACGAACATGACGTTCACGGTGACGTTGAACCCGGCGAGCGCCCAGCGGGTGACGGTGAGCTACCTTGACGGCAGGATCGCCCGCAGGGGCGGCACGGCCACGTCCGGGACGGACTACGTGGCGATCGGCGCCGCCGTCCAGCTGGTCTTCCTGGCGGGGGAAACCAGCAAGACCTTCAACGTGGTGGTGAGGGGCGACACGACCGACGAGGCGGACGAGACCGTCGTGATGCTCCTTGGCAGGCCGGGGAACGCGGTCATATCAACGACGGCGGGTGTCGGCACGGGGACGATCACGGACGACGACGGACCGGCGGTGTCGATCGACTCGCCGCGCGTGACGGAGGGCGACAGCGGCTCGACGACCCTGACGTTCACGGTGACGTTGAGCCCGGCGAGCGCCCAGCAGGTGACCGTGGACTACGCCGACGCCTTGACCGGCACGGCCACGTCCGGGACCGACTACGATGCGATCACCGCCGGGACGCTGACCTTCGCGGCGGGGGAAACCAGTAAGACCATCGACGTATCGGTGACGGGCAACACGATCGACGAGGAAGACAAAACCGTCGTGGTGACCCTGAACAACCCGACTGGGAACGCGGCGATCGCGACGGCGACCGGCGAGGGGAAGATCGAGGACGACGACGGGCCGACGGTGTCGATCAACTCACCGAGCGTGACCGAGGGGGACAGCGGCACGAAGAACCTGACGTTCACGGTGACCTTGAGCGCGCCGAGCGTCCAGCTGGTGACGGTGGACTACGCCATCATCACGAGTGGCAACGGGAGCGGGACAGCCGTTTATGGGATGGAGCCGCCGGAGGAGGGGGTGGATTACACGGCGACCACCGCTGGCACGTTGTCCTTCTTTCGGGGGGAAACCAGCAAGACCATCAACGTATCGATTATTGGCGACGAGATGGACGAACCGGACGAGACCGTTGTGGTGGTCCTGAGCAGCCCGGAGCGCGTGACGATCGCGACGGGTACCGGCACGGGGACGATCACGAACGACGACGGCGCGTCGACGCTGTCGATCGACTCGCCGAGCGTAACGGAGGGGGACAGCGGCACGACGACCCTGACGTTCACGGTGACGTTGAGCGCGGCGGTCAGCCAGCAGGTGACGGTGGAATACGAGGACGCCGGGACCGGCACGGCCACGTCCGGGACCGACTACACGGCGATTACCGGCGGCACGCTGACTTTCGAGCCGGGGACGACCAGGCAGACCATCGACGTGTCGGTAAGGGGCGACGAGGCCGTCGAGATGAGTGAGACCGTCGTCGTGACCCTGAGCGGCGCGACGAACGCGACGATCGAGACGGCGACCGGCACGGGGACGATCACGGCCGACGACCAGGGCGCAATCATCAACCCCACCGCCCTGACCCTGACCGAGGAAGGCCCCGGCAAGACATTCACCGTAGGGCTGGCCCTTCCCGGGGAGTCTCTTACGTTCATTTACTATCCGTCCGCCGGGCTCAGGGTGAATGGCAGTGTGATTGGCCCAGCTTTTAGCTTCGGCTATATCAGTGCCGACAACCCCCTGACGTTCTCCGTTGAGGCCCTCGCAGACAGCGACAGCTTGGACGAGACCGAGGCGTTCATTGACTATCGGCTCATCCACTTTGAGGCGCCGTTGCTCCGTGCGGTGACCGTCACCGTCATCGACGACGACAAGCCGGCCGTGTCGCTGTCGCTGTCGTCGGCGTCGATCCCGGAGAACGGCGGGGTCGCCACGGTGACGGCGACGCTGAGCGAGGCTATCAACGTGCCCACCACGATCACGGTGTCGGCGACGGCGGGGACGGGCGCGGACGCTTCCGACTTCACCCTGGGTTCGGCGAACGTGCTGACGATCCCGGCGGGCGCGACGATGAGCGCCAACGCGGTGACGATCACCGCCAATGACAACCCCGACGACTACCCGGACAAGCTCATCACCGTGTCCGGCGCGGCGTCGAACGGCTCGACGCCGCTGAGAGTCCTGGATCCCGGCCCCCAGGCGCTGACGATCACCGACGACGATCCCCCGCCGACCCTGTCGATCGACGCACCGAGCGTGACCGAGGGCGACGACGGCGACACGTCGACCCTGACGTTCACGGTGACCTTGAGCGCAGCAAGCAGCCAGCCGGTGACGGTGCGCCTCGGCGACTCCGGGAACGGCAGCGCCACGTCGGGGACGGACTATACGCCGGTGACGACAACGACCTTGACCTTCCCGGCGGGGACGACCAGCCAGACCTTCGACGTGACGGTGACGGGCGACACGGCCGACGAGGTGAACGAGACCATCGTGCTGACCATGCGCAGCCCGACGAACGCGACGATCGCGACGAGGGACGGCACGGGATTGATCATCGACGACGAAGGCCCGTTGCTGTCGTCGCTGTCGATCGACTCGCCGAGCGTGACCGAGGGCGACAGCGGTTTGACGCCCCTGACGTTCACGGTGACCCTGACCCCGGCCAGCGCCAACACGGTGACGGTCAACTACGCCGACGCCAGGAGAGGCACGGCCACGCCCAGTCCCGGCACGTCCGTGGCCGAGACCGACTACACGGCGATCACCAGCGGCACGCTGACCTTCGCGGCGGGGGAAACCAGCAAGACCTTCACCGTGATGGTGACGGGCGATACGCTCGACGAGCGCACGGAAGACGCGCTTGAACGGATAGTGTCGAATGAGAACATCACGGTGACCCTGAGCGGCGCGACGAACGCGACGATCACGACAAACCGCGGCACGGGAACGATCGTCGACGACGACGTGGCGTCGCTGTCGATCGACTCGCCGAGCGTGACCGAGGGGGACAGCGGCTCGACGGACCTGACGTTCACGGTGAGGTTGGCGGGAGCGGGGAGCGTCCGGCCGGTGACGGTGGCATGGGCCGACGCCGGGACCGGCACGGCCACGTCCGGGACCGACTACGATGCGCTCGCGGGCGGGACGCTGACCTTCCCGGCGACCTTCCCGGCGAGGACGACCAGCCAGACCTTCACCGTGGCGGTGACCGGCGACACGACCGACGAAGTGGACGAAACCGTCGTGGTGTCCCTGAGCAACCCGACGAACGCGACGATCGCGACAGGAACCGGCACGGGGACGATCACGGACGACGACTCGATGCCGACGCCGACGCTGTCGATCAGCGCGACGGATGTGGTGGAGGAGGTTGACGGAGTTCAGCAGCCGATCATGACGTTCACGGTGACGTTGAGCGCGGCGAGTGGCCGGCCGGTGACGGTGTTCTACGCCGACGCCGGCGCCGGCACGGCCACGTCCGGGGTGGACTACACGGCCATCCCCGCCGGCCGGCTGACCTTCCCGCCGGGGACGACCAGCCGTACCATCAGCGTCCCGGCGCTCAGCGACACGCTGTACGAGGTGGGTGGTGAGACCGTCGCGGTGACCCTGAGCGGCGCGACGAACGCGACGATCGCGACGCCGACCGCCAGGGCGTCGATCCTCGACAACGACGTGCAGCCGTCGCTGTCGATCGACTCGGCGAGCGTGACGGAGGGGAACAGCGGCACGACGACCCTGACGTTCACGGTGACGTTGAACACGGTGAGCGGCTCGCCGGCGACGGTGATCTGGGCCGACGCGGGGACCGGCACGGCCACGTCCGGGACGGACTACGAGGCGCTCGCGGGCGGGATGCTGACCTTCCCGCCGGGGACGACCAGCCAGACCATCGACGTCGCGGTGAAGGGCGACGCGGACGTCGAGCCGAACGAGACCGTCGTGGTGACCCTGACCACGCTCGGCACGCGGTCCGACGTGGCGATCGCGACGGGCGCCGGCACGGGCACGGGCACGATCAACAACGACGACGTGGGCCTGATCTTCAACCCCCCTGTCCTGACCGTGGCCGAGGCAGGCGCCAGCCAGACCTTCACCGTCACACCGGGCACTGATCCCGGATTTGAAGTGTCGTTCGACGTCTTTGTGCCCGAAGGGCTCAGGGTGAACGGCCAAACTACCGGGATGATCACCAGCGATCTCGCCTTTGGGCGAAGCGCGTCGTTTACCGTCGAGGCCCTCGCGGACGCCGACAGCCGGAACGAGACCAGGATCATCCAATATCAGACGTTTACCTACGATCCCCAACCCCCGGGCCGTCGGACTGCGGTGACGGTCAACGTCATCGACGACGCCGCGCCGGCCGTATCGCTGTCGCTGTCGCCGACGTCAGTCCTGGAGAACGGCGGGGTGGCTACAGTGACCGCGACGCTGGACGCGGCCTCGACCGCGGCCACCACGATCACGGTGGCGGCCGCGGCGGGGACCGGCGCAGCGGCTTCCGACTTCACCCTGGGCACGCCGAACACGATCACGATCGCGGCGAACGAGACGACGAGCGACGACACGGTGACGATCACCGCCAATGACAACATCCTCGACGAACCTGACCGGCGCGTCACCGTGTCCGGCGTGGCCTCGAACAGCGTGGGCGTGATGCCGCCGTCCGCCCAGACGCTGACGATCACCGACGACGATCCCCCGCCGACGCTGTCGGTGGACTCGCCGAGCGTGACGGAGGGGGACCGCGGCGCGACGAACCTGACGTTCACGGCGACGTTGAGCGCGCCGAGCCGGCGGCGGTTGTCCGTACGCTATTTCACCGCCGGGGACACGGCCACTCGTGGGGTGGACTACACGGACATCAACGGCCAACTGGACTTCGCGCCGGGGGAAACCAGCAAGACCTTCGATATATCGGTGCTCGGCGACGAGCTGGACGAAGCGGACGAAGACGTCGGGGTGCGCATGACAAGGACAGGCAGAGCTAACGTGATACTCCTGACGCAGAGCGTGACCGGGACGATCCTCGACGACGATCCCCTGCCGACGCTGTCGGTGGACTCGCCGCGCGTGACGGAGGGTAACAGCGGATCGAAGAACCTGACGTTCACCGCGACGTTGAGCGCGCCGAGCGGCCGGCCGGTGACGGTGGCTTACGCCGACGCCGGGACCGGCACGGCCACGTCCGGGGCCGACGGGACGGACTACACGGCGATCACCGGCGGGGTGTTGACCTTCCTGGCGGGGACGACGCGCCAGACCTTCACCGTGGCGGTAACGGGCGAGACGACCCCCGAGGCGAACGAGACCATCGAGGTGACCCTGAGCAACCCGACGAACGCGACGCTCGCGACGGCAACCGGCACGGGGACGATCACGAACGACGACGGGCCGACGCTGTCGATCAACTCGCCGAACGTGAACGAGGGCGACCGCGGCACGACGAACCTGACGTTCACGGCGACGTTGAGCGCGGCGAGCCTCCTGCCGGTGACGGTGAAATACGCCGACGCCGGGACCGACGACGACCCCAACACCGACCCCGGCACGGCCACGTCCGGGACCGACTACACGGCGATCGCGGGCGGGACGCTGACCTTCCCGGCGGGAACGAGGCGGCAGACCTTCAACGTGGCGGTGAGGGGCGACACGACCGCCGAGCCGCACGAGACCGTCCGGGTGACCCTGAGCAGCCCGACGAACGCGACCATTTCGACGGCAACCGGCACGGGGACGATCACGAACGACGACGCCGGCGTCGTCTTCAGCCCCGCCAACCTGACCATGACCGAGCAAGGCCCCGCCGGGGTGTTCACCGCGACGCTGGGCTCTAATCCCGGGGATCCCGTGTCGATCGACATCTATCCGCCCGCCGGGCTCAGGGTGAACAACAGCGTTGAGAAATTCACCGTCCCCAATCTCGTCTTTGGGGCCAGCGCGCCGTTTATCGTCGAAGCCCTCGCGGACGACGACAGCCGGAACGAGACCAGGTACATCCAATATGAAGCGCCCGGCTACGGCGCCACCGGCCGGCGGAATGGGGTGACGGTCGAGGTTATCGACGACGACCTGCCGGAGGTGTCGCTGTCGCTGTCGCCGACGTCGGTCCCGGAGAACGGCGGGGTGGCCACGGTGACCGCGACCCTGAGCGAGGCTTTGGACGCGGCCGACGGGGCCATCACGATCACGGTGGCGGCGGCGCCGGGCGCGGGCGCGACCGTTGGCGACTTCACCCTGAGCCCGGCGCGGACGCTGACGATCCCGGCGGGCGCGACGACGAGTACCGGCACGGTGACGGTCACCGCCAATGACAACGCCCTGGACGAACCGAACAAGAGCGTCACCGTGTCCGGCACGGCAGCGGGCAGCGTGGGCGTTCTGCAACCCGCCGGCAAGACGCTGACGATCACCGACGACGACGGGCCGACGCTGTCGATCAGCCCGACGGCGAGCGTGACGGAGGGTGACCGCGGCACGAGGAACCTGGGGTTCACGGTGACCATGAGCGCGGCGAGCTTCCAGCCGGTGACGGTGAGCTGGGAGACGGTGGCGGGCGGCACGGCCACGGCCGGGACGGACTACCCCGCCGCCAGCGGCGCCCTGACTTTCGACGTGGGGACGACCCGCCGCACCTTCAACGTGCCGGTGACGGGCGACACGCTGCACGAGCCGGACGAGACGCTGGTGGTGACCCTGCTCGGCGCGTCGAACGCGACGATCGCGAGGGCGCGCGGCACGGGGACGATCATGGACGACGACGTCGCGACGGCGATGCTGTCCATCGACTCGCTGACCGTGACCGAGGGCAACAGCGGCACGACGAACATGACGTTCACGGTAACCTTGAGCGCGGCGAGCGGCCTGCCGGTGACGGTGGACTACGTCGACGCCGGCACCGGCACGGCCACGTCCGGGACCGACTACACGGCGATCGCGGGCGGGACGCTGACCTTCCCGCCGGGGACGACCAGCCGGACCTTCACCGTGGCGGTGACGGGCGACGCCGCGGCCGAGCCGAGCGAGACCGTCGTGGTGACCCTGGGGAACCCGACGAACGCGAGCATATCAAGTACGGCGGGGACCGGCACGGGGACGATCACGAACGACGACGCGGGCGTGCTCTTCACCCCCGCGACGGTGACCGTGACCGAGGAAGGCGCCAGCCAACTGGTCATCATGTCACTGGCCACTGATCCCGGGGGTCAGGTTTCGATCCGGGTCACTCCACCCCCCGGGCTCTCGGTGAATGGCAACACTGGGAACACCGACGCCTTCGTAATCTTCGGGAACCGCTTCCAGCTCTCCGTCGAGGCCCGCGCGGACAGCAACCTCCGGGACGAGACCAGCGTCATCCGATATCAGACGGGCGGCTACGGCCTCGCGGGCGTTCGGGATGGGGTGACGGTCAACGTCATCGACGACGACCTGCCGGAGGTGTCGCTGTCGCTGTCGTCGGCGTCGATCGCGGAGAACGGCGGGGCGGCAACGGTGACCGCGACGCTGGACCAGGTTTCGACTGCGGACACCACGATCACGGTGTCGGTGGCGGCGGGGACCGACGCGAAGGATTCCGACTTCACCCTGAGCGCGACGACGCTGACGATCGCGGCGGGCGCGACGACGAGTACCGGCACGGTGACGATCACCGCCGTGAACAACACCCTCGACGAACCTGACCGCACCTTCACCGTGTCCGGCATGGCCGCGAATAGCGTGGGCGTGAGGCAATCCCCCGCCCGGACGCTGACGATCACCGATGACGACGCGACGCCATCGATCACGTTGACGGTGGACGAGAGCAGCGTGGGCGAGGGCGACGGGGCGACGACGATCGCGGTGACCGCCACGGTAAACGGCGCGACGCAGTTCGGCGCGCCGACGACGGTGCGCGTGAGCGTGGCCGGCAGCGGCACGGCGACGGCGGTGGACTTCGCCGCAGTGCCGGACTTCGACATCGAGCTCGCGGCGGGGGTGCAGAGCAACGCCGTGACCTTCACGCTGACGCCGACGGACGATGCGCTGGACGAGGCGGACGAGACGGTGACGGTGAGCGGCGTCTCAGGCAGCCTGACGGTGACCCCGACCACGTTCAGCCTGACGGACGACGACGACCCGCCGACGCTGTCGGTCGACTCCCCGAGCCTGACGGAGGGCGACAGCCTCGGGGTGATCATGAATTTCACGGCGACGTTGAGCGCGGTGAGTGGCCAGCAGGTGACCGTGAACTGGGCGGAAGGGACCGGCGGCACGGCCACGTCGGGGACGGATTACAGGGCGATCACCGGCGGCTCCTTTAGCCTGCTGCCGGGGACGACCAGCAACACCTTCCAGGTACTGGCGCTGGGCGACACGATCGACGAGGTGAACGAGACCATCGTGGTGACCCTGACCAGCGCGACGAACGCGACGATCGCGACCGCGACCGGCACGGGGACGATCATCGACGACGACGGCGACCCGACGCTGGAGATCAACTCCCCGAGCGCGAGGGAGGGCAGCGGGACCCTGACGTTCACGGTGACCCTGAGCCCGGCGAGCAACCAGCAGGTGACGGTGGACTACGCGGACGCCAGTACCGACAACGACCCCGACACCGTCCCCGGCACGGCCACGTCGGGGACGGACTACACGGCGATCATCGGCGGCGCCCTGACCTTCGCGGCGGGGGAAACCAGCCATATCTTCGACGTGTCGTTGACGGACGACACGATCGACGAGGCGAACGAGACGATCGCGATGACCCTGAGCGGCGCGACGAACGCGACGATCGCGACGGCGACCGGCACGGGGACGATCGCCGACGACGACGCCCCGCCGATCCTGTCGATCGACTCGCCACCGCTCGTGACCGAGGGCGACGACGGCGACACGACGACCCTGACGTTCACGGTGACGTTGAGCGAGGCGAGCCAGAGGGAGGCGACGGTGGCCTGGGCTGACGCCGGGACCGGCACAGCCACGTCGGGGACGGACTACACGGCCATCACGGGCGGGACACTGACCTTCCCGGCGGGGACGACCAGCCTGACCCAGACCTTCGACGTAGAGGTGACCGGCGACACGCTGTACGAGGCGAACGAGACGGTGGTGGTGACGTTGAGCAGCCCGACGAACGCGACGATATCAAGTACGGCGGGTACCGGCACGGTGACGATCACGGACGACGAGGCGCCGCCGACGCTGTCGATCGACTCGCCGAGCGTGACCGAGGGTGACAGCGGTTCGACGACCATGACGTTCACGGTGACCCTGAGCCCGGCGAGCGGCCAGCAGGTGACGGTGGCTTTCATCGACGCCATGACCGGCACGGCCACGTCCGGGACGGACTACGAGGCCATCACGAACAGGACACTGACCTTCGCGGCGGGGACGACCAGCCAGACCTTCGACGTGTCGGTGACCGGCGATACGACCTTCGAGCCGAACGAGACCATCGTGGTGGGCCTGCTCATCGAGTCTGGAGCGACGGTCGCGACCAGGACCAGCACGGGGACGATCACGAACGACGACGGGACGACGGTATCGATTGACTCACCGAGCGTGACCGAGGGGAACAGCGGCACGACGAACCTGACGTTCACGGTGACGTTGAGCGAGGCGAGCGCCCAGCAGGTGACGGTGGCCTACGCGGACGCTGAGACCGGCACGGCCACGTCCGGCACGGACTACACGGCGATCACCGGCGGAACGCTGACCTTCGCGGCGGGGACGACCAGCCAGACCTTCGACGTGTCGGTGATGGGTGACACCGACGTCGAGTCGGACGAGACCGTCGTGGTGACCCTGAGCAACCCGACGAACGCGACGATCGCGACGGCAACCGGCACGGGGACGATCACAGACGACGACGACGTCCCCCCCGGCCTGATCTTCACCCCCACTACCCTGACCATGACCGAGGAAGGCGCCCGCCAGTCCTTCAACGTAAAACTGGCCACTCGTCCCAGCGTCGGCAGTATTGTATACCAAATCCATTCGGGCCCCGGCCTCACGGTGTTTGACGACATATCTAGAGACGTTAATGATCCGAGCCTACAATTAGCCTCTGTAATAGCCTATGGGGACGAAGATACGTTCACCGTCGAAGCCGATGCGGACAGCAACAGCTTGGACGAGACCAGGGTCATCCAATATACGGCGTTCAGCTACGGCCCCTCGCGCCGCCAGGATGGAGTGACGGTCAACGTCATCGACGACGACGGGCCGGCCGTGTCGCTGTCGCTGTCGCCGTCGTCGGTTTCGGAGAACGGCGGGGAGGCCACGGTGACGGCGACGCTGGACCGGGCTTCGACCGCAGCCACCACGATCACGGTGTCGGCGGCGGCGGGGACGGGCGCGGACGCTTCCGACTTCACCCTGAGCGCGGCGACGACGCTGACGATCGCGGCAGGCGAGACGACGAGTACCGGCGCCGTGACGATCACCGCCGTGGACAACGCCATCGACGACTCGGACAAGCGCGTCACCGTGTCCGGCGCGGCGACGAACAGCGTGGGCGTGATGCAGCCCGCCGACCAGACGCTGACGATCGAAGACGACGATCCTGAGCCGACACTGTCGGTGAACTCGCCAAGCGTGACCGAGGGGGACAGCGGCGCGACGACCCTGACGTTCACGGCGACCTTGAGCGAGACGAGCGTCCGGCAGGTGACGGTGGACTGGGCCGACGCCGGGACCGGCAGCGCCACGTCCGGAACCGACTACACGGCGATCACGGGCGGCACGCTGACCTTCCCGGTGGGGAGCCTCAGCCAGACCTTCGACGTAGCGGTGACGGGCGACACGACCGCCGAGGTGGACGAGACCGTCGTGGTGGCCCTGAGCAACCCGACGGGCGCGACCGTGCCAGACACGGCAGGCACCGGCACGGGGACGATCACGGACGACGACGGCGCGCCGACGCTGTCGATTCGACTCGCGCCGAGCGTGACGGAAGGGAACGCCGGCGACGCGCCGACCCTGAGGTTCACGGTGATATTGAACCCGGCGAGCGACCAGCAGGTGACGGTGGACTACGCCGACGCCGGGACCGGCACGGCCACGTCCGGGACGGACTACGAGGCGATCACGGCCGGCACACTGACCTTCCCGGCGGGGGCCACCAGCCGGAACATCGACGTGACGGTGACCGGCGACGTCCTGCACGAGGAGGACGAGACCGTCATAATGGCCCTGAGCAACCCGACGAACGCGCTCATATCAAGTACGAGGGGGACCAGGACGGGGACGATCACGGACGACGACACCGTCGCGTCGTCGCTGTCGGTCGACTCGCCGAGCGTGACGGAGGGCGACAGCGGCGCGACGGACCTGACGTTTACGGCGACGCTGAGCAAAGCGAGCGGGCGGCAGGTGACGGTGGACTGGGGGGCAGGGACCGGCGGCACGGCCACGCCGCCGCCCGGCACGGCCACGTCGCCGGCCGACTACGAGACGATCGCCGGCGGGACGCTGACCTTCCCGGCGGGGAGCCTCAGCCAGACCTTCACCGTGAAGGTGACGGGCGACACGACCGACGAGGTGAACGAGACCGTCGTGGTGACCCTGGGCAACGCGACCAACGCGACGATCGCAACGGGTACCGGCACGGGGACGATCACGGACGACGACGGGCCGACGGTGTCAATCGACTCGCCCCGCGTGGCGGAGGGGAACGACGGCGACAGGCCGACCCTGAGGTTCACGGCGACCTTGAGCGCGCCGAGCGTCCAGCCGGTGACGGTGGCCTACGCGGACGCCACGACCGGCACGGCCACGCCGTCGCCCGGCACGCCCACGTCGCCGACCGACTACA
Organism: uncultured Gammaproteobacteria bacterium; assembly: GCA_958295485.1. Classification (GTDB taxonomy): domain Bacteria; phylum Pseudomonadota; class Gammaproteobacteria; order Eutrophobiales; family Eutrophobiaceae; genus JAAXHV01. The sequence continues at coordinate 769,285 of OY282354.1, forward strand.
CGGCGATCACCGGCGGCACGCTGACCTTCCCGCCGGGGACGACCAGCCAGACCATCGACGTGACGGTGACGGGCGATACGGACGCCGAGCCGAACGAGACCGTCGTGGTGACCCTGAGCAACGCGACGAACGCGACGATCGCGACGGGCGCCGGCACGGGGACGATCGCGAACGACGAAGGGCCGACGCTGTCGATCGACTCGCCGACCGTGATCGAGGGCAACCGCGGTTCGACGACCCTGAGGTTCATGGTAACGTTGACCGGGGCGAGCGAGCTGCAAAGCGGCCAGCAGGTGACGGTGAGATACGCCGACGCCGGGACCGGCACGGCCACGTCGGAGAGGGACTACGTGGCGATCGCGGGCGGCGCGCTGACCTTCCCGGCGGGAGCAACGCGCCTGCCCATCAACGTGGCGGTGAGGGGCGACCGGGTCGCCGAGCCGGATGAGACCGTCCTGGTGAGACTGAGCAACCCGACGAACGCGACGCTCGCGACGCCAATCGGCACGGCGACGATCAGGAACGACGACGCCGGCGTCATTTTCACCCCCGCTGCCCTGACCGTGACCGAGGGAGGCCCCGTCGAGACGTTCACCATGGCGCTGGCCACTAATCCCGGGGATGAAGAAGTGTCGATCGACGTCTATCCGCCCGCCGGACTCAAGGTGAATGACAACACCCGGCGATTCAGGGTCACCCTCCCAGATGACACAGATGACAGCCCCATGCCGCTCACCGCCGAGCTCACCGTCGAGGCCCTCGCGGACGCGGACGAAAACTTCCGGGACGAGGTCAAGTACATCCAATATCGGACGCCCGGCTACGGCCCCAGTTCCAGGCTCCGGCGGAATGGGGTGAGGGTCACGGTCGAAGACCCCGACAGGCCGGCCGTGTCGCTGTCGCTGTCACCGGCGTCGGTCTCGGAGAACGGCGGCGTCGCCACGGTGACGGCAACGCTGGAAGCGGCCTCGACCGAGACCACCACGATCGAGATAGCGGCGGCGGCGGGGGCAGACACGGACGCTTCCGACTTCACCCTGAGCCCGACGCGGACACTGACGATCCCGGCCGGCGCGACGACGAGTACCGGCACGGTAACGATCACCGCCGTGGACAACGACGTCGACGCACCGGACAAGCGCGTCACCGTGTCCGGCACGGCGACGAACAGCGCGGAAGCTCAGCAACCCGACCCCCTGACGCCCAGCGCGGCAGTTCGGCAACCCGACCCCGTGACGCTGACGATCACCGACGACGACGATACGCCGACGCTCTCCATCGACTCGCCAAGCGTGACGGAGGGGGACAGCGGCACGACGAACCTGACGTTCACGGTGACGTTGAGCCGGGCGAGCAGCCAGCCGGTGCTGGTGGCTGTAGGCGACTTGCGGACCGGCACGGCCACGTCGGGGACGGACTATACGGCGGTGACGACAACGACCTTGACCTTCCCGGCGGGGACGACCAGCCAGACCTTCGACGTGGCGGTGACGGGCGACACGCTGGACGAAGCGAACGAGACCGTCATGGTGACCCTGGCCGGCGAGTTTAGAGCGACGGTCGCGACCAGGATCGGCACGGGGACGATCATCGACAACGACGGCGACCCGACGCTGGCGATCGACTCGCCGACCGTGACGGAGGGCGACGACGGCGACACGACGATCCTGACGTTCACGGTGACCCTGAGTCAGGCCAGTACCGAGCAGGTGACGGTGGACTACGCCGACGCCGGGACCGGCACGGCCACGTCCGGCACGGGGCCGGGGACCGACTACACGGCGATCACCGGCGGCAAGCTGACCTTTGATGGGGGGATAACCAGATCGGCCTTCGCGGTAGAAGTGACAGGCGACGTCCTGGACGAGTTGAACGAGACCATCGTGGTGACCCTGAGCAGCCCGACGAACGCGACGATCGCGACGGGTACCGGCACGGGGACGATCATCGACGACGACGGCGACCCGACGCTGTCGATCGACTCGCCGACCGTGACGGAGGGCGACAGCGGTTCGACGAACCTGACTTTCACGGTGACCCTGAGCCCGGCGAGCAGCCAGCAGGTGACGGTGGCCTACGCCGACGCCGTGGACGACACGAACGTGACGAACGGCACGGCCACGTCCGGGACCGACTACGAGGCGATCAGGGGCGGCACGCTGACCTTCCCGGCGGGGATGACCAGCCAGACCTTCAACGTCGCGGTGACGGGCGATGCGCTGGACGAGCCGGACGAGACGGTGGTGGTGAACCTGCACAGCGCGGTGGGCGTGACGATCCCGGCGGCGGCGGCGACCGGCACGGGGACGATCACGGACGACGACGATCCGCCGTCGCTGTCGATCAACTCCCCGAGCGTGACGGAGGGGAACAGCGGCGACACGACGAACCTGACGTTCACGGTGACCCTGAGCCCGGCGAGCAGCCAGCAGGTGACGGTGGATTACGCCGATGCCACGACCGGCACGGCCACGTCGGGGACGGACTACACGGCGATCACCGGCGGGACGCTGACCTTCCCGGCGGGGACGACCAGCCAGACCTTCGATGTGGCGGTGACGGGCGACACGCTGAACGAGGTGAACGAAACCATCGTCGCGACCCTGAGCAACGCGACGAGCGCGGGGACGCTGCTGCCGCCGACGATCGCGACCGCGACCGGCACGGGGACGATCACGGACGACGACGACACGCTGACCCTGTCAATCGACTCGCCGACCGTGGCCGAGGGCGACAGCGGCGACACGCCGACCCTGACGTTCACGGTAACGTTGAGTCCGGCGAGCAGCCAGCCGGTAACGGTGGACTACGCCGACGCCGTGGACGACCCGAACGTTACGGACGGCACGGCCACGTCCGGGACCGACTACGTGGCGCTCCCCGCCGGTACGCTGACCTTCCCGGCGGGGACGACCACCCAGACCATCAACGTAACGGTGACGGGCGACGATGACGGCGAGTTGAACGAAACCGTCAAGGTGACCCTGGGCAACCCGACGATCACGGGGTCACCGGGGACGCCTGCGCCGACGATCGCGACCGCGACCGGCACAGGGACGATCAGGAACGACGACGACCAGACGCTGTCGATCGACTCCCCGACCGTGACCGAGGGCGACAGCGGCATGAAGAACCTGACGTTCGAGGTGACGTTGAACAAAGGGAGCAGCCGGACGGTAACAGTGGACTACGCCGACACCACGACCGACCCGGACGCCACGTCCGGCATGGCCACCTCCGTCATGGCCACGCCGTCGCCCGGCACGGCCACGTCGCCGGCCGACTACATGGCGATCCCCGCCGGCACGCTCACCTTCCCGCCGTGGACGACGAGCCAGACCATCGACGTGCCGGTGATCGGCGACGCGCTGGACGAAGCGGAGACCGAAACCGTCGAGTTGACCCTGAGCAACGCACTACGCGCGACGATCCTGACGCCGACCGGCGCCGGAACGATCACCGACAACGACGACCCCCCGGAGCTATCGATCGACTCCCCGACCGTGAGGGAGGGCGACAGCAGCCCGGCGACCCTGACGTTCACGGTGACCTTGGACGCGGTGAGCGGCCAGGAAGTGACGGTGGACTACGCCGACGCCGGGACCGGCACGGCCACGCCGACGTCCGGCACGCCCACCCCGCCGCCTGACTACACGGCCATCACCCCCGGCACGCTGACCTTCCCGGCGGGCACCACCACCCAGACCTTTGACGTAGCGGTGATCGGCGACGTCCTGTACGAGGGCAACCAAACCATCGAGGTGACCCTGAGCAACCCGACGAACGCGGACATATCAAGTACGGCGGCGACCGGCACGGGGACGATCGAAGACAACGAAACCGCGCCCGAGATCGAGTTGGAGGTGGATAAGAGCAACGTGGGCGAGGGCGCCGGGGCGACGACGATCAGGGTGACGGCGTCGGTGGACGGCGTGAAGTTCGGCGATGCCAAGACGGTGACCGTGAGCGTGGGGGCTAGTGGCGACACGGCCACGTCTGGGACGGACTACACGGCGGTGGCGAACTTCGACATCGAGATTGCGGTGGGGGCGGAGAGCGGCGCCGGGACGTTCACGCTGACGCCGACGGACGACACGCTGGACGAGGCGCCCGAGACGATCACGGTGAGCGGCGAGTCGGGCAGCCTGACGGTGAACTCAACCACGATCACGTTGACGGACAACGACGGCGCGCCGTCGCTGACGGTGGACTCGCCGCGCGTGACGGAGGGTGACAGCGGCACGAAGAGCCTGACGTTCAAGGCGACGGTGAGTCCGGTGAGCGGCCAGCCGGTGAGTGTCGTCTACACGGACACCGAGACCGGCACGGCCACGGCGGGGCCGGACTACAATGCGCCCACCGGCGATGCGTTAAGCGGTACGTTGCGCCTGCCCGCGGGGACGTCTAGTCAGAATTTCGCGTTCCTAATCAAGGGCGACGTCCTGGACGAGGACGACGAGACCATCATATTCAAGCTGACCAACGCGGAGAACGCGACGATCGGGACGGCGACCTTCACGGGAACGATCACCGACGACGACGATCTGCCGTCGCTGTCGATCAGCTCGCCGACCGTGACCGAGGGCGACGACGGCGACACGACGAACCTGACGTTCGAGGTGACCTTGAGCGAGGAGAGCGGCCGGGAAGTGACGGTGGAATACGCCGACGCCGTGGATGACACGAACGTGACGAACGGCACGGCCACGTCGGGAACGGACTACACGGCGCTCCCCACCCCCACCGGGACGCTGACCTTCCCGGCGGGGACGACCACCCAGGAGATCGTGGTAACGGTGACGGGCGACACGCTGGACGAGCCGAACGAAACCGTGATCGTGACCCTGAGCAACGCGACGAACGCGACCATCTCAACGGATACCGGCACGGGAACGATCACCGACAACGACGACGCCCCGACGCTGTCGATCAACTCGCCGACCGTGACCGAGGGCGACGACGGCGACACGCCGAACCTGACGTTCACGGTGACCTTGAGCGAGGAGAGCGGCCAGGAAGTGACGGTGGCCTACGCCGACGCCGTGGATGACTCGGACAACACGAACGACGGCACGGCCACGTCGGGGACGGACTACACGGCGATCACCGCCAGGACGCTGACCTTCCCGGCGGGGACGACCACCCAGACCTTCGACGTAGCGGTGACCGGCGACACACTGGACGAGTCGAACGAGACCGTCGTGGTGACGTTGAGATCCCCGACGAACGCAGCCATATCAAGTACGGCGGGTACCGGCACGGGGACGATCACGGACGACGACGCGGCGACGCTGTCGATCAACTCGCTGAGCGTGACGGAGGGGAACGCCGGCGACACGCCGAACCTGACGTTCACGGTGACGTTGCGCCCGGCAAGCGACCAGCAGGTGACGGTGGCCTACGCCGACGCCAGTACCGACAACGACCCCAACACCGTCTCCGGCACAGCCACGTCCGGGACCGACTACACGGCGATCACCGCCAAGACGCTGACCTTCCCGGCGGGGACGACCAGCCAGACCTTCGACGTAGCGGTGACCGGCGATACGACCGACGAGGCGAACGAGACGGTGGTGGTGACGTTGAGCAACCCGACGAACGCGGCCATATCAAGTACGGAGGGTACCGGCACGGGAACGATCACGGACGACGACGCGCTGCCGACGCTGTCGATCGACTCGCCGAGCGAGACGGAGGGCGACGACGGCGACACGCCGAACCTGAAGTTCACGGTAACGTTGCGCCCGGCGAGCGGCAAGACGGTGACGGTGGCCTACGCGGACAACGCGACCGGCACAGCCACGTCCGGCGTCGACTACGAGACCAACACTGGCGGGACGCTGACCTTCCCGGCGGGGACGACCAGCCAGACCTTCACGACCACCCGGACCTTCCCCGTGGTGGTGAAGGGCGACACGACCGACGAGGACAACGAGACCGTCGTGATGACGTTGATCAGCCCGACGAACGCGACGATCGCGACGGGTATCGGCACGGGGACGATCATAGACGACGACGGGCCGACGATATCGATCAACTCACCAAGCGTGAAGGAGGGCGACAGCGGCACGACGAACCTGATCTTCACGGTGACGTTGAGCGAGGCGAGCGTCCAGCAGGTGACGGTGGAATACGAGGACGCCGGGACCGGCACGGCCACGTCCGGCGACGACTACGAGGCGATCATCCCCGCCACGCTGACCTTCCCGGTGGGGACGACCACCCGGACCTTCCCCGTGGTGGTGAAGGGCGATACGACCCTCGAGCCGGACGAGACCGTCGTGGTGACCCTGAGCAACCCGACGAACGGGACGATCGCGACGGGTACCGGCACGGGGACGATCGAGGACGACGACAGGCCGGCCGTGTCGCTATCGCTGTCGCCGTCGTCGGTCTCGGAGAACGGCGGGGCGGCCACAGTGACGGCGACGCTAAGCGAGGCTTCGACCGCGGCCACCACAATCACGGTGTCGGCGGCGGCGGGGCCGGACACGGACTCTTCCGACTTCACCCTGAGTTCGCCGAACACGCTAACGATCGCGGCGGGCGATACGACAAGTACCGGCACGGTGACGGTCACCGCCGTGGACAACGCCCTCGACGAACCGGACAAGAGCGTCACCGTGTCCGGTTCGGCGACGAACAGCGCGGGAGTGATGCAGCCCGCCGACCAGACGCTGACGATCACCGACGACGACGCCGCCCCGGAGCTATCGATCAACTCGCCGACCGTGACCGAGGGGGACAGCGGCACGACGAACCTGACGTTCACGGTGACGTTGAGCGAGGAGAGCGGCCAGGAAGTGACGGTAAACTACGCCGACGCCGTGAATGTCCAGGGCGTCACGAACGGCACGGCCACGTCGGGGACGGACTACGAGGCGATCACCCCCCGCACGCTGACCTTCGCGGCGGAGACGACCACCCCCCAGACCATCACCGTGGTAGTGACCGGCGACACGACCGAAGAGCCGAACGAGACCGTAATTGTGACCCTGAGCAACGCGACGAATGCGACCATCTCAACGGCGAGCGGCACGGGGACGATCACGGACGACGACAGGCCGGCCGTGTCGCTATCGCTGTCGCCGTCGTCGGTCTCGGAGAACGCGGGCGTCTCTACGGTGACGGCAACGCTGGACCGGGCTTCGACCGCGCCCACCACGATCACGGTGTCGGCGGCTGCGGGGACGGACACGGACTCTTCCGACTTCACCCTGAGCGCGGCGCGGACACTGACGATCGCGGCAGGCGCGACGACGAGTACCGGCACGGTGACGGTCACCGCCGTGAACAACACCCTCGACGAACCAGACAAGAGCGTCATCGTGTCCGGCACGGTATCGCACAACGGAGTGGCGCCGCCCGCCGACGAGACACTGACAATCACCGACGACGACGCCACCCCGGAGCTATCGATCGACTCGCCGAGCGTGACGGAAGGCGACAGCGGCACGACAAACCTGACGTTCACGGTGACGTTGAGCGCGGCGAGCAGCCAGGATGTGACGGTGGACTACGCCGACGCCACGACCGGCACGGCCACGTCGGGGACGGACTACGAGGCGATCACCGGCAGGATGCTGACCTTCGCGGCGGGGACGACCACCCCCCAGACCATCAACGTGCCGGTGACGGGTGACACCGACGTCGAGTCGGATGAGACCGTCGTAGTGACCCTGAGCGACGCGACGAACGCGACCATCTCGACGGCCACCGGCACGGGGACGATCACGGACGACGACAGGCCGGCCGTGTCGCTGTCGCTGTCGTCGTCGTCGGTCTCGGAGAACGGCGGGGCGGCCACAGTGACGGCGACGCTGGACAAGGCTTCGACCGCGCCCACCACGATCACGGTGTCGGCGGCGGCGGGGACGGACACGGACTCTTCCGACTTCACCCTGAGTTCGCCGAACACGCTGACGATCGCGGCAGGCGCGACGACGAGTACCGGCACGGTGACGGTCACCGCCGTGGACAACGCCCTCGACGAACCGGACAAGAGCGTCACCGTGTCCGGCTCGGCCTCGAACAGCGCGGGAGTGATGCAGCCCTCCGATCAGACGCTGACGATCACCGACGACGACGCCGCCCCGGAGCTATCGATCAACTCGCCAAGCGTGACGGAGGGGAACGCCGGCGACACGCCGAACCTGACGTTCACGGTGACGTTGAGCGCGGAGAGCGGCCAACAGGTGACAGTGGACTGGGCGGAGGGGACCGGCGGCACCGCCACGTCCGGGACGGATTACACGGCCATCACCGGCGGGACGCTGACCTTCGCGGCGGGGACGACCACCCCCCAGACCATCAACGTGGCGGTGACGGGTGACACCGACGTCGAGTCGGATGAGACCGTCGTAGTGACCCTGAGCGACGCGGCGAATGCAACCATCTCGACCGCGACCGGCACGGGGACGATCACGGACGACGACAGGCCGGCCGTGTCGCTATCGCTGTCGTCGTCGTCGGTCTCGGAGAACGGCGGGGCGGCCACAGTGACGGCGACGCTGAACAAGGTTTCGACCGCGGCCACCACGATCACGGTGACGGCGGCGGCGGGGACGGACACGGACTCTTCCGACTTCACCCTGAGTTCGCCGAACACGCTAACGATCGCGGCGGGCGATACGACAAGTACCGGCACGGTGACGGTCACCGCCGTGGACAACGCCCTCGACGAACCGGACAAGAGCGTCACCGTGTCCGGCTCGGCCTCGAACAGCGCGGGAGTGATGCAGCCCTCCGATCAGACACTGACGATCACCGATGACGACGCCGCCCCGGAGCTATCGATCAACTCGCCAAGCGTGACAGAGGGGAACGCCGGCGACACGCCGAACCTGACGTTCACGGTGACGTTGAGCGCGGAGAGCGGCCAGCAGGTGACAGTGGACTGGGCGGAGGGGACCGGCGGCACCGCCACGTCCGGGACGGATTACACGGCCATCACCGGCGGGACGCTGACCTTCGCGGCGGGGACGACCACCCCCCAGACCATCAACGTGCCGGTGACCGGCGACACGGACGTCGAGTCGGATGAGACCGTCGTAGTGACCCTGAGCGACGCGACGAACGCGACCATCTCGACGGCCACCGGCACGGGGACGATCACGGACGACGACAGGCCGGCCGTGTCGCTATCGCTGTCGTCGTCGTCGGTCTCGGAGAACGGCGGGGCGGCCACAGTGACGGCGACGCTGAACAAGGTTTCGACCGCGGCCACCACGATCACGGTGACGGCGGCGGCGGGGACGGACACGGACTCTTCCGACTTCACCCTGAGCGCGGCGAACACGCTGACGATCGCGGCAGGCGCGACGACGAGTACCGGCACGGTGACGGTCACCGCCGTGGACAACGCCCTCGACGAACCGGACAAGAGCGTCACCGTGTCCGGCTCGGCCTCGAACAGCGCGGGAGTGATGCAGCCCTCCGATCAGACACTGACGATCACCGATGACGACGCCGCCCCGGAGCTATCGATCAACTCGCCAAGCGTGACGGAGGGGAACGCCGGCGACACGCCGAACCTGACGTTCACGGTGACGTTGAGCGCGGAGAGCGGCCAACAGGTGACAGTGGACTGGGCGGAGGGGACCGGCGGCACCGCCACGTCCGGGACGGATTACACGGCCATCACCGGCGGGACGCTGACCTTCGCGGCGGGGACGACCACCCCCCAGACCATCAACGTGGCGGTGACGGGTGACACCGCCGTCGAGTCGGATGAGACCGTCGTAGTGACCCTGAGCGACGCGGCGAATGCAACCATCTCGACCGCGACCGGCACGGGGACGATCACGGACGACGACAGGCCGGCCGTGTCGCTATCGCTGTCGTCGTCGTCGGTCTCGGAGAACGGCGGGGCGGCCACAGTGACGGCGACGCTGAACAAGGTTTCGACCGCGGCCACCACGATCACGGTGACGGCGGCGGCGGGGACGGACACGGACTCTTCCGACTTCACCCTGAGTTCGCCGAACACGATCACGATCGCGGCGGGCGATACGACAAGTACCGGCACGGTGACGGTCACCGCCGTGGACAACGCCCTCGACGAACCGGACAAGAGCGTCATCGTGTCCGGCTCGGCATCGAACAGCGCGGGAGTGATGCAGCCCTCCGATCAGACGCTGACGATCACCGACGACGACGCCGCCCCGGAGCTATCGATCAACTCGCCAAGCGTGACGGAGGGGGACAGCGGCACGACGAACCTGACGTTCAAGGTGACGTTGAGCGCGGCGAGCAGCCAGGAAGTGACGGTGGACTACGCCGACGCCACGACCGGCACGGCCATATCCGGCACGGACTACGAGGCGATCACCGCCGGCACGCTGACCTTCGAGGCGGAGACGACCAACCTGACCCGGGACATCAACGTGGTGGTGACCGGCGACACGGACGACGAGGTGAACGAGACCGTGATCGTGACTCTGAGCAACGCGACGAATGCGACGATCTCAACGGCCACCGGCACGGGGACGATCACGGACGACGACGGCCCGATGCTGTCGATCAACTTGCCGACCGTGACGGAGGGCAACGACGGCGACACGACGAACCTGACGTTCACGGTGAGGTTGAGCGCGTCGAGCGGCCAGCAGGTGACGGTGGACTACGCTGACGCCGGTACCGGCACGGCCACGTCGGGGACGGACTACGAGGCGATCACCGCCGGCACGCTGACCTTCCCGGCGGGGACGACCAGCCAGACCTTCAGCATATCGGTGACGGGCGATACGCTGGACGAGGCGAACGAGGGGGTGATCGTGACGTGGAGCAACGCGACGAACGCGACGATCGTGACGAGCGCCGGGGACACCGGGGTCACCGTCAATAGCCTGATGCGTACGGGGAGGATCAGGGACGACGATGACGCGCCGACGCTGTCGATCAACTCGCCGAGCGTAACGGAGGGGAACAGCGGTTCGAAGAACCTGACGTTCACGGTGACGTTGAGCGCGGCCAGCGGCCGGCAGGTGACGGTGGCCTACGCCGACGCCGGGACCGGCACGGCCACATCGGGGACGGACTACACGGCGATCACCGGCGGGACGCTGACCTTCACGGCGGGGACGACCAGCCAGACCTTTGACGTATCGGTGATGGGCGATACGAACGTCGAGCCGAATGAGACCGTCGTGGTGACCCTGAGCACGCCGACGAACGCGACGATCGCGACCGCGACCGGCACGGGGACGATCAACGACGACGACGATGCGACGTTGTCGATCAACTCGCCGAGCGTGACGGAGGGTGACAGCGGCTCGAAGAACCTGACGTTCACGGTGACCTTGAGCGCGGCGAGCGGCCAGCAGGTGACGGTGGCCTACGCGGACGCCGGGACCGGCACGGCCACGTCCGGGACCGACTACACGGCGATCACCGGCGGCACGCTGACCTTCACGGCGGGGACGACCAGCCAGACCTTTAACGTGGCGGTGACGGGCGACGTCCTGGCCGAGGCGAACGAGACGGTGGTGGTGACTCTGAGCGCTCCGACGAACGCGACGATCGCGACGGCGAGCGGGACGGGGACGATCATGGACAACGATGCGACGCCATCGATCACGTTGAAGTTGGATGAGAGCAGCGTGGCCGAGGGCGCCGGGGCGACCACGATCACGGTGACCGCCACGGTGGACGGCACGACCCGGTTCGCCGCGGCCACGACGGTGACCGTGAGCGTGGGGGATAGTAGCGACACGGCCACGTCGGGGACGGACTACACGGCGGTGTCGGACTTCGACATTACGATTGCGGCGGGGGCGGAGAGCAAGGACGGAACCTTCACGCTGACGCCGACAGATGATGCGCTGGACGAGGCCGACGAGACGATCACGGTGAGCGGTGCCTCAGGCAGCCTGACGGTGAACTCGGCCACGCTCAGCCTGACGGACAACGACGGCGCGCCGACGCTGTCGATCAACTCACCGAGCGTGACCGAGGGTGACAGCGGCACGGCGACCCTGACGTTCACGGTGACGTTGAGCGCGGCGAGCGCCCAGCAGGTGACGGTGGCCTACGCCGACGCCGGGACCGGCACGGCCACGTCGGGGACGGACTACACGGCGATCACCGGCGGTACACTGACCTTCACGGCGGGGACGACGAGCCAGACCTTCGACGTGTCAGTGACCGGCGACACGCTGGACGAAGCGAACGAGACGGTGATTGCGACGTTGAGCGGCGCGACGAACGCGACGATCTCGACGGCGAGCGGCACGGGGACGATCACGGATGACGACGATGCGCCGTCGCTGTCGATCAACTCACCGAGCGTGACGGAGGGGAACAGCGGCACGGCGACCCTGACGTTCACGGTGACGTTGAGCGCGGCGAGCGGTCAGCAGGTGACGGTGGACTACGCCGACGCCGTGAATGACCTGAACGTCACGAACGGCACGGCCACGTCCGGGACTGACTACACGGCGATCACCGCCGGGACGCTGACCTTCACGGCGGGGACGACGAGCCAGACCTTCGACGTGTCGGTGACGGGCGACACGACCAATGAGGCGAATGAGACCGTGGTGGTAACCCTGAGCGGCGCGACAAACGCGACGCTCGCGACAGCGAGTGGCACGGGGACGATCACGGACGACGATGCGACGCCGACGCTGTCGATCAACTCGCCGAGCGTGACCGAGGGTGACAGCGGCACGGCGACCCTGACGTTCACAGTGACGCTGAGCGCGGCCAGCGGCCAGCAGGTGACGGTGGCTTACGCGGACGCCGGGACCGGCACCGCCACGTCCGGGACGGACTACACGGCGATCCCCGACGACCCGCCGCCGCTGACCTTCGCGGTGGGGGACACCAGCAAGACCATCACCGTGGCAGTGACGGGCGATACGTCGAACGAGTCGAACGAGACCGTGGTGGTAACCCTGAGCAACCCGACGAACGCGACGATCGCGACGGCGAGCGGCACGGGGACGATCACGGACGACGACGGCGCGCCGACGCTATCGATCAACTCACCGAGCGTGACCGAGGGTGACAGCGGCACGACGAACCTGACGTTCACGGTGACGTTGAGCGCGGCGAGCGGCCAGCAGGTGACGGTGGCCTACGCCGACGCCGGGACCGGTACGGCCACGTCCGGCACCGACTACACGGCGATCCCCGACGACCCGCCGCCGCTGACCTTCCCGGCGGGGACGACCAGCCAGACCTTCAACGTGGCGGTGACCGGCGATACGACCGACGAGTTGAACGAGACCGTCGTGGTGACCCTGAGCAGCCCGACGAACGCGACGATCGCGACGGGTACCGGCACGGGGACGATCACGGACAACGACGGGCCGACGGCATCAATCAACTCACCGAGCGTGACGGAAGGCGACAGCGGCTCGACGACTCTGACGTTCACGGTGACGTTGAGCGCGACGAGCGTCCAGCAGGTGACGGTGGCCTACGCCGACGCCGGGACCGGCACGGCCACGTCGGGGACGGACTACACGGCCATCACGGGCGGGACGCTGACCTTCGCGGTGGGGACAACCAGCCAGACCTTCGACGTATCGGTGACGGGCGACACGACCGACGAGTTGAACGAGACCGTCGTGGTGACCCTGAGCAACCCGACGAACGCGACGATCGCGACGGGTACCGGCACGGGGACGATCACGGACGACGACGGGCCGACGCTGTCGGTTAACTCGCCGAGCGTGACGGAGGGGAATAGCGGTTCGACGAACCTGACGTTCACGGTGACGTTGAGCACGGCGAGCGGCCAGCAGGTGACGGTGGCCTACGCCGACGCCGGCACCGGCACGGCCACGTCCGGGACGGATTACACGGCGATCACCGGCGGGACGCTGACCTTCACGGCGGGGACGACCAGCCAGACCTTCGACGTGTCGGTGACCGGCGATGCGCTGGACGAGTTGAACGAGACCGTCGTGGTGACCCTGAGCAACCCGACGAATGCAACCGTCTCAGCGACGGCAGGGACCGGCACGGGGACGATCACGGACGACGACGGCGCGCCGTCGCTGTCAATCAACTCGCCGAGCGTGACCGAGGGGAACAGTGGTTCGACGACCCTGACGTTCACGGTGACGTTGAGCGCGGCGAGCGGCCAACAGGTGACGGTGGCCTACGCCGACGCCGGGACCGGCACGGCCACGTCGGGGACGGACTACACGGCGATCACCGGCGGGACGCTGACCTTCACGGCGGGGACGACCAGCCAGACCTTTGACGTATCGGTGATGGGCGATACGAACGTCGAGCCGAATGAGACCGTCGTGGTGACCCTGAGCACGCCGACGAACGCGACGATCGCGACCGCGACCGGCACGGGGACGATCAACGACGACGACGATGCGACGGTGTCGATCGACTCGCCGAGCGTGACGGAGGGTGACAGCGGCTCGAAGAACCTGACGTTCACGGTGACCTTGAGCGCGGCGAGCGGCCAGCAGGTGACGGTGGCCTACGCGGACGCCGGGACCGGCACGGCCACGTCCGGCACGGACTACACAGCCATCACCGGCGGCACGCTGACCTTCACGGCGGGGACGACCAGCCAGACCTTTAACGTGGCGGTGACGGGCGACGTCCTGGCCGAGGCGAACGAGACGGTGGTGGTGACCCTGAGCGCTCCGACGAACGCGACGATCGCGACGGCGAGCGGGACGGGGACGATCATGGACAACGATGCGACGCCATCGATCACGTTGAAGTTGGATGAGAGCAGCGTGGCCGAGGGCGCCGGGGCGACCACGATCACGGTGACCGCCACGGTGGACGGCACGACCCGGTTCGCCGCGGCCACGACGGTGACCGTGAGCGTGGGGGATAGTAGCGACACGGCCACGTCGGGGACGGACTACACGGCGGTGTCGGACTTCGACATTACGATTGCGGCGGGGGCGGAGAGCAAGGACGGAACCTTCACGCTGACGCCGACAGATGATGCGCTGGACGAGGCCGACGAGACGATCACGGTGAGCGGTGCCTCAGGCAGCCTGACGGTGAACTCGGCCACGCTCAGCCTGACGGACAACGACGGCGCGCCGACGCTGTCGATCAACTCACCGAGCGTGACCGAGGGGAACAGTGGTTCGACGAACCTGACGTTCACGGTGACGCTGAGCGCGGCGAGCGCCCAGCAGGTGACGGTGGCCTACGCCGACGCCGGGACCGGCACGGCCACGTCGGGGACGGACTACACGGCGATCACCGGCGGTACACTGACCTTCACGGCGGGGACGACGAGCCAGACCTTCGACGTGTCAGTGACCGGCGACACGCTGGACGAAGCGAACGAGACGGTGATTGCGACGTTGAGCGGCGCGACGAACGCGACGATCTCGACGGCGAGCGGCACGGGGACGATCACGGATGACGACGATGCGCCGTCGCTGTCGATCAACTCACCGAGCGTGACGGAGGGGAACAGCGGCACGGCGACCCTGACGTTCACGGTGACGTTGAGCGCGGCAAGCGGCCGGCAGGTGACGGTGGACTACGCCGACGCCGTGAATGACCTGAACGTCACGAACGGCACGGCCACGTCCGGGACTGACTACACGGCGATCACCGCCGGGACGCTGACCTTCACGGCGGGGACGACGAGCCAGACCTTCGACGTGTCGGTGACGGGCGACACGACCAATGAGGCGAATGAGACCGTGGTGGTAACCCTGAGCGGCGCGACAAACGCGACGCTCGCGACAGCGAGTGGCACGGGGACGATCACGGACGACGATGCGACGCCGACGCTGTCGATCAACTCGCCGAGCGTGACCGAGGGTGACAGCGGCACGGCGACCCTGACGTTCACAGTGACGCTGAGCGCGGCCAGCGGCCAGCAGGTGACGGTGGCTTACGCGGACGCCGGGACCGGCACCGCCACGTCCGGGACCGACTACACGGCCATCACCGGCGGGACGCTGACCTTCACGGCGGGGACGACCAGCCAGACCTTCGACGTAGCGGTGACGGGCGATACGACCGACGAGTTGAACGAGACCATCGTGGTGACCCTGAGCACGCCGACGAACGCGGGCATATCCAGTACGGTGGGTACCGGCACGGGGACGATCACGGACGACGACGGCGCGCCGACGCTATCGATCAACTCACCGAGCGTGACCGAGGGTGACAGCGGCACGACGAACCTGACGTTCACGGTGACGTTGAGCGCGGAGAGCGGCCAGCAAGTGACGGTGGCCTACGCGGATGCCGTGGATGACCCGAACGTCACGAACGGCACGGCCACGCCCGGCACGGACTACACGGCCATCACCGGCGGGACGCTGACCTTCGCGGCGGGGACGACCAGCCTGACCCAGACCTTCACCGTAGCGGTGACGGGCGACACGACCGACGAGGTGAACGAGACCGTCGTGGTGACCCTGAGCAACCCGACGAATGCGACCATCTCAACGGCAACCGGCACGGGAACGATCACGGACGACGACGGGCCGACGCTGTCGATCAACTCACCGAGCGTGACGGAAGGCGACAGTGGCTCGAAGAACCTGACGTTCACGGCGACCTTGAGCGCGACGAGCGTCCAAGAAGTGACGGTGGACTACGCCGACGCCGGGACCGGCAACGCCACGTCCGGCACGGACTACACGGCCATCACCGGCGAGACGCTGACCTTTGCGGCGGGGACGACCAGCCAGACCTTCAACGTGGCGGTGACCGGCGACACGACCGACGAGTTGAACGAGACCGTCGTGGTGACCCTGAGCAACCCGACGAATGCGACCATCTCAACGGCCACCGGCACGGGGACGATCACGGACGACGACGGGCCGACGCTATCAATCAACTCACCAAGCGTGACGGAAGGCGACAGTGGCTCGACGAACCTGACGTTCACGGTGACGTTGAGCGCGATGAGCGTCCAGGAGGTGACGGTGGACTACGCCGACGCCACGACCGGCACGGCCATATCCGGCACGGACTACACGGCGATCACCGCCGCCACGCTGACCTTCGCGGCGGGGACGACCAGCCTGACCCAGACCTTCACCGTAGCGGTGACGGGCGATACGACCGACGAGTTGAACGAGACCATCGTGGTGACCCTGAGCACGCCGACGAACGCGACCATCTCGACGGCGAGCGGCACGGGGACGATCACGGACGACGACGGCGCGCCGACGCTGTCGATCAACTCACCGAGCGTGACCGAGGGGAACAGTGGTTCGACGAACCTGACGTTCACGGTGACGTTGAGCGCGGCGAGCGGCCAACAGGTGACGGTGGCCTACGCCGACGCCGGGACCGGCACGGCCACATCGGGGACGGACTACACGGCCATCACCGCCGGGACGCTGACCTTCACGGCGGGGACGACCAGCCAGACCTTCGACGTATCGGTGATGGGCGATACGAACGTCGAGCCGAATGAGACCGTCGTGGTGACCCTGAGCACGCCGACGAACGCGACGATCGCGACCGCGACCGGCACGGGGACGATCAACGACGACGACGATGCGACGGTGTCGATCGACTCGCCGAGCGTGACGGAGGGTGACAGCGGCTCGAAGAACCTGACGTTCACGGTGACGTTGAGCGCGGCGAGCGGCCAGCAGGTGACAGTGGCCTACGCCGATGCCGGGACCGGCACGGCCACGTCGGGGACCGACTACACGGCGATCACCGCCGGGACACTGACCTTCACGGCGGGGACGACCAGTCAGACCTTCGACGTAGCAGTGACGGGCGACGTCCTGGCCGAGGCGAACGAGACGGTGGTGGTGACCCTGAGCGCTCCGACGAACGCGACGATCGCGACGGCGAGCGGGACGGGGACGATCATGGACAACGATGCGACGCCATCGATCACGTTGAAGTTGGATGAGAGCAGCGTGGCCGAGGGCGCCGGGGCGACCACGATCACGGTGACCGCCACGGTGGACGGCACGACCCGGTTCGCCGCGGCCACGACGGTGACCGTGAGCGTGGGGGATAGTAGCGACACGGCCACGTCGGGGACGGACTACACGGCGGTGTCGGACTTCGACATTACGATTGCGGCGGGGGCGGAGAGCAAGGACGGAACCTTCACGCTGACGCCGACAGATGATGCGCTGGACGAGGCCGACGAGACAGTGACGGTGAGCGGCGTGGTGCCTGGCGTGGTGCCCAGCCTGACGGTGAATTCGGCCACGCTCAGCCTGACGGACAACGACGGCGCGCCGACGCTGTCGATCAACTCACCGAGCGTGACCGAGGGGAACAGTGGTTCGACGAACCTGACGTTCACGGTGACGCTGAGCGCGGCGAGCGCCCAGCAGGTGACGGTGGCCTACGCCGACGCCGGGACCGGCACGGCCACGTCGGGGACGGACTACACGGCGATCACCGGCGGTACACTGACCTTCACGGCGGGGACGACGAGCCAGACCTTCGACGTGTCAGTGACCGGCGACACGCTGGACGAAGCGAACGAGACGGTGATTGCGACGTTGAGCGGCGCGACGAACGCGACGATCTCGACGGCGAGCGGCACGGGGACGATCACGGATGACGACGATGCGCCGTCGCTGTCGATCAACTCACCGAGCGTGACGGAGGGGAACAGCGGCACGGCGACCCTGACGTTCACGGTGACGTTGAGCGCGGCGAGCGGTCAGCAGGTGACGGTGGACTACGCCGACGCCGTGAATGACCTGAACGTCACGAACGGCACGGCCACGTCCGGGACTGACTACACGGCGATCACCGCCGGGACGCTGACCTTCACGGCGGGGACGACGAGCCAGACCTTCGACGTGTCGGTGACGGGCGACACGACCAATGAGGCGAATGAGACCGTGGTGGTAACCCTGAGCGGCGCGACAAACGCGACGCTCGCGACAGCGAGTGGCACGGGGACGATCACGGACGACGATGCGACGCCGACGCTGTCGATCAACTCGCCGAGCGTGACCGAGGGTGACAGCGGCACGGCGACCCTGACGTTCACAGTGACGCTGAGCGCGGCCAGCGGCCAGCAGGTGACGGTGGCTTACGCGGACGCCGGGACCGGCACCGCCACGTCCGGGACGGACTACACGGCGATCCCCGACGACCCGCCGCCGCTGACCTTCGCGGTGGGGGACACCAGCAAGACCATCACCGTGGCAGTGACGGGCGATACGTCGAACGAGTCGAACGAGACCGTGGTGGTAACCCTGAGCAACCCGACGAACGCGACGATCGCGACGGCGAGCGGCACGGGGACGATCACGGACGACGACGGCGCGCCGACGCTATCGATCAACTCACCGAGCGTGACCGAGGGTGACAGCGGCACGACGAACCTGACGTTCACGGTGACGTTGAGCGCGGCGAGCGGCCAGCAGGTGACGGTGGCCTACGCCGACGCCGGGACCGGCACGGCCACGTCCGGCACCGACTACACGGCGATCCCCGACGACCCGCCGCCGCTGACCTTCCCGGCGGGGACGACCAGCCAGACCTTCAACGTGGCGGTGACCGGCGATACGACCGACGAGTTGAACGAGACCGTCGTGGTGACCCTGAGCAGCCCGACGAACGCGACGATCGCGACGGGTACCGGCACGGGGACGATCACGGACAACGACGGGCCGACGGCATCAATCAACTCACCGAGCGTGACGGAGGGGAACAGCGGCTCGACGACTCTGACGTTCACGGTGACGTTGAGCGCGGCGAGCGGCCAGCAGGTGACGGTGGCCTACGCCGACGCCGGGACCGGTACGGCCATTTCCGGGACGGACTACGAGGCGATCACCGGCGGGACGCTGACCTTCGCGGTGGGGACAACCAGCCAGACCTTCGACGTATCGGTGACGGGCGACACGACCGACGAGTTGAACGAGACCGTCGTGGTGACCCTGAGCAGCCCGACGAACGCGACGATCGCGACGGGTACCGGCACGGGGACGATCACGGACGACGACGGGCCGACGGTGTCGGTTAACTCGCCGAGCGTGACGGAGGGGAATAGCGGTTCGACGAACCTGACGTTCACGGTGACGTTGAGCACGGCGAGCGGCCAGCAGGTGACGGTGGCCTACGCCGACGCCGGCACCGGCACGGCCACGTCCGGGACGGATTACACGGCGATCACCGGCGGCACGCTGACCTTCACGGCGGGGACGACCAGCCAGACCTTCGACGTGTCGGTGACCGGCGATGCGCTGGACGAGTTGAACGAGACCGTCGTGGTGACCCTGAGCGGCGCGACGAATGCGACCATTTCGACGGCGAGCGGGACGGGAACGATCACGGATGACGACGGCGCGCCGACGCTGTCGATCAACTCGCCGAGCGTAACGGAAGGTGACAGCGGCACGGCGACCCTGACGTTCACGGTGACGTTGAGCGCGGCGAGCGGTCAGCAGGTGACGGTGGCCTACGCGGACGCCGGGACCGGCACGGCCACGTCCGGGACGGACTACACGGCGATCACCGGCGGGACGCTGACCTTCACGGCGGGGACGACCAGCCAGACCTTCGACGTATCAGTGACGGGCGACGTCCTGGACGAGTCGAACGAGACCGTCGTGGTAACCCTGAGCGGCGCGACGAACGCGACGATCTCGACGGCGACCGGCACGGGGACGATCACCGACAACGACGGCGAGCCGACCTCGATCACCTTGACGGTGGATGACAACAGCGTGGGCGAAGGCGACGGGGCGACCACGATCACGGTGACCGCCACAGTGGACGGCACGACCCGGTTCGGCACGGCCACGACGGTGACGGTGAGCGTGGCGGGCAGCGAGACGGCATCGGCGGTGGACTTCGCGGCGGTGGCGGACTTCGACATTACGATTGCGGCGGGCGCGGCGAGCGAGACCGGGACGTTCACGCTGACGCCGACAGACGACACGCTGGACGAGACGGACGAGACGGTGACGGTAAGCGGCGTCTCAGGCAGCCTGACAGTGAACTCGGCCACGATCAGCTTGACGGACGACGATGCGACGCCGTCACTGTCGATCAACTCGCCGAGCGTGACCGAGGGTGACAGCGGCACGACCAACCTGACGTTCACGGTGACGTTGAGCGCGGCGAGCGGCCAGCAGGTGACGGTAGACTACGCGGACGCCGGGACCGGCACGGCCACGTCGGGGACGGACTACACGGCGATCACCGCCGGCACGCTGACCTTCACGGCGGGGACGACCAGCCAGACCTTCGACGTAGCGGTGACGGGCGACACGCTGGACGAAGCGAACGAGACCGTGATCGCGACGTTGAGCAATGCGGCGAATGCGACGATCTCGACAGCGACCGGCACGGGGACGATCACGGACAACGATGCGACGCCGACGTTGTCGATTGACTCGCCAAGCGTGACCGAGGGGGCCAGCGGTTCGACGGCGACTCTGACGTTTACGGTGACGTTGAGCGCGGCGAGCGGCCAGCAGGTGACAGTGGACTACGCGGACGCCACCACCGGCACAGCCACGTCCGGGACGGACTACACGGCCATCACCGGCGAGACGCTGACCTTCACGGCGGGGACGACGAGCCAGACCTTTGACGTGTCGGTGACCGGCGATGCGCTGGACGAGGCGAACGAGACCGTCGTGGTGACGTTGAGCACCCCGACGAATGCGACGATCGCGACGGCGACCGGCACGGGGACGATCACGGACGACGACGGCGCGCCGTCGCTGTCGATCAACTCGCCGAGCGTGACCGAGGGTGACAGCGGTTCGACGAACCTGACGTTTACGGTGACGTTGAGCGCGGCGAGCGGCCAGCAAGTGACGGTGGCCTACGCGGACGCCGGGACCGGCACGGCCACGTCGGGGACGGACTACACGGCGATCACCGGCGGCACGCTGACCTTCACGGCGGGGACGACCAGCCAGACCTTCGACGTAGCGGTGACGGGCGACACGCTGGACGAGGCGGACGAGACGGTGATTGCGACGTTGAGCAATGCGGCGAATGCGACGATCGCGACGGCGAGCGGCACGGGGACGATCACGGACAACGATGCGACGCCGTCCTTGTCGATCAACTCACCGAGCGTGACGGAAGGTGACAGCGGCACGGCGACCCTGACGTTCACGGTGACGTTGAGCGCGGCGAGCGGCCAGCAGGTGACGGTGGCCTACGCGGACGCCGGGACCGGCACAGCCACGTCCGGGACGGACTACACGGCGATCACCGGCGGGACGCTGACCTTCACGGCGGGGACGACCAGCCAGACCTTCGACGTAGCGGTGACGGGCGATGCGCTGGACGAGGCGAACGAGACGGTGATTGCGACGTTGAGCGGCGCGACGAACGCGACGATCTCGACGGCGAATGGGACGGGGACGATCACGGACAACGACGATGCGCCGTCGCTGTCAATCAACTCGCCGAGCGTGACGGAGGGTGACAGCGGTTCGACGAACCTGACGTTTACGGTGACGTTGAGCGCGGCGAGCGGCCAGCAGGTGACGGTGGCCTACGCGGACGCCGGCACCGGCACGGCCACGTCGGGGACGGATTACACGGCGATCACCGGCGGGACGTTGACCTTCGCGGCGGGGACGACCAGCCAGACCTTTGACGTAGCGGTGACGGGCGACACGCTGGACGAGCCGAACGAGACGGTGATTGCGACGTTGAGCGGCGCGACGAACGCGACGATCTCGACGGCGAATGGGACGGGGACGATCACGGACGACGACGACGCGCCGTCGCTGTCGATCAACTCGCCGAGCGTGACGGAGGGGAACAGCGGCACGACGACCCTGACGTTCACGGTGACGTTGAGCGCGGCGAGCGGCCAGCAGGTGACGGTGGCCTACGCGGACGCCGGGACCGGCACAGCCACGTCCGGGACGGATTACACGGCGATCACCGGCGGCACGCTGACCTTCCCGGCGGGGACGACCAGCCAGACCTTTGACGTAGCAGTGACGGGCGACGTCCTGGACGAGGCGAACGAGACAGTGATTGCAACATTGAGCGGCGCGACGAATGCGACGATCGCGACGGCGACCGGCACGGGGACGATCACGGATAACGATGCGACGCCGTCGTTGTCGATCAACTCGCCGAGCGTGACGGAGGGGGACAGTGGCACAACGAACCTGACGTTCACGGTGACGTTGAGCGCGGCGAGCGGTCAGCAGGTGACGGTGGCTTACGCGGACGCCGGGACCGGCACGGCGACGTCGGGGACGGACTACACGGCGATCACCGGCGGCACGCTGACCTTCCCGGCGGGGACGACCAGCCAGACCTTCGACGTGGCAGTGACGGGCGACGTTCTGGACGAGGCGAACGAGACGGTGATTGCGACGTTGAGCGGCGCGACGAATGCGACGATCTCGACGGGTACCGGCACGGGGACGATCACGGACAACGATGCGACGCCGACGCTGTCGATCAACTCACCGAGCGTGACGGAGGGTGACAGCGGCTCGACGAACCTGACGTTCACGGTGACGTTGAGCGCGGCCAGCGGCCGGCAGGTGACGGTGGACTACGCCGACGCCGTGAATGACCTGAACGTCACGAACGGCACGGCCACGTCCGGGACCGACTACACGGCCATCACCGCCGGGACGCTGACCTTCACGGCGGGGACAACGAGCCAGACCTTCAACGTGGCAGTGACCGGCGACGTCCTGGACGAGGCGAACGAGACTATCGTGGTAACCCTGAGCGGCGCGACGAACGCGACGATCTCGACGGCGAGCGGGACGGGGACGATCACGGACAACGACGCGACGCCATCGATCACGTTGACGGTGGATGAGAGCAGTGTGGGCGAGGGCGACGGGGCGACCACGATCACGGTAACCGCCACAGTGGACGGCACGACCCGGTTCGCCGCGGCCACGACGGTGACGGTGAGCGTGGCGGGCAGTGGCACGGCGACGGCGGTGGACTTCGCGGCGGTGACGGACTTCGACATTACGATTGGGGCGGGCGCGGCGAGCCAGACCGGGACGTTCACGCTGACGCCGACGGACGACACGGCGGACGAGACAGACGAGACGATCACGGTGAGTGGCGCTTCGCCCGGCCTGACGGTGAACTCAGCCACGATCACGCTGAGGGACGACGATGGCGCGCCGTCGCTGTCAATCAACTCGCCGAGCGTGACGGAGGGTGACAGTGGCTCAAAGAACCTGACGTTCACGGTGACGTTGAGTCCGGCGAGCGCCCAGCAGGTGACGGTGGATTGGGCGGAGGGGACGGGCGGCACCGCGACTTCCGGGACGGACTATACGGCGATCACCGGTGACACGTTGACCTTCACGGCGGGGACGACCAGCCAGACCTTCAACGTAGCGGTGACGGGCGACACGCTGGACGAAGCGAACGAGACGGTGGTGGTGACCCTGAGCAGCCCGACGAACGCGACCGTATCAAGTACGGCAGCTACCGGCACGGGGACGATCACGGACGACGACGACGCGCCGTCGCTGTCGATCAACTCGCCGAGCGTGACGGAAGGGGACAGTGGTTCGACGAACCTGACGTTCACGGTGACGTTGAGCGCGGCGAGTGGCCGGCAGGTGACGGTGGACTACGCCGACGCCGTGAATGACCTGAACGTCACGAACGGCACGGCCACGTCCGGGACCGACTACACGGCGATCACCGCCGGTACGCTGACCTTCACGGCGGGGACGACCAGCCAGACCTTCAACGTGGCGGTGACGGGCGATGCGCTGAACGAAGCGAACGAGACCGTCGTGGTGACCTTGAGCAGCCCGACGAACGCGACGATCTTGACGGCGACCGGCACGGGGACGATCACGAACGACGACGGCGCGCCGACGCTGTCGATCAACTCGCCGAGCGTGACGGAGGGTGACAGCGGCTCGAAGAACCTGACGTTCACGGTGACCTTGAGCGCGGCGAGCGGCCAGCAGGTGACGGTGGCCTACGCGGACGCCGGGACCGGCACGGCCACTTCCGGGACGGACTTCACGGCGATCACCGGCGGCACGCTGACCTTCGCGGCGGGGACGACCAGCCAGACCTTCAACGTGGCGGTGACGGGCGACGTCCTGGCCGAGTCGAACGAGACCGTCGTGGTGACCTTGAGCAGCCCGACGATCGCGACGATCTCGACGGGTACCGGCACGGGGACGATCACCGACAATGATGCAGCGCCGACGTCGATCACGTTGACGGTGAACGACAACAGCGTGGGCGAGGGCGACGGGGCGACCCTGATTACGGTGACGGCGACGGTGGTCGGCACGACCCGGTTCGCCGCAGCCACGACCGTTGGGGTGAGCGTGACGGGGACCGGGACGGCGACGGCGGTGGACTTCGCGGCGGTGTCGGCGTTCAACATCGTTATCGGAGCCGGGGCGGCGAGCGAGACCGGGACGTTCACGCTGACGCCGACGAACGACGTCGTGGACGAGACTAACGAGACTATTACGGTGAGCGGGACGTCGTCCGGCCTGACGGTGAGCTCGGCCACGATCACGTTGACGGACAACGACGCCGCGCCGACGTCGATCACGCTGACGGTGGACGACAGCAGCGTGGGCGAGGGCGATGGGGCGACGACGATCACGGTGACGGCGACGGTGGACGGCACGACCCGGTTCGTTGATGCCAGGACCGTGACCGTGAGCGTGGCGGGCAGTGGCACGGCGACGGCGGTGGACTTTGCGGCGGTGTCGGACTTCAACATCGTTATCGGGGCCGGGGCAGCGAGCCAGACCGGGACGTTCACGCTGACGCCGACGGACGATGCGACGGACGAGACCAACGAGACGGTGACGGTGAGTGGCGCGTCGGGCAGCCTGACGGTGAACGCGGCCACGATCGCGTTGACGGACAACGATGCGACGCCGACGGCGATCACGCTGACGGTGAACGACGACGGCGTGGGCGAGGGCGATGGGGCGACCCTGATCACGGTGACCGCCACGGTGGACGGCACGACCCGGTTCGCCACGGCGACGACGGTGACGGTGAGCGTGGCGGGCAGCGGCACGGCGTCGGCGGTGGACTTTGCAGCGGTGTCGGATTTTGACATTACGATTGCGGCGGACGCCGCCAGTGGTACCGGGAGCTTCACACTGACGCCAACGGACGATGCGGCGGACGAGACCGACGAGACGATCACGGTAAGCGGCACGTCGGGCAGCCTGACGGTGAACTCGGATACGATCAGCCTGACGGACGACGACGGCGCGCCGACCTCGCTCACGCTGACGGTGGATGACAGCAGCGTGGCCGAGGCCGACGGGGCGACCCTGATCACGGTGACCGCGACGGTGAACGGGGCGACACAGTTCGCCGGTGTCACGACGGTGACGGTGAGCGTGGCGGGCAGTGGCACGGCGACGGCGGTGGACTTTGCGGCGGTGTCGGACTTCGACATTACGATTGCGGCGGGCGCGGCGAGCGGTGCCGGAACCTTCACGCTGACGCCGATGGATGACGTCGTGGACGAGACCAACGAGACGATCACGGTAAGCGGCGCCTCAAGCGGCCTGACGGTGAATTCGGCCACGATCGCGCTGACGGACGACGACGCCGCGCCGACTGCGATCACGCTGACGGTGGACGAAGACCGCGTGGACGAGGGCGACGGGGCGACCCTGATCACGGTGACGGCGACGGTGGACGGCGCGACCCGGTTCGCCGAGGCCACGACCGTTGGGGTGAGCGTGACGGGCAGTGGCACGGTGACGGCGGTGGACTTCGCGGCGGTGTCGGCGTTCAACATCGTGATTGCGGCGGGCGCGGCGAGCGGTACCGGGACGTTCGCGCTGACGCCGACGGACGACATCGTGGACGAGATCGACGAGACGATCACGGTGCGCGGCGTCTCCAGCGGCCTGACAGTGAGCCCGGCCACGATCACGTTGACGGATGACGATGCCGCGCCGACCTCGATCAGCTTGACGGTGGACAGGGTCAGTGTGAGCGAGCGCTCCGGGGCGACGACGATCACGGTGACGGCCACGGTAAACGGCGGCACGCGGTTTGCGGCGGCTAAGACCGTGCGGGTGAGCGTGATGGGGAGCGGTGGCACGCAGTCCTCCATGGCAAGGACGGTGCGGGTGAGCGCGGCGGGGAGCGGTGGCACGCAGTCCTCCATGGCAAGGGCGGTGCGGGTGAGCGCGGCGGAGAGGGTAGGCTTCGCCCCGGTGGCGACGTTCGACATCGAGATCCCGGCGGAAGCGGCAAGCGGTACCGGAACCTTCACGCTGACGCCGACGGACGATGGGGTGATCAACGCCGACGAGACGGTGACGGTGCGCGGCGTTGTCGCCGGCCTGACGGTGAACCCGGCCACGATCACGGTAAGGGACGACGAGAGTATGCTGCCGACGCTGTCGATCGACTCGCCGCGGGTGACGGAGGGTGATCGCGGCGCGAAGAACCTGACGTTCACGGTGAGCTTGAGCGCGGCCAGTACCGAGCCGGTGACGGTAGCCTATGCGGACGCCGGCAGCGGGACGGCGACGCCGGGGACCGACTACACGGCGCTCACCGCCGGAACCCTGACCTTCCCGGCGGGGACGACCAGCCGGACCTTCGACGTGTCGATGACGGGGGATACGACCGACGAGCCGGACGAGACGGTGGTGGTGTCGCTGAGCAACCCCGTCAACGCGAGGATTGGAACCGGCACGGGGACGGGGACGATTGTGAACGACGACGGCGACGGGGGCGGTGACCCGGACACGCTGCCGACGTTGTTGATCGGCGCGCCAAGCGTGGCGGAGGGTGACAGTGGTTCGGTGGATTTGACGTTCCCGGTGACCCTGAGTCCGGCGAGTACTGAGCAGGTGACGGTGGACTACGCGGACGCCGGGACCGGCACGGCCACGTCCGGGACCGACTATGCGACGCTCCCCGGCGGCACGCTGACCTTCCCGGCGGGGACGGCGCTGCTGGAGATCACGGTAGCGGTGACGGGCGACGTCCTGGCCGAGGCGGACGAGACGGTGATAGTGACGTTGAGCAACCCCGCGAATGCGACCATCGGCACGGCGACCGGAACCGGCACAATCATCAACGATGACGTCGCCGGCGACGCGCCGACGCTGTCGATTGACTCGCCAAGCGTGACGGAAGGCGACACCGGTTCGACGAACCTGACGTTCACCGTGAGCTTGAGCGCGGCCAGTACCGGGCCAGTGACAGTAGACTACGCGGACGCCGCGACCGGCACGGCCACGTCCGGGACTGACTACACGGCGCTCACCGCCGGTACGCTGACCTTCCCGGCGGGGACGACGAGCCAGGCGATCACGGTGTCAGTGACGGGCGACGTCCTGGACGAGCCGGACGAGACCGTAGTGGTAACCCTGATCAACGTAGCGAACGCGACCATCGACACGGCAACGGGAACCGGCGTCATCACCGATGACGACGCCCCGCCGTCGCTGTCCATCGACTCGCCGAGCGTAACAGAAGGCAACCCCGGTTCGACGACCCTGACGGAGGGCGCCGCCGGTTCGACGACCCTGACGGAAGGCGCCGCCAGTTCGACGACCCTGACGGAGGGCGCCGCCAGTTCGACGACCCTGACGGAGGGCGCCGCCGGTTCGGTAAGCCTGACCTGGACGGTGACCCTGGACGCGGCCAGCGGGCGGACGGTGACAGTAGACTACGCGGACGCCGGAACCGGCACGGCGACCCCGGGGACTGACTACACGGCGCTCACCGCCGGTACGCTGACCTTCCCCGCCGGAGTCACCAGCCAGGCGATCACGGTGTCGGTGACGGGGGACACTATCACCGAGCCGGACGAGACCGTAGTGGTAGCCCTGAGCAACGCGGCGAACGCGACCATCGGCGCGGCGACGAACACGACCATCGGCGCAGCGACGGGAACCGGCACAATCATCGACGATGACTTCGACCTGACGCCGAGCTTCGATTCTATGACCATCCCGGCCCAGTCCTGGACCCAGAACCGGGCGATCCCGGTCTTGACACTGCCGGCGGCCACGGGCGGCGACGGCGCGCTGACCTACACGCTGACGCCGGCGCTACCCAACGGGCTGAGCTTCGATGCGGCCACGCGGGAATTATCGGGCACGCCGACGACGGCGCTGGCGGCGACCGAATACACCCTGACGGCCACGGACGCGGACGGGGATACGACGTCGCTGAGTTTCACTATCGAGGTAACCGGCCCGATTGTAATATCGATTACGGACGGCCAAGCGGTGGAGGGCGAGCCCGTCGAGTTCGGGATCACGCTGTCCAGGCCCGTGCCGGAAGCCGGGACGCTGATGGTGGTTTATCGGATAACTGACGGCACGGCCCTGGCGCATACCGACTACACGCCGCCCGCAGGTCAGCGAGGAGAGTTCACGATTGCGGCAGGACAGCGCGAGGCGGCGATCGTCATTCAGACGACAGCCGACGACCTGGTGGAAGACGAGGAGACATTCACGGTGACGCTGGTCAGCGCCCGTAATGCGGAGTTGGGCGATGCCGAGGCGATGGGCCGGATTATCGATGACGACCTGGCGTCCCTGCGCGGCGAGACGTTGCAATGGTCTCTGGCGGCGTTCGGGCGGACGGTGGCGACGGATGCGGTGGACGTCATCGGCCAACGCTTCCGTCCCGGCGGCCCGCCGCGCCCGCCACGCGCCGGGTTGCCGCCCCCGCCGCCGCGAAACGGCACCGGCGCGCCCGCCGCAACACGCACCGGCGGGACGGATACGCTGTCGCGGACCGGCAACGCCGCCCCCGCCGCAGGCAACGCCCCGGCTGGCGCGCGCGGCGGCACAGACTGGACGACCGACGCAAGCAACGTCATAGCTGGCGCGGCCCGGACGACCGGCGCGAGCAACGCCGCGCCCGGCACGGCCCGGACGACCGGCGCGGGCAACGTCACGACCGACGCGGGCCGGGCCACCGGTGCGGTTAGCGGCGCGGCTGATGCGGGCCGGGCCACCGGCGCGGTTAGCGGCGCGGCTGATGCGGGCCGGGCCACCGGTGCGGTTAGCGGCGCGGCTGATGCGGGCCGGGCCACTGGTGCGGTTAGCGGCGCGGCTGCTACGGGCCGGGCCACTGGTGCGGTTAGCGGCGCGGCTGATGCGGGCCGGGCCACTGGTGCGGTTAGCGGCGCGGCTGATGCGGACCGGGCCACTGGTGCGGTTAGCGGCGCGGCTGATGCGGCCTGGACGACCGGCGCGGCCAACGATGCGGCTGGTGCGGACTGGAACACCGGCGCGGCCAACGATGCGGCCTGGACGACCGGCGCAGGCAACGACGCGGCTGGTGCGGATTGGACGACCGGCGCGGCCAACGATGCGGCCTGGACGACCGGCGCGAGCAACGATGCGGCTGGCGCGGCCTGGACGACCGGCGCAGGCAACGCTACGGCTGATGCGGCTTGGACGACCGGCGCGGGCAACGACGTGACTGGCGCGGCCCGGACGACCGGCGCGGGCAACGACGAGGCTGATGCGGCCCGGACGACCGGCGCGGGCAACGACGTGACTGGCGCGGCCCGGACGACCGGCGCGGGCAACGACGAGGCTGATGCGGCCCGGACGACCGGCGCGGGCAACGACGAGGCTGATGCGGCCTGGGCCACCGGCGCGGGCAACGACGAGGCTGATGCGGCCCGGACGACCGGCACGGGCAACGACGTGACTGGCGCGGCCTGGGCCACCGGTGCGGGCAACGACACGACTGGTGCGGGCAACGCGGCGGCTGATGCGGCCCGGACGACCGGTGCGGGCAACGCTGCGGCTGCCGCGGCCTGGACGACCGGCGCGGGCAACGACGTGACTGGCGCGGCCCGGACGACCGGCACGGGCAACGACGAGGCTGATGCGGCCTGGACGACCGGTGCGGGCAACGACATGACTGGCGCGGCCCGGACGACCGGTGCGGGCAACGCTACGGCTGGCGCGGCCTGGACGACCGGTGCGGGCAACGCTACGGCTGGTGCGGCCTGGACGACCGGTGCGGGCAACGCTACGGCTGGTGCGGCCTGGACGACCGGCGCAAGCAACGTCACGGCTGCCGCGGCCTGGACGACCGGCGCGGGCAACGCCCCGGCTGATGCGGCCTGGACGACCGGCGTGGGCAACGACTTGGCTGGCGCCGCCTGGACGACCGGCGCCGGCAACGATGCGGCTGACGCCGCCTGGACCACCGGTGCGAACAGTGGCGCGGCTGGTGCGAATCGGGCCACTGACGCGACCGGCGCGGGCTGGACGACGGGCGCGTGGCGGAACTTTTTCCTGGAGAGTCACGGCAGCGTGGAATTGCCCGGCGGTTTTTCCGGCCCTGAGCGTGAACCGCAGGGCGAATTCCTGTCCCAGTTTGCCTTTGAGAAGCGCCTTGACGCGCCGGACGAGGATAGCGCTGATGGTAAGGATAGCGCTGACGGTACTGATGGCGCCGACGGTGAGAATGACGCCGATGGTGAGAATGGCGCGAAGGGTCGGGAGTGGACAGTATGGGGCCGGGGTTCGCGGAGCCAGTTCAGTGGCCAGTCCGGGGCGGGAATAACGTTGGATGGGGAGGTGAACACGGGTTACCTGGGCGCGGACGTGCGGCTGGTTGAGCATGACTTGTTGCTGGGCGTGGCGTTATCGCACAGCATAGGGAAACTGGACTATCAGGCGGCGGCGGCCGGGTTGGACGAGGGGCGGGTGGACTTGGACTTGAGCAGCGTCCTGCCCTATGGTCACTGGCAGTTGAACGAGCGGGTGTCCCTGTGGGGATTGCTGGGCATTGGTTGGGGGAAGGCGACTTTGACGGACGAGTTCGGGCGGGTGACGACGGACACGGAGATGCAGATGGCGGCGTTGGGCAGTCGCGGGGAGTTGGCGACGTGGCGGGGCCTGGACTTGGCGTTGAAGGGCGACGCCTTTGTAGTGAACATGGCGGGGTCGGAGCAGACTCGCGGCGCTGCGGTGACGTTGCCGGAAGTGGATGCGGATGCGAGTCGTCTGCGCCTGACGCTGGAAGGCCGGCGCGCCTGGCAGCCGTCGCCACAACAGCAGTTGGAGTTGAGCCTGGAGTTCGGCGGTCGCTGGGACGGTGGCGATGCAGACACGGGCTTGGGCGCGGAGTTGGGCGGGGGGTTGGCGTACCGCCATGCGGCCTGGGGTCTGGGGATTGAGACGCGGGGCCGGTACCTGCTGGGGCATACGGAGCGGGCGTTCGAGGAATGGGGCGCGAGCGTGTCGGTGGCATTGGATCCGGGCGTGGAGGGGATTGGCCCATCGTTGACCTTGTCGCCGACCTGGGGCGAGGCATCGAGCGGGGTGGAGAACCTGTGGCGGGAAGAGCGGTTGTTGGGCGCGAGTCTGGGCGGCCAGGCGGCCCCGGATGAGCGCGGCGGCCTGCGGCCAAGCCGGTTACAGATGAAATTGGGTTACGGCTTTGAGACCCGCGCGCGGCGGTTGCTGAAGCTGTACAGCACTATGGAGGAGGACGGTCCGGGGAGCAGGAACTGGCGTTTGGGCGGCGAGGTAACGGGCGGGTGGTTCAACTGGAGCCTGGAATTGGACCGCCGGGAGAATTGGAGCGGGTCACCTGAGCATGGCATCTTGCTGCAGTTCGGCAACGGGAGAAGTGAAAGGTAAGGTGTGAGGGTCAAGCCCCCTGGCCCGTCAATCAAGTGTAGTGCATCGCCCTTGTCAGCGCTTCTTTTGGAAGCGATATTCCCATCAGCATGGCAGGCGATCTCGTCAGGTTATTACGAAAGTTATAACCAGGTATAGTGCGTGTTCCGGTGAAGGTGAACAGTGTTCGGTTATAACCGGAATCAGTGTTCACATTCGACCGGATTTCGCATATGGCGGTGTCTGACTATGCCGCCAATTCGGGCTACCGAAAGCGGCGCGGGCGCAGTACAGGCGGTATACGCGGCTTGTAAAAAACCCTTAGTGGGAGACCGGCTTCAAGAGAATAAAAACTTGCCGACGCCAAGGCCGACGCCAAGAATGAAAAGCGCAGTGGCGAACAGCATGGCGCCAAGCTTGATGGTCATACTCAACTCCAATGCCTTGAGCTTGCCATCTACCGACTCGTCCAGCGCCTTGAACTTGCCCTCTACCGACTCGTCCAGCGCCTTGAACTCGGCGCGCACTGCTTTGAACTCACCCTTTACCGACTCGTCCAGCGCCTTGATCTCGCCACGCACTGCTTTGAACTCGCCCTTTACCGACTCGTCCAGCACATTGATCTTGCCCTGTACCGACTCGTCCAGCGCCTTGAACTTGCCCTCTATCGAATCGTCCAGCGCCTTGAACTCGGCGCGCACTGCTTTGAACTCGCCCTTTACCGACTCGTCCAGCACATTGATCTTGCCGTGTACCGACTCGTCCGACACTTTGAGGTCGGCTTTTGTCGCTACGCTTTCATTGACGGCTTTGCTGATAGTCTTCACCATTGCTTCTGCCTGTGTGTCGTCGAACCCGACCCTTTCCAGGGTTTTCGCGGCGGCGAGTGTGTCAAATGTTACTGATTCCATGATGATCTTTCCTCAAATTACTGTTGATGGTGAGAAAGCTGCCGGCGCCCATCAGGGCTCAGCCCGGCTTGCTCACTCATTTCCTATGAAATGCCGTGTCTGGCGACGCAAGCATTATTTCACCCACACTCACGACCGGCGAGACAACGGCGTATCGCACTAGGGAGTATACTACAAACCAATTGAAATTTCATAACTGCGACTTCTCAATCGGCGGCGTCCGGGTCACCCGGTACCCGGACACGTTAAGGGCGTCCCAGGGGAAGCCGGCCAACACCCTGTGACTAACGAGACCATCAACTCGGACGTATCATTGATGCCCCCTCCCTTGAATTGGACTTGAGCAGCATCCTGCCCTATGCTCACTGGGCGTTGAACGAGCGGGTGTCCTTGTGGGGGTTGCTGGGCATTGGTTGGGGGAAGGCGACTTTGACGGACGAGTTCGGGCGGGTGACGACGGACACGGAGATGCAGATGGCGGCGTTGGGCAGTCGCGGGGAGTTGGCGACGTGGCGGGGCCTGGACCTGGCGTTGAAGGGCGACGCCTTTGTAGTGAACATGGCGGGGTCGGAGCAGACTCGCGGCGCGGCGGTGACGTTGCCGGAAGTGGATGCGGATGCAAGTCGTGTGCGCCTGATACTGGAAGGCCGGCGCGCCTGGCAGCCCTCGGCGCAACAACAGTTGGAGTTGAGCCTGGAGTTTGGCGGTCGCTGGGACGGGGGCGATGCGGATACGGGCTTGGGCGCGGAGTTGGGCGGAGGGTTGGCCTACCGCCATGCGGCCTGGGGTCTGGGGATTGAGACGCGGGGCCGGTACCTGCTGGGGCATACGGAGCGGGCGTTCGAGGAATGGGGCGCGAGCGTGTCGGTGGCATTGGATCCGGGCGTGGAGGGGATTGGCCCGTCGTTGACCTTGGCGCCGATTTGGGGCGAGGCCTCGAGCGGGGTGGAGAACCTGTGGCAGGAAGAGCGGTTGTTGGGCGCCAGCCTGGGCAGTCAACCGTCCCCGGATGAGCGCGGCGGCCTGCGCCCAAGCCGGTTACAGATGAAATTGGGTTACGGCTTTGAGACCCGCGCGCGACGGTTGCTGAAGCTGTACAGCACTATGGAGGAGGACGGTCCGGGGAGCAGGAACTGGCGTCTGGGCGGCGAGGTAACGGGCGGGTGGTTCAACTGGAGCCTGGAACTGGACCGGCGGGAGAATTGGAGCGGGTCACCTGAGCATGGCATCTTGCTGCAGTTCGGCAACGGGAGAAGTGAAAGGTAAAAAGTGTGAAGGGGCAGGTCAGAAGGCAGGCAGGTGGTTCACTTGGAGTCTGGAGCTGGACCGCCAGGAGAATTGGAGTGGGTCGCCTGAGCACGGCATCTTGCTGAAGCTCGGCAAAAGCGTGAAGTGTGAAGGGGGCAGGTCATACCTTGCCAGGCAACTTTCCGCATTACCAGCGCCTCGAATTCTTCGGGGGCTCAGGTACCCCAAGTACGAATGTAGCTGCTAACTGTTGTAAACATTTCCATGTAACCAATCACGTCCTGTTCGGCCCTGTCACAGGTGTGGTACAGCCGGTGATGCGAGGCATTATGCGCTGAGCTGGAACAAGCCATTGAACAGCGTATTCCTCCGGTGAAGATGAACACTGTTCGGTTATAACCGGGATCAGTGTTCACATTCGACCGGATTTCGCATGTGGCGGTGTCTGACTATGCCGCCAATTCGGGCTACCGAAAGCGGCGCGGGCGCAGTACAGGCGGTATACGCGGCTTGTAAAAAACCCTTAGTGGAAGACCGGCTTCAAGAGAATAAAAACTTGCCGACGCCAAGAATGAAAAGCGCAGTGGCGAACTGCATGGCGCCAAGCTTGATGGTCATACTCAACTCCAGCGCCTTGAGCTTGCCATCTACCGACTCGTCCAGCGCCTTGAGCTTGCCATCTACCGACTCGTCCAGCGCCTTGAACTCGGCACGCACTGCTTTGAACTCTCCCTTTACCGACTCGTCCAGCACCTTGATCTTGCCCTTTACCGACTCGTCCAACACTTTGAGGTCACCACGCACTGCTTTGAACTCTCCCTTTACCGACTCGTCCAATATTTTGAGGTCGGCTTTTGTCGCTACGCTTTCATTGACGGCTTTGCTGATAGTCTTCACCATTGCTTCTGCCTGTGTGTCGTCGAACCCGACTCTTTCCAGGGTTTTCGCGGCGGCGAGTGTGTCAAATGTTACTGATTCCATGATACTCACTCCTTAAATTGCTGTTGATGGTGAAAAAGCTGCCGGCGCCCATCAGGGCTCAGCCCGGCTTGCTCACTCATTTCCTATGAAATGCCGTATCCGGCGACGCAAGCATTATTTCACCCACACTCACGACCGGCGAGACAACGGCGTATCTCACCAAGGAGTATACTACAAACCAATTGAAATTTCATAACTGCGGACTTCTCAATCGGTGGCGCCCAGGTCACCCAGTACCCGGACACGTTAAGGGCGTCCCAGGGGAAGCCGGCCAACACCCTGTGACTAACGAGACCATCAACTCGGACGCATCATCAATGCCCCTCCCTGAAACAGACAATTGTTGAAGCAGCATAACAAGGTTATTTAATCCGATGATTGAAAGAGATTGGGAACAATGGGAGACAGAAGTCGAGGAAGATGCGGCGTCCGGCAAGCTGGACTTCCTCATGGACGAGGCAGTTGCCGAGAAAGCCCAAGAGCGACTTCAAGAACTGTAAATGCCTGGGGCAACAAGTCGATTTTGGGCGTGCTTCGATAATCTTTCAACTGATTCCGGCTGAACGTGAACACTTTTCGGTTATAGCCGGAATCAGTGTTCACATTCGACCGGATTTCGCATGTGGCGGTGTCTGACTATGCCGCCAATTCGGGCTACTGAAAGCGGCGCGGGCGCAGTACAGGCGTTATACGCGGCTTGTAAAAAGCCCTTAGTGGAAGACCGGCTTCAAGAGAATAAAAACTTGCCGACGCCAAGAATGAAAAGCGCAGTGGCGAACTGCATGGCGCCAAGCTTGATGGTCATACTCAACTCCAACGCCTTGAGCTTGCCATCTACCGACTCGTCCAGCGCCTTGAACTCGGCGCGCACTGCTTTGAACTCGCCCTTTACCGACTCGTCCAGCACATTGATCTTGCCCTGTACCGACTCGTCCAGCACATTGATCTTGCCCTGTACCGACTCGTCCAGCACCTTGAGCTTGCCCTCTATCGACTCGTCCAGCGCCTTGAACTCGGCGCGCACTGCTTTGAACTCGCCCTTTACCGACTCGTCCAGCACCTTGATCTTGCCCTGTACCGACTCGTCCAGCACCTTGATCTCGCCGTGTACCGACTCGTCCAACACTTTGAGGTCGGCTTTTGTCGCTACGCTTTCATTGACGGCTTTGCTGATAGTCTTCACCATTGCTTCTGCCTGTGTGTCGTCGAACCCGACCCTTTCCAGGGTTTTCGCGGCGGCGAGTGTGTCAAATGTTACTGATTCCATGATACTCACTCCTTAAATTGCTGTTGATGGTGAGAAAGCTGCCGGCGCCCATCAGGGCTCAGCCCGGCTTGCTCACTCATTTCCTATGAAATGCCGTGTCCGGCGACGCAAGCATTATTTCACCCACACTCACGACCGGCGAGACAACGGCGTATCGCACCAGGGAGTATACTACAAACCAATTGAAATTTCATAACTACGGACTTCTCAATCGGCGGCGCCCAGGTCACCCGGTACCCGGACACGTTAAGGGCGTCCCAGGGGAAGCCGGCCAACACCCTGTGGCTAACGAGACCATCAACTCGGACGTATCATTGATGCCCCCTCCCTTGAACCGGTCCCGTCGCTAACGCGCTTGCATTCGGATGCCGCCGTCGATACGGATGCATTCCCCGTTGATGTAGTCGTTTTCGATAATGAACATTGCGAGGCGGGCGACTTCATCGGGGTTGCCTAATCTTTTGGGGTAGAGAACGGAGGCTTCCAGTGCCCGGATGACTTTTTCTTCTAATATGTTGAAAATGGGGGTGGCAATCAAACCGGGGACGATGGTATTTACCCTTATTCCCAGGGAGGCCAGGTCCCTGGCCACGGGCACGGTCATGCCGACTATCCCGCCTTTGCTGGCGCTGTATGCCGCCTGGCCGATTTGTCCTTCGTATGCGGCGACGGAGGCCGTGTTTATGATCGCGCCCCTGCCGCCGTATTCATCGAAGGGTTCGTTTTTCGCCATTTGTTCCGCGGCTAAACGCAGCACGTTGAACGTGCCGGCCAGGTTGACCTGGATGACCTTGTTGTATAAGTCCAGCGCGTGGGGGCCGTCCCTGCCTAAAGTCTTGGCGGCGGCCGCGATGCCGGCGAAGTTGCAGCAGATGTGGATGGCATCGAATTTTGCCATGGTGGCGCTAATGGCGTTCGCCACTGATTCTTCATCGGGAACGTCGACGCGTTGAAATATCACCCGGTCGCCCGACTGCTCGGCCAGTTTGGCGCCCAGCTCTTCATTCAAGTCGAAGATCGCGACATTAGCGCCGGCGTCTGTCAGGCGTTTGACTGTCGCCTCGCCCAACCCGGAAGCGCCGCCGGTGACTATTGCTGTTTTACCTGAAATATCCATACCTGACCTCCAAAGGAAATTTTGCCGCCGAAATTCAAAAATCGTCCGGCAGGTTGATTGACCGCAGACCGGGATAGGCCGAGAAGCCACGGTCCAAGGTCACCCATTCACAACCGTGTTCAATCGCCAAGGCTGCGTGATGGGCGTCAGGAGTCCAGCTGCTCCTCAAGCGCCGCATTGTCCGTCAGGTTCACCCCGGGCTGAACGCCTTGACCTCGGAATACGGGAATCGGCGGTGTATCGACAACCGCTGCATTGTCCGTCAGGTTCACCCCGGGCTGAACACCTTGACCCCGGAATACGGGAATCGGCGGCGCATCGACAACCGCCCCATTGTCCGTCAGGTTCACCCCGGGCTGAACGCCTTGACCCTGGAATACGGGAATCGACGGCGCATCGACAACCGCCGTATCATCCGGGGTCGCCAGAAATACGCGAAGGGCCTGCTCAACCGTTGTTTTCAGCGTCTTGCGCTCACTAACCGCATACGCCTTGGCCCTTTTCAGTAATTCGTCGTTGATGTCTATCGTCGTGCGCATAATAAAAGCATATCAAGTATTATGGTTTTATGTAATATGAGATAGGCGGGTCAGGGGCAGGTTGCTTGATTCCGTCCCTCGGTTCGGTAGTTTTTAATCAATAGTCATTTATAATGTGAGCAAACACAACTCATCGAGGAAAACCCGCCATGGCCGCGACCGCGCAAGAACTGATTGAAGAACCAAGCCTGCTTACCGGGGTAAAGTCCGGTATCGCAACCCTGACGTTGAATCGCCCGGCGCAGTTCAATGCGTTGTCCGGTGAGATGCTGTCCGCGCTGCAAGCCGCGCTCGATGGGATCAGCCGGGATGAAACGGTGCGCGTCGTGATCATTGCGGCAAACGGCAAGGCTTATTGCGCGGGACATGACTTGAAGGAAATGCGCTCAAGTGAAGACCGGGCGTTTCACCGGTCACTGTTCGGGCAATGCGGCGCCATGATGAAAACCATCAATCAGCTGCCCCAGCCGGTCATTGCCAAGGTGCATGGCATTGCCACCGCCGCGGGCTGTCAGTTGGTGGCGCAATGTGATTTGGCCGTCGCTGCCGATTCGGCGCGCTTTGCCGTGTCCGGCATCAACGCCGGGTTATTTTGCTCCACCCCTGCGGTGCCTTTGAGTCGGAACATGCACCGCAAACAGGCGTTGCAGATGTTGTTGACCGGCGATTTTATCGATGCGGCAACCGCCAAACAATTCGGGTTGATTAACGAAGTGACGCCCCCGGAAGAACTGGACGCGGCAGTTGCGGCGTTGGCGGAAAAAATCGTTGGCAAATCGCGCCTGGCCGTCAACCTGGGAAAGAAGATGTTTTATGAACAGGCGAATATGGATTTGAGCGCGGCTTATGATTTTGCCGGTGAACGCATGGCCTGCAATATGGACAGTGAAGACGCAAGGGAAGGGATCGATGCCTTCATCGAAAAGCGAAAACCCGTCTGGAGGGGCAGATAAATCCGGTTTCCGGTTTTCAGTCATCAGTTGACACCGCCCCTTTCTGAAAGCCAACAACTGAAAGCCAGCAACTGAAAGCCAACGACCAACAACAGCCATGAAGTCCGAGCACATCTATGAAGCCGGTTTAGGCAAGAACCAGGCAAACTACACGTCGCTGTCGCCGTTGACCTTTATTGAACGGGCGGCCTCGGTTTATCCCGATTACACGTCCGTTGTCCACGGCGAACTGCGGTTCACCTGGGCGGAAACCTATGCGCGCTGCCGGCGGCTGGCGTCTGCATTGAGCAAAAGAGGCATAGGCAAAAACGATACGGTTTCGGCCATGTTGCCCAATATACCCGCCATGTACGAGGCCCACTTCGGCGTCGGCATGGCCGGCGCCGTATTGAATGCGCTTAATTACCGGCTGGATGCCGATGCCATCGCCTTCATGTTAGACCATGGCGAGTCAAAAGCGATTATCACCGATCGCGAATTCTCCGCCATCATCAAGGCTGCCCTGGCAAAATCAGGCAGGAAGATCATTGTTATCGACGTCGATGATCCCATGTACGCGGGCGGCGAGTTGATCGGCGAGACGGATTATGAATCTTTCCTGCTGGAAGGGGACCCTGACTTTGACTGGAATATGCCGGAAGATGAATGGGATGCGATCGCGCTTTGCTATACATCGGGAACCACGGGCGACCCGAAGGGCGTAGTGACCCATCATCGCGGCGCTTACCTGAACGCTGTTTCCAATTTGATGGTGTGGAATACCACCGCCCATCCCGTTTACTTGTGGACCTTGCCCATGTTTCATTGCAACGGCTGGTGTTTCCCATGGGGTATCGCCGCGGTTGCCGGTACGAATGTTTGTTTAAGGGCGGTCAGGGCTGATGCCATCTTCCCGCTGATTAAAAAAGAAAAGGTGGATCATCTTTGCGGCGCGCCGATCGTATTGAATTTACTGGCTAACGCCCCTGGCGAATTGAAAGAAGGCATAGACCGCCAGGTTAAAGTGATGACTGCGGCATCGGCGCCGCCCCCCGCCGTGCTGCAAGCCATGGAAGAGATGAATTTTCCCGTTACCCACGTTTACGGCCTGACCGAAATCTACGGCCCGGCGGTGGTTTGCGACTGGCGCAAGGAATGGAACGATTTACCCATAGAGGAACAAGCCGAAATAAAGGCAAGGCAAGGGGTGCGCTATCCATTGCAAGAGGCCGTCATGGTGGCGGATCCGGAAACCCTGGAGCCGGTCGCCAGGGACGGTGAGACCATAGGGGAGATATTCCACCGCGGCAATATCGTGATGAAAGGCTACCTGAAAAACCCGGCGGCAACGGAGCGGGCCTTTAACGGCGGCTGGTTTCACAGCGGCGACTTGGCCGTATGGCATGAAGACGGTTACGTGGAGATCAAGGATCGTTCAAAAGACATTATTATTTCCGGCGGCGAGAACATTTCCAGTATCGAAATAGAGAACGTGCTTTATCGCCATCCCGCCGTATTGGAAGCAGCGGTTGTCGCCAGGCCCGATGAGAAATGGGGAGAGGCCCCCTGCGCTTTCGTGACCTTGAAAGACGGTGAAACCCTGACGGAAGCGGCGGTCATTGATTTCTGTCGCGACAACATGGCGAGCTTCAAAGCGCCCAGGACCGTCGTTTTCGGGCCATTGCCAAAGACGTCAACCGGCAAGATTCAAAAATTCATCCTGCGCGCCAAGGCACGGGATGCGGGCAATTAGCGTTTTTTGAGAGAGTCGTCATGTTTACTATCGACAGCAATGAACTCCGGCAGATTTTCGCCGACAATAAGAGAGTGGCGATAGTCGGCTTGTCGCGCAATCCGATGCGCCCCAAGGCACGGGATGCGGGCAATTAGCGTTTTTTGAGAGAGCCGTCATGTTTACTATCGACAGCAATGAGCTCCGGCAGATTTTCGCCGACAATAAGAGAGTGGCGATAGTCGGCTTGTCGCGCAATCCGATGCGTCCCAGTTATTTCACCGGGAAGTACCTGCAAGCGCACGATTTTGACGTTGTTCCGGTCAACCCGAATTACCAGGAAATACTGGGTGAGACCTGTTATCCCGACCTCCTCTCGATTCCCGGCAGGGTGGACGTGGTTGACCTGTTCCAAAAACCGGCCCGGGTCATGCCGTTTGTCCGGCAAGCCATTGAAATCGGCGCACGGGTACTCTGGATGCAGCTTGGCGTCGTGAATGAAGACGCCGCGAAACTCGCGCGGGACGCCGGGTTGGAAGTGGTCATGGATCGCTGCATGAAAATTGAATATGCCCGGTTGTTCGGCGGGCTGAACCTGGTTGGCGTGAATACCAAAGTGGTTTCATCCAGGCGTCCCCTTTTTGTGAACCGATAAAGCAGGAAAACACCCATGGCGGATAAAGAATTCGGAATTGAAACGCTTTGCCTTCATGCCGGCCAGATTCCCGACGCCGTGACCGGCTCCCGGGCCGTGCCGATTTATCAAACGGCCTCCTATGTATTCGATGATCCCGCCCATGCGGCCAGCCTGTTTGATCTACAGACTTTCGGTAATATCTATACCCGCATGATGAACCCGACCAATGCCGTATTCGAGGAGCGCATGGCGGCGTTGGAAAACGGTCGCGCGGCATTGGCCGTCAGTTCCGGCATGGCGGCGCAAATGGTGGCCCTGTTGACCTTGATGGAAGATGGCGACGAGTTTATTTCGGCGACCACCCTGTATGGCGGCACCTACTCGCAGTTTGACGTCACCTTCAGGAAGTTCGGGATCAACGTGGTCTTCGTCGATTCGGATGATCCGGAAAATTTTCGCAAGGCGCTCACGAACAAGACCAAGGCCATTTATGCTGAAACCATCGGCAACCCGCTGAATAATATATTGGACCTGGAAGCCGTGGCGGCGATTGCCGCCGATGCGGGCATTCCGCTGGTGATAGACAACACGTTTGCCTCCCCTTACTTGTGCCGCCCACTGGATTTCGGCGCGGACATCGTGACCCATTCCGCAACCAAGTTTATCGGGGGACACGGCACCTCAATCGGCGGCGTGCTGATCGAGTCGGGGAAGTTCGACTGGGCCAACGGCAAGTTTCCGGGGATGACCGAGCCATCCAGGGGCTATCATGGGGTACGCTTTTATGAAACCTTCGGTGATTTCGGTTTCACCATGAAGGCGCGTTGTGAAACCCTGCGCACCCTGGGCCCCAGTTTGAGCCCGTTCAATTCCTTCCTGTTTTTACAGGGCCTGGAAACCCTGCCGATACGGATGGAGCGGCATTGTGAGAATGCCTTGAAGGTGGCCACTTATCTTGCCGGACATGCAGCGGTTTCCTGGGTGAAATACGCCGGCCTTGAAGACAACGAGTATTACGACCTCGCCCAAAAATACCTGCCCAAGGGCGCGGGGTCAATCCTGTGCTTCGGCGTGAAAGGCGGCATCGACGCGGGCATTAAATTCATCGAAAGCGCGCACTTTTTAAGCCACCTGGCGAACGTGGGGGATGCAAAGACACTGATCATTCACCCGGCCTCGACCACCCACCGGCAACTATCCGCGGAAGAACAGTTGACCGCCGGCGTCACCCCGGACATGGTGCGCATATCAGTGGGCCTGGAGACCATCGACGACATCCTGTGGGACCTGGACCAGGCCCTGCAAAAATCCCAAACCCATGTCTCGTCTTAGTTCCCTGAAACCGGGTTTTGAGGTGCATTTTGGCGGGCCTGATCAGCCTTACGGCAACCTGCGCAACTTGCTTATCCGGTTGGTCACGGGGACCCCCGCCGGTGGTTCGATTGATTGGGTGACCTACTATTTTCGTGATCGTGAACTGGCCTCCGCCTTGATTGATGCCCGTCAGAGAGGGGTTGACGTCCGCTTGACCTTGTCAGGCAAGCCGCGAACATCTTTCGCCAATGATGTGGTGATCGGTATGCTGCGGGGCGCGGATGGGCTGATGGACGGACTGAATCTGGTTTCAATACCGGGGGCGCCGGCGCCGCGGGGAAGGGCATGGAAACCACAGCTACATGAAAAGTTGTATTGCTTTTCGCATCCTGAGCCGATCGCTTATATCGGCTCCTTCAACCCGGCCGGCGATGAACCTGAGGAACGGCCGGATATTGTCGAAGAGATAGGCGACCACAATCGGAGTCACAATGCGCTGATTGGAATAAAGGAGAGAGTCGTGGTGGACAAGTTGCGGGAACATGCAAGGCAGTTGCATCGAAAGTCGCCCAATTTGTTTTATCGCTTCAGCCGGCGGGCCAGCGCCGATATCAGCGCTGGCAATATGTCAGTCTGGTTCTGGCCACGCATATCTTCGCATCCTGTCTTGAGCTTTTTGAAGCAGTTTGGCGCCGACGCGCGCGTTCGTATTGCGGCGTCACATATCAAGTCAAGAACCGGTATCAGGGCGATCATCGGGTTGGCCGGGCGCGGGGCGAATGTCGAGATCGTCGCCGATTCTACCTGTCGTCGCGTATCTGAGCTTGCTGAAAAGCGGTTTGTTTCTTCCGGGGTGAAATTCAGGCGACTGCAAAATGCCGAGCATATATTGATGCACCTGAAATTCATATTGCTGGGAGCGGGTAATAAGCGCTGGTCGATATTCGGTAGTTTCAATTGGACTAACCCCTCTTTTTGGCTTAATCATGAGATTGCCGCCATCTCAGATGATCCGGGGTTATTCCGGTTACTTGATGAGCGTTGGCGCGCCTTGACCGACCAGCCGGAACTATAAGGATACATGGATAACAAGGCATCGACATTAATTATTCCGGTGGAGAACCAGGTCCGTGAACTCGATGCGAAACTGCTTCTGGCCTGCATAGCGGCAGAACGCGGTTATCCGGTCATCCTGGGGTCGCGGGCTTATTGCCACTTTAAGGCGGCATCGATTCCACGGGGCGTTTATCTGGCCAAAAGTATGCGCAGACTAAGTAATGCGATGTTTAAAATCCTGCGCATGTCAGGCCATGAGATCGTATTCTGGGAAGAAGAAGCGCTGGTGCATCCTCCTCCCGAGGTCTATTTTACTTTGCGACTTTCACCGGCGACCATCAAGCTCGTATCCCATGTGTTTGCCT
This sequence comes from uncultured Gammaproteobacteria bacterium, assembly GCA_958295485.1. Taxonomy (GTDB): domain Bacteria; phylum Pseudomonadota; class Gammaproteobacteria; order Eutrophobiales; family Eutrophobiaceae; genus JAAXHV01. The sequence goes on from OY282354.1 coordinate 813,885, forward strand.
GGAGCCGGGAAAATGCCGACTTGCTCAAACAATACCCTCACCTGCCGGAAAAGCTGCCAATACATATCACCGGCAACCCTCGCGGCGATATGTTGCGCCCGGAAATGCGTTCATATTTTGCTGAAGACGTCAGCAGGATACGCAAGACGTACGGTGATTTTATCCTGATCAATACCAACTTCAGTGACGTTAATCCGTTTATACCCGGCGTGGGAACGCTTTTGCCACCAAATAAATTCAGACGCAAGCCCAGGCTGGGGCAAGCAGGAAAAGGGATGAATCTGGAATTCGCCCAGGGACTGCATGATCACAGACAGCGCATCCTTGCCGACTTTATCGACTTGGTTCCGAGGCTGGAACAGGCTTTTCCTGATTTAACCATCATAATAAGGCCCCATCCCAGTGAAAAACACGACATTTATAATAAATTGTCCGGGCAATGCAGCAGGGTACAGGTGGAAAATGACGGTAGCGTTATCCCTTGGCTCCTGGCTGCTGAAGCCATGATACACAATGGTTGCACGACCGCTTTGGAGGCCTGTCAGCTAAAGGTTCCAACTGTTTCTTATGAAGCGACCGTGAATGAATATTATGATACGGGGATTCATGCGATGCCTGCCAGCTTGAGCTACCAATGCGGCAGTTTTGCTGAGCTGAAGGTGACGCTCAGGCAAATCCTTGACGGCAAGCTGGGTGTGGCGGGAGGCAGAAAACGCCAGGAGGTCGTAGATTATCACTTGGCGGCACAGGAAGGGGCGCTGGCTTGTGAGCGAATCATGGATGTTCTGGACGCGGCCGGCTATGGCAAAAGGCAACCCCCGGCAACGTCAGCGGGATTATTTATTCAGGGCTGGTTGTTTGCCAACATAAAGGCAGCGCTGACAAAACTGAACATGCGCAGGTTCGGGCCGAACCGGCTTGGGTATCATGACCACCGCTTCCCGGAACTGTCGGTGGCTGATATTGAGCGACGAGTTGCCAGGTTCGGCAGTATATTGAACAGGTTTGACAATATCACTATTCGACCCCATTCGCGTCACTTGCTTGACATCAACTCGGAGCCGTCTGTGTGAATTTATTATCTTCTCTCTTGAAGTCGCTTGCACGCGTACTTTTTTCCATGTCATTCCAGCGTAATTGATGGTCATACTTCATATTCTTTCTCGCACGATAGTCGCCATTAATTATCTCTTCATATTTCTCAGCGGGTATCTCGCCTGTCCCCGGTCGTTTGACCCAGATATTTTCTTCAGTGATTAATTCGCCTTTTTTAATTCCCCTTGTTTGATTGACGACGACCGACGCGTAAGCAAAATTAATGGTAACTCTCTCTTCGGGCAGGATATTCTTGCCTCCTCCCCGGCATTCAAACATGATTTTTGCATCCCTGATCAGTTCTTTGCATTCGTTTTCATCCATGGAAATCTTGATATCCGGCCCTTCCCTGTGTTTTGCATCGGTAAAATGTCTCTCTAAAATTGACGCCCCCAATGCCACCGCGCCGAGGCAAGGATGATTGCTTGAAGAATGATCGGACAAGCCGATAACGGCATTCGAAAAATTTTCTTCTAATTGAGCCAACGCGCCCAGGCGAATCTTCTCGTAAGGGGTCGGGTATAAACTGGTTGTATGCATCAGGGCATATTGGACTCCAGCCGCTTCTAAAATATCCACGGCCTTTGATATGGTTGCAAGATTATTCATGCCGGTACTCAGAATAATCGGCTTTTTGAAATTAGCGATATGCTTGATCAAAGGGTAGTTATTACACTCCCCTGAGCCAATTTTACAGGCCGGGACTTGCATGTCGTGAAGACGGTCAGCCGCTTTTCTTGAGAAGGGGGTTGAAATAAAGATCATCCCTCGTTCGATGACGTATCTTTGCAACTCTTTTTCATCTTCTTCAGACAGGGCGCATTTTTTCATAATGTCATAAATAGATTCCTTCGCATTCCCCGGGATTGTCTTTTTGGCGGCGATGCACATTTCATCTTCGATAATGTGAGTTTGGTGTTTTATGACTTCGACTCCCGCCCTTGCCGCCGAATTGACCATTTCTTTGGCAGTCTTTAAACTTCCATTATGATTGATTCCTATTTCTGCGATAATAAGAGGCGGGAAATCCTTGCCGACTTTTCTGTTTCCAATCTCGAAGAATTTTTCCATTATTGATTTTTGCAATAGTTCCCCGGGTATAAAATGACAAACCGTCGTATTTTATTTATTACAGGGACCCGGGCTGATTTTGGGAAACTGAAATCTCTTATTCATGCCGTGCAAAATATGGATGGATTCAAGCCTCATGTCTTTGCTACGGGAATGCACACCTTACTCAAATATGGTGAAACAGTCCATGAGATATACAAGGAAGGACTGGAAAATATTCACACGTTCGTCAACCAGTTTATTGGAGAGCCTGCCGATATGGTTCTTGCGAATACCATACAAGGCGTTTCCCGGTTTGTTCATGAAGCCCCCCCTGACATGATAGTTGTTCATGGCGACCGGGTTGAATCAGTCGCCGGCGCGATCGTGGGGGCGTTAAACAATATCCTGGTGGCGCATATTGAGGGGGGTGAACGCTCCGGAACCATAGATGAATCCATACGACATGCTACCTCTAAATTTGCTCATCTTCATTTTGTAGCCAACCAGGATGCCGCAAACCGATTAATTCAATTAGGGGAAAACCCTGCCTCTGTCTTTGTCATAGGCTCCCCGGATATGGATATCATGATCTCGAAAAACCTTCCTGCCATCGACAAGGTAAAGGAATATTATGCTATTGACTTTGAAAAATATTTCATCGCCCTTTACCACCCGGTTACCACGGAAATAAACAAAATGAAAACCCATGTCAATGTTTTTGTCGATGCCTTGCTGGAAACAAAAAAGGAGACTGTTCTTGTTTACCCCAACAATGACCCCGGCGCCGGAGAGATATTATCGGCTTATGAAAAACTGGACAACATCCCTTTCATAAAGATTTTTCCTTCCTTGAGGTTTGAGTATTTCCTGACCTTGCTCAAGCATGCCGACCTTATTATCGGGAATTCGAGCGCAGGGATCAGGGAGGCTTCTTTTTACGGCGTTCCCGCCGTCAATATAGGAACAAGGCAAAACAAGCGGTTTCAACATGATAGTATTTGTAACGTCTCCCATGATAAGCAAGAGATTATCCGGGCCGTACAAAAAATGGAGAAGAAAAAGTTCAAAAAAACGAACTATTTCGGGAACGGGGACAGCGATAAAAAATTCATCGAAATTATTTCCAGTGAAAATGTCTGGAAAACGCCCAAGCAGAAATATTTTATGGATCTGCCGTGAAGCAAAAATCCATTCTAGCGATTATTCCCGCCAGGGCCGGTTCAAAAGGCGTTCCAGGTAAAAACAGAAAAAAATTGCTCGGGACCCCACTGATAACGTATACCATCAAGGCGGCGCTGGAAGCCAATTACATAAAAGAAGTGGTCATAACGACAGATGATGAGGCCGTTAAAGAAACAGGAGAAAAATTCAACGTTGACGTGATAACCAGACCCGCTCGATTTTCTACTGACAAGTCAAGTTCCGAATCGGCGGTTATTCACTGTTTAAGGACTTTACAAAAGAGAGAAAAATTCTTTGAATATTTTATCTTGCTACAGCCCACTTCTCCTTTGAGGACGTCCTTTCACATTGATGATTGTTGCGAGAAGTTTTTTTCAACTGAAAATAATAGCGCGATCAGCATTACCGATAATGCCCATCATCCGTATAAGACGTTTTTTATAAAAAATAAAGAAATGCTGCCGGTCAAGGGCTGGAAACTGCTCAGCAGCCCCAGGCAGAAATTGCCTGCGAACTTCCGTCAGAACGGCGCGATTTACCTGTTATCCACAACCCGGTTTTTAGAGGAGAAAAGTTTTATTATCAGACCCGTTATGGGTTACAGGATGAAACCGGAAGAAAGCATAGATATTGATACCGAACTGGATTTCAAGATAGCGGAGATGCTCATGAAGGCGTCACGCAACAACGATATGGCGTAGTTTTCCCCATTTTCCTTAATCGATGAGAAGGCGCGTATCTTGTGAACGGGTATGAGAAACACAGGCCATATATTGATACCGAACTGGATTTCAAGATAGCGGAGATGCTTATGAGGGCGTCATGCAACAACGATATGGCGTAGTTTCACCCATTTTCCTTAATCGATGAGAAGGAGCGTATCTTGTGAACGGATATGAGAAACACAGGCCATATATTGAATCTGAAGGCCTGGATGAGTTGGTCGATTTTCTGGAGAACTCCGGGTACAGGGAAGGAGTCTTTGATGCCGTGAGCGGCAAATTGGACATCCCTTTTCCGCCGCAAACCGACGACCTGGTTCGCCTGCATAAACTTGTCAGGAGCAGGAAGTGTTTCACGGCGCTGGAATTCGGGGTGGGCTATTCCTCGATTGTGTTGGCCGATGCGTTGTATAAAAATCAGGTCGAGTGGGAGGAATTGACAAGCAAGCCTCCTGTAAGAAACCGCTTCATGTTTCAGCTATTTTCCGTAGATACCTCCAGGGACTGGATTGAGAGCACAAGGAAACGTTTTCCGCCGCGCCTGGTTGACCGAGTCCACTTTCACTACAGCGAAGTTGAAATAGGCGTTTATCAAGGCCAACTTTGTCACTACTATAAAAATCTGCCGGATATTGTGCCTGACTTCATTTACCTTGACGGCCCTTCCGCAAAGGACGTAAAAGGCAGTATTCGCGGTTTGAGCTTCCAGTGCGAAGAAAGAACCGTCATGTCCGGCGACCTGCTGCTCATGGAATCCACGTTTCTGCCGGGGACGTTCATATTAGTTGATGGAAGGACGAATAATGCCCGCTTCCTGGAACGACACTTTGTAAGGAACTACGAGACCAGGTGGGACAGGGAAGGCGACGTAACCACGTTTGAATTAGTGGAAGAAAGGCTGGGAAAATACAACCTGCTGGGTTCAGATTTCTTCTGAAACCCGCCTGGGACGCGGATTTCGCGCCGGTCTGGTATGGCAGATGAAAAGAGACTCGCTGGCAAATCTGAATAAGCTATTTGAGCACTGGAAGCCAATAAGTGACCCTCTCCCCAATCTTGTACCACGAACCATTCAGGAAAATTCATCATATCAGGGCTATGCAGCCCGTTCCAGTTGTTGCCGATATGAAGAAAACTACTATCACTGCACCCGCTTCAACGCCGGGTTGAATTATTTCAAACCGCGATGGTCTTTTGCACGAATTCCGGATCCGCCTGGATCATGCGCAGGTAATTGCTCGCCGCTGTATCGGGGCTTCGCTTGCCCTGCTCCCAGCCTTTCACGGTATCGAGACTCAAGTGAAACGCACGCGCAAAGACGGCCTGCGACATCCGTACCTTACGGCGAATCGCTTTGATCTCCGCCGGCGTGACCACCACATACGTGGTCTTCGGCGCCATATGGCGTTTAGCGACCTTCACCGCTTCTTTCAGGTTCGCTTCCAGTTCGTTGAACAGTTTGTCGTCCATCGTTAGCTCCTAACCAAATTCATCAATAATCTCGTTGACGTACTTTTTCAGTTGCGCTTTCTGTTCAGCAGTTATGTTCTCTTGATCGGCCTTGGCATAGATCAGCAACAACAAAATTGGTTTGTGCTTGTCATGGTAGTAGTAAATTACCCGAGCGCCACCACTCTTACCCCGGCCGGGCCGGGCGAAGCGGACTTTCCGCAAACCACCGGTGCCCTGAATAATCTGTCCTGCCGTCGGACGTTTGGCGAGGAATCCCAACATACCCTCGAATCCGGCGTCACCCAGCAGCCTGCGCGCTTTCGTTTCAAACGTGCCTATCGGGACAATCGTTTGCATCAGGCATCCCTGACCCAATAAATCCTATTATAGTTCATTGAACCCTACGAGTCAAATCGATTGATCGTTGATATGTTCCTTATTATCCATATTTATACCTTACCACAAATGAGGTAATGCGGGAGAATGATCAGCGCGTTTCTGAATCGGAAATGGCGGCGTGGGTAAAGCCTCCCTGTTACCGGGAAGAGGCGCGTAATGGACGGTTTGATTGCAGGCAGCGGTATTGGCGGATTAACGATTGCCCTGCTGTCACTTCAGTTTCAGTTGCTGGAGTGTTGTTTTCGGCCGTCGGTGAAATCATGGCAATGTTCCCGGCTTGACGTTTGTTCAGCTATTGACGTGTGGGATGACTTTTTCGGCCAACGTTTCGATTATTGTATCGGGGTGTTTTGTCGCGATTGGCAGGACGAAATTTTCAATGCCGAGGTCTGCCAGCCCCCTCAGTCTTGGTATGACCTCGTCCGGCGTGCCCGCTATTGCGACTGAATCCAGGATGCGGTCGGTTACCAGTTCGGTGTGTTCCGCATCCATGCTGCCATGTTGTTGGTAGTCGTATTTTTCCTTCATTATTTTCAACTCCTGCCACAGGTCTTCCGGCATATCCTCCCTGGGGACAGCTTTGTAGATAGTCCTTGCGGCAACCGCGGCGTAACCGCGCGCTTCGGCGCGCACTTGCTCGCGATCTTCGGACGCGGCGAATGCCAGGCGCTGATATAACTTGATTTCGGACAGGTTGCGGTTGGCCTGCCGGGCCCCAATCTCGATATGCTTTTTGGCGTAACGCACCAGGTCGTAATCCGCGCCCACCTGAAACAGCACGCCGTCAGCGATGCGGCCGGCAAGTTGCAGGGACTTGGGTCCGGTGCAGGCAATGACCACGGGCGCTTTTCGGGGAGGCCAGCTGACTTTGATATCCCGGCCCTCGAAGTTCACTGTCTCCCCGGCCATTAATTGCCTGATCACGTTGATGACTTCTGCCATACGTTGGAGGCTTGCAGGTTTTCGCCCGATGTTGTTGACCGCGCTTTCCCCGACACCGATACCCAGCACGGCGCGCCCGTCGGCGTATTCATCCAGCGTAGCGAAGTTGTTGGCCAGGACTGCGGGGTGTCGCGTGACGGCGTTCGTAACGCCGGTTGCCAGTTCCATACGCCTGGTGCGGGTGGCCAGTAACGCCAGCGCTATGAATGCATCGCGAAAAACAGACTGGGAATCTGCGACCCAGACTCCCGCAAACCCCAGTTCCTCCGCATGGGCAATCCAATCGACAAAATCCGCCAAGGGGCGGTTGGGAAGAATCCCTATATGAAAAGAAACGGCCACGGCTATAGAGGTTTTATAGCCTCTTCGATTTTAGCCTGACTTTGCAGAACAATATGCCACATATAGAAAAAAGGATAATCGAAGACAGGCAACGATTTTTTACGTCTGGATTGTTTAACGGAAGAAAAACCGGCATGTATTTCTGACTCCTGGGCGTCACAATGTTGACGGGAAAAATGTTGCTTATTCAACTGCTGCTGAATCTGTGTTAAATATATGCAGTATGATGAGTCTATGCAAATTGAAAATGATGAACAAACGTCAATCCCTCTCCGGCATTTTTCAATTAATCGTTACGGCCCCGTTGGTTTTCGGCAGCGTCGTCGCTTCAGCTTATCAACCCGATGCGCCGCACGAGAAAGCCAGGCAGGCCAATGCAAAGGCATGGGCAAAACAGGATGCGGACATTGATGCGCGCCTGGCAAAACTGGAAGAGCGCTTCGGCAAAAAGCCGAACATTATCTATATACTCGGTGACGACGTGGGCTGGGGCGAACTTGGTTCTTACCTGGGCGGCAAGTTGCGGGGCACTCCCACGCCAAACCTGGACAGGATGGCCGCAGAAGGCTTGCAGTTTCTATCGCACTATGCCGAACCTTCCTGCACACCCACCCGGCTTGCCCTGTTAACGGGCCGGCATCCGGTACGGACTGGCGTGGATATCGTATTATGGCCGGGCCAGAAGCAGGGCCTGGCGCCGGCAGAAGTGACGGTGGCCGAACTCTTGTCGGGCGCCGGTTATCACACGGCCATGTTCGGCAAATGGCACGTGGGTGACTTGGAACCCCATGCGCCGGAAAACCAGGGCTTTGATTATGCTTATTACGGGCTGTATAACGGCGCCATCTACTCCTGGGCGAACCAGGACGCATTTTATAAGAGCCAGACCCTGGATGGGGTGGGTCACTTTTACGACTTCCCCGGAACCCTTGCCGATTATGAGAAGAAATACGGGATAAAAATATTGGGCGCCCTCGAAGGCAGGAAGGGCAGGGGGCGCAGGGAAGTCGCCAGGCTAACCAGCGAATCCATGGTGGAAATGGAAGCCCGGTCCATCATAAAGATTAAGCGGTTCATACAAGACAAGGCGAAATCCGACAAACCGTTCTTTTTATACTGGGCCAGTTATGCCCAGCAAATGGCCTCGTCCCCGAGGGAATATCGTTTCAATGAAGGGTTGGACTATCGCAACAATCAATCGGCCGAGTTGGCGCAGCACGATGATTATATCCGGCAATTGCTCGACACGCTCAAACAGGCAGGCATAGAAGAAAATACCCTGGTGATATGGGTGAGTGACAACGGGCCCATGTATGCCTTCTGGCCCAATGCGGGTTATTCCTGGTTGCGGGGTGAAAAAGGGGAAGTCTATGAGGGGGGAGTGCGTACCCCCGGGTTTGCCCGCTGGCCGGGAATGATCGAACCGGGGCAGACCGCGTTGGATCTCATTTCTGTCACGGACTTGTTTGTTATGGCCGCGCGCATCGCCGGGGCAGAAGACGCGATACCTTCCGACAGGGTCATTGATGGCATCAATCAACTGCCGTTGCTGCTTGAAGGCGAAGGCAATGGCAGGAGGAACTACCTGTTTCATTACAGTGGCAAGGACCTTGCCGCCGTCCGCATGGATGAACACAAGTTGCACATTAAGCAGGGCAGCAGGGGAGGGTTGCCCAATATGGAAATCTACAACATCACCCGCGATCCGGGTGAGAAATTCGGCGCGATGTATAGTCAGTTGTGGGCCGTGGCGCCATTTCAACGCCTGATCGGGTCACATAAGCAAAAGATACAGGAATTCCCCCATCGCGAAATTCGCTCGGGGCTGTTTTCAAACAAGTAACGGTTCCTTTCAGTCATACCGGTTTCTTTTCAGGAGTTCCCGCCGTTAGCGGAAATTGCCGGCAGCCAGGGAGCAATTCCCGTTGTTCGTCGAAAGTGGGTTTGGGGGCTGTTTTTCCGTTCCATGGCCTATCCCTGGCTCATGCTTGGCTCATCCCACGCTCACCCCTGGCGTTAGTCACTCCAAGACAGCCCCCAAACCCCTGTTAGCGAGAACTGCGGATTTTTTTGGTTTTTGTTTCATTAAGTTTTGATCAAGGGTAAAATATGAATTCATGCATTCATTGAGGATAGAAAAATGGCAAAAATCGAAGGTGGTTGTTTATGCGGCAAGATTCGGTACAGCGGTGAGGCCGACCCCCTGGCAGCGGTTGTGTGCAACTGTACCAGCTGTCAAAAGCAAACCGGCAGCGCTTATTCGATAAACCTCGTCATGCCGAAAGGCTCCCTTGATATCCAGGGTGAAATGGAGGTGTACACGCATGCGGGAGATAGCGGTCAACCGGTGTATCGCAATTTCTGCGGTAATTGCGGGTCATCCGTTATCAGCGAACTCTCGGTAATGGATACCATTGTCATACTCAAGGCCGGCTCTTTGGACGATACCTCCTGGGTCAAACCCACCACGGAAATTTACTGCGACAGCGCCCAGGAATGGACCCGCGTCAAGACGGAATTGGAATCCCACCCAAAAATGCTGCCGTCCTGAATTTGCTGAAGGACGTTTCGGAGGCGATTGCAATCGCCTCCCCGCATTACTTGGGCACGGTCGAAAATCCGGGGGTCAGGTCACCTCGCCCGCGATCTTTTGCATACCTGCGTCGCCGATGCCCAGACCGAGGCCGAGAAACAGCAGTTCAGAACGGGGGAACCGAGTAAGAAGCAAATTACCCAAGCTACCGAACAGCTTCCGCGGGCTGCTGCAACTTCCTTCCTCAAGGCTTCATTCCGCCGCCGTATCCTGGAAATTCGGCAACAACGAAGTGCACCGACTCGGAAAGTGGAGTTCCTCGAAGGAGAGAATCCGCTGACGGAGGTCGAAGGCATTTCCTTTTGCCCCGGCCTTCCCCATGCTATAATTTCGACAAGCATTGTCGCCGCCGAGAGTAATACATTTCCTGGGAATGTCACTTGACTCGGCGCGGGAACTTGCCAACCTGAAGATGTGGAGATTTTAATGAACGTGAAGGAAGTAGCGCAGACGGCAAAAAGCTACATTGCCGATCTCTTTGCAGACGAGGAAATCAGGAATGTCGGTCTGGAAGAGGTCCAACTCGACGAAATGGAGAGCGTCTGGAAGGTTACCATTGGTTTCCTCAGGCCGTGGGACCGGGATAATCCTTTGGGTATTACCTTTGAAGACCCGAAAGGACGCACCTATAAAGTCGTGCGCTTGAAAGACGAAGACGGCAGCGTCATATCCGTGACAGACCGCATGCTTGCTTCGAATTGAAGCGATGCGCCCAACCGGAGTATTCGTCGATGCAAGCTTGCTTGTGCTGCTCATCCCTGGTCGGACAGATCGTCACTTTTGCGGGCAGGCGTGAAAAGGCATATACTTTCAAGGTCAATTGAACATCAGGAGTACTTACCATGGAGCTTGATCTACGCGAAGCGGGGGGGCGTCTTCCAGAGTTAGTCAACGCCGCTCGACAGGGTGGGCGCGTCGTTATAACAAAAGATGGTGAGCCGGCTGTTGAGCTCGTGCGCTGTCCCAAGCGCAAGCGCGGCGGGGTCGACTTCGATAAGCTGGAGGCCACGTGTAAACGCCTGGGGCTGTCGGGAGACGGAGAGCGGTGGCCTGAAGAATTCAACGATCCGGCGTTCAGCCGCCAAGCGCTCGGACTCGACGAAGACGACGAATAGGGAGGCGAACTCGGGCGCGGGCGCTTCTTGACACATCTTACCTGTATGACTTTATGGGGGTGCCCGGACAGTTCTCCGATGCCGAACGCCGGTTCTTTGCCGACCACGAGGCGCAGCTATTTGTGAGCGTCGTGTCCATTTGGGAGATGCGGCTGAAGTACCAGGCTCGTCATCTGTCGGGCGAACGCAAGAACCCCTTCGCTCCGAATGACGTGGTTGCTGCGATTGCCGCGCTTGGGGAACAGGACGTGACCTTCCTGCCGATGGTTGTGAGTCACGCCGCACGGATACTCGAAACGCGTCTCGATCACAAGGACCCGTTCGACGAGCTTCTCCTTGTGCAAGCTCAGGAAGAGGGTCTTAAGCTCCTCACTGTCGATCGCCGGATCATTGGGTATCCACTGGCTATCACGGTGTAAAGCGGTGGGCCGATAAATTCGACCAGCCATCTGCGCCGTCTTGTTAAAGGACGGGTGGTCAGTGCAGGGGGGTTCCATGGTCGGCTAACAATAATAATTCTACTCCTTCGTCCACCAAGTCGCCGGCGGAGTAATGCAGTGACTGAACCACGCCGTCATGGGGCGCGGTAATGGCATGTTCCATCTTCATGGCTTCGAGTATCAACAGGGCATCGCCTTGTTTTACTTGTTGCCCCTGTGTTGCCATTACTTCGATAATCCTGCCTGGCATGGGTGACATGAGATTGCCGGTTGCTTGTCCGTCATCCGCGTGGTCGGAATCGGAAATAATATCGAGTCGGTGGGTACTGCCGGCGTGAAACAGTGTCAGTTGTTGGTCGTTTTTAATGATTGTGACGTGTAGCCGCTCGTTGTCAAGGGTTGCCGTCAGTTGGTTGTCCTGGTCAAGGCGTCCGGCGGCGCGAATTAGTTGGTCGTCGGTCTGGATCAGGTATTTACTCCGGCAAGGGAGGCTTAGGGGGTTATCATGGCAAGGTGTCATAAATTCCCCCTTACCCAGGTTCTCTCCTTCCAGGGGGGAGGGAGTGGTGGGATGTCCCTCGTTGATACCCAGGCTCTCTCCTTCCGGGGGAGAGGGGGTGGTGGCGTTGGAGAGTTCTTTGCGTGAAGGAGGCGCTGGGGTGATCTTGATTTCATGCTCCCTGGTTCCATCATGGAAGCGGAAGCGTTCTTCGGTGACCAGGTTGGGTTGCCAGTTGTCCGTCAAATGCCAGGGGGAGGTCGGGTCGGGGGAAGTCGCGGCATAATCGGCGGCTGATTTTTCCCGTTCGAGGACCTGGTGCAGCGCGGCTAAACCGAGAATGTCAATATTCACTGCGCCTGGAAACAGGTCGGCTTGGCGGCGTTCGATAAAACCCGTATCGAAGTCAGCTGATTGGAATGCTTCGTGCGAGATGATCGAGGCAAGAAAGTTTATATTGGTAATCACTCCCGCCACCTGTGTTTGACCCAGGGCCTCGCGCATACGCCGTAAACAGTTCGTGCGGTCACTGCCCCAGGCGATCAGCTTTGCGATCATCGGGTCATAGTGAATGGTGATGGAGTCCCCCTGTCTGACCCCGGCATCCACTCGTATGTGGGTCGAGTCGTTCGGAAAGCGCAGGTGGTTTAACCGGCCGATTGAGGGGAGAAAATGATTGCCGGGGTCTTCCGCGTAAATGCGCGCTTCCAATGCGTGGCCGTTGATGGAGAGCTGTTCCTGGGTCGCGGGGAGGCTCTCGCCGGCGGCGACCAATAATTGCCACTCGACCAGGTCTTGACCGGTGATTAATTCGGTCACCGGGTGTTCGACTTGCAGGCGGGTATTCATTTCCATGAAATAGAACGCGCCGTCTTCGGCGACGATGAACTCAACCGTGCCGGCGCCCGCATAATCGATGGCCCTGGCTGCGGCGATGGCGGTCTTGCCCATTGTTGCGCGTTTTTCATTATCCAGGCCGGGCGCCGGCGCCTCTTCCAGCACTTTCTGGTGGCGCCGTTGAATCGAGCAATCCCGTTCAAACAGGTGTACCGCATTACCGTGGTTATCGCAAAATATCTGGATTTCCATATGGCGGGGCTTGCCTATATATTTCTCTATCAACACGTTGTCATCATTAAACGAGGACAGCGCTTCCCGCTTGGCGGCCTGGAGCGCATCGTTGAAGGCCTTTGCGCTCTCTACCGCGCGCATGCCTTTGCCACCGCCGCCGGCGGTTGCCTTGATCATGACGGGGAAGCCGATTTTCTCCGCCTCTTTTAACAGCAACCGCGCAGCCTGATCAGCGCCGTGATAACCGGGGACAACGGGGACCCCGGCCTTTTGCATGAGGGACTTGGCGGCGCTCTTTGAGCCCATGGCCTCGATTGCTCCGGCCGGCGGGCCGATGAAGACAATGCCGTCGTCAGCGCAGGCCCGGGCAAATCCGGCGTTTTCCGAAAGGAAGCCGTAGCCGGGATGAATGGCCTCGGCATTGGCGCGTTTCGCGACGGCCACCAACTTTTCTGCGTCAAGGTAGCTGTCCCTGGCCGGCGCGGGGCCTATGGCAAAGGCTTCGTCGGCCATGGAGACGTGTTGCGCCCCGGCGTCGGCTGCCGAATAAACCGCAACGGTTTTAATGCCCAGTCGTTTTGCGGTACGGATGACGCGACAGGCGATTTCGCCGCGATTGGCTACCAGGATTTTGTTAAACATGAACAGGGAACATTTATTTAACCCACTTCGGTTTGCGCTTTTCCAGGAAGGCTGACAGGCCTTCCTTCCCCTCTTTCGATGCACGTATATCGGCTATGCGCTCACTGGTCATTTGCCTGAGTTCCCGCGTTGCCGGCTGGCCGGATACGTCAAACACCAGGCGTTTTGCCGCTCTCACTGCCTCGGGGCTGTTGGCTAATATGGTTTCGATGATTTTTTCCATGGCGTCGTCCAGTCGCGCTTCATCCATTACTTCGGAAATCAAGCCGAGCTCCTTTGCCCGGCCGGCGTCAAAGCGTTCCGCCGTTTGGAAATAACGACGGGCGTGTCCCTCGCCGATAGCGCGTATCGCGTAAGGACTGATGGTGGCGGGGATCAAACCGATTTTTGCTTCGCTGAACGCAAATCCGGCGTCAGTGGAAGCCAGCGCCACGTCGCAGCACGAGACCAGGCCGCAACCACCGCCTAAGGCCGCGCCTTGTACCCTGGCGATGGTGGGGATAGGAAGGAAGTTGAGTTTATAAAGCATCTCAGCCAGGGCATTGGCGTCACGGATGTTTTCTTCACGGGTGTTATGACCCATGCGTTTCATCCAGTCAAGGTCTGCGCCGGCCGAGAAATTTTTGCCATTCGAGCGCAACGCCATCACTTTCAAGGTGGCATCCTGACTGATGCCGTCGAATACGTCGCTCAGTTCCGCAATGTAATCTTCGTTAAAGGCATTGTGTTTGTCGGGACGATTTAACGTGACTGTCGCCACGTTCCGGTCATCGGTTGCATAAGTGATATAAGTGTATGACATGGCGCTCCCCGTTACATGCGGAACAGGCCAAACCGGGTCTGTTCCACCTGACTTTGATATTGTTATTCACGTCTTCACAAGATGTTACATGCGGAACAGGCCGAACCGGGTCTGTTCCACCTGACTTTGATATTGTTATTCACGTCTTTACAGGATGTTACATGCGGAACAGGCCAAACCGGGTCTGTTCCACGGGCGCGTTCAAGGCGGCGGAAATGCTGAGCCCCAACACCCGGCGCGTGTCCCGGGGGGCGATAATCCCGTCGTCCCATAGCCGGGCGCTGGCATAATAAGGATGACCCTGGGTTTCGTATTGTTCCCGGATCGGCGTCTTGAACTCCTCCTGCGCCGATTCGGGCCAGTCCTCGCCCTTGGCCGCTAAATTATCCAACCTGACTTGCGCCAGTACGTTGGCGGCCTGCTCGCCCCCCATGACGGAGATACGGGCATTGGGCCACGTCCACAGGAAGCGCGGACTGTAAGCGCGCCCGCACATGCCATAGTTGCCGGCGCCAAAGCTGCCGCCGATGATCACGGTAAACTTGGGCACGCCGGTCGTGGCGACGGCTGTGACCATCTTGGCGCCGTCCTTGGCAATGCCACCCGCCTCGTATTTTTTTCCCACCATGAAACCGGTGATATTTTGCAGGAAAACCAACGGCACGTTTCGTTGGCTGCACAACTCGATAAAATGGGTCCCTTTCAGGGCTGATTCGGAGAATAAAATGCCGTTGTTGGCAATAATCCCAACGGGATAGCCGTAAATATGGGCAAACCCGCAGACCAGGGTTGTGCCGTATAAGGGTTTGAACTCATCAAATCCGCTGCCGTCCACGATGCGGGCGATCACTTCACGTACCTCACAGGGCTTACGCGTATCCGGCGGGATAATGCCGTCAATCTCATCAACGGCATGTTCCGGCTCGACCGCTTCCCGCGTCTGCAAGGTAACGCGCTTGTTGGAATTGAAGTGGCTGACTGAGCGTCTTGCCAATTCCAGGGCGTGACGATCATTCAGGGCGTAGTAATCCGTTACGCCTGACAGGCGTGAATGCACGTCCGCGCCGCCTAATTCTTCCGCGTTGACCACCTCGCCCGTGGCCGCCTTGACCAACGGCGGGCCGCCTAAAAATATCGTCCCCTGATTTTTGACGATGATGCTTTCATCGGACATGGCCGGCACGTAAGCGCCGCCAGCGGTGCAGGAACCCATGACGGCGGCAAGCTGTGGAATGCCCTTGGCCGACATGTTGGCTTGGTTATAGAAAATGCGACCGAAGTGGTCCCGGTCGGGAAATACTTCGTCTTGTTTTGGCAGGAAGGCGCCGCCCGAGTCCACCAGGTAGATACAGGGCAGGTGATTCATCTCGGCGATTTCCTGGGCGCGCAAATGTTTTTTTACCGTGATTGGATAGTAAGCGCCGCCCTTGACGGTAGCGTCGTTGGCCACCACCATGCACTCGCGTCCCGCCACGCGCCCGACGCCGGTAATGATGCCGGCGGCCGGCACGGCATCATCGTACATACCCCAGGCAGCCAATTGCGAGAGTTCCAAAAAGGGCGCGCCCGGGTCACACAGCTGCCTGATACGATCGCGGGGGAGTAGTTTGCCGCGGGACAGGTGTTTCTCCCTGGCGGTTTCACCGCCACCTTGCGCGATAGCGCTGACTTTCTCATTCAGGTCATTTACCAGGGCCTGCATCGCCGTGGCGTTGGTCTTGAACTCATCGGATTGAGCGTTAATCGTTGTTTTCAGGATAGTCATGGCTCAGGTCGATTCCTCAAAAAGTTCCCGGCCAATGAGCATGCGTCGTATCTCACTGGCGCCGGGCGCGATAGCGCTGACTTTCTCCTTCAGGTCACTTGTCAGGGCCTGCATCGCCGTGGCGTTGGTCTTGAACTCATCGGATTGAGCGTTAATCGTTGTTTTCAGGATAGTCATGGCTCAGGTCGATTCCTCAAAAAGTTCCCGGCCAATGGACCTGCGTCGTGTCTCACTGGCGCCGGGCGCGATAGCGCTGACTTTCTCCTTCAGGTCACTTGTCAGGGCCTGCATCGCCGTGGCGTTGGTCTTGAACTCATCGGATTGAGCGTTAATCGTTGTTTTCAGGATAGTTATGGCTCAGGTCGATTCCTCAAAAAGTTCCCGGCCAATGAGCATGCGTCGTATCTCACTGGTGCCGCCGCCGATTTCATACAGTTTGGCGTCGCGCAGGAACCGTCCGGTGGGAAATTCGTTGATGTAGCCGTTGCCCCCCAGGGCCTGAATTGCTTCCAGGGCCATCCAGGTAGCTTTCTCTCCGGCATAAAGGACGGCGCCGGCCGCATCTTTCCGGGCAGTCTCACCACGATCACAGGCCTTGGCAACTGCATAAACGTATGCGCGACAGGCGTTCATGGTGGTGTACATGTCAGCAATTTTTCCCTGCATGAGTTGAAACTCGCCGATGGGTTTGCCGAATTGTTTACGTTCATGCACGTAGGGCATGACCACGTCCATACAGGCCTGCATGATGCCTAATGGCCCGCCTGCCAGTACGGCTCGTTCGTAATCAAGCCCGCTCATCAGCACCCTTACGCCTTCATTAACCTGACCGAGTACGTTTTCCGCCGGGACTTCACAATCCCCGAATACCAGCTCACAGGTGTTGGAACCGCGCATGCCCAACTTATCCAGCTTCTGCGCCGTGGAAAAACCCTTGAACCCTTTCTCGACGATAAAGGCGGTGATGCCGCGCGGGCCAGCGTTGACATCCGTCTTGGCGTAAACAATCAGGGTCTGCGCATCGGGGCCGTTAGTGATCCACATCTTGCTGCCGTTAAGGATGTACCTGTCGCCATTTTTATCAGCCCGCAGCTTCATGCTGACTACATCAGAGCCGGCGCCGGTCTCGGACATGGCCAGGGCGCCCGGATGTTCACCGCTGATTAACCTGGGCAGGTATTTTCGTTTTTGTTGTTCATTGCCGTTACGTCTTACCTGGTTGACGCACAGGTTGGAGTGGGCGCCGTAGGACAATCCAATCGAAGCGGAGGCCCGGCTGATTTCTTCCATGGCGACCACGTGTTCCAGGTAACCCATGCCGGCGCCGCCGTAGGCCTCTTCCACGGTGATGCCGAGCAAGCCCATGTCACCCAGCTTTCGCCACATGTCTCGTGGAAATTCATTGGTCTCGTCTATTTCGGCCGCGCAGGGGCTGATTTCCGTTTTGGCAAAATCATGCACGGTCTCGCGCAGCATATCGGCGGTTTCACCCAGGTCAAAATTCAGGCCGGGGTAAGGGGCATGGTTCATAACGATTCTCTCAAGTTTACGTATACGTTAATATCAGTAGAGGCATGTCTTAACCTTGGGCTACATTTTTCAGCAGTTTATCCAGGCAATTCTGTTCCACCTCATCCATGGTCTTCAAGGTAGCTTCCACGTCTTTCATTTTTTCCAGTAAAGCGCGCCGATGCTCTGTAATTTTTTGACATAAACGCACTAACTGACGCGTGTCATTCGATTGTGAAGGATCATACATATCTATAATTTCCTTACATTCTTCCAAAGAAAAACCTAACCTTTTACCGCGTAACGTCAGTAACAACCGGGTTTTATCCCGCTCCGAATATATCCGGGTCTGCCCCCGTCTCGCCGGTGAGAGCAGGCCCTTATCCTCATAGAAACGCAGCGCCCTGGGGGTGACGCCGAATTGCCCCGCAAGATTTTTTATGGAATAGCCGGACATCAGTCAACCCAACATAAATTTACGTTAACGTCAACTTTAGCACAAAACCCCGAAAGATAAAATAAAATAAGAAAATAAAATAAGAGAAAATAAAATAAGGACACCCATAGATTAGGTTAGATGGAAATGGATCTGGGTTTTCTCCAGGAGGATCAAATAAGGACACCCATAAATTAGTATTTGGCCGAATGTCAATTTATGGGTGTCCTAAACTATGTTGAGTGGAAAAATGCCTTGTTATTGCGCGATTTTCCGGTAAAAATGGTACTTATGTATGCAAGATTACTGTCAAATCCAACTCAATCCGTTTTTCTATTCGGTCCTCGTGGAACCGGTAAGTCAACATGGATTCGCGAACGCTTTCCGAGCGCTGTTACTTACGACTTGCTTGATACTGGCGAGGCGCTGAGGCTCAGCAAAGAACCTCAAGTATTGTATCGTGAGCTTGCGGCCCTGCCGGCTGGCGATTGGGCAGTGCTTGATGAGGTGCAGAGGGTGCCTGATTTATTGCATGAGGTGCATCGTCTTATTGAGTCTCACCGTCTCCGTTTTGTGCTCTGCGGCTCAAGCGCTCGCAAGCTTCGACGTGGCGGCGTGAACCTGCTGGCCGGCCGTGCCGTTACGACCTCCCTGTTTCCATTGGTATCAGCCGAACTGTCTTTCAACCTCAACCTGGAGCGGATTTTACTTTTCGGTGCGTTGCCTATGGCGGTTACAGGTGATAATCCGCAAGAGTATCTTCGTGCCTATGCCGAGACCTACCTTGTCCAGGAAGTCCGGGCGGATGCCCTGACCCGCAACTGGGGCGCTTTTGCGCGCTTTCTCGAGATTGCCGCGCGCCAGAATGCCCAAGTCACCAATACCACCGGGATTGCTCGTGATGCGGGCATCAGTCGCCGAACCGTGCAGAATCATTTTGAGATTCTGACAGATACACTGCTTGGCTATTGGCTGCCTCCCTGGAAATTGAAATCCGCGACAAAACAGGTGCGACAGAGCAAGTTCTATTTTTTCGATTGTGGGGTTGTCCGGGCGCTGAGCGGTCGACTACCCTATCCGCCTGTGGCTGAGGAGATGGGTCTCCTTGCGGAAACTTTTATCCTGAACGAACTGCGCGCCTACCTCAGTTATTCGGGCCGGCATTACCCGCTGTATTTTTGGCGGAACTACGATGGTACAGAAGTGGACGCGCTCTGCGAGACTGTGGAGGGTTTTGTCGCCATTGAAATCAAGGCATCGTCGCGTTGGGACAAGCGCTTCAATCGTGGCTTACACCGGATCAGGGAAGATCTCGGCAGGGGAAAAACGAAGTGCTACGGCGTGTATCTGGGCGACCGGATGGCCCTTTGGGATGACGTGTGGGTCATGCCTGCCCTTGAGTTTCTCAAGCGCCTGTGGGCCGATGAAATCCTCCGCTGACCGAAAAAGTGAAATAAGTGACATTGAAATAAGGACACCCATAAATTGATATCAAATCAAATGTTAATTTATGGGTGTCCTAAACTATGTGTTGAGGTGACCAGCTATGACCAGGAAACATGATTTTCATTCGGTTGAGTTCTTCCGAAAGATCCGGGATGAACATGCAGCGCTAATATCTGACTGGCCGCAGGAAGAGATCATTGCTTTTTTCAGTTCTCATGTCGCGGCTGACAAGATATTCCAGCGGGTTGGTGAACTTGGCGACCCTCCCATTGCCTCTCCGGGTTTGTCAGCTGCTGAACCTGCTTCTTGCAAATATCATAAACCAAAGACCTGACCTCTTTAGTGCTCTACGGCTTGGGCGCTCGCAAGCTTCGACGTAGCGGCGTGAACTCGTTGGCCGGCCGTGCCGTTACGACCCCCTGGTTCCATTGGTATTGGGCGAATTGTCTTTCAATCTCGGTCCGGAGTGGATTTCATTTTTCGGCGCGTTGCCTATGGCGACCACGGGTGGATAAATAAGAGATAAATAAGGGATAAATAAGGGATAAATAAGGGATAAATAAGGACACTCATAGATTGGGTTAGATGGAAATGGCTCTGGGATTTTTCAGGAGAATGCGCTTTCTCGCTTGATGATGACGTATTATTATTCTCCGCCTCTGAGAGGCAGCCCTGCTTTCGCCCGACACAGCCGGTTTCAGCTTATTCAGGACGAGTGCAACCCGGCGCCGGACAGCGCGGGTCAAAGAGGTGAAGCTATCGGGGAACTATCAGGCAGCTAACGACAACTCGCCGGGACAGGGACCTGCCAGAGCCATTGTTGGCCAATCGCCTGACAGTAGGTTTTGAGGTGCGCCGTTGATCCCAACGCTTTCTGCAGCCAGGGGCGGTGTGGCTGCATCGCCCGTTGCCAGCCTGCTGGCGTGATGCCGAGTTGGTCAATCAAGGGTGGATAAGCGGTCGGGATAGCGCCCCGCTTATCCTCACGGAGGCGCTGCCCAGACCAGTCCAGCAATTGCAGATAGTCCTCAAAGTCAAACGGGAGCGTGGCGCTTATATCTGCCTCAGCTGCGGTCTCACGGGGCTGGAACGGCATTAACTCCGGGGCAGTCTGCGCCCGCCGGCGTTTGACCGAAGTATAATCAGATTGTGTCGGGGTGGAGCTAATCCCGGCCCGGACGGGGTTCAAGTCCACGTAGGCCAGGCACTGCAACACGGCGGCATCATCTAATAATGCCTGTGACTTGAAGCGGCCCTCCCAAAAGCGCCCCTTGCAGTCATCCTCGGCATTGGCGGCGCGGGCAATCTTCTCGTTCAGATAGCCCATGAAACGGCTGATGCTCGTCAGGATTTGGCGCATTCGGGCTATCTCCGTATCCACCTGGTCCAGCTCCCCTGCTGCCAGCACATCCCCCGCCTGAAACCGTTTCAGCAGGGGACTGAGGGAATACAACTGTTGCCAACGGTCAAGCACTGCTGTCTGAGAGAGCGAGGCGGCCAACGCCAGGTTGACCCGGAGAACCACGTGGTAGTGATTGGACATGATGGCATAGCCGACGAGGTCGATACAGAAGGCTTGAGACAAGGCAAGGAGGCGTTGCTCGACCCAGCTGCGGCGGTGCTCGTAGCTGTTCCCGGTCAGCCGGTCGAACCCGCACAAGAAGGCGCGCCGGACACAGCGGGAGATACAGTGATAGTAGGGGGTTTCATCCAGGCAGATTTGTTGGCGTCGTGCAATGGTCATGGCTACCTCCTGTAGGGGTCAGGTCATCCTGTGCTGCCAATGATACCAACATCCGACCGAATGTCAATTTATGGATGTCCTGAATGAGGTAATTTATGGGTGTCCTGAATTTGTGCCGTCCTGAATTTGTCTTGAATTATGGATGTCCTGAATTTACTCCGTCCGACCGAATGTCAATTTATGGGTGTCCTAAACCTGCTCTTTCCGCTAAATCTGCTCTCGCCCGTAAGGCGAGGCATTCTTGTCATACGGCTAATCTCTGGATGCCGACCAACTCAAGCGGATTTGGTTCGGGGGCCTTCTCGACCTCAAGCCATAGTGCGATGGCTTCTTCCATTCTCTCCATCAGTTGGTCGATCGACTTGGCTTGAGTGTGGCATCCCGGCAACGCAGGAACGCTGCCTACATAGTAGCCATCTTCATCTCTCTCGATAACGACCGTATATGTTTCATTCATTTTCGTTACTCCGACCGACCGAATGTCAATTTATGGGTGTCCTAAATCTGCCCTAAATCTGCTTTCGTTCTCACCTTTACGGCCAGCCTGTGAATCTGCCAGGCCACGTTCAATTAATGCCCTTGCTCCCGGATGATAAGCCAATTCATCCTATATTGTATTCTCAGACAATGGGTCAATAAGCTGATGGGTAGCTTGTTTAATATTTTGCGCAGGGGTACTCATGTATCCAAGTATATCAAGACTGACCCTGGGTCGTTACTAATTCCGGGGGCTGTTGAATTTTTGGAGATAAATTTGAGACTCATCCATAAATGATGGTATGATTCGGCGGGTCGCGTGGCTGGAATGCTTTTCTGCGTTCGCGGGCTTTGGCGACGAACGGAAATTAAAGGATAATCCCATGGAGGATAACCTCATGAAAGCACGAAAACAGTCAGGTTTTACCCTGGTGGAAATTGCCATGGTCTTGGTCCTGGTCGGGCTCCTGTTGGGCGGTATTCTGAAAGGCCAGCAGCTGATCAATAGCGCCAAGGTGAGAAACATGGCCGATCAAAATTCCGGCATCCAGGCCGCTTATTACGGTTTCATCGACCGCTACCGGCAGGTTCCGGGCGATATGTTGCCGACGCTGGCGTGCAGCGCGATCACCTCAAGCGTGGACCCCAGCTGTGGCGGCACGCCGACCATCGGCGGCAACCAGAATGGGCGCGTTGACCAATGGGAAGAGGCCGGCGCGCTTTGGGCCCATTTGGCTCATGCCCGGTTTCTTAACGGAAGCTACGCCGGCAATACTGCCACTGCCGCGCAATACGAGACGGGCGTATTAACGGGACAGGTGCCCGGCAACGCATTTCAGCAACCCATCCTGCTTGGTTTTACCGACGATTATGACGACGGCGGCGCTACGGCGGGTTCAACCGTGCGCCTGGGTTATGTATTTGGCGCGGGCGTTACACCGACGTTACTGCGTGAGTTGGACACAAAGCTGGATGATGGCGACCCGGGCAGCGGCGTCGTGCGCGGGACGGTCAGCACGGCAAAAACCGGTGAAGCCGCAGTGAGTGGCGATGATTTTGGCGCCGGCAGAGCCGGCAGTGAAGTTGTATTGTGGTCGTCGGCAGCCGGCGCTGACTGTATCAACAATGCGGATGCGACGGGTTCTTCATGGAACGTAGATAGTGATAATACCCGTTGCAACGCCTTGTTCTTGTACTGATCTCAAAGCAGCCGTCATTCTGAATCTGCGAAGTGGGCGCAGAATCTTGTCTGTCCCCTTGAGCGCCTTCGCCCGACTTGTCCTGGGGCGAAGCGCGGGACTTGTTCCGGGGCGAAGCGCGAGACTTGTTCTGGGGTGCAGCGCGGGACTTGTTCCGAGCCGCAGCGCGGGACTTGTTCCGAGCCGCAGCGCGGGACTTGTTCCGGGGTGCAGTGCGGGATTTGTTCCGGGGCGAAGCGCCCGACTTGTTCTGGGGCGAAGCGCGGGACTTGTTCCGGGACGAAGCGCGGGACTTGTTCCGGGGTGCAGCGCGGGACTTGTTCTGGGGCGAAGCGCGGGACTTGTTCTGGGGCGAAGCGCGGGATTTGTTCCGGGTGGCAGCGCGGGACTTGTTCCGGGCCGCAGCGCGGGATTTGTTCTGGAGCGAAGCGCCCGACTTGTCCTGGGGTGCAGCGCGGGACTTGTTCTGGGGTGCAGCGCGGGACTTGTCCTGGGGCGAAGCGCCCGACTTGTTCCGGGGCGAAGCGCAGGACTCAGGATGACGGCTCCGCCAGACGAATTCCGCTTCGGGTTTCCCTTATGCGCGGATGGAATTACGCTGGTGTCATGACGGGGGTGGCCATTCAATTTCGGCAGCTGACAAAGACCCGCTTCGAGTTCCTCTTATGCGCGGATGGAATTACGCTGGTGTCATGATGGGGGCGGCCATTCAATTTCGGCAGCTGACAAAGACCCGCTTCGGGTTTCCCTTATGCGCGGATGGAATTACGCTGGTGTCATGATGGGGGCGGCCATTCAATTTCGGCAGCTGACAAAGACCCGCGGTGGGCAGGCCGTATTATCGAAGCTGGACCTGGATGTCATCGAGGGTGAGTTTTTGGGATTGATCGGAGTTAACGGCGCCGGTAAAACCACCTTGATAAAGTGTTTGCTGGATCTTGATTCGGTCGGTTCAGGCAGCATCGCCATTTTCGGCCAGGCGCATTGCGTGGTCGGAGCCAGGGAGCAGTTGGCTTATTTGCCGGAAAAATTCCTGCCGCCCTGTTACCTGACTGGTCAGGATTTCCTGCGCTACATGGGCAAGCTCCACGGCCATGATTTCAACCCGGACGAAGTAGGGGAAATGTTGCGCATCCTGGACCTGGAAGCCGCCGCGCTGGATAAATCCGCCGGTCGGCTGTCCAGGGGAATGGCGCAGAAACTGGGTTTGGCCGCCTGCCTGTTGAGTGGGAAAAGGCTGCTCGTCATGGATGAACCAATGAGTGGGCTTGATCCAAAAGCCAGGGCCGGTTTGAAACGCCGCTTGTTGGAGCTGAAACAACAAGGTTACACCTTCTTTTTCAGCGCTCACTTGTTATCGGACGCGGAAAAACTGTGCGACAGGATAGCGATATTGCACCAGGGCAAAATTCAGTATGTCGGGTCACCGGCGGCCTGCTGCCGGCATTTCAACGCTCCTGATCTCGAGCAGGCCTATTTATGCTGTATCGACGCTGAGTGCCCCCCGGCTCGTCCAGGTCCCCGGGTGCGAGCATGAGCGGGCAGGTAGCGCGGCCGGCATCCAGCTTGCTCCGCTCGTACAGGTCCCCGGGTGCGAGCATGAGCGGGCTTTGACGGAAGAGGCCCACGCGTATACCTGGCTCGTACAGGTCCCCGGGTGCGAGCATGAGCGGGCTGTGCATTTTGCGACCTGACCCCATTTTGCATTTTGTTGCATTTTTTGTGAGCGGGCTGTGCATTTTGCGACCTGACCCCATTTTGCCATTTTGTTGTGCATTTTGTTGCAGGTACCCGGGCGCGAGCATGAGCAGGCTGTGCATTGTGCGACCTGACCCCATTTTGCGACCTGACCCCATTTTGTGCATGTGGTTACACCTTCTTTTTCAGCGCTCACTTGTTATCAGACGCGGAAAAACTGTGCGACAGGATAGCGATATTGCACCAGGGCAAAATTCAGTATGTCGGGTCGCCGGCGGCCTGCTGCCGGCATTTCAACGCTCCTGATCTCAAGCAGGCCTATTTATGCTGTATCGGCGCTGAGCGCCCCCCGGCTCGCGACCTGACCCCATTTCAACGCTCCTGATCTCGAGCAGGCCTATTTATGCTGTATCGGCGCTGAGCGCCCCCCGGCTCGTACAGGCCCCCGGGTGCGAGCATGAGCAGGCTGTGCATTGTGCGACCTGACCCCATTTTGGGCGCGGGCTGTGCATTGTGCGACCTGACCCCATTTTGTGCACTGAGCGCCCCCCGGCTCGTCCAGATACCTGGGCGCGAGTATGAGCGGGCCTATTTATGTTGTATTGGCGCTGAGCGTAGCAGGATGAGCAATGGACGGAGGAAAGCGCAAGCCTGTTGATAAATTCCCCGCCGTTTGCTTTCCCTGGGTCCGGCGACGTTGCAGCGTTTTATTTCATTCGCTGTGACCCAGTCCTTGATTTCAAGCAGCGCCGGCGGTTTGTCCAGGTCGATGATTGTAACCGGTTTGTTCAAGCTGTTGGCGAAAACAAGTGTCAATACGGTTCCGCCCTCCAGCTTTTCCGTATTCAGTATGAGAGTGCCGTCACTGTCTTCAACGTTTTTTCTTGTCCTGTCGCGGTATTCCTTTGAAGCCAGTTCAGTCAGCTGGTAGCGCTCATCTATTCTCCCGTCCTCGGCCGTCCTCCCGGCGGGACACCAGCCGCCATGGGGTATATGCAGCGCAATGGCCACATCCAGGGCCGCGCGATCAACCCCCGCCTGTCCACCAGATATAATTTTTTCAATCACCGCGTCTGACCTCAATGACTGCAACAACGCTTCAGCCGGATGCCCGGCCTGCTGTACCTGGTTGCCAGATCCGCGTCTGACCTCAATGGTTGCAACAGCGTTTCAGGATTTATTCTGTTCCGCTACTTTATGCTTTGTCTTGATGTAATCCTTATGGGAGATATAGAGCAAGTCGGCGATTTTTCTAATGTAGTATTCTTCGTATTTATCCAGGACGGCGTCGGCGAATGCAACTTGCCAGAGCAATTCGATTATTTGTATTTTTTCAGCCGCGGCCAGTTTCTCATTCAGCAATCGGGTAAAGTCGTGTAATGAAACGGCGAGATCAACTTCCCGGCGCGCCAAGTCTATTAACTCATCTACCTGTCCCGCTTCGATATGAAACCTGTCGACCAGCGCATTTTTTATGATCAGAAGTTCATCGTCGCCTATTGACGAATCCGCCAGGCTGATCTCCAACATCAACACGGCGGCGGTTAATTCAATGCGATTGCCGGCGTCCGGCCCGGTGTCGTTATCAGCGCCTTTATCGTTATGCGTAAAGAACTCTTTTAATGATTTAATCATTCACCCGGGTTAATTTTTATTTTTATAAGAGGAGTAACGACCATTTTCGAAACTTTCAAAACAGGCATCAACCAACAGGTGCCTGACAGGTTCAAGAGACGGGTCGTCATCCAGGTTTCTCTCGGCAACGTATGTTTCATGGTCGGCATTATGCACCAATACCCTGTACCAGGGTTTGTCTTTCGGCGGTCTGGACAGGGCCATTTTTTCATACCATCCTGCCGCTCCCTGAAAAACGGGATCAACGTCGATTATAACGCCCCTGTAGTCGAATAATTTGTGTGTAACGAGTTGGCCGATACTGAATTTGGCATGTTGTAACGTCATTTTTCAATTTACACCTTTTTATATGGATTTGCAGTATTGTAAACGCGGGCAGCTTATGCGCAATAGCTGAATATATACAGACAAGACAGGCAATCCGCCAACCAGGCCTGTCCCTGCGTGTCGCAAGCAGGGGCTTCTGGAAGCTCGCGCCGCCGCTGGTTGGCCCGGCGTCCTCGAAGAAACGCTCCAGCGCGCCAAGGGGCTTCAGGGCGCTCGCGCCGCCGCTGCTGGTTGGCCCGGCGTCCTCGAAGAAACGCTCCAGCGCGCCAGGGGGGCTTCAGGGCGCTCGCGCCGCCGCTGGTTGGCCCGGCGTCCTCAAAGAAACGCTCCAGCGCGCCGGGGGCTTCAGGGCGCTCGCGCCGCCGCTGGTTGGCCCGGCGTCCTCGAAGAAACGCTCCAGCGCGCCAGGGGGCTTCAGGGCGCTCGCGCCGCCGCTGGTTGGCCCGGCGTCCTCGAAGAAACGCTCCAGCGCGCCCGGGGGGCTTCAGGGCGCTCGCGCCGCCGCTGGTTGGCCCGGCGTCCTCGAAGAAACGCTCCAGCGCGCCCGAGGGGCTTCAGGGCGCTCGCGCCGCCGCTGGTTGGCCCGGCGTCCTCGAAGAAACGCTCCAGCGCGCCAGGGGGCTTCGGGGCGCTCGCGCCGCCGCTGGTTGGCCCGGCGTCCTCGAAGAAACGCTCCAGCGCGCCAGGGGGCTTCAGGGCGCTCGCGCCGCCGCTGGTTGGCCCGGCGTCCTCGAAGAAACGCTCCAGCGCGCCCGGGGGGCTTCGGGAAGCTCGCGCCGCCGGCGCTGGTTGGCTGATTGCTGGGGCGCGGTCTTAATTCATTTTGAAAAGGCTGCGGTATTGACCGGGTGAATGTCGATAAGCCTGCTTGAACTCCCGGCAGAAATGAGAAATATCACCAAAGCCAACCATGAACGCAATCTCGGAAACTGACTTCCCGGCGTGGGTCGGATGAACGAGATAAGATGCGCTGCGTTCCAGGCGCAGGGATTTAATCCAGCGCGCCGGCGATAACCCTTCTTTTTGAAACAGCCTCCCCAGGTGCCGCACGGATATGCCCATGTCGTCAGCGACGTTCTCCAGTGAGAGATCAAAATCATCCAGGTTCCGTATAATGAAATGCTTGGCCCGCGCCAGTGTCCGGACGGTATTTTCAGAGGCAGAGTGAACGCCGTGCCCCAACTCCCTCCTGATACTTTGAATAAAAATAGAGACTGCCGCTTCGACGTAGGCATGAAGATCAACAGCTTCCATTTCATCAATTTTCTCAATCAGTGGCCTCAGAAAAGCGGTCACGAGTTCTCCGCCCAATGACGTTGCCGGCACTAAATGACCAAGAATGGTCGCCACATCAGTTTCCAGGATGGAAAGCATGTAACGCGGCAGACGAATTGCGATATGTTCGAAGGGCTCTAAAAGAATCATGTGGTAGGGAAGCCGGGGGTCATACAAGACAAAATCACCAGGATTCAGCCGTATCGTCATATTATTTTGCTGATAATCGGCAATTCCTGACTTCTGATACAAAATAACAAAATAATCATTTTTACGCCGTTGGATCCGCTCCTCTCGTCGGTAAACCTCATGGGGCTCCGCGGAAATGAGTGACATGTTTATCTGGACCAAAGGAAAGCTCCTGATTTCACCCCGGAACCCCGTGCTGTTCCTGATATGGCAATCCACGTCGGCGATATGGTCACAAACAAACTGCCGCCAGAAATCCGCTTTACGATTTGGTTCGATTACCTCGGTAGTAAAAACATGATCCATGACCGGTACCTCGCTGCTTTTGCTTATCTGTCAGCAGTTCCCGCTAACGGTAAACTGTCCTCAAGTCTCCGCGAGGATACAGTAAACTGTCCTCAAGTCTCCGCGAGGATACAGTAAACTGTCCTCAAGTCTCCGCGAGGATACAGTAAACTGTCCCCAAGTCTCCGCGAGGATACAGTAAACTGTCCCCAAGTCTCCGCGAGGATACAGTAAACTGTCCTCAAGTCTCCGCGAGGATACAGTAAACTGTCCTCAAGTCTCCGCGAGGATACAGTAAGCTGTCCCCAAGTCTCCGCGAGGATACAGTAAACTGTCCTCAAGTCTCCGCGAGGATACAGTAAACTGTCCCCAAGTCTCCGCGAGGATACAGTAAACTGTCCCCAAGTCTCCGCGAGGATAAGGAATTAGCGGGAACGCCTGCTTATCTAACTCTCCAGCGCGCTTTCGACAGACCTGGCGATTAACATCAGTTTTTCATCTTTGCCTTTTACGCCGGCAAGTTCCAGCCCCACGGGTTTACCCGAAACAGTTCGCCCTGCCGGCACAGTAATACAGGGGCCTCCGTAATTGCTGAAAGGCTCGGTATTTCGGGTATAGGCAAGAAAAACCGAATGCTCTTTGCCCTGGAAATCAAAAACGGCGTCTTCTCCCAAAGGACGTCTTTCCAGCGCGGCAATTGGCGTCGTCGGGAATGCAATGACGTCTAATTGCTGCCGGGCGTACAGGTCATCGATAAGACCAACGAACGCGCCCCAGTTATTTTGCAACGCCGCCAGGTATTGAGCGCGGTCAATCGCGTCAGAGTATATTTGCGCTTCCAACGCGGCCTTCTCAACCGGCCCTGCGACGTTGGCGACAATATCAGCAATGGAGGCCCGGATGCCCTGGCGGGCAAAGAATACAGCCATCTCCCGGAGCATCTCGTAACATGCGACAGGATAACCGACACCCTGGTTAAGGGCAAGGGCTTCAGTAAGATCCAACTCCACCAATATGCATCCCATTTCAGCCAGGGTATCGATTGCGCGGTCTATGACCTGACCAAGCTCAGCTTCTAATGAGTCGAAGAAATGGGCGACAGGCAGGCCGACGCGTAAACTTTCCAATCCTGTATCGGGGAGCGGGGTATGGGTAGTGAGTATTTGGTCGAGGACCTGAATATCCTCGACGCCACCGGCAATGATGCCCGGCGCGTCAAAAGATGGACTGACGGGGATGAAGCCATCCGTAGAATACCGCCCGGTGGTCGGACGGTAGCCGACACAGCCGCAAAGGGCGGCTGGAATTCGTACCGAGCCGCCGGTGTCACTGCCGATCGCGAACGGCACGATACCCGCCGCCACTGCCGCCGCTGAGCCGCCGCTACTGCCGCCGGCGATCCAGTCCTTGTTAACCGGGTTTTTCACCGGCCCGTAAGTCGCGTTGTTGCAGGTGATGCCCTGACAGTATTCGGAAAGGTTGTTTTTCCCCAGCAGAAATCCACCTGCCGCGCGTAGCTGGCCGACGATATGGGCGTCTTGTCCGGGACGGAAATCACGCAACAAAGCGCCGCCGGCAGTTGTGGGAAACCCGGTTGCCAGGATATTGTCTTTTACGCTGAACGGTATGCCGGCAAGCGGCTTGGCAGCTATGAAATTATCAATATAGTCGTATACGTCAGCCTCTGAGCATTGCGATATGAAGGCATTCAACTCCCGCTGCCCGGATAGCGCGGCAAAACGTTCAAGCAAGTAATCTTCCCGCGCCAGCGCCCCGCCGGCAAAAGCGTCCAGCGCTTTTGCCAGGGAATGTTTCCCGGAAAATTCCGTCATCAGAAGCCTTTGCGGAGGGTGAGATACCACTCGCGCGGCGCGTTATAGTTTACGTCCCCAAACCCCGGCACCCGTCCGATGCCGCCACTGATGATGATGCGTTTATCAGTCAGGTTGTGGACGCCGAGCGTCAGGCCCCAGTCATGCTTTTCATGTTCGATTGTCGCCGATGCCTCAAACAGGTGATAGGAGGGCTGAAAAAGCTCAGGGTCATTTTCAAAGGTTTGATGAACGCTGGAAGAATAGAGCCAATCAGCGCGAAGATTCAGCTGAAAGCCGCCGCTCAGCGGGAAAGTCGCTTCAGGCGACACGGATGATTGAAATTCAGGCGTATTGGCAAACCTGGAATCCACGGTGACCGGTTGGAACGGTATCGAAGCGTTCGGGGGCAAGACGCTGTCAAACCCGGCGTCGATGTATCCGGCGGTGGCGGAAATCCTGAAATATTCATGCAGGATGAATACACCTTCCGCCTCTACGCCCCAAATCGTGGCATCGCCGCCGTTTTGGTTAATCGGCGCGCCGAAGCTGTCAAACAGGACAAGCTGGATATCTTTATACCTGGAATAAAAAGCCGCCGCGTTCAGGCTTGCCCGATTATTCAACCCTTTCCATTTACTGCCGACTTCATAGCTCCATACCGTTTCCGGGTCAAATGGGAGGGGAGCCGCTACGGGAGCCACATAGCGAGGAGTAAAGCCGCCGCTTTTGAAACCCTTGGCGGCTGAGACATAAAGGAGATGATCATCATTGATTTTATATTCAATGCCAAGCCGACCGGTAATATCCTTGAATGTCTCCGTGCTTTCCTCATCGACGACCGTGAGAGGAATGACGGGAATAACCTGGGATGTATCATAACTTTTACGGTCGCGTATCCAGCGCAAACCACCCGTTACCGACAGTCGCTCCGTCAGTTCAAAAGTGCCTTGCCCAAACACGGCCAGGGACTGGTTATCAACCAGGTTGTCGATATCGATGCTGGGTGGCGGCCCAAACAGGTTTCCTAAGGAAATGAAGACGTTATCGGTTGCTTGTTCGTCAAAAAAGTATGCCCCGACCGTCCAGGCCAACCGGTCACTGAAGGAGGAACCGTTCAGCTGAATTTCCTGGGAAAATTGCTCGTAATCAATGTCGCGGGTTTGTTCTCCTATGGGAAAAGGCGTGCCGTCGCCATCCCGATTGAACTCACCCTTGGTTGACCGGTAGGACGTGATTGACTTGAATTCCGCCATGCTGAAATCGACAGTCGTCGTGAGCGCCAGCCCCCATATATCAAGGAGCGTCCCATTAGGTCCCGTGGCGAAAGTAGTATCAATATCATCCGTGATGAACCTTGGGTCACCGGGAGAGACCAAACCAAGCCCAGGTACTTCGATGGGCCCCAACGCGCTGGCAGGTATCAGCCCGGCGCTTGAAATGGCCGCTGTTGATGCGACTGATTCCTCGTTGACCGTTGTCGTGTCGGCGGTAAGCAGGAAGTTCACGGCGTCAGTCGCCTGATATTCAAGTGTCAGCCTGAATGTGTCTGTATCTTTGTTTCCCTGTCTGTCCGACAGTACCCTTGCATTGCTCTTGTCGTCCGTGGGCCTGAGATTGCCGCCGTTATCGAGCCCGACCAAACGGCGGACAAATCCCTGCTGATCGCGGCTGAGGAAAGACACGCGGGCCTTCAAACTGTCTGTCAGGGGCAAATCCATGGCGCCGGTAAAATCCCGCCGGCTTCTGGAACCCACGGTAACGTGTGCGTCAAGGCTGAATTCATCAGCGGGCCGCCGCGTTCTGATATTGAGCGCGCCGCCTATGGTGTTTCTGCCAAACAGGGTGCCTTGCGGGCCTCGAAGTACCTCGATGCTTTCAACGTCTAATGTATCCAGCACCCCGCCTATTGACCGTGCGAGATAAACGCCATCCACGTAGACGCCGACACCCGGGTCTGTTGTAACCGCAAAGTCGGTTTGACCAATGCCCCGCACGAAAAAAGCCGCGGCATTGGAAGCGCCGGAAAGACTTGCCGTGGGCTTGAGCGTGACATTGGGCGCCAGGTTGCCAAGCTGGGATATATCACTGATATCCCTGGTTTCGAGTTGACGCCCTTGAAAGGCGGTCACCGCAACCGGCACATCCTGAACATTTTCTGCCCGGCGGCGAGCCGTTACGACCACTTCTTCGATCTGGGCGGTTGGTTGTGAAGATGCCTGCTGCGCGATTGCCGGCGCGGTCAGCGAAGCCATAGCCGCCGACATCATCAGAAATGATACAGTTCGCAGTTTCTTATATTCAAGCGTATCGCTTTTGCTGTTCGACATGTTGCTTTCCTCCTGCTGATATTTCTCTCTACTTCTTAACGATAAAGAAAAAGGGCGGGCGGAGTCTTGGGGGTCTAAGACCAACATATTGACTATTCAGGACATATAATGACGTAATCAGCAATCCCCGCCGGCAGCCTGTCGGACTCTATAGACTGCCATCCCCGCGCGGGCCTGTCCCTGCATGTGGCAAGCGGGGGCGGGAAGCCGGCGAATTGCCATAATCGGGGGCCGCAAACCGGCCCGCCATCCCCGCGCGACAGGAATTGCAGGTAGCGATATAAAACGGACAGGGCGCTGGTTTGCGGACAAATCGTTGAATTAAATCCCGGCAATAAGGGTACAATAACATTCCTATTCATAAGGGAGCTGACAGATGGTTGTAAATGCAACGCAAGCAGTGCCCCATTTAACGACGGCGTTGACCGGCCCGCTGAAAATAATAGAAAGTGTTATCCTGGACCAGCAGGCCAGGATAGAAGCCTGGTTCCGTTCCCAATGGCGCCGGACGCCGGCGCCGTTCTATGCCTCCGTCGATTTAAGGAACGCGGGTTCCAAGATAGCGCCCATCGATACCAATTTGTTTCCAGGCGGTTTTAATAACCTTAACCCGGCTTTCGAATCCCTGTGTATCCAGGCTGTACAGTCGGCGGTAGAACGACTGGGTACACCGGTGGATCGCATTTTGATCATTCCTGAAAATCATACGCGAAATAAACATTACCTCGAGAATATTTCCGCATTGCAAAGAATATTTGAAAAGGCCGGTTTCGAAGTCAGGTTGGGGTCCTTGCTTGAAGACCTCTCTGAAAGAATGGAGATCGACTTGGGTGATGGTTTGTCTGTTTGCCTGGAGCCTTTGCAGCGGGACGGCGCCAGCTTGGTCATCGACGATTTCAAGGCGGAACTTGTTTTGCTGAATAACGATCTGTCATCCGGTGTCCCGGAGCTTCTGCAAGGGGTAGAGCAGCTGATAAAACCCTCGCTTAACCTGGGCTGGTCGGATCGGCTGAAGTCTGTGCATTTCGGTTTTTATCGGGATGTTGCCGGGGAGTTTGCCGCCGCATTGGATATCGACCCCTGGTTGATCGATCCCATGTTCCGCAACTGTGGCGAAGTGGATTTCATGAAGCGGGAAGGTGAATCCTGTTTATCCGGAAACGTCGATGCGCTCATTGACGCCATACAGAAAAAATACGATGAATATGATGTGGCCTGTAAGCCGTTCGTTATGATCAAAGCGGATTCAGGCACCTACGGCATGGGTGTCATGACCGTCCACAGTTCAGAGGAAGTATACGAGTTGAACAGGAAACAAAGGACAAAAATGGCCACCACCAAGGAAGGCCAAAAAGTGACCAAGGCGATCATCCAGGAGGGCGTATACACCCATGAAACCTGGGCTGGACCCGGCACGGTGGCAGAACCCGTTATTTACATGATCGACCAAAACGTAGTCGGCGGTTTTTACCGGGTGCATCCAAGACGAGCCACGAACGAAAACCTGAATTCCCCGGGCATGTACTTCGAACGACTGGCCTTCGACGAATGCTGCAACTCCCCCGACCGGGAGCAGTCCCCCGACGCCCACCCGAACCGTTTTTACACCTACGGAGTAATAGCCCGCCTGGCCCTGCTGGCCGCCGCCCGGGAAACGAAAAACCTGAAATAAGGCAATGATATGAGTGGGTCAATTCCCGAGGGAGGTCAGCTGACAGTGTTGACCCCGGCGCTTGAATCACTACTCCGCAGTGCTGAAGCAAGTTACGTTACGGAGTTCTTCCTGTGGCTGCTGCTGGTTTGCTTCGTGACCGCACTTGTCTTTGTAAAAAGAGGCTGGGTGCCTCGCTTTACCGCGTACACGCCAATGCTGCTTACTTCCCTGGGCATCCTCGGCACCTTTATTGGCATTGTAGTGGGGCTGCTGGATTTCGACCCGGAAAACCTGGATGAAAGTATCGGCCCTCTTTTAGAGGGCTTGGAGACTGCATTTATCAGCAGCCTCGCCGGTATGGGCTCCAGCATCCTTTTCAAGGTGTTATCGATAATTCCCTTGTTTCAGCCAAAGATAGTCAAAGAAGAAGACGAGATTGGGCCGGAAGATATTCTGGTTACCCTGAAAGAACAGAAAGAGTTACTCCAGGCAACCCGGGACGCGATCGCCGGCAGCGAGGAGTCGAGCCTGGCCGGGCAGATGAAGCTATTACGCATGGACTTAAAGGATCAGAACCAGCAAGGCCGAGAGGCGCATGAAGAATTCAAGAAACATCTGTGGGAAAAACTGGATGATTTCGCACAGATGCTATCCCGGTCTGCTACTGAACAAGTCATTGAAGCGCTGCAACAGGTCATCGTCGATTTCAACCGGAACCTCACGGAGCAGTTCGGCGAGAATTTCAAGGCATTGGACGCATCCGTGCAGAAACTCGTGCAGTGGCAAGAGGGTTACCGACAGCAACTGGAGGAACTCCACAAACTCTATGATCAGTCAGTTGAGGGGGCTGCCAGCATTGAGGGGGCAGTGGCGAGCATAGCTGAGTCCTGCTTGAGCATTCCCCAATCAATGGAAAATCTTACCACCATCGTGGAAACTGCCAACCATCAGCTTGCCGAATTGGAACGGCACCTTGCGGCCTTCCAGGAAATGCGCGAGAAGGTGGTAGAAGCAGTACCGCAGGTTCAGACTCACGTGGAGGAAATGACCAATCAGATCGCCGCTTCCGTCGATACCGCCAGCGAACACTATAGGCGATTACTGGACGTCTCCGATGCATACATTGAAGCCCAGAATCAGATGGCACAAGAGATGCTACAAACACTCACCAGCGCGGGGGAACGCGTACAAGAGGACACTCAGGCGGTTCAACAACGGGTGGCGGATAGTATTCAACAGATGCAACAGCAAATGGAAGCCCAGAATCAGCTGGCGCAAGGTATGCTGGGAGAACTCACTCGCGCGGGGGAACGCGTACAACAGGACACTCAGGCGGTTCAACAACGGGTGGCGGACAGCATTCAACAGATGCAACAGCAAATGGAAGCCACACTCCGAGAGACTCTGGCAGCGCAGAACCAAGCTGTTAGCCAAGTCGTAGAAGGGTTGCGTGAGCAAATGGAGCAGGCTGTATCAGACATGAGTGAGGGGGTGAACGCTCAACTTGAAGCGCTTGACGAGGCGAGGGATAGAGAACTTGAGCGGGTTATGAACGGGATGGGCGAAGCCCTTGCCCAGATCACGGGCAGGTTCGTTGAGGACTACACGGTGCTTACGGAGGCCATGGGTCGCATTGTCCGACAAGGGAGAGATGAGCGATGAGTGTGAGGTCAGAACGTCTCTTCGGGGCGAGGGGGGGCGGAGATGAAGGTGAACACTGGCTGACTATCTCCGACCTGATGGCCGGCCTGATGATGGTTTTTCTGTTCATCTCCATTACACTGATGCGTAGCGCATTCATTGAGCGCGACAAGATCAAGGACATAGCGGTGGCGTATCGCGAAGGACAGGTTGCAATCAACGAGGCGTTGTGGGAGGAGTTCGCAGACGACCTGGAGAGATGGGAAGCGGTGATTGACAGTGAGAACCTGTCTTTCGAGTTCAAGTCGCCGGAAGTGCTGTTTCAGGCAGGGGAGATTGACCTGCAACCGCGCTTCGTGGAGATTCTCAATGACTTCTTTCCCCGGTACTTGGCGGTGCTCAAGAGATTCGAGGCGGCCATCAATGAAGTGCGCATTGAAGGACATACCTCCAGCGACTGGGTCACAGCTGCCGGGGAAGATGAGGCGTACTTCAAGAACATGTGGCTGTCCCAGGGACGAACCCGCGCGGTGCTGGAGTACGTCTACAATCTTCCTGTAGTCGCCGAAGACAAACGATGGGTGAAGGCCAACGTGGCCGCGGTGGGCTTCTCATCTTCCCGCCTCGTCCTTGACAGGGCGGGGATGGAAGACCGGGACGCCTCGCGCCGTGTGTTGTTTCGTGTCTTTACGAACGCGGAAACCCAAATCCGTAAAATCCTGACGGAGTAAAACGCGCCGTGCCCCTCAATGTAGATATCTCAGGCCTGCGCGAGGCGGTGTGCCGCATGGGCGCGGAGTCTGTGGATGTCGGTACCATTGTTAACTTGACGACTACTCCGTCTCTCCCCATTGATATTGAACTGGGTACAGGAATTAAGGTCGACCTATCCGAGGTTAAGACAGACAATGGGTTATTGAGCTATCAGGGCCGTCAGATTCTGCTCTATATCCAAGACCACGGAGACCGCATCCAGGAAGTGTTGGAGAACGAGGACGAAGGAAATAAGTTCCATATTGCCTATTGCCGGACCTTGGAAGATATGCAATCTCAAGGGCGATTCGAGCGGTATGTAGCGACTAACGATTTAACCGGAAATTTCTTTATTACAGGGTTTGATGGGGGAAATGGAGCGGAAAGAGAGGGTGGCGCCTACCTCAAAGTCTGCAAGAATTGTCTTACAAAGCTGAACTACCAAGGCTATTATGATAAACATGAGGCCAGATTCCAGATATTTACAGATTTCGACCTGGAAAAATTCTTCTGCGCCTACAGTTCGTTCTTCCCACACATGCCCAGCCGCCGCGCCGGCGCGTTCGATGGGCAGTACACCCAGGACTGGCGGGAAATAGCGATGCTTTACAAGGAGAGCAAGAACTTTATCTGCGAGGGCTGTGGCGTAAGGTTGGAAGACCACCGGCGCCTCCTCCACGTGCATCACATCAATGGAGTCAAGACAGATAACCGTCAGCAGAATCTGAAGGCACTCTGTGCTGACTGCCACCGCAGGCAGCCTCGTCATGGGCACATGTACGCTTCTCACGAAGATATGAAGCAGATTACTGCCTTACGTCGGCAACAAAACCTGATCAATCTGAATAGTTGGGAGGATGTTTTCAAGTTTGCAGACCCTGGCGTGCATGGTG
The DNA here is from genome assembly GCA_958295485.1 of uncultured Gammaproteobacteria bacterium. Taxonomy (GTDB): domain Bacteria; phylum Pseudomonadota; class Gammaproteobacteria; order Eutrophobiales; family Eutrophobiaceae; genus JAAXHV01. Next base: position 851,301 of record OY282354.1, read on the forward strand.
TACTTCACCATCTTCAGCATCACCACCCTGAGCTTCCTGAAATCGGATATGAGGTAAAAAATGACGGAGGAGCGGTCGTTGCGGAGCTGGAACTGGCTTGGCCTTCCCGATCGTGGGGAATCGCCATCTTGCCGGCAGATATTAAAAAAGCGGAGACAGCCGGCTGGCGCGTAACACCTGTGCATGAAGCGGTGGACATGCAGGCTACATTATTATAATCATATTTATTTAATGAAAATGCTGCATATCTTTGGAAATGACAACGTAACGATTGTGGAAGTGAAGGTATGAAAGTTGCGCTCCCAAAAATCCGCCACGATGAGAAGGGTTTTAAAGCTCTGGTTTCTCTGCATGGACAGACAGAGGGTTGTTTTTTGGATAGCGTGGAACTCGACATGTCGGGAACGCACTGGTTTGATGCTGATATGTGTGCGGTACTCGGCGCTCTGCTCTACCGCTTGGGAGATAACCTGAACGATGTCAGTTTGACAAATATACCTGCTGACGTTAAAAAGATACTGTCAAAAAATGGCTTTCTAAGTCACTATGGGCACGAAAAAGTTTCAGACCAATATGGCACAACCGTTTCCTACAAACGGTTCGATGTTGAAGATGACAATGAACCGCCCCGGGTTTGCCGGGGACTCCATTTCTTGAGAGGATGGAACAATGAACAGACACAAACGCTATCCCCCGGAAGTCCGGGAACGAGCCGTGCGGCTGGTGCTGGAGCGCCAGGAGGACTATGACTCCCAATGGGCCGCACTTACTTCCATCGCCGATAAGATTGGCTGTACCGCGGAAACGTTGCGTAACTGGGTGAGACGCGCCGAGATTGACCAAGGTCAACGTGCCGGTCTCACCAGCGCTGAGCGTGACCAATTGCGGGAGTTGAAACGCGAGAATCGGGAACTGAAGCGGGCCAACGAGATTCTACGCAAAGCATCGGCTTTTTTCGCCCAGGCGGAGCGCGACCGCTAACCGGCGAGCTGGTGACCTTTATCGACCAACACCGGGAAGGTATTGGGGTCGAGCCGATCGGCAAGCAGTTTGCCGGTCGCCCCATCAACCTACTATGAGCACAAGGCCCGGGCCGCGGACCCGGGGCGGTTGCCGGCCCGGGCGCAACGGGACCGGGCGCTATGCCGGGAGATACGGCGTATCTGGGCAGACAACTTCCAGGTATACGGCGTCAGGAAGGTGTGGCGCCAGCTGCAACGGGAAGGGTGTGCCGTGGCCCGTTGTACGGTGGCGCGACTGATGAAACAGCTTGAAATATAGGGTGTGAGGCGCGGCGCAAAGCGCTGGACGACGGTGCATGATGAGACGTTAGAATATGAACAGATGTACTATGATGATGAAAATAACCGGTCATGCGAAGCGGCATGACACAAACTAACGGGTCTCCGGAATTCCCGGGGCAGTTCAACACGTTTTTCGCTACAGAAAACTCAGAAGAGCTACTTAAAAGGGTCGCGGACTTGATCACTATCACAAGAGAAAATATTGTTGTTGACTTCTTTTCTGGTTCTGGCACTACTCAGTCTGTAGCTCAGAAGCTAGGGCGCAAGTGGCTTGGCGTAGAAATGGGAGCGCATTTTTACACTGTAATTTTGCCTCGCATGAAGAAGGTCATTGGTGGCCATCAATCTGGGATAAGCAAACAGATAGAATATAAGGGTGGTGGCGCGTTCAAATATTACTCGCTGGAACAATACGAAGAAACCCTGAAAAACGCCTGCTACAATGAGGACGGCAAACATTTGAAGATAGACAGTGCCAAATCCCCATTCGAGCAGTACGTCTTCTGCAACGACGACAAATTCGCCTACGCTGTTAAACCCTTAGAGAACGGCAAACTGGAAATCAATCTGCACAACCTCTATCCCGATATAGACATCGCCGAATCGCTTTCAAACATTCTCGGCAAACCCATCCGCTGCCGCACTGCCGAGTCCGTCACCTTCGTCGACGGCACCACCGAAAAGATCAACCCCGCCAAAATGACTGAAGCGGAGAAACAACACTTCATCACAATTCTAAAACTCTATTTGTGGTGGGGAGAATAATGACAGCAGCCGTACAAAATATTAGTCCTGCTGTTTTGAAGTGGGCCAGAGAGCGCAAGCACTATGACCCTGCTGACATTGTCAGAAAACTGCCCATCAAGTCTGAAGAAATACTTACGGATTGGGAAACGGGGAAAAAAGCACCGACTTATCCACAACTGGAGAAATTGGCAGACTACTACAAGGTACCGATTGCGGTGTTTTTCTTCCCGGAACCACCAGAAATTGAAGACGCGGCGGCCTCCCTGAGAAGCGTCCCCGGTTTCTACTTGGATTCAATTTCACCCTATACGATGAATATTATTCATCGGGTGCAAGCAACGCAAATGGCTTTGAAGGAGCTCAACGACGGGATTAACCCTGTATCGAATCCATTGCACAAGAGCTCGATCTTGCCCGCAAACGGAGACATTGAATCTATGTCCGCAGAATTGCGAAGTGAGAAATTTTTGAACGTCTCTTTAGAGGAACAACAAGGATGGACTACCTACATGGACGCGCTTTGGGCCTGGAGAGACGCAATAGAGGAGCAAGGAATTTTTGTTTTCCGCTGGCCGTTCAGATCGGAGTATTTATCGGGGTTTTGTCTCTACGATGAGGAGTTTCCCGTTATTTGTCTTGACAGCCAGGAATCCAAGGGTCGGCAAATTTTTACCATGATGCACGAATTAGCTCACCTGTTACACGGAGAAAGCAGCGTGACGCTGGGCAGGGATGGGTTGGAAATAAAAGAAGATCAAAAAGATGAGCATTATTTTGACCACTCTGCCGGCGCCATACTTGTGCCTATGAATGATTTGAGAGGGCAAATTTCCAGAGGCAAAATCCACGATGAAGATTTTTACACTTGTCAGGCAAAACGCTACAAAGTCAGCCCCTCGATGTTCTTAGTAAGATGTAGGTTGAGCAACTTAATTTCTTACGACGTTTTTACAGACATGAAAGAGCCCTTGAGGGCAAGTTTTTCGGAGACAGGCGGTGGACATCGCAAAGAGGGCGGCGGAGATTATTACTTGAATCAGCTTTCATACTGGGGAAAAGCATTCTTACACAACGTTTTGCAAGCTCGTTATCAGAACAAAATCGGCGAATATGAGACCGCCAATATATTGAATATGAAAATAAAGAACGTTGAAGAGCTTGATGGTTATCTTGTAAACAAGCAATTTGCATAGCGCGGATGAGATATATCTTCGACACAAGCGCCTTTATTACATTATTTCGGGACGGAATTTACGATAAAGATGTATTCCCAACCCTGTGGGGAAACTTTTACGCGCTTGTAAGTGCACAGCAAATCGTTTCGGTGCGAGAAGCGCGCCGAGAAATTGAACGTGTAGATGATGACCTGGCTGCCTGGGCGAGAGAAAACTCCAATTTGTTTTATGCCCCCAACGAACGTGAGACTCAATTCATCCAGAAGCTTTTTTTTAATGCTCATTTTCAAGGTTTGATAGAGCATAAAAAGATCGTTCGCGGTGGCTTCGTAGCCGATCCTTTTGTCATTGCGTTTGCGCATGACATCAGCGGCTGTGTCGTGACACAAGAAAAGTACAAGCCCAACGCTCCCTGCATTCCTGTCATTTGCAAGAAATATAAAATCCAATGTGTAAATCTTGCAGGCTTCATGCAGGCAGAAAACTGGAGATTTTAATGGGTGTTCCCGCCAAAATGACCGAAGTGAAAAAACAACACTTCATCGTAACTCTAAAATCCTATTTGTGGTGGGGAGAGTAGCACCTGTTTAAACAAGTGGCCACTATTTGGAAAAGTAAAAATGAACGGTAAAGAGCAAGTAATAAAGCACTTGGAAATAATCCAAGGAGTTATCAATCGCTTGGGGCATGACTATTTTGGCGGCCGGGGTTATTTTTATTGCTAGAAGCTAAATTCAATCGGCCTACATTGTTTTAACATTCATCATTCCTGTAATCGGCTTTTGGATTCTGGATGGTTATTTTCTCTGGAAAGAGCGATCGTTTCGCAAAGTTTATAATGAGGTCAGAAAGCAGGAAACCGCAGATTTTGCAATGGATGCTAATAAGCATAAAGACAAACAGAAGTGCGACTGGTTAGCTTCTATGTTCTCCAAAACGCTGAAGCTATTCTATGGGTGAACCGCCCCGGGTTTGCCGGAGACTCCATTAAGGCTTATCAGGTGGAAAAAGTAGTGGACATCTTCGGTAACGACGCCATGACGATCGTGGGGGTGAATGTATGAAACAGCCAACAGAGCTATATTACATTTGCCATATTGATAACCTTGAATCCATTCTGGAAAAAGGCATATGTTCGCGCAAAGATGCTGAAAAACTTGATCATGAAGATATTCACGATCGAGAAGTATTAGCGCGACGCAATAAACAATTACCGAATAGTAAAAACGTATCCGAGTGTGTGAATTTATATTTTCATGCACGTAATGCCATGCTTTATCGATTGACTTGTAACATAGACAGGAAGAAATTAGTCGTTTTGCAAGTCTCTTCTTCCGTGCTTGATCAGGAGGATGTCTGTTTTAGTGATCGAAACGTAGCCGCCTTTAATGCCCGATTTTTTTCTGGAACCACGGAACTGAAAAATATCGACGCTTCTGTTTTCAAAAAAGAATATTGGACAGATAGCGATGATACCAAGCAAAAAATGATGGCAGAAGTATTGGTTCCGGACAGGATATTGCCTGATAAGATTATTGGCATTTACTCCAGCATTAAAAACGACGCGCTTGCCGACATCGTCGGAGACAAGCAGGTTCCGATTTCGGTAGAGCCTTATATGTTTTTTGCGCCTCAATATAGAAAATCTTTAAACAATACTATTTTCCTCTCCAAAGGCGACATGTTCTTTTCGACTATGCAAACATTTACTATTAGTGTAAACACCAGGGGTATCATGGGAAAAGGATTGGCTTCACGCACCAAGTATCAATTCCCCGATGCTTATGTTCGCTATCAAGACGATTGCAAAAACAAAAAACTGAAAATCGGCAAGCCAACCCTGTATAAGCGCGCCACCCGAATTGAGGAAGAGCTGGCTGATGATGCAGCACAACTCAAACAAGACAATTTGAATGGCTCGCGCTGGTTTTTATTTTTTCCGACAAAGCGACACTGGCGAGAAGATTCCAGACTTGATGACATAGAGAAATCTATGCAGTGGCTTGTGCAAAACTATAAAAAAGAAAACATAGAATCAATTGCCTTGCCGGCGTTGGGGTGCGGACTGGGGAACCTGCATTGGAAGGATGTGGGACCTGTGATGTGCCACTACCTGAAACAAATGGACATAAAGTCATGTATTTATCTTCCCATGGATCAGCAATTGCCTGAAGACCTCCTGTCTGAAAATTACTTATTAAATAGTTATGATGTTTAGCGCCGCCCGGTTGCTTGACCCTCTCCCCATCCTTGTACGTATACTAAGGGCAAATAATTCGGGTTTCCTGATATGGTTTTGAAATCCAATAAAGTAATGCAGTCCTGTCCGTTTATCCTTCGTGCTTAACCTGTTCCAGTCGAACCGGATGCCTGTCCTGGCGAAGATCTTCTGTGTCAGGAACGATGAGCCGGGCGACCCCTTCACCCCTTTGTCCGTGATTATGCAGAACCGCGAGTTGGGGCAGTGGTTGAAGTTCAGCCTGGCACGGGAATACGGCATTTCCGCTAACGTGGATTGTTGTTTCCTGGCCGCTTTTTTTTGGGAGTTGTACAAACGATTGCCGGCGGTACAGGCGGTGGCGGAGGAGTCGCCCTTCGACAGCGCCCGCCTGGTCTGGCGCATCATGGCCCTGCTGCGGAAGGAAAAGATCGATGATCGGGCGTTACGCAACTACCTGGATCAACCGGGGGACTCCAGCCTGCGGCATTACCAGCTGAGTTACGAAATCGCCGAGTTGTTCAACCAATACCTGATATACCGGCCTGAGTGGATGTTGCAATGGGAATCCGGCGGGGATGACCCCGCGCCGGCGCCGCTTCGATGGCAGCCGGAATTGTGGCGGGCGTTGTTGGCGGACATGGGGAAATACGGCGGACTGCACCGCGCCAGGCTTCACCGCATGTTGCTGGAACAACTGACGGCCGGCGAATATCCCGTGCAATCCCTGCCGCCGCGGATTTCTGTATTTGGCCTGTCCGCCATGCCGGCGATGCAACTCCAGACCCTGCAAGCGCTGGCCGGGCATATTGAAGTCGATATCTACTTCCTCAATCCCTGCCGTCATTACTGGGGGGACATCGCCTCCGACAAGGAGCAGGCCCGCCGCTCCATGCGCGCCCTGTTGGGCGGCAAGACCGAACTGGTCGACGATGACTACCTGGAAGCGGGCAACCCCATATTGGCTTCCCTGGGCAAGCAGGGGCGCGAGTATTTCGAGATGCTGCTGGATATGGATATGCCCCTGCTGCAAACCGCCGAGCAATTCCCGGAGCACGAGGGGGCCACCGCCCTGGAGCGGGTAAAAAACGATGTCCTGGAATTGACTTTCGGCGGCGAATTCGGCAGCGGCGCGGTACCGGAACCCCGACCGCCGCCGGACGAGGACAGCCTGCAAATACACGCGTGTCACAGTCCACTCCGGGAAATCGAAGTCTTGCACGACGAGCTCCTGCGCCTCATGGCTAACCGGAAAGACCTGTCTCCCGGAGAGATATTGGTCATGGCGCCGGACATTGCCGGGTATGCGCCGTTCATCCATTCGGTGTTCGGCGATGGCATCCCGTTCAGTATTGCCGACCGCGGCGTCATGGAAGAGTCGCCACTGATCAACGGTTTTCTTGCCCTGTTGAAGCTGCCGGAATCCCGTTTCACCGGCGCTGAAGTGGTGGATTTGCTGGATACCCCGGCCATTGCCAGGCGCTACGGGCTATCGGCGGAGGACCTCAGGCAGGTCACCCTGTGGATTCGGGATACGGGCGTGCGCTGGGAGTTGGGCGGCGCGGACAAGGAAAAATACTGGCAGGTTCCACCGGAAGGGCACAATACCTGGGAGTTCGGACTGGACCGGCTGTTGTCAGGCTTCGCCATGACGGACGAAAACACCTGGGATGGCCTCTTGCCCTGCCCGGCAACGACGGAAGACGCCCGCCTGATCGCCAGCCTTTCCCACTTTGTCGAGTTGCTGGGTAAATACCGGGACGAATTGTCGGAGCAACGCCCGCCGGCGGCTTGGCGGAAGTTGCTGTCCCGACTGGTGGCGGATTTTTTTCTGCCGGTAGATGAGGAAGCGCTGGAATTCGACTGTTTGCAGACGCTTATCAAGGAATTCGGCAACGCCACCCATGCCGGCGGCTGTGAGGAAAACCTTTCTTACGTACTGATGCGCCACTGGACACAGCAGCAGCTCAGGGGCGTCTTCACCCGGAACAGGTCTCCGTACGGCGTAGTCCAGTTCGCCAACCTGTCCGCCGTGCGCGGCATCCCCCGGCGGGTCATCTGCCTGTTGGGTCTGAATGACGGCGAGTATCCCAGGGAAGAACGACCCCATTCCTTCGACTTGATGTCGCTCCGAAACAACGACTATCGCAAGGGAGACCTGTCCGCACGGCAGGACGACCGTTACCTGTTTTTAGAATCCCTGCTGTCCGCCGAAGAAGTCTTCTACCTGAGCTACGTCGGGCGAGGGGTGCGGGACAACCAGGAGAAACCGCCTTCAGTGGTGGTGACCGAGTGGTTGCATTACCTGCAAGCCTTGTTCGGCGAGGAAAACATCAAGCCGGTGGCGCATTCGCTTCAGCCTTTCAACCCCCGTTACTACCAGGGAGACCGGCTGCAATCCCGGCAGTCTCCCTGGTACGACGCCCTTGCAAATAAACCCGCGCAGTCGCCGGTTTTCTGCAGGGACCCTCTCCCGGCGGCGGCATGTGACTCCCTGGACCAGCTGGAAAGATTTTTCAGTCATAGCGGCAAGTATTTCTTGCAGCAAAGACTCAAGGTTTATTTCAATGTGGATGAAATCGAGCTAAAGGATACGGAGAGCTTTGCGCTGGATGCCCTCGAAGCCTATCAGTTGGCGGATGACGCCCTGGATCATCTCATCCGGGGTGATTCCCTGGAAGCCTGGCGGGAAAGGCAGCTTGCCGCGGGCGTGGTCTTGCCGGGCGCCGCCGGCCGGGCGCAATCAGGCGTCCACATCGACCGCGCCGAAGCCGTCCATGCCGCGCTGAAAGGGACTCTCGCCAAGGGCCGGCGACCCCCGCAAAGCGGCGTCATTGAGCTTGACGGCGCTGCCATTCAATACCGGTTCGATGAGATTTACGGGGATACTCACCTGTTCTACCGGGTGGGCAGCCTCAGGCGCAAGGACCTGCTCATGGCTTGGTTGCGACACCTGGCGTTGAGCGCCACCGGCGGCGATTCGGTGGAGATGCGGATGGTTGGAAGAAAAGACAGCGGCGGTAAAACCGGGGCCGAAGTACGTTGTTTCGCCCCGCTGGATGCGGGATTATCCCGGCAATATCTTGGCGAGCTGCTAAAGCTGTATCGCCTCGGCACGGCGCGACCCCTGCTGTTGCCCCCCGAAACTTCATACGCCTACTACGAAAACTACGTTAAAACCGAAGCTGTCGGGAAAGCCGGGAGCGCTGACCCATCTTTCCCGGCTGAACAACACATTGAAACCGAGGCTGCCGGGAAAGCGAAGGAAGCGGCGGTCAACAAATGGAACTCATCGTATGGGGGCGCGCCGGAGGGTGATGACATCTACTGGGCCCGCCTGTTTTCCCTGCCTGAAGCGCTGGGTGGGAAAGAGCGGGCAGAGGAATTTCATGCCCATGCGATCAGACTGTGGCAACCCCTGTGTGAGCGTCTGGTGGAGAATGACGAGTGAGCGATCTTGATGCCATGCCCCTGAACTGCCACCAGCTTATCGAGGCCAGCGCGGGCACGGGAAAGACCCACACTATCACCAATTTATACCTCCGGTTGCTGCTGGGCCGCGCTACCGGGTTGCCTCCCCTTGCCGTCAATAAAATCCTGGTGTTGACCTTCACCAACGCGGCGGCGGATGAATTGAGACGCCGAATCAGAAACAGGATTCACCAGGCCCGGCTGATCTTTCGACAGGATACAGGCCCGGAAGACGATTTCCTGGCCAGGCTGGTGGGAGACAGTCTCGATAAGAACAAGGACGGAAAACTGCTTGAGGCAGCCAGCCGGTTGATGGATGAGGCCAGCATCTTCACCATCCATGGTTTCTGCTACAAGGTGCTGACCGAACAATCCTTCGACGCCGGCAGTCTGTTCCGGCAGGAACTGTACGATGACCGGGAACAATTATTCCGGCAAGCCTGCGCCGATTTTTTCCGCAGCCACCTGACGACGCTTCCTGAAATCGAGAAGCAATTAGCCGGTAAACTCTGGTCGCGGCCTGAGGCGCTTGCCACCTGCCTGCGACCATACGTATACAGGAGAGAACTCAAACTGACCCCGGCCAGGGCCGTCGACGTTGAAGCCGTCAACCTGAAAAAAGACAGTGAGGCCCTGCTGGCGGATATCCGGGAAGCCAAGCGCGGCTGGGTCAAAGACGACATCGCCAGGTTGCTGGAATCCGCAGACCTGAAAAAAGGGAGTAAACCAATCACCCGGTTGCAACAAATGACCGACCTCTGCCAGGGCGATGACCTGGGGCTGGATAGCGAACTGTGGGAAGTCTATAACAGGGACAGCCTGGAAAGAGCCAGGAAAAAGGATTGTGCCCTGCCTACTCACCCCCTGTTTAGCTTGCTCAACAGGATCTGGTCGAAGCAGCCAATCATCGAAAAGCTCAGGGAAAACCTCTGGCACGTGGTCCTGGAGGAAGTAAGGGCAAGAATCCGAACCATCAAGGAACGCCGGCGCTTGTTGACCCTGGATGATTTGCTGTTGAATGTGCGTGACGCCATCCGGCGCTCAGGCTCTCCTTCGGAACCCTCTGCCTTGGCGGAACTGCTGGCGCAACGCTGGCCGGTCGCCATGATCGACGAGTTTCAGGACACGGACGATATCCAGTACGAAATCTTCTCCCGCATCTACCGGACCGATTTCCCCCACCCCGACTCTCCCCCAGGGGGCGAGGGGACAGCCCATGGGGCAAAGGATGAGGTAGGGGACAGGGCAAAGGATGAGGCAGGGGGCCGGGCAAAGGACGAGGCAGGGGGCTGGGCAAAGGACGATGCAGGGGACAGGGCAAAGGATGAGGCAGGGGACAGGGCAAAGGATGAGGCAGGGGACAGGGCAAAAGATGAGGCAGGGGGCCGGGTAAAGGACGATGCAGGGGGCGGGGCAAAAGGCGGCGACCGGGGGCTGCTGATGATAGGCGACCCCAAGCAAGCCATCTACCAGTTTCGCGGGGCCGATGTATATACCTACATCAAGGCAAGGCGCGCCGTCGATCGCATCCATTCACTGGAGAAAAACTGGCGTTCCACCCCGGCGCTGGTGGAAGCGGTCAATACATTGTTTGATAAACAAGGCATGTTCAGCGTTGGCGAGGAGATTCCCTTTGCGCCCGTAGAGGCAGCCCACGCGGACCGGCAGGTGACTATCGACGGCGAAGAGGTCGCGCCCTTCGAGTTATTCGTTGTCGGCCACGCCGGTACAGGACTCGACAAGGATGCGGCGGGGGCCTCGACCCTGGCAGAGCCGTCGCCGGAACCACCGCCGAAGCCGAGGGCGCTCAGCAAGGATGCGGCAAGGGCCTTGGCTATGGAGTATGCCGCCGAGCAGACGTCGCGGTTGCTCAACGCCGGGGATAAGGTGCGGCTTGGCGGCAAGGATGACAATGACAACTCCCTGAAAGCGGGTGAGATCGCTTTCCTTGTCAAGACCTGGAAGGATGCCGCCCAGGTGCACAAGGCCCTGGCCCGGCGCGGCATTCAGGGCGTGTATCTCACCCGTGAAAACGTCCTGCTACAGCCGACCGCGGACGATTTGATCCATATACTCCGGGCGGCGCTGGACCCTGCCGATGACCGGGCCGTTCGCGCCGCCCTGGCTACCCGCCTGCTGCAATGCGAGGCTGGGGAAATCGAAGCGCTGGGCCATGATCTCCGGACCCGGCAGGCCGTGATCCGGGAATTTCAGGAATATCACGAGGCCTGGCGGGACCGGGGGATAGCGTTCATGTTGAATCGCCTGTTGCAAAAGCGGCGGCTGGCCGGGAAATGGCTGGGGCAAATGACCGGCGAACGGGAACTCACCGACTTCCGCCACCTGACGGAATTATTGCAACAGGGGGCGGGGCTTGCCCCGGGAATGCGCCAGTTGCTGAGCTGGTTTATGAGGGAAAGACAGGTCGCCGGCAATATCGATGACGAGCAGCGGCAATTGCGGCTGGAAAGCGACGAAAACCTGGTGAAAATTGTCACCATGCACTCGGCGAAGGGGCTGGAATACGACGTGGTGATGATTCCCATGCCGGTGTTCAGCGTCCACAAGGTCGCTCCCAAGGGGCCGGCGCTTTATCACGACCCGGAGGAGAATTATCGGGCCTGTCTGGAAGTGGGCGCTGATCAGTCTCACTTGGCGCGCGCCGCAGAAGAGAAGATCGACGAGGAAATCCGCCTCCTTTACGTGGCGATGACCCGGGCGAGATACCGCTGTTATCTCGGCGTTCCCTTAATCCGGGGCCTGGAAAAAACCACCTTCGGGCGACTGCTGGGCGCCTTTCCTGACTCCCCCCTCCCCATAAAAGAATTTGTCGAACAGCTGCGACTTCCCGCGGACTTGTTCAACATCGTTGACGGCGAGGTAGCGGACTGTACCCCTTATAAGCCTGAGGCCGGGGTGCAGGACCTGGTTCCGCCCCCGCCTGTCCCCCGAACAGACCAGCGTTGGCGGCTGCACAGCTACTCCAGCCTGTCAGCCCGGCCGCGGGACCTGGAGCGGAAAACCGCGAGCGATGCCATCGCTGGCTTTGCCGACGACGACCAGGGTCGGGGTGACGGCGACGGCATCGGCGAAAGAGATGATTCGACGACTGCCGCGGCGGAGTTCTCCCGCTTCAGTTTCCCCCGTGGGGCGCACGTCGGGCTGGTCCTGCACAAGCTGCTGGAAGACCTTGACCGCGTGACGTCCCCGGAGGGCCATAGCCGGGACCGGGCCTGCAACTTCGCGCTGGACAAGTTGGGCCTGGGGCAAAACCGCGGGGAATGGGGCAGGGTGTTGACGGGCTGGCTGGACGACATCCTGAAGACGCCGCTTCACCCCGCCGCCACTTCCCTGGAGCGCATCGAGAGCCATGACCGCCTTAACGAGATGGAGTTTCATTTTCCGGTGAACAACCCCGCCTTCGTGGTTGACGGGCTGCGGGAGGCTGGCTACCTGGAAAGCCTTCAGCTCGACCCGGACTTTCAGCTGGTGGGCATGATGACCGGATTGATCGACCTGACGTTCCGTCACGATGGCAAGTATTATGTCCTGGACTACAAGTCCAACCACCTGGGAGACTCGTTCGGTGATTACGGCGAAGCGCAACTCCGGCAGGCGATTGCCAGGCATCACTACGATCTCCAGTACCTGATCTACAGCATGGCCTTGCACAAGTGGCTCAAGGCCCGTTCCCATGGCTATGATTACGAGCGGGACTTCGGCGGTGTCTTCTACCTGTTCCTGCGCGGCATGAGAGGCAGCGAAACAGGGGACACGGGCGTTTATTTTCACAAGCCGCCACTGGCCGCCATCGAAAAATTAAGCGAATTGTCGGGGACGCCATGAATACCGCCAACATCCCATCCATCGGTCACTACCTGGCTAACCTGCTGGCCCGTCATGGTGACCCGATCAATGACGATGTTCGCCGTCTGCTGGATAAACTCTGTGACTCGGTCCTGCGCCAACATAGCTGTCTCGATCTCTCCGCAATGCCGGAAGAAACGGCGCGCCGGCTCAAGTCCCTCGCCTGCGTCGGCGACGGCGACGACAATACGCCGCTCGTGCTGTACGGCGAGCGCCTGTACCTGCAACGCTACTTTGCCTGGGAAAAAAGCGTGGCCGCCATGCTGTCGGAACGGAACCGCCCGCAAGCCTGTGACCACCCGGAACGACTGGGGGAAGAATTAGACCTGCTGTTCCCGCCGGGGAGTGAAAGGAACGCCGCCGCGCGTCACCAGGTGGAGACCCCCTCTCCCCCGGAGGGAGAGGGACAGGGCGGTGGAAACGGCATCGACTGGCAGCGGGTCGCGGCCCTGCAAGCCCTCACCCGGCGACTGCTCATCATTACCGGGGGGCCGGGCACCGGCAAGACCCGAACCGTCGTGAAGATCATCGCCCTGTTGTTGGCGCTCTCGGCCCATGAACCCGTTATCCGCCTCGCCGCGCCCACCGGCAAGGCCGCCATGCGGTTGAAGGATTCCATACGGGAAGGAATATCAGACCTGCCGAAATCTTTTTCGGCGCTTGCCGACCAGGTATCCACCCTGCACCGCCTGCTGGGGATGCGGTCCGACGGCAGAAGCTGGCGTCATGACGCCGACAACCCCATTGACGCGGATGTGCTGATTGTCGATGAGGCGTCCATGATCGACCTGCCCCTGGCTCACCGGACGCTTAGCGCCTTGCCCCCGGACTCCAGGCTCATCCTGCTGGGTGACGCCGACCAACTGCCATCGGTTGACGTAGGCAACGTGCTGGCCGACCTTTGCAGCGGGACCATTGGTTATTCAGGGGAATTCGTCGAATTCGCCCGTAAATTTGTGCACGGCGACCTGCCTGTCGTGGAAAACAAACACAAGCTAATGGACGCGGTGTGCCGTTTTGAGCGCAACTACCGCTTCGCGCCTGACAGCGGCATCGGTCGTCTCGCGCGGGAAATCAGGGCGGGGACGGCATCTTTCGAGGTATCTTCCGGGCCGGACGATGCCAGCGTGCGTTACCTGGATTTGGCCGGTCTGCGGGCCGGGAACCCGGCGGAACGACTCATCGCTTTTTTTGACGACTATATCCGATTGCTTGAGACGGACGAAAAGCCCGATGTCCCGGAATTGCTGAAAGTGTTCGGGCAGACCCGCATTCTCTGCGCCCGCCGGGAAGGATTCGCTGGCGTTATCAACGTCAACCGGGTGCTGGAGGCAATCCTTGAGCAACGAGGCTTGAAGCGGCAGGGACAGGACTTCTATACCGGCCGGCCCGTCATGATCACCCGCAACGACTATAACCTGGAGTTGTTCAACGGCGACATAGGGATTTGCGTACCCGGAACAGACGGCGGGTTTCTGGTCGCCTTCCCGGACGCGCGGGGAGGCATCAAATACGAGCTCGCCCTGCGCCTGGCTCACCAGGAGACCTGTTTCGCCATGACCGTCCACAAGTCCCAGGGTTCCGAGTTCGACCACCTGGTATTGCTGCTGGACGAATCCCCGGAATCCTTCCCGGAACAACTGCAAACGCGGGCGCTGCTTTACACGGCGGCCACCCGCGCCAAAAACCGGATCACCATCTACGGCAACGGTGACATCTGGCGGCGGGCGCTGGAAAACACCAGCGCCCGCATGAGCGGACTGCAAACCTTCGTTAAAAGCAACTGATGTTCGATATGGATTCTTCGCCTGCGGCTCAGAATGACGGGGCGCGCTCGGCGCATCCAATGACGGGGCCGACGGGCCTTTCCAGCGTCCCTTTTGCGACACCTTTACCCCTTTTCAAACTTCAAACTTCAAATTGTTTAAATTTTTTCTTTGACTCCCCGTCCCGCTTCGTGTATATATAAAGTAATTCAATCCTGCCAAGCTCGCAGGGGAACACAAGGAGCTTCAAAAACCAAACTCGTTTTCAGGTAAGTATATGGACGTTAAGGAAGATGCATATAGCAACAGGTCGTCGTTGACGGCTGACAAGCGCTATCTCGGTTATCCCGCCAATCCTGTTTTATTCAGCTTTGCCGCGTCCGCTTTGATCGGCGTGCAGCTGCACTCTTTATTCTTGTTTGCGGTATCAATCACTTTCAGCCTGCTGGTCCTGGGCTTTGTTTGCCGGGACGATCCCAACGGCATTGCCGTATGGCTGTACGTCGTCAGACGAAGATTGCTGAAACGCATTACCTGCTTGTCGCCGGAAGTGACCGCCGGCAGGCCGTTCATATTCACTGAATAGAGTTACAACAGGAGAAAAAACCATGCGTGACTACTTATATTGCTTTGCCGCGCTTTATTTCCCCGGGGTTGCCCGCGCCGAATTCGATATCGGCACGACCGGCGGCCCCCTGGATTTCATCACGAAGGCATTTCAAACAGCGATGGATTTTTTGACGGGGCCGGCCGCGCTGGCTTTCCTGGTCGGTTCCATCGTCGTGGGCGGCGTGATGTGGGCTTACGCCCCCAAGAGCGGCGCGCTCGGCATTGCGTTCAGGGCGATCTTGGTATTGTTGATCGTCTTCAACCTGACGGTGATTGTAGACAATCTCCGCTAGCGAAAACTGCTGGAAAAAAAGTTGCAATTTTTATTTAAACGTCTAAAGTAAGAAAGCATGGGTGACCGCTCCGGCATTCGGAGCATGAACCCCTGAGGGCAACCCCCGTGGTTGTCCTGCTGAAACCGCCCCGATATTCGGGGCACGAGGTCAGGGCGCGTCAGAACGCCCCCGCTACCGTTACGGACAGCAAATGGAAAGGACATCGATGAATGGAGAACCGGTAAATATCTATCACGGCGCATTTCGACCGCACGAGGGGTTCGTGTTGTCGTATACGGGATCATTGATCGGCGCCCTGGAAATAGACGGCATTGACCCTGACGGGATGTCGCAAAAAGACATGGAAGCGTTTGCCATCGTCATAAGAAACCTGCTGAATATCCTGCCCCAGTCAATCATCCTGCAGGAATACTACATCCACTACAGCGACCTCCGGGTTTCATTCGCCAGGAGAACAAACCCGGTGTGCAATACCTTGAATGAATACCGTTCAAGGCATTTGAACAATATGCGCCTGTCCGGCGCAAGGTGCATGTTGTTCGTCGAGCTATACGGGGATAACCGGGGCAAATCCAGCTTGTCATTGTTTATCCGCCACCTGCTGAGATATTTTCAAAGCGCAACCTCCAGGGAATACGTCAAGCGGTTCATTGCCTATGGACAGACCCAGGCCGCCTCTAGGGCCGCCTTGAAAAAATCGGCAGCGGAATTGGAGACGAAGCTCAAGGACATTATCAATTACTGCGGCGGTTTGTTTAATACCCGTCGGCTCGATATCGATGAGACTTACCGGGTGATGAAATTCCTGGCGACGATGGATGTGAAATACCTGCATTCCAACTTGAAATGCCCTGATCCTATCGATACGGATTTATCGGACGGACAGGTGGCGCCCGTGACGAGCAACGGCATGGATTTGTTAAGGCTGTATAACCTCAACAATACCTATCTTCGGGTCATGTCGGTGAAACAATTCAATTTTAATCGCTTTACTCCAGGGCTTTTTGCAAAAGGCGCCGGCGCCCCCATTAAAACCAGGGGCAATTATGTGCTGACGACCCGTTACAAGGGAATGAGTGAAGCGTCGAAGTCCTTGTTCTTTTTCAACCGGAAAAAGGAGCTGGAAAGGGAAACCATTACGTTTACGGACTTTATCAAGGGACTTGACAGCGGCATGGAAAAGGATCGGGAAATGCAGGTCTTTCAACCGTCGTTGATCAGGAAATTCCAGGAACTGGACGAAGCCTCGTCGTTGAATGACAACCTGGGCCTGGTATCCACCCACGTTATCGTATTCGATACGGACCTTGAGGAGTTGGAGGGAACGACGGAACGGCTGCAATCCGCCTTGCAACAGAATCAGCTCAGCATCCTGTGGGAAACGGTGGGCCAGGTTGACGTGTTTTTTGACATACAGCCTTGCGCCGACCACCGCAGCAGATTTTTCCGGGACATTCCCTTGAACACCTCGCAATTTTCCACCCTGTCCCTGTTTTTCAAATCCGCGCAAGGCTCGATGGTCATCGAAGACCTGAACAAGGAAGAGGCGCAATATGTTTTCCTGTCATCGGATGATACGCCGTATTATTTTTCGCCCTTCACCGGCGGTCGCGGCTTTTTGATCGGCGTCGGGCCAATCCGTAGCGGGAAATCCTTTTTACGCACCTGCATAGGCATTCATTGGCCCAAATACGGTGGCTTCTACCGGGCTATCGACATCGATCCCGGTTCCGAACCAATCGCCCATGCCTATGGCGAGGACGCCGGCATTGTTCGTTTCGATGGCGTTAATGACCGGGGGTTCAATTTTTTCTCCCAAGCCCGGTCGAGTGAAGACGCCCACTTCATAACGCACTTGATCCAACAACTCGCGGCGATGATCAACAGTAATGATTCGGAGGAATTGCGGCGCCTGTCGGCCGCGGATCAATTGGCCCTGGACCGGGCGGTGGGGCAGGCGCTAAGGCTGCCGAAACACCTGCAAACCCTGACGACGTTGAGCAAACACTGCCCGAAACAAATACAGCATAAACTGGCCCGGTTTACCGGCGATGGCCCTTATGCCCGCTTGTTCGATGCGAAAGAAGATGCCATAGGCGCTATCGACAAGAAGATCGCGATCTACAATTTAATGGGTATCAGCGACGACGTGGTCGCAAAGCCGCTGGTAATGGCCGAGATAGCCTACCGGGTGCTGCGCTTCTACGAAAACCCGGCGTACCGGACGTATCCCAAGTGGTTGGACGTGGATGAATGCCACCACATTTTAGCCAACCCTGAGTTGGCGAAGATGCTGCTGCTGGACCGGATACGCCTCTGGGGAAAGTTGTCGGCTGGTATCGGGATGTGGACGCAATCCGGCATCGAATTGGGCGGCGTCGAGAACTGGGAGGCGATTCGAAGCGCCGCATCGACCTTTATATTTACTTCCGACCCCGAGCTGAACAGGGATGCCTACAAATCTATTTTCAATATGAAAGACGGCGAAATAGAGGCTGTCAGGGGATTAATCCCGAAGAAAGAATTTTATCTCATTCAGCGCGACCTGAACGTCTCGAAAAAATGTATTTTGTCCGTCGAGCCGGAGCAGTACGTGCTGTCAACGTCCAGGCCGGCGGAGCAATCGTTATATTTTGCCAACGTTGAACGGTTTGGCTTTGCCGCCGGAGTCAGGAAAACAATGGCGGCGCTCGATTTGAAGGGAGGGAGTATCGATGAAAAAGCGGCTTAGTCTATTGGCAGTCAATCTTTTTTTCCTTGCGGACGTTTATTCGGGGGGTATCCCGACGGTTGACGTCGGCGTGATAGCCCAACAAGTCCGTTCATACCAACAGCAGCTGCGGGACTTTGAAACCCAGCTCGAACAGGTGGGCATCAGCAGCGCTCAATTAAGCGCCTTGAATAAACAATTCAGCCAGACCCTCAAGGAATACGACGATTATCTCCGACAGGTAAAAGGCCTGCGCCACCTTATCTCGCGCAAGGATTGGGAGGGCTTGTTCCAGGCGCTCAAAAATCAACATGGCATCAGCGCCTATTCCCGGATACCCACGCTGAATGCGGCCGGGCCGGCCGGCCGCCAGGCAATCGACGCCCAGGTAAGCTCACTTTATACCGTGCCGGCGGTGGCCGACGACGTGCGTCGGCAAATCGAGGCCATCGGCGCGGACCCCGACCCCTGGGTGGTCAACGCTGAAAGACAACAGGCGCGCTATGCGGCGTACAGGGATCAGTTGGAAATCGTAAAAGACAATAACCAGGAATTACTGAAACGTTACCGGAACGTCAGGATAACAAAAGGCAATTTTGCCATAGGGGACAAAAGCGACCTGAATGCCTTGCAGACGGCGGTGACGACCAATTTCCATCTCATCGATGAATTGCAGGCATTGAATAAGGTTCAGAACCAGCGCCTGTTGCATGAAAATCACGATTACATACACGCGCTCTCGGTGGCGGAGGCGCAGCGAAAAGCCGAAGTGGCGCGCCTGGAGGAAGTCACCAGTCGCAGCAAACCGGCGCGTTCTTTTCGTTGGAATGGCTTGAACCTGACCGATTAAAGGGCGCTGGAAGGGAAAAAAAATTATTTGCGGCGGCGTTAATTCGCCGGAAAAAAAACGGAGTTATAAAGGAGTCAAGACATCATGCCGTATCGATCAGGAGCAGGCGTATTTTTGTTCTTTCTGCCGACGTGGGTTTGGGCCGAGCCTATAGACCCCGCCGGATTCCTGGGTGAGTTTTTCAACAAGGCAAGCAGGTTGACCGATCAGCTGATCGGCGCATCGACCCAGCTCTCTCGTTTCTCCGAGCTCGAGTGGATTACGTTCACGGTGTTTGCCCTGGTCATTGTCCTGATCAAATGGACAGTGGCGGCGGCCGCGGCGAAAGACGTGATCTTTGTCGTCCTGATGATCCTTATCGCCCAGGCCTTGATGCAATCTTATGATTACGTATTGGCCGTTATCTGGCAAATCGGTGTCGTCCTGTCCGACGACATCAGCCTCAACACCTATCATGCCCTGAATTTGGGAGCGTCCGGCATCGACTCGACCGGTGTTTTCCTGTTGGACATGATTAATCTCATCATGGAGCGCATTACCTTTGAACCCGTATCGGGTGAAGTCGGGTTTTTCTCCAGGTTCGCGAACATCGGCATAAACATCCGGCAACTGCTGTTCATGGGTATATTTCTCATCGTGCTTTTTATCGTTTACGCCGTATCGTGGATAGTATCCGTTATCGGTTTATGGAGCATCTTGTTGGGCAAGGTGCTGGGGCCGATCTTCATACCCTTCCTTATTTTCAAGGGCGCCAATCGATATTTCGACGGCTGGCTGAACTTCATGCTGGCGGGCATTGCCTACTTCGTCGTTGCGCAGATAAACATTGCATTTACGACTTTAATCGTTACCGGGTTGTTTGATTCGGTTATTACCGCGGGACAGATATTAACGCTGACGCCTGAGGACTTTATCCGGTTGCTTGGTTATTCAGGCTTGTTGCTCGTCTCGGTGTTCGCCATGTTCAGGACCGACCAGGTGGTGAGCGATTTAATGCAAGGCGGCGTGGGCGCAGCCGGGGCCATCGGCAACGTGGCCTCCGGCATGGCCGCAAGAATGGCGAGGTAGGCCCATGGATACGCAGGCAAGAACCATCGGCAAGATACCAGGGTCCATGGCGAAACAACTGAACCCGGATAATATCCCCGGGCTGGTAGTAACCAACAACCGGCTGCTGGTCATAAACGTCGTCCTGCTGCTGGCGTTCATGGGCGCCCTTGCCTACGGGGCCGTCGTGACTTACGTCGCAAAAGATAATGAAAAACTCATATACGTCAAGTTGGCGCCGGATGGAACCTGGTTCGTCGATACCAGCTTTGCGCACAAGGACGAAACGGATTTTTTTCCCGCAACCATCGATCACCTGCTGGGCAACTACGTCATGCGCCGGTTCCGCGAAGACCCCGCAACGGTGAGGAACGACTATGGCTATGCCCTGGTATTGATGGACGCGAACCTGGCGCAATTTTTCAAATCACAATCAGGTTTTAACGCCGCCGGCAAGGCCGCGGAGATAAGGTCCTGTCAAAGGTGCGATATAAAAGAAGTGGAAGTCAGGAATATCCATCATTTCGACGTGGACCGCCTGGCCGGCGGCAACCCTGATGATACGACTTACAGGACCAACGTTTATATCAATGAGGCGATTCGGTCCTTTGCCGACAACGCCGTATCGAGCCGGAAGAGGGCCATTATCACCCTGCGGTGGCGGCTTACGCCCAAGTCTGAAATGCCAAGATCAAGAAAAGCGCTGATGGCCAACCCCATCGGCCTGAAAATCATCGAGGAAAGAGTGCTGGATGATCCGGCTTAAATTCATATTGCTGTTTGTTGTGGTTTCGATGAGCGCCGCCGCGGAAGGCGAACGCTGCCGCGTCATCAAGTACGAGAAACACAAGTTCGTCAGGATCAAGTCCAGGCTGCATCACGGCACGCACATCGAATTGCCCGAGAGCCTGATTGCCAAGCCCGTTACCGGGAATCAAGACCTGTGGGACGTCGAGGGCGGGGATAAACACATCTTCGTCAAGCCGAATGAGCCGGGGACGAAAGAGGGCGGCAGCACCACCGTGACCGCAGTCTCACAGGGCAATAATGCCTACCATTTTCTCGTGGAACGTTCGGACGGCGACTTTGACCTGTGCGTCCTTGTGACCAATGACGGTGGCTTCCTGCCCGAAAACGCGTTCGCCGGTTTTGCGCGCCGCAGTGACGAACAAGCGGCATTTTATCAGCAGCAGGTTGCCGCGTTGCAAACCCGGCTGGGTGAAAATGAGCAGGTGGCTTCACAAAAGGTGACCGCCGCCATAGATGAGTACAGGACACAATTATTTACCGGCTACAGCTGGAAAGGCGGACGGGCGCCATACGGGAAAAACCTGGTTACCGACGTCTACGACGACGGCAGGTTTACCTACGTTCGCGTGCAGCACAATTTGGGCGGCGTCATGTCACTGTTTGCGGGCGACAACGGCAGGGAGCAATTCATCGATTATAAATATGATGAGGCTAAACGCATTTACGTCGTCACCGGCATTTACGACAAGATATACATGAAATCAGACGAAAAGACGCGGATCACGATTATCAGGCGCGGCGACCCGCAAACCCGGCGGGACTTGTAAAAAAATGGCAGACAAGGACAACACCGTCAGTCAAGTCGAAGAACAGCCGACGACTTACAACAAGCGCTTTCAAATCGTGCTGATCGCCGGGTTTGTGCTGGTCGTCATTATCATGGTCTATGGGTCATTGTTCAGGTCAACGCCCAGGGGCGGCGGGATTGAAGGGCAGGTGCAACGGGAGCTGAAGAGACAAGCGGCCCCCGACCCCCGGACGGAATTTCGGGAACAGATCAAAAACCAGGAACAACGTCTGCAAAAGCAAAGGGCGCGGGACGTTTCCGAGCAAAGAAAATATATGGATGAAAGGGCCGGTGAACTTTTACAGAACAATGAGCGGGCGTTGCAGGAATTATTAACCGCGGCCAAGTCACCGATGGAAGCCTGGAATGAAAATGAGGTTGTCAGGGTGCGTCAATCAAGGCAGGCCGAGTTCAATTTTGATTTTTTTGCCGGTTCAGCGTCAGGCAGCGGGTATCAGGCGCCAGGTATCGGCAACGGGCCGGATGAATTCCTGAAGCAGGAGCAGGCGGCCCTGGCTGATTTACGCCAGCGGTTTAATCTGGAGCCAACGGCGTTCGACGGTCGGGACGACTCCCTGTCGCGGGCCGGATCGCTGTCTGATCTTTTGGCGCAAGCAACGGGGCCGGGGAACAATACGATTGCTGTTCCGCGCAGTTTTAACCTGGCCGGCTATCCTGAATCGGATTTGACCGGGCCGCCGGGGGATGGATTTGAATTATTGTCTGTCGGGTCGGTCATGTCGGCCAAACTGGACCAGAAAGTCATATCCGATTACGCCGGGCCTTATCGGTGCAGGATTGAACAGAACGTCATGGACGTCGCGCAAAAATTCGTCTTGATACCCGCCGGTTCCCTGTGCACGGGAGAGGTTATACAGACCGGCGCCGGTCATCCCAACCGGATAATAAATAACAGGATGGCTTTGTCCGTGCGCTGGATCGTCAGGCCGGATGGGACGAAGATCAAGTTCGTCAGCAACGTCCTCGACCATGAGGGCATAGGCGCAATAAAAGGAAAAACCGATTATCACTTCCTGGCGCGTTTCGGTGGCACGGCGGCCTTTGCCATATTGTCCAGCGAGACTTCGAGGCCGGATTTCAGCGCCAATGGTTCCGGCGCGACTTTCAGGTCAGAGGCCGGCCAGGCCTTGCGCGAGGCCGGGGCCGACGTGGCGTCGCAATATGCCGGCCTGGTTCCGACACAGACTTTGAATTATGGGCAAAAATTGAGGCTGTTTGTCTCTGAAGACATTTATATCTCACCCTGGAGAGGCGTGTACCAACGCCTGATGAGTCAACGGTAAGGAGGCCTGAATGAAAATAAAAACGGTGGTTGTGATACCAGCTTCATCCGGCGGGCAGGCACGGAGGCCCTTCGCCCGGCCCAGGCTGGCGGGGGTCATGGCGTCCGCCCTTATCTGGTTCAGGCTGGCGCGGGCGATGGCGTCCGCCCTTGTCTGGTTCAGGTTGGCGCGGGCGATGGCGTCCGCCCTTGTCTGGTTCAGGTTGGCGGGGGTGATGGCGTCCGCCCTTGTCTGGTTCAGGCTGGCGGGGGTGACGGCGTCCGCTTTTGTCCTGTTCAGCGGGTGTTCAGGGTTGCAAACGCCGACTGATAATTCAAAGTCGCCGCCGGTCAGTCCTGGAGCGAGCGCCGTGTCCATGCCCATCTTGCAGACGCGTGTCAGGATGGTCTATCCGGCTGCAACCAGGACCGTCGGTGGCGCAACAAGCTACATGCTGGCGCCGCATTCTTACCGGCCGGCCTATCGTGGCGGCCCTGGCGATGCCATTGCCCGAAAAACGTTCATCGATAACCACGGAGTCGCCCCCGTGCCTTTATACATGGCGCTGCAACGGTTAATGGGGGATGACGACCAGGTCGTATTGGACCAGGAAAGAAGAATATATGCGTTTCAAAAAAGGGGACTGGGCCAGGCAAGCGTGGTTTTCGCCGATTTAACGACCCTGGAAGCGCAATCGACCGGCTATGGTGACAGGACAACGAACGAGCGACGAATGACAGTCCCATTCAGGGGCGAGCGAGCGACCGCTTACGCCGGCAAGGCGCGGAACGAGCGGCGGGTGACGGTCCCGTTCGGGGGCGCGCCACCGGCTGCTTACGCCGGCGAGGCGCGGAGCGAGCGGCGGGTGACGGTCTCATTCGAGGGTGAGCAACCGGCCGCTTACGCTGGCGAGGCGCGGAACGAGCGGCGGGTGATGGTTCCATTCGAAGGCGCGCCACCGGCCGCTTACGCCGGCGAGGCGCGGAACGAGCGACGGGTGACGGTCCCGTTCGGGGGCGCGCCACCGGCCGCTTACGCCGGCGAGGCGCGGAACGAGCGGCGGGTGACGGTCTCATTCGAGGGTGAGCAACCGGCCGGTTATGCTGACGGAGCGCCGAACGACCGCGAGATAACGGCCCCGTCCGGGCGCGCGCAATCGGCTGCTCACGCCGGCGAGACACCAGCCGCCGCCAATCATTTCCAGGTCGACAACCGGGCAGACAACCAAGCCGACAACCGGGCCGACAACCAGGCCGACAACCAGGCCGACAATCAGGCCGACAACCGGGCCGACAACCGGGCCGACAACCGGGCCGACAACCAAGCAGACAACCAGGCCGACAACCGGGCCGACAACCGGGCCGACCCCTTTGAATTTTGTTACGCCATTCAATTCAAAAGCAAGGTCATGTTGTCCGGAATAGTTGAGGATTATTTCTCAAAATGCGGCTTTGCCGAGGTCTCCTGGAAATTAGGTGACCCGGGAAGGTACACCGATTACCAGATCCTCCACGACGTCAGCATCCCCTTGCCCAGGCGACACGAAGACCTGATCGAATTGCTGCACGCCCGCTTCAGGATCAAAACCGAAATTGATGATGACAACCGGGTTTACTTTTATGATGAAAAAAACTCACTGTAAGAAGGCCGATTCTTTTCCAGGCCGGCTGCCCGTCGCCCTGCTGGGCCTGTCGCTCCTCGTAGCTTGCAGTGAAAATATCAAGCAGCGCAGTGACGATTTTGCCGCCGTTCAGGAACGCCACCAGGAGATACTGGCGGAGCGAAAGATCGCACAGACCAAACGCGCCCAGGCAAAGCGTATCGACGTCTCCAGGGACAGGGCCTGGTTATACGAAACTTACCGGGCCACTTACCAAAATCAGGGGTTGCGGGAAACCTTGCAACGCCTGGTTCCGGGCTACCCGGTTACCTATGCGCTGCCGCCGGATTATAACCCGACGGTCAGCTCTACCCCCACTGCCGTGACCGTGGAAGATCACCTGGACGCCATTGTCTTGCAGGCCAACGTCGGTTACGAGTTTCACCAGGGAGTCCTGTTGATCATACCGATGATCACCAGGAAATATGAAATACCGCTGTACGGCGGCGGCAGCAACATTATCAACGTCAGCAGTAACAATTTAGGGTTGGACCAGAACAATGCCAGTGGATTTGAAAATAATGTCAGCAGTCAACTGTCCGCGGAAAATGACGTCCACCAACTGGTTAACACGGTGTTGGGAATCTCATACTGCGAACAAAAGACAACCGCCCCCGAGAGCATCATGGAGATTGTTGCAGGGGCCGATCAATCCCTGGCGGGCGCTCAGAAAATAGCTTCCTATACACACAATGACCGGGAATGTTACAGCATCAGTCCTACCGGCAACCTGCTTTCCATTACCGCCAGACCGCAGCGGGTTGTCCTGTTTGATGAAGCCTACAAAAGATGGCTAAGGGCAGTCACCCGGCAGGCGAACATCAAGATCACCACTATTCGGCTGGACGTCACCGACCTGGCGCAACAGCAGATCGATCTCTCCCTGGTGCGCAATGCGAGTATCGCCGCCAATATCACCAATCTCTCCGGGGACCTGGTCGGCATCGAGGCCGGCGGCGGTGTTCTGAGTATAAAAGTGGATGATCCGGACAACCCATTGGACACAACGCAAATCGTCCTGAAAGCCCTGGCCCGCATAGGCAACGTTTCCATCGATGACACCAAGGAAATACTGGTTTACAACAACCGCCTGGTCACCCTGCGCAACTACAGCATCCGCCGCTTCGTAGAGCAGACCAGCGTCCAGCAAACCGATGCCGGCGGCACCAGCTTGTCCACCCCGACCGTGGAAATCGGTGAACTTGAAATCGGCCAGGCCATCAATATCCTGCCCACCCTGACCGATGAGTTGATCGCGCTCCACATCGTCATTAATGAAGCCAAGATAGATTCGTTTGAAACCTATGAAATTGCCGGCACGTCCGGCGTGCTGCCGAACAACTCAGGCAGCGACAACGTCTTTGACGTCACCATGGAAGACGGCGAGACCGTTCTTGTGGCCTCGACCCACCGTGAAGAAATCGAAGTGAGGACCGACCGCTCCGGCCTGTTGCCCGTGTGGCCCTTGAACCGGGTCAGCAGCAACGCCGCCTCCGGCGACAAACGACTCACGCAGACCTTATTCCTGATACAAGGCTCATTCAAATTATGATCGAAACCATCAATATCAATGACCGGGAAGTCGAACTCTGCATCAATGCAGGGAGCGTGACGCTGCCCGAAGAAGGCAGCCGCCGGCTGTTTATCAGCAGACAGCTTTCGGCTGTAAAGAAAAAGTACCACCTCGAATCCGAGGGGTTCATGTTTTTTGATGAAGGCAAAGCCATCTCCATCGCCGCCCAGGTCGTTCAATGGATTCATGCGGACATTCAACCTGGCCGACACTTCATCATATTGCCCTGCGACAACGTGGTTTACGTGGCCACTATCCAGGTGCATGAGAATTATATATTGGTGGAGAAAGAAGATTTACTGTCCTTTGAAGACAGTATGCAGCTGATCAGGCACAACCCGTTGAACTGTCAAGTGGCCGAATTGGGCAAGCTCAGCCACGCCTTCGCGCAAAACAGTATCGAACTCAGGGACCTGCATATCAACCTCGACCCAGGGAAAAACAATCCGTTTTTGTTAAAGCGCGGCTACCGCGTCAGCGAGCTTCTCAGCCTGGGAATAGCGCCTGTCATAGCGGCCTGGTCAGCCATCCTGTTAGTCTCGACAATCGATGTTGAAGAAATAAAAGAAACTACCACCCAAACCCTGAGCAAACCCCGTGCCCCGGCGCGAATTGATACGGACTTGAACGCCATCGATGCGTTGCTGGCCGCGTTCACCGTGTTATTGGCTTACAACCTGGAAGACATTCAGGTACAAAAAACCCGAAGAGGATATAACGCGACGGCCACGGGCAGGTATGACCAGGCATTCTCGCTGGCCCGGCTGAACGAAATTGCCCGGCAATTGGAAGGCCGGATCAGTGTGCAGAAAAACAGCTGGACGCTCAATTCGTCCCTGTTCAAGCCGCCTGCCGGCGAAACCGAAGAGTTGTTGCCCCTGCGCGTCAGCTTCGAGCGATACCGGCGATTTGCCCGCGTCATCGATGCCCGGTTTTCCATCATCGGCGTCAGCCAAAGGCAACGATCGGCCCTGGGGGTGATCGAATTATCCATGCCCCGGCCAAACCCTTACACCCTCAGGCAAGCCGTTCAATTGCTGCAGGAAACCAACCTGCACGGCTACCTGCAAAGGGCCCGTATCAATACCCGACCCCATGCGGCCTGGCAAGACCTGACGGTGACCATCGAAATCACAGGAACCTGAGCAATGAAAACACTTTTATTCCTTATCTTGTTTCTGGCGCTGCCGGGAGACGCGCAAGAGCAGCCCGACCTGGGAACCGGTCTCCCCGAAACAGAAACCGCCGGGGCCGCGTCCACAATCCCCGGTTTAACCGCATGCCTCCATTGCAGCGAGGCCGAACAGCTGATCATCGACCTGAACTACTATAAACAAGTCCTCAACCTCCTGGAGCAGATCAATCAGCAACGGGACAAAATCGACCCGCAACTATTGAAATCAGTCCATGCCGTATTGGTTAAAGCCAGGCCCGACTTGGCGGGCATACTGAAAACCCGGCCCAGGCCCCAATCGAAATCGGCAAAACCGGCGAAAAAGGCAAGACAGCCGGTAAAAAAACCGACAGCAAAGCCAGCGAAAAAACCCGTCCCCAGGAAAGGCATTGAAGGCCTGGTGGTGGGTCACGTCAATGAAGGCAATAAGGCCCTGGACGTTCAGCCCAGCGTCGTGTTGGTCAAGGACGGCCGGCCATTTTCCTTATCCATCGGCGCCACCCTCGAACATAACCAGCGCACCTACAAAATACTCAAGGCGGACTTCATCGAAGATCCCCAAAAGGGCAATCGACATGAAGTGCGCCTGCAAGATCAAACCAGTAAAAAAATCCACGTCGTTCCCTGGCAATAATGTTCAAGAATTCGCTCAAAAAGCAAAAAGCCCGGTTGACCCTGCCGGAGTTCGGTCAAAACCCCTCGGCAAAACCGGCCGGCGCCGCGCCGCTGATCACCAACTATGATGAGCTGGTTGACGTGCAAATCACCACGGATCCCACCGTCCTGACTGAAATACAAAAAATGAACGGGGCCTGCCCCGGCTTCATATCCGAAGACCGGGAGCTTTACTGCATTGATCGCAATGACCTGGACAAACAGGAAGCCCTGGCGCTGAACCAGCTTGTCAACCTGGTCAGGGAAACGCAACGGGAAGAACCCGTTATCAACCAGACTACCCGTTCCGTTTTTGAATCATTCATCAACAAAAACCAGGAAATTTCGCTGCAACAACAAACCCGGGAAAGCTCCAACCAGGTCAATGAATTGCTCTCGCAGGCCATCAGGAACCATGCCACCGATATTCACCTGGAGATCCGCAGCAACAAGACGACCATCTATCAACGCATCTATGGGCGGCTTTCAGTCAGTCAATCTTTCGATAAGAGCCAGGGAATAAAGATCGTTGCGGCCATCTGGAACATCTACGTCAACCAACCGTTCAGCAGCGGCGACGTAGCCAAGGACGGCCGTTTCCACTTCGATTACAAGAACCAGAAATGGCTGTGTCGGGTGTCTTACGGCTATTCCAAAGTCACCGATGAACGCAGCATGGCCATCCGTCTGCGGGACATGAAACACATCCCCGACGTCACTACCCTGGGCTACCATGAAACCCAACTGAAAACACTCAAACAAACCTCCGTCAACAAGGGCATCACCCTCATCGTGGGCGCGGTCAACTCCGGCAAATCCACCACCCAGACCGCCATTATGCAGTCCCGCCCGCCGCTGGAGAAAAACCTGGAGATCTCTGATCAAATCGAAGTTGAACTGGATAATTTTGTCCAGCTCCAATTGCCGATCGAAGGCACGGAGGACATCATCCGGGAGAACAAGGAAAAATTACGGCGGATCTCCACCCGGCATGACGTGGACTTTATCGCCATCAACGAAATACGCGACCGGGAGACCGCGGCCATGGCCTCATCCATGATGCTCCAGGGCACCACCGGCATCGCCTCCATTCACGGCTCCAGCTGGGTCGATGCCATTAACCGGCTGGTCTCGCAAACCGACCTGGGGATAAGCCCCGACATCCTGTTCTCCGAATCATTCCTCAGTCTGGTTATCGTCCAGTCACTGGTCGGCGTGCTCTGTGAACAATGCAAGCTCCGTAATCATACGGACCCGTTCTGGCAGCGCTATTACCAAACCGGTTTCGGTGAGGACGCCGGCAGAAAGATTCGATTTCACAACCTTGAGGGCTGCCCGGCCTGTCGGCATTCCGGCATCCGGACGCTGACCCTGGTGGCTGAAACCATCCCTATCGTCGAGGCTAATCGGTACTTGCTCATGAACACCACCAACCCGCAGGCGATGCGCGACTGGATGAACGAAAACGACGTATTGAACATTCACCAGCACGCCTGGACAAAAATCGTCGCCGGCGATTTGGATCCGCTGATGACACAACGAAAGATCGGCAATTTCAACAAGGAAAATCTCTACCATGCCTGGCATCATCAATAAACGACTGCAAGCCATGAAATCCGTTTACCTGCGTGCGCTGTTGTTCAATAACGATGCCCGCGTGTATTTCTATTCAACCTTGAGGGAATACGTGAAAAGTCATTTTCCCTTGCCACAGATATTCAATCATATCCAGCAACAGGACAACAATCCGGCCATGAAGGAAATCGCCAAGCTCAGTAAAAAAGCCATTCGCAACAATCAGCCCTTCGCCGTTCACTATTGCCAATCCGGTCTCTTTACCGAACATGAAAGCAATTTGCTGATATTGGGCGAGCGCCACGATTGCCTGGAGACCATCACAACGCTGCTGCTGAGTCAGGAAGACAGCGCCCCGCCCCTGGTCCAGATCCTCTCAGCCGGCGCCCAATGGATACTCATGACCCTGGTCATTACCGCCATGGCCATTTACACGCTGCCGTACCTGCAGGATTTTACTACCGGCTACCAGTGGTTTTTCGATTACGTGACCTTTGTCCAGGCCTGGTGGTTGGAACTGACGGGTGTCCTGGGCGGCGGCCTGTTGCTCTATTACTGGTGCCTGTACCACCTGACCGGCCCGCTACGGGGAATGCTGATGACCGTCGGCTGTTTCCGGCTACACGCCATGCTCATCGAGCGGCAATTTCTGAAAATCAGCAGCGCCTTGATGGAAACCAGGCTACCGCCCAATGAATTTCTGCAATTGATGGAGAATACCTTCGGCAGAAATAAACTGTTCAAACAGAACCTGCAGAAAGGCAGGATGAAACTCAAGGAAGCCTCCTTGTTGCAGATCCTCAAGGAGGTGCTGTCACCCCATGCCTACAACCACGTGCTGTCCTGCACGCCGAACCAGACCCCTGATGAAATCGCCAGGGGGTTCAGCGCGGCCGAGCGCATGTTGCAAATCAGGCTGAAAAAAACCATCAAGACTTACCAGATTTTTTACACCCTGCTGTTTTTATCAACCAGCGCGGGCATCACCATTCCCTTCGCCTTTGTTTCCATGGGCATGGGCATTCGACTATAAACGGAGGAAAACGTTATGAACCAGGTTGCTATCGTATTCGGATTAATCGTTACAGCCGTCGTCGGCATCGGCGCGTACACGGCCCTGGCGCCGCTTGTTACGCAATCCGAGAACCGGAATATGGAAGCCGAAATCATTAATGTCATCAATGCAACGTCGGAATATCGTTGGGTCAACCGCAACGCCGCCGGTCTTGCCACTGCGGATTTTGAAGAACTGGTCGATAACGGCTACCTGGACACGGACTTATATGATGATGGTACCGACGAGAGTGTGATTGAGACGACTATTACCGCCGCGCCCGGCGCGACGCCACCCACTGTCACCTATGACGCCGGCGATACACAAAGCTGTGGGTGGCTGCTCGACCGGGCGGAGAATGCCCGTTGGGTCAACGTCGATGCGGATAACGCCGCCAATGCCTGTAATACTAATACACTGACCGTGGTGATTGAGTAATACATGCACGTTATCTTATATCACTTTGCCCTGGCGTCGATGTTTGCCTTGGGCATGACGACATTGATGCAACCGCACCGGCATACCCGGGAGTATATGCAAACCCTCAGGGACGTGGAGCTGGCCGGGGTGGAATACATCGCGCAAAATTGCAACGCCTTGCCCGGCGCGGTAACGCATACGCAGCTGCAAACGTTGGGCAACCTGCCGGCCGGGTTCGACAATCAAGACGCGGTTTTTACCTTGAACCTGGCCCGGCATCCGGCGATTAACTGGAACGTCAGCGGGAATGCCGAATACCTCGCGTTTCTCGCTACCCGAACCTTGGGCGCATTTGAAACCGACGGCGCTTATTCTTTTTTACCTGCTCATGACGTGACGTTTTTCCGGGCGGCAAACAGCAGCTATAACCTGTTTGCCTATGCAGAAAATGATTTTTCCTGTACCCCGCCATGACTGGTTGCCGTTACATATGAAACAGCATCAACAAGCCGAGCTCTCGCTATGAACGTTCTTCCCACTATTTATTTCATGCTGGTATTCAGCCTGTTGTCCCTGGGGCTGACTTTTCGAATAGAAGAGCGGGCCCGGTCGTTGGTCCCCGATCGCGTGCAAAATACCATTGTGCAGTTGGCCCTGGCCCAACATCGGCATATCGCCGACCCGGCTAATCCGAACTTCGGCGCTTATGCCGGGGATATCGCCACGTTGGCGGCAACCGGCTACCTGCCTGTCTGGGAAGCGGACCCGGATTTTGTTTTTACCGATACCATCCCGCCGGGACTGGAAATCCAATACACCGCCGGGGATAACGCCGAAGCCGGCCGCGTTGCCGCCCGACTGGGCGCTATCGCGCAAGTGACCGGCAATGTCGTTGCCGTTGGCTTTGCCGACCCCACTGACCTGGCCCTCCTGGATGAGTTTGTCGAGCTGGCCGGGGATACCATGTCCGGC
This sequence comes from uncultured Gammaproteobacteria bacterium, assembly GCA_958295485.1. Classification (GTDB taxonomy): domain Bacteria; phylum Pseudomonadota; class Gammaproteobacteria; order Eutrophobiales; family Eutrophobiaceae; genus JAAXHV01. The sequence goes on from OY282354.1 coordinate 883,323, forward strand.
GCCCTCGAGTTCGAGGCCGGGATTGGCACAGCCATTGACCTCAACGGCAACAACCTGACCAACGCGATGAACATCTTTGCCCAGCAAATCAACGCTGCCAATGAGGTCAATGCCGATACGGTCAATGCCGATACGGTCAATGCCAATACCGTTTTAGTTGAAGACGGCGGCTCAGGGCGCATCGAAGCTGACATCGTTATTGGCGCCACCGCAACCTTTAATGACATATTGGTTGCACCCTGAAACAAGGAAAAACAAGGAGGAAATCACCATGAAAAAATTACTGCTGCTGACATTTTTTTCAATCATAAGCCTGAATAGTTCGGCGCAAGACCCGGGACTCGATAAAAAAACCAGAAATACCAGCCCCCACGGTGACGAAGGTTATTTCTCCGGCAATTACAACTTGATGATATTGTGGCCGGGCGATGATAATAACTACGTGAGGCGCTATCGCCCCAAACAAGGTCACGCCTACCGATTATGGGTAAAACCGGGTTTTGGCGGGGGCAGCGCCGGTTTCCCCGTCAACCTGAAAAGCCAGGGGAGTTTTAATACCTTCCTGGCCCGCATCCAGGCCGATGCGGACAAGGACTGGTGTGAATGGGTCGATAAGCCCTGGACAGCTTGGCGTACCATCGGCGGTACCCCTACCGAGTGCGGGACCCACACGCTCAGTCAAACACGCGCCTGTTCCGGCAGCCCTTCGAGCAAGCCTTGCCCGGGTAACTGCGTTACTCCTGCAGAAACCCGAACCGTACAAATAGACAATGGGCCCTGTACAGATCCACCTGAAACCTGCTCGGTCACTACCTGGTCCCCGGCCCGCAGCACGGTATGCTCCGGAAAGAGCCTGACCCAGACCCGGACGCTGGCTGATTGTCGTACCGATAGTCGTACCGTCACCGGCCTCAAGTCATGCCCGAAGACCTGCGGCGTCACTGCCTGGTCCCCGGCCCGCAACAGGGCATGCTCCGGAGAGAGACTGACCCAGACCCGGACGCTGGCTGATTGCCGTACCAAGAGGCGCACCGTCACCGGCCTCAAGTCATGCCCGAAGACCTGCCGGGTCACTCTCTGGTCCCCGGCCCGTAGCGCGGTATGCTCCGGAGAGAGCTTGACCCAGACCCGGACGCTGGCTGATTGTCGTATCGATAGTCGCACCGTCACCGGCCTCAAGTCATGCCCGCCGACCTGCGAGGTCACTGACTGGTCCCCGGCCCGTAGCGCGGTATGCGCCGAAGAGAGACTGACCCAGACCCGGACACTGGCTGATTGTCGTACCGATAGTCGCACCGTCACCGGCCTCAAGTCATGTCCGCCGACCTGCGAGGTCACTGACTGGTCCCCGGCCCGCAACACGGTATGCGCCGGAGAGAGACTGACCCAGACCCGGACGCTGGCTAATTGCCGCATTAATAGTCGCACCGTCACCGGCCTCAAGTCATGCCCGCCGACCTGCGAGGTCACTGACTGGTCCCCGGCCCGCAACACGGTATGCGCCGGGGAGAGCCTGACCCAGACCCGGACGCTGGCTAATTGCCGCATTAATAGTCGCACCGTCACCGGCCTCAAGTCATGCCCGCCGACCTGCGAGGTCACTGCCTGGTCCCCGGCCCGCAGCACGGTATGCGCCGGAGAGAGCCTGACCCAGACCCGGACGCTGGCTAATTGCCGTACCAATAGCCGCACCGTCAAAGGCGTCAAAAACTGTGCGCCGATTCCGGACATCCGCACCTATCGGTTTTGCTGCTCCAGCAAAACACTGGGTCATTGCTCCAGGCATGTTTGCGATGGAAACCTATGGATGATCCCCAATGGTTGTCACACCGTTAAAATCGATTGCGACTGGTATGAATAACCTTTTTAAAACAGATTTATCCGGGGATACCCTGAATAAATCAAATGAATCATACCCGCTATGCGGGGTGATCGTGTCCCAAGCGGACATGGCAATCAGCAACCAACCCAAGGGTGGAAATACGCCCTTGGGCGTATTCCCCTTGCGGTTCAACCACAGGAGAAATGCGATGAAAAAATATCTGATGGTAGTTCTGCTTTGTACCCTGGTGGCGTCTCCAGTCCCGGCCAACTCGTTCTTTGAGGCGGCGAAGGACAAGATGCTCAAATGTTCGTTTGAAGCGGCAAAGTCGGAGGTCGTCAAACGCGCCAAAGACAAAGTCTATAAGCGTACTAAAACCAGGGAAAGCATTGAAGATAAGTTGATACGGGACAACCTTGTTTGTGCCATAGAAACCATTGATTCGGTGTTTACTTACAAACGGCTTTTCGATTAATTTCATTTGTTTGCTAACCGAAAAAGCCGATCTCCGGATCGGCTTTTTCTTTATACCCGCCGTCGCGCCGCGCAACGCCCGCGTTATTTCAGTTCCCCCTTGGGGTGATGGTAATGCCATCGGTAAAATTAAAGGTATGGGAGTGAGAAATTATAGGGATGAGGGGTTGCTCCCCCTGAAAAATCTCCCGGCTTCCCTGATATTAACTGATCCGGGGCTTGCAAAAACCGCTTCCAATGAGCGCGTGGCTCTAAACCAGATAGCGCGGATTCTAAAAGTTCCGTCATCAGGCGCGCGGCGCATTTCAACGCCGGACGGAGTTGACGATGTCTTTATAACAAAAGAATCGTTGCGTCATTTCATTGAGCAGGGGGGGAACAGGGCGCGATTTGTTAAATACATTGAGCCAACCCTGGAAAATCCTTTAGAGGTTTGGCTCGCCGTGGAAAAAATCGGGCGCAAAAAAATCCTTCGTCGCCGGTTTATTTCCGTTTTTGACGGAGACAAGAAAACGCGGACGCTGGTGGTGACTCAAGAGAACGATGATGGATCGCTATTCTGGACCTTCGTCCCAAACACAAAAGAAAAAAACTACATGGATAACAAGCGAGAGGGTGTATTACTCTATAAAATAGAGGAGGGTCAGTAAAGGATGCGTTGCCTGGTCACATCCAGATACGGCTGGTGTCTCTTTTCGTGTGCTGTCCTGCAAACCGGTCCGTGTCCAAGCCAGGAAAGTGCGAGCAGCCGCACCGCATCTCTGACCCGTCCATGAGTATAGCAAATCCAAGACCCCAGCGCAAAAGGAGGTCAGTAATGGATGCGGAGCCTGGACACATCCAGATACAGTCGCCGCTTTTTTCACTCAATGTAGGGGTTGTCCATTTGTCAACCAGGAAAGTGCGTATAGCAACCGTATCTCTGACCCGCCCATGAGTATAGCAAATCCAAGAGCTCAGCGTAAACAGCCATGAACCTCACCATCGAATATAATGACGCCGCAACCCTGGCCGCCCTCAATGACTTCCTCCGCCAGACCAATAACCTCAGCCCAGTCATGGCCGAGATAGCCGAGCACTTGGTAGCCAGTGCCACTGACTCTTTCAGGCGGGAGGCCTCGCCGGACGGCGCCCCTTGGAAACCCTCGCGCCGGCGAGGGTGAGGAGATCGCGTAACGCAGGTGTTACATTATTAATAACCGCTGATTTCCTCAGGAAAAATAACGCTGTTTTCCTCAGCGTATTCATGCCAGTGGGCGAGCATCTCTGCCAGCTTCTCCGGGTGTTTCCCGGACAGGTCGTTCATTTCCACCGGGTCCTCTGCCAGGTTGTAAAGTTGCCAGGTATCGGTTTTGATTCCCGCGTGCCGGGGTTCTCGATCTATATGATAAGGTTCATAGATGATCTTCCAGTCACCTTTCCTTATGGCGCGCTTGTTGAACAACTCCCAGCCTATGACGTAATCGTCCGGGTGAACGGCCTCATCGCTTCCTTCAAGGAGTGGCAGCATCGAGCTTCCCCTCATTTCAACCACGTCGCGATCTCTATAACGTTTACCCGGATGTTGAATACCGGCGAGCTCCAGCAAAGTCGGCATTACGTCCATTACCGATAATACATGGTTACTCTGCAAACCTGATTCGATTCCTTTCGGATAATGCGCAAACGCAGGGACCCGCACTCCTCCCTGTGAAGGATACCCCTTGTACATGCGCAAAGGGGTATTGCCGGCCTGCGCCCAGTTTTGCCCATAAAAAACATAGGAATTCGCCTTGCCGATGTTTTCATAACTGTTGTCGCAACACGTTCCTATGTATTCACCAAATACCGGTACGGCCCCAGGGATGTCATGGCCTTCCGGGCCATTGTCCGACATGAAGAATATAAAGGTGTTTTCGTACTCTCCGACCTCCTTCAGGTAAGCGATGACCTTGCCCAGGTAGATATCCACGTCATCGATCATGGCCGCATAGATTTCCATCAATTTCGCCTGGTAACGCTTTTCCTCCCCTGTCAATTCATCCCAGGGTTTCTCCCCGGGGAAGCGTGGAAACGGCTCGATGTCCGCCGGCGCCAGTCCCCGGTCCTGCAATGCCTGCAACCGCCGGGCTTTCAATACGTCATAACCCTCATCATATTTGCCCTTGTACCTTGCGATGGACGCCTCCGGCGCCTGTAAGGGCCAATGGGGGGAGGTAAATGCCAGGTAGGAAAAAAACGGTTTGCCGTCACCATGATTATCCCCGATGTATTCAATCATTTTTTCGGCCTGGTGCCTGGTTGAATAAAAATCATCCGGCAGTGAATCCAGCAGCTTGCCGTCTTCGCGGTAAAAGGCCTTGCGCGCGCCAAACAACGCCAGCATATTGGAAAAAGCGCCCGCCCCGCCTTCCAGCATGGTAAACGATCGCTCGAAGCCGCGATCATCGGGCCCGTTGAAATCCTCCAGGCCAAGATGCCACTTGCCCGTCATGTAAGTATGATAGCCGGCGTCCTTGAACAACTCGGAGAGCGCCGCCACGCGAAAGTTGAGATAACCCTCATAACCCGGATTGCCTCTTTGATTATCATTGACCACCAAGTCTTCAAACATATTGCCCAACCCGGCAATATGGCTGTCCGTACCGGAAAACAGCATGGCGCGGGTCGGGGAACAATTGGGCGCGGCATGAAAGTTTGTCAGGACGACGCCTTCACGGGCCAGCGAATCGATGACCGGCGTATTGATCTCGCCACCGAAAATTCCCAGGTCATTGAATGCCACGTCATCCACCACGACTAACAGCACGTTCGGCCTTTTTATTTCAGCTGCGCCTGACGCCACCCCACCATTCCCGTTGCCAGAACAGCTGAGCAAAAAAGAAAAACATGCGAACAGGAGAAACAGCCTGCCCACAATTTTATTCACCGAATTATCCAACATTCTCGTCCCCCAATGTTTTCTCATACCTCAGAAGGCAAACCCACTGTTAGCGGGAATTGCTGACGGAATTGTATTCCCCCTGATAAGGTTATCATTATGAAGTATGATCTTGCCCTGTATCTGCCTGAACCTGATATTGACACTTGCTATCGGTACTGTAAAGTTTACAGCATCATCATGTCACCTTAATAAAAAGGGGTCGTTTTAATGAAGTGTGATCTTAAGCGCATCCTGAGGCCGTGGCTTGGCGCGGCGTTGTTTATTTTCGCCGCGGCGGAAGCGACCGCCGCTGTCCCTGGGGTTTACCTCAATGTCAAAGTGTGTGTCGCCGAGTCTGGCAGCCTGGACAGCGCCCTCTCTGGCGCCAATCACCCGCCTCGCTGTGATAGTGTACTCTATATTGACCCGAGAGCCGCGCTCACTGATGAATTGGGTGTCTCGACCACTGTACAATATCCATGGGCCTCAAGTAACACTTCTGAGTCGATGCCATGAAACGTCCTCAAAGACGAACCAAACAGAAGAAGAAAGCCGCGTTGGCGCCGGTGGGCGTAATCGGCAAGGACGAACTGGACCGGATGGCGAAAACAGCCAGATATAACCCCAGCCCATATCACAAATCGGACCCATCTATTTTGGGTAGCCCCATCCCGCGTCCCGATAAGACGGTTTGTGATGGCCCTGCGCCTGTCGATTGTCGAGATGCCGCCGGTCTGCTGAAGTCAGGATTCGTCCGTGGGATGATAAGTATGCAGGTGCGTCAGGGCTGGCCGCAGAATGTATGGGCAGTCGATGACGGGAGAATTGTCTATGAAGCGCAGCTCAGTAACTCTGAACTGGGGGAGTATCACGGATACCCGATGAAGGTCGATGACGATTTCACCCGTCTCATTCGCAAGGAGTGGGAGGAACGTTGCTGATGGCATTTCGCATTGCAGCCAGGTGGCTCCGTGAACCTGATAACAATATCGCCGGATTGCCGGGGTCGGCAGTGGACGAAGCGACTTTGGGAGCGCTCTCCATCGAAACCGAGCAGGAAACTCTCACGCGGGCCTGGGACCGCAAGACGAAAGAATGGCGGGATGGGGCCAATCTTTCGATGTATGGATTAGCCGAATGGCTGGTCTGGAACTGGTGGCGACTCCGCTGGGAACCTACGCACGAAGGTCGCTGGCGTGAAGGCTGGAGGGATGCGCATGACCTGGCCGGTATCGGTGGAGGCTGGCTCTGGCCGAACGTTACTGTACACACCGATGGCGTCCACATTTTATTCGTTGCGAAGCCGTCGCAACCTGCCTCGACGGAGCTTTTGAATTATACGGCTGATCATGTTTCGGTAATTCCCGCGGCCACGTTCGAAGACGGCATCGGTCGTTTCGTAAAAAGTGTTCTGAACCGCCTTGATGAGTGGTCGATTGACAATACGGATCTTCATACGATGTGGGGAGAACTGACCACTGAACGGGATGACCCGGAGCTTTCATCCTACCGAAAACTTGAAGCATGCTTGGGTTTTGACCCGGACGAAGCCGAATCCGAAACGGTCGAGCGGTTTCTTGCGGACGGCAATGCGCTCGGAGAAGCGGCCATGACCGAGATTGCCGCCGACCAGCCCCTAAGCGCGCAGGACTTGCGGCGGGAGGCGCAAAGAGCGGGGTTCGACACGAATCCCAGCAATGGAGTTCAAACGCTTGCGGAGTTGCAACAAGACGATCGAAGTCGGGTTCCCGCTTGGCGAATAGGCGTGGATGCCGCACGTTGCCTGCGGCGCGTAACGAATTGGGGAACCGGGCCGGTTTCCGACCGCCAACTCGCCGAATTATACGGCGTCCAGGAACGGATACTGAAAAGTCCGAACAGAAACGCGCGGGTTGCCTTTGCGCTCAACGAAAACGGCGATGGCCGTACTGTCCTGCGGGCCAAGCGGACGACGGGACGCCGGTTCGAGCTTGCGCGCCTGCTCGCCGACCGGCTGCTGGCCGATGAAAGCGACCGACTTCATCCGGCGACCCATACCCATACCTACAGGCAAAAGATGCAGCGCGCATTCGCCGGTGAATTTCTTTGCCCCATCGACAGCCTGACCGACCATCTAAAAGAAGATTATTCAGATGATGCGAAGGAAGAGGCTGCAAATAAGTTCCGCGTATCGCCCCTGACCGTGACCACGCTTCTCGTCAATAATGGCCTGACCGACCGTGACGAGATACATGATCGGAGCACCCTGGCGACGTAAGAAAAGCGCATCCCCATGCGGTTGTCTGATGATCTACCCCGGGTTTTGGCTAACGTGGCGGAACATTGTTTCGACGCTTGGGGTGGTGTTTATACATTCGATCTTGACGGCTGGATGCCGGTTGGCGAAAACCCGGAAGATCTCGTCTGCAAATCCCTGGCCGACGGATTTCACCCCCTTGAAGTCCAGCGCTACCTCTCGAAAATTTTCCAGGTTGGTGACCAGTCGCCGGGCTTCTGAGCGGGAAACGTATTCTGAATTAAGTAGTTTGACCTGCACTTTGGTCTTTTCGAAGCGATAATCGTAATCCGCCGGCGCGAACGTTGCGAAGGTGTCTTCCAGGAGTTGCCTGGCGCTGCGTTGAACGGTGAATTCTACCGTTGTGCCGGAAATAAAACGTGGTTTTGAGATGAAGACATCATCACGCAGGCGGTCCCATTCTACCTGGATATGGTGGGAACGGAGCAGAAACCGGTCGGCAACCTTCGAGGTAAAAAAAATTCCTTCCCCGGTGTGCGCTTCGGGCATGGTTGTTGTTTTGCCCTTTATGAGTTCTACCATGGCCGCTTGTTCATCCTCCAGGCCATACTTGGACGCGATAGACTGAAATACCCCGATCCCATTATCACGTATGATAAAGGAAATACTCCCCGCTTCCAGGCGCGCAGTGATGTTGCCCCGACCTGTTTTGGAATGATCAATCGCATTGTTGAGTATTTCGGTGAAAGCGTAGTGCAGGATGGCGGCCACGTTGCTGCGTAGCGTCGAACGCAGGTTCAACGCCGTTGCCACCTGCTCGTAAACACGGCTCTCATCGAGTCCGGCGAGCGACAGGCGACGAGAGAAGACGGTAGCTGCAGGCGCGTACGCGGTTGAGTAGTAACGGGCGTTCCGGGTTGAACCCGACTTTACCACTTGCCCGGAGGCGATGAGGGACTTGAGATGGATATTCAGGGCTTGCCGGCTGATGTCCAGGCGCTGGCATAGCTCTTTGCCGGTTGCAGAGGGCTGGCTCTCGAGGCAGGCGAGTATTTGTTGTTGTCTCGACACGCCTTTGACAATATCTTATTGTCAATTTATTGTCAATCAGCTAAATTGTAATTGTCAATCTATTGTCAATCAACTAAATTGTAATTGTCAATTTATTGTCAATCAGCTAAATTGTAATTGTCAATTAACTAAATTTTAATTGTCAACCTCCGTTCCGGCGTACTTCCTCAGTTTGAATTGTAAACTTCCCTGCCGGATACGACTGTTGACAAGACCTGGGTCTCACTGATGTCTTCCACCGGTATTTGAAAAATATTCTGGTCCAGGATAATGAAATCGGCGGATTTGCCGATTTCGAGGCTGCCCGTCTTATCGGCCCGTTTTGCGGCGACGGCGCCGTTTATCGTAAAAATCCGAAGGGCGGCGGCCAGGTCAATGGCCTGTTCCGGCCAAAGCGCGCCGGCTGCTATTCCATAAGGATCGCGGCGGGTTACCATGGCCTCAACGCCTGGCCACGGGTTGGGGTCGGGCACGACGGACGGCCAATCGGAACCATAGATCAGGCGCGCCCCCGCCTCCTGCAAGGATTTTATCGGCCAGAACTGGTTTGCTCTTTCCTCCCCTATCACCCGCGCCATTACCTGCACCAGTGGTGATGGATACCAGAGGATGGGGCTGAATTCCGCGGTGACGTTCAGTTGTTTGAACCGGGGGATATCCTCCGGGTGGATCAATTCCGCATGGGAGATCTCGTGCATTAAACCTGATGCGCCGTTCGTCGTCCGCGCCGCCTCGATGGCATCCAGGGCAACCCTGACCGCGCGATCGCCCGTTGCATGAATCTTGACTGTCAATCCCTGGCTGTCCAGGTAAATCATGTCTTCGGTTAATTGCTCAGGTGAATGAATCAACTTGCCCAAAAAATTATCGCCGTGTTTCGCGTTGGGCAGGTACGGCTTCAGCATCGCGGCGGTACGCGTCGGCGGGATGCCGTCAAGCATGATCTTGATGAAGTCGGTCCCTACATTCTTCGTTGCATAATCGGCCCGCAACGCCACGTTCTCCAATTCTTTTTCCCGGACATCGGTCCAGGCCATTCTCCAGGGGATGCTGGCGCTGACTTTCATGGTCAATCGGCCGGACTGATCCAGGCCCCGGTAGGCTCCCAGCGCGTAACTATCCGCCATCGCATCCTTGATCGCGGTCACCCCCACCTTGTTCATTTCACCCATTGCCCAGGCGAGCGCTGTTTCGGTTTGCGCATCGCTATAGGCGGGCAGTTTTTTCAGGACGTCGTAGGCGGCATTATCGATGAGTATGCCGGTTGGTTCTTTGCCGCCCGGTTCTCTCACGATCACGCCGCCCGGAGGGTCGGGGGTGTCTTGATCGATCCCCAGCGCATCGAGCGCCATGGAGTTGAGCCAGGCCCCGTGCACGGTCGAATCGCCGAGATAAACGGGATGTTCCCGGGTGATCGCATCCAGGATCTTTTTATGCGGAACGGTATCGGATGCCATCAGCTCCATCGCCCACTGGCCACCGCGTATCCATTCACCACGGGGAACGCGGGCGGCGCAGTCCGTCAACTTTGCGACAATTTCATCTATCGTGAAAGTGAATGGGAACCCGCATTGAAAGTGATGTTTCTCGCCGGCCTCCTTGGGATGAACGTGCATGTCATGGATGCCGGGCATCAGCATCCTGCCTTCCAGGTCGACAATCCGGGTCTGGTCTGAAACCAGGGCCTGAATTTCCTGGTCATCGCCCACGAAAGCGATCAGGCCGTCCCTGACCGCCAGCGCCTCCGCCGTCGCTTGCGCCGGGTTTACCGTATAGATGAACCCATTGATATAAACTACGTCTGCAAACCCTTCGCCCTGGGCTGAATCAATACCCTGTGACCCGGGTTGCGCCTGGTTGGTTTCAGAACAACCACCGGCATAAACCAGCGATGATAAAAAAATGAACCCGATGAATTTCAGCGCCCGATTTTTCATGTTTCAGTTCGCCTCGTAATGATTCTTCCCATTGGTAAAACGTATTTTCAACTCCGGAAATACGAATACGTCATTGTCTTCAACATATTGCTCCCACAGCGTCAACATTTCATCTAATTTATCCGGCCTGGATTGCGCGAGATCATTTTGTTCCCCCACGTCTTCCGCCAGGTTATATAAAGCCCAACCGCCTTTGCCCCAGGGTTTATTGTTCCAAAGCAGTTTCCAGTTATCTTGAAGGATCATGCGACGGTTAAACAATTCGAGACCATATACATGCTCAGGCCCATGAACGGTGGTTTGTCCATCGGCCAGGTGCGGATAGAAAGACTTGCCGACTAGCGGATGAACCCGGCGCCCCTGGAACGCCGGCGCGGGATGGGATACGTTCGCCAATTCCAAGAGGGTAGGCGCGACGTCCAATATGGTTATAAACGCATCCGACCGGGCGTTTGCCTCGATCCTTTCCGGGAACGCGACGATGGCCGGTGAAACCAGGCCCCCCTGGGTGGGAAAGCCCTTATACATATGAAACGGTGTATTGCTGACGTGGGCCCAACCCGGCCCCGTGGAAACGTAGGAGCCGGGTTTGCCCATATTTTCATAACTGTTATCGAAATTGGCGGGTACCCAGACAGGATTTGTGCCGAGATCGTGGGGGTTATTTCCTTCCGCCCCATTATCGGAAAAGAACAGGATGAAAGTATTCTCATACTCGCCGACGTCTTTCAGGTATTGGATCAAGCGGCCGATGTTTGCATCGAGCGCGTCCACCATCGCCGCATAGAGCTGCATCCTGCGGACTTCCATTTTTCTCTGTTCATCGGTGAGTTCCTCCCATGCCGGCCATTCCGGATGACGGGGGGCCGGCGTCTGTCCTTCTTTTATCAGGCCGGCCGCGCGCATCCGTTTGATGCGTTCAGCGCGAATGGCGTCATAACCACCCGCATAAACGCCTTCGTATTTATCGATATATTCCTGTGGCGCCTGCAAGGGCCAATGGGGCGCGGTGTAAGCGCCATAAGCAAAGAACGGTTTCCCGTCAGCCCGGTTCTCGTCGATGTACTCGATCAATTTATCGGTGAGATTGACCGAAGAATAAAAATCCTCAGGCAGCTTCTCCAGCCGCTCCCTGTTCTCAGCCCAGTAAGCGCCTGCATCGCGCTCCAGGATGCCCCTCATATCAGAGAAATGACTGGCGCCGCCGTGTTTTAACCAGAATGCCTGCTCGAACCCGCGATCCGGAGGGTAGTACCCCTCCTTATAGCCTAACTGCCACTTGCCCGCCATATAGGTGTGGTAGCCGGATTCCCTGAGCAACCTGACAAAAGTGACTATTTGTTTATTCAGGAAGCCTTCATAGCCGGGTTTGCCTTTCTGCTCTTCTGACCACAAACCGTTCATGGTTCCGAGGCCGGCCCTGTGGGAATCGGCGCCGGATAAAAGCATCGCGCGGGTGGGAGAGCACGTCGGGCCGACGTGGAAATTCGTCAGTATCTTGCCGGCGCCAGCCAGCGCATCCAGGTTCGGCGTATTAATCTCGCCGCCGAATATGCCCAAATCCGAATAACCCAGGTCATCCGCCAGTATCAACAGGATATTGGGGCGGGAGTCCGTTTCATTCGACGCGGTTCTCTCCGTTGAAGCCGGGTCGGCGCAGGCAAACAGACCCAACAAACCGATCGTTAAAATAATTTTTATCAACGTGTGCATTTTCTTCATAGCCAAGTCCTTAGTAGAATTTGCCCGCAGGGGCAGGTCGCCGCGCCTGCCCCGGGCCATGCCGGCAGGTAGCGGGGGTCAGGGCAACCACAGGGGGTTGCCCCTAAGGGCCAGCGCCGGTGGCGGCGCTGGGGTTTTTGTGGCGCTTTTCCGGGGGGCAGGGGTTAGAAGTTGTATTGGAAACTGCCTCCATAGAAGGCCATGCCCGGGTTTTGCGTACAACCATTAGCCACTGTCAGTGTTGCGTTATTGGAAATGTCGTAGCAGGTTTTCTCCGCAGACAGGTTTTCCCCCCAGACCGATACTTCGTATTGTTGGTGACTACCGAATCGGTAGCTGGCCCGGGCATTGATAAAGAACGTTTCACTGACCAGGGTCCCGGGGTTGGCGTCCAGGGATGAATTGAATTCATCGGAGTAGCGGAAGTCGGTTTGCAGGGTTACAGTGCCGTCGCTTGCCTGAAACTCTTTGAGGATAAGCCCGTTGAATGTAATCTCCGGGGTATGGTTCAAGGCTTCACCGGTGACGACGGTAGCCAAACCGCCGTCGTCCTTGACTTCCGAATCCAGCCAGCCGACGCCGCCGGAAATAAACCAGCCCCCGCCGGGCGCCCACTTGGCGTCCAGTTCGGCGCCGACTATTTCCGTTTTCGGGACATTGAGAAAGGCCGGCCGGCCAAGACTGTCTACGTCAAAGACCTGCAAGTCTTCCCAGTCATATCTGAACACCGCGGCATTGAATTGTACCGCCCCGTTGGCCAGGTCGGACTTGAGACCGGCCTCCGTGGCGTTCAAAAATTCCGGCCCCACCGGCTTGTCCGCCGTGCCGGCGAAAGCCGCCAACGCGCGGGTGTCGAACGCGCCGGATTTGAAGCCCCTGGCGAAGCTGACGTAACCCATGATCTCATCGGTAAATTGCAGGTTGAGACCGATCTTGCCGCCCAACTCTTTAATGTTCTGTTTCACCGGCAGGTCGGCGCTCTGGCAAGGCAGGGGAGGAGGAGGGCAACCGCCGCCGGCCGCCGCGGCTGCCGCGGTAATCGAGCGCAGGCGGTCCAGGTCGGTATAGAAATTATCCGGCAGCCTGACGCCGCCGGCAACCGTGCCGGTGTCGGTGCCTGGCGCAATGCGGGCAATGCTTATACCCTCTTTCGAGTCCTGGGTCCAACGCAGGCCACCGAATACGGTGAGTTTCTCGGAAATGTCGACGTCGATTTTACCGTACACCGAATAGATGTCCACGTCCTGCTGGATCTCGATGGAGGGGATGACTGTAAAGGGCGGGGTGCCCGGCGCGCCATTTCTGATGATCGTCGCCAGGGTGTCATCTTCAGAGGAATAATATCCCCCGAAAATCCAGCGCCACGGGCCGTCATGGGTGGAGGTGAGTCTCAGTTCCTGCTGAAAGGCTTTATATACCGCGTCCTGGCCCGGGAAGAAACCGGCGAATGGCTGGCCGCCGGTATTCTCTATATACTTAACTTCGATCTTGTCATAACTGCTGATGGAAGTCGCCGTGAAACTTGGAAAGTCATATTCCAATCTCAGAAAACCGCCATAAAAATCGACGTCGGCTACATTCGGCGCGCCATCCACGACGTCCTGCCAGTCCGCGGTGGATATATTAACCAGCGTCCTCCCGTCGCCGCCCATGGAAACACAGCTGTTCAGCCCCTCGTATTGATCTGTTCCGTCCGCCAACCTGGAACAGCGCAGACCCCTGTCAGGGTTGAGCAGACTGCCAAGGGTTTCACCGGGCCTGACATTGCCGGCCTCGTCCAGGAGGCCCGCCGCCGCAAGCCGGTCGGCGTCCAGGAGACCGATCCCCTTGAACGGCAGCCGGTCACTCCGTTCAACCGTAACGTGGCCATTGGCTAAAATACGCAAGGCATCGGACGGTTCGAAGGCGAGTTGGATGCGACCGGAATGACGTTCCTCGTCGCCGATTTCCTCATCATTCAAAACATTGTTATAGATGCCGCCCCGGTTTTTCGTTTGAAATGCGACGCGCGCCGCCGCGCTCTCACCCAGGGGAACTCCCACCGCGCCTTCAAAATCGAGCCGTCCCTCATTGCCGCCGTTCACCCGCGCATAACCGTTGAGTTCACCCCCTACTTCCGGCTTGCGCGAGATCATGCTGACCGCGCCGCCGGTCGTATTCCGGCCGAACAGGGTATTTTGCGGGCCGCGCAGTATTTCGATTCGCTCCATGTCGAACAGGCCGAAGTTGCCGACAAAGGGAGACACCAGGGAGACTTCATCGAGATACTGGCCTACAGCCTGTTGCGCAGTGACGTGAAAGTTGTCGGTGCCCACGCCGCGGATTGAAAAACCCGTATTGATTGCCGAGCCGGGTTTCAGTATCAGGTTCGGAAAGGCCTTCATCAAATCATCGGTCGTTGATACGCCCAGTTCATTCAGCTGGTCCCCCGTCAGGGCGCTGATGGCAATGGGGACGTCCTGCAAGGATTCCTCGCGTTTCTGCGCGGTAACGATGACTTCTTCAAGCAACGATGATTGCGCCTGAATATCGGACGTAAAAAGGAAAGCGACAAAGGTCAGTGACAGCGCGGGAAAGCGCGCGGATAATTTAAGGTAAGACATGAATAACCCCCCCCGGGAAAGAATTTATCTATAGTTTTTATCGCACTGCAATTACAGGCGTTGCAAAAGTGTATTCCAATAATGTTGTTAATACCATACAAACAGTTTTCATGGTAGTCAATAGTTCCCGCTAACAATGGGCGCTCCTGCATAGTAGCAATGATGCAACATCCAGGTGAACAGGCATGTTACCACAGCCGTCAATGGATAAAAGGTGTATGTGCGTCGGCTCGATTAATACCCGGCAAGCCCCGGATCTCTCCCCCATCAGGCATTCGATTTTCTGCCTGTTCCAGAAAATCAGCATGAATTTCTTCAGCATGGCTTATATCGCCGAAAGCAGGTTGCAGGGCCAGGTAATTAATGCCTGTCGCCTCTGGTAAAATAATTTAATTTTAAGGATTCCGGCGTATTTTAGTGTATCCTTGTCGCCCCTTGAACCCCCCTGCGAAGGGGTTTTTGATATACCTTGTCAGGTTACGAGAGGAAAGCATGAAAATTCTGATTCCCATAAAACGCGTGATCGATTTCAATGTCCGTATCAGGGTTAAAAAAGACGGTAGCGGCGTTGAAACGGCCAACGTAAAAATGTCCATGAATCCGTTCTGTGAAATTGCGGTGGAAGAGGCGGTCCGAATAAAGGAAGCCGGAAAAGCAGAGGAAATCATTGCCGTTGCTATCGGCGGCCGGCAATGCCAGGATATCCTGCGCACTGCGCTGGCTATGGGGGCCGACCGGGCCATATTGATCGAGACGGACGTGGAAGTGCAACCGCTGGCGATAGCGAAATTATTGAAAGCGACGATTGAAAAAGAATCCCCCGGCCTCGCCATTTTGGGGAAACAGGCCATTGACGGTGATAACAATCAAACCGGGCAGATGCTGTCAGCCCTGCTGGGCTGGTCCCAGGCGGCATTCGCTTCGAATATTGAATTTACCGATACGGGACTGGAGGTCACCAGGGAAGTGGACGGCGGCCTGGAGACGATTGCAATAAAACTGCCCGCCGTGGTCACCACAGACTTGCGGTTGAATGAACCACGCTATGTGAAATTGCCCAATATAATGAAAGCCAGGAAAAAGCCGCTGGACGTTATGACGCCGCAAGAGTTGGGGGTCGATGTCGCTCCGAGCATAGACGTTCTCGATATCGCCGAGCCCCCGGCCCGGGCCGCCGGCGTAAAGGTGGCCGACGTGAACGAACTGGTTGACAAATTGCGTAATGAAGCAAAGGTGATCTGATATGAGCATCCTGGTTATTGCAGAACATGATAATAACGTCATCAAGACGTCCACGCTGAATACCGTTGCCGCCGCTTCACAGCTGGGGGATGACGTGACCTTGTTAGTTGCAGGCTATCACTGTGAGTCGGCCGCGAAGTCCGGCGCGGAAATCGTCGGTGTCGACAAGGTATTGCATGTCGAAGCGGCGTACTATGAACACGCTTTAGCTGAAGAGCTTACGGCATTGGTTGTTGCTTGCTGCGAAGGCGCAAGCCATATCCTCGCGCCGGGGGGCACCTTTGGTAAAAACCTGTTGCCAAGGGTGGCGGCATTGCTTGACGTAGGCATGGTATCGGACATCATCGAGATCGAATCCGAAGATACCTTCGTGCGCCCGATTTACGCCGGCAATGCCATGGCAAGGGTGAAGAGCAATGACCCTGTCAAAGTCATCAGCGTCCGCGCCACGGGTTTTGACGCGGCCGCTTCGGAAGGTGGGCAGGCTGGCATCGAGGTTATCAACCCGGCGCCGCCTGTTGGCCTGGCTTCTTTCGTCAGCCGGGAAGGCGCCGAATCGGAACGTCCGGAACTCACCAGCGCAAAGGTGGTCATATCCGGTGGCCGGGGTTTCGGCAGTGGCGAAAATTTTAAATTGCTGGAGAACATAGCCGATAAATTAGGCGCCGCGATAGGCGCTTCCCGGGCCGCCGTCGATGCCGGTTACGTACTCAATGATTACCAGGTAGGCCAGACCGGCAAGATCATCGCCCCCGACCTGTATATCGCAGTGGGCATATCCGGCGCCATCCAACACCTGGCCGGCATGAAAGAGAGCAAGGTAATCGTCGCCATCAACAAGGATGAAGAAGCCCCCATCTTTGAAGTTGCCGATTACGGCCTGGTCGCCGACCTGTTTCAGGCATTGCCGACGCTTTCCGAGGCCCTGGACAAGCTGGATTAGGAACCTGACCCTCTCCCTCAAGGGGGAGGGAAGCGGAAATTTGGGAATTTCAATGGAACGCCGACATCGTCCCTGTTTAGCAGTGGGTTACATTTTTACGTCAACAATATTTTTCACCCTGTCTGACGTGTTGGGGAAATGGTTGACGGCAATCTACCCGGTGGTGCAGGTGACCTGGGTAAGAAGCGTCGCCGGGATAATTGTCTTGATTATCGCGGTGGTTGCAACGGCCAACGTGAATAAACTGAAAACCCGGCGGCCGGGGTGGCATGGTTTACGGAGCGCCATGAGCGCCTTTGCCGTGCTGCTTATTTTCTATGGTTTGAAGAATATTCCCCTGGCTGAATTTGTCTCATTGACTTTTTCGATTCCTTTTTTCATTGCCATATTTTCACCCTGGTTATTACGGGAAAAAGTCATGCCGCAGTCCTGGATGGCTATTGTCGCGGGGTTTGCCGGCGTGCTGTTTGTATTGAGACCGACGCCCGATCATTTTCATATCGCCCACCTGACGACCCTGTTGCTGTCGTTTGTAGTCGGTTTGATGGTCATTACCGCCAAGTTTTTATCCACGACTGAAAACACTTGGTCACTCAATTTTTACCTGCCTTTCGCCAGCGTCATCCTGTTCGGCTACTGGGCGCTAAGCGCCTGGGTAAATCCGCTGTTGAATCACTGGTTGATGTTTATCGCCCTGGGTTTGTCGCAGACCATTGCCCTGGGTTGTTATATCGAAGCGATGCGGTTGGCGCGACCGGCCGTTATCGCGCCGCTGGATTACATACGCCTGATTTGGACGATCATTGTTGGCTACGTCATCTGGCGAGAGTTCCCGGATCCATATACCTGGATTGGCATCGTCATCATCATCAGCAGCGGTATTTACGTCGTGCGGCGCAGCCGCAGCGCTGAACCAGAGCATTTATGAAGTTCACCGACCGCTCTTCTGCAAGCGCCCTCTTGTCAGGGGGAATAAGGGGGTTTGCAGGGAAGGTTCAAACCTGCTGTCTTCCGTCCCCCGTTCAGAATATGACCTCGATCAGGTTGGGGCCGGGTTCGGCGATGTATATGGCCAATTGTCTGTTTAATTGAGCCAGGGTCGTCACGCGGCAGGCCATTACACCCAGGCCCGTCGCCAATTTGACCCAGTCGATTTCCGGGTTGTCTATAGCCAACATGGCCCTGGCTTTTGGGCCGGGCGAGCCGGCGCCGACCCGCTCGTATTCGATGTCCAGGATACGGTATTTACGATTGGCGAAAATAATCGTGGTCACGTTCAGGGATTCCCGGGCCTGGGTCCAAAGCGCCTGCAGGGTATACATGCCACTGCCATCCGCTTGCAGGCAAATGACTTTACGGTCGGGACAGGCAAGCGCCGCCCCGACGGCGTTGGGCGAGCCCTGGCCGATCGCCCCCCCGGTCGTAAACAACCAGTCATGGGGCTGGGCCGTGGCGGTCGCCGGTATCAGGCCCGCGCCTGAGCTGATCGACTCTTCCGCGATAATCGCGTTTTCCGGCATTAAAGCCGCGACGCTCAGGCTGATGGTTTCAGGCGTTAATTCACCCACTGGCAGGGCTGGTTTTTTCAAAGGAAGGATGGTTGGGGAGACTGAGCCGGCGTCAAGCTCATCGATCACCCTGGCCAAGGCATCGACCGCGTCCTCTCCCGCTTCAGCCAGGCAATGCACCCGGCAGTCTTCAGGCACAAGGTAACTGGGCAAATTCGGGTAAGCGAAAAACCCGACCGGGGGCTTCGCGCCGACTACGACAAGATGTCTGACGCCAGTCAAGGTTCTAATGACAGCTTCGGGAAAATAGGGCAGGCGTTCGATATTGGTTCGACCGGCGCCCCGCGTGATCCGCGCGGTAAACGTAGCGGAAAAAACCCGGGCATTCGTGTGATTGCTGAGCGCGCTTGCCAATTTGCCGCCCTCTTCCAGCAACGCCTGACCACCCATTAATATGACTGCCGGTTCTTTCTTGCGCAAAGCGTTCGATACATTCCTTACCGCCTCGTCACTGACCTTCGGACGAACCGGTCTTGCCGCTTTTTCGCGGGAAATGACGGAGGTCTGGTTCCAGGAACAATCCGCCGGAATGATCATGGTTGAAATCTGTCCCGGGGGTTGCCGCGCGGCCTCTATCGCCTCCAGGGTGTCCGCCGAAATTTCGTCGGCCCTGGCAGTTTCTTTTATCCAGGCAGAGACCGGCTTTGCATAGGCCGCCACATCCGATGCCAACGGCGCATCATATTGTTTATGACTGGTTGCGTGGTCACCGACGATATTGATGATGGGGACCCCGGCCCGCATGGCATTGTGAAGATTCGCCAGGCCATTGGCCAGGCCGGGGCCGAGGTGCAGGAGCGTGGCCGGCGGGTTATCGGACATTCTCGAGTAACCATCTGCCGCGCCGGAAGCCACGCCCTCGAACAAACACAGCACGCAACGCATACCGTCAACCCGGTCCACCGCGGCGACAAACTGCATCTCCGACGTGCCCGGATTGGTAAAACAAGTGGTGACGCCGTTGTTGACCAGGGTCTTCAAGAGACTCTCCGCGCCGTTCATGAGCTTGTTTGTCTCGGGCTGTAAGCCATGAAAGTACGATAGAGCAGGGGAATAACGAACAAGGTCAGCGCCGTTGAAAATGTCAGACCCCAGACAATCGCGGTAGCCACCGGCCCCCAGACAAGGGATTTCCCGGCGAGTCCCGCGGCCAGCGAAAATATTCCCGCAATGGTAGTCAACGAAGTGATAAGGATGGGGATGACCCGTCGCCTCGCGGCATACACGGTCGCATGCAACAAACTCATGCCATTTTCCAGGCGGGCGTTTGCCGCGGATATCAAAACAATGGCGGCATTCACTGAAATGCCGGCCAGGGCCACCACGCCGTACAGGGTATACAGACTCAATGGATTTTTGGTCACCAGCAATCCAAGCGTGACGCCGGTGAATGCCAGGGGCACGGTGGCGATAATCATGAAGGGTTGAAAGTAACTGCGGAATTGCGTCCCTAAAATGATATAGATGATACCCAAGCCAAGCAACAACAGCAGCCAGATTGCATCCAGGCTTTCCTGTATATCATCGAACTCACCGGATAACTCCAGGGAAATGTTGGGATATTCGGCCTGCATGTCTCTCCATTTTTCCCTGATAAGGTTATTGGCCTGGATAGTATTGATTTTATCTTTATCTATATCGCTTTCCAGCGTAATCGCCCGGCGAAAATTATAGTGTCGGATGTTTTGACGACCTCTCCCCGGCTCACTTGTTACGAGTTCGCCCAGGGCTATGGATTGACCGTCCGGCAGTGAGATGGTCTGCCGCATCAGGTTGTCCATATTATTGCTGCTGTCCTTTTTCGACAACACCCTGACTTTGACTTCCTCTCCCTCATCCTGAAAATCCGTCACGATTTCCCCATCCACGTAGGCCCGCAACACCCGGCCCACGGTTGTGGGGTCAACCCCGGTCCTTTGTATTGCCTCTCCATTGAACCGCAGCGCCAATTCCGGGTTTCCCGGACGGTAATCCAGGGTAATGTTTTCATACACCTGCCCTGCTTCGAGAAAATCACGCAGCTCGTTGGCCACCTGCAATATGGCCGGATATTCACTGCCCAATACTTTAACGCTGATCGCCTTTCTTGTCGGCGGACCGTCATTCAGTTCCAGGATGGAAATAGCGATGGGCCCCGGCATATCTTTCACTTGCCCCTTGACCGCGTCAGCGATGGCGAAGACGTGGCGGCCATCCCGGGCTTGCGGGTTCAAGCTGAACATCACCTGGCCGACGGTATCGCCGAATAAAGGCGCCGTCTCGGTAAATTGCTGTCCCGCAAAATTGACGGAAGCGCGCAACTCGCCGGGAAGAAATTCCTTTAATGCCGCCGCCTCGGCCCTCGCCACCGCCTTGCTGGTATCTTCCAGGGATGAGCCTTGCGGCATCTCTATATTCACGTAAAACATTCGAATGGCATCGGACTCGAAAAAATTAAATCGGATCTGGCCGCTGAGCAAGGCGCCGGCCGCGCAGGCGATAGTCAGGATGATGAAGCTCAGGGTAATAACCGGATGGCGCAGGGATTTGAGCAGCATTCGCGTATAGCGCCGGCGTACCCAATGGGTAACCGCCGCCCTTTTCCTGTGCACCTTGCCGGGCTTGGAGAAATCAACTTTTACCGCCAGCACGTGGGCCGGCAGTATCCAGTACGCTTCGAACAGGCTGACTGCCAGGGCAATGCTTACCACCAACGGGATGACTCGCATGAAATCGCCTAATATGCCGGGCAACAGCACCAGCGGCAGAAACGCGGCGATAGTCGTCATCACTGAAGTCGTGACGGGAGCGGCCACTTCCTTGAATGAATCGATAATGGAAGTCATGCCGTCCACCCCGCGGCGCAGGCGGTAATAAATGGATTCGACCACCACGACGGCATCATCGACGATCATGCCCAAGGCGATCACGACCCCGAGCAGCACGGTATTATTCAAGCTGAAACCACTTGCGCTGATGATGAGACAAGCGCCGGCAAGGGTAAAAGGAATACCGATGCTGGTCAGCAAGGCGATACGCGTTCCCAAAAAGACCCAGGTGACCAGCAGGACAAAGGCAAGACCGATAATGGCGTTGTTCTGCATCAAGGTCAGCGCCTCCCGGGTACTGACGGTCTGGTCGTCCACCAGGAAGGCTTCCACTCCGGTTGCCTCTTTGAACCGATTGCGGTTTTCTATGTATTCATTTACGCGATCGACTAATTCCAACACGTTCGAGTCCGGTTGTTTGACGATGGTCAGGACTGCCGCGGGCTTACCGCGGAACGTAACGATTTCCCCCGGCTCCTCCCTGGTGCGGGTCAATTCAGCGATTGCTCCCAGTGGCACTACGCCGGTCGCGGTCATAATGGGGAAATCCCGCATCGTTGACGGGTCGGGACTGGTGCCTTGCAAGCGCACAATCCACTTGCTGTCTGAAGCCTCGAGGTCACCGGCGGATATATCACGAAAATAAGCGCGAATAGTCTCGGAAATATCCGCAGGGGTGACCCCCAACCCCTCCAGGCGTTCGGGAATGAATGCAACGTGTAATTCCGGGTCGGACAGGCCCAGGCTCTCGACGCGATCGACGCCTTTGATCAGTTCCATCTCTTTTTTTATGTCGCGGGTCTGCCGCCTGAGATTTTCGTCATCTCCCGCGCTGGTCACCGCTACCATGGCGCTGGGAAATGCGTTGGACGTGTTGACCTCATAGACCACCGGGTCTTCGGCGTCATTCGGCAGCTCATCGGTGTAGGTATTTTGCACTTCCCGTCTTAAATCGATGAGCCGTTTGTCAAAGGTCCTGTCATCGATCTGGTTGAACCGCACCAGGATATTGGAGATGTTGTCCCGGCTGGTGCTGAGCACGAATTTCATGTCCCTGACGCTACGCCGCAAGGCGTCTTCGATGGGCTCGGTCACGCGTTTTTCCACATCCACCGCGGCGGCGCCCGGAAAAACGGTAACGATGTTGACCCAATTGAAGTTGATCTCCGGATCCTTGGCCCGGGGCATTTGCGAATAGGAAACGGCGCCCAGGACGATTACCAGGCAAAAAGTCAGGTTCGCCAATACGTGATTGGATAGAAACCGCCTGAGAAAATTCATCGCTCTGACGCTGTAATAGCCTGGGCATCCTGCAAACTGTAATGTCCCTCCGTCACCAACAGGGTATCCGGCGGCAGCGCCACCGGCGTTGTCCGCCCCTGTTGCGCGCCGGGAATGACATGGAAATCAGCTTTGCCATTATCATCGAGAAAGATGCCGAAGTCATCATTGCGCCGAACCAGCAGTTTGGCGGGGACATGGGGGCGATTATCCCGCCAGGTGAGCTTGCCGGCCGCGCCCGGCAAGGCCGGGCCGTTGCTGAATAACAATCTTGCTTCCCGGTTGCGGGTCTGCGTATTGATCGCCGGCGTTACCGCCCGCAGTTCTACCTTGTAACGGTTCGCCGAATCTTCGAAATAAAGGTCTGTTATGTTTTTGATCCGCTCGATGTCCCGGGTCGGAACCTGCGCCGATATTTCCAGTTGTTCAATATCCACGACTTCAACCAGGTTTGTTCCCACGTCGGCAAACTCCCCCACCGAACCCATCCGGCTAATAATGACGGCCCTGTATGGACTTTTGATCGTGCAGCGGGAGACGTCGATCTTTGCTTTCTCCAGGCGCGACAGCGCGCCCCGGTGGTCCGCGCGCAGAACGGTCAGGTCGGCTTCTCTTTCGTCCAGTAATTCCTCGGATACGGTCTGCTTCTCCATTAACTGCCGGGTTCTTGCCAGCCGGCGTTCAGCCAACTCTATGCGGGCTTTCAGGGATGCGATGCTTGCATCGGCTTGTTGCGCGGCCAATCGATAGTCCGCGCAATCCAGCCTGGCCAGGACGCTGCCGGTCTCGACGACTTCGCCGACCCTGGCGGAAATCTCATCTATCCGCGCCTTGATTTGCGCCGAGAGATAGCTGTTATTCAGGCTGACGACCGTCGCCGGCGCTGACTGCCGGGGATAGGTGGCAATATCGGCAAGCCGCGCGGTTTTCACCCGCGTGAGATTCTCCGCAACCGGCATAAGCGGGAAAACAAGAAACAAGCCTGAAACCAGAAGGGCAAGCGCCAATCGATATTTTACTCCAACCTCCCTCTGCCCTTGAGGGAGGGGGGCGGGGCGGAGACCATCATCGGCCTGTACAAGGCAGGCAGCCTCCCTCTCCCCTTGAGGGAGGGGGGCGGGGTGAGGGGTAAATTCAATCGACACTGACTCGCTTGTTTCAACCCCCGTTGCTCCCCCCTTGTCAGGGAGGGAATAGTCCTCCCCCTGACAAGGGGGAGTTAGGGAGGGATTATCAAAAATCGGCTTACTATTGCAATAATTCCTTAACGGGTACATCGGCATCGGCTAATTTCGTTTTATCCACTTCCCGTCCCTGGGGAATCAACTTTTTAGTGAACATGAATTCCTGTGGTTTATTTACTGCATCAACGGCAATTACCTTGTCTTCTTTGAGATAAAACGCCGCGAAGCTGCGGCTGTTTTCCGAATCGCCCCGGGTAATGATTTCATCGTAACCCTGGGACAGGCCGGCGATCTGCAACATCAGGTCATATTGTTCCGACCAGAACCACGGTATCGCGTTATAGCTCGCTTCCTTCCCGCAGACAGCCGCGGCGATCACCCTGGACTGATCAGTGGCATTTTGCACCGACTCGAGTCGGACCCAGCGATCATAAACCGGGTTGTGATGATAAGTGCAATCCCCGGCGGCGAAGATGTCAGGATCGGACGTTTGCGCCTGTGCATTCACCACAATGCCGTTTTTGACTTGTAAACCCGCGCCCTCAGCCAATTGCGCGTTCGGCAGTATGCCGACGCCTATGATCACGAGGTCGGCATTGAATTCGCTGCCATCGCTGCACAGGACTTTTGCAACCTTGCCCTTGTCGCCCTTGAAGCCGGTCACGCCGACGCCACAGCGAATACTGACGCCTTCTTCCCCGTGTGTCCGGGTATAAAATTCCGACAACCCCGGCGCCGTTACCCGCTGTAATACCCGTTCCATCATTTCCAGTACCTTTACATCCATGCCTTTTTTGTTTAATACCGCCGCAGTTTCAAGGCCGATATATCCGCCGCCAACGATCACCGCGGCCGCGCCGGGGTTGATATGGGTTTTTATACGGTCAACGTCTTTCAGGTCGCGCAAATAAAAAATCCCATCAAGGTCTACACCCGGCAGATTTACTTTCCTGACTTTTGACCCTGTGGTTAACGCCAGTTTATCGTAGGACAGGTTTTCGTTATTACTCAACCGCACTGTCTTGTTGTCCCTGTTTATGGACTCGATACTGGTTCCCAGTATGAATTCCACCTCGGCCTTCTCGTAGACCTTCATTGGGCGGATCAATATTTCATCCAGGGACTTCTCTCCGGCCAGGAATTCTTTTGACAGGGGAGGGCGGTGATAGGGGATGGAAGCCTCGGCGCCGACGACGATAATCCTGCCCTGCCAACCCTGTTGGCGCAACCCCGGCGCCAACATGGCGGCGGCATGGCTGGCGCCGGCGATAACAAAGGTTTCACTCATTATATGGTCTTCTCAGGCTCAATTTTTAGCGGTTTGCCCCGTTGCCGTCATTCCCGCGTCCTGCCGTTGGGGAGTGTCCTGGTTTCGCCACCGGCGCCGATCCTGCGGGATTGATGTCTCAAATGCCGCTTTTGCGACAGCCCCTCCTGACAAGGGGCAAGGGGGTCAGCCGCGTAACAGTCTACCTGTAACCTTATAAATTGCACCTGTTAATTGAGACAGTTCGGCGGCGTTTATGACATAAGGCGGCATGATATAAATCAACCTGCCGAACGGCCTTACCCAGACCCCTTGTTCTACAAACCAACGAGGGACGACGTGCATGTCCACGGGTCGATCGACTTCCACCACGCCAATCGCGCCCAATGCCCTTACGTCAACCACATTGGCCAATTCGCGGCAACTTGCCAACTCAGCCTGTAATTGGGTTTGTATGCCATTGACCCGCGTCTGCCAGCCTGATTGCTCCAGTAAATCGATACTGGCCAATGCCACGGAGCAGGCCAGCGGGTTTGCCATGAAGGTGGGGCCATGCATAAATACGCCCTTGCCTCCCGCGGATATGACATCGGCGACCTTTGCCGATGCCAGGGTGGCCGCCATGGTCATATAACCGCCGGTCAGCGCCTTGCCGAGGCACATGATATCAGGGCTGACTTCACCGTGTTCACAGGCAAATAATTTACCGGTCCTGCCGAACCCCGTGGCAATCTCATCGAAAATCAGCAGCAGGTTGAACTGGTCACAGATTTCTCTCACCTTGTTTATATACAAGGGTGAATAAAACCACATGCCGCCGGCCCCCTGTACAACAGGCTCCAATATGACGGCGGCGATCTCGTCATGGTGTTTTTCCGCCAGATTTTTCAGGGACTCGATATCGTCATCATGCCATTCCCCGTCGAAGCGCGTCCTTGGGGATTCAGCAAAAAAATGCCCCGGCAGCACGGCATTGAAAAGTGAATGCATACCGGTAACGGGATCACATACGGCCATGGCCCCGAAGGTATCGCCATGATAGCCCTGTTTTATGGTCAATAACTTTTGTTTATTCGGTCGCGCCCTGGCCGCCCAGTATTGAATAGCCATCTTGATGGCCACTTCCACGGCAACCGAACCGGAATCGGCGAAGAAGACGGACTGCAATCCACCAGGCGTAATTTCGACCAGTTTTTCCGCCAACCTGACTGCCGGTTCATGGGTCAGGCCGCCAAACATCACGTGGGCCATGGCATCGAGCTGCGCTGAAATCGCGCTATTCAAGACCGGATGATTGTAACCATGGATGGCGCACCACCAGGACGCCATGCCATCAATGAGTTCCCGGCCATCCGCCAGTTTGATGCGCACACCCCGGGCCGATGCCACGGCAAACACCGGCGGCGGCTCCACCATGGATGCATAAGGATGCCAGATGATCGATCGGTCGGCCTGAATCAGGGTTTCATAATCCATCGTAAAACCACGCTTGCAGGTTTACCCCACATTTACTTCGGCAGAGGAAAGCCATAAAGGCCGGACGCCGGGCCGGGTCCCTGATCGTGATTACGTACAAGGGGGGAGAATTGTCTCACTCGGTGAGAAAAATGCCGCCAGTTTTCTCAAATTATTCCCTGTTCAATTCTTTCTAATAATTTAGTTTCCAACTCCGATACGCGAAACCAATTCTCGTCATCCTCAATTTTCACAGTCGGCGTGCGCGGTATGGAACCATCTTCCAATGCTATCGTTTTCGGAAAACAAAACATCCAGTCATCATAGGCGCTTCTGATTAATTCTTTATCAGTTTCAACCTTATAAAAGTTTTTTAGCCAACTCACAGCCTCTCCTGCTTCAATTAACTCTAACTCAGGCCGCATTGATTTTCCCTTGAATAGCGCATTGGAAATATTACAAATGATCACGTCAAATTCATTGGCCATATACCTGTCATTTGTTGTATTGCTTTTGCTGATATTGCTTCTTGATTTATGACATTTAACTTTGAAGTGAGGTTTGGGGATTTTTGTTCTTGACGTTCCTTGCTTAAAACTTCCGCGGACAGCGCTCTTTGCCTCAACTTTCAATCGTTTCCCCGTTCTTGAAAAGGTTATGCTGATGTCTTCATCATCCTGATTAGCCTGGGGATTCAAATTTAACTTCTGAACGTGCCATTCACGAGAATTCAAGGTTTTTGTAATAACCACTACCGCAATATATTCCGTAGCCTTGCCGCGAATCATTGGCAACACTTTTTGGTCTTCAAGGATGTCGAGTAAGCTGTTTATTGGGATGTTATATTTGTCACAATATTCTTTGATACTATGATATATCTTCAGTTGTTCTTCTGTTTTCATAGCGCTGCCAATTGATGCGGCGGCTGTAGTGGTATATGAGGCATACCTGTATAATCTTGATAATTGCGGATAAATATCTCCCTGCCCTTGTATCTTTTATTTCTATAGCCATCTTCCAGCTTGAGCCCGTTGCGCTGGTCATCCGTGCGGTTAATAGTGTAATTCCACTCCTGGCCGTCGATTGAGCAAGCCCAATCATATAAGTTTCTGATGTCCGGGTGGTTATCATAGGTAATTAAAAACTTCAGTCTGTCGGAATTACGACGCAAGCAATTCGATAGTCTGACGTGATCTTCATAGTCAAAATTACACTTGTAAAATTTTTTCTGATCTGCCCCGAAATAGGGCGGGTCAATAAACAGGAAAAACCCGTCTGATAATTCATCTATCAGATTTTCAAAATCTACCTGGAGCAACTCTACTCCCTGCAGTCGGTCAGACACTGTTCGCAGGTGAGGCGGCCAGTTTTCAGGCCGCATGGAGTACTTTGAGCCGTACCCCCAGTAGCAATTCTCGTCTTTCATAATGCCACTATATGAAGTACGGTTCAGGTAATACCACCTGAATGCCCGTTCCAAATCGTTACCCGGGTTAAAATTATTCTTGTAATGATGATGAAGTTCCTTTTGGGCAGGAATACCCTCTAATAATCCTATTAACTCCTCGACGTTGTCCCTGATTTGAACATAGCAATTCATCAACTCGCCATCCAAATCATTAAGAATCGAATATGACTGGTATTTTTTAGCGAAGAATATTGAAGCGCCACCGGCAAATGGCTCGCAATAACGGGTATGTTCGGGGATATATCGGAGAATGATATGACGCGCATAAAATTTGCCCCCGGGATACCGGAAAGGCGAATTCGTTTTATTTGACCTGGGTAATAAAATACTCATGCTTTCAACGTACTGGTCCCGGAACATGACTTGGGATGAGAATAACGATTTTTCGCAGAGATACGCTATATATTGTAGTATAACTGTTATAAATGCACAACATCCTGTTAATTTGCCCAAGAGTTCCTGCTGTCCGTCGAAAGTGGGTTTGGGGGCTGTTTTTCCGTTCCGCGCGAAGTCACTCCAAAACAGCCCCCAAACCCACTGTTAGCGGGAACTGCTGTAATCTGCCTGCTTTATTATGTCCGGTATTTGGGGGGATGATGAAGCGGACGGAAGAGCTACAGGAAGCTGATCCCCCCCCTTCAATTCACCAGCCTGCTGCTTGTCCGTCTTTGCGGGGTTCCGAGGCGCCGTGATAGACACCGTTGTCGGCCTTCATAATTGACTGGTAACCGCCGAAGCCGTCTGTTGCCCGTTGTATGTGATGTCCGCGCTTGGCCAAATCTTTCACTATTTGACCGGGGAATCCGTCCTCCAGTAGAACTACCCCCCCGTCTGTCAGGCGATCCCCGGCATCCTGGGTCGGGTTGGTTGAACCGTCGTGACGCCAGCGCGGGGCGTCACCCGCCTGTTGTATGTCCATGTTGAAGTCGATGATATTCGTCAGTACCTGTACATGACCCTGCGGTTGCATATCGCCACCCATGACGCCGAAGCTCATGAATGGCTTGCGATCTTTCATAACGAATGCAGGAATGATGGTGTGAAACGGTCGCTTGCCCGGCGCATAGACGTTGGCATGTGATTTATCCATGGAAAACAACATGCCCCGATTTTGCAGGGCAAAACCAGTTCCCGGCACGACAAGACCGGAGCCGAAATAATAATAGACACTCTGGATCAACGACACCATGTTGCCTTCGGCGTCTGCCGTCGTTAAATAGATGGTGTCACTGTTCCGCAAGACCTTGTCCCCGGACGCGACGTTCAGCGCGGCATTCTCTTTAATCAGGGCGCGTCTTTGTTTATTGTATTTGGCGCTGAGTAGTCGCTCGACTGATACACTGGCTGGCGGGTTTATAAAATCCGGGTCGGCATAAAATTTTGCGCGGTCTTCAAACACCAGCTTCTTTGCCTCCAGCATCAGGTGCAGGCAGTCCGCGTTCATAAACCCCATGGATGCGATGTCATCGTCCTCAAGCATTTTCAGCATCTGCAGGGCTGCGATGCCCTGACCGTTGGGCGGGAGTTCAAACACGTCATAACCGCGGTAATTAACGGACACCGGGGTGACCCAATCGGATTGGTGGGTTTCCAGGTCATTGCTATCAATGTAGCCACCGTTTTCATTCATGAAGCCCGCGATCCTCTCGCCCAACTCACCTTGATAAAACGCCTTGTCGCCTTCATCGGCGATCAGCCTGTATGAACGGGCCAGGTCTTTGTTTGAAAAAATGTCGCCGGCAGCCGGCGTCTGGCCATTCGGGGCATACACTGAGTGAAATGCGCCCGGGATAGTCCTTGACGTTCCGGCAACTGCATCCTTCCATTGACGGGCGATGACAGGGGAGACTGGAAATCCGCTTTCCGCGTAATTGATCGCGGGCGCCAGTAATTCGGAAAACGATAATCTGCCAAAACGCTCATGCAACGCGCTCCATCCATGCACCGCGCCGGGGACGGATACCGACAGGATGCTGTCAAAGGGAATGTGGCGCGTGCCGAGTTTCTTTAACTGTTCGGACAACCCTGCATGGTCGAGCGATTTGGGTGAGCGGCCACTGGCATTGAGGCCGTGCAGTTTTTGATTTTTCGCATCCCAGACTATGGCGAACAAATCGCCGCCCATGCCACACATGTGGGGCTCCATAAGACCCAGGGCCGCGTTAGCCGCAATGGCGGCGTCAACGGCGCTGCCGCCTTTTTTCAGTGTGGTCAAACCGATGTCGGTTGTGATAGGATGGCTGGTCGCCACCATGCCGTTGCCGGCGATTACCGCAGAACGACTGCTTTTTATTTTCATGCCCCCGCCTTGGTCATTATATGGTTCGGCGCTCCCTGCGCCCGTCTGCCCGTGAGATAATTGTACACCTGAAGCATATTGAATTGAAACGGCTTGCCAGTTGCCCGGCATTTTATCAATATGCCGGACACGGAAGGAAATAACACAACATGAGCGATTACATCATCA
The DNA here is from genome assembly GCA_958295485.1 of uncultured Gammaproteobacteria bacterium. GTDB lineage: Bacteria > Pseudomonadota > Gammaproteobacteria > Eutrophobiales > Eutrophobiaceae > JAAXHV01. The sequence continues at coordinate 913,772 of OY282354.1, forward strand.
AAACCGAGAACCTGAAAAAATCCTTCAACGGCGAGTTTGTCGTCAAGGGGATTGATTTAAAGATTCCGCAGGGTGGCTGTTTCGGCCTGCTTGGCCCCAACGGCGCCGGCAAGACAACGACGTTGAGGATGCTTTTAGGCCGGTCACCCCTGACGGATGGAACCATGGAGGTCCTGGGATTGGAAATGCCGAAACATGCGCGCCGGGTACGACACGACGTAGGAGTCGTTCCACAGTCGGATAATCTTGATCCCGACTTCACGGTTGTAGAAAACCTGGAAGTGTACGCGAGCTTTTTCAACATCAGGGGGGACGTGATAAAAAAACGGATCAAGGAGCTGCTGAAATTTGTCGAGTTGAATGAAAAAGCCGGGACCAGGATCAATCAATTATCCGGCGGCATGAAGCGGCGTCTCAGTATTGCCCGGGCAATGGTCAATGAACCCAGGTTGTTGGTGCTGGATGAACCGACGACCGGGCTGGACCCCCAAGTTAGGCACTTGATATGGGCCAGGTTGCGGGAACTGAAAAATTCAGGCACGACGTTATTGTTGACCACGCATTTTATGGAAGAAGCGGAGCGGCTTTGTGATGACATCGTTATCATGGACTATGGCGCTATCCTCAGCCAGGGTCACCCGAAACAGTTGATTGGCAAACACGTAGAGCCTGAAGTGGTGGAGATTCACGGTGAGCTGGAAACGCTTCCCAAGTCACTGATACGCACGGCTTTGGACAGGGTCGAGATCGTGGGCGAGACGATTTATTATTTTACTGATGATCCCGGCAAAATAATCGAGCAGGTTGAAAACAGACCGAACATCCACTACCTGCACAGACCCGCCAACCTGGAGGACGTATTCCTGCGCCTGACCGGCAGGGAGTTGAGAGAAATATGATCGATTGGCGCTTGCCTCGAATGCGTTACGGCATGATCCTGGTGTGGCGCCGGAACCTGCTCGTATGGCGAAAATTGCTCATTCCCAGCTTGTTGCTGAATTTCGGCGAGCCGTTTTTGTACCTGCTTGGGCTTGGCTTCGGCCTCGGGCGCTTTGTCGGCGAATTAGACGGGTTGCCGTATTTGACTTTTTTAGCTACCGGACTCATCGCCTCGTCATCCATGAACACGGCGACTTTTGAAGGTCTGTTTTCCGTATATACCCGCATGGTTCCACAACAGACCTACGAGGGAATGCTTGCCACGCCACTGGAAGTTGACGACATCGTAGCCGGTGAAATGCTCTGGTGCGCGACCAAGGGATTATTCAGCAGTTCGGCCATATTATTGGTCGCCTTTCTGTTAGGCGCGATTTCTCACTGGCAGGCGGCGCTTTGCATTCCCATTTTCTTTTTGACCGGCCTGTGCTTTGCGGGCCCGGCTATCGCCGTCGCCTCGTTTTCCCGCTCCTATGACTTCTTCAACTACTACGTCACCCTGGTATTGACGCCGATGTTCATCTTTTGCGGCGTTTTCTATCCCGTCACGACACTACCTGAATTCGCCCAGTCCCTGGTGCAGCTATTGCCCCTCAGCCACGCAATCGCCCTGGTCAGGCCCCTGGCCTCGGGACAGGAATTATCACAAGTCCTCATCCATCTAAGCGTACTGCTTTCCTTTGCGCTAATCGGCTTTTACTGCGCAGTAGCGCTGGTGCGAAGACGCCTGATTCAGTAGCAGGATAACTACTTGGCACGAGAATCCTTTCGGAAAACACTGTCGCACTCAAATGGCAACATGAAGCTGTCCCGATTCATGACGCCTGGATTTACGTTTAACGGTCAAGGTTACATCACGGTCCAGTTTTGTCAGCCAAGACAACAACCGATCAAACGTGAACTTGCGTAACTCATCGCCACGCTTCAGTTTTGAGATATTAGTACGGTTCGTCTCCAGTAATTCAGCGGCTTGGCGTTGGGTTAAACCGCGTTGCTCAATCGCATCCAGGATAGTCAATGCAAGTTTTGCCTTGACCAGCATCTCTTCAGGGTTATCCACGCCCAAATCAGCGAAGACATTGCCGCTGCTGACTTCATAATCAATAGCGCTCGTCATCTTGTTGTCTCTAATCGTTTACTTGGCTAATGCCCTTGCTTGCTTGTATCGTTGCGTAATAATATCAATGTCCGCCTGTGGTGTCTTGACGCCGCGCTTTGATTTCTTTTTAAAGCAGTGTAAGACATATACCGTATCACCGAGCGCCGCCACATACATTGCGCGATAGCTGTCCGTTTCATATCGATCAACAATCTCCATGACACCTTTAAGCCCCTTGAATGACTTCGCCGACTCAGGCGTTTTGCCATGTTGAACAGCATATAAATCAACACCGATATTATTACGGACGGCTTTGGGAAGCTTCCGCAAATCCCTGCGAGAACTTCCCATGAAATATAATGGTTTTGGCTTCATCCTTGTCATGGTTAAATGTGGCACACATGCCACATTATTTCAAGCGATATTTAGCGGTCAAGTAAAAATAGACATCCTGTTACAGTGATCGACCATGACGATGTCAGCACGATCATTTGTCGGGAATTCATATTTGACGGCGAGTTTTCACAAGCCTTGTTCGCCAAGCGTAGTCTCAGGGTTTGAAGCCACGTAGTTCTTCAAGTTCAGATGAACGGCGCCTTCCCCACTACCTTTCCGAGGCGCACCGCCGCCAGCACTAGGGGGAAGCTAGGGTGGGTGCTAGTTATGGAATGCTTTAACGAGTTGGTTAAATTCAGCTTCGGTTATGTTTTTCAGCCCGGAATGTTCAACACCGATCCCGTGGAGACTGTAGGCGAGTTCGTAACCAATGATTTTGTTTATGTCTTGGCGATTAACGAAGCCCTTACGAGACTTAACAGTAACAGGAGCATACCAGCACCACCGAGTTTTTTTCCTGCGAACATAGTTTGTCGGTTTACAGTGAGGGTCGTACAAAATGGCTGAATCTACGGTACCATAGCAAATCATTCCTCCCTTTCCAGGCTTGCGGGGGATTTTACGTGTAGAACCATTCGGAAGCGTGTCGACTTCGCGAGGATCAGATTTCGCTTCATAAATGGCAACCCGGTCGCCTTGACGCATATCATCAGCCGCCTGTTCACGACCCTCCGCTACCCGAACATAAGTATCAGTTCCATTATCGCCAATTCGAGGTGGCCAGTGGGTTGTAATCCAGTAATTCATGGCAGATTCAAGTCATTAAGTGCAATACCCGTTCAGTATGAACTGATAATGATTTTGGCACTAAAAATTTTTGCCTTGAGTTGACGACCAAATCCGGCGGTGTGCAGCGTAGCGTCCACGGAAACACATCATCAGGTCTGCGAAACTCGCACATAGCGATCTATATGATAAGCACACAGGTTCACATCTTCGGCGCTCATGCGTTCTCGTTCCTTTGCAATGAAGGCCGGTAAAACCTTTGGATTCAGCACCCAGACGTCACTGGTTTTGGCTCTGGCTGTTGATTCAATGTACCGACCGGGATAGAGAACCACTGACTTGACTGGAAAGTTACGTCCCGTAGATTCTCGCACTAATTCGGAGAGCCATTTATTAGCAGCGCGAACCTGGGTGATCGGATTGCGATCAGGCTTGATGCCGCGGTTTAGAATTGATTCGCCGTCATATACCAGCTTGTTCTCGCCATGTTCCCGCTTCGATAATGTCTTGGTTTCTATGACGTACAGGCTGGTTCTGTGAACTACAACGTGATCCAGGTTGAAACCTTCTCCGGGGATATCATGGAAAATGTGGGCGCCATCTTTACGCAAGCGTTCGATGAATTCGCTTACTATTTTCTCCCCGTCACGACCGAGCTTTAATCGTTTGACCCTGGCTATCGCTTGTCTAACTTTCCAGGTTGAAATCAATACCGTCAACACGGCAAGGATCGAATAAATAATCGGCGCCGGAGGAAGTTCTGAGTACCATTGCCACCACTCAAGGCCGGCCAGCACGATCACGAATATCGACACAATGCAATAGAGTAGCGCATCGTCTAACAGGACATTGTTGATCTCCTCGTCAAGAGACTCCCCGGGATTTCTGAGAGGCTTTGATTTAAGCGGCGATTTCATTGATTATCCCTTGAATTAGAGAAATTGGGTGACGACCAGCCATCTTCAGCTACATCGACTATCTCTTCCAACGTTCCACAGCCAAGTGTGCGAGTTTCTGCCCGCGCCGCTCGACCTGTGTGGCCCCCCATGTTTCTTCTTCGAGGATATCCTTACTCAACTCAAAATGGGTATTACGGAGATGTTTCTTCTTTTTATCGAATGGCGCGTTTCCGAGTTCAGGATTGTATCCTGTCAACGTAAGATTACCTATAGTGTTTGACCATTTCTCGTGAATCAATGCATGATCTTCTCCTAGCAGGTCTTTCCAGCTATCCGAAAGAGTTTGTGGCATCACGTGCTCAATGGTTGCCGTGCTGGTGTCTACCGTCTCCTTGTGCTTAAACGATTCCTCAAGAGAAATCAGCGTGTATTTGGCGATTTTACGCCGGTAAATCGACTTGGTAATGAGCGCTTCTTTAAACTCGTCGTCCTTAGGCCATCGCCGGCTACCGGAACCATTGCCGAACTTTTCTTTCAACCATGCCACCGGATTCGTGTCAGGTAGATTCAGACAGAGTTCCATTGTGATCTTGTTCAGTCCATTTGTCGGGACCTCACAGACAAGCCGACGGACATAAAATGATTCTAAAACTTCCAAGCTACTAACAATGTCATCTATCGTGTAAATTTCTTTTTCCTGTCCAAGATAAAGCCGGATTAATAGCGGATAAAAGACAGTAGAGTCTAGTTCTTTCATCGCTTGGAACCCTTTGGCAACCCTTCTGTTTTCTTCCTCATCTGGCTCCAGAAACTTCTTATAGCTGAACGCAGTCAGTTTCATCTTGTCCAACTCTATACGCACATCATTTGCTTCCTTGAGCTTCTCAAATCCAGCCTTCGAGGCGTTATAAATCTCCCCCTGTCGAATGTTACGGCCATGCCGCATGCCGTAGTGACGTAGAAACTCTGTCATGTAGTCATTCAGGCACTCTTCCATAGGACGCCAGAGTTCTTTGTAAACGGATTCCTGCTCACCCCCATTGGAAGTGGAATACCGAAATCTCATCAAGACGTAGTTCCGAACAAGATCGGCCTGATTCAACGGTTTACCTTTGTAGTTTAAGCTCTCGTAAATCAGATACGGATCATCCGCCTCCCCCAAATTGATCATAACCACTTGCAGGGACTGCTGGATGGACTGTAAGACTTGCTTCGGTACAAGCAGCTGGTCCTCGTCATCGGTGCCTTCGAGCTTCTCCAAGAAGTATCGGTATGCCTGTATCACTCGCATCTCTTTGTAAGATTCCAGTTCCTTCTGTCAGTGCCGGTGTAAAACTCCCCACTTATGCCGGATTAAAATTCCCCAGTTTGTGGATGGTGGCAGGTCATTGCGACTTGCCGAATGTCACACCACTGAGGATGCTGTCCGTCTGGTTTCAACCGACGGAGGGTACCGAGGTGATTACCTGGGAGAGAGTATTCATGCTTCACGAACTGCATGCACAAGGCGTGTCCATCAGCGCCATTGCCCGCCAAACGGGACTGGACCGCAAAACGGTCAGACGTCACTTGGCCGCGGGGATCCAACCACCGGTGTACAGACCGAGAACGTCGCAAGGCTCGCGGCTGGATCCCTACACGGCGTATCTGCAGACCCGTCTTGCCGAGTATCCGGGATTATCCGGTGTGCGGCTTTTGCGGGAGATACAAGCACAGGGGTACACGGGCGGATACACCATCCTGACCGATTACCTGCGCACCATCCGGCCACCGAAGGAGGCCGGTTATGAGGTGCGGTTTGAGACGCCTGCCGGTCATCAGGGGCAAGTCGACTTTGCCCACTTTAAGGTGCGCTTCCGGCATGACCCCGAGGTGGTTCGGGTGGTCTGGCTGTTTTCTCTGGTGCTGGGCCATTCCCGTTACCTGTTCGGGCGCTTTGTCTGGCGTCAGACCCTGGACGTGGTGATGGCCTGCCACGAGGCGGCGTTTACCGAGTTGGGCGGGGTCCCGGCCCAGTTGTTGTATGACCGCATGAAGACCGCGGTGCTGGGCGAGTCCGAGTCCGGTGAGGTCATCTATCATCCCACCCTGCTGGCCCTGGCCGCTCACTACGGCTTTCGCCCCAAGGCCTGCCGGCCCTACCGGGCCAAGACCAAGGGCAAGGTGGAGCGTCCGTTTCGTTACGTGCGCCAGGACTTCTTCCTGGCCAGCCGGTTCGACGACCTGGAGGACTTGAACCGGCAGTTTGACGGCTGGCGCCATGAGATAGCGAACCGGCGCACCCACGCCACCACCGGCCAGGTGGTGCACACCGCCTTCGAAGCGGAGCGTCCGGTCCTGCAAACCTTGCCGGCCGGTCCGTTCCCGGACGTCCTGTCATTCGAACGCCGGGTGACCCAGGACGGTATGGTGTCCGTCGACGGCAACCTGTACTCGGTGCCGGATACTACCCGCAAGCGCCCGGTAGAAGTGCAACGCAGCGCTACCGAGATACGGATTATCGAGCAGGGTCACTGTGTTGCCTGCCATCCCCGGCTCACCGGCCGGGGCCAGCGCCGCCTTTCGCCGGGCCACCGGCAACCGCATAAAATAGCGCCAGCAGCGCTACCCCCGACCTATTCCGGTTACTTCACCCGCCCCGGTGAGGTGGTCGCCACCCGCGACCTCAGTGTCTACCAGCGCATCGGCCAGGCCAAGGCCCGGGAGACCCACACATGAACGCCGTCAGCCCCCTGGAGGCAGTCAAACAACACCTGGTGAACCTGAAGATGGCCGCCGCCCTGGAAGTCCTCGATAGCGTACTCGACCAGGTGGAACGCCAGCAACTCTCCACCCTGGAAGCCTTGGACTGCCTGCTCGCCGAAGAATATACCCGGCGTGAGACACGCCGCATCCGGACGCAACTGCTGACCTCGCGCCTTACCCAGGTCAAGACCCTGGAATCCTTCGACTTCAGCTTCCAGCCCAGCCTCGACCGCAACCGCATCCTCACCCTGGCCGAGCTCAGCTTCATCGACCGACGCCAGACCGTCCACCTGCTCGGCCCGCCCGGCGTCGGTAAAAGTCACTTGGCCATCGCCCTGGGGGTCGCCGCCGTCAAGGCCCATAAGAGCGTCTATTTCACGACCCTGACCGAACTCATTACCTCGCTCACCCAGGCCGAACGCGCCGGGTCCCTCACCTCGCGCCTGCGCTACATCAACCGGGTCGCCCTGCTCATCGTCGACGAAGTCGGCTACCTGCCTATCGAACCCGGTGGCGCCAACCAGTTCTTCCAACTGGTCAATGCCCGCTACGAGAAAGGCGCCACTGTTCTCACCTCCAATCGCGGCTTCAAGGACTGGGGCACTATCTTCGGCGATAACGTCGTCGCTGCGGCCCTGCTGGACCGCTTGCTGCACCATGCCATCGTCGTCGAGATCGAAGGGCATTCCTACCGACTGCGGGAACACGCCAACCTGGTCCCCGATACCCTCAAGGGCCAGTCGTTAGACCGCATGGAGAAACCCAAACGCAAACCCGGCAGACCACGCCAACGCCAACCCGCAGGGAGGGATTGATGCACGATTCGTTTAATCCACAGGTGGGGAATTTTCAACCGGCACTTTTGGGGAATTTTCAACCGGTATTGACACCTTCTTATGAATCAACGCATTGTATGCAGCCCGGTCTGCCTGCGTCGGCAACAACTTCAGGTCATCTGGAGGCAGGTGATGCCGATTGACAAGAAGCTCGCCGATGATGCCTTCTGTTGTACTGTCTCCCCCAAGCGAAGCCTTGTCCCGTATCGCGGCGAGCAAAATTGAAAGCGTTGTTAAACGCTGCTGACCGTCGATAACGAGATGCTTTGTTACTCCGACTGGAACAGTTCTGATCGGTGTTGTCACGATAGCTCCCATGAAATGCGACGTCCATTCAGCCTCAGGCGCCTCATATTGCACCATCAAATCATCCCATAGTGTTTCCCAGTTCTTTAGCTCCCATGAATAAGGCCGCTGAAAAAGTGGGATAACTCCCTGTTTGAAACCGTCGTAGTATTGTATTAAGTGAACTGGTGAAGCTTCCATGGTAAACAGCATCTCAAGCATGTGCATGAAACAACCATATTATCATTAGCTCAGTTACTTTGTCTTGCCGCCCGAGTATTGTTGCGTAATGATATCAATGCCCGCCTGTGGTGTCTTGATGCCGCGCTTTGATCTCATCCCTGTCATGGTTAAATGTGGCATGAATGTCGCGGGGTCTGTTATACTCGCGGAAAGCGGGTTTAATCGCAAGGCTGGACAATCAGCGCTGTTACGCAAATTCCGAAGGGGGATAATCATGTTTAATACCGAATTTCATTTCAAGCCTATGGCGTTTATCGCGGCGATAGCCGTGATTTCAGCCGGCTTTTCCGCGTATGCAGCCGATGATGTTGTCGAAGAAATAGTAGTTACCGCATTGAAGCGATCAAGCTCGTTGCAGGATACGCCGATAGCCATATCCGCCCTGACCGGTGAGACTATCGATAGGGTCGGCGCCGATGATTTTGTTGATATTGTCGGTTCCGTGCCGGGCCTGACCCTGCGGGATAATGGCCCCGGCGCTACCCGTCCGATTATTCGGGGGGTCTCCAGCCCGGGTGAACCTCAAGTCGGCGTGTATTTCGATGAGGCCTTGGCTGTCGGCGCGCCGGGCACGACCAATGATGCAGGTCTCAGGTCGCCGGAATTAAAACCGTTCGACATGGAACGCATCGAAGTATTGAAGGGGCCTCAAGGCACGCTCTACGGCGGCGGGTCCATGGGCGGGACCATGCGCTTTATCACGAACAAGCCCAACGCGGAGGAAATCGAGGCGAAGATCAGCGTGGAGGGTTCCACGGTCAGACACGGAGACACCGGCTACCAGGTTAACGGTATGCTCAACCTGCCGGTTATCCAGGATCAGTTGGCGCTGCGAATTGTTGCATTCAAGCGGGATGAACCCGGTTTTATCGATAATGTCGCCCTTGACCAGGATGATATCAATGACGTTGATTCGGAAGGGGGGCGCGTGGCGCTGCGTTGGACTCCCACGGATAATTTTACGGCAAGCGGGACTATTTATTACCAGGACCAGGACGTAGGGGGTGGCTTCCATTTTAATCCCGGTATCGACAGGGACGATCCCAAAACGGATGCTCTCTCCATGGAACCCTATAACGATGAACAGGTGTTGTATAACCTGACCCTTGAATATGCCATGAGTTGGGCGGAGGCCTTGTATTCTTATTCCTGGTATGACCGTAACGCCACGTTTCGCTTTCATAATGGTTTTACCGGATTTCCGTTTCCCCCATTGCTATCCACGCAACCGGAACCTTTACAGGCATTGAGCCATGAATTCCGGCTTACTTCCACAGGGGTTAACGTCATCGACTGGACAGTAGGCGCCTTTTATTCGGATCGCAATGCGTTTGTTGACAGCCGGGTGACGGAGCCTACCGCCACGGGCGCCGAGCCGAACCCCGCGGTGTTCTTTTTCAGGAGGACGGTGAATTCGTCACTGTTGCAACGGGCCGTGTATGGCGAGGCAACCTGGCACGTTACCGACAGGTTGGCGCTGACGGGCGGGGTAAGGTATTTCAAGGTCGATAGCGGCAGCGACGTAATCAATCGCATTAATATCCCCGGTTTCGGGCTTGGCCCGGGCGTGCCTGGCATTCCCGTGCCATTTCAAATAAACGTTACCCGAGGTTCGGATGACGGCCCTATCTTCAAAGCTCACGTCGGCTATGATTTAACCGATGACGTATTGGTTTACGGGTCATTCTCCCAGGGTTTCCGGCCGGGCGGCGCCAACCAGAATACTTCTTCCATTGCTTTGACGGACCCGCTCAACGAGGGCGTACCCGAAGCATTCGAGTCCGACACCCTGGACAGTTATGAAGTGGGTATCCATTCACAATGGCTTGAAAATCGTTTGACCATGAATGCGGCATTCTATCATATAGATTGGGAGGACATCGTTCTTTCGTCAAGATCACCGTCGGGATTATTCGGTTTTCTGCAAAACGCGGATACTGCGGATGTAACCGGGTTTGAACTTGAAAGCGTTCTTGACGTCGCCGAAGATTTCCGCCTGACCGCGGCGTTGAGTTACGTTAATTCGGAGCTTTCTTCCAATGCCCCGGTTAACCGGCAAAGAGGTTCAGACCGCCTGTGGTACAGCCGCTCCGGCGTGGATGGAGACCGCCTGCCGAACGTGCCCGAATGGACTTTTAACGGTTCAATGGAATACGGCCGTCAACTCCCCTGGATGGATCTGCGTGGTTATATTTACCTTAACGTCAACTACACGGGCGAGAGTTTTGCGGATTTCAATGAGTTTTTAATAGATCTGGAAACATTTACCCCAACGAATCAACTGAACATTCAATATAACAGACAAGGCGATTACGCCATCGTAGACCTGCGGGTCGGCGTTGAAGCGGACGATTGGGGCGCTTCGATATTCGTTGACAATCTTTTCGATGAAAGGGCGATTACCCAGGTATTCGAAGACGGTACTTTCCGTCTGGACCCGGGCCAGAATTTTCTCGAGAAACCCCGGGCCATTGGAATCGCTTTTTCCAGGAGTTTCTAAGGCTTATTTTATGTTGTCTCACTTGATGCCGGGTATGGCGGTATGGGCCTGCCCGGCATCGTCGTTTTTCAGGCACGGATAACAAACGAGAGCAACCATGCCAATTCAATGCCGGCCAGTCGTCATCGCGCTTTTCACGCTGATATTTTTTTCAACGTCGCTGCCCGCGCTGCCATTGAGACCCAATATCCTGTTGATAGTGTCCGACAACCAGGGCGCTCCCCTGCTGGGCGCCTACGGCAATGAAGAAATAAAAACGCCCAACATCGACAAGCTGGCAGACCGGGGAATCCGGTTCAACAATGCCTTTGCGGTAAACGGCGTTTGCTCCCCGACCAGGGCGACGTTGCTAACCGGGTTAATCCCATCGCAGACGGGGATTCACGTCGCGTTGCCCTCGGATATAGACGTGCCGGATTGGTCGGGCATAGAAGAGTTTCGTTCACTCCCGCAAACACTGTCCGAAGCGGGTTACAGCACCGGCCTGGTCGGCAAGTATCACTTGGGAATGCCGCAAAAACCCCAACTCGGTTTCCAATATTGGGTTACTTTTCCATCGGGACATACCACCACGTTTTATGATCAAACCGTGATAGATAACGGCAAACAATACCAGGTGGCGGAACATTTGACCGATTTCTGGACGGAAAAGGCCGTCCACTTTTTGTCCCGGCAGGCAAGAGACAAACCCTTCTTTTTATACCTTGCCTATAACGGCCCTTATAACCTGCCCCCCACGGTGACGATGACGCCGCGCAACAGGCATGCGGACTATTACAAACAACACACGCCGTCCATGCCCCAGGAAAAAATTCACCCTTACCTGAAAAGCTGGGCGCAGGGGATACGGGGGCCGTCGAAACTCATGGTCAAGGAAGGGACAACCGCATGGACGGCCATAGAAGCGCTCAATAACAAGACGGCAATGATAAACATTGCCGCCGAGACCGCCATGGTGGACGACGGCGTAGGCACGGTGATGCAGGCCCTGGAGGAATTGGGGCTGGATAAAAATACCATCGTGATTTATACCTCGGATCAAGGCGCGGCCTATGGGCACCATGGCTTGTTCGGGAATACTTCGTGGTCTTTTCCGTTTACCGCCCATAATATCAACATGCAGGTACCGCTCATCCTCGCTCATCCCGGCCATATCCCGCCGGGTATTCAGAGCGACCGGATCATTAATCAATTCGATATATTCCCAACCCTGCTGGACTACGCCGGCATGGGTGAATTGGAAATAGCCGATACTCCGGGCAGGAGCTTCGTATCATTCCTGCGGGGCAATGAAGTTGAAGATTGGAGCGATGCGGCATTCTTCGAATTCGTCACGGTCAGGGTTATCCGCACAGATCGGTGGAAATACATGAAACGGCTGGATACGGAAGGACCCGATACGCTGTACGATCTTGAAAATGACCCCGCTGAGAGAAACAACCTGGCGTCTGATCCTGCCTACGCAGAAATTCTCAAGCGGCTGGATGACAGATTGACAGAATTTTTTACCACCTACAGTGATGATAAATATGACCTGTGGAACGGCGGCACCGCCAAGGGCATACTCCTGGAAAAGTATTACGGCCGTGACGATATATTCAGGGACAGGTTCCCGAACTGGGAAGAACCTTCACTCAAAAAAGCAAAACGCGTCTTTACCGACCGCTTTTGATCCGAATTCCGGGGACAGTTTACTTGCTTCCCAGCGCGTTTCCATGAGCCGCGCTGGCGAAATCGAGCAAGCTGTCCCCGGAATTGGTGGCGCGCTGATGGGGTTCCGACCCCAACAGGGCGCCGTATTTCATGCCGGTCTATCCACTAAGGCGCTTCCCTGGGTTATAATGCTTCCATGAGATACATCAGGATTACAGAGTTCGGCGACCCCGACGTCCTGCAAATCGCCGAGTGCGACCCACCGGCGCCGGGTAAAAATCAGGTACTGATCAAGGTTGCGGCGGCGGGGATAAATCGCCCCGACGTGATGCAAAGACAGGGCAGGTATCCGCCGCCGCCCGGCGCGCCGGATATTCCCGGCCTGGAAATAGCGGGCGAAGTGATCGAGCCTGGAGAGGGAGTAACCTGGCCGAACCGGGGCGATCAGGTTTGCGCCTTGATTGCCGGTGGCGGCTATGCCGAATTCGCCGTCGCCGATGCTCCCGTCTGTTTGCCCGTGCCCGCCGGGCTGACGCCCGTTGAAGCCGCCGCCCTCCCGGAAACCTTTTTTACCGTCTGGAGCAACCTGTTCGATCGCGCCGGTCTCAAGGCGGGCGAATCCGTTTTAATCCACGGTGGCAGCAGCGGTATCGGCACGACGGCAATCCAATTGGCAAAGGCCTTCGGCGCAACCGTGGTTACCACCGCCGGCAGTGAAGACAAGTGCAAGGCCTGTCGTGAATTAGGCGCAGACCTGGTAGTTAATTACCGCGAAGAAGATTTTGTCGAAGCGTGTAAGGACGCCACGGGCGGCAAGGGAGTCGACGTCATTATCGACATGGTTGCCGGTGATTATACCAACCGTAATATCGAAGCCGCCGCGGTGGAAGGCCGCTATGTCTTTATCGCCGGCCTGAGAGGATTTTCAGCAGCGGTATCGATTCGTTCCATCATGCTGAAGCGTCTGGTGGTAACCGGTTCGACGTTGCGCCCGCGGCCCGTCGGGTTCAAGGCGAGTATCGCCGCCGGTTTGAAACAACAGGTCTGGCCTTTACTCGAATCCGGCAAAATCAAACCTGTCATCCATACGGTTCTGCCTTTGAGCGAGGCTGGAGAAGGTCATCGTTTGATGGAGTCAAGCCGGCATATCGGCAAAATAATGCTGAGAGTTCCGGGTTAACCAAAAAATTTTCAACAAAATGTTCAAACGCCGGGCTGGCTTCTTTATAATCCGCGCTTCCGAAAGGGATGGTAAAACAATAATTCAATATCTTTGGGGATCATGAAATGCCGAAAATCACCTATATCGCATTCGATGGGACGGAAACCCCGGTAGACGCCAATGAAGGCCTGAGTGTCATGCAGGCCGCCGTCAACAATGGAGTCGTGGGCATTGTCGCCGAGTGCGGCGGCGCTTGCAGTTGCGCTACTTGCCACGTGCACGTGGAGCAGGGGTGGTTCGATAAACTGCCGGAAGCCCAGGCCATGGAAAAAGAAATGCTGGATTTCGTTATGAGTCCCCAACCAACAAGCCGTTTAAGTTGCCAAATCAAAATCACCGCGGACCTGGACGGCCTGGTCGTGCACACGCCGGAGTCACAATACTGACCCCTTGCGTTGTTGCGTCCCGCCGCCGTATTGATGCCGCTACGGATAAACTCCCCGTAGCTTCCAACAGGCTCTACCCCCTCTCAATGACGACGGCGATCCCCTGGCCGATGCCGATGCACATGGTTATCAGGGCATAACGGCCCCGGATGCTTTCCAACTGGCGCATTGCCGTCAGGATAAGCCGGGCGCCGGATGCGCCCAGGGGATGGCCGATGCTGATAGCGCCACCGTTCGGATTGACCCGTTCATCCTGAAAATCAATTTGCAACTGCTTTAAGCAGCCCAGTACCTGCGTTGCAAAGGCTTCATTGATCTCTATGACGTCCATGTCGGACAAGGACAAACCGGCGCGTTGCAAGGCCTTTTGCGATGCGGGGACGGGGCCGATTCCCATCACCCGGGGCACAACCCCGGCAATGGCCCCGGACAGGATGCGCGCCCGCGGCGTCAGGCCTAACTGCTTGCCGATGTCCTCGTTGCCCAGCAACAGCGCCACCGCGCCGTCGTTTATGCCGGAGGCATTGCCGGCGGTGACGACGCCACCTTCAAACAAGGCGGGCAGGGTGGATAACTTCGCCAATGTGGTACCGGGTCGGGGGTATTCATCTTCCGTGACTTTTACGGGAGGGTCTTTTCGCCGCCTGGCCGGAATTTCAATTTCAACCAGTTCGCCTTGATAAAACCCGGCATTCTTCGCGGTTTCGTATTTTTGTTGGGAGGCAAACGCGAATATATCACTGTCTTCCCTGCTGATATTCAAGTCCTTTGACAGGTTATCCGCGGTTTGCGGCATGGTATCGCCGCCATATTGTTCAGTGAGTAATTTATTCGGGAAACGCCAGCCGAGAGTGGAGTCATACATTTGCTGGTTACGATCGAAGCCGGTTTCCGCTTTACCCAACACCAAGGGTGAGCGGCTCATGTTCTCTACTCCGCCGGCAATGAATAATTGCCCTTGATCGCAGCTGATTGCACGGGCCGAGTCCAATGTCGCCGCGGCCCCGCTGCCGCACAATCGGTTTACGGTTATTCCGCCAACCGAGACAGGCATCCCCGCCAACAGGGCGGCGTTACGCGCTACGTTTCGAGAATCCTCGCCCGCCTGGTTGGTGTTGCCGATGACGACGTCTTCCACCAGGCTGCCGTCAATGCCGCTTCTTTCCTGCAAAGATTTGATGACTGCGGCTAATAAATCATCCGGTCTTTTCGCGGACAAAGCCCCGCCGTGGCGGCCAAAGGGAGAACGGACTCCGTCATAGATAATTGCTTGATTCATACCCTAAATTCCCTCGTTTTGTAAAACAATCTTGCCCGTCTGACTGAATGATTGCAGCAGCTTATGCGCAGCGACTGCGTCACTCATGGGCAATACCCGGTCAACTACGGGTTCAATTTTCTTTTCACCGACAAAGTCCAGCATTGCCTCGAATTCGGCATTTGACCCCATCGTCGTTCCTTGCAACCTCGAGTGATTGAAAAACAGCCTTGCCATTTCCAGCCCGACTGACGAGTTGCCCAGGGTTGCGCCGAAGAATACATAACGTCCGGCGGGTTTCAATGTGCCGAGAAGCTGATTCATTCCATCCCCGCCGGCGCTGTCGATAATGGCGTCGAAGCCCCCAGCCTGTTTTTTCAGTGCCTTGTGAAAATCTTCCTGTCTGTAACTGATGCCACCGCTGGCGCCGATGGACTTGGCCTTTTCAATTTTCTCATCGGAACCGCTGGTAACGTACACCTGTGCGCCGAGGGCGCTTGCCCACTGTATGGCAAAGGTCGAAACACCGCTGCCGGCGCCCGTGATCAGCACGGTCTGTCCCGCCTCGACTTCAGCTTGTGTCACCACCGCCCGCCAGGCCGTCAACCCTCCCAGGGGAACCGCGGCGGCCTGCTCCCAGCTCAAATGAGCGGGTCGGTCGTACGCGTCCGTAGCCGGACAGCAGATATATTCAGCAAACGTGCCCTGATCAGGCATGCCCAACACGCGGAAATTCCGCCCGAACGCGGCCTGGCTGTCACCCCACTCCCGCGCCGGATAGACCACGACCTCCTGGCCCGTAACAGCGTCATCAACGCCTTCACCGACGGCATCAATCACGCCGGCGCCATCGGAACCGGCAATGCAGGGGAGCTTCGTGCCGGGATATTTCCCGATGCTGAGCCAGTAATCCCGCCTGTTCAATGCAGAATTTTTCAGTTTCACCCGCACCTCACCCGCCCCCGGGTTGGGCGTATCCACCTCTTTTATCGCCAGGTTATCGGGGCCACCGATTTCTTCCAACACAACTGCTTTCATAATATGCTCCTTAAAGTAAGTGCGTTTATTTTTTGCAGATCGGGATGATAAGACTATTTCACCGGAAAATCATCGTCTCATTACCGAATCGACGAGACTGCTCATCCTTGCCTGCGGCTGAACGGCAACCCATCCTGCAAACTTGAAAAACAGGCAATACGCGCCTTCTGCCGGTATAATGCGTTTCTTCAGCATGGCAAGCCGTCTTGTAAACTTGAAAAACAAGTGATGCTCCTTTGCCAACGGCGGCCATGACCTAAGCGCCGCTTTAATCGGAGGTATGATACTAATGAGCTACCGGATTATAAAAGATAAAATCGATAACGGGGAAGTGATCCTGCTGGATGGCGGCACCGGCTCGGAGATAGAACGGCAGGGCGTCAAGATGAATGACCTGGCATGGTGCGGCATCGCCCACATGGAACAACCCGAGGTAGTCCGTCAAGTCCATGAAAGTTACATCCAGGCCGGCGCCAATATCATTATCGCCAACACCTATGGCACGTCACCCCATGTAATCAAACGCCTGGGCCTGGAAGATAAAACCGCAGAAATCAATCAAGCCGCGGTTCATCTTGCGTTACAGGCCCGTGATAACACGAACAAGGAAGTCTGCGTCGCCGCTTCCATGTCTTCCATGCCGGCGTTTGACTCGCCCCGCATACCAACGGGCGACAGTTTCAGGGAAGGTTATTTTCAGCAAGCCGAATTACTTGCGGAAGCAGGGGCTGAACTAATTATTACCGAAATGATGATGGACATCGACAATGCAAGCATGGTGACGGCGGCAGCCAATGCGGCCGGCATACCCGTGTGGACGGGTTTCAGCGTTTCCATGGATGATAACGATGAGCTGACCAACTATACGGGTCTTCAACGCAGCCAGCACCTTGAATTTGAATGCATGCCATTCAAAAGCATGGCAGCGCGGATCCTGCCACTGGGCTGTGACGCCGCCGGCGTGATGCACTCCCGCGTCAACCATACCGGCCCGGCCTTGGCGGAATTGACTGAACTCTGGGACGGCCCCACGTTTGCCTATGCGGAAAGCGGTTATTTCGTCCCGCCAAACTGGAAGTTTGAAAATATCATTTCCACGAAGGACTACTTTGAATTTGCCCGTCAGTGGATCAATCAAGGCGCGCAAATCATCGGTGGCTGCTGCGGCATCGGGCCTGAGCATATCAGGGCGCTGAAAGAGAACCTGCCACGAAGGGTATGAACCGCTCGTCGAAATACAGGACCTAGCGGTTCCGTGGCTGGAACGACCGAGGCATTCTCCCGCGTCAAGATTGACGCCCTGCTTGCGGATGCCGGGTGGAACCTGACTGATGGCGTGAGCGTCCTGTTCGAACATGCGTTGCCGGGCGGCTTGCGCGCCGACTATGCGCTCTGCGACCGCAAGGGACGACCCATGGCCATTGTCGAGGCCAAGCGCGCCAGCATAAATCCAATCGCTGCGCAAGACCAAGGCATTCATTACGCGACGCTGTTAGGGGTTCCTTTTGTCTTCCTGTCGAATGGCGAAGAGGTGTGGTTTCTGGATCGCGACACTGATGCTCATGCACGTGCAATAGCGACCATTTATTCACAAGAAGATTTGGAACGTCGACTCGCCGTGCGGGAGTTTCGCCGCGAGTTGTCTGAAGTTCCAATCGACCCGACAATCATCGTGCGCGACACGCTACGCTTCTTCGATCTCGACGCACCCACGTCCCGCCACGGGCTACCGCGGGCGATCGGCGAAGGCTGGCTGGCGCCCTCTGCTCGACGCGCTGACCGAGGCGTACCGCGAGGCCGCCACCCGCTGAGGGCTGCGCGGCGCTTGGTGTGGGAACAGGAGCGGACGGCATGGCCGTGATCGGAGTGGATGGTTGCAAGGCCGGATGGTTCGCCGTCCGCATCAAGGGCGGCGACGGCGGCGACTACAGCGTCGACGTGTTCCCCACGGTGACCGATCTGCTGGAGTCGCCTTGGGGCGACGTCTCGCTGATCCTGATCGACATCCCTATCGGCCTGCCGAACTCACACGATGCAAGGTCCTGCGACAAGGAGGCCCGCGCCCGGCTTGGCCGCCCCCGCGCCTCCTCGGTGTTCCCTGTGCCTGGTCGCAAGGCGCTGGAGGCGTATCGGCGCTTGCACGACTACAAATCGATGTCCGCCGTCAATCGCTGCGAAACGGGACGCGGGTTGTCGATTCAAGCGTTCAGCATCGTCCCGAAGATCCGCGAAGTGGACGACCTGATCCGAAAACGTGGTCCGGCCGCTTACCCGACCATTCGCGAGATTCACCCCGAGGTGTGTTTCTGGGCGCTCAACGGCGGCCAGCCGATGGGCCACCGTAAACACGACGAGGCTGGCCACCGTGAGCGACTCGAGGTGCTGCGCGCGCTCCATCCGCGCGTGGATGACTTCTACACCGAAGCTTTGAACAGGTTTCTGCGCAAGGAGGTCGCTCGCGACGACATCCTCGACGCGCTTGCGGCTGCCCTCACCGCCGTTCCCGCCGAGTGTTCGGGCGCGACCCTGCCGACACTGCCCGCAGAACCGCTGCGGGATGTCCACGGCCTGCCGATGGAGATGGTGTACCGCGAGACGTAACCCCGCGTACGCTACACAAGACGGCGAGAGGCAGCAAATTCGTAACCGGCCTCGATTTCAAAGACAATGCTTCGTGGATTATCGAGGCTTTGAAAGAGGCATCATGCGACGTAACGGAGATCGTCCTCGAAGTCGGTCAAAAACTCACTCAAAATTGGCGCCGTCAAGAAAGTTTGGCCAGCCATCAAGCCATGAACATGCGCCAACTCCAGGAAGTCCTGAAACGGGAATATGTAAATTCCGAGAACCGACCGGAAGTTCGCGCCAGATTTATCGCTATTTGCAATGCCGGTAAACCACCGTCCCCCCAGATCCTGGAGGCGGCGAAACGCCTGGATGATGAGGGATTCTGATTGCCCCCTGCAAATCGTTTGTCCCGGCAGATAAAGACCTTCATGATTTAAAGTCTTTTGATCATGGAAACTCTAACGCAAATATAGACCTCGCTAACCAGAACTTGCATCCGGCCCTCGTAAGGCTGCTTTTAGCCACTGGTCCCGCTTGAGTTATTGGAAATTCATTGTTTTTTGCAAATAAAACTCTATGATCAGGCTTCGTTTCAAGGTATTAATGCGCCGGCATATCAGTGGCGGAAATAACGCGCCCTGCCGCCGGCCGGCTATTTTTGCTATATTGACTTGCTAACCGATGAGAAGAAGCGACGGTATCAACAAGCCCCTCCAAACAGGCGCGCTCCTTGCGTTGTCAGTTTTTCTGATAGCCGCCCCCTGTTCCCCCGTCGGCGCTGATAGCGGCGCGGCTTCCGCCGAAGGCGGCCTCTACGGTGGCGCCTTTGTTGGCGTTGGCCGAACCAGTGGCCGCCTTGTTGACAGGGATGGCGCGGCGAACTGGGGCAACCCCGGTTGGACTGTGGATTACAGCCGTCCGCGCTTCATCGGCGGCGCGCTGTTCGGAAAAAAGTTCGGGAGGGGGCCGTTGCCCCTCAGGGTCGAGTTGGACGGCGCCTTCGGCGACATGTTCTCGCGTAGCAACCAGCTTGACCCCCAAGCCCTGGACGAGACGGCGCGCCTTAGGTATCAATGGGTCGTCACCGCCCGGGGCGGATTTGAGGCGGCCCTGGGTCCCGCCACGATCTTCCTGACCGCTGGGCTGGCGGCGACCCGGGTCGAGAATTCGGTGACCGACCTGGACCGTAGCGGGCTGAACGCGCCCTGGTATAGGGATCCCGATGATTCCTTCCACGACGAGTCAACAAAGTTCGGCTGGGTCCTAAGCGGCGGCATCGAGGCCCTGGTGAATGAGACTTGGACCTTGCGGGGGGAAGTCTTGCACATGGATTTTGGCGAGGACACTTACCAGTTCAACCATTCCGGCAATAATCGTTGCGGTCCGGGAGGCCCCCGCAGGCCCTGCCTCTACGACATCGATAACGAGTTTGGCATGGCGCGCCTGGTGGTCATTCGCCGCTTCAACCTGTAGGGTCTCAGCGCCAGGGCAGGGCGGCGCAAACTTGCGGTAAAGATGGTGGATATCTTTGGTAATGATACCATGACGATTGTGGAGGTGAGGGTCTAATGGCACGAGCAGATCTAATCATCAAACTAATGCAAAGCGGCAGTAAAGCTGATCAGGTTGCTTTTCAAAAAACGGCGGAAGATTTGATTGCCGAAGAAAAGCGCAAAGGTCACCGTATTTTGGCGGAGCGCATGCACAAAGCGCTACGTCCTTCATATAACAGCAATGGCATTCGGTCTGTTGATCGAATGCAAAAACTCCAGGGCGAATTGTTTTATGAGATTACCCCGGAGCGACAAATCAGTAGCTTGTTTCTACCCTTGGTTGTTGAAGAACAGATACGTGAAGTTGTTGAAGAGCAACACCGATCAGAATTACTACATTCTTATAACCTCAAAGCGAGGCATCGGCTCCTTTTCGTCGGCGCGCCCGGTAATGGCAAAACGACCCTTGCCGAAGCTTTGGCGTATGAACTGATGTATCCGTTAATCGTGATTCGCTATGAATCGTTGATTGGCAGCTACTTGGGAGAAACATCCAGCCGGATTAAAAACATCCTTGAATATGCCAGAACCCAACACTGTGTTTTGTTTTTTGACGAGTTCGAGACCCTTGGGAAAGAGCGTGGCGATACCCGCGAAACAGGAGAAATAAAACGCATTGTCAGTTCCTTGTTGTTGCAGACCGATGCCTTGCCGGATTACGTGGTGTTAGTGGCTGCCAGTAACCATCCTGAGTTATTGGATAGAGCGGTATGGCGAAGGTTCCAGATCAAAGTCGAATTACCACTTCCAACTCGCCAACAACTGTGTGTGTTGATAGACGCTGTAGCGGAACGCTGTGAAACGAATTTCGGTTACAATACCAGAGACTTGGCAGAAGTATTGAAGGGCAGTAGTTATGCTGAAGCCGAACAGTTTTGTCTTGATATTGTGCGTCGGGCCGTGCTCTCTCACCAGAACAACGATGCTAAAAAGATCACGGAGCACAAGTTGAAGCAATGGAAAACTTGGCTGCAACCGACAGCAAATAAAGATGGGTAATGGCGAATAAGTTTCCGCTTTTAATCTTTCCCCAACCCAAGTTAGTAACTCCGTCTCAGGGTAGAGGATTTCTGCTTCCAAAGCCGCAAGTTCCTGATCATGGCAGACAAGTTGACCGTTTAGACCCTCAAATAGGGAAAGTCCAATCTGAGTTCGAAAGATTCAAAGGTATGATTGACACCTCAATCGCGGGTGCAGAACCTGAAATGGTGCTCGTGCTGGAGTTGGCAAAACGGATTGATGATCTGGCACGGGCCGTCAATGCCGCTGGTTTGGAATGGCTGGGCGAATGGGATATCGAGATAGAATCGGATGATGATTTCCCCGCGAAGGACAAGAGAACAACACGGGATGGTCGCCTGTTTGTTTCCATGGCCAATCAACAGGGCATGAATGAACTGTTATCTCTCTGGCGACAGTGGTGTCAAAACCGGCGACCCCCTCGCGGCAAAACTATATGGGGTGAGATTTTTACCCACCTGAAAAATATTCGGCGCTGGGGTATGTCGGAGACTCTGATTGAAACTGGCATGAAGGAGTATTTTGAAAATTTTTTGGATGGTGAATCAGTCAGTTTCCAAATTGAATTTTTTTACCATCAGAGCCGCAATAAACGTAGACATGTTGAAGACAATATCAAAACCTTCCTGGACCAAGAAGGCGGCGAGACAATCAGTGACTTTATTGATATTCCGGATATTGCTTTCCACGCGGTAAAAGCGCGTATGCCTATTGAGAAAATTAAGGAGTTACTTGAGACTTCAGAGGAACAAACGGAGCGCCTTTATCTTTTTACCTATCCAAATATTATGTATTTTCGCCGCACGGGACAGAGCATAACCAGCACGGTTGAAGGTGATGGAGAAGAAACGCAATACCCGCAAACAGAAGCCAAACAACCACCGATTGCAGCTATTCTGGATGGCGTTCCCAATTTGCAGCATAAAGCGCTGGAAAATAGAGTCGATCTTGATGACCCTTTTGACTTGGCGAAAGAGTATCAACCGGGTGAACGCAAGCACGGAACAGAGATGGCATCATTGGTTATTCATGGCGATCGATCGGATGATAAAGCGGAACCAATTCACAGCAAAGTACATCATGTCGCAGTCATGCAGGTAGATGTCAGTTCAAGAGGTTTTGGCGACATGCCAGAACATTTCCCTGAAGATTGCTTTTATGAAGACAGAATAGAGCAGGCTGTGCGCCGCATTGTGGAAGGTGATGGTGAAGTAGAAGCTCAGGCGCCTACCGTCAAGATTATCAATTTGTCATTGGGTGATGGGACTCGCCCGTTCATTCACACACCCAGTCCTTGGGCGAGATTACTGGATTGGCTTTCGTGGAAATATCGTGTGTTGTTCTGTGTCAGCGCTGGAAACTATCTTGACCCTTACGACTTTGATATTCCCTATTCAGAATATCAATTAAAAAGTGATGAAGAAAAGACAGATCTGTTGCTTGAAGCAATGCAAAACAGCCTTTCGGAAAGGCGGTTACTCGCACCCGCTGAATCCATTAACGCAATAACGGTAGGCGCTTTGCATCAGGACGAAAGTGGCAATAATTATTACTTGGCGCACAGGGTCGATTTATTACCGGGTAGCCGGCTTTTGAGCCCAATATCACGGTTGGGTCATGGGTTCAGGCGATCAGTCAAACCGGAAATCTATTTTCCGGGTGGACGGCAACTATACAACGAGCCGGTTTCCTCAAAAAATAGCGAATTTAGACTTAACGAGGCGTTACATGCACCTGGCCAGAAAGTTGCCCGGGACAGCGAGTCGGGCGAGTTATCCAGGGAAGTGTTCAGCAGGGGAACGAGTAATGCTACTGCCTTGGCAACGCGAGCGGGCGTACAAATTCACGAAGTGCTGGAACAGCTAAACACTGACAATCAAATTCCCGACAACCTGATAGCTGTATTGATAAAAACCCTACTCGTGCATGGCAGCATCCAAGACAGAGACACTCAGCAAGCCGTAGGGCATTTAAAACATCAGGATAACTCAAGACAATTCAAAACTGTATTGGCGCGTTATCTCGGTTATGGAGTAGTAGATGTGGGTCGGGTATTAGGCTGCATTGAGCAACGGGGCACCGTGGTAGGTTTTGGAGAAATAGACACAAATGAGTTACATGAATATCATTTCCCTATTCCCGATGAATTTAGTGGCCAGGGGACATTTCGTCGGATGGTGGTTACGTTGGCATGGTTTTCACCGATCAATCCGCGACACCGTTATCTCAGAGAGGCAAAGCTGGAAATCCAGCCTGAAAGTAATTGGAATGAAACAGCGTTGAAATTGGCGCGCACGGATGGTGACCACCATCAAGTCAAGCGTGGCGCCGTACAGCACGAAGTATTGGAAGGTAGAGACCAATTAGCGGCATTTCAGCAAAATGAGCAGATTGTTTTGCGCGTCCTTTGTAAAAAGGATGCCACTGAAAAACTGGAAGAGCGCATTCCTTACGGTTTGGCTGTAACACTGGAAGCTGCTGAAGAAAGCCAGATACCAGTATATCAAAGAATCAGGGACAGGTTATCTGTACCGGTTGGGGTCACAAGCATATAATAACGGAAGTGAGAAGCTGTTGAGAGAGGTGGCATGAGTTTATCTGCGGGAAATAAATTTCGGCAGGCGGTTGAAAATCATAAACCCCTGCAGGTGGTTGGGACTGTTACGGCGCTGGCCGCGCGCATGGCGGAACGGGCGCGACACAAGGCGATTTATTTGTCCGGTAGCGGGCTGGCGGCGAGTTCCCTGGGCCTGCCTGATTTGGGTATCAGCGCCCTGGAAGACCTGTTGATAGATATTCGGCGAATTACCGACGCGTGTGAACTGCCGTTGCTGGTGGACGTGGATACGGGTTTCGGCGGCGCGTTCAATATTGCCAGGACGACGCGGAGTCTGATCAAGGCCGGCGCCGCGGCCATGCACATCGAAGACCAGGTTGCACAGAAACGCTGTGGGCACAGGCCCAACAAGGTCATCGTGTCACGGGAAGAAATGGTCGACCGGATTAAAGCTGCGGTGGACGCTCGTCACGATGAGGGGTTCGTGATTATGGCCAGGACCGATGCCTTGGCGGTTGAAGGCCTGCAATCCGTTATCGACCGGGCTAATGCTTGTGTTGAGGCTGGCGCCGACATTGTCTTTCCCGAAGCGGTCCCAACACTTGATCAATATAAGGAACTACGCGCCGCGCTAACCGTCCCTTTGCTGGCGAATATTACCGAGTTTGGAAAAACCCCCCTGTTTTCAACCGGGGAATTGGGCGAGGTCGGCGTCGATATCGTCCTGTATCCTTGCGGGGCCTATCGCGTAATGAATAAAGCCGCCATGACGTTTTACCAGGCCGTCCTTGAAGATGGACACCAGCGCAATGTTATCGGCGCCATGCAAACGCGGGAAGACATGTATGACCTCCTGGGTTATCACGAATACGAGCAAAAATTAGACGCTTTATTTTCACAGGAGCCGGTAAAATGAGCGAGGCCCAAGGGGCGTCAAAACCCAAGAAGTCAGTTGCCCTGTCCGGGGTGGTAGCGGGTGATACGGCTTTATGCACCGTTGGGCGCAGTGGCAATGATTTGGCCTACCGTGGTTACGATATTCTGGATATTGCTGAAACCTGTGAATTCGAAGAGATAGCGCACCTCTTGATTCACGAGAAATTACCCACCCGGGCGGAATTAGAGCGATATAAAGCGAAATTGGCTGGCCTGCGCGGGTTGCCTGACCAGGTCAAGGCCGGGATGGAACTGATCCCGGCAAGCGCCGCCCCCATGGACGTCTTGCGAAGTGGTTGCTCACTTATGGGCGCCGTTTTGCCGGAATCCAGTGAACAGACGGTGGAAGAAGCGAGGGATATCGCAGACCGGTTATTGGCCTCGTTCGCTTCCATGCTGGTCTACTGGCATCACTTCAGTCATAACGGCAAACGCATTGATGAGAATACTGGTGATGATTCCATCGGTGGCCACTTCCTGCGCCTGTTGCACGGTGAACCGCCCGGGGAGTTGTGGGTACGCGCCATGCACACCTCGTTGATCCTGTATGCTGAGCACGAGTTCAATGCCTCGACGTTCGCCGGCCGGGTGATTGCCGGAACGGGGTCAGACATTTATTCGGCCATTACCGGCGCCATCGGCGCATTACGCGGCCCCAAACACGGCGGCGCCAATGAAGTGGCCATGGAAATTCAACAACGCTATGCCACGCCGGATGAAGCGGAGGCAGACATAAAAGAACGGATCGCGCGCAAAGAAATCGTTATCGGCTTCGGTCATCCTGTCTATACCATTTCCGACCCCCGGAATGTGGTGATCAAGAGGGTTGCAAAAGAACTCTCAGCCGATAAAGGGGATATGGCCTTGTTCGATATTGCTGAAAGACTGGAAACCGTCATGTGGGACGTCAAGAAGATGTTTCCGAACCTGGACTGGTTCTCCGCTGTTGCCTATAACGCGATGGGCATACCGGTTCCCATGTTCACGCCGATTTTTGTCATGGCAAGGGTGACAGGCTGGGCCGCGCATGTTATTGAACAACGGCAAGGTGGAAGGATAATACGACCCAACGCAAATTACATCGGGCCGGACCAGGCCGAATTCGTGCCCATAGACAGGCGATAGCGGGGACTGAAATTAACCCCCTTGCCCCCTTGTCAGGGGCAAACCGTCGAGATTAATAATAACCACAGGAGAAGAATGAACCTATGTCGAACATGGGGATTCGCGACGCCAGGCGACCTGGTGCAGACCAGCTGCTGCAGGATATCGCTGACTATGTACTGAACCACAGGGCTGAAAGCGAGGAGGCGCGGCGTACCGCTTTTTATTGCCTGTTGGATACCCTGGCTTGCGGCATGATGGCGCTTGAATTTCCGGCTTGCGCCAGGATGCTGGGGCCGGTGACGCCCGGCGCTGAAATGATTAATGGCGCGCGGGTGCCGGGGACGAAATATCAACTGGACCCAGTGATGGCGGCGTTTAATATCGGCGCCATGGTGCGTTGGCTGGATTTCAATGATACCTGGCTTGCCGCCGAATGGGGGCATCCGTCTGATAACCTTGGCGGCATTCTTGCGGTCGCCGATTACCTGAGCCTGAAAAACCTGTCTGAAGGACAAGACCCGCTGACCGTTGCAGACGTGCTTACCGGCATGATACAAGCCCATGAGATCCAGGGTGTGCTGGCCTTGAAAAACAGTTTTAACCGCGTCGGCCTGGACCACGTCCTGCTCGTCCGCATTGCCAGTACTGCGGTAGTGACAAGAATGTTGGGGGGCGACCGGGATCGGATTATCAACGCAGTCTCCAATGCCTGGATTGACGGCGGCGCGCTGCGGACTTACCGTCATGCGCCTAACGCGGGTTCGCGAAAAAGCTGGGCTGCCGGCGATGCCACCAGCCGGGCGGTTCGTCTCGCCCTCATCTCGTTGACCGGCGAAATGGGTTATCCATCGGCGTTGACCGCCGAACATTGGGGGTTTCAGGACGTGCTGTTCAAGGGGAACGAGGTCATCGCCGAACGACCCTTTGGCTCCTACGTCATGGAAAACGTGCTGTTCAAAATCTCGTTTCCGGCGGAATTCCATGCCCAGACCGCCGTTGAAGCGGCCCTGTCGCTACACGAACAGGTGAAAGATCGTTTGGATGATATAGAAAAAGTGACTATCGAAACGCAGGAGGCCGGGGTGCGCATTATCGATAAAACCGGGCCGCTGGATAATCCGGCTGACCGTGACCACTGTATTCAATACATGACGGCGATACCCTTGATTTTGGGTCGCTTGACCGCCGGCGATTATGAAGACGGGATTGCCGCTGATCCCCGCGTTGATGAGCTCAGAAATAAAATGGAGGTGACGGAAAACAGACAATTTACCATCGATTATCATGATCCGGATAAACGGGCTATCGGCAACGCGGTACAGGTTTTTTTCAAGGACGGATCAAGGACGGATAAAGCCGTCGTTGAATACCCCATCGGCCATCGCCGCCGCCGGGGTGAAGGCATTCCCCTGTTACTCGATAAATTCAAAAATGCCGTCGCCGCGCATTTCTCCGATGCGCAAAAGGATGCAATCCTCGCCGCCTGTGAGGTTCAGTCTTCTCTTGAAGCAATGCCCGTAAATGAATTCGTCCAACTTTGGATTAAACCGTAATCGGCGCCCATGACTGACAAGACAAGCAATGTAAAGCGCACCTATTACTTCGGCAATCGATTGGCCGAAGGAAGCCGGGATATAATTAATTTATTAGGCGGCAAAGGCGCCAACCTTGCTGAAATGACCAGCATTGGCCTGCCTGTTCCCCCGGGATTTACCATTACCACCACTACCTGCGCGGAGTATTACCAGGGTGGCGGGAAGCTCTCGCGGGAATTATTGGACGGCATTAAACTGAACATGACTCGCCTGGAAAAAGAAACGGGCAAACTGTTCGGTGATGATGATAATCCGTTGCTGGTCTCCGTCAGGAGTGGCGCCGCGGTCAGTATGCCGGGCATGTTGGATACGGTCTTGAACCTGGGTTTGACGGACAAGTCTGTTATCGGGCTTGGTAAACAAACGGATAACCGGCGGTTTGCGCTTGACGCCTACCGGCGCCTGATCAACATGTTTGGCAACGTTGTCATGAACGTGGAGCATGAACATTTCGAAGCCGCCTTTACCAGGATCAAGAAACAATACGGCGTCACCGAGGATGCCGATTTGAATGAGAAGGGTCTGGAAAAGCTGATCGCCGCTTATAAGGAAGTTTACAGGAAACACAGTGGCAAAACGTTTCCGCAGGATCCCCATAAGCAGCTTGAGAAAGCCGTCGAAGCCGTGTTTAAAAGCTGGGATGCTCCCCGGGCGCAAGCCTACCGCAAGATACACGATATCAGGGAGATAATCGGTACCGCAGTGAACATCCAATCCATGGTATTCGGCAACATGGGCAGCGATTCAGGTACCGGTGTCGCTTTTACCCGGGATCCGACCACGGGGAAAAATGAGATTTATGGCGAATTCCTGGTCAATGCCCAGGGGGAAGACGTGGTGGCCGGCATCCGCACGCCGAAACCGGTGGCGGAAATGAAAAAATGGCGACCGGAGATTTATGCGCAACTGCTTAAAGTCAAACGCACCCTGGAAGCCCATTACAAGGATATGCAGGACATTGAATTTACCATCGAAAAAGGCGTGTTGTACATGCTGCAAACCCGCACGGGACAGCGAACGGGCGCCGCCGCGGTAAAAATCGCCGTGGATATGGTCAAGGAAAGACGCATCAGCCAGAAAACCGCGCTGTTGCGCGTTCCCGCAAATGACCTGAACCAGGTACTGCTGCCTTCCTTTGCTCATAAGACGAAACGCAACGTGCTGACCACGGGCCTGCCGGCATCACCCGGGGCCGCATCTGGTTATCCTGTTTTCACTGCCGATGAAGCGGTTGAACAGGGTGAAAACGGCCGGCCCGTTATCCTGGTCAGGCGGGAAACCAGCCCTGAGGATATTCATGGTATGCACGTCGCCGAGGCCATACTGACTTCTACCGGCGGTTCGACCAGCCACGCGGCCGTTGTGGCGAGAGGCTGGGGGAAATGTTGTGTGACCGGCGCCAGCGAGCTGATTATCGACAGCAAACACAAGACCATTGCCATCGGGGACAAAAAAATAACCTCGAAAGACATGCTCAGTATCGATGGCAGCAACGGTGACGTCATGTTGGGCGACGTGGCAAAGCAGCCGCCTGTTTTCACCGGGGAATTCAAGACGCTGATGAATTGGGCCGATAAGACCCGCAAGCTGGTGATACGCACTAACGCTGACACTCCCATGGACGCCGCAATGGCCCTGGAGTTCGGCGCAGAGGGAATAGGACTGTGCCGGACGGAGCATATGTTCTTCGGCGAGAACCGCATTGCGGCAATGCGCGAGATGATTCTTGCGGAGGATGAGGCCGCGCGCCGCGTCGCGCTGAAAAAGTTGTTGCCCTTTCAACGCCGCGATTTTGAGGGTATTTTTACCACCATGCGCGGCCTGCCCGTGACGGTGCGCTTGCTTGATCCTCCCCTGCATGAATTCCTGCCGAAAGAGGAAAAACTGCAACGCCAACTTGCCAGGAAAATGAAGGTCAGGGTCGATAAGATCATCAATCGCGTTAATCAGCTGCACGAAGTCAACCCCATGTTAGGACATCGGGGCTGTCGGCTAACTGTTACCTACCCTGAAATCCTGGAAATGCAGGTAACCGCCATCGTCGAAGCGGCTGTAAACTGCCGGAGAAAACGCATCAATGCGCAACCGGAAATCATGATCCCGCTGGTCGGACTGGAAAGCGAGTTGTCCATGTTAAGGGAAAAGGTTGTGCAAACCATCGCCCGCGTGAAGCAAAAGAAAAAGTTCAGCGGTAAACTGGACATCCTTATCGGCACCATGATAGAAATTCCCAGGGCCGCCATCACCGCTGACAACATCGCCGTGCACGCTGACTTCTTCAGCTTCGGCACTAACGACCTTACCCAGATGACCCTTGGTTACAGCAGGGATGATATTGGCAGTTTCATGCCCGATTACATGGAGAAAAACATATTGGAGAAAAACCCGTTTCAAACCATAGACGTCGTCGGCGTTGGCCAACTGGTCGAACAAGCCGTGCATAAAGGCAGGTCGGTAAAACGAAGGTTAAAGTGCGGGATTTGTGGTGAACACGGCGGTGACCCGGAATCGATCAATTTTTTCCAATCGGTTCAATTGGATTATATATCGTGTTCACCATTTCGGGTCCCTATCGCCCGCTTGGCGGCAGCCCAGGCAACGTTGCAAAACCAGCAGGAATTATTCAGCCGATAGCGGCGTTGCGAAGCCAGGTGGAATTGTTCGGTTGATGTTATGAGCGGGTGATGGGAATCGAACCCACGTTCTCAGCTTGGGAAGCTGATGTTCTGCCATTGAACTACACCCGCAAAATCAATCGACGTTGACCTCGTTGATTTTACCATGCTTCGGTCCGGTAAGGAAAAATCCTGTATAATGACCCGTCGAAAATCAAAATGATGCTATTAATTAACGGCAGTAAAACATCGATAACGGACGTGGCAACGGTGTCCGATTTGATTTCCAGGTTGGAGATCGAGGGCAACATTGCGATAGAGATCAACAAAGAAATCATCCCCCGGAGTATGTTTGACCATTACCAGCTGTCAGATGGCGATGAAATAGAAATAGTCACCGCGATTGGCGGTGGGTGAGTCAAGGATGGGGAGGCTGGAGTTTAGCGAAGACATTGAAGTCGCGCCAGGGATGGGGAGGCCGGAATTTGGCGAAGACATTGAAGTCGCGCCAGGGATGCGAGGCTGGAGTTTAGCGAAGACATTGGAGTCGCGCCAAGGATGCGGGGCTGGAGTTTAGCGAAGACATTGAAGTCGCGCCAGGGGTGGCAGTTAATATACCCGGTAAAATGAAACTACAAAAATGACTATATCACCGAAAGATACCTTAATCATCGACCACCAGGTTTACTCATCCCGCCTGTTAGTCGGCACGGGCAAATATAAAGACCTGGAAGAAACAAGGCAGGCCATAGAGGCAAGCGGCGCCCGGATCGTCACCGTCGCCATTCGACGCACCAACATCGGCCAGGAAAAAGAGGAGCCCAACCTGCTTGATTACATCAGTCCTGACGAGTTTACCATTCTTCCCAATACTGCGGGTTGTTTTGATGTGGACTCGGCAGTCAGGACTTGCCGGTTGGCGCGTGAATTGCTCAACGGACATGACTTGGTGAAGCTGGAAGTATTAGGCGATAAAAAAACCCTGTTCCCGGATATACCGGAGACTTTGAAGGCCGCCGAAATACTCGTTAAGGAAAATTTCAAGGTCATGGTCTATACCAACGATGATCCGATCATGGCGTTGCGTTTTGAAGAGTTGGGGTGCATAGCGGTCATGCCGCTGGCCGCCCCTATCGGGTCCGGGTTGGGCATTCGCAATCCCTATAACATCAGGACCATAGTCGAAAATGCCAGCGTGCCGATATTAGTGGACGCCGGCGTTGGCACCGCCTCGGATGCGGCCATTGCAATGGAGTTGGGTTGTGACGGCGTATTGATGAATACCGCCATCGCCGAGGCGAAAAACCCGGTATTAATGGCGACAGCGATGAAAAAAGCCGTCGAAGCGGGCCGGGAGGCTTACCTGGCCGGACGTATGCCGAGACGCGCCTATGCCAGCGCCTCATCGCCAATCGACGGCGCCTTCTTCAGTTAGCCCTAGCCCGCATCCAGCGCAGTCTGTAATGATAATAGAGTGATATATTTACGGTAACTCATTGACAGCAAAGAATTTTCCATTGATGGCAGGCGAATTGGTGAGAAATGCGGGTCAGAAGTTATGTATTAAGACAGGGCAGGCTCACAAAAGCCCAGGCAAAAGCAATAGAGCAATACTGGGCGAAATTCGGTATCGACTATCATAACGAAGAACTGGAACTCCACAGGATATTCAACCGGGCAGCCCCCAAGATATTAGATATAGGCACAGGCACGGGAGAGACCACGCTCATGCTGGCCGGGGAGAATCCTGAAAATGATTACCTGGCCGTTGAAGTGCATCGGCCCGGCATCGGTCGTTTATTACGCGGAATTGTCGAGCGCGAACTCACGAATATCCGCATCATCAACCATGACGTTGTTGATATAGTCAACCATCAGATACCGGACCAGTCCTTGTCCTCGGTCTATATCCACTTCCCTGACCCATGGCCCAAGAAGCGTCATCATAAGCGCCGGCTTGTGAATCCCGGTTTTATAAACAAGCTGGCAACCAAAATGAAATTTGAAGCCACGTTATACCTGGCTACCGATTCCCAGGAGTTGGCGGAGCGCATGTTGAGTGTTTGCGACGGCGAACCGGGTTTAATCAACCTGGCCGGCCCGGGGAATTTCTCGCCAAGACCGGAATGGCGACCATTGACAAAATTTGAACACCGGGGATTGAATTTAAACAATCGCATCTGGGACCTGATTTATTGCCGGGCTTCAGGTAAAACGTGATGTAGAATACCCCCCAAAAATATCCTGGAGTTCTGCGGAGGAGGCACGGATATACATTATGTTGGAATTGACTGAAGCGGCGGCAACCATCGCACAGGATGCGGCAGAGAAAATCCTGGATATTTATGAAACCGATTTCAAGGTTGAGCATAAAAACGACAAGTCCCCGCTCACCAAGGCGGACCTGGCCTCCCATAAAATCATATGTAACGGACTTGCGGGGCTGACCCCGGATATACCGGTCCTCTCTGAAGAATCCGCCAACGTACCTTATTCGACGAGAAAAACCTGGGATCGATACTGGCTTGTGGACCCGCTTGACGGCACCCGTGAATTCATTAAACGAAACGGGGAATTCACAATCAATATCGCCTTGATTAAAGATCATTACCCCGTTGCCGGAGTCGTTTACGTACCGGTTAAACGGCTTTGCTACCATGCGACTCGAGGCGGCGGCGCATATAAAGCATACGCGAACGAGCAACCCGTGAATATCTCGACAAAGACGACCGGGGCCGCCCCTTTTGTTGTTTCGTGCAGCCGCTCGCATGGCAACAGGCGGCAGGAAGAATTTCTCCAAAAATCAGGGGGCAACACAGAGATTATCGCCGTCGGCAGCTCACTGAAGTTTTGTTTGGTAGCTGAGGGGGTTGTCGATATTTATCCGCGATTCGGCCCTACCTCCGAATGGGACACGGCCGCCGCCCAGTGCATTGTCGAAGAAGCGGGGGGTATGGTGGCGGATTTTGGTTTTACCCGGTTGAGCTACAATTCAAAAGACTCATTGCTTAACCCGGGGTTCCTGGTAATTGCCGACCCAACCTTCGACTGGAAGCCCTACTTATAAAAGTAATACAGGCTGACCTGAACATCCTGAAAACGATTTCTATTGCGCTGGTTTGTTTATTTACCTCTGTTCACAGGCTCTGTGCTCTTGGGGATGTCGGGGATGTCGGGGATAACCCAAGTAGCGGCCGGGGGCCTGGCTTTAGTGATAATGAGTGGAGGGGTATATTTGGTCAGGCTGCCGCTTGGCGTAGCCGTTCTTGCGCCAAGTCGTAGGCCGCTTGGACGCGCATCCAATGATCGGCGTTGCTCCATCCGAGGCGTTCCATCGCAAGCGCCATCGCTGGTGTAATACTGCCATGACCATTCAGTAGCCGCGACATTGTAACGCGCGCCATGTCAAGCCGTTTTGCCGCCTCCGTCACGGTCCAGCCGGTCGCCTCTATGCATCGCCGGATTGATGCTCCAGGGTGCGACGGGTTGCACATTGCTTTCATTTTATCTTCTTCTAATGATAGTCGATCAAGTCCACATCTACCGCTTCGCCATCAACAAAACGGAAAACAATTCGCCCGTAATTTTGAAGCTATAACGGTATGGGATTAATCCAATGATAAGTGTAGTATAACTTGTAAAGAATCATGATTAAGGTTTATGCTGTTGGCTAACGTAGTAGATCACATAATGAACTATCAAAATTACATTACCATCGAACCAGGTAAGCGTGGCGGCAAGCCGTGTATCCGTTCCATGCGTATCACCGTCTATGATGTGCTGGATTGGTTGGCGTCCGGCATGAGCGAGGCCGAGATTCTAGAAGATTATCCGGAACTGATCCGGGATGATATCAGGGCTTGTTTGGCCTTTGCCGCCGACCGTGAACACCAGTTATCTACGATTGCACCAACTTGAAGCTGCTCTTGGACCAGAACCTGTCGTACCGGTTACTGGAGGAGGTCAAGTCCGTCTACCCCGGTTCAACACATGTCAGATTACTTGGGCTTGAGCAGGCCGATGACATCACTATCTGGCGCTTTGCCAAAGATAACGGTTATACCATTGTCACTAATGACTCAGATTTCCACGAACTCAGCCTGGTATATGGCGTACCGCCTAAAGTTATCTGGCTCAAATGTGGTAACAAACCCAAGTGGTATGTTCTCGGTCTGCTAATAAACAATCAGGACAGGATTCATGACTTCAATAATGATCAAGATAGCAGTTGCCTTGAGATTTATTCCTGATTGTTTGATGACAATTTTCCCCACGATTTTCCTAACGGAGTTATTAGCGGATTTTGGGTGAAAACGCCCTGTCAATTACTTCAAGACGAAACACAACGTCATTCATGCCCTGATAGAGGAGACCGTTCGAATTCATCAAATAGCCCCACCTCTGTCTGTGGTTGTCACCGCCACAGCATTTCTATAATGGTAATTTCGTTATCACCCGCGTTTTCATAGCTGTGCCTCTCACCGCCTGCCTGCCAGGAAAAATCACCGGCCTCGACCTGCTGTATATTTCCGTTGCTATCTGATACTTGTCCAGCGGACTGGTAAACCTTTGTATAGGGAAGGTGATGACTATGAAGCCCCGTTTTCTCTCCCGGCTGCAAATGGATCCGGTAGACACTGGCATGAGGTTTTTCCATGACCAAAGCCATGGCGCTGGTATTGCCCTCCAGCGCTGTCGCGTTATTGGATATTTTGTCCTTGATGCCGATGCCAATAACATGGAAGGGAGTTGTACCGATATTCCCCACACGGTGGACGTGAGGCAAGCCGTGGTTATCGGAACTGAATCTCAAATCGCCGGTTTTAACATCTGCCTCCCTTCTTTCCCCACCCAGGGGCTTTGCCCATACTTTCGTCCCCACTATCGTGACGTAAAGCAGATCAATCTTGTGTTCATGGTAGAGGCTCACATAACCGGGTGGTAAATTAACATCCAGAATCATGGCATGATCATTCTCAAACGCCAGTTTGTGCCGCGGTTCCTCATACACCGGCACCCAATCTTCCGCATACAAAGCAGAGCAAAATAGTGACAAGACGACACTGCTAAAAAAATTACGGAACATAACTAACCTGTCCATATCGTTTTATCCCCCGGAAATATTAAACCCGTTAACCCCGGATGATAATCGTTAATAACCTGAAGCTTCTGTTGTGCGCTCACGCGCCTGCCCCCGGCGCCGGAGGACATTGACGATACCCCACCAGCGCTGAGCATCCCAGGATATCGAATAACCCCAGATGATAATCGTTAATAACCTGAAGCTTCTCGTTGTGCGCTCACGCGTCTGCCCCTGGCGCCGGAGGACATTGACGATACCCCACCAGCGCTGAGTGTCCCAAGACCTCGAAGATTAGCGCCAGCAACTCGTTGCCCTCGGCATCGGCAAGGTGCATTTCTTCGCCCGGCTGGAAGGATACCGGCTGCAGTTGCCCGCCGTTGATGGCGATATTATCAGCGTACAGATACGTTCTGTCATGGGTGTCCCGAATGGGATTCAAACGCCCCACTAAACCTGGAATATAGCCTGTTCCTCCCGGGAAAATGGTCGCGCCACCGCCCCGTAGCGGAAACAGATTGATATGGAGTACGCGTTCGGCGGGTACCCAATTCCGCTCAAGGCGTCCTCCAAACCCACTGGCGGCCACGAATACCGTCATTGGCAGATGGCTGGAATGCAACTCAAGAATCGCTTCGCCGTGTTCATCGGTCTGCGCGGACTTACAGGTTTTGTTCGGAAACAATGCGAGGATGTCGGCATTCGCGATAGGCTGTCCTCCCGAGACGACCTGTACGACGGTACCTGCATGGGGTAGCGCTGCTGTCCGCAGCATCCGCCACGGTATCAGCCGGCCGTCTCCGCGCTGTTGAAACTCCTCTCCACCGTAGACGACCGCCACATCAGGCAGGGGCGCATCAGGGAAATGTCGTCGAACTCGCCTGACGCTGTCGAATAACCTTTTCGATGGGGTCGCGGAGGACTTGGCTTCGAGCAGCGTCAGGGCATCTGGTTGTTCAATAATAAGATCGATTTCAGCTCCGTTGCTGTCCCGGTAGAATGAGAGTCCCCGGGTTTCGCCCCGATTGGTGCGGTGTTTCAGGATTTCCGAAACCATCCAGGTCTCGAAGATGGCGCCGCGCAGTGGGTGCGAGCGGAGCTGTTGCGCTTCGCGGATTCCCAGCAGCCAGCAGACAAGGCCGGTATCATAAAAGTACAGCTTTGGCATCTTTACGAGACGTTTACGTGGCCTTGCATTAAATGTCGGCAGGCGAAAGGCGATAAAACTCGCTTCCAGAATGCTGAACCAGGCCTTGGCGCTTGGCTGTGAGATACCACAGTCGTTGGCCAGGGAAGAATAGTTGAGCAGTTGTGCAGTGCGACCGGCGCACAATTCTGCGAAACGTTGAAATGCCACGAGGTCGCCGACGTTACTGAGCGTTCGCACATCCCGTTCGAGATAAGTAGCGACGTAGGAACGCAGCCAGGCCGACGGCTCGAGATCCTGATCGAATATGCGTGGATAGCCGCCGCTGAACAGGGCTTCTTCGAGGCCCGCGGGGTATTGGGTAAAGCGTCTGATCTCACTCCAGGTCAATGGTAGTAATTGATGCACCTCGGTTCGTCCCGCCAGCGACTGGCTGACCGATTCCAACAGGGATAAGTTTTGTGAACCGCTGAGGACCCAGCGTCCGGGCGCCGGGTTATCGTCGATGATACCTTGTAGATAGGAGAGCAACTCGGGCACACGCTGCACCTCATCAATGATGGCGCCGTCCGGGAATTGTGTCAGAAATGTTCGTGGATCCTCCAGCGCGAAAGCACGTTCGTCCGGAGCTTCAAGCGTTCGGTACGCATGGTTGGGAAACAAGGCGCGGCACAACGTGGTTTTGCCACTCTGCCGGGGGCCGGTAAGCGTTATGACAGGCGCCCGGGTCGCTGCCTTGGTTAGTTCCGGAGTAAGGTCTCGATAAATCATGAGTACAGACTCTACCAGTAATTTCAGGATAATTCAAATTCTAATTTTTAATTACCCTAAAATTACCTGCAATAATGTGCGTAGTCCACTACGCAGGTTTCTGTCGTCTGAAATTGCCAATTCGCGCAAGCAATGCTGGAAATACTTCTTGTCATTCTCCAACTTGCTGATGGCCTTTGTTAATGAAGCGACAACTACCTCTCCGTAAGCATTAGCCGCTCGTTCCAGACCGGCAGCCGCTGCCGAAGTAACAACAGGTATCGTTGAGAAACCCGGCATCGAAACATGTCAAGGCCTTCCATACCCGAAGATGTCTCGGGCGCTTGAACTCAGGCATTGATGACGCCATAGCCATATTCCTGTGTCAGTTGTGTAATCAATTCACGTTCCTCAGCGCTTATTCCGTTCAGGTCAACGTGGCGCCAATTGCGTATTCTGGGCAGCCTGATAGGCGCTTTCAAGAATGAACTCAGTCAACGTCTTCTGCCTCACCTGCGCGGCTTGGCGGAGGATCATTTCCTGCTCCGGCGTCGCACGCAATCCCAGACGAGCGGAGCGAGATCGAGTAGTCGGTGTCGATATCAATGGCACGATTCATCTTTCTCCATGTATTACAAATACCATAACTTACTGTGTAGAAAAGGTGTGGCCAGGGACAGAATTGAACTGCCGACACAGGGATTTTCAGTCCCCTGCTCTACCAACTGAGCTACCTGGCCAAGTCAACGATAAGTCACGAGTTACGTGGCATGGGTGGAAGGGGCGTATTAAATCCAAGTTTGGGTTTTCAGTCAAGCGGGCTGTTTTTCCGTTCTGCGCAAGGTCACGCCAAAACAGCTCCTGAACTTTCTTTCAGTCCAGTTAGCAAGGCATTAAAAATCAAAGACTTGGCCCCTTGCGTTATCCGGCAGGGGGGACATACTCCTGTGGCTTTTCGGAGCCTTCGCCAAAGAAGTATTTTTCCATTTCCTGCTCTAAAAATTTCCGCGCTTTCGGTTCAAACGGGGTCAGACGGTATTCATTTATCAACATGGTTTGATGTGACAGCCACATCTGCCATGCTTCCTGTGAAACATTGTTATAGATTCGTTTTCCCAGTTCGCCCGGATAGGGCGGGGCGGCCAGCCCTTCTGATTCCCTGCCCAGTTTTATACACGTTACGGTATGTGACATGACGTTTTCTCCTCTGAGTGACGACCTGAACCCAAGACGGGAACCGGAGTGGCGCATTATTTCCCCCTGCTCAAGCCAGGGGTAGGCTCTGACTCTCCCCCTCAAGGAGGGTGTCGCAAAAGCCGCCCGGTGCTACTACTGGCAATGCCCCTACGGGTCGGGTTCAGGTTACGTTAATATAATCGGTTGATTAGCTCCTTTACGGGTGTCGCCATGCCTATCTCCGGCGCCTGTTTCGGCGAGTACCAAAGGAATTGTTCATTATCCCGTATTTCATCGGTCTGATCACGAATAATGACTTTAACCGGCGTAATATCAAGATGGAAGTGGCTGAAAGTGTGCCTGATTTTCGGCAGGGAGATTAACTCTTCCGATACTGGGGAATAACGGGTCTTTATCCATGCCAGCAATTCCGTATTCGATTTGCATTCCGGGAAACTCCACAGGCCACCCCATACGCCGGCGGGAGGGCGTCTTTCCAATAAAATTTCCCCTTGCTCATTTTCGAGAATAGCAAAAACGACTTGGCGGACCGGGATGGTTTTTTTTGTTTTCCGGGTCGGCAGCTGGTCCTGCTCGCCGTTTTTGAACGCATGACAACCTGATGCAAGTGGACAAGGGGCGCAAAGCGGGCGGGCACGGGTACAGACGGTAGCGCCCAGGTCCATGATCGCTTGCGTATAGACGGCCGGTTCCCGTTGCGGGGTCGCCTGTTCGGCCAACTGCCATAACCGGTTTTCCACCTGTTTATGGCCGGGCCAGCCATGTATCCCGTAAAAGCGGGTTAATACGCGCTTTACGTTACCGTCTAAAATGGGGTAGGGGTGGTTAAAACTCAATGCGAGTATGGCCCCCGCGGTAGAGCGACCGATACCGGGCAAGGCCATCAAGGCGTCCAGGTCCGAAGGGAACCGGCCGGCGAAATCCTGGTCGATAACCTGCGCGGCGCGGTGCATGTTCCTGGCCCGGGCGTAATAGCCCAAACCCGTCCAAAGATGCAAGACCTTATCCAATGGCGCCGCGGCCAATGCGCTGACATCCGGGAAGCGTTCAGTGAACCGGATGAAATAAGGTATCACCGTTTTAACCTGGGTCTGTTGCAACATGATCTCGGAGACCCAGACGCGATAAGGAGAGGCGTCTTCCTGCCAGGGAAGATCACGCCGTCCATACTGTTTGAACCAGGGCGGCAATAAAGCGGCGAGCTCACTCATGGCTTGCCAATCGTTCGATATTCAGGATGGTATCCCGCGCTTCCCGCGCCATTTCATGTTTTATCAGCAGCGGCCCGATAAGGGGCGGGACCCGGAAATCGGGCTGTATTATGTTTTTCAATCCTGCTTTCAACAGATCAAGCCCAGGTTCTCCGTCCGTCTAATCAGCGGATTTATCGGCATGGGGAATAGACAAGTCGATAACGTGGAAGATTTCATCCACGATTTTATCCGGGCGCAATGAACCTAATATCACCCCCCAAGCCAGTTCCACTTTTGGATTATCCAGGGGTCCCTTGATATTGACGGGCAAATCGAATCCGATTAATTCAGCCAACCCTTTACCGCCGGCTTCCTTTGAGGCGCCTGTAACAGTCGCCGATGCCCGGTAATCGATGATATCGGTGTGCAAGTCCGCGAGTATGCCCTTGCCCGTTAATCGAAAAGTCGGGGCCTCGGCATTCAAGTCATCCATTCGGACCACCCCCGCGTTTGCCACGAGATTGCCGGTCAATACTGAAAAATCGGTGACCTCCGTTTCCTCAATATCATAAAGCTCGTCCTGTTTGGATTGCTTCCATGTGTGCAGTGTTTTTTCCAGGTTAAAACCGATTATGGCGCCGTCACTGAGGTTCAGGCTTATTTGACCGTCCAAATTCTGTTTCATGAGATCGCTGTTTTCACCCGTGGCGGATAACGTGGCGCTGAAATCTCCCTTCCCGCGAAATTTCGCTTTGCCGGTCACGTCTTCAAGCAAGGGTTCGGCCTGTATGCCTTGCAGGCGCGAGTTGAGCGCGAGTCTTGGGCTTGCGGGGTTCACGTCCAATTCGATGTCTCCGGAAAACCGACCCTGGTAGAGATCGGCTGATACCGGCGCCATTTTCACGACGCCATCCTTTGCATCCATGCGCAATTTCACCCTCTCCAGCGTCGCATTCGAGACAATCAACTTGTTAACATCGAAATCGCCGGCCATATTCAGTTTTTGGACTGTATCAACGGGGATAACGAAGATTCCCGTTGCCCTGGTTTGGCTGTTTGCCGCCTTTTCAATTTCCCCCGCCCGTTGGGTTTTCCGCTTTGCGGTCGATTTGTTCCGTTGCGCGGGCGCCGGTGACATATATCGGTCCAAATTGATTTCGTCTACATTCAAATCGAATTGCAGGGCGGGGTTTTCATCCATATCGGCGATCTTGAGTTCGCCGGTCAACCTGGTCTCATCCAGCTGGAATGCCAGCTTGCTTAAATTCAACTCGCTTGCCGAGCCGTTGAATTGACCGGATAAGGCCACCCTGGTCAAGGCCTGCCGGTCCGTGGTGACCGGCAGCTTCTGTTTGAATTGTCCCGCGAGTTTGCGCGGGTTAAAAGGTTGGATGTCGACCTGTCCGCTGAAAGCAGGAGCGCTTAATACCTTATCCACCCGGAGATTGCCCGCCGATTTCAGGCCGAGGCTGTCCAGGGAAAACTTATGGAGGGTGAGGGTCTCCTCGTCCAAATTGATTTCGTCTACGTTCAAATTGAATTGCAGGGCGGGTTTTTCATCCATATCGGCGATCTTGAGTTCGCCGGTCAACCTGGTCTCATCCAGCTGGAATGCCGGCTTGCTTAAATTCAACTCGCTTGCCAAGCCGTTGAATCGACTGGATAAGGCCACCCTGGTCAAGGCCCACCAGTCCGTGGCGACCGGCAGCTTCTGTTTGAGTTGTCCCGCGAGTTTGCGCGGGTCAAAAGGTTGAACGTCGACCTGTCCGCTGAAAGCAGGGGCGCTTAATACTTTATCCACCCGGAGGTTGCCCGCCGATTTCAGGCCGAGGCCGTCCAGGGAAAACCTATGGAGGGTGAGGGTCTCCTCGTCCAAATTGATTTTGGCATCGGCATCAAGGACTACTTTTACCGGCGAACCGGGGATGTCTTTCCCGGCGATTACGGCCTCCAGGGCCAAGGGCGCCAGCGCGATGCCGGCGCGCGTTCCCTGGATTCGGGTATCAAGCTCCACTGACCGTAAGACCTGGGCCAGGTCAGCTTGATCGAAGGCTGTGAGCAATCCCGATATTTCGGCGCCTTTTACGTTCAGATTTCCGCTCACCGTCCCTTTTTGGGTCTGCATGTTCTTTGCATCCAATGCGCCGGTTGCGCTGATACCCAAGGCATTGATCGACAATACCGGGACAGATACGTCACCGCTTTTCAAGTCGGCATCAAAATTCGCTGCCAGCCTGAATGCCTTCGCCGGGGTATTCGCCAATTTTTTTCCATAGTCGGTTAAAGTCGGGTTTTTGCCTCCCTGTAACTGCCCAACCACCTTCAACAGGGTTGGTAAATCCGGCCCCCTTGCATTTAATTCACCTTGATAACCCGGCGTGTCGGAATGGATGTTGCGTGCCTTCACCTCGCCGGTGACGGCAGCGCCCAGCAGGTTTGCAGACAGTTCGGACAGGTCTATATCACCACGTTCAAGATTCGCGTCTACTGCCGCGCTGACTTGAAAATCCCGGTCCCCCAGCCGGGCCAATTGAGATGCCAGCGGTTCAATCTCGGCCACCTTGAATAACAGTCCCAGGTCTGAACCCTGCACGTTTACCGTCGCGTTGATTGAAGGCTTGGGCGACTCGATGCGGCTGGCGCTGATATTGCCCTCGATTGTCATCCCCAAGGCATCGATTTTGCCATCGGAAATCGATGCTGTCTCGTCATCCAGGTTCACGTTCACCCCGGCTGACAAGGTTGCCGTTGTTTCCCCGCCGGGTATGTTTTTGCCTTTAATCAGGGCGTTGATATCCAGTGGCGAAACCGCGTATTGCCGCGCATCCGTATCGTAGGTAATGATGCCGGTCAGCCTGACTGTCGAATCCACCGCCGGTTTATTGCTTTTCCCGTGAAAACTCAGGTTGAAATTGATGGGTTTGCCATATTCGAGCTCAGCCGTTGAGATGTTCAGGTCGGAAACGTCATGGCGAACCGCCGCCTGTTGATCATCCCAGGTGACCCTGGCGTTTTCCACGGCGACGCCCCCGAGGATGATCGAGGCTAAAGGCAGCGCCGGCGCATCATGCTCCGGTTCATCCCCGCTAATGAGGCCGTCCCAGTTTGAAACACCTTGTTCATTCCTTGCAAGGTTAATCACCGCGCCCCGGATATGGACGGTGTCCACCTCGTATTCTTCGCGCAACAGGGGGATTGATTTTACCCGCAGCTTGATATAGTCCACGTGCAGGAAAGGCGCATCGCCGAACCCTTGCGCATTGCCGAGGCTAAGCCCGTTTGCTTCCAGTCCCAGCCAGGGATACAGGGTGATGTTGATATCTCCATCAAGGGACAGGGACCTGCCGGTCTTTTCACGGAATTCAGCCGTCAGCCAATCCTTATGCTCGTTGAGGTCGATCGATACGATTGTAATAATTGTCGCTGGGACGAGGATGACGGCGAGTCCGACCAGCCAGAATAACAGCTTTACCAGCTTTATCATGCACTGCCATTCCCGGCGTCGCCAAGCGTCGACAAGTACTGCCGTGCCTGCGCGACGGCCTGTTTGACCCTGTCCGGGGCGGTTCCGCCGGTATGATCCCTGGCCGATACTGAGCCTTGCAGGTCCAGGTAGCCGTAAACGTCCTCTTCGATTTTGTCGCAAAATTTCTGCATCTCGGCGAGTTGCATTTGAGCCAGGTCACGGCCCTGCGCCATGGCGTGCTGTACGATGCCGCCGACGATGGCATGGGCATCCCGGAATGCCACCCCTTTCAGGACCAGGTAATCCGCCAAGTCGGTAGCGGTCAAGCAGCCCCCCTCCGCGGCCGCCAGCATGGCCGCGCGGTTTACCCGTATGGAAGGAACCAGGTTGACGCAGGCTTCCAGGCACAGTTTCACCGTGTCCACTGCAT
This sequence comes from uncultured Gammaproteobacteria bacterium, assembly GCA_958295485.1. Classification (GTDB taxonomy): domain Bacteria; phylum Pseudomonadota; class Gammaproteobacteria; order Eutrophobiales; family Eutrophobiaceae; genus JAAXHV01. The sequence continues at coordinate 957,208 of OY282354.1, forward strand.
CGAACAGGCGCTCCTTGTCTTCTTGGTTATCCCGGTTATAAGCCAGCGGTTGGCCTTTCATCACGGTCAGCAGGCCCACCAGGTCACCATAAACGCGTCCCGTTTTACCGCGTATCAACTCCGGCACGTCCGGGTTTTTCTTTTGCGGCATGATGGAAGAACCGGTGCAAAAGGCGTCGTCAATATCGATAAAACCGAATTGTGGCGACAACCAGAGCACCAGTTCTTCGGAAAACCGGGATAAGTGCATCATGATGAGCGCGGCATCAGCGCAGAATTCAATAATAAAATCCCGATCACTCACGGCATCCAGCGAATTTTCCGCCACGGTTGAAAATTTCAGCAATTCGGCGGTAAAAGATTGGTCGATGGGAAAGCGCGTGCCGGCCAACGCCGCCGCCCCCAGCGGCATTACGTTAATACGATCCAGACAGTCCCGGAGCCGTTGTTGGTCGCGCTTCAACATTTCATACCAGGCCATGATATGGTGACCGAAGGTGACAGGCTGCGCCGCTTGCAAGTGTGTAAAACCCGGCATCAAGGTGTCGGTTTCCCGCTCGGCCAACGCGACCAGTGCCTGCATGTTCTGCAGCAGCAATGACGATATGTTTTTCACCTCGGCGCGCAGGAACAGGCGCATATCCGTAGCAACCTGGTCGTTGCGTGAACGGCCGGCGTGTATTTTTTTCCCCACCTCGCCAAGCCTGTCAACCAGCGCGGTCTCGATGTTCATATGCACGTCTTCCAGTTCCTGTTTCCAGGCGAACTTCCCTGTTTCAATCTCATCCAGGATGTCGCTCAGCCCATTGGTGATTTGCTCGCATTCATCGGCAGACAGTACCCCGACGCGTGCCAGCATCGTCACGTGGGCGATTGAGCACTGGATATCATAGGGGGCCAAACGCCAGTCGAAAGAGACGGATTGTGTAAACCTCTCCACGAAACCGTCCGTGGCTTGGCTAAATCGCCCGGCCCAAGGCTTGGTTGTTTTCATCCTGGATGTCATCGCAACGTTGGCGTTATTCAATTAAAGCGCACAGTATAAAGCAGGGAAGGCAAATATCTAAAAACTTCATTTGTGGGCAAGGGGATCGGGAACGCTTATTCAGCCTGTGATTTCCTTATTTGACCAAGTGTCGTTATCGGCGTTGTAGATGAAACGGGGTTTTAGCTCGCCTGCTTCGACTGCATAGATTTCCACCAATCGCCGGCGCTCCCGTTCGGCTAAAAAATCCATGTGCAGAAACAAGTCCAGGTTGTGCAGATATTCGCTTTCAATGACGTTGAACGGCAGTTTTGACCCGCCTGCGGTCAGGCTTACCAGCCGGTTGAGGGCCGCCCTCGAGTTATTGGCGTGTAAAGAGGTATAAACGCCGCGATGACCGGTATTCAAGGCCTGGTAGAAAACGTCAGCCGCATCCGGTTCCCTTATCTCCCCAACGATGATTCTGTCCGGTCTTTGCCGCAATGAAGTCGCCAGCAGTTTTGCCAATGTAACGGGGTCGGTATCATCACCGTCCCGTTTTTGCGCTTCCATTTGTATGGCATTCGGCGCGTGGATCTTGATTTCTGCAACGTCTTCACAGATCACGATCCTGTCACGGGGTGGGATGGCAAACGACAAGGCATTCAAAAGCGTTGTTTTGCCACTGTTGGTTGCGCCTGAAACCAGGAGGTTGTCGCCGCGTTCGACGGCATCGAGTAAAAAGAGCTTTATCTCTGAATTGATGGTATTGGTTTGCGCCATGCGTTCGAGATCAAGGCTGTCGCGCCGGTGCAGGCGAATCGACAGGGTGCAACCGCTGGGCGTTGCCGAAGGCAGGGTGGCGCAGACGCGGCTGCCGTCAGGCAATCGCGCATTAATGATGGGGGTCTTAACCGGGTCGAAGTATTGTGACAGCGCATTGGCGATTTGCTCTATGAGGGTCGCCACGGCGGCATCGGTTTGAAAAGACAGGTTCGTCCTGTACATGCCTTTGTCCAGGTCATCCGCCCAGATGTCGTCATAACGGTTGACCATGATATTCGTCACCGTATCGCTGTCGATAAGTGATTGAATCGGGGAGAGGTAGAACCTTACCAGTTCCCAGTCATCGGCGGTCAATGCGGTCAGCATGATTTATCCCTGTCGTTCCTTTTTACTTATTCCCGGTTATTCCGATAGTTCCCGCTAACAGTGGGTTTGGTGGCTGTTTTTTCGACGAACAGCGGGGACTCCTGTAGTTATTCTAATACATTGATCGCCCCAATGGAAATTCTGGTATAATCCGGGGCTGAACATACGGAGTCACAGACATGGAGATGCCCTCATGGATGATATTTTAGCCCGATTGGTAAGTTGGAGCGACCCTTGGTTATGGGTGTGTCTCGCAACGGTTTTGTATGCGTTCACCCTGGTCGGGTTCCTGCCGCTTGCATCAGAGAGAGAATTGACGACATCAGAGCACGTCTTGCTGCATTCAAGACGGGTACTGCTGATTGCATTCCTGCTACTGGCCTTGGGGTTCCCCTGCATTCTTTGGTCCTTGGCTGTAAACGTCTCAGGCAATATCACGGTTGCAAACAACGTCATCAATATCGTTGTGATCGCCCAGGCCTGGAGAATGTGGGGCCTGTTGCTCGGCGCATTGCTTGCCGGATTTATCACAAAGATCATTTTTTTAAGATATTTGTACCCCTGGTTTTCGTCCTGGTACATATTCAGGCGGGTATCGCAAAGAGGCAATTCCATTTCGGATATACGTTCGGAATCGGACCGGTTCGACGAGAAAAATTTCCAACCCGGCAAATACTATAAAGCAGGGAAGATGCTCATCGGATTGCAAGAGGACAACTCGCCCCTGTACGTCGATATCGAAGACTGGAAGGCCTGGAACCAGAGAGTGGTAGGCCCCACCCAGACGGGCAAGGGCATCTTGTTCGGCCTGCAACTGGATCAATCGATCCGCCAGGGCTTTTGCACGGTTTTTTTCGACGTCAAGCCGGACAGACATGCCTTGGGCATCATGAGAAAGGCCTGCGAAGACAGCGGCCGGCGGTTGGTAACGGTAGATTTTAACGGTGGGCTACAGGGCAAGTGGTCGCCCTTCAGGACCGGCACGGACCGGGAAATAAGAACCCGGTTGATGCAGGCTTATGACCTCGCTGAAAGAGGCGATACGGCGGATTATTACAAGATCGGCGAGCGCGAATTCCTGGAGTCTGTTTTCAACCAGTGGAGCAAGGAGCTGATCGACCTGCCGAGGATGTTCAGGAATGCAAAAGCGCCGCCGCCGACGGTCAGTAACCTGACAAAAGAAATGCTGGCTTTGTCCGCGCTTAAACCGGGGCGAAACAAAGGAGTCGATATAGAGCGCGTGTTACGTGAAAACGCGGTGCTCTACGTGCGCTCTTCCGCGTCGGACCCGGTTGTCAAACGGGCTACCCGAATAATGCTGTTGTGCCTGTTGCAGGCGGCGATGCGGCTGTATGGCAGGCGCGAACGTACCAGCCACCTGTTCATGGGCATAGATGAAGTGAAGTTTCTCGCCGCCGACGTCCTGGGAGACATGCTGGCGACGATCACCGGGTTTGATTGCCACGTCGCCATCGCTTATCAAAGTCTGGGTGATTTAAGGTCAGTGAACAGGAAGCTGGTGAATGTAGAGGCCCTGGAGTCCAGCGTTGAAAACAACTGCAAGATGTCCTTGTACTACCAGCCCAGTGACTTTGAGACGGCTGAATATGCGGCGCAGCAAAGCGGCACAAGGCAAGCCAGCCGCTATCGCATGAACATCAATATCAATAAAGCTGGTGGCGAGGTCTACGATGAAAGAAACATGATCACCCAGGAAGACGCGTACTATATTCATCCCAATACCCTGATGATGCTGCCGGCAAGAGTAGCCATGCTGAAAATGCCGGGCAAGCTGGCGGAAATAGTCTATACCTCCTGGGTAAGCGTTGATCCCGACTATATCGATGACAGTCAATGGTATGGCAATAAGCGAAACACCCCGCCCTCCCCACCATCATAAATCAAAGACCTGACCCCTTTCATGTGTGCTTTCATCCCAATACCCTGATGATGCTGCCGGCCAGGGTAGCCATGCTGAAAATGCCGGGCAAGCTGGCGGAAATAGTCTATATCTCCTGGGTGAGCGTTGACCCCGACTATATCGATGACAGTCAATAGTATGGCAATAAGCGAAACACCCGGCCCTCCCCACCATCATAAATCAAAGACCTGCCCCCATTCTGCGCAAAGGTTCGGGGCAATGACGACGATGGACGATCACTCCCCCCATTTCAGGTAACAGGGTTTTTGCAACGCCGGGGTTGTCCCCATGCCAAATCCGTATGCCGGCGCCGGCGCATCAGGGTCGGCACAGACTTTTTTGTATTTGGGCAGGTTGAATCCGCTTGTCAAGGGATGATTGAAGTAGGCGATACAGTAAGAAGGAGTCGCGTTCAGGAAATGATCGACGTCGGGAACTTCATCCTCATCATACCTGACCCAGCGTGACATTGCGTTCAAGGTCGTCGTCAAATTTTTAATTTCACACCTGCCGGCCCCGCTCGCTATCGCCCTGGCAAGTCCGGGACTACCCGTCGGGCACTTGTTCAAGAACTTCAGCCTGGCTGCGAAGGTAGCGGGCCAGGTGGTTTTTTTGATGGCAAAATAATAAGACAGCGCCGCGCTGCACGCCCCTGGCCGCACGCCTGATGACAAGCAGAGCAGGGCTTCACAAGACAGGCGCGTTACGCCGGTTAATAAACCCCCGCTATAAGCGGCCTGCGCCGACGCCAGGGTTATGAATAAGAGGGCAATGTAGAGTATCCGTTGCATTTATCTAATCTCCTTATCATGTATAGGGCAGGGTCAACCGGGAATGGTTCGTCCCTCGCTGGCCCCATAAAAAAAGGCGATCGCGAGATCGCCTTTTCGCCGGTCAGCGCCAACCTGATGCAAGTGCGATATAGCTGTCATTTTGCTGTTGGTCGCCGGAATCATGGCATACCGGTTTCAAGAATGCCTGGCAGACTGCTATTGTTTCATAACTGACATAATTTCTGACCGCCTCATGGTGGTCGATTATGATAGTCGTGTAGTAGTCGGTTTCGGCGTCTTCGATACAAACTTCAGCGACATAGAAGGGCGCGCCAAATCCAATGACCTCAAAGGTCTGGGCACAGCGCTTGTCGGTGAGCTGGTCACCTCCTTTCACTTCGCCGTCCCTGACTATGGTGTACCAGTCGTTTCCACTTTTCTCTGCTATAACCACAGAGTCAGTACCAGCATTGAGTTGATAATCAAGGTTCATAATTGCTACCTCCAGGGTTTATCCAGGGATAGGCAATCCGTAATTATCCGGGCAGCCCGGATTAATCCGGGTTGCCCGTTTACTCAACATCAAGTATAGATGATACTTACCGATATGACCAGAAAAATTAATGCCCCTGTAATAAAAGATATGAAACAGGCAAAACTGCAATACTCCCGCAAACTCCCGACCATCGCCCAGTTCGATGCGCTGGAACACTGGTTGATCGTGCTCAGGGATACAGACGCAAAACAGGAATGGCCGATATTTCCTTATAGCGCCGCCTTGCAAAAACGCTATAACCGCTTGCAACAGGACAGAGACGGCGGCCCTTCTGTACTGATAACGGATTTGCCCAACGACAAGGCCTGCCGCGTGGCGCTGGCGACGCTGAAGCCGGAACAGCCGGCGTTCTCCATCCTCACCCTGTCACGCAAACTAATTAATGGACATCGTGATTTTCATCCAACCGAATTAGGTATTGCTATCGTCGGATTTTCTCCGAAACAGTCCGAGCGGGTCGCCGAGGCGGTATTGGCGGCTGCGCTTGCCGCCGCTGCGGATATGCCTGATTATCGCAGCAAGCCTGAAAAACGGGGCAGGCTGGAGCTCGTCAAACTTCACGGCGTAGCGACAAAGCATGGATTCAGGCGCACTTTTGCGGAGGATGCGGGCAATGCCCTGGCGCGTTATCTTACCGCCTTGCCCCATAATGAATTGACCCCCGCCTTGTATCGTGAACGTATCACCCGGTTAGCCGGTGAATACGGCTGGGAAAGTCAATTCCTGGGCATCAAGCAACTGGAGGAGAAGAAGGCCGGCGCGTTTTTGGCCGTCGCCCAGGGAAGCCCGCATAAAGACGGGGGGATTTTACATTTGCGCTATCAACCTGCCGGCGGAGCATCCACTGGCGGGCTGGCCTTGGTCGGCAAGGGGATTTGTTTTGATACGGGGGGCGTTAATTTAAAACCACATAATGGCATGGTCGGAATGCACGAGGACATGGGGGGGAGCGCAGTCGCATTGGGTACGCTACTGGCCTTGACCCGGCTCAAGGTCCGCTTCCCTGTTGATTGCTGGCTGGCGATATGCACCAACCACATCGGCCCGGACGCCTATAATCCCGGCGATATTATTACCGCTGTCGATGGCGCCACCATTGAAGTCGTCCATACCGATGCAGAGGGCAGGATGGTATTGGCGGATACCCTTGTGCTGGCGTCCCGCGCCGAACCCGGGCTGATTATCGACTATGCCACCCTGACAGGGGCCTGCGTATATGCCCTCGGCAAGGCGTACAGCGGGGTATTCACCAATCGCGCCGATCTTTTGCCTGACCTTATCAAGGCCGGCGTTGACAGTGGCGAACGGGTCTGGCCGTTTCCCATGGACGACGACTACGATGAGGCCCTGGAAAGCAAGTTCGCCGACATCAAGCAATGCAGCGCCGACCCCGGCGCAGACCACATCCTTGGGGCGCGGTTCCTCAAGCGGTTCGTCAAGAACGACTGCCCGTGGATACACATGGACCTCTCCGGCGACAACCACAAAGGCGGCCTGGCCCATATCCCCACCGATACCACGGGCTTCGGCGTAAGATTTACTCTCAACCTGCTGCTGGATAAAAAAATAATAAAATAGCGGGCGCAAGGGTGACCGGCTGCCCACAAACGACGTGGTTGACGCCATGACTCTCCTTGAGCTCCTGGTTCGATTCGGCGAGTGGTGGGATGGAGACCAACTTTGCCTCGCGCATGAAGAAGGTGAACGCCAGGAGCCGAGCATCATCTGCTCGATGGGCCTGATTGGACACTGACATCATGCTTGATTCTGTCGCCTTACTGGTATAATACTTTTGTAAGGAGAACTATCATGGTGATCAAGATTACATCAAAGCGACAAGTCACTTTCCCAGCCAACGTGTCGGACGCGCCAGGCGTGGGTCCCGGCGATCAAATCGAGCTGGAAGAAGGGCCAAATGGCTTTATTCTGCGACCCAGACGCATCGATTACTTTCGTCTCGGGACATTGCACGGTAAGATCCGGCGAGGACGCGGAACGTTCGATCTCCAAGCTTTCCGGGAGCAGAGGTAGGCCCCAGCGCTTCGGGAAGGAGCGTGTTCCACATGCGGGAGTTCTACCTGCTCTACCGAGATCTGCCAAAAGTGCAACCGCCAGTTGCACAAATCGGTTGGACCCACAACTTATCCCGCCGTATTGATTACGGCATACAAGCCGGACCCGAAACGTTGGGATGAAGCATTCCTGGAGAGGCGATGATGGTGAAACAGAAAACCAAGTACGTGCATGAGGGGCATTATGTGGCTGAAGTTGACATTCAACTCGTAGAGGGCGCCGGCGGTTGGGCTCCTTACTTGAGTGTTGAGGATGCTTATAAGTTGGATGATGTGCGTGAAGCGCTTCGCCGGGGTGATTTGGAGTCCGCCTCGCAGTATGGTCGAATCTACGAACTTCGTCCGGTGATGCTCAACAAGATCGCATGACAAGACGGTAAAGTAAAGTTTACTTCAGCAATATGGATTTAAACGATTGAAAGTCGGATGCTATGGATGGCTCTTGAGAATCGAATCCTCCTGAGGCCTGATGCCCCCGGTTATCCGGCGGCGTTGCGGCGTTGTTCCGATAAAGGGCAGTCGCCTGCCGTCACGGTGCAGGGCAACCTCGACGCGCTTGCCAGACCGCTGCTCGGCTTCTTCTGCTCGGTGCGCTGTCCTGGCGATATTATCCTCAAGACCTACGACCTCACGCGGGCGCTTCGTAGCGCGAACGTGGCGATAATCGGCGGGTTTCAGTCCTCCATGGAGAAAGATTGCCTGCCCCTGCTGCTGCGGGGCACGACACCCGCAGTCGTCTGTCCGGCGCGGGGACTTGGCCGTATGCGCGTGCCTGCTGAATGGAAGAAACCACTGGCCGACGGACAACTCCTGCTCCTTTCCTTCTTCGACGACAGCATTCGCCGCGCCACAGCAAGCATCGTTGCCCGCCGCAATGCTTATGTCGCTGCCCTTGCCGACCGCATCCTCATCGCTCACGCCGAAAAGGGGGGAAAGATCGAGGAATTATGCAAGAACGCGCTCGCCGGAGGAAAACCGGTATATACCCTGGATTCTCTGGACAACGCCCACCTCATAAAACTCGGCGCGGCGCCAGTCCACGCCGCCGACCCCGAACCCCTGATAGCACGAGAATTTTACTCTGACCTGACGGCTATTTAGATGGTCATTCTGACAAGTTTTAATCACAAACGGCCGGTCGCAGTCAAGCCGGTTTGTAGTTTCTCCATCAGGGCTGTTCAGTTACAATTATGCCCGACCCTTGGAGTTATCGGGAGAATATCTACCGAAATCTGCCATATGCCAATCGGCTCTCGACAAATGCGAGTGACAGGATGAATAAAAAACCTTATCGCAACATTTTATCAACTACCCATAAGGCCCTCGCCGCGGAAATCAGACAAGCTCGGTCTTCGATACCACACGCGGGTGAGACCGGCGCACTTATCGAAAATCTAATCCGGGCTAAATTACAAGAAGTTTTACCGGAGAAAGTTGCTGTGGGAAACGGTTTTGTCGTTGACGCGGAGGGTGGCGTTTCAAAGCAAATGGACATCATTCTGTATGACAGGTTGAATACACCCCGCATTTTCTATAGCGATGACGCCCAGATGTTTCCAGTGGAAGCAACCTATGCCTGCGGGGAGATTAAAACAAACCTTAATACAGAGACACTCAGAGATACATTTGAAAAATGTTCAAGCTATAAAGCCTTGGTCCGAAAGGCCTATATCAATCGGAATAGTCCGATAGAGCAAACATTCCTTCTCTATGGAGATGAGTGCAAGCACTGGCAATCAATTTTCTTTTGCATCGCCGTTGAAAGCATTCGGCGCGAGACTCTTCTTAAAACATTCGTGGAAATCGTGAAAAAAAGGGAGCTGAAATATAACGATCGTGTTGATACTGTATGCTCCCTGGATGGAAAATTTCTGCTCAACGCGACAAAGCCGAGTATAGACAATGATCTTCAAGGTAGATCAATTGACCTTCTTCCTGATAAAGAACTTAATCATATTTCATCATACCAGACAAAAGAGCCATGGGCGCTATTCGTCTTTTTGCTAATGCGGTATATGGTACAAGCGCCCCAAGTGATTGTTAATATGCTATCCTACGACAATGGGAAACCATTCTGAAGAGTAAAAAGCCATGCTATCAAGGTTACACATACAAAAATTCCGCGCATTTAACCCACTCAAGATCGATTCCCTGGCTAAAATCAATCTTTTCTCCGGACGCAACAACTCGGGGAAGACCAGTTTGCTTGAAGCGATTTTTCTTCTTTCCGGGGCTGCAAATCCCGCAGTTTTGCTAAATGCGAATGTTCTTCGCGGAATAACGGTAGTGCCCGGACTGGAAAACGTGACACAAAATGTTTTGTGGAAGCCAATGTTTCATGATCTGAACATGAACACACCCATAAGAATTACCGCGCATCATTCTTCGCGTGGAGCATTGGAGGTCAAGCTCTCAGTGAAGCGACCGAACCTGATCGAACTCCCGTTGGATAATATTGATGCGGTGCCCGGGGTAATCGTATTCGATTTCGCACGAAACGGGGAGGCGAAGGTAAGCCACAACATAACTGTGATAAACGATTTAATGCAGGTTCAGACGGAGCAACCTAACGTGGAAACGTCGTTTTCGGCCATTATTCTTTCTGCGCGTAACAAGAATATAGAGGAAGACGCTCAGCGACTGGGGCAATTACGACAGCAGAAAAAGGGGCATTTAATTGTGAAGGCGCTGCAAGTCATTGAGCCGGCATTGCAAGGTGTTGAAGTTAATTCCACCACCGGCCAGTCCATGATATGGGGGGATATCGGGCTCAGCGAATTGATGCCCTTGCCTATTATGGGGGACGGCATGGTCCAAATCGCCCGGATCGTTTTGGCGATATCGTCAATGCCCGGAGGCGTAGTCTTGATCGATGAGATTGAGAATGGCCTTCACCACTCTGTGCTACCCCAAATCTGGAAGGTTATCCGGGAAACAGCCAAACGATTCAATACACAAATTTTTGCAACAACACACAGTTACGAATGCATCGAAACAGCGGAAGATGTCTTTAAATCATCTGACGATGACGCTTTTCTTCTCCATCGCCTCGATAGCATCGAAACGGAAACCCGGTGCGTCACCTATGAGAAAGAAACAATGGAGACAGCGATCCGGCACAATATGGAAATCCGCTAAATATGGTAATGCCAACAAAGATCAAATCAAATGTACAACTTCTCGTGGAAGGCAACGATCAGAGAAATTTTTTTGAAGGATTTTGCCAACATCTCCCTCTTTCTCACATTGAAATCCATGACTTTGGGGGAGTAGCCGAGTTACGCAAGTTCCTGGCCGCGTTTCGCATGACCCCAGGATTTCAATCTGTCACCAACCTTGGCATTATTCGGGATGCTGAACAGGATGCAACGTCAGCATTTCAGAGTGTTCAATCTGCGCTAAGGAATGCTGATCTTGATGCCCCTGATCTTCCCCGGAAACCAAGCGCCGGAAAACCCTCAACTATAGTATTAATTCTTCCCGAGGATGATAAAAGCGGTATGCTCGAATCATTGCTTTGTAAAACCTTTGTTAATGAGCCTGTTAATACTTGTATAGATGCATTTTTCAAGTGTGTCAAAGCCCAAGCGAAGGTTAATATCAAAAGACCGGAAAAGGCTCGCGTTCATGCTTATTTATCAACGAAAGAAGACCCACACCTGTCTGTCGGCGTCGCCGCCAAGCGAGGCTATTGGAATCTGAATCATGATTCCTTCAGTTATATTCGCGATTTCCTGGCGAAACTTACCTCGTAGTTCAGAAGTATCTATCGGATCAATCCAGATTAGTATATCGATCGCGTATCGACGAAGCGCTACGGTTTCACGGACGAGAAACTGCTATTGAAATAATTACCTGAATTTAGTTAACTACTCGTGTCAGAATATTGATGGGAAGATATGGTCTGTCACATCCATGACACGTTTATGTGGAGTAAATGCCATGAACAGTATCGTCAAATCAGGTATTAAACGGGTCGACCACGTCTCATTGACTGTCCCGGACATGGAGGCGGCCATTACTTTTTATACGGAAGCGCTGGGTGGAAAACTGCAATACCGCATGGGGCCTTTTGATGCGGGAGAGCTGCCCCTGATGGAAGATGGGCGTGATTGGACTGAGGCGCACGTTAATGTTAAAGGCGCTCGTTTAGAGCTCGCGATGTTGAAATTAACGGACAACCTGAACATGGAATTATTTCAGTACCATAAACCTGGAGATGCCGCCAAGACGCCTCCCCGGAATTGCGACATCGGCAGCCGGCACGTTTGTTTTGAAGTAGATGATATTAAAAGCGCGATCAGCTACCTGGAACAGCATGGCTGTAAGGCCATGATCGGCCCTATCACGATGAAAGATGCGCCCTGCCCACCATCGCATTCCTGGTATGTTTTGGATCCCTTCGGCAATCAGCTGGAGTTGGTGGAGTATTTATAAATCAAACGGGCATAATATGGATGTAACTACCTGAACGGATTGGTTCATTTAGACCAACATGGTTAATAGTATCCACAATATTTTGCGGGTAGTGTAGAAAAAAACCAACAACACATTGATTTTACTGTATTAAGTATCTTTCTTCCCGGTTGGTGCATTTCCTGCTCCCTTTTATTAGTTTGACCAAAACCAAAAAAGTAGCGTATTCAGGGGGAGTATACAATGGGGAATTTTTACTTTGGCAGGTGGGCGGTTGCCGCGGGTATTCTGCTCTCGGCGTCAGCGAGCTACGGCGTTGCCGACCTCGATGAAATAACCGTCACTGCGACCCGGCAGGACCAGACCTTGGCAAACATCTCGAGCGCGGTCAGCATAGTGGAACAGGAAGATATTCAGGTGGGTCGCCAGCAGTTGGGCCTGGATGAATCGCTGAACCGGGTACCCGGCATATTCTTTCAAAATCGCTACAACTTCAGCCAGGACCTTCGCGTTGCGATCCGGGGATTCGGTTCCCGGGCAAACTTTGGTATCCGCGGCATCAAGGTATTCGTTGATGATCTCCCTGCGACGCTGGCCGATGGTCAGAGCGGGGTCGATGACATTGATATTGGTTCGACAAGTCGCGTCGAAATCATCCGCGGCCCGTCTTCCGCGCTGTATGGCAGCGCCTCTGGCGGCGTCATGAGTCTTTACACGGAGGACGGCGCGGATTCCCCGTTTGTTGAAGGCAGGGTGACAGTTGGTGAGTACGACCATCAAAAATATCAGCTCAAGTTTAGCGGACAGACCGGCAAGCTGAATTACCTGGTGAATGGTTCCTACCTGGCCAGCGACGGCTACCGGGTTAACTCGAGGGTTGAACATGGACTGGTGAACAGCAAGTTTCGTTATGAATTTGACGATAGTTCCGACCTGACCGTGATCTTCAACCTGGTGGATTCGCCCCAGGCGGATGATTCCGGTGGCATCAATGGGGCCGACGTGGCAGCGGACCGACGTCAGGCGCAAGCAAGAAACCTCAGCTCCAACGCCGGCGAAGAGTTGTCACAACAAAAGTTAGGATGGATCTATCGCCGGGAATTCGGCGAGCGGCATGAGATCAGGGTTCGCAATTATTACCTGTGGCGGGATTTTCAGGCTTTTTTACCCATTGGCTCCCATATCCGGTTTGTCCCGGATGACGGGGTAGTTGAATTTGATCGGTTCTTTTTTGGTGGCGGCGTCCAATATACCTATACGGGAGAATGGTTTGGTCGCCCCAATCAATTTACCGCGGGTTTTGATATCGACATTCAGGAAGATGATCGACAACGTTATCTGAATGACGCCGGCATACAAGGGGCTTTGGCCTTTGACCAGCTGGAAGAAGCAGAGTCTTATGGCTTTTATTTCCGCAACAACCTCGCTGTTACCGATTTTCTGCAACTTACCCTGGGTGGTCGTTACGATATTGTGGATCTCTCCGTTGAGGATCGGTTTCTGGCTAACGCCAACCAGTCCGGCGAACTGGATTTCGATGAATTCAGCCCAAGCGTTGGTTTGACCTGGACGGCTACAGACTCGGTCAGTTTCTATTTCAACTACGCGACCGCGTTCGAAACCCCCACCTTTACAGAACTGGCTAATCCGGCGAGAAACCTCAATGTAAATTTAGGCGGGTTTGCTTCCGTGGATGCCCAGAACGCGGAAAGTTTTGAGATTGGCGCCCGGGGTCTCATCGGCGACCGTATTTATTTCGATGTTGCCGGGTTTATCATGGACGTGGAAGACGAGGTGGTGAGCGTGACCAATATCGGCAATCGCTCGTTTTTTGAGAATGCCGATACCGACCGGAACGGTTTTGAGGTTGCCATCGTCGCAGACATCGTGGGGGGATTGCAGTTTACCGCGTCCTATACTTATTCTGACTTCGAGTTCGATCGCTTTCCCACAAATACGGCGGCGGAAGGCAATGATTTGCCTGGTTTACCGGAGAACCAGTTTTTTGCGGAACTGGCGTATCGTCACGATTCCGGTTTCTACCTGAGCTGGGACATCCTCGCGGTTGACAAGTTGGCGGTGAATAATGCCAATACCGTCATCTCCGATTCCTATGAGGTATCAAACCTCAGGGCCGGCCACCGCTTCGGGTTCGCAGGATTGGAAGTATCTCCGTTCCTCGGCGTCAACAACCTGTTTGATCAAAAATACATGTCCAACCTGCGTCTCAACGGTTTTGGCGGCAGGGTGTTCGAACCGGCGCCGACGCTGAATTTCTACGGTGGCTTGTCAGTCCGATTGAATTATTAGTAAGGTTTCGACAAGGGGGCGGGCTGAAAACCGGCTTAATCGCTGGTGGATGTGGTTACCACTCGCCGATATTCCCTGCCGATGCCCAGGGTTCTCGTGGCGCCAGTGGTTCGCCTTTTTGCAGGAGTTCGATTGAAATGTTGTCCGGCGTACGCAGGAAAGCCATGTGACCGTCCCGTGGCGGGCGGTTAATGGTCACGCCGCTATCGGCAATCTTCCGGCAGGTGGCATAGATGTCATCCACCTCGAAGGCGACGTGGCCGAAATTACGCCCGCCGGTGTATTCTTCCTGGTCCCAGTTATAGGTAAGCTCCAATACCGGGGAGGTTGATTCTTGTGCCTGTTCTGCATCACCGGGCGCTGCCAGGAAAACCAGGGTAAAACGCCCCGCTTCGCTGGCGTAGCGTTTTACCTCTCGCATGTCCATGACGCCACAGAAAAAAGACAGGCTTTCATCCAGGTCGGAGACTCGAAGCATGGTGTGTAAATAGCGCATTTGTTTTCTCCTTATGTTTCAGTAATATTATAGTCAACCCATAGAGCAGATCAGGTAAAGAATTAGCCGCCTGGCCTTATGTTTCAGTAATATTATAGTCAACCCATAGAGAGGTAACCAATCATGATTGAAGCGCTCAGTTCTGAAAATCTGCCGGCGCCCCGGTTTCGTTACAGCGCGCTGGTCAAATCCGGGCCTTATTATAAAACTGCCGGCATGATTGCCCTGGATAAAGACAGCGGTGAACTGGAACCGGGCGGGGCTGGCCCGGAAACGGCAAAAATACTCAAAAATCTGCTCGAAGCATTGCCCGATTTCAACTTGTCACTGGATGACCTTGTCAGCGCGACGATTTATACAACCCGATTTGATCAGTTTCCCGCTATCAATCAGGCCTGGGAAGCGGTCTTTACAGAAGATATTCGACTACCGGCGCGCGCTTCCATCGGCGTCAACGCGCTACCCCTCAATGCCACGGTCGAGATGGAGTTTCTATTCTATAAATAAAATTATGACTGTGGGAGTCATAGCTTAATTCTATATTGCGCCCTCGGCGATCATTTTAACGCCGAGGATAAAAAGTGACAGGTATAGAATTTTATAAACGGTTTCCTGCGAAATTCTGCCTAATAACCAGTAACCCAACTTTATCCCTATTGGCGCAATTGGCATCAGGATTAACGAAGTCATTAAATTTTCGGGGGTAAGAAGATTCAAATAACCGTATGGAATGAGTTTTACATAATTTATAAAGAAGAAAAACATGACCATGGTGCCGATCAGCGTTGTTTTTTCCAGGCGCTGGGGCAGCATGTAGATACTCAGCGGAGGGCCGCCCGCATGAAGCTGGGTGCTGGTAAAACCGGCAACCCCACCCCAAAAACAACCGCTTGCTTTTCCCGGTTTATTTCTCCGTGCAGATAAACCAAGCCAATGGCTGAGGCAGAACCCGAGAGAGATAACCCCAATCATTATGCGTAAGTGGTCTTCCGTTAAATTGCCCATCAGGGCCGAGGCAATGACAATGCCGATTAAACTGGCCGGGAGTAATATTTTCAGGTGGGAAACGTCAAAGTTGCGCCGAAAATTCCAGGCTGCAAATATATCCATGACACACAAGATTGGCAGCAGTATGGCAGCCGCCGTGATTGGGTCGGTGGCAAACGACATCAAAGGCACGGTTATCGCCCCCAGGGTCCCGGCAAATCCTCCTTTGGCTATACCGACAAACAGAATGGCGGGTATTGCGACCAAGTAAAAGAAAGGGTCGGCTATGGGATGCATAAGATTCGTGATTATAGGGCTTAAAGAGCGGCAGGTCAGTGATTTTGGATTTTCTCCAGAATGTCCATATCCATAATCCACATGCAGAGCAGTATGCGAGCGCCGGGTCGCATCTTGTCTATGAATTCCTTTTGTGAGTCGGGGTCATCTCTTAGTTTTTTGAGCTGGTTAACGCCGTTAGCGATGCTTGCCGCAATTTCATCGGTCAGGTTCATATCGGCGATGTCCAGAAGACAGGCTTGTTCTACCGTTTCCTCTCCGAACAAACGAGCTAATTCCTTGTTGCGGCGTTTATTACCCTCCATGGAGTGAGCGGGGTCCTCAATGTGAGCGGTTTCCGTCATTTCCGGCTTCTGAAAATATTTTCTCTCGGCGCGACAAGGTTGCCGGCATTATATACCCCTTTAAAGTGAGAAGTGAGAAGTGTGAAAGGGGGTCAGGGTGAAGATAGTGATATAATCGCGGTAATTTATTGGCAGCAAATAACTTTCCGGTAATGACAAGTGATTTGGTGAAATATGCAGGTTAAAACAGGAATAGACGGTGACCGGCTGTGGTCGTCGCTTATGGAAATGGCTGAGATTGGCAGAACGCCGCGGGGTGGGTGCAACCGCCAGGCCCTGACCGATGAAGACAAGCAGGGACGGGACCTGTTTATTTCATGGTGTAAGGATGCCGATTGTAAAATTACCATTGATGAGATGGGTAACGTTTTGCCAGGCGCGCCGGTGAGAATGATTCACTCCCGCCTGTCATCGCGGGGTCACACCTGGATACACAACCTACCGGCGGAAAATACGATGGTGTTTATGGGGTACTTGCCGGGCTTGAAGTGATCCGTACTCTAAACGATAACCATCTTGCGACAAAACACCCGGTAGAGGTCGTTTGCTGGACCAATGAAGAAGGCGCGCGATTTTCACCGGCGATGTCAGGCTCAGGCGTGTGGGCGGGCGCCTTTGACCTGGAATACGGCCATGGCCGTCTTGATGGAGAAAGCCGAACAATAAAAGATGAATTGCGACGGATTGGTTACCTGGGCGCGGCAAAATGTCGGGCGAAGCCGGTCAAGGCCGCATTTGAGGCGCATATCGAACAGGGGCCCATATTGGAAAATAAGAACAAACAGATCGGCATAGTAACCGGCGTGCAAGCCATGCGTTGGTACGATTTAATCATCAGGGGAGTGCCGTGTCATGCAGGTACGACGCCGATGGAAATGCGGCGGGACCCTTTCATGGCGCTGCACAGGGTCATCGACAAACTCTATCAAATCGCCGACGATTTCAGACCTTTGGCAAGGATCA
Source organism: uncultured Gammaproteobacteria bacterium (assembly GCA_958295485.1). Taxonomy (GTDB): domain Bacteria; phylum Pseudomonadota; class Gammaproteobacteria; order Eutrophobiales; family Eutrophobiaceae; genus JAAXHV01. Next base: position 974,459 of record OY282354.1, read on the forward strand.
CTTTCGGCGCTATCAGGGCTGAACCCGGCTCGCGTAATACCGTGCCTGAACAGTTGATCATGACTGTCGATATGCGTCACCCCGAGCGCGACCAGATAGGACATATGGATCGGATAATGGGGGAAACCGTTATGAATGAATGTAGTAAATATCGACTCACTGCGGAGGTAAAAGAGGAGTGGAACTCTCCTGCGGTAAATTTTGACGATGGTTGTATAAACGCAGTCCGTAACGCCGCTGAGAGGCTGGGGTACTCGAACATGGAAATGGCAAGCGGCGCCGGGCATGACTCCGTCTATGTATCCAGGGTGGCGCCGACCAGTATGATATTCGTCCCATGCGAGGGTGGCTTAAGCCACAATGAAGAAGAAAATGCCAGCAAGGAAGACCTGGAGGCCGGCTGCAACGTACTGCTACATGCCATGTTGGAGATGGCAACCGCCTGACTCCTTGCCGGGGGATTTAGCCCGTCCGGGAAGTCTCCGCCGTTATTCCCGCTTTCACCGGAATAACGCGCCGGATTCCGGCTTTGTCCGTTCTCCCTCAGCTTGGTTGCGCTGAGAAGAAGAGCTTGATTTGGTTGGCCAGTGACTTGCAGGCGTTTGTCTGGACGCGAGCCAGTATGGGGATTGGAATGATGATGGCCGGCATGAATGACGTCCCCTTTGTTTCGGCATTGATCTTTCCTGACAGGGCGAGGCTCTTGAAATCCCATATGCTGGCTTCATAGTTGGCTTCATCTTCCCAATAGGCAAAACCGAAACAGCCACCGCCGCCGGGGCCGACTGCGCAGGCAACGGAACCTGTCGAGTCTGTCCTTTCAGTGGCGCCGTCAATCCATATGAAATAGCGTATGTTGAAATCATTGAATTTAGCGGCGATAGCGGGAATCCGCGCCAGCTTATCCAGGTTTTTGACATCCATCGGCGCAGTGCTGGTTTCGAAATAGGGATACATGCTGTCCACGAATGTTTTTTCCGGAATGACGCTTATCTCGGATTGACCTTCCCCCAGGGTCTTGCCGACGCAAGTTATGAAATCCTCTTCGGTCTCGTAACTGGAACTATGCCGGCGTCCCAGTACGACAATCGACTCACCCTGATCGATGGTCGCGGTGGAAGCCTCGCGATACTCATCGATAACCGTCGCGCTCTTGCAACCTGCCAAAAACCCGGTTGAGGGCAACAAAATGAAAATTAACGCGCCAATTCGCATAGCTCACCAATTCTGCAATTCTGCCGAATGCTTTTTATATCGAGCCCCCCGTCTTTTCAGCTAACCAGGCGTCTACCCCGCTTACTTTTGGAAATCCAAGCGCGAATCTGGCCCCCGCATCCCGCAGGGCCTGGTTAACCGCCGCATTGAGTCCTTTGTCACGGCTTTTCATAAATTCAGTCGAGGATTTGCCGTACCCGGTAACCGACCAGCTTGCAATCTGGTCCCCGGATTGATTATAAAGGGTCATATCGTATTTAATCCAGGCTTCATAAAAATCCGTTTTGGTTTCCCCCGGCAGGGCGAATTGCATTTCTGCGACGTTCGGTAAAAGCACGGCGTCAACCGTCGCGTCGGTGGTTATGCCGGCGACTTCTTTTACTTCCTCGAACATGGAAGGAAGAATTTTATAGAACAACGCCATGTGGGCCTCGCTGCTGTTGATCTTCCAGTTGGACCTGTCATCAGAGTCTTCTTCATACACGTAATTTCGCAACTGCTCGTTATAAAAAACACCCATCTTGATCGGCATCTGCGTCAACAGGGGGACGGGTATTTCACTGGCGACCTTAAGCGACATGGATTGCTGGCAGGCGGTCAACATTAAAAATAATCCAACCGAACATATAATTTTGCTGTTCAGGATGAGTTTGCCTGCCCCTGTCTTGTTAAATATCAACATTTTGTTTACCTCGCGCCATGGAAGACAACCCTGTGGCCGGCATGACGATATTTTGCGCTGGTCTTGTACTGACATAAGTATAGTAGGATTAGCGACAATTAGTTAAGACCGACAAATGCGCCGCCGTTCCTGCGAGTCAACTCGCGCATCAGTGAGGCGTAACGTTTGTTGGTCAGGTGGAAATGATCAGGCGCGGTATGGGGAACCGGGAAGCCGACGGCGTGGATGCGTACCCTGGCGGCGCCGTTTTTATCTTTCGGGTTGATTCGTTCAACCGTATCTATGACTTCCTTGATTGAAGGCCCGGTAAATTCGTCGCCGAATACATATACGCTGATTTTTTTTCCGGGGTCATAAAAGTCGCGGATGGCGCGGGTGATGCCTTCCACCGGACTGCTGTTGCTGAAAGCTCTCCAGCTACGCAAGGCGCTGATGATGGCCCTGCGTCTTCCCTTTGTATCAGGCAGCCACTTGCGCCGGTACTGGGAAACCAGGTAGTCGCCCATGTCACTCATTATCTGCAAGCCCTTGAGCCTGGGATAGACGTCCAGGGTGGTAGTCAATTGATCGATCATATCGTTCCAGTGGTGGTTAACCATGCTGCCCGAGGTATCAATGATAAAAATAACGTATTCGCTGTCAACCGGTATCCCGCCTATCAGGTCGGTTTTCACCCGGTCTTTTTGCGACAATAACCGCTTCGTTTCTTCCGTGAGTTGTTGCAGGGCCAGTTCAAATTCTCCCTTGATGATGGCGCCGACTGCGGTATCGTCACGCGCGCTGTTATGGCGCAGTTTTTCCACGTGAAGCTCCGACTGGAGACGCGCGACCCGCTCTTCCCACTGGGAGCGTTGTTCGTGTTTCGCATCCAAATCACGGTTGAGGATTTTGGCTTCGCCGCGAATTTCAAATAACTGCACTTGTAATTCGCGCACGATTCCATGCATGGATTCAGCCGCGGATTCCAGTATCGGGCTGTCCCCGGTCTTGGCAATCATGAGCAATAGTATGATTGCGCCGAAGCCGCAGGTAATGACGTCCAGGAATGAAATGCTGAATGCCTCGTTTTCCCGGCGTTTTTTTTTCACGGCCAATCCTCGGTCGGGCTCATAAACGCCCCTTTTGTACTCATCGCCAGGCGCCAAAAGGCATAAGCCGCTTCAGCGTCTCCTTCCATCGGCGCCAAGATCACGTTTACGGGCACGTTTCCCGGCAGTTTCTTTACCGCCCTATTGAACAAGTCCAGGCGCTGTTTCCCGGTAATGGTCACTCCCCGGATGGTTTTTGACCCCTGGGTCGGCAAACCGTCGGTGATCAGGTAAATGTTATCGGGTCGCGGTCGTAACCGGCTGATCCCGGCGAAGGCCTTTTCCAGGTTGGTGCCGCCTTCCGGCACGATCTTCCTGAGCGCTTTGACGACTTGATTTAATTCCTCCCGATCTCTTACTTTCAGCCATTGGCCCTGCTTGCCGGGGAGTACCGATCTTGATTCGGTATTGAAGATATGGATTTGGTACTTGCCGTCGCGGGGGAACTTGGTTGCCAGCCAGTCCACCATTTCCAATGCCTGCATCCACTTTTGCGCGTTCCGCTTCAGCCCATCCCGCATGTTGCGAAAACGTATGACGTTGACAATGGTGTCGTCCAACATGCTGGCCGAGACATCCAACAGGATTAACGCGCGTTGCCCGCCTAATTTGAGACCGGTCAGGTATTCACGATTTCCCTCGCCGACAATCCGGATGGCATCGTCTCCCGTTTCCCTGATTTCTTTTTGCAACTGCTTTTTTTGCTCTTCCAGCTGTTTGATATTGAGTTTCAGCCGGTCTAATTCCACAGAATCGGCATCCTCCGCCAATTGTTCGGTCAGGGACCGGGTTTCCCGAATTTCTTCCATGATGCGTCTCGCCAGACCCTGCGCGATGGCAAGGGCTTCATCAATCTTCGAGATGGTATTGCGGGTCCTGGCGAGGTTTTGCTTGCCTTCCAATATCTCCTCCTCCAGGAGCATGGCTTCCGACGCCTCATCGCTGGTATCGACGGGAACGGGGACATCAGTATCAATGTTGTGCTTGATGATAAGAAACAACAAGACCACCGAGCCGAAACCGCAGGACATGATGTCCAGAAAGGACAGGCTGAAAGGAGTTAATGGTCTTTTAACCCGCGCCATGTCAAGCCAGGACACTGATGATGGTAAATTCAATCCCGCCGCCGGCAAAACTGAGCACGTCGCCCGGTTTCAGTTCAGGTCTCCCGATAGCTGGTTGACCATTGATGAAAACAGTCGAACTATTTTCGGCATTCAGCATTGCCGCCGAATCTTTCAGGGCGACGGAGCAACCGGAGTCCTGCCTTTTGTCCCCCGTCACCGCGCCGGTGAGCGCTAGATAGGATGGCGCCTGTTTAATCGGGTAGGCCATGTTATCGACTAATATGTGTATATGGGTTTCGCTTTCATTGAGGTCTTGCCCGATTGATTGTGACGTTGCGGGGAGCGAGGTTACTGCGGGATTAGACGCGGCCTTTAGCTGGGTGACGAAATAAATGCCTTCACCTGCCGATTTGTCCGGTAAAGCATAGCTCATACAGCCGTCGAACACGGCGTGTTCATGCAAGACGGTTGCGTTTGCCAGGTTATCGGCAAACGCCGGCAGACAGGCCAACCGTTCATTGAGCAGGCAGGGAACCGAAGGGTCGATGGCGCCGGTTATTTTACCGTATAAAGGCTGGAGTATATTGACCAGGGCTTCACGATTCAATTCGGCCTGGTAACCGGCATTCTCATATTGGATATGGAGCGTTACCTTGGTTTCACTCTTTAACAACCGCAGACATTGCGGCAGCTGCTCGTACAACGCCCGTTCCGATTCAGCCTGACGCAACGGGTCAAAACGGGATTGTTGAATAAACAGGTCGGCGATGAAATTTGCACAGGTATCATGCATGGCTATGAGTCCGACGTCATTGATGACCCTGACCGCCGTCCGGTTGACGGTTTCGGACACTTCCAGCGTGGTCAAAATCGTATGGTGCAAATATATATCGAGGTAGTTATAGACGCCAGGACCAGCCGTCGCCGCCGTTGCCGCAACCGCGGAATCGATCAAACCCGTTATGGAAAACGGGCTGGCCTCCACCAAGCCAAGCAGTAGTGAGAGCTGCTCGGTGGTAAAGCTGCCGGGCACCGCGAAAACCATCTCGTCGGGTTTGCCCGCCAACTCGTGTATGAAGAGCAGGTGGGCAAAGGCGATATCGACGTTGTGTCTTGCCAGTTTGGTCGGGTGTTTGAAGTTGTCCTGGTTCAGGTTGCTCCAAAACCGGTTGAAGGTGTTCCTGGGATCAATATGCGCCGATTTTGACGCCTTATCGCCTAACTCGATCCGGTCCTGCTTGAGGACGGCGACGGCCGGACTCCTGGCCACGATTTCCCCAGCCCGGACAATGGCAACGTCACAGTCATTCAATTCTACTATCGTGCGATTAGCTGCCCCCATTTTACCTGACCTGTAAATGCCTGAGCAGGTTCACGTCGCAGTAATGTTGGGTATCCAATACCAGTCTTTCCTGCATGAGTTGCAGCTGGTGCATCAGGAACATGATAAAAATACTGATAATCAGGGCGATAAACGTAGAGTTGAAGGCGACGCCCAGGCTGACGGTTACCCCCACAATATCACCCTCAACGGCGCGATGGGCTTGGCCGAGGGCCTCGCCGATGCCGCGTACCGTTCCGATAAACCCTATGGACGGTATTGCCCAGATGATATACCTGATCATGGAAAGCTCGGCGTCCAATCGGTCGGATTCCGTGTCACATACTTCCTTGATGGCCGAAGATACGTCTTGAATGTCAGCAGTGGAACCGAATCGTTGCAACGCCGCCAGTAGCGCGCGTGGCAACAGGTACTCCCGTTCTTCATGGGACAGGGCTTGCAGCGGCCTGGCGTATTGCCGGGTATCCTCAGGCAGGATGCTGGTGCCGGGCGCAACCTTCAACAGGGACTGGGTCAGCAGGCGCCGCTCATGCAGCGCTATTTTTGTCTTGAGGCCGATAATCGCCATGGCCCAAAGGGCTAATATAAAACAGGCTTCCTGTTCAAAATCCTTTATTACTATAAAAACAGAGCGTTTTACTTCATAGCCCCTCCCTTCTTCCTGTTGAATTCGTTGTTCCGCCAAAATGGCGTTCGCGTTGGGCCGGACAATGGTGATATAAACGGCATGAACGATAATGATTGCGATAATCAGCGCAAACAACTGGTAAAGAAAATCGGATATCGGATTATGTTTCATGGCGTTTAACCCGCATATCTTACCAAGTGACAGGCTGCGCGCGCAGGATTTTTTTCGCTGGCGGGTGACATGCCTGGTGAGCTATGCGGGTTTATATATCGACTGGAAATTCTGTGGAATAGTCCTTGGAAACTTCATCAGTCGGATTGAACTTTTCCGGCGCTTTACTCTGCGGTTCCGGGTTCTCCGCTTCCTGCTTCCCGTTTCCTGCTTCTTGCCCGCCTGATTCCGCGACAACCGGGTTTTCCCCTGCGGTTTCTACTTGCCCGGCGTCCATTTCCCTTTCAACGGGCGCGTCTTCCGCCGATACCATAACAGTAGCAAACATAATGAGAAAAATAGCGCGCCGAATGTCGTACAGGTATTTCCCGGCCTCAAGCATCATAAATCGGGGTCCTCGTTTTCTCAACCGATTGCAGGAAGTACGGATTTTTGATTGTCCACCTGACCACCAGGTCCACGTGGTTCCCGGGGTTTATCTTGCTAACGCAGGGTTTGCAGCATCATCACCACCGCTGCAACCAGTGTCACATTGGCGATAACGATGCCGAGGCCCATTATCCAGAGATGTCGGTATAATGTCTCGAATTTGCCATTTATGGCCTCGAATTTGTCCGCCATCTCAGCCGTGATCTCCGCTTTCATTTCTGCCATGCGCTTTTCCAAACCGCCTCTCAATTCTGCAATTTCAGTCCTTACCTCGGCGATTTCAGTCCTCACTTCTGCAATTTCAGTTCTCACCTCTGCGATTTCAGTTCTTACTCCTGCGATGGTTTTTTCCACGTCGGCCCCTAGTATCGCGAGATCTGCCTTGGTTGCAAGGTTCTGGTTCATGGCATCGCCCATGATGTCAACCACGGCTTCGGCCTGGGTGTCATTGAAGTCGGCATATTTGAGGTTTTTGACTGCCTGGTGGGTATCAAATGCGGGAATATTCATGCGTCCGTTCTCCTGTGTTCGTCCGTAAGTTATATTGAATGCTCGCTGCCATCATTTTACTATCAATCGGCATGGACTCCAGTATAGTAGAAAAAGCAGACACGGGCAAATGTAAATTCAGGCAGGCGAGGCGCTCCCGCTGTCCGTCGAAAGTGGGTCTGGGGGCTGTTTTTCCGTTCCGCGCAAAGTCTCTCCAAAACAGCCCCCAAACCCACTAACGGGAACTGCTCTAATCCAGGTAGCGGGCAATCCTGAAGCCTACGTCGCTTCGTGATTTGTTGCCATAGTCACGGAAGGACAAACGTAATTCAGTGATAGTGCCATGGGCCCAGCTTGAACCCCGGATCACGTGAAATTCTCCATCCAAGGGACCAAGGGGGTCAACTTTAACCTTCTTGTCGGCGCTGATGGCAATATCGTAGAAGTCGTTCGTCCATTCGGCGGCGTTGCCTCCCATGTCGAATAATCCCTTCTTGTCGGGCGCAAAACTGCCCACCGGCGCGGTGACGATGAATCCGTCATCATACTTGCCGATTACCTTGCCTAATAAAACCGCTGCTTTCCGGTCGGCGAAGTTGCCGCTTTTGTTCGTTGGCGGCATCTGGTTGCCCCAAGGGAACTTGAGCGGGGCATTCCCGCTGGTAGCGCGGGCGGCCCAGGCCCATTCCGCTTCAGTCGGCAATCGATAACCGGTTGCATTCTTGTCAAACCCCGTGATTTTATTGTCTTTTTCGATATAAAACGGCGCCAGTGAAGCTTGGTTGCTTAACCAGTTACAGTACCGCGCCGCTTGTTGCCAGGTGACGTTGACTACCGGTTGCGTTTCGCCGTTCAGGTTGTTGCCATCGATAAGACCGGATGAAAAACCTTTGTCGAATAACTTGTATTCACGGTTCGTCACCTCTTTCAACCCCAGGTAAAAAGGCCGTGTAAGCCGTATGTTGCGAATGGTTTCGTTGGCCCTGCGTCCCGGTTCCCGGCGTGATGCGCCCATGGTAAAGGCGCCTGGGTGGAATAACTTCAAAACCTGGCCGGCCGGCGTGGTGATGACAGGCTTGACGTTTTGCAATTTGGCTTGTTTGATACTCTTTAACCTGACGTTCAACTCCTGGTCGATCCCGATATGGGGTATCAAGGTGGTTTTATAATCCACGTAGTCTTTCTTGCGTATCTCTATTCTATGTTTCCTGGCCGGGAGTTGGAGGGTACGGTTCGCCGTCCCGACCAAGGCCCCGTCGATATACAGTTGCGCATCAGCGGGTTTAACGTTGACCGTAACGGAAACCAGCTCGGGTTCAAGGGTGACGCGCAGTCTTTTTTGCTCTCCTGATTTGGCGGTAAGCGCCCTGACGGCCGGTTTATAGCCTTGCTTGAAAAGACGAATGTTTGTCTTCTCTCCCGGCGTCAGGCTGAGTTCCAGCGGGGTTAATCCCGCGTAACTGCCGTTGACGGTGGTATTCGCCCTGGCGGGTTGGGAAACGAGGAACAAACTTGCCGCCGCTGGTTCCAGTTTGATATTGGTCAGGACCAGTGGTTTACCGGCAACCACGTTAATCTCATCCTGCCAAACCTCGTAGCCGGGTGACTTGATCCTGATCTCGTGTTTACCTTCCAATATCTCCTGTGTCAGCGGCGTCTTGCCAAGCGGCGCTTCACCGTTGAATACCTGGGCGCCCCCGGGTTCCGAGTCGAAGCTCACTTCTGCCCAGGCGGGAGTCAAGTCAACCACTAACGATTGTTCCCGGTCGAGTCCTTCTATTATTATATTTTCCCGGAAGGGGAAATAGCGCGCCGTCTTGATCTCCACAAGATGCGGTCCGGGGGGGACGTCCCTGATAGTGACGGGCGCTTTCCCCCTGGAGATATTATCGATGAATACCTCCGCGCCGGTTACCGCCCCGGCGTCTACTTGCAAATGTCCGGGTTGTTTTTGTAATTGGTAAGCGTAGCGTTGGGCTTGTTCCCGGCTGACGGTGAGCCTCTCAGCCGCGGGATAATAGCCCGGGGCGGATAAATTGAAATCATACTCACCGGGTCGAATAAGATAACGGTTGCCTAATTTCAATTTCACGCCGCCATTGATGTCGACGTCCGCGTTCACCGGATCGGTTTCGATATGAACCGCCTTGGCCGTGAACATGAACCAGGCGATGAATACGCCGGACGCAAGCAGGACGCCGATGAGGCAGGTCTTCAGGTTAAGCGAAAAAGCCTGTAAAAAGGATGAGGCTGTCTTTTCCCCCGTATAGGGTTCGAATTTAACCGGCTTGATGAGTTCACCGGCGTCGGGAGGCGTTGACGCGGCCTGTTTCTTTTCCGTAGCCATGAAATCTATGAGGGTTTCTCCTGTCTCCCCTTCTCCCTATGACAAGGAGGGCTCAAGGGGGGGTGGGGGAGTCCCAGCAAGGTCTGTTGCAGACCTGCGCGAGAATCTCCCTTGTCAGGGGGACTTTCCAAACTTTTTCTGCGGCATAGACTCATAGGGCGATTTTTTCATTGCTTTGAATGACAACGGGTTGCATGGATTTATCCGGGTCGACAAAAAATTCAACGCGCGCGTCCCGATACCCGTCGCGATGCCCGACCGCCACGTAACTTCCCGGACGGAGTGACAAGTCCTTGCTGGTGAAATAGCCGAGTTCGCCTACTTTATACAGGATTACCTTGGTCAGGTTGTCGGACTTGAGTTGTACCTGAACGGGCGTGTCGGCCTTGTCCAATAACCGGGAAAGTTTGGTTAATTGCCCGGTCAGGACGGGTCCCGGCTCAGAGATGCTTAGAATTTTGTTGTAAAAGCCAGTGGCCTCGTTAAAGCCGGCCGGGTCGAAAAGCCGGGCCGAGTGGACTGTCAAGATCTGCTCCAGCCTGTTGTGTATTTCGTTGCGTGTGGTTGTCCGCTCTTTACCTTCTATAGCGTTTGCCAGGTTGCCGTTCAATGACAGGGCGGCTTCATACTTGGACAAAGCCCCTTGCCAGTCTTCAATCGCCTCCAATTTTTTGGCTTGCTTGAGCAAGGAATCGATATTGCCGGAGGTAATGCGATGCCTGGCTTGTTCAAGGCCGCTACGGGCGTCCCGGGACTTCGGTTTTAATTCAAGCGCCTTGGAAAAGGCAGTCTGCGCCTGTTCAAGCTGCCCTTTTTCAAGAAAGCCGAAACCCGAGGACATCGCCAGGTTGAATTTACGGTCACTGAGCTTTTCTTCAGACAACTGGAGTTGCTGTTTAGCCCGGCGCGAATGATTATCGATATCAAGGGCTTGTTGGTAAGTCGTCCTGGCGTCTTCCAATTTACCTGCCTGTAACAGCGCGTCCCCTTGATTAATCAGGGTAGTGACTTCATCCAGGGTCTCGGCGCGGCGCAGCCCCAGCAGGGCAGCCCGATCTATGGGGTCGATGGCAAGCGCCACCTTGAAAGCCTCCCTGGCCTGTTCAGGGTCGCCCTCGAATAATGCCGCGTTTCCCGTTGTCATGCTTTTCTCGAATAACCCATCTATGCCTTCCAGCAGTCTGGTAAAAATATCCAGCGCCCGCGCATACTGGTCCCGCGCCTGGGCAAAATTCTGCAGGCCATATTCAGCATCACCCGCTTCGGCATGTTGTATCGCCTGGTCATACTCTTTTTCGGCCCAGGCCCTTACCCCTTCCCCACCCAAGGTTCTTTGCGCATCTAACATTTGCGCCAGGATATCCTGGGTTTCCCGGCGTAGTTCAGACTGTTGCGCTTTTTTCCAGGGGGATTCGGCCGCGCCGGCTTGGGTTTTTACCGGTTGCCGAGACCCCTGTGACCGGCTTTTTTCCGTGACTGCCGGCCTGGCGTCAATGGCAGCGGGGTCAGTGGTGGCAGGAGGAAGCCGCAGGGGGAGCAGAAAAACAACAATTGCGACAGTGAGTGATAAAACGCCGAGCGACAGCCATAACCAGGGTTGTTTATTGAAGCGCCCGCTTGTCTTTTTCTCTTTTTCCGTAACAGCAGCGGTCAGGTCAATAGCAGCCGGCTTGATTGTAGTAAAATCAGGCCCCGATATATTCTCGTTTTCATTTTTGCTCACTATTTATTCCCGGCCCTGGATTCAATTTTCTGTGGCGCTCCCGTTTTCTCCGATTCCTCCGGTTTCGGTCTCGTAGATTTCTTTGAGTATCCCGCGCCATTGACCGTATTGATCCTTTACCGTGCCCGACAAGGTAACGGTTCGATCTTCGAGGTCAATGGAATGGGATTGTATTTCCGAATCCAGTGAATCGGAAATTTCTTCCAGGGCTTCTACGTGGACCTTGGCCTCTTCGCGTTTTTGCAGGCCGCTTTGAATCGCTGCGGCGCCGGCGCCTATGCCTACCACGCCGGCCGTTCGCGCGGTACGGCTGTCAACGCCTTGGGCCAGTATCCCTGCCAATACCGCCAGGGCGCCACCGACCAGCCGTGCATTTGACTGGGCCTTGACCTCTCTCAATGCCTCGCTTTCCAGGTAGAAGGCCTCGCGCCATTCCAGGTAAGGCGCCTCCATCTGGTTGACGAACGACGCGTAATATTGTTGTAGTGTATCAACAAATACATAGTCGCGTTCACGGACCTGGCGGACTTGGCGCAAGATTGGGTCATCGTTGGCCGGCAGGCGCTTGATGTTATAACGACCTTTTCCATCAAGCTCCAGGTGATCGCTGAATACCTCCGGGGAGAGGCCCTTCGCAAACTTCAGTTCGGCAATGGTTCGCATGGCCCTGATTTCATTTGCATCAAACTGGTTGCGATATACCAGCATGTCATTTGCGATTTGGCTATATATCTTTTGAAAAGGTTCTCTACCTTTGGCGACGGCGGGATCAAAGGAATACTTACTGGCTGTTCCCGTGTATTTTTTGGTAAACCAGCGTTTTCCCGAAGCGTCTTCCACCGTTACCTGCAACCAGAGATTTGCCCCGTCCGATTTCAGGATTTCAGCTTCAACCCAGACGTCCATCTCGCTCAGCCGGTCGGGGATAACGCGCACTGCCCCCCAGTTGCCTGAATTTTGGAGGGTTTCCATCAGCTTGAACGGCATGAAGCGGGCCTCGGCTCCACGAATTTTAGGATAGACGCCATCTTCCGGGGCGCTGACGGCGTCAACACCCGGGTTGAAAATGCCTATCCCCACGTCTAACAATAATTCTTCAGGCGTTGCCTCCCCTGCCAGGGCGACTTTTTCGTGGCTGACCGTTTTTACCGTGGTCGTGTTGCAACCGACTATAAGCAGGCAAAGTAAAATTATTGCTGCGCCAGGTTTCATACATCTCGATCTCATCTTGAATCCCTCTTGTATTTACGGTATTCATCCCAAAGTTTAGCTCTTAACTCGGGGTCTTGCTCTTTCATGGCGGCTTCACGGAGTTGTCGCGCAATAATGTCGTCCCCCTTGGCGCTGACGAGATCAGGAGGGATTTCGCTGTGAGATATTGCAGGTTTATTGCCCGGTCCTTTAATAGACGCGGGGTCACTATCCACCATAGCGGTTTTCAAAGGCTCTTCCATGGCTTCACCGTCTCCTTCACCCTCACCGGCAAACTCTTCACCAGGAAAGCCGCCATAGCCTTCCTGGTTGTCTGCCTTTTTTATGGCTTCCCGTTCACTTAACATGAGCCGGTCGAATTCTGCAAACTCGTCCTGGAGCTGCTTATCAAGAACTTGTCGCTTCTCTGCGCTGGTTGCCGGCCCGCCGCCCGCGCTTGCCTGTGGTGGTTGACCGCCGCCGCCTTCACTACCTTCACCCGGTTGCGGTGGCTTGCGTTTTCTACCAAATTCATCCAACGCTTCGGCTAAAATTTCATCGTCGGTCTTGTCTTGACCTGTGCCGGCAGTGGATTGTGACCCAGCCGCTGATTTACCCTTATCGGATCGTGCCGTAGAAGGGGACCCACCCGGTTTACCCCCGGGTTTGGCGGATGGTGACCCGGCCCGCGTGGAGGGTATGGATGTGGCGCCAGGCACAGGCCCGCCGGGCGAGTCCGCCGTGCCTGTTGTGCCAGGGATGACCGGCGCGCCCGGCGCTCCCACCGTGCCGGGTATGCCCGGCCCGCTCACTGTCACCGTCCCCGGCGTACCCGGCCCACCCACCGTCACCGTACCGGGCGTACCCGACCCACCCGATGAAGAAACCGTGGACGTCGGCTTGCACGCAGCTACAAGCAGCATTACGGCAATGATGAAAAGGGACTGAAACACGCGTTTGATTTTATTTGCACCATTCATAATTATTTTAATCCCCCAGACAGTCGCGCCTGACAGGAACCCCCGGTCAAGTCAGGGACTTCCGCGATATGGGCTTGTTCAGGATATCCTTGATTATAATATAAACCGCCGGCATATATATCATTTCCAGACATAAATTTAGATAGAAGATATTGATAATTGTTCCCCCGGGGACAGTTTACTTGTATCAGACCCCGGACAGACAAATAAACTGCCCCCTGGATTCCTCGCCGCCACGCTCCCTGGCAAGACGTTTTGCCAGTAGCATCCTGGGGCGCAGGCGAAGCAGATGAGTCGCCATGGGATTAACCCCAAGGAGGAAATTCAGGAGAAATTCAGCAGGAGAAATTCAGGAAGGAGAAATTCAGGACACCCATGGAAGTTCGGGATACCTATAAATAGGGAAATTCAGGGGAGAAATTTGGGACACCCAGGAAATTTGGGACACCCATAGATTAAATCGAAAATTTGTGGGTGTCCTAAAATTCTTGCACTTTCAGTTACACCACCGTATGTGAGAGATTTTGGCTTTTAATGAAGTTTATGTTAGAGTTTTTGCAATTTGAACCAAAAACTCTCGAATTAGAATGGCAAAGCTCTACTTGGCAACGGATATCAGGACACGAAATGCCCTGCAGCGGCGATTTCAAAGGGGTGAGTTGTTGCGCGTGCGTAAGGGTGTTTACGTGGATACGGATGACCAAGCTGATGCGGAAAAGACCATACTGCGTCACTGGGTGAAAATCGCCAGGTTTCTGTTTGACGATGCCGTAGCTGTATTCAGGACAGCCGTCGAACTGGAACCTCACAACCGCAGGGTCTATCTTATGGTGTCTGAAGGAGAACGTCGAACGGTTACCGTGGGGCCGCTTAAATTGACCATTGAATCCGGTGTGGTTGATCAAGGGGTTGAGCCGTTCGACCCCGATATGTCGAGAAGCAACCCCGCCCGTCAACTCCTGGAAAATCTTACGCCGTCGCGCACGCGGGCCGGCGATAAAAAGGCATTGGGAAGCGCCTGGGTAGAATCGCAACTGATCGCGGAAGTGAAAAAACGAGGTGAGGACGGCCTGAATCGACTCAGGGATGAGGCAAAGACGCTCGCCCCGATTTCAGGCTTGGAAAAAGAACAAAAACAACTCAACGGCATGATAGCGGCAATACTGAAAACTCATCCGACAGGGGGGATATTACAAACCGGGGAGGGAATTGCATTCACGGCCGATAAGCCGTTTGATGCAATAAGAATCGAGCGTTTCAAACAACTCGCCGATTATCTTAAAAAAGTAGACCTGGACATGATGCCATACCAGTACAAGCATATGGGTTGGCGCCACTTGGCCTTTTTTGAAAGTTATTATTCGAATTATATCGAAGGCACAAGGTTCACGCTGGATGAGGCGGAGGACATCATTGCTTCCGGTAAAGCCGCCTATGAAAGACATGAAGACAGCCATGATTTGCTGTCACACATGGAAATTACGGCAGACCTTACCGAAATGATGCGTGTGCCGAACACGGCGACCGAGCTAACCGGTTTATTGACTGCAAGACATGGTGTTTTACTTGCGCAACGCCCCGAAAAAAGACCGGGTCAATTCAAGGAAAGGCCCAACCAGGTCGGTTCGACGGTATTCGTATCGCCGGACCTGGTTGAGGGGACTCTCATTCAGGGTTTTGAAATTTATCATCACTTGCCGGCCGGTATCAAGAGGGCATTATTCATACATTTCCTGATCGCTGAATGCCATCCCTTTGAAGATGGCAATGGGCGCATGGCGCGTATTATGATGAATGCGGAATTAGTGGCGGCTGCGCGCCATAAAATCATCATACCCATAGTTTGCAGGGATAATTATCTCGAAAGTTTACGCGACGCCACGCGGCGCGACCGGTTCAGGACGACAGTCAAAGTGTTGCACCAGTTGCACCAATACACTGCGGCCATTGAATGGAATTACTACGATGATGCGAGAGCGTCACTGGAGGCGCACGCGGCAAACCGGGAACCCGATGACGGGCTTATGACGTTTAATAAACAATTAAGGAAATATACCGGCGATTACCGTGCCGGTTGAACCGTGGGCATTGCATATTACATGGCGACCTTGACCATTCGAATCGATGATAAACTTGACTCCGAATTGCGTGAACTCGTGGCGCGAACGGGCAAGCGCAAAAGCGAACTCGTTCGCGAAGCGCTCAGGCGTCAGCTTGCCATCGCGCGTTTCAAAGACCTCAGACGACGCTTGGCGCCATTTGCCGAAGCCCATGGTTGGCTGACCGATGAAGATGTTTTTGAGGAAGTCTCCTGAGAAACTTCAGTGGTAGCCTATTCAGGGGTAAGTAAAGGCTGGGGTCAAAGACGCCAAAACCTGCTGGTCATCCCTCGGTCAATTACCCATAGAGAGGTCGTTTCCAGAAAGAAAATCTCTTGACGCTGGCCAAAGCATAGTTCGATAATACGACAAGGCCAAACTTGATAGAAGAGATAAATATGCCCAGCGACAACAAGCGCCGCAACTTGGTGATGGAGAAGTCGTTCATCCATATCAACCCAGGCCCCAAAACCGCCCCACCGTTATCTGATGCCAATTCATCTTCCAATACCGCCCCTTCGGTTCAGCCGCAACTGAGTGAGAGCGATGAACCGAGCAACATGGCCTCGAACAGCGCCGATAGCTCGTCGATGAGCGACAACGCCTAAGATTTTCCAGAAGCCGTTCGAACTATGAAAGTTCCTTTCGTCGAGATTACCGGCCTCTTGTCCTGTTCATCATTGTACCTCATCAGCGTAGCGGCGGTGGAGGGAATGGCGTCGCTGCCGGTAGCTTGAGTAATGGTCGGCCAGGTCGGTCGGGTCGGGTTTGGCTTGATGGCGCCAGGGTTCGGAAAAGGCGGTCAGGTGTACGATATTTTCTTCGACGACGAGCGCGCCAGCGGTTAGCCCGTTGGCAATGACGCCCGCGTCCCGGCCCAGGCCCACGGCGGGGTAGTCGTTGAACGATGCGGCGCCCATGCGTTCAAGAAACGCCTCCGCCTCGGCGGCGGGGACTGACGCGTCGGGCTCGGACGGCTGCTCCATGGCGTCGATGGCGTAACTGCGGACGAGCTTGGGCAGGAACGCGGCGAAAGTATCCGGCTGGTCGAACAGGTCCAGGCCGAAGCGCCGCCGGCCTATGACGAAGATGGCGCCGACCTGGGTAGCGGCGGGAGTGATGGCTTGCACGTAGTCGTTTAGATTCTTCGAGTGGCGCTCGAAGATCGAGCCCATCGCGCCGGTAGGGGATTCCGCTTGCATCCTTGCGGCCTTTTCGTCAATGGAGTTCCAGACCTTGGATTGATCAGACCGATTCGACCCCGTGGCGCGTTTCGATGCATAGACACTCGCGAGTTTCTCCTCCCGTCCCCGGGAGAAGTGAACGCGCTCGCTCACAGCGAAATCGTCCCTGTTGTAGGCCCAGCGGCCTGCTTCTACGCACGATACCGGAATGATGGTGGTCTGGTTGGCGGGAAGCAACATGGTGAGGTTGGCGACTCGATTCTGCTTGGCGCCGACCAGTTCCTCGCCGTCGATGATGAGCAACGGCAGGTCCGCCCGGTTCTCAACCGCAAGGTCAGGCACGTTGCCGCTTTCGGACACCTCGCGTATGGAGACGAGACCGTCCCGCAGGCCATCTTCAAGCAGCAGGTAGAGCAGGGCGTTCTGGCGCTCCGACATCAGGGGGAACACGGTCAGCCCATCACAGGTTGTTGATTTTTCTATTTTTATGCTTGAAATGGCGGTTTTAACTTGTTGCATTTGAGTACTCCTCGTATTATCGTTGGATAAGAACCGATTGTTTGAAGTTTGGGACATTATGAAGCAGTTCCTGAAATAAATCAACAGTATTTATCAGTTAAAGACAGTAAATATCGCTTTCAATGCATCGATCTCACTATGGGTAGCTACACGCCTCCGCACGGCTACACGGCTGAGGAGTTGGAACACGCGACCGGGTTCGACCGGAGGACTATCGCGTACTATGTGCAGGAGGGACTGCTTCCCAATGTCGGCAAGCGGGGGCCTCGGACCCGCTATCCGAAGCTGTTTCGGGACCGCCTGCTCTTCATTCGGCGTATGCGGGACGCAGAGGCAACCGGCGAGTCGCCGCCGGTTTCTTTAGGCGACCTGCGCGAGATATTCGAGCGCGTCCCGTCGGAGATGGTCTCCAAAGTCGCCGACGGGCACATTGACGCACACCTCTTCTCGACGGCATCATCCGGGTACCATCGCCCGAAGGGGACCGATGAGAGGATGGACGTGAGCTACCCTGGTTCGGCTCCAGGCCACGATAAGGTGTCGGAACCACCGTTTTGGGAGCGAGGGTTCGAGGAGTCGCATCCCGTCCCGGACTCGGAGTACCATGAGGCAATGGAGTTGGGTGATTCCCTGGCTGACTTGCAGGAAGTCGCGCGCCGTCGTCACAAGCTCTCGTCGCGCTTGACGGATACGTGGTCCCGAATAGAGATTTCACCTGAAATCGCCCTTTCGGTCCGGGGCGTGAATGACGAGGATGCGGGACTTCTGGAGAGAGTCAGACAAGGCTTGCAGCGACTGATTTTCCATCGTTCCAGGGGGCGCCGGTAGATTATCGGCGACACAGGATGCTGAACCGGCCGAAGCATCGATCGATATTTGACCGGTTTCCTGCTTTTGCGGGAATGACGGGTGATCGGGAGACCTGTCCCTGCCGCCCACGGATTTTGAGGAGGAACCATGCTTTGAGGTTATCCATGATAAAGAAAACTATCCTGGTTGTTTGCCTGGCGGCGCTCACGGCGGGCTATGCTTTTGCCGCGCCGTTCAGTTATACCTGGCGCATCGAGGAGCTCGCCAGGGCAGATGCCGAGACTATCGAGTTGCGGGATAATAAAGGCAAGATCCTGAAAAGGGTTGACGTTAAACAGATGGTCTATCTGTATTCGGTCATGCAGGCCATTGAGGAAGTCTCAGAGCTCAGGTCAGAACTGCTTATCGTCGATGGCAAGTTGCCCAATGCTTTTGCCACGAAGGGCATGATAGAACTGGAGCCTGACGACGGTAATAGTGAAAAAGGCGACCGCGAGGGAACTGGCAGTGATAAAAAAGTGGTTATGAAAGGAAGTTCAATCAAGGATGCAAAGCCCATTAATAAAGACAATGCTGTCGAGGCAAACATTATCGGTATCAATTTTGCCTTGCTTGACATGCTTGGATTGGACGTGCACATGGCCGCTGCTTTAATCGGTCATGAGTTGGGGCATTTGAAATTAAATCACGGAGAGGATCATAAAACCCGGCGAAACGCTGACATAAGAACTGCCGCCAATACCAAATACAGTCGTGATAACGAGCGGGAAGCGGATTACCTGGGCGCAATCTGGGCGGTTGAAGCCGGCTACGACCCGGCCGGGGCAGTCCGTTTACAGGAATTGATGTATAAGAAAACCAAGCACTTGTCCGGCGGGTTCTCAGGTTCACACCCGTCTTCGGTTGAACGGATTGCAAAATTAAAGTCCCTTGCCCGCCGACTCTCCCCGTAACCGGAAAAATTCGACGCGTCGGGACTTCCTTCAAGCCAGTCGATTTAACCGAATGGAATCCGACGTTGCCATGATGAAAGTCGCAATAGCTGAGCTTCGGGCAACGACCCGGACCGGTTTGGCCATCCTGGTAGCGCTCTTATTGCTTGAACTTCGCCCCTTCATCGCTGCCGCTTGGCCCGTCCCTGGCTTCGCGCCGGCTGGATGACCCTTTCAGGGCTGCCTTAATCCACTATGCGGATTTTGTTGTTGAGTGTTTCCACCGGTTCGCCGTTTTCAAAACGTGGTCGGTAAACCCGCCCCTTAATCGTTTTCTTTGCTTTTCGGCGGGCGGAGGTGGCGTTTTCCGGTTCCGATTCGATAATTTTTACGTTTTTGGCGCGGCCCGTGCTGGATACATCAAAAGACGCCAGGACAGTAGTGGCTTTCTTTTCTTCTTCCAGCTTCTTATCCACCTCTGGCAGCGGCAATCTCAAGGCCGGAAGATAGTGCGGTTTACCGAATAATTCCTCGACCGTTTCCTGATGTTCACTGGTGTCGGTCAGGACTTGGTGAGCGGACTTGTAGTTTTTGAATGCCGTTGTTTTCTTGCCCATCAGGAGGTTCCAATCGGCTAAATGCACCAAGGCCCGGGCGTGTGAATCACCAGGTAGATCAGGGTGCGCTTCATGGATTTGCACCACCTGTTTCAACGCCTTTCCAACGGCGGATATGCGCTGCGCCACGGCAAAGTCCTTACTGTTTGCCCGACTGGAATAATAGCTCGGGTCCGGCACCCTGATTGTATTGCATATCCGCCTCGCGCCACCATTTGGCGTAGGGATAGTGCGGCAAACCACCTGGGTCCTGGTCGGGCTGCCGGTACCGTGAAATTCGTCTTGCGGCTTATTGGCGACTTCGATGGCATATTGATAATTAGTCAATGCCCTGCCGTAAAGCGGGTCGATTAATCTTGGATCATGCTGTCCGTATTGGCGTTGCAGGATGTTAATGGTGTTGCTGAACAGTTTTTCGGACTCGCCGATGGTTGTTATCGCGCTGCTTTCAAGCAGGTTTTCCTTATATGCCTTCAGTTTCCACCGTCCCACCATATCGATAACGGGTAACAAGCGGGGGTCGCCGGTGTCATAATTACGTTTGTGCACCCATAACAGCTGGTGATAATTTTGATCTACCGCCTCCCAATCAGCGCGGGCGATATTACTTTTAATGAGCTGCTCTAAAATGATCAGTTGGCCGGCGCCTTGCAGTCCCTCATTGACCCGCTTGATTTGCAAGGCGCGGTTAAATGCTTTAACGGCTTCCTCGTGCCGCCCGTCCTTTTGATAAACCAAGCCGACGGATAATAAATACTCGCCCGTGGCAGGATCATAAACGCCATCGGCCTCGGGCTCCTGACTCTCCCACTCATATTTTGCTATGGGCCGATGGTTCCCGGTTTGTTCCTGGCTGTCACCAGTGGCTGGGCCAGCATCCGCGGCGGGGTCGTTATCGTTCGCGCTCGCGTTCGTTCTCGCGGGATTTTCCGCGGTCTGAGCGTGCGGGATGCAAGGTATTGATAAAAGCAAAACCACCATCCCGATTTGAAATAAATTAGAATTCATTACACCTGCCCTGATAGTTCAAAAACAGCAGTAATTATGACTCTGAATTTCCGATTACTGTTCCTGGTTAAATTATAGCACTAATGCCATGCGGCAACATCAAAATCCGGGCCACGGCGTCAGGTTAAAAGACGATATTTCTATTTTGGGTTGACGCGCTGGGTTCAAAAGTATGCGTTTGCCCTGTATCATGGATATGGTTCTTGAAACAAACAAAGATTAATTCCGATTTAGAAAATAATAGGTTAATGATATGGGAAGAGTTGCAGTAGTAACAGGTGGCACGCGAGGTATCGGCGCGGCCATTTCCATGGGTTTGAAAGAAGCGGGTTACATCGTTGCGGCAAATTATGTGGGTAACGATGAGGCCGCCGGTAAATTCAATGAGGTCACACACGTCGCCGTGTACAAATTCGATGTAAGTGATTTCGAGGCTTGCCGGAATGCCGTCGCCCAAATTAAAGAAGACCTGGGGTCGGTGGACGTGCTGGTCAACAACGCCGGTGTCACCCGTGATGGCACCATGCACAGGATGGATTTCGAACAGTGGAACAAAGTCGTCCAGACCAACCTGGGCTCCTGTTTCAACATGTCCCGTTGTGTCATTGATGGAATGCGCGAACGCGGTTTCGGGCGCATTGTGAACATCGGTTCGATAAACGGTCAGGCCGGACAATACGGGCAGGTTAATTACGCCGCGGCCAAGTCGGGGATACACGGATTTACCAAAGCCCTGGCCCAGGAAGGCGCAGCAAAAGGGGTAACGGTGAACGCGATTGCGCCGGGTTACATCGATACGGACATGGTACGCGCCGTGCCGGAAAACGTGCTGGAAAAGATCATCGCCAGGATCCCCGTAGGTCGCCTGGGTAAAGCCGAGGAAATCGCCCGCGCCGTGCTGTTCCTGGTTGGTGAGGACGCAGGGTTTATCACCGGCTCGACCCTGAGCGTCAACGGCGGCCAACACATGTATTGAACCACAGGCGAAGAATTCACCGAGTCTCCGTCATCTGAGCCGCAGGCGAAGAATCTATGGCGAGCAGGGGTATAGATTCTTCGTCGCTACGCTCCTCAGAATGACGAGGTAGCCGTCCAGAAGATGACGGGGTAGCCGCCCAGGAGGATGAGAGAACTTTTGTCGTAAAAGTATGCAGGTTGACCTGTCCTGCTTATAAGAATTAAGTAAACTGCCCCCGGAAGTCTGTCAAGCAACAGGGGCATTCCAGTTTGGGGGGTCTCTGAGGAGGGGAGGAGTACCGGAATGCCCATTCATTGTCGCTTAACTTATCCGACTGTTATTTTCACCCAAAGTTCCCTGTTTATTTCAAGCCGCCAGCGCATCTGTGGCCGGCAGGTAATCATATCTGAGATCCCTGGCCACGGCCTCATAGGTAATGCGGCCTTTATGAATGTTCAAACCGTTCCGCAAGCCGGGGTCGCTCAGCAATGCCTGCTTGACTCCTTTATCAGCAAGAGCAAGGACGAACGGCAGGGTTGCATTGTTCAGGGCGAGTGTTGAAGTACGCGGCACGACGCCGGGCATGTTCGCCACGCAATAGTGCACCACGCCATCAACTATATAAGTCGGCTCCTGGTGGGTGGTTGCGCGGGAAGTCTCAAAACATCCACCCTGGTCAATGGCGACGTCGACAACGACCGAACCGGGTTTCATGCGGTTGATTATGCCCCTGCTCAGTAATTTGGGCGCCGTGGCGCCCGGTATGAGGACAGCGCCGATGACGAGGTCGGACTGTAATGCATACTCTTCAATGGAATCTTCTGTTGAATAAACACATTTGACCCGGCCCCTGTATTCTGCATCCACTTGGCGCAATCGCGGCAATGAACAATCCAGGACCGTCACGTCCGCGCCCATGCCCAAGGCCATGGCTGCGGCGTTATCACCCACTACGCCGCCGCCGATAACCAGCACCTTTGCCGGCGCAACCCCGGGCACGCCTCCCAGTAATACACCGGCTCCGCCTTGGGCTTTTTCCAGGCAGTGCGCTCCTGCCTGTACCGACAGGCGTCCGGCAACTTCACTCATGGGGGCAAGCAACGGCAGTGAATGGTCCGGCGCGGTCACCGTTTCATAGGCGATGGCAGTTGCGCCGGAGGCTAATAATAATTCCGTTTGCCTTGGGTCGGGAGCCAAGTGCAAATAGGTAAACAGCGTCTGCCCTTCGTGTAAAAGCCGGCATTCATCAGGTTGCGGTTCTTTTACCTTTACAATCATCTCGGCCCCGGCGAAAATTTCAGCCGCCCCGGCCACAATCTTTGCGCCGGCGTTAATATAGTCAATATCCGACATGCCAATCCCAACCCCGGCATTGCTTTGGACCGTCACTTGGTGGCCCGCCTTGACCAGCTCACGCACACTGCCCGGTGTCAAACCAACGCGATATTCATGGTTTTTGATTTCTGTCGGTATCCCGATTTGCATGTCGTTCTCTCATTTTTCAGAGTTTCAAAAGGGTATAAAGAGGATAGTAAAAGTCGATTCGCATTTCTTTGCAAATTATTGACTAAAATAGCGTATAATCTATATATTATTCTAATATTTAATAGATTATTGAAATAAAATTGTCATGCTATTGCTGGATAGAACGGATCGCGCCATATTGCACGAGCTCCAATTAGACGGCCGTATCAGTAACGTTAAACTGGCGGAACGGGTCAATTTATCCGAGTCGGCCTGCCTGCGCCGGGTCAAGCTGTTGGAGGAGACTGGCGTCGTTGAAGGTTATATGATGTTGATCAACCAGGCTGCGGTGGGATTGCCCGGCAATGTTTTCGTTGAAATTACCCTTAACCGCCAGCAACGAGAGGACCTGGACGCCTTTGAAGCAAGCGCTTCACTGGTTCCCGAGGTCATGGAATGTTATTTGATGTCCGGGGATTATGATTACCTGCTCAGGGTAGTCGTGGCCGATGCCAGTGATTATGAGCGAATCCACCACGAACAATTGACCACGTTGCCCGGCGTGGCGCGGGTCAGGTCCAGTTTCGCCTTGCGGGCAGTGAAAGAAAAAACGGAACTGCCCATCCCATCCAAATAGCCATCCCCGGCGCAGGGGCACCCCTTGTAGGTGTCCTGAATTGTTTCCCTTGAATAGTGGGTGTCCTGAATTGTTCCCTTAAATGATGGGTGTCCTGAAATGGGCCCTGAAATGGGCCCTCTTAAATAATGGGTGTCCTGAATTGTTTTCCTAAATAATGGGTGTCCTGAATTGTTCCTTCCTGAATTGTTCCTCTTAAATGATGGGTGTCCTGAAATAGGCCTCCCTTAAATTATGGGTGTCCTGAATTGTTTTTCCTGGAAATAGTCCTTGTATTTCTGTTGTGATTGCTATACTTTGCCGCTTATTGGAGGACTAAATGCAATTTATTCGATACAGATTTGAACGTTTATCCACGCTGCCCGGCCCACGCGCCCATGAGCGAATGCCGGGGATGTTCGCGTGCATTGGCCATTTGTGTTTATCGACAGCCACTGAACGAGCGTTTGGTTCATACGCGGGTGAATCTGAGATGACCTGACCTTTCGCCGATAAATTATCGCGGAAGGTAAACCAGGATGCCTTCTGCGGGAATGATAAAACCCCGTCAGGCATCAAAAGCTTAACGGGGTTTTTTATTGCCCCGGCAGCAGGAGAAATGACATGAAGAAGCGCGAGCAAAAGATCAAACCGCGCAATCCTTTTTATGACCACCCGCTTATGAAGAAAGGCGGCGTGCATGAAAAAACGAATAAGGCAAAGCGTAAAGGCGAGAAACAAAAAATATCCCAACTCGCCATGCAAAAATGAACCGGTATGCAAATTGGCCAAAGCAACCAGCCCTTCAAGCTGGACTGTGCGGGTTCGAACCCCGTCCGGTTCTCCAATCCATGCCAGTTCCGGGTTGTTATATACGGAAGGAGCGGAGTGCGGGTTCGAATCCCGTCCGTTCTCCAATCCATATCTCAAAATTGCCTTACTGCGTTATACTACCCACGGATTCTGCAGAAGAACCTTTTTTAACAATAACCCATGCAAGGATTTAACCATGTCTGATATAACAAGCTATGAAGTCGCAGACGGTATCGCCGTCATTACAATCGATAATCCCCCCGTCAACGCCATGTCCACGGCAGTGAGAAAAGGCTGCTGGGCGGCATTGGAGCAACTGGCTGCTGATGATTCAGCCAAGGCTGCGGTATTGATATGCGCCGGCCGGACTTTTGTCGCCGGCGCCGACATTAACGAATTTGATAAACCCATTGAGGACCCCTGGCTGCCCGCCTTGGTGGAGAAGTTTGAGGCATCGGAAAAACTAATCGTCGCCGCCATCCACGGCGCCGCCTTGGGGGGGGGATTGGAAACGGCCATGGGCTGTCACTACCGGTGTGCAGCGCCGTCGGCAAGAATAGGTCTGCCTGAAGTCAATTTAGGTCTCTCGCCCGGCGCTACGGGAACCCAGCGTTTGCCTCGATTGGCCGGGGTAAGGAAAGCCCTGGACATGATGACATCGGGCCGGCCCATTTCCGCCGGGGATGGCCAAAAAGCCGGTGTTATCGAAAAGCTCATTGACGGTGATTTACGTGAAGGCGCTATCGCTTATGCCCGGGAACTGTTGGATGCCGGCGCTCCGATCAAGCGCGTCAGCAAGTTGGACGTTGCCGCCGAAGGCATCGATGACGGATTTTTTAGCGAGTATTTGCAAGGGCTGGCCAGGACGGCCCGCGGCTTCTTTGCGCCGGAACAAATCGTTGAATGCGCGCGGGCGGCCGTGAATGAATCGTACCAGGACGCATTGAAGACAGAACGGAAACTGTTTGAGAAGTGCAGGGCATCAACCCATTCCCAGGCGCAACGACATTTGTTTTTTGCAGAGCGGGAAGTTGCCAAGATTCCCGACGTGCCCAAGGCCACGCCTGGCAGGGAAATAAAAAAAGTGGCGGTTATCGGCGCCGGCACCATGGGCGGCGGCATCACCATGAACTTCGTTAACGCGGGTGTGCCCGTCACGGTGTTGGAAGTAGACCAGGCCGGCCTGGAACGCGGCTTAGGGATTATCCGAAAAAATTACGGGAGCGCCGTTAAAAAGGGACGCATGACGGAAGAGCGACTGGAACAAGCCATGGGTATGATTGCCGTGACAACGGATTACGCGGATATTGCCGATGCCGACCTGGTGATTGAAGCCGTTTTCGAAACCATGGCGATTAAAAAAGAGGTGTTCACAAAACTGGATGAAGTCTGCAAACCGGGCGCTATCCTGGCGAGCAACACTTCCAGCCTGGACTTGAATGAAATTGCCGCGGTGACGAAAAGGCCGCAAGACGTCATCGGCCTGCACTTCTTTGCGCCGGCCAACGTGATGAGGCTACTTGAAATAGTTCGCGGCGAGAAAACCGCCGGGGACGTGATCGCTACTGCAATGGCCACGGCTAAAAAGATTCGGAAGGTGGGCGTTTTAGTTGGTGTTTGTTTTGGTTTCGTCGGCAATCGCATGTTCTTTCCGTACGTCAGGGAGGCGCAGTTGATGATGCTGGAAGGCGTCTCGCCGGAGCGAGTGGACCAAGTCGCATATGACTGGGGCATGGCCATGGGGCCTCACGCAGTCATGGATTTATCGGGCCTGGATGTTTTCAACAAACTGAATACCGAGTGGAAAGACAGGCCCGACGACCCGGTTTATTACCGGATGTGCATGGCGCTCTGTGAGATGGGGCGTTACGGCCAGAAAACCGGCGCCGGGATTTACAAGTACGACGGTAGAAAGGCGTTGCCTGACCCCGAAGTCATGGAAATAGCAAAGCGGGAGGCAACGATACTGGGGGTGAAACAAATCGAGGTCAGTGACGAGGAAATCATTGAGCGCATGACCTGTTCCATGATCAACGAAGGCGCGTTGATATTGGAAGAGGGCATCGCCATACGACCGGGCGATATCGACGTCATCTTCGTCAACGGCTATGGCCTGCCCCGCTATCGCGGCGGCCCCATGAAATATGCCGACGCCATCGGTCTCGACAAGGTCTGCAACGCTATCCGCAAGTACCGCGCCCGTTACGGCGATTTGTGGTGGACCCCCGCCCCGTTGCTGGAAAAATTAGCCGCCGAAGGCCGTACCTTCCAGGAATGGAGCGAGAGCAGGTGAGAGAATCCTTACTTATCGGTAATGTAATCAGCCTGATAACTGGCCGTCGCTTCGAAGGTATCTTCAAGTCGCCGAGTCTTTCTCACGTGGTGGCCGGAAATGGTATGCGAATTTGACTTGCAGTTTCTGAGCATGTGCCATGAAGCGATAAAATTTCCCGCGTAGAAACCCCTGCGTTGCTTGAGTGCCTTCCGCAAGAAGTCATGCAGGTTTATCGCGTTGTTGCCGCCAGATGCCTTTTCTGCCAAAAATAAATACTGAAACAAGCCCAACCACGCCGCAACCTCCTATTGCCAACCCTGCCCATTGCGCGCCCGACACTGCTGTGATTCCACCGGTAATAATTGCCAAGGAACCAATTATTACCGCGCAGATTTGTCCCATCCTTGCCTCCCTGTATTCGTTAGAGAGAATCGATAGTTCCATATCGCGGCGATGGCCTGTTTCTTGCTCCGCCATTGCAATGATGCGATTTGCCGCGCCGGGAGCTATCTGATTATATCGTTCAAGCACATCCGGAGGGGGGATGGGGCCACTGAATTGCTCCGTGACCTGGACGACCTGCTGATGATTTTGTTGCTGCGTGGTGATTGGCTGTTGCTTTTGAACAGGCCGTTTGTTTCGGGTTTTATTCCGTTGTCTGCTCATGTTCGTACTTCCTTGTAGCGGTTCTTATATCGTTGCCTATGCGTTGCCAGTCACGGTAAAGCGCCTCTGAATCGGAGCGTCGCAGAAATATTTCCTTCATCCTTGATGATGTGTCCGGCCACATCTGGACTGTGGATGTCGCGCCCCGAAACCAGTTTTTTATTTTTTTACCCATGGCAAATATATCAAGCTCACTAACCGGAAGTTTAGTCAATTTATTTTTTATAATCAATCTTTAATTCAGCTAACGTCTACCCATTTTTTCTTAACCCGCCAACAAGGTGTCAGGATTGGCGAACAGGTCTTGAAGCGGTGACGGTTTGGGCATGCGCCACCAGTCGTAAAACAGGGTTTTTGCCTCGGCAAATAGCGGAATTCATAATGGGGCGAATTTGCCGGCAGATCAAGAGCCGGACAGGAAAACCATAGCCTTGCGATTTAATGTATGATCGTGAAGTAAAAATTTAGATGATTGTCCGATGATATGAATATCCTTGAATTGACGCTGGTCGAAGCGCTTGGACAAATGCAGGCAAGGCAATTCAGCGCGGTTGAATACGTCCAGGCCATGTTGGAGCGTCACAAAGAGGTATCCCACTTGAACGCAGTAATATGCCTGGATGAAGATTTATTGCTGGATGCCGCAGGCCAACGGGACCGGCAACGGCAGGATAACGGCGACCAACCCTTGCTCGGCGCTCCCCTGCTGTTGAAAGACAATATCAATACCGCAGGCCTGCCGACTTCAGGATGCACTCCGGCATTGAAAGGTAACCTGCCGACGGCCAATGCCCCCGTTGTCCAGGCGCTGATCGATGCCGGCGCGGTTATCTTCGGCAAGGCAAACATGCATGAACTGGCTTTTGGCATTACCACCAATAATCCCACGTTCGGGCCGGCGCGGAATCCCTATGACCCGGACTTGATTCCAGGAGGCAGTAGTGGCGGCACCGCGGTTGCCATCGCCGCCGGTGTCCTGCCGGCGGGACTTGGCACGGATACCGGGGGTTCAACCCGTTTGCCCGCTGCCTTTTGCGGAATCTGCGGGTTCAGGCCGACTATCCGGCGGTATCCGACCGGCGGGACAATACCCATTTCCACTACCCGCGATACACCGGGACCCATGGCCAGGGCAGTTGAGGACTTGCAGTTGCTGGATCAGGTTATGGCCGCTGAGCCGGTGCCTGTCGAGGCGGTCAGCCTGGCCGACCTCAGGTTGGGAACGCCGCGGGCGTATTATTATGAAAACCTGGAAACAGGCATGGAAAATGTCATCGAAGATACCCTCGACCTGCTTGCCTCATCAAGCAAGGCCCTTATCGAGGTTGACCTGGAAAACATCGGTGAATTAAACGACATGGTGGGTTTTCCCGTAGCGTTGTACGAAGCCAGGCGAGACATGAATAACTATCTGGCGGCCTTCGCGCCCGGCATATCCATCGAAGATATACTTGACCAGGTAGCCAGCCCGGATGTGCGAGAGGTTTATACTTCAGTGGTATCCGGCGCGGCTGTCGCCGAAGAGACGTACAGGGACGCGATTAACGTCCACCGCCCCAAGATGCAGAAGGTGTTTTCTGACTATTTCACTGACAACAACCTGGATGCGATGGTGATTCCGACGGTCCCGCTGACCGCTCGTCCCATAGGACATGACGTGACCGTCGAGTTAAACGGGCGGCAACATCCCACCATGCCGGTGATAATTCGTAATACCGACCCTTCAGGCAACGCCGGCATACCCAGCCTGTCCGTCGCCGCGGGGCTGGCCTCCAACCAATTGCCCGTCGGCGTCTGTTTTGAAGGACCGGCGGGATCCGATCGGAAAATATTGGCCATCGGCAAGGCCTTGCAGGATGAAATCGGTTTCTTGCCGCGCCCGGGATTAACCGATAAACAATGAATGACTTCTACCGGCTTCCCGTAGCTGAGCTGGAAAAACGCTACGAAGCGCTGGCGCGCAAGGCCTTGCAGGATGAAATCGGTTTCTTGCCGCGCCCGGGATTAACCAATAAACAATGAATGACTTCTACCGGCTTCCCGTAGCTGAGCTGGAAAAACGCTACGAAGCGCTGGCGCGCAAGGCCTTGCCGTTATGGGGAATTGACGCCTCCTCTTCCATGTCACTGCTCAAGATACGCGAGAACGGGGTTTACAGTGTCCTCGATGAAGCAAGGTCTAAAAAATACGTTGTCCGCGTCCATCGAGCCGATTATCACAGTGACGCCGAGCTCAGGTCCGAGTTGCAATGGATGGACAGCTTGAGGGAATACGGCGTGTTAACGCCCAGCCTGCAGCATTCAAAGAATGGTCGCTTGTTTGAAATAGTGGCGTCGAACGAGGTGCCGGAGCCGCGGCAGGTGGACGTTGTTGATTGGATAGAAGGCAAGGAACTGGGCAACCTGGAAGCCGGGCTGCATGGCAGGGCGGATGAAATACGCGATCGTTTTGAAACGTTGGGCAGCATAATGGCGAAGATGCACAACCATGCGGAACGCTGGCAGGAACCGGAAGGTTTCACCCGGCATAGTTGGGATGTTGACGGGCTTACCGGGGAACAACCTTTCTGGGGGCGTTTTTGGGAACTGCCCGCCCTCAGCGCAGGGCAAAAAGACCGGATTTTGCAGGTAAGAGACAAACTACGTCGCGAACTGACTGAATTTGGCGCCGCGCCGCACGAGTACGGCTTAATCCACGCCGATTTGTTATTTGAAAACGTCCTGGTGGGCGAAGATGGCGTGCGCGTCATTGATTTTGATGATTGCGGTTATGGCTGGTATTTATTCGATCTCGTTACGTCGCTCTTTTTCCTGCAAACCGACAAACATTTCGACTTGGCAAAAGTAGCGTTGATTGCGGGCTATCGAAAAAACAGGCAATTGACGGATGACCATCTTGCCTGGCTGCCGGTGATGTTCATGGCGCGGGCTACCACCTATCTCGGCTGGATGCATACTCGTTCCGAAACGGAAACCGCAAGGGAAATGACGCCCTTTGTAATTGAATTGGCATTCGGCATTGTGGAAGATTATCTGGACTACTCAACAAAACCCCGTGGCTGAACAAACCCTGCAAAGAACGGCGCTCATGGTTGTTTGCATGGGCGCTTTCATGACCCCGTTGATGCTATCGGCCGTGAACGTCGCCATCCCGACCATTGCGCAAGGGTTGCAAGCGGACGCGATAACGACAAGCTGGATCCCCATGGCTTACCTGTTGTCGAGCGCCGTGTTTTTATTGCCGTTCGGTCGACTGGGTGACATGTATGGTCGCAAGAGAATGTTTTTATCAGGCATGACAACGGTGACGATTGCTTCAATTTTAGCGTCCACCGCCCAATCGCCGCTGGAGTTGATCTTGTACCGGATAATGCAAGGGATGGGCGTGGCGATGTTGTCCGGCACCGGTATCGCAATCTTGTCTTCGGTCTTTCCCCCCGAAAAACGCGGGAGGGTACTGGGGCTGTCCGTCTCATCCATTTACCTGGGGCTGACCTGCGGGCCGTTTTTAGGTGGCTGGGTAACCCAGCAATTCGGCTGGCGCAGCGTGTTTATCTTCCACGTGCCGGTAGTCATATTAGTCATTATAATCGCGTTGGTTAACTTGAAAGGAGAGTGGCGCGGCCCGGCCCGGCAGAGTTTCGATTTCACCGGCACGATTATCTATAGCGCGTCCATCATCGCTTTGATATACGGGTTTTCTATCCTGCCCGCCCCATCCAGCATTGTCCTGATCATTCTCAGCGGGCTCGGGTTGGCGGTTTTTTTCAGGTACGAAAGGAAGTTGGAACACCCCCTGTTCAACGTCAATCTTTTTTTCAGCAACCAGGTGTTCACCTGGTCCTGTATCGCCTCGTTGATCATGTATTCCTCGACCTTCTCGATTACATTCCTGATGAGCTTGTACCTGCAAAACATCAAGGGGTTTACCCCACAGGTTGCCGGACTTATCATGATCTCCCAGCCCCTGATGATGACGCTGTTCTCCCCTTCAGCCGGCAGGCTATCGGACCGACACGAACCGCGATTGCTTGCCTCCGCGGGAATGGGTTTAACCGCAATCGGCCTGGCCGCGCTTGCCACCGCCGGCCAGCACACGCCAACTGCATTCATCGTGATGACATTAATCGCCGTGGGCCTCGGGTTTTCCTTGTTTTCCTCCCCGAATGTCAATGCCATCGTAAGCTCGGTGGACAGGCAACATTTAGGCGCGGCCTCCGCGTCGGTGGCGACCATGCGGGTACTCGGGCAGATGTTCAGCATGGGTATCGTAACATTGAGCTTTGCGCTTACCTTAGGCCCCGTGCAAATCTCACCGGAGCAATACGGCAAATTACTGACGAGCGTCAATACCAGTTTTATCGTTACCTCCCTGCTCTGTTTCGCCGGCGTCTATTTTTCATTCAAAAGAGGAAATCTCCGCGGCAGTTGACATGTCAGCAACAACTGGAACGGGCTGCATAGCCCTGATATGATGAATTTTCCTGAATGGTTCGTGGTACAAGATTGGGGAGAGGGTCAATAAAACGATGATAATTACAGGTACTAATATAGGTGAACCTTTACAAGGTACTGATCAAAATGATCAGATTTACGGTCTTGGTGGTAACGACGCTATTTTTAGTAGTCCGGGTGCTGATTACTTAGATGGCGGTAGTGATTGGGATGTAGTAGTTTATCTTCCATCAAATACAGGAGTTGTTATAAGTTTGCTCTCAGGCAATGGTTATCGCGGACACGCGGCTGGTGATAAACTTGTCAACATTGAAGAACTCCACGGATCTTTTCATAACGATCGTTTGTCTGGAGATCACAATGCGAACGGGCTTATTGGATATTGGGGAGACGATATTCTTATAGGGCACGGTGGCGATGATCTTTTGATGGGCGGTGATGGAGCTGATTACTTAGATGGCGGTAGTGGCAACGACATTGCATTTTATACTCAGTCGGATGCGGGTGTTGTAGTGAGTTTGCTCTCAGGCAATGGTTATCGCGGCGAGGCGGCAGGAGATAAACTTATTAATATCGAACATCTTATTGGATCTAGCTATGATGACCGTTTGTTTGGAGATCACGATACCAATTTGATTTATGGAAACTATGGAAATGACATTATCAAAGGTCGTCAAGGCGACGATATATTGGCAGATTTCCATGGTAATAATCGAATTTATGGAGACGATGGTGATGATCAAATTTATGCGAGTATTGATAAAGTTGATCTTGATGAAACAACTCTCGATGCATTGGATATATTAGGTGTTGATTATAACGCTTATAACGGTGTTAATCATCTCTATGGTGGTAGTGGTAATGACCTTATTTATGGTGGTAATAATTACAATTTCATTTATGGTCAACACGGCAACGATCGACTTGTAGGTGGTAGTGGTATTGATGAATTCGTATTTGACTCTAATGACGGTTACGATGTTGTTGTCGATTTCCAAGATGATTACGACCATATCAATTTGGAGCACTTCAACTTAACTTTCTTTAATGATCTCGATATTTCTCAAACTCCAGACGGAGCTTTGATTGATCTCAGAGCTGAAGGTAGTGGAACAATTCTGCTTGAAGGCATTGATGCTGCTATTTTGGATCCTGGAGACTTTATATTATGAACATCAAACGAAAAGTAATTGACAGAGGTGGCCCCGTTTATCTGAACAACTTTTTTCATTTCTTAAGTGGATCCGCAGCCCCTGTTATGCCGCCTCCTGTGAAGGCAGCGAGTTAAAGTAAACCTGATCCGGTGTTTGCCGGTCAAGTGTTGAGTGTGGCCGGCGTTGATTGTAAAAGTTGAAGTAATGGGCGATCTTCGATTTTGCGTCACGGGTCGATTCATACGCATGCAGATACACGTGCTCGTATTTCACCGTGCGCCGGAGGCGCTCAACAAAGACATTGTCCCGCCAGGCCCCCTTGCCATCCATGCTGATCTGAATACCGTTGTCGGATAGATACCGGGTAAAGGCCAGGCTGGTAAACTGGCTGCCCTGGTCGGTATTCATGATCGCCGGCGCCCCGTGTTCCCTGATGGCCTGTTCCAGCGCAGCCAGGCAAAACTGTGCATCCATGCTGATAGAGACCCGATGAGACAGCACACGACGGGAATACCAGTCCATCACCACCGTCAAATAGACGAACCCCCGGGCCATCGGGAGATACGTAATAGCCATCGCCCATACCTGATTAGCCCGGGTAATCGGCAGCCCCCGGAGTAAATACGGATAAATCTTATGCTCCGGATGCCGTTTCGTGGTCTTAGGCTTGCGATACAGCGCCGCTACGCCCATTTTCCGCATCAACGTACCCATGTGCTTGCGGCCCACGTTGAAACCTGCCTGATTGAGCATATCCCGGAGCATACGGGCCCCGGCAAAGGGATAGTCCAGGTGTAACCGGTCAAGACGGTTCATGAGCGCCTGGTCCCGTTCGCTCACAGGCTGCGGGAGATAGTAAATACTGCTGCGGCTGAGACCCAGCGCCGCCGCCTGTTTCGTCAACGGTAATGAATGTGCCGGGTCGATCATTGTCTTGCGCTCAGCAGGCCGGCCTGGTTGAGCGCACCCTCTAAAAAATCGTTCTCCAATGTCAATGCGCCGATTTTGGCGTGCAGTGTTTTCACAGCCACCGGCGGGGCCGATGCACCGCTCCCCTCAAACGCCGCCGAGGCGCGTGCCAGCAACTGGCTCTTCCATTGTGTGATCTGGTTGGCGTGTATATCGAAGTGTTCCGATAATTCCACGAGCGTTTTATCGCCCTGTACGGCGGCCAGGGCCACCTTGGCCTTGAAGGCCGGTGAATGGTTTCTGCGAGGTCGTTTTGCCATGATAAGCTCCTGTATTGGTTGCATCAGCATGCAGTAAATTCAGCTGCTTATCCACTTAAGTCAGTGTCCAGTTTTTCGGGGCCACCTCTTACCTTACGACCGGAATAACATTTGTAACCAATAACACAGGAGGCTAAACTATGGATGAATACCCGAATTTGGAGAGATTAATCAATACGGCATTCGCTGTATTGATCGATGATGAAGACAAGGAAATCATTCAGGAAGAGTACGAACAACTGTGCGAACGGCTGTCCCGATAAATCCTAAATACAGGAGCCAATAATGGCAAAAGCAACACAGACTCTTGAATCTGCTCAGGTACAGCAGGAAGAATCCACGAACGGGCGTCGCCCGAAGTATCGTGAGTTGTATGAGGAACGGGGTAACCCGGACCACTGCGGCGACTGGCTGGCAAAGGAACTGGAAGGGAGATTCAGGTACGAGAAAGACGGCGAAGACCGTTTCGACCATGAGGCATTCACGGAAGTACTAAAGGAGAATGGCGTCTCTTTGACCGGCAAGTGGGCAGACCTACCCAACTCTGGCCAACACGGCTGGCCTGGACGCTACCGGATGACCGGGAGGCTGCAACTGGAAATCGAAGTCACTAATAACGGAGTGTTGAAGATTGAAGGCGAGAGCATCAAGCCTCCGATGGACTGGATAAACGAGATGCTTGAGAAGCACAATAAGCTCAGGGGGACCTGAAGACTCGGAAGCGCACTGCTGCTGTAAAGGAAGTAAAAATAACAGTCTTAATCCCTTCTTAATCAGGTCTTCGTTTCATACTTATGAGGAGAAAATGTTAAAGACCTTGTTTCAATATCTATCTTACAGTGAAGCGCTGTTGCGGAAACAGGTGGCAAGCTTGCCGTGACCAGGATTAGTTTTTACTCTCTTTACGACACCCCCCTTAACCAGGGGTTTCCATGTCATAAGCCCGACTCCGGGTTTATTAATACCAGGGGTACATGCTGTAATCCAGAGGTAGATCATCATAGTGTCCCATTGTCGTGGTAAACGCTCGTCTCGAGTAAAGCAGCGGCCTTAGTCCGTCGTTGACTATTACGTCTTTTATCTCGCCGATGATGACTGCGTGGGTGTGGGCAACCAGCATCTCTTCAACGGCGCAATCAAAACCGGCCAGGGCTTCTTCCAGCACCGGCGCCCCGGTTACCAGTTCTATCCATTTGCCGTACTTGAAATGGTCTTCATTTTTATCGCCTGACATGTCGGCGAAGCGTTTGGCGAGTTCTTCCTGGCTTTGTGCAAGTACGTTGACACTCATGCAACGGCTTTGCGCTATATGTTGAAAGCTGTTGCCGTTAAAATTTACACAGGCCAGCAAGCGCGGGGGTTCCGCTGAAAAAGAGCAGACCGCGCTTGCCGTTAATCCCGATTTTATTTTACCGTTGCGAGTGGCGATGATATTAACTGCGCCGGTCAGTTGCGCCATGCCGGCGCGAAACCGGTCAGCATCGATGTTGGTATTCCGAAGAAATTTTTTCACGGTTGTTGTATTGATTGAATATCTGTCGTTGATTATTTACCACTTGCGCAGAAAGTAATCAACCCGGCCCTGGGATAAGAGCCGGACAGGCTCATGCCGTCGCCGGCCTTGGGCAGGTCGCGTAGCCCAATATCATAATCACGGCCAGCGCCGGCATGGTCAGGATCATGCCGCCGCCGGCCCTGGGCAGATCGCACAGGCCAATACCATAATCATGACCAGCGCCGGCATGGTCAGGATCATGCCGCCGCCGGCCTTGGGCAGGTCGCGTAGCCCAATATCATAATCACGACCAGCGTCAGTATTGTCAGTATCATCGGCAACGCGGTGCCGTCGTGGATTATACTGACGGCAAGCGCCGCCAGCGCGCCTATGGCCATTTCCGCGGCCACGATCATGGCCGCCGCCGCGCCGGTCCTCCTGTCGGTTGAATTCATGGCCAAAGTGGGTATCACGGCAAATATCGGCCCTTCGGCGAGTGCAATGAACGATATGGCGAATATTAAAGTGGCGGGGGTTTCCAATCCTGAAAACCAGATGACGAGCAACAGCAAAGCGCCGGGTATCGTTGTGTAAATACCTGCCCGTAATATTGTTGCGGGGTCGTACTTCCTGGCTGCCCGGGTTGCCAGCAGACTACCGATTATATATGCAAGAATCAGTACCCCTTGATAGTAACCAAAATGTTCGGTTGCCACGCCGTGGTTTTTAATCAGGATAAAGGGGCCGGCGATAATAAAGGCGAAGATGCCGCCGAGATTACAACCGGCGATAATGATATAAATCATAAACGCTTTGTTGGTGAGCAAGCCGAAGTAATCAGCAAAAATTTCCTTCGGGTTCAGCGCTTCATGGTCTTTTACGGTTGATTCTTTCAGAAACAGGTAAATCAGCAAGGTGACGAGCATTGCCAGGCTGGTCAGGAAATAAAAGTTCGTTCTCCAACCGAGATACACATGAATGTAACCGCCCAGGATGGGCGCAAGCGTCGGCGCGAAAGCGATCGCAATGCCATAGATGGCAAGCGCCCGTACCTGTTCCTTCTGGGTAAATATATCCCGGATGATAGCAAGTACAACGACGCCCTCCACAGCGGCCGCTATCCCTTGAAATATCCGGGCAACGAGCAAGTGCCCGATGTCAGCGGCGCTGCCGCAGAGAAAGCTGGCTAAGGTAAATCCGATTATGCCCCAGAGCAGGACCGGTCTTCTGCCGAACCGCTCCGATAAGGGGCCATGGATCAGGGTTGCGATACCGTAAGCCACTACATTGAGGCTTACCGTTAATTTTACCAGCTCAGGGGTGGAGCCAAGCAACTCAGGCAGATGGGCCAGGCTTGGCGTATACAGGTCTGTCGACATCATGGTGATGGCGCTGGCTGCAACAAGGATCACGAGAACAATACGTTTATCCATACGCAGAAATTAAACCACCTCATCCCCCTTTTTAATAGTAAAATCTTGATTGATGAATAATTCCGAAGCACACAATGAATATATGGAATTCCTGGAGACGCTGATTGAAAAAGCCGGTGAGATTTCACTGAAATACTTTCGCAGCGACCTGACAGTGACCGACAAAAATACTGCCGGAGATAAATTTGATCCTGTCACCCGGGCGGACAAAGAAGTAGAGGCGTTTATCCGGGAGAGAATTTCAGAAAAATACCCTGACCACGCCATCGTTGGAGAAGAGTTTGGGGCAAAGAGAAACGAGGGTTCTCATACCTGGTTGATTGATCCCATTGACGGCACCCGGGGTTTCATCTCAGGCTCGCCCATGTGGGGGGTGCTGACAGGACTGAAAGAGGCTGAGGAATGTCTGGTCGGCGCCCTGCGTCAACCTTACGTTAAAGAAACCTATGTAGGGAACGGCAAGACGGCTTATTTTATACAGGCGGGAAAACGCGCCCGGATGAAAGTGCGCCGGCGTGAGAGCTTGAGTGATGCCATTGTATGTTGTACGCATCCCAGCATGTACCCCACGGAGGAATCACGGGAAAAGTTCATGCGCGTGATTTCAAAATGTCAGTTTTCCCGGTTTGGGACGGAGTGTCTCGGCTACGGGATGCTGGCCAGTGGTTACGTTGACCTGGTCGTTGAAGGCGGGCTGTCGGCCTATGACATCATGCCCTTGATACCTATTGTTGAAGGCGCCGGCGGAATCGTTACCGACTGGCAGGGCAATACGGCAATAAACGGGGGATTTATCATCGCCGCGGGCAACAAAAAATTACATGACGAAGTCATGGAGTTATTGAACTGATTTGCTGGTTCCCCTGATTTTCATGCCGTCGTTGGCGAGGGTATACTCCCTCGACCATCGCTACGGCTATGGTTTCAGTCACAGGCGCCCGCCAACGACAAAACAGGCGTTGGGGAATGTCGGCAACTGGCGCAATATCCGGGTCAAGCGACGCTCATTTTGCCCGGCGGCGTTTGTTGGGGTTCGTTGTCCCCTGGCCAAACCCTGGCGTCGGCTTGGTGGGCAGCTTTACTGTTGCTGACAGGTTGGGGAACGGATCCGTTTTGTGGGGTATTGCCATGGCGTTGACGAAGTATTCCTGAAATTTTGGTTCGACTGCGGTCTCGATTTTTTCTATTTGCCTGACCGTAGTTTCAATCTCATCCCTGGATTCATTATTCAGTAAAGCGATTCTCGCCCCGGTGCTTGCGGCGTTGCCAATGGAGGCAACCTGCTGTAGCGGGCAATCCGGGATCATGCCAAGCGTCATGGCATGTTTGACGTCTATGTGGCTGCCGAACGCCCCGGCCAATCGTATCCGCCCCACCGACTTGATTTCCATCCTGTCCATCAGCAGCTTGACACCGGCATACAAGGCGGCCTTGGCAAGCTGTATTTGCCTTATGTCATTCTGCGTGATGGAAATGGTGGAGGCGTTGCGATACAGGATAAAGGAGAAAGTGCGATTATCCGGGATGATGCAATCCGTCTTGTCGGCCAGGTTGCCGTCGATGACGCCGTCGCTGCTCAGTATCCCGGACAAGTACATTTCCGCCACGGCTTCTATGATGCCCGAACCGCAAATGCCGGTTACACCTGCGGGTGAAATGAAATCCTCGAAACCGGGCTCATCGGACCACAGGTCCGACCCGATTACCTTGACCTTGGCCTTCAGTGTTTCCGGGTCAATCCGAACCCGCTCTATGGCGCCGGGGGCCGCCCGTTGGCCGCAACTGATTTGCGCCCCTTCAAACGCCGGTCCCGTCGGGCTCGAACACGCCAGCAGGCGTTGCCGATTGCCCAACACGATTTCCGCGTTGGTGCCGATGTCTATGAGCAGGCTGACGTCATCGTGAACATGGGGTTGTTCAGATAGAATTATCCCGGCCGTATCAGCCCCGACGTGACCGGCGATACAGGGAAGAATATAGGCGTTTCCCCCCGGGTTGATATTGATCGCAAGCTCTTTTGCGTCTATGTAAATGGCAGTATCAATCGCCAGGGCAAACGGCGCGCCGCCGAGCTCAACGGGACTGACGCCCAGCAGCAGGTGATGCATGATGGGGTTGCCTACAAGCGTGATGCCGACAATATCGTTGGGAGAGATATTGGCCTCGCTGCTGATCTGCAAAATAAGTTTATTTATCCCTTCCCGCACTGCCTGGGTCATTTCATTGGCGCCTTCCGGGCGCATCATGACGTAAGATACCCTGCTCATAAGGTCTTCGCCAAAGCGGATTTGCGGGTTCATCATGCCATTTGAACCGATTACTTCGCCGCTGATTAAATCGCAAAGGTGCGCTGCGATCGTGGTTGAACCGACGTCTATGGCAAGGCCGTAAACGGCGCCCTTGTATCCCGGCCATACGGCGATTATTTCTTTACCCTGGTGTATCGCCGCCGTGACCGACCATTTGCCTTTCCTTAGTGCCGGCTGTATGTCTTTCAGCACGGCGGGGCGCCACGTCAGGTCCGCGAAGCCCCATTGCTGGTGCAGCGCCTCCATCAACCTTGTCAGGTCACCCCTGGGTTCATACATATAGGCTTCCTGCACCTCCACAAAGTGCAAGTGGATGACCGGGTCGAGTATGATGTCCCGTTGTTCCGCTTTCTTGCGCACAAGCTGGCGATGGACCTGGCTTTCCGGTGGGACGTCTATGAGCAGGTCGCCCTGGATTGTCGTATGGCAGCTCAGGCGGCGTCCCGGTTGCAGTTGTTTTTTTCGTTTTGCATAAGCCAGCTCGGTCGCGCTTACCGGGGAGAGATGTTCCTTTTTAGACGTGATGCCGTGCTTGGGGAAATCGCCCTCGCTGCATAATATTTGACAGCGACCGCATAAGCCGCGCCCCCCACAGACCGAATCGATGTCAACGCCCAACTCGCGGGCCGCTTCCAATAACGGCGTGCCCAACCGGAACGTGCCCCTTCGTCCTGACGGCGTAAATACAACCTTAGCCCGCATATCTCACCAAGTCGCTGATTGCCAAAGGAAATTTCTTTATTGTCAATGACATCGGGATCACATCCCATTTTGTCGCCAACACATACTGCGCCTGACGCGCCCTCGCAAAAGCCCCCCTGACTTCCCCTTGTGAGGGGAGGATTATGGTCATGGGGCGCATGGCGTCATCCAGGTTTTCCCTCTTGGTTCCCCTTGCCAGGGGG
Source organism: uncultured Gammaproteobacteria bacterium (assembly GCA_958295485.1). Lineage (GTDB taxonomy): Bacteria > Pseudomonadota > Gammaproteobacteria > Eutrophobiales > Eutrophobiaceae > JAAXHV01. The sequence continues at coordinate 1,014,751 of OY282354.1, forward strand.
AGGGCTATGGCGCATGGCATCATTCAGATTTTCCTCTTGACTCCCCTTGTCAGGGGGAGGGCTATGGTCATGGGACGCATGGCGTCATTCAGGTTTTCCCCTTGGCTCCCCTTGTCAGGGGGAGGATTGTAGTGGCGGGCACGGGACCCTTAGCCGGGGTCTGCTTTTTGTCGGCGCCGGCGGGGTCTTTCCCGGCGGCCGTTCTCCACCCCTGTCCCGGCAACGGGTTCACGGTATTTTCTTATCCAACGGGCGCAATCCGGGTCGTGGCCCATCATGACGTCAGCGCCAAGCACCGCCTGCATCACTTCACCATGCAGGGGGTTGGTAATTGCCGAGGTCATGCCGGCGCCGATGGCCATGGTAAGAAAGGCGCTGTTGATGCCGTTTCGATTGGGCAGCCCGAAACTGACGTTGGACGCCCCGCAGGTCGTATTTACTTTTAATTCTTGCCGCAGCCGCCTGACGATATGCATGACTTGCCGGCCAGCCGTATTGATCGCCCCGATCGGCATTACCAGCGGGTCAACCACGACGTTGCTGTGATGGATTCCGTAGTCCGCAGCCCGTTCCACGATTTTTTTGGCAACCTCAAAACGCACGTCCGGGTCTTCCGATATGCCCGTCTCATCATTGGAAATGGCCACCACCGCCGCCTTATGCCTGGCAATTAGGGGCAGCACCGATTCCAGCCGTTCTTCTTCGCCCGTCACGGAATTGACCAGCGCCTTGCCCTGGTAAACGGCCAGGCCGGATTCCAAGGCCGCCACGATGGAAGAATCGATGGACAGGGGAACATCGGTAATCGACTGCACCAGCTTGACCGCCTCCGCCAAAATGGCCGGCTCATCCGCCAGCGGGATACCGGCGTTTACGTCCAGCATGTGGGCGCCGGCCCCAACCTGCGCGACAGTATCCGCTTCCACCCGGCTGTAATCGCCCATTTTCATTTCCTCGGCTAATACTTTACGTCCGGTCGGGTTAATCCGCTCACCAATGATCACAAAGGGTCGATCAAAACCGATGACGACTTTTTTATTCGCCGAACTGATTACTGTCTCTGTCATTATTTATCTCCGGGCTACATCCACAGGGGCAGACCTCCGCGCCTGCCCCTGTGGCTGGGCAACCTCAGGTAAGAGGGGCAACCACGGGGGGCGCCCCTATGCTGTTTTCTGGTAAGCGATACCGGGATGCCACGGCGTTCTGCCCTCCAATATGCCCGTTGACTCTACGATCTCCGCCACCCGGCGCTCCTGTTTGTAGGCCATGATATGGACGCCGTGCACCCCTTCGATTTCACGGGCCTGGCGAATCATGTCCTTGCATATATCGACACCCTCCTGGGCTTGGTCCCCGGCGCCTTTCAGACGTTCGATAACCGCGTCCGGTATATGAACGCCGGCAACATGGGTGCGCACCCATTCCGCCGATCGGGCTGATGCCAATGGGCCTACACCGGCCATGATGTATACCTTCTCATGCAGTCCGAGATCACGGACTCGCGCCATGTATTGCTTGAACATCTCGATATCAAAGCAATACTGGGTTTGTATGAACTGGGCGCCGGCGTCGATTTTCCGGGCAAGCCGCAAGGGGCGAAAATCGCGGGGCGCGGCAAACGGATTGGCTGCGGCGCCTATGAATACCGGTGGTGGACTGGTAATTCTGCGGCCACTCATGAACCGGCTGTCATCGCGCATGCCGCGTATCATCCCCAATGCCGTCATGCAATCCAGGTCGAATACCGGTTTTGCCTGGGGATGATCGCCCGACTCCACCCCGTCACCGGTGAGGCATAAGATATTTGCCACGCCCATTGCCGATGCCCCCAGCACGTCCCCCTGTATTGCTATGCGATTTTTATCCCGGCAGGATACCTGCATGACCATCGCGTATCCATGCCGGGTTAACAGTGAACACATGCCGACGCTGGACATGTGGCAATTGGCGCCCGACCCGTCCGTGGCGTTGATGGCGTCCACGTATCCGTCGAATATGCGGGCGCGTTCATAGACTTCGGCGGGGTCGGCTGAATCCGGCGGCGCGATTTCGGCTGTCACCGCAAATCTGCCGGCCCGCAATACCCGCTCTAATCGACCGGGCGAAACATGTCCCGGCAGGATCGGCAGGTTTTCACCCGCCATAGGTTCATCTTCGAATAACATGACCTATTGCAAAGATTCCAATTCCGGATGAGCATGATGTTTTCGGACTTCCCTCAGCCAGGCCGAGGTGTTCTTGAGACGCGCGTCAACCGGCGGCCGCACAAATTTTACAACCCGTTCGTGTTTATCTATTCGCTGCTGACCCTCCATGGCGACCACCCAGACACAAGGCATGTCAGGTTTGACCTCGCAGCCGCCATCAGGCCGGACCCCGCCACAGGGCCCATTCCTCATGGCCTTGGGGCAGTTCATCGGACAGGACATGCCGGTATAACTCAGGGTGCATTGGCCGCAGGATTGGGAGTCGAACAGAAAACCTTTTATGATTTTTTCAATAGCGAGAAAGAACTTGTCCAAACGCGCATAGCCGATGCGCGCAAACAATGGATGAAGCAGGATGAGATTTCTCAGCAATACTTCATAAAACCTGTTTAGCCACCTGGCATTGCGCGCCGACCAGAGGCGCATTTTGTACATCGGTTTATTCCTCGAGCAGGCCGTGGTTTTTTATCAGTTTCGTCAGACGCTCGTCAGGATAGACGGCCTCGATTTGTTGCGCCTCCCGCTGGGCGATCATTTGCGGATCACCCGCGCCTTCCTGGATGGATTTCACCCTTTTCCACTCATCCATATAAGCGTCATTGCTGTGTTTACGCGCGCGCATGGCGGCCCGGTCTATAGCCTGTTGAAAGCGCGGACTTAACAGCGCCTTGCCTCTTTTCCGGCCTTCTTTCACGATCACTTGCGAAGGAATATCACGCCAATAAACTACGATTTTTTCCATTACCCGGGTCTCCTTCCAACCCCCTCCAGGGGGAGGGAATGTTTCTCTCTCGCATCTTCAGGCATTGATGGTTTCCCGCGTTTTTACAATACGCGTGGCCGTATCAGCGGCTTCAGCCGCGTCCCGGCAATAGGCATCGGCGCCCACTGCCCTGCCGAATTCCTCGTTCAACGGCGCGCCGCCGACCATGACGATATAATCGTCGCGGATGTCTTGGCTGACCAGCTCATCAATTACTACTTTCATATAGGGCATGGTGGTGGTAAGCAGCGCCGACATGCCTAAAATATTCGGCTCGTGTTCTTCCAGCGCAGCAAAATAATTCTCGACGCTATTGTTGATGCCGATGTTGATGACTTGAAAACCGGCGCCCTCCATCATCATGGCCACAAGGTTCTTGCCGATGTCGTGGATGTCACCCTTGACGGTGCCGATCACCATTTTCCCGATGGGTTTTGCGCCTGTTTCCGCCAACAGCGGTCGCAATACTCCCATACCGCCCTTCATGGCATTGGCCGCGAGCAACACCTCCGGCACGAATAAAATTCCGTCGCGAAAATCAACCCCGACGATCTGCATGCCACCGACCAATGCCTCGTTCAAGACCTTGTCGGCGACCCAGCCCCTGTCCAGGAGAATCTGCGTGCCTTCGATAATCTCTTCTTTAAGGCCGTCGTAGAGATCATCGTGCATTTGTTCCACCAGCTCGGCGTTATCCAACTCGGACAGAACAAGCTCACTCTCACTCTCGATCTCGTCGTCTTGAATTTTTTTCAGGGCTTCTTCATTCATAATTATCAATCCCAAAGTCAACAGGTTATTCAACTAATAATTCTTGTCCGGAAACTCCGATTTACGCCGTTCGATAAATGCCAATAAGGCTTGATCAATCCCCTCGTCCAGGGGAGGCGCAACATAATCTTCCAGCATTTTTTTCCAAATCCCGTTGGCGCGTTGCGCCGTATCCATGGCGCCGTCCTCCTCCCACTGTTCAAAACTGTTGTTATCCGCCATCATGGAACGGCAAAAAGCCGTCTCGAAGTTGGCCTGGGTATGGGCGGCTCCCAGGAAATGATTGCCCGGGCCCACTTCGCGCAGCGCCTCCATGGCCTGGCCGTTTTCCGACATGTCCACCCCTTGCAGCAGCGCCCCTATCATGTTGGCCTGGTCCGCGTCCATGACGAATTTTTCATAGCCCATGACGAGTCCGCCCTCCAGCCAGCCGGCCGTGTGCAGCATGAAATTAACGCCGGCCAGGGCGGCCGTTTGCAAGGTATTGGCCGATTCATAGGCGGCCTGCGCATCGGCGATCTTTGCTCCGCACAACCCCCCGCCACTACGAAAGGGAACGCCTAAGCGGCGCGCCAGCGCCGCGGCGATGTAAAGTATCAAGCTGGGTTCCGGCGTGCCGAAGGTGGGGGCGCCGGATTGCATCGAAATGGCGGAGGAAAACGTCCCGAATACAACCGGCGCGCCGGGTTTGACCAGTTGGACAAAGGCCATGCCGGCGAGGGCCTCCGCCAATATCTGGGTGATGATGCCGACCACGGTCACCGGTGACATGGCGCCGGCTAATATAAATGGTGAAATGATCGTTGCCTGGTTATGGCGCGCGTAAACCTTGGCCGCGCCCAACATGGTGGCATCAAAGGTCATGGGTGAATTTGCGTTGATCAAGCTCGTGATCACCGTGTTTTGTTCCACGAATTCATCACCGAAAACGATCTTTGCCATGTCAACGGTGTCCTGGGCCCGGTCCGGCTGGGTCACCGACCCCATAAAGGGCTTATCACTGTATTTGATATGGCTGTAAACCATATCGAAGTGTCGCTTGTTCACCGGCAGGTCCACCGGTTCGCAAACCGTGCCGCCAGAGTGATGCAGGCCGGGGCTCAGGTAGGTCAGTTTGACGAAATTACGAAAGTCTTCGATGTTTGCATAGCGCCGGCCTTCATCTAAATTGCGAATAAAAGGCGGGCCGTAGGCGGGCGCCAGTACGGTGCGGTTGCCGCCTATGATGACGTTGCGACGTGGATTGCGCGCGTGTTGCGTATATTCCGCCGGCGCCGAGCCTTGAATAATGAAGCGACACATGCCCTTGGGAAAGCGCACCCTTTCCTTGTCTACATCGGCGCCGGCGTCCTGCCATATGGCCAGCGCCTCCGGGTCATCACGAAAATCGATCCCGATTTCCGCTAAAACCACGTCGGCATTTTCTTCGATCAGCTCCAGACCGGCCTCATCCATGAGCTCATAGAAAGGAATCTTCCGATCGATAAACGCCGCTGCCGGCGCCTGTCGCCGCGCGGCTTGCCGGGCGCTCCGGCCACCGGCCCGCTTATGTCGTGGTTGAGCGATCATTGAGTATGGTATCCAGGGCAAGTTAAAACACTGCCGTTCGCGGCGGCAGTTTGGATTAGACCGGTATTTCGTGTATGCAAAGGCACGACAATTTTACATATGTATACGACATGATCCGGGAAACAGGTATTGGGAAACAGGGAAGAATGAGTAGTAATCCTCACTTGGAGGCAGAAGGTAAAACAAATATGAAGAATATCTTTAACCTGCGTTGCCTGGGGATGGCAACTATTTGTTATCCGTTGTCTGGTCCTGGTTGCGAAAAGCGTTGGGCGATACGTGATATTGCTGCTTGAAGCGTTTGTTGAAATGCGCGGTGTCCGAGAAGCCCCAATAAAAGGCGATGTCAGAAATTTTTCTGTGCCTCATGCGCGGGTTCAACAGGTCGATTGCGCAAAAATTCAAGCGCTGACGAAAAACGTATTGTTTTACCGTTTCGTCGGCGGAATGAAACAGCCAATGCAGGTATCGCAATGACATGCCTCCCGCTTTTGCGATCGCGGCCGGCGACAGTTCCGGGTCGCGGATATTGATCTTGATGTAATTTTTGACGTGATGCAACTGGGTGACGCGCAATGGTTTTGGAACGTCGCTGCTCCCTATGTCCAGCGCATTGACCAGCACGCCTATGGTGGCGTCGATTAAGGCATAGTTATCCTTGCAGCCGCCATCGAATACCGACCTGGATAATGATTTAACGTGATCGGCCAGGAGGAGACCACTGTTGGATTGCCCGTCCAGGGAGCGCCGGATTGAGAACCATGATCGAGGCAGCCAGGATTGAAACCGTGGCAACGGCAGAACGACGGATATTTTATGCAGTCGCTCCTGAACCTGGAAAGACATGGGCTTTGTGCTGTCCCAGATCAGCAAGTCGCCCCGCTTCAGGGTTATTTTCTCACCGTTGAAATTGATATTCTCGCGGCCCTGAAGCACGACCTGTATGGTAAGTGTCTCCAGACCGTCCGCCATGATGCCGGCGCGGGTACGGGTGGCGGCGCAAGGGTCGCAAGTACACTCGATGATCTTCAGGATGTTATCGTCATAATGCTTGACGGTACCGAAAAAGTCTGACGTCTCCGGTTTATCTACTTCCCAGCGACCATAAGCCTCGTTCAGCACGCTTGTCCAGGCATCGTACCGGTCACTTCTCGCCAATTCACCTGTTGTCCAGGTACTAACAAACGATTGACCCATATCAACCCCCATCGAGCCACCTCGATGTCTTTAGTAAATCACGGTATCCCCGCGTATTATTTATACCACAAATCGTTTGCGCCTTCATATATGCTTAATTTCGCAGATAAACAAGTTATTTTCAACAACATTATATTCATTGTTGTTATAACGCAACGAAGGCAAAACAGCCCCCAAATCCTCATCCGCTCCCGGTCAGTTTCTTGCCATGTTTTTAACAAGCGTCTACTATAAAATCCAGGCATAATTGTTTTGCCATAAGTTCTCACTCAGGAGCTAAAGATTAACGTCCTTGTCATTGCATTAATTGCATATCTTGTATTGCTGGTGGGTATGGCTGCGTGGTGTCGGCGGGAAACCAGGAACGTCGAGGGTTATTACGTAGCCGGCAAGAAAGTGCCTTACTGGGTTGCCGCCTTCAGCACCAACACTACCGGAGAGAGCGGCTGGTTGCTATTGGGGCTGACCGGCATGGGCTATATGGTAGGCGTTCACGCTCTTTGGGTTGCTTTGGGCGAGACGATCGGCGTTGGTTTGAGTTGGGTGTTGCTGGCGCGCAGGTTAAAAGTGGCAACCGATGAATATCAGTCAATCACCGTGCCGGATTATCTTGCCAGTCGTTTTCAGGATAAACGTCATTATCTCAGGTTGCTCTCCGTTTTGATCATTCTCAGCATGGTGGGTGTATACACCACTGCCCAGATGATCACCGTCGGCAAGGCCTTTGGCGCGTTCCTGCAAATGGATTACAAATACGGCGTAGCCCTGGGCGCGTTGATTACCCTGGTCTATACCTCTGTCGGCGGTTTCAAAGCCGTTGCCTATACCGACCTGATACAAGGCGTGCTGATGTTAATGGCGTTGATAGTCATCCCCATTGTTGGTTTGTATACAGTGGGTGGCGTGGGTGAGATGCTGACTGCCCTGAATGAAATCGATGCAAGCCTTTTATATCCCATGGGAGAATATGGCTGGTCGATTGCGGGAATTATTGCAGTCGCCAGTTTTCTGGCTATAGGACTGCCGTTTTTAGGGGTCCCTCAATTAATGGTTCGGTTTATTTCCTTGCGCAGCAAAGACGAAGTTTACAAAGCCGGGGCAATATCCGTAACCTGTATCGCATTGTTTGATGTTGGCGCGGTATTAATTGGCATGACCGGCCGCATCATATTTCCTGACTTGGTTGACGCTGAAACCATCATGCCGGTTATGAGCGCCGAGTTGTTTCCGCCAATACTTACCGGTATCTTCATGGTGGTCGTGTTGGCCGCGGTTATGTCAACAGTGGATTCCCTGTTGATTTTGGCGTCTTCCGCGGTAGTCAGGGACCTCCTGCAAAAGATTATCAGGCTCCCATACAGCACTGAGAAATTAACCAGAATCGGTAAAATAGTGACCATCATAATCGGGTTGAGCGCCATGATGTTCGCACTGACCGAAGTCAAACTTATCTTCTGGTTTGTATTATTTGCCTGGTCAGGATTGGGCGCGGCGTTTGCGCCCGTGCTGATATGTTCCTTGTTATGGCGAAAGACAACCTGGGCCGGCGCATTTACAGGAATGCTCGCGGGATTCGTGACCACGCTCGTCTGGATACTGTTCTTCAAGGAAGTCAGCCATGGATTGTATGAAATGATTCCCGGATTTATCATGGGGCTGTTATTTACGATCATAGTCAGTTTATATACTCAAACAGGAAAGCAGTCTGCCGGGAGTTCCCGTTAATCTCGTCGAGAGCAGGTTTGGGGGCTGTTTTGGAGTGACTAAGGCCAGGGATGCGTGGGATGGGCCATGGAACGGAAAAACAGCCCCCAAACTCACTGTTAGCGGGAACTGCCGACAGTTTGTTTAATTTATCGCTGTGAGTTTATCGAAATTACTGGCGCCGGCCCGACGCCGTTGTACGATATGTCACTGTTTTAACGAAACTTTAACTAATCGGAAACCGGAAACATGACCCCTAACGTGGCCGCTTTTGACAAATGGATACGCTCAGGCTTTGCCGAGATGAACACGGAACTGGAAGAAATCTATTTTGCCAGGGAACAACGTCAGGTCGTCTCAGGCGTTGGCGACCACATCAAGGAAAAACTCGTCAATGAAGGTCGAAGTCATATCATCGATTTACTGGAAGAAGGCAATACCGATCAGGGTTTCGAGAGCGCCTATGGTTTACTCGGTTGTGTCGGGTTGTATATGGCTGCCTGCCGCCGTCATGAAATTACCGAGCCGTCCCGCGAGACCACCTCGCCACTGATCGAAGCATCGGCGCTGGCCCTTCATTTGTCCACCACCCTTGGGGTGACACCGCGGTTTGCCACCGCTCATCTGGCGACCTGTAACCCGGCGCAAGACGGCGCTTACCGGACTTTTACTTTTCTGGAAGATGAAATCATATTCCTGAACTACAATACCCTCGGGATTTTTGCCTATCAAAGAGCGGCAGAGGCTTTACGGAAAATATTGCCCCTGGGTATTTCACACCCGGTGTCGTTCAACCTGTTTGAAGATGCCAGGTCAGCCCTGTCAGACGTCATCGAGTCCAATAACAAGCTCTATAATGAACTGGATACGGAGCGCTTTTTCAACTGTGTTCGCCCCTACTATAAACCTTATCGGGTGGGACCCAATATCTATCGCGGCGCCAATGCCGGTGATTTTGCCGGTATCAACATCGTCGATTTGCTGCTTGGTCTGTGTAACGCCAATAACCCGTCTTACGCGCAAATATTGGTGGACAAGTTTCTGTTCATGTTGCCGGAAGAACAGGAACTGTTAAAAGACTGCATGAGGAGGCGAAGTTTCCTCAACCGGTTTCTGGAGGCGATGCCTGAACACGGTAGCAAAGAATGGTACCAGAAGAACCTCAAGGCATTCCTGGAAGTGTGTGAAGCGCATGGCTGGGCAGCCGCGCAACATCACGATCAGCTGGTAGAGAAATTTATTCAGCGACCGGCTGAAAAGTTTCCGGTCGAGGACTTGGTGAATATCACGGCCAGCGGCCCGCCACTGCCTGTGTTGCTGAATTCATTGGAAAAATTGCGGGATTTAAGATTAGCCGCCGAGCGGGATGACATACCCAGTCGTTATTCAGACCTGCAACGCCTGAAAGCCAGCATCCGGTAAGCAACAGGCCATCCGATAGTGAAAATACGTCCAATGTGCCGTCAAATCAGAGCGGTTTGAAGATCGTTTGTGCATTTTCGGACTTTAGTCGTCCGTAGAACTCTACCGCATAGCGGTCCGTCATGCCTGCGATGAAGTCGCAGATAGCGCGATCATGCTCCGAACCCGGAAGATTTGCAATAAGGTCCCGATAGTCATCCGGCAGTAGAAGTTCCCCACCTCGCTTCGATAGAGCGCAAAAGATTTCAGTGACTATGTCCGAGCCGCGGTACTCCACAGTCTTCAAACTTGGTGACTTTATGACCAACTCGTAGGTTAAATGTTTTAATAATTCAACTCGTCTCAGCAAGTCTCCCTTTAGCGTGATGGTGGAAAGCACGGGCGCCTCAGCGTTGATTTTTACAACCTCAACTCCCTCAACATATTCTCCAACCAGCTCTGACGTGAAATTTGTCCGGATTGCCCCTTCGTAATTCAGGTTTCGCGACGCCCGGTCAATGAGGGTAACCAGGAAAGCTAAATCTTCCCTGCTTCCTATGTTTAGATTATCTGGTTCAATGCCGAAAGATTTGAGATCGGATATACGTTCCAACCAAATATCCATAATATGTTTCAAGATATCATCCTCATTGAGTTTTGTCTTTTGCATCAGAATCTGGGCGAGCTTGTTGTCCGAGGCAGCCGAAATCATCCCGATCGGTGTAACGAATCCTGCCTTTAACGCATCCTCAAGATCGTACGTCGAGTAGGCAATGTCATCGGCCAAGTCCATGATCTGGCATTCGATAGTCTTTAATGACTCGCAGTTCATGTTCGGCCCGAGGACGGATCGCTTGATCCGATTCACCAATTTTTCTTCCGATCGGTAATACCCCTTTACCAAGGCGTCGTCATGTCCGCGCTTTGGCGGAATGCACTTGTCGTATTTTATCGTAGCAGCGAGAGTTCGATAGGTCAGGTTGAGCCCTGTCCGGCTGTCTTCACGAGTCGGGTTTGGTTGAACTCTGTCAGGGGATATGAATATCTTCTTTTCCAGTCGGGCCAGGATTCTCAACGTTTGTGCATTTCCTTCGAACCCACCTTTCTCTTTCATACAGTCGTCGAGCGCTCTCTCACCGTTGTGCCCAAATGGCGGGTGACCGAGGTCGTGGGCCAGTGCGGCTGTTTCGACCAAGTCCAAGTCTATCGGGTATTGGGTAAAATAGTCGTTGCTGTGGTTCAAACGTAATGCAATAGACTTGGCGATCTGTGCGACTTCCAGAGAATGCGTCAGTCGGTTGCGAAAGAAGTCCGACTCAACCCCTGGGAATAGCTGGGTTTTCCCTTGGAGACGGCGAAATGCGGGGCTGTGCAATAGTCGAGCATAGTCTCTCCGAAAGGGGCTCCTGTACGGAGTTTCGGGAAGGACAGGCTGCTCGCGCCCGCGATCAGCATCAGTATAGAGAGACAACTGCTGTGGGGTCTCAATTCGATTGAGATGGCTTCTCGATCGTTGTACGATCTTTCGCCTGTTGCGCCTTTTGTCCGGCCGTTATCTGACCTTTCGCCTGTTTGATTTTTTCCACATACTTCCTCAGTGGTTTAAGCTGCATGGCGGCCAGCTTGTTCGCCTGTTGATAGGCGGTGAGTGGTTTGCTATCCATTTGCTTCTCCGATGTTGAGCGCCTGGCAATCGACTTTGCCTTGTCGCATCTCATAATCCATTGAAAATATTACTATTTTCCATATTGATATATTATTTTAGAATATGCATATAAATCAACTTAGTTATAAACTATGCATTGCCTAAGTCCAACAGGCTGCCAGTATAGTCGAGGTCAGGTTTCGGGGTCAAGGGGTTTTGTCAGGAACCTGTCATCTGAGCGAGATATTGAACCAGATCGGAGGCTGGCAATAGTGAACCCACAAGCGCTTTTCGGACCTGATATGCTGGCAGGCCTTGAAGTTGCCACGGCGCCGGTCAACGAAGCCGGCATCCTGCCGCCTGTCCTTTACGCATCGACCGAGTTTCACGCATTCGAGAAAGAGGCCATCATTGGAGTTATGCGCTGGACGGGAGACTGCGATACAACTTTGCGCGTCTGCGGTAAACCGGTTGTTTTGCACATACAGACAAATGGACTTTCACGTAGATACAAGTAATTTCCCTGAATATCAGCTATGTTTCCGCAGGCTAACCTGGCGCAAGCAGATCGTTATGGGGGGATAAGCAGATGAGTAGATATATGTCTGGAAAGTGGAGGAGCGACAGCGATATTAATGGGAACAGGTCCCACTACGGGAGGGGCGTTCATGCGGGGGGCGCCGCGGGGTTCATGGCTGCTGCCGGTATTTTATACTGGCTTTGCCTCCCTTCGGCCATGCTCCTGGCGAGTCAGGCGGCAATAGCCCAGGAGTCAAGCGTTCTGGAGGAAATCATTGTCACCGCGCGCAAGCGGGAAGAGAATGTGCTGGAGATCCCGGAATCGCTGACGACGTTTACGGGCGGGATGGTGGAGCGGGCCAACATCAACGGCCTTGAAGATATCAGCTTGCTCGTGCCAAATCTCTGGATGAGCCGGCGTTTGGACGGTTTTCCCAATGTCTCCATTCGTGGCCTGGGGGCATTTGGCAATACCCAGGGAGTCGGGTTTTACCTGGATGACGTGCAATTGTTTGGAGACGCTTCATCCCGGTTCGGCGATTTTGAACGCATTGAGGTTTTGAAGGGACCCCAAGGCATCCTGTACGGCGGCGCCAACGTCGGCGGGGCGGTCAAGTTTGTGACGAAACGACCGGACCCCTCGGAATTTTCCGGCCGCGTCAAGGCCCAGGCTGGCGAAGACAATTACTACGACGGCGAGATCCAGCTGAACGTGCCCTTGGCAGCGGATTGGGCTTTGCGTGTCTTTGGTTTTGCCATGACCGATGATTCGTTCCTGACCAACCCGAACTCGCCGCGTTTGAACGGCGGTGTCAACAACAATGACCCGGATGTGGGAAAGACGGAGAAATACGGCGTGCGGGCAGCCCTGGCAGGTAGCTTCACGGATCGACTCTCGGTCTATGCCACCTTGCGTTATAATGAATTAGACGGGCCCAACAACACTTGGGTGCGGGAGTTGGACGGTACAAATCTCAACCACCCCGCCATAGTGGATACCAGTTTCAACCCGCGGCACAAGCGGGAAACGGTGGCTGGCAGCGTGGAATTGGCCTATGAGTTCGAGAACTTCACCGTCACGTCCTTGACCTCTTACACGGACACAAACTCGAATCGGCAAACCGACCTGGATATTTCCCAGGAGTTCGTCCTCGACCTGGATCGCCCGTGGCCTGTTAACGTATGGACGCAGGAATTGCGCTTCACATCTACTAGTGACAACCCGTTGCAATGGCAGGCCGGGGCCTATTTCATGGAATACCGGAGGGACTACGATGCGGTGTTGCCGGTTCCCTACGGTTTCTGCTTCTTTCTGGACCCCAGCTGCAACCCCAACCCCGCCGACCCAGTCCCGTTTCCGCCGCTTGACAGCGATCCGCCGGAGTCTGAAGTAGTCGTGGTAGCTCCTTTCGAGGACACCCACCGCGAACGCGAACAACTGGCTGGTTATGCCAACGTCAGCTACCGCATGAATAACCTGGAGATTGGCGGGGGCGTGCGGGTAGATCGCTGGGAAAGCGAGCGCAACAACCGCGCTGACGGCGTATTCGGGCGCCAAGCCGAAACCGAGGTCCTGGGGCGCGGTTCCCTGGCTTGGTTTTTCGACGAGGATCGCTCCATGGTCTACGGGCTGTTCTCCCAGGGGTTTGAGCCAGGAGACTTCAATGTGGGCCAGGGTAGCTTGTCTGTCGGTTACGGGGCGGAAGAGGCGACGCAATACGAAATCGGCTACAAGGGACGGCTGGCAGGCGATAGCCTGGTCTTGACCTTGGCCGCCTTCTTCATCGACTACGAGAACCGGCAGTTTGAACTACAGGGACAGGATCCTATTACCAATACGGTGCGTGAGGGCATCATCAACGCCGGTGATTCAGAGCAATGGGGCCTGGAGGGAGATATGGTTTGGTCTGTCCATGAGGATTGGACCCTGTCTGCCGGTTTTGGCTACATTGACTCGGAGTGGGACGACGGTACCGTCTCGCCTCTGACGGGCGCCGACATCTCAGGAATGACCCCGCCCAATACCGTGAAGTGGAGCGCGACCGCTGCCCTGGATTACAGCCATGAGTTGCAATCCGACATGCGCTTGTCAGGCCGGGTTCAATTGCGTTATAAAGGAGACGCATCAACAAATGCCCAGTTCTTTGATGCCCCCGGTGATGATTTTCCGTTCTGGAAAAACCCCAGTTTCACCGTCGTTGACCTGGGCGTCGGACTGGAGTGGCAGCAGTGGGAAGTCGGCATTCACGTAGAGAACCTGTTCGATGAGGACTACTACATCGACGCGCAGGAGTTCCCGAATTTCGCCGGATCGGCGCTGCCAGGCTCGCCGGGCGCGATAGTCATCGGCACCCTGGAGCAACCCCGCCGCGTTGTCGGTTCGGTGCAGTACCGATTCTGATGGATATGATTTTTGTGGACGCGCGCGGGCCGGCGCTGGTCGGATCAGACACGGGTAAGAGCGCGGCATTATCGTCTCGATAAAATGTAATGCAAATTAAAAATAAGGTGTTTGTGCAATGAGTGATACGGAACAATACGTTCAAGAGGGCAGTGTTGCGAAGTCTCCCGAAACCGGAGAGTTTGTGTTTAACCAGACAATGCTTCGCATCAAGGACCCGGCGCGCTCCCTGGCGTTTTATACGGACGTCCTGGGGATGACCTTGCTGAAGAAGCTGGACTTCCCCGAGATGGAATTTTCGTTGTTTTTTTTTGGGTACGTGAGGCCGGAAGACGAGCCCATTCCGCAAGACCCATTCGAGCGGACCGCATACACTTTCCAGCAAAAAGCGTTATTGGAGTTGACCCATAACTGGGGCACGGAAGCCGACGAGACATTTGCCGGTTATCACAACGGCAACAACGACCCCCGCGGTTTTGGCCATATCGGATTGTCCGTTCCCGACGTTGACCGCGCGTGCAGCCGTTTTGAGGAATTGGGTGTAGAATTTGTCAAGCGGCCGAATGACGGCAAGATGAAAGGTATTGCCTTTATTAAAGACCCGGATGGATATTGGATTGAAATCCTGACAGCAAGAGTATCGGCGGCTTTATGTAACTAAGGAAACCTTGGTGAAGTCGGAGTTTCCTGATTTGAAAAGTAGTGAAAAACCTGAGTTAAGAGGAGAGCGATATCATGAGTGTACAACATTTTGACCCGGCAAACGGCCGCTCCGTGCAACTTGATGACATTGACTGGGTGGAGTTCCCACCGGGACTGAGCGAAGGCGGCATACGCTGGAAATTACTGAACGTAGCGCCTGAAGTGGGGTCCTGGGCAGCCATATATGATTGCCCCAAGGGATCGTCATTTGCGAGCCACGTCCATATCGGCCCGGGAGAATATTTCCTGACCAAGGGCCACATGGAAGTCAGGGGCGGCGCCGAGGAAGGTGGCGTATCCGTGCGCGCCCCCGCATACGGTTACGAGGCCTGTCAGGCCTACCATGGAGAGACGAACTTTTTAGAAGACAGCGAGTTCTACATGACCTTTTTAGGCCCGCTGAATTTTGTTGATGGTGAAGGCAATACCGTTGCCCTCGTGACGTGGGAGACGGTCCAAGCCGCCTGGGAGGCCGCGACAGCCGCCGATTGATCGCAACGCCCGGACCAACGCCAGCCCGGAATGGCAACTCCCTGCCATTCCAGGCCTGCCCCTGACAACGGGCAATCCCGGCAAGGAAAAATCAGGACAGGCATGTATAGCATGGACACACAGGACACAGGGGGTCTAAACAGTCAAGTTTCTGCATGTCCTGTTTATCCATGTAAATCATATTCCCCGGTTTCTGTCCCCCGCGCCCCGTTCATGGCGTATTTTGACTAATCTCAGTCGTACTTGAGATAATCACCGATATTAACACCCCCTTAATATGCGGCTTCATATCAAGCCGTCGTTATCCGGTGAATCCAAGAAAATGAAAACACATGTTCGGGCAGTTGTCATCGGTGGTGGCGTCGTCGGTGTCAGTACCTTGTATCACCTGGCCCGTAAAGGTTGGGGAAAAGACATTGCGCTGGTGGAAAAAGCGGAACTGACCTCCGGCTCCACCTGGCATGCCGCCGGTCTGTTGCCGCTGTTCAACATGAGTTACAGCGTCGGCCAGATTCACAAGCACTCGGTCAGGCTCTACCAGGAGTTGGAAGCCGAAACGGGACAGCCGACAGGATTTAAACAGGTGGGCAATCTTCGTCTCGCCATGAACAGGGAGCGGATGGACGAGTATTATCAATACGCCGCCACCGCGCGCACCATTGGCGTCCACGTCGAATTCCTGACGCCGGAGCAAGTGAAGGAACTCTGGCCCTTATGCAATACGGACGGACTGATGGGCGCGCTTTATCATCCCGAAGACGGCTATATCCAACCGGCCGATCTTACCCAGGCCCTGGCAAAGGGCGCCCGCGCGAGGGGCGCTGAAATTTACCGTCATACCATGGTGGAAGGCATTGAGCGCACCAGGGCAGGGGAGTGGCTGGTCAAAACCGCCAAGGGCGATATTGCCTGTGAGCATATCATCTCGGCAACGGGCAACTATGCCCGCGGGACCGGGGCCATGGTCGGGCTTGATATTCCGGTGATGCCCGTTGAACATCAATACATCGTCACGGAACCCCATCCCGACTTGGTTGCGCGGGCTAAGCAGGGACTGCCTGAAATGGGCGTGCTGCGTGAATCCGACGGTTCCTGGTATCTCCGGGAAGAAAACCAGGGCTTCATCCTGGGGCCATACGAAAAAGGCGCGCCCTGTTGCTACGTGGACGGCCCTGCCGAGGCTGCCGAGTACGAATTGTTCCAGGAAGATATCGAACGCCTTGAGCCGCACATCGAAGCGGCCATGAAGCGCGTCCCGGTCTTTGCCGAGTGCGGTATAAAACAGGTTTACAACGGCGCCATCGCCTATACCCCGGATGGCAACCCCATCGTCGGTCCTGCCTGGAGCCTGGAAAATTTCTGGCTCAACGAAGGCCACAGCTTCGGCATTACCGCTGCCGGCGGCGCCGGCTGGCAGTTGGCGGAATGGATTGTCGAAGGGGAGCCGACCATCGACATGCTGGGGGTGGAACCGCGCCGGTTCGGCGATTACGCCGATAAGGATTACCTGGTTAAAAAGAATGAAGAAGCCTATGCGCACGTGTTTATCATTCATTACCCCGACGAAGAACGTCCTGCCGCCCGTCCCCTGAAGACGGCGCCCTGTTATGAGCGTTTGCTGGAGCGGGGGGGCGTGTTCGGCCAGAAGTTCGGCTGGGAGCGGGCCAACTGGTTTGCCGTGGATGGGATGGCGCAGGAAGATCATTGGTCGTTCCGCCGGTCCCGGTGGTTTGACGCCATTAAAAAAGAAGCCCTGCACGTCAATAGACAAGTGGGACTGCTGGACATGACGCCGTTCGCCAAGTGTCGAATATCCGGCCCGGGCGCGGCGGCGTACCTGGATTACATGATCGCCAACCGCCTGCCCGGCAAGCCGGGACGAATCCACCTTTGCCACTCGCTTAACAAGCGTGGCGGCGTGCATTCCGAGTTTACCATCTCCAGGGAGTCGGAAGATTCCTTTTACCTGGTATCGGCTGCCGCGTGGCAGAGATTGGACCACGATTACTTGCGCAAACACATGCCCGGCAACGGTTTAGTGCGGTACGAACACCTGACCGACGCCATAGGCGTATTCGTTGTTGCGGGACCTCGCTCCCGTGAACTGCTGCAACGCCTGTCAAGCGCCGATTTTTCCAATGAGGCGTTTCGCTTCCTGGCCGCGCAACAGGTTGAACTGGCCGGGATACCGTTGACGGCCATGCGGGTAAATTATGTGGGCGAACTCGGCTGGGAATTGCACCATCCCATCGACCGCCAGAATGAGCTTTTCGACGCCCTGTTCGAGGCAGGTGAGGACCTGGACTTGAGACCCTTCGGCATCCGCGCCATGGACTCCCTGCGCCTGGAAAAATCCTATCGCATGGTAGGCACGGAGTTATCCATCGAATATTCCGCCTACGAATCGGCCATGGATCGTTTTGTCCATCCCGATAAAGGAGATTTCCTCGGACGGGAAGGGTTGTTGACCAGCCGGGAGCAAGGTCTCAATTACCTGCTCATCACCCTGGAGGTCCTGGACACCGACGATGCCGATGCCCTGGGAAATAATGCCCTGACCAGGGACGGCGAATTGATTGGCCGGGCCACCAGCGGTGGTTTCGGTTTCAGGGTCGATAAATCGCTGGCATTGGGCATGGTCAAACCGGAATACGCCGAGGCGGGCGTCGAGATGGAAATTGAAATCCTCGGCGAGAGCTACCCGGCCGTCGTTATCCCGGAAAGCCCGTTCGACCCCGCCAATGAAAGGCTGCGGGACGTCAATGGCGCCAACCGCTGAGGGACAGGTCCCCGTGCCTGCCCTGAGCAACGTCGGCGCGTGCCAGGGAAGGGCGACCACGGATCATCAATCAAAGACCTGACCCCATCATGACCCTGATCCCATCATAACCTGGGAGTAGACGTAACCGAGCGTTGAAATGAACAAACAGAAGTATTCGATTTTTGCCCTGTTGCGCAATGCCGTCTCTTATAATGAAAATTGGCGGCAAGCCTGGCGTAGCCCCGAACCGAAGAAGAAATATGACGTGATCATTGTCGGTGGCGGCGGCCATGGCCTGGCAACCGCCTACTACCTGGCAAGGGAACACGGCATCCGCAACGTCGCCGTGCTGGAGAAGGGCTGGATCGGCGGCGGCAATACCGGGCGCAATACCACCATCGTGCGTTCCAACTACTTGTGGACGGAGGCGGCGCTGCTGTACGAGAAGTCCCTCAAGCTGTGGGAAGGTTTGAGCCAAGAGCTTAATTACAACGTCATGTTCAGCCAGCGGGGAGTCTATAACCTGGGCCACAGCTTGCAGGATATGCGCGACATCGAGCGGCGGGTCGGCGCGAACCGCCTGAACGGCATTGACGCCGAGGTGGTAACGCCTGGGCAGATCAAGGCTGCCATCCCCATCATCAACATCTCCCCGAAGGCGCGTTATCCGATTTCAGGCGCGTCATTGCAACGCCGGGGCGGCGTCGCCCGGCACGATGCGGTGGCCTGGGGATTTGCCCGGGCCGCCGATGCCCTGGGCGTAGACATCATTCAACAGTGTGAGGTCACCGGCCTGAACAGGCAGGCCGACAGGGTCACCGGCGTTGAAACGAGTCGCGGCAGGATAACGGCGGACAAGATCGGCGTCGTCGTCGCCGGCCATGCCAGTGTCCTGGCGGCTATGGCGGGGCTGCGTTTCCCCCTGGAAAGCCATCCGCTGCAAGCCTACGTGTCGGAACCCCTGAAACCGATACTGGATACCGTCGTCATGTCCAACGGCGTACACGGCTATATCAGCCAATCGGACAAGGGTGAGCTGGTGATCGGCGCCGGCGTCGATGCCTATACCGGTTATGGACAGCGCGGCAGTTTCCATACGATTGAACACGCCATGCAGGCGATCATCGAGTTGTTTCCCCTGTTCAGTCGAGTCCGCATGTTGCGCCAGTGGGGGGGCATCGTCGATGTTTCGCCGGACGCCTGTCCGATTATCGGCAAGACCCCCGTGCAGGGCCTGTATTTCAATTGCGGCTGGGGCACCGGCGGGTTCAAGGCGACCCCCGGTTCCGGCTGGGTCTTTGCCCATACCATTGCCCGGGACAACCCCCACGAGTTAAACGCCGCATTCGGCCTGGAGCGGTTCACCAGCGGCGCGCTGATCGACGAGCACGGCGCCGCGGCGGTAGCCCATTAGCAGGGCGCCGCAAGAGGGGCGAAAGAGTATCCGGGTTGAGATGAACGTGAGATATGTGGGGCAGGGGCAAGCCCCCCCGCCGGTCCTGTTGACGGGCAATCACAGGGGGTTGCCCCTGTGGATGACAGGATATTACCTGCCACGTACGAAGGGTTTTTGTAGCGCCTCCACCGGGAGGAGAAGTTTGAATGGTGAATTGACCGGAGTTGCGACATGTTGCTTATAAAATGTCCCTGGTGCGGGACGCGAGATGAAAGTGAATTCAGTTACGGCGGCGAGGCCGACATCGCCCGTCCGGCGACGCCGGACACCCTGACCGATGCCGAATGGGCGGATTACCTGTTCATGCGCAAGAATCCCAGGGGTCTGCACCGGGAACAATGGGTGCATGCACACGGTTGCCGCCGCTGGTTCGTGTTGGAAAGAGATACCGTCACCTATCGATTTTCAGCCACCAGGGAGCCAGGCTAAGGATGCGGGCCAAAGCAAGTTCCCCTGACAAGGGGGATTCAGGGGGGATGGGCAAACAACAACCCAACCGCCTCCCCCGGGGGGGTCGTATCGACCGCTCACAACCCCTGACCTTTCACTTTAACAATCGCGCCTGCCAGGGTTACGCCGGTGATACCCTGGCGTCCGCTTTATTAGCCAATGGCATCGACGTCATCGGCCGCAGTTTCAAGTACCACCGTCCGCGGGGCATTATGGGCAGCGGCATGGAAGAACCCAATGCCATTATCCAGGTTGGCGTCGGCGCCGATACCGTGCCGAACCTGCGCGCTACCGAAGTGGCCTTATATGACGGTTTAACCGCATCGACGGTGCGGGGCTGGCCTGGCCTCGATTTCGACCTGCTGGCGATAAACGACTTCTGTCACCGGTTGTTGAGCGCCGGCTTCTACTACAAAACCTTCATGCGACCGGGGGCGTTGTGGAAGTGGTACGAGCGCTGTCTTCGCAAGGCCTCCGGCCTGGGCGTCTCGCCGCAGCTGCCGGACCCTGATCGCTACACTCATCGCAACGCCCATTGCGACGTGCTGGTGGTCGGGGCCGGCCCGGCCGGCCTGATGGCCGCGCTGGCCGCGGCCAAATCGGGCGCCAGGGTGATCATTGCGGATGAACAAAGCGAATTCGGCGGCAGCCTGCTGTACAGCGCGGCAAGGGTCGCCGGCAACTCCGCCGATGAATGGCTGGGCAAGGCATTGACCGCGTTGGCGGATTGTCCTGAAGTCGTCCTGTTGCCATGCAGCACGGTCTTCGGTTATTACGATTACAACTTCCTCACCATATTGGAGCGTTGCCGCGACCGCCCGGCGGAGCCACGTCAAGGACTATCCCCCTCTCCCCCGGAGAGAGAGGGGAGCAAGCGCCAGGGAGAGATTAGACAGCGCCTGTGGCGAGTGCGCGCAAAACGCGTCATCCTTGCAACGGGCGCGATTGAACGGCCCCTGGTGTTTCCGAATAATGATCGTCCGGGCGTAATGTTGGCCTCGGCAGTGTCCCACTATATCCATCGCTATGGGGTTTGTCCGGGCCGGCGCGGTCTCATCTTTGCCAACAACGACTCGGCCTGTCAGGCGGCGCTGGACTTGGCCGCGGCCGGGGCCGCCGTCGCTGCGGTCGTTGATTGTCGCGCCGCGGGCCCGGGCGCCATTGCCGACGCCGTGGAGCAGGCCGGCATTGACGTCTTCCGGGGGCACGTTATCACCGGCGTCACCGGCAGAAAGAGAGTGCGTTCCGTGCAGGTCACGCCGGTATCAGCGGACGGCAAGACCCTGAACGGGGCGTCGAAAACTATCGCCTGCGACCTGGTCGCCATGTCCGGCGGCTGGAGTCCCGCCGTTCACCTGCATTCGCAGGCCGGTGGCGGAATTGCCTGGAGCGAAGCCCATGCCTGTTTTATCCCCGACAAGCCCGGTCAGGACAATGTTTCAGTGGGAGCGGGCAACGGCAGCTTCGCGCTCGATGCCTGCCTGGCAGAAGGTCAACAGGTGGGCCTGGATGCAGCGCGACAGTGTGGTTTCGAGCCGGTCCCCTTTTCAACGCCAAAGACCGTGTCGGCGACCGTTAATCCGTTGCAACCCCTGTGGCGGACGCCAGCCTTGCAATCCCCGGAACGCAGCCCGAAACAGTTTTTGGATTATCAAAACGATACGACCGTGACGGACGTTCGCCTGGCCGTGCGCGAAGGCTTTCAAAACGTGGAACACGTCAAACGCTATACCGCGCTGGGTTTTGGCACCGACCAGGGCAAACTGGGAAATATCAATGGCATGGCGGCGCTGGCGGAGTGCCTGGATAAACCCATCGCCGAGGTCGGCACGACCACGTTCAGGCCGCCCTACACACCCGTCGCTTTCGGCGCTTGCGCCGGCATGGACGTGGGACAACTTTACGAACCGGTGCGCAAAACCCCGCTGCACGATTGGCACGAAGCAGCCGGGGCTGAATTCGAAGTAGTAGGCCAATGGTTGCGACCCTGGTATTTCCCCCGCGCCGGGGAAGATCGTCTCCCTCTCCCCTTGACGAAGAAGGCCGGGGCAAGGGGGGCGGAAACAGGAGGAGAGGGGGGAGACAGGAGGAAGCCTTTCGCGACCCTCTCCCTGGCGGCGCAAGCTCCCGGGGAAGCCTCGGCCAGGGAAGATTTACCTGAGGCGGTGGCCCGGGAGTGTTTAGCCGCGCGCAATTCGCTGGCGATCATGGATGCTTCGACCTTAGGCAAGATAGAGGTGCAGGGGCTGGATGCGGTGGCCTTCCTGGAACGCATCTATACCCATAACGTCGCCGGAATGAAAATCGGGCGTTGCGCATACGGGATCATGTTGGGCGAGGACGGCATGCTCATGGATGATGGAGTCATGGCGCGCCTGGGTGAGCGACATTTTTATCTCACTACCACGACCGGCGGCGCGGCCGGCGTACTGCATTGGCTGGAACAGTGGCTGCAAACCGAATGGCCGGAGTTGAAAGTGTACCTGACATCGGTGACGGAGCGCTGGGCCACCATCGCCCTGGTGGGCCCCAACAGCAGAAAGTTGTTACAGGGCTTGAACGGCGATATCGCCTTCGACCAGGCTGACTTTCCCTTCATGTCGGTACGGTCGGGGGTATTGGCAGGTTTTGCCGTACAGGTCTTCCGCGTGAGTTTCAGCGGCGAGTTAGCCTTTGAAATCAACGTTGAAAGTGACGAGGCCCTGGCCCTGTGGCGGAAATTGATGGAGGCTGGCGGGCAATACGACATCACCCCGTACGGCACTGAAACCATGCACGTGCTGCGGGCGGAAAAAGGTTTCGTGATTGTCGGCCAGGACACCGATGGTTCCGTGTCGCCGGTGGACTTGGGAATGAACTGGCTTCTGACTGAAGACAAGGACTACCTGGGCAAACGCTCCCTGGCCCGTCCTGACTGCCGGCGGGCGGACCGCAAGCAATGGGTCGGCCTGTTATCCGAAGACGGGACAACAGTATTGCCGGAAGGAACCCAACTCGTCGAAGCCAATACCCCCGGGGGCAGGCCCCCGCGCCTGCCCTTGGCAGCGTTGTTGGAGGGGAGCCGGCTTGTCGGGAAGCCAGGCCGAGCCCGGGGCAGGGCGCGACCGATTCCCATGGTGGGACACGTTACCTCCAGCTACTACAGCGCCTGCCTCGGCCACCCCATCGCCCTGGCATTGGTCAGCGCCGGCCGGGCGCGCAAGGGCGACCACATCCATGCTGCGTTGAGCGATGGCCGCTACGTCAAGGTCAAGATCGTCTCACCCATATTCTACGACCCGAAAGGAGAGCGACAGCATGTCTGAGGTATCGCAAAAACGGCACGCATTGGCGTCTTTCCCCTACGTCAAGGTCAAGATCGTCTCACCCGTATTCTACGACCCGAAAGGAGGACGACAGCATGTCTGAGGTATCGCAAAAACGGCACGCATTGGCGTCTTTCCCCGGTTGGCAAGGCGCCGGCGCCCAGGCTGCGCCCGGCGTGCAATTAGAGATAAGCCCCTACCTGGGTTATCTCAACCTGCGCGGGGACCCCGGGGACGAGCGGTTTTTACAAACCATTCATGCCGCGCTGGGACAGCCCTTGCCCCTCGTTGCCAATACCTTTACAAAGGCGTTAATTCCCCAGGAGATTGCCCAGGGCCACCTGAGCATTTTCTGGTTGGGCCCGGACGAGTGGTTGCTGGTTGCCGAACCGGGAATTGAAAAAGCCCTGGCCGGTCGATTGCGGGAGAACCTGGCAGGGCAATGCCACTCCCTGACCGATTTGACCGGCGCCCAGGTTTTACTCCGCTTAAGCGGCGACCATGCCCGGGACGCACTGGCTGAAGGATGCACCCTGGACCTCCATCCAAAGGTATTCAAAACCGGACAATGCGCCCAAACGACCCTGGCGAAAGCGTCCATTCTGATCGCCCTGACAGATGACTTGCCAGTCTTTGACGTCATCGTGCGCCGCAGCTTCGCAGGGTACGCAGCGCTGTGGCTGCAACATAGCGGCGCGGACTTATAAACGAAAATGCGCCCAAACGACCCTGGCGAAAGCGTCCATCCTGATCGCCCTGACGGATGACTTGCCAGTCTTCGACGTTATCGTGCGCCGCAGCTTCGCAGAGTACGCAGTGCTGTGGCTGCAACATAGCGGCGCGGACTTGTAAACGAAAATCCGCCCAAACGATCCTGGCGAAAGCGTCCATCCTGATCGCCCTGACGGATGACTTGCCAGTCTTCGACGTCATCGTGCGCCGCAGCTTCGCAGAGTACGCAGCGCTGTGGCTGCAACATAGCGGCGCGGACTTGTAAACGAAAATCCGCCCAAACGACCCTGGCGAAAGCGTCCATCCTGATCGCCCTGACGGATGACTTGCCAGTCTTCGACGTCATCGTGCGCCGCAGCTTCGCAGAGTACGCAGCGCTGTGGCTGCAACATAGCGGCGCGGACTTGTAAACAAAAATCCGCTTGGCCACGGCAAAACCCGGCGTTGACGCCGGCTGAATTGCCAGCAAATTATCTGTGGATCGCAAGTTTGAAGCTGCCGCCTGACGCGCATTTCCCGCCAGGGAGCGCCACCTGCCATGGCCATCCTGGGTCTGGCCCGCCTCACCATCTCAGCCATTGTTTCCGCCAAGATGATTTGCGCTTCCGTGAGTTGTTGCATAGCCACTATTTCATTTCACTGCTCACTTCAAATTTCCGTTTTCCCCCTCCGGCGCCAATGGGTTGCCTTGATCCATCTCAGCCATTGCTTCTGCCACGGCAGTTTGCGCTTCCGTGAGTTGTTGCGCGGCCAATGTCTCATCCATTGCTTCCGCCACGATGACCTGCGAGGTCTGCATCACCACTGCCACAGGCTCGGACTGTTCCTCGATGACGGTGGGTGGCCGCACCGAGATGCGATAATAGGTAAATAGCGCCATTAATGAATAAACGAACGCGATGAAGTAATACAGGCTGTTCGGGCCGAGAAACTTCATGGCTTGAGTGCTCAATACAGGCCCCGATAAGCCGCCGATCCCATTGATGAAAATAATACTGCCGCTGGCCGACAATACTTGCTCTTTGTGCAGATGATCGTTCATATGCGACATGGACACCGAATAAAAAGACAGGACGACCCCGCCTATCAGGAACAATATACAGGCCAGGGGCCAGATGTTATCTATCCCGGCGGCGCGTGGCACCAACAGGCAGGCGCCGGTAATCAGCGCGGATAAAAATAACAGCGTATGCCGGCGATCCTGGCGATCAGACAGCCTGCCGATGGGTAACTGCAATGCCAATCCACCTGACATCAGCGCCCCCACCAGCAATGCGCTTTCGGCATCGGAGAAACCGCTTTGCTTGCCGAACACCGCCGTCAACCACATGGCCGCGCCGAAAGTGATGCCCTGGACAAAGATCCCCGTGCAACCGAGGGGCGTTATTTTTATCAACGCGCTTAATTCCAGACGTTCCTCGAACTCGATGGCAGGGGCAGAAATATTGCTCAGTAATATGGGCACGACGGCAAGAGACAGCACCACGGAGGCAAGGATAAACAGCCCGAACCCGGCCGGCGACGATACGTTTATCAGGAATTGTCCGCCGACAAATCCCAGCGCGACGGTAAACATATAGGCGCTTAACAAACGACCTCGATTGTCGTTGCTGGAGATATGATTCAGCCAGCTTTCCGCGACCATGAACAAACCCGAAAAACAAAACCCCGTGAACATGCGAAACACACACCACAGCGTCGGGTCGATAAAAGTGGAATGCAACAAAATGGCTACAGAACCAGTTGACGCCAGGGCGGCAAACACGCGGATATGCCCCACCTGTCTCACCCACCTGGGCACAAACCGGGCGCCGAAAAGGAAGCCTGCGTAATAAGCAGACATGATGAACCCGACACTGTCCACTGCAAAGTTTTCCAGGTCTGCCCTGATACCCAGCAATGTACCTTGTATGCCACTGCAAATCGCGATCAATGCCACGCCGAATAACAGGCTCCAAATTAAAATAAGCGGATGTTTCATTTCCTCCGGATCATTCCCACCAATAAAAAGGAGGCGAGATTTTCCGCCAATTCCCCAAATAGTCAAGCACAATTCCAACAGTTCCCACAAATTCAGGACACCCATAAATTCTGGGGCGAATTCAGGACGCGAATTCAGCGAATTCAGCAGCGAATTCAGGACACCCACAGCGAATTCAGCAGCGAATTCAGGACACCCATAAATTCTCATCGTCGTTATGCTGGCGCATAAATTTTGAGTGTCCATAAATTTTTATGGGTGTCCATAAATTTTTATCTTCGTTATACTGGGGCATAAATTCAGGACACCCATAAATTCTTATCTTCGTTATGCTGGCGAATATCGGTATTTGTGGAAAGGAAACCGTTATTCCGGGTTTATACTGACAGCCAAAAATAACAGTCGCAGCTATCCACTTCACAGTGCCCTTGTCCCATCAATACAACACCGACTATAAAATCGGTCAGGATAATATCCGCCTCTTCAAGATGCAGTTGCATAACCCGGTGTTTTTTATCACCGCGTTTCTTACCATCGGTTTCATTACGGGCACGTTGCTGTTTCCCCAGGATGCCAAAGTGATTCTCGAGAGCGCGAGGAGCTGGTCTACCGGGAATTTCCATTGGTTGCTCATGATTTCCAGTAATTTCTTTGTCGGCTTTTGCATACTGCTGATCCTGCTGCCTTGCGGCAAGGTACGCCTGGGCGGCGCCTTGGCCAGACCGGAGTTTTCAAGGCTGTCCTGGTTTTCGATGTTGTTTGCCGCCGGAATGGGTATCGGCCTGATGTTCTGGTGCGTGGCCGAACCGATTGCCCATTACACGGACTGGGCGGGAACGCCGCTGAACGCAGCTCCCTATTCACCCGACGCGGCGGCCCTGGCGATAGGGGCAACGGTGTATCACTGGGGCCTGCATCCCTGGGCCAGCTTCGCCGTGATGGGGCTGGCCCTGGCCTTTTTTTCGTTCAACAAAGGCCTGCCAATGGTGACCCGGTCGATCTTTTATCCGTTGTTAGGCGAACATTGCTGGCGTTGGCCGGGTCATTTGATTGACGTGGTTGCCGTCCTCGCCACTATCTTTGGCCTGGTGACCTCGCTTGGACTGGGAGCGAAACAGGCCGCCGGCGGGTTGCACTTCGTGTTCGGCATTGATGGTGGTTTGGCTACGCAAATGTCGATTATCGCCGTTATCACGACCATTGCGATTATTTCAGTCATTCGCGGACTGGACCGCGGCGTAAAAGTATTGAGCAACTTTAATTTATTAGTTGCGTTGTTCCTGCTGATGTTTGTGACCATCGCCGGGCCTACCCTGTCGGTCATTGTCGGCATTGGTGAAAGTCTTTCATACTACGTGACCAACTTCATCTCCTTGAGCAATTGGGTCAGCCGGGAAGACGAAGCCTGGTACGAGACCTGGACTGTCTTTTATTGGGCCT
The DNA here is from genome assembly GCA_958295485.1 of uncultured Gammaproteobacteria bacterium. Lineage (GTDB taxonomy): Bacteria > Pseudomonadota > Gammaproteobacteria > Eutrophobiales > Eutrophobiaceae > JAAXHV01. The sequence goes on from OY282354.1 coordinate 1,042,250, forward strand.
GGTGGATATCCTGGTCACCTTTCGTCGGCATGTTTATCGCGCGTATTTCCAAGGGTCGTACAATCAGGGAGTTTTTAGTGGCCGTGTTGCTATTGCCGACACTCGTTTGCGCCGTCTGGATGTCGGTTTTCGGCGGCGCCGCGCTGGACCAGGCCCAACACGGTATCGGCGAGCTGGCGCAAGGCATAGACGACGTCTCCCTGGCGCTTTTTTACATGCTGGAAAACCTGCCGTTTACGCTCCTGATTTCACTGGTCGCCGTGATATTGGTGCTGACTTTTTTTATTACCTCGGCCGATTCCGGCTCCCTGGTTGTGGATATTATCACCGCCGGAGGACGCCTCAATTCATCCCGCCACCAGCGCGCCTTCTGGGCCATATGCCTGGGCTTGATTGCGACCGCGCTGCTCATCGGCGGCGGCAGCGAAGCCCTGAGCGCATTACAAGCCGGCGCCATTACGGCCGCCGTGCCGTTTATTTTAGTCCTGCTTCTTTCCTGCCTGTGCCTGTTGCTGGGGTTGTCTTCCGAAATGAAAAAAGTATCGGAGTGATGTATTTCCGGCTTTCAGTGTTCCTCATATGATGGTATCTTGCCGGGAAGACATGCCATCGGTACGGCGATTGCTTCGGTAGCGGCGCAATCAGGGGGAATACTGTTGATACACAAAACTCATAAGGGATTTTCCATTGATGACAGGCGAAGCGGTGAGATCCGGGGGCAAACCGGATGAGGCGCCGGCGGCTGTGACTAAAGCAGGTCCAGCCGTGCAACCCACGCTTGATAAAAGGGTCTTTCTGCCCACTTTTATTCTTGTTGTCGTTGCCGGCGCGATATTGGTCTTGAACCCTGAACGGGCGGAATCAGCTCTTAATGCTTCGTGGAAAATAGTGACTGGCTATTTTAGCTGGTTGTATCTCCTGGTCGCTGTCGTCAGCATTGCCGCTCTTTCCTGGTTGGCATTCGGGCGTTACGGGAGCGTGAAATTAGGCGGCCCGGAGGACGAACCCGAGTTTTCCACCCTGAGCTGGATTTCCATGATGTTCACCGCGGGGATAGGCATCGGTCTTGTCTATTGGGCATTTGTCGAACCGATCTATTATCTTCGGTCGCCCCCCTTCGGGATCGAACCCGGCGGCGCGCTGGCGGCTGAATGGGCGCACATGTATGGCAAATTCCACTGGGGAATAGTTCCCTGGACGATATATGCGCTGCCGGCGCTGCCGATTGCCTACGCATTATACGTTCGCAAAGAACCCTTTTCCAGGATCAGCGCCGCGAGTGGCGGCGCGTTGGGGAAGTGGAGCGGCGGCTGGCTTGGAATCGGGATCGACGTCATCGTCATTCTCGGGATCATAGGAGCCGCCGGCACCACCATGGGATTAAGTCTTCCCCTCGTAACCGCCCTTGTCAGTCAATGCTTGTCCGTTCCCGATACACTCATGCTGAAAATCGGCGTCCTGATAATGTGGACCGCGGTTTTTGGAACAAGCGTTTACCTGGGGTTGGACCAGGGTATTCGACACCTTGCCAACCTGAACCTGGTAATCGGCCTTGGCTTCCTGATCTTCATGCTCATAGTCGGGCCTACCGTGTTTATTCTTTCCATGACGACGAACAGTATCGGCCTGATGTTTGATAATATCTTCCGCATGAGCTTTTGGCTGGATCCGGTCAGCAAGGGCGGGTTCCCGGAAACATGGACGGTGTTCTATTGGGGTTGGTGGATCGGTTATGCCCCGATGGTCGGCCTGTTCGTGGCGCGCATCTCCAGGGGGCGCACGATCAAGCAGGTAATTTTGGGGGAGGTGGTCTGGGGCAGTTTAGGTTGCTGGGCGTTTTTTGCCGTATTTGGCGGCTACTCCATCCATGCCGAACTGAACGGTATCCTGGATATCGCCGGAATATTGGATGAGCGCGGCATACCCGCCGCGATCATCTCTATCCTCGGCAGTCTCCCGGGGGGCAAGATCACGTTGCTTATGTTCACTGTATTGGCTATTGTTTTTTTAGCCACGACCCTGGACTCTTCCGCCTACGTGTTGGCGAGCGTGAGCACAAAAAATCTTGCCGTTGATGGGGACCCGGCCCGCTGGAATCGCTTTGCCTGGGCGTTTGCCCTCGCCATAATTTCCGTCGGTTTGATCACTATGGGCGGGTTGGAGGCCGTGAAAACGTCAACGGTTATCGTCGCATTGCCGTTGATTCCGGTTTTGTTCATCTTGCAGCTTTCATTGTTCAACTGGCTGCGCAAAGACTTCGGCAAGGCGCTCCGTCCGACGAGTTACGCGCTTGATCGTCATGCGGATGGAAGCGCCGATATACGCGAAGTTTAGGGCGGATCAGGAAATACGGGTCAGGGACCAGGGGCGTTGTTCAGTCCTTCGTGCTATTATTTGAAAAAAGTCTGTAGAAACTGATCTGACATGTGGGGTAAAAAGCCGCTCCATTACGGATTTTTGTTGGTGCCTAATTTCACGCTGATCGCGTTTTCTTCAGCGGTTGAGGCGCTTCGCATGGCGAATTTGACGTCGGAACAGGAGTTGTATCGCTGGTCTGTCTTGACAATCGACGACACTGCCGTTGCCTCGAGCGCCGCCTTGGATATCCAGCCAAATCATCCGTTCTCGCGAGCGAAGGAACTCGACATGTTGTTCGTTTGCTCCGGCGTGCAGGTCGAAGACAGTTGGAATCCACTGCTGGGAAGCGCGCTGCGGCGGCTTGTCGGCAGTAATTCACATTTGGGTTCACTGTGCACTGCAACATACCTCTTGGCGAAATCCGGTATACTTGACGATCATTGTTGTACAGTACATTGGGAATACATAAGTAGCCTCCGCGAGGAATTTCCAAAACTGAAAGTGACGGACGAACTCTTCGAGATTGATCGTCAACGTTATACCTGCGCCGGCGGCACCGCGCCCCTGGACCTGATGCTGCACCTGGTTGCGAAAGATTACAGCCGTGAAGTCGCCCTGGCCATTTCCGAGCAATTCACGGTCGAGCGCATCAGGGGTCTTGGCGAGCCTCAATATATCTCGGTTCGCAGCCAGGCCCCGGGCGCGCCGGATTACCTGACCGATGCCGTGCTGCTTATGCGGAATAATATCTCCGAGCCGCTGTTCGTGGAGGAAATTGCCGCTTATGTCCGGGTATCGACGCGGCAACTTGAACGCACGTTTCGGTATTACTTCCAATACTCCCCGAGCCAGTATTATCTCAGGCTGCGACTCAACGCCGCCCGCAACCTCCTGCGACATTCCGGCACTACTGTACGCGGGATCGCAATAGAGACCGGATTCAAATCTTTGCAGCACTTCAGCAAATGCTACCACGAGCACTTCAAGATTCGGCCCACCCAAGAGCGCGCGAGGTGAACCGCTGCCGCCTTTTTCCCGCTTCCCCGATGGGGTCGGCGTTACAGGCAACGATACGAACCGGTTTGCCGTAAATTGGCAAATCCATGTCGTTATCAAGCCACGGTTTGCGAGCGCGATGTGGTTCGATAAAGTCAGGCCTCATCAATTGGTACAATACAGCAGTTGCAAAACCTGTCGGAGGGTAATCTAATGAATTTCGAAGTTGTCATTACCTGCGCGGTGACCGGCGCCGGCGATACGGTTGGCAAGCATCCCGCGCTTCCGGTTACACCCGAACAGATTGCCGCCGCCGCCATCGAGGCAGCCAAGGCGGGAGCAGCCATCGTCCACTGTCATGTGCGTGACCCCGAAACCGGCAAAGGCTCTCGGGATGTCGCCCTCTACAGGGAAGTGGTCGCGCGTATTCGCGCGGCCGACGTCGACGTCGTGATCAACCTCACGGCCGGGATGGGTGGGGACCTGGTCATCGGTCCCGATGAAGACCCTGTGAAATTCGGGGGAGACACCGACTTGGTCGGCGCGCTGGAACGCCTGCCACATGTCGAGGAACTGTTGCCGGAGATCTGTTCGCTGGACTGCGGTTCGCTCAATTTCGGTGACGGCAGTCTGGTTTACGTCTCCACGCCCGATATGCTGCGCCGTGGCGCGAAACGTATCCGGGAGCTGGGCGTAAAGCCGGAACTGGAAATTTTCGATACGGGCAATCTCAGTTTTGCCCTGCGAATGCTCAGGGAAGGCCTGCTGGAGGACCCGCCGCTTTTTCAACTCTGCCACGGCATTCCCTGGGGCGCGCCGGCGGACGTGGGCGTTTTCAAATCCCTGGTCGACCAGTTGCCGCTTGACGCCAACTGGACTGCGTTCGCGTTGGGCCGCTACCAAATGGCTTTTGCCGCCCAGGCCGTAATATTAGGCGGTAACGTGCGCGTGGGGCTGGAGGACAATCTTTATCTGGACAAGGGCGTGTTTGCCAGTAATGCGCAACTGGTCGAGCGGGCGCGCAAGATTGTCGAGATGATGGGCGCCCGCGTGTTGGGTCCCGCTGAGACCCGCGAAAAATTCGGCCTTGTCAAGCGCGCCTGACCGGGGAAAAGGGGATGGAGGCTTTATAACGCGCATTTCAAGAGGGCATGGAGAAGGACGTCAATACCATAGCTGTCATCGGTACCGGGGTCATCGGCGCCGGTTGGGCGGCGCGCGCGTTGGCTTACGGACTGGACGTGGTGGCCTGGGACCCCGGCGTCGACTGGCAGACAAGACTCAAAGCCGCCGTGGAGAACGCCTGGCCGGCATTGCGCAAGCTGGGTCTCTATCCCGGCGCGAGTCTTGAGCGTCTGAGCTATGCCGATTCGCCGGAGGAGGCCTGTACCGCCGCGGACTTCGTCCAGGAGAGCGCCCCGGAGCGACTGGAACTGAAGCGCAGTCTACATGCGCGGATAGATGCCGGGGCACGCGCCGATGTCATCATCGCCTCAAGCACCTCGGGATTACTGCCTTCCGATTTCCAGGCCGACTGCCAGCGGCCTGAACGGGTTGTTGTCGGACACCCCTTTAACCCGGTGTACCTGCTGCCGCTGGTGGAAGTCCTGGGTGGCAAGAAGACATCGGAAGGGTGCATCGATCGAGCCATGGCGTTTTACGCCGGGATCGGTATGCACCCGTTGAAGGTGCGCACAGAGATCGAGGGCTTTCTCTCCGACCGCTTGCAGGAAGCCCTGTGGCGCGAGATCCTGCACCTAGTCAACGACGACGTAGCCAGCACCGAAGAATTGGACGCGGCGATCACCTACGGGCCCGGTCTCCGCTGGGCCTTCATGGGCACCTGCCTGGCCTTCCACATGGCCGGCGGCGATGCGGGCATGCACGACTTCATGAAGCAGTTCGGCCCGGCGCTCAAACTACCCTGGACAAAACTGGAAGCCCCTGAGCTTACCCCTGAGTTGATAGAAAAAATGGCTGTCGGGACCCGGAAACAAGCCGCCGGCCGGACAGTAAAAGAGCTGGAGCGGTTACGGGATGATTGCCTGATCGCCATCATGCAGGCCCTGCGCGAATACAAAATCGCCGCTGGCAATACCCTGGCAGAGAATGAAGCGCGCCGCAAATCCCGAATCCCGTCGTCTAACGCCTGAAACCATTTTCTTCTTCCCTGCCTGCATCCTGTTGGCCGCGGCGACAAGGCCCAAGGTTCATATAAATAAACTGTCCCCGGATGTCGGATATTATCGTCCTTTCCAGGTTGGTTTGCGTTTTTCGGCGAAGGCGCGGGGGCCTTCCTGCAGGTCTTCGCTGGCATAGAGCGTATTGACCGCGGGGATGCCTTTGCCGTGCATCAGGTCGAAGGCGTCCTGCTCATTGAGGTTTTCCGTCATGCGGATAGTCTCCTTGATGGCTGCGAAGACCAGTGGCGGCCCGCTGGCGAGGAGTTTGGCAACCTCCCGCGCCCGGTTCATCAGTTCACCAGACGGCAGCGTCTCGTTGACGAGACCCCAGCGCGCCGCTTCCTCAGCTTCCATCCAACGTCCCGTCAACAGCAAGTCCATTGAGACGTGAAAGGGTATGCGGCGGGGCAGTTTTATGCTGGCGGCATCGGCGAGCACGCCGACGTTGATCTCCGGCAGCGCGAAACGCGCGTGTTCGGCGGCGAGGATGAGATCGCAGGATATGGCGAGTTCAAGCCCGCCTCCGACCGCCATGCCGTTGACCGCTGCAATCACCGGTTTGTTGAGTCCGGGGAGTTCCTGCAGACCGCCGAAGCCCCCGACGCCGTAGTCCGTGTCGGGCGGTTCTCCCTCCGCCGCGCCCTTGAGATCCCAGCCGGCTGAGAAGAAGCGCTCCCCGGCGCCGGTCACGATGGCGACGCGCAGTTCCGGGTCGTCACGAAATTCAGTAAATACCTGGCCCATGCGCCGGCTCGTGGCGCCGTCAATGGCATTGGCCTTCGGCCTGTCGAGGATGACTTCCAGGATGGCGCCGTTGCGCTTGATATGAAGGGGGTTGTCTGTCACGTCGGGTTTCCTCTAATTATGCGCATGAAAGCGTCCACAGCCACCGCGCCGTGGCGCTGGCCTTCGGCCTGTCGAGGATGACTTCCAGGATGGCGCCGTTGCGCTTGATATGAAGGGGGTTGTCTGTCATGTCGGGTTTCCTCTGGTTATGCGCATGAAAGCGTCCACGGCCACTGCGCCATGGCCGGCCGGCCGCACGATCACGGGGTTGACGTCTAACTCAAGCAGGTTGCCGGCGTTGTCCAGGGCGAATCGCTGGATAGCGATCACCTCGTCAACCAAGGCCACCAAGTCGCCTGCCGGCCGCCCCCGGAAGCCGGCAATCAGCGCCGCGACCTTGAGTTGCGCGACCGCGGCTTCTATCTCCGTTCGCGACGCCGGGGGGATAAGGAGGACTCGATCGCCGACCAACTCGACCAACTCTCCACCGGAGCCTAACAGCAGGGTAAGACCAACCTGGGGGTCGCGGTTGACGCCGACGATCACTTCGGCGACCCCGTCGCCCACCATGCGTTCCACAAGCAGTTGCCCGCCGATGGGCAACAGCGCCCCGGCGGCAGTCGCCACTTCGGCCGGGGCGTCGAGGTTCAGACGAACGGCGCCCTGTTCGGATTTGTGCGTCAGTTCCTGGCTTACCGCCTTGACCACCACGGGTTTGCCGACCCTCTCGGCTGCGCGCACGGCGCTTTCCGGGTCGCTGGCGAGTTCTCCCGGCGGTACCGTTACGCCCGCCCCGCTGAGACGCTGCTTGGTTTCCCATTCGGTCAGGACGACTTCACGATCGTTCGCAAGCGGCCGCAGACCTTCTAACAAGGGGAGGGGTGACGCCCAGGACTGGCCCACGTCAGCCGCCGCCTCAACCGCGGCCAGTCCGTCATCAATGCCGGCAAGGGGTACAATCCCCCGCGTCATAAGGTCTTCCGCCAGCGTCTCCGTGAGTGATTCAGGCAGGGTCGCCAGTACGCCGCCACGGCCGCCGGTCCGATCCAGCGCGGCTTCGAAAGCATCAAGCGCGATGCGCCAGTTATCATCCGCGCAACGGTCGCCGCGGGGCAGGTCGATCACTAACAGACTCATGTCGAAGCCACAACCCGACATGGCGGCGAAGGTCTCGGTCAGGCGCAGTTCGTCACCCCAGATGAAGGTATGGTAGTCGAGGGGGTTGGAGATGGTTACAAGGTCATTCAGGGTTGCGCCGACACGTTCCTGCTCCTGCCGTGTAAGCGCCCGCGCCTGCAATCGCCGTCCATTGAGGGCATCGGCCACCAGCGCGGCCTCGCCGCCGGAACAACTCAGGGAGGCAATGCTGCGGCCGGGCAGCGGTCCCGCTACGTGGAGCAGCTTGAGCGTTTCCAGGAACACCGGGAGCGAGGACGCCTGGGCGATGCCCAATCGTTTCAGGAAGGCCGTGGCGCTGGCGCTCGCCCCGGCCAGGGAGCCCGTGTGCGACAGGGCGATGCGCGCGCCGCTTTCGCTTTGGCCTAATTTGTGCGCGACGATGGGGATGCGTTTTTCCCGCGCCTTTCCGGCGGCGGCAGCCAGGGCCGGCGCGTCCTCCAGGGTCTCGAGCAAGAGTCCGATGGCGGTGACGCGGTCATCATCCAGCAAGGCGTCCATCACCGCCGCCGCGCCTGATTGCGCCCGGTTGCCCAGCGTGACCACGACGGCCAATGGCACGGCGCGGCGGTTCATGGTAAGCGTAATGGCAATATTGCCGCTCTGGGACAGGATGGCGACGCCACGGTTCACCCGCGCGCCGCCGTGCTGGTCCGGCCACAGCGGCACGCCTTCCAAGTAGTTGATAAAGCCGTGGCAGTTAGGTCCCAGGACGGGCATGTCTCCGGCTGCCTCGACCAGGGCCGCTTGCAGGGCGGCGCCGTTCTCGTTCGCTTCGCTGAACCCCGAGGCATAGCAAACCGCGCCGCCGGCCCCGCGGGCGGCCAATGCCCGCGCCACGTCGATCGTGAGTTCGCGGCGGACGCCGATAAAGGCAGCATCGGGCGCTTCGGGCAGGTCCTCCACTGAGCGGAAACAGGCCAACCCGGCGATGTCGCGACGCGTCGGATGCACCGGGTAGATGGCACCGGGGAAATTCATCTGCCGGCACTGTTCGGCGACGTACTCAGCCTCGCGACCGCCGATCACGCAGATCGAGCGGGGCTTGAGCAGGCGTGAGAAGGATGAGAGGGGCGGGTCGGCGGGCATGGAAGGGTCGAAGGCGTCGGCTACGCGCTCAGGCGCCGAGGGGTCGCAGCAGGTCGCGGGCGATGATATGGCGCTGGATCTCGCTGGCGCCGTCCCAGATGCGCTCGACCCTGGCGTCGCGCCAGAAGCGTTCGATGGGCAGGTCGTCCATCAAGCCCATGCCGCCGAAGATCTGAATTGCCTCATCCGTCACCCGCGCCAGCATTTCCGAGGCGTAGAGCTTGGCCTCCGCGATTTGGCGGTTGGCATCAAGTTCCTGGTCAAGCCGCCAGGCCGCGGCGAGCGTCAGCCAATCCGCCGCATCGATTCCGGTGATCATGTCGGCGAGTTTGAAGGAGATGCCCTGGAACCTGCCTATGGGTTGACCGAACTGGCGACGGTTGGCGGCCCAGTCAACACAAAGGTCGAAGCAGCGTCTTGCCCGGCCTGTGCACGTGGCGGCGACCGTGAGACGCGTGGCGGCGAGCCAGGTATTGGCGAGATCGAAACCGCTCCCTTCTTCGCCGAGTAACTGGGAGGCCGGTACGCGGCAATCATCGAAAATCAGGATGTTGTTGTGGTAGCCACGGTGAGAGACGGAGTTGTAGCCCGGACGTATATCGAAGCCAGGGGTGTCCCGGTCGATGAGGAAGCAGGTCAGACGCTTCTTCGGGCCGGACGGTGTTTCCTCCTCCCCTGTCGCCACGAAGGTAATGATGAAGTCGGCGACGTCGGCGTGGCTGATGAAGTGCTTCGTGCCGTTGATGACGTAATCGCTGCCGTCACGCCGGGCGAAGGTCTTCATTGCGCGAATGTCAGAGCCTGCGTCGGGTTCGCTCATCGCCAGCGCGTCAATCTTCTCGCCGCGGACGCAAGGCAACAGGTAACGCTCGCGCTGCCCGGCATCGCCGGCGCAGAGAATGTTCGAGGGCCGACCCCAGAATACCGACAGGGCCATTGAGGCGCGTCCGAGTTCCCGTTCAAGCAGGGTAAAGGTGAGGCTGTCAAGGCCGCCGCCGCCGAATTCCTCCGGGATGTTCGGGGCGTAGAAGCCCAGTTCGCCAACCTTGTCCTGAATCTCGCGACCCAGCGCGCGCGGTACCTGGCCGCTACGCTCGACCTCGTCTTCAAGCGGATAGAGTTCGTTCTCGACGAAACTTCGCACGGTGTCTACCACCATCTGCTGTTCATGGCTCAGCCCGAATTCCATTGTCATCTCATAAATTTGTTTCGGAGTTATAAATTCAATTTCAAATTCCACCGTTTAGACCGCATATCATGCCAGTGGATGCGATGCCCACGATGAATAACCATACGAACGCCGACTTACCCGGCGTAATCGTCGCGGCCGGCATCCAGGATCGCCTTCAATTCGTTGAAGTGACGTTGCGCCTGTTCGGGATAATCTTCCAATTCCCGCGCCGTTTTCTCAGCTGTTTCAGGCGGAAGGATGCGCAGTTTTTGTCCGGTTTGCAGCGCCTTGATATAGGTCTTGGCCGCCCGTTCGAAATAATAGAGGCGGTTGAACGTATCGGCAACCCCGTCGCCGATCACCAAAATACCGTGATTGCCCATGATCATGACCTTTTTCCCGGGGTCGCTGAGCAGGGCGGCGCAACGCTCCCCTTCATTTTCAAAGGCGAGGCCGCCGAAATTCTCGTCAACGACGTAACGATTGTAGAAAGTCGCCGTATTCACGTCGATGGGCGGCAGGGTACTGTCGGCAAGACTGGCTAATACGGTCCCGTAAATGGAATGCACGTGCATGACGCAACGGGCGTGGGGGCAGTGACGATGGATTGACCCGTGCAGGCCCCATGCGGTCGGGTCCGGGGAATCAGCTTGATTCGGGACTTGAGGATCAGCGGCGTCCACGAGCAAGAGCTCACTCGCCTTGACCAGGGAAAAATGCCGCTGGTTGGGGTTTATCAGAAACCGCTTGCCGGCGCTGTCTACGGCAAGCGAGAAGTGATTGGCGACGGCCTCGTGCAGGTCCAGTTTCACGGCCCAGCGGAATGCGGCGGCAAGATCGACGCGTTCTTGCCGGTAAGGCAGGTCGGGCGAAATTCGTGACGCGTTTGAACGGGCGCTCATCACATCCTTTGGCGAGATATGCAGGCTAAAGTTTATATTCCCTTAAAATATACTTCTTCTTATAATACATTCGGGTAATAAAACGACACGCTTTTAGGTAAAGACGACATTGCCGGATGGCCTTTCACAAGGGTACGTCTAACATGATTCTACTGCCATTGAGGCGGCGTCACCAGCCGGGATATTGCACCAGTGATCATTTCTCATAAACATCGATTTATTTTCTTTGCCGTTCCCAGGACGGCAACACATGCCGCTCGTCAGGCCCTGAGGTTGCATCTGGATAATGATGATTGGGAACAGCAGGTACTCTTTGGGGAACAGAGTATACCCGTTCCGCAAATTGCCGCCATCAGGCATGGCCATGTTTCCTTTCAGCAGGTCAAATCGTATTTGCCGGCGAAGCTATGGTCTTCTTATTTTAAATTCGGTTTTGTCAGGAATCCCTTTGATCGCTTTGTTTCCATTTGCTTTTTCCTGAACCGCCGGAACCCGGGGTTTGCCGGCAATGCAGTGGAATATATGCAAAGGGCTATCAAAGCCGCGCGTTTCCGGCAACGCATTCTTGTGAGACCGCAATATCAGTTGCTCGCAGATAACAATAACCGAATTATGATGGATTACGTGGGACGCTATGAATCGTTGCAGACGTCGTTTGACGAGATTTGCCGTCAAATCGGGATCGCGTCATCACAATTGCCAAGGAAAAACAGTTCCCGGCATGAAAGCTGGGGGCATTATTATAACGCGGCCCTCAAGGAAGCGGTTGCAGGCTATTATCGGGAGGATTTCAAACTGCTTGGCTACGATGCGCGGGAGGTTGTTGTCAATCCATCCATGAGCCGGGAATATGACTCGCGGGAATATCCGCCGGACGCGTCATGAAGCTCGCAAGGCCATTCATCCGTCTTCCATTTACTTTTGAGGCTGATTGCCTGGCAAAAGAAGCCGGGCAGCTGGAGCAGGGCGCCTGGATGCCGCATCCATTGGGGTTAAAGGGCAATTCGGCGGTTGCTCTCATCTCGCAGGATGGGAAAGACAACGATGATTTCGGTGGTCGGATGAAGGCCACCGGCTACCTTGAAAAATGCCCCTACCACCAGCAGGTCATGGCGAGCTTCGATGAGGTGTTGGCGCGGTCCCGATTAATGAAATTGGACGCGGGTTGCGAAGTCCGGAACCACGTTGATTTCAATTACCACTGGTATACAAGGGTTCGCATACATATACCGATCATTACGAATCCCGCCGTCATATTTTTTTGCGGCGATCAAAAAATCCGGATGCGGGCAGGGGAGTGCTGGATATTCGACAATTGGCGGAGACACAATGTCATCAATGGTGGCGCGGCTGATCGCATACATCTGGTGATAGACTTGGCGGGTTCGTCGCGTTTCTGGAAGATGGTAAGGGAAATGCTGCAATTCGACCTTGGGGGCAGTCCCAAAAGCGGCGGCCCGGGTATTAATGATCTCCTGCAATTTGTGCCGTATGTTCCCGGCAAGCAGGTGGACATAGCCACCGAGAATTACAATATCTTACCGATCATGGCGCCGGGGGAAATCGATGCCTTGGTGGCGGACCTGATCCGCGAATTCGAGCATCACCCCGATAACGATCCCGCCCTGGTCGACCGCTATAAAATCCTGCTGACTGATTTTGCCAGGGATTGGCGTGAAACGTGGCACCGGTACGGCATTCAGAGGCGGGGACTGCCCCATTACCAAGGTCTGCTGGATAAAGTAAAACGCCAGTTGCACCCGAACCGGCGCGCATTGGTCACGTCCGGCAATGATATTGGGGTCAACCCCATTATCGTACAGCGCATCCTGCGCGCGGCCCTGGCGGTTGATGTCTATGATCAATTCATCAACGGCTGATGCGGTATACGGGATGTTTCCTCAGGCCGCTTTATTCTCTCTTTGCAGCCGCGCTTGCGCCAAGTCGTAGGCCGCTTGCCGCCGCATCCAGAAATCGGCATTCGACCAGCCAACCGCTTCGAGTTTCAAGGCCATCTCGGGCGAGATGCCAGACTGACCGTTCAACAATCGGGACAGGGTGACCCGCGCTATGCCTAATTTCTTCGCGGCCTCAGTAACACTCAACTTGTCGCCTAACCACCCCTCGTGGATACTTACACCCGGATGTGGAGGGTTCTTCATTGCCATTTTCTTACCTCGTTTAATATCAGTGATAATCGACCAAGTCCACGTCGCAGGCGTCACCGAGCTATAGTGATGGGCGCGCTGTCGTTTGTCTACAGGTTTTCTTCGTATTTGAAATGCTTTATCCAGGGTTCAAGCGCGGGTAGCGCCGGTTGCATTTCACGGCGGTAGCGTAGCCAGCGCCCCTTCGCTTCGGAATAGAGGGGCCGGGTAATCTGGTTGTAACTCGCCGTCCTGATCAAGGGTCTGTTCCGGGCGGTTTGTTCATGATCCAGCAGGCCCGGATGCCACGGCGTCTGGATAAAATCCAGTATCGGCCGGCAGGTTTTTTCAACGTCCGCGATAAGGTCTTCGTATTTCACTTCGAGTACGTTCAGTTTTAAAACCGCCTGGTATTGTTCCCAGAGACTGAATACCTGGTCATATAAATACGCCGCGTCTTCGAGGGTGTGAAAATTGGCGTTTGCCGAGGTTTCGTGGAAGGTCTGCATGAAGCAACTCAATACACAATCGGCGGGGTGGCGCAGCATCAGGATAAACCTGGCGTTCGGAAACACCCGGTATATTTCACCGACGTAAATGATGTTGAGGGCAAACCTGTCGATCAGCCTGGAATGACCGTCTTTCGGCTGCACGTGCCGCGTCAACATGTCGAAATAGGTCTTTTTAAGTCCCTCGACGTCACTGTCGGAAAGCCCCGCCAAGGCCGGCAGGCGCTCATCCGAATATCCCGCAAGCCGGTTAATCATCCCCGGCGCGGCGTCGATTTCTTCAGCGACTTCAATGGCTGGGTGACCCCGCAGGATGGTGTCAACGAGCGTCGTGCCGGACCGGGGGAAGCCTATGATGAATATGGGTTGTTCCGTCTCATAATCCCTCTTGTCAGGGGGACTTGCAATTTTCGATTCCGGCTTGTTTACCTGCCATTGCCTGATATTGTCACGGGTGAAATAACGTCGCCGGTTCTCTACGAATTTCAGAAACCGTTCCTTGCCGATGCCCTTGCGGGCGCTTAATTCCCGGGATAAATGATTCGCTCTTTCTGCGTATCGAATCGCGGCGCCGGCATCATTCAATTTATCGCAGATATTCGTCAGCCGCGCCAGCCGCATCCTTTCATCGTGCATGGCCAGGGTGTCGGCAAGTTGCCCGTCATCCCCGCGCAACGGCGCGGGAGCCTTCCCGTTCCCGTTTGCCGGATTCTCATTTGCGCGGGAAGGAGGGGGTACGCTCCCTTGCCCGTTTGCCGGATTCTCATTTGCGCGGGAAGGAGGGGGGGCGCTCCCTTGCCCGTTTGCCGGATTCTCATTTGCGCGGGAAGGAGGGGGTACGCTCCCGTTCCCGTTTGCCGGATTCTTATTTGCGCTGGGAGGGCGGGGGGCGCTCCCTTGCCCTTTTGCGACGCTCTCCCGGGGGAAAAGGCGCGCGCTCATCGGTTCCATATCGATGCGTTCGAGTAATGACCTGGCCTTTTCATGCTCTCCGTCAATATCGGCCATGACGCCTTCATAGAACCTGACCAGGACGTGCTGCGCGCCCAGGGCTTTACCGGCGCGCGGGATCGCATCGCGCAGCTTTTCATGCTGGTTGGATTGCTCAAGGAAATGCAGCAAACCCCGGCGCGCCGGCAGGTAGTCTGCTTTAACGGCCAGCGCCTTTTCATAATGCCCGGCGACTTGGTCATGCTCGCCCAACTCCCACAACGTCTTGGCCAATGCGCCGGCGGCCTTGTAGTAATTCGGCGCCAGCGTCACGGCCCTTTTGTAGCACTCCGCCGCCGCCTCCCGGCGTTGCAGGTTTTCATAAACGATGCCCAGGTTGAAACAGGCCTCGGCAAATTGCGGATCATGTTTAACGGCGCTGCTGAAACTGCCGAGCGCATCTTCCAACTGTCCGGCGCGAAGATACGCGATTCCCAGGCTGTTATGCACTTTTGCAAAATCCGGCCTGACAGCCAGCGCCGCCTTGTAACTCTTGATCGCCGCGTCATATTCTTCAAGCTCCAGGCAGGCTGAACCCAACAGGCTGTGCAGGACCAATTCACCGGGATGAGAAACAAGCAGCGAACCCGCCCGCTCCGCCAGCGTCTTGAAATCCCCGCCCTTGTACAATTCAAACAACGATTTAACCACTGCCTGATCGAGCTTGCTCATATTGCTTCCCTCCCCATCATCGAGTTCAGAACCCCAGGGCGTCTTTCAGGGGGGACAGGTGGGTTTCGTAGTGACGCCATTGGTCGAGGCCACTGCGGTAGATGGGCTGCCTGACTTGTTCGGAGCTTGGCGTCCTGACGTTGCGCTCGGTTTTATGGAAATCGATGCAGTTCTCCTCGAAGGGCAGGTTGCAGAAATCGAGGATGCGCCGTACCTGGGTTTCCAGGTCATCCACTACGTCTTCGTGCATGACGCGCAGTACAAATCCGGGCAGTACCCGGTCCCAGTGATCCATCAGGCGCGCGTAGGCGCTGTAATAGCGTCCGACTTCGTGGAGACCGTAGGTGAACTCCTGTCCCTCCCCGAATAACTGTTTGAAGCAACTGAAACAACAGGCCATGGGGTCGCGTCGAGCGTCGATCACCCTGGCATTGGGCAGGATAAGACGAATAAGGCCGACGTGCAGGAAGTTATTCGGCATTTTATCGATGAAGCGGGGCGCTCCGGCCCGATAGACCCGGGTTTCTTTCAGGTATTGTTCCCCGAACCGTTTGAAATAGTCATCCCCGAGTTCATGCAGTATGACGGGATATTTGGACGTTTTCTCCGCTGATCTTCCACGTAATCTTTGCGCCAGGGCGAGTATGTTATGCAGCTCCAGGGTGCCGTCCACCATGCTGTGGGACGCCAGGATTTGCTCCAGCAGCGTCGAGCCTGACCGGGGCAAGCCGACAATGAATATCGGGTCCCGGCAATCCAGCCCCAGGCCTTGCCGCCTGTCGAACAACTCGCGGGTACAGGTGTCTATCTGCGCCTGGACCCGTTCTTCCGTTGTTTCAGTCTTGTAACCGGTCTGGCGCTTCTTCAGGGCGTTGCCTCTTTCGTAGTATTCAAACGAAGCATCGTACTCGGCCCGGTCTTCCAGGGCCTTGCCTGCCGCGAAACACAAGTGGGTCCGGTCCTCGCCCGATACGCCGGGCGTGTCCTCGTATCGTTTGATATGTTCAATTTCCTCATCCGTGAACCGATAGGTCTTCGTATTCGCCAGGCTCCAGAAGGCATCGCCGAACTCCGGTTTATGTTTGTACGCTTCCTGGTAGGATTGAACGGCCTGTTCAAGCGCCCCCATCGTCTTTTGCGCGTGGCCAACTTGCAGGTGTAACTCGTAACGGTCGGGATTGACTTTCAACACCTTTTTGTAAAGCGCAATACCCTCTTCGAACCTGCCGAGACCCACGAACGTCGTGGCTAAGACCCCTTGAAACCTGGGATTGTCGGGCTGTTGCTCCAGCAGGCGCTTTGCCTGCTCATGGGCCTTTTCAAACCGGGTTTTCCTGATCAGGATATTGAGGTAATCAGTGCGGGCCGGCACGTGGTCGGGCGCAAACTCCACGCAACTCTCCAGCAGAAATTCAGCGTCATCGTAAATTTTCAGTCGCGCGCCTATATCGGCCAACAGACGCATGGCTTCGATATGATGCTTGCGCTTTTGCAGGAAGTCCCGGCACAACCGTTCGGCCTTGTACAGTTTGTTCTCGTGCATGAGGTCCATGGCGTTGACCAGTTCCGGCGGGAGTTGGTTGAGGAAATACAACTGTTCACGATTCACCTGGGCTTGCCTCTCCCTGCCGGCCCGCTCATTCAGGTTAACGAGCGCCCGCCAGCTTGCCGGCAAGGCAGGATTTAATTCGACCGCCCTGGCATAAGCCCGAATGGCGTCATCACTCCTGTTGATGGTTAAAAAAATATGTCCCTGCTCCTGCCAGGCGCGGGCATGTCCGGGATTTTTATCAAGCAGGATTTTCAGCGTCGCCAGCGCCTTATCGGATTGGTTGCCGTAACGCTGTGAAACCGCCAGCAGGTACAGGGCTTCCGATTGCTCATCATCTTCCGGCCCGGAGGCAAGCAGGGCCTGCATCAACAGGGCTGCGTCATTGAACCTGGCGGTTTGCACCAGTTCTTTTGCGCGGGTCAGTTTTTCAGTAGCGCCGGGGTGCTCCAATTGGTTGCGCCTCAATATCGGTGGATACAAGGTGCATTGTGCTGATTTCAGGGGTTGATTTCAAGGCCGGGTCACAACAGCTTGATTTTGACTATCAGCGAGTGCAGTGAGCGGGTCGAAACTGTCTTGAGCGAACAGGTTGAAGAAAAGAATAAGGTCAAGCGTGAATGGAATCTTTTTTGAGCAGACAAGCCCCGGGCTGAGAAAAGGGGCGGTGGCAGGTGAGGCTGATGCTCACCTGCCGCCGTTCCATTGTTGCCGGTTAATAGTCGTAGGAGAAGCGGACGCCGAAGGTGCGGGGCCGATTGGTCACTACTTTCGGGACGAACTGCAGGGTATCGACGTGCAGTTCGGCTCGTTCATTGGTGACGTTGTTCACGAAGAGTTCGGCGCCCCAGTTCGCCTGCTCAATGCCTACCGCCATGTCCAGCAGGAAGTAGTCATCTTGCACGTAGCGGCCGTTCTTGCAAGTCTCGGGTACAGCGTAAGTGCCGCAAGTGCCACCGAGGAAATTACCGCCTTCATCCGCAATCTTCAGGCCTGAGCCCCGGCCGCCGTGGCTTAGCTCGGTGGTGCTTTCGATGTAGTAGGCGCTGCCCGCGATGCCCGACTTGCTTTCACCGGTATAGCTGATGCCGCCGGAGAGATAGGCGTTGCTGCCACCCATGAGGGCCAGGTCGAAGTCATAGCGCGCCCGCAGGTTGCCGGAAAAATCCGGGGTGAACGGCAACTCGCTGCCCCTCGGTACGGAAATCTCTTTCAACTGATCGTTCAGGCGGGTAATCTTGCTGTCCACGATGCTGAACGCGCCGGCGAAGGTCAGGTTTGGCGTGGGCATCCAGATGAAATCGGTGTCAAACCCCAGGACCTCCGCATCCCCCACGTTTTCGATGAATACCAGGAAGGCCACGTTGGACGGGTCGAACCTCGACGTTTGCAAGTCCGTTATATCGGAAAAATAAAGGGTGGAGTTGACCCGCAGGGTATTGTCCAGGAAATCCGCTTTCATGCCCAGTTCGTAATTATCCAGCTCATCGGTGAGGGCGATGGCCGGCACCCGATAGTTCTCGTACGGGCCCGTCTGATTGCTTGAGCGTTGACCTGCATTCCGGTTGGTGACGGGCGGACGGAAACCCTGTCCGAAGGTGATGAACAACAGGATGTCCTCGGTGACCCGCCAATCCAGGGAGGCTCGGAAGATGACATCGGACGCGTTCAGCACCCCATCATCATTAAGGTTGTCCACATTCAGCCGCCCGCTCTCAATATCCGCCAGCAAGGAGTCTATTGCACTGGAAGGGTTAGCGAACCTGCCGCCGCCGCCGGTACCGCTGAGGCCTGCTAATTCAAAGGCTTCTCTTGTACCCGTGCCCAAGGCGCGTAACCGTGCGGTAACATTATTGCCACCGGTGGCAAGCGTAGGTCCCAGCAGATCAGAACCCCTGGGTACATTGGGAAAAGCAGACCGCTCAGGATATTGGTCGGAATTATCACATCCATCCGGGCGGAATTTGCAGCGGAAGGAAAAGGTGCTCGCGCCCTTGAAATCAAAATCAATGTCGTACCAGCGGGCGCCGAAGCCAACGGTCACGTTCGGCAGGACGTCTACCTCAAGATGACCAAACAGGGCGAGTTGATCGGTCTTGCGGGTGTAGTCGTTGACGAAACTGGCGTCCCCGACAAACTCACGGTCCTCAGCGGTGAGATTCGTCCCCTCTACCACATCAGGCACCATGCGCAGGACCGGCCAGGCACCATCGCCGTCCTCTCCCGTGGCCGCGTCTTCAAAAGCGGATGAACCGTGGGTCGTCTGTTTGTCAAAGAACACGCCGGCTGTCACCCTTGCCCGGTATTCCTCGGGCATGGAGACGCGGAATTCCTGGGTGAAACGAGTACTTTCGTTCTTGTCCCTGTAGGCTGCATCCGGGTCATTACAGGAGCTCAGGCCTACTGTGCCCCCAGGGTCGACGCCCACGAAGCCACTGCCACTGAAATCCCTGGTGCCGGCACATAGGTAATACACCTGGTAGCCACCGCCGTTGGTGTAATCTGAGTAGTCAATTGCCGCCTCCATTTCGCGGTCCAGGTAGCCGACCGCGTAGATGAAGTCCAACATGCCGATACGACCGTTGATGGTCAGGCTGGTCAGCCCGAATTCATCTTCATTGTTATCCGGTTCAAACCGGGTCGTGCTGCTCTGGCCGTCCAGGTTGGGGTCGTAGGCGAATACCCCGTCCGTATCCAGGGATTGCTGGGTGTGCTGAACCAATAAACCCCAGTCTTCAGTAGGCTCGTATGCCAGGCTGACCCGTCCACCGATATACTTGGCGTCGTTGAAGTCGTCTTCAACCAACGCGCTGTTGTCGGCGGCCTCGAATGGACTGTCGGGATGAACGGGGTACCCGGAGATATCGGCCCGGTTGAGCACGGCAACGCTGGGAGTGAAGCCGCCCGGAATGGGATTGCCACTCGCATTGAGGTTGCTGATATTATCAATCCAGCCGGCCTGGTGGTCGTGGTACCCAACCACGCGCACCGCCAACTCGTCGGTCACGGGCACGTTGAGATAGAACTCTTGGGAGTTACTCAGGTCACCACCCTTGGTGGTGGAGATATCCGCCTTGACGCCGCCCTGGAATTCGCCCATGGCGGGTTTATTGGTGATCAGGCGCACCGTGCCGGACTGGGAACTGGCGCCGAACAGGGTGCCTTGCGGCCCCGGCAACACCTCGATACGATTGAGGTCGGTCGCATATACGTCCAGGTTTTTACCGCCGAAGGCGACCGGTTGCTCATCCAGGTACAGGGCCACCGCCGGTGACGAGCCCTGGATGGTTGAAATGGTATTCTTCGATTGCTCGGTGGCCGCGCCGCGAATGTAGAGCTCATGCTGTCCCGGCCCGGTGCCCATGCTCACCACGTTGGGCAGGTACTTGACGTAATCCTCGAAGGTGCTGATCCGCAATTCACTGAGGTCATCGCCCTGCAGGGCTGAGACTGACACGGGAATGTCCTGGGTGGACTCGGCCCGTTTGGTTGCGGTCACGGTTATTTCCTCGATCTGGGCATTGGCCGGCACGCTGACGGCCGTTGCGGCGATAGCCGACAGGATCGCGCTATTCAGCTTGTTTCGCTTGAAATCAATCTGGTTTGACATCTCTCATCCCCCTTACTTTTAAGACTTAAGTTTTCACGATAATACAACAGAAGAAGCCTGGATGCAACATGAATCCGATATTTTTTACATTATACACGACATTGTTGGGAAAAGGAGACAGATTTATTTTTCTTTTATTTCGAAATTCCCGGGTTAATCAGATCTGCCGGAAATCCCGGTTTTTTCTGCGTAATATCTCCAGGCGGCCCTGTAAATCATCCCGGCAGACGTAGCAGCCCTGCAAATGGCGATAACCGCTGTCAGGGTCAAAGGCGTTGCGCGCGTGCAGGATTCGGTAGTTATCGAATACCTGACAATCGCCCTTGTTCAGGCGAAACCTGAACTGCATTTCAGCGCTGGTCGCGATAGCAAGAAACGCTCGATGCGCCCGGTAAAATTCCGCCTGTAATTCCGGTTCGATATCAACCGGTCCCAGCAGCGCCGGATGCAACCGGGCGCCGATAATATCACCATCTTCATCGACTTCGATAATAGCCCCGCGATTGACGATGTGCCAGTCATCGGCCATGGAACTGAATGTCACCGGCCGGGTACTCAAAAGGTTGAAAGCGGCAGGGTCCAGTTGTTGCAACTTTCTGGCCGAAGCAATGGAATCAAGCAGGATACTTTCCCCGCCCCTGGCCTCATTATGCAAGCAATGCAGAAATTGGATACCCGGCAAATGCCGGCGACTGGGAAGGTCATTGTGAGGGTGCAACGCCTTCGAAGTATAGGCCAGGTTTTCGGGGTTTGGCTTTGACTCCACATCGAAATAACGACCAAAATGGGACTCTTCGAGGAAGGCGACGCGTTCGGCTAACCTGATAACGGCAAGGTTATCCGAGGGAACGTCGGTAACGATGCCAACGCCCACGTCGTCGATATGCTCCAACAGTTCGAGCAGGCCCTCCGGGCTGTTCATTACGCCGATAAAATCAACTGATACCGCTTTTTTACTGAACTCGGCGGCAGTCCAGGCGGTACGCCGTTTTTTGCGCGCCAGGCGTGCGGTTCGTTCACAGCGATGCTGGTCCAGCCAGCCCCAGCTGTAGTTACTGCCATCACAGGGGGCTTCATGTTCAGGCCAGGCGATATGCAGCCCGCGGGCATCGCTGCTGAACGATACGGGGGCTATATCCAGTGGAATCGCCATGAAGTCGACAATGCGCTCCCAGGCCTCCTGGTGGGTGCATTTCGGACAATGACAATTCTCCCTCAGCCAATAATAAAGGTGGCGACTGCTGTAACCCCCGGGCCAGGTAATATTCAGGCTGTCTGCCTGCGCTTCCACCCGGGGAATTTGACCTTGGGTGTCTTCGGCGCTCATATTTGCACTGTCGGCTTTGGTAGTTCGGAAAAAAATGATTGACGATTATGACCGATGACGGGATATTACACCAGAAGCGCCATCTTCCGACCAGGGCTGTTCCAAAGTCGGGTCAAACCCGCGGAGCAGGGGCAGGAAAAGCCTTGACAAGAGGCGATTGCGATATTATTCTTGGCCCTGCATTGAAAACTTGAAAATGGATATGACATAGGAGGTGGATTATGAGTCGCGAAATACCTGATACTACCCTTACTGACCGTGATTTCGAAGTAGCGCGCCAACTCGGCATGCTCTCCGGCGAGGTGCGGGTTCTAAAATGGGCAGGCCTTGTTGTTGTTACTGCTTTTCTCAGTTTTTACGGTTTCCTGTACAACGAAATCGGCAATGTCCGTAGCGATGTCGCTAGTCTTCGTAGCGACATGCTTCAGGTGCAAATTGAACTTAACCAAGGGCTGACTGAACTTCGCCAGGGGATAGCCGGTCTTAACCAGCAGATAACTGGTCTTAACCAACAGATAACTGGTCTTAACCAACAGATGGATGAGCTTCGTCAAGGGCAAGTTGGCCTTCGCAATCAATTGACGAGTGTCGAAGGGCGGTTGACGAACGTCGAAGGACGGTTGACGAGTGTCGAAGGGCGATTGACGAATGTTGAAGGACGGTTGACAGGTGTCGAAGAGCGACTCGGCGTACAATCGACGGTGTCTGTTTTATCTTTGGATGAGGCTACCCCGTAGGGTTTGCCCCCGGGCCGGCCGCCTTCATGCCGGAACCGGTATCGTTATGCCGAACCGGGGGAGAACCTTTACTTTTCCAATTCGGTAAACACCCGTTCGCTGATTTCCAGTGTGCGTTGGATATGGTAATCCGTTGCCTTGCAGGCGGCTTTCACGTCCCTTGCCAGGGTTGTTTGCATAATTTCCAGGTGCTCCCGGTGCACGTTCCGGTCTTCTTCGTGCGCCAATATGGAAATGAAACGGTATCTTTTATGTTGTTCATACAATATGTGCCTGAAGCGTAACAGCCAGGTGGAGGTGCAGGCTGCAATCAGGGCTTCGTGAAATTCTTCGTTGCGCCGTTCCCATTCGTCAAGGTTCTTTCCATAGATTTCATCCGCCTTTTGCAGGCGATGGTAGGCCGCAATAACGTTCGCTTCCCATTCATCATCGCCGTTCCTGATACTTTCCTTTATGGCTTCGCGTTCCAGCAGGCTGCGCGTGCGGGTCAAGTCCCGGAGGTCATTCAAGGAAATGGGCGCGACCTTGAATCCCCGTTGTTCCTCAACCGTGACAAAACCCTCGCCGGCCAGCCTGTTCAATGCCTCCCGCAACGGGCTTGCGCCAATTTGGTAATCCTCCCGCAGTTCCTCGATGCGGAGTTTGGCGCCCGGCGTCAATTTCCCCCCGATAATATCTGACCGAAGCCGGTGATAGGATGATTCAACCAGTGTCTTGGCAGGTGAAGTCAACATTTATAAGGACATAACAGGTTATTTTGCAGCCGTGTACATTGTGTCGCGGGAAACCCCGGCCTGCCGGCGCCTCCCTGGCATCAGGGTGACAAAATATCGATAAAAAAAATAAATATCGATATAATTGGACATTAACGATATAACACTATACGCTAAAAGGTAGAATAATACATAAGAATTTCTTAAGATCATGTTGGAATTATATACACACCCCATGTCGCCTTGCGCGCAGAAAGTGCGCATCGTCCTGGCGGAGAAGAACCTGGATTGGGAAAAACATCACGTGAGTTTGCCCGATAAGGAAAACCTCAAGCCGGACTATCTTGAGTTGAATCCCCTGGGTGTAGTGCCGACGCTGGTGGATGACGGCCAACCCGTCATTGAATCATCCATTATCTGTGAATACCTGGAGGATAAATTCCCCGAGCCGAAACTACGGCCTGATAACCCTTACCACGCTTCACAAATGCGCTTCTGGATGAAGCATGTAGACAACAAGGTTCATCCCAGCTGTGGGGCTTTACAGTGGCCCTTGGTTATGGCGGATAAACTTAAAGGGCTGTCGGCAGCGGAGATGGACGCCATGATCGATAAAGTGGTGGAAAAACCACGGCGGGAAAGACAGAGACGTTTATTAAAACACGGTTATGACGCCCCCGATATCACCGATGCGGTCGGGACCTATGAGAAGACCATCGCCGATATGGAACAGGTATTGAGCGCCCAGGACTGGGTCGCCGGCGACAAGTTTTCTTTAGCCGATGCGGCCATGGCCCCGTATTTTCAAACCTTGTATCAATTCGGCTGGAGTGACTGGTACCTGTCCCGCAAAAAGGTCGCCGCCTGGTATGAAAGATGCGTTGCGCGCGCATCCTACCAGACCGGGGTCGCCGCAGATTTTCCCGCTGAAACACTGGCTGTTTTAAGAAGCAAGGGAGAGATGCCCTGGAAAAAAATACAAGAGCGCCTGTGAGAAAAGAATTTGACCGCGGGGCCGTCATTAAAGATGAAAGTAACGGTAGAGCAGAATAACATCCACTGGGAAGCCGCCAATGCGCTTGTACAGGTCGCGGCGAACCGGGCTGATGAGTTGAACGTGAAGGTCAATATCGCAGTAGTGGACAGCGGTGGTCACCTGGCTGCATTCCTGCGGATGCCGGGTTCGGCGTTCCATTCAATCGACGTCGCCATCAGCAAGGCGTATACGGCAATGAGCTTCGGCATGCCTACGTCACAATGGGGGCCGGTTGCCGATACCTTGTCTCCTTTATGTAAAAAGGGCCTCCTGACGCTGGATAAACTGATGACCTGTGGCGGGGGCGTTCCCATAGAAGTCGATGGACATCGCATTGGAGGAATCGGTGTTTCCGGGGCAACTGAAAAACAGGATGAAGAAATTGCCTGTCACGCGTTAAAAATTCTACAACGGTAGTTTGGTGAGCGAGGGTTCAGAACGATGCACGCAAGAGTAAAACAAGATACGTCAAGCACGCCGTTTTGTCATTTTATCAATGGTGAATTCGTCGGCTCAGCCAACGGCAGGATGTTTGACGTATTCTATCCGGTAACCGGCGAGATGTACGCGCAAGTCCATGAGGCGGGCAAGGAAGAGGTCGATGCGGCGGTAAAGGCCGCCCGGACGGCTTTAACGGGTCCCTGGGGCGCGCTGACCGTTCAACAACGGGTCGGGTTATTGCATGAACTGGCCGATGGAATTAACGCCCGGTTTGACGATTTTCTCGAGGCGGAGTGTTTTGATACCGGCAAACCCTACTCGTTGGCCAGACACGTCGATATTCCACGGGGCGCGGCCAACTTTAAAATCTTTGCCGACATTATTAAAAACGTACCGACCGAATCCTTCATGATGGAGACACCGGACGGCGCCGGCGCTTTGAATTATGCGATACGGGCGCCCAAAGGCGTCGTTGCCGTAATTTGCCCCTGGAATTTACCGTTACTCCTGATGACCTGGAAAGTGGGACCGGCAATGGCCTGTGGCAACACTGTCGTGGTCAAGCCGTCGGAAGAAACTCCCGCAACGACCACTTTGCTGGGCGAGGTGATGAACGAAGTAGGCATACCCGCCGGGGTGTATAACGTGGTGCATGGCCTGGGGCCTGATTCCGCCGGTCAATTTCTGGCCCAACACCCTGATATAGACGCGATCACGTTCACCGGCGAGACGGTGACCGGCGCCGAGATCATGAAAGCCGCCGCGGTGGGTTTGCGCGACGTGTCATTCGAGATGGGTGGCAAGAATGCCGGATTGGTGTTCGCAGATTGCGACATGGATAAGGCTATAGAAGGCGCCATGCGTTCAGCCTTTGCCAATTGTGGCCAGGTTTGCCTTGGAACGGAAAGGATCTACGTTGAACGACCGATTTTTGCTGAATTCGTGGAGCGACTCAAAAACAATGCTGAAACCCTGACGCCGGGCCGACCGGAGGCAGGCGCCACGAACCTCGGCCCCATGATCAGCCGGCAGCAAAGAAACAAGGTACTGTCTTACTATAAAAAGGCCAGGGAGGAAGGCGCGGAGATTATCACCGGTGGCGGTATCCCCCAGGCGCCGGCTGAACTGGAGGCCGGTTTCTGGATTGAACCGACCATCTGGACGGGCTTGCCGGAATCATCCCCCGTTGTGCGCGAGGAAATCTTCGGCCCCTGTTGCCATATTCAGCCCTTTGACGAGGAAGAGGAAGCGGTCAGCATGGCGAACGATACGCCTTATGGGCTGGCGACGGCAATCTGGACGGGAAACGCGGCACGCGCCCACCGGGTCGCAGCCGCCGTCGAAGTGGGCATTACCTGGGTCAACTGCTGGTTCTTGCGTGATCTCAGGACGCCTTTCGGCGGGTCTAAACAATCGGGGATCGGCCGGGAAGGTGGCGTGCACTCCCTGGAGTTCTATACGGAAATGCGTAACGTCTGCCTGAAACTATAGCAATGACCACCGCAAACCCCCTGAATCCTTCTATGAGGTTGCTATTGTCAACCCTTTTCTGTTCAACTGATTATTTGGCGCCTTGCCGTTATATGTCTTGTCTCATGGCAAGTATACCTTCATCATTAACCGGTTGCCTGGTCCTGGTCACAACGCGCCAGCCCTTAACCAGGCTGGGGGTAGCGGGGGTCAGGGCAACCACAGGGGGTTAGCGGTGGCAAGAACATACAGAATACTGAAGAATGGATAAAGACAAAATAGCATCTTACGGCAATACGCTTTACGATTGTCTTCGCAATCGCAAGACTATTGCGCCGATCACCGAACAAGAGTCCGATGTTACTATCGAGAACGCCTATCATATTTCGTTGCAACTGCTGCAGCGGCGCCTGGATGACGGTGAGAAGATCATCGGCAAAAAGATCGGTGTCACCAGTAAGGCCGTGCAAAACATGCTGAATGTGCATCAGCCGGATTTTGGTTACCTGACCGATCGTATGGTCTATGATAATGGGGCTGAAATGCCCATCAGTTCAGAATTGATCCAGCCCAAGGCAGAGGGCGAGATCGCTTTTATATTGAAGCATGACCTGGCCGGGCCGGGTGTTACCAATGCTGAAGTTCTCCGGGCGACAGAATGCGTGATGCCTTGTTTTGAGATTGTCGATTCACGCATCCGCGACTGGAAGATTAAAATTCAGGACACGATTGCGGACAATGCTTCCTGCGGGTTGTTCCTGTTGGGCGACCGGGCTGTCAATCCCAGGAACGTCGACTTGGTCACCTGCGGCATGGTCCACGAAAAGAACGGAGAAATCATTGCCACGGGAGCCGGCGCCGCGGCATCAGGTTCGCCGGTGAATTGCGTCGCCTGGCTGGCGAATACCCTGGGCGCGTTCGGCATCAAGTTGCAGGCGGGTGAGGTGATCCTGTCAGGTTCCCTGGTTCCCCTGCATGGGATAGTTCCGGGCGACTCGATGAATTTATCCATTGGCGGCATCGGCAAGGCCTCGGTTCGTTTTACCTGATTGAAAGTCCCCCTTGCCAGGGGGAGAACTTGTGAGAGTTTGATGATATGAAAGTAAACGCTGCATTGGTTGGTTCCGGCAATATCGGCACGGACCTGATGATGAAGGCGTTGCGCAGTGACCGGATTAATCCCGTCTGGGTGGCGGGCATTGATCCGGATTCTGAAGGTTTGGCCAAGGCAAAAGCAAGTGGATTGAAGACCACCCATGAGGGGGTCGATGGGTTGATTGACCATCTAAAGAACGATCATGTTAAAATTGCCTTTGATGCCACCTCCGCCTACGTGCACCCTGACAATTCCAGGAAATTGGAAGCGAAGGGGGTGCTGGTCATCGACCTGACCCCGGCGGCCATCGGGCCTTACTGCGTGCCGCCCGTTAATTTACAGGAACACGTGGGCCGCCAGGAATCCAACGTGAACATGGTCAGTTGCGGGGGGCAGGCGACTATTCCCCTGGTGGCGGCGGTGAGCAGGGTGCAGCCGGTGAAGTATGCGGAAATCGTGGCAACGGTGGCGTCGAAATCCGCCGGTCCCGGCACCCGTAAAAACATAGATGAATTTACCCGAACCACGGCTAACGGCATAGAACGGGTTGGTGGCGCAAAACAGGGCAAGGCAATCATCATCCTCAACCCGGCGGAACCCCCCATGATCATGCGCGATACCATCCATTGCTTAACGGAAGACGCCCCGGACGAAGACGCTATTACAAAGTCCGTCAATGACATGATTGCAGAAGTGCAAAAATACGTGCCCGGCTATCGCCTGAAAAACGGACCGGTTTTCGATGGCAGCCGCGTCTCCATCTTCATGGAGGTAAAAGGTCTTGGGGATTATCTCCCTGAGTATGCCGGGAATTTGGATATCATGACTGCCGCGGCCCTGCGCGCCGGTGAGATGTTTGCGAAAGAGATCATCGATGGCGCCTTGAGTTTGGAAGCGGTCAGCGTTTGAGGATACAGCTATGGATTTAACAGGTAAAAAAGTCAGGTTGCACGACATGTGCTTACGCGACGGCATGCATGCAAAACGCCATCAAATCAGCATTGAACAGATGATCAGCGTCGCTTCTGCGCTGGATGATGCGGGTATTCACCTCATTGAAGTGACCCATGGCGACGGGCTCGGCGGCGCCTCCATCAATTACGGTTTTCCCGCCAGCAGTGATGAAGATTATTTGAAGGCGGTTGTCCCCGAGATGAAGAATGCAAAAATCTCCGCCCTGTTGCTGCCCGGGATCGGCACCGTGGATCATTTGAACATGGCCAGGGATTGTGGTGTTCATACCATCCGCGTCGCTACCCACTGTACCGAGGCGGACGTGTCCGGGCAACATATCAACCTGGCAAGGAAACTGGGCCTGGATACGGTCGGGTTCCTGATGATGGCCCACATGGTGGAACCCCGGCAACTATTGGAACAGGCGAGGTTGATGGAGTCTTACGGGGCCAATTGCATCTATTGCACTGATTCCGCCGGTTACATGTTGCCGGATGACGTCACGGCCCGTATCGGCGCATTGCGCGGCGGATTAAATGAAGATACCGAAATCGGTTTTCATGGCCACCACAACTTGGCCATGGGCATTGCCAACTCGCTGGCCGCCATCGAGGCCGGGGCGGATCGCATCGATGGTTCCGCTGCGGGCCTGGGCGCCGGCGCCGGCAACACGCCCCTGGAAGTGTTCAATGCGGTACTGGACCGCATGGGCGTTGAAACAGGCGTGGATGTATTCAAGTTGATGAACGTGGCGGAGGACTTGGTAGTGCCCATGATGGATCAACTAATCCGGGTTGATCGCGATTCATTGATCATGGGTTATGCGGGCGTGTATTCCTCCTTTCTCCTGCATGCCAAACGCGTAGGGGAAAAGTACCATATTCCCTCCGGCGATATCCTGGTTGAGCTTGGCAAGATGAAAACCATCGGCGGCCAGGAAGATATGATTGAAGACGTGGCGCTGAATATGGTGAAAGAGCGACAGGAAAGCAGGGTTGCCCCATGACGTTGGATCAAGCCACAATTGCTCAGCTGGCGGAGCGCCTGGAGAATGCCGAGTTGAACAGGCAGCCGGTGACCAGGATCACCGATGCTTACCCGGATATGGATTGGGATGACGCCTATGGGATTCAATCTGCGATACGCAAGCGCAAAGTCGCGCGAGGCAACAAAATCGCCGGGTTGAAAATGGGATTGACGTCCCGGGCGAAGATGAAGCAAATGGGGGTGGAGACACCGGTTTACGGATTTTTGCCTGATTATGGCAGTTATGCAGACGGCGCCGAAATCGATATGGCGACTTTTATCCATCCCCGCGTAGAAGCTGAAGTGGCGATCGTGACCCGGACGGAATTATCGGGCCCCGGTTGTCATATCGGGCAGGTATTGCCGGCCATCGATTTCGTCGTTGCGGCGGTGGAGATTATTGATTCCCGTTATGAGAATTTTCGGTTCGACCTGAAAAGCGTCATCGCCGACAACACCTCGGCCGCCGGCTTCGTTGCCGGCAGCATGATACGGGAGGCGGCTGACCTGGATATGCCGACCCTGGGCGTCGTCATGGAAAAAAACGGTGAGATTGTTGAACTGGGCGCGGGCGCGGCGGTGCTGGGCCATCCTGCCTCCAGCGTAGCCATGCTGGCGAATATGCTGGCTTCAAGGGACGAGGCAATACCCGCCGGCGCGTTTATCATGACCGGAGGAATAACGGCAGCCGTTGCAGTCGGAAAAGGCGATGCCATCAATGTGCGTTTTCAGGATCTCGGCAAGGTATCAATGAGCTTCAAATGAAATTTCAAACCAGACCATCCGCCTTGTTTTTCATGGCGTCCCTGCTGTGCGCGTTCGTGGCGCTGGGGGGGTGTGAGGCGCCCTTGGTGCTGGATGCGGTGGAAAAAGCGCAAAAATCTCCCATACGCAGGACAGATAACTTCCAGGCGGTCAGTTCTTTTCAACAGAATATTGTTGCAGTGGGGTCAAGTGGGATTATCCTCGTGTCACAGGACAACGGCGCTGCCTGGCAACGCCATGAAATTCCTTCCTGGCCTTCATTCATGGATGTCACCAGTTGCAGCAACGGCCTGTTTGCCGCGTTAGCCTTTGAAGGCGAGGTATGGGTCTCCAACGACAGCGGCGCCACCTGGAGCATGAATAAACTCGCTACGGAAGAGGCGCCCCAGGCCATCCAGTGCGATCCCTCGAACAATTTATGGGTGGTAGGCAGTTTTTCCACCATATCGATCAGCCGGGATGCCGGCAACAGTTGGACGGTATCGTCCCGGGATGAAGACGTGATTTATACGGACATCCAGTTTTTCGATGAACAGACAGCCTATATCGCCGGTGAATTCGGCGCTTTTCTCAAGACAACGGATGCGGGCGCCAGTTGGGAATTATTGCCTCCCATGCCCGGTGAGTTTTATCCGCAGAGCATGTATTTTGAAGACCTGGACAAGGGCTGGGTCGCCGGCCTGGGCGGCGTTGTCCTCGAGACGACGGACGGGGGGCGCGCCTGGAAGAGACAATCCACCGGTAGCCTGGTGACCTTGTATACCCTGGTGAAATCCGCTGGCCATATATTCGTCACGGGAGGCGAAGGCGCTTTATTCCGGTATGATGGCGCCGGATGGATGCAAATCCATCATGGCCAACCGTTCCGGTTGTACCTGCGTGGCATACAGCCACTGCCTGAGCACAAATTAATCGTCGCCGGCCCTGCCGGTGTATTGCACGTTTTTTCCATCAAGGAGTTATTGGGACAGACAGGCGCCCCTGTCGCTTATAACGGCCCATAATATCAGCGAACGTGAAAATGGATACCAGCCAGATTTTCCCCCGTTTCGGCAACTTCCTGTTCAACAACAGAAAATTCGTATTGGCCGTCATCTTTTCGATTACGGCCTTTTTTGCATGGCAGATCCCGGCGGTCCGAATGTTGTCGGATTTTGCCGACCTGCTGCCCCAGGAACACCCTTATATACAACTGCATAACAGTATCCGCGATACCTTCGGGGGCGCCAATATTATCGTCATGGCCATGGAAGTGGAGGAAGGCACTATCTTCACCAATGATTCCCTGGACAGGATTCACCGTATAACGCAAAAGCTGGACACCGTATCCAACATCAACCACGACCTGGTGAGCAGCCTGACCCACCGCAATACCCGCAAGATATTCCTGACGCCGGATGGAACCATACGCTCGCAAAACTATTATGACCCGCACCATGATGAATACAGCGGAGAGCAACTGGCCAAGATTCAAAGGGACGTGCTGGCAAGCACCAACGTCTATGGCCTGCTGGTTTCCCCTGATATGAAATCGGCCCTGATCAAGGGAACGCTGAATGAAGGCCAGCTTGATTATGGCAAGGTATTTGAAGAATTGCAGGAGATTCGGGCGTCTGAAGCCGCGCCCGGGGTAAAGATACATGCAACCGGCCATCCGGTGCTGGTGGGCTGGGTGGATTCCTACAGCGGCGATATCCTGCTTATATTTTTTTATACAATACTAATCGTCCTGGCAATCCTGATCTTCTACTCGCGGCGCTTGTACGGCATCCTGTTGCCGTTGCTTGGCATGATATTGACCAGTATTTGGGGCGTGGGTTTCATGGGGGTATTCGGTTATAACCTGGACCCGTTGATGCTGGTTGTGCCGTTTCTTATTTCAGCCCGCGCCATGTCCCACGGCATCCAGAAAATGGAGCGGTATTTTCTTGAATTATCCCGTACCGGTGAGAAGGTGTCGGCGGCCCGTAATACTTTTAACGCCTTGTTCAGGCCCGGCGCGTTAGCTATTGTGGCGGACGCCTCGGCTCTCTACCTCATCGGGCTTGGTTCCGTGCCGATTAATGACAAAATGGCCGTTTATGCATCTTTCTGGGCGGTGTGCATGGTGGTCACGGTGTTGATCGTGGTTCCCATGTTGCTGGCGGAGTTGCCCAGGCCCAAGAACGTGGCCGTCAAGCATACGGTGATACGGAGTATTTTTCCCAAGTTCGCCCAGGTTGTCGGGACGAGCAGGCGCTCGAGGGGAGTGTTAATCACCTGTCTCGTGATCGCCTGTTGCGCGACTTATTTCAGTTCCTGGGTAGAGATCGGTGAACCGGAGCCGGGTTCACCGCTGCTCTATCGCGATCATGATTTTAATATTTCGTCGACGGCCATAAACGACAGATTTCCGGGCGCTGAGGAATTATTCATTATCGCCCGCGCCGATGAGATTGGGGGGTTGAAAAAACCGGAAATCATGAAAGCCCTGGCGGATTTCCAGAACCACATGATGCTGGATCCAAAACTTGGTGGCGTAAAAGGGGTAAATAACCTGCTCACTCAAGTGAATCAAATGACCCGGAATAATGACCCGCGCTGGGCGGTGATTCCATCCATCGATCAAAATATCGGTGGCTTGTTGTTCATGTTCATGATGTCCTCGCCGACCTCGGGCGCATTGCTGGAATATATCGATACTGATGACCGGTTGGCCAATATGGTTTTCTATTATAAAGACCATACCGGCGAGACCATCCGGCGCGCCATATACATGGCCAAGGAATGGATAGAAACCAAAGGCAGGGATATCGAAGGTTTACACCTTGACTTGGCGGGGGGGCCCGTCGGCGTTACCGCAGCCATCAATGAAGAGGCCTTTGAAACCAACGTGATCGTCGTGCCGGCCGTGCTGATCCTTATATTAGGCTTTACGCTATGGTTTTACGGCTCGTTTCATTCCGGTTTCATGATGCTGGTATCCATGTCGTTCGCCACCACGTTGACCTACGCCTGCATGGGAATATTGAAAATGGGGCTGAACGTCAACACCGTACCGATGATCGCGGTTGGGATAGGTCTCGGCGTGGATTACGCTATCTACATGATGGACCGGATCAAGGAGGAAATGCACGTGGCCAAAGACGTGCAGGACGCTATCCGGCGGGCGGTCAGCACTACCGGTGTCGCTATTGCCTTGACGGCTACGACCCTGGTCGGCGGCATCATAATGTGGGTGTTTATTTCTGAATTGCGTTTCCAGGCGGATGCCGCGCGGTTGTTGATTATCATGTTGGTCATGAACATGGCGTCAGCCATGTTCCTGGTGCCGGCGTGGGTGAATATCTTCAAACCGAAATTTATCATGGATGCGGCGAAAGAGCGTTGGGCGGAAGGCGAAGGTTCCACGGTTGATGAGATTGAGGATTAATTTTTTGGAAAAAAGTAGCGGAAGTGATTGAGATCAGCAGAAAAAACGTTATAATTCCAAAATATCGATATTTTTCAGTGCCAATAACGTACGTTAATACAGTAGAAGGGGGGATGAATTGATGAATATCCGCAGAGTTGCTCTTACCTTGTTGTCGAGCGCGATGACGTGTTTCTTCGTCATGGCGCCAATGCAGGCATCAGCCTGGAATTCCAGGGACGGCACCTGGGAACTCCATGGTTTTGTCGATAACACCTATCACAACCGGGATGACTATGGCATCACCAAGGAACGGGTTCGCGGTCAGCTGGAGTGGTCGAAGATTTTCAAGCCGACGGGCCTGTTCTCCGAGCTCTCTTTTCACGGGACCCTCAGGGCCACCTACGACGGGGTGTATGACCTGAACGATGACGAATTTGGCGACCGGTCCGGGGGGGCTGTTTTCGGCTCCAATTCCGGCCTGCCAGGTTCTGTCAATGGTTTGCAAACCCCTTGGGCATCGTCACCGGTCACCGCGAACAATCCTAACCTGCCTGGCGGGGGCGGATTTGGCATTGATACCGGGATCAATCCCAATGCCGGTTTGAAGAAAGTGGGTAGTGAACTTGGTTCCCGCAATAACAACGGTGAATTCGGTGGGGGGCTGGAGTTCTTTACTCCCACGCGGCCCTGCAACGTGGACTCCCGCGGTTGTATCCCGGGTTACATGGATGCGGACGCGGATGACCTGCGTTTCCCCGAGTTCACTGATGACCATGGCTGGTTGCGGGAGATTTATATCGATGCCACCATGCCGGTGGGCAAGGGCGATGAGATCAACTTCCGGGTAGGCCGCCAGCAGATCGTCTGGGGCAGAACCGACTTGTTCCGCGTGCTGGACCAGGTCAATCCCATTGATTTCTCCATTCAGAGCATCTACGAGGAGTTTGAAGACAGCCGTATTCCCCTGGGGATCTTCTCCGCCGAATACCGCGCCGGCGCGGTCGGCGCCTTTGACGACCTGAACTTCCAGGTGATCTGGAACTTCGAGAAATTCCGTCCGAACACGCTGGGACAGGGCGGCCAACCTTATAACATACTGCTGGCGGGTGATTTGTTTCGGGCATTGAAAAATTGCTGGGACAATGGCTGCACGGTCAGTAACTTTGCCACCGGACTGGTGCCGGGTGGCAACCTGGCTACCGATTTTCCAGCGCAGGTTATCGGTATTCGGGATGCCCACCTGCCGGGCTGGGACATGGACCAAGGGGGTGTGAGACTGGAAGGCGTGTTCAGGAGCGTGGGTTTCTCGGTGAATGCCATGACGTTTTACTCGCAACTGCCTTCATTGCGTGGCGGGATTCCTGCAAAGAATGCTTTCCTGGCGCCCGGGGCAGCGCATCCCATAGTGCCTGATCCGACCGAGGTCGGTGGCCTGTTCAAGCCACGACCTTATCTCCCGGCGTTCGACATTCACTTCCCGCGGGTCACCTTGGTGGGGGCATCCGCCGATTTTTATGTAGACCCGATAAAGTCGGCGATCCGGATGGAGGTAGCCCATACCAGCGGCGAGGAGTTTGCCGACACGTCGAAATCACGCCTGTTTTCCGAATCCGACGTGGTTCGTTGGGTGGTAGGCTGGGACCGGCCGACTTATATTCGCTGGTTGAATCCGAACAGGACCTTCCTGCTGTCAGGGCAGATTTTCGGCCAGCATATCCTCGATCACGAAACGCAGCTGTCAC
Organism: uncultured Gammaproteobacteria bacterium; assembly: GCA_958295485.1. Lineage (GTDB taxonomy): Bacteria > Pseudomonadota > Gammaproteobacteria > Eutrophobiales > Eutrophobiaceae > JAAXHV01. The sequence goes on from OY282354.1 coordinate 1,077,089, forward strand.
CGTTGGGCGAGGAGATAGGATTCCAGGACTGGAAGAACGGCTTTATCGGCACTTTCCTGTTCCAGGGTTTCTATGCTAACGACCGCATTCTGCCGCGCTTGATTATGGCCCACGATTTCCGGGCAAAAGCGACTGTGCTCGGCCCGGGAGTGGATTATCTCATCAACGATAGCCTGCGCCTGATCGTCGGCGCCAATATCAAGTTAGGCACTGGCCGTCGGGTGGCTGATGACGGACGGACCTCAAATACATTTCCACCTTTTACCGCCGGGGCGGCCTGCGCTCCCCCGGATAGTGTCGCTCCCTGCTTGCCCGGCAATGAAACACCTAGTCTCGGGATTCGCAGGGGTTTCGAACCCCTGGGGCGCTTCCGTTCCGGTCCCCTGGGCATGGCGCAACATGAAGATGAGTTTCAAATACTGATCCGCTATCGCTTCTAAAAACATAAACGGAGGCTCAAGAACCATGATTAAGCATATCAAGTGCATCAAATATCTGGGTGTCGCATCGCTCCTGGCGTTCAGCCTGAACGCATGGGCTGATTTCACCGAAGAAGACGTAAGAAAATCGTTCTATCCCTATGAAAACTGGACACCGGAATTTCCCGGTTACACGCCCGGCATGGTGATAGATAAAAATAACGTGGAACAGTTCAAGGATATCCTTGACCCGGCCCTGTATGATCACGTAAAAAACGCCGATGCCAGTTTGCAGACCAAGGAGACGGAATCCCTGGAACTGCACCCGAACTATATCAAGGCCACGCTGGAAGCAGTGAAGAATCCGCCAAAGCTGAGCGCCGACGGTCTGGTGGATAATTTTGTCGCAGGCCGGGCATTTCCGGCTGAGCCGGACGTGAATGACCCGCAGGCCGGCCTGAAACTGGCCTGGAACTACCAATACGGCTATAACTGGGGCGATAATGCGGCGATTTCCCCGTTTTACTGGAAGTTCAGGAACGCCAAGTCGGGAAAATTAGAGCGATCCATCAAGTGGAGCTTTCATTTTCTCAACTGGAAGCACAGGGTCAACCAGGACCCGGTGCCGGAATTCGAGGACAATCCCGCGCAATTGTTCCGTTCCGTTTATGTAAAAGCGCTGCAACCCTTCGATATCGCCAATACGCAATTGCTTATCCACAGGTATAAAGACGACCTCAAGCGTGACGACGCCTGGCTGTACCTGGGCTTCCAGCGACGCGTTCGCCGTCTTGCCACGGGCCAGACGACCGATTCGTTCCTCGGCACCGACGTCATGATCGAGGATTTCGAGGGCTACAACAGTCGTGTATCCGACTATGACTGGAAATATATCGGCAGCAAGAATGCCTTGCTGCCGTTCCATAACCATAATGACCTGGACTTGGCAACCGATATGCCGCCGGAACCCGACGGCTACCAGTTTATTGACGTGGACGGTTGTTTCCCCAAGACCACGTGGGAATTGCGCAAGATCTATGAATTACATGGTACTGCGAAGGACCCAAACCATCCCTTGAGCCGGCGCGTGATGTATTTGGATGCGCAAACCGCGACGATCCCGCGCCAGGCGCAATTCGACCGCAAGGGAGACCTGTGGAAGTCCTTTAGCATCTGCCAGGCCTACCCGGACACGCACATGCCCAAGAACAAGGGCACCGGTGTATCCATCGACGATTGCTTCATGATGTATGACGTGCAGGCCCAACATTGCACGACCGGCCAGTTCAAGGGTCAACTCGACCCGAAGTTGAACCCCCCGCAGATGTTCACGGTCCAGAACCTGCGCAAGAGCGGAAGGTAAACAAGGCAACAGAAAACAGGGGGCGGAGGACAGCCCCCTCCCCCCTGACAAGCGCGATAACCCCCTGAAGCCCCCTTGTCAGGGGGATTTTGGTAGTTATGGGAGAATGTTGCGGGTTGGGACTTCTGCGACGCCCTCAGGGGAGAGGGCGCCAAAATATCCATGCAAAATTGAAATGATGGAAACGAACCACGGTCGAGAAAATGACAGAGAGCGTTGATTTAAAGGTTTTTTTCAATTTTCGCAGTCCTTATTGTTATCTTGCCGGCAAGACCATGTTCAGCCTGGTGGATAATTATAGCGTCAATTTCATCTGGCGACCCCTGGCCGGGTGGGACGGCCGCTCAGCGCCGGAGAGAGCCAAGGTAAAAATCCCTATTACCCGGCAGGACGTGGCCCGGTGGGCAAAACGTATGAATATCCCCTGCATTCCTCCCCCGATTACCACTGACCCAACCCCAGCGGGCGTCGGTTCCCTGTTGGCTGAAGAGCGAGGCCGTCTGCGGGAATATATTGTCGAAGTGATGAATGCTGAATGGGGGAGTGGCCTGGACATCGGGCAACCGGATATATTACGCGGCGCCGCGGAACGCGCCGGTCTTGACGGCGCCGAGTTTGAAACGGCATTGTCTGACCCGGTAAAACAAAAAACCCTGGGAGATAATTGGCATGAGGCCCGGGAGACCGGCGTCATCGGCGTGCCGACGTTTGTCATTGGCGATCAAATCTTCTGGGGCAATGACCGGATTGATTTCGTGCATGAGCATCTGTGTGAACTGGGGTTGAGAAAGACTTTAAAGACTTTTTAGTTTTGAATTCCAGTGATTAGTTTCCAGTCTCTCCCAACATGGAAATATGGTTCGAACCCCCCCGAATCCTGACAACTGAAAACTAAACAGCCATGCGACTTTTTTCCCATAAAAACCGGGCAGCGCACCTGGGCCAGTTCCCCCTGGAAAGACTGGCAAGAACAGGTTCAAATATCGAGTATCCCGCAACCCGAAAACATCGCGCCATAACGGTAGAAGCGCCGGACAACCCGTTATCCCTGGCTAATGCCTTTCGCGAATACATCGATTTATTCGACCGGATGCGCTTGGGCGACCCTGCTTCGAGGCAGGCGCCTATTCCGTCAGATCCGGTGGAACGCGCAAACCACCTGAAGGCTGCCTGCTACAACCTGGACGTAAGCATGGCGGCGACCTGCGCCATACCAAAACAGGCGATCCTGGAACAACCTGTTATTAACGAGTCACTGACAAACGCGCAAGAGAAAGAGTATCTTGCCGGTTCCGCTTCGAATGTCATGGCGGAAACCAGTGTCAGGGAAGGGCGGGAGGCTTGGCGGCGTTCTTTGGAAAATACCGGAAAGGGATTTGATCATACCCATGCGCTTGTCCTGCTGGTCGAGTATGCCAGGGACCCGGAACCCGGTATTGAAAGCGAAACCTGGTTGATGGGAACCCAACCGCAACGGGCTGCCGTCAGGGCGGCGGAGGCCGCCGCCGTGATGGTGAATTACATTCGCATACTGGGTTTCGAAGCGATGCTGCATACGGCGACAGCGACGGACTTGGACCTCGACAGCCTGTTGCTTTGCAGCGGCCTGGGTGAAATCAATAACAAGAACGGCAGTGAGACGGTAACCAATCCTTACCTCGGCGATCGATTCGGCCTGGCCGTGGTTTCAACAACCATGGAGATAATGGCGGATCAACCCCTGGCTGAAAGAGGCTTCAAGGCTACGGTGAAATCCCATGGCCCGGGTTGGTGGTTGGGCCTGGGCGGAACGCGACCAGGCTATAAGGGCAGGCTGTTCAAAAACAGGCCGTTTCACCTGGGACCCTATCCCATGGAGAAATTAAAGCCGCAGGAAAAAGCCACTACCCTCATCGACAAGCCAAACGTGCCGCGCATCCCGAAGCGGCATGACATGTTCATCCGCGCGGCCCTGGGCGACCTGGGTGAAAAGACACAGAAAGAGCTGGAAAACTTCCGCATGATTACCAAGTCCCCCTATGGTCACGCCATGGCGCCACCGCTGGGGGCCATGGTCCCGCTCCAGTACGGCAAGGAAGCGGAGCAGGCAATGCCGGGAACGGACGATCCGAAAAAAAACGCCGAGGCGGTAAAAGCCGCCCTGTATTATTTAGGCGCGGATATGGTGGGTATCTGTGAATTGCCGGACTATGCCTGGTATTCACATGACCTGGACGGCTCGGAGATAAAACCCTATCATAAATACGGGATTGCCATATTAGTTGACCAGGGATACGAAACCATGGAGGGCGCCAGTGGCGATGACTGGATCAGTGGCGCGCAAAGTATGCGCGCCTACCTGCGGGCCCAGTTGATAGGCGGCATTGTCGGCAGCCATATCCGTTCTCTCGGCTATCCGGCCCGTGGTCACAGCGTCATGGACCAGGATGTCCTGCACATACCGATTATACTGGAGGCAGGTCTGGGTGAGTTGAGCCGGATCGGTGAACTCGTACTGAACCCCTACGTGGGACCGCGGTTCAAATCAGGCGTCATCACTACCGACATGCCGTTGTTGCCGGACAAGCCCATTGATTTTGGCTTGCAGGACTTTTGCGAAAAATGCACCAAGTGTGCCCGTGAATGCCCCTGCCAAGCCATTCCTTATGGCGACAAGATCATGTTCAACGGCTATGAAATGTGGAAACCGGACGTGGAGAAGTGCGCCCGTTATCGTATTACCAACGCCGCCGGTTCCATGTGCGGGCGTTGCATGAAGACCTGTCCCTGGAATATCGAAGGGGTATTGGCGGAACGACCTTTCCTGTGGGCGGCCATGAACCTGCCTTTTACCCGGAAATGGATCGCCAGGCTGGATGACAAGGTCGGCAACGGTTTGATCAATCCCGTGAAAAAATGGTGGTGGGACCTGGATTCGGATGAAAACGGCAACATTATCCGGGCCGGGAAAACCAATAAACGACAATTTTCCAGGCGTACAAACATGGATCCGGCGAAGCAAAGCATGGGTTGTTTCCCGGCTGAAACGGCATCGCCGCCGTTATCGGAGCATCCGATAATCCTGGATCGGCGGATAGCTGTTAAAAAGTACAAAAGCGCTGAGATTCCGGGCAAATACAAAGCTCCAATAAAATAATTCTGTATTTTTATTTGTGTCCATCTGCATAATCCACGGATTAATAAGGGGGGGATTGATATGAGCGCCATACTCGAAAAAGAAGTTGCAAAAAATGCTGTTCGGCCATACACCGGCGCTGAGTTTCTTGAGGAATTAAAAGACGACCGGGAAATCTGGATCTATGGTGAGCGGGTCAAAGACGTAACCACGCACCCCGCTTTTCGCAATCCTGCACGGATGATGGCGCGGCTTTACAACGCCCTGCATAACCAGGCGGAGTACCCACACTTGCGTACGGATACGGACACCGGCAACGGCGGCTTTACCCACCCTTATTTCAAGGTGGCGCACACCCGCGAGGACGTGATTGCGCAACGTGAAGCAATCGCCCAATGGGCAAGGTTGACTTACGGCTGGATGGGCCGCACTCCCGATTACAAGGCCAGCCTGATGCTGACGCTGGGATTCAACCCGACGTATTTTGGTGACTATGCCGATAATGCGCGGAGCTGGTATAAAAATGCGCAGGAACGCGTCCCGTTTTTGAACCATGCCCTGGTTAATCCCCCGGTTGATCGCAATAAATCCCACGAAGAGATCGAAGACGTCTATATGCACTGCGTGAAAGAAACCGACGAGGGCATTATTATCTCCGGCGCAAAAGTAGTTGCCACGGGGTCGGCGTTGACCCACTACAATTTTTTAGGTCAATACGGGCCGATACCCGTTAAAGACAAACGCTTTGCCATATCCGGCATGTTGAAAATGAATACCCCGGGAGTAAAGCTGCTCTGTCGTCCCTCCTATGCCTATGCGGCTGAAGTCATGGGCAGTCCGTTTGATAACCCGCTGTCCAGCCGGCTGGATGAGAATGACGCCATATTGATATTGGACAATGCCTTGATGCGCTGGGAGGATATTTTCATTTACCAGGACCTGGATGCGGCCAGCACTTTTTTAGGTACCTCCGGTTGGGCCTACACCTTTGCCTTTCATGGTTGTACGCGACTTGCCGTCAAGTTTGATTTTATTACCGGATTATTCATGAAGGCCCTGGAGATCACCGGCGCCAAGGATTTTCGCGGCGTGCAGGTGGCCATCGGTGAAATGCTCGTGTGGCGACACCTCTTCTGGGCCTTGTCTGACGCCATGTGCGGCATGCCCGATGATTTCAAGGGGGTGAAAGTGCCCAATGGCCATGCCGGGCACGTATATCGAGTCCTGATGACCATGGCCTATCCCCGGGCAAAAGAGTTGATTGAGAATATGGTCGCCAGTGGTCTTATCTACCTGAATTCCCACGCTACGGATTTCAACGTGCCGGAGTTGAAGGGGTATTTGAATAAATACCTGCGCGGTTCTTACGGCCATGATGCGGAAGATCGGGTCAAGACCATGCGCCTGTTATGGGACGCCATAGGTACGGAGTTTGGTGGCCGCCATGAACTGTATGAGCGTAACTATTCCGGCAATAATGAAAATATCCGCATCGAAGCATTATGGGAGGCGCAGGGTTCCGGCCTGGATAAACAACTCAAAGACTTTGCCCAGCAGTGCATGGATGAATATGACACCAACGGTTGGACCGTGGCGGACCTGATAAATCCCCATGACGTCAATCTATTTATGAAAAAGAATTAATCCGTAGCATCTACGGACAAACATGACGTTGCGAGCCCTGATTTTTGCATTTTTCTGCCTGTTGATTAACTCCGGCGTTCTGGCGGCGGACATTGTCGAGCGTTCGTTCAGCATTGATCGGGAAAAAATGAGCTCGCTCAATCCCGCCCCCGGAACGGTGATTACGAAAGCGAACGTTAAAGCATTCAGTCATATCCTGACGCCGAAATTCATTGACCTGATCAGCGAAGAATTTCTGACGATTGCCGTGGGTGAACCTTTATCCTTCGACCCGCACCCGGCTTATGTCGAAGCCACCGAACGGCATCTTGGAAAAACCAGGCTTGGAGATAAACCGGGCATCATATTGAACTATATTGCCGGCCGGCCGTTTCCCCGGGAGCCGCAACTTGATGATCCCCGCGCGGGTGACAAACTGGCCTGGAATTTTCGCTACACCTATGCCTATGACGGCGGTGAGGTCGCCAGTTTTTATTGGCAATATAAAGACATAAGGAAAAATAAAATCGAAAGAAGGTTATCATTCTACGCAAGTTCATTAAGGTTCATGCACCGGCATGTCCAGGAGCCTGTCCCGGACTTGCCCGGGAATCCATCGCAGATTTTCAATGCCCTTTACCTGAACGTGTTGTCGCCACCGGATTTGCGCGGGACGCAATTACTGGTGCAACGATTGGAAGATGACACCAGGCAGGAACAAACCTGGCTTTATCTTGCCACCCACAGGCGGGTCCGTCGCCTGGCGTCAGGACAAACCACGGATGCCTTCCTGGGCAGCGATATAATGATAGAAGATTTTCTCGGATATAACGGTCGTATCATGGACCAGAAATGGACCTACAAGGGTGAAGCCTGGGTATTGTTGCCTTACTTTAATCACGATCAGCAACAATTGGAAGAGGCGGGACATCAGCAGGACGGCTATAAATTCGTCGGCTTCCATGGCAAGGGAGACTGTTTCCCAAACGTAACCTGGCATGTACGCAAAGCGTATATACTGGAAGCGGAGCCTTATTGGAAACAACATCCCCTGTCAAAACGCCGTTATTATGTGGATGCCCAGACAATGCAACCGGCTTACGGGCATATCTTTGACCGTTCGGGTAATTTGTGGAAGACAGGCATGGGGGCATACTCACATCCGGACAGGCATCACCCTGCCAATCATGGGTCAGGCGCGCCCGTTATAGATGCGGCATCCATGATCGATATCCAGGCCATGCACTGTACGACCCTGCAATTCAAGGCGACGGTGTCGAAAAAAAGATTGCGGGAAACGGATTTTACCGTACAGGCATTACGCGCCAAAGGGCGTTAGAATATCACCAGCGGTTCCCGCTAACCGGGCTATCGTGTATAAGGAAACCGGGAATTGGCCGGCCGGGCATTATCATTACTTACGAGCGCGATTATATTTGGAGGATTGATTATGCGTGATTTTACCATTGACAACCTGACGGAAATCGTCTTGGAAGAATACGGCTCCAAGACAAAAGATCCCCGGTTCAGACAAATCATCACTTCATTGCTTGAACATCTCCATGCTTTTGTGAAAGACGTAGAGTTGACCGAAGAAGAATGGTTCAAGGCGATCATGTTTTTAACCGATACAGGCAAAATGTGCGATGACAAACGCCAGGAATTCATTTTATTGTCGGACGTATTGGGTGTCTCCATGCTGGTGGATGCGATTAATCACCCCAAGTCAGGCAGGGGGACGGAATCGACCGTATTGGGACCTTTTTACGTAGCGCACGCGCCGGAGTACGAAAACGGCGCCAGCATCATTAAACAGGACCAGGGTGGAGAAGTGGCATTGGTCCAGGGCAAGGTGACCGACCCTGACGGCGACCCCATTGCCGGCGCCAAATTGGATGTATGGCAAACCGCCGCCAACGGCTCTTATGATGTACAGGATCCGACTATGCCTGAATATAACATGCGCGGTATTTTTACTACGGATACGGAAGGCAACTATGCTTTCGTCACGGAAAAACCCCTGTCTTATTCCGTCCCGACGGATGGTACCGTTGGCGTCCTGCTCAATGCCAGCGGCCGCCACGCCATGCGCCCCGCCCATATCCACTTTATTGTTTCGGCGGATGGCTATGAATCACTGACTACCCACGTGTTTTCTGCGGGAGATGAATACCTGGATTCAGATGCGGTGTTTGCCACCAAGAGTTCGTTAATCGGAGATTACAAAGAATCAAATGACACTGACAAGGCGGCGCAATACAATATCTCCGCGCCGTTCAGCCACCTGCGCTTCGACATGGGCCTGATGCCGGTGGGGGCCGGGTGACGCCAGGAAGGTTCCCCCCTGACAAGGGGAGTAGGGGGATGAACCGACTTGATGAAAGAAGCAAATAATGGGAAGATTCCTCTTGACAAGGGCAATTAGGGGGATTGAGTATGAGCGCCATGCTCGAAAAAGAAGCTGCAAAAAATGCTGTTCGGCCATACACCGGCGCTGAGTTTCTTGAGGAATTAAAAGACGATCGGGAAATCTGGATCTATGGCGAGCGGGTCAAAGACGTAACCACGCACCCCGCTTTTCGCAATCCTGCACGGATGCTGGCGCGGCTTTACAACGCCCTGCATAACCAGGCGGAGTATCCACACTTGCGTACGGATACGGACACCGGCAACGGCGGCTTTACCCACCCTTATTTCAAGGTGGCGCACACCCGCGAGGACGTGATTGCGCAACGTGAAGCAATCGCCCAATGGGCAAGGTTGACTTACGGCTGGATGAGCCGCACTCCCGATTACAAGGCCAGTCTGATGCTGACGCTGGGATTCAACCCGACGTATTTTGGTGACTATGCCGATAATGCGCGGAGCTGGTATAAAAATGCGCAGGAACGCGTCCCGTTTTTGAACCATGCCCTGACCAACCCCCCAGTCGATCGCAATAAATCCCACGAAGATATCGAAGACGTCTATGTGCACTGCGTGAAAGAAACCGACGAGGGCATTATTATCTCCGGCGCAAAAGTAGTTGCCACGGGGTCGGCGTTGACCCACTACAATTTTTTAGGTCAATGCGGGCCGATACCCGTTAAAGACAAACGCTTTGCCATATCCGGCATGTTGAAAATGAATACCCCGGGAGTAAAGCTGCTCTGTCGTCCCTCCTATGCCTATGCGGCTGAAGTCATGGGCAGTCCGTTTGATAACCCGCTGTCCAGCCGGCTGGATGAGAATGACGCCATATTGATATTGGACAATGCCTTGATGCGCTGGGAGGATATTTTCATTTACCAGGACCTGGATGCGGCCAGCACTTTTTTAGGTACCTCCGGTTGGGCCTACACCTTTGCCTTTCATGGTTGTACGCGACTTGCCGTCAAGTTTGATTTTATTACCGGATTATTCATGAAGGCCCTGGAGATCACCGGCGCCAAGGATTTTCGCGGCGTGCAGGTGGCCATCGGTGAAATGCTCGTGTGGCGACACCTCTTCTGGGCCTTGTCTGACGCCATGTGCGGCATGCCCGACGATTTCAAGGGGGTGAAAGTGCCCAATGGCCATGCCGGGCACGTGTATCGAGTCCTTGTGACCATGGCTTATCCCCGGGCGAAAGAGTTGATTGAGAATATGGTCGCCAGTGGTCTTATCTACCTGAATTCCCATGCTACGGATTTCAACGTGCCGGAGTTGAAGGGGTATTTGAATAAATACCTGCGCGGTTCTTACGGCCATGATGCGGAAGATCGGGTCAAGACCATGCGCCTGTTATGGGACGCCACAGGCACGGAGTTTGGTGGCCGCCATGAACTGTATGAGCGTAACTGTTGCGGCAATAATGAAAATATCCGCATCGAAGCATTATGGGAGGCGCAGGGTTCCGGCCTGGACAAACAACTCAAAGACTTTGCCCAGCAGTGCATGGATGAATATGATACCAACGGTTGGACGGTGGCGGACTTGATAAATCCCCATGACGTCAATCTGTTCATGAAAAAGAATTAATCCGCGGCATCTGCGGACAAACATGGCAAGGGAGACTGTTTCCCAAACGTAACCTGGCATGTACGCAAAGCGTATATACTGGAAGCGGAGCCTTATTGGAAACAACATCCCCTGTCAAAACGCCGTTATTATGTGGATGCCCAGACAATGCAACCGGCTTACGGGCGTTACCATTATTTACGGGCCCGATTATATCCGGAGGATTGATTATGCGTGATTTTACCATTGACAATCTGACGGAAATCGTCTTGGAAGAATACGGCTCCAAGACAAAAGATCCCCGGTTCAGGCAAATTATCACTTCATTGCTTGAACATCTCCATGCTTTTGTGAAAGACGTGGAGTTGACCGAAGAAGAATGGTTCAAGGCGATCATGTTTTTAACCGATACAGGCAAAATGTGCGATGACAAGCGCCAGGAATTCATTTTGTTGTCGGACGTATTGGGTGTCTCCATGCTGGTGGATGCGATTAATCACCCCAAGTCAGGCAGGGGGACAGAATCGACCGTATTGGGACCTCTTTACGCAGAGGGCGCGCCGGAGTATGAAAACGGCGCCAGCATCATTAAACAGGGCCGGGGTGGAGAAGTGGCGTTAGTCCAGGGCAAGGTGACCGACCCTGACGGCGACCCCATTGCCGGCGCCAAATTGGATGTATGGCAAACCGCCGCCAACGGCGTCTATGATACACGGGATCCAACTGTGCCTGAATATAACATGCGCGGTATTTTTACTACGGATACGGAAGGCAACTATGCCTTCGTCACGGAAAAACCCGTATCTTATTCCGTTCCGACGGATGGCGCCGTTGGCGTCCTGCTCAATGCCAGCGGTCGCCACGCCATGCGTCCCGCCCATATCCACTTTATTGTTTCAGCCGATGGCTATGAATCACTGACTACCCAGGTGTTTTCTGCGGGAGATGAATACCTGGATTCAGATGCGGTGTTTGCCACCAAGAGTTCGTTAATCGGAGATTACAAAGAATCAAATGACGCTGACAAGGCGGCGCAATACAATATCTCCGCGCCGTTCAGCCACCTGCGCTTCGACATGGGCCTGATGCGGAAGATCGGGTCAAGACCATGCGCCTGTTATGAGACGCCATAGGCACGGAGTTTGGTGGCCGTCATGAACTGTATGAGCGTAACTGTTGCGGCAATGCAACCGGCTTACGGGCATTACCATTATTTACGGGCACGATTATATTTGGAGGATTGATTATGCGTGATTTTACCATTGACAATCTGACGGAAATCGTCTTGGAAGAATACGGCTCCAAGACAAAAGATCCCCGGTTCAGGCAAATTATCACTTCAGCGCTTAAACATCTCCATGCTTTTGTGAAAGACGTGGAGTTGACCGAAGAAGAATGGTTCAAGGCGATCATGTTTTTAACCGATGCAGGCAAAATGCGCGATGACAAGTGCCAGGAATTCGTTTTGTTGTCGGACGTATTGGGTGTCTCCATTCTGGTGGATGCGATTAATCACCCTAAGTCAGGCAGGGGGACGGAATCGACCGTATTGGGGCCTCTTTACGTGGAGGGCGCGCCGGAGTATGAAAACGGCGCCAGCATCATTAAACAGGGCCGGGGTGGAGAAGTGGCGTTAGTCCAGGGCAAGGTGACCGACCCTGACGGCGACCCCATTGCCGGCGCCAAATTGGATGTATGGCAAACCGCCGCCAACGGCGTCTATGATATACAGGATCCGACTATGCCTGAATATGACATGCGCGGTATTTTTACTACGGATACGGAAGGCAACTATGCCTTCGTCACGGAAAAACCCCATTCTTATTCCGTTCCGACGGATGGCGCCGTTGGCGTCCTGCTCAATGCCAGCGGCCGCCACGCCATGCGTCCCGCCCATATCCACTTTATTGTTTCAGCCGATGGCTATGAATCACTGACTACCCAAGTATATTCCGCAGGAGATGAATACCTGGATTCAGATGCGGTGTTTGCCACCAAGAATTCGTTAATCGGAGATTACAAAGAATCAAATGACGTTGACAAGGCGGCGCAATACAATATCTCCGCGCCGTTCAGTCACCTGCGCTTCGACATGGGCCTGATGCCGGTGGGGCCGGGTGACGCCAGGAAGGTTTCCCCCTGACAAGGGGGGCTAGGGGGATTGCTTGTACGACCTGCTGAAAGACCTGCGTGTCGTAGAGGGCTCCGCCTTTGTCGCCGCGCCCCTGGGTGGCATGACCCTGGCGCAGTTGGGCGCGGACGTCATACGCTTTGACCAGGTCGGCGGGGGGCTTGACTACAGGCGCTGGCCGGTCACGGAGCAGGGGCAAAGTTTATACTGGTCGGGTTTGAACAAGGCCAAACGTTCCATCGTAATCGACCTGCGCTCACAGGAAGGAAGAGAACTCGTCATCGCCCTGATAACCGAAGCCAGCCCCAATGCCGGCATATTCCTGACCAACTTTCCACCGTCGGATTGGTTGAATTATCCCTTGTTGCAGGCGCAACGGGACGACCTGATCATGGTGAACGTACAGGGCAACCCGGACGGCGGCAACGCAGTCGATTATACGATCAATTCCGCTACGGGCATCCCCTGTGCGACGGGCCCGGAAGATAATCAACCTCCGGTTAATCACATGTTCCCGGCCTGGGACGCGCTTGCCGGCATCAATGCGGCCCTTGCCGTGACAGTCGCCGAGCGACAACGCCGTCTCACCGGTGAAGGCCAACTCATCAGGCTTGCGCTGGCGGATATTGCATTTTCCATGGTGGGTAACCTGGGACACATCGCTGAAGTGCAAATTAATGGTGAAGATCGTCCGGCAATCGGCAATCGGCTGTATGGCGCTTTCGGTCACAACTTTAAAACCAGGGACCGGCGTGAGATCATGATCGTTGCCATCACCCAAAGACAGTGGAAGAACCTGGTCGCGGCAGCTCGACTTGAACATGAGTTGCGGCGGATAGAAACCGGGCGTGGATTGGATCTCAACCGGGAAGGCGACCGTTACAGGGCTACGGAAGCAATTATAAATTTGTTGGCGCCCTGGTGCGCCGCCCATGATTTTACGGAGCTGACCTTGATATTGGATTCCCATGATGTGTGTTGGGGGCCGTACCAGACGTTTTCGCAACTGGTCAATGATGATCCCCGTTGCTCCGTGAAAAACCCCGTTTTTGAAACGGTTTTTCAACCCGGTATCGGCGAATGCCTGATGCCGGGCTCGCCACTGCGGTTTGAGTCAAGGCAAAGGCAAGCGGTTAAACCGGCGCCGCGGCTTGGCGCCGATACCGATGAAATACTGGCTACGATATTGGGCCTGGGCAGCGCCGTCATTGGCGACTTGCACGACCGGGGAATCGTCGCCGGCATGACGAATGGGGCCTAATCCCTGGAATGCTGTAATCCGGAAACGGGCAGCTTATCCATCAAAACAATATTGGTGAAGCGCCGGCGCAATGACACACGACGAATTATTTCCCGGATGGACGCCCAGGGTCGATAACTGCAGGGAGATAATTTCACCTGTCCCGGTCAACAGGCTGGCGGCTACACTGGATGAAACGGCGTCGAATTACAGGGATGGCGACAGCCTGCCGTCATTGTGGCACTGGATTTTTTTTATCAAGCCCGCGCCCCATGGGAGCATGGACAGGGACGGCCACCAGAAACGGGGTGATTTCCTTCCCCCCGTGCCGTTGCCGCGGCGCATGTTCGCCGGGTTGAAGACGACCTTCCGGCATCCGCTCATCATCGGACTTGAGGCCGAGCGTGAATCAGAAGTTATCGATATAAAAGAAAAATCCGGCGCTTCCGGGCCTTTGGTCTTTGTCAGGATACAGGTCAGGATCAGGCAAAAAGAACGGCTCTGCATCATTGAAGAACAGGAAATTGTCTATCGGGAAATGGGCGCCCCCCTGGCATTGCCGGAGGTGAAACCCTTCCTGAAACCGCCGGCGAACAGTTGGTCGAAAGAAATTACCGTGGATGCTTTAATGTTGTTTCGGTTCTCGGCAATGACGTTTAACGGGCATAAGATCCATTATGACAGGGCCTATGCCTCTGAAGAAGAAGGCTATCCCGGGCTTGTGGTGCATGCCCCCCTGGTAGCCATGTTGTTGTTGCAACTCCTGAGAAAAAATACCGATAAAGGAGTCAGCCAATTCGATTTCCGGGCGATGGCGCCGATATTCGATGGCCAATCCTTTCAGCTATCAGCTGTCGAAGCGGAAACCGATAGCCTGAACATGCGGGTATTACGCGCGGACGGAAAAACCGCGGCGCAAGCAGTCGCGCAAACCCACATCATAAATCAAAGACCTGACCCCATGCGTAGTGCAAGCAGTCCCGCGCATCGGTTAAGATAATATTAAAGCCACAGGGTTTGACTCGCCATTCCGGGTGAAGCGAAGAATCCATTTCCTTGACATTCTGCGTATACCCCGTGGTTAAAATAATCCCTCATCATGGAAAAACTGTTAGAACAATCACAAAAGGCCATCGCAGGCATTGAAAGACTGGCGCAGGGCTGCCGGGAAACCCTGTCAGAGAAAATCACCAGGGACAATGCCATTGATATGCCGTCTCTTGAACGCTACCAATTCATTGCTCACGGGTATGCCTGGATTGCGACTTACCTCGAAGCGATTAAACAGCTGGCGGCTTGGGCGGGGCAGTTACAGGCGCAGGACACAGTCACGGAGCTGGAACAGGTAATATACAAGGTTGGCATCGGCGGTTACCTGCAGCAATTGTTGCATGGCATTCCAATGAGTCAGGATGAAGTTATCCGCCCGGATGATTTCGCCTCCTCGGCGATATTGGCTGAAATCATGGCCGAGGGCGCCATCGACTCGCTGATAAAAGACGGCGACACCAATGCAAATCGTTTACGCATCGTCGAGTTGATCATCGATGCCGACCAGTCCGGTGAATTCGGTGAACTTGCATTAGGTGAAACCTTGAACATGGTCAGGGACCAGTTCCGGCGTTTCGCGGACGAGGAAATAAGCAATCGGGCCGATGAATGGCACAGGCAAGACAGGCTGATTCCCTTCGAATTGATCCGCAAACTGGCTGAGCTGGGGGTATTTGCGGTCTGCATTCCGGAAGAGTATGCCGGCCACGCCATGGGGAAGCTGACCATGTGTGTTATCACCGAAGAACTTGCCAGGGGTTATATCGGCGTCGGCTCAATCGCCACCCGTTCCGAGATAGCCGCCGAGTTGATACTGAATGCCGGAACGGCAGGGCAAAAAAAACATTACCTGCCAAAAATCGCCTCGGGTGAAATGATCCCGGCGGCGGTCTTTACCGAACCGGATAGAGGCTCCGATTTGGCCGGTTTGACCACAAGGGCGGTAAAAAACGCCCATGGCTACGAAATAACCGGCAACAAAACCTGGAGCACCCATGCGGCCAGGGCCAACTTGATGACCCTGCTGGCGCGAACGAATCCCACGGACAAAGGTTATAAGGGCCTCAGCATGTTTCTCATTGAAAAGCCCAGTGGCACGGATAATGACCCTTTTCCATCGGAGGGAATGAGTGGCAGTGAAATTCCGGTCATAGGTTATCGGGGGATGAAAGAGTACGAACTCAGTTTTGATAGATTCAAGACGGGCGCCGATGCCTTATTGGGGGGGGTTGAGGGGCAGGGCTTCAAGCAACTCATGTCTTCGTTTGAAACAGCCCGCATTCAAACCGCCGCAAGAGGAATCGGCGTTGCCCGGAATGCGTTGGAATTGGCTTTGCGCTATGCCAGGCAGCGGATGCAGTTCGGGAAACCGATTCTTGCCTATCCCCGGGTTGCCGGGAAGATCGGCTGGATGGTTGCCGAGATCATGTTGTTAAGGCAGCTTGTCTATTATGCCGCCCGCCGAATGAATTCAGGCAAACGTTGTGACATAGAGGCAGGCATGGCAAAGCTGTTAAGCGCCAAAGTGGCCTGGTCCTGCGCCGATAACGCATTGCAGATCCACGGGGGGAATGGTTATGCAGTCGAGTATTCCATCTCTCGAGTGTTATGTGACGCCAGGGTGTTGAATATATTCGAGGGTTCAGCGGAAATCCAGGCCAATGTCATAGCCAGGGGTTTGCTCCACAGGCATTTGCAGCAGGCGGGCAGCCGTTGAAAAGTACAAAGGCGCCGATAGCCCGGAGGAGTGCAAGGCCCGGATAAAACAGTTTTGATTTTATTCAGTCGCGGCCAGGGTTTTATACAACCGGGATCACTTTACCGTCATATTCAGTTTCAGTCGCTTTTCTGATCAATTCCACCAGCGCCGGGTTACGGGGATCGGGTATCTTTGTGTCATTCTCTTTGCGCAGCTGGTCCAGGATGCGGCGACACCGGACTGTAGCGCTGTCCATGGACAACAACACCGGGTCGACGTCGTCGATATCTACCGCGCCCAGTGATTGCAACATGTTTTGTTGGGCCTCGATCATGGGCTTGTCCTGGGTCCCGAACGCCGTTTCTATTGCCTGGGTCCAGATTTTATCCATTTCAGCGCTGTCCTTGTCATGGTCCCTGGCAACGCCCCAATAATAATAAGTGGATGTTTCATCCTTGGGTGTGAGGATATCCGTGCCATACATCCAGATACCTTCGTTTCGCGGTTTGCCCTTGGGGGTAATGCCTACGTCCAGCAACATGTGACAAGGGGCGTCCCAGCGCATATACAACCAATGGTCTACGGGCTTGCCATAGTCGTTGAACATGTGGTCCCAGGCCGGTGGCGCCAGCCCGTCCGGGCACCATCGGTTCGACCACACGGTTGTCCCGTCTTGCAGGAGTTCATGTTGCCCGCGCTTGATGGCGTCGCTTCCCAATATGCCCTTGTGCAGGAACTCTACGTGGGAAAGGTCCATCAGGTTATCTGAAATCAGCTCGTAGCAGCCATCCATTTCTATGACGCCCTGTACCGAAGGGTAATCAGCGTTGGTATGGCAACTGAAATCAGGAATGGTTTCAGGGGCGGCCAGGGCGGGGTCGCCCATCCAGATCCACAACATGTTATGGACTTCTTCCAGCGGGTAGGCCCTGGTGCGCATTCTTTCAGGAATCCTGCCGTCTCCATGGGGATTATGCACGCATTGACCGGTACCGTCATAACGCAGTCCGTGATAGGCGCACTCGACCACGTCCCCCAACAACGTGCCCATGTGCAAGGGTGAATACCGATGTGGGCAGGTATTGTTTATAGCAACCGCTTCATTATTTTCCTTACGGTAGAACAAGACGGATTCACCGATGATGGTGCGTTCAAACAGTTCCTTTTTAACTTCATAGCTCCATGCCGCAACATACCAGGCATTTTTCAGGAAAGGTTTTGCCATTTGAATATACCCTCAACGCTGTTTTTATTAAAAACGATAATTATAACAAATATCGATATTATTTCCATCCATCGCCTGATGAACCGGGCAACCACGCCGACGTCGGCGAGACCAAGATCAAGTAGATTTTCTTGAAGATGACTGGCAACGCGTTGTAAAACTCGTATTAACAACTTGTTTTTTTCGTATTAACACCCTGCAAAACTCGTATTAACAACTTGTTTTTTTCGTATTAACACCCTGTAAAACTCGTATTAACTTGTGGAAAAGTTCCAGTTGATGGTATATATTCCGCAATGTCGAACGGAAACCAGATCCACGCAAAACGACCCATGTACCCCAGAAACTTACAACCTTTCCTTGAAGAATTACTTATGGAATTCCGTGTGCTTTACCTGACGGGTCCTCGACAGGCGGGCAAAACCACACTGGCGCGCGCCGTTGCCGGAAATTTGGATATGGACTACATTACCTTGGACGATCAGGCGATTCTGGCATCCGTTGAAACAGACCCACATGGTTTTATACGTTCCTTGGGTCCCAGGAAAGTAGTACTGGACGAGTTTCAATATGCCCCAGGCCTGATTCCTGCCATTAAAGAGGTTTCAGACCGATTGGCCCCCAATGAAAAGGGCAAATTTTTATTGACGGGGTCAACGGATATATTTCGCTCTGCTCACGCCCGGGAATCTTTACCGGGACACTTGGCGCGACTGGAGCTTTACCCTCTTTCCATTACTGAAATGACAGGGCAATCCCTGAATATTATCGACTATCTGTTGGGCGGAAAATTTCAGTCAAAGCCAGTTCCTTTCATCAGCCGGGAGCAGCTTGCCGGATTGCTGTTAAATGGTGGTTACCCGGAGATACAAGATAAAAGTGTTCGAGGGAAACAGGTATGGTTTAAATCCTATATGGAGGGGAGACTGTATAAAGATTTTGAAAGCCTGTATGCGGCGCGTGGCGACTATCATTCCAAACTGCACGCCTTGGCGCCTTATCTCGCCGGACTGAGTGGCAACCTGTTAAAATACTCGAATATTGCCAATGACCTGGAACTGAACGACAAACTGGTAAAAAACTATATTGAAATTCTCGAATTGATGTTTATCATCCGCCGACTCCCCGCCTGGTTAAAAAACCGTGCAAAGAGGATGGCGACGCGAATGCCGAAAATGCACTTTGTCGATACCGGCCTTGCCTGTCATCTGCTGGGGTTGCGTAACGAAGAGCAATTGCTGCAAAGTCAGCATTATGGTGGGTTGCTGGAGAATCTGGTGTGCATGGAATGTTGCAAGCAAGCATCCTGGGCGCGGGAAGACGTCAATTTATATCACTTTCGGAATAATCGGAAACGCGAAGTCGATATTATCCTGGAGAGAAACAATGCAAAGATCGTCGGCATTGAAATCAAGGCTTCAACAAGCGTGAAACCTTTGGATTTCAAGGGGTTGGCAATGTTGGCAGAGTTTGCCGGCAAACAGTTTGAACGAGGCGTCCTGTTTTATACGGGACAGGAAATACTGCCGTTTCAATACGGAAGCCTGACTTTTCATGCATTGCCGATTGGCCTGATCCTGTCGGATTAGAAAGCGAATTATTGATCCTGGATATATAGAAGCTCCATGCAGCCTGCAACCAGTCAGCGCGACCAGAACGTCCTTTATGAGCCCGACGAGCGGCCACCGCACGCAATAACCTTCTTAGTAGGTTTTCAGAATGCCGGGGTCGCTATTGCGAGCGTTGCGCTCATGCCGGCTATCGTGGCGCGGGCCGCGGGCACAGGCGAGCCTTACCTGTCGTGGTCGGTCTTCGCGGCGCTTATCGTGTGCGGGTTGACCACGATGCTGCAAGCCGTGCGCATCGGGCGCATCGGCGCCGGATATATCCTCCTGATGGGGGCCTCCGGCGCCTTTGTCGCAGTTTGCGTGACGGCGCTTGTCGAAGGCGGACCGGCAATGCTGGCGACCCTGATTGTCATCTCGTCGCTGGCCCAGTTCGCGCTCTCGGCGCATCTTTCCCTGCTGCGGCGGATCATCACGCCAACCGTGGTAGGTACCGTGATCATGCTGAGCCCCGTGACCGTCATGCCGATCGTTTTCGACACGTTGACAGACGTGCCGGCAGGAACGCCGCCCCTCGCCGCGCCCGCCAGCGCCGCCGTGACCTTGGTCGTCATGGTGATGCTTGTGCTCCGGGTTTCAGGCGTGTGGCGTCTCTGGGTGCCGGTCATGGGGATCATCGCAGGTTGCCTCGTTGCCTCGTTCTTTGGCCTTTATGACATCGGGCGCGTGGGCGCAGCCGCCTGGATTGGGGTTCCCACGAGTGGCTGGCCGGGGTTTGACCTCGGGTTTGGCCCCGTTTTCTGGTCGCTCCTGCCGGCCTTCGTGTTTATGAACCTGGTCATCGCCATCAGGACGATTGGCGACGCTATCGCCATCCAGAAGGTCTCGTGGCGCCGGCCGCGCGCCCCGGACTTTCAGGTGGTGCAAGGCGCGGTTGCGGCAAACGGCATGGGCAGCCTGCTTTCCGGTTTAGTCAGCACGGTGCCAAGCGCGGTCTACTCCTTGAGTACTTCCATTACGGAACTCACCGGCGTTGCCGCGCGTGGCGTCGGCGTGTGTATCGGCATCGTGTTTTTGGCGGCGGCCTTCCTGCCCAAGTTATCGGCGCTCCTGCTGGCGGTCCCGAATCCCGTAGCCGCGGCTTATTTGCTGGTGCTAATGGCGCTGCTCTTCATGTTGGGTGTGGAGATCATCGTCCAGGACGGCGTGGACTACCGCAAGGCGACGGTGGCGGGGGTTTCGTTCTGGGTCGGGGTGGGATTCCAGCACCAGCTTATTTTCGCGGAATATATCGGCGAAAGGTGGCTTACGTTGCTCAGCAACGGCATCACAGCCGGTGGCCTCACGGCGGTCCTGCTGACCCTGTTCATCGGATTGACAGCGCCCCGCAGCCGGCGCATTGAGACCGCGCTTGCCGTTGCGGACTTGCCGAAGATCAGGGCTTTCCTGGAAGCGTTCGCCGCCCGCCGGGGTTGGAATGTCGCGATGGCGGATCGCCTGTGTCTGGCAGCTGAGGAAACCCTGCAGATACTCATTCAGCAGGGGGAAGACGAAGCTACGGCGAAAGAGCGACGTTTGCGCCTGGTGGCGCGCAGCGATGGCGCCAGCGCGGCCAATCTCGAGTTTGTGGCTGCAACCGGTGAAGGGAATATCGAGGATCACATAGCCATCCTCGGGGAACGGGATGTCAACACCCCTCTCGAACATGAAATCTCGCTCCGGCTGCTGCGACAGTTCACCTCATCCGTGCGCCACCAGCAATATCACGACTCGGATATTGTGACGATCCGCATTGACGTCCCGCCGCGGGAGAGAGAAACAACGACGTAACATCTTCGGTTCCGGCAAAATCAGGGCCGGCCCTTTCAAAACAGCCCCCAAACCCTCTTTCGACGAACAGCGGGAACTTCACACTTCAAACTTCACCCAGCAGTTCCCGCTGCCAGTGGGGACTATTTGGTATTTCCCTGTGGATTCAGGTATGATCGCGCAAATGTTAGAGGTGAAGGCAGCAGGCGCCGGCGATACCTGTACCGTCGATGTATGGGGTCTCCATTGCCAATGCTCTGGGCGAGCGCGGGATAATCATTCCCGCGTCATGTAGGGGATATGCGGCGCCTGTCTGACAAAGGTCCTGGAAGGCGAACCGGACGCATCATAAATCAAAGACCTGACCCCATCATACGTGGCAAAGATCCTGGAAGGCAAACCGGAGTATAATGATATGTTTCTTACGGATGAAGAAAGAGCGGCCAACGACCAGATAACCCTGTGCTGTTCCCGGGCCAAAAGCGAATTATTGGTCCCGGATATATAGAATCAACATGCAGCCTGCAACCGGTCACCGCGACGAGCACGTCCTCTATGAACCCGACGATCGGCCACCGCGCGCAGTAACCCTCTTACTGGGTTTTCAGGCTGCCGCCGTCACTATTTCAACCATTGTGCTCATGCCGGCTATCGTGGCGCGGGCCGCGGGCGCAGGCGATCCTTACCTGTCGTGGTCGGTCTTCGCGGCGCTTATCGTCAGCGGGTTGACCACGATGCTGCAAGCCGCGCGCATCGGGCGCATCGGCGCCGGGTATATCTTCCTGATGGGGACCTCCAGCGCCTTTATCGCGGTTTGCGCGACAGCGCTTGTCGAGGGTGGACCGGCAATGTTGGCGACCCTGATTGTCGTCTCGTCGTTGATCCAGTTCACGCTCTCAAGGCATCTTTCCCTGCTGCGGCGGATCATCACGCCAACCGTGGCGGGTACCGTGATCATGTTGATCGCCGTGACCGTCATGCCGATCGTCTTCGATAAGTTGACAGACGTGCCGGCAGGAACGCCGACCCTTGCCGCGCCCGCCAGCGCCGGCGCGACCTTGATCGTCATGGTGATGCTTGTGCTCCGGGTTTCCGGCATGTGGCGTCTCTGGGTGCCGCTCATGGGGATCGTCGCGGGTTGCCTCGTTGCCTCGTTCTATGGCCTTTATGACGTCCGGCGCGTGGTCGCAGCCGCCTGGATTGGGGTTCCCACGGGCGGTTGGCCGGGGTTTGACCTCGGGTTTGGTCCCGTTTTCTGGTCGCTCCTGCCAGCCTTCGTGCTTGTGACCCTGGTCACCGCCATCAAGACGATTGGCGACGCTGTCGCCATCCAGAGAATCTCGTGGCGCCGGCCGCGCGCCCCGGACTTTCGGGTGGTGCAAGGCGCGGTTGCGGCAGCCAGCGTGGGCAACCTGCTTTCCGGTTTAGTCAGCACGGTGCCGAACATAGCCTACTCTACGGGTATTTCCATCGCGGAACTCACCGGCGTTGCCGCGCGCCGCGTCGGCGTATGCGTCGGCATCGTATTTTTGGCGGCGGCCTTCCTGCCCAAGTTGTTGGCGCTCCTGCTGGCGGTCCCGAATCCTGTCGTCGCGGCTTATTTGCTGGCGCTATTGTCGCTGCTCTTCGTGTTGGGTATGCGGATCATCGTCCAGGACGGCGTGGACTACCGCAAGGCGACGGTGGTGGGGGTTTCATTCTGGACCGGGGTGGGATTCCAGAACCAGCTTATCTTCGCGGAATATATCGATGAAAGGTGGCTTATGTTGCTCGGCAACGGCATCACAGCCGGTGGTCTCACGGCGGTCCTGCTGACCCTGTTCATCGAATTGACGGCGCCCCGCAGCCGACGCATTGAGACCGCGCTTGCCGTTGCGGACTTGCCGAAGATCAGGGCTTTCCTGGAAGCGTTCGCCGCCCGCCGGGGTTGGAATGTCGCGATGGCGGATCGCCTGTGTCTGGCGGCTGAGGAAACCCTGCAGATACTCATTCAGCAAGGGGAGGACGAAGCTGCGGAGAAAAGGCGACGTTTGCGCTTGGTAGCGCGCAGCGATGGCGCCAGCGCGGCCAATCTCGAGTTTGTGGCTGCAACCGGTGAAGGGAATATCGAGGATCACATGGCCATCCTCGCGGAACGGGACGTCACCGCCCCTCTCGAACATGAAATCTCGCTCCGGCTGCTGCGACAGTTCGCCTCATCCGTGCGCCACCAGCAATATCACGACTCGGATATTGTGACGATCCGCATTGACGTCCCGCCGCGGGAGAGAGAAACAACGGCGTAACATCTTCGGGTCTGGTAAAAAATGATATGCTTCTTACGGATGAAGAAAGAGCGGCCAACGATCAAATGACCCTGCGCTGTTCCCGGGCCAAAAGCGAATTATTAGTCCTGGATATATAGAATCTCCATGCAGCCTGCAACCGGTCACCGCGACCAGTACGTCCTTTATGAGCCCGACGAGCGGCCACCGCGCGCAGTAACCATCCTACTGGGTTTTCAGGCTGCCACAGTCACTATTTCAACCATTGTGCTCATGCCGGCTATTGTGGCGCGGGCCGCGGGCGCGGGCGAGACTTACCTGTCGTGGTCGGTCTTCGCGGCGCTTATCGTGAGCGGGTTGACTACGATGCTGCAAGCCACGCACATCGGGCACGTCGGGCGCATCGGCGCTGGATATATCCTCGTGATGGGGGCCTCCGGCGCCTTTATCGCGGTTTGCGTGACGGCGCTTGTCGAAGGCGGGCCGGCAATGTTGGCGACCCTGATTGTCGTCTCGTCGTTGATCCAGTTCGCGCTCTCGGCGCATCTCTCCCTGCTGCGGCGGATCATCACACCAACCGTGACGGGTACCGTGATCATGCTGAGCGCCGTGACTGTCATGCCGATCGTCTTCGATAAGTTGACAGACGTGCCGGCAGGAACGCCGCCCCTCGCCGCGCCGGCCAGCGCCGCCGCGACCTTGGTCGTCATCGTGATGCTTGTGCTCCGGGTTTCCGGCGTGTGGCGTCTCCGGGTGCCGCTCATGGGGATCGTCGCGGGTTGCCTCGTTGCCTCGTTCTTTGGGCTTTATGACGTCCGGCGCGTGGGCGCAGCCGCCTGGATTGGGGTTCCCACGGGCGGCTGGCCGGGATTTGACCTCGGGTCTGGTCCCGTTTTCTGGTCGCTCCTGCCGGCCTTCGTGCTTGTAACCCTGGTCACCGCCATCAAGACGATTGGCGACGCTGTCGCCATCCAGAGGGTCTCGTGGCGCAAGCCGCGCGCCCCGGACTTTCGGGTGGTGCAAGGCGCGGTTGCGGCAGCCAGCGTGGGCAACCTGCTTTCCGGTTTAGTCAGTACAGTGCCGAACATAGCCTACTCCGCGGGTACTTCCATCACGGAACTCACCGGCGTTGCCGCGCGCCGCGTCGGCGTATGTATCGGCATCGTGTTTTTGGCGGCGGCCTTCCTGCCCAAGTTGTCGGCGCTCCTGCTGGCGGTCCCGAATCCCGTAGTCGCGGCCTATTTGCTGGTGCTAATGTCGCTGCTTTTGATATTGGGTATGCGGATCATCGTCCAGGACGGCGTGGACTACCGCAAGGCGACGGTGGTGGGGGTTTCGTTCTGGGTCGGGGTGGGATTCCAGAACCAGCTCATCTTTGCGGAATATATCGGCGAAAGGTGGCTTGTGTTGCTCGGCAACGGCATCACAGCCGGTGGCCTCACGGCGATCCTGCTGACCCTGTTCATCGAATTGACGGCGCCCCGTAGCCAGCGCATCGAGACCGCGCTTGCGGTCGCGGACTTGCCGAAGATCAGGGCTTTCCTGGAAGCGTTCGCCGCCCGCCGGGGTTGGAATGTCGCGATGGCGGATCGCCTGTGTCTGGCGGCTGAGGAAACCCTGCAGATACTCATTCAGCAAGGGGAGGACGAAGCTACGGCCAAAGGGCGGCGTTTGCGCCTGGTGGCGCGCAGCGATGGCGCCAGCGCGGCCAATCTCGAGTTCGTGGCTGCAACCAGTGAAGGGAATATCGAGGATCACATGGCTATCCTAGCGGAACGGGACGTCACCGCCCCCCTCGAACATGAAATCTCGCTCCGGTTGCTGCGACAGTTCACTTCATCCGTGCGCCACCAGCAATATCACGACTCGGATATTGTGACGATCCGCATTGACGTCCTGCCGCGGGAGAGAGAAACAACGGCGTAACATCTTCGGGTCCGGTAAAGCGTCATGTGAACACTTGGTATTTCCCCGTGGATTCAGGTATGATCGCGCAAATGTTCAAGGTGAAGACAGCAAGCACCGGCGATACCTATACCGTCGAGGATGGGGTCTCCATTGTCAATGCCCTGGGCGAGCACGGGATAATCATTCCCGTGTCATGTGAACAGGGGATATGCGGTACCTGTCTGACAAAGGTCCTGGAAGGCGAACCGGAGCATAATGATATGTTTCTTACGGATGAAGAAAGAGCGGCCAACGATCAAATGACCCTGTGCTGTTCCCGGGCCAAAAGCGAATTATTGGTCCTGGATATATAGAATCAACATGCAGCCTGCAACCAGTCAACGCAACCAGTACATCCTTTATGAGCCCGCCGAGCGG
Source organism: uncultured Gammaproteobacteria bacterium (assembly GCA_958295485.1). Taxonomy (GTDB): domain Bacteria; phylum Pseudomonadota; class Gammaproteobacteria; order Eutrophobiales; family Eutrophobiaceae; genus JAAXHV01. The sequence goes on from OY282354.1 coordinate 1,102,895, forward strand.
CCGCCACGCGCAGTAACCCTCTTTGTGGGTTTTCAGACTGCCTCGCTCACTATTGCAGGCATTGTGCTTACGCCGGCTATCGTGGCGCGGGCTGCGGGCACAGGCGAGACTTACCTGTCGTGGGCGGTCTTCGCGGCGCTTATCGTCAGCGGGTTGACCACGATGCTGCAAGCCGCGCGCATCGGGCGTTTCGGCGCCGGGTATATCCTCCTGATGGGAACCTCCGGCGCCTTTATCGCAGTTTGCGTGACGGCGCTTGTCGAAGGCGGACCGGCAATGTTGGCGACCCTGATTGTCGTCTCGTCGCTGATCCAGTTCGCGCTCTCGAGGCATCTTTCCCTGCTGCGGCGGATCATCACGCCAACCGTGGCGGGTACCGTGATCATGTTGATCGCCGTGACCGTCATGCCGATCATCTTCGACATGTTGACAGACGTGCCGGCAGGAACGCCGACCCTCGCCGCGCCCGCCAGCGCCGGCGCGACCTTGGTCGTCACCGTGATGCTTGTGCTCCGGGTTTCTGGCATGTGGCGTCTCTGGGTGCCGGTCATAGGGATCACCGCGGGCTGCATCGTTGCCTCGTTCTTTGGCCTTTATGACGTCCAGCGCGTGGACGCAGCCGCCTGGATTGGGGTTCCCACGGGTGGTTGGCCGGGGTTTGACCTCGGGTTTGGCCCCGTTTTCTGGTCGCTCCTGCCGGCCTTCGTGTTTGTGACCCTGGTCGGCGCCATCGAGACGATTGGCGACGCTGTCGCTGTCCAGAAGATCTCGTGGCGCAAGCCGCGCGCCCCGGACTTTCGGGTGGTGCAAGGCGCGGTTGCGGCAGACGGCATGGGCAACCTGCTTTCCGGTTTTGCCGGCACGATGCCGAACACGACCTACTCATCGAGTATTGCCATCACGGAAATCACCGGCGTTGCCGCGCGTGGCGTCGGCGTGTGTATCGGCATCGTATTTTTGGTGGTGGCCTTCCTGCCCAAGTTGTCGGCGGTCCTGCTGGCGATCCCGAATCCCGTAGTCGCGGCTTATTTGCTGGTGCTAATAGCGCTACTCTTCGTGTTGGGTATGCGGATCATCGTCCAGGACGGCGTGGACTACCGCAAGGCGACGGTGGCGGGGGTTTCGTTCTGGATCGGGGTGGGATTCCAGAACCAGCTCATCTTCGCGGAATATATCGACGAAAGGTGGCTTGCGTTGCTCAGCAACGGCATGACATCCGGTGGCCTCACGGCGGTCCTGCTGACCCTGTTCATCGAATTGACGGCGCCCCGCAGCCAGCGCATTGAGACTGCGCTTGCGGTCGCGGACTTGCCGAAGATCAGGGCTTTCCTGGAAGCGTTCGCCGCCCGCCGGGGCTGGAATGTCGCGATGGCGGATCGTTTGTGTCTGGCAGCTGAGGAAACCATGCAGATACTCATTCAGCAAGGGGAAGATGAAACTGCGGAGAAAAGGCGGCGTTTGCGCCTGGTGGCGCGTAGCGATGGCGCCAGCGCGGCCAATCTCGAGTTCGTGGCTGCAACCGGTGAAGGGAATATTGAGGATCACATGGCCATCCTCGCGGAACGGGACGTCACCGCCCCTCTCGAACATGAAATCTCGCTCCGGCTGTTGCGACAGTTCACTTCATCCGTGCGGCACCAGCAATATCACAACTCGGATATTGTGACGATCCGCATTGACGTCCCGCCGCGGGAGAGATAAACAACGGCGTAACATCTTCGGGTCCGGCAAAATCAAGGGCCGGCCATTTCACTATTTATCGGCAACGAGATAAGGTTTGAATCCCGGAGTAAACCTTTCCGTGAAGCCGGCGCCGGTGTTTATCATAAAATAAGCGGCAATGTCATGTTTTAATGCCAGCGCAAAACCTTTTTCCGGGCCTGAAACGAGTAAACCGGTTGCCCATGCGTCCGCCTGCATGGCTGATGGATGCAGCACGGTCACCGAGACCAGTCCATGGGCCACCGGCCGGCCAGTGAGGGGATCAATCGTGTGTGAATAGCGGGTTCCATCCTGTTCGAAAAAATTCCGATAATCACCGGATGTCGCCATGGCGATATTATCCAGCTTGATGAGCTCCTGCACGGAGCGCTGGTCGGCAACGGGTTTTTCAATGCCGATTTGCCAGGGCAGGTTCTTGTTGTTCACGCCCCTGGCGCGTATTTCCCCGCCGATTTCGACCAGGTAGTTGGCCAGTTCCAATTGCTCCAGGTAATCAGCGACCTTATCCACGCCGTAGCCCTTTGCTATGGCGGAAAGATCGATAAAGACCCCGGCATCCGTTTTTTTTACGGCGGCTGCAGCGGGGGCCAGTTGAAGTTTTTTATATCCAACATTATTCAATGCCTGTTTTATTTGATTTTCTGTTGGAACAACGACTCCTTTTTCAGGGCCGAACCCCCACAGGTTGATCACGGGACCAACGGTCACGTCAAAGGCCCCCAGTGTCAGTTGGCTTATATCCCGCGCTGCCTGTAACACGTATAGAAGTGATTCGCCGGCAGGGAGCCAGTCGGTCACCTCGGCGCGATTTATCCGCATCAATTCGGAATCGGGCAGGTACGTGGACATCTCGTTGTTTATTTTATCGAGAATGCCGGCGATCCCTCCCTGCAATCTTTGTTTTGGAACCGGTAACGGGTGGGCGTTGATTACAACGGAATAAGTCGTCCCCATTGTGACGCCGGAGAACTCATATGCACCGCGTTCTGGTTTCCCCGGCCCGCAGGCGGACAAAGACAAAACGAGACAGGCGAACAGGGCCGGGATTAAACGAAAAACAGGTGAGAAATACGGGTTAAATCCGTAGCGGCAAGCCTCCATGACCCTGTCCTCTGTCTTCTGTTTCTTGTCCCCTGATTGGTATAGGGTGCCGGAAATAGGGAATGACAAGTTCGATATCGCCTTTTATGAGTTTGTTTTTAATGCGATTCCAGTAATCGGAAGTCAGGAGGTCGCCGTGAACCTGCAGGAACAAGGCGCGTAAATCCGGGCTCATCGAAAGGAACCTGATGAATTCTTCGGGGAAAATGTCATTCTTGTTTACGTGAAACCACGCCTCCGAACGCATCGTGTCAGCGTCATCGTCACTATCGGGTATCCTGCGAAAGTCACATTCCGTCACCAGCGCAACTTCATCATAATCATAAAAGACAACCCGCCTGTGCCGGGTCACGCCGAAATTTTTCAGCAATAAATCACCCGGAAAGATATTCGTATTGGCGAGATCCTTAATGGTTTGTCCATAATCCAGTATCACTTGGTCGGCGTTGGCCTTGTCAACTTCCCTCAGGTAGAGATTCAAGGGTCGAACCCGTCGCTCGATATAAACGTGGTCAATGATTAATTTGTCGCCCTCGATATGGATGGTATCCGCCGCCTCGCTTAACAATTCATCCAGCAAGTCACCATCAAATCGCTCAAGGGGGAATTCCAGGTTGCGGAATTCCTGGGTGTCGATCAATCGGCCGGCTCGATCATGTTGGGAGACAAGTTTGTATTTATTTTGTACCTCTTCCCGGGTGATGGTTTTCGGATAGCCGAACCTGTCCCGGATAATTTTAAATACGAGATCGTATGATGGCAGCGTAAATACCAGCATCACCAACCCCTTATCCCCGTCGGCAAGCACGAACTTGTCCGTCGTGCTGTTCATATGGTGTGAGAATATCCGGTAACGTTCAGTCTTTCCCTGGCGCAGCCGGCCCAAGACCGTATAGAGTTCGTCTATTGGCTTGCCTGGCAGGATCGAATGCAAAAAGTGCACTGCGCCGATGACTGAATGCGGGTTGGCAAAATAATAAGAGCGGGTGTAACTGAATACGATGCTGACCTCTTCCTCGGATAACAGTATTGCGTCCGTTTCTATGCCGGCGGCGGAATTTTTCAAGGCAATAACGATGGGATTGACGTGGGTTTGCTGGATCGTTCTGCCGATTAAATAGGCCCGGGCTGATTGAAAAAATGCAGAATCAATAAACTCGAACCTTAAAAATTCACCGAATTCTTCCAGGTGAGCTTGGTAATAGCGATTGATTTCCTGGCCGATGGCTTTTACATCCAGGCCGATGTTTTTATAGGGGACCTTGAAGGAAAAATCCTCAAGAATTTTTTGAAACGTCTTGCTCAACGAACCCCAGTGGGGATAACGGTTCAACGTCAGGGTTTCAAATGGATTAAATCCTTCATCCGGCGCCGATGAAATGAATTCCAACTCAGGATCAATGCCTACGGTGTCGAAAATTCGACGGGTAATGGAATTGAAAAACGTCTTCATGAAACCGGCGTCCGGCACGTTCTCCAATCGTTCTCCGTAATACCGGCGTATGTCATTCCAAAGTTTATGATCGTTTACCTTGGGGCCTAAGTTTCTCCTTAAAGAGAGAACGATTCGACGCACGGATTTTTCATAGAAATCAACCCGCTCCGAGATGTCCTGCTGGTGCCCTTCCCAGTCCTGTTGCTCGAAGCGGCGTCGCGCCCGCTCCGTTATCCGGGTAAAACTCTCGTTGTACCTGAGGAAGCCTTCAAAGATTAGTTCGGCGTTTTGCGCAATAATCTTTTTACGGGGCACGCGCATGGGTCGCTACATGTTTTCGATCAAGGCCTGGCCGAATTCACTACACCTGACTTCATTGGCGCCTTCCATCAGCCGGGCAAAATCGTAGGTAACGGTTTTGGAACTGATGGTTTTATCCATGCCGGAAATGACGAGGTCCGCGGCTTCCGTCCAGCCCAGGTAACGCAGCATCATCTCACCGGAAAGGACCAGGGAGCCCGGGTTGACCTTGTCCTGGTTGGCATACTTGGGCGCAGTGCCGTGGGTCGCCTCGAAAATGGCATGGCCGGTGTCATAATTGATATTGCCCCCCGGGGCAATGCCGATTCCCCCGACCTGCGCGGCCAGCGCGTCCGACAGGTAATCGCCGTTCAGGTTCATCGTGGCGATGACGTCGAATTCCTTAGGACGGGTCAGCACCTGTTGCAAGGTAATATCGGCAATCGCATCCTTGATCAGGATTTTGCCGCCGCCCAGGGCCGCGGCCTGTTCCTCGTCGGCGGCCCTTGCGCCGCTATCGCCACGGGTGCGCTCCCACTGGTCCCAGGTATAAGTTTGATCAGGGAAAGAATTTTCCGCCAGGGCATAACCCCAGTTTCGAAAGGCCCCTTCGGTAAACTTCATAATGTTGCCTTTATGCACAAAAGTAACGCTTTTACGATGGTTATCAATCGCGTATCGAATCGCCGCCCTGACCAGACGCTCCGTGCCTTCCCGCGACACCGGTTTGATGCCAATCCCTGTCGTATCCGGGAACCGGATCTTTTGGTAATAGTTGGGAAACGCTCCTTTCAAGAGTTCGAGAAATTTTTTGTTGTCTGCCGACCCCTGTTCAAACTCTATGCCGGCGTAAATATCCTCGGTGTTTTCCCGAAATATCACCATGTTGACATATTGCGGGTTTCTCGTCGGAGAAGGCACACCCTCGAACCACCTGACCGGGCGCAGGCAAACGTAGAGATCCAGGATCTGCCTCAAGGCGACATTCAGTGAACGGATGCCGCCACCGATTGGCGTGGTCAGGGGGCCTTTGATGGCGACCAGGTATTCACGGCACCGGGCCAGGGTCTCATCAGGCAGCCAGGAGCCGGTCAATTCATTGGCTTTTTCTCCCGCGTAAACCTCCAGCCAGTGAATTTCCCTGCTGCCGCCATAGGCTTTTTTTACCGCAGCATCAAGGACTTGTTCGGTTGCCCGCCAGACGTCCGGGCCGATGCCGTCTCCCTCTATAAACGGTATCACCGGGTTGGCCGGAACCTGTAAACGTCCGTCCACCATGGTGATTTTCTCCCCTCCGGGGGGTGTTGATAACGCTGTCGTCACTTTATATTTCTCCTTTTTCAGGTTATTTACAGGCTTCTCATGGATTCACTTCAGCTCAAACGTCAGGAAGCATGAGACCTGACGATCATATCGACTTCAGCCGGCATATCTCACCAATGGATGCGCTGAGCGCGCTTTGGTTGACGGGGCGCCAGCGAGGATGAGCATAAGTTTTTCTCTTGATCATTGCGTTATTCGATGTAAAAGCGGTCGAGTTATACTCATTTCTGGTGTATGGGCTGAATAGTGAGGTGGGTGTATCCGGCGTTGTAGAATTGTTTTTTCCAAAGACAACAAGCAACATGGGAGGAGTACACCACCATGAGAAAAGATAAAGCAGTTTCACTGAAAAATCCAGAGGAAAATTCAGGCGCCAAGAGTTCCCGCTGTTCGCCGAAAACAGGTATTGACCGGGCCGGGTCTGTGGATCAACTGCAACGACCGATAAATTCCTTGCCCGTCATCACGTCGCCGAACTGTTGAATGATGGTTTCCAGGGTGGCCTGATGTTCGCGGTCTGACAGGGTTGAACAGCAGTCCTCGATCAGGACCACGTTGAAATCCATGTCAAAGGCATTCCGCGCCGCGCTCTCGCAGCAGATGTTGGTCTTTGTGCCGGCTATCAGCAAGGTCTCAATGCCGCGGCTGCGCAATACCCTTTCAAGTCGCGACGCGCCCGGGCTCAGGCAACCGTAACGGTTTTTGACCAGGTGGAAGTCGTTTTCATCCACTTCCAGTTCGTGCCATAACCTTACGCCTTCCTCGCCCGGCGACATGTACTGCATGGTGCGTTCACGCACCTCGCCGGCAACCATGTGGTTGAAGAAATTCTCCCAATCGGATTTACCGCCCCGGTGGTCGAATTCACTGACTATCCAGATAATATCGCCGCCTTTGTCCCGTAATTCTTTTGCCAGACGGTTTATGTTCGCGATGGTGCCGCGGCTTGCCGGAACTTCGGCGGGCGCGCCCGGCTTGCAAAAGGCATTTTGCATGTCGATGACTATCAAGGCGCATTTTGCCGGGTCGAAATTATCGTAGATATGAAAACGGCCACGGCGTTTTTCAACCCGGGCGACGATCTCTTCGCTTATTCGAATATCATGCATACATTGCCTCCCATTAATCCTCCCGCGTGAGGGTGTCCGGTTTTCATCAGCGTCATAGTCCCCTTAGTCATTCCAACATCCCTTTTACGACACGCTCCTGTCAGGGGGATAAGGTTAACCTTCAGGTAAAAATTTTATCGTGCAGAAACGGATCATCTTTCATGGCGGTTTCCGTATCTAACAGCGCGCCGCAATTCGGACAACTGAAAACCCGTAGCAAGACCTGTTCGTCGGTGGAATAGGGGTCGCCCAGGGTTCGCATCGGCGTTTCGTTCAATATGGCTTTCTCTTTCCAGTTGACGTCCTTGTCGCACAAGCCGTGCCCGCAGTGTCCGCAGACGATGCTTGTCCCGTCCAGGTCAAGGGTTTGTGACAGCCGCATGACCGCCTCCGTTTTTTCTTTTCCTCCGCGCCAATAAATCGGTTCTTTTTTTGTCCGTCAGCTTTTTATCAAGCCGTCCTGTTTTGTCGTCGATGGCTACTCCATAGACATTTTCTGCAAATTCCGGGGACACCAGCCCGTGTTCGACGTCTCGGCAGACCTCTTCGTCCGGGCGGAGCAGGGGGTCTCCATAGCCACCGCCGCCATTCCACCTGACGTACAACGCATCATTGCCCATCAAGGGAAACACGCCCCAGTCAACGGCCTGTTTTTCCCCCGACATGGCATCCAATCGTATGGGGTGACTATGACCATCCGCCGTTTTCGACTCATTGTTTTTTATCCAGATATAGGCGTTGGGCGAACCGGGGTAGCCGCCGGCCAGGCCGTCACTCATCGGGAACTTGGCGCCTTTGCCGGAAACCACATAATGCATCCCACCGTCAGGCGCATCGTGTGGCACGAATGATAATTCCATGCCGACGCCGCCGCGATAACGTCCGGGACCGCCGGAATCTTTCAGACGGCGACGGAATAAATAACGGATCGGGAAGGTATATTCAATGGTTTCGATATTGGCCATCCGCGAAATGGGATTCGGGATCTCGCCACCTACCTCGATGCCGTCCGCCCAGGTCCTGGCGCCGCCGGCGCCGGCGAACGTCTCCGTCAAAATACCGATGGCCTGCTTGTGATGCTGGTTTTGGCCGAACAGGAATACGGCGAAGTGGTTGGCGTGCCACACGGCGGTGGCTTCGCTTGCATATTTTTCGCTGGCGCTGAGCATCTTGCCGATGGTAATGCAAGCCGCATTGTTGACGGATTGTATGGCCCCGACCGTAGCGACGGAAACGGGCGCCGGCCGGTTGCAATTCACGATGGTTCCCGGCGGCGCGATCATGGTAATGGGTTTGATTACCCCTTCATTCCAGGTAATGTCATAGCAGAGTAGCGGAAACAGCGGCGCGAACAGTCCACCTAAGGAAGCCCACTTTGTGCAATTGATGGCATGTCGGCTTTGTTCACTGGAGCCCGTGAAATCGAAGACGAGGGTATCGTTCCGCTTGGTCATGGTCAGCTCGACCCTGGCGATTTCATCCTTCACGCTCAGGTATTGCCTGGATTGCCACTGCCCATCGGGCAATTCCCTCAGGCGGGCGCGTAGCTTTTCCCCTGACTGGGTGATCAATGTCTTGCAGGTTTCATCAACGGTTTCGATGCCGTATTTTTCGATGAGGGAGCGCATGCGTTTCCGGGCCACGTTGTTGCAGGCGATCATGGAATTCAAGTCCAATGCAACCATATCCGGCGAGCGCACCATGTTCAGGAAAGTGTCCATGATTGCCCGGTTGACTTCACCTTTTTCCACGAGGCGCAGTCCCGGCGAACTGAAGCCTTCCGTGTAAATATTTTCGGCGTCGGGACAAAACCCGCCGGGGTTGGTGGCGCCAATATCGTACACGTGCACGAAACAAGCGCTCCAGGCTACCAGTTCTTTCTTGAAGTGGATGGGCGCCACCAGGTAGACGTCGGAAGTATGCAGGGCCGCGGTATAGGGATCATTCAAAAGGAATACATCGCCTTCATGGATGTCGCCCCGAAACCGCCTGATGATGGATTTACACGCCTCTGCGGCGCTGGTGAGGTGGTGCAGGAAACCAACGCCGCCCATTAACAGGGAACCGTCGGCGCGGTACAGCGACACCATCAAATCATGGCCTTCGTTGGTGATGGCGCTGCCCGATACGTTTTTCAACGTGATCACCGCTTCATCCACGACGCGAAATAACCGGTGGCGAATGATCGAAAACGTAATCGGATCAATCATTTTTCATGTTGCCTCGATAACAATATTTTTATATCCGTCCATTTGCCCCTGTTGGTTATCCTGTATCACGATGGTGGTAATGGGCGTGTGTATGACGGCCGGTCCGGCAATGATATTCCCGGGTCGCAGTTTTTCAAAGTCATATACGTTTGTTTCGATCAAACTGTCGCGACCGTCAACAAATACCCTGCGTTGCCCGGTTAATGCCAGGCCCGGGTCGGTATCTCCCGGGGACGTTGCTGAAAACCCGGAACGCTCGACCCTGCCGAAGGCGCTCAGCCTGAATTGGGTCATTTCAATACCGGCGTCACGATAGGCGGAGCCTTTGCCGTAGCGGTTTTCATACAGGGCTTCAAAATCGTTGATTAATCGCTCCATTCCGTTGCCATCCAGTGGTGTATCGGCGCGTACCGGCGTGATGAGTTCATGCACTTGCAAGGCATAACGAAACCCCACTGACCACTTGAAGCTCATTTTATCGTCTGAAAATCCTTCTTCTTTCAGTGTTTCTCTTGCTTCCTTCAGCATGGGCTCATAGATGGCGTTAACCTCCGCGGCCGGGCAGGGAACGGGTATGGTCATGGCCGTACTGTAATCGTGCATGACATCGGCCCTGGCCAGGCCGAATGCGCAATTCACCGATGCGGTATAAGGCACGATGATCCGTTTAACCCTGAGTTCCCGGGCAAAGGCGCTCGCTAACATGGGACAGGAGCCGCCAAAGGCATGCAGGACGAAATCCCGGGGATCCAGGCCCTGCTCCACGGTGATCTTGTGTATCAGGTCGGTGATTTGCGCGTTTGCCACGCGGAATATGCCGATTGCGGCATCCTCGACGGACAGACCCAGGGGCGCCGCGATTTTTTCCCTGAATACCTGTTCCGTTGTTGGGACGTCCAGGGGCATGGTACCGTTGAGGAAACGCCGGGGGTCGATATAGCCCAGCAATAACAACACGTCGGTTACAGTAGGTTGGGTCCCGCCGAGTCCGTAACAAACGGGTCCGGGATTTGCCCCGGCGCTTTGCGGGCCGACCTGGGGCGCTGAGGTATCTTCTTCCAGGGTGATCAAACTGCCGCCGCCGGCGCCGATGGATGCCACGTCGATCTTCGGCACGGAATAGTGAAACCGGTCTATCAGGGGTTCCCGGGCATACTCGATCTCCCCGTTCTGTATAATGCCCACCTTGAAGGTGGTGCCGCCCATGTCCGCCGCGATGATGTCTTTATCACCCATGTTGTCGCCAAGAAACTTGCTGCCGATGACCCCGGCGACGGGGCCGCACTCCAGCATGTTCACCGCCCGTTCCGCGGCGCGTTCGGCCGGCAACAGGCCGCCATAACCCTGCATGACCAATACCGGTCCCCGGTAACCGCGCTCATCCAATAGCTTTTGCAGGTTACTGATGTAGTTGTTTACCATTTGCCCGGCATAGGCATTGATTACCGTGGTCGAGGTGCGCTCATACTCGCCGGGCGCCGGGGCTACTTCACTTGAGATTGATACGTGGATTCCATCATCCCGCGCCTTGATGATCGAGCGTATGCGCTGTTCATGGACGGGGTTGGAAAATGACCACAGCAGGGCAACGGCAATGGATTCGACCTGCTTCTCGTCAACGAGATAATCGACGGCTTGCTCGACCTGGGCCTCGTCCAACTCGCGAACGATCGCGCCTTTATAATCGACGCGCTCGGCGACGCCCCGGACCAGGTCGAACGGGACTAAGGGAACAGGCCTGTCCGTAGCGACCGGGTGCTTGAGACCTTCTTCCGAGAGACCGGCCCAACGGCCATAAGCGCCCCGGGTCACCAGCAGGGTATCTTCAAATCCTGCCGTAGTGATTAAGCCGGTCCTGGCGCCTTTGCGTTCGATCAAGGTATTATCCACGACTGTGGAGCCATGGATAAACAAGGTGGCGCGGTCAAAAACGGTTTTAACGTCTACCTGCATGGCATCGGCGGCAGACCGGATGGAATCCATGACTCCCCCGGCAAAATCGGGCGGGGTGGATAAGGCCTTGCCGATGACGAGGGATTTACCGCCTTCGACGATAACCGTATCGGTGCAGGTTCCACCTACGTCTGTCGCTACCACAAAGGACATCGCTTTACAAAAACCGGCGCGTGACTGGTATGATTATTCATGTTCTTTTCATAGCATATTCAACAAAGGTAAACAATCAATGAATTTCAGACTTCCCGACAGCAAAGAACTGGCGCGATTAGCGAATGAATTGAATATAGCGATGGACGAGAGCAAGGCTCAAAAACTGCTTGAATATATGCAGCCCCTTGCCAGCGGCTATGAATTTATTGATGGGTGTGAAGATGAATTGCCGGTATCAGCGTACCCGGGGCGGGATTACCGGTATCCAGAGGCGGATGAAAACAGGTTCGGCGCCTGGCTGGTCAAATGCAACATCAAGGGCGCCGATTCAGGTCCCTTGCTCGGAAAGAAGGTAGCGGTAAAGGATAATATCTTTGTGGCGGAGCTGCCCCTCACGGATGGGTCGAACGCGCTGGCTGATTTTGTCGCTGACTTCGATGCGGTGGTCGTGGATAGACTGCTCGGCGCCGGCGCTGACATTACAGGAAAATCCGTATGTGAATATATGTGCCTGTCGGGCGGCAGCGCGACTTCGTCAGGCGGCATCGTGCAAAACCCCAGGCGGCCGGGTTATTCCACCGGCGGTTCTTCCTCAGGCAGCGCGGCCCTGGTTGCCGCCGGTGAAGTCGATATGGCCCTGGGCACCGATCAAGGCGGTTCCGTGCGTATCCCGGCCAGCTGGACTGGCGTTGCAGGAATGAAAGCAACCTGCGGCATCGTTCCATTCACCGGCGGCGTGCCTATGGAGACCTCCATAGATTACATAGGCCCCCTGACGAATACCGTTGCCGATAATGCCTTGTGCCTGGAGGTCCTGGCCGATGATGGAAAAAGTGACGGGCGAAATTATACCCAGGCTTTGGGCCAAACGATAAGGGGGCTGAAAATCGCCGTTGTGAAGGAAGGTTTCGGTTGGCCGTCTTCGGATAGCGCCGTCGATGAATGTGTCAAGTCGGCGGCTTCGCGCTTTGAGTCTTTGGGGGCGGCAGTGAAGGAAATATCAATACCCGGGCATTTATCCGGCCCGGGTATATGGGGGGCTGTTGTAACGGACGGGTTTTGGCAAACATTGAAACTCAATGGGTTGGGGTATAACTATGAGGGTATTTATTCACCCGCGCTGCACGAAATGATGCGGGATTGGACGACCCGGACCAGTGATGCGCCGATTAACGCGGAATTACTCTGGTTGTTGGGCAAGCACCTGGAAAGCTATCGCGGTCGTTACTATGCCAAAGCGAAGAACCTGGTGCGGAGACTACGGGCCGGCTACGATAAACCCCTGCAGGAATTTGACCTGTTGCTGATGCCCACTACGGTTACCACGGCCACTGAAAACCCGGCGTCAGGGCCACAGGCTGGTTATGATGAAATAATGTACACTGCTTTCGGCAATACCCTGAACACCTGCCAGTTTAATGTCACCGGACATCCGGCTGTTTCAATCCCCTGCGGCCTGAAAGACGAATTGCCGGTGGGTCTCATGTTGGTTGGCAGACACTTCGAGGAAAAAACTATTTACCGGGCAGCCCACGCCTTTGAACAGTCGGTGGACTGGCAAACCCTCTCCTGATCCATGAAGCGGAGACGAACTGATGAACAACGCATCATTGGATTATGTCTACTGGCAAGATGAAGAAATGTGGTTGGGATATCTTGATGAATATCCTGATTACATGACCCAAGGGGAAACGATAGATGAATTGAAGGAAAATTTGACTGGGATCTATAAGGAACTCACCAGTGGTCATATCCGGTCGTGAGACATCATGTTCGCTCAGGTGGGCGGAAACAGCTGGTCATCCTGGATAGTCTCAGGGGCCGGGAATGCGTGTTTTGAGTGTGTCAGGCCCAGCTCCAGGAATATCTCGCACAATTTATAGGCGATAACGCCGGGGTTGATTACGGGCACAGGCAGGTTCTCCCTTAAAAACTTGTGAGACTGGTGCATGGTGGTTGAACCCAGCACAATGACGTCAGCGCCGTCTTCTTCGATTGCTTTCAAACCCTGCGTTTTTAATTTATCAAATACCACTTCTTCCTTGCCGGCCAGCAATTCCTGCACGTCCGGACGGGTATCGATGTGCCTGATTGAGGCGACTTTATCTTCCAGGCCGTATTCTTTCAGGGTCTTGCCGTATAAAGGCACCCAGGGTTGCCACATCGTCAGGATCGAGAATTTACGTCCCAGGGTTGAGGCGATGTGAAATGAGGATTGTCCGGGACCAATAACCGGGATATTCAACCTGGAACGCAAGGCGTAAAGGCCTGAATCGCTTACCGTGTTGATGCAGACTGCGGCGCAACCTTCCTCCTCTGCCCTGAGCCCGGCGTCAATCACGATGGTATCCATGATATAGGCATCGTAATAACTGTTGGCCAGCGACATCAGTTTTTTCGAGCCGACAAACTCCACGTCGAATTCCGGACGGATATATTCCGCCGGAATCTGGCTTTCAATCAACTCCCTGGTATGCTCACTCATCGGTACCGGGAAAATGACTTTGATTTTTTTACCCATGATCTGATCTCCTTGGAGCTTGACAAGACCATAATACTCTATAATTATCCGATGGTCATGGGAGAAACCTACATCCCCTACGGTGGTTACTGGACTACCCCGTTCGTCAAATGGCAGGGCAGTCTTGCGCACCTGCACAGCGTCGAATTTGCCGCCCGCGTGACCAAGCGGGTATTGGCGGATAAGCGCCTGGATGCAAGACAGTTCGATTATGGCGTGTTGGGGATGACGATACCGCAAAAGAGTTGTTTTTACGGCTTGCCCTGGTTGATGGGCATGGCCGGCGCTGAGCATATCGGTGGGCCTGTCATAAGCCAGGCCTGCGCCACCAGCGCCCGCGTCATGGCAACCGCTTCCCGGGAGATTCAAGCCGGCCAGGCGGAATGCGTGTTGACCGTAACGACGGATCGCCTCTCGAACGGTCCCCACATCTATTATCCAAACCCGGTCGGGCCGGGTGGTACGGGTATCACCGAAGACTGGGTGATGAGTAATTTCAACCAGGACCCCTATGTGAAATGCGACATGACGACTACCGCGGAGAACTGCGCAAAAAAGTGGAGCGTTTCGACTGCTGAACAGCATGAAATCGTTTTGCGTCGTTATGAACAATATCAACAGGCGCTGGAAAAGAAAGAGGGTGGGTCATTTCAACAAAAATACATGTTGCTGCCTTTTGATGTGCCGGATCAAAGATATAGGAAAACGCTGAAAACCCTTGAGGGAGATGAGGGCATTGCCGTAACCAGCGCCGGGAAAATGGCCGGGTTGAAACCGGTTCAGGAAAACGGCACGATTACTTTTGCCGGCCAGACCCACCCGGCCGATGGCAATGCGGGCATGATCATCGCGACCGAGCCTAAGGCCCGTGAACTGGGTAGTGACCCGCACGTTACGATCAGGATAGTGGCATACGGACAGGCAAGGGAAAAGCCGGCGTATATGCCGGCGGCGCCAATTCCGGCGAGCCGGCGCGCATTGGCCGCGGCGGGCATTTCGATAAAGGAAGTGAAGGCCATCAAGTCCCATAATCCATTTATCGTCAACGACATCATTTTCGCAAAAGAGATGGGCGTCGATGTCATGGAGATGAACAACTACGGCTGTTCCCTGATCTGGGGTCATCCGCAAGGCCCCACGGGTATGCGCGCGGTTATCGAACTGATCGAAGAACTCGCGCTTAAAGGCGGCGGTTATGGTTTGTTTCATGGTTGCGCTGCCGGTGATACCGCCATGGCGGTAGTAATACACGTTTCCTGACAAATGTACGATGCAGGCTTGCCAAAGGTATTTCCGACCGTTGTACACATGTTGATAGATGCGGCAGAAAGCCGGCCCCGTCACGAGGCGCTTGTGCTGGGTGAAGAACGGCTTGATTATGAAGAGTACCTGCGTTGCGTGGGGGCTGGCTTTATACGGGGGATATTGGTGAGTTGGATGAGGCCGGTTATTTGTTCATCCGAGGTAGAAAAAAAGAGATGATCATCGTTTCCGGTTATAACGTTTTTCCACGGGAAGTCGAAGAGGTCCTGCACCGTAACCCGAATATCGAAGAGACAGCCGTTGTGGGGAAAACAGACGATTACCGCGGCGAGCTGCCAATCGCATTCATCGTTGTCAAAGAAGGCCATCTAATAGATGAAGAAGAATTGAAGCAATACTGTACAAACCATTTGGCGCCCTATAAGATTCCGGTGGAATTTCGAATTATTGACGCCTTGCCGAAGACCGTGGTGGGTAAAGTGGATAAAATTCTGTTATCGGCAATGGCGAATTCACCTGTCTCCTGTTAATTGCCCCCTGTTTAACGATCCTGATTAATTAAAATGGCAAAGACATCCGGCAACCAGGAAACCCCCACCGATCAGCGGGAGGTTTATCACCATCGGGGCGACAATTTGCCCGAGCCCGGCCAACATGACGATGAGGTGTTGGCGGAAGAGCGCGTTACAGCCTACTGGCGCGCCAACATAAGCCTGCTACTGAAGCTGTTGGCGGTCTGGTTTACCGTCTCCTTCGGGTTTGGGATATTACTGGTTGATTGGCTAAACCAGGTGAGCCTGTTTGGTTTCAAGCTGGGATTTTGGTGGGCGCAACAAGGTTCGATCTATGTATTTGTGCTGTTGATTTTTGTCTATGTGTTTCTTATCGGCAAGATAGACCGACAATTCGGCGTGGATGACGCCGATGATGACAACAAGCCACAGGGAAAGCGGTAATGTCAGCGCAATTATTGACTTATATTCTGGTCGGCCTGACATTTGCCCTCTATATAGGCATTGCCCTGTGGACCAAGGCCTCATCAACCAGGGACTTCTATGTGGCGGGCGCCGGTGTGCATCCGGTGGCCAATGGCATGGCCACAGCTGCGGATTGGATGAGCGCCGCCTCGTTTATTTCCATTGCCGGCATCATTGCCTTTTCCGGTTATGACAGTTCGGTGTACTTGATGGGGTGGACGGGTGGTTACGTCTTGCTGGCGTTGTTGCTGGCGCCGTATTTGCGCAAGTTTGGTCAGTTTACCGTGCCTGATTTTATTGGTGAGCGCTATTACTCCAAATCCGCGCGAGTAGTGGCGGTGATCTGCCTGATTTTTATCTCCTTTACCTACGTATCCGGCCAGATGCGCGGGGTAGGGGTGGTATTTTCCCGTTTTTTGGAGGTGGAAATTACCACGGGGGTGTTTATCGGTATGGCGGTGGTGTTCTTCTACGCCGTGCTCGGAGGCATGAAGGGCATCACCTATACCCAGGTGGCGCAGTTCTGTGTATTGATTTTTGCCTACATGGTCCCGGCGATTTTTATCTCGCTGTTGATCACGGGCAACCCGGCGCCACAGCTGGGACTGGGCGCGGAGGTGAATGACGGTTCCGGCCTGTCCGTGCTGGAAAAACTGGATCAGGTATTGGTAGATCTTGGTTTCACCCCTTATACGGAAGCCAACAAGACCACCATTGATATGCTTGCGATCACCCTGGCGTTGATGGTAGGCACTGCCGGATTGCCCCACGTGATAGTGCGCTTCTTTACCGTGCCTAAAGTGTCTGACGCGCGCAAGTCTGCCGGTTATGCGTTGGTGTTTATTGCCCTGCTTTATACTACGGCGCCCGCCGTGGGCGCTTTCGCCCGGTTGAATTTTATCGATACGGTGCACAACACCGCCTACGAGGAAGCGCCGGCCTGGGTCAAGACCTGGGAAGGTATCGGCTTGATTGCCTGGCTGGATAAAAACCGGGATGGCAGGATTCAATATGCCGCCGGCAGGGCCTTTGAAGGGGCGCCGGCCTTCGTCGAGGGGGAGGGTGAACACGGGCAAAAGTTGCTGGGCAATGCGCCGACGGACAACGCCAATGAAGTGTATGTTGACCGTGATATCATGGTGTTGGCAAACCCGGAGATCGCTAACCTCCCCCCCTGGGTAATCGCGTTGGTGGCGGCCGGCGGGTTGGCGGCGGCGTTGTCCACGGCGGCGGGTTTGTTGCTGGTGATATCGACGTCCATCTCCCATGACTTGCTCAAAAAGACCTTGAGGCCCGCTATCAGCGAACGGCAGGAATTACTCTATGCCCGCATCGCGGCCGCGGCGGCCGTTTGCATGGCCGGTTACCTGGGGATCAATCCGCCGGGGTTCGTCGCCCAAGTGGTGGCCTTTGCTTTCGGGCTTGCCGCCGCATCTCTGTTCCCGGCCATCTTCCTGGGTATTTTTGTGCGCAATATGAATCGCGAGGGCGCCATCGCCGGGATGTTGTGCGGACTGATGTTTACCTTTGCGTATATTGTGTATTTCAAATTCATCAACCCCGCTGCCAACAGCGCCGATAACTGGTGGTTGGGCATCTCACCGGAAGGTATCGGCAGCATCGGCATGTTGGTGAATTTTGCCGTAGCCTTTGCGGTCAGCCGCTTCAGCAAGGAACCGCCGCCGCAGGTGAAAGCGCTGGTCGACGACGTGCGCATTCCCTCCGGCGCGGGGGTGGCGTATCACCATTAATTTATAGATGAACGAGACGGATAATCGGTTTGTTATCGCGGCGCTTTACAAGTTCGTAAAATTGCCTGATTTCATGGAACTGAAAGAACCCTTGTTGAAGCGTTGCCTCGACCTCCGGCTTAAAGGGACTTTCCTCCTTGCCGCTGAAGGCATAAACGGCGCGGTGGCGGGGAGCAGGGAAGGGGTGGATGGCATATTACAGTATTTGCAATCAGACCCTCGCTTCGATGGGTTGGAATACAAAGAATCCGGCGCCGGCGCGTGCCCGTTTCACCGGATGAAGGTAAAAGTAAAGAATGAAATCGTTTCCATGGGCATCGATGACGTCGACCCGGAAAAAATCAAGGGAAAGTACGTCGAGCCTGAAAATTGGAATGAAGTCATCGCACAGCCGGATACACTAATTTTGGATATACGCAACCGGTATGAAAGCAATATCGGTGGTTTCAAAAACGCCGTATCGCCGCCAATCAGCGCGTTTCGCGAGTTTCCCGAATATGCGGAAAACACCCTCGACCCCGGCCAACACAAAAGGATTGCCATGTTTTGCACCGGCGGAATACGTTGTGAAAAGGCCTCCTCTTACCTGCTGAACAGGGGGTTTGCAGAAGTTGTCCAGTTGCAGGGAGGCATCTTGAGCTACCTGGAAAAAATCGACCCTGAAGACAGTTTATGGGAAGGGGAGTGCTTTGTTTTCGATGGCCGGGTTGCAATCGATCATGATCTTGAACAAGGCGATTATGCCCAGTGTTTCGCCTGTCGCCGGCCCATCACGCAGGAAGATATGGCATCGGAAAAATATCAGCCGGGCGTGTCCTGCCCCCATTGCCATGATGACTTGTCGGTTGAACAGCGGAAAAGGTTCGGTGAACGCCAACGCCAGGTCGAACTGGCGGCAAGCCGCGGTGAAAAACACATCGGCGGCGGACAGAAGACAGCAACGTAGGGGCAGCCCCCGTGCCCGCCGGCGGCAAAAATCCGGCGCGATCGACCCATCCACTAACGCAATATCCGGGCTAATGGGCAGACAGGTTATTCACAGGCTCCGCGGAGGCGCCTGAAATCGTATTTTCAAACACAATTTTTCTCCAGGTAGTGATTTTGTTTTTTGACCGCGCATGTTGTCAGAACCACTGAAGACGAAATTAGTGGAAAGCGGTATGGCCGCATGGGCAAGTTGGCTTGATGGACAACTGACGCGCTTTTACGACCACGTTGACCATGGCGATTACCCCGGCTGGCTGGATGCCGTCAACCGGCTGCCTGAGATTAGCCCGACGTTGAGCAAACTCGACTCGGACGAGATCCAAATCGGCCGGGCGACGGATTGCACTGAGAGACAGCGCCAGGCAACCCGGCAACAACTTCAACGGCTGATACCATGGCGTAAAGGGCCGTTTAACCTGTTCGGCCTGAGCATCGATGCGGAATGGCGTTCAGACCTGAAATGGCGGCGGTTGCAGGATAAAATTTCTCCGTTAAGCGGCCGCACCGTTCTCGACGTCGGCTGCGGCAACGGCTATTACGGCTGGCGTATGCTGGGGGCGGGCGCAAAATTAGTGGTTGGCATCGACTCGACGCTCAAGTACGTCATGCAACATCGCGCAGTGGCAAGATACCTGCCCCATGCACCCTTCGACGTACTGCCGTTTTCGCTGGGCGCGCAAGCAAGCGGTGGGGCCTGTCTCGTTTTACCCCATAACGGGGCGAGCTTTGACACAGTATTTTCAATGGGGGTAATCTATCACCAGCGCGACCCCATAAAACACATCCGGGAGCTTTCAGCTTTTCTTCAAGATAAAGGCGAATTGATCCTGGAATCGTTGATTATCGACGAAGACCATGGCAACGTACTGAACCCCCAGGGCCGATACGCCAAGATGCGAAACATCCGGTCAATCCCCTCCATCACCACCCTGAAAAACTGGCTGTCCGCCGCCGGCTTCACCACCATCGAATTAGCGAACATATCAACTACCACCCTCACTGAGCAACGAGTCACGGAATGGACTTACCACGAATCACTGACAAACTTCCTCGAGCCCGAAAATCCACGGTTGACCATCGAAGGCCATCCGGCCCCCAAACGCGCAATAGTCATCTGTAGCAAGCATTGATCGAGTCATTGCATGGCAAGTTCCGACACCACACCGTCGGAATGCTTGATACAATTCCGCGTGCAGCTCAGCCAGCTTGGTCTCAAGCCGGTGCAGCCGCGCCGGATTATTTGTCGGACGGGTAACGGTAGGCCAGCCAGTACAGCAACAGCGCCCCGGCGAAGGCAATCCCCCCGGCCAGCAACAGTGCGATATTCATGGTTTGTGCTCCTGGTTGCCCAGCGCCAGCGCCGCCGTCGCCAGCAGATCGCCCGCTTCGAGCAGGGCGTTTAACAGCCCGGCTGAGGTCATGATGATCCCCAAGCGCCGGATATCTTCCCGCACCGTAACTGGATTAAACTTCATGCGATGAGTGTGGCACAGATCAAGTTCCGATACCACACCGGGGGAACGCTTTTGTCCCGGATGCGTTGAAGCAGGATGTGAGTAGATTAATCATATTAATCTCTGCTACACTTGTCAGGAAGATGATTTGAAAATACTTGTCAGGAGGAATGATATGCCTTTACGAATTGGTGACGAAGCGCCGAATTTCACAGCTGAAACGACCCAGGGTACGGTCAATTTCCACGATTGGATTGGCGATGGCTACGCTATTTTATTTTCCCATCCCAAGGATTTTACCCCTGTTTGCACGACGGAACTGGGTTATATGGCGGGGCTTAAACCGGAGTTTGATAAACGGAATTGTAAAATTATCGGTTTAAGTATTGATTCAGTGGGGGACCATAATGAATGGATGAAGGACATAGAAGAAACACAAGGTCATGCCGTCAATTATCCGCTTATAGGGGATAGCGCACTGGAAGTCGCCAAGCTCTATGACATGATCCACCCCAATGCCAGCGGCGCGGCGAAACAGAGAACCGCGGTTGATAATGCGACCATACGTTCCGTTTTTGTCGTAGGCCCGGATAAATTGATCAAGCTGATCATTACCTATCCGATGAGCACCGGGAGGAATTTCGACGAAGTGCTCCGGGTTCTGGATTCCATACAATTGACTGCCAAACATAAGGTGGCGACCCCCGTCAACTGGCGTCAGGGCGAGGACGTTATCATCGTTCCCGCGGTATCGGATGAAGCCGCAAAGGAAAAGTTCCCGGAAGGCTGGAATGCGCTGAAACCTTATTTGAGAATAGTGCCCCAGCCTGAGTAATTTACAGTCCGGCGGTTCAGGGCGCCGGTCGCCTGTCCCCTGTTTCGTGATGTCTTCCTCCGTTTATGATGGAGTCGTAAAAGGGACAAAAGAGGGATATCCAGGTTCAGACAGGCAGGAGGCATTGACCCCGCAGGGGCGGTCCCCGTGCCTGCCCTGGACCAGCCCGGTCCGTAAGGGGGCAGGGCAACCACAGGGAGCGCTCTTGGGAGTCAGCGCCGATGGCGGCGCCGGGGTTTTTGCGATACCCTCTTTATACCGGCGGTCCAAGGCGTCCAGCGCCTGTTCCTTAATAATAAATCTGATAAAACGAGGTGATGAATATGAGTCGATTATATGGTGATAATCACCGGCTGTTACAGGAGCAGTTTGAAACGCGAAGAATGGCTGATGCGATTGAAAATGTTGCGCTTGAAACGGAAGTGGTTGGTGAGCATAAGGGTTTTATTGAAAGCCGTGATATGTTTTTTCTGAGCACGGTCGATCATAAAGGCAGGCCCACCGTATCATATAAAGGTGGTGACCCGGGCTTCGTCAAGGTGGTTGACGATACCACTGTCATATTCCCCAGTTATGACGGAAACGGAATGTTCCTGTCCATGGGAAATATCAAGGGCAATAAAAATATCGGCATGTTGTTTATCGATTTTGAAAATCCCCACCGGTTGAGGTTGCAGGGTGAAGCCAGTGTTCACGATGATGATCCGTTGATTGATTCATATAAAGAGGCGGACTTGATCATCAAGGTCGCGGTGTCGGAAATCTTCGTAAATTGTCCTCGTTACGTGCATAAATACCAAAAAGTCGACCAGTCCAAATATGTTCCCCGCACCGAATGTGATACGCCCCTGGCGGGATGGAAGCATATCGATATGTTGCAGGAGGTTTTGCCGCCAAGAGATCAGGGCCGGGCGGAAAAAGAGGGCGGAGTTATTACGATGGAAGAGTGGTATGAAAAGGTGAAAGAGGGAGACGGGTAAAAATCAGAAGCCTTCTGCTGACAGCGTAAGGGCCTGGCGCATCACCGCGCTTTTTGCCAGGACTTCGTTGTGTTCCGTTGCCGGGTCACTGTCAGCCACGATGCCGGCGCCGGCATGGTAGCTGTACTTTCCGTTTTCAAAGATGATTGTGCGTATTGCAATGGCCTGGTCCATGTCACCGGATTGGCCGAAATAGCCAACCGTGCCGCCGTATAATCCCCGGCTTACAGGTTCATAATCATTCATTAATTCAATCGCCCGGATTTTAGGCGCGCCGACCAACGTGCCGGCCGGAAATGTGGCGGCAAACAAATCAAAGGCGTCTTTTCCCGGTTCCAGCCTGCCGTTGACGCCACTGACGATGTGCATGACGTGGCTGTAACGCTCGATTGACATGTAAGGACTGACATCGATAGAACGCGGGAGGGCGATTCGTCCCAGGTCATTTCTTGCCAGGTCCACCAGCATCACATGTTCAGCGATTTCTTTAGGGTCACTGAGCAGACTTTTCTCGAATTGCTGATCCTCTTCAGGATTGCTCCCCCGCGGACGGGTGCCGGCAATGGGTCGCAAGGATGCCTTGTTATCATGCAACCTGACCAGCGCTTCGGGGGAGGAACCGGCGATAGTCCTGTCGCCAATCTCGATAAAATACATGTAAGGGGACGGATTAATCAGGCGCAAAGCCCGGTATGCCTTGAAAGGGTCAATATCGCAAGACCCCGAAAATCGGTTTGACAAGACGATTTGAAAAATCTCGCCATCGAGTATTTTGCGCTTTGCCTCGCTTACCAGCCCCATGTATTCTTCTTTGGCAAGACTCGCTTTTGCCGCTGAACAGGCCTGCTTATGGCTGAAATTTGGAACGGGCCCGCGCAACGCCGAGGTTATCTCCTTGCGTAGTGACAACCGTTCTGATTCCGGGCCGGCATGGAGCAGGGCCACTCTCCGGGTCAGGTGGTCGAAAACGAGCAGGGAGCGCGGGGCCATGTATGCGGCTCGCGGGTGGTAATCCCTGACCGTTGTGTTTTTCGGGAATTGTTCAAGTTCATGGATCAGGTCGAAATCAGCATAGCCGACCAATCCGCCCTGGAATGGAATATCGTCAACGTAGGGTTTTAGTCTTGGCGCCGCCCTCAATGCTTCCCGAAACGCGGTCAGCGCGCCATCGCGGCTAGCCGGTCTTGGACGTTCCACGCCGTTTATGGTCAGGCCCTGGGAATCAAACTGGATATCCAGCGCGCTACCTATGCCCAGGAATGAAAAGCGTGCAACCTGTTCACCACGTTCCACGCTTTCGAGCAGGAAGCGTGCGCCGAGTAGTTTCAATTTCAGGAATGCCGATACCGGTGTATCGAGGTCTGCCGCTATATCAAATGGTGATTTCATGGTTTCCCCTTATTTATTCAATCCATCAGGGGAACAGGCATAAAAAAACCCACCCCTGAATTCGGAGGTGGGTTTAGTCTTTTTTACTTTATACGACAGTGATTAAGCCGGTATCCACCTCAGGATGACCAGCCGCCACCATTGCATGTTATTCAATCGGTTCGGTTTATTCATAGTTACAGCATAACGTTAATATCAAGACGGGTCAAGCATTGGACTACAGTTCCCCCAAACCCACTTCCGACGAGATCAGCGGGAACTTCACCCTTCAAACTTCCGGCCTGGGACGATCAACGCCGCCGCCAGCGGCGCGACCCGTTCATAGAAGTTGGTAAAGATAAATCCCTGCCATATTTCAACGGACAGGGAGCAAAGGACAGGGGGGCTTGTATCAGTCGTTTGTCTCCCTTGTCAATAACGCGATCAGTTCAGCGCGGGCCGGATATTGTTCGATCAGCGCCTCCCGGTCGCCCGGGATATAATCTTCATCGATGTAACCGGGCGCCATGGTTGCGCCGAGAAGGGCAAACCTGCCCCCCCGAATGAGGCGGGAACCCTGCCAAACGCCGGCCGGTACGACAAACTGGACGTATTGCCCGTTTAATACGTCGTGTCCCAGGGTGATTGTCTCGCTGCTGCCGTCCTGTTTGAGCAGGAGCAATTCAACCGGGTCGCCCAGGTAGAAATGATAGATTTCGTCGGTTGGCAGCTTGTGCATTGCCGAGAAGGTGTCCGGTCCCGGGGAAAGCAGGTAAATAATCGCGGTCGAGCGTGGTTTCACAGACGGGTCTCCAGGTCCGGGCGCGGCAACGGCAACGGTTCCATCCGCTTTATAGGTCTGCCTGAAATGGCCACCCTCAATCGGCAATAACTCCAGGCCTAATTCCTTGATCAATGTTTCGGCGGTTATTTTTTTCATCCAGGGTTAAGAATCCGACACTTGCGCTATGGGTATCAACCCCTGTTCAAGCGCTGCCAGCGCGTGGCCCCGGTGCATGTTCAGTTCCTTGATTGTGCGCTGTACGTCACCGGCTATTACTGCGTCGATGATCCGGTGGTGTTCTTCATCAACCCGTTTCTGATTCTCAGGGAGCATGAAATAAAGGGAGCAATACGGTTCGCAGGAATCCCACAGCCAGCTGATCATGCGATTGAGATGGGGCATCTGGGCGGCCTCGAATAATGTGAAGTGGAACAGCCGGTTGGCCGCCTTCAGCCGGACGACGTCCTCCTGGATACTGGCCATCTCCCGGACCGCATCGCGCATTCGCTGGATGTCGTCCTCCCGGAGTTGGGGTAGCGCGTGGCGTACCGCTTCTGCTTCCAGCAACTCGCGAACCTGGTGGATCTCCTTCAGGTCTTCGATGTCAAGCTCGGTGACGAGGTAACCGCGATGTGGACGATAGCTCACTTGTCCCTCGCCCTCGAGGATGCGCAAGGCTTCACGGACGGGCACGGCCGAAACGCCTAACTCGTCACCAATCACGTTTGGCTGGATGGCTTGGCCCGGTCGGATTCGCCCATCCAGCAAGCGTTCCCGAAGCTCCAGCAGGACTGCCTCCTGGGCGGTCTTTGGACGTTTGAACCTGTTCATGCCGCTTTCTCGATAGCGGCGATCCGCTTGGCCCGCAGTGTACACAAAGAGCCGTTGACGCGAACCTGGCCATCGGTTATCACGAGGGCTACTCCCGGAAACTCCCCTTCCGCCAATGCCGCCGATACCGTCTCCTCGCGCGAGCCCAGTGACACGTCGATAACAACAAGATCAGCCATTGCGCCGATGGCTATCTCGTTCCCCTCCACGCCGAAAGCGCGGGCGCCCTGGCCTGAGGCAATCGCCCAGCCCACTGCCGGCGCCACGCCGCCCAGGGAACATATATCACCGATTGTCTTCAGTATGCCGAGTGACGTAACGCCATAGCCGGTAGGCGTGTCGGTTCCGATAATAAGGCGATCGATGGCAGCGCGCTCCACGAGTCTCTCAACCACCCTGAGCATCTTTCGGGCGCCGCCGGCCTGTACGATTTCAACATGGGGGGGGCCATCATCACCGCAGAGCAGGTCAATGTCTTCATCAGACAGGGAGGCAAAGGTGTTTGCGTGGGAGGCGATACTTGGGCGAACCGTGAGCACGTCCTCTGCCGAGAAATAAGGATGAGCGTCTCCGCCCGGCCCTCGGTCTGAAGTGCAGCCGCAGTGCATGTGCACCGTCATTCCGAGTTCTCTGGCGTACATGGAAAGCTCGCCTGAACGGACCGGGTCCTTCAGCGAACCGATGCCCACTTCGCCGATGATCCTCATGCCGGCCGCATAGGCGCGATCGATGTGACTGAATTCCGTGTCTTTTTCAAGCAGCATGGCGCCACCATGAACCTTCATGCCAAGCGGCTGAAAGGTCTTGAATGAATGGAAAGCGGCGAGGGCGATGCCAAAGGCCGCTTCGGCCCCGGTGCGCCCCGGCACGTGGACTTCGCCGGCGGACATCACCCGGGTTACCGCTCCGTGCACCATGCGCTCCAGGTAACCGATGGATTGTTGCTTGGCGCCGTAGTCACCGATAGTGGGATGGATATGTGTGTCAACGAGACCGGGCGCTACCGCCATTCCCTTGCAGTCGATGATCGCGTCCGGGTTGGAAACCGCGCCGGCGTCGAAGGACGTGATACGCCCGGCGTCGATGACGACCGAATCGATGTCGAGTATCGGCGCGTCGAGATTGCCTGTGAACGCCTCGCCTATGTTATGTAAAATTAGTTGCATGTCCAATACCTAATTCAAATCCCGGTTCATATGTTCGGCATGATCTCCTTTGCAAAGAGTTCGACCTGTTCCGGGTCCTCGACAAGCGGGTTGAACATCAGGTGCTGCACCCCGCAAGCCTTGATCAAAAGGATGCGTTCGATTAAATCATCGATGGCGCCGAACAGGTATGAGCGCTGGAGATCCTCATCGGTCCGCTTGCTGTCCATCACCCCCCGATACACCTTCAGTTGCTCCCTGATAACGCTGTCCCGATCCGTTGACGGCACGATATGTAGCCATTGCGCATGGGCCACGGTGAAGTCGCCCATGTCCCGCTGTTTTCCCAGGTAAGTGGTGACAGTATGGATGTCGCGCTTGAGAATATCATGATCCGTGCCGCTTGATCGACATATCCAACCGCTGTGGCGCGAGATGCGTCCAAGCACTGCCGGAGCCATATTCGGCAGGTCGAAATTGTTTGCCATGTGCACCTGCGAACCCCCTCCGATCCAGATAGGGATCGGCTTATCCGGCCGGGGATAAAGCGTCACGTCTTCCACCCTGTAGAAAGCGCCTTCGTAGCTGACGTTGTCCCCGGACAGCAACAGGCCTATGAGATCAAGCGCTTCGTCGGTGCGTTTGCCGCGTTCGCGTTTCGACACGCCAACCGCGGCAAATTCCTTTTCATCGTGACCGGTGCCGATCCCCAGTATAACCCGACCGCCACCCGACAGGTGGTCAAGGCTGGCGACCTCCTTGGCGGTAATGACGGGATGGCGCATCGGCGCGCAGAGAATGGCGGTTCCCAGGCGGATAGTGTCCGTCGCGCCGGCGGCGACTGCCAGCGTGATAAGCGGGTCCTGCCAGGCGACCGAGTACACGTTCGGCGCTACGAGCATGTGATCGATTACCCATATTGCATCAAGCCCTTTTTCCTCGACGGTGGCGCAGTACGCCACCAGTCCGCGCGCTTCTTCAGCCGTTGCGCCTTTACGGGCGAACGAGGGAATACGCCAACCGAGATCCATTATTTTACTCCTCTTTTCATTTTTCAATTTCTCTCATACCGACACGTGCTCCGTGGACGCGTCGGCATCCGTGGCCGTCTTGCCATAGAGTCGTCGCCGAACAAGTCGATATACTAATTGATGCAGCTTGTCGAGGGTGAAGCCCAAGGCGGTCAGAAGCACGAACGCAACGAACATCAGTTCGGTATCGAGCGTCCCCTGGGAAACGATGATCAACGCCCCCAGCCCCTTGTTGGCCCCGACGTACTCGGCGACTACGGCGCCGACCAGGCTCAACATCAAAGCTACCCGAAACCCGCTGAAGAGGGCGGGGATGGCGTGAGGCACGCGCAACTTTATCAAAGTGTCCCAGCGCGAGGCGCGCAAGGCCCGGAACAACTCCAGGTGCTCCGCCGGCGTCGTAGTCAGGCCCAGGTAAGTGTTCTCGAGCAGGGGAAAGAAGGCGATCAGGGCGGCAATGATCACTTTAGGGCCCATCCCGAAGCCGAACCAGATGACCAATATCGGCGCCAGCGCGAACTTGGGCAGGGCCTGGGTGATGATCACGTAAGGCATGATGACTCGTCTTGCAATACTGAACTCCGCAGCCAGGGCGCCAAATCCAATCCCAAGGCAACTTCCCAAGGCAAAGCCAGCCAGGATCTCCTGGGTGGTCAGTATGATGTGCGGCCAGGCCCGCCCACTCGATACGAACGATATAAGGCGGCTAAGCACGGTGTCAGGGCCTGGGAGGATCAAGGGAGATGTCCGCGCGGCCACCATATGCCAGACCAGGATGAGCAGCCCGGCGCTGGCGACTACCAACATGCGCCCCAGCCATTTTTCCGTGAGCAGTATCCGGGACAGCCCCGTTCGTTGCCTCGCGGCGGCGGTTGGATGTTGGGTCTTCGTAGTCACCCGCTTAAATCCCCAGCGCCACCAGCCACTCGCGTTGACCCGCAAGGGGTTCGTGCGCTGGCGACTACCAACATGCGCCCCAGCCATTTTTCCGTGAGCAGCATCCGGGACAGCTCCGTTCGTTGCTTCGCGGCGGCGGTTGGGTGTTGGGTCTTCGTAGTCACCCGCTTAAATCCCCAGCGCCACCAGCGTTGACCCGCAAGGGGTTCGTGGCAGGGCGGTACAAACTTTCTGAGGCCCTTTGTCAGGGGGACTTGATTTCTGTTCCCCGTCTTCCGTCCCCTGTCTCCTGGAGGACAGGCACGGGGGCCTGTCCCTGCGATGGCGAAATCGGGCTGGTTCATTTTTCTGCGGCGTAAGCTCCCGGCATGGTTTAGTGCAGCGTGTCCCGGATTGCCTGACGGATTGTCTGGCGCATTTTCCAGAACCGTTCATCGTTCTCCACCAGGCCGAAAGTCCGTGGCCGGGGAATGTCCACCTCCAAAATATCATGTACGGCGCCAGGCCGGGCTGACATCACGATAATCCGATCCGAGAGAAACAAGGCCTCGCCAATATCGTGGGAGACAAAGACAACGGTTGTCATGGCTTCCTCCCAGATGCGCAGCAACTCGACGTTCATCGATTCCCGCGTCTGCGCGTCAAGCGCGCCGAAAGGTTCATCCATCAGCAGAATCGACGGGGAGGTAACCAGCGCGCGGGCAACAGAGACGCGCTGTTGCATCCCCCCTGACAGCTCTGCGGGGCGATGCTGTTTATAGTCGGCAAGACCCACCATCTCAAGCGCGTTATGGACGTTTTCCCGGTCTTTTTCAGTAGGCTTCCCGTTGATTTCGAATGGCAGCAGTACGTTTCTTTCGATTGTTCGCCACGGCAGGAGCACCGCCTTCTGGAAAACGTAACCAATGCGCGGGTCCGGCTCCTTGACCGTTTCGCCGCCGATTCTGACCGTGCCCGCCGAGGGCGGGATGAGTCCGCCGATACAACGAAGCAAAGTGCTCTTCCCACATCCGCTCGGGCCGACAACCGAGACGAACTCCCCCGGCGCAACGTCGAATTCAATGGCGTCCAGGGCCGGAATATCACCGGCGCCGGATGCATAGGTCTTCGTGACCCGGTCAACCTCGATGTGTCCTTTAACCTGCATTTCTCACCGGGGGACGCGCTGGTCGCGTAGGTTGCCGGCATCCCCCGGCGCAAGTTTTCCCGCCGCCGGGCGGCGGCGCTGGTCCCAAATCCCGCGCTCCGATGCGGGGAGGGAGCGCGTGTCCGCTTGAACGGAGTTCATTTGAATCTCCGCAACGGCGCGCATGACGGGAATCCGCTCATAGCGAGCCGATGAATTCGTTGGTGATCACAGTCGCTACATCGACGTTTCGTTTGAGAATGCCAAGCTCGACGGCCTGGTTCACTACGCCGGACATGGTATCGATATCGCACCAGCCCATGCCGTGCTCGGCAACCCCAGGCCCGGAGGATTGCATCTCGATGCGCAGGTCGATGACTGCCCGATTTCTGACGGGATCATCCGCGCCTACTGCATAGCGGGCGCCGATTTCAGCGGCCTCAGCCGGATGCTCCTCAATCCAGCGTTTGGATTGCTGGAGCGCGTTGATAAATCGCTGTACAAGGCCCTTATTCTCTTCCAGCCACTTTCGCTGCGCGAAGTAAACGTCGTTGGGACCAGGAACCTGCTCGTACTCCCAAACCTGGTAGCCCTGCTCTTCGGGGTTGCCCGTGTTTCGGAACATGGCCCAGTTGATGCTGTCCCAGGTCGACGCGGCGTCAACGGTGCCCCCCAGCAGGACGGAAGCGAAATCGCGACCCACGGACGCCATGGTCACGTCATCCTCTGAAAGCCCATTGGCTGCCAGGAGGAACATCGCGTAGTAGCGGCTGGCGGATGCCTGCGAGGTCACCGCAAGGGTCTTGCCCTTGAGATCGGCCGGTGTCTTGATCCCGCTGGCGGTATTGACGACCAGCTTCATCCAGCTCTTTGTGTAGGGGCAATAAAAGCCGCTCAGTTCCGCGCCTTGCTGTATGGCGAAATAGCCGGAGAAAGGATCGGCCATCGCGATATCCGCATTGCCGGCGACCACGTAACGCACCGCATCGCCGGCGCCCTCCGCGGCCAACTGTTCGAGGTGGATACCGGCGTCAGCGAAATAGCCGTTCTCCTCACCCACGTAGAAATCAATGAAATCTATGAACCTGGGACCCCAGGGGACGATACGGATTGTCTCTAATTCAGGCCCGCCGGCCCCTTTGGTTGCGCCCTGATCGTCACTACCGCCACATGCAGCGGCGACGAGCGCCACGCACAAAAGCAAGGCCAGGCAACGAAGTTGCGCACTTGACAGTCTCCGCACGAACTTACCCCAATCCGGAAGATATTTGACATTATATATTCTATATTATCAGGCTGCATGTCAAGCCTGGTCCTCCGCCAACAGGCGCTCCCGCTGTTCGTCGACTTTCAGACTACTCGTCATTCCGGCGAAAGCCGGAATCCGGTAGAACAATCATCCTGATACAATCGGGCGGCAGTTGGCAAAATTTACGAGGATGTCAGCAACGGCTCAGCCCGCTGAGGCAACCCCCGGGGCGCGGCGATAACTGGTTGAAAGGAAAGCGAAGATGAATAACGAAAGAAAAATCAACAAATCTAATCGAATCGAGAATACGGTATCCGGGACTATCTGAAACAGGGAGCACAGGAATATCAACAGGCCCAAGCCGGTCGCAATAATGATTTCCGTTCCCGGCGGTTGTGGGGCCAGTATCGCGGCAATGATGAAGGGTCCCATGATAGCGGTACCGGCAAAACTTACCCGGGCCAGCAAGACCAATTGATCGCCACTGAGGATCGCTACGGTCAGCGACCCCAATGCGAAACATATAATCGCTATTTTAGTATGACGCATATTGCGCTGCTCGTCTCCAACCAACATGGAGCGCACTTCGTTACCCAGCGCAAATAGTTGTGAGTCCGCCGTGGAGATCGCCGCGGCAATCAAACCGATGGCAACCGCCGCCGCAATGATGGGTACCTGGTCTGTAGCCAATACCCGCGCCAGGAAGTCCGAGGTCGGCAGGTCCGCATACCTGACCGCGCCATACATGCCGATGGGAATAGTCGCCAGAATAATAATCATGGCAAACAAACCCAGCAAAAGCGCCATTCGATGCAGTGATTTAAGATCACGCATAATGACCAGTCGTATGGTCATTTGCGGCTGGGTGATCGAAACCAGCACGATAGCGATAAAGGAGGCAACCAGAAACTGGGCCGTAAATAACCCCCCTGGTCCGGGAGTGGATAACAAGGCTGCGTTGCTTGCGCGCACTGATTCAAACATCTCTGCGACGCCGCCGAAATGCGCGACAAATCCGCAGGCAATAACCACCGTTACCGTCAACAGGATCAGACCCTGGATGGCATCCGCATAAATAATGGCCTTCAGCCCACCCAGTTCACTGTAGGTCAGCATGATGCCGACGATAAGGCTCGCCCAGCCCCAAACCGGCAGGAACCCGGGAATGACGGCATTCATGAAAATACTGATCCCCCTGATCTGGACGGCAACGTATGGAATGAGAAACAGGAAGATACCGACGAGGTAGAGATAGCCAGCCCAGCGGGTGCCATATGCATCGGTCATCAGCCCGGCGATTCCCCTGAAATCCCTGCCTGAAACATACCGGCGCAGGTGCGCGCCAAACCAGATGATGCAGAACACCAGGGCTGCATCCGAGACCGCCAGGAATATCCAGGCGCCGATTCCGTGGCGGCGAAAAAAATCCGGCATCCCCAATAAGGTGAACGTACTGAACAGGGTTGCCGCGACCGTCAAACACCCTAATAAAAAGCCCAGGTTTTTGCCCGCCATCATGAAGTCGTTGGAACTGCGGTTCTGTCGCCGCGCTTTTACTGTCGCCACGACCAGTGAGCACAGGTAAACGGCGCCCAGTACAAAAAACCAGATACTCAAGGTTGTTTGTCCTGGTTGGCGTTTACGTCATTCATGCCGGGATGGACAAACGTGCCTGCGACGGCCAATGCAAGAATGGCGAAGGCAATCAACATGCCGGCCCAGAGACTGCGTGGCAGGCCCAGCAGTAACGGCTGATATTGCCCGGCGGGTATGACAAGGGGGGTAAAACACAAGATCGACAAGCCGATGACGCCGGCGCAACATAATCTCCACAGCATATTTTTTCGGTTTTTCATGGCATGGAGATTATTCCAGAATTTCCCTGTACTCACACGCGAATTCCCGGAGCGCCTACCTGGTTTTGACTCCAGGCGCCTGCGCGTAGTAATCTTCATAATAAAATGAAAGCGATGTCGCAAATATAAAAAAGCGACATTGACTATTTTTTATCGCCCTGGTAATTCAGGATGAATTAATCAGGGTTTTCTATAGTATTCGCAACTTGCAGGAGACGATATTGGTGAGACCAGCGGCAATACAGTGGGCGCAAAAGAGCTAGAATATGTCAGACCTGTCGCAAACTAGCCAGGCGCTCCCGGATATTCCGGCTACCCGGCAAAAGCGTGAGCAATGGTACCGGCAGATGGGTTGGTGGCAGGATGAGCGCCTTGAAAACCGTTACCAGGAGCTGGTTGTTGACCGACTCGATGAGACCGCCGTCGTCGATAATCATGGTGGAGAGTTGACCCACGGACAATTGCTGCGGGCCGCCGCGGCATTGGCCCATGAACTCTCGCCCCGCGGCATCGGCGCAAGCGACCGGGTACTCATCGCGCTTCCCAACCGGGTTGAATGGCAAATTGCCCTGCTGGCGACATTGCGATTGCGGGCCATACCGGCCTCTATCCCGATCACCACGGATACCAACAACCTGGCCCATGCCGTGGACCTCATTGGCTGCCGTCTGCTGATCGCGACCGATGAATTCAACGCGCCAAGGCGCGGCGATTCATATATCGACGCTATTGCCGCAACCAACAGCAGGCCCGACTTGCTGATGATGGCCCGACGCGGGCCGCATCAATGGCCCCTGCATCGACAACCAGGCAGATCAGGCAAACCACAACCGCCGCTGCCGTGCTCGGAGGCTGTTGACCATATTGCCTTTACCTCCAGCACCACCGGTCATCCCAAGGCGGTGATGCACAGCGCCAATACCCTGGGCGCCTTGAACCAGGCTTTTACCGGGCGGTTTTCCCTGGGGCCGGATCAACCCATATTCATGGCCTCCCCCTTGGGTCACAGCGTTGGCGCTTACCACGGCGCCCGCCTGGCCCTGTTTACCGGCGCGTGCCTGGTCTTGCAGGATTGCTGGAACCCGGAACAGGCCCTGGAAATGATCGAACAATTCGGCTGTGCCTTTACGGCTGCCGCTACCCCTTTCCTGAAAGATTTAGTCAATGCCGGGTGGAGCGGGCCGGCGCCCAAGCTGAACAGCCTCAAATCGTTTTTATGCGGTGGCGCGCCGGTGCCGCCGGTCCTGATGGAACAAGCCCGGAAGCAATTCCCGAATACATTTGTCACCAACCTGTGGGGCATGACTGAAGGCGGGCTGGTGACCAGCGTGCCTGACAGCCCCCGGGAGAAAATTATTGCCACTGCGGGCATCGGCCTGCCGGGCCTGGAACTGCAAGCGCTGGATGACGCCGGCAGGGAACTGCCGGTTAACCGGGAAGGCGAGTTGGTCATGCGCGGCCCGGGGGTGTTCTTTGGTTACGCCGGACAGGACGATCTCTACCGATCATCCTTGACGCCGGATGGATTTTTTCGCACCGGAGACCTGGCGCGGATTGATGAACAAGGCTATGTACAGGTCACCGGACGCCTGAAAGACTTGATCGTGCGCGGCGGGGTCAATATCGCGCCGATTCCCATTGAAGACGTCTTGTCCAGGCATCCCGCTATCGAAAGCGTCGCGGTTATCGGTTTTCCCGATGACCGCCTTGGGGAACGAATATGCGCCGTTATCCAGTCCGGGGAACATAAACCGGCTTTACAGGAACTGCTGTCGTTCTGTCGGGAACAGGGGTTGACCAAGCGCAATTGCCCGGAAGTCATACGCTTTGTCAGCGACATGCCGCGCACCGCGGGCGGTAAAATCCGCAAGGTTGACCTGCGCGCCGTTATCAATGAAAACGATAAGGATACAGCTTCCACTGGATTCCCGCTTGCGGGGAAATGACGAGTCACCCGTCCATATTGGCGGACTACTATGAATTTATGAAACAGCGTATTAACGACATCGAAGTCGCTTTTAGTGAAAGCGGCCGGAGCTTGGGCCAGGGCGCAAAGGTTGTCATGCTCCACGGGCTGGCCGAAGATCGTCACAGTTTTGCCGGCGCCCGGCAGCGCCTGCAAGAGTTTCACGCGTTTGCCTGCGATTTGCGCGGCCACGGTGAAACCAGCCTGGGCAATGCCGAGGGTACCCTGGCGCAATTGGGCGATGACCTGGTCGGTTTTCTCGAGACCGTCACCGGCCCGGCAAAATGTATCGGCTATTCGTTGGGAGGGGCCATAGTCCTATGGACGGCGGCGATGCGACCCGATCTTGTCCTGAATGCAATCGTGACCGGGACCTCGACCAAGGTAGGCCGCGCCGCCGCCGGTTTTTTTCGGGAACGCATCGAACTTCTTGAAAATGATCGAGCCGCTTTTGCAGATGCCTTGTACCAGGACACTGCCGCGCAAATCGTCAACCAGGAAATCAACGTTCGTGACGTGACCCGAAACCGGTTGCAAGCCATCGGCGCCGGCGGGGGGTATATCAACGCGGCCAAGGCCATGCTGCGCCTGCATGAACAACCCATCACGCCCTTGCTTGAAAAAATTCAATGCCCGGTAGACGTCATAGGAGCGGATAAAGACGCGTTCTGCCCCCGCAAAGCCGCTGATATGATTACGGAAGCGATTGATGACGCCGTCTACCATGAAATTGCCAATGCCGGTCATTTGATGAGCGTCGATCAACCCGTCAGTTACAATAATACCCTGCAAAAGATATTAACCCGGAGAACAATATGATTAATCGCTTTGGTATTTCCCGCGGCGTCAGCCCGCGCGAAAATTTGAAAAGCGTGGGTGAGTCCGCCAAGCTGTTCGAAGACAATGGTTTCGAGGTCTTGTGGTTCATCGACCATCAACTCGGGATGAAAGACGTGTATGCGGCCATGAACCTTGCCGCCCTGTCTACCGGCAGTATCCAGATCGGGTCGGCTTGCACGAACCTGCGGACCCGCCACCCGACGGTCACCGCCAACGCGACAACCGCTTTAGATGAATTGTCCGACGGTCGTGCAATCCTCGGGCTGGGCGCCGGCTGGGTCGCCGTCCAATCCATCGGAGACCGGCCATCGAAACTTGCCGAGGTAAGGGAAGGCGTGGAAAACTTTCGCAAATTATTCACCGGGGAAGTAATTGAAGTCTTCGGCAACGAATTGCAAATGGCTACGGCCCGCCGGCAAATTCCCATATTTACCGCTGTCTCTCAGCCAGGCATGCTCAGGCTCTGCGGTGAACTGTGTGACGGGGCGATCCTCATGGGGGCGACTGATACGGATTTCTGCAAGTGGCAGCTGGATTACATCTATGAGGGCCTGGAAAAAGCCGGCCGCGACCGTAGCGAGCTTACCATCGATTTAATCGTGACCATGAGTGTCAATGAAGACGAAGAACAGGCCATCAGTGACGTGCGCGCCTGGGCTACGAGTCAGGCCGCCACTTTCCATGACTGGAAGCGCCTGCCTGATGCCTGGGAAAAATATCGTCCTGAATTCAGGGAAGCCGCGGAGAAATATCACTATAAAGACCACCTGTCCCTGCACGCCGGACATAAGGAACTGGTCAGCGCCGAGTTTGTCCAGTCGGTCGCGGTTGCCGGCAACCTTGACGCCTGCGTTTCCCG
Organism: uncultured Gammaproteobacteria bacterium; assembly: GCA_958295485.1. Classification (GTDB taxonomy): domain Bacteria; phylum Pseudomonadota; class Gammaproteobacteria; order Eutrophobiales; family Eutrophobiaceae; genus JAAXHV01. The sequence goes on from OY282354.1 coordinate 1,138,924, forward strand.
CTTGCGGGAGGTCGGCAAAATGGACATCGATCGTTTCAGTTTCGCCTTGCTTTCCGGTGGCCGCGCCAGGCGGCTTGACACCCTGGTCAAAGACGTCATTCCCAGGCTGCGGGAGGAGGGGTAATGAACGAAAATAAAGTTGCAATGGTTACCGCCGCCGCCGGCGTGGGCATCGGCGCCGCCGTTGCCCGGCAGCTTGCTGCAGACGGCATGGACGTCGTTGTCACCGATGCCCACGCGCGTCGTTGTCGGGAATATGCCGAAAAATGGTCGGAAGAGTTCGACCGGGAATTTTTAGCCTTGCCCCTTGACGTGACCGATTACGCTGCCGTCGGTGAAGTCATCGATACCGTGATCGAGAAGCGCGACAGGTTGGACGTGCTGGTCAACAATGCCGGTTGGAACAAGATCGAGCCGGTCGCGGAAATGGCGCGGGAAACCTGGCTGCGCAGCATCGACGTTGACTTGAATGGCACATTCAACTGCATGCGCCATGCCCTGCCGCGCATGATCGACCGGAACCGCGGCGCTATCGTCAATATCTCCTCCATTGCCGCTTGGGAAACGTCAACGGAGCACGGCGCGGCCTACTCCGCGGCCAAGGCAGGGGTACACGCGCTCACCCGCGTCGCGGCGGCGGAGAACGGCAAGCATGGCATTCGCGTCAATGCAGTGGCGCCGGGGCTTATCTACAATGACTTTTTACGCAAGATCTACCCGGATGAGTTTTTTGACGGATACGTGGAAAACCGCTCCCTGGTCGGGCGACTCGGTCAGCCCCAGGATATCGCCGACATCGTTTCCTTTTTAGTCAGTGACAAGGCCGGGTACATTAACGGTGAAGTTTACGGTGTCAGTGGCGGAGTCTATCCCCATGCCTGACCCGCATTCGAAATCAGTGGGCGGCAACGACGATCTTCCTTTACCCCCTGGCGTCTTGCCCGAGGCATCTCCCATCTATTGGCCGGTCGATGAATTGATTGTGGCATATCGCCGGCGCGAACTATCGCCGGTCGAAGTCACGGAAGACGCGCTCAATCGAATAGACGCGTTCAACCCGGTATTGAGCGCCTTTTTAGGCAGGACCGACAAGCTGGCCCGGCAACAGGCCGCCGCCGCCGAACAGGCCTATCGCAACGGCGATGCCGGCCCCCTCTGTGGCGTGCCCGTTTCCATCAAGGATACTTTTCACGTGGAGGGCTACGTCACCACGTTCGGTTCATTGGCCTATAAGTCTAATGTATCGCGCCATGATTCGGATCTAGTCCGGCGGCTCCGCGCAGCCGGCGCAGTCTTTACCGGAAAGACCAATACTTCGGAGTTTGCCCAGTCGGCAACCACGGAAAACCGCTTTGTCGATGATTGTCATAATCCCTGGGATATCAGCAGGACAACGGGGGGGTCCAGTGGCGGGGCAGCCGCATCCGTGGCGGCGGGCCTGTCCAGCCTTGCCGTCGGCGCGGATGGCGGTGGTTCCATCCGTATCCCGGCGGCATTTACCGGCGTCTTCGGAATCAAACCCGGCTATGGCTTGTGCCGCAATGAAGATAGTTTCAGCGCCATGGGCGATTTTATCTCACCCGGCCCCTTTGCCAGACGGGTCGCCGACGCCCGCGTAGTCCTGGGAATATTGGCGGAAATGGAATACCCAAGACTTGCCCCTCAACGAGGTATGCGCATCGCCTGGTGCGCCCGGCCGGGAAACCGCCCCCATGACCCCCGGGTTGTCGCCGTTGCTGAAGCGGCCGTGGGAAAATTAGCTGAACTCGGGCACGAAGTCGTTGAATATGACCTGGATATTGATGGTTGGGAAGAGGTCTTCGGCCCCCTGGTCCTGCATAATGAATATCGCGAACGCGATCACCTGCTGGATGAAGCCGCGGATATTCTCACCGGTTACGAAAGGCGTTCGCTGGAACTCGCCAGGGAGTTGTCGGCGGAGGACGTCGAAAAAGCGCGCCGTCGCCACGTCGAATACAACCGGCGGATGCAAACGCTGTTCGATGATTTTGACCTGATCACAACGCCGGCAACGGCCGTGCCGGCCTTCCCCATCGGGCAACGACCGGCCCGAATAGACGGCCGGGAAGTTCACTGGCTGTGGGGGGCGTTCCCCTGTACCGCGCCTTTTAACGTATCCGGAAACCCGGCGGCAAGCCTGCCTTGCGGCCTGGTGGATTCACTCCCGGTCGGCTTGCAGATAGTCGGCCCTGCCTTTGCCGAGGCGCGGATATTGGATATTGCCGAGGACCTGGAAGAATCCCTGAATATGGATCACACTGACATCATCGACAAGTGGAGTAATCCCGTAAAAGAATTGGAGGCTGCCTGATGCCACCCGTGCTCCTGACCGAATATAAGGACAATACCCTGTGCCTGACGTTGAACCGGGCGAAACAGAAGAATGCGCTTTCCTATACCCTGCTGGAGGAGTTGCAAGCCGCGCTGAACAGCGAGATTCAAGCCGGGTGCCGCGCCGTGATCATCAGCGGCGGCAGTGATTGTTTCAGCGCCGGCGCGGATTTATACGACCTGACCGGGACGATCGGGGATATTGAAATGGATGTTGCTATCAGCAAGGTAACCGATGGCATAAACAATGCGCCTATACCGGTGATCGCATTGATCCGGGGCGCCTGTATCGGTGGCGCCGTTGATGTGGCGCTGGCCTGTGATTTACGCATCGCTACCCACAATGCCTGGTTCCAGGTACCGGCTGCGCGCCTGGGGCACTTGTATAACCCGGATGCCGTCGCCCGCCTGAGCCGGTTATTCCCGCGCGATACCTTGACCCGTTTACTGGCGCTGGGAGAGCGGTTCGATGCCGCCGCTGCCTTGCGGGCCGGTCTGGTTACGCACTTGGTTGATGAGCAAGACGCGGACCCGAAGATAGCGGAACTGGTCCGACAGGCGGCGACCAATGTCCCCCGCGCGGCTGCCGATACCAAGGGCCTGCTCAATGCCTTGTATGGCGGCCAATACGACCCGGCGCATTGGCAGGCCGTGCGCAAGGAGATCCTGACATCGGCGGAACGCCGCGAAGCAATCGCCAGGGCAAAGAGAAAAAAACCCTGAGAAATGGCCCTGTCACAACAAACCCGCAGATGAGAGCGCCGATTAAACCTTATTTGAAAGAGAACAAATGATGGAGTTGAAGGAACTGATTGGCTATGAATTAGGCTCGCGGGAGTTAGCGTATTATGCGCGCGATACGATTTTATACGCCATCGCAGTCGGCGGTACCAGTGAGCGACTAGACCTTGTCTATGAACGGGATTTACGCGCCTTGCCCGGCTATGCCTGTGCCCTGGGATTATGGGCGGTGGAGGCCGCCGGCGAATTGGGGGCCTATGACCATAAGCGGTCCCTGCATGCCTCACAAAAATTGATCATGCACCAACCCATGCCGGCAGAAGGCCCGGTTCAATCCAGCGGCCGCATTATCGGTGTCTGGGACAAGGGCAAGGCGTCGGTAGTCGATATCGAAGTATCATCGGAGATCTTTACTGCAACCTACGGCATTTTCCTGCCCGGTCTTGGCGGCTGGGGCGGTGAACGCGGCCCGTCAGGTTCAGCAAATGCAGAAACGCCTGAATACACCTGGACGGGCAGTTACACCAGTTTGCCCGACCATGCCACCTTGTACAGGTTGACCGGCGATTTGCACCCCATCCATATCGATATGGACGTCGCCCGCGCAAACGGCTTTGACCGGCCCATATTGCATGGCCTCTGTACGCTGGGCATTGCCGCCAGGAAACTGGCTGAGGCCGTGGATGCGCACCCGGCCGAGTTGCGCGAACTGGAAGCCCGCCTCGCCGCGCCGGTGATGCCCGGCGACACCATTGACATCGCTACGGGCAAGATCGCAGACGGCGGCTTGAACTTCGAGGCGACCGTTGCTGGCAACGCCGTCCTGAAAGCGGGCCGGGCCAGGTTTCAAACCTCCGCGCGTTAGTGATAATCCCGGCGGAGTGATAGAATAATGACACCCTGCAACACACGGTATTCCCGCTCACTTTAGATATAAGAAAAAATGGATGAGCTCCCAGTCACGCCGAAAGGCAAGCGTACGCGCGCCGGTATTTTGGATGCCGCGCGCAAGGTCTTCGCCGAACAAGGCTATGTGGGCATGCGCATGGCCGACGTGGCCGACGAGGCAAAACTGTCCATGGGCGCCTTGTACCGCTACTTCAAAAACAAGGAAGACCTGTTTGCCAACCTGATTGAAGACATCCATGAAGTATTGCTGAAATCCAGCCGGGCCGTGCACGCCGATTTTCGCAGCAAGCCATACGAGGCGCTATTGGAAGCCAATCGCGGCTACCTGGAACATTATTATGAGAACCGGGACGTCATGCGGGCATTTTTCGAGGCGATGACAGTGAACGAGCGCTACCGGAAAATATGGTGGGAAATGCGGGCGCATCACATTGAACGCTTTGTCCATGCCCTGAAGAAGCATCACGGCATAACGGAAGTCAACGGCGTGGACGTCACCGTTATTACCGAAGCGATGGCATCCATGGTCGAACAGTCCGCCTATTGCTGGTATGCGCAGGAGGAATTGCAGGCCGAAACCCTGCCGCTCGACATCGCCGCGAAAACGGTGACTATCATCTGGCATCAGGCCTTCTTTGAATAAATGAAAGCGGAACCACTTGCAGACCAGATCATGCGAAAAGTCAGCCGCGCAGCCGGACTCTATCACCGGTTAATATTGGTCGTGGCGCCGGCAGGCGCCGGCAAAACCAGCGCGCTTCGGGATGTACGGGAGCGTACAGGCGCGCTACTGGTCAACGTGAACCTCGAACTTTCCCGCAGGATGCTGGAGTTGACCGAGCGCCAACGCACCTTGCAGGCATCTCGTCTTCTTGGGGAGATTGTCGGTAACGGTAACGAAGGCATGATCCTGCTTGACAATCTCGAGATCATCTTTGACGTTGGCCTGGCGCAAGACCCGCTGCAACTGCTCCGGGGACTTTCTCGCAACCAGACTGTGGTTGCCGCATGGAGCGGCGCGGTTACCAACAATTTACTGACCTATGCTGTTCCGAACCATCCTGAGTACAGACGTTATCCAGTGCATGATTTACTGGTGGCATGTCCAGAGGGGGCGAAATGAGGGCAGCAAATTCCATTGCAGGGTGCAGACGCGATGAAATACGGTGACCTGGTTCAGTTTGAGCCTATCGAGTCCGTGGTGCAGTTGCGGGACGCCGACGAAGCGGCCGCAGCCCGGCAGCTTGTTGAGACCTACGTCATCTCCGGGGAAATAGCGGAAAAACTGACGGGCTTGGTTATTCCCCAGTTGCAGTTCGAGCAGCCCACTGACAACAAAGGCCTGCTGGTGGTCGGCAACTACGGCACCGGCAAGTCCCATCTCATGTCGGTAATCTCCGTGCTTGCGGAGAATCCTGCTCTCGCCGACGGCTTGCATAATACCCAAGTGGCAGATGCCGCCCGTAAAATCGGCGGCAGGTTCAAGGTAGTCCGCACCGAGATCGGGGCCACCACCATGTCCCTGCGGGACATCCTTGTGGCTGAACTGGAGGAGCGCCTTGCGACGATGGGCGTGAGTTACAACTTTCCTTCCACCGACCAGGTATCCGGCAACAAGCGCTCCTTTGAAGACATGATGACCGCTTTCCACCAGAAGTTTCCAGACCACGGTTTGCTCCTCGTCGTGGACGAGCTACTCGATTATCTGCGCACCCGCAAGGACCAGGAACTCATCCTGGACCTGAATTTCCTTCGTGAAATCGGCGAGGTTTGCAAGGACCTGCGTTTCCGCTTCGTGGCCGGTGTTCAGGAAGCCATCTTTGACAGTCCGCGTTTTTCCTTCGTGGCCGATAGTGTTCGCCGGGTGAAGGATCGCTTTGAACAAGTACGCATCGCCAGCAGGGACGTTAAATTCGTGGTTGCTGAGCGGTTGCTCAGGAAGACCGGCGAGCAGCAAACCAGGATACGCGAGTACCTGACGCCCTTCAGCAAGTTCTACAGCCATATAAACGAGCGTATGGACGAGTTCGTTCGTCTTTTCCCGGTGCATCCCGACTACATCGACACCTTTGAACGGGTGACTATCGTGGAGAAGCGCGAGGCGCTGAGAACGATCTCCTCAGCCATGAAGAAGATGTTCGATCAGGACGTGCCGAGCGACCACCCCGGACTCATTGCCTACGACACCTATTGGAACAATCTCCGCGAGAACCCATCCTTCCGCGCTATTCCGGAAATCAGGGAAGTGATCGAGTGCAGCGAAGTGTTGGAGTCCCGCATCCGGCTGGCCTTCACACGCCCGGCTTACCAACCCATGGCATTGCGGATCATCCATGCCCTGTCGGTCCACCGGCTTACCACCCGCGACATCTACGCCCCCTTAGGCGCGACGGCCCAGGAGTTGCGCGACGGACTCTGCCTGTATCAACCCGGCATCGAGGACTTGGGCGGCGACCCGGCCGACGACCTGTTATCCCAAGTGGAGACCGTCCTGCGGGAAATCCACAAGACGGTCAGCGGGCAGTTTATCTCATCGAACCCGGACAACCGCCAGTTCTATCTTGACCTGAAGAAAACCGATGACTTCGACGCGCTGATCGAGAAACGGGCCGAGAGCCTCGATTCATCTCAATTGGACCGTTACTACTACGAGGCCCTGAAACGGGTCATGGAGTGTACCGACCAAACCTACGTGACCGGCTACAAGATTTGGCAACATGAACTGGAATGGCTTGAACGTAAGACTGCGCGCCAGGGATACCTCTTTTTCGGTGCGCCCAACGAACGTTCCACCGCCGTCCCCCCACGGGATTTCTACCTTTATTTCATTCAGCCCTTCGATGCGCCGCGCTTCAAGGACGAGAAGAAGTCCGACGAATTGTTTCTGCGGCTCACTAACCCGGACGATGAATTCCGCACTGCGCTGGGCAATTATGCCGCCGCCCTGAACCTGGCTTCCACTTCTTCCGGGCACGCCAAGTCCATCTACGAGTCCAAGGCGTCCGATTTTCTACAGGGCTTGGTGCAGTGGTTGCAAAAACACATCAACGATGCCTTCGAGATCACTTGGCAGGGGCGCGCCAAGTCGTTCCCCGAATGGGCCAAGGGCAAGTCCATCCGGAAACTCTCTGGCATCGGCTCCCATGAGCGCATCAACTTCCGCGACTTGGTGAATACCGTTTCCGGCGTTTGTCTGGACGCCCACTTCCAGGACCAGGCGCCCGAATACCCCATCTTTCCGGTGCTCATCACCGGGGGCAACCGGGCCCAGGCCGCGCAAGATGCCCTGCGCGCCATAGCAGGGCAAAACCGCACCAAGCAGGCCACCGCCGTACTCGATGCCTTGGAATTGCTGGACGGCGTACGCATCGACCCCGGCAAATCAAAATACGCAAGACACATCCTGGGGATGTTCAAGAAGAAGGGACACGGACAGGTGGTCAATCGTCCAGAGTTGATCCAAGACGATAAAGGCGTGGAATACATGGACAAGGACTATCAACGCCTGGAGCCGGAATGGGTTGCTGTCGTCCTGGCCACCCTGGTTTACTCCGGCGACTTGGTTCTCGCTATCCCGGGCAGGAAGTTCGATGCCACCGGTCTGTCACAGTTGGCGGGGACCGAGGTGGATGAACTCATGCAGTTCAAACACATCGAACAGCCCAAGGACTGGAATCTCCCGGCGCTCAAGACCCTGTTTGAACTGCTTGGTCTCACGCCCGGCATGGCACAACTGGTTACCCAAAATAAAGAAGAACCGGTCCGGCAGCTTCAAATAGCCATCACCGAAGCGGTGGGGAAGCTGATACGCTCGCAACAGAGCCTGCAAAGCGGACTGCCCTTCTGGCGCCGGAACCTGCTTGTCGAAGAAAAGACGCAGGCGCTTCGCGCCCGGCTGGATGACACCAAGACCTTCCTGGAATCGCTCCAGGTCTATACTTCTCCCGGCAAGTTCAAGAATTTTCGGTACGACGTCCAAGCAGTCACATCTTACCAGCATGGTCTTGATTCTCTCGCGGAGATCGAAGCCCTCCAGGGACTGGTGGCCGACCTCGGTTCCACCGCTGCGTTCCTTTCCACGGCCGAGGCAGCGCTGCCAATGGAACACGAATGGTTGGGCAAGACACAAAGGACGCGTGATGAAGTTCTCGCCCAACTCGACGAGCCGGATAAGCGCGGCGTGGCCACCTTTCGTCAACAGACACAGCGCAAACTGACTAATCTCAAGAAAGACTATGTAAAGACCTACCTGGAACTACATGCCAAGGCACGGCTGGGTGTAAACGAAGACAAGCGTAAGACTGCTCTCCTGGGTGACGAGCGTCTCAAAGCGTTGCAGAAGTTATCCGCCATTAAGTTGATGCCTCGCCAGCATCTTACTGATTTTCAAGACCGCCTGGCCGAATTGAAGAGCTGCTTTACCCTGACGGAACGAGACCTGGATGCCTCGCCTGTCTGTCCTCACTGCGACTACAAGCCCGGCGCAGAGCCGCCCACCGCTTGGGCCGGCGCGAAACTGGATAGCCTGGACAAGGAACTGGACAAACTAATTGCTGACTGGACCTGGGCGCTGCTCACCAACCTGGAGGACCCGACTACCCAGGGTAACCTGGATTTGCTCAAGCCCGAACCAAGGAAACTGGTGAACGACTTCATCAGGAAGCAGTCCCTGCCGGACGCTCTCGACCAGGACTTCATCCAGGCCCTGGACGAGATGCTTTCAGGGCTCGAGAAGGTATCAGTTGATACTGCGGATCTTCGCGCGGCCCTGCTTTCCGGCGGCTCACCGACAACGCCTACGGAGATGAAAAAGCGGTTTGAAGAATATCTGGACAAACTCACGAAAGGCAAGGAACCCGGCAAGGTAAGGATCGTGCTGGAGTGACCCCATGACACAGGATGAACTGATAAAATTGCTCAGTGCGCATGAATGGCGTGACGTTGAGTTCAAGGAAGCGCGGAGTGACGTACCGAAAAATGTCTATGAGACAGTATCCGCCTTTGCAAACACCGATGGCGGGCATCTTGTGTTTGGTGTCAGGAAAAACGGACAAAACTTCGAAGTTGTCGGAGTCCTTGATATTGACAAGGTTCAGGGTGATTTTCTGACTACGTTGCGCCAGCGCGACAAGCTGAGCGTCATCGTGAAAGTCCATGGAGAATTGCACAAACATGGTGAGTCAGACCTGCTCATCTTCTATGTGCCGGAAGTCCATCGTTCGGAGAAGCCCGTATTCCTTAACGGTGACATTCGCCGATCATATATTCGCAGTGGGGGCAGCGATGTACGTTGTTCGGACAACGAGCGAAACCGCTTCCTTGTGGATGCCGCTGTCGACCGTTACGACGGCCAGCCTGTCGGCTTGGACCTGAGCAAGGCGTTCGACCTGGAGAGCATCAGGTGGTATCGGGCGGTCTACGAGGGGCGACCGGGGAACCGATCCTATGCAACGCTATCCAATACAGATTTTCTTAACCAGATGGGCTTGCTCGTTGAGCAGCATGGTCAAGTATCTCCTTCGCGCGCGGCGATTTTTTTGTTTGGAACCAATGCGACCTTCCGTCAATTTTTGCCACGGCCTGTCGTGGATTGCCAGCGATTTTCGCTGGCTCGCGACTTGGCAGACACGGGTGAACGCTGGGTCGACCGCATCGTTCTTGACGAAAACCTCATCTGTACTTGGCAAGCCCTTATCATTTGGTATCAGAGCTTTGCAGATCGACCATTCCGGGTTGACCCGGCATCCTTGCAGCGTGACGACACGCCACCGGATTACCGTGCTTTTCGCGAATCAATGGTTAACCTTCTCACACACCAGGATTATTCCGACCATTCTCGCAAAGCGGAGATCCGCCACTATACCGACCAGACCGTTTTCTGGAATCCCGGCGACGCCTTCGCTACCGATGCTGACCTGCTCGAACCTGGTGAAAAGGAGGTTCGCAATCCACGGATTGTGACCGCTTTCCGACGCATTGGTCTGAGCGAAAACGCCGGATGGGGACTGCGCGATGTCTTCCGCAACTGGCAACAGTCAGGCCACATCCCACCTGTTATCACCAACAATAAAGGACGCAAGTGCTTTGAACTCGTCCTGAAAAAGGAAGAGCTTCTATCAGAACAACAGGTTCTTTTTCAGGCAAGCCTCGGTGTGCATCTCACCGACGAGCAGGCTAGGGTATTCGCCTTTGCCTGCCGGGAGAAGACGATCACGGTTCTGCAAATCAAGGCCGTGACGGGTCTTACAGGATCGCAGGCGGTAGAGCTTGCCGATGCCTTGACGACGAAAATTCTCCTTAAAGCTGTCGAAGTCGGCAAAACGTATGCTCTGACCGAGCATCTGGAGGACCAGTTTCGCCAGACTGACCAAGCAGACTCATACAGTGAGGACTTGTCCACTGCGCAAGTCGATGAACCAGTGAGGAACTTGGTCACTGACCAAGTTGACGACTTGATGGGAGACTTGGTCAGTGACCAAGTTGGCAGCCCTGAGGCCAGCTTGGTCACTCCTTTACTGATCAACCTGACCGACCGCCAACGGAAGATTATCAAGCTTTGTGAAGTACCCCGAAAGCAGGCCGCTCTCATGCGGGAAATAGGACTCACACACCGCACATTCTTTCGCCGGAAGCACCTGGAACCGCTTATACATGCCAAACTGATTCGTATGACGCATCCGGACGAGTCCAACCACCCGGATCAGGCCTACGTGGTGACAGAGGCCGGACGCGGGCTTTTGAGCGCCCGGAAAAAAGCAACTGATGGGGAGGCGAACGAGTGATAAAAGACCTTGTCACACCAACTTGGTCACTGTACAAGTCGAAGCGCCAGTGGGAGACTTGGTCACTGCACAAACTCCTAAAGGTAAACAATCCAGGCAAGGACAACAGTGAGGATAAAGATGCCTGAATATAAGGACAACTCATCCCTGTTTCAGGAAACCTACGCGAAAACTGGCGGGACGGCGGAATGTTTGGGTATGACCTTCGAGAACGACGAGCAGCGCCGGAAGTATTTCCTGGAGAAGCTGCGCGAGAAACTCAAAGACCCCGAGTTCCGCAAGATCGAGGGATTTCCCATTGGCGAGGACGAAGACATCCTGGCACTGTCCGACCCGCCCTACTACACGGCCTGCCCGAATCCGTTCCTGGCGGAGTTCGTCGCGCAGCACAGTCGTCTGTATCACCCGGAGGAAGCATATCTTCGCAAGCCATTTGCCGTGGATGTAAGTGTTGGCAAGACCGATCCGCTCTACAAGGCGCATGGCTACCATACCAAAGTGCCACATCTAGCTATCGTTCCGTCCATCCTCCATTACACGAAGCCAGGCGACATCGTCCTAGATGGATTCTGCGGCTCTGGTATGACTGGCGTTGCAGCTCAGTGGTGTGGAACGGTGGCGCCAAAATACCGCCAAGAAATCGAACGAAAGTGGGAAGAGGAAGGCCGAAAGGCGCCAGAGTGGGGTACGCGTCGCGTGATTCTGGGCGACCTTTCGCCAGCGGCGACCTTCATTACCGCTAACTATAACATTCCGTTCGATGTCAGTGAATTTGCAAGGGCGGCCCAGAAGATTCTCGACGAAGTGGAACAAGAGATCGGCTGGATGTATGAGACTCTGCACACGGATGAGAAAACCAAGGGGCGGATCAACTACACTGTTTGGAGTGAGGTATTTTCATGTCGGGAGTGCGCGGGTGAGGTGGTATTCATGAAGGAGGCACTCGACCCAGAAACGAAACAGGTAAGCAAGTATATCGAATGCCCACATTGTAGTTCTATCGCTGTCAAGGAGCAGATGGATCTCCAGTTCGAGAGTTTCTTCGACACAGTCCGCCAGCGTACTGATCTTCGCCCTAAGCGAGTCCCAGTGCTCATCAACTACACGGTAGGAAGGCGGAAGTATGAGAAGGAACCTGACATTAGAGACCTTGAACTACTGAAGCGGATAGCTGATCTGGATATGCCAACGGAAGTCCCGACAGTTGAGCTCCCGGATTGCCAGATGACTCGAGTTGGACGCATGCGTACGACGCGTACAAATCGCGTTCATCATATGTTTCTGCCCCGGGCCGCTCACGCATTGGCAGCATTGTGGCGTTGTGCTAACCATGCGAATAGTACACGCCTTCGTAATATATTACTTTTCTTTGTCGAACAAGCGATTGTCACGATGTCTATACTTAATCGATTTCGTGCTAATCAAGGATCTCAATCGAACCAAGTATTAAGTGGTGTGTACTATGTTCCGTCCCAGATTGCAGAGATTACACCTTGGTATCGATTTGACAGGAAAGTTGTTCAGGTGCCTAGGTCATTTGAACGATTATCGTCGTTGACACAATGTACGATCGTTACGACCGGTGATTGCGCGACATTTGCTATCCCCAATAACTCCATAGATTACGTGTTCACCGACCCACCTTTCGGAGAAAACATCTATTACGCCGACCTCAACTATCTTATAGAGTCGTGGTACCGTGTCCATACCTGTGGTAAGCCTGAAGCAATCGTAGATAGAGCGAAGAATAAGACGATTTTAGACTACCAGCACTTGATGCAGCGGTGTTTCGAGGAATACCACCGTATTCTTAAACCGGGCCGCTGGATGACCGTCGTTTTCCACAACTCCAAAAATGCTGTATGGAATGCCATCCAGGAGGCCATGCTCGCCGCTGGATTCGTAGTTGCAGACGTTAGGACCCTCGACAAAAAGCAGGGTTCTTTCCGGCAAGTTACGAGTACGGCCGTCAAGCAAGACCTCGTTATCTCTGCCTATAAACCCAACAGTGGTCTTGAAGACCGCTTCAAACTAGTGGCTGGAACCGACGATGGTGCTTGGGATTTCGTCCGTACTCACATGCGACAGCTCCCCGTGTTTGTTTCCAAAGAAGGGCAAGCCGAGGTCATCGCTGAACGCTTGAACCACCTTCTTTTCAATCGTATGGTGGCTTTCCATGTTCAGCGCGGTGTAACAATTCCTCTCTCCGCGGCTGAGTTCTACGCCGGCCTGGAGCAACGCTTCCCAGCGCGCTACGGCATGTACTTCTTGCCGGACCAGGTGGTTGAGTATGATAAGAAACACATGACGGTCAAGGAGGTACTCCAACTACAGCTTTTCGTCTCCGACGAGGCATCGGCCATCCAGTGGCTCAAGCAGCAGCTAACGAAGAAACCCCAGACCTTCCAGGACATCCATCCACAGTTCTTGAGGGAAATCGGCGGCTGGCAGAAGCATGAAAAGGTCCTGGAGCTTTCTGAGTTACTCCGGGAAAATTTCTTGTCCTACGCCGGCAAAAGCGAGGTGCCCAGCCAGATACACAGCTACCTCTCCTCGAACTGCAAGGAATTGCGTAACCGTCAGAAGAACGACCCGGCACTTCAAGCCAAGGCCAGAAACCGCTGGTATGTGCCTGATCCGAACAAGGCCAAAGACCTGGAGATGGTGCGCGAACGAACGTTGCTGCGCGAATTCAAGGAGTACGAGGAATCGAAACAGAGACGCCTGAAAGTATTTCGCCTTGAGGCCGTCCGGGCCGGATTCAGGAAAGCATGGCAGGAACGCAACTACGCCACAATTATCGCCGTGGCCAGCAAGATACCGGAAAGAATCCTCCAGGAAGACCCCAAACTCCTCATGTGGTACGATCAAGCGCTCACCCGTTTGGAGGAGAAGGTGTGATTGCGAAGAAGAACATTTTCGAAACCGACTTTGCCGAAACAATCGGGCCTGCTGATCCAGAAACACTGTTCCATAACTTAAGAGAACGGGCTTCGGATATTAAGCACCTGTGGTCGCACCAAGCTGACCTACTTCGCGCCTATCACCAGAAATGTCTTGACGCACGTGATATTGCCGTGGAACTTCCTACAGGATCAGGGAAGACGCTTGTAGGATTGTTAATCGCAGAATGGCGACGACAATCGTTTGGTGATCGCGTATCCTACCTATGCCCTACTCGCCAGCTTGCTAAACAGGTTGGATCTCAAGCGCGCGACTATGGAATTAAGGCACATGTGTTGGTTGGCAGGCAAAGTAACTACTCTCCACAAGAGTTCAGCGACTATCAGTCAAGTCGTGCTATCGCAATAACCACATATAGTGGGATATTCAATATCAATCCCCGAATTGAAGACGCTCAGACTCTGATTCTGGATGATGCCCACGCCGGTGAGAATTTCATGAGCAGTATGTGGTCCGTAGAAATCTCACGTTCAACCGTTCCAGCCACCTATAACGCGCTCGTAGAGCTATTACGTAATGAATTGGATTCAGGGTTCTATTCAGACATCTCATATAACACTGATTGGGATATTACAAAGGCCAACGAAATTAAATTGATTGCTGGTACCTCAATCCTTAGACACAGAGATGCGATTAGAAACTTGCTGGACGAGAAACTTGAAGAAAATACACCACCGTGGTATGCATGGAACGCTATCAAGGATCACTTTGCTGCCTGCAATTTTTTCATCTCTTGGGACTCAATTCTCATCCGGCCATTCCTTCCACCAACTCAAATACACGCTCCATTTGAGCGAGCGACTCAAAGGATTTATATGTCAGCAACCTTGGGGGCTGGTGGAGAATTAGAACGTATTACCGGCGTCAGATCTATTAAGCGATTGCCGCTTCCTGCAGGATGGGACAAACGTGGTAGTGGGCGAAGACTATTCCTCATTCCTGAAATTACAATGCCCAACGAAGAAATGATTGAAGTTGTAGAAGAGGCAGTTAAAGAGCTTCAACGAAGCCTTATTCTCGTCCCCGGTCAATATGATTCTGAAGGAACAAAGCTGATCAACACCATTGAACAACTGGAGATGAATATTCTTCGCGCTACTGATATTGAGGATAGCATCGCTCCGTTCTTAAACGGCAAAAATGTTGCTTTGATTCTTTCACGCTACGACGGTTTGGATTTGCCGGATGATGTTTGTCGCCTACTAATCTTCGGTGGACTACCCAATGGAACGAATCTGCAAGAGAGGTTTCTGTGGTCTAGAATATCAGCATCTTCCCTGTTAAGAGATCGCGTGATAACACGCTTTGCCCAAGGCGTTGGTCGGTGCACACGATCTGATAATGACTATGCAATTGTATTCGTGATCGGGCGTTTTTTGGTTGATTTTCTGTTAAAGAGTGAGAATCGGCGCATCTTGAATCCAGAACTGCAGGCTGAACTTGAATTCGGCATAAGAAATTCAAGGGGTAAGACTACAGAAGATTTTCGGGAATTGTGGAAAGCATTTTTATCAAAGAACGACGATTGGAAAAATGCCGAAGTCGCGATACTCGCCTTACGCGATAGTTTTTCCCGTCATGCTGATCCAATATCATGCCGGCTAAATTCCGTAGTCGCTGACGAAGTTTCCTATCTCTATGCAATGTGGACTGAAAACTTTCCGAGCGCGCTTGTACACGCGCGAAAAGTCGCGGACGCACTTGGCGGTGACGAAACAAAAGCATATCGGGCTTGGTGGTACTACCTTTCAGCTGAAGTAGCACTGGCGCTACATGAAACCACTGGAGATGAAAACTATCAAGATACCGCAAGCGACTTACTAGAGCGTGCCTCAAAATGCTGTGCTGGCGTCAGTTGGTTTGTGCGCTTGAGGCAATCATTCAGTTCGGATGTTGAAACCTCACAAAATGCTGTGCTGGCTGCGGTAGCTGTTGAGACAATCCGGGGGTTATTGACTGATTGGGGTGTTGTCGGAAATCGATTTGAACAACGGCTCAGTGAGATTGAGGAAAACCTCCAAGCTACCAAGCACAAGACATTTCATCAAGGTCTCAAAGGACTCGGTGAGATGCTGGGGTTCCATGCAGAAATACCTAAAGGGAATGCCGCACCTGATTGCATCTGGTCTATTGAAAACTTGATCCATGTGCTACATGAGGCCAAGTCTGAGCACACGCCGGATGACCCCATCGGAGCCAATGACATCCGGCAAGCGCAAAGCCATGAAAACTGGGTTCGCGACAATAGAACATGCGAAAACAATACCAAGATTTTGTGCCTGATTGAGAGTCCTCGCATGACTATTGCCCCAGAAGCTATTGCTCATGCCAAGGCCCTTTTACATATCACTCCTGAACAGCTAAAACGAATGTTTGATGAAATCGCCGCCGTGCTCCGTCGAGTCAGGTCGAAATTAACCGATATCAGTGATGAGAAAGCGCTTGAGGAATTATCACAAGAACTAACGGCTGCCAACCTGTCACCGATGAAACTACTGGAAAGACTTTCGCAGATGCCTGTCAAAGATATGGAAAAGTCGCCGTGATCCAATAGCAGAGTGTTCTTTCTTGTCATCCGAGTTAAGAGACATCAGAGAGACGCCTGAAAGTATTTCGCCTCGAGGCCGTCCGGGCCGGATTCAGGAAAGCATGGCAGGCGCTCGACTATGCCACAATTATCGCCGTGGCTGACAAGATACCGGAAAGAATCCTCCAGGAAGACCCCAAACTCCTCATGTGGTACGATCAGTCGCTCACCCGCTCAGGGGAGGAGTGATCTATTTCAAATAAAGCAGACCTCTATAGCCAGCTTGGTAGCGCGTTCCAGCGTGTCCGCGGTGAGGCGGTAGTTGCACACGTTTGCATTCAGACATGGTGGGGCTTAGTGAACCGTGCGTACCCAGAATATGAATCGACAATAAATTCCCCAAAGTATGAGGATTTCTTCGTGGTCGTGGACCGGGCACTCTCTGATATGTCCATTTTGTCCCTTTCCAAACTGTTTGATTCCAAGGGCGATACTCTTGGCCTCAAAAAGCTCCAAAATGATCTCAAAAACTGCGGACTGGCCAAGGAGGCGCAATTAATCGAGGAACTCCGGGGCCAACAATCGGAATTAGTTGAGCGGATACGATGCATAAGGAACAAGTCAATTAGTCATAATGACGTTATGTTAACGAGGAATGACGCTTTCGAGAAAGGGAATGTTACGCCTGACGAGATTCGAGAATTGATCGACCAAGTTTGTGATGTTCTTAATAAAGTAAATGGGCAGCTGGAGTGCTTGGACATATCCCACAACTTGGACATCTCGAAGAGTCAGCGTTTCGAGTGTGCGACCCTGGCTGTACTGGAAACACTGAAGCGAGGAGAGTGATGAGAATATTGGAATGCGTATCTTTCGGTCATCCACAGCCCATGCGTCAGGCGGCGCTCCGACCAGAAGAGTGTCCATGGAAAGAGAGGTTCATGCGCCTGCTTCGGGTTTAGCCTGAAGTGGCGCGACCTTAATTCGGGTTGAGGGAGACATTCCGTGGGCAATTGGCGCGACCAGATTCTCCGGGAGTTCGCTCCCAATGTGGCCCGGCTGACCCTGGTTGCTGACCCCGACGGCCTGCTCTTGGAAGAAGGCATTCTTGCGGGTATACGCGAGCGGGGCTATGAACTGATTCCGTTCGAGGATCATGTCGCCTTTCGGTATGCCTGTGAGTCCGGGTACCGTTCCCGCTGGGGCCGGGGCGAGCATACGGATTTGGTGGTGGCGTTGCGCTCCGGCGCCAGTGACCTCAACCGCTTGCCCTACGACCTGCTCCAGGTTGGCCGTCAATTGTCGTTCAACCTTGGCGAGATTTTTCCTAACCTCAGCTACCCTGTTTTGGCCGCCCTAGGCCGTACAGACCTGGACGCGCTCTACAAAGCGCAGGAACGACACGAGCCCGGTGTGCTGGGCGATAACGCCACAAAGGAATTCATTCTGCGACATGTTTTCGGGATAGCGCCGGAGCTTATCAAACAGCCTGCCGACCTGTTGCGCGTGCTGTTGCGTCGCCACTACCGGGGACAACGGATACCGGCATTGTTTGACGAACGCTTTATTGAAGCGCTCTGTCAAAAGGATGATTTTCACGATTGGCCTATCCAGACGATCATCCCGGACAGGGAGGCTTTTTTCGGCTTTCTCCAGGAACGCTGGCCTGTCTTTCTTGACCGGTCGACAAGACAGGATGGCGCCGGTGTACGCGAAGATGAAGCGCTTTATGGCCTGGAGTTCCCCGGTCCCGTGACGTTGCCATTCGATCATGATGACATCCGTGTTTATATCGACAACCTGTTCATCGAAGGGCTTTTAGAAGCCGTGCCGCACGAGCAGGCCGAATCGTTGTCAACTTCCTGGGTCACTATTGGTATCCGAACGGACGACCGGGCAGATCAGGCGCGACGCCTCGACCGCTTCCTCGACGCCTTGGCATCCGACATCCCGAAAGAGGATGCGCGACACGGTGACTGGCTCCATTTTGCCAGGAACTGGGCCGAACTGGTTGCCCTGGCCCTGGATTCGGATGCGATACTGTCGGAACCGGCGCGTCGGAAGATAAAGACGCTGCAAGCCCAAATCGATGTTGCGCTCGTATCCTGGTTGAAGAAACGCTACTCGGGCTTGGCCAACCTGCCACCGGTTCCGCCGGTCATGCTGCATCATGTCCCCGGTTTCCTCTCCAGACATATCAGCGATGCCGGGGAGCATAAGGTAGCGCTCATTCTGGTAGACGGTCTTTCGCTGGATCAATGGATCGTCACCCGCAAGGAGCTTGCCAGGCAACGCGGCAACTACCGTTTTCGTGAAACCGCGGTGTTTGCCTGGATACCGACGATCACGTCTGTTTCGCGTCAGGCGGCCTTTGCCGGAAAGCCACCGATCTACTTTCCTGACAGCATCGGCGCTACAGACAAGGAACCGGCGTTATGGGTGCAATTCTGGACAGACCAGGGGCTGACACAACAGGAAGTAGCTTATGCCAAGGGGCTGGGTGACGGCGCCCTGGAAAGCGTGGAGGAGATTGTTACCCGGCCACAGACCCGCGTCGTCGGCCTGGTTATCGACAAAGTGGACAAGATCATGC
This sequence comes from uncultured Gammaproteobacteria bacterium, assembly GCA_958295485.1. Classification (GTDB taxonomy): domain Bacteria; phylum Pseudomonadota; class Gammaproteobacteria; order Eutrophobiales; family Eutrophobiaceae; genus JAAXHV01. The sequence continues at coordinate 1,157,792 of OY282354.1, forward strand.
ACGGCATGGAACTTGGCGCTGCGGGGATGCACAACCAGGTTCGGCAGTGGGTCGGCCAACCGTTCCTGACGAATCTTATCGACCTGCTTCTGGAAAATGGCTTCCATGTTCACCTGACTTCGGATCATGGAAATGTTGAGGCTGTCGGGTGCGGCCAACCGGCGGAGGGGGTAATTGCGGACTTGCGCGGTGAACGTGCTCGAATCTACTCCGATTCCCTGTTGCGTGATCGGGTTAAAGCGCAATTCCCGGACGCCCTGGAATGGCCGCCCATTGGTTTGCCGGAAGACTATTTGCCGTTGCTTGCCCCTGGTCGCTCGGCGTTTGTTCGCAAGACCAAGCGTATTGTCTGTCACGGCGGCGCTTCTCTTGAAGAATTAGTTGTCCCGCTTGTCCAGATCGAAAGAAAGGATACATGAGCGCTTCGGCAAATCGACGATACAGCCAAGTCGGACTCGACCGCCTGGTCCGTCTCAAGTGGCTGGAACGGACTGCATATCTCGTTTTGGCAGGAAACGAGACATCTGCCGTAAAGACAATTTTGCAACAAGAGCTTGCCGGGGCGTTCCGCTCCGACAACACTGGGATACGCGGTTCGCTGGACAAAACAATTACCATCCTGCTGAAAATCTGGGCTAATGTTCCGCGGGAGCGCCATTCACTTCACAGCGAGGGAGCTGATCTTTTTTCACAATTACCCCGCAACAACCGTATCGTGCTCCACTGGGGTATGACCATGGCGGCTTATCCGTTTTGGGGGGCAGTGGCAACCCATACGGGACGACTGCTAAGGCTTCAGGGAACAGCCACGTCCAGTGAGGTACAGCGCCGGATACGGGAACAATACGGGGAACGCGAAACGGTTTTCCGTCGAGTTCGCTATGTGCTGCGCAGTTATGTGGATTGGGGGGTATTGAAAGAAATGCCGGAGAAAGGCGTCTATGGCAAGGGAGAGCCTCTCCTGGTAAGCGCTCCCGCACTCATCGCCTGGCTTGTTGAAGCATCCTTGTGCGCGCGTTCGAATAAGTCCGCCACTCTCAAGGAATTGCTCGATAGCCCGGGCCTTTTTCCATTCCGCCTGACCCACATCTCAGCCGGGCAGGTGGCCTCCCTCTCGCCTCGCCTGGATATCCTTAGGCACAGCCTGGATGATGAGCTTGTGATACTGCATGAAGAGTATTGAATAGAAGCCAACTCCTTTTGACCGCCCCGGCGAAATGCCATTGCGAAGGTGACACCCTGCCAAGCGGTTTGATCTCCAACAGCCGTTCGTAAAGCATGGCATCGTTTATCCGGGAGTATCCCGTCTTTACTTGCAAATATAAAAGTTACTTTTTGTATTTATAAAAGTTATATTTATTTTTGCAAGAACAGAGCGAATATGACGTGATGATAAAGCGGCAATTGGGCAGAAATATATCGGATGCGCTACAGGGATTCCCCGTGGTGTACGTCAACGGACCCCGGCAGGCCGGAAAGAGTACGCTGGCGCAGGGGCTTGCGGCCAAAGAGTGGCCCGCGGAATACGTCACCTTTGATGATGCAACCATGCTGAGTGCGGCGGAAGCCAACCCCGAAAGTTTCTTGCGCGCTTATGAAGGGCGCCTGATTCTTGACGAGGCGCAGATGGTTCCGGGCCTGTTTCGTTTTATAAAGGTGTTTGTCGATGAAGCAAGGTTAGCGGACAAGGACAGCGCCAATGGCCGCTATCTCCTGACCGGGTCGGCTAATATCATGGCATTGCCTGAACTTTCCGAAGCGCTGGTTGGCAGAATGAGCGTTCTTACCCTCTATCCGCTTTCGGCGCTGGAAGTAACCGGCGGCAGGGGCGAATTCCTTTTGCGCCTGGCAAATAACAGTTTCAAGGCTCGCACGGTAAACAGGAAAACGCCCTTGGTGGATGTTATCAAACGCGCAACCTTTCCGGAGATAACGGGCCAGGACGATAAGATGCGCCGGCGATGGTTTGAAAGCTATATCACGACCATATTGCAAAGGGACGTCCGTCAAGTCGCAGCTATAGCGAAATTGGGAGTGTTGCCGAACCTGTTACGGGTTTTGGCAAGCAGGGCCGGCGGGTTGGTCAATGAAGCCGACGTTGCCCGCGCCATTGGACAAAATGCCATGACGACCCGGAATTATCGCGTGCTGCTGCAAATGCTGTTCCTGACTTTCGATGTCAAACCGTGGTTCAGAAATATAGGAAAGCGGCTGGTCAAGTCGGGCAAGGGCTGTATCATCGATACTTCCCTTCTCTGCCACCTGCGTCAGGTCGACCTTGAAAAGGTTGCAATCAACGATCCCCACGTCTTCGGGCATATCCTGGAAAACTTTGTGGCAAGTGAACTCCTGAAGCAATTGGCCGCATCGGATGAGCTGCTTGGCTTGTATCATTTCAGGACAAGTGACGGAAAAGAAGTGGATTTCGTATTAGAGCGCCCAAACGGCGCTCTTTCCGCCATTGAAGTCAAGGCCCGCGACGCCGTCACCGAAGCAGACTTCAAGGGACTGAAGGAATTACGCGCACATACCGGGCCAGATTTTATTTGTGGCGCAGTCCTCTACCGCGGCAATAAAGTCATCGCCTTCGACGACAACCTGTGGGCAGTCCCGGTCGACCTGATGTGGTCCGGGCACGGCTAAGGCGGTTAAGAAAAGAAGTGTTGCAATGAATGAGAATGAATTGGAGGTGGTTCGGGGAAGTGGGAACATCTTCCGTGACTTGGGTGACTCCCATGAGGAGATCGTGGGTACGGTAACGCCTGACGGCACGGCCAAATCGGTCTTGTTCAGCATGTTGCCGTTGAGTATTCTAAAGTGACACTTTAAAATACTCAAGAAAATCGTCCAGGTTTTGCTGGGGATAGAAGAAGTGTACCGCCAAGGCTCTATTCATAAACGTTCTCACCCTCTATCCGCTTTCGGCGCCAGGAGTAACCGGCGACAGGGGTGAATTCCTTAAGAGCTTGGTAGAATTAAGCGCGCATACCGGGTCTTGAATCTATTTTTGCCTACAAAATAGTTTATTTGTTCTTAATATCAAACACTTGAAATTCGGGTTGGGTTGGCGTATGCTGCGTAGTCATAAGGCCGTGCTCGTTGTTTTGTTTAAGTGATTGATTAAAAAGCGATTTCACACTATAAGATACAGTCTTGTTCGGTTTATTTGTGAGATATGCGGGTTAAGGATGGCTACCTATGTACGCAGTCATAGCAGACGCAGAGAAAGGAGGTCCGAAATGAAGCTTCATCCAGAGCCCACGGCGGCGCAACGCCAGACGCAGCCGTATCCCCAACCCGCCCAGCCTGCGCTGGAGTTTCCCGGCTGCCGGCCGGTCACGATCAAGTGTGCAGACATCGACAGCTACGAGGGCCGGTTCGAGTACTGGGACAGTGATACCGAAACCGCCTGGATGGTGTGCGAACCGACCACCGATATTCATGAGCTCCCCCCGCAACGCCTGGCGGCCCTGGCCGCGCTCATCGCGTCGGTGCGTGGTTCACCCATCGAGTGCTATGGGACCATGGACTTGCTGTTGCGCAGTGGGCGCGGGGCGCGCTGGCGCATCTTGCAGGCGGACCAGGCGGTGTACCTGCATCCCATGCGCGCCCGCTTGCCGGAAGGGATGGGCATGGTGTTGGGCGAGCATGATTTTCCGGACGTCGTGTTGGAGGTGGACAACACGACGGATGTGCGCCGGAACAAGTTGGGGTTGTACCAGGAGTGGGGTTTCCCGGAGGTCTGGGTGGAAGTGCCGGAACGCGCTTCGCCGAGTCGGCCGGCGGGGCGACAACCGGGACTGGTCATTCACCTGTTAGAGGATGGCGTGTACCGGCCGGCGCCAATGAGTCGGGCGTTTCCAGGCTGGACAGCGGTGGAGATCCACGCGGCGATGAACGAGCCGGTATTATCGGCGGCGACCGGTCGAGTTATCGAGCGGGTGGGCCGGGCATTGGGAGAACGGGAAGGCACCGGCCCTGACGATACACCCTGGCTTCGCAAACAACGCGAGGAAGGACGCGCGAAGGGACGTGCCAAGACCCTGAAAATGCTCATGCGCAAGGTCCTGGGGCACGATGCCAAGGACTTGGACTTGACGGGCGTAAGTGATGAAGCGGTGATGGACGCCTTGCTCCAATGCGCGGACGAAGCAGATTTCCGTGCCCGGCTTCAGGGCCTGCGACGCTGAGCCCGCTGAATGCCCTCCTGGCTGAAACCATCCTGCTTGCGCATGAGATAACCATTGCCTGGCTGCTTCTCTAAAGTCAATTATGAGCATATAGGGGACAGACCACGCTTTTTCCTGCCAGACAAGCCGAGAAAAGAGGTGAAAGAGGGCTAAAATCGACGTTCCTCAGGTCTTCAGGCGTATCAGGGAATTCAGGCCGATGACTTCGCCGCCGTACTCAGCCATTGCAGCCACCAGGCAATGCCATAGATATTCTGCAAACGTGGTATCAGTGAGGATTAAATAACAAACTGTTTCGGCCAAATCACTTCGAATGATGATGGAGTTGACGCGTGCGACCGATGTCTGCGCGACATCCAGGTTCAAGAATTTGTGGGAGCGCAGGTCAATCGCGCATAATTTCGCGAACATCCCGGCCGCAAATGAACCGGTAACGGCAAAGCAACAGTGACTGTCCTGTCGGGGCAGGCGATATGTGCCTGCCGCCGCTGTTTCGTTATTCTCCCCTGTATTCATTAATCGATGACCAGGGTCGCCGGCGTGATTGAGATCGGGCAGGATGAGGAACTCCGTCATGCCCAATTGCGAGATTAAAATGCCGTCGTTGGTTCTCACTGTCGTATTTACCCCAGGAGGCAAACTGACGCCTTGTGAAGTCAGCCATGCAACCGTACCCGATCCCTTGAAACCCATTCTTGGAAGCAGGGACAAATCACACAATGCCAGCCGCGTTACCGCTTCTTTTTCTGTAGCGGGACTACCGGTAGATGATACGACCGCGCCACCATTAACAGCGACGTACTCAGTGTCCTTGCCCGTCAGGGACCGATAAACAGGGCTGCGTCGTTCAAATGCTTGGGGATTGATGCCGGCGCGGGTCATTTATAACTCCTGACGCTGTCCTTCGGGATCATAAAACGGCAGCTGCGCTACCTGCGCGTCAACTCGTTGGCCATTGGATAATTTTATTTTGAAAGTGGAGCCTGCTGCCGTTTGGTCAGATAGCACATAAGCCAGCCCGATCGATTGTTCAAGGGAGCGCGAGTAGGCAATCGAAGTTACCCGGCCGGCTATTTCTTCACCTTGCAAGGTTAAATTATATTCCTCGGGCATGGGCGCATCATTCGCAAGAGTAAAACCAACCAGCTGCCGATATAATCCTTGTGTCGATAATACGTCGATGGCGCGTTTGCCGATAAAAAACGGTTTTTTGCCGGCTATGGCCCAGGTCAGATTCACCTCTTGGGGAATTGTCAAACCGTCCGTGTCCTGTCCGACGATAATATGTCCTTTTTCCAATCGCAATAATCGTTGCGCTTCCACGCCAAACGGCCGTATTTCCAATGTCTTGCCGACGCTCATCAATGCGTCCCAAAGGGCTTCCCCCTGACTGCTTGGGACGTGAATCTCATAACCCAGTTCACCTGTAAATCCCACGCGCAGCAATCTTGCCGGTATGGTCGCCACGTGTCCCGTGCGTACTTCCATGTAGGCAAAGCCGGCCTGACTTGGATCAACGTCGTCCGTCAAGGACTGTAATATCTCACGGGACTTGGGGCCGGCAAGGTTCACTGCCGCGAAGGCGCTGGTTACGTTGGCGATGTCAACATTCAGACGCCATTGAGCGTTCCAGCGCAACATGCTTCGATATACGGTATCAATGCCGCCGGTTGTGGTCGTGACGTAAAAATGCTCAGGACCCATTCGGCAGGCTACGCCGTCATCGATGATGGCGCCGGTCTCATCTGTCATTAATACATAGCGCGATCGGCTTACGGGTTGCTTCGTGTAGGCAAAGGTGTACATGCGGTTCATGAACTCCGCGGCATCAGGCCCGCGTATCTCCAACTTGCCCAAGGTGGAAACGTCGATCAGGCCAACATTATTCCTCACTGCCAGGGCTTCTTGTTCGATGAACTGTCGGCGTTTTTCAGGGGGGGCATAACAGGCCGGTCGTTGCCAGTGGCCGGCGGACGTCATTTGCGCATCCAACTCGAGATGCCGGTGGTGCATGGCAGTGCGGCGCATGGGCTGAAACGATTGACCGGCAAGCAACCGGATTGGCTCAGGATAGAAAGGGGGTCTTTGGGTAGTGATGGACAATCCATGGCTCGGTCTCTTTGCCGCTTGCGTGGCGATGCGCAGGTTGTTCAGGGCGGATTGACGGCCCTGGGAAGGGCCCATCACCACTGTGGAATACCGTTTTACCAGTTCCAGGTCGTCGTACCCTTCCGCTACCGACTGTTGTATGTCCTTGATTTGCAAGTCTTCATCGAAATCGACAAATTCCTTGCCTTTCGGATGCGAAAATATCGGCCAGGGGTGATGAGGAGGTTCTCGTTCACCGGTGTTCATTTCCAACATATCTGGCATTTTTGCCTTGCCGGGAGCCGGCGCCGGATCGCTTGCCGCATAACCGGCCAGGCCGGCTGCGACATGTCCCGCGCGGGCGCCGTCCTTGATCGCTGCGTCGAGATCAAACACGGCATTAACTGAGCCGGCAATGACGGCGTTCTCGCCCAGGGTTTCTTCGTTTACCTTCAGCATGGCATCTGTTTCATCGTATTCGAGACGGGCGCCGGCATGGCAGAGCAATTGCGCCGCGGGGGTGTAGCCGACGGACATGCAGAGCAGGTCGCATTCGATGAAGCTGGGCCGGCCGGCGATTTTTCCCTGGTCAGCGATTGCATCGATATATACCCCCTTGAGGGAGCGCAATCCTGCGCCTGGGCCGGCTTCGTAAACCATATGGCCGGGCAGGATTCGGACTCCCTTACCTTTCACTGCGGCAACAAGCTCCGTCCTGATTTCGTCTGCGCGCATATCTACGACCACGTCGACTTGCGTTCCCGCCTCGACCAAGTCGAGCGCGACGCCGTAACCGTCATCATTGGCGGTTAATACCACTGCCTTCCGGCCCGGTTTCACGCCGTATAAGCGGATTAGTCGTTGCGCCGCGGACCCCAACATCACGCCGGGCAAATCGTTATTACGAAACACGGCGGGTTGTTCAAACGAGCCGGTCGCGGCGACAACGGACTTTGCCCGCAGTTTAACGAGTCGATTCTCCACCAGCGCCGCCAACCAGTTATCATCAAACCAGCCGGTGCACGTGGCATTGCCCAAGATTGATACGTTGGGATGCGGCTGTACTTGCCTGACTAATGTTTCACGCAACGCAACCACTTGCTCGTAATCCGGTTGATGCCGGGCATAGTTTAACGAGCCGCCCAGGCGCCGATTCTCGTCGATGAGAATAACGTCCGCGCCCGCCTCGGCTGCCTGGAAGGCGGCGGCCAGCCCAGCCGGACCGCCGCCGATGACGGCGACGTCGGCAAAACGATATTGCTTGTCGGTCCGTTCTGGCGAAGCCTGCACGTCGATTTTGCCCAATCCCGCCATCCTGCGGATGACCGGCTCCCAAAACTTCCAGGCCCCTCTCGGTTTATAGAAGGTCTTATAATAAAATCCGACCGGCAGAAAGCGGCTGAATATATCCAGGATGCGGCCGTAATCATTTTCCAGGCTGCCGAACACGTTTTGCGCCGTCACGATCATCCCGTCATCGATTAACCGCAGGTCTGCCCGGACGTTGGGTTCCGCGCCGATTTGCACCAGCGTATTGCCGTCCTGGCCGGCCATGCTCAAGACGCCCCGCGGCCGGTGGTATTTGAACGAACGCGAAATAACCTTGACGCCGTTTGCCATGAGGGCGCTGGCAATGGTATCGCCCTTGCAGCCCGTGTATTCCCTGCCGTCGAACCGGAAGGTAAGCGGCTGAGAGCGATCAAGCCAGGCCCCATAAGTCTCCGCCAATCGCATGGCGTTCATATCTCCCCGTCTTCCCCCTTACCCTGAGCCTCCCCCTCGAGGGGGGAGGGAATGATTTTCCCCGGGAGTGACAGGTTGCCTCCCTCTACCCTTGAAGGAGAGGGCCGGGGTGAGGGGTAGTCAACCTGTTGGTTGAATATCTCATCGGCCGGATAGGTCTTGAGAATCTCATCGGTCGCCGTATTGCGTTCCGCAATGAACCAGTAAGAAGATGGCACGTGCAGCCACCATTCCCGCACCACGCCGCGCACGTTGTTTTCCATGAACAGGTAGTCCGCCCAGGCCCGGTCGCTGCAACTGGTTGGGTCGGGCACGTCAATGACTTCTCCGCCACAGGCAAACTCGGTGATATTACGCCAGCCGTTCAGGGGGCAGGGCATCAGTTTCACCGGAGACTGCCCCGCAGAAGAGATGCTCTCATCCCCCCTTGAGGGGGAAGGTCAGGACGAGGGAGAGGATGACAATCCATCACTCCAAGGCGCGTGGGCCGGTTCATTTTTTTGTGGCGCAAGCTCATGGGCAGCTAATGTCCGACGGCGGCAGCGCCTCGCTCACCCACCTGCTGAAAGCGATGGAAACGCGCCAACTCGAACGGTTTAATCAATTCCGGGACTTCGCCCGTAGCGATAAGCTCTGCCAGGCGTTTGCCGCAGACCGGCGTTGCCTTGAAGCCCCAGGTGCCCCAACCCGCATCGATATAATAGTTCTCAACGGGTGTCAGTCCCATTACCGGACTGAAGTCCGGGGTCATGTCCGCCATGCCGGCCCACTGCCGAAGAATCTTCAGCCCGCCCACGAACGGAAACAACTCCAGTAAGTGCATCATCAACTCTTCCTTGAATTCCAGCGTGGACCGGGTCGAATACAAGGGATACGGGTCGGCGGCGGCGCCCATCACCAATTCCCCCCGCGCTGATTGTGAAACATACACGTGCAGGGAGCCGGACACGATGATGGGGTCAAGAAAGGGCTTGACGGGTTCTGACACGCAAGCCTGCAAGGGTATGGTTTTAACCGGCAGCTTGATACCGGCCATTCGGGCCACTTCCGAGCTCATCCCGGCTACGGCCTGCAATACCTTGCCGCAGGCTATATCGCCGCGACGGGTCTTTACGCCCGTTACTTTTCCGTTTTCAATTTTCAGTCCCGTCACTTCTGTTTGTGTATGGATTTCCACGCCGAGGGCCGCCGCCCGCCTGGCATAAGCCCAGGCCACCGCATCGTGGCGGGCGATGGCGCCGGGGGGATGATACAAGGCGCCGAGTATGGGGTAGCGCACGTCAGGGCTGAGATTGAGTTGCGGGCACAGTTTCGCGATTTCATCCGGGAAGACGAGTTCCGAATCCACCCCCAGGTGTTTGTTCACTTCCGCCCGCCAGCGCGCGGTGCGCAAGGCGGCGTCGGTGTGGGCCAGGGTCAAGTGGCCCCTCTCGGAGTACAAGACGTTGAAATCCAGTTTGTTGCTCAAACCGGCAAACAGCTTACGCGACTCTTCGTAAAACGCTACGCCTTCCGGGGTCAGGTAATTCGAGCGGATGATAGTGGTATTGCGGGCGGTATTGCCACCGGCCAGGTAGCCTTTTTCAAGCACGGCGACGTCGGTGACGCCGTAATCTCCGGCAAGGTAACAGGCGGTTGCCAGGCCGTGCCCGCCGCCGCCGATGATCACGACGTCATAACGGGATTTGAGCCTGCCCTGTCCTGAAAAGTGACGTGCGGGGAGGGAGAGAGGCAGGCTCGATTTTTTCAGCATGGACCTCGAAGATCAGCAATCCAGCGTGTTTTGCCGTTCCCACTCACTGAGATGCGACGTGTATTGTTGCCAATCCTGCATCTTCAATTTGATATAGGAATCGACAAATTCATCACCCATCCCGCTACGTAATTCCCTGCTCTTTTCCAACAGCCGCAGGGCGTCCAGGAGCGTCGCCGGCAGTTTCTTTGCGGATTTCACCTTGTGGCCTTCTTCATACATGTTGATATGGAGCGGCTTGCCCGGGTCACGCTTGTTTTTCACGCCATCCATGCCGGCCGCCAAAATGCCGGCCTGAGATAAATAGGGATTCGTCGAGCCGTCCATCAGGCGCAGCTCGAACCGGCCCTGATCCGGCACCCGGATCATGTGCGTGCGGTTATTGCCGGTATAGGTCACCGAACTGGGCGACCAGGTGGCCCCGGACAGGGTACGCGGCGCATCAATGCGCTTGTAACTGTTGACGGTGGGGTTGAATAAAGCGCATAGCGCGGTCGCATTGTGCATGATGCCGCCCAGGAAATCGTAAGCTAATTTGGACAAGCCCAGGTCATCACTCTTCCTCAGGAAGAGATTTCGTTTTCCGGCGTTATCCCAGACGGATACGTGGGTATGACAGCCATTGCCGGTCAGGTTGGCGAACGGTTTTGGCATGAAGGTAGCCCTCAAGCTATGCCTTTCCGCAATGGTTTTTACCATGAACTTGAAAAATGCGTGGCGGTCGGCGGTTTTCAAGGCATCGCTGTAGTCCCAATTCATCTCGAACTGGCCGTTGGCGTCTTCATGATCGTTCTGGTAAGGCCCCCAGCCCAGTTCCAACATGCAATCGCATATTTCTTTCACGACCGGATAACGGCGCATCAGGGCCTGTTGGTCATAACAGGGCTTGCTCTGTGTATCGGCGGGATCAGAGATGGCAGTCCCTTCCGGATTCACCAGGAAGTATTCGCATTCGACGCCGGTCATCATTCGATAACCGGCCTTCTCCGCCCTGGCAAGCTGCCGTTTCAAGATGATACGCGGGGAGGCCTCCACCGCTTTGCCGTTCATCCATAAATCCGCTGCCAGCCAGCCGACTTCAGGATTCCAGGGCAATTGGATCAGGCTGTCCGGGTCCGGGACGCCAAACATATCGGGGTCGGCGGGTGTCATATCCAGCCACGCGGCAAACCCGGCGAACCCGGCCCCGTCTTTTTGCATATCATCGATAGCGCGTGCAGGAACCAGCTTCGCCCGCAACGTGCCAAACAGGTCAACAAAGCTGATCAGAAAATATTTAATGCCTTTTTGTTTTGCTACTTGTGCAAGGTTGATTGCCATATTCATCCTCTCTCGGTTAATGGTTAAATTATTCGTCCTCGTATTACAGCGCCCCAGGGCAGGCCCGCCGGCAAATGTCGGCATCCAGTCAGGCAACGCGCCGCCAGGGGCGACGCATTATTCCCCCTGCCGTCTAATTATTACCGGGAATCCAATCGGTTCCGGCCAGTGGCACTTTTGCCATTGCGGCGGCTTCGATAGTAAGCGCAACCAGGTCTTCCGGTTCAAGATTATGCACGTGACTCTTGCCACAGGCGCGCGCCAGGGTTTGGGTTTCCAGCGTCAGGACGCGGAGATAATTGGCGAGACGTCGTCCGCCCCTGACGGGATCAAACTTTTCAGCAAGTTCATTGTTTTGCGTCGATATTCCGGTGGGGTCCTTGCCGTCCTGGTAATCGTCGTAATATCCGGCGGAGGTTCCCAGCTTGCGATATTCATCTTCATGCTCCGGGCTGTTATCGCCCAGGGCAATCAAGGCCGCAACGCCGATAGAGACCGCATCGGCGCCGAGCGCCAATGCCTTTGCCACGTCCGCGCCACTGCGTATGCCCCCGGAAACGATCAGCTGGACTTTGCGGTGCATGTCCATCTCCTTTAACGCTTCCACCGCGAGTCTCACGGCCGGCAAGGTGGGAATGCCAACGTGTTCGATAAACACGTCCTGGGTCGCCGCCGTGCCTCCCTGCATTCCGTCCACCACGATGACATCCGCGCCGGCCTTGACCGCCAACATGGTATCGTAATAGGTGCGGGTCGCGCCGACCTTGATATAGACGGGTTTTTCCCAATCGGTGATCTCGCGCAATTCCTGTATTTTGATCTCCAGGTCATCCGGCCCGGTCCAGTCGGGGTGACGGCAGGCGCTACGCTGATCGATGCCTTCCGGCAAGTCGCGCATCTCTGCCACCCTTGCGCTGATCTTTTGACCCAACAACATGCCGCCGCCGCCCGGTTTTGCCCCCTGGCCCACAACCACCTCGACGGCATCGGCCTTACGCAGATCATCCGGGTTCATGCCGTAGCGGGAGGGTAATAATTGGTAAACCAGAATACTGGAGTGTTCGCGCTCTTCCGGCGTCATGCCGCCGTCGCCGGTAGTGGTGCTGGTTCCCACCTCAGAGGCGCCGCGACCCAGGGCTTCCTTGGCCGGCGCCGACAAGGCGCCGAAACTCATGCCGGCAATCGTAATCGGAATTTTCAATTCAATCGGTTTTTTTGCATGGCGCGTGCCCAGGGTTACGTTGGCGTCACAACGTTCCCGATAACCCTCCAGGGGATAACGGGACATGCTCGCGCCTAAAAAGACCAAATCATCGAAAGCCGGCAACTGACGCTTCGCGCCGAACCCGCGGATATCATAGATGCCGGTACGGGCCGCGCGCTGGATTTCAGCGATAACCGGTTTCGAAAAAGTCGCGGATTCGCGCAGCCATTCGTTCAAGTCTTTCCCGGGCATCACTAATAAGCGTCCACGTTGTCGATATTAAAGTTATATAGTTTGCGGGCCGAGCCGTAACGCCGGAATTGGGCAACATCCAAGCCAGTCATCCCGGCCTTTGCCAATAATCCGCTTAATTCCCGCCTGTGCTCCGCTCCCATCGGCTTCTCGATACAATCCGCCCCCAGGCCGGCAACCTTCCCCCTGACGTATATGCGCGCCTCGTACAGCGAGTCACCCAGGCCGTCCGCCGCGTCGCCGCAAATAACCAGGCGTCCCGCCTGCGCCATAAACGCGCCCATGTGTCCGACGGAACCTCTTACGACTATATCGACGCCCTTCATGGAAATGCCGCAACGGGAACTGGCGTTGCCTTCTATAACGAGCAGGCCGCCATGGGCGGTGGCGCCGGCGTACTGGGAGGCATTGCCCCTGATTCGAACCAGGCCCGACATCATATTTTCGGCAACGCCCGGCCCGGCATTGCCGTTTATAGTAATCGTTGCATGTTTATTCATGCCGCCGCAGTAGTAACCTGTGTGACCGTCTATATTCACGTTTAGCGGCGCATCGATTCCCACGGCAACGGCGTGCCGGCCCTTGGGATTCGTTATTTGCCAATCTGATTTCTCTTGCGTTCCATTCAACTCGTGTAATGCCTGGTTGAGATCGCGAACACTGGTTGCTTCAAGGTCGATGCAATGTGGCGTCATCAATGACTCCAGCTGTAGATCTTCGCCGGCGCCGGTTCCCAGCATTCGGCGCTGTCCGCGCCCGGCAAGACTGCGATGGCCCTGTATTCCGACGCCATCGCCACCCACTCAGCGGTTTCCGCCATTATGGCCGGCTTGCAGGCAACGGGATCGCGCAGCACGGCAAAGCCGTCTCTGGTACCAATGGCAAAGGTGAAAAAGCCATCCAGATTTTCAAGCGCGGACTCCAATGCTTCATCCAGGCTGTCTCCCTGCCACATGCGGTGCATCAAATACCCGGCAGCCACCTCGCTGTCATTATCCGTCCTGAAAATAATCCCCTGTTTCTGCAACTTTTCGCGTAGTCTATTGTGGTTGGATAATGAACCGTTATGCACCAGGCACAGGTCTTGTCCCGTTGAAAAAGGATGCGAATGCTGAATCGTGACGTTGCTTTCAGTCGCCATGCGCGAGTGACCCAGGGCATGGGTTCCCGTGAATTGCTTTACCTCGAAACGGTTTAATACATTTTCAGGCAATCCCTTGTCTTTATAAATTTCTATGGATACGCCGGAACTATTGATATGCAATTCAGGAAAATGCGCGGCAAACCAATCATAGATGCCGGCTGCATCGGCATGGAGAATCAGCACTGCATGATTGCCATGAATTTCCATTTCCACTTGTTGACTCACCTGCTCGATCAGCGCTTTTTTCAACTCATCCCAGGCATAACTTGCAGCAGGCGCCAGCACGGTCAACTTGACTCCGCCCGGACTTGCCGGCCGGCGATAAACGGCAACGCCGGCGCTGTCGGGCCCTCTTTCCGTCATCTCGATCAACATGTTTGAAAGATGCGCGCCCAACCCGGCTTCAATCGCTTTCGATTTGGCGAACAACCCCACAATGCCGCACAAAACATATCTCCCGGCTGAAATTTGAGTACGCCATCTTACCCTAAATTTTATAAATGAACCTGCTGCTGTTCATGGCGGCAGCAGTTCCCGCTAACAGTCCCCAAACCCACTTTCGACGAACAGCGGGAACTCCTGTTCATGCAGTCAGTTGTTGGTTAATGGCGGCAACTTCTTTTCACGTCTCTCTTTGAGTGTTTCCACATCTTCAACGATGCGGCAGGCCAGCTTGATAGATGTTTGCAGGCTGTCCAGGTTGCCGACGTATGCCCCGGCAGCTTCCTCCGCACGGGTGCGCAATGCCCCAGCGTCAATCAACCCATGCTTTGCCAGAGAAATGATATCCTGGCGGTCCTGATTGGAGAATCGACTGATTTTACTCACGGCAAGGTCAAGCGCGGACAGCAGACGGATGTCCAGGGTGTGAGAATCCACGTTTTCCAACTTGAGTGGGGCAGAATCATCACGGGCATCTTCGTGCATGAGCGCGAAACTGTCGTTGTATTGTTGGTCAAAATACAGCAGCCGTGCTGCGCCATCAGCATCAGAATAGGAGACAGCCAGATTATCCGGCAGGACGATGCGATGTGAGAAGGCGGCGTCAATGTCCCTGGAAATGCGATCGCCGGTGTAAAAATACAATGCTGCGCCGCCGGCCACATACATTTTTATCGGCAATATTTTTTCAGGCGCATCGCGCAGGGATACGGCAATGCGTTCAGCAATCTCCTGAAAAGCGGCGATATATTCCGGCCGGGCTGCGGGGTCAGGCTGCATGTTCCACTGCCACGTCCAGCATGGGCAGAAACCGGGAGGGACGAAGCGGGCTGTGCTTGAGCCACCGTGCGAACACGGCGGTCTCGCTCGCGCCGGGACTCAATTGTTCAGCCAGGGACAGCAGGCCAGGGCGGTCAAACCCGTCAACACTGGCGAGCATCACGGCCAGTCCGGCCATAAAGAAGCGGGGGCCCGTTGCCACCCAATGCTGCGGCGCCAGTGAGCGCGAGGCGCACAAACTGAGCAGTCGTTCTTCGTATTCACGGTCCAGACCGAGGGGGAAATGGCCATCAGGGGACAGGACGGACACGGTATCGCTGACTGCGTCCAGACGCATATCGACGACATCAGCGAGCGCAAGCAGGGTTTTGAAGTCGCAGCTTTGTCTGCGCCGCAACCGGGAGAGCGTTTCCTTGCGCAGGCCGGCGAGGGCAGCCCAGCCGGCGTCGTTCAGCCCGCGAGAACGTGCTGTACGAGTGAGTTCGTCCAGTACGACACCCAGTCTGTTGGTTGACTTATTCATCAATAAAACGTATCAAATATCACGTTTTAGATCAACTTTCATTGAAAAAAAGGCAATCCAGCCTTGCCTTGCGGCATTATTTCTAAATTTTACTGTATCCCCGGAACTCCCGCACCTCCTGTACAGCCTCAAAATCATGCCGGATCAATTTCAACCACAACGAGCTACCTGGGGACGAATTGCTAAGCGCCAGATAGATCAACTGCAGGGGTCATGTCAACCCAGGATTGGCAGCCTTGAATCTCGGCGAATTTTGGCCATAATGAGAAAAAGAAATACGGCGACTAAATCTTGAAGGTGATGATTATGAAAGCGGTAACAGAGAACGAGGCTAAAACGCAATTCGGCGATATGTTGCTGAACATACAGCAGACGCCGGTCCAAATCAGTAAAAACGGCAAGCCCGTTGCCGTGATGGTGTCAATGGATAATTACGAAAAGATGGAGGCCCTGAAAGTGCAAATGCTGAAAGAACGGGTTCAACGAGCGGAAGCAGAAATTAAATCCGGCGCAACAACAGATGGAGACGCATTCTTCGATAAGTTATTAGCTGAAAAAGACGATTAGCATGGGAACATATCGTCTCACCACGGACGCCGGACGAGATTTATCAACGATACGCGAATTTACTAAAAATCAGTGGGGTAACAAACAGTCGAGGAAGTACATTGTTGAATTACGCGAAACCTTGACTTTGCTGTCTGATAATCCCTTAATGGGAATCCAGCGTAGCGATATTGGAGAAGGCATCCATAGTTTTCCCCATGCCAGTCACGTCATTTATTACCTGCTCAAGAGAAAGCGTATCGTTATAATAGGGATTTTACACGGCAGCATGGTACCGACAAAGCATTTGGAAGGTCGTAAACGTTGATTCTCAACGTCAAGTCGATTATCCAGGAAGACCTGCTTCTATCACGCCAAGTAAACTGGCGCTCTCGCGCTGAGATGCATCCCTGCGATCAACCCGGCTAGCCAACTGGAAACGCTATGGTCCCGCTCGGTGGCCCTGATCCTCAACCACAGCGCAAAATCTTCCGGTAGTGTTATGGTGATATTCTTCATGACACAAGAATATAGAACACGGAAATCGCGTCAAGAATCCGTGTGTAGTTGAATTCATAAACCGCGATAGTCCAGCCTTCGCCGTTGTCGGTCGCTACCCAGATTTTTTTCTATAATCTGGAAAATGGATTTTCAAGCTACGGGCACCGCCAACAGACAAACCGAACCCTTCTTCTGGTACTGGTTTTTCGTATGGGTTTGCGCCAAATGCTTTTGCTAGTAATTGGGCAGAAGGAGTTCAGGCAGTCTGTGTAAGTTGTTCATAATACGCTATGGACGTCAGTAAATCAATCTCATCATGAGGGCGACAGGTGTCGTAGTAGGTCTGGTAACGGTCAGTTGTTGGTTAATGGCGGCAACGCGGAGATTGCATCGGCCACCGCTTGGCAGGAGTCAATCAGGTCCGTGACCAGCCGCTCATCCACGCTCAGGTCACCTTCGTATTCGCCAACATTGCGAATATGATGGCATTTGTCCAGTACGCGCCAGACTTCCGGCCCCAACTTCAACGTGTGCGGCAGAACCTGAAAAACGATATAGCGATGACGTGGCCGGTAGCCATGCCGGCGCAGGGCCGCAAGGCATAGCGCATGCGCGGCGTTGTATGCAAGATCAAAGCGGCCTTCCAGGGACAAGTCGGTATGGGCTGCGTCTTGCAGCCGGGCCAAACCGGAGCGCATGAGGCCGGCATACTCCTGCGCGTCCGGTGGTTCAGAAGCCAACGGCCTGTCTTGACCGCAGAGGTTATCCAACGGCGAAGTCATTTTCTTTTCCTGTCACCCACAGTTTTGGTTGGGATAAAACCCGTTTGACGAAGGCATTGTCATCTAAAATCCGCCGGTCAAACTCTTGCCGCGAATACACGGTCGGATTCACGGGCCTGCCGAGTCGGGTTACGGTCTCTTCAAGCGCGGAAAAAATATCCGGGTAGGTTAGCGTGTCGCTGATAATCATCAAGTCGATGTCACTCGTTGCCGTATCCTGACGTTTCGCCACTGAGCCAAAAATAAAGGCTGCAAGGATATCATCCTCCAGTGGCGTCAGCGCCTTCCGTAGCAGGTCGACCAAACCCACCGTTTTATCTACTATGCCGCAGAGTTCGAAGAAGATCGGGGACTTCGAGTTGGCTTGGTAGTGTTTCTGATTACCGATGCGTCTTACTGTCGCCAAGCCACTTTGCACAAGGCGAGCCAGTTCACGCTGCACGGCGCCGGAACCACCACCGGTTAGCCCTATCAACTCGCTAGCATAAAAACTGCGGTCCGGCCGGCCAAACAGGTAAGCTAACACCCGCTGCTGAGTGGTGGAGAACAGCGCATCCGCCAGACCGGTATGAGCGTGCGGCGATACAGGTTTTTTGTTTCTGCCCATATTGGGCATATTACTACCCATATTGGGCATTTTCAATCATCATTATCAGGAATGTTAGAAACAAATAGAGATCAATAATACGGGTAATACTCAAGGCCGATAAACGGCCAAAAGGGGCGGCGCGATCAAATTAACGGTGGATTTGTCACAAGGCTTTGTAAAACGGCAGCATATGACATTACTATAACGCTCAAGGATGCAGACACAGGACTTCAAAGAAACAATCAAGGTTCGCATTGAGCGCGACCCGGACTTCCGTGAGGAATTTGCTCAAGGAAGGGATTGAATGTTTGCTCTCTGGCGAGGTAGACACCGGCAAAGCCGTGTTGCGTGACTTATATTAACTTCACCAAATAAACAAAGATAGAAGATTTTGACGCAGAAGCTTTCCTTGAATCCGACTACTGGTAAAAAGGAGAAACAAAAATGAACGATTACTACCTGGAAGAAACACCTTACAATGAATATTGAAAAAACCGCACACAGAAGTATACTATTAACCCGGATATTGCATGAGTGATCTATTTTGGCGCCATTTTACCGGGTCAAGTGGATGATAACAAGATTGACCATCTTCACCGGGATAGCAGGGGTGATTCAGTGTCGGATTTCGATATTTTGACCTTGATTGTGTCAGCCTGGGCGTCGCCCGTGTGCAATATCCGGGCTAAAACCACTCAACGAGGAAAATAAGACGATGATAAATAATTGGAAATTACCAGCAGTTGCCTTAGCGGTACTACTGGCCAGCGGTTGCGCCACCTCTAAGAAAATTCAGGTCGTGCAGGTCGGCGATGATAAAATGTCCTGCGCGGAACTCACCGAAGACTTAGAAAAACTCAGCGCGGCCGAAGCCGCTATCAATGAAAAGAAAGGGGCAACTGGCACGAACGTTGCAGCCGCCCTATTCTGGTTGCCCGGGCTGGCCTACACCTATTATGATGCCGGCCAGGCCACAGAAGCGATCTACGCCCGGCGGTCTCACATTACGAAACTGTATAACGATAAAGACTGCTGATCACCTCAGCTACTATCAACGGCAGTGCTATACTTACATACATGAACGAATGGTTATCTTTCCGCCATACTTCCTGCACCAAGTGTAAAAACTGGCGTCCGAGACCCCATGTTTGCGGCAGACATCGGTGACCGGTATCCCGGCCTCCGCCTCTTTCAGTATCTGAATGATCTGCTCTTCTGAATAGCGTTTTTGTTTCATCGGAATTCCTCTTCTGTGTCATTTTAAGGGAAATTCCTAAACGGTGGGTGGCTCAAATTACGGGGAGAGGGTCACCGAATACAAGCGACAATTGATGGACTTACTGAAGAACGCCTATGACAATGCTTACGATTCTGGGGCGATGCGGATTGAGGAGCCGAAGGCGGAATTCCGCATCCTCGTGCAGGACAGGTGGCGCGAAGAACTGAACGAAATAGCGCCTATCAGGGCCGACTAATCTATGCTTCTACATTTTTTTAACCATGAAGCCGTCTTTGTACTCGGTCATCAGTGTCATACCAGTCGGCGTCACGCTCGTAGCTTTGTGCAATATTCGAGAGCATACGGCCAACAAACGGCGTTTTATTTATTACTCTCTCAGCGAAATTACGATATTTGTCGGCAAGCTCGCGCTCTGGCGCCCCATTTGCCAACCGTTCTTGTACTCCCCTGGAATTGCGTAGTCCTATTTTCATACCAATGGAAACCTTTTCAGAGGCAATTTCCTCAAGCACCATTCGCACTTCTTGCCTTGGCCATATGCCATCTGCGTCAATACCGGACTTGGATAGTATTTGTCCAATTATTTCATCTGCAATGTCTTTTCGTCCATGATCTTTGGCTAAATTCCTGACTTCAATAATCCAATTCCGCAGTTGTTCTTTATCGATGGCGCCGTCCTTTTGACTACCTGGTATTGCATCTGCGTGGTCCAGCGCGCTATAAGCATTTCTTGCTGATTGTTGTCGATGTTCAGGGTCGGTTGGTAAATTCCATTCTTCCGGATCTTTGCCGTCGTCATCACGCCGAGAACACATAGCAAGCAATTGCATGAATAACAGTGGCGATTCAGCGATACTCCTTGAAAGATTAGGTATCCCATATTCAGAAATAGGGGTGAGAGCTTGTATGTAAAGATACTCAAGCCTTGATAACTCTGAGCGCTTGAGATCATGGCGATTGTTTAGAGACTTTAACGCTTGTTCAATTTCATAGTTTGCATTACGAGGATACCTATCAGATTCAGATGTGTTCGCGGCGACATCACGTAATAACCGGACCAAAAGATCACTTTCGACCCGGTCAAATCTTAAACGCGCTATATCAAAAGCTGCGCGAGGGCGATTTGTCTGCATCAATTGGTTTAATGCGTAATTTAAATCTTCGGATAACTGATTATTCCAGTACGGATATACTGTCTTCCAGTATTCTTCCTGGATTTTTTCGTTTTGTGTTTGTAGAGTATTCCAGGTTGAACGCATAAAAGGAGCATTTATAAAAAGCCGAATAATCTTGTTAAAACTTTCATTGTCGTGCACAAATTGTTCTGTCAGGTTATCCAGCATTGTTTGCCTTTTATCATTGTCTAATTGATGCAGGATTCCGAAAAGACAACTATCAATTCGATGACTATGATTCTGAATTGATAGGCATTTCACTACATAGCCTTGGATTTCTTCCTTATTCATAATATCTCGGGCCAAATGAAAACCGATGGAAGACCCGGCTTCTCCCTTGAGACATAGTTCAATAGCTCCTTTAGGACCGTATGTTTCGAGAACTTCTTTCAGAGCCGAAATCCTTTGTCTGGAAAGCCTTTCTTTTTGAGCTTCATAATCCAAGTTGTCTTCTTCTAGTTCTTCTGGCGTGTATTCCACCCATTGTTTAGCAAATAACCAATTATGTTTAAGAATGATTTCCTTTGGTTCCAACAAATCGTATATTTTTTTACCATTTGCATAATTAGCATAGCGTCGGGTCATTGTTCCTATGCGAACACGCTCGCGAAGTTTGAGGATATCCTCAGCGGATGGTGATGAATCGAGCCAAATTTTAATTTGGTTCGTAATTAGTTCTTGTCCATTGTTATCCATACCAGATAGACAATCAATGAGGTCAGACAAGGTAGCCTGTGTATAAGTTGGCCAGGAAAGAACCAACTCCTGGCACTTTTTTAGAAAATCAAAGCGTTCCCGGGGTGTTACTCCTTGGCCTGCACCGCTGGCGTCACTACGCCAACGCGGGCGATAGGTACCGGAAGTAGATCCCTGTTCTGGTTTCAATTCGCTCGTGCAAATAGTCCAGCCAACCTCCGGGTATTCTTGACACAAAAGTTCAAGCACATCACATCGTTGCCCAATTGCTGCGGTGGTATGAGGCATCCAACTCAAAAGAATATCTCTCAATGAATTTATTGGTTTTTCGGCCCAATTATCCTCAAGTTTATACGTGCATAGTTGTGCAAGTATTTTTATGACGCGGGATAGCCTTGAAGCATCCCACGCCAGTAATTCCAAAGCCCAAAGCATGCCAGTGCGTTCGCAACTGGAAAATATTCCTTCGCCAATAGATTCAAACAGTGATGCAAACGCGGGATTTTCTTGCATCAATTCAAACTCAACAATACCCAGGAATTCATTAGGAGCAGCTTCTGCGTACATTGGAAGATCATCCTGTTGAGATTGCCAGACTCGACTACTCTGACCCTTGAGGAGTTTTCCTACCAACCCGGCTACAAGGCCTTCGATGTTAATGCTCAAGCGTTTGCCAAATAAGCTATCACCATGAATTGTCAAGATAATTAAGGTTTCACAAATACTTTTTCGGATAGCTTCGGAATGCTCACGCACTTCATCGTGGATGTTTGCCATCCAGCGTTCATCTTTATCAAGATCGAGCGCAGGGTTGTCCTCACTCAATACATCTTCTGCAACAAGGAAAAAATTATTCAGGTCTTTTTCCGTGACCTGAGCAGAGACCGCATGGAAACAGTCAAGTTTGGATACAACCCCACGAAATTTTCCCTCACTCCAGATTGGCGCATCATTGATACTGACCAGTTCGGCAACGTTTCTTTCGATAATCTCGAAATCTATATTCGCTAGTTTTTTTAGAATTTCCTGGTCTGCTCCCTGATCTGATTTCCATGCGCCCGCCAATACAAAAGGGATCATCATTCGTATTCTTTCATTAGTAGTTGCCCAAGCAGGTTTTTTAAAAGCAGGAATGGTCGCGAGTTGGCGTCGTAAAATTGTGGGGGATTTACCACTTCGGTTCGAATGAATTTCTCTTTCGGCATCATCGAAACCCATTTCAGTTAAAGCATCACGGAAATTTCCATAGTCTGGAAGATCGACAACTATATCCGGTTCTATACCTATGGGACTTTTTTCCACTACGATAATGGCATGACGATCCTTAAAAGACGTAACTAATCCTGTTTCCGCGCTGTCGGTGTACGCTATCGGAATAAACTCTGTAGTGATTGCCGCCAGCCTTTTCATCGTGTCGCCACTTAAAACCAATACAGCTTGCTCGGCGAATGGGTGCAACTCATCTATGCCATCAGCTGCACAAGCAATGAACGCCAATGCCTCTTCTTTTGAGCTTGCAGTTATTACCAATGGGTTGTCAGCAGGTTTTTGATACCATTCACGTATTGTGTTCCCATGAGCTTTTACGGCGCTATCAAAGATTTTTTTATTAATGGCGGGACTGGCAGTCCCAGACCAAAATACCCAGTAATCGTCTAATGTTCGACATCCTTCTTGTGCAAGGCCAAGTTTTTCAGCTAACCAAACCTGGCCTGGAACAGAGAGTTCGAGCCATTGCTCCAAGTCGTTGGCATCATAAGCACGGACATCCTTCCATTCGTTTCTCTCTTTTTTCGCTTTTATCCAATCCTCTTTCGAGCTCCAGTTACGCGGCGTTACAAAGATGAAAGTTGTATTTTCTCGTTCAGTTTGCAAGACGTTCCTTGTGCGGAGGGAGTAATCATCATCTGCTTTTTGTTCAGGATTTTTGTTGCAACCGAATTCCCAGCCGGAAATACCACTGGGTATCCAAGGCGTTACATTTTCAGACTCTACTTGTCCGTCCCAACCTTTCCTTTGAGAGTTATCGTAAGCAGGAAAATCAGAACGGGTGATTTCAGAACCGGTTGAATTAACCAAGCGTCGCAGTAGTGCCGGCAGTAATGACCGAGCTTCAATTTTTTCTGCCCATGTATCTATATGTGTGGCTTGAATGTTAAGAAATGAAGGAGCATAGCTTCGAACTGCGATCTTCCTTTCGTTTTCTTCATTCAAGAATGCCTCATACTCTTGTTGCAGCATTAGAAGCTGAGTCTTACGAACGTTAAAGGTTTTCGCCAACCTTGTAGCCATCTTTGGCGAGAGTTTCGCTTTTCCATTGAGTAAATTCGAAAGGGCTGGCCGGCCGATCCCCATCATTTCAGCTACTTTTTTGACTGTCATACCATCAGGCAGGATATTCTTTTTCACGTATATCCCTGGGTGGATGGGAGGGTTTCTTTGTTTTGTCATGGTATTTATATCCGGGTTAACATTGCGAGATTGCCAGTATACTGTGTAACGCTACACAATACAAGTTTAAATTTCCAGGCTATCTGTGCCTGTTGCAGGTTACGCGGGTGGGTGCTGACACGCAGGAACTCATAGCAGATGTTCCAGGTGAGGAACGTTGGCGATGGTCGAGGTGGTACTCGCCAAGGAGTTGGCGGCAAGGAAGATGAAACCCGGATTTCTCGTCGGTCGCTTAGACGAGAATGTTCGTATCGAAGACCAGTATTTACTATTCTTCCATCGTCCGGTAAAGCTCGGCGCGGTTGGATATATTGACCAGCGCTCCACCACTTTGCCATGAAGGCAGTGGCGGCAGGTTATCCCGCTCACCGTCCGTGGGAGAACGCTCAACGAGAATAAGCCGAAGTCCCGCTTCTACGAGAGCCGACATGGTTGTTCCTCGTCGGGCAGCTTCTTCCCGGAGGCGTTGCATCACGGAGTCATCAATATTGAGGGTGGTCTTCATATGGAAAACCATACGCTGAAATATGCTTACTTGTTAATCCAGTTGTTGCGCTTATTATCTGAATTTAAGTCAAATGTAGAGCGACAATCAAGGATTTTTATATGAGGATTACGGTTTCACCAGGAGAAAACGTGGTTTGTTCCCTATCTGCCTCTCATCCATTCGGCGGCTTGCCGGGCGAAATAGGTCAGTATCCCGTCGGCGCCGGCCCGTTTGCAGGCTGTCAATGTTTCCAGCACGATGGTTTTTTCGTCCAGCCAACCGTTGTCTGCGGCGGCTTTCAGCATGGCGTACTCGCCGCTGACGCTATAGACGAAGGTGGGCATGTTCAATTCGGTTTTTACGCGCCGGACGATATCCAGGTAGGGGAGGCCGGGTTTGACCATGACCATGTCGGCGCCTTCCTTGATATCCAGGGCGACTTCCCGTAGCGCCTCGGCGGAATTGGCCGGGTCCATCTGGTAGGTCTGTTTGCCGCTTTTGCCCAAGTTCGCCGATGACCCGAGGGCCTCCCGGAAGGGGCCGTAAAATCCGGAAGCGTATTTTGCTGAGTAGGCAAGTATGCGGGTGTTGATATGACCGGCTTCGTCAAGCGCCTTGCGGATGGCGCCGATTCGGCCATCCATCATGTCGGAAGGCGCAACAATATCAATGCCGGCCCGGGCTTGTGACAGCGCCTGTTCGACCAGGACGTCGATTGTTGCGTCGTTCACGACGTAACCGTTCTCATCCAATAAACCATCATGGCCGTGGCTGGTAAACGGGTCCAGGGCCACGTCGGCGACGACGCCTAATTCGGGTAGAGAGGCCTTCAGTTCTTTGGCTGCCACTTGCACAAGCCCGTCGGGATTGCAGGCTTCCCTGCCGTCAGCCGTTTTTTTCTTTTCCGGGATGACGGGGAACAGCGCAATCGCCGGAATCCCGAGTTCCGCGGACACCCTGGCCTCTTCGATAAGCAGGTCGATACTGAGACGTTCGACGCCCGGCATGGCGGCTACGGGTTCACGTTGATTTTCCCCCTCTATGATAAAAACAGGATAGATGAGGTCATCAACGGTGAGTGTCGTCTCACGCATTAACCGGCGGGTGAAATCATATTCACGCATCCGGCGTAATCGAGTGGCGGGGTAGGCGCCTGGATAATATTCGTCTGACACTTTTAATCGTAGTGCGTATTAGTTGATTTTATCCCCCGGCTGTTCCTCTAAAGTGAGGGTAACGACGAAAATTTTTTCTCCCTTGCATGGTTTGCGAAACCGCCGACAATATGCCAGGGCAGGCACGGGGGGCTGCCCCTACTTTATACACAGTTGACGGGGGTCAGGCAAGGTGGCAACGGTGGATTCAATCCATTCCTCTGCCTCGCGGGTGATCTCATTTGCCTTTTTTCCCCCGGATTGAATGGGGGGGCCGATCGCCATGGTGATAACGCCAGGCTGTTTAAGAAAACTGTTGCGTGGCCACAAGTAACCGGCGTTATGCGCGATGGGGATGACGGGACAGCCGGACCGTTCGGCCAACATTCCACCGCCGGGGTGATATTTTTGCCGTTTACCCGGCGCAATGCGCGTTCCTTCCGGAAAAACCACGATCCATAGGCCGGCATTTAATCGTTCGATACCCTGGCGGACGATTTGTTTCAATGAGCGGACACCTGATGATCGATCGATTGCGATAGGCCACATGGTCGCCAGTCCCCAACCATAAATCGGTATCCATAACAATTCCCGTTTCAATATCCAGACCTGTGGCGGGAACAATAACTGGATGACCAACGTTTCCCAGGTTGATTGATGCTTGCACATGATGATCGAGGTTTGGCCGGTAATGTTTTCGAGCCCCTCTATCCGGGGTTTTATTTTACAGGTGACGCCTAACCACCACAGGTTGAACCTGGCCCAGTTCGATACCAGGCGAAATCTTGTGGGAAAAGGGACCAGAAGCAGTATGAAGGTGATGGGAACGGCTATGAGGGTGGACAAGATTAATCCCAGGTAAAACACAAACGATCTTATGAAGATCATATTGGTTAGCCGGCTTCTAAAATTGCCGATGTTGCGTGCGCCAAGTCATTATAGATGGGAATATCGCCGGGGATGATCCCCTGGTCGATTTGCCTTTGACCCTTCCCGGTTCTGACTAACAGGGGTTTGGAACCGATAGCCAGCGCCGCCTCGATATCACTCAGCCTATCGCCTATGGCGATAACGTCATGCAAAGAAATACGCAGCCTTTTCTCGATCTCCATGAACAGCCCCGGCTTGGGTTTTCGACATGTGCACCCGTCGTCAGGGCCGTGCGGACAGAAGAAAACAGCCTCGATAACACCCCCGTATTGAGAAAGATGAGTGTGCATTTTCCGGTGTATCTTATTGAATTCTTTAAGTGTCAGCTTGCCCCGGGCCAGTCCCGACTGGTTGGTTGCTACGATGACGCGATAACCGTGATGGTTAAGCCGAGCTATCGCCTGCAGGCTGCCGGGAATCGCCTGCCATTCCTGTTCCGTCTTGATATAGTCATCCGAATCCTCGTTAATCACGCCATCCCTGTCGAGTATTATCAACTTCATTAACGTCAGCTCCGTAGTCCGCCCTGTAATTTAGATACATCCGCAGTCGTCAGAAATAATTTTCTCAGCCGGCTTAATAAGGCCAGGCGATTGTTTCTCAGTGACGTATCATCACATAAGACCATCACCTCATCAAAAAAGGCGTCAACACTTTCCTTCAAGCCGGCAAGGGCAGACAGCGTTGCCACGTAATCACCACGTTCAATATGTTTATCGACCCCGGACGTCTGCATTTGTCTATAAAGCTCCGTTTCAGTTTTTTCCGTAAACAATTTTTCATCCGGTTCCGCGTCATTATCATAACCCGCCTGTTTGAGAATGTTCCGTATGCGTTTATTCGCGGCAGCGAGACTGGCCGCTTCGGGTAATCGCAGGAATTCCCTTACCGCCGATATTCTCAAGTTGAAATCATGGGGTTTTTTGGGCCGGCACGCTTGCACCGCGTCAAACACGTCTGGTCTGACGCCATTGTCAATATAGTAGCGGCGCAGTCGTTCCACCATGAAATCGAATACGTCAGTCACAACCGATTGGGCATCGATACCGGCGGGAAACGTGCCGGCTGAATGCCTGATGCAGGCTTCCAGGTCCAAGGGCAGGGCGCATTCGATCATGATTCGTAAACAACCCAGGCCGGCGCGACGCAGGCCAAAGGGATCTTTATCACCGGTAGGCGCCTGACCGATGGCGAAAATCCCCACCAGGGCATCTAATTTATCAGCCAACGCCAATATTTTACCCGTGCCTGTCTCCGGCAAACCCGCGCCGGCATACTTGGGCATATACTGCTCATCCAGCGCCAGGGCGACTTCAGGGTTTTCATTACTCTCTATTGCATAATAGCGTCCCATGACCCCCTGCAATTCCGGGAACTCGCCGACCATATCGGTGAGTAAGTCGCATTTGGCCAATTGGGCAGCGCGCTCGACAAGGCTCGAATCAACGCCTGATTGATTGGCGATATAAGCGCCAAGGGTTTTCATCCGTTGCGTTTTATCCGCCAAGGTTCCCAGTTTCTGCTGAAAGATGACCTTGCTTAATTGCGCGCTGAAATCACTCAGGGGCCGGTTGCAGTCACGCTTCCAAAAGAAATCGGCGTCACTTAAACGCGGTCGGATAACCCGTTCATTACCCCGTTTGACTTCCCCGGGAGACGAACTGGCAATGTTGGATATTGCAATAAAATCGGCGGTTAATCCGTTGCCATTTGAACTTGAGACGGGGAAATACTTTTGGTGTACCTGCATGACAGCGATAAGCGCTTCATCCGGGAGTTTGAGAAACTCGTCATCGAACGTCCCGGCAATTGCAACGGGCCACTCCACCAGCGCGGTTGTTTCATCCAGTAAATCATTATCGATCAGCGCCTTGCCATTGCATGTTTTTGCAGCTTCAATGACGGATTGCTCGATCAGGTTTCTTCGCTCGTCAAAGTCAGCGATAACATTTCCTTCCGCACGTAATTTTTTTGAATACTCGCCGGCATCGGCCAAGGTGATGGCCTCGGGATGATGAAACCGATGGCCATAAGTGTCACGACCTGTTTCAATCCCCAAAACGGTAGCGTTAATAAGGTCCTTGCCGAATAACAAGACCACCCAATGGACGGGCCGGACAAATTCGATGTCGCTATCACCCCAACGCATGCGTTTCGATATGGGCAACCCGGCAAGGGCTTGATTGATGATCCCGGGTATCAACTCCGTGGCTTGCGCGCCCAGCGCAAAGGATTTGTATGACAGCCAGCTTCCCTTGTGTGTTTCCAGCGTGTCCAGGTCTGAAACGGTCACGCCGCAGGCGCGGGCGAATCCTTCCGCGGCTTTTGTCGGTTTGCCTGACTCATCATAAGCCGCCGATATGGCCGGCCCGCGTTTTTCCACTTGTTTGTCTGGCTGGGAGACCGCAAGGTCATGAATAATGACGGCGAGCCGCCGCGGGGTGGCGAACCAGGCATAATCCCCATGCTTGAGATTTCCGTCTTGCAGTCCCTTATGAATCCCGTCCGCAAAAGCAGAAGCCAACAGCTTCAAAGACTTCGGCGGCAACTCCTCAGCGCCGATTTCAATGAGTAAATCTTTTTCCTCAATCCGCATATCTCACCAACTAATTATAACAACGGAAATCCCAGCTTCTTCCTCTTATCGTAATAAGCCTGGGCGACCGCCCTTGCCGATGCCCTTACCCTTAAAATGAATCGTTGGCGTTCGGTAACGGATATGGCATGTCGCGCATCCAACAGGTTGAAAATATGCGATGCTTTCAACACCTTCTCGTAAGCGGGCAACGGCAGGTCATCATCAACCAATTTGAGGCTTTGCGATTCACATTCGTCGAACCAGCGGAACAGGCTGCCGGTGTCGGCTTTCTCGAAGTTATAAGTTGACATCTCCACTTCATCCTGGTGATGAATGTCGCCGTAAGTGACCGGGCATTTGCCGGTATTCGTCCAAAGCAAGTCATATACGTTGTCGGTATTTTGCAGATAGACGGCTATACGCTCCAGGCCGTAGGTAATCTCACCGGAAACCGGTTTGCATTCCAACCCTCCGACCTGTTGGAAGTACGTGAATTGACTGATCTCCATGCCGTTCAGCCATACTTCCCAGCCCAATCCCCAGGCCCCCAGGGTGGGTGATTCCCAGTTATCTTCAACAAATCGAACGTCGTGAACAAGGGGGTCTATACCTAAATGTCGCAGGGATATTAAGTAGAGGTCCTGGATATCCATGGGGGAAGGTTTCAATATTACCTGAAACTGATAGTAGCGTTGAAGACGGTTTGGATTGTCGCCATAACGCCCGTCAGCCGGCCGCCTGGAAGGTTGCACATAAGCGGCGTTCCAGGGTTCCGGGCCGATTGCGCGCAGGAAAGTAGCAGGGTGAAAGGTGCCGGCGCCCACCTCCATGTCATAAGGCTGTTGTATAACGCAACCCTGCCTTGACCAATACTCTTGCAAGGTGAAAATCAGTTCCTGGAACGTCATATATGTTATTAGCAGGTCACTAAGGTATCACTTGATAGTCGAGAGTATAAGGAGACTTATGTTGTTATTCCAGTTTGCCCTTATCAATATAAAAAGGCGCTCCCTGAAAAGCGGCGTTCCTCCTGAAATATAAAGGGTCAAAATAAAAGAGCCGCCCATTCGGGCGGCTCGCAAACCGCAAGCCCTGGAGGGATAGGGCGAGCGGTTAAAGGAGGAAATTATTCCTGGTCTTGCGTTTGAGGTTATTTTCAGTCTTGCGCTTGCCTCGTTTTCGGCTTTGCTTTCTGATTCGTTTCCGGCTTGACTGCGTCCGTTATGACACCCTGCACCTTGTCGCTGTAGTTTTTGCCAAGCTCTATGGCGGTCTGGGTGTCTTTTACAAAACGTTCGCCGAAGGTTTTAGCCGTTTCCGCCTGGTTGGCGAAGTACTCTTTCAGACTATCCGCGTCATTAATGTTTGCCGCGGACTTCAACTGTTCAACGCCGACCCTGGCAGTGTCATTGATTGCTTTCAGTTGGATATCCAATAACTTCTCCAGGTTTTCCAGGGCTAAAGCATTGAGCTGCTTAACGGGTTCAAAGTATTTTTCGGTTTGCAGGTTCATGGTTGTTTTCTCCTCTGCTTATTGATGTTGCGGTGCATCATAACCAATAAATTTTTGCAGTGCAACATTTTTTTGAAATTTTTTTCAAAAAAATGTATTTGAGCACAAATATTTCAAAACGAAGGTTCTTTTAGATATCAATGAGCGCGACTCATGGGCCATTGGCGCAGATCTGAAAAACTTGATAAAGGCTTTTTCGTTCAAGGCCCAAGCCTCGCTATTGTTGCCTTACTGGCTACCGGGACATTGCGATACATGCCAAGGTGGGGTATGGTAGAAGAAAACACATACTTTCTACCAGGAGGATGGCGATGAGCCTCAACATCAAGAACGACGAGACCTGTCGGCTAGCCAGCGAGTTGGCTCGGTTAACCGGCGAGACCATGACCGGCGCCATTACCGTCGCGCTGCACGAACGCTTGGAGCGCGAAAAGCAGGAGCGTAGCGTTGAGACCCGCGTTCAAGAGTTGCGCGCCATCGCGGAGCGTTGCGCCAAGCTTCTAGGTCCGGGCTCCTCTGCTGTGGAGCATGGTGATGCGCTGTACAATGAGCAGGGACTACCCAAGTGATCGTCGATAGCTCGGCGGTGCTTGCCGTTCTATACCGGGAGCCGGACGCAGAACGCTACGAGACGGCGATCGCCGCGGCTCCGAATTGCCGCATGTCTGTGGCCAATATGTTGGAGACATCCATCGTTTTGGAAAGCCGCGGCGGCGTAGCAGCGGGTCACGAGCTCGATGTCTTCCTGGAAAAAGCGGTGATCGAATTGGCACCGGTCACGGCCGAACATGCGGAAGTCGCCCGGCGTGCTTGGCGGCGTTTCGGCAAGGGCAATCACCCGGCGGCGCTGAACTTCGGTGACTGTTTCGCCTATGCGCTCGCCGATGTGACGGGTGAACCGTTGCTGTTCAAGGGCAAGGATTTTGCCCGGACCGATGTCGAAGCAGCATAAACCGCCTTATGTGGTCCATTTTTACCTCGCCTGATTTGTTCTGTTTCCCTTGTTTTTATACTGGCTCGTAAATCGTTCTTGATGATTCCTCCTCCATCCTTCAAAAACATGTCAAACCGTATTTGCGCTGTATTCACGCCGGAGTGTTTGCTATATTGACCCGCATTAATAAACAAACAGGGCTTTATTTCGTTTAACAAGGTGTTGACCTGCCCCCTGCAGCTGATATTCACTCAGGGTCGCGTACCAAATCGGCGAGAGGTTTGTTGAACAGTTCGGATTTTGATTCGGATAGTTGGTAGGCCCAGCCGTTTACTACGGCGTTCAGGTTTTCGGCTTCCTGCTCAGGGGTTGGCGTTGTATCTTCTTCCATGTCGGGTTCCTCAGAGTCGGAATCGGCGTCTGTGTTGTTTTCAATCATTGTTTCGGCGGGGGGCGCCGCAAAAGAAAATTTGGCGTAGGTGTTTCCGTTGCTTTTTTTGACCTGTGCGGTCGCTGTCAGGCCGTCGAATGTTTTGATGACGGCAGTTGCATCGGGTGAGGAATAGTCGATGTTGCCGGCGCTCCTGACCCCATCGATGTAGATATTTTCAAGCAGGGTAGCCATTCGGTTGATGGCGTATTCGGATTCCTGTTCCTTGCCCGCCGGTATGTTTTTTAATGCCAAATCATCCTCAGGCTTGTTTTTTTCAAGGTGTACCAGGGAAGCGTCCTTGTGACTGATATGAATATCGCTGATCCGGTCGGAGGCAATATCGATAATGTCGCGTTTAATCCATTGAATAATATCCGCGCTGACGGATAAATCGCCCTCCACCAAAAGCGCCGCCGCCCGTTCGGGGAGGCGCACGTAGAGGCCGGGGCTGTGAGATGGGGATTGACTCCGCCTGGGTTTGCCGACGATAAGACTCGCCAATTCATCCCCGTTGCTTTTCAGGGTGAGCGAGTGGGAGGTGGCGCCCCGGTCGCCCGGCGCCTCGACGCCTAATCTTTTGTACAGGTCGGGATTCGTTGTCTTTTCCGCAATGACGTGAAGCTCGGATACGGCTATGACGGTTTGCTTCACCTTATCGACTAAAGCGGGATAATCGTCCGCATCGGCGATACCCCATTTACCTGATACGCGGTGAATAGTCAGCGTTTTATCACTGTCTTGAACGCTGATTTCACTCACGTCGTTGATTTTTCCGGCAAGTCCGGGGAAAAGCCGGGTCTTTTCCTTACTTGTCTGCGGCGCTCGCTGCTGGCTGATGAGTATTGCCGCGACGATAACGATAATCGTGACGACTGCGAAAATGATGTGTTTGTTATTCATTACGCTGTTCGGGTTAAACCCGGCGCCGCGCCCGGTGAATACCCCCAATAAAGGCAAGGATCGCGATGGTCAGGGGTATCAGGCCGATATTGATGAACTTGAGTTGCGTCCCTAAACGTTCAATGTTCTTTTGC
Organism: uncultured Gammaproteobacteria bacterium; assembly: GCA_958295485.1. Taxonomy (GTDB): domain Bacteria; phylum Pseudomonadota; class Gammaproteobacteria; order Eutrophobiales; family Eutrophobiaceae; genus JAAXHV01. The sequence goes on from OY282354.1 coordinate 1,190,273, forward strand.
AGTTCATGTTGAACGGCGCGTAATTCTTTGCGCGTTTTAATTTGCTCAAGCCGGAATTTGTCGATTTCACCGGCTTGTTCCGGGGTCAGCAATAACTCGCTTTGGCCACCTTCCTGTTGTAGTTGGGCGATCTTTTGTTCCGTCTCTTCCAGCTTGGTTTGCAATTCCTGCTCACGGGCGCGGAATTGGGCCTCTGCGTCTCGTTGTATCTGCTCAACCACTTTGAACGGGCGAGAAAACTCGCCACGGCTGCGTAAACTGATCAGGTCGGTATTGCCGGATAAATTATCCAACGCATTGATGACGAAATCGCCGTTGTTCGCGATAGTCTGGGGGACCTCCACTCCAAAGAAACTTTGCATCCTCACCCAAAAGCGATCCGTCAAAATATCAGTGTCACCCACTAATATGACGTTGATCTCACCCTCTTTAACCGGGGCATCCCCGGGAGTGGCTTCTTCTCCTTCATCGGCCGGCAGTCCATCGGGATACGCGCTGGGCACGTTTCCACTGAGTCTTGCGGCGAGTATTAGTTGTTTATTTTCCGATTCGAAATTCGCCAGCATGACGTTGGGGTCCCGCTGAAAGAAAATCAGGTCCCTCTCCATTTTCATCGAATCCGCGGTGGTTTGGAGCAGGGGTGTAACATCAAGGGTCGCCTCTTCTCTCTTTTCGATAATCCCGGCGGTACCCACGTGGATCAAATTCAATTCACTGGTGCTGAAGTCTTCACGATTAAAATTGGCCTCCCCCAGTTGCAACCAGGGCAGGTAATTACTCTCCTGGGGCCCGCGGGCGCCCTGGGTTTGCACCCGCATGGCCAGGTTAATGTCCGCCGCGATTTTATCCGTGGCGACTTCCAGGCCCCAGCCGTCCAACAGTATTTTCAAGTCGGAATCCATGTCGGGCATGACGTAGGGGTTTGCCGGGTCCGGTTGGGCGTTGTCCGCCTCAGCCAGTGGATCAACGAACAACATGGCATTGCCGCCTTTGAGCAGGTATTGATCGATGGCAAACAGGGCCTGTTCGCCAAAGTCTTTGGGATGCACCACCATTAACACGTTGACGTCTTCATCGATTTGATCGACATCGGTTCCAAGATTACGGACTTCGAAGAATTCACCGATGGCGTTAATGATGGCCCACCCATCCCGGATGCCCCGCGCCGCGTCACCGAACAGCGGTAAATCAGACATTATGCCGACCACGCGTTTTTCGGGGTTGGCCAAGTTATAAACAAGTTTGGTGATGTCATATTCCAACGCCGCTTCCCGGGTTGACTGGAAGAAAGGGATATTCGCTTCATCGTCGGTGGAATTAGTGCCGACCAGGCCGAAGTAGGCGCGGTCCCCCGCCGCATTGATGGAGATTCCATTCAAACCGCTGGCCACGGCTTGATCCTCTTCTTCCGAGAAGGGTTCCGGCCCGATGATAGTTAATTCAATTTTGCCGCCGGATTTTGCCGCGTATTCTTCCAGTAGGTCACGAACCCGATTGGCATAATTCATGAGTTGTGGAAAGTCCGCCAGGGTTTTCCCGGACAAATAAAAATCCAGGGCAATGGGTTCTTCCAGGGCGGTAATGATATTGATAGTGCCTTCAGATAAGGTGAATAGTTTATTTTCCGTAAGATCAAGTCGCAGGCCGGTAAACAGGTTATTTGCGATGATGATCAGGCCCACGGCTAATATGGCTGACAGCAGCAACCCTGATCCCGATATGAATTTTTTGTATTTCATGGCAATCAAGCTGCTTTACGGGAATCGATGACCACGACGTTGGCGTACAACCAGAAGCAAATGAACACGAGGTAATAAATAACGTCGCGTAAATCAATCACGCCTTTTTTTATGGAATCAAAATGGGTCAAAAAACTGAGTGATGAAATGACTTCTATCAAGGCCTGGGGCGCCCAACCCTGAAAAAAATCCAGGACTAACGGAAAGCCGCTGAGGATAAACAGGAAGCAGATGACGACGCTGATAACGAACGCGACAACTTGGCTCTTTGATAAGGCGGAGATACAGGAACCGACGGCAAGATAGCCGCCCGCCATCAATAAACTGCCTGAATAACCGGCTAAAATGACGGCGTTGTCCGGTTCGCCGAGATAATTCACGGTGAGCCACATGGGAAACGTCAGGAACAACGCGACTGCGGTGAAACACCAGGCGGCAAGAAATTTTCCTATAACCGCCTCCGTAATCGAGATCGGCAAGGTCATCAATAATTCAATGGTGCCGGTCTTGCGCTCCTCAGACCAGAGCCGCATGGCGATTGCCGGTATCAAAAACAGGTATAACCAGGGGTGAAACCGGAAAAAAGGCTCCAGGTCGGCTTGACCACGTTCGTAGAAAGCCCCCAGGTAAAAACTGAAGATGCCCGTCAGGAATAAGAAGACGACGATGAAAACGTATGCCACGGGCGTGGAGAAATACCCGTACAGTTCCCGCTTTAATATCGCCCTGATGTTTTTATAGTTTTTATTCATGATTGCCCTGATTCGCCCTGGCTTGCATAAAATCGAGTCGTCAGTTTACGGAAGGCGTCATCATAATTATTCTTGTCAGATTGCGAACGGAGTTCGTCCGGTGTGCCGTCGAATAATATCCTGCCGGCGGTGATGATGATTGCCCTGCTGCAAACGGCATCGACTTCTTCCAGGATGTGCGTCGATATGACGATGGCTTTTTTCTCGTCGGCCATCGCTTTTATCAAGCTCCTGACTTCATGTTTTTGATTCGGGTCCAGGCCGTCCGTGGGTTCATCCATGATTAGCACATCAGGATCATGCAGTAATGCCTGCGCCATTCCGACACGACGTTTGAAACCTTTGGATAAGGTATCCACAGTTTGATTAACGACGGAATCCAAATGGATCTGTTTAATGATTTTATCGACCCGCCGTTGTTTTTCCCTGCCGTCCAAACCGCGTATCTCCGCAATAAAATTCAGAAAGCCACCCACCGTCATTTCAGCGTACACTGGGGCGCCTTCCGGCAGGTAACCAATGGCGGTCTTCACGCTGATGGGATCTGTCGTAACGTCATGGCCGTTGACCAGCGCCGTACCGCCGGTGGGTTCGAGAAAACCCGTGATCATCTTCATGGTGGTGGACTTGCCGGCGCCATTGGGCCCCAGGAAACCCAGTACTTCACCGTGATGCACGGAAAAAGAAATATCTCGTACGGCATGGATAGGCCCAAAGCGCTTATCCAGGGCCTTGACTTCGATAGCCGGTGTTTGTGTTTCAATCGCCATTGTAAATGTTTGTGATTTTTTTAATTATCCGGTTTTGCTGATAAATCCGGTGGACTGCCTGACAAAGTGAGATATTTTGCATATTTATAAAATATGCGTCAACCCGATGTTTTGGCCCTGAAGGCGGGCGGGTTTTCCAACCTGCCGGGCGGACAGGAATGTTTGCCCTCCGTTATCAGTCCCACAGGGACAGGCTCTTGTGCCGGTCCTGTCATTCTCAAGTTCCCAGGCGAGGGGGTCCCAACTCGCATTGCCCGTCAGGGTCTTTTCAGCCGATACACGGCGGAGATGTCTTCGTTCCCATAGCCTTGATCCATCAGCAATTCGTAGTGCTCCAGGGTTTGATTAACCAACGGCAGGGAAATGTTATCCAGGTCCTTTGCCATGGCCTTGCAAATGGTCAAGTCTTTATGGTGTAAGCTTAATTTGAAACCGATCTTGTTATCGTCGGCCAACATGGTTTTTCCGCGATGATCCAAAAACCAGTTGCCCGCCGCGCCCTTCGCCACCACGTCCACGACCTTGGCCATGTCAAGACCCATGGCCTCACCAAAAGCCAGGGCCTCAGTCACCCCCTGGTTGACGCCGGCGCACATGATCTGGTTTACCGCCTTGCAAGCTTGGCCACTGCCGGTAGGACCGATCAGCGTGATGGAACCGGCAATCGACGCCAAGACCGCTTCCGCCCTGGCCAGCGTCTCGGGGTCGCCTCCCACCATCATGGCGAGCGTACCGCTCTTTGCCCCTTCGACCCCGCCGGAGACCGGGCAGTCCAAAAAGGCCACGTCCTTTTTTGCCAATATCGCCGCCGCGAGTTTTGCCGTTTCACTGCTAACTGTGGAAGTATCCGCAACAATGGCGCCGCTGTTTACCGACAATGCGATTTGTTCCACCATCTCCAGGACGTCCTCATCACGGGATACGCATATAATAACCAAGTCACATTCCGCCGCTAAATCGGCCGGCGACTCGGCCGGGATGACATTGGTTTGCCCCGCGAGGGCCTTGGCTTTACCAGGGGTACGGTTCCACAGTGTCTGCAAATGCCCCGCCTTATGCAGATTCAAAGCCATGCCGCTGCCCATGGCGCCGAGACCGATAACACCGGTTTTCATCAATAAACCCTCATTACTTTTTATTCAGCGCTAATTTTATGGATTTGACCCGCGCCGGATTTGCAGGTTCAATAGCAGCATAATAACATGAAGGTTTTTGCATATGATCAGGACATTTAAAGGTATCGCACCTACCATAGCCGACTCAGCGTTTATTGATGAGACAGCCGTTGTTATCGGTAACGTTACAATAGGGGAGGACTCTTCTGTCTGGCCCATGACGGTGATTCGGGGCGATGCGAACTCGATCACCATTGGCAATAGAACCAGCATCCAGGACGGCTCAGTCCTTCACGTCAACCATGACGCCGAATTTAATCCCGGTGGCGACCCCCTGATCGTTGGCGACAATGTCACTGTCGGTCACAGGGTCATGTTGCACGGATGCACCATCAAGGACAGGTGTTTAATCGGAATGTCGGTGACGATACTGGACAAGGTGGTTGTTGAATCCGGTGTACTGATAGGCGCGGGCAGCCTGGTCTCCCCGGGAAAAATACTTGAAAGCGGCTACCTTTACGTCGGTTCACCGGCAAGACGGATACGCAGGCTGACAGACGACGAACTATACTATCTGGATTATGCCGCAGACTTTTACGCCAATTTGAAACTGGAGTACATGGCTGAAAGCCCCCCCGGATAATCTACATAAAGAGAAAAATCATGAACCTGGCTGAGCGAAAACTGATAGACCTGCAATCCTGTGTTGAATTCATGCAGCGACACAACCATTTAATCCGGGTGAAAAGCGAGGTGGACCCCGACCTCGAGTTGGCTGGTATCGCCAGGAAATTTGAAGGCGGCAAGGCTGTGTTGTTCGAGAACGTCAAGGGTCGCGATTACCCGGTATTGGTCGGGCTTTACTGGAATCGGGATTTCCTGGCAAAGTTTTTTCAAACCACCAGCGCCCGGTTGCCTTTTGCGCTGGCCGATGATATCCGCGCCTGGCGCCGTAACCCGGTTGAACCCATTATTGCAAAACAAGGGCCGGCCAATGAAGTGATTGAGAATGACCTCGATCTTTCCACGCTGCCCATACCTCGCCATGCCGAAGGTGACGGCGGTCCTTACCTGACCTCCAGCGTCGTGATTGCGAAAGACCCGGACACGGGTGTACGCAATCTCTCCATCCATCGCATGATGGTGACGGGTAAGAACCGTTTCACCATGTTGCTGGAAGAGTTGGGCCATGTAATGGATTATTTCAAACGGGCCGAGGCCAGGGGGCAGGCGCTGGAACTCACCGTGAACAACGGCGTGGATTATGCCTTGAGCATGGCCGCCGCGTCACCGGCGTCAGCGGCGCCGATTGAAATGGACGAAATCGGTATCGCCTGCCAGATGCACGGCGCGCCGGTCAGGTTGATCGAAGCGCAAACCGTGGACGTGGAGGCCATAGCCGATGCTCAATTCGTCATCGAGGGGAAAATACTGCCGAACGTCAGGGAGCCGGAAGGCCCCTATGCGGAAGTCACGGGCTACTACGCTGGGGTTGAAGCCCGCTGGGTGTTCGAGGTCTCTGCCATTACCCGGCGCCGCGCCCCGATCTTCCATTCCATTCTCTCGGGTAAAGAAGTCTACAATGCTTACGGCCTCATCGCCGGCGCCGGCGCGTTTGATAAGGTGCACAGCCTGGTGCCGGAAGTCACGGCGGTGCATTTCTCCGACGGCAGCGTACCCTATCACCTGGTGGTCCAGATTGATAAAAAGCATGAAGGTAGCCAGCGCAATGCCATCATGGCCGCCTTCGTCTCCCTCGCCTTCGTGAAAACGGTGACCGTAGTTGATACGGATGTAGACCCCTACAGCGTGACGGACGTGGAATGGGCGGTACAAACCCGCTGCCGGTTCGACAGGGACATCCTGCACATCCCCGACGCCATCGGCCACCGCCTGAACCCCATGGTCGAGAATGACAAATGGGAGCGGCTTGGCATCGACGCCACCGTGCCGTTACCCCGGGAGGACAAATACAAACGCGCCACCATGCGCAACGTCAACCTCGATGATTTCGATATCGAGGGCGCCTGAACCGCACCTGAAATCAATGCCCTGGTGCATCGGGATTACTTGGTCAGCGCCCCGATTCGCCTGTTTATTTTCGACAACCGTATCGAAGTTATCAGCCCCGGTCACCTGCCCAACAACCTGACGGTAGAGAAAATCCAAGCTGGAAATTCCAATATCCGCAACCCGGTTCTGGTCTCATACGTGGCCCGGGGACTGTTGCCGTATCACGGACTGGGTTCGGGCATCAAGCGCGCCCTTGCGGCGTGGCCGCAGATCGATTTCGTGGATGACCATGAGGGCTGCTTGTTCACTGCGACGGTTCATCGAAAGCCAGAGGATGATCTGCAAATAGTGGCTGATTCGGAAGAAAAGTTCGGTAAAAGTTCGGGGAAAAGTTCGGGGAAAAGTTCGGGGAAAAATGAGGGTGATCTGCAAATAGTAGCTGATTCGGAGGAAAAGTTCGGGAAAAGTTCGGGGAAAAATGAGGGTGATCTGCAAATAGTAGCTGATTCGGAGGAAAAGTTCGGGAAAAGTTCGGGGAAAAGTTCGGGGAAAAATGGGGGTGATCTGCAAATAGTGGCTGATTCGGAGGAAAAGTTCGGGAAAAGTTCGGGGAAAAATGGGGGTGATCTGCAAATAGTAGCTGATTCGGAGGAAAAGTTCGGGAAAAGTTCGGAGAAAACAAGTGATGCGCTTCTGACAAGGTTGACGCGGAACCCGCATTCTACGATCCCGGAACTAGCCAAAGCTTTAGGGATGAGCTCCCGCGCTATTGAGAAACAACTTTCCAACCTCAGAAAGCAAGGACGCCTACGCCGAGTAGGCCCCGCGAAGGGCGGCTACTGGGAGGTGCTGGAGTGAACGGCATGACTGAAAACATTCTTGAACAAACCTGCCTGGTATGGCTGGCCGAATTGGTTACGCCAAGGAGAGTTCATGGTTAACAGGGTCGGACTCTATATTCCTCCCTTGCTCCGCCTCTCTGCGGGACACAAAGGGCCAACCAACGTCCTGCGCGTATTCGAGGATACGGGCCTGGACGGTCTTGTGTTCACTTGGCTTAGGCATGAACTATCTTTTTACTATGCACCGGTATATTTTCATAGCCAGCCAAGTGTATAACAGTATCGCCGATTGTTCCTGTTACCAATATTGTTGCCAATAGCGGAACTCTGTTGGACGAATACGATAACGGGCGATGCTGCCCTCATGCAAATTCAATAGCTCGGTTTCTACAACTTCGATGAAACGTTGCTGTTCGTCAGCTGAAACCTGAGCCAAGGCAAATGTCTTGACCCGGGTAGCTGCCTGGCCCTTATCCAGCCGCGATCGTATCACCTCCGATATGACTTTCACCATCAACTCCCGGTGCCTCATGCGGAACAGGTCTGGCTCTCCAAGCAACTGGCGTACCGTCGAGTAACGATTACAGGATCGTTTATAAGCCCACACGAAAAGCTCGCGCAACAGGTCGAGACGATTCAACTCATAGACAGCGAGCAGACCATCGATATAGACCCTCTCAGGCACGTCCACGAAAGACAGCGGGCTCAGGTTCATACGAATAAAGGGAATGTTGGCTGCCAGCCGGGACGTACGTTTGTTGACATCCTCAAAGGGTTGCAGGTAGGGCAAATGCACCATGACGAAAAATGCCTGCTCGAACGGATCTTTAATCTTGTCAGCCTTATCTAACAGGGATTGGAAAGTCCCGTCCAATTGGGGTGGATTAGCGAGCGGCGTATAGACACTGCCCCCGATACCCACCGGTATGGCGCGCAACCGTCCGCAGGCTGACAAATCGGGCAACAGATTTTCCGAAAGCAGCGCATGCAGGTTGCAGATGGTATAGCGGTTGAAGGCGATCTCGTCCGGCGCTTCCACCAGCAAATCGATGGTGGCCTTGTGATTCAGGATCATCTGCGTTTCCCGGGCTTCCTTGCCTTCAGCCGAGTGACCGGTATGCAGGAGCCGCTCGGTTTCCAACAGCGAGTAGGTATTCCCCTCCAAGCGACTGGAGTTCCAGCTCAGGTCAACCAACAACCGATGATAGAGTTTTTTTGCATAGGTGCCGGCAGGCTGAATTTCATCCTGAGGTTGCCCCGACTCCCGCAAACGGGAACGAATCGATTCATCTAAATAAAACGTCTGGTTCGGTTGATAGGCCGCCAGAAAATCAGTGTTGTAACCCACCGGCTGCCGCGCCTGAATCGGTTGTTGAACCTTGGCTCGAATGTTTATCGCCTCAGTAGACAGGGGGATCAAAGTATCATCAGCCACCGCCTCACGGATGACCAAAGGGGTTGCTTCAGTCAATACACGCCTGCCGGGAACGCGATAGCGCCGGCCCGGCCCGGCGCCAAACGCTTCCAGCCGACCGGCTTCCACCAACCGCGCAAGCCGCCGTTGCAAAGTGCGACGTGGGAGTTGAACCTCCAGCGTACTGTGAATCTCAGCCACGGAAACACCGTTCGGAAACTGACCGACTGCCTGCACGACGGTACCCATCTCAGTTGTAGAAATCTGTTTTGGCATGATCTTTATGGCACAATTGAGTTTTATTGCGCCATATTAAACCTGTTTCTCGGCAAATTCAAGGCTATTATGCCAGAAAAATCAATTTATTTGGCGTAATTATATGGTATTGCGCCATAAAATATGTGATGAATAATGACAAAGGAGTAGGTTTGAAGTGCGCCTGGCGGACGAGGCGCTCGTATTTGCGAGGTCTAAATTGGGATTAAGGCCCAAGGTTAACGTTGCTGCGTTGTCGCAGGCCCCCAGTGTGGCGATGGATTCTGGCTTGCGCCAGAAAGATGAGAGGTTATCTGCCTTATGATATAATACGGCAACCATTTCTTATTCCTTTTACCCATGTCTTACGAAGTCATTAAATTTGCGCATATCCTGCTACTGGTTTTCTGGCTGGGGACGGACTTGGGCGTGTTGATACTCTCCAGGAAATTCCGCGATGCGGGTTTGTCCGTCGAAACGCGTATCACGCTTTTGCAAATGGCAATGGTCATCGATGCCTTGCCGCGTATTTGTTTTATCGTGATGTTGCCGGTGGGAGTCCACCTGGCAAATGCCACCGGCGCGCTGGGTGTCGGCGCCATGGAAGTTACGGGTCTCTGGTTGTTGGCCGCGGTTTTGTTGACGATCAACATGATGGCGGCAAAGAATATGGGAACCCCCCTGGGCGTGAAGCTGCAACGTCTTAACTGGATAGGGTTGGGGATTACCGGCTTGGCGCTGATTGGAACGGGGTTGTTTTCGATATTGAACGGCAACCCGGTTGCTACTTCCTGGCTGGCGGCGAAGATAGGGATTTATGGTTTGATTTACTGGCTTGCGATAGGCATAGACCGGCTGTTCATGCCCATCGGACGATTGGTCGGCGAACTCATGGAAAAAGGCTCATCGAAAGAATTGGAAGACAACATCACCAACACGGTGGACAGGACGATGTGGTTTGTGCTTGCCGTTTATGCGGCAACGCTCATTGCGGCTTTTATTGGAGTGACAAAATTCGAGTTTTAGCCAGGGGCGATTTAGCGCGTTGTGTTCTTCGCCGTCGGCAGCCCGGGTGAAAAAATCGGTTTTTAGCCGCGGGACAATTTAGAAAGTCGCATCAGGTGTGGCTTGGTCGATATCCAGGTACAGTTTCCATTCGTTATTTGTATTTCTTTTATAGATCAGCAAGGAGCGACCGGCGTCTCGCCAGGTATCGCCGCCGGCCTTGGGTTCAGCGGTTAAATAATACCTGCTCAGCAGGTGCGCTACGTTCCCATGGATTTGTATTTCTTCGATATCTATCTCGAACGTTACCCGGGACTTGCCCATGCCCGGCGCAAAAAAGTTTCGGATTTGCTCAACCCCTCGCAGGGCGGGTTTGCCGTGTAATGCAACGATGGCATCCGGCGTGTACAAGGTCATTAACTGGTCCAGGTCGCCGGCGGTATACAGCTCTATCCATTTGTTCGCAGCCTGTTCAATGGCGGCAATGTCGGCAGCATCGTTTGCCGCCACGTTATTAAACAGAAACAGGTTCAGCAACGCAAACCACGATGCCCTTGCAAATGCCCGTTGGAATCTCATCAAACTCATGCCTCCTCGTTAAGTCCCAGCTGTCCCGGGTTGATTACTCCGCCCTCGTCAAGCAGGTTCTTTATACGTTCTAACATGGCCCAGGCGGATGCCCGGCGGCTGTCCCTGTACGGATAGTATTTCCCGATCTGGAAATGCACCGCGCCCTGCGCCAGGAAGATGTTGCGCACTTCGTTGCGGATACGATCAACCTCGCTACGGGCTTCGGGATTCGCCGCCGCCGGGGCAAACCCGTTAAACACGTCGGGTTCCACGTTGCGGCGGTGTACTTCATTTAATTCATCAGGCCAGTAGTAAACCGGTTCCACCAGGAACGCGGTATTACCCACCGTGCATAGCAGGTAACCCGTGTTGATGTCGTATTTTTCCAGCGCGCCTTTGTTTTGCCGGTACAGCGCCTGTATCTTGTCGATGGTATCAACCGCCTGGGAGTGGGCCACTTTCCCGTGAATGGGCACCCAGCGTTCACCATTTGGACCCACCATTGAATTTGTCGGTGGAAAAGGATAGGCCCCTACTACAGTCGGCAAGCTGTTGGGGATCTCATCGCCATTATTCTCAGCGACGATTTTACGTATCTCCGCCAGGGCATGGTCAGCGCCGGCCTCGCATCGGTCCTCAACGTTGACGTGCATTCCCCATTGCACTTTTTTTATAAATCTTCGACCGCTGGCCGCGATTTTGGCCGATTCTTTTATGCCGCGTTTATTTGCCACCCTGGCCAGGGTTTTCACGTCTTCGATGATGTCGGCGTCACCGCCAAGCACACGGCTGTTTTGCAGGAACGGGTCGAAACCATAACACTCGGCCGCAAGTCCCTTGCGCGCGATTTCCGACATGGCGGCGCAGATTTGTTGGTGGGTGTCGAAAGAAAACGACGCGTATTTCACCACGGCCGGAATGCTCACCAGGCGCAGGGTCGCTGTCGTCTTGATGCCCAAGGCGCCGCTGTCACCGAGGAACAGTCCCGTTAAATCGGGGCCGTCATGCCTCAGAAAAGGCACGCCGTCTTTTTTTCCGTGGGCGCCCGTGGACAAGACCGTAGCGTTTCCCAGCAACACATCCAGGCCAATCACGCTTTCCGCGGCAGTGCCATGGGAGGTTCCGCCCCAGAACACGCTGTTTTGCGATAAAGCGCCGCCGATAGTCGCCCGCGTGCCGGAAAGGGGGCCCCAGTAAGGCGGGCGCAGACCATGAGGCGACAAGGCTTCATTCAATTTTTGCCAGGTGCAGCCACATTCGACGGTGACGATCATATCCTGGGTATTGATATCGATGATCCTGTTCATCCTGCGCATGTCGATACTGACGCCGCGCCCGGTCCCATGCAGGTAAGAATCGGTGTATGACATGCCCCCGCCACGCGCGACGATGCACAAGCCGGCCTCTTTGCACAGCGATATGACCTCGCCGAGCTGCTGTACATTTTCCGGTTGTATGAACGCCAGGGCCGTTTCGAAGCTGCGGTACACGTCCTGTGAGTAATACCGTAATTCATCGGGGTTGGTAATCACGCGTTCTTCACCAACGCTGCCGCGAAAACCGGCTAGTGTCTCTGTTGATAATGTATGGGTTTCGGTCACTTTTTCATTCCGAACGCCAACGGGCGACTGATTTTTAATAAAAGGTTTGGCGAAGATGTTATAACATTAATACAATTGATAACATCTTTACTACAAGGAATATGTTTTTTACCGGATTTCTGCTTTTGCCGGAATGACGGGAGGGGGCGGAATGACGGGGGCATGTTGTCATTCCGGGCTTGACCCGAAATCCGAGGATAACATTTTCATTAACGTGGTACATTACCATGCCGGCCACAAAAAGGGGCGACGATGAAGAACTTACGCAAGACAAATGTCTTATTAATCACCTGGTTTTTGTTGTTCGGACCATGCAGCGCCGCGCCGCCGACCGGGCAATGGACGCCACTTCAAATTATCGATGTCAACAGTCAGCCGTGGGATGCCAGCCCGCGCTTCAAGTCAAAGACCAAAACGTTTTTTAAGGGGCCGAACGACAGCAGCCTGGTCTATGCGCATTTTGCGCCGCGTTGGGACATGACACCGCCCATTGATCCCCTGGGGCCGCATTATCACCACTGGCATGAGTGGGCCTATGTATTGGACGGGGATTTTGTTATCCATGAGCCGGTCAGCCCCAAACAAAAATCCGGGATGCTCTCTCATTTTACCCAAGGCACCTGGCTGGACCGTCCTGCCTATACCTTGCACGGGGGCGTCTGGGAGGTCGGTGGGATGCGCCCGCAAAATGCCTGTACCCTGCTCATATTCGAGGAGGGAGACGGCAGCGTCGTCACCTTGGGGCCTGAAGGCGATCATTTCAAACCGGACTTTCCCGACAAACCTGAGCCTTACATGCCGGATTGGCGCGCGGTGAAGCAATTCAATCACCCGTGGATAGTGCATACCACTACTGACCTGGATTGGGAAGCCGATACTAAAGTGCCGGGGCGTCTGCTCAAGTGGTTGAGTGACGATCAAACAGAAGGCTTCCGCGCGCGCCTGGTAAAAATTCCCCCTGGATGGGAGGCGCCGAAAAAACACAAGATGAGTTATTACAAGCAGGCGAATCGGTTCGTCTATGTCATCTACGGCGACCTGGTTATCAATCAGCTCAGCGAACCCGGCGCCGCCGGGGCGCCGACAAAATTAACGCGGGACTTTTTTGTGCACCAGGCTCCCCACAGCCTGTTTGGTTTCGGTGACGGGCCTGTGACGGAGGCCGGCGCCGTCTGGCTGGAGGTCATCTATGCAAAAGGACTTGCCGTGGGCGGCGGTGAAATCGAGATACCTTCACACGTGGAGAGTGGCGCAAAAAAGGGCGCTCAGGTTCAGGTAGACGGGTGACATTAATCCCGCAGGGGCAGGCCCCCGCGCCGGCCCTGAGCCGGGTTGGCGCGTGCCGGAAGTCAGGGCAACCACAGGGATTGCTCCCGCGAGTCAGCGCTCAAGGGCCGCGCCCATCCAGTGACGCCGGCAACCTGCGGGGCGCGCCTGCTCGCGATATGCGGGGCAGGGATCAAGCCTTCCCTTAGCGGGAGCTACTGATAAAACTATTGAGGCAGTCGGTGAGCAGCGATATAAGCATCCACATTATCGGTGGTGGCATAGCTGGATTGACTACCGCCATCGCCCTCAGGAAATACGGATTTCCGGTCGTGCTATTTGAGCAGTCAGGGCAATTCGCCGACGTGGGCGCCGGCGTCACCATTGGCCCCAACGCATCCAGGGTATTGATCGCGTTGGGTCTGGAAGAAAAACTGGCGCCGTATGCCCGGACTCCCCGTCATGCGGGGGTATTGCATTTCAGAACGGGAGAGAATATCTCTTACGCCTTGCGGGGTGACAATTATTCAGCCGAATTCGGTTCACCTTTCTGGCATATTCACCGGGCGGACTTGTTAAAGGTATTGGTGGATGCCTTGTCCGATGATGCCGCCGTCGAGCTCAGGCTTAATCATGAAGTGAACCACGTCGCTCAATCAGGTGATAAGGTGGTCAGCGAATTTTCCGGCGGCGTCTCGGCAAGCTGTGACGTGCTGATTGCCTGTGACGGCATCAAGTCGGTCATACGGGAAACTTTATTTTCCAATGAGCCGCCGGCGTTTACCGGTTACGTGGCCTGGCGGGGATTGGTGGATATCGATAGCCTGCCGGGGTTTGAAATCGATCCTGATTTTGCCCTTTACGCGGGGCCCGGCAAGATGTTCGCGAGATATGGGGTACGCAATCAATCGCTTATCAATTACGTCGCCATAGCGATGAAAAAGGACTGGCAGGCCGAAGGTTGGTCGGTTCGTTCCAAGGTATCCGAGGTGGCGGCCGAATTTGCCGGCTGGTGTGAAGACGTGCAGAAAATCATTGCCGCAACGCCGGTTGATCACTGCTTCAAGTGGGCCTTGCACGTCAGGGAGCCCTTATCTGGCTGGGTAAAAGGGCGCGTTGCATTGTCAGGCGATGCGGCCCATCCCATGACGCCGTTTCTCGGACTGGGCGCCGGCATCGGTATCGAAGACGGCCTGGTGCTGGCGCGGGCGTTTTCCCTGTCTGATGATTGGCGGACTGCGCTGGCGCGCTACGAAAAGGCAAGGATTGAACATGCCGCCTTCGCGCAGAGAGAATCCGCCCGGCAGGGTTTACACCTGTTAGGCAAGAAACCGGCGCCGGACGCGGGCGGCGACAAACGGTTGTATAACGAAGACACCCTGGGGTTATATGCTTACGACGCCACCAGTGTCGAGATATGAAACAAGTCATTGTCTGTTATTAAGGGGAGCGCGGCATGAAGATATTCTATGGTTGGTGGGTGTTGCTGGGGATTTTTTTGATCTATGCGGCAAACAACGGGATCTTGATGTATGCCCTGCCGCTGTTTTATCCCGAATTAATCAATGAATTCGGTTGGAACGCGGAACAGGTTACCCGTCCGGCTGCCTTGTTTTTCCTCGTGGCCGCATTGATTACACCATTTATGGGCGTGTTGTTCGACCGGTACCCCACAAAGCGCATTATGATGTTTGGCATCCTCGCCTTGGTTATCGCGCTGGGGTTTTATCCCACCATCAAGTCCCTGGGCCAACTGACTGTGATATACCTTGTGTTTGCCTTGGGGCTGGCCGGTTGCGGCCTTGTTCCGAACATGCTGATACTGACTCGCTGGTTCAAGCGTTACCGGGGTATCGCCGTCGGTATATTGCTCATGGGTTCAAGTCTCGGCGGCGCGATTTTTCCGCTTGTTGCAAAGGAAACCCTGATAAATCACGGCTGGCGCCAGGCGGTCCTGATGATAGCGATCCTGGGCAGTATCATGATGATAGCCGCCGTGATATTTCTGGTGCGCAATCATCCCCAGGATATGGGCCTGCTGGCGGATGGCGAGTCCCCCGCTCACGGGGAACAAACCGGCCTGAAGTCCGGCCCGTCAGGACCGACCTTGAAACTGGCTATGACAACGCCGGCATTTTATATCCTGGCCTTTGTGACCGGCGTCCTCTGGTTTTGCATCGTCGGCATATTGCAGCATCAATCCATCTTTATCGGTCAAGACCTGGGCGTTGGCATAGCCCGGTTGCCGGTGATATTCAGCATATTTTTCTGGAGCGCTGTGGTCGGTAAACTCCTGTTTGGCTGGCTCGGTGATATATTCAATAAAATATTGATCATGCTTGCAGCGGTTATGGCTTTAATCATCGGTTTGGCCCTGCTTAGAATCTCCAGCGCTGAAAATACAGTTCTTCTCTACAGCTATGCGGTGGTCGGCGGCATAGGCTTCAGCGGCACGTTCAGCATGATCCAGTTGGTCCTTGCCGAGTACTTCTCCGGCGCTTCCTTCGGAAAAATACTGGCGGTGTTTACCATGGTGGATGCCCTTGCCGGTTCCCTGGGCATAAAATACCTCGGCCACGCCCGCGTGGCGCAGGAATCTTACCTGCCCGCGTTCGATTTACTCATCGTGTCATGCGTCGTGTCCGCAATCCTGATCGTCGTTTTGATGAAGCTGAAACGCACTCACCGAATCCCACATGTTCCTGGCCGCGTCGCTGCATCGCGCTCCAGAATTGATAATAACCGTTATTGAACATGAGCTCTTTCACTTCCCGGAAGTCCCTTGGCGGGCGTCCGTGTTCCTCGATGAATTCCGGCTCCAGTCGGGATTCATAGATCCGCGTATTGCCCGGCATGACCCGGGCTGCAAGACGCGCGCGTAAAGACGCTACAAAATCCTGTCGGCTTTGTTCATCATGATTTTTGTCCGGCAACATGGCGTGAGGTTTCATGGCATTTACCCGGTTTGGATGGTTCTGTTGCTTATTTGTTACAATATTGCCGAAATTGGCACAAGTATTTACAATTACTGTATTGGAATGTTATATTTATATAACATTGAGGCATTTTTTGACAATTCTAATTTTGTAAAGGGGACTGAACGTGCATTATAACTACAGTACATCAAAGATTTCGCTTTTAGCGGCGATTATTTTCTCAATGGTTTTTTCCCCGGTTGCCTGGTCACAGGGCATTGAGGAGGTGGTAGTAACCGCTACGCGCAGGGTTGAGAATATCCAGAATATTCCCGTCGCTGTTTCAGCATTTACCGATGAGGACCTTGCCAGCCTTGGGGTAACCGAGACATTGGATATAAGTAAACTCGTGCCCAACTTTATCGCGCATAACAACACCGGATTAGGCACGGCAAATACTTATTCGCTCCGTGGCTTGAATAATACTGAATCCATTGCCACGTTTGACCCGCCGGTGGGCACCTACGTCGATGACTTTTTCATTCAGCGCCAAAATGCCAATAACTATGCCTTGTTCGATATCGACAGGGTCGAGGTATTGAGAGGACCCCAAGGCACTTTATTCGGCAGGAACACGACCGGCGGCGCAGTGCGCGTCATATTGAAAGAGCCAGCCAAGGAATTTGGCGGGTTTGCGGAAATCGCCGGCGGGCGCTTTGGCAGGATTGCCACGCGAGGCAGCGTCGATATACCGGTATCGGAAGATTTCAGGATGAAGATTTCCGGTTATTACATTGATGATGACGGATTTGTAGAGAATGTGACTACGGGAGAGGATGACCTTAATTTTGAGAAAAATTTCGGCGTAAGGGGCGCAATATTATGGGAAGCCGGTGATAATGTTTCATGGAATGCCTCACTCTCGTATATCGAAAATGAACATGCCAATATGTTCAATTATTCAGACGGTGATGATCGTTTTACCAACACCGGCCTGGTAAGCGATGGCGCTCCGTTTGCTGGTCTGTTGACAGGGGATAAACAAAATTTCGGATTGGGCAATGAAACAAGATCACTGCATTTTACCTCTGATATTGAATGGGAAACCGGCTTAGGCGTCGTAAATATTTTGACGAGCTACCTGACTTTAGAACAGGATTTTTTGCTGGATTTTTTTGAGGGTCCCCTTGCGACCGGTTCATTTGCCATTGCCAATGAAGGCCAGCATGATCAGTTTTCACAGGAACTCAAACTTGCCGGTTCCGCATTTGACGGCCAGCTGGATTACATCGCCGGTTTCTTCTATTTCAACGAAGATAACAAAACCGATCTTGCGCAAACCTTCACCCTGTTTAACCTGCCGAGTGGTTCTCCTGTCTTTTTTGGTGGATTTACATATGACAGAACCATGGATAACGGGACGGATTCGTGGGCAATCTACACCCAATTCGACTGGCATTTTAACGACCAGCTGACGTTGACAGCCGGCTTTCGTTACACCGATGAAGAGAAAGATTTTGGTATTACTGATAATGGAAACCCCTACCCCGGGTTTGGCAATGGATTCGGTAACGCCGAATTGCTTGCCCTTGGCATACCGCTGAAGCGCTCAGAGAGCATTGTTACTCCTCGTTTTGCTCTTGAATATGAGCACTCTGATAACCTGATGATATATGCCTCGGCAACCCGCGGTTTCAAGTCCGGGGGATGGAACGCGCGTGGCGACGGCGCCAATACTTTACTCCCGTTTTCGCCTGAGAAAATATGGAATTATGAAGGTGGAATCAGGTCAGAGTGGTTTGATAACAGGCTTCGGGTTAATTTGACGGGATTTTATTCAGACATTTCTGACCTCCAATTACTTTCGGGGTATATCGACCCTGTGTCGGGTGGTATTGTTTTTATCACGCGCAACCCCGCCGACCTGCGTATTGTCGGCTTTGAAGGGGAAATTCTCGCGTCGCCAACTGACGGCTTAACGCTTTTTGCAAACGTTGGAGTAATGGATACGAAATACAAGAATCTTGCTCAAATCATCATTGACCAACAACAAAACTGCTTGAACAATAACATGGGATGTGGCCAGAGCATTATCAATCCGTCAGGTGGCATCGCGCCTTCCGTGCGAGCCCCTGAATACCAGATATCAGCCGGTGGGTGGTATACGTTTCCCGTTACTTCCACAATTAACGTTGTGCCGAGGCTTAGCGTGATACGTTACGGCGAGCATAACATCAGCACCAGTGGCCAGGATGTTGCGTTGATAGATGGCTATACCATTATCAATGGCGGTATCAGTATTGAACATACTACCCAGGATTGGACCTTGACGGCAGCCTGCAAGAACTGTAGCGATAAGGAACAATACGTGTCCTTCCTGGCAGGATTCCGTTATTTACAAGATCCGATGACCTGGTCAGTGACATTGAACAAGCGGTTCTGAGACGGCTTTGAAATCCTCAAAACGGACACGCTGTTGAAGACGATAGCGTGTCCGTTCTTTTGTGTTTGACAATGCAAGCCGCCGGTCAATGAATTCGACATCCTGTCAAACGCCGTTACGTAGACGACAAGTACGATCAAATTCACCTGCGTATCGTTGGGCCGCGAATAGCAATAATTCCTCCTCGGTCAAACCAGGCTGACAAAAAATCCTGCCGTCGCCAATCATCACCGGCAGGGGCAGGTCCTCGTGCCGGCGCCGTCAATTTTTGCTGGTAATGACCAGCAGGTAGGAGAGCACGGATATGACGGTGGAAACGACTACCGGCAGGCATAAACTCAGGATGGTACCGTCGTAAATCAGCGCGGTCAGCATGGCCCACATGCCGCCGATTGCCATGGCTATACTACCGGACAAGCCTGATGCCGTTGCTGCTTTGTCGGGGTGATGCACAACCGCGCCGGTCATGGAAGGCGGATTAACCAATCCGGCAGACGCAAATATAAACAGGAACGGCGTGATAATAGTGAAAGCGCCGGCGTCGAAAGACAAAAGCATGAACAGGATAAATCCACAACTGAAGAAGGCGCCTGACAAGCCCAGCCGCAGTGTATGCTCCATGCCATAGCGCTTGATGATGCGGCTGCCGATGAATGCGCCAAAGACATAGGACGCCGCCATGCCGCCCATGTAAATGCCGAACAACGACGGCCCCACCAGCAGTTCGTCGGCAAAGTATTGGGGGGCATTAGTCAAGAACGCAAAAAAAGCGGCATTGCCGAAACCAAATATCAAGGTATAGCCCCAAAACATCCTGGATTTAACCAGGTGGATGATATTCGTCCGCATTTGAATAAAGGCGCTCTCGACTGAAGCCACGTGCTGCCTGGTTTCCGGCAGCGATGATAATAACCAGGCGAGAACGACGACAGCCAATCCCGCCATTGCAAAAAAACTTGAGCGCCAGCCCGATGTCTCGATGAGATAACCTGATAACGTGGGTCCGATCATGGGCGCGATTCCCATGCCCCCGGCAAGATAGGCCGTGTAGCGGGCGGTGTCCTCGGCGCTGGAAGTATCTCGAATCATAGCCCGTGAAACGACGACGCTGGTGGCGATACCGACTGCCTGTAAAAAGCGAAAAACGATGAACCACAGCATATTGTTCACCAGGGCACAGGCCAGGCTGGCCAGGGTAAACAGCCCAAAACCCCAAAGCAGCACCGGTCGTCGGCCATAGCGGTCGGCCAACACGCCATGAACA
Source organism: uncultured Gammaproteobacteria bacterium (assembly GCA_958295485.1). Classification (GTDB taxonomy): domain Bacteria; phylum Pseudomonadota; class Gammaproteobacteria; order Eutrophobiales; family Eutrophobiaceae; genus JAAXHV01. The sequence goes on from OY282354.1 coordinate 1,210,237, forward strand.
GGTTGAGTCACCGCCAAACCCAATAGAAAAATGGAAATTGCAAACTGCACAACAGAGATGGGAATATCGAACTCCTGACCGATTGCCGGCAGCGCGGGGATACACAACGTCATGGCAAGCGGAGAGAACGAACTGGCAACAAGCAGCAAAATAACCGGCGGTTGTTTTATTACGGGGTTCATGGAAACGCGAGAGGTTTGTTTGTCACATTGCAGGCCTGACGGTGTCCTTGGTCAGCGGCGCGGTCGCGTAAGTGCCGTCGTTTCGCATTTTCAACGATGCGGAATCGGGTTTCAGCGCGGCCCGGGAGGCGTTTGACGGCAGCTCGCCAACCGCAGCCAGCCCCATCCCCGTTGTCTTTAACATCAAGCGTCTTGAAATGCCGTGCTTGTGTGTGCTGGTCATTTTCTGTTTACTCCCGTGGCCCATAAGCGACTTTTTATCTGCTTAACCACTCGGGTTAAAAGTTTATTGTTCAGCCACCTTGACTATGGCCTTGCCGAAGTTTTCTCCCCGCATCAGCCGGCAGAATAGACCCGGGGCCGCTTCCAGACCTTCCACCATGTCTTCCTTGTACTTGATTTTTCCCTGTTTTAACCATGCGCTCACCTGCTGTTCAAACTCCGGGCGTAAATCTTCATGGTCATAAACCACCAGGCCGCGGACGGTTGCCCTGGCTTTGATGGTAAAGGCGGGGTTTGGTCCCGGTGGCATTTCATTAATATTATACTGGGCCATGAGACCGCACAATATAACCCTGGCGCCCAGCGCCAGTTGTTCCATGCTGGCCTGCAGGACGTCGCCGCCGACGTTATCAAAGTAGACGTCGATACCACCGGGGCAGGTACGTTTCAAACCGTCCCGCAACGCTTCTTCCCGGTAATTGATACAGTCATCGAAACCGGCCTGTTCCACCACCCAACGACATTTTTCGTTCGAGCCGGCAACGCCGACGACGTGACAACCGCGCTGTTTTGCAATTTGCCCCACCATTGATCCGACCGGCCCTGAGGCCGCGGAGACAACCACCACGTCAGCGGGTTTCAGTTCAGCCAGGCGGGTCATGCCCGCGTAAGCAGTCAGGCCGGGCATACCTGAAATGCCCAACAAGGTGGATAGCGGCCCCAACTCCGGGTTGACCGCTCTCGCCGAGTCGGCGTTGATGACGGGGTGGCTTTGCCAGCCGCTATGGGCGGCGATGATGTCGCCTTCCTTGAATTTATCCGATTTCGATTCGACCACCCGGCTGAGGGCTTCCCCAGCCATGAGTCCACCCTCGTTCACGGCGCCGGACAGGTGCCGCCCGCTTATTTTTCCGCGCAGGTAAGGGTCTAGTGACAGGTAAAGGGTTTCCCCGCGTAATTCACCGGCGGCAGGGCTGTCCGCCGCCACGTTCACCAGTTCAAAATCCTGTTCCCGGGGGATGCCCCGGGATCGTTGTTTCAACAAAATCCGAGTGTTAACCGACATATTTCCCTCCGGTACTTGATATCAGGCAACGGCCTGTTTTCATAATGATATAATGTTATAATTTAAATACAACTCTGGTTAAATTTTCCATATCGGATAATGAGTTGACGTTATGACAGATACAACCACAAACGCAACCGCTGTCATTGAAGCCATCACTGCCATTGACGGCGCTGAAAAGATATTCGCCGATCATCGAGACCTGATAGAGCGGCATGGCATCGGCGTCGGCTTTTTATACACCACGGTATCGACCAACTGCTTCGTGGTTGAACCGGTGTTTTTCTGGCCTGACGCCATGATGGGAATTCACCGGGATACGATTGAACCGGACGTGTTGAAAAAACTTTCCGGGTTTGATGAAAACCGGGAAGCGCGTCGCGCGATAGCTGAAATCAGGGAAAAATTACTGGTATTCTTTTGTGACATCGGCGCGGTACATTTGCAAATTGCCAAAACCTACCCGTACAAGGAAGGACTGAAAGCGTCATCCTGGGAGCTGGTCCGGCAATTGAAGGGAATACTGGACCCCGGCAATCGCATTAATCCGGGGTCCTTGGGCTTGTAGTCTTTGAGGGGGAGGGGTGATTAAGCGGGATTACGTCAACGTGGGTAGCGCCGGGCGACCGCAATATATCCACTTTCACCGCGCCGGAACGGGACCTGCCCTGGTCATGTTGCACGCTTCACCCATGTCGTCCGCGGCGCTGTTGCCGTTTATCGAGGTAGCCGCTCAATTCGTAACGGTTATCGCGCCCGATACGCCCGGTTATGGCTGGTCGGACCCCCTGGTGGAGTCTACCGGAAACCTGGAGGGCTACATCACCGCGTTAAATACGTTTGTCGAGCGGCTTGGGTTGGACGGTTTTGGTTTGTACGGGTCGGCCACGGGGGCGCAAATCGCTATCGAATACAGTAAAGCGTATGCCGGCAAGGTGAGTTATCTTATCCTGGACAATGCCGCCCATTTTACCGATGAAGAAAGGGAGCGGATTGTTTCGGGTTATTTTCCTGATTTGACCCCCGATCAGATGGGCAGTCATTTAATCAAAACCTGGTCTGCGGCACGGAATCAAGGTCTGTTCTTTCCCTTGCTTGACGAATTGTGGGAACAGGTATTGAACTATCCCCTGGGGGAGCGGTTGAGTAAACTTCAATGCTCCGTGGACGTGAACATGATTGAGACGGATCCACTGACCGGCGTTGGCCGGCGTAGCTTGAATACACAGAGGTTTTTGCGCCCTGGCAATGACAGGATGTAATTAACCAGGGCTTTCTTGAAATACAAACCGGGAGACCGAGTTATGTCACTGAGAGAAGATATGCCGTTATTGGCGAGACACGAAGGCGTGTGGGATGGGTATTATCGCTATTTCGATATAAATGGAAATAAAATCGATGAACACAAGTCAAGGATAATATGCCGCATGATTGGCGATGACAATTATCATCAAACCAATCATTACTTTTGGGAAGACGGTAAAAAGGATATCCGGGACTTTCCGGCCATCGTCACGGACGACCGGTTGGTGTTCTACACGGATATCACCGGCTGGGCGGCGGAAGTCCCATTGGACGAAGATAAAAGAACTATGATGCTGCACTGGACTCGCAATAATGAGCCCGGACTGTATCTCTATGAGATGATCCAGCTGAGCGATTGCGGGCAGTATCGGGCCAGGGTATGGCAGTGGTTTCGTGACGGCCAGCTATTGCAGCGGACCCTGGTTGACGAGCAGCGTATCAGCAGCGAGTGGAAAAGCTACGATAATGAAGAGACCGTTTATGCCAACGTTGCTGTCTTTTGACTGGTTTGCTATCGTCGAAAATGCCGAAACCCGGGTAATCCCGGCTGATTATTCAAAAATACCGAGAGGAATATTCCATGACATTCAAGAACTTGTTTATTGAACATGAACGTTCAAAAGAAGAACAGGACTGGGTGGAAGAAGAACTCGCCGAGCAGGGTCAGCGCTTCGAAAAAATCGAGCAGAACATGCGCGACTTGGCGCCGGAACGGGCGCGCTGGTATGAAGAGTTCTTTGATCGGCTCTCAATCCGCGGCTTTAACGCCGATGGCGACCAGAAAGTAAAAATCAAACGCGAAGACCTGCCGGTCAAGCCGGAGGGACAGGAGGACAGGGTGGTCTGGAAGTACGGAACAGAAAGTGACGAGACGGAGAAATAACGCTCAGGAGAATAATTTTTCACCGGCCTTGTACATATATGGAAAGCCTGAGTTAACCAGGGTTCCTCATATAAGTATGCGGGGAGCAGGAACTTATCAATTAACCGCTGGAGAGACATTATGGCGCGCCCACACATAGAACCGTTTGTTGACCGAGACATCGCTTTTAAAAATATGTTGCTGCCGGGCTTTGGCCGGGGCATGAGTTACAAAATACTGAGCATGGATAATGAAACCGGCGCTTGCACCATGACGGTTCAACTGGCTGGCGGATACAGCCAGGTTCCCGGCTTTTCCTGGTCGGAATGGGAAATGATCGTGATTGAAGGGGAATTGCAATTAGACGGTCGAACGGTGCGCAAAGGGCATTATTTCTATGTGCCGGCAGGTTATGCCATGCCTGCCGTCAGCTCGGAAAAAGGCGCGCTGCTGTTGATGATGTACAACACGGGCGAGCCCAGCCTGGTCGAAGCAACCGACCATCATGCGCTGTGTCAGACGAATTTATATCACGACGTCGATACCTACCTGGATATCACCTGGGCCCCGGGCAACATAGTCAAACCCTCGGTTGCGTCCGGGGTGATGATCAAGTTGTTGAACTACAACCCGATTTCACATGCAATGACGTTTCTCTACTGCATGACGCCGGCATTTTACCAGGACAACATTTCCTACCACGATTGCGCGGAAGAATCCTACCATTTGTGGGGCACGTCCTGGATGATGCAGTTTGGTGACGTACCCACCGGCGGTTACTTCTGGCGCCCGGCCTATATCAATCACGGCGCTTTTGCCTCGGAATTCGGTTGCATCGCCCTGGGCCGGGTGGATTCAAAACTGTACAACCACTTTCACTACAATCCCTGGTCAACGCCCGTTCAAAACCAGAAACGCGCCGCGGCCCGGGTTTATCAGCGGGACCCATTGTTATACAGGTGGATGGTGAGCTATTCCCACAATCATCCCCACGGACCGGAAGATTTTGAGCAAACGGTACAGTTACGCGGCAAGGATTACCCGAATAACGAGCCGGCTACCGATGGACATCAACACAGCCACTGGCATACCCACGAACACCACCACGACGACGATCATGACCAGTAAACCCCCAGTCAGATATAGACGGCGTCCTCTATTGGCGTGTTGGGGATTGACGTGCCTTTGGCATAGGTAACTTGCAGCCAGACGCAGCCTGCCCCAGTGACTACGCCATCCGCCAGGCCGGATATGGCCATGGGCGCCTTTTCAAAGTAAAAATCTTTTTCCAGTTTTATTTTAGCCGCTTTCTTTTCCGGTGACGCCCAGCATTGCAGTTGCAAGTCACCGTTCAGGATGTAATTAAACTGGTGCGCCTGTTTATAGTAATGCGCCCGGCTGAATTGTCCGGCGCCCGTCGATTTCCAGCCGGTGGGCAGCAACCACATCGTTGCCCGGAACCCGCGGGTTTGATCATCCGCCAATCGCTTGATGCTGATGCCTTTTGCGTTGTTATAAGGTTCCCATGGCATGTCACTGAGTGTGTCGATAATTCGCGGCACAGCCCATTGCCTGATCTCTTTCCACTCATCGCTGTAATCTTTATCGCCGGGGATAACGTAAATGGTTTTGCCACCTTCCTCCATGATTAAACAGGTGCCGCCGACTTGAGAGTCCAGCCGGCCCGGCTCGCCGCCATGCAGGCTGTAAGCAGGGCGATCCAGAAAAATGCCTTCCCTGAATTGCTGAAAGTCACCGATGCGTTGCAGGGGACTCCTGCATATACTATAGCGCAATTGAATTTTCCAGGTTCGTCGTAGTACAATGATCAGGTGCCTATTTCGGTGAAAATGAACACTGATTCCGGTCAAGACTGAAAAGTGTTCACGTTCAGCCGGAATCGGTGTTCACGATGAACCAGATTCCGCAATCAGGTGTTTATTCAATTTTTTGGGGGTGAGTCATGTTGGTATCTATTTATTGTAAAGACTCCGAGGGCAGCGCTGAACTCAGGCAAAGCAAGTTGTCGGAGCGTCGTCAGTACGTTGAGGCAAGAGAGGACAAGATAAAGTTGGCGGGACCCATTATGGGGCCTGATGGGAAGGAAATGGTGGGCAGCCTGTGGATTTTTGAAGTTGACAGCCTGGACGAAGCCGATGAGATATTGAAGGCCGACCCTTATTACCAAGCCGGTGTTTGGCAGGAAATTGACGTGCGGGAGTTTAAGGGCGTGACGGGCAGTTGGATCGGCGGTAAAACCTGGTGATCTTTTAGACAGCCGGTTAACGCTTACCGGAAGGAACATCGATAAAGGTCCAATCAGTCGTTGTCTGCGCTCATCTGCGGACTGAAATGAACGCGGATAACCTCTGACCAGTCGTCGGATGTCTCGTGGCAGGCAGCCGTGGGCAACATTGCTCAGGGTTTCCATAGAAGGTTATTAAATTCACGGGAGAAAAATCGTGTTGGTATCTGTTTATTGTAAGGACGTGAGGGACAGCGCTGAACCCAGGCAAAGCAAGTTGTCGGAGCATCTTCGGCACGTTGAGGCAATAGAGGACAAGATAAAGGTGGCGGGACCCATTGTGGGGCCTGATGGGAAGGAACCGGTGGGCAGCCTGTTGATTCTTGAGGTTGACAGCCCGGACGAAGCCGATGAGATGTTGAAGGCCGATCCTTATTACCAAGCCGGTGTCTGGCAGGAAATTAACGTCCAGGAGTTCAAGGGCGTGGTGGGCAGTTGGGTCGGCGGCAAAACCTGGTGAGGATATGCGGGTTAACCCGCATATTGCACCAGTTCGCTGGTTATCAATGGAAAGCGCAATGCTGCCAATGAGTTGCCAATAGTTTATCCGTTACTTGCCGTTATAACCGGCGCGCCGTTAGGCGCCCAAATTATTACCATGTGACCCCCCCCCCCGTCTCCTTGTTGTCGTACAAGGTTTTTGCCTTCCAATTAATCACCTTGATGGGAGTGAAAAGCAGGATGCCGGTTTGTCATGGTCTGGTATGATTCATCCGCCGATGAGCGCGTAGGCGTTGCCCGTCGCGCTTCAATGAGACCGCAGCGTTACGCTGCGGAAAATGACCATCTATCTCGGTGCCAACCTGCAAGCCATCACACTTCAATGAGGCCGTAGCGTAACGCTACGGAAAATAAGCATTGCGTCGTGAGGCGGACGTCTACGTTACCAAGCTTCAATGAGGCCGTAGCGTTACGCTACGGAAAATCGCTGGGTATGATCAACAACGTCGTCTTGCACAAACAGCTTCAATGAGGCCGCAGCGTTACGCTGCGGAAAATGTTTTCACGCGGGCAAGCAGCCACCGCCGCCAGCATGCTTCAATGAGGCCGCAACGTTACGCTGCGGAAAATCGCCAACCGACAATACCACCATTACCTTACGCGGGGAGCTTCAATGAGGCCGTAGCGTTACGCTGCGGAAAATAATTCGCTTTATAACTTGTTGTTTAATAGCCGTTATAAAATGCCATTGCGAGAGGTTAGGACAGATCACAATATTTATCGCGTCCCGTAAGTTTTTTTGCGATATTATTATTTTGTAACGTTCTGATTTATAAAGAACAATTTGTTGTACGAGCGCTACTCAGGGAAACAAGCATCACCGGAGCGCTCGCAGGGCCTGGGCAAAAGAATTCAGACGATGATCGGCTCTTTCTCTATCGGTTGAAAATTTTTACCCAAACTCACAACTCTGGGTTTGACCGAATCCGCCAACCCCAAGTCCAGCATTATAACATGATCCTCTGCGTGATGAATAAGCTCATCCAATGTAGCAATCAGTTCCGCATGACGCCGCCGAGATAACCGGCATTGAAAGACAGAAAGCTGTAACCATTCTCCATAACCATGGAGCAACTTGAATATCGAACGTCATCTTTTTTGGTCGGAAATATCATAAGCAACGATATAAAGGTGTTCATCCATCGTCTCACCGCGTCGTAAATTGAGGAAATTCGCTTAGTTCACCAAGAAGAAATCGAGCCAGCAACCTGGCCTGCACCTCGAACAGGCGACGATAACTGATTTCCTCCAGGTTTATCAACGCAACGATGTTGGTACTTGCCCTGGACAGTATCTGACGAGTCTTCCCATTCCCCTTGAACCCACTCCAGGTAAGCAAGCCGGGGGCAATATTCGTATTCATTCACCATACGCGCCAGCAGTAACGGCAGGTCTGCGGCAAGATCAGGAAAAGGTAGAGGCAGTTCTTGTTGGATTACTTCTTCGGACATGGTTGCGACAAAACAAACGATAGCGGAATATGATTGCAGCTATCCTGCGCCGGTTTGACCGTGCCCCTTCCAAATGTCGGAGTTTATTATATTATTTTGATTAGTGACTTTAAGCGCTGACACACTAATACCTGTTGCTGGAGTTGGATGTGATACATCGAAAGGCGCCAGTCTGTCCGAATCTTACTGACTATCGCCATGCAACCTCAGGTGGTCCGAATCTGAGATAGCCTTTTTTCCCTAACGGGCGTATCGGCGACTGAAAGATCGCTATGATGCCCCACGAACGCAACCATCGACGACGGTCAGTGGCAGCGGGATGCTCATAGGCGTGCGCCAGTAGCGACTTAACAGCGCCAAGTGATGCTGGTTTTCGCCATAGCGGCCAAGAATAGTATTTTCCCGAACACCTTTGCGTGAGGGTCCTGCCTCGCCCCGGGAACACTGGATGCAGGCTCAATCCCAGAATAGCCAAGGCTTCAGGGCCAGGGTTTGTTGGTTTCTTCTCGCGCTCAGGATCGTTTGCTCTAAGAGCGTAGTTCCGATCGTCGCTGACATCCCACCCGAGTGTGCCGAGTTCCTCATTCTCGTAGCCCCATGGGCCTTCGAGCCCATTAAGCGTTTCCTCTAGCGAAACATTGCTTAACACTTCTCGGGCTATTTTCAGGAATGACTGTCGCCCCGCTGCGAAGTAGAGATCAGAAGGCTTGGCGACGCCCTTCTTGTCAAGACTGCCTTCCGCCACAAGCGCTGAACTCAAAGACGTTTCTGGGGTATTGTCACGAGCGGACATTAAATACGCACGGATATCACACTGCGTCAACTTGAGCTCGTCGCCTTTCGGCATCTCCGAACCATCGGGTCGTTCAGGATTCAGGGCAGGATTACCATTCCACTGGTAGAAAACTTTGAGCGCCTGCTCCGCTATTCGGTCAGTGGTAAAATCCCCATCTACAACCGCATGGGAGGTGATACCGTCACTCCACCAAAGGCGGGGCTGCTTGGACTCCGATGCAAAGGCCACTTGCACGCCAAGGGCGGCAAGGAATCCCAAGGGGTTTGTCCCTTCGAGACCGGTGAGATGGACTTCGTTCATGTTTGCGCTTCCTCTTCGCTCTGTCGATGATCTGCCAAACGCAAAATGGCTTCCAGCCATGCCAGCCCGTAGTACCCATACCGCTCGATCAAGCGCCAGAACCGGTCGGCCATGTCGAGGGCCAAGGAGCTTTCAACGAGGTTGGAGTTCGCTTCCAGGACGTGTCCGTCGAATTGGTGGGCAAGTGCTTGTGGCACCGGATCTTCGATGATGGGCGGTAATGGACGACTCCAACCATGATGGGTACCTACAAGATGCAGTACCAAGTCTTTGTCGTAGGCGGCGCTGAGAACTTCGGCATTCGACTCAATCATGGCCACGCTAGCCACCTCGTGCCGCATGCCGGCAGGATACGACCGAACTCGGCGAGCACCCGGCAGCGACTTAGCTAGTGGTTCATCAAGCATCTCCAATTCCACGGGGTCACCGCCGACCAGCTGAGCTTGAAAACGCCGATCCACTTTGCCGAGGTCGTGGAGCCGGCCAGCCAAGCGTAAATCTTTCACGAGTTCGGTCGCTAAGCCCAGTCGTTCGGCGATGCGCATGGCCCGGTCTCCAACCCCGTTGAGATGACGGTCAAGCGTCACTCCCGTCCCCGTGAATGACCCGGACTCGTCGGAACCATCCATGGTGGAGGCGTCCACTACTGTCTTTTGAGCATGTCGCTCCACTAAAACGTAGTAGCTGTCGCCTGCCGCGCCACCGTCAACGCCGACCGCCGTAATCTCGAAATCGTCGTTAAGCCTGTTGATCGCTTCGGCAATCCAGAGAGGTCGATCTTCAAGCGCGTCTAGCCACTGTCGGATACGCTCCCTGACGGGAGAATCTGCTTCGGATTCGTCGGCAGGTGATGGTGGCCAAGGTGTACCAAGTAAACGTCGATCGAGTCGTAGCGTCACGCGGCGGCCGTGGGCGGCTTGGGCGACATCCCCCAAGTCCGTGACCGGCTCGGTTGATGCAGGGTCCCACGTTCCACCGCTCAGACCGCCCGTGTCCGGGTCCATGATGAGAACATCTCCGGGCCGAATCTCCTTTATATCGATCGACTCGGGATCTCTGCCGAACCCTTCCCAACGCATCCATCTGGAACTACTGTCGCTTTCTTGGGTCGATTTGGCTCTATCGACATCGGCAACATCCACCTCTTTGTCACCGGCCAACCAGGACTTAGCGGCGTCGATGGGGACTTGCAGAAACTCAGCCTGCCGGGGAGGAACCAGATGCAACGTTTCAGCCGACCGGTCCCAACGCCAGAGGATCGAGACATCGGGACTTGTCGCCCTAATGCCATGCAGGAACCACTCCACAGAAGGTTGCACGATAGGCTCCGGGTTGGTCTGCACCCAAGCGTCCATGTAGGTCTTCAATAGCAACGGAGCTTGGGCTTTTGGAGCGCTCGCTGGTTCGGGGAAATCCCGCAAGTCGAGTGGGCCAACATCAAGGAGATTTGCTTCGGCACGGCGTTTGAGTTCTGTCCAGGTCTCCCTCGTTGAACCTCCGTAGATCGGATCGGACTTCTCGACCTCGACGACTGATTTAGGGCCGATGATCCAAGCCTTGGCAGCCTTGCCTGTGCAAGCGAAATAGCTGCCACGGCGATCAAGCCGCCCAAATCGCTGCCGGAGACTGTCCACTGCTGCGCACTCGGTGATGAGGGCGTCGAAGTTGAAGTCAGCGCCAACTTCAATGGCCTGCGTGGCGACTACGACGGTTAATTCATCAGGGGACGCTTTGTAGTCCGGTTTGTAGCCCGGATCGACGATAGGGGCGATGTTCTTCAATGCATCGACTCGATCCAACGGTCGCATCCGTCCCGTAACGAGGTAGCTGGTATAGTCATCTTCTCCAAGCTTTTGATGAATCTCGCGGGCGGTTCGTACCCGGTTCACCACCACTCCCACACTGCGGATGTCATCGCCTGTTTTCAACTTGGCCATGAGTTTCAAAACAGCGGCGGGCAGGGCCTCCTGGTTTTTCACTGGGACCAGTTCTGCCTGTTTGGACGCTTTCACTCGACGCCGTAACTCTTCGCATCCATCTAGATCGGCAGGAGGATTAAGCGTGAACGGTTCACACTCCGTATCGCTGGGTGTGGCCGACATCTCCACCACCTCGAAACGCCGAGACAACCTCCCAGACTTCAATGCAGCTACCTGCGAGAGCGTCTCTGCGAACGGAACGCTCAGATGGACTTCGTCCAGTACCACGAGGCAGTCATTGCCCGCAAGCCCGGCATGAATCGGTCGCATTCCCGGACGCACCCCGTACCCGCGGAACAACAAACGGGAGCCGAACTGATCCACGGTAGAAACTATCACCCAGGGCTGATCCGGGTGGTGCGTCCACTCGTTGTCTATGGGAATGGCTTTGTCGTAACGTTGAGTTTCTTCCAGCTCATGGTCCGGGTGGTGCATCCTGAGAATACCACCACGCAGAGCGGCCACGCCCAGCGGTTCGCCGTCACTCAACGCGCGCAGACATTCTCGGACCTTTTGCAGAGTGGGGGTATTGCCCGCTTTGACCCGGTCCCGAATTCGTTGCGCTCGTTCGTAGACTTGGTCGACCACGATGCGCCGATCTATGACGAACACGATACGCCGCGGTGAAATCTCTGGGCGTGCTGCAATCGCGAATACTGCGGTGTCGAGAACAGCAGTTTTGCCGACGCCGGTCGGTAGATCGATAACCTTTGGCCACGTTCCTTGGTGAAGCACTTGGGTTGTCAGGCGTTGCTGCCAAGGGAATGGCTTTTGGCGGTGGACATCCCAGAAAAATGCGCTGAAATCGTCAGGCGTCAGGTCCGGTTTATTCATCAATATGTGCGCTGATGTCTTTCATTGGACGCATCAAACCTAATCCAAAGAAGCGTCCCGCGCCAAGCATCAGGGGCCCAGCGACGGTATCTTTGAAGATCAAAGACGCATGTACGAGTTGGCGTCTGGTCGGCGGTCTGCCGTTCATTCCCTTCTGGCTGAACGCTGGAAAGCTCGTTGTGTTGCGAGCGCCGGTGATGAACGGGTTTAGCGAGACTTCTATCGTCAACGGTTCTGGCAAGCCGACATGCGCACAGGCGATTCTGACCGCCTCCTCGGCCTGCTCCCATGCCTTGGCTCGCGCAGCGGGAGTGCCTTTTCCAAGCCTGCCAGGATGCTTGGGCAACGCGATAGGAGTGGCGGAAACCCATCGACGTGAGGGCCGCTGCCAAACATCGTGACGCAGGGAAACCATGGTGGCAGGCTCGTGCAACCGGGATATGTGGACAACCCCTTGGGACCCCAGGGTAAGCTTCATTTGACCTTTGCCGACCTTGCCTTCCCAAGTTCCGATAGCGCGGAACGTCGCTCGTCGCCCGTCATCGCTCAACGCTTTTGGCACCGATATCGCGATACCAAGCAACCGTCCATCGGCGTGTTCGAAGCCGACATAGGGAAGAGGCAGAAATGCCACATGCGGCATCGACGTGGGAATTCTTGCTAGTTCGTGGCCACTAAGTTCCTCAGGTATAGGATCGTCAGCGTAATAGAGAATAGCGGCGCGCATCGCTCTCGCCAGCTCTGATACTCGCGACGCGGGTAATACGCGCGAGTCGTGAGCGAACTCGAACACGATCCAATCGCCGACAGTATTTGGCTCGCGACGCGGCGCTGTCGACGCGACAGTGGATACCTTTTGGTAGCTGGTGTCCGTATAAGGCAGAGAGCGAGGCTTGTTGCCTTCGTGATGCCTGAACTGCCGTTCGAGTTCAGCCAGTTGGCCGTGTCGGACTGTACGCAGGCTGCGCCCGGTTTCGCTGACTGTGAAGGTGGCTAAGGCCCCCTTGGTTATCCGACACGAGACGAGAGTAGAGGAGTGTCCTATCCGGGTCACGCGTTCAAGCAGCCGATCAAGAGTTTCGCCAACGTCATTGGGGCAAGGACCGTCCCAAAGGTAGGTCACACGAGGCTCCTTGGGCGTGACGGATGGGAAGAACCGCTCCCGCTTGTTTCGATGATCCGGCAGCATTTCCAACGCTGTCTTCGGGTTTGTCGGACTAAGCGTGGTCACTTGGGTTATTATCTCCCGTTCTTTGGCTAGTTTATTCTTAATTCGATCCACTTCTCTAGTGATCTCACCGCCTGAGACGATCAGTTTATCGTTCAGTTGGTTCATCAGGTCGTCGATCTTCTTGGTCTTACGTTCTTGCAGACTGAGACCAACCACCGATACGTCGTTCACCGGCACGAAATGAGAAGTCATCTTGCGGTCCACAAAGTCGGATGCGGCGATTGATGGTGGCGGTTGCCCCTCAAGCCATTCCAGGGCCTTTTGTTCTGACGCGTCCGGTTCGTCGGAATCCGCCCAAGTGGCGACAAGCGCGGAGAACAACCGAGCCGGATGCGGCGGCCATTCCCATTGTCGGCGGTCATTGTATGACGTGGCCACGTATCGACCCGTCAGGAAGTTCACTTCGATGCCGAACTTCACGTCGGACGACACGCTTTACCCTGCGGGTTGTTCAGTAGCCGCAACCTTTCGGCTGCGCCGGATCAATTCGATGAGCTTTGGCGCGGGCACGAGGCGAATTTCGTTGGTCTCCCAAAGGATTCCCATCGCTTCTGAGTGCTCCGTTGCGTCCAGTAGGATCTGAGCTGCGCTGTCCCTATTCACGTCTACCATCTCGCCGGTCGAACCGTCTCGTTTCAACAATTCCAAGTCCGGCGGATTCGTTGGCAGAAGCAGACATCGAGATCGCAGATCGAAGTCCATCTCGTATTGGTAGGCGATGGCGGCGACACCGAGCGCCGCAACCGCGGTCCTGGCAGCGGTTTCGGCTTCTCGCTGCATACCTTTGAAACGTAGCCGACGTAAGGCCGCAAAAGAAATCACTGTGGTTTGCCGCGCCTCTGAGATAGTTGCCCCACCAGGGATAATTGCCCCATCAGGTTCGGTATCTATCGAAGGAAGGATGTTTCCATGGTTGATCTTGGAAGGCTGGCCGGGTTTGCCCTTTTTACTGCCACGGGAAGCGTATACGGGCTTGCCATTGACAATCTTGGCGTTACCACGATCGGGTGTCCAAACTTCCTCTGGATTAGCGCTGTCGTAAACCCGATCATCCGGATCGAGCTTTTCGATCTGCAAGGGATCGATGCGGCTTCTCACCTTCTTGCCAATAGTAGCATTTAAGCCGATGATTTCCGAAACATAAGCCCGCTGGAACTTTGACCCAAGCCCTCCCCTCGGACCCGTAGAGTCCCACATGCCGAATAACAAGCAAGTCGGGGAGTAGTGGAACAAGTCGGTGGCATTCCTTGGTGTGGCGTCAGTGATAGCGCGTCCGATATCCGACAGCCGGAATAGCGTCTCCCTATCCTCGTCCGCTAGCAGACTGTCCCGGAAGATCGCATCCGCCAGCCGGTGTGGCGCTTCCAGCACGGTCAGTCTCTCGTAGTTTGTCAGGCCCCCGTCTCCACTGAAATCGACATAGGGAACGGGAAAGGCCAGCTCGTCCCGTTCCCACCCTTCGAGCAGCGCGAGTTCCGCGCGATTCGCCTGCGATGCCACAGAGTCCAGCAGAACGGTGACGGACACCTTATCGCTGTCGCCGATTTGGCGTTTTTCTATCGCATAATCGGCGCGTCCGTCAACGTTATAGGACGGTGGGAAGACCTTGTCTCCTTCGCCGCCAGCGGGTTGCAGCGTCAGACGGGACCGCAAAGCCACAGCGTCACCGGCAACAGCATCACGGAGCCGCTCGAATGTCAGTTGAGTCATATCGTTTACTCCTTTTTCAAGTATGATGGGCGTCGATTTTTAATTTATCATAGTTATCAGCTTATCATGGTTGCTTATTATCTGCGTATTCCGGTGAAAATGAACACTGATTCCGATCAAGACCGAAAAGTGTTCATGTTCAGCCGGAATCGGTGTTCACGTTCAACCGGAAGCAGTGTTCACGATGAACCGGATTCCGCACCCCAAACGGGACGACATTGCCAAAGCGCCAGTCACGCCGGATGCTTACCGATAAACTGTTGGAGGAAGACCATGCTGAACATGAACTGGAAACAGGCCATCGAACATTGGCGCAGCCTGCCGGAGAAGGAACGCAGACGCCGCCACCTCCAGGCGATTCCCCGCCACGTCGCCAACTCCATGGCGATGGAGGGCGAACCGGTGGACGAAGCCTGGATTCGGGAACGACTCGCCCGCCATATTCAGCCACCCGCTACGTCGACACCCCCCTCGGAATCCTGAGCTACCAGGAGCTTGCGCCGTTGTTGGCAGGGCGCGCAGGCCATACAGAAATTGCCATCGCTGACCGGACATTCTCGAACCAGTCCGTTGGCGACGTCTTGCTTGACCTCCACCGGCGCATTATTACCAGGCCGGTGTCTGGCAGGAAATTAACGTGCGGGAGTTCAAGGGCGTGGTGGGCAGTTGGGTCGGCGGCAAAACCTGGTGAGGATATGCGAGTTAACCCGGATATTGCACCAGTTTGCCGGTTAACGCTTACCGGAAGGAACCTCGATAAGGGGCCGATCAGTCGTCACCTGCGCTCACCTGCGGGCTGAAATGAGCGCGGATAACCTCTGACCAGTCGTCGGATGTCTCGTGGCAGACAGCTGTTGGCAACTGCGATGCCAATGTCAGCGCGCTTTCATGGCAGGGGTGGGTTTTGCTCAGGGTGACTGATAACGGCGACGAGATTGTTTTTATCTCGTTGATTACATCGGTTTCAAAAAACGTTTGCCAGATTTTATGATAATTATCGCCGCATCTCAGGGCATCGAACAGTGATTGGTGAACGTCCTCCGCCGCCAGGCTGGGCGGGCGCCACCGGATGTTATCTGCGGTGGGTTCATACCAGGGCCAGAATAAACGACCGTCCCTCAAGGCATACCAGAGTTTTGTGATAAACGTGCCATAACTGTCGGGCTCGATGGGAAAGGCGAAGTTGTCTTTTAATGATGCACGGGCCTCGACGTCCAATAACAGCGGATTATGCATGCCGGCGCTAATGTTTATCCCGGGGTTGTTTTTGATCAAGAGAGGAATGAAGGCGCAACCGGTCCCCAGGCCCAGCAGCTGACAACTGTCCGTGCCTGACCACGACAGGAGTTCGGACAAGATATCAACTGTCCCGCTGATGGAGAACTCGTTGTTCGCGACAGCGACAGTCACGTTTTCACCGTGTCCCGGCAGGTCGGGGCATATCACGTAATGATCATCGGCTGACACGGCAATCAGTTCCCTGACTGAGGTCGCTGAGCCGGCTAAATCATGCAGTACCATCAGCATCGGTTTGGACGGGTCACCTGCCGTTACTACCGCGATTTGCTGATCGCCGATATCCACGTAGTCTGCCTCTTGCTTATTGCCCGGAGAGGTTGTCGCGTGGCTGTAACGCCAGTTGGATTGTTTACTGAACACCCGTTCGTCGAGCAGTTCGATAATTCGATTATCCAGCTTATCAGGCCCCGGCGGGATGATCTCCGTCCAGGCGTGTTCCGGCAGGGCCGGCAGGCGCTGTTGGTGCGGCTCGAGAACGTCGCCGGTTCGATACAGGGCTGCCGTGGGCGGTACGATATCCTTGATCGATGCGCTGTTCTGATAACGGAACGCGGCGCCGTAACCCCCCCGGTAATGCTCCCCGGCGTACATGAAATCCATAAACCAGCTATAGATATGGTCGGGGCCGGACATGTTGTAACTGACTCGCGCTTCCGCATTTTTCTTGTACCAAGGAAAAAAGATCACCTGTTCCCGCAGGCGCGCCCATAACCAGGTCAGGTGACTGCCGTCCCAGCTGGGTATGAAAGGTGGCAGGTAATGTTGCAGGATGTCTTCACTTTCCTCTTTAGTAAACAGGGCCAGGCCATCTAAAATGAGAAAATTCACCTTTTCCGGGTAACGCAAACCGAATTCCAGGGCGATCTCCGCGCCGGTATGAACGCCGATTACCGCTGCCGGCGGGAGTTGAATGGCATCGGTGAACTCCGCCAGCGCATCCGCTATGGTTTCAATTGTCGGCGCTTCCATTGACAGGGGGTCCGACAATCCGAAACCGGGGCTGTCGGGCGCTATCACGCAGTACCGGGACTTCAATTTTTCCGCCAACGGTAGCATGGCCGTGGAAGATTGTGGTGATTGATGTAATAAAAGGGCGATGGGGCCGGCGCCAGCCGAGCGAAAATGCACCCGCCGTTCACCCACTTTTATATAGTGTCGTTTAATGTGCCGGGACATGTGTTATCCCCGTTGGGTTTTTTTCAATCAGTTCGATGTATTCGCCGGCCGCGCCGACAAGAACCCCGGCCCGCCGCCCGTGGTAAGGGAAAGAAGCGCGCTTGCCGGGTGCCGCGAGATAGGGTAAATCCTGCCGCCATTCTTCCACTTCGAACGTCACCATGGCAATTCCGGGGGGGAGTGAGCCAGGCGGGATATTTATTGGCAGCGCCGCCGCGGGATACTCGTCCAGTTCGATCAGGAAACGTTCCGATATTTGCGCAATCGACAGCCGGTGCATGGTTTCAATCGGCATGTTGTAGGCATTGGATAATACGCCGATGCGGTAGGGCACGGGCGCCGTCACCGGCATTCCCAGGACGGCGCCATAAAAATCACCCAGGGCAGGATGATCACGGGCGCCGACGACCATGATGAAAACCCGGTCTATATAAGTACGGGCGGGTTGCAGTCCAAAACCGGATTTTTGCGGGTCACTGATGTTAGTAAAATAAATCAATTCACCGGCGGGGCCGATGGCCTGCATGGCCTTGATGTTTTTCTTTTCCGTGAGGAAACGCGGCTTGCCGACGACCTTGAAGTTTTCCGACCGGGCAAAGGCGCTCGCTAATTCATCAGGATCCCGGACTAAAATTTCTATCGCATTCCAGCCTTCGGTTTTCATGGGTTCGAAACCCGCGTTGGACGTGTCCTCGATAAAACGCAGGTAAACCGGCTCGTTGCTGGATGGTTGCATGGTAATGTACCAGTGGCCGTCCAGCGCAGGCGCGCCCCAGCCGGCCGCCAGGGCAGGTGAAATCGCGCCGCGATCCACGACTTTATAATCCAGTTCATCCTGATAGGCCTGTTCGACCTGGACGAGGTTGAATGCCATGATCGTAACGATGAGAATGGTTTTCAACATTGGAACCACCACGGGTCCCAAAGTTTTTGGGTGTTTTCGATGAGCGCCTTGGATCTCAGGAAGCGCTTGATGGATGCCGGCCCCATGCGCGACCCGCCCATGCCGGATAATTTGAAGGCCTGTTTTTCACCTTCGTGCATTATGCCGGTGAGCGCCGCATCGTTGATGCTAATCCCCCCGGCCTCGAGTTTGCCGGCGATGCGGTGCGCCTGCCCGACGTCGTCGGAAAAGACCGCGGCGGAAAGACCATAAACCGTATCGTTGGCCAGGTCGATGGCTTGTTGTTCCGTCTCAAACGCCATGACGGGTATTATCGGCCCGAATGTTTCCTCGGCCAGTACCCGCATGGCATGGTTTACGTTGGACAAGATCGTTGGTTGACACCACGCGCCGCCATTATGCTCGATGACCTTGCCGCCGCACTCTGTTTTCGCGCCCTTGTCCCTTGCATCTTGCAGGTGGGTTTCGATGATATGCCGTTGTCCGGCAAATATGATGGGGCCGATTTCCCCTTCAGCGATGTTTTCGGCATTGAGTTTCAGGGACCTGGCCTTGGTTACGATTTTCGAGAGAAAATCCGAATAGACCGGCGCCTCCACGTACACCCGCTCGATGGATAAGCAGGATTGCCCCGAGTTTACCATGCCACCCCAGCATATGGCGGCTGCGGCGCGTTCGATGTCCGTATTCGACGTGACGATGGCCGGGTCTTTGCCGCCCAATTCAAGCTGGCAGGGAATGAAGTTCTGCGCGGCGGCAATGGCCACCTTTTTACCGGTCGCCACGCTGCCGGTGAAACAAACCTGGTCCACGTGGTTAATGAGCTCGCGGCCCAGGCGGCCGTCACCGGGCAGGAAACGTAAAACCGGCTCCAGTTCCGGGATGCTGTTTATGGCATCACCCAGGGGCTCGATGAAGCGCGGCGTAACTTCACTGGGTTTTACGATGACGGCGCTGCCGGCCAACAAGGCCGGCACGGCATCGATAAGAGACAAGAGAAACGGGAAGTTCCAGGGAGTGATGGCGCCCACCAGGGGGTAGGGCGCCGATTGCTTTTCCACCTCGATAAAAGGAATGCTTGTCGTCTTGTTTTGCGGCGCCGCCAACAGCGCCGGGGCCGCCTGGCGCCAGCGCGTTATGCTGGAAATAATTGCGGCTATTTCCGCATCGGATTCCCTGGTCCGCCCGGTATCCGCGCTGAGCGCGGTAAAAAGCGCGTCACGATTTTCAGAAATCGCGTTTGCCAGCTTGAGCAAGGCCCGGCAGCGGCCTTCGACGCCGGTATCGCGCCATTGCCTTTGCGCGTCGCGCATATTCGCTGCCAGCCGCCGCAGCCCGCCGGCATCGATTTGCTCGAACCGGTAATCATTACGACCCGTTCGGGGGTTGCGCACGTCGATCAGTGGCATAACTAAGGAACCTCTGATTAAGTCCCGTGCGCCGGGATGGGTTGCCGACCCTTACCCGGCCTCGGATAGCGCTTCAAAATCGGCTTCAGTAACTCGTACCAGGGCAGTATCGCCTCCATCTCACCGGGAAATCGCTCTTTACGAGTAGTTTTCTTCTTATGCTCACAGGCAAGGTTAGAAAAACCCGATTGTTTCATCAGCTATCTCCTTATGGTTTACTTTATACTTATGATCTTATATTGTGGAGACTTAATCAGAGATTCCTTTGTATATAATCTTCCAACCTGTGAATTTAAGAGACTATAATAAGAGACTATAAACAGAGATTTCGCAAGTAATTGCCGCATCAGACCGGTTCTGAAATCAGGGGGCGCCGCCATGAAAAATTTGGGTAAAAATTTGATTAGCGTTGGATTTATTTTCGTTATCAGCTTGATAAACGTTCACGCGCAGTCGGCCATTGAAGAAATAGTTGTTACTGCAACCAAACGCGGTGAAGTTTCAGTACAGGACATTGCCGGCGGCATTCGCGCTATTACCGGCGACACCATCGAAAAATACGACTTGCGTTCCCTCGAGGACTTTTCCCGACTTGAGCCTTCACTGCAGTACGCCACCCAGGGTGTTGGTGATACCCAGTTAATTATCCGCGGTATTTCATCCCCCGGTGACAGTACCGTCGGCGTGTATTTTGATGAATCCCCGATCACCGGCGGCAACTTTCAGGATGGTGGTGGGCGCACCCCGGATATCGGCGCATACGACATTGATCGAATCGAGGTGCTGAAAGGCCCGCAAGGAACGTTATTCGGCGCCAGTTCCATGAGCGGTACCGTCCGAATCATTACCAATAAACCTGATGCCTCCGGCTTCGATATGAATATCTCCACGGGTGTTGAAACAGTCGAGTATGGTGATACAGGTTACTCGGTCAACGGTACGGTCAATGTTCCATTGGTACAGGATACATTGGCCTTGCGTCTGACCGGTTGGCAAAAAGAGCAAGGGGGTTTTATCGATCACTTTGCCGGGTTGAACGGCGTCACTGAACTCAACGACGTCAATGATTCAGAGATAACCGGTGGGCGTCTTATGGGCCGCTGGACGCCAAACGAGAACCTGACTGTTGACGCCTTCTATCAGTTACAGACAACCCAAGTGGATGGCGCCCAACATTTTGCCCCCATTGCCAGTGGCCTGCTCACGCCAACCCGGGTCATTGTTGCCCCGTTTCCGCTATTCGTCCCCGCCTTTGCGGGTCCTTTTGGCGAGCTGAATACCTCAGTCGCTCATCAAGAGCCCTATGAAGACGATATCGATATGTTCGGCATAACCATCGATTATGACCTGGGATTTGGTTCGCTACTTGGTACCGTTTCAAAATTCGAGCGCGACATAGAATTTTTGCAAGATACCTCACCCATATCCATGTCATTTGGTTTTCCCCCGGCTTTTGGCAGGCCGGCGGTTGGTTCCTACGGTGTCCACCAATTTCAAAACCGGGATGTGTTCAACGCGGAAATCCGCTTTAGCTCTGACCTGGATGGCCCCGTTAATTTTGTGACCGGTTTTTTCTATGAAGATGACGAGATATTTTCCGAGCTGGATATATTGGCCGGAGATACGGCAACCGGAATACCTGTTTGCAACAGTTGGGACGAATGTATATCGGACCCGGCGCTGGCAGCCGCTTCCCTGGCCTTTGCCCGCAGCCAGGATATCGATTTTCAATTCTTCGCCATATTTGGTCATGTCGATTATGAAATAACGGAGCAATTCACGCTGGGTGGCGGGGTTCGGTATTTCGATTCAGAGCAGGATAACCTGGAACTGACCTTGCAAGCCTTCCAGGGCACCCGCCTCGCACGTACCATCCCACCCTTATTTGGCGGCCCCATTCAGACCGTACCGATCGTGAACGTGGAAGACACCGTAAAGGAGGACGAACTCACTTGGGACGCCAGCCTGTCCTGGGAACCGAATGATAACCAGATGTACTATTTCAGGGCAGCGACCGGTTTCAGACAAGGCGGTATCAATGATGCCGCCACCGCTTCAGCTTTCGGCATCGCCATTCCCGCTTCATTTACTTCAGATGAAGTCCTCAGTGTTGAATTTGGCGCCAAGACTGCCTGGTATGATGATCGGATAACCTTCAATGCGACTTGGTTCAAGATGTTTTGGGATGATATTCAGGTGCCCGGCGTAGAGCCCACGGGGGCCATTGATTTTATTTCAAACGCAGCAAAAGCTGAAATCGACGGTGTTGAAATTGAGTTGGCCGCGCGCCCGGCGGAACAATTTCTCATGCACTTTGGCGCCACCTGGATAAATGCGGAATTAACCGAAGATCAGCTGATAGACCCGGGGCTGGCTGTGCCGGGATTCGCGCCGCCGTTGGGCAGGGATGGGGATAAGATACCAAGAGTGCCTGAATGGGCGTTTTCCGGGGGCGTAGAATATATGTTCCCGTTTACCATGATAGACAACGTCGAAGCCTCTTTGCGGGGTAATTTCTCCTACACGGGGGAATCTGATACTTTTTTCAACGACAACTTCCCTGGTTTCATTGAAATCGGCGATTATTTTCTGCTGAACCTCAGCGCAAACTTCCAATACGAGAACTGGGGCGTACGTTTCTTTGTAGACAATGTGACCGATAAACGGGCTACTGTTGATATTGACAACGCTCAGGGTCCGGATACGCTCAGGTTATTTACCGTGCCGCCCCGTACCTTTGGCGCGCAGGTAAACTGGGCTTACGGACAATAGTCCGCATAACAAGGGGGCAGATATTGCGCCTGGTATTGATTTTGGCGATATATCCCTGCATTGCGGGAGCCACTGACTTAATCAGGGGTTCCAAAGAAGTTTCCTGAAACCAGTTCAAGTAAAATAGAGAGTCTGAACATTATGGCCGGTGACGCTGAGCAATCCATTAAAGAAATGGAAGACAATATAGACGTCTCACGCAAACGCCTGGAACCGTATCCCGATTACCTGAAGGCGGAACTGGGTTTGCGCAACCACTGGTACGCCACCTTGTTTGGTTGCGAACTGGAAGAAGGTCAATGTCGGGGTGAAATGGTGATGGGTGAACGGCTCCTGTTCAAGCGCGTTGACGGCGCCGTGTATGCCATTGCCGACCGTTGCCCCCACCGTGGCGCCGCGTTTTCGGCGCGCCCTGAATGTTACACAAAAAACACGGTGACCTGCTGGTTCCACGGCTTTACCATAGATGTGCGGGATGGGACCTTGGTGCAGGTAATTTCGGATCCGGACAGCAAACTCATCGGCAAACTCAAACATAAAACCTACCCGGTGCGGGAGCTCAACGGTGTTATTTTTGTCTTCATAGGTGACCTGGACCCTCCACCCCCCCTGGAAGAAGACTTGCAACCGAAATTTCTACGGCCAAACCTCGCCACCCACCCGGTCGCGCGAAACAAATTCCGGGCGAATTGGCGTATCGCGGCGGAGAACGGCTTCGATCCGGGTCATTTGTACGCCCATCGCAATGCCGGCATATTTGATTTTACCGATGCCAGCATACCGCTTTCGACTTTCCCCAAGACACCCGATGCGCTGGAAATCATTGATGGAGACAAAGGCCCCTGGGGTATCGTCAAGCTCAAGGCCGATGATTATACGGTCTGGACGACGGAAATCGAGGGGGTAAAAATCAATGCGGTAAACCTGGACCCGAATAACATCCCTTCGGCAGACGCTCCCCAGGAAACCGTTGTGGGTTTGTTTCTGCCCTGCGGCCTGGAGGTGGATTGGTGGCCTGCCCCGGGTGTGATTCACTTCGAATGGTTTACGCCCATCGACGAAGATCACCACATGTACATGATTCTTCATGCCACTGAAGTAGCTTCACCGGAAGACGAAGAGGCATTCTACAAAAAGTGCAGGGCAGAATACATACCGGTCACCTGGAAGGCGGCCACTGACCAGGCTGCGCCCATGGGTGACGGCGTTGAATGGGGCTTCAATAATTTCGATGCATTCGGACGGGAACAAATCCATCACGTCTATCAATATGAAGACTTCTGGCATCAGGAGAAATTGATACGCCCCGACGTTCCCATCTCTAAATGGCGCTTGCTGGCGAACAAGCGCCGGCGCGGCATACAACAACGCCGAGGCTGGGCCGGGACGCAAGGTTGGTCGCCGGATGGGGGCGGCTACGACCCGAAGAAAACCTGGTAGATAACCGCTCCCTTCACCATTTATTCCAGGGAACCCCTGATCAAGTCAGTGGCTCCTGCAATGCAGGGATATATTGCCAAAATCAATACCAGGCGCAATATCTACCCCCTGTTACGCGGATTATTGTCCATAAGCCCGGTTTTACTGAAAACGCGACTGCTTTTTTAAAAACGGAACTTGATCAGGGGTTCCCTAAATCAGGTTTTGCTCGATGAGTTCATCAATGACGGTTCTTTGCGTATCGATGAAGTGGCTGCGCGCCGGGACGACGTGTTCACCGGCATCGTTCAACAGTGTATTGGCCGGGTAACGGGTTTGCGCCGGCGCGACGTGTGAATACAGTTCCAGGCGCTGGCGGGAAAGCAGGTTGGACATGCCGGGACGCCGGCGGAAACGGCGCAGCGCCGCCAGGTCGATCTCATGGTTGGCAACCATGCTCTCCCCGGCGCCGGCCGCAGCCAGTACATGGCCGTGGAAATCGATGATCTTCGACATGCCGTCAGTTGACGACTCGGGGATCCCCGTCCCGGAAATGCCGCCACTGTTGGCGGAAATGAGATACACCTGATTTTCGATTGCGCGGGCGCGTTTGGCAACGTCCTTGGGTGTCAAGTCCGGGCTGCCGACCTCGCTGGTCGAGTGCAATATGACCTCCGCGCCGCGCAAGGCCATTGCCCGGGTAATCTCGGGGTAGAGTATCTCTTCCGACGCCACCGTGGCCAGGCGTCCCAGCTCGGTGTCCGTTACCGGGAAGACGCCTTCAATGCCATAGACTTCAAGATAGCGATCCCAAACGTCATGGGGCGTGGGGGCGAACATGGATATCAAGCGCCGGTAGCGGTGAATGACGTTGCCGGTCGGCGCGATAATAAAACTGGTCTGAAAATAAAGCTGATGGAACTCCTCGTCGAGTTCGTAGGCGTTGCCGGAGAGAAAAACGTCGTTATCCCGGCAAATCCTGCCCAGAGCCTCATATTCAGGCCCATCGATTTTTATACAGGCTTTTTCGGCCCAGCCTTCTATGGAGTCACCCATGGGGAAGCCGGTTAAAAAATATTCGGGCAGCGCGACGAGCCTGGTGTCCGGGCCGATAAACCCTTTGCTGGCCGAGATTTGTTCGGCGACGATGTCGATAGACCTGCCGATGGCCTGCCGGGCTTCTCCGACGCTTAATCGATTGACCCCGTGGCAGCGGGTTTGCAGCGCCAGCGCATGGTAATGTTCCCCCGGATCCGGCATGGAATTATCCAGGTTCAGGTGGATATGAAACTTTCCGCGTCATACTGACATTCGCCAGAATGATGACCCCTGTGGAGTTCGGCATGGTTTATTCTTCTGTCAACTCACAAACCGTTTGCCAGCAGCACGGTGGCATCGAGCGCCCCCTCCCGCACTTTTTTAAGCTCTTCATATTCGGCTGAATGCCAGAAAGCGCGGGCCGCGTCCATGGAGGGCCATTCGGATATGACGACGGATTGATAATCCCAGTCACCTTCCAGCTTTTCAACGTCACTGCCCAGCGCCAGGTAACGACCGCCGTATTTCTCGACCAGGGCCGGGGTGCGTTCCGCGTATTCGGTAAATTGTTCGGGATTGGTAACGGTGGCTTGTACAATCATGTAAGCAGGCATGGCTTTTTCACTTTCCCCTTATCGTTCAAGTTCGGTCAATTCATAAAATGTTTGCATATAACCGCCGACTTCGCCGCGTAAAAAGATGAAGTCGCCGTCAGCGGTACACCAGACGTCGTATCGAGGGTGTTCTTCCGGTAACTGCCCGGCGGTATCAACGTAACGAAGATGATACGCGTTGAAGGTACCGGCAGGTACCGTAATTTCTTCATCGCCCACGTATTCGAGACCAAACCCCAGTTTGAACAGCAAGGGTCCCGTCGCGCCCCGGTGGTCGGGGGAGGTGACCATCATATCAGGGTAGAATATCCTGCCGGGGCCCCGGCTGCGGTCAAAGATGGCAAAGGCCATGCCGTCGCCGGCGATGGGGTGGGTGGCCAGCCAGCGCGTCCGTCGCTCCAGGTCAAGCCGTTGGGAGATGCGCCCGTCGCGCACGTTGAACGATTCTGTTTCAGCCTGGGTTTCCGTCAAGCGCATCCATCCGGTTCCCTCGAATCGATCATCCAGGGTCAGGCGGGTAAAACAATCCAGTGGGTAGTAGTCTGCATCCATGCTCAAGGTTACGTCCCGCAAAATGCTGGGGGGATCGTCGATTTCACAATGGGCGCGCAAGGTGCGTTTGCCGTCGGTATGCACCGTTATGATAAAGGATTCACGCCCGCGCTCTTCCCCCATTCTTTCCGGTTTTTTACTGGTATATGAAATCCTGCCTCGAATCGTCCTGTGTTTCATTTCTCGCAGCCTTTGTATGAAGTCAAAAATCGATCAGGTGGATGCCGATAGCGGCATTAAACAACAGGATCACCCAGATTGATACAACAAAATATCGGCAACGGCCCAGGCTTTCCCGCATGATTCTATCCCCCTCAACCGTTGCGCCTCGCTCCAGCAACGCAACAAAGGCCGGGCCGAAAGGCCGCAAATAAATCCGGATCAGCAGGCTGGTTTTGCGACGCCGGCAGTCAGACCAGGGGATTTTCGCCGCTCATGTAGTAGCATGAAAACCGTGACGTCAACCGCTAAATGACTGAATAAACTCAGGCAACTTTATAATTGATATGACGACTGACAGTATGAGCGCCGCCGCCAGCATGATATTTCTGGGGATGCTGCCCGTATGCTCTCCCATGACAGACTTTCTGTTCAGTATAATAATCACCGCCAGAAACACCAGGGGCACCACGACTGTATTGACCCCCATAAGCAACAAGTTCTTGAACAAAGCGGGAAAAGTCCAGAACGGCGCCAGCGCCGCCGGGACGACAATGCAGGTAATCACTGTTCTCTTGAACCGCTTGTTTTCCTTTGTATGGTGCCAGGGAAAGCCGAACATATCGAGAATAAAATAACTGATCACCTCCACTGTCACGACAAAGGTGGTCAGTCCGGCAATGACCATTCCGAAGGTAAATATCGTTGGCCCGATAAATTCAAATCCCTGGGGGAAAGCCCGCAACAATATCCTGCTGGCTTCATGGACGGAATCGATCTCCGCGTGGTTGGCGAGGGGAAACAAGGCAAACCCGCCGGCAATGATGATGAATAACGAATTGGCGCCAAAAAACAAACCCAGGTTAATGACGGATTTTCGAAATTCGCGCTTGAAATCAACGGCGCCCGCTTGCCGGTTGTCCGCGCTCATGTAGGGAATGCCAAGCATGGCGGCCGGCGCCAGGACACTGCCGATAATGGCAAGTAAGGAAATCCCGCTGCTACGGACAATGTCCTGTGAAGGAACCGGTAAATCTTCGGGAAGGCTTGGCACGAACCCGGACAGTATGGCGGTTATTTCCTGGAAGCCGCGTACTGCGACGATAAAAAAACAGATAACCATCAACAACATGAATGCCGTCATGAATTTCTGCATACGCTGATAACCTTCCGAGGCAAGCAGCCACGCGATGCCGGCCGCAAAACTCAGTGATAGAATAATTTCCACAGCCTGGTAGTTGCTGTGCTCAAAAGCTGTTGCAGTCGCCGGCGGATGATAACCAAACAGGGACAGCGTCGAAGACGTCATGATCGACATCTGGCCCATGGCGATGAAAAGGTGCACGGGAATATTAATCGCCAGGATCAACCAGGCGACGCCGGGATGGATATGCTTGCAGATAAGTGAAAACATGCCCTGGTCTTTATTGACCAGGCCGATGCGCGAAGCAGAATCCACTGCGATAACCAGGAAGGGTAGAATGAATAAGGCGGCCCAGAGCAACTCATAACGAAACCAGGCCCCGGAAAGAATAAACGTTGAGGCGGAACCGGCGCCCATCGTCGCAGCCGCCATCACCGCGGCGGGACCGGCAATCTTCCTGAAATACGCTAACAGTTTCTGCATTGTATTATTGTTTTACACTATTCCGGCTGAAGAAGACATTGCTATCGCCGGCAGTTTATGTCTATCCTGCCAGCGATGTAAAGATCGTTGCGGATCATGGTATCATTGGTCGTCGTGACGGGAATTACAGAATTCAAAAGCAAGATTGCGATATATGAGGAACAAGGAATGAAGATGAAGTATGGCGCCGCCATAATTGGCGCGTTTGCGCTGTGGCTGTTCGCCGGGCCGCTTTCAGCGGCGGACGTGATGACAGCCGAGGACCTGCGGGCCGAGCTGTCGTCGAGTCCGGCGGGAACGAAGATCGCTTACGGGGCCGACCCGCTACAGTTCGGCGAGCTCCACGTTCCGGCCGGTGATGGGCCTTTCCCGGTCGTGGTGTTCATACACGGTGGATGCTGGTTGGCCAAGTACGACATCACCACGAGCCGGCCCCTCGCATGGGCGCTCCAGGGCCAGGGCATAGTGGCGTGGAACCTGGAGTATCGCCGCGTCGGTGACCCGGGGGGCGCTTACCCTGGAACCCTGCTCGACATCGGTTCGGGCGTCGACTACGTGAAGCGCCTGGCCGCCGACTATCCGCTCGACCTGTCAAGGGTCGTCGTAATGGGCCATTCAGCCGGTGGGCACCTGGCGCTCTGGGCCGCCGCGCGAGGGGGAATTCCAGCCGGCCATGAATTGCATCAACCCGACCCGATACGGCCGGCCGGCGTCGTTGCGCTGGCCCCGGCCCCGGCGCTCACGCGGCTTCACCAACAGGGGGACTGCGACAACGTGATCGATAAACTCATGGGCGGGTCGCCGGCGGCGTATCCCGATCGTTACCGCTACGTCGAACCTGCGCGGATGGCCCCCATCGGCGTCCCGCAAACCGTGATCATGGGTGTACACGATACGCGTTGGACGCCCATCGGCGAAGCCTATATCGAGGCCGCGCGAGCGCGCGGTGATACCGGGATAGAACGCGTGCTGGCGCCCGAGTCGGGACACTTCGAGGTGATCAATCCGAGCAGTTCCACTTGGCCACTAGTGCTTGATGCGGCGCGCGCGTTATTACCGGCCCCGCCGGCTGGTCCCGGCTAACAGTCTGTCGGACTTTGCCTTGAGTTTTACCCTCGGCAATCAAAATGTCAACATCCATCGCCTGCCCCTGACTTCGGAAGAGGCGGCGGTCATCGGAGCGAGAAAATCATGATCAATGACTTTGAGTTTACGCAGCCTCGTGACGTTTCGGAAGCCCTTGAGGCGCTCGCCGAAAAAGGCCGGGTCATGCCGGTAGCGGGCGGCACCAACGTCCTGGTGAACATGAAACGTGCCCCGTTGGAGACGGATTTGCTCGTCGACCTGACTCGACTCGAAGCCTTGGAACCGATCTTGAGCGACAACGGACGCATCCGTCTGGGGGCGGGCGTCACGTTTGCCCGCCTGCTTGAGTGGCGCCCGGGTGGCGCCGTCGAAGGTCTCATGGGGCCGATGTGCGTCGCCTTCGCCGGCCCGCTCATCCGCAACCTTGCCACTGTTGGCGGGAACCTCTGCGATGCGTCGGCAGCCGCCGACGCATCGCCGCCACTGCTCGCTCTCGATGCTTGCGTCGAATTGGAAAGTGCTACGGGTGGGTCCCGCACGCTACCGCTGCCGGCGTTTTTCCAGGGTGTTCGCAAAACCGCCCGGCGCGCGACCGAGCTGGTTACGGGCATCGAGTTCAGCAAACCCGAGGATGATGAGCGATGGTTCTATTACAAGTTAGGCAAACGCAAGGCTGACGCGATTTCCATTGTCAGCATCGCCATGACGGTCAAGCTTGCCGGGGGCAAAGTGGAGAGGGCGCGCATCGCCCTGGGCGCGGTGGCGCCGTTCGCCATGCGCGTTCCCGAGGCGGAAGGGATTCTTCAAGGAGAGCCTTTGAACGACTCTACGATCGCCGCTGCCGCTGCTACGGCGGCCAGGGAATCCCGACCTATCGACGATTTCCGGGCCACTGGCGCCTACCGGCGACAGATGGTAGAGGCGCTGGTAAAAAGGGGTCTCAACGAAGTCGCGCGACGAGGCAAGTGACCGTTTTAGCTTCAGGGAGTGCGGGCCAACAGTTACCGCTAACAGCGGGAACTCGTGTGTGAGCTATTTTACTTGACTGCTACGGCTTGTTTTGTCATACTCATCGTTGATACAACCTATCCGGGTGTTTACCGTCCCGCAACTTTTATAATGTCATGGAGGATGCCAAATGAATATCGTGATTGATACACTACGTTTTTCGGATAAATTGAAAGAGGCGGGGTTTGCAGAGAGACAAGCCGATGGGTTGACGCGTGCCTTAAGCGAGGAGTTGTTGGAACAACTCGCTACCAAAGCAGATATCAAGACCCTCAAAGATAGCCTCAATGCAAGAATGGATAGCATCAGCGATAGAATAGACAGCCTGGAGAACAGGTTTAATTTTCTCTTTGCCTTGATCGGGCTGTTGGTGGTATTGGAACTTATTCCGGTTGTGACACCGCTGTTTGGCGGTTGATGTCCCCCGGTTCATCGACATGTTGGATTCCATCGCGAAAACCGTGATGGGAGAACATGTGGCAAGCGGGGGAAGAAATATTGTTTTGGCAACAGGGCTGTTGTTATCTGTCAGCCAGCCTGTTTCAAACCTGCCTGACGTTGTTCAAACGTTTGTTAATTGAGTGGCTGTAATGGGCAGGCGGCGAATGCGCTTGCCAGTCAGCGCGTAAAGGGCATTGGTGACAGCCGGCGCGATGGGTGGAGTGCCGACTTCGCCGATGCCGCCCAGGGCCTCGCCACTCTCAAGGATGTGTGTTTCCATCTCAGGCATTTCGTTGATGCGCAGTACGCGGTAGTTGTGGAAGTTGCCCTGCTCAACGCGCCCGTTCTTCAAGGTGATTTCACCGAAAAGCGCTGCGGATAATCCGTAAACGATGCCGCTTTCCATCTGCGCGCGGATATTGTCCGGGTCGAGCGCCATGCCACAGTCCACCGCGCACACGACCCGATGGACACGTGGCGTCCCATCGTCGCTGACCGATACCTCCGCCACCTGGGCGGCGTAGCTGTCGCCGAAGCGATGTACTGCAATCCCCAGGGCGCGACCCGAGGGTAGCGGCGTTCCCCAGCCCGCCTTATCCGCGGCGAGTTCCAGTACGCCGAGTTCCCGGGGGCTGTTCCGTAACAGTTTGCGCCGGAATTCAAACGGGTCTTCGCCGGCAGCCGCGGCCAACTCGTCGATAAATGACTCAACGACAAATCCATTCACCGAGTTTCCCACCGAGCGCCACCAATGTATACGTATGCCGTCGTACACCGGATGGTAGTCGATAGCCTGGTTAGGGATCATATAGGGGATATCCCCGGCGCCTTCGACGGACGTCGGATCCACAGCCTGGATATCGCGGTCAGGGTCCCAATGGCCTTCGGCTTGCAGAATGGACGCTCCGACCAGGCGATGCATCCAGGCTATCGGTTGCCCATCATGATCGAGACCGCCGCGTAGTCTTGCGAGGTTCAGGGGCCGATAATAACCACCCCGAGTGTCGTCTTCGCGCGTCCAGACGACCTTGATGGGTTGGTTGGTCCGCTTCGATAGCTCAACGGCCTCGGCCGCGAAGTCCGATGAGCTCCGCCGTCCGAAACCGCCGCCCAGAAAGGTCGTGTGAATCTCGACGGCTTCCGGTGGAAGTCCGGTCAACTCGGCCGCCACCTGTTGATCCTGTCCCTGGCTTTGGGTGCTGTTCCAGATCCGAACACGGTCCGATCGGACATCAGCCACGCAGTTCAGCGGCTCCATGCAGGCATGCGCCAGAAACGGCAGTTCATACACTGCTTCTACAACCGTCGCTGCCGCTTTGAAGGCGGTGTCCACGTCCCCTTGCCGGTGCGCCTCCCGTCCCGGCTGTTCGGTGAGGCGGGTGTACTTGTCGTGCAGCATCGACGTCGACAGGTTGGCATTGGGACCCTCGTCCCATTCGATGCGCAACGCGTCCCGTCCACGTTTTGCGGCCCAGAATGAATCAGCTACCACGGCAACGCCGGCGCGGATCGCGATGACTTCATAGACCCCTTTGATCTTCTTTGCTTCGTTGTCATCGAAGCCCTTCAGGCGCGCGCCGAACGTCGGCGGGCGTGCGATCACGGCAGTCCGCATACCGGGCACGGACACGTCCAAACCGAACTTGGCCTCACCCGTGACCTTCGCCGGCGCGTCGAGGCGTTTTTGCGAGCGGCCAAGCAAACGGAATTGATCGGGTGACTTGAGCGCTACATCCTTCGGCGGCGCCATTGACGCAGCCGCGCTTGCCAACTCGCCGAACGTAGCGCGTCGACCGCTGGCGTCGTGCAGCACCTGACTTGCTTTCGTGTGGCATTCCCCGGCCGGCGCCTGCCAGCGTTGCGCCGCCGCGGCGATTAGCATGGCTTGAGCCGTGGCGGCGGCCTGTCGATACCGATCGTATTCGCTAATGATGCTGGTGCTGCCACCGGTACTCTGAGATCCAAACTGGGGATGTTTGTAGACTTCGGCAGCTGGCGCCGGTTCGACCCTTATACTATTCCAATCGACATCAAGCTCTTCGGCGATCAACATAGCCAGGCCCGTATAGATCCCCTGTCCCATTTCGGACTTGTTGGATATAACGGTGACTGTACCGTCCGGCGTGATTCTCAGAAAGGCGTTGGGAGCGAAAGACTGCGTGGCGCCATCGGCGGCAAAGCCACGTTTTACCGGGATACTGAAACCAAGCAGCAATCCACCACCAGCCAGCGCGCTGACGCGCAGGAACTCGCGACGACCTTTGTTGAAAGAACTTGCCTGACTCATTTTGCTGCCAACAGGTTACCCGGGGCTTACCGCTTGATTGCGTTTATATTAACAAGTAGTTTAACCCATGTATATTGCCAATTTGCTTGTCATCAATGGAAAATTCCTTGCCGTCGATGAGTTGCCGTGATTATATCACTTTATGGCCAGCACAGTGTGAAGTAAGAAGTAGCAGTGTGTGCCTGTTCCTTTGATTTGGCAAACGCTCCCTGCCTCAGTCAGGAAGGTTGGTGGAATCTGGATGCCCATGGGGACAGGAACGTCTTGGGGGTGATTCAATGAAGGTGTACAATGACAGACTGAACCTGGGGGTAGCCCATGGAGAAAGTCGATATGAGTGATCACTTGTTGCCGCCCGCCTTCGCTGAACTCGAGCCGTTTGTCGATTGGTCCCTGGCTACTGAATCCGAACGCCTGCAAAAACGTTTGGATTCTTCCATGGATGAAATCCGCGCCTTTTATTCCGCCATGCTGGGCCGTATCGAAGAGATGTTAGAGTACTTGAACGGATTTCCCCTGGATCAATTGAATGAACCTGAGCAACGATTAATGAACATGACCCTGTCTTTAGCGGAGATCTGGGTTGCCGTGGAATTATACAATCAACCGGACCACCCCTTCGGCTTCGATATGCGCCGATTTGTTCCCGGCGAGGCGACAGCCGCATGATTTCATGGCCACAAAATGTGAGTGAGGAGCTGGAACTTGGCGCTGAGCTATAAGACCCATACTACGAGATTCCCCGAATTGGGCACGGCGCCGATACCCATCAAGCCTTGCATCGACCCGGCGGTGTTCGACGCGGAGCGGGAAGCCGTATTCCGTCGCTGCTGGCTCAACGTGGGTCGGGTCGAACTCATACCGGAACCGGGTGAGTACTTTGTCAGGGATATCGAGATGTGCCATACCTCGGTCTTGGTGGTGCGCGGAAGAGACAACGTCATTCGCGCCTTTCACAATATGTGTTCGCACAGGGCTAACCAGGTGGTCTGGCAGAGGCGCGGCAAGTGCCGGGTCAGTTTTGTCTGTCCCTTTCATGGCTGGGCCTTCGACACCCGGGGCAAGCTGATCAGCATGACTGATGAAAGGAACTTCTTTAATCTCGATAAGCAGGACCTGGGCTTGACGGAAATTCAAACGGACGTGTGGAAGGGCTTCATATTTATACGAATTAACCCGCAGGATGATCAATCACTGGAAGATTACCTGGGCCCGGTTGCCACGACCTTGAAAGATTACCCGTTCGATGAGCTGAGCAAGCGTGAATGGTATGAGGTGGATGAAAAAGCCAACTGGAAAGTCCTGTTGGATGCCCAGTTGGAAGGCTGGCACGTGCCTTTCCTGCACAAGGATAGTCTGGCCAAATCCACCGCCGCGACCGGCATGTTGTTGCGCCACAGTATACTGGAAGCCCTCGGTCCCCATGGGTTGTTGGGCACGGAGCCGCCCCCGGTATTTAACCCTACCCCGCTAGGCAAGGTGAGTCTGAAATATGGAATCGGCGCATACGATGCATTCGCTTTCAAGGAACCCCGCTGGACTGATGCAAAAAAATACAACTTGAAAGGGGCCATGAACCTCTATTTCATCTTTCCCAACGTTATCATGGGCCTGATGCGGGACAGCTATTGGATGTACAACGTCTGGCCCGTTGCGGTCGATCGCACTATTTGGGAAATCGGGATCAATACCGTCCCGGCGCGAAACGCCGGTGAGTTATTTTGCCAGGAATACAACAAGGTCGGATTGCGTGATACCTTGATGGAAGACACCGCCACCCATGAAAAAGTGCAGCAAGTGTTGAAGTCCGGCGCAAAAGAGTATTTTCATTTTCAGGATGAGGAATTGGCGTTGAGGAATTTCCATCACACCGTTGATGCCTGTCTTGAAGCCATGCAGAAAGGGTAAATACAAGTCCCCCTGACAGGGGGCATGAGGAGGGGAGCATGTACAGCGTGAGAATTGTTTATCCCAATAAAGCAGGATCATCGTTTGACTGGCAGCATTACTATGACGTGCATTTGCCCCTGGGTATCAGCCTGTTGCAAGCGCATTGTGGCATCTCACCATTGAAAATTGAAGTCGACCAAGGCATCACCGCGGACGGTCAAGGCGGGAATGCGCCTTATCATTGTATCTGCACCTTGTATTTCGACAAGAAAGAGGAAGTGGATGCCGTGACGGGTTTGTTCGGCATTGAGGACGCGTATAGACAACTTTCAGAAGACTGGCCGAAGTACACGGAGACCAACCCGGAACTCATGGTCAGCGAAATCATCGAAGCGGACCCGGCCACGGGCAGACGCTGAGGTTTGCCCGGGGGTTATGATTTTTCCGACAGTTCAGGCTGTGTTGTACCTTGCGATGAGTTCACGAACCTTTGGAACAAGCTCGATAGGAATTTCCATAACCGTTTGGCCGGCAGCCTCAAAAACCGCTTCATCCTCTGCTACGACCTCTTCCTCAGTTTGCGATTCATAGTGGGTCAGGATCTCTTTAACCCGCTTCTCATTCCAACCCGAAGGGAACTTGTTCTGTTTCATCTTCTCTTTCTCCGACGTCGCTTATAAGCGCCCAATGGTTTACCGCGAAGAGCGTAGGCTGTAATGACAAAAACGCTACCCGGTTCTTCTAGCACGTATATTACCTTCAAACAACGCCCGTTCAAAGTTTTCCCGATTGTGACTCGTGAACCTTCATATCCGGGACGGTCCTCGCCGGGCCACCCTAATACCTCCTCAACTTCCTGCTCTGAAACGCTATGCCGATAGATGTGCGGCAGTTCTGTTTTCGGGTCGATGTAATACCGTATTTTCAAGATTCCTTTCCTTCCTTTATATGGTTAACGCCACCACTGAGTAATACAGTTTTTCATTTTCTTAATTATTCCACATGATGGAAGAAGTTCAAGATAAAATGTGGGTGACTGTAGGGAAGCAGACTCACATAACCGGTTCCAAATAAAATATGAGGTAGAGCAAATGGCGCATGTGACGGTGGGTGTGCTGGGGCATGTTGACCACGGCAAGACCAGCCTGATCCGGGCGCTTACGGGTATCGAAACGGACCGCCTCAGGGAGGAGAAGGAAAGAGGGCTGTCGATTGTACTCGGCTACGCCTGGCTCGAGTCGGAAAAGGGTGTAATAGATTTCATAGACGTGCCCGGGCACGAGGATTTCATCCGTATGATGATAGCCGGTTCGACCGGGATAGATTACACGTTGTTGTTGGTCGCCGCCAACGAAGGGATAAAGCCGCAAACCGAAGAGCATTTCAACATTGCGGGATTTCTCGGTATTCACAACGGCCTCGTGGTCATTACCAAATCGGACCTCGTATCCCGGTCGAAACGTGCGCAGGTCAGGCATGAGATACGGAATTTTACGGAAGGAACGTTCATGCGAGGCGCGCAAATCGTGGAAACTTCCATAGGCGACGAACGGAGTATCGGTAATTTACGCGGGATGCTGGAGAAGCAGTTGCTTAATCCCACCGAGAGAAAAAACATTGGAAAATGCTACCTGCCCCTGGACCGAGTGTTCACCATGGCCGGTTTCGGCGTCGTGGCCACCGGCACCCTGAGAAATGGTGATTTGGCGGACGGGCAGGAAGTTGAAATTATGCCGCGGGATTCTCGGGAGCGCCGGGTTCGCATTCGCCGGCTCCAGGTACATAACCAACCTGAAACAACGGCGCATCCGGGACAACGGGTAGCCGTTAATCTCCGTAACGTCAACAGGGAGATGATAGCAAGGGGCGATGCCCTGGTTTCCCCGGGATACCTGCGCCCGACTCGCCTGTTGGATGTGGAGTTACAGCTGGTCGATCGGTTGCCCCGCCTGCCGAAATACGGCGAGGCGGTCCGCGTATTATTCGGAACCTGTGAAGTATCGGCGCAGCTGCGCATATTGGGGCATAAGCGACTGGAACCGGGTTCGACGTGCATGGCGCAGTTTGTCTGCCGGCGCGACGTAGCGGCGCCGGTTGGAGAACGATTTATCGTCCGCGCCATGTCTCCCGTGACCACCGTTGGGGGCGGGCGCATTCTTGATAACGCCCCGGTTAAACACCGCCGGTCCGATCAAGGCGTCGTGACCCGGTTACAGAGCCTTGCGAGTAACAGCGCGGCCGAGGTCATCCAGGCGCTGGTTCATTCAGCCGGAAGCCGGGGGATAAGCTTGGCGGAACTCAGTGCGGCTGCGAATATACCAGGGGATGAACCGGGCCGACTACTGGATGAAGCAAAGATCGTTTTCGTGCAACCGCAACAGGTGATGTCGAAATCCGCTTTCGATGCTTTATGTGACGAGACGCTGACCGAGATAGGGCGTTTTCACAAGGAAAACCCGAACCGGACAGGACAGCCCTTGAGTGAATTGCGCTCGCGCCTGCGCGGGGACGTGGACGCGGTTGTCTTCAGGTTTCTCATCGAATATCTGGATAGTCACGATTTGGTCCGGACGAATAAAAATATCATTCGGCTGCCGAAGTTCAATCCGCTCCGGTCACTTGATGTAAAAGAGCAAAAGCTCGCGGAGGAAATCATCGAGTCATTTAAATCAGGCGGTTTGAAGCCACCGGAACTTGCCGAAGTATTACAGGACGACCCTGAACGAAAACGCCTGTATCATCTTTTGACGGAAACCGGCGAACTTGTTCCGATACATAACAGGGCTGTTAAAAGCCCCCCTGACAAGAGGGATTCAGGGGGTTATCGCGCTACCGTATTCCATCGTCTCGCCATCAAGGGGATGGTGCGCAAACTGGAACAAGCTTACCCCGCGCCTGGTACGTTTACCGTAGCGGACGTTCGCAAGTTGGTGGATACCTCGAGAAAGTTCGCCATACCCCTGTTGGAACATCTCGACAGCCTGCGCGTGACCCTCCGGGTCGGGGACAAACGCAAATTGCTGCCAAATTTCAGGGACGACGAATTCCGGGAATAGTTTCCTCGAATCCATCTCCAGCCGCGGTGATTGCGTCAGCCCGGTTGAACTCCAGTGCTTCACGAAGAGTAATTCTCAAGGATTCAAGAAGTTCTTCGCGAGTAGGCTCTTGACAGTTCACGCCTGGCACCTCTTCTATCCATCCGATCCACCAGTCGTTTTCTGCTTTTATAGTGGCCGTATATGTCTTTTTCATACGAACAAGTTTATCTCATTATAGTCATTTTAGCTATACATACATCACTGGCAAGTTGACCTGCAATGTCACTTGGCAATGGATCAGTGTCCATGTGAAACTATCTCAGTTTATAATTCCCGGAATTATTTGGAGGTGAATGAAGTCTGGTGACTTCCCTGGTCTTCAAAACCAGTGACTTGCCAAACGCGAGTGGTGGGTTCGATTCCCATACACCTCCGCCGGTTTTCCATCCGGCGATGCCCTGATAAAATCGGGGGCTAATGACCGGATAACCTGCGATGATGAACTTGTGACGATGACGACAACGCCTGCTAAACAATCCGGGACTTTATTCATTGCCTGCGCGGCCTTAGGCCGGGAGGTCAAGGCGATTATCAGGAAATACGGTTGGGATGCCGAGTTCGAGGCTGTTAACGCCAAACTTCACCTTCAGCCCGCCAAGATAGGCCCGGCCGTGGAGGCGCGGTTGAAGAAAGCCCAGGGAAAATATGACCGCACGGTGGTGGTCTATGGTCACTGCGGCGCGTTCGACCTTGACGGCATACTTGAAAAATACGGCGCCGTGCGCCCCCTGGGGCCGCACTGCTATGAGATGTTCGGTGGTGAAGAATTCTCCAGGGCGATTGAGGAAGAAGTCGGCACATTCATCCTCACCGATTTTCTGGTCCATGCCTGGCAGAAATTCGTCGTGCAGGGCCTCAAGATGGATAAGCGCCCCGAACTGCAAAAACTCCTGTTCGCAAACTATAAACGAATTGTTTACTTCTCCCAGGAAGAAAATAATGAGGCGCTGATCATCCGCGCCAAAGAAATAGCCAATTCCCTCGGCCTCGAACTGGAAGTCAGGCACGTGGGTTACGGCGACCTCGAAAGAAGACTGGTCGCCATCATGGAAGACCGGGAACAACCCATCTCCGGCATGACCCATGACGGCTTCAACTCGGCGGCCTATCCCGTAGCGGAATCGAGGGTGTCGCAAAAGCCCCGACGGCGGCGGGGCTGATCTGCAGGGGGTTGTCCCTGTGGCTGATATAAGTGAGAGGGACCAGGAACGGTTATTCATCCCCCATTGACGCGCAGGTGTAAATCGCGGTCGCAAAAGGAGGTTTGAAAGCTGTCTTGTCGTGTATAATGCTGTTGCCGGTCGCCAGCAGAAGAATAATCAGGGAACCGTCATTCACTTTCTCCACTTGAATAAAATCAATGAAACTTACGCGTGGAAAAAAAGGTCGTACCCAGGGGCGAACAACGCCCCATAAAGCTTTGGCTGATGTTCGTCGCCTCCTGGGGGACGCGTCCCGGACTCGCGACATGCTGGTAGAACACCTGCACAAGCTACAGGACCACTATCATCACATATCTCACCGTCATCTCCTGGCCCTGTCGATTGAAATGCAATTGCCCATGGCCGAGGTGTATGAAACGGCCTCCTTCTACCATCACTTTGACGTATTGAAAGGAAATGAACCCCCGCCGCCGGCGACGACGGTAAGGGTATGTGAATCACTTACCTGCGAGATGTTCGGCGCCAGGGAACTCATCGATGAGTTGAAGGCAACGACTGACAGCAAGCATGTCAGGGTTCAACCCGTGCCCTGCGTTGGCCGTTGCCAGGCAGCGCCTGTTGCCGTTGTGGGGACCAACCCGCTGGAACGCGCGGACAACGCAAAGATTACGACTGCAATAGAAAACAAGCAGACCGCGTGCCCCGAACCTGACGCCATTAACTATGCGCAATATCGGGAACAAGGCGGGTATGCCCTGTTTACGGATTGCATGAAGGGTAAATATGTACGGGACGATATTATTTCCATATTGGAAGACGCCAACCTGCGCGGGCTGGGTGGCGCTGGTTTTCCTGCGGGGAGGAAATGGCGCGTCCTGCGCGGGCAACCCGAACCCCGGATGATAGCGGTCAATATCGATGAAGGAGAACCGGGCACGTTCAAGGATCGTTATTATCTCGAGCGCGACCCCCACCGTTTTATCGAGGGTACATTGATTGCGTACTGGGCGATTGAAGCAAAGGCCATTTATATTTACCTGCGCGATGAATATGCCGGTTGCCGCGCCATGCTTGAGGGAGAGTTGGAGGCCCTGAAGCAGGATCCCCCCTGCGAGCTTCCACCCATACACCTGCGGCGCGGCGCGGGAGCCTATATCTGCGGGGAGGAATCCGCCATGATTGAATCGATGGAAGGCAAACGGGGCATGCCGCGATTAAGACCCCCCTACGTGGCAGAGGTGGGCTTGTTTGGCCGTCCCACCCTGGAGCAGAACATGGAAACCCTGCATTGGACGCGTGAGATCATCGAAAAGGGAGCGGCCTGGTTTACTTCGCACGGACGGCATGATCGCAAGGGTTTACGCTCGTTCTCCGTAAGCGGTCGCGTGCAGGAACCCGGTGTCCACCTGGCGCCGGCAGGCATTACAATGCGTGAACTGATTGACGAATACTGTGGCGGCATGTTGCCGGGGCACGAGTTTTACGGTTACTTTCCGGGAGGGGCCTCCGGGGGCATATTACCGGCCTCGCTGGGGGATATTCCGCTGGATTTCGACACGTTGCAACCTTATGGCTGTTTTATCGGCTCAGCCGCGGTCATCGTGTTGTCGGATAAGGACAGCGCGAGGACCCTGGCGTTGAATGCCATGCGTTTTTTCGAGGACGAGTCCTGTGGCCAGTGTACACCCTGCCGGGCAGGGACAGCCAAGGCCGTCGACTTGATGGAGCAGGCCGAGTGGGACCGGCTGCTCCTGGAAGATTTGGCGAAGACCATGGAGGACGCCTCCATCTGCGGTCTTGGGCAGGCGGCGCCCAACCCATTGCGTAGCGCGATTAAATACTTTCCCGGGGAATTCGAATAGTGGCGGCGAATGCGGAATATATGAATGAGAAAACCGTCCATTTTTCATTAAACGGGCGGGATATCGAAGCCCGCGCGGGTGAAACCATACTGCAAGTGGCTGAACGTCATGGTGTAGACATTCCCCGCCTGTGTTACAAGGAAGGCTATCGGTCCGATGGCAACTGCCGCGCCTGCATGGTGGAAGTACAGGGTGAACGCGCCCTGGCCCCGGCCTGTTGCCGCCAACCCTCCGAAGGCATGACCGTGTCCAGCGACAATGAACGGGCGCTGCATTCCCAAAAGATGGTGCTGGAATTATTACTCGCCGACATGCCGCAACAAGGCCAGTCACCCTATCGGCTGGACTCGGAACTGGATGCCTGGGCGGGGAAGCTGAACGTATTCTCTCCCCGTTTTGCCCAACGTAAACAGACCCTCCCCGATTTATCTCATCCGGCCATCTCAGTCAACCTGGATGCCTGCATTCAGTGCACGCGTTGCGTGCGCGCCTGCCGGGAAGAACAGGTCAACGATGTCATTGGCTATGCCTTTCGCGGCAAGCATTCTGAAATCGTGTTTGACATGGGCGCTCCGATGGGCGAGAGCACCTGCGTGGCCTGTGGTGAATGCGTGCAGGCCTGCCCGACCGGGGCCTTGGCGCCGGCAAATAATGTTGGCCTGGTAGCGCCGGATAAACAAGTGGATTCCGTCTGCCCTTATTGCGGGGTAGGGTGCCTGTTGACGTTTCATGTCAGAAATAATCACATTCAATACGTTGACGGCAGGGATGGCCCCTCCAATCACGGTCGTCTTTGCGTCAAGGGTCGATACGGGTTTGATTATGTCCACCATTCCGGACGGTTGACGACGCCCCTCATTCGAAAGGAAGGGATGGGCAAGACCCCGCAAATCATCGACCCGCAGGTGATGCATAAATATTTCAGGGAGGCAAGCTGGGAGGAAGCGCTTGACGTGGCCGCCGCCGGGTTACGCGACATTCGGGATACCGAAGGCTCCCAGGCCCTGGCGGGATTCGGTTGCGCCAAGGGCAGTAACGAGGAGGCCTACCTGTTCCAGAAACTGGTCAGAACTGGCTTCGGCACCAACAACGTCGATCACTGTACCCGGCTTTGTCATGCTTCATCCGTCGCCGCCCTGCTGGAAACCATCGGTTCGGGAGCGGTTTCCAACCAGGTAGCTGACGGTACCCAGGCAGAGGTCATCATGGTGATTGGCGCCCGGCCGAACGATAATCATCCGGTGGCAGCCACGTTCATGAAGAATGCGGCCATACGCGGCAGTAAATTGATCGTTATCGAGCCCTATGGTTCCGAGTTGTACCTGCATGCCCATAAATTTTTGCAGCTGCGGCCGGGCACGGACGTGCTGCTTTTGAACGGGATGATGCACGCGATTATTACGGAGGACTTGTACGATCAATCTTTCATCAAGGCGCATACCGAGGGGTTTGAGTCGCTCAAGGACACCGTGCTTGAGTACAGCCCGGAAAAAGTGGCGCCGGTCTGCGGTGTTGATGCAAAAACAATCAGGGAAACGGCGCGGCTATATGCAACGGCAAAGTCATCCGTCATATTTTGGGGCATGGGCATATCACAACACGTGCATGGCACGGATAACGCCCGCTGCCTGATTTCACTGGCCCTGATGACGGGTCAAATCGGCCGGCCCAATACCGGCCTGCATCCGCTGCGCGGGCAGAATAACGTGCAGGGCGCCTCCGACATGGGTTTAATTCCCATGGTGTATCCCGATTATCAGCCGGTCAACGACCCGGAAGCAAGAAAACGATTCGAGGCCCTGTGGGAGACAAAACTCGACCCGGATGCTGGTAAAACGGTGGTCGAGACCATGCATGGCATCGATGCGGGTGAAATCAGCGGCATGTACATCATGGGTGAGAACCCGGCCATGTCCGACCCGAACCTGCATCATGCAAGGGCCGCCCTCACCAGGCTGCGACACTTGGTGATACAGGATATTTTCTTTACGGAAACGTGCAGTTTTGCCGACGTCATCCTGCCGGCCTCGGCTTTTCCGGAGAAAACCGGCACTTTCACCAACACTGACCGCCGGGTTCAATCAGGAAGGCAGGCCATCGACCCGCCGGGACGCGCCCGCCAGGACCTGTGGATTATCCAGGAGATAGCCCGGCGTCTTGGACTGGACTGGCATTATGCGGGGCCGGAAGCGGTTTTCGAGGAGATCAGGCAAGTAGTCCCGAGCATGGCCGGTATGACTTGGGCGCGTCTGGAACAGGAGGACTCCTTGACGTACCCATTGAAAAAAGAAGGCGACCCGGGCGAGCCGGTTATATTTCAAGGCGGGATTTTTCCGACGGATGACGGCAGGGGGCGTTTTATCGCCGCTGAATATATCGAGGCTGCTGAACTACCGGATGAGGAGTATTCCTTTATCTTCCTGACGGGACGGCAGCTGGAGCACTGGCATACCGGGACCATGACGCGCCATGCGAGAGTGCTGAATATCCTGGAACCCTGGCCCTACGTCCTGATTAACCCCAAGGACCTCGAAGCGCTTGACATGGAACCGGGAGACCCGCTCCTCATCGAATCCCGCCGCGGCAAAGTGGCCGCTACCACTCGCGTCGATGAAGGCATGCAGCAAGGTGTCGTCATGATGCCATTCACCTACCACGAAGCGGCAGCGAACCTCATCACCAACGATGCCCTGGACCCGTACGGCAAAATCCCCGAATTCAAATTCTGCGCGGTACGGGTCAGCAAAAAGAGCAAGAAAAACCTCAAACAGGCTTGATCCCCCTGTCTTGCATAATATAACGCTTCAAATTTAATTATTATCCGGGTTTCCGGGGCTTGTCCCGCACTCCGATACGAGACCGGACAGTTTATTTATTCTTAACACTACGTCTCGCTATCTTTTTCACTTTTGTGGCATAATACTGTCCCTTGTTTTAACAGGAATAAGGTAAATGACTGATTTTTTCATCAATGACGCGTGGGCGCAGGGAGCTTCTCAGCAAGGCGGGGGAGGCTCTTTCTTGTTCATGATGATCTTTTTCTTCATCATTTTTTATTTCTTTTTAATACGTCCGCAAATGAAGCAGGCCAAGGAGCACAAGCAATTGGTCGGTGGTTTGGCGAAAGGGGATGAGGTAGTAACCAATGGTGGCATGTTGGGAAAGATCAACCAGGTAGGTGATAATTTTATCGTGCTGGAAGTTGCCAAAGACACTGAAGTCAAAGTTCAAAAAAGCGCCGTTTCCGCCGTGCTGCCCAAGGGGACGCTGAAAACGCTTTAACCCGCATATTGCGCGGGGAAGTTTGAAGTTAGAAATTTCAGGCAACAGGCTCAATACGAAAAAGACAAGCGAGGGCGCATCCAGCGCAGTTTGCAACGACGAAACAGCAATAAAATATGAATAACTTATTGACAACAAAGCGCTTTCCGTTGATGGCCGGCGGTCTGGCGCAATCTGCGGGCTAACAGGGATAACAAGCGTGAACCGTTATTCATTCTGGAAATACCTGCTAATCATTGTCATTGTCGCGGTCGGTAGTTTATACGCATTGCCCAACCTTTACGGGAAAGACCCCGCGCTGCAGATCTCCGCTTCCCGTTCGGCTGAAGTCAGTGAGTTAACCGGGTTTTCCGTTGAAGAAGCGCTGGATAAAGCCGGCATAGACCATATCGGGATGGACCTGGGGACCAATAACCTCGTGGTCAGGTTCCAGGATGAGGAAAGTCAACTTAAGGCCCAGGAGGCGGTGAAAGAAGCGCTGGGTCGTTCTTACACCGTAGCGCTCAACCTGGCGCCGGCAACGCCGGATTGGTTGCGGGTATTCGGCGCGGAGCCCATGTATCTTGGCCTGGACTTGCGTGGCGGGGTGCATTTCCTGATGGAAGTAGACATGGAGGCGGCTGTTGCCAAGGCGGATGAACGCTATATCTCGGACATCAGGACCCAACTACGGGACAACCGGATTCGCTACAAGACCATTACCCGCCGCCGGGAAGGCGGCCTGTTAATCCGCTTCCGCGACGCTGATCAGCGCCAAAAAGGCATTGCTGAAATAGAGGACAACTTCCCTGAACTGGAACTGGAGCAGCCGCAGCTGGACGCGGGTGAATTTCACTTG
Organism: uncultured Gammaproteobacteria bacterium; assembly: GCA_958295485.1. Taxonomy (GTDB): domain Bacteria; phylum Pseudomonadota; class Gammaproteobacteria; order Eutrophobiales; family Eutrophobiaceae; genus JAAXHV01. The sequence goes on from OY282354.1 coordinate 1,254,905, forward strand.
GCGGTTAAATTAAATGAAGCCGCCGTCAAAGAGACCCGGCGCCTGGCCCTGCAACAAAATATTACGACACTGCGTAAACGGGTGAACGAATTAGGCGTGGCTGAGCCGGTTATCCAGCAGCAAGGCCTGGAACGCGTGGTCGTTCAACTGCCCGGCGTGCAGGATACCGCAAGGGCAAAAGACATATTAGGCGCTACGGCCACATTGGAATTTCGGATGACCGACCAGGAGCACGACGTACAGGATGCCCTGGACGGCCGGGTTCCGGCCGGCGCCAAACTGTATTACGAGAGGAGCGGCGAGCCGGTATTGTTGAAGAAGCAAGTCATGTTGACCGGTGATTATATTATCGACGCGGCGGCAGGTTTCGATTCTGTTACCGGCAGTCCCAATGTGTCGATTACTTTAGACGGTAAAGGCGCGAAGCGCTTCAGCGACGCCACAGCCGATGAAGTGGGCAGGAATATGGCCGTGGTGTTCATCGAGAACAAGACGGAAACAGTCGAAAGAGACGGCGAAATGGTCAAACGCAAGGAAACGATTGAAGAGGTGATCAACGTCGCTACCATCCGCGAACAATTAGGCAAGCGGTTTCAAATCACCGGGCTTGACTCCACCGAGGAGGCCCGGGACCTTGCCCTGCTGCTCAGGGCCGGCGCCCTGGCCGCCCCTATTGAAATCATAGAAGAACGCACTATCGGCCCCAGCCTCGGCCAGGACAATATCGACAAGGGTTTCATGTCGGTGCAGGTCGGTTTTATCCTGGTCTTGATCTTCATGGCGGTCTGGTACAAGGCCTTCGGCCTGGCTGCGGACGTCGCCCTGGCGTTGAACCTGGTGCTAATCGTCGCCCTGTTGTCATTGCTGCAGGCAACCTTGACCCTGCCCGGCATCGCCGGCATCGTGTTGACCGTAGGCATGGCGGTGGATGCCAACGTGCTTATCTTCCAGCGGATACGGGAAGAGATCAGGAATGGCAATTCGCCCCAGGCCAGTATTCATGCCGGCTATGAGAAGGCGTTTACCACCATTGCCGACGCCAATATCACGACCTTATTCGCCGCCCTTGTCCTGTTCAGCTTCGGCACGGGGCCGATTAAGGGTTTTGCTGTGACCCTCTCGCTCGGGATAGTGTGTTCCATGTTCACCGCCATCATGGTGACCCGGTCCATCGTGAACCTGATATATGGCGGCAGGAAACTGGAGAAATTAGTCATTTAAGCTACCTGGAAAACATGGATAACCCGACGCAAAAATTTCATCTCGACTTCATGGGTAAACGCCGGCTCGCGTTTGCCTTCTCCGTGTTGCTTATTTCAGCGTCCATTGTCTCCCTGGTAACGCAAAAGCTCAATTTTGGCATTGATTTTACCGGTGGCACCCTGGTTGAAGTGGGCTACCGCCAAGCGGTCGAGTTGGACCAGGTAAGAAGCGTGCTGGCGGCAACTGAATTCAGCGATGCGGTTGTGCAGTATTTCGGTTCGGCAAAAGACGTATTGATCCGGGTTGCCCAGGTCCAGGGAAAAAACAGCGCCGATATCAGCGATGCCATTATCGCCGTGCTGAGGCAATCCGACCAGCCCGTTGAAGTCCGGCGAGTCGAATTCGTCGGCCCCCAAGTGGGGGAAGATTTGAAGGAAGACGGCGGCCTGGCGATGATTTATGCGCTGATCATGATTTTTATTTATATTGCGTTTCGGTTCCAACGCCTGTTTTCCGTCGGCGCCATTGCCGCGCTGGTGCATGACGTCATTATTACCATCGGTTTCTTTTCCATTATGCAAATGGACTTTGACCTGACCGTCCTGGCTGCGCTTTTGGCGGTTATCGGTTATTCATTGAATGACACCATTGTTGTTTTTGATCGCATCCGGGAAAATTTTCGCCGGGTCCGAAAAGGCGCCCCGGTTGACATCATCAATGCGTCGCTGAACCAGACCTTGAGCCGCACCCTGATGACGTCCTTGACGACCCTGCTGGTATTGACCGCGCTGTTCTTCCTGGGCGGCGAGGTCATTCGACCTTTTTCCGCCGCGCTGATCGTGGGGGTCATTATCGGGACTTATTCTTCCATTTACGTCGCCAGCCCGGTCACGCTGGCGATGGGCATCAGCAAACAGGATTTAATGCCGGTTGAAAAAGAGGGGGCTGAAAAAGATCGCAGCCCCTGAATGCAGGGACGAAGATTTTTTTGTTCCTGGCCCAGGATTTTTTTATATTGCCGGACGATGAAAATCGTTGCTGATAAGGCTGTTCCTTTTGTTTCCCGGCTCTTTTCGAGTTTGGGTGAAGTCGAACTTTTTGACGGCAGGGACATTGTGGCCGCTTCAATCAAGGATGCTGATTGTCTGGTTGTCAGGTCTGTAACCCCTGTCGACCGGAAGCTGTTGGCCGGTTCGCGTATAAAATGCGTTGCCAGCGCAACCAGTGGCGCCGATCACGTAGACCTTGATTACCTGCACGCCCGTGATATTCCCTTATTTGACGCGAAAGGTTGTAACGCTACGGCCGTTGCCGAGTACGTGCTGAGTTGCCTGTTTGTCTTGTCTGACCAGTACGGCCTGAACCTGGAAGATAAAACGGTCGGCATTATCGGTTGTGGCAACGTGGGTAGCCGGCTTCGACGGTTCCTGCAGGTCATCGGGCCAGGTATCGGCATGACAACGCGGGTTTATGACCCGCTTATCAAGGATGAAAACAATTTGCCTGTTTTCCAGGAATTAGATGAGGTATTGAGCGCAGACATTATTACCCTGCACGTTCCACTGACAACGGCCGGCGAGTATCCCACTGCGCAAATGGTCGATCGGAATTTGCTAAGCAAGCTTAAAGAAGACGCGATCCTCATCAACACGGCGAGGGGCGGTATCGTTAATGAACAGGATTTGATTCGTTTCGCCGGACGGAACCAGGCAAGCCGGTTGGTATTGGATGTCTGGGATGATGAACCCCATATCAATTATGAATTATTCGAGTCGGCGACGCTGGCGACCCCCCATATCGCCGGTTATAGCCTTGACGCAAAAATGAATGCGACTCGAGTGGTCTATGAGCAGGTTTGCGGGTTGTTTAATTCGCCCGCGCAGGTGGATCCGGCGGTATTCCACCCCACCGGGACCACCGAACTGAAAATAACCGGATTTGACTGCGATATCGAGGCAATCCAGGTAGCGGCGCTCGCCAGTTACGACGTGCGCAGTGATTGCGCCGCCTTGAAAGGGATCAAAGAGATTGGGTCGGATAAACAGGCCGCTTTTTTTGATTCGTTGAGGGCGGATTACCTGTCCGGGCATCCATACAGGCGGGAGTTTTCGGCGACGCGGGTGGTTTTGGCGGATGATCCCGGGGCCCTTGCGACACCCCCCCTGACAAGGGGGGGTCAAGGGCGCGCGCGACGTGCCCTGTGCCCCCCGTTATATGACAAACTTTCATCGTTGGGATTTGAGGTAAAAACCCCCAAACAATAAGCCTTGGCAATGAATTTAGGATTTTTTGCATCCCATAACGGTACCAATATGCAGGTTGTCATCGATGCCTGCCGTTCGGGTAAATTAAGCGCGGCGCCCGCTGTCGTCATCAGCAACAACAAGGATTCCGGGGCATTGGAACGCGCTCGCAGTGAGAAAATTCCCGCGTTTCACCTGAGCGACGTCACCCACCCGGATCCAGTGGAGTTGGACAGGGAGATCGTCGATGTATTGCTTGAGCATGACGTCAACCTGGTTGTTCTTGCGGGTTATATGAAAAAAATCGGGCCGGTGACGCTGGCCACGTTTCCGTCCCGGATCATCAATATACACCCCGGCCTGTTGCCCAGGCATGGCGGGCAGGGCATGTACGGTATGCGCGTGCACGAGGCCGTGATTGCGTCCGGTGATAAGGAAACCGGCGTGACCATCCACGTCGTGGACGGAATTTACGACCACGGCCCGGTTCTCGCGCAAACAAAGGTTCCCGTAAGAAAGGGTGATACCCCAGGGAGCCTGGCCAAACGCGTGTTAGCGGTCGAGCATGAATTCTACGTGGAGACGATTGACAAGATCATCCGTGGTGAGATCGAGCTGCACCCGTTCACTTGACGGTGATCGTAACCTGCTTCGACATGACGGGAGGATCATGGGGGATATGGGCAAAATCACCCAACAGCAACTGTAACGTGTGGGCGCCGGGCGGTAATTCCAAAACGGCTTCCGTTTGCCCTTTGCCGAAGTGACGATGTTTCTCATCATTGATGATCGGCAGGTCAAGGGGAGGGAGACTCGTGTCGATCAACAGGTGGTGGTGGCCGCTGTTCTCGTATTGAATGCCGGCGGGAGCGACACCCATGTTCTTTAAGCCGAACCGGATGGTGATTGGGTTCGACAACACGTCGCCGTCGTCAAGCGAGACAAAATAAAGTTCGGCATTGCTTGGCGCCGGCGTTCTTGCCAGCGCGGGACAGGAGAACATGATGGATGCAAAGATAAAGAGAATTAATTTATACATTGTCGGCGCCCATACCATTTGAATTTTCAGTTGAGTTTATCACAAAATCAATCGACACTGACCCTTTGACTTTATAAAATTCCCAGATGCTTGATCAAATAGCAGAAGCATACGACCGATATATTTTAGGTTGCCCGAAAATCACCCTGGTGGCGCTTTTCGCCATATTTTCTTTCTTTGCCTGGTCTGCCAGGGATTTCAAGTTGGATGCCTCCGCCGATTCCCTGATTTTGGAAAGCGATGAAGACTTGCGCATCTTTCGTGAGCTGAATGAAAGATACGAAACACGCGATTTTTTATTCGTGACTTTTTCCCCCAATGAAGACCTGTTTTCAGCATCGTCCTTAAATACGATTCGCCAGCTGCGGGAGGATTTGAAACAAATCCCCGGGGTTGAATCGACGGTCTCGTTAATCGACGTGCCACTGGTAAAAATCGTCGGTGGGAAACTGGAGGAAATCGCCGCGAATTACCGCACCCTGGAAGATCCGGCCGTGAACCGGCAGGCGGCGAGAGAAGAGTTGTTGGCCAGCCCCGTATTTCGCAACCTGATTATCAGTGAAGACGGCCAGACAACGGCGCTGCTTGCCAACCTGGAACCGGATCAGGCCTGGATCGAATTACAAAGAAAAAAGAACCGGCTGTTAGTCAAGCAGAAATTCGAGGGATTAAGCGAAGCAGAAACGCTTGAGCTCGATAAAACCCTGCAAGAGTACGATGCAGCCAAGACCCGGGTCGTTGACGGCAACCATGAGGCCATAGCCGGGATTCGCGCGGTGATCGACAAGTACCGGGACGCCGGCGTCCTCTATCTTGGCGGTGTTTCCATGGTTGCCGATGACATGATCACTTTCATAAAAAATGACCTGGCTATATTCGGCGCCGGTGTTTTCCTGTTTCTGGTAGTCATGTTATCCAGTATCTTCCGCCTGGCTCGGTTCGTCATATTACCCTTGTTCAGTTGTGTCTTTGCAGTGGTCATCATGCTGGGTTTATTGGGATTGGTCGGGTGGCGGGTGACGGTCATATCCTCCAACTTTATTTCGCTGATGCTCATCCTGACCATGTCCATGAACGTACACCTGATAGTGCGGTACCGGCAATTAGCTCGCGACTTTGCCGGACAGGGACAAAGAGAGTTGGTATTCAATACCGCCCGTCGCATGGTTTGGCCCTGTCTTTATACTGCGTTGACCACCATAATCGGTTTTGGTTCACTGGTCGTCAGTGGCATTAAACCGGTCATTGATTTCGGTTGGATGATGACCATGGGACTTACCGTTACCTTTTTGACCTCTTTCCTGCTATTTCCGGCGATACTTGTCTTGTTTGACAAAAAAATTACTTTCCTGGAAAAAAAACAGGCGCCGTTTACCGCGACGCTGGCAAAGATCACGGAAAAATACGGCAATGGCGTCGTAGTGGCTGCGCTGCTGTTAGCCGCGATCAGTATTTTCGGTGTTTCCAGGCTTAAAGTGGAAAACAGTTTTATCAACTATTTCAGCGATGACACCGAGATCTACCAGGGATTGAAGCTGATCGACGATGAACTTGGCGGCACGACGCCTTTGGACGTGGCGCTGAAGTTCGACCCTGTTGCCGAATATGGAGAAGAAGATGAAGCCGTCGGCGAGGATGATGGATTTGTCGATTTAGACGACCTGTTTGGCGGGTTCGAGACGGAGCCTGCGGACCCGGCCGATGCCTGGTTTACCGCGTACAAAATCGACCGGATCAAGGCGGTGCATGATTACCTGGACAGCTTGCCGGCGGTTGGAAAAGTCCAGTCGCTGGCATCGATATTGCGGTTAGCCGAAGACTTGAATGAAGGCGAGGAGTTTGACGCGTTCGAACTGGCGATCATCAATAAAAAAATGCCCGTTGAGATAAAGGAGAGCATGATTGATCCTTATGTTTCCATTGCGGATAACGAAGCCAGGATCAATATACGCATACTCGATTCCCTGCCTGACTTGCGCAGAAAACAGCTGTTGGAAAAAATCGAGGACGATCTTCAGACGAAACTGGGACTGGCCAGGACGGATTTTCAAATCAGTGGCATGATGGTATTGTATAACAACATGTTGCAAAGTTTGTTCGCCTCCCAGATTAAGACCTTGGGGATTGTCATGTTGGGCATAGCCCTGATGTTGTTATTCCTGTTCAGGTCCGTTTCCCTGGCCCTTATCGGCATCATTCCGAATATCCTGGCGGCGGGAATTATACTGGGTCTGATGGGTCTCCTGGATATTTCCCTTGATATGATGACTATTACCATCGCCGCCATCACCGTCGGCATCGCGGTTGATAACAGCATTCATTATATCTATCGATTCCGGGAGGAATACCCCGGCAGGTCGGACTACGTGGCGACGCTCCATTATTGTCATGCCAACATAGGCCGGGCTGTGTTTTATACGGCGATAACGATCATAGCTGGTTTTTCAATACTGGTATTGTCGAATTTCATACCGACGATCTATTTTGGATTGTTGACTGCATTGGCCATGTTCATCGCTCTCTTGGCGGCCTTGACCCTGCTGCCCAAGCTGATACTGATACTCCGCCCGTTTTAATAAAACTTTTTTTATGGTCGGGTTGTCATATAGAATGTACACCGTTAATACACAATTGGGAGAATCAGAGTCATGAAGCTGAAAGTTATCCTTTTTATGATGTTGCTGTTGCCGTTATTTTCAATGACGACAAATTCAGCTGTTACAAGAGAACCAAAGGACGTCGTCATTACTACGGTTGATAACGTGATCGCCCGCGTCAACGCTGAGAGAGATCTGTTGGAGGCCCAACCGGAAAAAATTTATGAAGTTGTCAATGAGCTGATCATCCCCAACTTTGATTTTTTGAATATGTCGAAGTGGGTGCTGGGCAGGTATTGGGGCAATGCCTCCGAAGAGCAACGCAATGTATTTGCCGATGAATTCAAGACCCTGCTTGTTCGCACTTATGCGAAGGCGCTATTGGGATTTTCCGATGAGAAAATAAATTACCTGGAGACCAAAACGGGTTCCAAGCCGAATATCGTCCTGGTTAAAACCGAGATTAAATCAAATGCCAGCCCCAAATCGACCCCGGTTAATTACACCATGCATATCAGTGGCGGGGATTGGAAGGTGGTGAACGTCGCTTTTGAGGGTATAAGCCTGGTTGACATCTATCGAAAATCATTCGCATCCGAGATTCGTAATAATGGCCTTGCATCGTTGATACAAAAACTGACGGACAAAAATGAGAGGCTGGAACGATCACTGGCCAGGTAAATACACCCCTCTCATCAGGGGAAAGGTTAAATATGCAGATTGAAGATATTAAAAAATTGATCGAATCCGGCGTTCCAGGCAGCCGGGTTGAAATAGATGGTGATGGGACTCATTTTGGCGCCGTCGTCGTGAGTGAAGTATTTGCCGGAAAAAACATGGTTCAGCAGCATCAAGTAGTCTACAAGGCCCTGGGTGATAAGATGGGGACGGACATTCACGCCCTCTCCATTCAAACGTATACGCCGGAGGCATGGGAAAAGAAAAAATCTCTCCGTGTTGTCTAGCCTCCCCGAAATCCCGGAATTCCAATTAAATAAACTGTCCCCGGAAGTCGATGGATAAACTGGTTATCCAAGGCGGCATTCCCCTGCGTGGAGAGATCAATATCTCCGGCGCAAAAAATGCGGCGTTGCCCATACTGGCGGCAACCCTGCTGACGGATGAGCCGATGCTCATTGGAAATATACCCCACTTGCACGATATTACGACGACCATGGAATTATTAGGTTTGATGGGCTCGGAACTGATGATAGATGAACGCATTAACATCGAAGTAAATAATCGGAACATTACGCGGTTATATGCGCCGTATGAGTTGGTGAAAACCATGCGCGCGTCGATATTGGTGCTGGGCCCGTTACTCAGTCGTTATGGAAAAGCTGACGTCTCCCTGCCGGGTGGATGTTCGATTGGCCAGAGGCCGGTCAATATCCACTTGGAGGGTTTGGCCGCCATGGGCGCGCGCATTAACGTTGAGGGCGGTTATATCCGGGCAAGCGCCAAGCGTCTGAAAGGCACGCGCATAAGCCTGGACACAGCTACCGTAACGGGCACGGAAAACCTGATGATGGCGGCGACGCTGGCAGACGGTGTCACTATCATTGAAAACGCCGCGCGGGAGCCGGAAATAACGGATTTGGCAAACTGCTTGAAGAGCATGGGCGCAAAAATTGAAGGCGCCGGCGCTTCCAGGATCGAAATTGAAGGGGTAGAAGATCTCAAGGGCGCGCAATATAGTGTATTGCCGGACCGAATTGAAACCGGGACTTACCTGGTCGCGGCTACCATGACCGGTGGTGAGATCAAGCTGAAAAATACCAAATCATGCTTGCTGGCTTCAGTTTTACAAAAATTAACAGAGGCAGGGGCTGAAATAGCCTTTGACGACAACACAATTTCCCTGAAAATGCAATGCGGTCGGCCCAAGGCTCTTAATATAGAAACGGCACCTTTCCCCGGTTTTCCTACGGATATGCAGGCGCAATTTACCGCGATGAATTGTATTGCTGAAGGCAACAGCGCCATTACCGAAAATATTTTCGAAAATCGGTTTATGCACGTGCAGGAACTGCAAAGCATGGGCGCGAATGTAAGGCTTGCAGACAATAAGGTTGTTGTCAATGGCGTTGATAAATTAAAGGGCGGGTTAGTCACGGCAAAAGATTTACGGGCATCGGCCAGCCTTATATTAGCTGGTCTTATCGCGGATGGAGAAACCCTGATCAAGGATGTTTATCATATCGATCGAGGTTATGAGACTATCGAGGAAAAGTTGATGCAGCTTGGCGCGAAGATAAAGCGCCTGCCCTGACCCCCATACAGTCGCCGGCAACGATAGTAAAGATCAGAAGAATGAACGATGAGATCACCATTGCAGTCTCCAAGGGCAGGATCCTTGAAGAGGCTTTACCTCTACTGGAACGGGTCGATGTTCGTCCGCTGGAAAATCCGGGCACATCGCGTAAATTGATTTTCCAGACTAATCACCCGGGGATGAAACTGATTATCATTCGGGCGGTTGATGTGCCCACCTACGTCTTGAATGGCTGCGCTGATTTAGGCATTGCCGGGAAAGATGTATTGATGGAATATGAAAGTGATAACCTGTATGAGCCATTGGACCTGAAAATCGCCTCTTGCCGTCTGATGTCAGCAGGGCGGAAAGATACGGCCGGGACTGGCGGCCGTTTACGCGTTGCGACAAAGTATGTCACGACAACCCGGAATTATTTTGCCGAGAAGGGGCAACAGGTAGAGATTATAAAGCTGTATGGCTCTATGGAGCTTGCCCCGGCGCTTGGGTTGTCTGACCAGATAGTTGACTTGGTCAATACCGGCAATACCCTGAGAGCGAATGGATTAATCCCGTTTGAGAACATAGCCGAGATCAGCTCGCGTCTCATCGTCAATAAAGCCGCCATGAAGATGAAGCAGGACATAATCAAACCTTTCATAAAAAAACTTTCTGAAGTCATAGATAGATGATCCGTATCGCAAGATTGGCCGGTACGGACGAGCGGTTTGAAAAACAGTTTGCGCAATTGCTCTCGACCGACATGGCCCCGGATCCCGAACTGGTTGAAACCGTCTCGGCGATCCTGGAGGACGTGAGGGACAATGGCGGTGCAGCCTTGTTGAAATATACGAATCGGTTCGATAATCGCGCTGTGGAAATCAGCGACCTGGAAGTGACAAAAGAGGTTTTGCAGCAATCCCTGGCTGAAATCCCGGCAAATGTCCGGGCGGCATTGGCGGATGCCGCCGCGCGTATTCGTGAATATCACCTGCGCCAGAAATCACAATCACAGTCCTGGACTTACCGGGACCGTGACGGTTCGACCCTGGGCCAACGGGTTACGGCCCTGGATAAAGTGGGCATTTACGTGCCGGGGGGGAAAGCGGCATACCCATCATCCGTATTGATGAGTGCGCTACCGGCAAAAGTAGCAGGTGTTGCAGAAATCATCATGGTTGTTCCTGCGGTAAATAATAAATTAAATCCGATCGTCCTGGCCGCAGCCGAAGTTGCGGGTGTCGACCGGGTCTTTTCAATCGGTGGCGCGCAATCCATAGCAGCCCTGGCCTATGGCGCCGGCCCGGTCCCGGCAGTCGATAAGATTGTCGGGCCGGGAAATCGTTACGTGGCCACAGCCAAGCGGCTTGTTTTCGGCACAGTCGGAATCGATATGATCGCTGGCCCCTCCGAGCTGGTGATCGTTGCGGATGACAGCGCAAATCCGGACTGGGTGGCCCTGGACATGTTCGCCCAGGCTGAGCACGATGAAGATGCCAGGGCAATCCTGGTTACCACTGATCCGGGTTTTCCCGACCGGGTTGAAGCCAGTATGAATCAATATCTTGTGAACCTGGAACGCGCTGAAATTATCCGGGTTTCAATTGCAAATAACGGCGCGTTGATTTACGTCGAAAGCCTGGAGCATGCCTGTCGCGTTGTAAACCAGTTGGCGCCGGAACACCTGGAGCTTGCCGTGCGTGACCCGAACGCGCTTTTGGGCGGAATCAAACACGCTGGGGCGATTTTCCTGGGGCATTTTGCCGCAGAAGTTTTAGGTGATTATTGCGCTGGCCCGAATCATGTTTTGCCTACGGGCAAGACTGCAAGATTCTCATCCCCACTTGGGGTTTATGATTTTCAAAAACGCTCTTCCCTTATCGAATGCACCCCGAATTCCGCCGCCGGACTTGTCGAAACGGCAGCGGTATTGGCGCGTGGCGAGGGATTGTCGGCCCACGCCCAATCAGCGGAATTACGCTTGGGCGGCAAGACCCGCCGGGTTTCCCCTTGACCAGGGGGTATCGCAAAAAGGGCGAAAGAAGGTGTTCAGGTTCAGACAGGCAGGAAACATTAATCCCACAGGGGCAGGCCCCTGTGCCTGCCTTGATCAATGTCGGCGGAGGAAGGGATGAAACCGATGGAAAATATCGCCATGCCGGCCCTGGATTGGCCGGTATCCGGTCCCGGGGCTGCCTTATGAATCCGGGAGAAAAAGTGAAACGCTGGATTCGTCCTTCGATTCTTGCAGCCGAGGCATATCAGACGCCCACAGCAGCCGGATTGATTAAATTAGACGCCATGGAAAATCCTTACCAGTGGCCTGATGAAATAAAAAACGACTGGTTGGAGGTGCTGCGCGCCGTTGACATCAACCGGTACCCGGATGCCGATGCCCTGCAACTGAAAGAGCGGTTACGCAAGGTATTTTCCATTCCGCAGGGCGCCGGAATAATATCAGGTAATGGTTCCGATGAGCTGATCCTGATTATTTGCATGGCGGTTGCCGGCAAAAACACCGTGATCATGGCCCCTGAACCTGGTTTTGTCATGTATGGCGCCGTAGCGAATATCACTGCCAACCAATTCGTCGGCGTACCGTTGGACAAAAATGATTTTTCCCTGCCCTTGGGGGAAATGAAAGCCGCGATTGAAGAACATCAACCTGCCGTAATCTTCCTGGCCTACCCGAACAACCCGACAGGAAATTTATTTGCCGGGGCGGAGATCGAGGAAATAGTGGAAATGGCGCCCGGCCTTGTCGTGATTGATGAGGCCTACCATGCTTTTGCGGGACAAACGTTCATACGGGAGTTGTCCGGACACGATAACTTGCTGGTTATGCGCACTTTATCAAAGTTCGGTTTGGCGGGGCTGAGATCAGGCTTTTTGTCAGGGAACGAATATTGGATAAATGAGTTTGACAAGTTGCGCATGCCCTACAACGTCAGCGTGTTAACGCAACGAAGCGTGGAGTTTATTTTAAGTCACATGGACATCCTGAATAGTCAGGCTGAGCAAATACGGGCGGACAGGGAAATCTTGTTCGATGAATTAACGACATTAGCAGGGATAAAAGCCTGGCCCAGCGCGGCCAATTTTATTTTATTCAAATGTCTGGATACCCCAGGCGTCGAAATATTCGAAGCGCTGAAATCCGCCGGGATCCTGGTCAAGAACCTTAATGGCGCCCATCCCCTGCTGGAGGATTGTTTGCGGGTCAGCATAGGGACACAGTATGAAAACGAACTGTTTCTTGCCGCCATCAAAAATCTCGCCGGCTGATTTATTGTACAGGCGTTGGGCGCTGGGCTACTTCGGCAATAACAATTTCTTTTTCCCAGCCGCGCAAGATTTCAATTTCTATGTCAGTCTCCGGTTCAACCTGCGAGATCATGTTAATGGCTTGCTGCGGGTCAATCAGTGGCCGGCCGCTTATTTTTGTCATAATGTCCCCGGGAATGATACCCGCTTCCGCAGCCGGGCCACCGCTGAGCACGGCCACGACTAAAATGCCGCCTTCATCCAGTTCCATTGCATCGGCGATGTCACGAGGCACTATCTGCGCCTCGACACCTAGCCAGCCGCGTACGACGTGACCATATTCAATGATTTGTTGCATAACGTCTGTTGCAAGGTTGGTGGGAATGGCAAAGCCAATGCCTTGGGAACCGCCGCTGTTGGAAATAATGGCCGTATTGATACCGATTAACTTTCCGGTCGCAGAAATCAGGGCGCCGCCCGAATTGCCCGGATTGATGTCGGCATCGGTCTGTATGAAATTTTCGAAGGTGGTTATGCCTAATCGCTTGCGTCCCATGGCGCTGACTATGCCTTGAGTCACCGTCTGGCCGAAATCATAGGGATTGCCTATGGCCAGCGCCACGTCACCCACTTTTGTCTGATTCGAATCGCTTACCGGCGCGACAGGTAGATTATCCAGCTCTATTTGAAGTACGGCGAGGTCGGTTTCTACATCTATGCCCACTATTTGCGCCATTGATTGTCGTCCATCGTGCAGTGTAATAAGGATTTTATCCGCTTTATTGATGACATGGGCGTTGGTGAGCAAATAACCCCGTTTATCGATAATCACCCCGGAACCTAAATTACGATCCTGTTTTTCATTTGGACCCGGTCTGCCGAAAAAACGCCGAAACAGGGGGTCCTGGAGCAAGGGATGGATTGCCTGTCGCTGAATTCGCGTAGCGTAGACGTTGACAACTGCGGGCGCTACCGCGCCAACCGCCTCACTGTAGGATACGACGCCTTCCTTATTTTCAACCAGGCTATGAGTTTTTGCCGGATTATTATCGGGTTGACCTGAGCTTCCCGGCAACAGGCCCGGCAACAGATACAACACAATAAATGCGCCGGCCAGCCCCGCAACCACAGATTGGGTGAGGAATTTCAGAAATTGCGAGGTTCGCTTGTTATTCATGGTTCGGACATCTTGGGGTCTTTGTCCTTTACCGAAAGCAGTCGCTGGTAGCAAGGCATTGACGGAACATGATATACTCCTGATTATATCGAATGTAGACGAAATCTAAACAAGTTTAGGGACTAATTTCAATGAGTAATGATGGAGTCAATACCAAACGGCGGCGCTTTCTCACCACCACCGCGTCCGTCGTAGGCGGCGCCGGCGCCTTGGCTACCGCCGTTCCTTTTGTGACGACTTTAACACCCAGCGCAAAGGCAAAAGCAATCGGCGCCCCTGTTGAAGTCGATATCGGTGATTTACAACCCGGGGACCGCAAAATAGTCAAATGGCGGGGTAAACCGGTTTGGATCCTCCGCCGTAGCGATGAATCCGTAGCCGGCCTGGATAAGTTGGACGAGGTGGTAAGGGACCCGGATTCAAACGCCGGGCAGCAACCGGTTTATGCCAGGAATGAGTATCGCTCGCAAAAAGCGGAGTATTTGATTGTACTGGGTATTTGCACCCATCTTGGTTGCTCGCCTCTTTACGTCAAAGAAAATGAAGGGGAATCCTATCAATTAGGCGATGATTGGCAAGGTGGGTTCTTTTGTCCGTGTCACGGCAGCCGCTTTGATTTAGCCGGCAGGGTTTTCAAGGGCGTGCCGGCGCCCTCCAATCTCATTGTGCCGCCACATCAGTATTTGAGCGATACCAGGGTATTGATCGGGGATGATTCAGGAACCGTCCGGGCATGAGCAGGATAATTAAATTCCTGTATTGGTTGCGCGACTGGGTAGGCGCGCGCTTTCCCCTGATGCAACTGTGGAACGATCATCTTGGCAAATACTACGCGCCGAAAAATTTTAATTTCTGGTATCTCTTCGGTGCGTTGGCCTTATTCGTTTTAGTGATCCAGATTATTACCGGGATCTGGCTGACCATGAATTACAAGCCGGCTGCCGAGCTTGCCTTCGCCTCGGTTGAATACATCATGCGCGACGTCGAGTGGGGTTGGTGGATTCGTTATATGCATTCGACCGGCGCTTCTGCCTTTTTCATCATTATCTACCTGCACATGTACCGGGCAATGTTGTACGGCTCTTATAAAAAGCCCCGGGAATTACTCTGGATCATCGGCATGTTGATTTACTTTACCTTAATGGGTGAAGCGTTTTTCGGTTACCTGTTGCCCTGGGGACAGATGTCTTATTGGGGCGCGCAGGTAATCATCTCCTTGTTCGGCGCATTGCCGGTCATCGGCGACGATTTGGCCTTGTGGATACGGGGTGATTTTGTCGTATCCGACGTGACTTTGAACCGCTTCTTCTCTTTACACGTTATCGCCCTTCCGCTGGCGCTTTGCGGCCTGGTCGGCGCGCACCTTATCGCTTTGCACGAGGTCGGGTCGAATAACCCCGATGGGATTGAAATAAAGGATTATACAGGCGCTGATGGTCTCCCGTTAGATGGCATACCATTTCATCCTTATTATACCGTCAAGGATATCGTCGGCGTGGTGGTCTTTTTGATCATTTTCTGCATGGTTGTGTTCTTTACTCCCGAGGCGGGCGGCTATTTTCTCGAACATAACAATTTTATTCCCGCCGACCCGTTGAAGACGCCGGAACACATCGCCCCGGTTTGGTATTTCACGCCGTTTTACGCCATCTTGCGCGCGGTGCCGAATCAATTTGCCGGCGTTGTCGCCATGGGCGCCGCCACCGTCTTGTTTTGTTTCCTGCCCTGGCTGGACCGAAGCCCGGTAAAATCCATCCGTTACCGGGGCTGGAAGTATAAGACCGCCTTGGCCTTGTTTACCATCAGCTTTATTGCGCTCGGCTGGTTGGGCCTGCAAGCCGCTACCCCGACTTACACGTGGATGGCAAGGTTCTTTGCGTTGATTTATTTCCTGTTTTTCCTGGCCATGCCGTTTTATACAAGCTCCGATAATGATAAACCCGTTCCGGACAGGCTGACGTGATGAGACGCTTGACATACTTCATCATGCTGTTCTCGGTAACAAATATGTGTTGGTCAGCCGGCGGCGATGGGCGCATGATGCACGTGGACGTTGACCTGTCCGATAAAAAATCATTGCAGCGCGGCGCCCGAACCTTCGTGAATTATTGTCTCAGCTGCCACTCGGCTGCATTTATGCGGTATAACCGGTTGGGCAAGGACCTGAATATAAGTGAAGACGTCTTGAAGAAAAACCTCATGTTCGGCACGGATAAGACGGGGGATACCATGACGGTCGCCTTGAACAGACAGGAAGCGGAGAAGTATTTTGGCGTCGCTCCACCTGACTTGTCAGTGACCGCCCGTTCCCGCGGCGCAGACTGGTTATATACTTTTTTTATGACGTTTTATCGGGATCCGTCCCGCCTGACGGGCGTGAATAATCGCGCTTTCAAAGACGTCGCCATGCCCCATGTACTATGGGAGTTGCAGGGTTGGCAGGAACCTGTGTACAAGGAAGTCATAAACCGGCACGGGAATATTACCAGGGTGATCGACTATCTTGAAGTTGTGGCTGAACCGGTTGACAAGCCGACGCCATATCAGGATGAAGACTATGAAAGGACGGTTCGCGACTTGGTGAATTTCATGGTTTACTTAGGGGAACCCGTTAAACTTGAACGCAAGACTATCGGCGCCTGGGTTATCGCCTATCTCCTGGTCCTGTTGATCCTTGTCTACCTGCTAAAGCGGGAGTATTGGCGGGATGTGCATTGATGGACACAGACCTGTGTTAATCAGCAGCCGGAGATGAAAATGATAAATGCCGCTAACAGACATTCAGTTATGGCCCTGTATTCTGACGCAACCAGCCCGATCGGTCACTGTGTACGGCTTGTTTTAGCGGAAAAAGACATCAATGTCGAGGTCAATTTCATAAGTGATGACAATCGTCCCGAAGAACTGGCGGATTTGAACCCATACAATTCAAACCTGACATTAATTGATCGCGACCTGGTATTGTACGATGCGCAGATCATCATGGAGTACCTGGATGAGCGATTTCCTCACCCGCCGTTAATGCCAGTGGACCCGGCATCTCGCGCCGGCAACAGACAATTAAGATACCGGGTCATGCGGGATCTCTATACCTTGATTGATGACCTGGATGGTGAAAATGAAATTGCAGCGGCGAATGCCAAAAAAAAGCTGCGTGATAATTTGACGGCAATTGCGCCGGCATTTTCCCGACTGCCTTATTTCATGTCCGAAAAATATACCTTGACGGATTGTTGTCTGGCTCCGTTGTTATGGCGCCTGGAAGCATACGGCATCAAGTTGCCGGCCAGCGCCGGCGCATTGCACAGGTATGCTGAATCACTGTTTAAACGCGATGCGCTTCAAACCAGCCTGTCTGACCTGGAGCGATATATGCGAAACAGCGTGGCAACCTGAGATGACTTCTATTCGGCCTTATTTATTGAGGGCAGTAAACGAGTGGATTTCAGGTAATGGCCTGACTCCGCATATACTGGTCGATGCAACGATTGACAGCGTTGTTGTTCCGCCCGAATATATTCAAGAAGGCAAGATCGCGCTGAATATTTGCCCAACCGCCGTTCGCGATTTAACCATCGACGATGATTGCCTGTTTTTTAATGCACGATTTGCCGGAATAGTCACGTCGATAGAAGTGCCGCTCAAAGCGCTGCTGGCAGTCTACGCAAAGGAAAACGGCCGGGGAATAATATTCCCGGAGGAAGATGTTGATATCATGGATGCGCAGCCTGAAAAAATTTCAGCCGATCATTCCAGACCCCACCTGAAAATCGTCAAATAAACAGGTTCCTCCGCAGCCCGGTCAGCGCGTCCCGCTGTCAAACCCGTTTCTCCCTTGACACCTTCACCACCTTTCAAACTTCACACTTCAACCCCCCGAAGCCCCCTCGTTGGAGAGACTCTGTGCTTCTTCCCCCTCATCGGGGAGGCTTTGCGCTTCTTCCCCCTCATCGGGGAGATCCTGCTGTTCGTCAGCCATATACTCGAACAGCCTGACTACTTTTTGCACCCCGCCGGTCTGTCGGGCAATTTCCGTTGCTTTGTCACCTTCAGTCCGACTGACGATTCCCATCAGGTAAACGACGCCGTTTTCCGTTACCACTTTTACGTGAATTCCGCTTAGGTCTTTTGCCGCGATCAACTTGGATTTCACCTTGGTGGTTATCACCGTATCCGCGCTCCGGGAAATAAAAGAGCTGGGCGCTGCAATGGTCATTTCATCGTATACGTGTGAGACTTTTTCGACGTTTTTTACGAGATCAACCACCGCCTGCTTGTCTTCTTCGGTCGGCGCTTCCCCGGTAATCATGACCGCGGTGTTATAGCTGGTAAAGTTGACATGAACCTTTTTATTGAGGTCTTTATTATCGATTAACGCCAACCGGGACTTGGTTTCGATTGCTTCGTCCTCAATGTAAGTGCCGGCTGTTCTCCGGTCGACTGCGACGGACGCGGCGGATGCGGTTGTTACGGCGCCGGTCACTGCAATGGCGGCACAGCCGTTTAACATGACCAGGGACAAAAGCAAGACGCCGCCTGTTAAAGCTGATTGGGCGATCAGCCGGAAATTCAATTGAATGGTTTGAGGCTTTTTCAAGTTTTTCATGTTTCTATACCTAATAATTTATGGTCGATAAGATCGCAAAGTGAATGGATAATCATTATGTGCACCTCCTGGATTCTCGCGGTTGACCACGAAGGGACGCGAAGTTCAATATCAGATTCCAACATCATATCGGCAACCTGTCCGCCTTCCCGTCCCGTCAAAGCTACCACGTGCAGGCTTTTATCGTGGGCGGCGTCTATTGCATGAATGATATTATGCGATTCGCCGCCGGTACTGAGCGCAAGCAGGGTATCACCCGGTTTGCCCAACGCACGTATCTGCTTCGAGAAAATATCCGCATACTGATAATCGTTGGCAATTGACGTCAGCGTGGAGGAATCGGTTGTCAATGCGATGGCCGGCAAGCCCGGCCGCTCCATTTCAAAACGATTGATCATTTCCGCGGCGAAATGTTGTGAATCAGCCGCTGAGCCGCCGTTGCCGCAGCTGAATATTTTATTATCAGACAGCAGGCAATCCGTCATTAATTCGGCAGCGGCGGCGATCAAAGGAGCGAGTCGTTCACGGGCTTCCGTCTTGACCTGGATGCTTTCGGTAAAGTTGTCTTTGATGCGTTGAATAAAATCCATCAATGAAAAAAGCCTGTCAGGGACGTAATCTTACTATTGAAACGCATCCTTGAACCACTCGATTTTCCTGTTGTTGTCTTTCCCCGTCAAGGTGATGACGTCAAAACGGAAATCGAATTTATTCGAAGGTGACGTTCTTTGGATAAAAAACTGGCTGGTTTTTATGATTTTATTCCTTTTCCGGTAATCTATGGTTTCAATCGGGTCTAAAAAATGCCTGTTTTTTCTTGACCTGACCTCACAAAATATAATGGTATTTTTATCCCGCATGATCAAATCAATTTCACCCAGCGGGGAGCGAAAATTTCGCTCGAGTAAAGTCAGGTTATGTTTTTGCAGGTACTCCAAGGCGAGATCTTCGGCAATCCTGCCGACTTTCAGGGGGTGATTATCCATTATAAGTCACCGGCCATCCAGGGCAAGCTCATACTCGTAAAGCTGACCGGGGCGAGAGAGGATTTGGGGGCTGTTTTGGAGAGACTTTGCGCGGAACGGAAAAACAGTCCGCAAATCCTCTCGGTTGACGGCGCGATAGTCTCCGTTTCTCCCGGATTTCCCGCTTTCCGGGAAAGTACGCGTTTGCCCTGACTGGCCCTCAAGCAATTCCGGTTTGCCGTTTATAATTTTACCCCAGAGTAATTTCCTGTTGATTCTACCATCTTCGGACATGCTGAGCTTGCCTGTTTCTCCGATAAAACTGGCGTTATCCTCGAATGCCAGGCGGAAAAGATGCGGGATAAGGTGAAATGCGTCCACACCCAAAGCATATAAACGACGATAGATGGAGGCATCAGCCTGGAAATTGGCATTGATGACAGGTTGTATCGACGCTGCTCCACCACGTGGAAATAAAATCCAGGGCATATCGATAAACAGGGCGCCATTCATATCCATATCGGCCTGTTGATTAACGTTGCCAGTAAAAATATGCGATGTTGCGTATATGGGAATATGTTCGGCTTTATGGAAACGAAACTGGGGAATAATCTGGCGTGCCGCAACCGGAGACGCCGCCATGAAAATCATATCCATATCCTGGCGCAAGCGTGTTTCACTTTCCAGTCTTCCATTCAGTTTCCGCCGAAGACGGTTCGCGCGAAGCTCACTGCCATCGATGTTCAATAACTGCTTGACCGGAGGAGAATAATCTTTAACCTGGGGGTCGTAATTGATTTTCTCCAATATTTCCCCGCCCAGCGCCAGCCAGGTTTCCCGAAAAGCGTTGTCTAACCGTTGTCCCCAGTTGTCGTTCGGGATGATGACCAGGGCCTTGTCGTGCCCATCTGAATAAGCCTTCTCCGCAACTTGCCGGGCCTCGTCTTCCGGAGACAATCCGAACTGCATCAAATCCGGCAGAATATTCCCGCTGTCGCCGGATGTGGTCCCGGGCACAGTTTGGACCTGGTTCAACGCCAATGTAGATACAGGCAGGGTAGCCGCTTCGGACAGTTTCCTTATTGCTTGTTTTTCCAGCGGCCCGACGATGAGTTCCGCGCCTTCGTCCACGGCTTGCAAATATACTCGCTCTATGTTCAATGAATTTGCCGTATAGATTTTAATGACAGGCTTGTATTCGGAGTGATGCCAGGCGCTGATAAAGCCGTCCCTGATTGCCTCGGAGGCTTTCCCGTAGCCCCCGCGGAACGGTAGCAAAAGGGCTATTTGTCGAGGCTTTGAATTATGCTGCTGGCTATCGGCCAGTATTTGCCCGGTGATGGTGGGATTGGCGGGATGCGAGGGGTATTTATCCTGCCAAAGTAACAGCGAGCGTCTTAATTCCGCAGGGTTTGCCAACCACGTCCGGTTTATAATTGCGAGCTCTATCCAGCTTGGCAGCGCCGGCGGACTCAATTCATGCAGTTGTTGGAGCGCGTCTTTTTCAATCCTGTTCAAATCATTCCAGACTTTTATCGCGTTGGCCTCCATGTCCGCGCCACGGCTTAAATAGTCGTTGCGCCTGAGCCGTTCCCTGACTGCGTTTATAAAGTCTGATTGTCGCTCATAGGCGAGCGCCCTTAAACGGTGACGCCGCGCATGAACAGGGGCCGGCGTGTCAGCCGGGAAATCCTGCGACAGGATGGCGAGGGTTTTTTCAAGGTCATTATTTTTTAGCGCAAGTTCAGCGCCCGCAAGCGTTTTTAATTCGAGGGCTTGGGTGTCTTCGGTCTGGGGAGGCCTTGGACTCTGCTGTGCACAGGCCTGCAGGAGCGCAAGGATGAATAAGATTTTGACTGAATTTCGCACGTGTATATTGTATAAAGAAACCCCGGTTAATTAAATCCCCGATTGTGCGGTAGCTCCCGCTGTTAGCGGGAACTGCTGACGGTTGTGTAAACACCGCCGGGCTGTAGAGGCGCGCGCTGCATTCGGGGTCAAGGGGCCGGCGCGCCTGACCAATGCCAACAAAGTGGAGTTTATCGTGCCAGGTAAACCGGGTACTTTATATATAGTAGCAACGCCCATCGGCAACCTGGATGATATAAGCCGGCGCGCGGAAAAAATCCTGTCATCGGTTGATTTGATACTCGCCGAGGATACCCGCCACAGTCGTAAATTATTAAACAGGCTGAAAATTAAAACGCCACTGCTTTCTTGTCACGAGCGCAATGAAGACAAGGTAACGACAAAAATCATCGCCCGGCTTGTTTCCGGCAGCAACGTCGCCTTGATCGCCGATGCCGGGACGCCACTCATCAGTGACCCCGGCTTTAAACTCGTCAGACAGGCGCACGGGTCGAATATAGCCGTGTCTCCCGTCCCCGGTCCGACGGCGCTGATCGCGGCCTTGTCAGCCTCCGGCATCCCGCCCGACAGGTTCCTGTTTGAGGGGTTCGTTCCTGAAAAAACAGTGGCCCGGCGAAAGTACCTGCAAAAGTTGGCCGGTGAAAGCCGGACCATGATCTTTTATGAAGCGCCCCACAGGATAAAGGCCTTTTTGGATGACGCCATAACGATTTTCGGCGGGCAAAGAGAAGCCTCGATAGCGCGGGAGTTGACCAAGAAATTTGAAACCATCCGGCAGGGAAAAATAGCCGGGTTAACGGAATGGCTCGCCGGCGACGCCGATCAAGGCCGCGGTGAATTTGTCGTTATCATCGCCGGCAACAAGGATGAGGATAAAACAGCGAACAAGTCGGATTTAACCGCCCTGCTGAGCGTTTTATTAAAATCTTTAACCTTGAAACAAAGCGTACAGATAGCGACGGAACTGTCCGGCGCAGGCAGAAACGAGATATACGCCCTCGCCGTAGCCATGCAGAAAAAAATCTCCCCGTCCCACAAAGAACCGGATTCCGGGGACAATTTACTTGATTAAGAACAACGCGTAATAATAGTGGATGCCGGACGTTCCGATTCTATCTACGACGACAACCTCCCAGCGTGGTGATTCAATAGTTCGCTCTCCAGGGCCTTCTTGATCGTTTATGACCGAATATCTTTCCCTTCGAACCCACCTTTCCTTTTCAAGCAGATGTCGAGGACTCTCTCACCGTTGTGTCCAGGTAGCGAGGTTTGACAGGGCGAATCGACCGGCAACGCCCGAAGCCGGGCCAGGGACGCCTCAACGGTCGGGACAGGAATAACGCGGGCTGGTAAAACGGTCAGTTCCCCGTTGGCATCCAACTTCGCTAATTTGCCGCCGCCAAGCCGAAAGTTTCAAAAACCACCGGTTGCAATAACCACTGCTTGTCCAGACGCTGCCATCCTCAGGCGCGTTTTGATAATTCTCGATGTTGCAGTATATTACTTGTCATGTTATCGCTTTGTCTTGAATACAGACCGAGCCGGACTCGCCCTTGCTGGTCTTTTAATGCTGAAAATAAACATTCGCAGAATTTCATTATCGCTTTGGCGATGAGGTAATGAAAGTGTACCGCACATGAATTTCAACACCACTAATAACACGTTCCGCCAGTTGATGGGCAATGCGCTGAGTTATCGCGTGCCGCTGTTTCAGCGTGACTATTCCTGGGGCGCTGATGAATGGGACGACTTGTGGCAGGATATCACAGGGCTGTTTGGTGAGGATCCGGAACCCGCTCATTACATGGGCTACCTTGTGCTGCGATCGGAGGACAACAAGGCGTTTGATATTATCGACGGACAGCAGCGCATGACAACCCTGAGTTTGTTGATGCTGGCGGCGGTATCGAATTTGAAGCGCCTGGCGGTACCGGATGATGCGAATGACCCGCAATATCGGCGCGCTCAACAGTTGCGTAATAACTACATCGGTTACCTGGATCCGGTAAGCCTGGTGCCGCGGTCCAAACTCACGTTGAACCGCCACAATGATCGTTTTTACCAGAACTACCTCGTGCCCCTGGAGCAGTTGCCACGGCGTGGTTTGAATGCATCTGAACATTTACTGCGCCAAGCGTTTATCTGGTTCGAGGAGCGCCTTAGGGAGCACTCAGAGGATAACGGCGAAGAAGTGGCGCGCTTTGTCGATGGCGCGGTGGACAAGCTGTTTTTTACCGTTATCACGGTGACGGATGAGTTGAATGCGTTTAAGGTCTTCGAGACGCTCAACGCTCGTGGCGTACGCCTGTCCGCCACCGATTTGTTGAAGAATTACCTGTTTTCTGTAGTTTCAGGTGGCGATGTGCATGAATCGGAAATCAAGGCGTTGGAAGATCGCTGGGAAGGCATCGTTGAGTTGTTGGGCAGCGAGAGTTTTCCCGAGTTTTTGCGCGTCTCCTGGAATAGTCGCAACAAGTTGGCGCGTAAAGCGGACTTGTTCAAGACCATACGCAATGCGATCAGAGACAAGGCCGGGGCGTTTGAATTGATCCGCGACCTGGACCGACATGCGCGGGTGTACGCAGCGTTGCGTAGCCCGGAGGAGGGCTTCTGGACGGATCAGGAGCGAGACAGTCTGACCCAGTTGCAGATGTTCAATGTGCGCCAACCGCTCTCGGTATTGCTGGCGGCATATGAGCGACTTGCGGAAAACGACAGGGCCGGGTTCGGACGCTTTCTGCGGGCTATCGCCGTGGTGTCTTTTCGCTACAACGTGATCTGCGGTCGTAAAAGCAATGAGCAGGAGTTGATGTATAACCATATCGCCCGGGAAATATCGGCAGGTCGTATCGGCGTAGTCGCTGCAATTGAAGCCCTGCGCCCGGTTTATCCCCAGGATACGGAATTCAGCGCAGCCTTCGCGGACAAGGCGTTGCGTAGCCGTAACAAAAAGGTAGCGCGCTTTATTCTGTTCCAGTTAGAAAAGCAGTTGTCTGGAAACAGCTTTGACTTCGAGAGCGCAAAATACGGCATCGAGCATGTGTTGCCGGAGAATCCCGGCGATGACTGGGACGAGTTCGATGACCGGCAGCGCGAAGCGTTCACCTACCGCCTGGGCAACCTGACGCTCCTGAAAACATCCGATAATCGCGACTTGGGCAATGCGGGATTCTTGGAAAAGCGCCCTGTTTACCAAGCAAGTGAATTCGCGATAACCAGCAAGCTGGCGCAAGACTTTGATGCCTGGACGGTAGACAAGATTCGCTTGCACCAGCGCTGGATGGCAAAGCAGGCCACGGGCATCTGGCGCATCAGTTTCTGAGATTTTGGGCAGGGTTCCCCTCTGGTATGCGCAGGGGTTTGCGTCTTCGAAATAGCGCCGGGTAAAAGTGAAAAAGCGCAAGGTAAGAAGGGAAACCTGCCCGGCTTGTCTTGTTTGGATTCAATGACATTCGCACCTTTTTCTTACATGTCCCGTGCCAAACGAAATCCCGGGTTGGAGTTTCAGTATCAATGGGTGTTCCAGTAACGGTTGGCGGAACGCAAGTACGCCCTTGATCGCTTATGATCGAATATCTCCCCCTTCGAACCCCCCTTTCTTTTTCGAGCAGGTGTCGAGGGCTCTTTCACCGTTGTGTCCAGGTAGCGAGGTTTGACGGGGCGATGCGGTCGGGCTACATTGCCGGCATGTTTGATGACGACTACGACGACAATCCATTTGAACCCGGCGCCGGGTTGCCCCCGCCGTACTTGGCTGGTCGCGAGGAAGAACAAGCCGTCCTGCGGCGGGGCTTGGGGCGTTTGCTGCACGGGCGCGCGCCGTCCCACGACTACGCGCTCATCGGGCCGCGCGGCAACGGCAAGAGCGCGCTGCTGGCCTGGTTCAAGGAGCACATCCTGCACGACCCCGGGGTGGCCGGCAGGGTGGACGTGGTCAGTCTGAGCGCGGACGAATTGGGCACGAAAAGAGACCTCTATGCAGCCCTGTTGCCGCACTCCGAGTGGGAAGACATGCATATCGAGTCCCGCGTCGGCGGCGGGGTCTCGGCGGGGGCGCTGGGGTTCGGCGCTAAGGGGCAGGTCGATGAGACGGCAGTCAAAGGGCACCTGCCACTGACCGATTATTGGTTGAGAGAAAAACTCATCAATCGCTGCAAGGATGACAAACCGCTGGTGGCGCTGCTGGACGAGGCGCACATGTTGGAGAAGAACGTGGGACGAGTGTTGCTGAACGCGAGTCAGAAGGCGCGTTCGGCAGCGCCATTCATGTTGGTGGTCGCCGGTACGCCGGGGCTGAAAGCTCACTTTAACGGACTCGATGCGATGTTTTGGAACCGGTTGGATGAAGGGGAGATGGGTTTCGGGTTGTTGACCGAGAGCGCCGCCATGGACGCGTTGGTCGAGCCCTTGAAGAAGCAAGATATCACGGTCGACACAAACGCCTTGTCCGCGTGCCTTGCCGAGACCGAGTGCTACCCGTATTTCCTGCAGGCGCTGGGCCGCCAACTCTGGCGGCAACATACCCGAACGGACACGCCGACATTAACCCTGGCAGGCATTGAGCGGGCACTGCCCGAATTCCGCCGGGTCAAAGAAAATTATTACGCCGGGCGGGTGCAGGAATTAGTCGAACAGACATTGATCCCGGCCGCGGCCGCGACGGCGCAACTGTTTGCTGACCGGGCGGAGGCTACCGGGCCGGAGATCGATGCGGTCCTGAGGTCGGTATTGCCCGCCGTGGAGGTGCCCGTAGCGCGGCACGCGTTGCGACAGTTCGGCTATGTGTGGCAGCCGCCGGACCGGGGTGTGCACCCGCCCTGGGTGCCCGGGATCCCCAGCCTGATGACCTGCGTGTTGACTGCCCCCGAAGCAAAAGCGGCGGCCGCGCCACCGCCTGAAATCCGCGCCCCGGCCGGCCCATTCCCCTGAGCCATACGCCTGCCCTGCAGGGAAACAGCACTGGTTCCTTGAGGTAAGCCAAGAAACGTTTGGTACGGCGACTGGTAGCTCTAAAGAGCATCGCCAAGAGGAATCGACACTTGGGTTTATCTCGAGATCTTGGGGCAGATATTATGGCGCATAATGATATTTGTTTCCTGGTCTTGTTATACTGCCCGCATGGGCGCTATTGATTTATACCGAGTACTGAGGCTGGTCCCAAATGTTACGGATGAACAGGCCAGGCAAGCTGCTGCCGGCGCGGAGCAGACGGAGCGCTTATACAAGATCAAACAGGACATCGCCGAGCTGAAAATATCAGCCAGGACCGGGGTGGCTTTGCTGTTGGCGGTCCTGGCTATCGAACTGGCGCCACTGTTGCAATGAGCACGACCAAGCCGCTCATCATGCTCCTGACCTGTGGTGAGGTGGCTGCCCAATCCGACACGGGCAGAACCTCTTTACGTTTTTTGGGGTTCCAAGGGGCAAGCCCCCTTGGCCGTGCGAAAAATCGTGATAATCCCGATGCTTGGCCTTATCGTGACGTCAAGGTGGACCTGCTGACCTGCGAAGCGTAACGGGTTCAATAAGTTAATGAGGTATTGGTTTATCCGTAAATTCATGGGGGATAACAAGATGTTCCGAGAAGGTATATCAGACATTGCCATCATGCAGTTGTTTCACTTCCGACGCTCGATGTCAGTTGTCATGCTGGCAGGGGTGATGATATTGGCGCAGGCAGGTTGTGGCGTGAGTTATGTTGCGAAAAATCAGTTAACGCCGGGACAGTCGTTCAGGGATGAGTTGGCTTCGGGTGGTCAAGGCCCGGAGATGGTGGTAATTCCGGCCGGCCGGTTTCGCATGGGTTGCGTGTCCGGGAGAGATTGCGGGGATGATGAGACGCCGGTGCATGAAGTGAGCATCGCGGAGCCGTTTGCCATATCTAAATACGAGGTGACGCGTAGCGAATTTGGGCGTTTTGTGGCGCAGGCCGGTTACCGCACGACGGCGGAGCGTGGCAGGGGCTGTTACGTGTGGGAGGGTAGTGAAGGGATAGAGAAATCGTCTGCGAGGTGGAATAATCTGGGGTTTGATCAGTCGGATACGCATCCTGTCGTGTGCGTGAGTTGGGATGATGCAGTAGCGTACGTGGAATGGTTATCGTCCGGGACGGGCGTGAGTTACCGATTGCCGAGCGAGGCGGAATGGGAATATGCGGCGCGGTCGGGCAGCACGACAAAGTATCACTTCGGGGACGACGAATCCCAACTTTGCCGGTATGCGAATCATGCGGACAGGAGTACTGACCTTCCTTGGCGTAATGAGTCGTGTTCGGATGGCGTTGGCGAGCGTACTGCCGAGGTTGGGAGCTATCAGCCGAACAGTTTTGGTCTGCACGACATGCACGGCAACGTGTGGGAGTGGGTACAGGACTGCTGGAACGACAGTTATGTAGGCGCGCCAAGTGATGGGAGCGCCTGGATAAGCGGGGACTGCGGCAGCCGCATTTTGCGCGGCGGTTCCTGGTTCAGTGTCGTTCCGTGGGTTCTCCGCGCTGCGGACCGCGACAGGACCGCCACCGGGTACCGTAGCGGCAGCCTCGGATTCCGTGTGACCCGGACGCTCACCCCATAAAGCGTTACCTCTTTACGTCTTTGGGGGGATCTAAGGCCTCCCTTGACTGTGCGAACAATTGTGATTATCCCGACGCTTGGCCTTATCGTGACGTCGAGGTGGGTCTGCTGACCTGCGAAGCGCAACAGGTTCAATAAATTAATGAGATATTGGTTTATCCATAAATTGGTCTGAAGGAATCAAGGTGACTCGAAAGCATATATCAGGCACTGCCATCATGCGGTTTTTCCATTGCTGGCGCGCAATGCCCATAGCCGTTCTGGCGAGGGTGATGGTATTGGTATTGGCGCAGGCAGGTTGTGGCGTGAGTTATGTTGCGAAGGATCAGTTAACGCCGGGACAGTCGTTCAGGGATGAGTTGGCTTCGGGTGGTCAGGGGCCGGAGATGGTGGTAATTCCGGCCGGCCGGTTTCTCATGGGCTGCGTGTCCGAGAGAGATTGTGATGATGACGAGACACTGGTGCATGAAGTGAGGATAGCCCAGCCGTTTGCCATGTCGAAATACGAAGTGACGTTCGCCCAGTGGGATGCCTGCGTAGCTGACGGGGGCTGTGGCGGTTACAAGCCGGATGACTGGGGCTGGGGCCGGGATAACCGCCCGGTGATAGATGTATCGTGGAACGAGGCTCAAGCATTCATTGACTGGTTGAATGCCAAGTCCGCAGGTGGTTACCGTCTGCCGAGCGAGGCCGAGTGGGAGTATGCGGCGCGGGCTGGGACAACGACGCAGTATCACTTTGGCAATGATGAATCCCAACTTTGCCGGTATGCGAATCATGCGGACGGGAGCACTAGCCTTCCCTGGCGCAATGAATCGTGTTCGGATGGCGTACACCATGTTGCCGAGGTTGGGAGTTACCGGCCAAACAGTTTTGGTCTGCATGACATGCACGGCAACGTGTGGGAGTGGGTGGCGGACTGCTGGAACGAGGGTTATGCGGGCGCCCCCAGCGATGGGAGCGCCTGGACAAGTGGGGATTGCGACACTCGCGTTTTGCGTAGCGGTTCCTGGAACTACGAACCGAGGATGCTCCGCGCCGCGAACCGTAGTGGGGACTCCGTTGGCCACCGCTTCTACATCAACGGGTTTCGCGTGGCGCGGACGCTCACCCCCTGAATAGTTACCTCTTTCGCCGGTTCCGGCGAAGCAGGTTCTGTTAATGCAGGTCGTAAATCGAGTTGTTCGGCAATCGTCAAACGCTCGCGAATATCGATTTGTCCTTGAGGATATGATGGAAAAATCTTCGCTTGCGGGTTTTTGTTTTTACTTTTATTGTGGTCGTGGGAGTCAGCCGGGCAATCGCTGTCAGGATAAGGACTCGCGTTGATTTTCGGTGATGCGCCGATTCGCGTGAATCCTGGTTTTGACAGAGGAAAGTCCGGGCTCCATCAGGGCAGGGTGCCAGGTAACTCCTGGGCGGTGTGAACCGACGGAAAGTGCAACAGAAAGTATACCGCCCGGTCGCTTGCGAAGCAGGTGGCCGGGTAAGGGTGAAATGGTGTGGTAAGAGCGCACCGCGTGATTGGCAACAGTCATGGCACGGCAAACCCCACTCGGAGCAAGGCCAAATAGAGGGGCGATAATGTGGCCCGCATTGTCCCCGGGTAGGCTGCTGGAGGTGTATGGCGACATGCGCCCAAGATGAATGATTGTCCTTGACAGAACCCGGCTTACAGGCTGACTCCCCCTAAATCCCCTTATGGGGGGACTTCATTATTGTTCTCCTCCTGACCTGGTAGTGTCGTAAAAGCCCCGTTGCCGCCACTGGCGCTGACCCGTAGGGGCAACCCCCTGTGGTTGCCCTGACCCCCGGCACGCGCCGGCATCAAGCAGGGCCGGCACGGGGGCCGGCCCCTGCGAGATTCATATTTTCTGACCCCGAAGTGGGAATTTATTCTCCGACAAGACTATTCTTAAAGCCTTTTATCGATAAAGCTGTATAACTTTTTGATGTAAAAAGACTTATATATCAAAAAGTCCTGATTTTTCTTACTTTCTTCCCCTAAATGACTATAACAAAAGCAGATTTCTGTCAAAAATTTGCAAGATTCGCTTGACATAATAGTTTCCAAGTTCCTATAGTTGCACAGAAGTGGGGAAATGTGGGTAGATGTGGTTTTCTTCAATACAGGGGGAGCTTCCAAGTGTTTCGGGGAATTGGCGCCATCAGTCTTGACAGCAAGGGGCGATTAGCCATACCCAGTCGTTTTCGCGAACGGCTTATGGGGATCGCGGCCGGCTGCCTGGTGCAAACCCTCAACCCCCTCGACCGGTCCCTGTGGTTATATCCCTTACCTGAATGGGAATTGATTGAAAACAAGTTGGCGGGCTTATCCGATTTCGATAAACAAAGTCGCAGGGCAAAACAAATGATGCGTGGTTATGCGACCGATTGTCAACTGGATGCACAAGGAAGAATCCTGGTCCCCGCCGAACTGCGTGATTATGCCCGGCTTGACCGGCAAGCCGTCATTTTGGGGCAGGGCAACAAGTTTGAAATCTGGAATAAGGGCGGCTGGGAAAAGCAACGGGATCATTGGCTGGGGTTAGTGGGTGATGAGGAAAGCGAGCCATCTGAAGCATTGAAATCATTGTCATTATGAGGCCAGTTTACCGTGATTGCCCATTTTTAAGAAGTTGAATGAATACGCGCATAAACCGGTACTGTTGAACGAGGTGTTGAATGGTCTTGAATTACGACCGGATGGGTGTTACGTGGACTGCACGTTCGGACGCGGGGGGCACAGCAGGGCAATCTTGCAGCGCCTTGACGACCAGGGACGTTTGTTCGCCTTTGACAAGGACCCCGAAGCAGTCAGGTTTGCGCAAAATGAATTTTCATGCGACGGGAGATTTACCTGCGTTCACAGTTCTTTCACCGGTCTCGGCAAGGTTGTGGCGCAAAATAACCTGCATGGCGCAATCGATGGCTTGTTATTCGACCTCGGCGTTTCCTCACCGCAATTGGATGACCCGTCACGGGGCTTCAGCTTTCTCAAGGACGGTTTGCTCGATATGAGAATGAACCCCAACGAAGGCTCAAGCGCGGCGGATTGGCTCAACCATGCCAGCGAAAGTGAACTGGCTGCCGTTTTGCGTAATTTTGGTGAAGAAAGGTATACCGGGCGAATCGCCCGGGCT
Organism: uncultured Gammaproteobacteria bacterium; assembly: GCA_958295485.1. Taxonomy (GTDB): domain Bacteria; phylum Pseudomonadota; class Gammaproteobacteria; order Eutrophobiales; family Eutrophobiaceae; genus JAAXHV01. The sequence goes on from OY282354.1 coordinate 1,285,837, forward strand.
ATTGCCGGGCTGCGTTCAACCATGCCTGTTACTTCTACCCGGCAATTGGCGGAGTTGATTAAAGCCGCTGTGCCGGCCGTGGAAAGAAATAAGCATCCGGCCACCCGTTCATTCCAGGCCATCAGGATCCACGTCAATAATGAATTAAATGAACTCCGGGAAGTCCTGGCCCAGGTCACGGGCGTATTGCGGACCGGGGGCAGGTTGGCCGTCATCAGCTTTCATTCCGGGGAAGACCGGATCGTAAAGCGGTTTATCAAGGAACAATCCGCCCCGGACCCTTACCCGAAATATCTACCCGTTTCCGGTAGCGGGATTAAACCGAAAATGAAAGCGATCGGCAGGGCAATCAAGCCTGGAAAAAGAGAGATTGAAGCCAACCCGCGAGGCCGGAGCGCCGTGTTGAGGATCGCAGAGAAGTTGGCTCCATGAAACCTGTACTGATGTTATTTCTTGTCGCCGCCGTATTGGTCTCGGCTATTCACGTAGTCAAGGCGCAACACGCGTCGCGCCAGGTTTTCGTGGAAATACAGCAATTGAAAAAGACCCGGGATCAGTTGAATGAAGAATGGAGAAAGCTCCGACTGGAACAAAGCACCTGGGCGGTTGATGATCGGATCGAGTCAATCGCAACGGACAAATTAGACATGCTCAAGCCGGATAGTGATTCACTGGTATTTTTACTGCCATGAATAAACCCGCCGATACGCCAGACTGCGCGGGACGAAGACGGTGTTTGATCGCCTTCTTCGGCATTGCCGCGATATTGGTTGCCGGCAGGGTTTTTTACCTGCAAATTCTGAACAAGGATTTCCTGAAAAGCCACGGTGACGCCAGGTCCATTCGCACCATTTCTATCCCTGCGCACAGGGGGGTAATTACCGACAGGAATAATGAGACATTAGCCGTCAGCGCTCCGGTAGCGTCGATATGGGCCGAACCGAAAGCGGCCCTGGAAGGCGCCGATGATGATTTGATCAAGCTGGCGAACATACTGGGTATGCCGGCAAAAGATTTAAACCGGCATTTGTCTGCCAGGCAAGACCGGGAATTTGTTTATTTGAAGAGGCACGTCCAACCTGATACAGCCCAGCGAATCCGGGATTTGAAAATTCCGGGAGTCCATACCCTCAAAGAATACAAGCGATATTATCCGACCGGCGAGGTGACTGCCCACTTGGTTGGTTTTAACAACGTGGATGATAAGGGTCAGGAAGGCATTGAACTTGCCTATGATCACTGGTTGAAGGGCAGCCCGGGCGAAAAGCGGATGTTGAAGGACCGGTACGGTTACTTTGTCAAAGACATCGAGAATATAAGGCAGCCCAGCCCCGGCAGGTCCCTGTCCTTGAGCATGGATCAACGACTTCAATACCTGGCTTATAAAGAACTGAAATCAGCGGTGATCAACCACAAGGCCAAGGGTGGCATGTTATTGTTGTTGGATACCGGTTCCGGTGAGGTGCTTTCATTGGCGGTGCAACCCTCGTTCAACCCTAATAACCGCGCCGGTCTCAAGAGTGATCGATACCGGAACCGCGTAGTCACGGACGTGTTTGAACCGGGTTCTACCATCAAGCCGTTTACCGTAGCCGCGGCGTTAATCTCAGGCTTGTATGAACCGGAAAGCATAATAGATACCCAGCCTGGTTACTTGAAAGTCGGTAGTTATACAATCCGCGATATTAATAATTATGGAAGTTTAAGCGTCCGGGAGGTGATCAAGAAGTCCAGTAACGTCGGCGCGACAAAAATTGCGACGTCCCTGGGTCCGGAACGACTTTGGGAATTGCACGATAAAGTGGGTTTCGGCAACCGGACTACCAGTGGCTATCCGGGTGAAGTAACGGGCTCGCTTGATTATCACGCCGCCTGGTCCCCGTTGGAGCTTGTCACTATTTCGTACGGATATGGAATGTCAGTGACGACGCTTCAGTTGGGTCAGGCCTATGCAATCCTGGCGGCCGGCGGCTTGTTGTATCCAATTACTTTTCAGAAAACAGTCAATGCCAAACCAGCGCGCCGGGTGATGCCTGAATCGGTCGCGCTTGAAGTGGGCGAAATGATGCGGGCGGTGGTCGGGCCAGGTGGCAGCGGCAAGGCCGCGGCCGTCGATGGCTACCACGTCGCCGGTAAAACGGGAACTGTGCACAAGGCTTCATCCTCCGGCTATGCCAGGAACAGGTATCTTTCCCTCTTTGCCGGCTTCGCTCCCGCAACGGCTCCTCGTTTGGCGCTCGTGGTGGTAATTAATGAACCGCAAGCCGGACAATATTTTGGCGGCCTGGTGGCGGCCCCGGTATTCTCAAAGGTGATGGAAGGCGCCTTGCGCATACTGAACATCCCCCCGGATAACCTGACCGGAATAAAACAGCGAACGATGTCAGCCAGCGTATCTCACCAAGTCGCTGAAAATGCCACGGTGGAGATGTAATCGATGCCTGCCTCAAGCATGAATCAACCTCCTTTCCCGGCGCAAGGGCGCCCGGTGAAGGCGCTGTTGCAAGATTTGATTGCAAAGCCGATTGAAAATAATATCTCGGTGACCGGGATAAGCTCGGATAGCCGGGTTACGGGAAAGGGTGATTTATTCCTGGCCTGCCGGGGGTTGAATACCAATGGCGGATTGTTCATACGGGATGCGGTTCGCGCGGGCGCCGGGGCGGTTGCCGTGGATGAAGGGCTCATGGGCGAGGGACTTGTGCCCGGTCCGGATGAGCGCCGGCTGCCCGTTTTCCCGGTGCGGGATTTACACGAAAAATCAGGCTTGATAGCTGGCCGGTTTTATGGCGACCCGGCAAAGAAACTGAACCTTGTCGGCGTGACGGGAACGAATGGAAAAACCTCGGTAACCTATTGGTCTGCAAAGGTTTATTCCGCTCTTTCCGGCAAACCGGCGGGACTGGTTGGCAGCTTGGGATACGGGCGCTGGCCGAACCTGAAAGCCGGGATTAATACCACGCCTGACCCCGTCACCCTGCACGGTTTGTTTGCCGATTTTGTCAAAGAAGACGTTGACGCGGCGTTCATGGAAGTATCATCCCATGCCCTGGCCCAACACCGCGTTGCCGACGTTGATTTTGACGTAGCCGTGTTTACCAACCTGAGCCGGGATCACCTGGATTACCATAAGACCATGCAAATTTATGCGGAGGTCAAGCAGAAATTATTCCTGTTCAAATCATTGCGGGCCGCCGTGGTTAATTATGACGATAAATACGGTCGTAAAATAATCCGCCGTCTGCCGGGAAACGTGCAGGTCATCAGTTACGGCATGGCAAATGATTCAGGCCGGGCGTCGGCAACGGGTCACCCGGTAATCAGGGCCGAATTATCAACGGCGACCGACGGCAAAATTTCCCTGACCGTTTTCAGTCCGTGGGGAAACGGCAATATACAAACCGAACTGATGGGCCGGTTTAACGCGTCCAATTTATTGGCGGTCATCGCGGTATTGCGCCTGTCAGGATTTTCCTTGGATGAAATATTGGAAAAGACCAGCGCAATTAATTCAGCGCCGGGTCGAATGGAATATTTTACCAGCCGCGCTGGGGCAAGAATCGTTGTTGATTACGCGCATTCTCCCGATGCGCTGGAAAAAGTCTTGACGAGCCTCAAGGAATTTTGTGGCGGCAGGTTAATTTGTGTTTTCGGCTGTGGGGGGAACAGGGACAAGGCCAAACGCAGCCGAATGGGAAAGTTGGCGGAAGAATTCTCGGATGAAATTATTTTAACCGATGACAACCCAAGGGATGAATCTCCGGAAGAAATCATCAGCGATATTCTCTCGGGCATGGACGGCGACGAATCAACTACCATCGAGAGGAATCGGTCCAAGGCCATCGAATTGGCGATCGGCAAAGCCGGCCCCGGTGACGTGGTGTTAATCGCCGGCAAGGGCCATGAAACCTGCCAGGAAATCGCCGGTGTCCGTCGTCCCTTCAACGATGGGCAGCAAGTCAGGCAGCTGCTGGGGAATGCAGGATGATAGAGATGCGATTATCAGAGGCCGAGGTGGCTACAAATGGGAAACTGGTCGGGGATGATCGAACCTTTACCGGTTGCAGCATTGACAGTCGAACGATCAAACCCGGGGAACTTTTTATTGCGATAAACGGCGAAAACCATAACGGGCATGATTTTATTGAGGCCGCCGTTGCAAAAGGCGCCGCCGCAGCCATGGTGGATATGGGTTCTGATTACAAGTTGCCCACTATCAGGGTAAACGACGCCAGGGCGTCCATGGGATTATTAGCCGGGCATTGGCGCAGTAAATTCGGCATTCCATTCATTGCCGTCACGGGCAGCAACGGCAAGACCACGGTAAAAGAGATGATCAATGCCATCCTGTCGGTCGATGCCCTGTCAACCAATATGAAAGTTTTAGCGACCCAGGGGAATTTGAATAATGACATCGGCGTGCCGTTGACCTTGTTTAATCTGGGCCGGGAACATCGTTTTGCCGTGATAGAAATGGGCGCAAACCATGCCAGGGAGATACGCTGGTCAAGCGGAATCACCAGGCCGGACGTGGCGCTGATAACCCAGTGCGCCCCCGCGCACCTGGCGGGTTTCGGTTCAATTGACGGCGTGGCCCAAGCCAAGGCCGAGATATATGAAGGACTGGCTTCCACCGGCACGGCGATCATCAACGCCGATGATGATTATTCAGAATTATGGCGTGGCATTACCAAACTGAACAGGCAAATCACGTTCGGCATGACGGCAGTGGCCGATGTGACCGCAAAAAACATGAACATGGACGTGAATAAAGGGCAGACTCATTTCTCCCTGGAATTCAACGCCAGGGAAATCGATGTAAGTTTGAACCTGCCGGGTGAACACAACGTCTTCAACGCCTTGGCTGCATCGGCCTGTTGTCTTGCCCTTGAAATTCCGTTGCCGCGAATAAAAGCCGGTCTGGAGAAAATGCAAGCCGTCAAGGGCAGGATGCAATTGAAGCAGGGGATAAAAGACTCGCGCATATTCGACGATACCTACAATGCGAATCCTTTTTCATTGGCTGCGGCGCTTAAAGTATTGCGCGAACTGCCGGGCAGTTCGTGGCTGGTATTGGGCGACATGGGTGAATTGGGTAAAGCCGAAACGGATTTTCACCGGCAGGCCGGTGAACGGGCCCGGGCTTCTGGCATTGAACGTTTGTACGGGCTCGGGAAACTTTCGAGTCAATCAGTCGAAGAGTTTGGCGCCGGCGCGCGACATTTCAACCATATGGACGAGTTGATTGAAGCCCTGCGCGGGGATGTCGGCCCCGGCGTGAATTTGCTGGTCAAAGGTTCCAGGGCCATGGGAATGGAACGCATAGTGAACGCCATAGCGAGGGACGTGTAATGCTGCTGTGGTTGACAGAATATCTTACGCAATATTACAGCGGTTTTAACGCATTCCAGTATATAACAACGCGTACTATCCTGGGGGCGTTGACTGCGCTGTTGGTTGCGTTGCTGGTTGGGCCGAGGCTGATTGAGCGCCTGGATAAATATCAAATAGGCCAGGAAGTTCGAGATGACGGGCCTGAATCTCACCTGGAGAAAGCCGGCACCCCGACCATGGGCGGGCTGCTGATCCTGCTGTCCATCTCAATCAGTATCCTGTGCTGGGCTGACCTCTCCAATCGTTTTGTCTGGGTGGTGTTCATGGTCATCCTGGCCTTCGGGTTGATCGGCTGGGTGGATGATTACCGAAAAATAGTGCGGCGGGACCCCGCGGGGCTCCAGGCGAGATGGAAATACTTCTGGCAATCGGTTTTCGGCTTGTCCGCCGCCGTATTCCTGTATGCCAGCGCGGCAGTCCCCGCCGAGACTCAATTGATTCTGCCGTTTATAAAATCGGCGAATTACGAGATCGGTTTGTTGTTCATATTGGTAGGTTATTTCGTCATCGTAGGCTCAAGCAACGCTGTCAACCTTACCGACGGCCTGGATGGGTTGGCTATCTTGCCAACCGTCATGGTGGCCGGGGGATTGACTGTTTTTGCTTACGTAGCCGGTCACGTCAATTTTGCTGACTACTTAGGCCTTCCATACGTGCCCGGCGTGGGGGAGGTCTGCATTATTTGTGGCGCAATCGCTGGCGCCGGCCTGGGGTTTTTGTGGTTCAACACCTATCCCGCCCAGGTATTCATGGGGGATATCGGCGCCCTGTCCCTGGGCGCCGCCTTGGGGGTTATCGCCGTCATCGTCAGGCAGGAATTAGCCTTTTTCATCATGGCCGGTGTATTCGTCATCGAGACGGTGTCCGTCATTTTGCAGGTGGGATCATATAAATTGACTGGCCGACGATTGTTCCGCATGGCGCCTCTACACCATCACTATGAATTAAAGGGTTGGCCCGAGCCGAGAGTCATCGTCCGGTTCTGGATCATCACCGTGGTCCTGGTCTTAATCGGACTGGCAAGCCTGAAGATTCGGTGATTGACGATGCTTTTGCACGAGGTGGGAATGCGTGAAGCAACCGAACAATTCGATACGCTGGTATTAGGCCTGGGCAAAACCGGCCTGTCATGCGTCAGCTACCTTGTGGATAAACACGAAAGGGTAGGCGTCGCAGACTCGGGACAGGCCCCGCCGGAATTGCAAAACCTGAAAAACCGATACCCGTTGGTGCCGGTCTTTTCCGGGGAGTTTGATGAAGCCTTGTTGCGCAGGGCGAAGCGGTTGGCGCTTAGTCCGGGCATATCCCCGGCGCACCCGGCAATTCAAACCGCCCTCGACGAGGGAATAGAAATCACCGGCGACGTGGAAATCTTCTGTCAGGACGCGGACGCGCCGCTTATCGCAGTGACCGGTTCCAACGGCAAAAGCACGGTGGTGAGTTTGCTTGCAGACATGCTCAGGCGTTCAGGCAAGCGGGTTGGTTTGGGCGGGAATATCGGCGCCCCCGCATTGGATTTATTGGCGCAGCCGGCGCCTGATTATTACTTGCTGGAATTATCCAGTTTTCAATTGGAAACCTTGAGTTCCCACAGACCCGTTGCTTCGGCAGTCCTGAACGTTTCAGCCGATCACATGGATCGCTATGCAGGTTTACAGGATTACGCGAAAACCAAGGAGCGTATTTACGCCGGCGGTGGAACGATGGTGATTAACCTGGATGATGAACGGGTAAGGGATATGCGACAAGCGGGCCGAAGAGTCATCACTTATTCCCTGACCCGCCCCGAAGCCGATTTTGCCACCAGGGATCATGCCGGTGAAAGGTGGCTGGTCAATGGGCAGTCCAGGCTGATTAAGCAATCCGGGCTCAACATCCATGGTTCACATAACCTTTCAAACGTCCTGGCCTGCCTTGCATTAGGCCGGTCCGTCAACCTGCCCATGGCTACCATGCTGGAAGCGGTTCGCAGTTTTACGGGTTTGCCGCACCGTTGTGAATGGGTGGCTGAGCGCAACGGCGTTAACTGGTTCAATGATTCAAAGGGAACCAACGTCGGCGCCACCCTGGCGGCGTTGAACGGCTTGTCGGAAAACAAAAAAAACATCCATCTAATCGCCGGCGGCGACGGCAAGGGCGCTGATTTTTCGGCGTTGAAAAACGTACTAAGCGCGAACGTCAAATCAGTGATATTAATCGGCAGGAGCGCAAATGAAATCGCCGGGGTAGTGACGGACAAGGAAACGATTTTTTATGCAACGACAATGCAGTCAGCCGTTGAGGCCGCAATGATGACCGCCGCCCCGGGGGACATCGTCTTGCTGTCTCCCGCCTGTGCGAGTTTCGATATGTTCAAGGATTATGCAGACCGGGGAAATACCTTCAAACATTGCGTTGCCGCAGGGCCGCCCCCCGGCGCCTACCCGAAGGTTGAGGAATAATGCAAAAAATGCACGCCGCCAAAATGGAAAATTCAAAAATCAGGCCGGAATGGTATTACGGGTATGATCCCTGGTTGATTACCCTTGCATCAGCCCTGCTCTCGTTGGGGTTGGTCATGGTTGCGTCGTCATCCATCGCCCTTGCCGATCGCCTGCACGATGCGCCGCTTTATTATTTCTGGCGGCAATCAATCGCCGTTCTTATTGGTTTTTCATTCGGTTTTTTTATCTTGCGGATTCCATTATCCACCTGGGAAAAATTCAGTACCTTAATGCTGTTTGCAGCCATTGTATTGCTCATATCAGTCCTCATTCCGGGCATAGGACGTGAAGTAAACGGCAGCATGCGCTGGATCAGCCTGGGCGGGGTTAATTTTCAAAGCTCGGAGATCGTCAAAATTTTCATCATTGCCTATGTAGCCGCCTACATGGTGCGACGCTCCGGGCAACTGCGTTCAACCTTCTCCGGGTTTATCAGGCCCGTCGGAGTCGTGACGTTGATAGCAGGCCTGTTGCTGCTTGAGCCGGATTACGGCGCGGCGGTAGTTGTATTTTTAACAACGCTCGGAATGCTTTTTATGGGGGGCATTCCGCTGCACAGGCTGTTTGTCTGGATGTCGGCGGCGGTGCTTGCATTGGGGGCATTGGCGGTTTTTTCCCCGTATCGCATGCATAGACTGGCGGCGTTTATCGACCCTTGGGAGGACCCGTTTAATTCGGGATTTCAACTGACCCAGTCCTTAATCGCATTGGGCCGGGGTGAGTGGTTCGGCGTCGGATTAGGCGGCAGCGTACAGAAACTGTTTTATTTGCCTGAAGCGCACACGGACTTCGTTTTTGCCATTTTAGCCGAGGAACTGGGTTTGGCGTTTACCTTGATAGTGATATTGATGTTTTTTCTCCTCGTTTGGCGCGCCTTTGTCATCGCTCGAACGGCAAACCAGTCAGGAAAGAGTTTTTCGGCGTTCATGGCCTATGGCATCGGTCTGATTTTAGGTATACAGGCGTTTATCAACATGGGTGTCAACGTCGGGCTATTGCCTACCAAGGGTTTGACCCTGCCCCTGTTCAGCTATGGCAGCAACAGCATTATCACAAGCTGCATGTTGATTGCAATTTTGTTGCGGGTTTCATTCGAAAACCGAAACCACGTTGACAGGGAAATACCCGAACCGGTACTGAGCTATGTGGCCTGAACCGATAATGAGCGCCCGGATTCCCGCTTGGGCGGGGATGACGAGGCGTGGGGGGGCAGGTTATGCAGCGTAGACCGGTGATGATTATGGCGGGAGGAACCGGCGGCCACGTTTATCCCGCCCTGGCGGTTGCTGATTATTTTCAGTCGAAAGGCGTTCCCCTGTTTTGGCTTGGCACCTCGCGGGGACTTGAATTCCGGGTGGTGCCTGAAAAGGGCATAGAACTGTTGACCATCAAGGTGAGCGGGGTACGCGGCAAAGGAATTTTCAACTTGTTGCTTGCGCCTGTAAAGATATTTATCGCCATATTGCATGCGACTTATATTTGTTTACGGCGCCGGCCGGCGGTAGCGCTCGGCATGGGAGGGTTCGCAAGTGGCCCCGGCGGGATTGCCGCATGGTTGTTACGTATTCCGTTATTAATTCATGAGCAAAACAGGGTTGCCGGCGCCACCAACAGGATCCTGGCCCGGTTCGCCGTAAAGGTCATGCAGGGCTTTCCGAATACGTTTGAACCCGCTGATAAAGTAGTGACTACGGGCAATCCCGTACGCAAGGAAATTCTGGATTTATCCGGGCCAAAAACCCGGAGGATTAATAAGGTTGCAAATGGACTAAACGTGCTGGTGCTTGGTGGAAGCCAGGGAGCGAAGAAACTGAATCACGTCGTGCCCCTGGGTTTGAAGCGGCTGAAGCAAAAATTCAGGATAGATGTCCGACATCAATGCGGGCAGAAGAATTTTAATGATACGGAACAGCGCTATAAGAGCCTGGATTTTGATACGGTAAAAATTGAACCGTTTATTTCCGATATGGCTGGGGCCTATGGCTGGGCCGATGTCGTGATCTGCCGCGCCGGCGCCCTCACCATAGCAGAGTTGTGCGCCGCGGAACTGGCGTCGATATTGATCCCGTTTCCGTACGCCGTAGATGATCATCAAACGGAAAATGCCCGTTACCTGAGTGAGCGGGGCGCGGCGATATTGCTTCCCGAAAACGAATTAACGGAGGAAAAAATCGCAACCCTGTTATTCGAACTTTGCACGCTGAAAGGTAATTTGCTCAACATGGCAGAGAGCATAGGGAAGTTGGCTCATCCGGCCGCGGCGGAAGCAGTTGGCCGGCTCTGCCTGGGAGAAGCCCGTGCCTGAAGGGTATGACAAGATGAGGAATAGCCACATCCATTTTGTTGGTATCGGCGGCGCGGGAATGAGTGGCATTGCCGAGGTCCTGTACAACCTGGGTTACGAAGTATCAGGCACGGATCTCAAGCAAAGCAATACCACCGAGCGACTTGAATCCCTGGGCGTCAATATCAGCTTCGGGCACCACGAAAGACATGTGAACGGCAGTGACATCGTGGTTTATTCCAGCGCCATTCCTGCTGATAACCCGGAGCTTTTATCAGCGAGACATAAGCGCATCCCGGTTGTCCCCCGCGCGCAAATGTTGTCCGACCTGATGCGGTTCAGGCCGGGAATTGCAGTTACCGGGACCCATGGGAAGACGACGACGACAAGCCTGGTTGCGAGTTTGCTGGCGGAAGGAGGTCTTGACCCGACTTACGTGATCGGCGGGCGGCTGAATATCACCGGCTCACACGCCAGGCTGGGCAAAGGAAAATACCTGGTGGCCGAGGCGGATGAAAGCGACGCGTCTTTCTTGCGCCTGCAACCCGTGTATGCGGTTTTAACCAATATCGATGCCGACCACCTGGAAAATTGCGGCGGCAGTTACGATGCGTTGAAAAATAATTTTGTCGATTTCCTGTATCGCCTGCCTTTTGATGGTTTAGCCGTGATGTGTAGTGATGACACAGGTGTAAAGAGTATTTTAACGCAGGTCAATAAACCCTGTGTCACCTATGGCATTGACTCGGACGCAGACTATAAGGCAGGTTCGATTGAATTTGCCGGCTCATTTACCCATTTCACCATAGCGCGACGTAATCGGGATAATTGGTTGAGGGTTAAAGTAAACCTGCCGGGACGACATAACGTTCTCAATGCGCTGGCGGCGGTGGCGATAGCAACCGAGCTGGGTGTGTCAGAGCAGGCGATTAAAGATGGCTTGTCGAATTTTCAAGGCATAGCCCGCCGCAGCTCAGTCCTGGGTAATATTCAAATCGATGCTAAGACCTTGTTGCTCATAGATGATTATGCCCACCATCCGAGCGAGATAGCTGCACAGATCAATGCGGTCGCCACCGGTTGGCCCGACAGGAAAATAATCACTGTGTTTGAGCCACACAGGTTTACCCGGACGCGGGATCTTTTTGAAGAATTCTGCCAAGCGCTTTCAGGATCGGACGTGCTGATCCTGATGGATGTTTATCCGGCCGGCGAGCAGCCGATTCCGGGGGCTGACAGCCGGGCGCTGGGCAGGGGACTCAGGGTAAGAGGCAAGGTTGAGCCTGTTCTTGTCAGGGACAGGCAGGATTTGTTGACGGTTCTCAAAAACGTCTCGGAACAAAATGACATTTTGTTACTGCTGGGCGCAGGTGATATCGGGACACTTGGGAACCAATTATTCGAAGCCTATGGCAAAAAGAGGCCGGGCGGGGACGGGTTTTAAACCTGGCCCTGTTGAATAACGTGGACATATACAACTCCAATCCCAGGTTGCGCGGCAGCTTGAAAGCAAACGAGGAGATGTCGAAACATACTTCATGGAAAGTCGGCGGCGCGGCGGATCGGTTTTATATTCCCCATGACGCGGATGATTTGACGGTTTTCCTGTCGACGTTGGCAGAAGATGAGCCTGTCACCTGGATTGGTTTGGGCAGTAACGTACTTGTACGCGATGCCGGCATCAGGGGCACGGTCATTTCTCTTAACGGGATGAAAGAAATGCTCAAGTTGCTTTCAGACACGACAGCGCTAACGGGTTCCGGTGTGGCGTGCGCAAAGGTCGCCCGGTTCAGCGCCCGGTCCGGTTTGACCGGTGGGGAATTTCTGGCGGGCATACCGGGTTCAATCGGCGGCGCGCTGGCCATGAACGCGGGCGCATTCGGCGTCGAAATATGGGAGATTGTAGAGCAGGTGGAAACAATCACGCGCAAGGGCGAGCACGTCAAGAGAACGGCGGCCGATTTCAACGTCGGCTACCGGCACGTCGATTTGCCGGGGGACGAATGGTTTATCAGCGCCATCATCCGGTTTGAAAAAGACCACAAGGGTCAAGCTCAAAATCGCATCAAGGAGTTGTTGGCGACAAGAGCCGCGACCCAGCCAACGGGTCAGTTCAGCTGTGGTTCCGTGTTCAAGAATCCGGATGATGATTTTGCCGCTCGCCTGATACAGGAGTGTGGTTTAAAAGGTTTTGCCGTTGGCAATGCGCATGTATCTGAAAAACATGCGAACTTCATCATCAACAACGGCAAGGCGAATGCTGAAGACATTGAGACTTTAATTTTACACATACAGAAAACCGTTGCGGATAATTTCAGCATCGAATTGATTCCTGAAGTAAAAATCCTGGGTGAAGCGACGCGGCATTGAGCATTATGAATGACAGTTCAAAAAACAGGTGGGCAGACTGTTATGGCAAGGTCGCTGTTTTGTCAGGCGGCGCTTCGGCTGAAAGGCATATATCTTTGAAAACCGGCGCGGCAATCCATGCCGCGCTACGCCGAATGGGGATTAATGCGCACAAGATTGACGTGGATAAAAAAGTGATTGCCCAGCTTATTGAAGGCGGGTTCGACCGCGCGTTTGTAGCGCTCCATGGGCGCGGCGGTGAAGACGGCGTCATACAGGGCGCCCTGGAGACCTTGAATATTCCCTACACGGGAAGCCGGGTATTGGGTTCGGCCTTATCCATGGACAAGGTCAGGTGTAAATGGATATGGCAACGCCATGGATTGCCTACGCCAAAATTCAAAGAGATTAGTTCCGAGGCGGATTTGGAAACAATACGGGATGAGTTTGAATTTCCGGTCATGATCAAGCCCGTACATGAAGGCTCCAGTTACGGCATTTGCAAGGTCACTTCTCAAGATGATCTGAAAGAAGCGTGGGTCACTGCCGGCAAGTACGATGATTGCGTCATGTGTGAGCAATGGATAACGGGCGGTGATTATACCGTGTCCATCCTGAACGACGTTGCCCTTCCCGTTATCAAGATAGAAACAGACCGCGATTTTTATAACTACCAGGCAAAGTACGTGGATGATGACACCAGGTATATTTGCCCCTGTGGCCTGCCGGAAAACCATGAAAAAAGCATGGGTGAAATTGCAATTCAGGCGTTCGATTCAATAGACGCAAGTGGTTGGGGCAGGGTCGATATTATGGTGGATGAATCCGGCCGACCCTACGTGATCGATGTCAACACGATCCCAGGCATGACCACCCGCAGTTTAGTGCCCATGGCCGCAAGGCAGGCGGGAATTGATTTCGACAGCCTGGTGTTGCAAATATTGGATACGAGTATGCCGGCGAGAAACAATATTGCTCCGGGCAAGGTGGTTATGGCATGAAACAGCCGCCTGTACAAACCGGCGTGGATATCGAAATGAAGCCTGGCGCCGATTTTACCTTCGATTATAAATACCTGGTTGGAACCCTGATGATAGCCATATTGTTTTCACTCGCGGTATTTTTCTGGTTGAAAATTTCCCGGCCCGAAGCCCTGCCAATCAAACACGTGCGCGTTGAAGGCGATTTCATACACCTGTCTCCGGGCGAATTAAAAGAAAGCGCCGCAAATATAATCCGGGGCGGTTTTTTTAATGTAAACGTGGACAATGTAAAACATGGGATAACCACCCAGGAAGCGTGGGTAAATAAAGTCGCTGTCAGGCGGGTATGGCCGGACCGCCTGATAGTTTATATAACAGAACATGAACCTGTCGCTGAATGGGGTGATGAAGCCCTGATTAACAGCGAAGCGGAAGTTTTCTCTCCGCCGCCGGATTCCTTCCCGGCGGGATTGCCGGTCCTTAAAGGGCCGCCTGACAGCCACAGGATGGTGTTAGAGAAATATGAATTAATAAAATCAAGACTGTCCCGGCAAAACCTGGGAATTGCCACGCTGACGTTGACGGAAAGACGAACCTGGCAATTCAAGTTGGTAAATGGTCCGGTTGTCATGTTGGGAAAGAAAAACGTGGATGAAAAATTAAATCGATTTTCAAAATTCGTACTGTCACAACGTTCCATAAATCTGTTTCAGACAATATCGATTGATATGAGGTACGCGAACGGGTTTGCAATTAAATGGACGGAGAAGCCTGAAACCATTGTAACCGGGTGAGAGAACATGACAAAAAAAGCAGATAAGAATTTAATTGTTGGATTGGATATCGGAACCTCCAAGGTCGTGGCGATTGTCGCCGAAGTATCCTCGGAAAATGAGATTGAAATTATCGGCTTGGGGTCAAGTCAGTCACGCGGATTAAAGAGGGGCGTGGTTGTTAATATCGAGTCGACGATTCAGACGGTCCGACGCGCGGTGGAAGAAGCCGAGTTAATGGCAGGTTGTGAAATACACGCGGTGTACGCGGGAATTGCAGGTAATCACATCCGCAGTTTCAACTCCCATGGGATTGCGTCGATTCGCGACACTGAAGTAACGGTTGGTGATGTTGAAAGGGTAATTGATGCGGCAAGGGCCGTTAAAATACCAGCGGATCAGAAGATATTGCATATCCTTCCGCAGGAGTTTGTCATCGACAGCCAGGAAGGCATTAAAGAACCTGTAGGCATGTCCGGCGTCAGGCTGGAAGCAAAAGTACATATGGTTACCGGCGCGGTCAGCGCCGCGCAAAATATCGTTAAATGTGTCGGCCGTTGCGGGTTGGAGGTAGACGATCTTATTTTAGAACAACTAGCGTCAAGTTATTCGGTATTAACCGAAGATGAAAAAGATTTGGGAGTCTGCCTCGTGGACATAGGCGGCGGTACAACCGATATTGCCATTTTCACAGGTGGCGCAATCAATCATACGGCGGTCATACCGATAGCCGGCGACCAGATCACGAATGACATAGCCATTGCCTTGCGCACTCCTACTCAACGGGCTGAGGATATCAAGGTGCAATATGCCTGCGCGCTGACGCAATTAGCCAACCCTGAAGAGACAATAGAAGTTCCCGGCGTCGGTGACCGGCCGGCGAGAAGACTGGCCAGGCAAATACTGGCGGAAGTTGTCGAGCCGCGTTATGAAGAATTATTTACCCTGGTGGAATCTGAATTGAGACACAGTGGTTATAAAGATTTGATTGGCGCCGGCATAGTGCTGACAGGAGGGAGTTCGAAGATGGAAGGCGTTATTGAGTTGGCTGAAGAAATTTTTCATATGCCGGTCAGGATAGGGGCGCCACAGTTTGTCAGTGGTCTCGCTGATATTGTTAAAAATCCGATTTATTCCACCGGCGTAGGCTTGTTGTTATTTGGCAATCGTCAATTACAGGACGCATTCCCCGGGAAGCATGTCAACACAGGTTTTCATAGTGCTTGGGACCGAATGAAAAGTTGGTTCCAGGGTAACTTCTAATATCTCTTTCTCAAAAAAATCAGGAGGTCGGACTAATGTTTGAACTGGTTAATGTCGCTAATCAAGCGGCTGTTATTAAAGTAATCGGCGTTGGCGGAGGCGGTGGCAATGCTGTTGAGAATATGCTGAAAGCCAATATCAAAGGGGTTGAATTCATCTCTGCCAATACGGATGCCCAGGCCTTGAAGGAATTGGAGGGTTCAGCTGTGCGCACTACCTTACAGCTGGGGCATAATATCACCCAGGGGTTGGGAGCCGGCGCTGACCCGGACATAGGGCGCCAATCGGCATTGGATGACCGGGATCAAATCATGGATGTATTAGATGGTTCGGATATGCTGTTTATCGCCGCGGGAATGGGCGGCGGCACGGGGACCGGCGCGGCGCCCATTGTCGCGCAGGTAGCAAAAGAAATGGGAATCCTGACCGTGGCCATCGTCACCAGGCCCTTCTCTTTTGAAGGTGAAAAGCGGGCGCAAATTGCAGATGGGGGTATCCGCGATTTAGGCCAGTTTGTTGATTCATTGATTACCGTTCCAAACGACAAATTATTGAGCGTATTGGGCCCGGAGATGAACTTTGTGAATGCCTTCAGCGCGGCGGATGATGTTCTCCTGGGCGCGGTGCAGGGTATTGCCCAGATAATAACGCGCCGGGGTTTGGTCAATGTCGACTTTGCCGATGTCAAAACCGTGATGGGGGAAATGGGTATGGCCATGATGGGTTCCGGCAAGGCCCAAGGTGAGGACCGGGCCAGGGTTGCGGCAGAAGCCGCCATATCCAGCCCACTACTTGAAGATATTAATTTAACCGGAGCCAAAGGTATTTTGGTCAATATTACTGCCGGCATGGATTTGACCATAGGGGAATTTGATGAAGTGGGGAATACCATTAAAGGTTTTGCTTCTGAAAGCGCCACTGTGGTCGTCGGCACCGTTATCGATCCTGAAATGAGTGGTGAAATACAGGTGACTATTGTCGCTACCGGACTTGGCCAGACGACTTTTGTAGATGATACATCAAAGATGAAAGTGCTGGAGGGTGGGGTTGGCAGCGTGGATTATAAGGAACTTGAACGACCCACGGCAATACGCAATAAAACCGTGAATTCTGACGTGGGTTTCGCCAGGGAGGGTCCCGATAATCGTGAAATCCCTGCATTTCTGAGACGTCAAGCTGATTAATGAAGACCTCGCGCTCCCCGCTCTCTCCCAAAGCAGGGGGGGTTCAAACCCTTCCCTGCAAGGGGTGTCGCAAAGACCCCGTATCTGCCACCGACGCTGACCCGTAGGGGCAACTCCCCGTGGTTGCCCTGCCCCGGCGCGCGCCAAGGCGACTCAGGGCAGGCACAGGAGCCCGCCCTTGCGGGGCTTTGTCCCTTTTACGACACTCCCCTGTAATCAAGGGGAGGCTGGCGCGCCCCCCTCGAATCCTCCTTGTCAGGAGAAGTTTTATAACGCCTGCGTTTGTCTCGATGATGTGTTAAAATCGGGCGGCAATGATAAAACAACGTACATTGAAAAACGTCATCCGGGCGAAGGGCATTGGTCTGCATACGGGTAAAATGGCTTGTCTTGCCCTGTGTCCGGCGCCGGTAAACACAGGCATTATCTTTCGCCGGGTTGATCAGGTCCCTCCTATACACATCCCCGCATGTACAGACAATGTAGGAATTACCCAATTATCCACCACGCTTGTCAAGGACGGGGTCGGAATTTCCACGGTTGAGCATCTATTGTCTGCCTTGGCCGGATTTGGCATTGACAATGCTTATATTGATGTGAATGCCGGCGAGATACCGATTATGGATGGCAGCGCCGGTCCGTTTGTATTTTTGATCCAGTCGGCAGGGGTGGAAGAACAGGATGAAACAAAGCGCTTTCTCAGGATAAAGAAAGGGTTACGCGTTGAAGATGGAGATAAATGGGCAATGCTCGAGCCATTTGACGGGTTTAAAATCGGGTTTACTATCCAGTTTGACCACCCGGCTTTTCCAGATAGAGATTGTCGCGCGGAAATTGATTTTTCCACGACGTCTTTTGTCAAGGAAGTTAGCCGGGCCAGGACCTTCGGCTTTATGAAAGATGTTGAATTTTTAAGGGAAAATAATCTTGTTTTAGGCGGAAGCCTGGATAATGCGATTGTTGTTGATGGTGACCAAGTCATCAATGAAGACGGACTGCGCTATCAGGATGAGTGCGTCAAGCATAAGATTTTGGATGTAATAGGTGATTTATATCTCCTTGGCTATAGTTTGATTGGTTCATATCAAGGGTATAAATCCGGGCACGATCTTAATAATCGCCTGTTGCGCAAATTAATTGTTACCGATGATGCCTGGGAAATCGTCAATTTCAAGGACGAAGCCGCGCCACCGCTTTCTTTCATGCAGCCTCTTGCAGCTGTCGGGTTATAACTGTAATTGTTGGTATCAGCCAACATTTTTTGATATGTTATACAGGGATGAGCGCAAGGCGACATCTGAAATATTGTCGGCTACCTCGCGGATGAAGTTGGCAGTGTGGGGAGATATTTTTGTTGCGGCGCGAGCGCTTGTGTTTGTGGGGCTGACGGGCATTACCTTTATTCGGATGGTTTGAACGTCCGTCATGTGGCATTTGTTGTTGATGATAGCGAGAATGTCGGGAGTCCTGAAGCGTAATTTTGCTGCCCATGCGGGACTGTCGGTATGCAGGGTAAGCATTTCCTGTCGGCAGTTGGCGACAGTGATGTGTTGATTGATGGGGGCATCGAGTTGTTCACACAGTTTTATTTGTAGCGCCTCGATTTTTTCTATATGGTTATGGACTCTTGACAGGGCCTCGGAGGAAGCAAGAAAGTCTGAAATTTTTTTGAATTTCGGGTTGTTGCGAGCGGCCATTATCTAAAAAAACAAGGTGAATCGCCTGGAATGAATATCATAATCTTCCTGGATAAAAAAAAGAAGTTTTTGAATTTGTTTTTAAGTCCTTTGAGTTGTATCGGCGTATTGATATTCGTTGTCACGCTTGTTATCGCCTGTTTGTTTGCCGGTTATCAATATGCGGAAAACCGTTCGGCTGAACTCGTTTATGCCGCGCCTGACCGAGCCCCGCCAGCGCGGGAGTCCAGCGCCAAAGCTGAATTGAATGTCTTGCAAGACGTGAAGACAAGGACTGAAGCATCTTTGAACGCCATGGCAAGCCGGCTGAGTTTATTGCAGAGCCACGTCATGAGGCTGGATGCCTTGGGTTCCCGTCTCGCAGCTATGGCAAAATTGGACGACATTGAATTTGGCGTTGAGAATCCACCGGGCATCGGGGGGCCTCAAGCCATGCTTGACGTCAGGTCGCAAAAATTCTCGGATTTTGATTTTCTTATATCCCTCAACAGGCTGGAGCATACCTTGCAGGATCGCCAGGATAAATTATCAGCTATGGAGGCGATGCTGATGGGTAAAAGTTTGCAAGAACAGGCGCTTCCGGCAGGTAATCCTGCCAACGGCGGCTGGCTGTCATCATTATACGGCTATCGCGCGGACCCGATAACCGGGAAAAGAGAATTTCACCAGGGGGTCGATTTTGCCGGTAAATCGGATACGCTTGTTACAGCCGTGGCCGCCGGTATCGTAAGCTGGTCAGGCCCCGGTCATGGTTATGGTAATCTGGTTGAAATCAATCACGGTAATGGCTATGTCACCAAGTATGCGCATAATAAGAAAAACCTCGTTGTCGCAGGGGAGAAAGTCGAGAAAGGCGAAGTCATTGCATTAATGGGTAATTCCGGACGTAGTACGGGTACCCATGTCCATTTCGAGGTTGTCAGAAACGGTAAACATGTCAATCCGGGAAAATATATTCCTTTGCAGTGACCTGTGTGATCCATTTTATCCACTCCTTGTAATTTTCATTTACAGTCTTATCTATACCAGTTCTTTTTATTTGTTGTACCCGTCTGCGCGGGCGATTTCTGATGATTAACAATATTTTTACGAAAATTTTCGGTAGCAGGAATGAACGCGTCCTGAAAAGAATGCAAAAGCTCATTGACAAGATCAATGCGCTTGAGGACGACGTTTCCAGGCTCCGGGATATTGAATTTCCCCGTAAGACAGAAGAACTGAAATCCAGGTTGACCCAGGGAGAAACCCTGGAAGATCTCCTGCCCGAAGCCTTTGCCCTCGTTCGTGAAGCGGCGAAAAGAACGGTAAACATGCGGCCCTTCGATGTGCAATTAATCGGCGGGGTCGTTTTGCACCAGGGCAGTATTGCTGAAATGCGAACGGGCGAAGGTAAAACACTGGCAGCGACTTTGCCGGCGTATCTTAATGCCTTGACAAGCGCGGGAGTGCATATAATCACCGTTAACGATTACCTGGCGCGACGGGATGCTGAATGGATGGGGGCAATCTATTCTTTCCTGGGAATGACCACCGGGGTTATCGTGTCAAATCTCAGGAATGATGAGCGCAAGCAGGCTTATGCCGCTGACATCACCTATGGCGCCAATAATGAATTTGGTTTCGACTACCTGAGGGACAATATGAAGTTCCACAAGGAAGAACGGGTTCAACGCGGTTTGCGATACGCGATTGTCGATGAGGTTGATTCGATACTGATCGATGAAGCCCGCACGCCTCTCATTATTTCAGGCATGGTGGATGACAGGTCCGACCTGTATGTCGCCATGAACAAAATAGTCCCGCGCTTGAAGGCGCAAAAAAATGAAGATGATGAGGGCGATTATTCACTGGATGAAAAAAGCCGGCAGGCCTACCTGACGGAAACAGGGCATGAACGGGTAGAGAAGTTGCTGTTGGAAAATCATATCATGAAGGAGGGGATGAGTTTATATGATCCGGCGAATATCCCTGTCCTGCATCACCTGAATGCCGCCCTGCGCGCCTACTCATTGTTTCATAATAATATTGATTATATTGTTCAAAACAATGAAGTTGTCATCGTTGATGAATTTACCGGCAGGACCATGCCGGGGAGACGCTGGTCGGACGGTTTGCACCAGGCTATAGAAGCCAAGGAAAATGTGCCAATACAGAATGAAAATCAGACGCTGGCCACGATAACGTACCAGAATTATTTTCGTCTCTACGACAAATTGGCTGGTATGACGGGTACCGCGGATACCGAAGCATACGAATTTCAACAGATCTATGGCCTGGAGGTCATCGTTATCCCGACCCATTTGCCGATGATCAGGGATGATCAGGCTGACATGATATACCTGTCCGGCAAAGAGAAATTTGATTCCATTATCAACGATATAACGTCTTGCCAGAAAAATGGCCAACCAGTATTGGTGGGAACCGTCTCAATAGAAGTGTCGGAGTACCTGTCTGATAAATTAAGAAAAGAAAAAATAAAACATCAGGTGCTGAATGCGAAGTATCACGAAAAAGAAGCCGAGATTATTGCCCAGGCCGGCCGGCCGGGGACGGTTACAATTGCTACAAACATGGCCGGGCGCGGGACCGATATTGTTTTAGGCGGTAATTTAGAGGCGGAAATCAAGGCCTTGAATAACCCTGACGCTTCAACGCTGGATAAAATCCGAACTGAATGGCAGACCAGGCATGAGAAGGTCATTGACAGTGGTGGATTAAGAATAATCGGCACTGAGCGACATGAGTCCAGGCGGGTTGATAATCAATTAAGAGGACGCTCAGGTCGACAGGGTGACCCCGGTTCAAGCCGGTTTTATATTTCCCTTGAAGACGATTTGATGCGGATATTCGCCTCGGAGCGCGTCGCGGCCATCATGCAGAAACTGGGGATGGAAGAAGGCGAGGCGATTGAATCAAACCTGGTTACCAAGGCTATTGAGAATGCGCAAAGGAAAGTGGAAGCGCATAACTTTGACATTCGTAAACATTTATTGGAATACGATGACGTAGCGAATGACCAGCGCAAGGTTATTTATGAATGGCGGAGTGGTTTATTAGGTGGAGATGACATTTCCGATGATATTCAAGCGATACGGGAAGAGATTGCGAGAGGTATTTTTGCGACTCATGTTCCACCGGGCAGCCCGGATGAGGTGTGGGACATCGCCGGTTTGACGGAGGCGTTATCCAGGGAACTGAATGTTCACTTGCCGGCGCAACAGTGGGTGGGTGAAGACTTTTCAATGCCTGAGGAAGCGCTGGCTGCTGAAATTATTGAAGGCGTGAAAAAAGACATTGAAGAAAAGAATGCAGGTTTGCCGGATGAATTAATCCGCAAGATTGAAAAGGATTTGATGCTGGATACGCTGGACAGACATTGGAAAGAACACCTGATTGCGATGGATCATTTGAGACAGGGTATCGGGCTCCGGGGGTACGCGGCGAAGAATCCCAAACAGGAGTATAAAAGAGAAGCCTTTGAGATGTTTTCGGTGATGTTGGAGAACATCAAGTATGACGTCGTCAGCATGTTGTCAAAAATACGTATCAGGGAAGAACAGGACATGCCGGCATTGCAAACCCGCGCGCTTCCTGCCGATATGCAATTTAATCACCCGGATGCGCCCAGCGCATTAGGAAACCAGACTGATGAACCACAACGAAAGCCTTATATTCGCGACGAAAAAAAGATTGGTCGAAATGAACCCTGCCCATGTGGTTCCGGAAAAAAATATAAACTCTGTCACGGCAGATTAAGCTGAGCGCGGAAATATTTTGTCCGTAGATGACGCAGATGAGTGTGGATGGTAAAAATCGTCTTTCGTACAGAGGCTGGTGAACGATGGCAGTCGGGTTGAGCCCTCCTGCCGATCTTCTGTCGGTTGCCGGCGTCCGGGCGGCGGTTTGTTCGGCGGGTATTTACAACAAGCAGCGGGATGATTTGACGTTGTTTGCCGTCAGCGAAGGAGCGGCCGTCAGCGCCATGTTTACCGGCAACCGGTTTTACGCGGCGCCGGTTGCCGTCGCAAGGGAGCACATAAAAAACAACAACGTGAGGTATTTGCTGGTTAACGCCGGCAACGCCAATGCCGGCACGGGCATCAAGGGTGTTGAAGATGCAAAACTTGTCTGCAAGGCCTTGGCGGAGCAGGCCGGTTGTAATATTGAATCAGTGTTGCCGTTTTCCACCGGCGTCATTGGGGAATACCTGCCGGTCGATAATATTCGTAACGCGTTGCCGGGGCTGTTCAATAGTTTGACTGATGATGCCTGGCTTGACTG
Source organism: uncultured Gammaproteobacteria bacterium (assembly GCA_958295485.1). Taxonomy (GTDB): domain Bacteria; phylum Pseudomonadota; class Gammaproteobacteria; order Eutrophobiales; family Eutrophobiaceae; genus JAAXHV01. The sequence continues at coordinate 1,308,528 of OY282354.1, forward strand.
CGCCAAGGCGATAATGACGACGGATACGCTGCCCAAGGGTCTTTCCAGGCAGTTTATGGCGGGTGATGAGCTTGTTACCGTTACCGGCATAGCAAAAGGCTCAGGCATGATAAATCCCGACATGGCGACCATGCTTGCTTTCATCGCCACGGATGCAAGCGTGGAACAGCTCCTGCTTGACCAGCTATTACTGTCTTCCGCCGGCCAATCATTCAATAAGATATGCGTAGATGGCGATACTTCCACAAATGATGCCTGTGTCTTGATTGCCACGGGCAAAAATCCCCTTGTCAGAATTACTTCAAGGGACAGCCAGGCTTACGGTTTGCTCGAAGAAAATATCAAAGAGATATGTATCCGCTTAGCCCAGGCGATTGTCAGGGATGCGGAGGGCGCAACAAAATTCATCACTATCCAGGTCGACAATGCTAATAGTGAAGGTGAATGTTTTGCGATAGCAAATTCACTTTCAACGTCTCCCTTAGTCAAAACCGCCTTGTATGCTTCGGACCCGAATTGGGGCAGGATATTAGCCGCCATCGGCAGGAGCGACATTGACAGGCTGGAAACCGCCAAGGTCACAGTTTGTTTGAATGACGTTTGCATCGTTGAAAACGGCGCCAGGGCGAAAGACTATACCGAGGAGGCCGGAGTAACCGCCATGCAGGATAACGAAATTGTAATCCGCGTTGACTTGAACAGGGGAAAAGTGAGCAGCCGACATTGGACCTGCGACCTGTCCCATGAATACGTCGCGATCAACGCCGAGTACAGGACTTGAACGCGCTTTATCCGCAGGTGGCGCAGGTGAACCCAGATGATCCCAGGTGAAAAGAAAAAACATATTCTCAACCTGCGGAAATCTGCGTCATCCGCGGATTGATCCGTCCTCGACATGTCGGATGAAAGAATCAGTGTCGTCCTGGGCCTTGTCTATAATGACGCAAAGGATAAAGTACTGGTAGCCAGGCGTCCGAATGATTCTCACCTGGGCGGATTATGGGAATTCCCCGGGGGGAAGGTCAGGGAAGGCGAGACCGCCTTTCAGGCCCTGAAAAGAGAGCTGCTCGAGGAGATAAACATGGACGTCAGGGACATTTCACCCTCACCGTTGATGGCGTTTGATTACGACTATCCGGATAAATCGTTGAGATTTAGCGTCTGGAGAATAGCTGACTGGGCTGGAGAGTTAAGGGGAAGGGAAGGACAGGAAACAGACTGGGCCAATGTGTCTTCCCTGTCGGAAAAGGATTTTCCCGAGGCCAATAAAGGCATTATCACGGCCTGTAAACTTCCGGGCATTTATCTTATTACACCGGATCTCGACAGTTATCCCCCGGTCTTTATTGACAAATTAGCGGAATATATATCGGCAGGAGTGAGCTTGATGCAATTCAGGAGTAAAAAATCAGAATTGAATGATCACAAGCGAACCATCAGGGAGGCGATTAAACGCTGTGACAGCCTGGGGGCGGAATTAATCATCAATTCCGCCCCTGAATTCGCGGCGGAACTGGGCGCTTCAGGTGTCCATCTGAACAGTGAAAGGCTGCTGCAATTAACCGCGCGTCCGTTGGGTTACAGCTTTCTGGTTGGCGCTTCGTGTCATAACATGCGCGAGTTGGAACACGCCGTGAAGATTGATGCTGATTTCTGCGTTTTATCTCAAGTCAACAAATCACAGAGCCATGATGATGACGTGAATACCCTGGGGTGGGATGGATTTTCCGCCATGGTCAATAAGATACCCATCCCCGTTTACGCCCTGGGGGGCATGAAACTCACTGATTTAAGTCTTGCCAGGAAGCAAGGCGCCCAAGGCATTGCCCTGATAGGCGACGTGTGGAACAGGCCGGATTCCACCGCAAGAATAGCAAAGACGTTAACCCATACATCTCACTAACCTTGAATAGTGGCCAAAAACTGGAATGGTGAAAGGGACATCGCCATGAAGTTAAAGTTCTAATTCGCTTTTCATAAGGCGCAAAGATGTAGTTCAAACTCAATTTTTTCTTCACTTTGCACCGCCCTGTTTGTGGTCAGGGTTTGCTCCATGAAACGAACTGAAAAACGATGTTTCCCGCCACTTATCTCAGGGAAATATTTTGAGTCACTTGGCAATTTAATCCTGATCAACTGACCGGCAGGATTCGAATCAATGGGTTTTTGATAAAATCCCCTTGTTGCAATTTCCTTTGAGGGGTTAGCGCTGTTCCTGATCATGTTCAGGGCAAAGCTGATACTGTCGCGAATGACCAGTAAATCTTTTTGCCACTCCCGCATATGTTGTTCCCTTATCTCCTGGGGCTTGTGTAGCCAATGATGGTAATTTGGCAGGTCAAAATTGCAGGTGCCCCCCGGCATGGAGCTTCTTTGTTTTATCGACGTGATCAGTTCGTCGGACCTTAATATTGTCCCCGGCTGGTAAGCATTGTTTCGTAAAGTCGAAAGATATTCCTCTATGTTATCAAGGACTTTTTGTAACCTGCCTGCATCCACCCCCGGATTGTTATTCAAGGCGATTAAAATGGACGCGTGACGTTCCAGTTCTTTTGCCACCTCGACCTTGATATCTGACCGGCCCAGTAAATCACTCAACTCGAGCAAGGAGGAGATTGTCAGCCGTGCGTCCCAGGCATCCGGTATTTCCGAATAATGATTAATCATGCTGAATAAATGCTCAATCCTTAAAAAAGTCCTGATGCGTTCATTCAACGGTTGTTCGTATATCAGGTAGTCGGTCACGACAGTCGAATCGGGTTATGGCGCCAGTTCAATATATTTATCATGTAAGCGTCCGACCTGGAATTTCAGATTTTCGAAATCACTATCATTAACGATGACATCATCGGCGGCGCGGAGCCTCTCTCCAGGATCGATTTGAGCGTTGATTATACTCTTTATATGCTTCTTGTCCGTTTTGTCCCGTCGGCTTGCCCGTAATACCTGCAATTTCTCCGGCGTATCGATTACCAGTATCCTGTCTACTTCCGCCCGCGCATTGGTTTCCAGCAGCAATGGTATGCAAATTATGCAATAAAGATAGTTGGCTTTATTTATGAATGCCCGTATTTCCTTGCGAACCAGTGGGTGGATTATGGCCTCCAGCTTTTTTTTAAGGGAGGGGGCATTAAATACCAGTGTCCGTATATGCTGCCGGCGTAGATTGCCTGAGCTGTCCAGGATCTCTGCCCCGAACAACTCGACTATATCTTTGAATGCAGCTTGGCCCGGTTTGGCAATTTGGTGAGAGACCTCGTCTGCATCGATGGTTGGCACGCCAAGTTCATCAAAATATTTTTTGACGGTTGATTTGCCGCTGCCGATCCCCCCGGTTAAACCGACGCGTAAAGGCCGCTTCATGGAGCCGGACCCAGGGCGTTATGGTAAGTAAAAAGATCCAGCCCCCATACCAGGCTGAGCCATCCTGCCAGGGCCAAATAGGGACCGAAAGAGATAGGAACCGATAACGGATTTACGCCTCTTTCCAGCGCGGGTCTTTGCCGGCGGCGAAATAAAACCAGGCATACTCCGACCAGTGCGCCTGATAAGGAAGAAACCAGAATGATCGTCGCCAGGGTTTGCCACCCTGCCCATGCTCCCAACATGGCTAACAGCTTTAAATCACCAAAGCCCATGCCTTCCTTTCCGGTAATGAGCTTGAATAGTTGGTAAATAGCCCAGAGTATGCCGTAGCCCAGCGCGGCCCCCATCAGGCTGGAATAAATGTCAGTGAATAACCCGAAGTAATTACAGAGCAGGCCCAGCCAGAGGAAAGGAAGAGTGATGTCGTCCGGCAACAGCTGATGGTCAATATCGATAAAGGTTAATGAAATCAGCGCCCAAGTGAATAAACAGGCGAAAAACATCTGGATGGTAATGCCGAATTTTACCGAGACTGCAACCGTCAGGAGCGCAGTCAGAATTTCGACGAGGGGATATCGCAGTGAAATTTTATTTTTGCACTCGGAGCATTTTCCTCCAAGAAAAAGAAAACTCAGCACGGGGATGTTTTCCAGGGCGGTTATTTTATGCTTGCATTGCGGACACCTGGACCTGGGCCTGATTAAATTATAAGGTTCCGCATCGGCATTGCTTTCGTTTTTTATTTCTAAAAATTCGCAACATTCCTCTCGCCAGTTAGCCTTGATCATTCCGGGCAGCCGATATATCACAACGTTCAAGAAACTGCCCGTGATTAAACCAAGCGCGGCGAACGCGGCATGGAAAAAAAAGGGAGACGTTTGCAGCAGTTCAATGAATTGCATTTTCAAGTTTGAAGTGTGAGCTTGCGCTATATTACCGACTCACAGCCCGGCATACAATTCACTGACCTCCTGTGGTGAAGTATGAAGTGTGCGGTTTATTGGAAAAGGTAAGCTCACCTTTTGTCGCATCGACGTAAATCGTATCCGCGGCGTGAAAATTCCCCGCCAGCAGCTCTTTTGCCAATGGCGTTTCCAGGTATGTTTGCACAGTCCGTTTCAGGGGCCGGGCGCCATAGGCAGGGTTGAACCCGATACGCGCCAGCATGTTTTTGGCGTCATCCGAAACGATTATGGTGAAATCCTGCTCAGCCAGGCGCTGTTTCAGCCAGCCAATCTGGATATCGGCAATGGCCTTGATTTGTTCGCGTTTTAATGGATGGAAGACCACCAGATCATCGACCCGGTTCAGGAATTCCGGCCGAAACCAGGAAGATACGATCTCGAGGACCGTGGCTTTCATGGTCTCATAACCTGCTTCGTCGGACAGTTCCCGTATCCGGTCCGACCCCAGGTTCGAGGTCATGATGATAACAGTATTGCGGAAATCAACCTTCCTGCCTTGACTGTCCGTCAAACGGCCGTCGTCCAATACCTGTAATAGAATATTGAAAACATCAGGATGGGCTTTTTCCACTTCATCCAGCAATACCAGGCTGTAGGGTCTTCTCCTGACCCGCTCGGTCAGTTGGCCGCCTTCGTCATAGCCGATGTAGCCCGGGGGCGCGCCGATCAACTTGGCCACAGCGTGCTTTTCCATGTACTCCGACATGTCGATGCGGACAATCGCATCTTCGCTGTCAAATAAAAAATCAGCCAGGGCTTTGCACAGTTCCGTTTTGCCGACACCGGTTGGGCCAAGAAAAAGAAACGAGCCATTGGGTCTGTTCGGATCCGAAAGACCAGCGCGGGAGCGGCGGATGGCATCGGCTACCGCGGTTATTGCCTCATCCTGCCCGATGACCCGGTGATGTAAGGCTTCCTCCATCTGCAAGAGCTTATCCCTTTCCCCCTGTAGCATCTTCGCGACCGGGATCCCCGTCCACTTGGAAACCACTTCTGCAATTTCATTTTCTGTCACTTTGTTTCGCAACAGTTGCATTGACTGTGCTTCAGTCTGGTTGGCTTTCTCGAGTTGTTTTTCCAGTTCTGGAATAATGCCGTATTGCAATTCCGACATCCGGTTAAGGTCGCCGGCCCTTTGCGCCGATTCAAATTCCAGCCGGGACTGTTCCAGCTTTTCCTTTATATCGTGGGCGCCCTGTAAAGCCGCTTTTTCAGATTTCCAGATCTCTTCCAGGTCTGAAAACTCCAACTCGACCTTCCGTATCTCCCCCTCCAGGTCTTTCAGGCGTTTCTTCGATGCTTCATCGGACTCCTTCTTCAGGGCCTCGCGCTCGATTTTCATTTGAATGAGCCGTCTTTCCAGACGATCCATTGCCTCCGGCTTGGAATCGATCTCGATGCTGATCCGGCTGGCAGCCTCATCGATTAAATCAATGGCCTTGTCGGGCAGTTGCCTGTCGGTTATGTAACGCTGCCCAAGGGTAGCCGCAGAGATAATCGCCGGGTCGGTGATTTGCACGTTATGGTGCACTTCGTAGCGTTCTTTCAGGCCGCGTAGAATGGCAATGGTGTCGTCAACGCCCGGTTCGCCGATAAATACTTTTTGAAAGCGTCGCTCCAGCGCCGCGTCCTTCTCGATATTTTGCCTGTATTCATCCAGTGTCGTGGCGCCGATACAATGCAGCTCGCCCCTGGCCAGGGCAGGTTTCAGCATGTTGCCGGCGTCCATTGCTCCTTCGGCCTTGCCGGCGCCGACCATGGTATGCACCTCGTCGATAAACAGGATGATCCGGCCTTGTTGCTTGCCCAAATCGTTCAAGACCGCCTTCAACCGTTCTTCAAATTCACCGCGAAACTTCGCCCCGGCGATGAGTGATCCCATATCCAATGCCAGTAGTTGTTTCCCTTTCAACGCCTCAGGCACCTCGCCGTTGACAATGCGTTGCGCCAGGCCCTCGACGATGGCGGTTTTGCCGACGCCCGGTTCGCCGATCAGCACGGGATTATTTTTCGTTCGTCTTTGCAACACCTGAATGGTGCGGCGTATCTCATCATCCCGGCCGATAACGGGGTCCAGCTTTCCCTGGTTGGCCTGGTCGGTCAAGTTAATCGTGAACTTGCTCAATGCGCGCCGGTTGTCTTCACTATGGGGGTCATTGACGTTCTCTCCGCCACGTATCTTGTTTATCGCCGCCTCTATCTTACGTTTGTCGGCGCCGCTCTCCCGCATGAATTTCTCCAGCTCCGATTTATCATCTACCGCGGCGATGGAGAACAATTCACTGGAGATATATTGATCCTTGCGGTCTTGAGCGTGCTTGTCGGCGAGGTTGAACAGTCGATCCAGGTTTTTGGATACGTATATTTCCCCATTATGTCCCTGGACGCGAGGTAAATTATCAATACCGTCCATTACCCGTTTGTGTAAGCGTTTGACGTCTACCCCGGCAAGGCTCAATAAATGGGTGGTCGAACCGCCTTCCTGCTCCAGCAACGACGCCATAACGTGCACCGGTTCAATGAACTGATTATCCCGCCCAAGCGCAAGGCTTTGCGCCTCCGCCAGCGCCTGTTGAAACTTGCTTGTCAATCGATCAATACGCATCAATGAACCCAGGTAATGTATAACACCATAAAAATATGGCCATTTTGCCCTTATTCAAGCCTGCAACGGACAAACCCGGACTGCGCCCCAGGGTAAACATCCGTGGTGGCGGAAGGCCTTTGCCGGATTGTCTTGATTATCGTTGCGTTCCCGGTGCTCTGGTCAGCTTCCCTGGTTTGTGGTTTTATCAGCATCCATCCATATCAGGCTTGCCATGCGTCCCGTGACGCCATCCCGTCGGTAAGAATAAAGCAGGTCTCCTCTTGCACAGGTGCACTGGTTGCAGCCGTAAATGTTGGCAACGCCGTGGCGGGACAATTCGGTTTTAACCAGTTGTCCCAGGTCCAGGTACCAGCGCCCCGCGCGGCCTTGGCTGATTACGCTCTCCGTTTCCGGCAGGACGGATGAACAGGCCGAGACGACGTCATTGCCGACTTCGTAATTTGCCTGGCTGATATGGGGTCCTGACCAGGCCAGTAATTCCCGGGGGGCGTCATTAAACATGGTCAAGGCGGTTTTTATGATCCCTTGACATAATCCGCGCCAGCCAATGTGAACCGAGGCGATTTCAGAACCGGTTTTATTACAAAGTAGCAGGGGAATGCAATCGGCCGTTAAAACAGCGCACACCCTGCCGGTTTCGCGGGTATAAGCGCCGTCCGCCTCCGCCTCCGCCATTTCACCTGAATTTATTTCAACAACCCGGTTGCCGTGGCGCTGTTTCAGCCAGTTCGGTACAGCCGGCAGGTTCAGCTGGTTTTGCAGCTGCAAGCGGTTTTCTGCAACGGAGTCCGGGTCATCGCCGACGTGTCCGGCTAAATTAAAGCCGTCGAATGGGGGCCGGCTGGCGCCGCCCAGCCGCGTTGTTGTCCCGGCGCGCACGTGCGCGGGCGCCGGCCAATCGGCGGGTATCCAGGTCTTATCCATCAGACTCCCGCTTTTAACATCTCAAACCCCATACTTCAAACCTCACCTTTCTCCCTTCAAACTTCCCCCTTCCTCCCTGATGGTTTCAAGGAGCTCTTCAATATCTTTTGCCAGCGGCGCAGACCATGTTAATTGTTCATTGCGGGACGGATGGTTCAACTCCAGTCGAACTGCGTGCAGGGCTTGCCTGGGAAATGCGGCGATTTTCTCCCTGAGCCTGTCCGATGCGTTCTTTGGCGGGCGACGCTTTCCTCCATAAACGGGGTCGCCGATGATGGGATGGCCCAGGTGCGCCAGGTGAACGCGGATTTGATGGGTGCGTCCCGTTTCCAGCCGTAACCGGATATCCGTGCACACAGGATATTTGTGGATTATTCGATAATGGGTCGTTGCGGCTTTGCCCCTGTCAGTTACGGCCATGCGTTTTCGCAGCGTCGGATGCCTGCCGATGGCTGCGTTTATTGTCCCGCCGCTGATTAATTGTCCATGGACGATGGCCCGGTACTCCCTGGTGATTTTTCTCGCCTGTAAATCCCTGACCAGTTTCGTGTGGGCTTTCAATGATTTCGCCACCACCATGATCCCGGAGGTTTCTTTATCCAGTCGTTGCACTATGCCCGCCCTCGGGATTTGCTCCAGTTCAGGGCAGTAAAACAACAAGGCGTTGACCAGGGTGCGATCCGGGTTGCCCGCGCCCGGGTGAACAACAATGCCCGGGGCCTTATTAACCACAATAAGGTCATCATCTTCATGGATGACATCGATGGGAATTTTCTGTTGAATCCATTTTTCATTCCGGCTTTCGATTTGCGCCTTTACTGCAATTGATTGACCGCCGTATACAATGTCTTTCTGTTTCAGGGATGCGCCGTCCACGCTGACAAACCCGGCTTTTATCCACGCCTGCAAGCGTGAACGAGAGTGTTGCGGACACAATAGGGCTAATACCTGATCCAACCGTTTGCCACCATGATTTTCTGGTATAATTACGCTGAATGTCTCCTGTTTCATATCCATGCCGGTAATTTGAAGATAATTTCAGGGTACCCTGAACAAGTCTGTCCCGGACTTGTCAGGGCGAGGAAAATAAAAATATGATTTTCATTTTCCTCACAAAATCAATGCTTGGTCGGCATTGCCAATAAATATTATTTGGGGCGATACATCCCTGTATCGCAGGAACCTCCGACTTAATCAGAGATTCCTTTGCGACTGATGCCTGATTTGTTTTGCCGGGGGATGAATATTGTTATAACCTGAATAGTATGCGCTTTCTATTTATATTTTTCTTGAGTCTTGGGGGCTGCGCCTGGTTTGGCGACAAGGATGATGATGCAGCCAAAAACTGGACGGTGGAGCGCCTGTATTCCGAGGCCAAAGGGGCCCTTGATTCAGGTTACTACAGCAAGGCAGTTGAATATTACGAGTTTCTTGAAACCCGTTTCCCATTTGGTGTTTACGGGCAGCAGTCACTCCTGGATTTGGCCTACGCCTATTATAAAACCGAGGAGTTCGAATCTGCCATGTCGGCATGTGATCGTTTCATTCGTTTATACCCCCAGAATATCCACGTTGATTATGCCTACTACCTGAAGGGCCTGGTCAACTTCAACAGGGGTAAAGGGCTGACGGAGCGGTTTTTGCCGATAGATTCAAGCCAACGCGACCAAGGCGCCGCCATGACTGCATTTCAAGCCTTCTCTGAACTTATTGAAAGATACCCGCAAAGCGGATATGCCGAGGATGCCAAAAAAAGAATGGTGTTCCTGCGCAACAGGTTGGCAAAACATGAAATACATGTAGCGAACTACTACATGAAGAGGGGCGCACTTGTAGCTGCGGCCAATAGGGCCAAGCATGTGGTGGAAACCTACCCTCGCACCCCTTCCGTACCCGACGCCCTGGTTTTGATGGCCAAGGCTTATAAAATTTTAGACATGCAGAAACTGTCCGATGATGCCGTGCGGGTACTGGAATTAAACTACCCGAACCATCCCGGCGCATACGAAATAAAAGAAACAGTAGTCCGCTGAACAGGGTACAAAGGCGAGCAAAGGATATCAGGTTTGTCATTTGTGGCCCTGCAAGCCTCTTGATGAGGATGTCACAAAAGAATGCTGTCATCTTTCTTTATAATTAATTTGATCCGTTCCTGATAAATCAGGTAAGGTATGTTTCAGCTAACAGCAATTCTAAGAGTATGAATAAGCAATGAGTAAACTTATGATTACTGATGTGCCTGCGCTTGAAATTGCACACGGGATACAACCCGTAAAAGAATTCGACCCTGCCGCTGTTCACAACTTTTACTATGAAGTTACAGGGCATGATGAACTTCCCCATGTAGTCAAATTTTCCGGTGGACGGTCGAGTGGAATGTTGCTGTTTGTACTTCTGGAAGCGGGCCTTCTAAAGGCTGAGCGGGGCGATGTAGTAGTATTCAACAATACCTCAGCTGAACACCCTGAAACTTACAATTTTGTCCGTCAGTGTAAGCAACTGGTTGAAACGAGATATTCCATCCCGTTCTTCTGGGTGGAATTTCAGACTTATGAAGACGCCCGAAATGGTGAATATATACGTCTTCCTTCTTATCGCCTTGTGAAGTCCGAACCTTGGTCCGAAACAACGCCGGATGGATACCATTGGCGCGGTGAAGTCTATGAAGAGCTGTTGTCTTGGACGGGTTTTGTCCCGAATGTTTTTCAGCGCACCTGTACGAAAAATCTGAAGCTGGAATCAACACGTGCCTTCCTGAAGGAATGGTTTGCCAATAAGCCTGAAACTGAGCGCCTTGGTCATTTCGGAAATGGCAGCCGTTTAGAAGATGATGATATCTATGCGCGGCATTTACGCAATAGAGGGAGCGTTCCACGAAGTATTCTTTTGGAAAAGAAAAAATTTGTGCGCGAGCGGCCGGTATATAGGCCATCACAGTCTTATACAGATTTTTCTGTTGCCGTCCAAACGTTTCAAAACCCATGTTTGCATGGGAAAACGCTCGGAACGAGTACCTTTTTCGGGAAAGACGGAGTTGAATATCTGGCTTTTGTGGGTCTTCGCTACGATGAAATGCGTCGTGTTATTAAAGTACGTCGGCGAAACAGCGGGGGACTGGAATCCGCTGGTTATGAGGGTGAACATGTCTATATGCCATTCTCCGAGATGGGTGTTACTAAGGAGGATGTCGATGGTTTTTGGAAAAAACAGAGTTGGGACTTGGAACTGAATGCTGAAGATGGGCTTTCCAACTGTACTTATTGTTTTCTGAAAGGTACTCAAGGTTTACAAAAAGTACATTCCATCCTTGGGGTCAGTCTTGACGAAGAACTCAAAAATACCCCTTGCGATTTGAGTTGGTGGGGGGGAATAGAACGGAAATATGGTCGCGACCTTAAGGCAGAACAGCGGCAAACACAACGGGATATCCCAAATAACTTTATCGGATTCTTTGGCATAGAAAACAACTTTTCCTATCAGCTATTGGCAGAATCGGAAAGTAAAAAGGACCTTTCCAAATTTACGGATAATATCCTGCCTTGCGACTGTACAGACTGACCTCTTATGGCTCAACGGCCCGTATATCTGGATAATCAGGCAACTACCCGAACTGACCCCAGAGTTAGGGAAGCTATGTTGCCCTATTTTACAGAGGATTTTGGCAATCCTCACTCTGACAGCCATCCTTACGGTTGGCAAGCTGCTAACGCCTTGGAAAGAAGTCGCGCTTTGGTGTCGGGTCTAATCAGCGCGGATATGCGCGAGATTATGTTTACCTCCGGCGCGACAGAATCTTGTAACATTGCCCTGCGCGGCATTGCTGGGAGGAATCCGGAAGGGCGCGAAAAAATTATAACTGTTTCCACGGAACATGCTTGTATTCTGGAAACTTGTAAAGCCTTACAAACAGAGGGATTTGAGATTGTTTATTTGCCTGTTAATTCAGATGGGTTGGTTGATCTTGATATGGTACGTAAGGCAGTGGATAAGAAAACACTGCTTGTGTCAGTTATGTTGGCGAACAACGAAATAGGAGTTATTCAACCCGTCAGAGATATTGCCAGGATTTGCCAGCAGGCTGGCGTCTATATGCATTCGGATGCGACCCAAGCGGTTGGTAAAATTCCAGTCGATGTCCATGCTTTAGGTGTGGATTTTATGAGTTTTTCAGCACACAAATTCTATGGGCCGAAAGGCATGGGTGCGCTTTATGTGCGCTGGAACAACATTTCAGTCCTACAACCTTTAACAACAGGTGGCAGCCAGGAAAACGGATTGCGTCCGGGAACAGTGGCAGTGCCGCTGGCAGTGGGGTTTGGCGAGGCAAGCCGTATTGCGTTTAACGAGACCAAAAGAGACATGGCACATACCAGTCGTCTTACTGCAATGCTGTATGCAAGGTTACGGGATAGAGTACCGGAAATACGGCTTTTCGGACATCCAAAGCAGCGGTTGCCAGGCAACTTGAACCTCGGTTTCCCGGGTTTCAGTGGAGAAGATATTGTTAACCGAGTTAGCGACCATCTTGCCATATCAACTGGTTCAGCGTGTTCTTCATCTACTGCTAAGGTTTCTCACGTGCTTGAAGCGTTACATTTGGACCGAGAGACGGCCAATAGCGCTGTCCGGATTAGCGTGGGTCGATTCAACACGGAAGAAGAAGTCAAGCAGGCAGTTGAAATTCTGATAGCAGTTACCCGCAGGTAGGAAAACATTATGCAAACTACATCAAGGCAGATTGAAGATTGGTTCAATGACGTTCGGCGTGGATTTGTTCGATTGCCTCGCTTCCAACGAGACGAGGTCTGGACACCTGAACACGTTGAAAAATTCCTTTGGGCTATTTTGAAAAAACGCCCGCTTGGTGTATTTCTGGTACTTGAAGCGAATCCCGATGAACCGCCATTTGAGACTCGCCCCCTTCCCGGGTCGCCTGACAATGGCGAATCTTGCAGACAATATCTTTTAGATGGGCAACAACGGCTTACAGCCTTGTGGAGAAGTTTTAGTGATAATTACTCGAATCATACCTATTACGTGACTTTTGAGAAAAAGAAAGGCGAATATATGGAGTCGGGGGTCAAAGCCTTCAAAAAAACCGCTCGAAACAAGAGTATTATTGATAATCCTATCAGAGAATTTGAGCATCAGTTATTGCCGGTAAAGATATTAGCGCCGGAAAACAATATCAGCGCTAATTCTCCGACAACTTGGCGGAAAGAAGCTGAACAGGCCAGTAATTGCAACGACGAATATCTGGATAGTCTGATCCTGCGTCTTCGAAACAGGTTTAGCGCGACTGCTTTACCCTATTTTTCATTGCCTCAGGATACACCGGTGGATGAAGCAATCGATATTTTCATTGAGACTAACCGGTCATCGGTACGGTTGTCGGCGTATGATCTTGCAGTTGCACAAATGGAGATCGAAACCTCCGAATCCCTGAAGGACAAAGTTGAGGAACTGGAGAGAAATGTTCTAGCAATCGTCGACTTGGAAGATAGTGTGGGTGATTTGGTGCTGAAAGTGCGATGTCTTATTGAAGAGAAAAGACCAACTTACGGTAATTATGTCAAACTTGATTTTAATGCGCTAACAAAAGATTGGGACGATATCGTGGCTGGAATTAAATGGACGAGCGAAATATTGAAGGACTTGCGCATTTGGAATGCGCAAAGATTACCGACCGCAGTTCCATTGCGTGTTTTGCCAGCGCTTCATCGATATATCCCAAAAAGCGGACATGCTCATGCAAAAGCAATGCGACTTGTTGGAAAATATCTTTGGTGGTCATTTTTTACAGACCGCTATGACAGACAGGCGAATGACAGGCTAAAAGAAGATTATGATGCTCTGGTTGAAGTGTTAGGAGGGAGAGGGCAGGAATCCAATGTTCCTGTATTCACCTGTGACCGTCCCGAAAAAGAGCATTTAAAAAAGGCAGGATGGCCAAAAAACAGAGGCACATTAAGTCGAGCTATTCTTGTCGCGTGTTCTTTGGATGGCGCAAGGGATATTACATCAAACAAAAAATTGAGACTGGGTAGCAAGGTAGATCATCATCACATTTTTCCTAAGGCTCTTTTGAAAGAATTTAGTAAACCTTCCAACGTTTCATTAAATTGTATGTTATTGGACCCACCATCAAACAAGGAGTGGGCAAAAAAATGGCCTGGCGATTTTCTTCTGGAAGCAATCCAAGCGTCCGAATTTACAGGAAAGCCAGAAAACGAAGTAAAAAAACGTCTCAAAACTCATCTGGTTCCAGGAGACTACCTGATCGCTGTCAGAAAGGAATCAGGTGAAGACTTGGGGGAGGCCTATGAAAATTTTCTTGATAGACGGGCTGATATGGTCATGGAGCGTATTGAAAAATTGCTGAAAGATGGTGAGAAGTAACAATGAGCAAAAAACGAAAACGGGCAAAGAGCAGTCAACCTGATCTTCGGTTCGGCGTCGGAGATTTATCTGGTTTCACCGCTGCCGGGGTCGCTGGATTTCACGATCTTAATCCGGCGGCGATTGTAAGAGAATTGTTACAGAACTCTTTGGATGCGGCGCGGGAAGCTGAACGCGATCTCGCCATAGTCCGGTTTGAGGTCGAAAAGCACAATATGGACTTGGTTCCTGGTATCAAGACTTATCGTTCAGTATTTAGACAAGCGGTGGCTGACCAGAAAAAGCTTTTGAAGGGAGAGTTGCCGGACCAGGCAACCGGAATTGTGCAAGCCATTTCGAATTGCACGGAATTAAATGAATGCACAACGCTCTTTGTATTGGATAACGGTATTGGTCTCAACAAAGACAGGATGAAAGGATTACTCGCTGACGGCCTGAGTGTCAAGGGTAATGAAGGAACCGGGGCTGTAGGTAATGGTCATCTGACGATTATACCTGCATCTGACCTTCGGTACGTCCTATATGGTGGTCGGACGGAACAAGGCGGCATAATCGGATCAGGACATGCGATTCTCGCTTCGCATGAACAGGACGGTAGACGCAAAAGCAAGGATGGCTTCTATGTCAAGGATATCAAGGACGATCTTTTCGACCATCATGTATTTCCCGAGGATAATGAAGTTCCAGACTACGTAAAGAGCAAGCTGGAATGGATTGCAAGTAAGTGGAAACCTGGCGCTGGCACTGTAGTGGCTGTGCCTGGATTCAACCGATTTCGCGAAAATGGTAAATCATTGTGGGAACTGGTGTCAAGGGCAGCGGCATGTAACTTCTTCGCTGCATTTGCAAAAGAAGAATTGCGCATTGAATTTGCAGAAAATGGTGATGAAAAAATTCTGAGCGAGGCAAATATCGCCTCAACTTTGAAACAATTCAGTACGCAAAAACGCACACGTAATAAGTTTCCGTCTGGCTCAAGAGCGTGGACTGCCTTTGAAACCATGCGACACGGCGAAGACATTTGCGTTGATACGGATATTGGCCGTATTTCCATGCGTTGGCGTTTACTGCATCAGGGGGGGGGTTCACGAGTCGAACTTTGCAGAAACGGTATGTGGGTCACTGACGATTTACCCAAACTTCGGCGGAATCGGTTTACTGAGTTCAAACCATTTCATTGTATTATTCTCCTGAATGCTTGCGATGGTGAGATTCATCGGCTGGTTCGCAAGGCGGAAGGCCCGCTTCACAATCATCTGGAAGCCAAAAAATGGCTCAGTGATAAGGAAAGGGAAAAGCTGGACAAAGCGATGACGGTCGTATTTTCCAAAATAAAAGAGGTTGTGCCAACCTATGATAACGAGGTGTTCCCAATATCAGACGTTATGGCAATTACTTCACAAGGGATTTTGTCTGGTGGTCGCCGTGCAGGGTTAGCAGGACAATTTCAAGAAATACAAAGATCGCCGCGTTTTCAAAGCATACCAGATCAACAAGATGCAGAGGGTGGTCAGGGCCCCGTTGGTCCTGGAAATAATGGACAAGGAGGGGGTATCAATAAAAACAAAGGAGGGCGTGGAACTTTTCGTCGGGCAGGTAAGGCTATCCAGTTTGGCGCGTTGTCGGTTCCCGTGGACAAGCGTTCCTGTCGTGTCGATCTTACAATTGACGAGAAAACTGCTGGAAGCGAGGTGCGATTTACCCTTGATGAGAATCTGGATGAGAGTTGCGACCCCTTCGGGACAGAATCGTTTGTAAGGTTGAAGATCGCCAAAATAAATGGTGAGATTGTACCCAAGGATATGTTTACTTGTAATGAAGAAGGTCACGCACTCGGCATCAAACTTGGCGCGCTCCACCCGAAGAAGATGATCGAAATTGAGTTTGATTATGAATTGCCGCCAAGTGTTAACTTGGCGGATGATGTACCGATTGTTCTGAAGACACAGCTTATTCGCCGCGCCGCTGGTTTAGAAAATCGGGAATAAAATAATGGCGCGAGTTGGAGATAGTGTACGGTTGCTTCCCTATCCGGCCCTTGAGGATGGCAATTTATCCTATCCTTATGGAGAGTATTTGGTTGAAACAACACCACAGACAGATGGCGTTTCCGTGTTCTTGGATCATACGGTCAAAGGGGCGGCGTTTCTTGAGCGGGTACTCGTTGAGGGCAAGGCCAAGTACGGCTGCCTGGTTTCAGTGCCTTTGACGGGATACAGACGATTGCATTTATCGGATAACTCGCACCAACGAGTAGAATGGGATAAAGGCGTAGTTGGTGAGCCACCCATGCTGCGGCCTGTTATCATTTCTGTTGCTGAAATTACCTGCGAGCTAGGACCAAAAGATGAAGTGGCAATAGCATGGCAAGGCCGAGCGATCGACATTCCCCGAGGTGCGCGCCTGGCGGTGAAACCTTATTTACGTCCAACATCCTCTCTTCATCATTTGCTTCATGTTGTCAAGGATTCAGAACTACCCAACGGCTGTTTTGAGGTCAAACCGTGTGAGGACGAAGGATTCTATTTTAAAGTCAACGTAGCGCCCAATTTGTTTCCCTTTCTGCAAAACTCAAGAGGGCGTGAAGACCATCGTAAGAGTGTGCTGACCCATGTGGCGAGTAGATGTCTTGAGATATTGACGCGAGATTACAAGGAGCAGAATGAGGAAGGGGGGGAAGGTTCTAAATGGGGGTCATTTCGCAACTTGGTTGCCTTGGCAGAGGAACTTGAAAAAAGTGGACTTTCGATTTGGGATGAGGATGATTTTGCTGCTGATAGGATCGCAACTCAATTGTATCCTCATCATCCGCCAGAGTCTGAATTGGAGGAATAGGCGTGCCATACTATGAAGAGCTCGAAGATGCCTCCTATACCGAGTTACGTAAAAACCTGCTCAGATCGAAGGGTTCTCTCGAGCAGCGGGAATTCCTGTCTATCCTCCGCTCCAGCAATGAGTTTTCAGACTGGGTCAGACAAAAAGTCAAAATTGAGACAGGGGGGAGTCTGCCGATACTAGAAGAGCGACTAACAGAAGCAGAATTCAAAGAACCTCCAAAAAACATCGAAAAATCGATATTCGATGCTTGGGAGTCAATTTCCCCGGCAGATGCCTGCCGCGTGACATTCTGGGGCTATATCACCTTGCGCCATACAGAAGAAGGCAAAATTAAATCCCATTATTTAGCGGCGAATGGCGGTACTATGCCTGGTGGTCTTGAAAGAATCGACAGAATATTAAAAGAAGGAAATAAAAATGAAGTCGATAGAACTGTCCGCGCGGCTTTACGACGTATGAGCGGATTACCGGAAGCCCGGGGTAATCGTAGTGTCTATGTAAACTGTCCATTCGCACGTGCTTGGTGGCGTAGATATCTTGCTAACGAGGTGTGTGAAAAAACCGGTGCAGAACTGACGAATGTTGTAAAAGTGTTAACTGTTTCCCAATCTTATTGGGAAGAGCTAATCACGCTTGTTGTATCGCAAAATTCTGTCTTAGGGGATGCAAATGTTCGTACTGCGCTCATCTGGATACTTTCTGATTTCATTCATTACGAAGACAAAAAGAAGTTATTTACCACAAAGACTTTGGGCCAAATTCGACAACTTATAGGCATCCGCTCGGCTTGGCAGGAGCTTGGGGTCTTTTCAGTAGAAGAACTGAAAAAAATCATAAAAAATGAGTTTATTCCTGCCGATTAAACGTTAACCCGTATTTCTCTACAACTTATTCAAACTTCCTGGTAGCGGGAGGTAATCGGATAACGCCTGTCCCGGCCGAAAGCGCGTTCGGTAATCCTGACCCCGGGGGCGGCTTGGCGGCGTTTGTATTCATTCTTGTCGACCAGCTTGACCACTTCATAAACCGTTTCCCTGTCATAACCGGCATTGATGATCTCAGCCGGGCTGAGGTCCAGTTCGATGTATTTCTCCAGTATCGGGTCAAGCACGGCGTAGCCTGGGAGAGAATCCTCGTCTTTCTGATCGAAACGCAGTTCCGCGGTCGGCGGGCGTTCGATAATTCGTCGCGGGATTATTTCCTCATTGCGATTCCGCCACCGGGACAGCTTGTAGACAAGTGTTTTCGGCACGTCTTTCAATGGCGCGAAGCCACCGGCCATATCCCCGTACAGGGTTGCGTAACCCACTGCCATTTCACTTTTATTTCCCGTTGTCAGGACTAATTTGCCGGTTTTATTCGATACAGCCATGAGTAAAATCCCCCGACAGCGGGCCTGGATGTTTTCTTCGGTTACGTCAACAGGCAAGTCCTTGAAGACCGGTGACAGAATCTCCGTGAACGCGGAGAACGGTTGTTCGATGTTGATCCCGTGATGAGAGACGCCCAGGTTTTTTGCCATGGTTTCCGCGTCTTCAATACTCATGTCCGAGGTGTATCGTGAAGGCATAATCAGCGCTTCAACATTTTCCGAACCCAGGGCATCGACGGCTAACGCCAGTGTCAAGGCGGAGTCGATACCACCCGATAAACCGATGACCGCGCCCTTGAAACCGTTTTTTAATACATAATCCCTGACCCCCAATACCAATGCCTTGTAGACGCTTTCTTCAAAAGCCAGTGGCGGGGCTTGCGGGGACTCGAAATTCAGCCTGGCGCATTTGCCATCGCCATCCTTCACAAGTTCCACGAGATACATTCCCTGTTCAAACTGCGGCGCCTTGAAGACGAATTCTCCACGACTGTCGACGGCCATGGAGCCACCGTCGAATACCAGTTCGTCCTGGCCGCCGACCAGGTTGACGTAAATAATCGCAATATTGTGATGGGCAGAACGCCGTTTCAGCAGCTTCTCCCTGACGTTTGCCTTATCGGTATGGTATGGAGACGCGTTTATATTTATCAATAAATCCGCCCCGGCAGCGGCTGCCTCGCCGGCGCGCGCTTCCGTCCATAAGTCCTCGCATATACTCAGCGCGACCCTTGCTTCGGCGGTTTCAATCAGACCCGGCTCTTCGCCTTCAGTAAAATAGCGCTTTTCATCGAACACGCCGTAGTTGGGCAGGTTTCTTTTATGATAAGTCGTGATGAGTTCCCCATCCCTGAACAGGCTACAGGCATTATATAAGCGAGTCCCTTTTTTAGCCGGGTAGCCTGAAATAACGTTTATGCCATTGGACGCATGGATAACCCGCTGAACAGCTTGTTCCACCTGGACGTGAAAATCGGGGCGCAACAACAGGTCTTCCGGTGGGTAACCGGTCAGCGCCAATTCAGGAAATATAATGGTATCCGCAGCCGCCGTATCCCTTGCTTTTGCAATGTACTGAAGCGTCAACTCCGTATTGCCTTTTATATCGCCGACGCATAAATCAACCTGGGCAATGGCAATACGCTTCATACTGATCTTTGGCGGGTTGGTTCAGGGTCGATATTTCAGTTTGGCTGCCATCGCGGCGCCCAGCTCCGCGGGCGATTTGACGGTCGTGACGCCGGCCGAGTCGAGTGCGGAGAATTTATCTCCGGCGGTTCCTTTTCCGCCTGAAATGATCGCGCCGGCGTGTCCCATGCGCTTGCCCGGCGGCGCGGTAACGCCGGCGATATAACCGACTACCGGCTTGGTGACGCGTTGTTTGATGAACTCCGCGGCTTCTTCCTCGGCGGTACCGCCTATCTCGCCCACCATGATGACCCCGGCGGTTGCCTCGTCCTGCTGGAATAACCCCAGGCAATCGATAAAATTCATGCCGTGAACAGGGTCGCCACCGATACCTATACAGGTACTCTGGCCAAGACCAGCCATTGTCGTCTGGTGCACCGCTTCGTAGGTTAAAGTGCCGGAGCGGGAGACGATGCCGATACAACCGGGCTTGTGGATGCTGCCCGGCATGATGCCGATTTTACATTCCCCGGGTGTGATGATGCCCGGACAATTGGGTCCGATCAGCCTTGCGTCGGGATATTGATCGATGCTGGCGCGGACTTTAACCATATCAACGATTGGAATCCCTTCCGTGATACAGACGATTGTTTTAATCCCGGCCTCGGCTGCTTCGGTAATGGCCTCTCCTGCAAAAGCGGCGGGCACCATGAGCATGCTGGCGTCTGCGTTTGTTTCCTTGACTGCCTCTTCAACGGTATCGAAAACCGGTCTGTCAAGGTGAGTTTGACCACCGCGTCCCGGGGTAACGCCGCCGACTATTTGCGTGCCATATGCAATTGCCTGTTCTGCATGGAAAGCGCCTTGACGACCGGTGAATCCCTGCACGATTACTCTTGTTCTTTTATCTACGACGATAGCCATCCGCTTTCTCCTTTTGCTGCTGAGACGACTTTATGGGCGGCATCAGTCAGGTCATCGGCTGAGATGATTTTCAATTCGCTTTCATCAAGCAGTTTTTTGCCTTGATCGACATTGGTGCCTTCGAGCCTGACCACTACCGGAACTTCAATCCCTGTTTCTTTAACTGCCTTGATGATGCCCCCTGCGATAAGGTCACAGCGTACTATTCCACCGAAAATATTGACTAAAATCGCTTCTACTTTCGTATCCGACATGATCAGCTTAAAGGCTTCAGCGACGCGTTCCGTTGTTGCCCCGCCCCCCACGTCCAGGAAATTGGCAGGTTCGCCTCCATGCAACTTGATAATATCCATGGTTGCCATGGCCAGGCCGGCGCCGTTTACCATACAGGCGATATTGCCGTCCAACGCAACGTAGTTAAGATCAAATAATTCAGCCTTGTGTTCTTTTTCGTCTTCCTGGCTGGGGTCGCGCCAGCTTTCCAATTCCGCCTGGCGATAAAGGGCATTGTCATCAATGGATACTTTCGCATCCAATGCCTCTAAATCCCCGGCTTTAGTAATAACCAGGGGGTTGATTTCAACCAGGCTGAGATCCTTATCGATAAAAAGCCGATAGAGACCGGCTAAAATTTTCGCCAGTTGTTTTCTTTGCAGATCGTTCAGCTTCATCGAAAGCCCTAAAGCGCGGCATTGATATTGTTGCAGCCCCATTACCGGATCGATAGTAAATGTGAAGATCTTCGCAGGTTCTGTCGAGGCGACTTCTTCTATATCCACTCCGCCGGCGCGTGAGGCCATAACCGCAATTCGGCGCTTGCTCCTGTCAACCAGCATTCCCAGGTAAAGCTCGGAATCTATCTCGGACAAGGCCGAGACCAGGACACAGTTCACGGGTTTTCCTCCGGGTCCGGATTGTTTTGTGATCAATAGCTTGCCCAGCATGTCTTGTACATAATCTTCCAATTCCCGTTTGCCGTTGACTAATTTTACCCCGCCGGCCTTGCCTCGTCCGCCGGCGTGTACCTGGGCTTTCACAATCCAGCTGTCACCGCCCAGCTCAGCGGCGATACTTACCGCATCCTTGACGGAACGAGCCGGCTTTCCGGCCGGGACGGGAATGTTATATTCCGAAAAAAGAATTTTTGCCTGGTATTCGTGCAGGTTCATCGTGTTTCTTATCCTTATGGGCGTCTTGTTTTCAATGACTATGAGTATTTATATGCGAACCGGTTCAGTATACTATCCCCGGATTAAGGATACTTGATTTATAACGAGGCACACACCCTTTCAATCACCGATAAAAGCAAATAGAAAAGTGTCACGTCTCTTAATCATAATAGCGCTGCTTGGTTTGGTTATCTTTCTGCTCAGACGATTTTTTGCCGGAAAAAATCTCAGCATGGACAAAGACCAGACCAGCCGTGTCTCGAAAATGGTTCAATGCGATTATTGTCAGCTGTATATTCCCGAAACTTCCGCAATTAAACAAGATTCACGTTACTATTGTTGTGATGAGCACCATAAATCTGTCCCGACGAAGAGCGATGGATAAATACGCGGCGGCAAGGGCAGGTACAGCATGATTATTTTTTATATCTTGCATTTATATTTTCAACTGACATGAAAACTGTTTTATACTATGCATCGCAAGGCCTGCCAGCGTCCGTCAACCTCCTGGGTGAGCGGTCTGTCGGGTTGCCAGGCACTAATATCAAGGCATATACAACATTTTCCATGAGGAGATGACACAATGTTTATGAAAAAGAAAACCGAAGGCCTTACCATGATTGAGTGGTTGGTCGTGATCGCGATAATCGGTATCGTGATTTTCGCTGTCATGAAGTTTAATAGCGGAGGATCTACCACGACGGAAATGGAATCTACCGAGTACCCGATGATGGAACAACCTGATGAAGAGGGGATGTAGGGGAAGCAGAGGAACATAAGAACAGGAGAGATCGGGCGTAGAGGCGCGCAAGCGCGTCTCTACGCGCTGATATTGGCGTCGTCGTGAATTACGTTGAGCAGCAAATTATGGATAATCGGGTTTCCTGCCACAATGTCGCCGGAATCGATTGCCGGGTTGTCATTGTCAATGTCGCTGGCATAACCCCCGGCTTCCCTGATGAGCAGCGCGCCGGCGGCAATGTCCCATTGTTTTAATCCGTATTCCCAAAATCCATCCAGGCGGCCACAGGCGACGTAAGCGAGGTCCAGCGCCGCCGCCCCGGGCCGCCTTATGCCGGCAGTTAAAGAAGTTAATTTTCTGAATACCTCGATATAGGTATCGAGCCTGTCAAGGGACCGAAACGGGAAACCCGTGCCAATCAGCGCCCCCTCCAGCGAGTTTTGCCGGGAGACGCGGATACGGCGGTCATTCAGGCGTGCGCCGCCGCCCCTGCTTGCGGTGAACAACTCTTGTCGCAGGGGGTCATAAATGATGGCTTGCTCAAGGACGCCTTTGTGCTTTAATGCAACCGAGATCGCGAATTGAGGAAAGCCATGCAGAAAATTCGTCGTGCCGTCGAGTGGGTCGATGATCCACTGGTATTCATTGCCCTCCTGCGCACCGCTTTCCTCGGCTAAAATGGCATGGTCAGGATAAGCCCGGTGTATGCTCTCGATAATGATTTGTTCTGCGCGCCTGTCAACTTCAGTGACAAAATCGTTACGGCTTTTCTCAGTCACCACGATACCCTGCAACTGGTCCATGCAGCGGATAATCCAATCGGCCGCCGAATGGACGGCGCGAATTCCTATGTTAAGCATGGGTGGCATTTTTTTTCTCCCTGTTTGCGGTCATCTCAGTTTATACACTATCTTGGTCCCGGCAAAAAGGCCGGAGTGATTATATTCTCATGTTGGAAACGGTAAAGATCATTTTGGTAAATACCACCCACCCCGGGAACATCGGCGCTGCCGCGCGGGCGATGAAAACCATGGGACTGGAACACCTCGCCTTGGTTTCCCCTGAGCAATTTCCAAGCGCTGAATGCACCGCCAGGGCCGCGGGCGCGGATGATATCCTCGCCCGCGCCCAGGTATTTTCACGACTTGAAGAAGCCGTTGCGGAATGCGCCTCAGTCTTTGCGACAAGCGCGCGTCCACGCAGTATCTCTTGGCCCGTGCTGACGCCGGCAGCCGCGGCGGAGCGGGTCGCCACGCGCGCCGGCGCGGATTTCAGGGCGGCAATCGTATTTGGTCCTGAAAGCGCCGGTTTGTCGAATGATCAATTGGAGTTATGTCACGCCATGATCCGGATTCCGACGAACGCGAATTTTTCCTCCCTGAATGTCGCCGCGGCGGTGCAAATCATATGTTACGAAATCAACAAGCAGCATCTTGCCGCGGGTAAAGAGGGCAAAGATACCGGGGAGCGAAATTTACCGCCGCCGCTTGCCACTGCCGAGCAGATGGAGCACTTGTATCGACATTTTCAACAAACGTTGACGGACATCGGTTATTTCGACCCGGCTCAACCCCGTCGCCTGATGCGGCGGATAAAGCGATTATTCAATCGCGCGCAATTGGATAGCAATGAATACAATATCTTGCGGGGAATTTTAACGGCAACCCGGAATGCGGTTGGCAAAAAATGATCAAACGTATCGTACCCGCGCGGCTTTGCCGTCATTGCTACGGACTGAGCCGATGCGCCATGCGGTCTCGCCGTTTTCCTGCAATAGCTGAAGGGTTTTTTCCGCATCATCATTTTTAACCACGAGCGCCATACCGACGCCACAATTAAACGTCCGGTACATTTCTTCCGTGTCGATGTCCCCCGTTGCTTGCAACCACTTGAATATCGCCGGCCACTGCCAACTGCCGCAGTCAATCTCTGCAAAAAGATGCCCGGGTATGACCCTGGGAATATTTTCTGTCAAGCCGCCGCCGGTTATATGCGCGATCGCTTTCAGCTTTACTTCCGCCAACAATGAAAAGATCGTCTTCTTGTAGATACGCGTCGGCTCCAACAATAGCTCAGAAAACAGGACGCCAGCCAAGGTATCAGTTAATGCAGTCCGCGAGTCAGTTAAAATCTTGCGAATCAGTGAAAAAC
Organism: uncultured Gammaproteobacteria bacterium; assembly: GCA_958295485.1. Taxonomy (GTDB): domain Bacteria; phylum Pseudomonadota; class Gammaproteobacteria; order Eutrophobiales; family Eutrophobiaceae; genus JAAXHV01. Next base: position 1,333,114 of record OY282354.1, read on the forward strand.
CGTTCGAGTGCGGACCACTGGATGGCAGGGCGATCAATATATCATCCGGCGCCACGTTTTTACCGGTGATTATTTCATTTTTCTCTACAACCCCTACACAAAATCCGGCCAGGTCATATTCCCCCGGTTGATACATTTCCGGCATCTCCGCCGTCTCCCCGCCAACCAGCGCGCAATCGGAGAGTTTACAACCCCGGGCAATCCCCTTGACAACGTCCGCCGCCGTATCGACGTCCAGTTTGGAACAGGCAAAGTAATCTAAAAAGAACAGGGGTTCAGCCCCCTGTGCCAGGATGTCGTTGACACACATGGCGACCAGGTCGATACCGATGGAATCGTGTATGCCGAGTTCAACTGCCAGTTTTATTTTTGTGCCAACGCCATCGGCGCCGGAAACCAATACCGGGTGGCGATATTCAGACCCGGACAAATCAAATAAAGCGCCGAAACCGCCTAATCCGGCCAAAACTTCAGGGCGATGCGTCTCCTCCACCAGGGATTTGATGCGGGATACGAACTTGTTTCCCCGGTCAATGCTGACCCCGGCGGCTTCATAGTTAACCCGCATATCTTGTACGTTGTTTGAGGGTTTGGATTGATTCGATGATATTTCAGGCATAATGCAATAGTATAGGGTGAAAACCATTGCCGCAATCCTTGACTTGACGCCCGGTTTTCCAATAGCTTGAAGATATGAAAAAAGCATTCGGAATTTTTTGTTGTTTCTCTTGTATCTGCCTTTACCCTTCGCTTGTTAATGCGATTAAGGTACCGGGATTGTATGAAGCGGAAACCCTTGTCGTGGATCAATCGGCCGAAAGCAGGAAGGCGGCAACCCGGGTATGCTTGCGTATGGTTTTGGTAAAGTTGACGGGTGAGCGAAACGCGCTGGAAAAAATCGCGTTGACGCCACTGTTGAATCAATCCGAAAAATTTGTCCGGCAATACCGTTACAAGGAAATTCAAATTGGAACGTCCGGGCCGGACGCGACCCCTGCGACGGAATTGCGTCTTTCCGTCAAGTTCGACGAAGAAACCCTGAATAAATCATTGCGCGAGTCAGGCATACCGGTATGGGGCAGGGAGCGGCCGTCGATACTGCTCTGGGTTGTAATCGAGCGGGCCAACCGGAGGTTATTCGCAAGCCTGGAGGAGACACCTGAATTACTGGAGCTTTTATATAAACGTTCGGAACAACGTGGAATTTCAATTATATTCCCACTGATGGATCTCGAAGATGACGCGCAAATACAACCAAGTGATGTATGGGGTGAATTCAAGGAGCCTGTCATGGCCGCATCCGCCAGGTATAATGCTGATATTATCCTTACAGCGAGTATAATGTCGCCCGCGGAAGGGATATGGGAAGGAAGGTGGACAACTTACAGGGGTGATAAGGCGTATAACGAGTGGGTAACCGAGGCCGACCTGCTGGAAGTCGCCTTGGAGGAAGGGATGGATGGCGCTGCTGACATGTTGGCGGCTGAATTCGCCCGGGCGAGCGTTTATACCCGCTTGGGTGATGTTGAGATGGTAATAGGCGATGTAAATTCCGTTGATCAATATGCCCAGGTAATAAACTATCTGAAATCCTTGAGTTCAATCAGTGAAATCCACGTGACGGAGGTGCAGGCGGGAAAGATGAAATTGGCATTGACAGTCCATGGCGGGGAATTAGCTGTCGTTCAGGCCGTCAGCCTGGGCAGGGTCCTGGAACCGGTTGAAAATATCGGGGTCAATTATTATCGTCTGATCCCATAATTAAAAAGCGATTTTTACACTCCATAATGTTGTTATCAGGTCGTAGCCAACAACTCCCACTGACATTCAGCGACGGGCAGGGTGAGGACAACCTCGGCCAGCCAAGCGGTAGTCAACAACTCCCGTTGGCATTCAACAGGTGCGATGTATACGATTTTGAATCGTACATACCGGGGATAAACAAGAACGCGGTGGATTACCTGTTGAATGCGGCAAAGGGGTACGGCGATAAGAATATCTACATCTGGGGGGAAGAAGGCGCCGGAAAAAGCCATTTGCTCCAGGCTGTTTGCAATTCGGTTGCTGAAACCGGGCGACCTTGCGTCTATCTCCCTTTAACCCAAATCAGCGATTTTACCCGGGAGATGTTCTCTTCCCTGGAAGAACTCAGCCTTGTTTGCATGGACGATATGGACGAGATAGCCGGCAAGGAGGATTGGGAAACCGCCGCATTCAACCTTTTCAATCGTCTAAAAGACGCGCAAACACCCCTGATAATGAGCTCCAGGAGAAGTCCCAACGGCAGTTTGATCCGGCTTCCTGACCTGAAATCCAGGCTGTCCTGGGACCTGACCTTCCGTTTGCAGCCGATGGATGAGGCGCTAAAGATCGCCGCCTTGAAGCGCCGCGCCGAAACCCGCGGTTTCGAATTGACCGACGGGGTGGTGGAGTATTTGATTAAAAGAGTCAGCCGGGACGCGCATAATTTATTCCGCTGGCTGGACCGGCTGGACAAGCACAGCCTGATAGCGCAAAAGAAATTGACAGTCCCGTTCGTAAAACAAATACTGGAAGAAAGCGAAAAGATTATGTCAACCCGATAATTTCAGGGACAATTCAGCCAATCTTGCTCCCATTGTGTTGCAGATTTTCTTTTCATCTTCGGTAATTTTGTTGTTGCCCTCCATGCCGGCGACGTGGCTGGCGCCGTAAGGCGTGCCGCCGGCCTGCGTGGAAAATAGCGCCGGTTCCGTGTAGGGCACGCCCGTGATCACCATCCCGTGGTGCAGCAGGGGGAGCATCATTGACAAGAGGGTGCTTTCCTGGCCGCCGTGCAGGCTGTTTGATGACGTGAACACTGCGGCCGGTTTACCGACCAGGCCGCCGGACAGCCAGATATCGCCGGTCTCATCCAAAAAATATTTCAGCGGGGCGGCAATGTTGCCGAACCGGGTCGGACTTCCCAGGGCCAGGCCGGCGCAGCGGGTTAAATCCTCTTTTGTGGCGAACGGCGGCCCGCTTTCAGGGATGTCGCTTGCAGTGGCTTCGCATACTGTCGATACGGCCGGGACGGTGCGCAGCATCGCGTTGCACGATCTTACGGATTCAATCCCCCGTGCGACGTGTCTTGCCATTTCCGCTACGCTGCCGGAGCGACTGTAGTACAAAACCAATATCCCGGCCATTGTTCAGATTATTTCAAGCGCTTTTTCCGGCGGGCGGCCTATGGCTGCTTTTCCGTTTGCCAGGACTATCGGTCTTTCAATGAGAATCGGTTGCTCTATCATTGCGGAAACAAGCTGATCATTCGATAAATCCGGGGCGTCCAGGTGGTTGGCTTTATAGGGTTTCTCTTTTTTACGCATCAACTCCCGGGGCGCCAACTCGAGCAAGGCTAATATCTCGTTCAACTCGGTTTTACTTGGTGGGTTGTTCAGGTATTCAATTATATCAGGTTCCAGTCCCTGTTCGCGAAGCAGTTTCAGGGTCTGTCTCGACTTGGAACACCGGGGATTATGGTAAATCTTCAGCGTCATTTTTTTCTCCAGTTCAGTGGTAGCATCGGTTCAATAGTATTGCTTCAGGATTGCCCGGAATGATATGCTTGCGGCAGGCATTATAACCCGTATTTCACAGGCGGCGCATGAGAAAAACCTATTCTTTCAGGGTCAGCGGGCTTGTCCAGGGGGTGTTTTTCCGCCAATCGACACAACGACAAGCCGGGCTGTCGGGCATCACGGGCTGGGTAAGAAACCAGCCCGACGGCCGTGTTGAAGGGCAGGCGACCGGGGACGAGGCCGCGCTCCGCGCGTTCCATGAATGGTTGAAACGCGGCCCGGCCATGGCAAACGTCCTGAAATTGGAATGGGAAGAAGCCGAATTACGACTTTTTGACGGATTTGAAATTCGTTATTAAAGAACGGGCTTACCGCCGGCCGCATTTTTCCCGGATAAATTCAATGGCCGTATCCAGTGGGATATCCGCGCTTTGCTCATCACGCCTGCCCTTGTATTCCAGGGTGTTTTTGTCCAGTCCTTTTTCACTGAATACCAGGCGATGGGGTATGCCGATCAACTCCAGGTCGGTAAACATGACTCCCGGTCTTTCTTTCCGGTTGTCCAACAATACTTCGATACCGTTGCCAACGAGGCGTTGATATAAATCCTCCACGGCCTCGCGCAGGCGTTGCGATTTATGCATGTGGATGGGGACCAGCGCAAGTTGGTAGGGGGCAATGGCGCCGGGCCAGATAATGCCGCGTTCATCGTGATTTTGTTCAATGGCGGCGGCGACGATGCGTGAGACTCCAATGCCGTAACAACCCATGAACAACGTTACCGCCGCGCTGTTTTCATCGAGGCAATTGGCTTTCATGGCTTCGCTGTATTTCGTCCCCAATTGAAAAATATGGCCGACTTCAATGCCCCTTGCGATTTTCAGGGCGCCGGTGTCGGCGCGGGGAATGGAGTCCATCAACTCCACGTTGGTCGCGAATTCGGAATCTTCCGAGAAAGCAATACGGTCTTCGCCGGATTCGGCCAACACGTGGAACTCATGGGACACCTTGCCGCCGATATTGCCGCTATCCGCAAGGACGGGACGGAACTCCAATTCAAGCCGGGAGAAGATGCGAAAATAGGTTCGGTACATTAGTTGATAGGTCTCTTCCAGGGACGCTTGGCTGAGATGAAAGGAGTAGCCGTCCTTCATCAAAAATTCCCGGGCGCGCATTATCCCGAAGCGGGGTCGAATCTCATCCCTGAACTTGGTTTGGATTTGATAGAAATTCGCCGGCAGTTGTTTATAACTGCGGATTTCGTGCCGGATGATATCCGTGATGATTTCTTCATGGGTGGGGCCGATGCAGAAATCCCGCCCATGCCGGTCCTTGAGGCGCAGCAATTCCGGTCCGTATTCTTTCCAGCGTCCGGATTCCAGCCACAACTCCGCCGGTTGCACGGCGGACAGCAACACCTCCTGGGCGCCGGCCGCATCCATTTCTTCGCGCACGATGGCCTCCACCTTGCGCAATACCCTGACCCCGAGGGGCAGCCAGTTATATATCCCTGCGGCTGTTTGCCGGATCATGCCGGCCCGCAACATCAGCCGGTGACTGACGATCTCGGCGTCCGCCGGGGCTTGGCGTAAAGTGGTCAATAAAATTTCCGTAGTTCGCATCCCGGTTTCCCCCAATTATTTTCCAATTGCCGTTATACCGGTGAAAGCCGGCATCCAGTCAAACAACGCGCCGTCAAGGGCGGCGTCTCTTATACTCCCTCTCCCCTTGAGGGTGTCGCAAAAGCCTCAGCGCCCGTCACTGACGCCGAGCGCCCTTTCCCTGACAAGGGGGAGGGAATCCCTGCCCGTGGGTCTCACATCTGTTGAACCCGGACAATAACTTGACGATTGCATAGAATATCAGTAACTTGCCAATTCCTGTTAAGGAAACTTTGAAATAAATCCGGGGAACGACTGTAGTGAGTAAATCCAGACCAGTATTACGCGGCGCGGAGATCTTCGTCAAGGCGCTGAAGGATGAAGGGGTAAAACATTTATTCGGTTATCCCGGCGGCGCCGTATTGCATATTTACGATGAGCTTTACAAGCAAACGGAGGTAGAGCACATCCTGGTTCGTCACGAGCAGGGCGCGGCCCATGCCGCCGACGGCTACGCCAGGGCCACGGGCAGGGTCGGGGTCGTCCTGGTTACTTCCGGGCCGGGCATTACCAATGCGATCACGGGTATTGCAACGGCTTACATGGATTCCATCCCCCTGGTCGTCTTCAGCGGGCAGGTTCCCACTTCCGTCATCGGCAATGATGCCTTCCAGGAAGTGGATGCGATCGGGATCTCCCGGCCTTGCGTAAAACACAATTTTCTTGTCAACGACGTAGAAGATTTGGCAAGCACCATCAAGAAAGCATTTTACGTGGCCGGCAGTGGCCGCCCCGGTCCCGTGCTGGTGGACATCCCCAAGGACATCACTGCGAATTCCTGCGAGTACGAATATCCGAAAGAAGTCGATATGCGTTCTTACCGCCCGACCGTCAAGGGCCATCCGGGTCAGATCAAACGCGCGCTCAAGCTCATGCTGGCAGCAAGGAAACCCATGATCTATACGGGTGGCGGCGTTGTTTTAGCTGACGCCAGTGAAGAACTGATTGAATTTACCCGTGAGCTGGGCTATCCGATCACCAACACGTTGATGGGGCTTGGGGCCTACCCGGCTACCGATAAGCAATTTATTGGCATGTTGGGAATGCACGGCACCTATGAAGCGAACATGGCCATGCACCAGTGCGATGTGTTGATTGCCATTGGCGCGCGGTTTGATGATCGCGTTACGGGCGACCTGGAAAAGTTTTGCCCCTACGCAAAGATCATTCACATCGACGTTGATCCGTCCTCCATCGCCAAGAACGTGCCGGTGGACGTTCCCATCGTGGGTGACGTCAAACACGTACTGCAAGACATCAACGCCGGGCTGAAAAACAACAAAACCAGCCCCGATAAACAGGCGTTGGATAACTGGTGGAGCCAGATTAAAGACTGGCAGGCCATGGATTGTCTGCGCTTCGACAGAAACTCCAAGCTCATCAAGCCACAATTAGTCATAGAAAAACTGTATGAATTGACCGGCGGCGCGGCCTATGTGACTTCGGATGTCGGCCAGCACCAGATGTGGGCCGCGCAGTTTTATAAATTCGACAAACCCAGGCGCTGGCTGAACTCCGGTGGCCTGGGCACGATGGGGTTTGGCCTGCCGGCTGCAATGGGAGCGAAAATAGCGTACCCGGATGAGACGGTGGCATGTGTCACCGGCGAGGCCAGCCTGGTCATGTGCATCCAGGAGCTTTCCACCTGTTTGCAATACCAGACGCCGATAAAGATCATTAATTTGAATAATCGTTACATGGGCATGGTAAGGCAGTGGCAGGAATTTTTTTATGAAAAACGTTATTCCCATTCTTACATGGACGCCTTGCCGGATTTTGTCAAGTTGGCCGAGAGCTTCGGCCACGTTGGTATGCGTATCGATAAGGCTGACGACGTTGAAGACGCCCTGAAGGAAGCATTGGCAATGAAAGACAAACTGGTGTTGATGGATTTTATCACCGACCAGATGGAAAACGTATATCCCATGATAGCCGCCGGCAAGGGGCAGCATGAAATGCACTTGGCGCCCGGTTCGGAAGAACGGGAACTGGCCTGATGCGACATGTTCTGTCCCTCCTGGTTGAAAATGAGGCCGGGGCCTTGTCCAGGATTTCCGGTTTGTTTTCCGCCAGGGGGTTCAACATAGAATCATTGACCGTTGCCCCAACGGAAGATTCCACTGCTTCACGGATGACCATAGTCACCTCCGGTTCCGAGCAGATTATCGAGCAGATAACGAAACACCTGAACAAGCTGGTGGACGTTATAAAAGTCGTGGATTTGAATGAAAGCGATCACATAGAAAGGGAATTGATGCTGGTGAAGGTCATGGCAACGGGTCCTTCCCGGGAAGAATTAACGCGGTTGGTCGACATATTCAGGGGTCACATCATCGACGTAACCGAAAATACTTATACAATAGAAGTCACCGGCAGCGGCGATAAGTTAGACGCATTCCTACGGGCATTAAAACCGGATTTGATCCTGGAGACCGTCAGGACCGGCGTGTCGGGCATCGCCCGAGGCGGCAAGGCGACAAGGATTTAGCTCGGTTCTATGATATGATGGCAACTGACAAAACGTTGTGACTGCAATGATCCCTGAAGTTTATGAAGCCTTTATTGCCGCGGGTGTGTCCCGGGACAAGGCGTTTTCCGCTGAAAACCTGGCGACCAAGGCGGATATTCAGCGAATCGATAAAGAACTATTGCTGCTGAAATGGATGGTGGGATTCAACCTGGCGTTCACGATGGCAATCCTTTGGAAGATTTTTTTCTAACGATCGTATGAAAATATATTATGACAAAGACGCCGATCTGTCGGTTATAAAGAGCAAGCAAGTCGCAATCATAGGTTATGGTTCACAGGGTCACGCCCATGCCAATAACCTGAATGACTCCGGTGTCGAGGTTTGCGTCGGTTTGCGCAAAGGCTCCGGCTCCGAGGCAAAGGCAAAGGCGGCGGGCCTTGCCGTCAAGCCCATAGAAGACGCGGTTCGTTGGGCGGACGTCGTCATGATTTTGGCGCCGGATGAACACCAGGCCAGGTTGTACCAGTCCCAGGTCGAACCGAATATCAAGGACGGCGCGGCATTGGCCTTTGCCCACGGTTTCAACATTCATTTTCGGCAGATAGAACCGCGCCCCGCTTCAGACGTCATCATGATCGCGCCGAAGGGTCCCGGCCACCTGGTTCGTTCCACCTACGTGGAAGGCGGCGGCGTGCCTTCGCTTATTGCTATCCACCAGGACGCCTCCGGTCAAGCCAGGGATATTGCGCTTTCCTATGCCTCCGCCAACGGCGGCGGTCGCGCCGGCGTGATTGAAACCAACTTCCGCGAGGAGACGGAGACGGACTTGTTTGGTGAGCAGACAGTATTGTGTGGCGGGATAACGGCCTTGATCCAGGCCGGGTTTGAAACCCTGGTCGAAGCGGGTTATGCCCCGGAAATGGCTTATTTCGAATGTTTGCACGAGACAAAACTCATCGTCGATTTGATCTACGAAGGCGGCATCGCCAACATGCGCTACTCCATTTCCAACACGGCTGAATACGGCGATTTCACCCGCGGTCCCAGGGTAATCGGCCCGGAGTCGAAAAGAGTGATGAAAGAAATCCTGAAAGAAATACAGGAAGGCGATTTCGCCCGCGAATTCATCATGGAAAATCTCACGGGCACGCCAAAGATGAAAGCCCTGCGCAGGACCAGCAAAGAACACCAGATTGAACAGGTGGGAGAACGCCTGCGCTCAATGATGCCCTGGATCAAACAAAACCAGTTGGTAGATCAGGAAAAAAACTGAACTACCGAACGCCTGGCCCGGATATTGCACGAAGGGAGTGGGCAGAACCCCTGTAAACCCTTATAACTCAGTTTGTTAGAAATGAATTGAGGAGGGGCCAGCCCATGACGGATTGTACCCAAACTACGCGGTCTTTTCCACCGGTAAAATGGAGTCAGGTGGAAGTCAATTTTCAAGGGGTGAGGTCACCTCCAATGGTGGTGTGCTGTTGTTACGCCAAGCGGACCGCGACTTGGGATTGAGTGCGACGGTGGCCCGGGCATTGGCCGACCCGCGGCGCCAGGCGAGTTGTGTGCATGACGGGTTATCGCTGTTGCGCTAACGACTGTACGGTCTGGCGCTGGGGTATGCGGACTTGAGTGACCATCAGGGGTTATGCGAGGACGTGGCATTGCAAACGGCGGTGGAATGCGAGGCGGTGTTGGCGAGCAGTTCGACTTTGTGCCGTTGGGAGAACCGGGCGGACCGGGCCACGGCCTGGCGCTTGCACAGGGCGCTGGTTGAGCAATTCATCCGGGGTCTTTTGAAAGTGAGCCATCCTGTCTTCTGACAATAAAGGGGAAAGAGACATGGCAATTTCGAGAAGCAATCACGGCGTGGCGGTGATGGGCGCTGAAAACCAATCATCAGGGGGAGACGAACCCGCCAAAGTCAACTATGATCAGATTGCCGACTACCTCACCGACGGCTATGCGGAGTGGGCTGGCGGCTCCCGTTACGCCTTCGACACGGCGCCCGGCGGTACGCTGACTGCCGACATTACCGGTCTGACCGCCACAGGTCAGCAGCTTGCCCGTTGGGCGCTGGAGACCTGGACTAACGTCAGCGGCATCAACTTCCGGTTCGTCGAGAGTGACGCCGACATCACCTTCGATGATGAGGAAGACGGCGGCTATTCAACCTCAAATTCGTCGGGCAACCAGATCATTTCCTCATTCGTCAATGTCTCGAAGAACTGGCTCGATGACCTCGGCTCAACGATTGACAGTTACAGCTTCTCCACCTACATCCACGAGATCGGTCACGCGCTCGGCTTGGGCCACGCGGGGCCTTACAACGGAGCTGGCGACTACGGCGCCGACAACATATTCCCGGGCGACTCCGTGCAAGCGACGGTCATGTCCTACTTTGACCAGACTGATAACACCTATATCGATGCGAGCTGGGCTTTGCCCGTCACCCCGATGATCGCGGACATCATCGCGATCCAGAATCTCTATGGCGTGCCTACTGACATCAATGCCGGCGATACCGTCTATGGTTACCAGTCCAACCTGGACGGTTATTTGGGCCAGATCTTTGCGCTGTGGACCGGTGAGGGTAATGACCCTGAGATCTACCGCGGCGAAGCTGTTACGCTGACTCTCTACGACACGGGCGGCCGCGACACGCTGGACCTGCGCACGGATACCTTCGACCAGCGGGTTGACTTGCGTCCGGAAGGCATCTCTGACGTGTACGGACTGGTCGGCAACCTGCTGATTGCGCGTGATACCTGGATTGAGGATTTCATTGCCGGGTCTGGCAACGACAAGGTGATTGGCAATGCGGCTGCGAATCGTCTGGTGGGGGGCGCGGGCAATGATGAGTTGTGGAGTAGTGGCGGTGACGATGTGCTGGAAGGGGGAGGCGATAACGATGTGCTGGAGGGTGGTCTTGGCGCGGACCGGCTGCTTGGCGGCGCGGGCATGGACACGGTGTCCTATAGCGGGTCGGACGCAGCGGTGACGGTGGACCTCGAGGCGGGCACGGGAAAGCGAAGCCATGCCGAGGGTGATGTGATTGTGGACGTTGAGAACGTGCTGGGGTCTGGTTACGGGGACATGTTGGGGGGTGATGGTGGCGCCAACCGGTTGTCTGGCAGTGGCGGTGGCGACGTGTTGGAGGGGCGCGCCGGCGCGGACCAGCTGGACGGCGGCGCGGGCATGGACACGGTGTCCTATAGTGGGTCGGACGAAGCGGTGACGGTGGACCTCGAGGCGGGCACGGGAAAGCGAGGCCATGCCGAGGGTGATGTGATTGTGGATGTTGAGAACGTGCTGGGGTCTGGTTACGCGGACATGCTGGGGGGTGATAGCGGCGGCAACCGGCTGTCCGGCGCTGGCGGCAATGACAATCTCTCGGGCAGGGGTGGCGACGACGTGTTGGAGGGGGGCGCCGGCGCAGACCAGCTGGACGGCGGCGCGGGCCTGGACATGGTGTCCTATAGTGGGTCGGACGAAGCGGTGACGGTGGATCTCAGGGAAGGCATGGGAGAGGGCGGCCATGCCGAGGGTGATGTGATTATTGATGTTGAGAACGTGTTGGGGTCTGGTTACAGGGATGTGCTGGGGGGTGACGACGGCGCCAACCGGCTGTCTGGCGCGGGCGGCAATGACAGACTCTTGGGCAGGGGTGGCAACGACGCGTTGGAGGGAGGCGCCGGCGCGGACCGGATGGACGGCGGCGGGGGCATGGACACGGTGTCTTATAGTGGGTCAGACGCAGCGGTGACGGTAGACCTCGAGGCGGGCACGGGAAAGAGAGGCCATGCCGAGGGTGATGTGATTACCGATATTGAGAACGTGCTGGGGTCTGGTTACGGGGATACGCTGAGGGGTGACGACGGCGACAACCGGCTGGACGGCGGCGCGGGCGACGACGTACTGGCGGGGGGCGCGGGCGCGGACCGGCTGGACGGCGGCGCGGGTATGGACACAGTGTCCTATAGCGCATCGGATGAAGCGGTGACGGTAGACCTCGAGGCGGGTACAGGAAAGGGAGGCCACGCCGAGGGCGATGTGATTGTGGACGTTGAGAACGTGGTCGGGTCCGATTACGGGGACGTGCTGGAGGGTAACGACGGCGGCAATCAGCTGTCCGGTGGTGGTGGCGATGACCGGCTTTCGGGCAGGGGTGGCGACGACTTGTTGGAAGGGGGCGCGGGCGCGGACCGGCTGGAGGGTGGTCTTGGCGTGGACACGGTGTCCTATAGTGGGTCAGACGAAGCGGTGACGGTAGACCTCAAGGCGGGCGCGGGAGAGGGTGGTCATGCTGAGGGCGATATGATTGCTGGCGTTGAGAACGTGCTGGGGTCTGGTTACGGGGATACGCTGAGGGGTGACGACGGCGGCAACCGGCTGGACGGCGGTGATGGTAATGACATGTTGGACGGGGGCGCTGGCGCGGACCGATTGTATGGTGGCGCGGGCGTAGACACGGTGTCCTATAGTGGGTCGGACGGGGCGGTGACGGTGGATCTCGAGGCGGGCACGGGAAAGGGCGGCCATGCCGAGGGCGATGTGATTGTGGATGTTGAGAACGTGGTCGGGTCCGATTACGGGGACCTGTTGAGGGGTGGCGTCGGCGCTAATCGGCTGGACGGTGGCGCGGGCGTAGACACGGTGTCCTATAGTGGGTCGGACGTAGCGGTGACAGTGAACCTCGAGACGGGCACGGGCAAGAGAGGCCATGCGGAAGGCGATGTGATTGTTCAGGTTGAGAACGTGGTCGGATCCGGGTACGGGGACGTGCTGACAGGCGACGACGGCGGCAACCGGTTGTATGGTAGTGACGGTAACGACTTGCTGGAGGGGGGCGCCGGCGCAGACCGGCTGGATGGTGGTCTTGGCGTGGACACGGTGTCCTATAGCGGGTCGGACGAAGCGGTGACAGTGAACCTCGAGGCGGGCACGGGAAAGGGCGGTCATGCCGAGGGTGATGTGATTGTTGACGTTGAGAACGTGACAGGGTCTGGTTACAGGGACGTGCTGATGGGTGACAATAGCGCCAACCGGCTGTCCGGTGGTGGCGGCAATGATCGGCTTTCGGGCAGGGGCGGTAACGACGTGCTGGAGGGGGGCGCGGGCGCGGACCGGCTGGATGGCGGTCTTGGCGTGGACACGGTGTCCTATAGCGGGTCGGACGAGGCGGTGACGGTGGACCTCGAGGCGGGCGCGGTAGAGGGTGGTGATGCCGAAGGTGACGTGATTGTTGACGTTGAGAACGTGCTGGGGTCTGGTTACGGGGACGTACTGAGGGGTGACAACGGCGCCAACCGGCTGTCCGGTGGCGGCGGCAATGATCGGCTTTCGGGCAGGGGTGGTAACGACGTGCTGGCGGGGGGCGCGGGCGGCGACCGGCTGCTTGGCGGCGCGGGCCTGGACACGGTGTCCTACAGTGGGTCGGACGAAGCGGTGACAGTGGACCTTGAGGCGGGCACGGGAAAGAGAGGCCATGCCGAAGGTGACGTGATTGTGGATGTTGAGAACGTGCTGGGGTCTGGTTATGGGGACGTGCTGAGGGGTGACAACGGCGCCAACCGACTATCCGGTGGAGGTGGCAATGACCGGCTTTCGGGCCGGGGTGGCGACGACGTACTGGTGGGGGGCGTTGGCGCGGACCGACTGCTTGGCGGCGCGGGCGCGGACTGGGCGTCCTATAGTGAGTCAGACGAAGCGGTGACAGTGGACCTCGAGGCGGGCACGGGAAAGGGAGGCCATGCGGAGGGTGACGTAATTGTGGATGTTGAGAACGTGCTGGGGTCTGGATATGAGGATGTGTTGGAAGGTAACGACGGCGGCAACCGGCTGTCCGGTGGTGGCGGCAATGACCGGCTGTCGGGCCGGGGCGGTGACGACGTATTGGCGGGGGGCGCGGGCGAAGACCAACTGTTCGGTGGTGTTGGTAAAGACGAGCTCCGGGGTGAGGATGGTGACGACGTGCTGGAGGGGGGCGCGGGCGCGGACCAGCTGGACGGCGGCGCGGGCGCGGACTGGGTGTCCTATAGTGGGTCGGACGAAGCGGTGACGGTGGATCTCGAGGCGGGCACAGGAAAGAGAGGCCATGCGGAGGGCGATGTAATTACCGATATTGAGAACGTAATCGGGTCTGAGCACGAGGATGTGTTGGAAGGTGACGGCAGCGCCAACCGGCTGTCCGGTGGTGACGGCGATGACCGGCTTTCGGGCAGGAGCGGTAACGACGTGCTGGCGGGGGGCGCGGGCGCGGATCAGCTGAACGGCGGCGCGGGCATGGACACAGTGTCCTATAGTGGGTCGGACGAGGCGGTGACGGTGTACCTGTTCGCGGACGCGGGAGAGGGTGGTCATGCCGAGGGCGATGTGATTACCGATATTGAGAACGTAATCGGGTCTGAGTACGATGATTTTCTGGAAGGTGATGGTAGCGTCAATCGGCTGGACGGTGGTGACGGTGATGACGTTCTCTGGGGTTATGGCGGCGATGACTCTCTCTCGGGTGGTGATGGCAATGACAGCCTCAATGGTGGTGCTGGCGCGGACCGGCTGGATGGTGGCGCGGGCGTGGACATGGTGGACTATCAGCATTCGGACGGGGCGGTGACAGTGGATCTCGGGGAGGGCACGGTAGAGGGAGGCCATGCGGAGGGCGATGTGATTACCGATTTTGAGAACGTATTCGGGTCTGAGTACGATGATCTTCTGACAGGTGACGACGGCGCCAATCGGCTGGACGGTCTTGCTGGCGATGACGAACTTCGGGGTGGTGCCGGTGATGACAGGCTCTGGGGTGATGACGGCAATGACGAGCTCTGGGGTGATGACGGCGACGACCGGCTGAGCGGTCTTGCTGGCGATGACGAACTTCGGGGTGGCACTGGTGATGACTCTCTCTTTGGTGGTGACGGTGATGACTCTCTCTGGGGTGACGCCGGCGATGACTCTCTCTTTGGTGGTGACGGTGATGACTCTCTCTGGGGTGGCGCCGGTAATGACGAGCTCTTGGGTGGCGCCGGTAATGACGTGCTTTGGGGTGATGACGGCGATGACTCTCTCTGGGGTGACGCCGGCAATGACAATCTCTGGGGTAATGGCGGTGATGACTATCTCCAGGGTGATGCCGGCGATGACGAACTTCGGGGTGGCGCCGATGATGACGATCTCTTGGGTAATGACGGTGATGACGCTCTCTGGGGTGATGATGGCGATGACTGGCTTTTTGGTGGTAGTGGCAACGACGTGATGGAGGGTGGCACCGGTGACGATAGATTCAGCTTCGATTCTGGACATGGCGACGATATCATTGCCGACTTTACCGATGGTGATGACGTGATCAACCTCATCAGCTTCGGTCTGTCAGGCTTTGATGAACTCGTCGTATCGTCCGACTCGGACGGTGTTACGATCGACCTGATGGCCAATGGCGGAGGAACGATCCGGCTTGAGGGTTTCGATATCGCCGACCTGGACGCGGGAGACTTCCTGTTCTGACCCGTTGTCAGGCGGTAAGCGCCCGTCGCAATGGCTATCGCTCCACCTCTATTTTGTTCAACATATTATGACGAGGGCAGGACAGCAATGAGTAAAGCAGTATTTGTACCAGCCAAAATCAGCCAAAATTCGGGGATTGTGTGTTAGACTTGGAATAAGGGTCGGAAGGCGGGCCCGTTCGCCGGGATCTGGGGCATGGATGCGCCGCTGGGTCCGGGCGCTTAGCCCGGATATTGCACGAAAGGAGTAGGCAGAACCCTTGTAAACCCTTATAATTCAGTTTGTTAGAAACGAATTAAGGGGGGGCTGCCCATGACGGGTTGTACCCAAACCACGCGGTCTTTTCCACCGGTAAAACGGCGTCAGGTGGAAGTCAATTTTCAAGGGGGTGATGTCACCTCCAATGGAGGCGTACTGTTACGCCAAGCGGACCGTTACCTGGGATTGAGTGTGGCGGTGGCCGGGCATTGGCCGACCCGCGGCGCCCAAGCTGACACAATCAAGGTCGAAATACCGGAATCCGGCGCTGAATCACACCTGCTATCCCGGTGAAGATGGTCACCAGCCAAGGCAATCCTGTTATCATCCACTTGACCCGGTAAAATGGCGCCAAAATAGATCACCCATGCAATATCCGGGCTACGCTGATGCTCTTTGCGCGCTCACGATGCTTTTTGCAGTTCATCACGAATAATTTTCCGTAATGTGACTTCTAACGGCCCATCGTGCTTCTTGATATGTTCCCGCAACGCCTCGTTTATAAGAGTTTGATAATTACCCCCTCCTGCATTATTAACTAATGTTTTGAAGTGATTAACAATATCTGCATCCAACCGAATAGTAATTCGCGCCTTATTCGGATCTTGAGGGATGACTGAGCCCCGTTTTGCATGACTGAAATCTTTACTCATAGCTCAACCCTTTGCAGTATTGTTTTATCTCTTTAATCTTGGATTATATGCACAAATTATGTACAAATCTATCCTCCATAATACACTCTTGTTTATCTTTGCCGCTTCCAAAGGTAATGTCTATATTGTCAACTATGAGGACTATAATTGATGAGTATGCACAATCCTCCGCATCCGGGTGAATTCATAAGAGAAACTTATATTGAACCTTTTGGTCTCAGTATCAGACGGGTAGCGTCTAATTTGGAAGTTTCACCATCGACGTTGAACCGCTTGCTGAATGGCGATAGTAATATCTCTCCCGCAATGGCGCTGCGTTTGGCAAAAGCCTTGGGTCGCTCTCCCGAGAGTTGGTTGGCATTACAAGATCAGTATGATTTATGGCAGGCAAAGAAAGCGGTAAATCTCAACAAGGTGAAGCCGCTCGACCTGTCTGCGGCCTGATGCCTGTATCAATCAATTTCCAGCCATAAATCCGGGACGTAATCAAGCATGTAAGGACACCCATACATTGGAAAAATTATGGGTGTCCTCAATCAGGTTAAATCTACTATAATGTCCCCCGACTTTTACCCATAATCGGGTATTCTTCTGTTTTCCTGGAATAATTCGGAAGATCGAGATTGAATATGATGAAGCGTCGCCGGGGAATTTATCTGCTGCCCAACCTGCTTACTACGTCAGCGTTGTTTGCGGGGTTTTATGCCATTGTTTCCGCCATTAACGCGCGTTATGAATTCGCCGCCATCGCGGTTTTTGTGGCAATGATTCTCGATGGCATGGATGGTCGTATCGCCAGGATGACGAAAACCGAGAGTGATTTTGGGGTTCAGTACGATAGTTTGTCGGACATGGTGTCGTTCGGATTAGCCCCTGCCTTGGTGGTTTATCAGTGGTCATTGTTCGGGTTTGGCAAGTTGGGCTGGCTGGCTGCTTTCATTTATGCTTCGGCGACGGCGTTGAGGCTGGCCCGTTTCAATACCCAGGCCGGCAGCGCGGATAAACATTATTTCCAGGGATTACCCTGCCCGGCGGCGGCGGCGCTTATCGCCGGCCTGGTCTGGTTCGTCACTGCCGGGGAGTTGTTTGACGGCACTGACATGATCGTCTTTTCATTTCCCTTGACGATTATCGCCGGTGTATTGATGGTCAGCAACATCCGCTATCACAGTTTCAAGCAACTTGATTTACACGGCAAGGTGTCGTTTTTCAATGTATTGGGCATCGTCCTGATTATTGTGTTGATTGCCGTCCGGCCATCACTGGTTCTGTTTTTGCTGGCCCTGGCCTACGCGGTTTCCGGCCCCCTGTTCACACTGGTTTTGCTCCGGCGCCACAGGAGCAAAAGAGTCAGCGCTGATTGAGATAACGGGGTTTGTCGGGGGAGTTTTATAAAACAGGCGGTTGTCTTGAGCCATGCGCTGATTTTGACCACGCTTTCAGCCACGCCCGATTTTTCTTGCAATTCCTGTTGTAACGGGTATAGTTCCGGCATGAACTTGAATTATCCATCAAATCCAGCCTCGATTCCGGGGTTAACCCGGGCTTTAGCCAGTCACCCGTCATTGGCAATTGTCTCCCTGCGCCTGCTGCCCTGTTAAGGGCGCATATATACACATCACACAATTCATCTTTTTTATTTTTGCAGCTTGAGCAATCCCCGGATGATTCCATCCCCGGGATTTTCAGGGGTTGAAAACCGCAAATGTGGTTTCCGGTTTTCTCACATTTTCAATCACTTATCGTGATTGAAAATGATGCTGCATCCCTGTAGCATGGGAAAACCCTGAATTAATCAGAGTTTCCCCAAGGTATATCTTGATTCAGGAGTGGCGCTATGACAGACAAATTGATTATCTTCGATACGACGTTGCGCGATGGCGAGCAAAGCCCGGGCGCATCCATGACTCGCAGTGAAAAAATGCGGGTGGCCAAGGCGCTGGAGAAAATGAAGGTGGACGTGATCGAAGCGGGATTTCCCGTTGCCAGCCCCGGGGACTTCGAGGCGGTCAAATCCATCGCCGGGATTATTCAGGACAGCGTCGTTTGCGGCTTGGCGCGCACCGGCGCCCGGGATATAGACGCGGCTGCGGAGGCCCTGAAGCCGGCCAGGTCGGCCCGCATTCATACCTTCATCGCCACCTCGCCCATACACATGGAACGCAAGCTGAAGATGCAGCCGGATGACGTGATTGACGCGGCGGTACAGGCGGTGAAAAGGGCAAGAAGATACACTGCCGACGTGGAATTTTCACCGGAAGACGCCGGTCGTTCGGAGCTTGATTTTCTTTGCCGGATCATTGAGGTGGTGATAACCGCCGGCGCCACCACGATCAACATTCCCGATACGGTGGGATACAGCATCCCCGCGCAATTCGGGCAGACCATCAGGAATATCATGGAACGGGTTCCCAATTCGGACAAGGCGGTATTCTCGGTTCATTGTCATAACGACCTGGGTCTTGCCGTGGCTAATTCCCTCTCCGCCGTTGTGAATGGCGCCCGGCAGGTGGAATGCACGATAAACGGCCTGGGAGAACGCGCGGGAAACGCCGCCCTGGAGGAGATAGTGATGGCGGTTCATACACGCAAGGATTATTTCCAATGCGAGACCAACCTGGATACCACTGAAATCGTGAACTGCTCGAAGTTGGTATCGAACGTGACGGGCTTTCCGGTGCAGCCGAATAAAGCCGTGGTGGGCGCCAATGCCTTTGCCCACGAAGCGGGCATTCACCAGGATGGCGTCATCAAGAGTCGGGAAACCTATGAAATCATGCGCGCCGAGGACGTGGGCTGGTCAAACAATCGCCTGGTCCTGGGAAAACACTCGGGACGCAACGCCTTCCGCACCCGCTTGAAGGAAATCGGTTTCGAGTTTGACAGCGAAGTGGAGTTGAACAACGCTTTCAAGAAATTCAAGGACCTGGCGGATAAGAAGCATGAGATTTACGACGAAGACCTGCAAACCATCGTCACGGATAACCTGCACGATAATGGGGAACAAATCAAACTTGTCTCATTAAAGGTGGTAACGGAGACAGGCGAGACGCCGATGGCCGAATTGATCCTGTCAATCGACGGCAGGGAAGAACCGAGCCGGTCCGAGGGTGATGGCCCAGTTGACGCTGTTTTCAAGGCCATAGAAGCCATAGTATCCAGCGGCTGTGAATTACAGTTATTTTCCGTCAACAATATCACCGGCGGGACTGACTCCCAGGGCGAGGTTACGGTGCGCGTTAATAAAAACGGGCACGTTGTAAACGGTCGTGGTTCGGATACGGACATCGTAACGGCTTCGGCCAAGGCTTATATTAACGCGATTAACCGCGTTCATTCGTTCGCTGAGAAAATTCATCCCCAGGTATGACCCGGATATGGCGCTAACGTCCCAACAACGACATTATCTCCAGGCCTTGGGCATCGAGGTCTGGCTGCCTAAGGATGATCCGTTGTTTTCAAGAGAAACCGCCGCGCTACCCCCTGCCGCCGCCGGGCTGGGCGTTGAACCCGGCGTTGAACCTGGACGGAAAACCGCTACGCCGCACCCTGCTGGCGCAAAGATGAGCGTTGGGCCGGACCACCGGGGCGTATTGCAACAGTCCACTGCCGGTAAAGAGGCCGGCGCCGAACCAGGGCCGGCGGATTGGCAAGCATTAAAAGATGAGGTGGCGAATTGCCGGTTGTGCGGACTGCATAAGAGTAGAACACAGACTGTCTTTGGCATCGGTAACGTTAATGCCGACTGGATGTTGATCGGCGAGGCGCCCGGCGCTGAGGAAGACCGGCGCGGGGAACCTTTTGTCGGGAGGGCGGGGAAATTATTAGACGCCATGTTGCAGGCGCTGGGCCTTGACCGGGAAAAAGTATTTATTGCGAATATCCTGAAGTGCCGCCCGCCCAATAACCGGGACCCGAAACCGGAGGAAGTTCAGTCTTGCCAAAATTATCTTGCCCAACAAATCGATACCATTAAACCCAGGCTGATATTGGCTCTTGGCCGTATCGCCGCGCAAAATTTACTCGATGTCAAAACCCCAATCGGCAAAATGCGCGGCAATCGTTACCAGTACGGCGACCCTCCCATCCCCGTCGTGGTAACGTATCATCCCGCTTATTTATTACGATCGCCGAGGGAGAAAAAGAAATCCTGGCAGGACTTGCAACTGGCAATGGCCTTGTATAAAGATAATTCGCAGGAACAGGCAGGGCAGGTAGGATAAATAAATCAAGCGCAATGAAGAGCACATGAACGCCGTATTAAATGATTCTCCCTTGAATTTACGACCAATGCTCAAGGAAGATTTAAGTTGTATACTGCGAATCGAACGCTTGGCATATTCATTCCCATGGACTAAAAACATTTTCAGGGATTGTTTGCAGTCGGGCTATTATTGCCGGGTGCTGGAACAGGAGAGAATAATAGCGGGTTATGCTGTTATGTACGTGAATTCGGGCAAATCGCATATCCTGAATTTTTGTATAGACCCCGGGCGTCACAGGCTGGGGCTGGGCAGTTTTTTGTTGGAATTCATGCTTGATATTGCGAAAAAACACAAGGTCGAAACGACATTTTTGGAGGTCAGGCCATCAAACAGGGCAGCCAGGCAGTTCTATCAAAAGGTGGGGTTCGTGGAAGTGGGGATGCGGCGTAATTATTATCCGGCCCGGGTTGGCCGGGAAGACGCTGTCATCATGGCCATGGAAATGCTATAGAAGGGTTGGCATGACGGAGACAGATGCGGGTTAAAGCTACAGGCGGGGATTACCCCACGATTGACTCCAGCGTCGGCAATACCCCCCTGGTAAGGCTGCAACGCCTGCCCGGCAATACGTCCAATACTATTTTGGCGAAGTTGGAAGGCGACAATCCTGCCGGTTCAGTCAAGGACCGGCCGGCGTTGAGCATGATCCGTCACGCCGAGCTGCGCGGCGAGATAAAACCCGGCGATGTATTGATTGAAGCAACCAGCGGCAACACGGGTATTGCGCTGGCCATGGCGGCCGCAATTCGCGGCTACAGGATGATTTTGATTATGCCGGACAACTTGAGCGGTGAACGGCGCCGCACGATGCGGGCCTTTGGCGCGGAATTCGTTTTAGTCAGCAAGGAGGAGGGCATGGAGGGCGCCCGGGACCTGGCGGAGAAAATGGAAAGGGAAGGCAAGGGCAGGATACTGGATCAATTCGCCAACCCGGATAACCCACGGGCGCACTATGAAGGCACGGGGCCGGAAATCTGGCGGGATACACAAGGCAGGGTGACCCATTTTGTCAGCGCAATGGGCACCACGGGAACGATTATGGGGGTCTCGAAATTTCTGAAAGAAAAAGAGCCTCGGGTCCGGATCATCGGCGTGCAACCTGCCGGTGATGAAAACATTCCCGGTATCCGCCGCTGGCCTGAGGAATATCTGCCCAAAATTTTCCAAAGGGAACGGGTTGACAGGATAATCGATGTGACACCGGCAGAGGCAGAAGACATGACCCGCCGGTTAGCGGATGAAGAAGGCATATTTGCCGGTATTTCTTCGGGCGGCGCCGTCTCTGCCGCATTGAGATTATCCGCCGAAATAGAAAATGCGGTCATCGCGGTAATCGTATGCGACCGCGGGGACCGTTATCTCTCATCGGCTGTTTTTCCCGAATGAATATCCTGGTATTCGATATCGAAACCATTCCCGATATTGCAAGCGGCCGGCGCTTGTTTAATCTGGAAGGTCTTTCCGATAAAGACACCGCCGAAGTGATGTTCAATAAACGCCGGCAGGAGACGGACAACGCCTCTGATTTCCTTCGACTGCACCTGCACCGGGTTGTAGCCATATCCGTCGTGTTGGCAACCAGGGACAACGTCAACGTCTGGTCACTGGGGAGCGCGGATTCCGGAGAAGCGGAATTAATCCGGCGGTTTTTCGAGGGGATAGAAAAATATACGCCGACGCTCGTTTCCTGGAATGGTCGCGGATTCGACTTGCCCGTACTGCATTACCGCTCACTGTTACACGGTGTCCAGGCCCCGAGATATTGGGAGAGCGGCGAAGATGATCAGAGTTTTCGCTGGAATAATTACTTGAGCCGGTTTCATTATCGACATACGGACTTGATGGACGTATTGGCGGGTTATGAGTTTCGCGCCGCCGCGCCGTTGACTGAAATTGCCTCGATGTTGGGATTTCCCGGCAAAATGGGCATGGCGGGCGACAAGGTATGGGATTGTTATTTGTCCGGCGATATCGAGGCGATTCGAGATTACTGCGAAATGGATGTCCTGAATACTTACCTCATCTATCTGCGCTATGAACTTATCCGCGGCCGGCATTCCGAGCAAAGTTGCCAGGATGAATGCCACCGACTCAGACAGGTGTTATCCGGCGAAAACAAACCCCACCTGACGAAATTCCTTGAAGCGTGGAACAGTAATTAATCCATGCATGCCTACCCAAAAAAGCATGACTGATGCCGCCGGCTATTTGCATAAGCGACAGTCCCCGCTATCAGTGAGTTTAACGACTGTTTTTCCGACAAATAGCGGGCGCTTCACACTTCTGTTTTTCCGTCCAACAGCGGGATCTCCTGTCGCATAGGAAAAATAAACGACGCGATAATGTATGAATAGTGACGATTACACGATCCGGGTCGATTTGGCCAGGCAGGTCTTGCAGTTGAAAGCGGACGGCCAGGTCATCAAGGAGTATTCGGTGTCAACTGGAAAAAACGGGCCGGGTGAAAAACTGGGTAGTGGTTGCACGCCCAGGGGCAGGCACAGCATCGCCGAGATGATCGGCGCCGGCTGCGAGCCCGGCACGGTTTTTGTCGGCCGGCAGCCTACCGGCGAGATCTATGGAGCCAGACTACGCCAACAATACCCCGACCGCGATTGGATACTAACCCGGATCATCTGGTTGCAGGGGCAAGAACCCGGGGTGAACAAAGGCGGGGAAGTGGATACCTATAATCGCTACATCTATATACATGGCGCGCCTGATGACGCAAAGCTGGGGGAACCCGCGTCGGCCGGGTGCGTACGGATGAGCAATGCCGACGTTATTGAACTGTTTAACTTGGTATCGACAGGCTGCGAAGTCCAATTATGAGCGTGTCGCAAAAGGGGTAAAAGAGGGGTGTTCAGGTTCAGACGGACAGGAGGCATCGACCTCGCAGGGGCGGGCCTCCGCGCCTGTTCCGCTCAATGTCGGCGCGTCGCGGTGGTGAGAGCAACCACAGGGGGTTGCGCCGGTGGCGACGATGGGATTTTTGCGACACCTTCATTATTTGAACAGGGGCTTGTGTGACAAGGGATTATCATGGGAGATAAAACACTGCTGTTGACGGGTGGCGCCGGCTATATCGGCAGTCACATCGCCCAGGACCTGCGCAGGGAAGGTTACGAAGTCATTGTGTTAGACGACCTTTCCAGGGGCTTCGAGGCAGCGGTTATGGGCTGTGAGTTTGTCCGGGGAGACGTGGGCGACAAGGACTTGGTCACTGTCCTGCTGAACAAATACCGGGTCAGCGCCGTATTGCATTTTGCCGGCTTCACCATCGTGCCGGAGTCCGTTGAAAAACCACTCATGTACTACGGCAACAATACCGCCAAGTCCCGCAATCTCATGGAGGCCTGCGTGGAATGCGGCGTCAACCGCTTCATATTCTCTTCCACCGCCGCAGTCTACGGGGTTCCGAAATCGGAATTGATAACCCTTGAAACACCCACCGAGCCCACCAACCCCTATGGCATGTCCAAACTTATGACCGAGATGATGCTCAAGGATTTGTCCCGGGCATCACCCATGAAATACGTGGCCTTGCGCTATTTCAACGTAGCGGGGGGCGACCCGGACGGACACATCGGGCAATCCACGCCCGGCTGCACGCTTTTAATCAAGGTTGCCTGCGAGGCGGCCCTGGGGAAGCGCAGACAACTGTATATCCATGGCACGGATTACCCGACGCCGGACGGCACCGGTGTCAGGGACTATATCCACGTCAGCGATTTGTCCGCGGCGCACGTCCTGGCCTTGCATTACCTGGAAGCGGATGAGACTTCCATTACCCTCAATTGCGGCTATGGTCATGGTTACAGTGTCCGCGAGGTGGTGCGGGCGGTGGAAGCGGTTCATGGTGGCCCTATCCCCGTTGTAGAGGCGGACCGAAGACCCGGCGACCCGCCGCAATTAGTGGCTGACGGCAGTTCGACCCGGCAAGTATTAGGCTGGCAACCCCGTTACGACGACTTGGAGTTTATCGTTGAAACCAGTTATCGTTGGGAAAATGATCCGAAATATTGATACCGCTGGCCGAGTCGCGACTGTTTCACCGGGGGTTACGCGATAGATGACTCCGGCATAATCGCAGACGCAGCCGGTGGGTATCAGGAGTTCCCGCTGTTCGTCGAAAGCGGGTTTGGTGACTGTTTTTCCGTTCCATGGCCTATCCCACGCTCATCCCCGGCGTTAGTCACTATAAAACGGCCCCCAAATCCACTGTTAGCGGGAACTGCCGGGCGGGTATCAGGGCTGTTGACGCCGGTACGAAAAAAGTTATACTGAGCGCCTTATTATGCGGACATGAGAATAGACCTTGGCGCTTGAAATATCTCAGCAAGCAAACCTGAGCGAAATCGTCGTCGCCCGTGATGGCTACAAGCGCGTCTTCGACTTGACGCTTTTGGGTGTCGCTTATGTCTTGTTGTTCCCCCTGTGGTTAGCCCTCTGGATCGTGATTCCACTTGCCATCTGGCGCGAAGATCGCGGGCCGATATTCTACGCCCAGGAGCGCATCGGCTGGCGTGGAAGGCGCTTCAAGGTCATCAAGTTTCGCACGATGGTCCCAAATGCCGAGGACGGGACCGGGCCGGTTTGGGCGGCGGAAGACGATCCGAGATTGACAAAAATCGGCAAGACCCTACGCAGGTTCCATTTAGACGAGATACCACAAGTCATAAATATCGTCAGGGGCGAGATGAGCCTGGTGGGCCCAAGGCCCGAACGTCCGGCCCTGGCTGAGCAGTTCAGCCGCGAAGCGCCCGAATTCTCACAGCGTCTCAGGGTCAGGCCTGGCATTGCAGGATTGGCCCAGGTACGCGGCAGTTATTGGACGGACCCGGCCCGCAAACTGAAGTACGACAAACTGTATATCGAAACAATGAGCCCCTGGTTGGATATCAGCCTGCTTTTCCTCTCGGTCTGGGTCGCTGTCAGGCGCGTATTCAGCGGATCGGAGGTATAGTCAGGTACCCAATTTCCACGAACAGCGGGAACTCCTGCCCTGTGTCGGTCGCGTTAGTAAATCCAATGAAATGTTGATATTATTCACCGCCAATTAATCATATCTTTTAAGATGAACCTTGAAACAGTCCTTGCTCGCCCGCTTTCTCCCCGCCCACGACCAGCGCGCGACCCGGCAATCCCTCTGGCTGGGCGCCATCATGATGGTGCAGTTGTTGGCCGCGCTTACTCAACTGTCTCTCTCTGCCCGCATTCTCGGGCCGGAGGGCCTCGGCGCGCTGTTCACCATTATCGCCGTCACCTCGCTTCTCTTCGGTCTCCTGACGCTGCCGGGCGAGGAGGTCATCATCACCCACGTAACGCGCAGCCTGGCGGAAGGAAAGCGGGAAGAAGCAGCCCGGATACTGCGGTACGCGCTGTGCGCCTCCCTGGTTATGCGGTTGATCTGCTTTGGTCTGATCGTGATGGTGGCGCCCGTGGTCGGCGACCTGCTGGCCGGGGAACTGGCGGCCTGGTACCGAGATTTGTTTGATATGGCGCCTGTTGCCGACAGCAACTTGGTTGGGTTGGAAGGCGACTATGTGACGCCGACGCTGGTTTACGCCACTTCCGGCGTTCTGACGTCCATGTCCGGGGAAACCCTCGCGATGTTGCGGTTGGCTGACCGGCTGCACCTTGGCTTTGCCGCGACGTTGGCTGGCGCCCTGGCGCGGGTTGCGGCGCTTGCGGCGGCGCTGGTGACCGGGGGGGGGTTGCTGATGGTTACGGTGGCGTCCGTTGTCGGGGCCGGTGTCCTGGGCGTGGCGTTGTTCCTGGCGATGATGGTGTCCGCAGGCCAAGCCGGCTTGTCGGGATTCCTGCGCCCCGCGTCGATCATTGTCCCGCGCCGCGTTATCCGGTTTCAGCTTTCAAACTTCGGACGGTCCTCGGTTGAGGCGCTGAACCGGCACATTGACGCGCTCCTGATCGTGGGGCTTACCAGCGTCTCCCAGTTAGGTCTCTACCGTGCGGGTCACCAGATAATTGATGCCATCCGGCGACTATTCGAAGCCCTTGGGCAAGGAGTGCAGGGCGAGTACAGCAGGCTTTGGTTTTCATCCAAAGAAACCGCAGTCAGGAAGCTGTCGCTTCGTTTCACGGCGCTGGCGGTGGCATTGGGCGTGTTGGGGTACGGGCTGCTGGCCATGCTGTGCAAACCCGTTATACGAATCGTGCTCGGTCCCGAGTTTGCCGAAGCCGCCGGCCCGCTGCTTATCATGATTCCAGGCGGATTCGCGTTCGCCTGCGTCGCTGCGTTATACACCCTGCCGGCGGCAACGGGCCGCGCCATGCCGCACTTGGCGTCCACATCAGTCGCGTTGGTTGTACAGGTAGTTGCCATGATAGCGCTGGTACCCACCCACGGGGCGAACGGGGCGGCGCTGGCCAGCACCATCTACTTCCTGGTCTTTGCGGCGGTTATAATTCCCTTTGCCTTCGCGACCCTACGGCGAAGCTACTGCGGGTCCTCCGGAAGCAACGGCGCCAACCTCCCGACAAGGAAGAAATCCCAATGTTGAACCGCTTAACCGGTCACCTGTATGGAAACTATAGTGGCGCCGTGGTTATCGCTGGGATCAAATCGGCGCGCTCGACGGCAAAAACCATGAACCTTCGCCCGGCGCGCCTCGCCGAAGATGTTAGCGAATGAAGAACATCTGGAATTCGACAACCAAGGACCTCGTGAAAAAATATGTTGCCTACCGTATACCCGCGATACGGGATCTGGTGTTCCCGCGTTATCGTTATAGCATCGATCCGGCCCAACTGGCGTTCCTGGTTAATGGGATCGAATCAACGAAAGAAACCGGAGGGGGGGTAGTGTTGGAAATCGGCGTTTCGTGGGGCCAAACGTCCGTCTTTCTCCTGGAGCACCTGCGCAGCACGCAAAGCCAGAGGCCAGTCGTGTTGATTGACACATTCGAAGGTTTCGTGGAGAGTTCCATGAGGTACGAAGTTGCCCATCGCGGCAAGAAGAAGGCGGATATAGATCAGTTCAGATACTGTTCTCCTGCCATTTTTGAGCACAACCTTCGCCGTCTTGGATACGACAACTTCGAAGTCATAGTTGGAGATTGCTGTGAAGTGGACTATGAAGCAATCGGTCCCATCGCTGTGGCTCTGCTCGATGTCGACTTGTACCTGCCCACAAAATATACGCTTGACAAGCTCTGGCCCCATGTAGCTCCCGGTGGCAGCGTTCTCGTGGATGACTGCATTCAGGGAACAGAGTGGGACGGCGCGCTGCAGGCATACTCCGAGTTTATCAAGTCCCACGATATGCCGTTTGTCCAGGTCGGCAGCAAGGGAGGTGCGCTAACCAAATGCAGGTGAAAGGAGAAATGCCTGCCAGCAGTTTCGCGCCATTGCCGAAACGGGGTCTGCATATGCTCAACGAGGCGCGCTGGCTGCTGGGCTATGCCTTGGTTGCCCTGGCAACTTTTCAATTCCTGCTGAAAACCTGGTCGCTGGCTTTCGAAACCTTCCTGTTTGTGGTTGTTACCGGAGGATTCCTTCTCACAACATATCTCCTGAAGGGTTTCAGGGGTTTGGTTGGCATGGTAACCGACACGTGGACCCAGCGCCTGGCTACCCTGTTCCTGGCCGCCTTGGCGCTCTCTTTCCTGTGGGGCGACAAGTCAGTCTATTTTGTCCTCGCGCTCTTTCGACTCCCCACGTACCTGATCATAATCGCTATCGTGGTGGAAGCCATGCGCGAGAGAGGAGAACGGATATATCCCCTTGCCTGGACGGTATTGGGCTCGATCTGTTTCATATACGCGCTGGCATTGACTGAATTCTATTTTGGTAGCGATGTCCTGGGATTGGAGTGCGCGTACGTGGAAAAGTGTTGGATACACAAGGGTAATAACTGGCACTGGGAAGGTTTGCTTGCAGAGGGAAACTATATCGACGACTTCAAGAGGCATGGAGGAATCCTGAACGCAACAGTAATTGGAGATGCATATGGCTTGAGCAGGTTGGGGTTGTTTGCCGTACTGGCTTACGCCTTGGGGATGGGCATTGTTCTGAACTCGGACAGGGCGCGTCCCAGGTTGATTGCCGCAGGCCTTGTAACTTTTGTTCTTGTTGGAGCGATTCTAAGCGGTTCTCGATCCGCAACGCTTATCCTGCTCTTCCTCTGGATCGTCTTTGCGACGCTGTTCGCGCTCGACAAGAGGACATTCCATCTCGTCAAGGTTTTCATCGTCACAAACCTGGTCATCTTTGCATTGGTGTTTGCAGTCTGGAAAACCATGCCTGTCGGCATCACCGCTCTCGACCGTCTCCTCGAGACAATGGGGTCGTCGGACCCAGAGGACCCAGAGGACCCAGAGGACCCAGAGGACCCAGAGGACCCAGAGGACCCAGAGGACCCAGAGGACTCAATTCCAGAGATCGAAATCATGTATGAAAGTCAAGTCAATTTGGATCCCGGGAGAATCAAAAAATGGAAATTTGCCCTGGATTTGGTCCCGGATAACCTCGTGGGAGGCATAGGGTTTCGGATGTACCATATGGAATACAGCCAGCGTTTTCCGAAGGATCATCCAATCGGTGTTCACAACGGTTATCTCAAAGTGCTTGCCGAGACGGGATTACTGGGGGCGGCGCCGTTTCTGGCATTGCTCGCCTGCGCATTGATGGTGATGTTAAGGCCGAAAACTGAACTATCCCCGATGGAATCGGTATGGAGAGTCGCGTTCTTGAGCGCGTTCATCGCCATGCTGACGCTCAATCTCGTGGATACGCACTCGGAAGACCGTTATTTTTGGTTCGTGCTGGCGTTCGCCGCTGTACTTGAAACCTGGAAACGCCGGAAATATGGACTCCGCGATACTGCGCCGGAGACCAATCGAGCTTAAGCTCAAACCATGTCTCTTGTCTTTGTCGGCGGCGCAGGTGGGTTTCCCGTCAAACTGGAATGGATGGCTTGAACATCCTGGTGGATTTGATTTTTATCGTTCCAGGAAGAAACCGGGGAACGGAGACCTATGTAAATGCCCTGCTGACCGAATTGCGCAACCTGCCAGGCGCCAACATCGTGTGCCTGACCAACAGGCTCAACCACGGTTACTATCAGGACGAGATGGGGCTTGAATGCTATGCTTCCACCGCCCACGGCAGAAATCGAGTCACCCGTTTCATGTACCAGCAGGGCGCGATCGGATTTGTCGCCAAAAGAACCGGTGCGGACGTGCTGTTCTGCCCAGGATATCTTTCCCCTGTTTTCCCGCCTCTTCCGACGGTTTCCGTCATCCATGACGTGAACTTTTACGATATACCGAAATCCATATCCCCCGGCGTTCGCCTGGTCTACAACATGAGCATGCCTTTCATGGTTCGTTCGGCGACTCGGATCATTACCGTATCCCGGTATTCGAAGAAACGCATCATGGAGACATTGAACGTCCCTGGCGACAAGGTTGTCGTGATTCACGAGGGCCCGCTTGCGGGTCGCGACGGAATCACGGAAGACGACTGGCGGGCCGTCAGGCGAAAGTATGCTGTTCGCGGCGAGTTTTTTCTGTCTGTGTCCAGTGGCCTCCCACATAAAAACATCGAACGATTGGTTCGCGGTTTTGTCGAGATGAAGAAAAAGTATCCCGGCGACCAGCAACTCGTTCTCGTTGGGCACGAACTGGACGACGGTATAGAGACCTACCTCGAACGGGAGTCTTTTCGCGACGATGTGGTCGCCACCGGTTTTATCTCCGATGCGGAGAAGTTGTCGTTTCTGAAAAACGGATTAGCCTACATTTATCCGTCTCTTTACGAAGGATTTGGTTTGCCGGCATTGGAAGCGCAATCCTGTGGTCTGCCGCTGGCCGCGTCGAGGTGCGCCAGCCTTCCGGAGATATGTGGTCAGGGGGCGATTTACTTCGACGCACTGTCCGTTGAAAGCATTGCGAGTACCTTTCTCAATCTCTGTAGAGACGAGAGGCTGCGCGAAGACCTTGTTCGGCGGGGATACGAAAATGTATCACGCTTTTCCTGGCGACGGGCGGCGATTGAAACCCTGGCGCTTCTCAGGAGCGCTGTCGAAAACGGACATGCCGACCACCCCTGAAGTGTGAAGTTAGAAGTTTGAAAGGAGTGGGGATGAAGAAATGATTTCAAACTTCATACTTTCAAAGTAATGAGGGCGATGAAAAAACTGGTTCGCAAACTCCTCCCGGCGCCGATGGATAATGCGCTTCGCCGGGTAGTCCATGCCCGGCGGCTTGAACGCGTGCCAATAAGGACGGTGGACCTTGCCCCACTGCCGAAAGCAACGGAGATTTCATTCCCGGACATGCTCGAAGGCGACAGCATCGCTGACGGATGGGAACAGGCGAGAAGTTCGATCGATGAAATCTTCGAAAACGTGAAAGGGAGCCATGCCATCGGTCACGGAAGCCGCCGGGCGATTTATTACCTGATCCGCCATTTTCAGCCACGCGCCGTTTTGGAAATCGGCACCAACGTCGGCGCTTCCACCTTGCATATCCTTATGGCGATGAAGGCGTACCGGCATGAGGGCGACCTGCCTCGCCTGGTCACTGTGGACTTATGGGACGTCAACGATCCTGCCGCCTCCGAGTGGAAACGCTACCCCGGTTCCGGCACGCCCCGGGAGACCTTGGCGCGGCTGAACTGCGCTGACATGGTTGAATTCTCCGTCGCCCCGTCCACGGACTACCTGGACGGACGCGTAGCGGAATTCGATTTCATCTTCATGGATCACGCCCCCTCCGCGGACGTTGCCTACCAGGACCTCGCGCTGGCGATCAAGGCGTTGCGTCCGGGCGGACAGCTGTTGCTTCATTCCTGCTTTCCGGGTGGGAAACCCCTGTCGACGTGGGGGCGGGTCAACCCCGGCTTCTACCTCGCCGTGCGTCGCCTGCGTCATGAAGGCGCCCGCCTGGTCGCCTTGTCTCCCGGCCCATTGCCCTGGCCGACCGACCCCGACGGTTCGAATCACCTCACCAGTCTGGCCCTCTTGGGGAGAGAATGACAAAATCATCCATTGTAAGGCCTTCACCCGGTTTTGCCATGAGTGGGCCTTGTTCGGGATCGCGCCAATCGCTTTTGTGATCGTCGCTGCCGGTGGAGCCCGGTTTCGAGTCCTGGTCCGGCGATGACCCCAAGCCCATTGAACGCATCAGTCGCAAAGTGGTTAGATAACCGCGCCGGCGCAATATCGATCGGGCGGTCCGCCAACTCGAAAGAGTGGGCCACACCGTAACCCTGCCGGCCGCCTGAACCGTCTATTTTCATAGTAAGGACGAGGGCGTTATTTGGGCGCGCCGGCATTGCTCGACTTGCGGAGCGGGGTGGGGATATAATCGTACCCATGCAAAATAAACTGTGGCGTCTGCGTAGCGCCTTGCTCTACTCTGACGGGGTTGGCCAGCCGGCGCGGTATGGGCCGGTTGTGCGAGCTGGCCTGTCGGCCTGCAGCGTTCTGGATACCCTCGTGCTGCGCCGTAAGAATCGTGCGGACTACAGAACTGATGTGGCGCTGGTTCCCGGTCGGAAGCTGCTCTATGTCGCGGTCCCGAAAGCGGCTAGCCGCTCCCTGCTGCACTTCCTGCTCGGGCAACAAGGAAGAAACGAGGTCGGGCCGGCTATCATTCAAAAAAAGAGTTTGAAAGAGTTGTTTCGCGTCCGCCCGGAGGCGCGCGACTATTTCAAGTTCACGGTGATCAGAAATCCATGGAGCCGCGTGGTCTCTGTTTACAATCAGAAGATACGGAGCGATGACCCTTTCATTACGGCGCGTTTGCTAAAGGGCCGTAATGGGCTATCCCCCAATATGCCGTTCGCTGAGTTTGTCGAATGGCTTTGTGCGGAGGAAGGCGGGGATGAAAGGGCCGACAAGCATTGGCTGTCCCAGCACAAAATTCTGGGTATTGGGGGGGTGGAGCCGGTTCACTACGACTTCATCGGCAAGCTGGAGCGGCTGTCCGGCGACCTCGAAATTCTGTCGGCAAAGACCGGAATATCCCTGTCCGGGGTCGGCCACATGCTGTATTCAGGCGCCGCGGAGGGCTACCGGACAGTCTATACTGACCGGACGACAGAAATGGTCGCCCGGCGCTATGCGCGCGATATTGAGCTGTTCGGTTACCGCTTCGACGGCGGCGAGCCGTCGCCGTGACTATCGGCTCCCAGTATCACCGAGGGGCTGACCAGGGCGGCAGAACCTGGGCATCTTCCGTACCTGCCCAAGGCTGTGAATCCGCTTGCCCGGAACAACGGTGGGGATAGCAAGGAAGCCAGCGCATGTATAAAGCGGCCATCATAGGCGCTGGGTTCATATCAGCCAGGAAACACCTGCCGGCGTGGCTCAGGTTGCGACGCAAGGTGAGCGTCGTCGCCGTTTGCGACCTCAACCGCGCCCAGGCCGAAGCGGTAAGCCGCGAATTCGGAATTCCGGCGGCGTATAACGACGTTCAGCAAATGCTGGACACGGAACGCCCTGACTTCGTTGACATATGTACGCCGCCGGGTACTCATGCCGACTTGGCGGTCACGGCGCTGAAGGCAGACAGGCACGTCCTGATCGAGAAACCCATGGCTATGAACGTGGAGGAGTGTGAAAGGATTATCCGGGCCGAGCGGGAGTCCAAAGGACAGGTCACGGTGGCGCATACGGAGCTGTTCCACCAGTCCGTTATCGAGGCTCGCCGGCGGATCAAGCGCGGGGACATCGGGGACTTTACCGGAATGCGTATCTTCTACTCCACGCCCGTCACCCTGATGACGGCAGACCCTGACCACTTCGCCAACCGGCTGCCTGGTGGGACGATAGGTGAAACATCACCCCATGTCGCGTACCTCTCTGAGGCGTTCATCGGTCCTGTCCGGGGCATTTGGGCCCGAGGCCAAAAAATCTTGCCGGAGTACCCCTGGTCGCCCTTCGAGGACTACAGGTTGGAGCTAATGGGCGACTACACCGCCAGCAGCGTTGCGCTAACGTACACCAGCAAGCATTCAGCCTTTCTGTTGGCGCTCTGGGGTACGGAAGGTATATTGAAGATTGATATGCAGAGCAAAGTGCTGGTCAATTACGACAGGGTGAACCAGTCCCCATGGGGGATTGGTTTATCTGCTTTCAAAGAGGCCACCCAGATTGCCACAGGCGCCTTCACGAATGGCGTCAGCTATCTCGCGGGCCGCTTCAGGAACATCCATGACCGGCTCATCGGGGAGTTCTTCGAGAGAAGCGTCAACGGTCTTCCCCCGGCCGTCACATCCGCAGACGGTCGCGAAACGGTGCGGGTAATGAACCTCATTGGCAAGCAGCTGCAATCCAAGCACGCCGCCGCAATATCGATCGGGCGGTCCGCCAACTCGAAAGGATGGGCCACGCCGTAACCCTGCCGGCGGCCTGAACCGTCTATTTTCATGGTAATGACCAGGGCGTTATTTCTGATGGGATTGCCCTGGAAGGAAAGAGAATAGCCTTTGACCGCAGACAGTAGAAAGATCAAGATCTTGGCAATCGGCCCGTTGCCCACCCCCGGACATGCCATCGGCGGCTCCAGGACGTTGTTCGCGGAAACGCTCCGACAACTGGAATTGCGGGGGTTCGACCCGGACATCATTAACACCTCGCGCCCGCGTAGCGGCCTGCCCCCTTGGCGCATGCACCTCGCCGGTCTTGCCGTGCTGGCGCGGGTGATGTGGGGCGTTCTGAAGCGTGTCCCGCGCTCGCAACTCGTTTTTCTCAATATGTCCTCCCATTCGGCGATTGGCGTAGCATCGGCCATCTGGCTCACCTGCAAAATCGCGCGCCGGCCACTGGTTCTGCGACTCTTCGGGGGCATGCTGCCCGAAATCTATCAAGGGTCTGGCCCCGTGGCCCGTTGGCTGGCCGACCGGGCTATTCTGCGTTGCCCGATCGTATATATGGAGACCCACTACTTGCTCCGGGCATTTGGCAACCCGGGCAATTTTCGCTGGTTGCCTAATACCCGGGATATTGCAACCCCTGCGCCGGCGCGACGCAAGGAGGTTCGTCGGCTGGTCTTCGCGGCCCAGTTGTGGATGGATAAAGGACTGGCCGAGGCGCTGGAGGCCTGCCGCGCGCTGCCCGAAGGCTGTCATCTCAACGTGTTCGGACCCGTGATGCCCGACACGGACCTCTCCCTGTTCGAGGGCCATCCCAAGGCGACCTATGGAGGCGTGCCGGAGCCGGGCGAAATGCCCCGGATCCTGAGGGAACACGACCTGCTGCTGTTTCCGAGTTACCGGATGCACGAGACCTATCCCGGCATCATCATTGAGGCTTCCCAGTGCGGCGTGCCGGTCATCGCCGCCAAGTGGGGAGACGTTTCCGAGATCGTCCATCATGAGCGGGACGGGTTGCTCGTCGAACCGCGCTCGACTGCCGACCTGCAAGCCGCGATCAAACGGCTGCTGGACGACCCGACCCTGTACCGGCGGCTGTGCGAGGGGGCGCGGGAGCGAGGGGAGACCTTCCGTAGCGGGCCTTGGTATGACAAAGTGGCGCGGGACTTGCGCGACCTGTGCGGGCAATAGCCCCCAAACCTGTTTTTGACGAACAGCGGGAACTCCTGCAGCGGGTTGAGATGCATAGCTTTTCCTACTGTAGTTATGATAGACTTCAAGGCGTTCAATTTTGGGAATTGCGCTTTTTATCTTAGTTCAAGAATTAATAGAGATGTCTATAACCTGTTTGGTATAGGAATTACGAAAATGCAACAACTCAAAGCGCCCCCCGCTCCCTCCCCCAAACGGAGGATCATGATAATCGATCCGCCTTTCAAGCGCCTCTATCACGACAATGCCTCGCTGGTAAAATTCCCCCTGGCGCTGGGCTATCTTTCGGGGGCGGTCTTGAAGTGGACGGATTGGGAGGTCCAAGCCTATAACGCCGATTTCAATCCGAAAAAGAGTAGTATCACACTTGACAACGTAACCCGCATCAGGGAAGGGATGGACCGTTACCTGCGGATATTGGAGGACCCGGCGGCGCCTATCTGGGCGGAAATACGGGCGGCCATAATGGAGTTCGCCCCGGATGTCGTCGGCATCAGTTCCAAGACCCAGAGCTTCCCGTCCGCGATGAAGGTCGCGCGCATCGCCAAGGAGCATAATCACAACGCACTGGTCGTCTTGGGCGGCCCCCATGCTACCTTGTCCACGAGGCCGGCGTTGGATTGCCCGGATATCGACGTGGCGGTGTTGGGCGAAGGGGAGATGACACTGGTTGAACTGCTCAAGGCCCGGCAGAGCGGGGCGCCGCTGGGTGAGGTGGCGGGGATCGCCTACCGTCAGGACGATCGCGTGGTGTTGACGCGTCCGCGCGCCTACATTCCCGACCTTGATGAGTTGCCCTTTCCGGCGGCAGCCGCGCCGCAGGTTCTGCGGAACTACAAAAGCTATCCGGCCGAAGCTTTCGGGTACGCCTTCTCAGCGCGCGGTTGCCCTTATGCTTGTACTTTCTGTGAGTCGAAAGCCATCTGGTCGCGAAAAACCCGTTGGCGCTCGCCGGATAACGTCGTGAGGGAACTCAAGATATTGATGGGCCGGGGTGTCAAGTACGTCTACTTCGACGATGATACTTTCGGGATCAACCCCGCGTATATCAAGGATCTGTGTGGTTTGATCGAAACCGAGTGTCCCGGACTCAAGTGGGGCTGCGAGATAACAGTCGGTGTCATCAAGGAGCAATCAGTCGAATATATGCGTCGTTCCGGCTGTGTGCGGATCAATATCGGCATCGAGTCAGGGAACAACCAGATACTGCGTAGCGTGAAGAAGGGACACACCATTGAAAAGGCGTATGCCGCGGTGGACATCTGCCGGCAGGCGGATATCGAAATTGGCGCATTCTTCATGATTGGTTTTCCACAGGAAACAGAAGAAACTCTGAGAGACACGTTGACAGCCATCAAACGGATTAACGCCGATACGATTATGTTGAGTATCTTCACTCCCTACCCAGGTTCCGATCTATTCCAGGTGTGCAAGGATTTTGGGGTGGTGGACGACAATTTTGATATCACGATTTACAACCACCAGAGTCCGGAAAATTGCTTCACCGCTTTTATCCCGCGGGAGCGTTTCAAGGAACTTGTCCGGGAGGCAGTCTCAGTGGTTGCGCGCAAAAACAAACGCGGTCGATGGCGCAGGATAGTCCTAATGCTTCTCGGTCGTGACTTACACAGGATGAAGCATATGCTGTTGCATTTTCTCCGCTCGCGTGTGGTGTGGTATTCCCAGCGCGTTCGCGCACACCTCCTGCCCAAAACAACATACTGACGGCCGTGGAAGCGAACCCCGTTTGGGACAATTAAAAGACCTGAAAGAACCGGCAGTATTCTTGTCCACTGCTATTTGGGAAGACTCATATTGTATTTTCTGACCCGCTATTCCCCCCGGCTGGCCAGGAAAGCGTACCGGCGACTTTTCGGCAACGAGCAGTGGTTCCTGGCCGTGAACGCCGGCCGGCCTTTGGCCGATTCCGCAATGACCGGACGGACGCCGGCGGCGCAACTGAAAGTGCATCATGCTCCACCCGGTCGTTTCTGGGCCGACCCCTTTCCCGTAGTTGTTGACGGCAAGATTTGGGTGTTCTTTGAAGATTACTCTTTCGCGTCGAAGAAAGCCGCCATCGGGTGCGCTCCGGTGTCTGCCGACGGCGACCTGGGCGAAGTCGCCACCGCGTTGGAATGTCCCCACCATCTTTCCTACCCGTTTGTTTTTGAGCATCAGGGTCGGCTCTACCTGATTCCCGACACTTGGGACGAGCATCGAGTTGACCTGTGGCGCTGCCGCCGGTTCCCCGGCGATTGGCGCCGAGAACGGATATTGCTGGACGGCGTGAGCATGAGCGACCCGACCCTGCACTTGCAGGACGGGAAACTGTGGCTGTTCGGCACGGTGAGCGAGGCGAGGGCGCGCGCCAATGACGAACTGCATATTTATGTGGCTGATGCCCTGGACGGCACGTGGCGGTCCCACCCGGCCAATCCGGTGGTGTCCGACCGCCGCCGGGCCCGGCCGGCGGGCCGGCTGTTTTTCCGGGGCGGTCACCTGATTCGCCCGGGGCAGGACTGCAACGGAGGCTACGGACGCGCGGTAGTCCTCAACCGGGTCGATGAGCTAAACGAGCGCGCCTATGCCGAAACCCCGATCGGGCGCATTGATGGTTCATGTTTAGGCGGCAGCGGCGCCCATACGATCAATTATGCCGACGGTCTCGAATTCCTGGACGGACGAGGATAGCAGGCAGGTTTGGTCGATACTGCCTCCCAAGCGCGGAGAACCGGACTGGGATGGTTTGGGCGGCGGAAGATTGAACTATTTTGCCAGACTCGTTGGTGTGAACCAGGTTTTCGTATCGGGCTTGACGTTACGATGAATAACCTCGATATTTTGGTTCTTGGCAGCTTCTACCTGGTCCCGAATCCAGGGATAGGTGATTTCCAGTCCGTCCCTCAGGCTCATATCCGGCGCCCAGCTAAGCATTTGTCTAAGCAGTCGATTATCGGAATTTCTACCCCTGACGCCCAAGGGGCCGTCAATGTGTCGGATGTTCAGTTGTTTCCCGGCAATATCCATAATCATCCGCGCCAGATGATTGATAGTCAGCATTTCTTCAGAGCCTATATTTACCGGGCCTTCCCAGTCGGAGCGCATTAACCTCAGGATGCCTTCAACACACTCGCTTACGTGGAGGAATGAGCGGGTCTGTTTTCCATCACCCCATATTTCGATAGCGTCGCCGACTTTCGCCTCAGCGATTTTGCGGCACAACGCCGCCGGTGATTTTTCCCTGCCGCCGGTCCATGTGCCCTCTTCTCCGAAGATATTGTGAAGGCGCGCTATCCGCACTTCCATGTTGTGATTCCGACTATAAGCCAGGTAGAGCCGTTCACTAAACAGCTTTTCCCAGCCATAGTCACTGTCGGGATTTGCCGGATAGGCGGATTCCTCGGAACACAGGGGGTTATCGGGGTCCAACTGGTTGCGTTCAGGATAGACGCAGGCCGATGACGAATAAAAAATGCGCTTGATGTTGCGTACGCGACATGCTTCCAGAACATTCAGGTTGCATAGCGCGGAGTTGTGCATGATGGTTGCGTCATGGTTGCCGGTGAAGACGAAACCGGCGCCCCCCATATCAGCAGCCAGTTGATAGACCTCATCAAAGAAGCCGTCGAAAACCTCTTTGCATAAACGGTCATCGCGCAGGTCGCCTATAATGAAATCATCGGCTTGCGTTGGAGCAAATTCGGGAAATTCAAGGTCTGCGCCCCTGACCCAGTTGCCTTCTGATTTCAGGCGCTTTATCAAGTGCCCCCCGATAAACCCACCTGCGCCACAGACTACGATACGTTTCATGAAAATTCCTTAGGCAATATAGCAGACCTGAATCCGAAACCGTTCCTGTCCATTAATGCGGGGGGGGGGGGGGGGGGGGGATGACAGGCGCCCCGTTGAACGGATAAAATACGGTCGGAGGTGAACCATGACCAGCCAAACAAGAAGAAAAAAGATTCTCCAAAGAAAGTCCACAAGTTGTTTTAAGCATCTTGGTTACAGTAAAAATGTCTGGAAGTAACTTTGTCAGGGGATTGCATGAAGTAACCAAGCAGCGTTGAACAATCCCAAGAGTTGTGGGAATGTTATTGAACTAAGATGCTGATTTCAAGTTATTTTTGTATGATGGGGGCAGGTCTTTGATTTATAATGGATTTTTTATTAGCATCAACGATCGATATAAAATCGGAGGCATGATCCTATCATATGTACATCATAAACCAAAGACCTGCCCCCATCATACCCATCAATATGCATGATACTGGGAAAATAAGATGTCTTTAGGCCCAATCATGCTGGACCTGCGCGGCGCTGAATTGGAAGAAGACGAGCGGGAAATATTGTTGCATCCACTGGTGGGTGGGGTCATCTTGTTTGCCCGGAATTACCATGACCCTGAAACATTGATTTCACTCACGGCTCAAATTCATGCCTTGCGTGAACCCGCTTTGCTAATCGCCGTAGACCATGAGGGGGGGCGGGTACAACGCTTCCATGAGGGTTTCACCCGGTTGCCTCCCAGCCGATGTTTTGGCGCTCTCTATGACAAGGATGAGTCAAGGGCATTGTCGCTTGCTGAAAATACCGGAGAGCTGTTGGCTGGTGAACTGCTTTCCGTCGGCATCGATTTCAGTTTTACCCCGGTGTTGGACCTTGATTCCGGGATCAGTTCATTTTTAGGCGATCGCGTCTATCATCGCTCTCCGGTGGTCGTTGCGCGATTGGCGCAACGGTTGGTGAGGGGTATGCGTAGCGCCGGCATGATGGCGGTTGGCAAACACTTCCCCGGCCACGGCAATGTGAAAGGGGATTCTCATAATGAGATTCCAGTGGACAGTCGCAGGTATGAGGACATGGTTGTGGGTGATTTGCTGCCCTTTGAAAGTCTGATTAACGCAGGTTTGGCGGCAATAATGCCGGCTCATGTTATTTACGAGCAGGTGGATAGTAAACCCGCTGGCTTTTCTTCGATATGGTTAAAGGAAATACTGCGAAAAAGATTAAATTTCAATGGTGTGATATTCAGTGATGACGTCACGATGGCCGGCGCCGAAGTCGCCGGGAGTTATATAGAACGGGCCTGTGCCGCGCTTGATGCCGGTTGCGACATGGTGTTGGTGTGTAATAATCAACTTGCGGCCGTATCGCTATTGGATGAGTTAAGTATCGAAACCGACCCCGTAGCGCAAATAAGAATGATGCGTATGCACGGTAGAAAACCAGCGC
Source organism: uncultured Gammaproteobacteria bacterium (assembly GCA_958295485.1). GTDB lineage: Bacteria > Pseudomonadota > Gammaproteobacteria > Eutrophobiales > Eutrophobiaceae > JAAXHV01. The sequence continues at coordinate 1,373,255 of OY282354.1, forward strand.
TGGCTTATCACGAATTACTGCATGATGATAATCGATTAAAGATTGCTGATGAGATCAGCGAGCTGGATGCGGCGCCGGAACTGGAACTGGGTGATGACAATATCAAGTCATAGCATGGCGTTAGTAGTTCCCGCTAATTCCCCCCTCCCATCATCTGCCATCACCTGCGCTTTTTAATGATATTCTTTTTTACTGACGAAAAAACAGACGAGGCGACAAGGGGAGACGAGAATGGATTACAGCCAACTATTTAATGACATCCAGGATTATTTTAAAGATGAGTCATGGACTGTACAGATGTTTGCCATTGTCCTTGTAACATTGCTCATCGACTGGATGCAAAAACGTATTTTAAGAAAATTACGAGTTAAATCAGATAAAACAAAAACCTTTTGGGACGATGCCCTGATCGAATCAGCCGGCAAACCTTTAAGCGCATTGATATGGCTTATTGGCATTACTTTCGCCGCCGCCATTATTTTTGAAACCGTTGATCCCTTTCGCGAAACAGGTGTAATCATTATTCTAACCTGGTTTTTAGTCAGGTTTGTGAGACGGGCTGAAGGATACATCCTGGAAATTCGTTTGCAGATGGGGGAGCCTTTTGATCGCACTACCGTCGATGTCATTGCCAAGTTATTACGCATATCGATCATTATTATTTCGTCCCTGGTCATTTTGCAGAATTCAGGCTACAGCATTTCCGGTGTGTTGGCCTTTGGTGGTATCGGCGGCATTGTGATTGGATTTGCAGCCAAGGATTTACTGGCTAACTTTTTTGGTGGTTTGATGATCTACCTGGATCGACCTTTTGAGGTGGGTGACTGGATCCGCTCACCGGACAGGGAGATAGAAGGCACGGTGGAGGACATCGGCTGGAGGTTGACCCGGATACGCACCTTTGACAAGAGGCCGTTATATTTGCCTAATGCGGTATTTACCAGTATCGCCGTGGAAAATCCCTCGAGAATGACTAACCGGCGCATCTACGAGACTATCGGGCTCCGGTATGACGATGTCGGCAGGATGCCGGGTATTATCGATGACGTGAAAAAGATGCTGCGTGAACACCCCGAAATTGATGTAAACCAGACGATGATAGTCAACTTTAACGAATTTGCGCCGTCGTCATTGGATTTTTTCGTTTATACATTTACCAGGACGAGCGACTGGGTCAGGTTCCATGAGATTAAACAGGACGTGATGCTGAAGATCATGACGATTATCGAACAGCGCGGCGCCGAATGCGCCTTTCCTACTTCGACAATATATATGGCCGGTGAAAACTGATGTTATTGGAATTCACGAAAATGCACGGGCTTGGCAATGATTTCGTTGTGATAAACGGGTTGGAGCAGGCCGTCGAACTCAATGCGGAGCAAATTCGAAAGATTGCAGACCGCAGGTTTGGAATCGGTTGTGACCAGTTACTGATGATTCATCCAAGCTTCCATGAACAAGCGGATTTTCTTTATACCATCTTTAATGCAGACGGCGCTGAAGCCGAACATTGCGGCAATGGCATACGTTGCGTGGCGGTTTTGCTGCGGGACAGGGGTCTTGTAAACAAGGAAGAACTGGTCGCGGAAACCAGCGCCGGGTTAGTAAGGAGCTATTTCCAGGACGGAGATCTTGTCAAGGTCAATATGGGCAAGCCCGCGTTCAAACCGGCGGACATACCGCTTTCCATAGATGATCAACAACTGTTATACAGCCTTGAGTTAGACGGAATGAGCGTTGACGTAGCTGCCCTGTCCATGGGCAATCCCCACGCCGTTTTATTCATTGAAAACCTTGAACAGGCACCCGTTGATGAAATCGGCGCGCAGGTTCAACAACATGAAATGTTTCCGAACAGCGTAAACGTGGGATTCGCGCAGATACTGGATAATTCCCACCTCAGGTTGCGGGTATTCGAACGCGGCGTCGGTGAAACCCTGGCCTGTGGAACCGGCGCCTGCGCAGCCGTGGTGGCCGGAATTAGAGTGCATAATCTTGATAAAGATATCGATGTCGTATTGAAAGGTGGTCACTTGGCGGTATCATGGGCGGGTGATGGTGAGCCGGTCTGGATGACAGGGCCGGCGGCAACAGTATATGAGGGGCAAATCAATATATGAGCATGACACAAAAAATACCGGGAAGCTCTCCTGTTACAGCTGAAGATGTTGAAAAATACCTCAAGCATAACCCTGATTTTTTTTCCAATTACCCGGAATTACTGGCGGAAATAACTGTGCCCCATATATCTGGTCAAGCCGTTTCCCTGGTGGAAAAACAGGTCAAAGTGTTGCGTGAACAAAACGAACAAACCCGTAAACGACTGCATGAGCTGATAGAAATTGCAAGGTTGAATGAAGAACTCGCGCATCGAATGCATCATCTGGTACTGACTTTAATTGACGCAGAAAACCTGGAGCAGATATTTAAAACGCTTTATGACAACCTGAAACGTAACTTCAGGGCTCATAAGGTTGCAGTGAGGCTGTTTGCGGAACCGGCTTTTGTTGATACCGGCAACGGCGATGAATTTGCCGGGAAAGAAGCGAGTGAAGAATCGCTGTTTAAATCGTTAATTGATAAACGCCTGCCGGTAAGCGGAAGTCTGGAGCGCCGGCAACAAGCCTTTTTGTTTGGGGATGGTGAAAACGAGGTGGCGTCAGCCGTTTTAGTGCCCCTGCGCGGAAACAACTGGGGTGGCGTAATGGCAATCGGCAGCCAGAACCCGGATCGATTTCAAGAGGGTATGGGGGTTGAATTGTTGGCGAATATGGGAGAGGTGCTGAGTTTCATTCTTAAACCCTGGATAGCTGAATGAAAAAGTCTGAAGTTGTCAAGGTTGATGCCTTCCTTGAAACCTTGCACCATCTCTCCGAGCATACGCGCAAGGCCTATTCCAGTGATCTTGACTTTTTCTTATCTTACTGTGACCGGTTCAACGTGGCTAAATGGCGGGATATGGATGGTCGTCAGTTACGGGGTTATATTACCCAGAGACACAGGCAGGGAATAAGTGGAAGGAGCTTGCAGCGAAATTTGTCTGCAATACGGGCTTTCTACAAATATCTTTTAACTGAAGGAGAGGTAAAGCAAAATCCGGCGGAGGGACTCATTACGCCAAAGACTAAAAAAAGATTGCCGAAAACATTGGACGTGGAGAAATCAACCAGGCTGGTGGATATTAAAGAAAAGACGGAACTGGCTATACGTGACAGGGCAATATTGGAATTGCTGTATTCATCAGGATTAAGACTGTCGGAATGTGTCGCATTGTCATTGGATAGCGTTGATCAAAGAGACGCTACCGTAACCGTCCTGGGAAAGGGGAGTAAAACGCGGATGGTACCCGTGGGGAGATATGCCTTGCAAGCCATTGCTGAGTGGTTGGCGTTCAGGCCCCGGTTGGCGGCCCCGGATGAAACCGCGTTGTTTGTCAGTACCAGGGGCAGCCGGATCAGCGCGCGTTCCATTCAGCAACGGCTTCGGCGTTGGGCGATAAAGCAAGGATTGGGCACACACGTACATCCCCATATGTTGCGTCATTCATTCGCAACGCATATTCTTGAATCGAGTAGCGATCTTAGAGCAGTACAGGAATTATTAGGACATGCTGATATCAGCGCCACGCAAATTTACACCAACCTGGATTTTCAGCACTTGGCCAAGGTATATGACAAGGCCCACCCGCGAGCGAAAAAATCCTGAAAATAATTTACCATAACCCAACCCGGAGAAAATGAGTGGAGCAATTCAAGGGAACAACGATCCTGTCGGTGCGCCGGAATGATAAAGTCGTTATCGGTGGAGACGGCCAGGTATCACTGGGCGATACCGTGATGAAAGGCAATGCCAGCAAGGTCAGGAAACTCTATCGTAACCAGGTATTAGCGGGGTTTGCCGGCGGGACGGCCGATGCGTTTACACTGTTTGAAAGGTTTGAAGCCAAGCTGGAAACGTACCAGGGCCACTTGATGCGCTCTGCCGTCGAGTTGGCAAAAGACTGGCGCACCGATCGGATGTTAAGACACCTGGAGGCAATGCTTTGTGTCGTCGATAAATCAAACTCTCTTATTATTTCCGGGAATGGAGATGTTATAGAGCCTGAGGCCGATATTATGGCTATCGGCTCCGGAGGTTCTTATGCCAGGGCTGCTGCAAAAGCATTGCTGGAGAACACTGAATTGGACGCCCGCCGGATAGTTGAGAGAGCGTTGCTCATTGCCGGGGAAATTTGCATTTACACAAATGAGAAAATCACGATTGAAGAATTACCATCTGACTGAGTGGAAATTAATGGAAGAGTTGACACCGAAACAAATCGTCGCTGAATTAAATAAACACATCATCGGTCAGGATGCGGCAAAACGCGCGGTGGCCATTGCTTTGCGTAATCGTTGGCGGCGCGCCCAGGTGGATGAAGAGTTGAGAAACGAAATCACGCCTAAGAACATCTTGATGATTGGGCCGACCGGCGTAGGGAAAACGGAAATAGCAAGGCGTTTAGCCAAACTGGCAAATGCCCCCTTCATTAAAATTGAAGCTACAAAATTTACCGAAGTGGGGTATGTTGGCAGAGATGTCGAATCAATAGTACGGGACCTGGCAGATGTTGCAGTGAAGATGACGCGCGAAGAAGAGATGGAAAAGGTACGTGACCGGGCTGAGCAGGCTGCGGAAAACCGGGTATTGGAAATACTGTTGCCCGCCGCCAGGACCGCCGGCGCCGTGCCGCATGAAGCGCAACACAGTAATTCGACCAGGGAGAAACTTCGCGAAATGCTGAAAAACGACGAATTGGATGATAAGGAAATTGAAGTGGAAATCAGTATGCCGGCGATTGGCGTTGAAATCATGGCGCCGCCGGGCATGGAGGAGATGACAAGCCAGCTGCAGGGCTTGTTTCAAAATATTGGCAGTGAGAAAAAACGAACGAGAAAGCTCAAAGTCAAAGAAGCGCTTAAAATCCTCGCCGAAGAAGAGGCTGCGAAGTTGGTGAATGAGGATGAAGTAAAAGCCATGGCCTTGGAAAACCTGGAGCAAAACGGCCTGGTTTTCCTGGATGAAATCGACAAGGTGACGCGTCGTTCGGAGATCAGTGGCGCGGATGTCTCAAGGGAAGGCGTGCAACGTGATTTATTGCCACTGGTGGAAGGCTCTACGGTCACTACAAAATACGGCATGGTAAGGACGGATCATATCCTGTTTATTGCCTCCGGCGCCTTTCATTTTTCAAAACCATCCGACTTGATACCCGAATTGCAGGGCCGATTGCCGATACGGGTGGAGCTTGACGCCTTGGGCGCAGAGGAGTTCAGTCGAATCCTGGTAGAACCTGATGCTTCGCTGACTGAACAATATGCGGCCCTTATGAAAACCGAGGAGGTGGATTTGTCATTTTCAGAAGACGGCATTGCCAGGATTGCTGAAATAGCCTGGCAGGTGAATGAGTCCACAGAGAATATAGGCGCCCGCCGATTACATACGATAATGGAACGGTTACTCGAAACCCTGTCCTTTGAAGTGCCTGAGCATTCGGGAAAGTCAGTCAAAATAGATGCGGAATATGTCGCAGAACACCTGGATGACTTGATTAAAGACGAGGATTTGACCCGGTACATTCTTTAGCAACCGGCGCCGCAGAAAAATGAACTCGTCCCATTTCGCCCTCGCAAAGGCAGGCCCCCGTGCCTGCCTTGGGCAATGCCGGCAGGCGCCGGGGGCAAGGCAATTGCAGGGAGTCATCCCTGCGGGTCATCGCCAGCGGCAACGGCAGGGCTTTTGCGATAGCCTCTCAATGGGGGAGGGAACTTGGAGTTAACGTGAAACCGGTTTCGATCAAGCTGAAGAAAAAGTCACGGCAACTGGTACTCGAGTATGAAGACGGGAAAAGCTTCAGCCTGAGTTGTGAGTTGTTGCGGGTTTATTCTCCGTCGGCTGAAGTGCGCGGGCATGGCCCGGGACAAGAGATTTTGCAAACGGGTAAGGAAAACGTGAATATCGATGCGGTCGAGCCGGTGGGGAGCTATGCGGTCAAGCTCTGTTTTGATGACGGCCATGCTTCCGGCCTTTATGCCTGGGATTATCTTTATTATTTAGGTGAAAACCGGGAGCAAATTTGGCAGGATTACCTGGCCTCCCTTGAAAATGCCGGTTATGAACGCAAGGTGTGATGAACGAACCAGATAATTCGGTCGATTTCGGTTATCAGAGCGTCTCCCCGGGAGAGAAGACCAGGCGTGTCGATGATGTCTTCAGCTCGGTTGCGTCTCGCTATGACCTGATGAATGATTTGATGTCGTTCGGTATCCATCGGCTATGGAAACGACTTTGCGCCCATCTCATCTATTTAAAACCCGGTTCCCTGGTCCTCGACCTCGCCTGTGGCACGGGCGATTTATCGGCTTTGATGAAGCAATCGGCGGGGGCGGAGTGTCGTATCGTCATGTGTGACATTAACGAGTCCATGTTGAAAAGCGGCAGGGACAAAATCTGTGATAAAGGCCTGATCAACGGCATGGACTATGTCCGCGCCGATGCGGAAACCCTGCCTTTTGCCGACAACTGTTTTGATTGCATCACTGTCGCGTTTGGACTGCGCAACGTGACCGACAAGGCCTCCGCCCTCAGGTCGATATATGAAAAACTGAAATACGGCAGTCCGGTAATCATTCTCGAGTTCTCACGGGTAAGCTCACCATTTTTAAAACGTCTGTACGATAGTTATTCGTTCAATGTGATACCCCCCCTGGGTCAACTCATTGCCAAGGATGCTGACAGCTATCGATACCTGGTCGAGTCAGTCAGAATGCACCCGGACCAGGAAGGCCTGAAAAAGATGATGGAAACCGCCGGTTTTTCCAGGGTTGACTATCTCAATTTGTCCGGTGGTATCGTCGCCCTGCATAAGGGATATAAATTATAAGTAAAATCAAGCCGCCAGCCCGCGTTTCTCACCAGGGAAGGCACTGAGCGCGCCGGATTTTTATCGTCAGCAGGCGCCGGCGGCGATAAGCATGGCTGTAGCTATGGTTGATGGAGCGCGTCCCGCTGGCGGTAAAGAGACCAGCGAGGACGCATCCGGCGCAGTTGGTAACGGCAGCATAATGAAATATATTCGGTACCCTATTGACAGCATGGCATTTTCCGTTGATGACAAGCGACCTGGTGAGAAATGCGGGCTGCAACGTCTCATCAATCAATTGCTGTCTTATGATCAGGATATTCTCGATGAAGTCGCCGGGTTATCGGGGAAGGTGATTCAAATCGAATTAATAAATACGGCACAGCCGGTTATCAGCTTGATATTTGCTGATGACGGCATTGAAATCAGCGCGGGCCGGGAGGGAAGGGGGGATGTCCTGATCAGGGGCACGCCTTTCAATCTGTTGGCTTATGTGGTTTCCTCTCAATCGGGAAAGACAAATATGACGGGCGATATGGAGATAACAGGAGACGTGGGTCTTGCGCAGGATTTTCAGCGACTGGTGCAACGGCTTGAAATCGATTGGGAAGAACAGTTATCGCGTCTGGTTGGCGATACGCTGGCAAGGAAAACGAACAATGTCGTCAAAAGCGGCATTGATTTTTTGCTGCAACTCAAGAATAAAGTTCAGATGGACATCAGTGAGTACGCTTTATATGAAAAGGAAGTGTTGCCGGATAAAGATGAGATCGAGAATTTTAATCATTCCATAGATGTATTACGCGATGATCTCGAGCGTATTAAACAGCGGATAAAGAGATTAGAGAATAAATGTTCAGTGTAGGGCAGATTTTAAGACTGCTTGTCATTCAACGCGTCCTGGTAAAACATGGCCTGGATGAGCTGGTCTTCACCCTGCACCTGTTCCGGCCGGTAAGGTGGTTGCAATACTTGTTGCCATGGAATTGGTTTGGGCAGGCAGACGGTTCCAGGCAGCCCAGGGGAGTCAGGATTCGCTCCGTCCTGGAAGAGTTAGGCCCCATATATGTCAAGTTTGGTCAATTATTGTCAACCAGGCGTGACATGTTGCCGGATGACATCGCAGCTGAATTGGCGAAGTTGCAGGATAAGGTCCCACCCTTTTCCGGAAAGATTGCAAAACAAATCATAGAACAGGCATTTGATAAAAAAATCGATGAGGTATTTCTCGAGTTTGATGAAAACCCGTTAGCGTCTGCTTCGGTAGCCCAGGTCCATGCCGCCACGCTCATGGATGGTCGTGAAATGATCGTTAAAGTAGTCAGGCCGGAGATAAAAAAAGTCATACGCCGTGATCTTGGTATCGTACGTATCCTCGCAGGGATGCTTGAAAAATATTCTGAAGACGCAAAACGCTTGAAGCCGACGTCGGTTGTAGAAGAATTCGAGAAAACGCTGATTGATGAACTGGATTTAATGAGGGAAGCGGCCAGCGCTTCTCAATTGCGACGCAATTTTTCAGGCTCCGATGTTTTATACATACCCCAGATAGTATGGGAATTAACGGCCAGGGACGTGATGGTGATGGAACGCGTGTCCGGGATACCCGTCAGCGACATAGACGCCCTCAAACGTTCAGGGGTGGATTTAAAATGGTTGGCCGAATCCGGCGTGGAGATTTTTTTCACCCAGGTTTTCAGGGACGGTTTTTTTCACGCGGACATGCACCCCGGCAATATCTTCGTCAACCCCGAGCATAATGGCGGGTTGCGAATCATGATGGTTGATTTCGGCATCATGAGTTCTTTGAGTGAGTTTGATCAACGTTACCTGGCAGAGAATTTTCTGGCTTTTCTTAACCGCGACTACCAACAAGTCGCTGAACTGCACGTCGAATCAGGCTGGGTCCCACCCGGAACAAGGGTAGATGAATTCGAGTTTGCAATACGCACAGTCTGCGAACCGTTGTTTGATCGCTCGTTGCGGGAAATTTCCTTCGGCACGATGCTTTTGCGACTGTTTCAAACCGCCCGGCGATTTAACATGGTTATCCTGCCGCAGTTGGTTTTGCTCCAGAAAACCCTGGTGAATATCGAAGGACTCGGCCGGCAGTTGTACCCTGATTTGGATCTTTGGCGTACTGCCAAGCCCATCATGGAACAATGGATGAAAAATCGCATGGGGGTAAGAGGCTTGCTCAAAGGAACTAAAGACAGCGTTCCCCATTGGTTGGACCGGCTGCCCCAGCTTCCGGGTAAAACCATGGATTTAATCGACCGGTTAAGAGACGGAAAAATCCGGATTGAACTGAAATCCGATGAGCTTGACGAACTGCGCAAGGAATTACGCCGGCACAGCAGGAGCAACGTCCTGGCCATTATCGGCGCCACGCTAATCCTGTCCGGCATCATTCTTTATGTCCTGGATTCCCCCTCTTGGCTGATTGGAAAGTTTCCAATAGTCTCCCTGACGCTTGGCATAGTGGGAGCATGGTTGATATTGAAGGTCGTGAACGACCTGGAAGAATAATCATTTCGCGCAAGGTATTGCAGTCCGACAACATCCCATCGTTCCAGATTGATCATGCGGGGGGTAAAATGCCATGAAGCAAGAAGAATTACAGTTTGCGGTTCGCGGTACCCTGATTCATGCGCCTGCTGCGGGTGATATTGAAGTCCTTGAAAACGCATTAATCGCCGTAGATGACAGGGGTCAGATCGCCGCTGTTACAAGTCCCGGCCAGCCGGACCACGGTAAACTGGAACAAACTGTGAGGGATGCCTGCAAGCTGGAAGAATTATCGCCTAAGGAATACCTGTTGCCCGGCCTGGTTGACACTCACGTTCACGCCCCCCAATGGCCGCAACTCGGCAAGGCCTTGGACCGGCCATTGGACGAGTGGCTGCAGAAATACACGTTTCCCCTGGAGGCCAGATACGCCGACCTGGATTTCGCCCAGCGCGTGTACGAAAGCCTCGTTAGTACCCTGATCGCCAACGGGACGACAACGGCTATGTACTATGCCACGATACACCTTGAGGCATCAAAACGTCTGGCGGAAATCTGCCTGCAAAAGGGACAACGGGCGCTGGTTGGCAAGATAGCGATGGATAACCCCGGACAATGCCCGGACTACTATCGTGATGCGAGTACTCAACAAGGGCTTGATGACACGGAGATTTTTATAGAATACGTGCGAGGTCTTCCCGGCAATTCGAACGGGCTGGTACTGCCCGTCGTCACCCCGAGATTTATTCCCGGTTGTACTGACGAAATGCTGCAAGGATTAGGTGAGATAACGAAGCGCGCCGATTGTCACGTGCAGACCCATTGTTCCGAAGGTGATTGGGAGCATGCATTCGTTCTCGACCGTTACGGAAAAACCGATACGCTGAGCCTGGATGGATTCGGTTTGTTGACGCCGCAAACGATCCTGGCCCATTGCAACTTCGTCAATGACGCTGACATGGGCGTCATTAAAGAAACAAAAACGGGGATCGCGCACTGTCCCTTGTCGAACCTGTATTTTTCCAATGCAGTCTTTCCCGTACGCAAAGCGCTTGACAAGGGATTACAGGTCGGGTTGGGTACGGACATAGCAGCCGGCGCAAATCCCGGCATCCTGCACAACTGTCAAATGGCGGTCACCGTCTCCCGGGCGCGGGAGGACGGTGTCAATCCGGAGCTCGAGCCAAGCGAACGCGGCGCCTCCGGCGCGCGGATCGATTTCCGCGAAGCCTTCTGGATGGCGACGGCGGGGGGTGGCGAGGCCCTTGGTCTGAAGGTGGGTAAATTCGCCGAGGGTTACGCTTTCGATGCCATGGTTGTCGGGACCGATGTAGCGGATACCAATCTCATCATCTGGGAGGAGATGGATACAAGCGATGATGTGCTGCAGAAAGTCATTTATAACGCCGAACGTCAAAACATCAAGCGGGTCTGGGTACAGGGAAAACAGGTAAAAGGTTGAATGGACGGGTTTTTATTCCTGACTTGGCGCGCTGTGTACAATGCAGCGGTATATTCTGCCGGGGCCAGGTTTGAAGCGCAGATAATATATCGCTTTATCCACTATACTGGTTTTATGCATCTTTAATTACAAGATGCGGAGTTAAAGACAGGGTTATTTCAGCCGGCCCTGTTTAATTCCGGGCGCCGGTTAATATCTCCAGGCCCTTCAAAACGTTTAATGCCTGGTGTATGGCATAATCGTTTGCAACAATCGATTTGGTTTCCAGGTCTTTTTCAGTCGCGTCTTTATCCTCGTCAGCGTCTTCGTTGGCATTATTATCCAAGTGCCGGGTCAGGTTTTTTTCCGTGATGATATTGGTTTCTTCCTCCAGTGATTCAATCCTGACCCGATCAATAATGATGTCGGGCACTATTCCCGAGGCCTGGATTGAACGACCGGACGGCGTGTAATAACGCGCCGTGGTCAGTTTCAGGGCGGAGTTATTGGAGATAGGCAAAATTGTCTGTACGGAGCCTTTGCCGAAGGTTTTTTGCCCCATTATGACTGCCCGCTTGTGGTCTTGCAGGGCGCCGGCGACGATTTCAGAAGCGGATGCCGAGCCGGCGTTCACTAAAACCACGATGGGCGCATCATCCAGCATATCCGCCGGCTTGGCGTTGAATTTCAGTTTTGAGTCCTCGATGCGGCCTTCCGTGTAAACGATCAGGCCCTTGTCCAGAAACAAGTCGGAGACACCGACCGCGGCGCTCAATATACCACCGGGGTTATTTCTCAGGTCCAGAATGAGGCCATCCAGTTCGTTGTTGTCTTCCTTCAATTTTTGCAGGTTGGTTCTTGCATCTTCCGCCGTATGGATCTGGAAGTGTGAGATCCGCAGGTAGCCGAAACCCGGTTCCAGGGTCTGAATCTTGACGCTTTTCACCTTGATTATATCCCTGGTAATCGTGAGTTTCAGCGGTTTTTCCTCACCCTCCCGGACTATGGTCAAGGTGATGTCAGTGCCGGGTTCGCCGCGCATGCGACTTACCGCCCCACTTAATGACAGTCCTTTCACCGGTGTTTCATCCAGACGAATAATCAAGTCACCGGACTTGATCCCCGCTTTCTCCGCCGGCGTATCATCAATCGGCGAGATCACTTTAATAAATCCGTCCTCCATGCCGACTTCAATGCCCAGGCCGCCGAACTTCCCGGACGTCCCTTCCTGCAGCTCCAGGTAGGCTTCTTCGTCAAGGTAAGATGAATGCGGGTCCAGTCCCTCCAGCATTCCCTTGATCGCGCTTTCAAGCAGTACCGTATCATCCACGCCTTCAACGTAGTCTTTTTTTACTTTGGCGAATACTTCCGCAAAAGTCCTGATTTGCTCTACAGGCAATTCTCCTGCGCCAATTTCCCCCTGCCGCTCAGCATTGCTGTAACCGGGCTGACAGGTTAAAAATAAAATGATGATTCCTGCTTTTACATAATTGATATTCATAGGGTTATTCCGGTATTTGTCACGTTGATTATCCGGGGACCTCAACTTCTACACCATAGAGAAGGATTCAAGGGATTTCCACCCTGTCTGATCTCGAAATAAAGGCCGGTGTATTGTTGCCCTCCCGTATCTCCGGTTTTTGCAATGGGATTGCCTTTCTCAACCCAATCCCCGGGTTTTTTCAGTAGCGCTTCGTTGTGCCCATACAAGCTCATGAAGCCATCGCCGTGGTCCAATATCAGCAACAAGCCCAGGTTCCTGAACCAGTCGGCGTAGACAACTTTTCCGGTACTTATCGCATGTACTCGGGTCCCGGCTTCAGCCTCGAACGTAACGCCCCTGGATTTGAGTTTTCCGCCTTTTTTGAGGGTTCCATACCGGGTTCTTATTTTACCACGTACAGGCCAGGTCAGTTTCCCTTTGAGGCTGATAAACGGCGGCGCGTCTTCATGTTTCTCCGTAATCGTGGTTTGTCTTTTCAGGTTATTGAATAACCTGGCCAGCGCCTGTTCCGTTTTCTGCAGGGTTTGTAATTGTCTGTCTTGATCGTTTACAAAACTTCTCAATCGGGCAAGCGCTTCCCGCCTGCCTTGCCGGTAAGAATTAAATTCTTCCAGCCTGGTTTCCTGGTTCGAGCGTAAAAGAATTAATTTTTCCGTCTCTTCATTAATTTCATATTGTAAGGTTTTTAACTGCTCCAACGAACCTGCAACGTCATTAATTCGCCTTATCCTCACCTGGTTGTAATAGTTGTGATAAGCCAATATTCTCCCGATCATTGCCGGGTCTTCCTGGTTCAGGAGTAACTTGATGTAATTACCCTTGCCGGCTTGATAGACAGCCCGCACTTGTTCGGATAATAACTTTCTTTCCTTTTCCAGCTTTTTATCGAGGCTGTTGAATTCATCATTCAGCGCGGACAACCTTTTCTTTTTAGCGGTTATTGAACTATTGATTTCCGTCAATGTATTTGTTGCATCGGTAGCCGCAATTTCATATTTTTGCAACTCAGCCAGCATTTGTTCAATATCATCTTCAGCAGATTTGATTTTGGTTTTAACGATTTTGATCTGCGACCTCACAGCCTCGAATTCTTTTTCTTTATCCTTTCTCTCGTCCGGCAGAGCTGGGTTCGAGAGAAGCAGGCTGAATAAAACAGTGACCGCAGATAAACGGACTTTGCGAGTGGAAGTTGAAGAACGAGAATAATTCACCATGAGGCTGGCTTACCCGGGAATATTGACAGGTTTGAACAAGGCATGGCCGGTCATTTCTTCCGGTTGTTCCAGGCCCATGATACGCAACATTGTCGGGGCCACGTCACATAAGGCGCTGGTAGTACTGGGTATCACCTCTGCACGACGGCCTATATAGATGAGTGGCACAGGATTGCCGGTATGGGCTGTATGCGCATGTTCTTTCACTTTTTCCGTAATAAATGAGCGCATTTGCTCGGCATTGCCGTGGTCGGCCGTAATGAGTATTTCACCGCCGACTTGCAGGGTTTTATCGACAATCTTGCCGATACACTCGTCAATCGTTTCAATGGCTTTTACCGCGGCATCGAAGTCTCCGGTATGTCCAACCATGTCGGCATTGGCAAAATTACAAATAATCACGTCATGCCTGTTTTCAGAAATGGCTGTTAATAAATTATCCGTAATTTCCACTGCGCTCATTTCCGGACACATATCATAAGTAGTTACATGGGGTGACGGCACCAATATCCTGTCTTCGTTTTTGAATACGCGTTCTTCGCCCCCATTGAAGAAAAAAGTAACGTGCGCGTATTTTTCGGTTTCCGCTACGCGTAATTGCTTCATGCCTGAGTTCGCCAGATATTCTCCAAGCACGTTTTTCAAGCGAACCGGGGGGAACAGGACGGGAAAACCAAAGTCCGATTTATATTCGGTCATGCTGATGAACGCGGCTAAATCAACAGGCGTTCCTCGCGGGAAACCGTGGAAGTCTTCTACAGTGAATGCTTCAGCTAGCTGTCTTGCCCTGTCGGCGCGGTAATTGGTAAAGATAACCACGTCGCCTTGTTCGACCCGGGCGGCTGTTCCATCACGCTGAACGATGCTGGTGGGCTTGACAAATTCGTCAGTCTCCCCCCGCGCATAGGCCATGTCCACGGCAATGAAGGCGTCAACCGATTGAAATTCAGCCTTTGCGTCAGTGATCAGGTCATAAGCAAGTTGAGTCCTGTCCCAGTGATTATTGCGGTCCATTGCATAATAACGGCCGACTATACTGGCAAATCGACCTTTGCCGAGTTCAAGCATCTTTATATGCGCGTCATGTAAATACTCTTCGGCGCTATTGGGTGGCGTATCTCTTCCATCGAGGAAAGCATGAAGGTAGATATCTTTAACATCATAATTTGCGGTAAAGTCCAATAAGGCAAATATGTGATCCTGGTGATTATGCACTCCGCCCGGAGACAGGAGCCCCATGACATGGATTGCGCTATGATTCCTTGCCGCTTGTTCCAATGTATTTTTTAGAACCTGGTTTTGGAAAAATGATTTGTCCTCTATTGCCCTCGCGATCCGGGTAAATTCCTGGTCGACCATCCGGCCCGACCCGATATTCATGTGGCCTACTTCCGAGTTGCCCATTTGTCGGGCAGGCAGTCCTACGTCCAGTCCGGATGCGCTTAACAGGATATGCGGGTATTTATCCCAAAGGTTGTCCCAAACGGGTTTTTTTGCGCTGTGAATCGCATTGTAAACGGTATTTTCTGAATAACCCCAGCCGTCTAAAATAATCAATATCATTGGGCGATGAGTTAATTGCATGGCATTCGGGTCAGAACCGGCATCGGCTTTTGTTTATCGGACAAAACAAACGACAGGCGCTCAAAATAGCTAATGTCGATTGATATAAAGCAAGCAAAAGGGCAGGTGTCGATTATATAAAATAAATTCAGGAAAACAAGTGAATTCAATCGGCTACGGCAGTTCCCGCTGACAACGGGTTTGGGGCTGTTTTCCCGGTGATGAGACACCCCCCTGACAATGACTTTGGAGTAGTCCTGATTTAATTGACATCGATGCTTTTGCTTGTCCGTCATATCACGTATGATTAACACTTTCCAAGTACCGGAGAAAATGCGCGGGAATTAAAAACGACGTGGAGCGATTGCCTGAATTCATAGCCAATAACCTGATATTGGTGATCTTGTTTGTCTCGATATTGGCCTTGCTGATGTGGAACATATTCGGTACCACGATGTCCGGCATCACGCAACTTGTCCCCATGGAAGCGACGCGCCTGCTGAATCATGAAAAGGCGATATTGATCGATATAAGGGCGAGCGCTGATTTCTCCGCGGGACATATTTTGAGTGCGCGTAACATTCCCGGCGCCGAGCTGGAAGACAGGAAAAAAGAATTACAGAAATACAAAAATGCTCCCGTGATTTTATATTGTAACCGCGGCGCTGACAGCATGAAGGCGGGACGTATATTGAAATATGCCGGATATACAAAAGTTTACCTGTTAAAAGGCGGGCTGGAGTCCTGGCGTAGCGCGAATTTACCCATTACCCGCGTGACCTGAAGCTAAGGATAAAAAATCAAATGGCAGACAAGCAAGAGAATAACCAGGCGGCGACCGGGGAGTCAAAACAACCCGGGCAATTCGAAATACAGAAAATATACGTCAAGAACATATCACTGGAAACGCCAAACGCGCCGCATATTTTCCGGGAGCAGTGGAAGCCGTCCGTACACATGGACATTGCCAACTCCGTCGATGACTTGGGGGAACGTTTGTATGAAGTGACCTTATCCACAACGGTGACCGTCAGCGCCGCAGAAAAGACGGTTTACCTGGTGGAGGTACAGCAAGCCGGCATTTTTCTTATCGCTGATTTTCCCCAGGAGTTGATAGGCCGCATGCTGGCAACGGCCTGCCCGAACATCCTGTTTCCGTTTGCCCGCGAAACAGTAGCTGATTTGGTCACCCGCGCCGGATTTCCGCAGCTATTGTTGGCGCCGGTGAATTTCGATGCCTTGTATCTGCAACACCAGCAGAAAGTCGCCGCCGATAAAGCTAAAAGCCATTAGACGTCCGTGTTTTATCCGCAGGTGACGCAGCTACAGGTAGTAAATAAAATCTTTCATCTGCGGGTTAATCCTTGAAGGTCAACTCAATAATGATTGCCGGCGCCGGTTCCTGGGGAACCGCGCTTGCATTGGTCCTGGCGCGTAATCAACAGCGCGTTTACCTGTGGGACTGCATCACCGGGCACGTGGAAAAGCTAATGGAAGAAAGATGCAATAATTATCACCTCCCCGGTCACCACTTCCCCGATACGTTGACGGCGGTAACCGAGCTCACGCCGCTGCCCGAAGGCGTCAAGCACATCGTTATCGCGGTACCGTGCGCGGGTTTGGGTGACGTACTGCAAGAATTGCAATCCATGGAAGATAAAAATTTCAAGATATGCCTGGCCTGCAAGGGCATTGAACCTAAAACGCTGACTTTGAATCATCTTGTAGTGGAAGAATACCTGCCTGGTGTCCCCGTCGCAGTTTTATCGGGCCCGTCATTTGCCGGAGAAGTTGCGGAAGGACTGCCTACCGCGGTTACGGTTGCCTCGGAATACCGGTCAATCGCGGCCGAATTCTCCGGTCTGTTTCATACTGAGGTGTTCAGGACTTATACCCACGACGATGTTATCGGCGTACAAATCGGCGGCGCCGTGAAGAACGTCATGGCCATCGCCGCGGGCATTGCCGACGGACTGTATTTCGGCGCCAACACCCGGGCAGCCCTGATATCAAGGGGTCTTGCCGAAATAATGCGATTGGGTCTGGCGATGGGTGGCCGGGCCGATACTTTCATGGGTCTTGCCGGCCTCGGGGACCTGGCGCTGACTTGCACCGATAATCAATCCCGGAACAGGCGTTTCGGCCTGGCCTTGGCCCGGGGCAAGACGCCGGCGCAGGCAACGGCAGAAATCGGCCAGGCCGTCGAAGGTCTGCACACGGTCAAGGTCGTGTGCGAACTGGCCGCCAGGCACAATGTGGATATGCCCGTCAGCAAGCAGGTCCTGAGGGTGATCAATAATGAGATCAGTCCCATGGATGCCGTCCGGGAGTTGCTTGCCAGGGAACGCAAGTCCGAAAACCGCTAATGACGCCAAATACAGGAGGATAGGTATCCCGTGCCAAGTGGAAACGAACAACTGGCGATTGATTTCTGCGGAATGCAATTCAATACCCCGCTTGTCTTACTGTCCGGTTGCGTCGGTTTCGGGGAAGAATACACCCGCGTCAAGGGGTTCTCCAACAGGGATGTCGGCGGTGTCTGTCTGAAGGGAACAACGCTGGCGCCGCGTTTGGGCAACGTTCCGCACCGGATTGCGGAAACCTACCTGGGCATGTTGAATTCCATAGGGTTGCAAAACCCCGGCGCGAGAAAGGTTGTAGATGAATATTTGCCGAAACTGGATTTTGACGAGACTCGATTCATCGCCAATATTTGCGGTTCAACCATTGAAGAATATGTGGAGGTGGCCCGTATATTCAACGATTCCGGTATTGATGCCATAGAGATAAACATCTCCTGCCCAAACATAAAGGAAGGAGGCGTCAGTTTCGGCAATTACCCGGAAATGTCGGCGAAGGTCGTCGAAGCCTGTCGGCGTGTGACTGGCAAGCCGCTTATTGCCAAGTTGTCACCGAACCAGACGGACATCGTGGAAAATGCGCGCTTGTGTATCGAGGCGGGCAGTGACGCCCTGGCGGTGATTAACACGGTGATGGGTATGGCCATTGACGTGGAGAGGCGGCGACCCATCATCGGCAGCAACCAGGGGGGCTTATCGGGTCCGGCCATCAAGCCGATTGCATTGCTTAAAACCCACCAGGTCTACCAAGCCTGTAAGGATAAACGCATCCCCATCATCGGACAGGGAGGGATCGCGTCGACAAACGACGCCCTGGAGTTCTTTATGGCAGGAGCGACAGCCATAGGGATTGGCACGGCGCTGTTTTATGATCCCCTGGCATGTAAAAAAATCAATGAGGGCATCGTTCAATATTTAGACAAGCGCCAACTCGGCCACGTAACGAAGTTAGTGGGCGCCCTGGAACTGAACAGCGGCGCGGTAGAGGATTGCGGTGGAGGGTAGGGGAGATAGCTTGTCTCCTTCCCCCTTGAGGGTGTCGCAAAAACCCCAACGCCGCCATTGACGATGACCTTGCAGGGGCAACCCCCTGTAGTCGCCTGCCCCCCGACGCCCGCCGGCGTTGCTCACTAAGGGCAAGCACGAGGACCTGCTCCTACGGAATGGAGGCTTGCAGCCGATTTAGAAAAACATTCATTTCTCTTACCGTTTGCATATCACCTTGCTCTGAAGCTACCGCGATGCCTTGTTCAAATGCTGTAACAGCAGTGGATGTTTTTCCTGACTTGCTTAATGCCCGCCCGTATATTTTCCATGCAGCCGAATATTTCGGATTGAATTCGATTGCCTTGGCCAGGTGTAATTCGGCTTCTGCAAATTTTCCGGCTTGATAAAACGCGCTGCCCAGGGTAAATCGCAACAGCGCATTATCTTCCCCACGCGCCAGCATTTCCTCAAATTTTGATATATCCATTATTCAGTTCTCTTTTGCGCGACTAACATTGCCTCATCCCTGAACCCTTTAGCCGCATCACCGACGGTTCCCTCTTCACGGTAGTAAATAATGCGCAAAGACTGAAAAAGCGTCAGCAGTTCATTTGCCTGCAAACGATAAGCCGGGTTGCGGGGGCCGAAGTCCGAGACCTTTTCCCGGATGAAGGTCTGGTAGAAAAGCAATCCGTTCTCTCGCAACGCCGCAATAATATCGGGGATTATCATCCTGTCCAGGTACCGGCTTATCACAATGATATCAAAGGACCTTGGCGGGGGTGAAAGAATCGTCAAGTCACGTTGTTCGGTTTTAATCGAAAGCCCCATTTTCCTTGCCCGGTTTGCCAGGTCTTGCGTTGCAACGTCCGATAAATCCCAGGCGAAGGTTTCATAACCCTTGCCGGCGAGATAAATGGCATTGGCGCCTCGTCCGCAAGCAAGGTCCAAGGCATTTCCCGTAACCGGCAGCAAGTGTGAGTTGGAGGATAATACATGACAGGGTCTGCTGATTTTTTCTTCACCGCTTGCATAGATATTATTCCATTTGTTTTTATCGGTTTCGTTCATTATCTGCGCCAAAAAGTCGGTGTCAGCAGAACCAGCAAGGTAAAGATTTCCAGTCTGCCCAACAACATGGCAAAGCAGAGAAGCCACTTGGAGGCGTCGTTGATGCCGGCATAATGGGCGCTGACCTCGCCTAAACCCGGGCCCAGGTTATTGAGGCAGGCGGCAACCGCGGAAAATGCCGTGACTTGGTCCAAACCGGTGGCCATGAGTAATAACAGTAATATTGCGAAGATTGCCACATAGGATGCAAAGAACCCCCATACGGCATTGATAACCGGTTCCTCTACCGGCTTGTTGCCCAGCTTGATGTGGATGATTGCGTTGGGATGGACAAGACGCTTGATTTCTCTTTTGCCTTGCTTGTATAAAAGTAAAACTCTTATCACTTTAAGTCCGCCGCCCGTCGAACCGGCGCAGCCTCCCATGAAACTGGCAAAGATCAATAATACCGGTAAAAACGTGGGCCAGTTCTGGTAAGTCGTCGTCGTAAATCCCGTTGTCGTTGCAATCGACACGGACTGGAAGATGCCATGACTGACTGCCGTCAGGTTGTCGTCATAGCTCTCAAGGTAGGTGAGACAGATACAAGCAATTATACATATTACAACAAGGACGCCGATAAAGGTTCTCACCTCGGCGTCTTTCCGGTAAGTATTCAAGCTGAGTGACCTCCAGGCAACGAAATGCAAGGTAAAGTTGATGCCGGCAATCAACATGAATACCGCTGCTACGATGTTGATTAGCTTGTTGTTGAAATAGCCAATACTTTGATCATGGGTTGAAAATCCGCCGATGGATACGGTAGAAAAACTGTGGCTGACGGCGTCGAACAGTGACATGCCGGCAAACCAGTACATAAGCGCGCAAGCGATCGTCAACGACAGGTAGATATACCATAATGCCTTTGCGGTTTCGGTTATTCGAGGCGTTAATTTCGAATCTTTAATCGGGCCTGGGGTTTCAGTGCGGTAAAGCTGCATTCCCCCGATGCCTAACATCGGCAGGATGGCGACCGCAAGGACGATAATCCCCATTCCACCTAACCATTGCAACTCCTGCCGATAAAACAAAATGGATTTGGGCAGGTTATCGATCCCTGTTATTACCGTGGCGCCGGTTGTCGTTAAACCGGAGATGGATTCGAATACCGCATCGGTAAAAGACATCTCCAGTGAAGGCAGCAACAGGAAGGGCGTGGCCCCGGTCAGCCCCAACCCCGCCCAGAACAGTACTACGACGATAAAACCATCACGCAGTCGTAAATCCTTTTCGACTTTACAGACGGGCAACCACAGGATCAAGCCAAGGACAAGGATGAGAAAAAAGGCAAACAAAAATACTATTACGGTTTCGTCCTGGCTGACCAGGGCGATTACCAAGGGGGGCAGCATGGCTATACTGAATAATGACAGCAAAAGCCCCAGAATCTTTTGGATAACGGTAAACTGCATGAAGCCTAAAGAAACGTGATGCCAACCTGGAACAACCTTTCCACCTCGGGTACGCGTTTTTTATCGGCCACCAGCAGGATAACGTGGTCCTCGGATGCGATGTCGGTATCGTGATGCGCAATGATGACGTTTCCATCACGGACTATGGCGCCGATGCTCGTACTTGGCGGCAAAGATATTTCTTCGATTGTCCTGCCGACGACGTTGGATGATTTTTTGTCGCCGTGGGCGATGGCTTCGATCGCTTCCGCTGCCCCGCGTCGCAGTGAATGAACTACCACGACGTCGCCTTTCCTGATGTGCGCAAGCAGGCTGCCGATAGTGGCTTGTTGCGGTGATATTGCGATATCGATCACGTCACTCTGTACGAGGTCGACATAAGCCGCCCGGTTAATCAGCGCCATGACCTTCCTGGCCCCCAGGCGTTTTGCCAGCATGCAGGAAATGATGTTGGCCTCATCAGCATTGGTCAAGGCGCAAAACACGTCGGTCTCATCTATGTTCTCTTCAATCAATAACTCTTCATCCGCCGCGTCCCCGTTAAGGACGATGGCGCTATTTAATTCTTCAGCCGCTTTCAGTGATTTTGAGGTCGATAATTCGATGACCTTGACTTGATATTTATTTTCCAACAATTTCGCCAGGCGGACGCCTATGTTGCCGCCACTGGCTATCACGATGCGTTTCACCGGTTTAGCCTTTTGCCGGATCGACTTCAGGATCGTCTTGATGCGTTTAGGCGCGCCGATGATGAATACTTCGTCTTCCTGTTGTATTTCAGTATCGCCGTCGGGAATAATCGCCTGCCCCCCGCGAAAGATGGAGACGATCCTGAAGTCGGTTATCGGCAAGTGTTCAGCAAGTCCGGCTATTTTTTTGCCGATCAACGCGCTGTGTTCCACAATTTTCACCGCGACCATCTGCACGTTGCCATCTGCGAAATCAAGCACTTGCAGCGCCCCGGGAAAGCTGATTAACCGTTCGATGTATTCGGTAACAATTTGTTCCGGGCTGATTAAAACGTCAACGGGCAAGGCTTCCTGCGCAAACAAGGTAGTGGTTCTCAGGTATTCGTTATTTCGCACGCGGGCGATTTTCGTAGGAGTGCGAAAAACCGTATAAGCAACCTGGCAGGCGACCATATTTGTTTCATCGCTGTTGGTTACGGCTATGATCATGTCTGCATCGTTTGCCCCGGCTTTTGCCAGCACCGAGGGGTGGGATCCCGTTCCATTTATAGTCTGTAAATCATATCTCTCCTGCAGGCTGCGTAATACATCGGGGTTATGATCAATGACGGTGATGTCGTTTGCTTCGCTACAAAGATTGGCGGCTACGGATGAACCGACTTGGCCTGCTCCCAGGATTATTATTTTCATAGACCGGTTATGGGAATCGCGCCCTTTGGTGAGATGCGCGGATTAACTTTTTATATCAATGCCAAGAGACTTTAATTTTCTGTACAGGTGAGTGCGTTCCATGCCGACGATTTTGGCCATTTTGCTGACACTGCCGGTTGCCTGTTTAAGCTGATATTCCAGGTAGGCTTTTTCAAAGTTTCCCCGGGCCTCTCGTAACGGGAGATCAAAGTTTTTTATGCTGTCGGCATCTTTTCCCTCAGGCTTTTCGCCTAAGGCCGCTTCAACTTCTTCAAGATCGAGAGAATCACTGTTTCCCATGATCAACATCCGCTGTACGAGATTTTTCAGTTCCCGGGAATTACCAGGCCAGGCGTATCCACGCAACCTGTTTTGCGCCGCAGTCGTGAAGATTCGATAGGGCAGGCCTTCCCGCTCGACAAAGAAATTAACATAATAATGCAGGATATCGGGTATATCTTCATAATGTTCCCTGAGTGGTGGCGCCTGTATCGGCACGACGCTTAATTGGAAGTAAAGATCATCCCTGAAAGATTCATCTTTAATTCTGTCGGTCATGGAGTGACAAGTAGCGGCGACTAGCCTGACATTCAAATTGATCGATTCCGTTCCGTTTACTCGCTTATAAGTTTGTTGTTGCAGTGTGTTTTGGAGTTGTGCCTGCGTCGCCAAATCCATATCGGCAATATCTTTGATGAATAATGTTCCCCCTTCGGCCTTGGCCAGGAAACCATTGCGTATTTCATTGTTTCCTTCCTCGCCGTATAGTTCATTAGCGGCTGTTTCCGGGGAGAGCGCAGATACGTTGACCGCGATAAAAGGCTTGTCTTTTCGGTTACTCTTGGCGTGTAGATACCGTGCAATTGTCTCTTTACCCGTCCCTGACTCACCGGTGATTAATACCGGCGCGTCATGATTAGCTATTCTTTTCAGTTGCTCGCGTAAATTTACAATCGTCTTGTTTTTACCGATGATCTCTGCCGGTGGTTGGGAAGAGCGTCGCAATATCAAGTTTTCTTTTTGCAACCTGGAAGCTTCCAGGGCGTTTTTTATCGTCAGGATCAGTTTTGCCGAAGAAAGTGGTTTCTCCAGGTAATCGTAGGCGCCCAACCGGGTTGCTTCGACTGCGGTCTCCACGTTCCCATGTCCGGACATCATGATGACGGGGTTAATCGATTTTCCCGATTCTTTCCATTCCTTTAACAGGGTAATGCCGTCGATGTCCGGCATCCAAATATCGAGGAGGATAAGATGGGGGTGAAATCGTTCCAATAAGGCCCGGGTGGTTTCACCATTTTCGGTTGTAGCTACGTCAAACCCTTCGTCAACCAGGATTTCCTTTATCAGGCTCCTGATTTCGGGTTCATCATCAACGACCAGGATTTTTTCAGTAGTCATGCCGCATCTCTATTCTGAATTAAATCGACATCCCGATATCCGCAATGTTCCTGTTTCCGGATAGGGGAAGTCTTATGATTACACAGGCCCCCGGCTCATCTGTATTATTCTTGATCCAGACCAACCCGCCGTGCTCTTCGATTATCTTTTTCACAATCGCCAACCCCAGCCCTGTCCCTTTTTGTTTGGTGGTAACATAAGGTTCAAATATCGTGGTGATTATATCCTCACTTATACCGGCGCCCGAATCCCTGATGCGGGTCTCTATATAGTCCGTGGCAGGTTCACTGCTGTAAGATGTGGAAATGGATAATTCAAACGCCTCCTCATAACCGCCGGCATCAAATGCGTTATTGAGTAAATTATTGAATACTTGGCGTAGTTTACTCGGATCCGCGGTTATCACGGGCAAATTTTCCGTAAGATTGAGCGTAATCGACGTTTTTGATCCTACATTCTTGTATAAATCCACCACCTCTTCTATCAATACGTTCAAGTCCACGTACTCGGAGGACATGACGGGTGTCCTGGCATACTCGGAGAACGTGTTGACCATCTCTTTCATGGTTTCAACCTGATTTACGATCGTCGTCGTCAGCCTGTCCAGCGTTTCCGCCTGCTCAACGGGGGAAGATTGAAGGTACTTGTGCCTGAGTCTTTCAGCCGCTAATTGTATCGGCGTTAACGGATTTTTAATCTCGTGGGCAAGGCGACGGGCCATTTCACTCCAGGCTGCGTCACGTTGTCCCTGTAACAACGCGGTAATATCGTCAAAAACAATGATGTGGACTGAAACTTCCTCTCGCGCCGGGACGATGGACGTTCCTTTGCACATTAAAATTTGTCGTCCGCTTGCGCCAAACAGAGTCACTTGTTCACGCCAGTCCGAGTCACCGCTCTCCATATGCGTGTGAAACAGGTAATACAGGTGTTCAAGGTGCTTGTATCGCCGGCATATTTGACTGAGTGAATGGCCGATCATTTCGTTGATTTCGATGCCCAGAATGCTGCCGCTGCTGATATTGGCAGTTCGCAGGCGTTTTTTTGAATCCAGGACCAGTACACCGGACGACAGTCGTCCCAGTACCGCTTCCAGGTACTTGTGCTGGGCTTCCGCTTCATCCTGGCTTTGCTTGGCAGCGTCCCTGGCGCTGGCTATCTTGCGGGTCATATCGTTGAACGACGCGACTAAAAACCCCAACTCATCATTACTTGGGATTGGCAGCCTGGTGTGATAATCGCCATCGGCTACGGACGCTGTTCCTTCGGCAAGATCGCGAATCGGCGCAGCCAACTTTCTGGCGGAATAAAACGCGGCCCATACGGCGGAAAATATACTGAACAATAATACTATCGTCAGTATAAGAATAAAACTCAGCTTGAGTTGCTCCCTCAGATAGGAAAGCTCTTTATATTGAACGAATGCCGATTGAACACTGTCGGCAAGTTCATTTACCCTTTCGGTTACCGGGTACAAAGCCTGAATAATCCTGGATTCGGCGCTCATGCCGGATTCGGGGACGTTGACTACGACACGAATAGATAAACCGGCATTTCTTATCATGTCCAGGCCGATGTAACTATTGCCCTGTTGTACCTGGAGCAAGACGGTTTCATTCGGTGAGTCAGGCACGAAGTTTCCCGTATCCGTCGAACTGGAGCCGATGATGCTTCCTTGTTTCGTCATGACGGTGAGTTCATCGGCGTCGCCCCTGATACGAAATCGATCAATTTCAAAAGGGATCATCGCATCATCAAGCATGGCGATTTCTTCCGCGATTTTTTCAGACTGCTGGAGGATTTCCTTCATGCGGATATCCAGGGCAAGACGACTGAGATCAAGCGAATCTTCCAGGGCCCGTTCTACGCGTAAATCAAACCAGCTATCGATCCCTCTATGCAGGAAATCCAGGGAAAAGTAATAGAGTATGAGAACGGGCGTTACGGATAAGATGACAAACATGGTGACCATGCGCACGGTCAGCCGGGCGCCGGCGACCCGGTCGCGTATTTGTTTGATCAGGCCGCGGATGTTGACGCCGATCAGTATGATCAGAGTCAGTAAGCCAAGCGTATTGAATACTAATAACCCGGAATAAAGCTGGTCGAACTGTTCCGAGTTTTGCAGCGCTTCACTCATTATCACTAATGAGGCCAGCATAAAACAGAAAAGCAGCGCGCCGATTAGAAGTATTGTTCGTCCGCCTCGTTTCATAGTTACCTGATTACCCATTGATGCCATTGACTGTCTGATTTCCACCTTTTCGATATAAAG
This sequence comes from uncultured Gammaproteobacteria bacterium, assembly GCA_958295485.1. Taxonomy (GTDB): domain Bacteria; phylum Pseudomonadota; class Gammaproteobacteria; order Eutrophobiales; family Eutrophobiaceae; genus JAAXHV01. The sequence continues at coordinate 1,399,307 of OY282354.1, forward strand.
GCGATGGGTTTTAACGGTGGGGGCAGGTTTTCCACGTTTAATTTAGCCTTGAGTAAACCGGTCAGGTTTTGTTCGTCACTCAAATTTTCATTGTTTAATAAAAAATAATTATCAACCGTGCCCAGGTATTTTAGCGCATTTTCAATCGAATCGAATTGACGCCGGTCAAGGTTCCCCAGGCTTGTTACGACATACACGTCCGACAAGGGTTTATAGTCGAGTTTGAATTTGATGATGTCTCGTTTGTAAAGACTGTTCCAGAACCATTTTCGTTTAATTTTGACCTTGATAATAATATCGATATTCAAATCAACCCCGTTGTTGAGGGCGTCTAATACGTCATCATGGAATTCAAAATTTATCTGCGCATTGAGATAATAACTGTTTCCGACCAACCTGCTGGAAACGCGTTCTACTCTTATCTCTTCCGTCGCGAGGGTATTTGTAGAAAGTAATAAAAATAAAATGGGTATTTTTAATTTAGCCTGCATCAAGTTGTTCCGGCTAATTTTGCATAGTAAAACCCGTCCGTATTATCGATGCACGGAAGTAGTTGGCGGCCGTATGTCGTGGCGATCCCCCATTCTTCCCGGATAGTTTCCAGGTTTGCCGAAGGGTGGTTATTCAGGAATTTTTCAATCACCCGATCATTTTCATCATCAAGTAAAGAACAGGTTGAGTATACAAGTTTTCCTCCCCGTTTTAACAGCGGCCAGGTTGCTTCCAGCAGTTCCGCCTGTATATTCCGGAGGTTCGCGACCTGTTCGGAACTTTTCAGGTATTTAACGTCGGGATGCCTGCGGATTACCCCGGTGGCGCTGCACGGCGCATCCAGGAGGATGCGATCAAACGGCTGTCCATCCCACCAGGAGTCTGTCGCGCCGACGTTTGCTTTTATTACCTTTGCATTCAGGTTTAACCTTGAGAGGGTATTGTTCAGCAAGCCGATACGTTTTTTATCGACGTCTATAGCCGTTATTTCGTCAATCGATGGTTGTCGCTCACAAATATGGGCTGTTTTCCCGCCGGGCGCCGCGCAGGCATCCAGGACCCTGTCTCCCGGCTGCGGGTCCAGCAATGTCGCCGCCAGCTGGGCGCCGGCATCCTGTATGGATACGTAGCCGGCTTCGAATCCGGGTAGTCGACTTACGTCAACCGCGTCCGGCGCCAGTATCGCGCTGGGTGTTAAATCCATTTTTTCCGCCCGGATGCCTGCCCGACTCAATTCATCCAGGTAACTTTCCCTGGAAGTTTTTAATACGTTTACCCTTAAATGCTGGGGAGGTCGTTGATTATTTGCCTGTAAAACAGCTTCCCATAGATCCGGCCAGTCCAGTTGAATTTTATTAACCAACCATTGTGGATGCGAATATCGTGCAGTTAAATTCTTATTCAGCTCCGGTTGAATCTTATGAAATTCCCGCTGTGAACGCCTTAGTACTGCATTGACTAATGGTTTTGCCCAGGCTTTATCCAGTTCAGCGACTGCATTTACCGTTTCTGAAATTGCGGCGTATCCGGGTGTATTGAGATAGTGCAGTTGATAGAGGCCGATCAAAATAAGCATCTTGATATCGGAATCTTTCCGTTTGAGCTTCCTGCTTAAATACCGATTAAGAATAAATTCCAATTGATCGAACCAGCGGAGCGCGCCAAAACAAAGTTCTTTGGCAAAACGCCTGTCATCGTGCTGTTTGATCGATGCCAGAGAGCCCGCTAAGGCAGCGTCTAAAGTAAGTCCCGAATCGATCACCCGGGAAATCATTTTCGCCGAGACCGCCCTGACGTTCATTGTGAAACCACGGAACACACAGATTTCTGACCCGTCATCCTGAGCGCTGCGAAGGCCCTGTCTCAAATTCCCTGCGCGCAACCTGTCCCCGCTTCCCTGAATAACCCAGGACGCCCATTGTAGAATTCCTTTACATGTTGCTTTTTCTTGCCTTCCACCTGGAGGTCAAGTATTCGTATCGCCTTGCTTTTTGTTGATACATCCAGTCCTTTCGGTGTATAGGAAATGATTTCTCCGGGTGTGTGATTCTCTACGCTGGTTTCGACCACCTTCGCATCCCAAACACGTATTTTTACATTGTTCAGTTTTGCGAATGCAACCGGCGCCGGATTAAAAGCGCGGATATTTCTTTCAACTTGTTCCGCCGTCGTATTCCAATCGATTTCAGCTTCTTGCTTTGTGATTTTATTTGCATAAGTTGCAAAATTTTCGTCCTGCTCCACCAGGTTTGCGGAACCTGTCGCCAGATCAGACAAGGCATCAAGCAGGCATTCACTTCCAAGCGCCGCCAATCGCGCCGTCAAGGATGCGCTGGTATCGTCGCCGGTAATGCCACAGGATTTCTGCAATACGATTTTCCCGGTATCGATGCCGGTATCCATCAGCATGATTGAAACACCTGTTTGAGCATCCCCCGCTTGAATCGCTCGTTGTACCGGCGCCGCGCCGCGCCACCTTGGCAATAAGGATGTATGTACGTTAATGCAACCATATTCAGGCCGGGATAGAACAGCTGCTGGAAGAATTAAACCGTAGGCGACAACGATTAAGGCTTGAATATCATTTAAATCACTCTCAAGATCGAATTCTTTTGACGATGTCGGCTGTTTAACAGGAATATCGTATTTTTGCGCAATGAGCTTAACCGGACTTTGGGCTGTTTTCCTGCCGCGGCCGGCAGGTCTGTCGGGTTGCGTGTAAACGTGATTTATCCTGTGCCGTGAATTTTCCAGTAACGATTGAAGAACGGCGGCCGCAATACCGGGCGTGCCGGCAAAAGAGAGGCTTAAGCTGTGATCATTCACAACGCCCGGACTTTTTCTTGCTTTTCGAACTTTTTGCGTATTCGCTGTCTTTTAATCGAGGATAAATAATCGATAAACAATTTCCCATCAAGGTGATCGATTTCATGTTGAATACATACTGCGAGCAAACCATCAGCGCTATCTTCTATTTTTTCCCCATCGAGATTAAGGTATTGAAACGATATTTTTTCAGCCCGGTTGACGGTCTCGAAAAATCCGGGTACCGACAGGCAACCTTCTTCCATTTCTTCGCTGCCGACTTTTTCTGTAATCTCCGGGTTAACCAGGGTCATGGGTGAATTTTTCTCTACCGATAAATCCATGACGATGACCCGTTTTTGCATGTTTACCTGGGTGGCGGCAAGACCAATGCCATTTTCAGCATACATGGTTTCCAACATGTCTTGTGACAGTTGTTTTATCCCCATGTCAATGGTTTTTACAGGTATTGCTTTTTTGCGCAATCGTGGATCAGGGAAATGCAGTACCGCTAATTTCGACATTGAATTCGCGCTCCGTTCCAGTGCTGACTTACCGACAGCATACAGGAATTTCTAAATCAGGGTCAGGGAATACATGTTCTGCTGTCAATTTACCATGCTCTGGTGTACCCTGAAACCATGGCGTGTTTCTTTACTGCCAGATGGCATTGCAAACCTGCTGAATTAGAAGAAATTGATATTGAATAACCAGTGAAAGATATGTTCATGGAAGAACGCGCTGACCAAAGTCCGTTCCATTATTGGTTGGCGTTACTACATGCAGGGGCGTCGGGCAATGACGATTTATCCCGATTATTGGAAAACTTCGGGACTGCCCAGGCCGTTGTCCTTGCTGTCGCCGATGGTTTAATCGACCGTTCGCACCTGTCAGAAAAAGTCCTTGGATGTTTGCAAAAACCCGACTGGGAAGAGATCGGCTTCGAAGCTGAATGGCTGGAACGCGAAGGACACCATTTGATCACGTTGGAAGACAAACGTTACCCGGCTTTATTAAGACAAATTCCATCACCGCCGATTGGCTTATTCGTCAGCGGCGACCCGGATATCCTGATGAATCCGCAAATTGCCGTGGTCGGGAGCCGCAGACCAACCTTCGATGGCAAAAAAGACGCCGGGCATTTTGCCGGGGAGTTGGCAGGAAAGGGGATCGCCGTGACCAGTGGAATGGCGAATGGGATAGATACTCAAGCCCATCGGAGCGCCCTGTCGCAACAGGGTAAAACCGTGGCGGTTTTAGGCAGTGGGTTAAATTGTATCTACCCGAAGATCAATGCCGGGCTTGCCGATAAAATTCGCGAGGAAGGAGCGCTCGTGTCTGAATTCCCATTATCCTGGCGGCCTTTTCCCGGAAATTTCCCCCGTCGCAACCGCATTATCAGTGGCCTCAGCCTGGGTGTCCTGGTGGTTGAGGCGACCGAAAAAAGCGGTTCGTTGATCACGGCAAAGCATGCTTTGGAGCAGAACCGCGAGGTTTTTGCCGTACCGGGTTCCATCAGGAATCCCCTGAAGAAAGGCTGCCATGGGTTAATTCAGAACGGCGCCAAGCTGGTGGGTTCTATCGACGATATTTTTGCGGAGATTACACAGTTTAAGGAACTCGTTAAGACCGGCCCTGAAACGAGGCTTTCACAACCTGAAAGCATAAATGGACTTGACGAACAGGAAAAAGTCCTGCTTGATAATATAGGATACGAACCAATCAGCCTTGATGAGATCGTTTTTATGACGAGAATCAGCGTCGAAGAGGTGATGGGTAAATTGTTGAGGCTGGAATTAGATGGTCTGGTCTCAGCCGTTTCCCCCGGGTTGTATATAAGGAAATAAATTAAAGAGGTGAGAGATTAGAGTATCATGAGGACAGCATTAGTTGTCGTTGAATCCCCGACAAAAGCAAAGACGTTGAACCGTTACCTGGGCAGCGAATATACGGTGATGGCTTCCAACGGTCACGTAAGGGATTTATTGCCGAAGTCCGGCGCGGTTGACCCGGAGAAAGATTTTCAGATGCACTATGGCATCATTGACAAGAGCTCCAGGTTTGTCGATTCCATCGCCAAGGCGCTTAAGAAAGCAGATGTTTTATACCTTGCCACCGACCCTGACAGGGAGGGCGAGGCAATATCATGGCACCTGTATGAATTACTGAAGGACAGGGACGCGTTAAAAAAGAAAGAGGTGAAACGCGTTGTATTCCATGAAGTAACCAAGGGCGCGATATTGGCGGCCATGAATAATCCCAGGGAGCTTTCCTGGGGTTTAATCAATGCGCAACAGGCAAGGCGTGCCCTGGATTACCTGGTGGGTTTCAACTTGTCCCCGTTGCTATGGAAAAAAATACGCGCGGGGCTGTCTGCCGGGAGAGTGCAGAGTCCGGCGCTTAGGATGATTGTCGAGCGTGAGGAAGAAATAGAACGATTCGAATCACGTGAATACTGGACGATAGAAGCCGATCTCAACCGGTCCAAGACGGATTTTACGGCCAAGTTGTTTCAGCTTGATAATGAGAAGGTGAAGCAGTTTACTATTACGGCTGAACAGCGGGCAAAGCAAGTCACCAGCGCCTTGGAAAAAAATGCCGATGGCGTGTTGATCGTCGACAAGATTGAAAAAAAACAACGTAAAAGACAACCGGCTCCACCCTTCATTACATCGACTTTGCAACAGGAAGCGGTAAGGAAACTTGGTTTCACGGCGCAAAGAACCATGCGCATTGCCCAGCAATTATACGAGGGCATTGACGTTGGTGGCGGGGCCGTGGGCATGATTACTTATATGCGGACTGATTCGGTCAACCTGGCAGCCGAAGCAATTGATGAAATGCGCGGGTTCATAGATAAAACCTATGGCAATGCATTTCTGCCCGCTCAGCCCCGCCGCTATAAAACGAAGTCGAAAAATGCCCAGGAGGCCCATGAAGCGATTCGTCCTACTTCCGTATACCGTGTGCCGAAAGGAATCAAGGCAAAATTATCCCCGGAACAATTGAAACTGTATGATTTGATATGGAAGCGGGCAGTAGCCAGCCAAATGGCCCATGCAGTCATTGATACGGTTGCGGTTGACCTGGCTTGTGGTAGCGCCGCTGACCTGTTTCGCGCAAACGGCTCTACGGTCGTGGAAAAAGGTTTCATGGTTCTTTACAGGGAAGGAGAAGACGATAAAAAACAAGACGTACGGTGGGCAGATGACAAGAAATTACCCGCTATGGGAGTAGGCGACAGGGTGCCCTTGTTGAAGATACGGCCCGAACAACATTTCACCGAGCCTCCTCCCCGTTTTTCAGAAGCAAGTCTGGTTAAATCACTGGAAGAATATGGTATTGGCAGACCTTCAACGTATGCGTCTATTATTTCAACATTGAGGAATCGTGAATATGTGGAGATGGATAATAAACGCTTCATCCCGACTGACGTAGGGCGAATCGTAAATAAATTTTTGACTGATCATTTCACTGGCTACGTTGACTATGACTTTACTGCAAAGCTGGAAGATGAACTTGATGCCGTATCCAGGGGTGAAAAAGAATGGATTCCCCTGATGAAGAATTTTTGGGCGCCATTTTCCGAGCAGGTTAAAGATAAAGAAGGAACGGTAAGCCGCAGTGAAGCGGCGCGGGCGCGGATTTTAGGTGATGACCCTGGAACCGGCCGGCCCGTTTCAGTCAGGATGGGACGCTACGGAGCCTACGTTCAAATCGGAACCAGAGACGACGATGAAAAGCCGATATTCGCAAGCCTGGGTTCCGGGCAACGTCTGGATACGATTGAGCTAAAAGAGGCTTTGGAGTTATTCAGCTTGCCAAGAGAGCTGGGTGTATCTGAAGAAGGTGAAAAGATTGTCGTAAATATCGGCCGGTTCGGACCTTACGTTCGATATGACGACAATTTTGTTTCATTGAAAAAAGAGGATGATCCATACACGATAGAGTTAAATCGGGCGATGGAACTGGTAAGGGAAAAGAAAAAAGCGGATGCCGACAAGCAGATCAAAATTTTCAAAGAGGAAGGCATATCCGTTTTGAAAGGACGCTATGGGCCCTATATCACCGACGGAAAGAAAAATGTGAAAATTCCCAAGCACAGGGAACCGGGTAATTTGACCCTGGAGGATTGTCAAGCCTTAATCGCCGCAGCGCCCGTCTCCCGTAGACGGCAGAGGGGAAAAGCAGGTTGATATATTAATGGAACTTTTGACAGGGACTCCCGCTGTTCGTCGAAAGTGGGTTTGGGGGTTGTTTTGGAGTGACTAAGGCCAAGGATGATCGCGGGATGGCCCATGGAATGGAAAAACAGTCCCAAACCCGTTGTTAGCGGGAACTACTGAACTTCTGACTTGAGCAGGGGTTTCTAATCTACTTGTGGAAGAGAATTACCGATGAACAAAAAAGAACCATTTGTAGCGATTTTAATGGGGTCGGATTCCGACCTGCCTGTCATGCGTTCGACGCTGGAGGTGCTGGATAAGTTTTCCATAGCAAAAGAGGTGAAAATTACATCCGCGCATCGCACTCCTGAAGCTACCCATGCCTATGTAAAAGATGCAGAGTCACGGGGTTGCGCCGTATTTATCGCCGCCGCCGGTTTGGCCGCGCATCTTGCCGGCACCGTAGCCGGGCTGACGACGAAACCTGTCATCGGGGTACCCCTGGACGCCGGTCCCCTGAGCGGTATGGATTCGCTTTTGGCGACCGTGCAAATGCCGGGGGGCATTCCGGTTGGCTGCGTCGCAATCGGCAAGGCCGGCGCCAAAAATGCGGGATATATGGCCGCCCAGATCCTGGCTTTGCAAGATGAAGAGTTAGCCCGAATGATAGTCACCGAACGCAAGCAAATGGCCCGGGAAGTCTTGCAAAAAGATGAAGCATTGCAGAAGCAACTGGCTGAATAACTGGCACGTCAAACACGCGCGACAAGTCATGGAAAACGGTGGTTTAATCGCTTATCCAACGGAAGCGGTAATGGGTTTGGGGTGTTCACCCTGGGATGAGACGGCAGTTTCCCGGATTTTACAATTGAAGCGACGGTCCCCTGGTAAAGGATTAATTGTCGTGGCCTCGAATCCTGAACAGTTATCCGCGGTGGTTGATTTTTCAAAAGTTGCGTCCCGGGAAGAGATCAACGAATCATGGCCCGGCCCTGTCACGTGGCTTATCCCGGCAAAATCCACCACCCCTCACTGGCTCAGGGGGCAACGCGAAACCCTGGCTGTGCGGGTATCAGCGCATCCTGTCGTCCGGCAACTTTGTGACGAGGCAGGCTTGCTCGTCTCAACCAGCGCAAACCCATCCGGTTGCAAACCGGCCAGGACTCAACAGCGTGCTCGGGCCTATTTTGGTCGGAAAGTGGACTATTATGTTCCCGGTAGCGTCGGCCTGGATCTTAAACCCAGTAAAATCAGGGATTCCCTTACGGGGCGATTAGTCAGGGACTGATTATTTCTCCTTGGTGGTCCTCCGCCGGCGGTTCACAATGACGGAATTGCAGGCCTGCCTGATAAGGTTATGACTATGAAGCATGCTCTTGTCCTGTGGAAGAGGCAAAATATTCATGCTGAAAACATGACTTGGTATTGACAGCTAATGTTTAATATACGAAAATAGTCAGCTTATTTGATTTTGGAGGGGTACCCAAGCGGTCAACGGGGGCAGACTGTAAATCTGCTGGCAATGCCTTCGTAGGTTCGAATCCTACCCCCTCCACCAAGAAAGTGCAGGGGGCAGGGAATAAAAAATCTGGGACAATGACAAGTTGTCGATGTGTGGAGCGCCACTGAAAACGGCAGGGATTCCAGCCGTTTATACAAGGCGGGTGTAGTTCAATGGTAGAACCTCAGCCTTCCAAGCTGATGGCGTGGGTTCGATTCCCATCACCCGCTCCAGGCAACGGCTGTAGAAATGGCTTTGTTATGGCGGAAATGGATGTGGCCGTCGAAAGTTTAACGAGGCCCATATAGCTCAGTCGGTAGAGCACTTTCTTGGTAAGGAAGAGGTCACCGGTTCAATCCCGGTTATGGGCTCCAGTAACGTGAACAGACAATTTTTGCCAAGGAACCCCTGATTGAGTTGGAGGTTCCTGCGATACAAGGATGTATCGCTAAGATCAGCGCCGATAAGGCATTGATCTTAGCTTGGAAAATAACAATCACATTGTTATTTTTCAGGTTCTGACAAGTCCGGAGCCGGTCCCGAGCTCGATACGGGAATGGACTTGTCCAGGGTACCTGTAATTAATTTTTTTGATCAACTGAGGAGGATACTCCATGCCCAAGGAAAAATTTGAACGCACGAAGCCGCATGTGAATGTAGGCACCATAGGTCACGTAGACCATGGCAAGACGACGTTGACGGCGGCGATCACGCAGGCGATGGCGGCGAAATTTGGTGGTGAAGTGAAGGCGTATGATCAGATTGACAATGCGCCGGAGGAGCGCGAGCGGGGGATCACGATTGCGACGGCGCACGTGGAGTACGAGAGTGGGGCGCGGCATTATGCGCATGTAGATTGTCCGGGGCATGCGGATTACGTGAAGAACATGATCACGGGGGCGGCGCAGATGGATGGTGCGGTGCTGGTAGTGAGTGCGGCGGACGGGCCGATGCCGCAGACGCGGGAGCATATATTGCTGGCGCGTCAGGTGGGGGTGCCGAGGATAGTGGTGTACTTGAACAAGGCGGATCAGGTAGACGATGCGGAGTTATTGGAGTTAGTGGAGTTGGAGGTGAGGGAGTTATTGGACTTGTATGAATTTCCCGGGGATGAGACGCCGGTGGTGACGGGGAGTGCGTTACAGGCGTTGGGAGGCGATGAGGGGGAGTCGGGGTTGGGTTCGATAGAGCGTCTGATAGCTGCGATGGACGAATACATACCGGTGCCGGAGCGGCCGGTGGAGCAGCCGTTTTTGTTGCCGATAGAGGATGTATTTTCGATCAGTGGTCGTGGCACGGTGGTGACGGGTCGGGTGGAGCGTGGGATTGTACAGGTAGGAGATGAGATAGAGATAGTGGGGATTCGGGCGACGACGAAGACGACGTGCACGGGGGTAGAGATGTTTCGCAAGCTGCTGGACGAGGGTCGGGCGGGTGACAATGTAGGGGTATTATTGCGCGGGACGAAGCGGACGGAGGTAGAACGGGGTCAGGTATTGTGTGTACCGGGGAGTATCACGCCGCACACGCGGTTCGAGTGTGAGGTATATGTATTAAGCAAGGAAGAGGGGGGTCGTCACACGCCGTTTTTCAGTAATTACCGGCCGCAGTTTTATTTTCGGACGACGGACGTGACGGGGGCGGTGGAGTTGCCTGCGGGGACGGAGATGGTGATGCCGGGAGACAACATTCAGTTAGTGGTGTCGTTGATTTCACCGATTGCGATGGAGGAGGGCTTGCGGTTTGCGATACGGGAAGGGGGACGCACCGTAGGCGCCGGGGTCGTCGCGAAAATTATCGAGTAACTGAATAGCCCTTGATCATTTATGCCCGAAGAAGGATTTATATTTTTTATTTGATGGTTACAGGTTATTCTTTAGCTAATTCCCAGAAAATCCATTAGTTGACATATTCTTCCCTGATAAAAGAAAGGCCAGTAGCTCAATTGGCAGAGCGGCGGTCTCCAAAACCGCAGGTTGGGGGTTCGATTCCCTCCTGGCCTGCCAACAGTGGCATGAAAAATTGAGCGATGAGTTCAGACATAAAAACGGTAAACGCGAAATTTGATGCGATAAAAATGGTTATCGCGATACTTGTCGTTATCGCCGCGGTTGCCGGTTTTTATGTGTATGAAGATCAATCAACCCCGTTACGGGTCGCCGGGTTGTTGGTGGCTACAGGCATTGCTGCGTGGGTAGGCCTACAGACGGAACAAGGCAGGACCTTGTGGAATTTTATTCGGGACGCCCAGCTGGAAGTTCGCAAGGTCGTCTGGCCGACGCGACAGGAGACGAGACAAACAACGCTTCTTGTCATAGGCGTAGTTATCTTGGCCGCCTTGATTTTGTGGGGCCTGGATTCGGTCTTGGGTTGGGCAATCAGGAAGCTGATCGGCGGACCGGGAGGCTGAGGCAATGGCGCTTAAATGGTATGTAATACAGGCTTATTCCGGTTACGAACAAAATGTCATGCGGGCAATTCAGGATCGAATTGAACAGAGCGCGATTAAAGATCAGTTTGGTGAAATCCTGGTGCCTACTGAAGAAGTAGTCGAGATGCGTGACGGTAAAAAGCGCAAAAGCGATCGTAAGTTCTTTCCGGGTTATGTACTGGTACAGATGGAAATGAACGAGGCGACCTGGCATTTGGTAAAAGAATCACCCAGGGTTTTGGGGTTTGTCGGGGGGACCACTGACAAACCAGTCCCGATCTCCGACGCTGAAGCGGATTCTATCCTGCAACGGGTCGAGGAGGGGGTCGATAAACCCAAGCCGAAAATCCTTTTTGAACCAGGCGAGGTCGTACGGGTAGTTGACGGGCCTTTTACGGATTTTAATGGTGTCGTAGAGGAAGTGAATTATGAAAAAAGCAGGTTGCGGGTTTCCGTATTGATTTTTGGGCGTTCGACGCCGGTAGAACTTGAGTTCACACAGGTAGAAAAGGAGTAGAAAAAGTGGCAAAAAAGATTGATACCCATATCAAATTGCAGGTGCCTGCAGGACAGGCCAACCCCAGTCCTCCCGTCGGTCCGGCATTGGGCCAACATGGTTTGAACATCATGGATTTTTGCAGGACTTTCAATGCCCAAACCCAGGGTATGGAGGAGGGTTTGCCTGTGCCGGTTGTAATTACCGTATATACAGATAAGAGTTTTACATTTATCACAAAGACAGCGCCCGCTTCCCACTTGCTGAAGAAGTTTGCGAGTGTCAGTAGCGGTAGTGGAACGCCGAACACGGACAAGGTAGGAAAAGTCACGAGGGCGCAGTTAGAGGATATCGCTAAAGCCAAGGAGACTGATTTAACCGCGGCGGATTTAGATGCTGCCGTACGTACTATTGCCGGCACGGCGCGCAGCATGGGCATTGAAACGGAAGGGGTGTGACAATGTCTAAATTATCAAAACGCGTACGCGCAATCAGAGAAAAAATCGAACCTGGTCAGCACTATCCTTTGATGGATGCCTTTAATCTTCTCAAGGATTGCGCCACGGCAAAATTTGATGAAACAGTCGAAGTGGCAGTCAATTTGGGCGTGGACCCCAGAAAATCCGATCAAGTAGTCAGGGGTTCAACCGTTCTGCCCCGAGGCACCGGCAAAACCGTCAAGGTGGCTGTTTTTGCCCAGGGTGAGCAGGCTAAGGAGGCGCAAGCCGCCGGCGCGGAATATGTCGGCATGCAGGATTTAGCTGAGCAAATCCAGGCCGGGTTAATGGATTTCAGCGTTGTCATTGCCGCGCCGGATGCAATGTCGGTAGCAGGCAAGCTGGGGAGATTGCTTGGGCCCAGGGGGTTAATGCCAAACCCCAAGCTGGGCACAGTGACTCGAGACATAACTCAAGCGGTACAAAACGCGAAAGCAGGCCAGGTTCGTTACAGGACGGATAAAAATGGAATCATACACTGTGAGATTGGTAAAACCTCATTTGCCGCTGAACACTTGAAAGAAAATTTAAACAGCTTGCTGGTGGATTTGAATAAGGCAAAACCCGGTTCCGCCAAAGGTATTTATTTAAAGAAGATAAGCCTGTCTACCACCATGGGGCCAGGCATTGTTGTTGATCAGAGTACAATTTAAGGCCCTGCTCCGACACGGGGCGTGGGGTAAACTTTTTTGCGGTAACAGGAGGTAAGAATTTGTGAGTCTTACGTTAGAGCAAAAGCAGACGATTGTGGCTGAAGTGGCTGAAGTGGCCGCAAGCGCGCCGACGGCAATAGCTGCCGAATATATCGGCATGAACGTTGCTGAGATGACATCGTTGAGAAATGCCGCGCGTGATGCCGGCATCTATCTCAGGGTAGTTCGAAATACCTTGGCGCGCAGAGCATTTGAGGGAACGAAATTTGAATGCATGCGCGCCGATTTTGTTGGCCCGTTACTCCTCGCTTTTTCAAATGAGGAACCGGGCTCCGCCGCAAAAATCATTCGTGATTTTGCCAAAGCCAATGACAAGTTGGTCGTAAGGCTTATTGCTGCAGAAGGTCAATTACTCGACCCTCTCAACATTGATCGCCTGGCGAATTTGCCTTCACTGGACCAAGCGCGTTCCACGTTGCTTGGATTACTGCAGGCTCCGCTGGGCAAATTCCTTCGCGTTCTTGCAGAACCGGAAGCAAAATTGGTCCGGGTGCTGAGCGCCTACCGGGATCAACAACAAGCTGCATAACTGCGTGTTCTTAATAAATCAGAATTAAAGAGGAGTTGAAAAATGGCTGTTTCAAAAGATGAAATAAAAGAAGCTTTAAGTAATATGCCGGTTTTGGAACTGGTTGAATTTATCTCGGAACTGGAAGAACAGTGGGGTGTTTCAGCGGCTGCTCCTGTAGCGATTGCCGCCGCGCCTGACGTAGCTGCTGATACAGGCGACACTGAAGAGAAAACCGAATTCGATGTTGTAATGAGTAGTTTTGGTGATACTAAAGTCCCAGTGATTAAAGTTGTGCGCGCGGTGACAGGCATGGGACTGAAAGAGGCGAAAGATCTGGTTGAAGGCGCGCCTTCAACAATCAAGGAAGCGATAGGTAAGGAAGAAGCTGAAGAGGTAAAAAAGAAGCTGGAAGAAGCCGGGGCAACGGTTGAACTTAAATAGCGCCGGTCCGAAAAGGATGCCAGCCGGTTGACTTGATGCGGGGGTGCGCCGCTCGTCATTTTCTCTCCGCGCGTAAGCGTGGGGAGCTTCATTTTAAAGCTGTAATCGCGAGGACATGCAATGGCCTATTCCTATACTGAAAAGAAACGTATACGTAAAGATTTCGGCAAAAGACAAAGCATATTGGACGTGCCCTATCTTCTGGCGACCCAGATAAGTTCCTACGAGCAATTTTTGCAACCTGAGCGCGCGGCTGAAGAGAGAAAGGATACCGGCTTGCAGGCTGCATTCAAATCGGTATTTCCGATAGACAGTTATTCCGGAAACGCTGCCCTGGAATACGTCGGTTACAGTTTGGGCGAGCCGGTATTCGACGTAAAGGAATGCAAGCTGAGAGGATTGACTTACGCAGTATCATTACGCGTCAAGGCACGGCTCATTATTTACGATAAGGAAGCCGGTTTAAATAAGAAGGTCGTAAAAGATATAAGAGAGCAGGATGTATACATGGGCGAAATCCCGTTAATGACTGATACCGGGACTTTTGTCATTAACGGAACAGAGAGAGTTATTGTATTCCAGCTACACCGCTCACCCGGCGTATTTTTTGAAAGCGATAAAGGCAAGACCCATTCTTCAGGAAAAATACTATACTCGGCCCGTGTCATTCCATATCGTGGGTCCTGGCTGGATTTCGAATTTGATCCGAAGGATATGGTCTATTGTCGAATTGACAGACGTCGAAAAATACCGGCAACAATATTATTGAGGGCATTGGGGTACACAGCCCAGGAAATGCTGGATATATTTTTTGAAACACATCGATACAAGATTAAGAAAAAAGGTATTTACCTTGGCTTGATTGCCGAACGATTACGCGGCGAGACGGTTTCTTTCGACATCGTGGACAGACAAGGGAATGTCATAATAGAAAAGGAAAAACGCATCACTGCGAGACATATCCGCGAACTTGGGAAGGCAAGGATAAGAGAGTTAAAAGTACCGGATGAGCATCTTATCGGCCAAGTGATTGCCAGGGACATCGTAGATATGGAAACCGGTGAAATCCTGGTGGGGGCTAATAGTGAAATTACAGAAGAAATACTTGAACGGCTCCAGTCGTTGGTTAATTTGGAATTTGAAACCTTATACACCAACGATCTGAATCGAGGCCCGTTTATTTCCGACACGTTGCGCATTGATGCAACCACGTCCCCATCAGAAGCGCAGATTGAAATTTACCGGATGATGCGCCCTGGTGAGCCTCCGACAAAAGAAGCCGCGGAGAACCTGTTTAAGAACCTGTTTTTTGTACCGGAAAGATATGACCTGTCCAAAGTTGGCCGAATGAAATTCAATCGGCGGGTCGGTAGAGAGGAAGTTGCTGGATTGGGTGTAATTTATGATGGAAAGTATTTCAGTCAACGGAGCGATGATTTATCCAAAAAAAGATACGCTGAATTGGGTGATTCATCAGATATCATCGACGTGATGAAAACCCTGGTGGATATCCGAAACGGCAAGGGAATTGTGGATGATATCGACCACCTTGGCAACCGCAGGGTGAGAAGCGTCGGCGAGATGGTGGAAAATCAATTCAGGATCGGACTTGTGCGGTTGGAGCGGGCTGTTAAAGAGAGGTTGAGTCTGGCAGAGTCGGAAGGGCTGATGCCACAGGAAATCATCAATGCCAAACCTGTTTCCGCGGTGATAAAGGAGTTTTTTGGTTCAAGTCAGTTGTCTCAATTTATGGATCAGAACAATCCATTATCGGAAATCACCCATAAACGGAGAATTTCAGCGCTCGGGCCAGGGGGGTTAACGCGGGAAAGGGCCGGGTTTGAAGTGCGGGACGTGCATCCGACCCACTATGGGAGGGTATGTCCCATTGAGACGCCGGAAGGTCCCAACATCGGTTTGATTAATTCTCTCGCGGTTTATGCGCGTACTAACGAATATGGATTCCTGGAAACTCCGTACCGGGGGGTGATCGATGGAAAAGTGACGGATGAGATCAGATATTTGTCGGCGATTGAAGAAGGTGATTATGTTATCGCCCAAGCCAATTCCAATTTGGATAACGAGGGTAAGCTGATCGACGAACTCGTTTCATGCAGATACAATAATGAATCTACCATGTCTACCCCGGACAAGGTTAATTATATGGACGTATCACCAAGACAAATTGTATCGGTTGCGGCTTCGTTGATTCCGTTCCTGGAGCATGACGATGCCAACAGGGCGTTGATGGGCTCTAATATGCAACGCCAGGCGGTGCCGACGTTACGGGCGGAGAAGCCATTGGTTGGTACCGGCATTGAACGGACTGTTGCGATAGATTCAGGCGTGACAGTCATCTCCGAACGCGGGGGGACCGTTGATTCCGTTGATGCGAGTCGTATTGTTGTCAGGGTTGATGATACAGAGGTGGCGGCCGGCGACCCAGGCGTTGACATCTATAACCTGACGAAATATACACGCTCAAATCAAAATACCTGTATTAACCAAAAACCATTGGTCAAGTCCGGTGATAAGATTGCCAAGGGCGACGTATTGGCCGATGGGCCATCAACGGATATGGGAGAATTAGCGCTGGGACAAAATCTCATGGTCGCGTTTATGCCGTGGAATGGCTATAACTTCGAAGATTCAATCCTGATTTCCGAGCGGCTGGTACAGGAAGATCGCTATACAAGCATTCATATCGAGGAGCTTAATTGCGTCGCGCGCGATATCAAGCTTGGGCCGGAGGAGATTTCAGCGGATATCCCCAATGTCAGTGAAAATGCGCTCAATAAACTCGATGAATCCGGCATTGTATATATCGGAGCAGAAGTTAATGCGGGGGATATCCTGGTCGGGAAAGTAACCCCGAAAGGTGAAACGCAACTCACGCCGGAAGAGAAATTGCTGCGCGCAATTTTTGGTGAAAAGGCATCTGACGTAAAAGATACGTCATTACGGGTTCCATCAGGCATGAATGGTACGGTAATTGATGTCCAGGTGTTTACCAGGGATGGCGTCGAAAAAGACGTCAGGGCGCTGGAGATAGAAGAAACCGAGTTGAACCGGGTCAGGAAGGATTTAAATGACCAGTTGCGAATAATGGAAGATGGCGCTTATCAAAGGCTGGAGCGACAGCTTGTCGGTGAAATTGCCCATGGCGGTCCGGGTGAATTGTCACCCGGTTCTAAAATCACCACGGATTACCTGACTGGAACCCCCCGCGAGAAGTGGTTTGAAATACGTTTTCGCAGTAATGATTCAAACCGCATACTTGAACAGGCCTCAGTCCAGTTAAGTCAATTGAAGGAAAATTTTGATCAATTATTCGAAGAAAAGCGGGCAAAGTTGACTTCCGGCGATGATTTGGCGCCTGGCGTGTTGAAAATGGTAAAGGTTTATCTTGCGGTCAAGCGGCATATTCAACCGGGTGACAAAATGGCGGGACGGCATGGCAATAAAGGCGTAATTTCCACCATTGTACCCGTTGAGGACATGCCTTACCTGGAAGATGGGACGGCGGTCGATATCGTTTTGAACCCCTTGGGCGTGCCTTCCAGGATGAACGTAGGCCAGGTATTGGAAACCCACCTGGGTTGGGCGGCAAAAGGCTTGGGCCGCGTCATTGGTGATATGCTTGTCACCCGGGAAAGCATCGGGCAGGTCCGAAATTTTCTTGAAAAGGTCTATAACGAAAGTGGAAGCAAGGAGGATTTATCATCATTAACTGATGAAGATGTCCTGCAACTTGCAGAAAACCTCAAGCATGGCGTTCCAATGGCGACCCCGGTTTTTGACGGGGCCAGTGAACAAGAAATTAAATCCATGCTTGACCTTGCCGGGCTGAACCGGGACGGTCAAAGTATCTTATATGACGGCAGGACAGGAGAGGCGTTCGATCGGCCTATCACCGTCGGCTATATGTATATGCTGAAATTAAACCATTTGGTTGACGATAAGATGCATGCTCGTTCTACCGGTCCCTATAGCCTGGTTACCCAACAACCACTCGGTGGCAAGGCGCAATTTGGCGGCCAACGTTTTGGTGAAATGGAAGTCTGGGCGCTGGAGGCATATGGGGCGGCATACACCTTGCAGGAAATGTTGACGGTTAAATCCGATGATGTGAATGGTCGCACCAAAATGTACAAGAACATAGTCGATGGCAATCATCATATGGAGGCGGGCATGCCGGAGTCATTCAACGTCCTGCTCAAGGAAATCAAGTCACTTGGTATTGATATAGAGCTGGATTAGTGACGCGACAATCATCTCCATATAACTGACATTCTACCTTACTTTGGGGGTAGCGAACTTTGAAAGACTTATTGAAGCTTCTGAAACAACAGAATCAGACTGATGAATTTGATTCCATATCAATCGGACTGGTGTCACCTGAAAAAATTCGTTCCTGGTCACTGGGCGAAGTCAAGAAACCGGAAACCATAAATTACAGGACGTTCAAGCCTGAACGAGATGGCTTGTTTTGCGCGAAGATTTTCGGCCCCGTCAAGGATTATGAATGCCTGTGCGGGAAGTATAAGCGATTGAAGCACCGAGGCGTTAAATGTGAAAAATGCGGTGTGGAGGTCACTTTATCAAAAGAGCGTCGCGATCGCATGGGTCACATCGAGTTGGCAAGCCCGGTAGCGCATATCTGGTACCTGAAGTCACTCCCATCCCGAATGGGTTTGTTGTTGAATATGACTTTGCGTGAAATAGAACGGGTTTTGTATTTTGAAGCCTACGTCGTGATTGAACCAGGCATGACACAACTGGAACGCGGACAGTTATTGACAGAAGATGGTTATCTTGAAGCTGTTGAACAATATGGCGATGACTTCGATGCGAAAATGGGCGCTGAGGCAATCCACGAATTACTCAGCAGCATAGATATTGAAGTGGAGATTCAAGAACTACGCAGTGAAATACCACAGACCAAATCTGAAACGAAGCTGAAAAAATTATCAAAGCGGTTGAAACTGCTTGAAGCATTCCAGCGTTCGGGTAATAAACCTCAATGGATGGTCATGGAAGTCTTGCCGGTGCTGCCGCCGGATTTACGGCCGTTGGTTCCATTGGATGGCGGCCGTTTTGCCACCTCGGACCTGAATGACCTGTATCGCCGGGTTATCAACCGAAATAACCGCCTGAAGCGCCTGTTGGATTTGAATGCGCCGGATATCATCGTCCGTAACGAAAAGCGAATGCTGCAGGAATCCGTTGACGCGCTCCTGGATAACGGGCGTCGCGGCCGAGCCATTACCGGGACCAATAAGTTGCCTTTGAAATCATTGGCCGACATGATTAAAGGGAAGCAAGGCCGGTTTCGCCAGAACCTGCTTGGCAAAAGGGTTGATTATTCCGGACGCTCCGTCATCGTAGTCGGTCCGACTTTGAAATTACATCAATGCGGTCTGCCCAAGAAGATGGCGCTGGAACTGTTCAAACCTTTCATTTTCAGTAAATTGGAGAGACGGGGGCTTGCAACCACCATCAAGGCCGCAAAAAAACTCGTGGAGAAGGAAGGGCCGGAAGTCTGGGACATATTGGAAGAGGTCATCCGGGAACATCCGGTCATGCTGAACCGCGCGCCTACACTGCATCGATTAGGTATCCAGGCATTCGAACCGGTACTCATCGAGGGCAAGGCCATCCAGTTACACCCCCTTGTATGTACAGCTTTTAATGCGGATTTTGATGGCGATCAGATGGCGGTGCACGTGCCGCTTTCTATCGAAGCCCAGCTGGAAGCGCGCACCTTGATGATGTCCACTAATAATATCTTATCCCCCGCAAATGGTGAACCCATCATCATACCGACCCAGGACGTTGTTTTGGGACTTTATTACATGACCCGCGAGTCCGTGGCGGCAAAAGGCGCCGGCAAAATTTTTGCAGACATAGATGAAGTTCATCGCGCCTACGAATGTGGCGCTGTTGAATTACACGCAAAAATCAGTGTTCGGGTCAAACAGGTGTTAAAAAACGAAGGTGAAGAAGACAAGGTGTCATATGAGCGGGTTGAAACCACGGTGGGCCGTGCATTGCTGTCTCGAATTCTACCCGAAGGCCTGCCGTTTTCAATGGTTAACCTGTCGCTGAATAAAAAGTCTATTTCAAGGTTAATCGATGACTGTTATCGACAACTCGGATTGAAAACGACGGTTATTTTTTCCGACAAGTTGATGTATACGGGATTTTATTATTCAACCCGCGCCGGCGTGTCGTTCGGCGTTGAAGACATGGTTGTACCGGAAAACAAGAGTGAAATTATCGATAAAACCGAAGAACAGGTAAAACAATTCCAGCAACAGTATACCTCAGGGCTGATCACGCAGGGTGAGCGTTATAACAAGGTGGTGGATACCTGGTCACATGCTAATGACCAGGTGGCCAAGGCCATGATGGACACGCTGGGAATTGATACGGTCTCTGATGCGGCAGGCAACGAGGTCAATGAGCCCTCATTCAACTCTATCTTTATGATGGCCGATTCCGGAGCCCGTGGTTCCGCCGCGCAGATCAAGCAACTCGCCGGTATGCGCGGGCTGATGGCCAAGCCCGATGGTTCTATTATTGAAACGCCGATTACGGCGAACTTTCGTGAAGGATTAGACGTGCTCCAGTACTTTGTTTCCACCCATGGCGCCCGCAAGGGTCTGGCTGATACGGCCTTGAAGACGGCCAATTCCGGTTACCTTACCCGGCGTTTGGTGGACGTAGCCCAGGATCTCGTCGTCAAAGAACATGATTGTGGCGCCACCGCCGGGGTCAAATTGACTTCGTTCATTGAGGGTGCAGACGTTGTAGAACCCTTGCATGAAAGAGTATTGGGGCGGGTTCTTGCCCAGGATGCAATAAGGCCGGGCTCCAATGAGAACGTAATAGCGCCGGCGGGCACGTTATTGGATGAATCCCTGGTTGAGTTAATGGATGAAAACGGTATTGATGAGGTTGTTGTGCGTTCAGCGATTACCTGCGAGACCCCTTATGGGATTTGTGCAAAATGCTATGGCAGGGATTTGGGGCGCGGGCATATTGTTAATATCGGTGAAGCCGTCGGAGTGGTCGCTGCCCAATCGATTGGTGAACCAGGCACGCAATTAACCATGCGGACTTTCCATATAGGAGGCGCCGCTTCGACAGTCGCAAACAGTATCGAAGTGAAATACGGCGGGACGATACGGATGGATAACGTCAAGTGGCTGGAGCGGGAAGATGGCAATAAAGTCGTTGTTTCACGCTCCGGGGAGGTGTCCCTGCTTGATGAGGTTGGAAGAGAGCGGGAACGATATAAAATTCCTTATGGCGCGGTTTTAACGACCGAAGCTGGTGAAGCGCTTGAACCGGGTACGAAAATCGCCAGTTGGGTTCCACATACACATCCGGTGATATCCGAGGTTGCAGGTTATGTTCAATTTGCTGATATTGTTGAGGGTGTGACGGTACTGAGGCAGATGGATGAAATAACCAAGTTAACCAATATAATGATTATGGACCTGAAAATGCGCAGCAGCGGCGCAAAAGATATGCGACCTGTTGTGAAATTAGTGGATGCAAAGGGAAAAGAGTTGAAGATACCGGGGACAGACCTCCCGGCGCATTATCCGCTGCCGCCAAAGGCGGTAATCACTGTCAGTGACGGCGCGGAGGTGAAGGTGGGCGATGTCATCGCCATGACACTTCAAGAATTGAAAACACGCGATATTACCGGTGGCCTGCCCAGGGTTGCAGATTTATTCGAGGCAAGAAAGCCTAAGGAGCCGGCGATTTTGGCGGAGCAGAGTGGTACCGTGAGTTTCGGTAAGGATACGAAAGGAAAGCAACGCCTGGTGATCACGGACCGGGATGGTGAGAACCATGAGCAACTCATACACAAATGGCGTCATATCAATGTGTTCGAAGGGGAGCATGTAGAAAAAGGTGAAGCCGTTGTCGATGGCCCCCCGACTCCCCATGACATCCTGAGGTTAAACAGTGTCCATACACTGGCGAGTTATATTGTGAATGAAATTCAGGAAGTGTATCGATTACAGGGCGTCAAGATAAACGACAAGCACATTGAAGTTATCGTCAGGCAAATGCTGCGGAAAGTGGAAATTACGAAACCCGGCGACTCTATCTTCCTCAAGGGCGAGCAATTGGAGAAAGCCAGGGTAACGGAGGAAAACCAGCAATTACTCGCAGAAGGAAAGGAACCGGCTCAATGGGAACCCGTATTGCTGGGTATCACCAAGGCTTCACTATCCACGGAATCGTTTGTTTCCGCAGCTTCGTTTCAGGAAACTACCCGGGTGCTGACCGAGGCCAGTGTCAACGGTAAACGGGACGAACTGCGGGGTTTGAAAGAAAATGTCATTGTCGGACGGTTGGTACCGGCCGGCACGGGACTGGCGTATCACAACGAACGCAAAAATAAACAAGCGAGCGATGCTTCATCAACGAAAGTGGACATGGAAGAAGAGGCCACGGAAGAAGATGTCGTGGAAGAAGGAGATGAAGCGACAATACTGGTTCCACCCAGTGACAAGGAGATGGAAATTGTTGAAGTTGAGCAAGCCCGGGATTCTGTAAGCGCTTAATTCGCATATCCCACTGTTAGCGGGAACTGTTGCGCCTTGATATAATTGGTTGACATACCGATACACAAAGAAATAAAATCTGTCTTCCTTTTGAAAGGCTGAAGTATTACTTCGGCCTTTCATTATTTTCAGGGATAAAAAACGGCTGGTTGCGCGCCTGTTTTTTGTTTGTTTGGAGCATCCCGGATATTAACTTCACGTGTGGATTTATGCCGGTAACAGCGCCGGGTCACGGTTGAATGCGTGAATACATATTGAACGTTCCCGTGATAATGACTTGGGTAAAGCAGAGAATCTGGATATTCATATGGCTACAATTAATCAGTTAGTACGAAAGCCGAGAAAGCGACAAAAGATTAAGAGTAACGTCCCCGCCCTGGACAGTTGTCCTCAAAAGCGCGGGGTATGCACGCGCGTGTACACCACTACGCCAAAGAAACCGAATTCTGCGCTACGCAAGGTCGCCAGGGTGCGGCTGACCAACGGCCATGAAGTCACTGCTTATATCGGTGGAGAAGGCCATAATTTGCAAGAGCACTCCGTTATCCTCATACGGGGTGGCAGGGTAAAAGATTTACCCGGCGTCCGTTACCACACGGTCAGGGGCACCCTGGATACCTCAGGGGTAGCGGACCGGCGTCAACGACGGTCGAAGTACGGGGCCAGGAAACCTAAATCTTAGGAGCTCCTGATTAAGTCAGGGTATCCATTAAAATTAAAGAAAGCGAAACATCATGTCCAGAAGAAGAGTAGCCGAGAAAAGAGAGATATTGTCGGATCCAAAATACCACGATCAGGTATTGGCGAAATTTATCAATATGGTTATGCGCAGTGGTAAAAAATCCATCGCTGAAAAGATCGTTTATGGCGCTTTGGATGAAATCGGCAATAAGAAAAAAACTGATCCTTTAGCGATCTTCAGCAAGGCCCTGGAAAATGTGAAACCCATCGTCGAGGTGAAGTCCCGGCGGGTTGGTGGCGCCACCTACCAAATTCCTGTTGAAGTGCGTTCCGACAGGGGAATGACCCTGGCGATGCGCTGGCTGGTGGGCGCAGCGAAAAACCGGGGTGAGAAAAGCATGGGTTTACGCCTGGCCGGCGAGCTCCTGGATGCCTCGGAAAATAAAGGCATTACGATTAAAAAGAGAGAAGATACCCATAAGATGGCCGAAGCCAATAAAGCGTTTTCTCATTATAGATGGTGAGATTGTCAAGAGAGAATTAATCGGTTATGGCGCGCACCACTCCTATTGAACGTTATCGAAATATCGGCATCATGGCTCATATTGATGCGGGTAAAACGACGACGACTGAGCGAATTCTCTACTACACCGGTGTCTCCCATAAGATAGGTGAAGTTCATGACGGCGCCGCTACGATGGACTGGATGGAACAGGAGCAGGAACGTGGAATTACAATCACCTCAGCAGCGACGACCTGTTTCTGGAAAGGCATGGCCGGACAGTATCGGGAACATCGAATCAACATTATCGATACCCCGGGACATGTGGATTTTACCATTGAGGTTGAAAGGTCGCTCAGGGTGTTAGACGGGACATGCGCTGTTTTTTGTGCCTGCGGCGGTGTTGAACCGCAATCTGAAACCGTTTGGCGACAGGCAGACAAGTACAAAGTGCCAAGACTGGCTTTCGTGAATAAAATGGATCGCGCCGGCGCGGATTTTCTCCGGGTAGTCAATCAAATAAAAGAACGCCTGGGCAGTACTGCTGTCCCGCTACAACTTCCAATAGGAGCGGAAGATAAATTTGAAGGTGTTATTGACCTGATAAAAGGAAAAGCCGTTTACTGGGATGATTCGAGCATGGGGATGAGGTTTGAAGAGAAGGAGATCCCGGCAGACATGGTCAATCAATGCCAGGAATGGCGCGAGAGAATATTGGAAGCAGCCGCAGAAGCCAATGAAGAATTGATGGAAGCTTACCTGGAGGCGGGTGATTTAACAGAAGAACAAATCAAGCGGGGTATAAGGGAAAGAACGTTATCGAATGAAACAGTCCCAATCCTGTGTGGGTCTGCATTCAAAAACAAAGGTGTTCAGTGTATGTTGGATGCCGTAATTGACTATCTGCCTGCCCCTGAAGACGTTACTGCGGTAAAAGGAATTTCAGATGACGGCAGCAAGACTGAAATTTCGCGCCAATCCACTGATGATGAACCATTTGCAGCGCTGGCTTTCAAGATTGCAACCGATCCTTTTGTAGGCTCGTTGACTTTTTTCCGGGTTTATTCAGGTGTGCTTAATTCCGGTGATACGATCTATAACCCTGTTAAAGGTAAGAAGGAGCGCATAGGTCGAATTTTACAAATGCATTCCAATTCACGGGAAGAAATAAAAGAAGTCAGGGCAGGAGACATAGCTGCTGCTGTGGGCCTGAAAGACGTGACTACCGGTGATACGCTATGTGATGCAAGTAACGTCATTATCCTGGAAAAAATGGAATTTCCAATCCCGGTTATTTCCATTGCGGTTGAACCGAAAACAAGGCCCGACCAGGAAAAAATGGGCATGGCCCTGGGGAAACTGGCGCAGGAAGATCCTTCCTTTCGCGTCCATACTGATGCTGATTCCGGACAAACAATCATATCAGGCATGGGTGAGCTGCACCTGGAGATCATCGTAGATCGGTTGAAACGGGAATTCAAGGTTGACGCCAATGTCGGTAAACCACAGGTGGCTTATCGTGAAACCATTAAAAGGCAGGTAGAAAAGGCCGAAGGCAGGTTTGTACGCCAATCGGGGGGTCGTGGGCAATATGGCCATGTCGTCTTGAGAATTGAACCACAGGAACCCGGTTGTGGCTATGAGTTTATAAACGAAATTGTCGGCGGCGCAATACCAAAAGATTATATTCCGGCGGTGGATAAAGGTATTCAGGAGCAGATGGAGAACGGTGTTATAGCCGGTTACCCTGTAGTGGACGTGAAAGTGACCTTATACGATGGGTCCTATCATGAAGTTGATTCAAGTGAAATGGCCTTCAAGATAGCCGGTTCCATGGGATTTAAAGAGGGTATTGGTCGAGCCGGACCGATCTTGTTGGAACCGATGATGAGCGTGGAGGTGGTGACTCCGGAAGGTTATTTGGGTTCGGTGACGGGGGATTTGAATCGACGCCGGGGCATGTTTTCTGAGACTGGGGATTCTCCTGCCGGAAAGATAGTTAAAGCTGAAGTCCCGCTTGAACAAATGTTTGGTTATGCAACCGCGCTTCGTTCAGCGACCCAAGGCCGCGCGACATATACGATGGAATTTTCAAAATACAATCCGGTTCCTCCCAATATAGCGGATGGAATCATAAGGAAAAAGCAATAACCACAACGCAATGAGGAGGATACTCCATGCCCAAGGAAAAATTTGAACGCACGAAGCCGCATGTAAATGTAGGCACCATAGGTCACGTAGACCATGGCAAGACGACGTTGACGGCGGCGATCACGCAGGCGATGGCGGCGAAATTTGGTGGTGAAGTGAAGGCGTATGATCAGATTGACAATGCACCGGAGGAGCGCGAGCGGGGGATCACGATTGCGACGGCGCACGTGGAGTACGAGAGTGGGGCGCGGCATTATGCGCATGTAGATTGTCCGGGGCATGCGGATTACGTGAAGAACATGATCACGGGGGCGGCGCAGATGGATGGTGCGGTGCTGGTAGTGAGTGCGGCGGACGGGCCGATGCCGCAGACGCGGGAGCATATATTGCTGGCGCGTCAGGTGGGGGTGCCGAGGATAGTGGTGTACTTGAACAAGGCGGATCAGGTAGACGATGCGGAGTTATTGGAGTTAGTGGAGTTGGAGGTGAGGGAGTTATTGGACTTGTATGAATTTCCCGGGGATGAGACGCCGGTGGTGACGGGGAGTGCGTTACAGGCATTGGAAGGGGATGAGGGGGAGTCAGGTTCAGGTTCGATAGAGCGTCTGATAGCTGCGATGGACGAATACATACCGGTGCCGGAGCGGCCGGTGGAGCAGCCGTTTTTGTTGCCGATAGAGGATGTATTTTCGATCAGTGGTCGTGGCACGGTGGTGACGGGTCGGGTGGAGCGTGGGATTGTACAGGTAGGAGATGAGATAGAGATAGTGGGGATTCGGGCGACGACGAAGACGACGTGCACGGGGGTAGAGATGTTTCGCAAGCTGCTGGACGAGGGTCGGGCGGGTGACAATGTAGGGGTATTATTGCGCGGGACGAAGCGGACGGAGGTAGAACGGGGTCAGGTATTGTGTGTACCGGGGAGTATCACGCCGCACACGCGGTTTGAGTGTGAGGTATATGTATTAAGCAAGGAAGAGGGGGGTCGTCACACGCCATTTTTCAGTAATTACCGGCCGCAGTTTTATTTTCGGACGACGGACGTGACGGGGGCGGTGGAGTTGCCTGCGGGGACGGAGATGGTGATGCCGGGAGACAACATTCAATTAGTGGTGTCGTTGATTTCACCGATTGCGATGGAGGAGGGCTTGCGGTTTGCGATACGGGAAGGGGGACGCACCGTAGGCGCCGGGGTCGTCGCGAAAATTATTGAGTAACTCAATGACCATCTCGTTCAAACTGATAAATCAAAGGTGAAAAAGGCATGGCGGATCAACAAGTCATAAGGATCAGGTTAAAGGCGTTTGATCATCGTTTAATCGATCAGTCCACCCGTGAGATTGTTGAAACTGCGCGGCGTACCGGCGCACAGGTGAAAGGCCCTATTCCATTGCCGACGAAAAAAGAACGTTACACCGTTTTGATTTCACCCCACGCCAACAAAGATGCCAGGGACCAGTATGAAATCAGGACGCATAAGCGTCTCGTAGATATTATTAATCCAACGGATAAAACGGTGGACGCCTTAATGAAACTGGACCTGGCAGCAGGCGTGGATGTTCAAATAAGACTTAGCTGAAAGTGAAAACATCACTAATTACGTGTATCAGGTAGAAAGATGACAATTGGCATAGTAGGTAGAAAACTGGGGATGACCAGGATCTTCACGCAAGAAGGTCACTCTATACCTGTCACCGCGATAGAGGCTGGCCCCAACCGGATAACCGATCTGTCTGATATCGATCGTAATGGTTACAGAGCGATACAAGTCGCGTACGGTAGCAAACGTCGAAATTTGATTAATAAACCACGGGCTGGAACATTAGCCAAAGCTGAAGTTGATTCTGCAGAAGGCCTGTATGAATTCAGGCTGGATGATAATGAAGGAGAAGAACTCATGCTTGGCGCTGAAATAAAGGTTGATATTTTTGCAGCCGGGCAAAAAGTCGACGTGACCGGAACAACAATCGGAAAAGGCTTCGCAGGGGTAATAAAAAGACACAATTTCAGCGGTCAGCGCAATAGCCACGGCAACTCCCGCGCCCATCGCGCGCCGGGTTCAATTGGTCAAAACCAGACACCAGGCCGGGTCTTTCCCGGCAAGAAGATGTCAGGACACATGGGTAATGTGAAACAAACGGTGCAAAACCTGGAAGTGGTTAAAGTTGACATGGATAGAAACCTGGTGCTTGTCAGGGGTTCCGTTCCCGGCGCCAAGGGTGGAAAAGTCATTGTGAAACCGGCTGTCAAGGTCAACAGGTCATAGGGAAACCATGATGAAACTCGTGTTGCGCAAGGTCGGTAAAAAACAAGCGGGAAAACTGGAGGCTTCAGATGCGGTATTCGCCGTTGACTACAATGAACCCCTGGTGCATCAGGTTTTAACCTCCTACCTGTCAACGGGGCGGGCAGGAACAAAATCACTCAAGAATCGTTCTGCGGCAAGGGGCGGCGGCAGGAAACCCTGGCGGCAGAAAGGTCTCGGCCGGGCGCGGGCGGGCACTATAAGGAGTCCGATTTGGCGTGGCGGCGGCGTTACCTTTGCAATGAATAATCGGAATTATGCCAAGAAAATCAACAAGAAAATGTACCGGGGCGCGTTGCGTTCGATCCTGTCGGAGTTGGTTCGCCAGGAAAGATTGACTTGCATTGATGAATTAACCATCCCGGAGGCAAAAACAAAAGCAGCCGTTGCTGTCTTATCGGAGCTGGGTCTTGACGAAGCGCTCATTATTACTGATGAAATCAGTGAGAACTTGTACTTGGCGACCCGTAACTTGCCAAAGGTAGCTATTATTGATACCCATGAAATCGAGCCTTATTCACTGATTGGATTTGAACAGGTCTTAATGACAAAACCGGCGCTGAAAAAGGTGGAGGCATGGCTGTCATGAATGAAGAAAGATTGATGAAAATACTTTTAGAGCCGCGGGTTACGGAAAAAAGTACGTTGCTGGCCGATAAATATCAGCAATTCGTCTTCAAGGTCATTAAAGATGCCACCAAGCCCGAGGTTAAAAAAGCAGTCGAGAAAATGTTCAAGGTTGAAGTCGAATCGGTACGGGTATTGAACGTAAAAGGCAAGCATAAAATATTCCGACAAAAACGCGGCAGCCGGCCCGGCTGGAAAAAGGCCTATGTCAAACTCAAACCCGGTTTTGATATAGATTTTATCGGCGCCTGATGGGAATGAAAGAAGATGCCGTTAATTAAACCAAAACCGACTTCACCAGGTCGTAGAGGCGCCGTAAAACTTGTCAACCCGGACCTGTACAAAGGCAAGCCATGGGAGCCTTTGTTAGAGAAGCAGAGCAAAAGAGCCGGGCGAAATAATCATGGTAAGATTACCGTGCGTCATCGCGGGGGCGGGGCTAAACAACGTTACCGAATAATCGATTTCAAGCGTGAGAAAGATGGTATCGCCGCCAAGGTGGAAAGAATTGAATATGACCCTAACCGGACTGCGCATATTGCTTTGCTGTGTTATTCAGATGGGGAGCGTCGCTATATTATTGCGCCAAATGGTTTGATAATGGGAGCAGAACTCATGTCCGGGGCGCAAGCTGGTATTGAAACAGGGAATAGCTTGCCTTTAAGGCGTATTCCTGTCGGCGCCGGCGTTCATTGTGTTGAACTAAAGCCGGGTAAAGGAGCGCAACTTGCACGAAGCGCGGGGGCCAGCGTGCAGATCGTCGCGCGTGAGGGTGATCAGGCAACGTTGCGTCTGCGTTCCGGTGAAATAAGAAAAGTGTCCCTGGATTGCCGGGCGACTATCGGCGAAGTAAGCAATACAGAACATTCACTGCAAAAATTGGGCAAAGCAGGGGCAAAACGCTGGCGTGGAATACGCCCGACGGTGCGCGGCGTGGCCATGAATCCGGTCGATCATCCCCATGGCGGTGGTGAAGGAAGATCATCCGGGGGAAGACATCCTTCTACTCCTTGGGGTTATCCCACGAAAGGCTATAAGACCAGGAAAAATAAACGTACCGATAGTATGATTATTCGCAGAAGAAAAAATTAGGGGAATTTGCGATGCCGCGTTCAATTAAAAAAGGGCCGTTTGTGGACCATCATTTAGTTAGAAAGGTTGAGAATGCCAGCCAAAATAACGATAAACGTCCTATCAAAACGTGGTCCAGAAGGTCAATGGTAATACCGGAAATGGTCGGGTTGACCATGGCGATACATAACGGCCGTGATCATATGCCGGTTTTTATTACAGAGAATATGGTGGGCCATAAACTTGGCGAGTTTGCTGTTACCCGAACGTTTCGGGGTCATGTTGGTGATAAGAAAACAACATCATAGGCAGCCCGCATATCTTACCAATTCGCCCTTTATCAACGAAGAATTATTTATTGTCAATGAGTTGCCGAATGTTTGTAATTTTGTCATCATACCAAGTTGCGCTGGATTCGCCCTTGCTGGTCTTTTTCCCGCTGGCGGGTACGCGTTCCTTCAACCAGAGCTACGGCTATGCTCGCCGCCGCCCGTCCGCCAAAGCGCGCTCAGCGCATTCATTAGTGTGATGTGTGGGTTTATAGGGTAAAGAAGCAATGGCTACAATCGCAAGTTTGAAATATTCGCGCATAGCGCCACAGAAATTACGTCTGATAGCCGACCAGATACGTGGATTGCCGGTTGAGCGCGCGTTGAATATTCTGACTTACAGTAACAAGAAGGCTGCCGGAATAGTCAAGAAAGTTCTGCAGTCAGCAATTGCGAATGCTGAACATAATGATGCTGCGGATATTGACGAGTTGAAGATATCAACGATAGCCGTTGATCAGGGGCCTACGCACAAGCGTTTAAGACCTCGGGCGCGGGGCCGAGCCAACAGAATATTGAAACGCACAAGTCATTTAACTATCACGGTAACTGAAACAACAGAGTAGGCGCTATGGGACAAAAGGTACACCCGACGGGCATTCGTATCGGGATTATTAAAGATTGGACATCCACTTGGTATGCTGATTCAAAAGACTATGCAGCCTACTTGCAAACTGATCTGCAAGTGCGTGAATACTTGAGAAAGAAGCTGCCTAACGCCTCGGTCAGCCGGATTCAAATCGAACGCCCCCCAAATGAAATCAGGGTAATAATACATACTGCCAGGCCGGGGATCGTTATTGGGAAAAAAGGCGAAGACATTGAACGCCTGAGCGCCGAAGTGTCAGCGATGATGGGCCTTGTGGCAAGAGTCAGCGTGAGAGAAATAAGAAAACCTGAACTCGATGCAAACCTGGTGGCGGAAAGCGTTGCCCAGCAAATCGAGAGAAAAATCATGTTCAGGCGGGCAATGAGACGCGCCGTTACCAATTCAATGAGGCTTGGCGCCTTGGGGATAAAAATTTGTGTCAGCGGTCGTTTGAATGGCGTCGAAATCGCCCGTTCCGAGTGGTACCGGGAGGGACGAGTGCCGCTGCATACTCTAAGGGCTGATATTGATTACGGGATTGCTAATTCTAATACGACATACGGAGTAATTGGTGTAAAAGTCTGGATATTTAAAGGCGAAATATTTGACTTGGAAAATAAGGCTGATGAAGAAGAATCAGCAACCCAGCCGGCAGTAATTTAACGGAGTATCGACAAATGCTACAGCCTAAACGGACAAAATTCAGAAAGCAAAGTAAAGGGAGGAATCGCGGACTGGCGAACAATGGCAACAAAGTCAGTTTTGGTGAATACGGTTTAAAAGCCGTTACCTGGGGTCGAATTACCGCGCGCCAGATTGAAGCGGCGCGAAGGACTGTTACCCGAAAAGTGAAACGTGGTGGAAAAATCTGGATTCGGATATTTCCTGACAAACCGATAACGACCAAACCATTGGAGGTGAGACAGGGTAAAGGGAAAGGAAATGTCGAATACTGGGTGTCCGTGATCCAACCCGGGAAAGTGCTATACGAAATTGAAGGCGTTTCAGAAGAATTGGCCAGGGAAGCCTTCAAGTTGGCTGCAGCGAAATTACCGGTTAAAACAACATTTGTCAGCAGGACAATCCTGTAAATGAAAGCATCGGAGTTAAGAGACAAGAAACCTGAGGAGTTGCAGGAAATGCTCGTGGAGCTCTTGCGCGAGCAATTTAATTTACGCATGCAAAAAGGTTCCGGACAACTTGGCAAGCCAAGCCAATTTAAAACAGTACGCCGGAAAATCGCACAAATTAAAACAGTAATGAGTGAAATGTCCAAGAATGGCGAATTAAAGTCATGAGTGAGCCTGGGAAATCAACAAGAACACTGACCGGGAAGGTTATCAGCAACAAAATGGATAAGTCAGTTGCCGTAGAGATCCAGAGAATGGTGAAACATCCCTTGTATGAGAAATATATACGGCGTTCAACAAAGCTGCTTGCTCATGATGAAAATAATGAATGCAACGAAGGTGACATGGTTATCATAAGGTCATCCCGACCTGTTGCCAGGAATAAAACCTGGCGGCTGCAGAAAGTCCTGAGTAGAGTCCGGGAGGAGATATGACATGAAATCAATTGGAGCGCATGCATGATACAGATGCAGACAGTATTGAATGCCGCCGACAACAGTGGCGCGCGTCGACTCATGTGCGTGAAGGTTTTAGGTGGTTCGAGAAGACGCTATGCAAAAATCGGCGACGTGATAAAAGTCAGCGTGAAGGAAGCTATTCCAAGGGGTAAAGTAAAAAAGGGGGAGTTATATAGCGCCGTGGTGGTGCGGACTAAAAAAGGAGTAAGGAGAGCAGACGGTTCGTTAATACGGTTTGATAGCAATGCCGCAGTATTGCTTAATAATCAATTACAGCCTGTCGGCACCCGGATATTCGGTCCGGTAACCCGTGAACTCAGGGGAGAAAAGTTTATGAAAATCGTTTCCCTTGCGCCCGAAGTATTATAGTGAGAATAAAAACCCGGCTGGGAATATGAACAAAATCAGGAAAGGCGACGAAGTTGTGGTTATTGCCGGCAAGGATAAAGGTAAACGCGGCGTCGTGCTTAATGTAAAGATAAATGACAGCAAGGTAGTCGTTGAAAATGCCAATATGGCTAAGCGTCATACTAAAGGTAATCCTGCGCAAGGAACATCCGGGGGCATTATCGAGAAAGAGATGCCGATGGCAATTTCTAATATCGCAATTTGGAATCCGGTGTTGAATAAGCCGGATCGAGTTGGATTTCGATTTTTAGAAGATGGGCGAAAAGTCCGTTACTTTAAATCCAATAATGAAGTTATCGATATCTAACAAAAACATCAAGATGGCGAGATTACAGGAATATTATCGGACTACGGTTGTGCCACAGCTGATAAAACAGTTCGGCTATGAGTCAGTGATGCAAGTGCCGAGGATAACTAAAATTACATTGAATATGGGGTTGGGCGCGGCCTTGGCCGATAAAAAAATTATTGAACGCGCGGTTGATGATATGGCCCGGATCTCCGGCCAGAAGCCGATAGTGATTAATGCAAAAAAGTCCGTGGCGAATTTTAAAGTCAGGAAAGGCTTTCCGAATGGTTGCAAGGTTACGCTACGTCGCCGACGCATGTATGAGTTTTTAGACAGGCTTATTTCAATCGCGATTCCAAGAATCAGGGATTTTCGTGGTTTGAACACGCGCTCATTTGATGGGCGCGGCAATTACAGCCTGGGCGTGAAGGAACAGATTATTTTTCCTGAAATCGATTATGACAAGATCGATACGATTCGCGGCCTGGATGTAACGATTACCACTTCAGCAAAGACAGATGACGAAGCGAAAGCCTTATTAATGGCTTTCAGTTTCCCGGTTCGAAACTAAGCCGGGGTTTTTAAGAGTAACGAGAGAATAATATGGCAAAAACGTCAATGATAAATCGAGAGCGTAAAAGGGAACAGATGGTTCAAAAATACGCCGAGAGACGATCCGGGCTGAAGGTTATCGTTAAAGACATGTCATTAACCGAAGAAGAACGTAGAGAAGCAAGAGTAAAATTAAATAAATTACCCAGGGATTCCAGTCCTTCAAGAATGAGAAATCGATGTGGCTTAACGGGGCGCCCGAATGGTTATTATCGAAAATTCGGGTTGGGAAGAAACAAGCTGCGCGAGGCCGCCATGCGCGGAGACATTCCGGGGTTGGTAAAGGCGAGTTGGTGAGAGAGACAACAGGTTACAAGAGAATATGAAATGAGTTTACAGGACCAAATATCTGATATGTTGACCAGAATCCGTAACGGCCAGGAACGGTTTAAGCGGGAAGTCAGCATGCCCTCATCAAAACTTAAACTTGCAGTAGTAAAAATTCTTGAAGAGGAAGGCTATATCAGTGATTTCAGTGTAAGCGAGGACCGGGTAAAGCCTGTATTGACCATTCAATTAAAGTATTTTGACGGCCGGCCCGTAATTGAATTATTACGACGCGTGAGCAGCCCTGGATTGCGCCGGTATGGTTCTAAAGATCAGTTGCCCCGGGTACACGGGGGGTTGGGTACGGCGATCATCTCCACGTCAAAAGGCGTGATGACGGATAAGACAGCCAGGGAACAGGGAATCGGCGGCGAGATTATCTGTATTGTCGCATAGGAAATAAACATGTCGAGAATTGCCAATAATCCAGTTTCCATCCCTGACGGCGTTGAAGTGAATATCAATGAATCGGAAATAAAGATTAAAGGCAGTAAAGGTGAATTAGCGCACAATATTCATTCATTGGTGAAATTATACCGGGAAGACAACCAGCTAAAGCTTTCTGTAAAAGATAATACGAAACTGGCGAGAGCATTGGCTGGGACGACAAGAGCGATTTTGCAAAATATGGTAACCGGGGTTTCACACGGATTTGAGATTAAACTGGAGATAACAGGAGTGGGGTATCGTGCGCAGGCGCAGCCTGGCGTTTTAAATTTGACTTTGGGTTTTTCATATCCCGTAAAAATCGACATTCCGGCCGGGATAACGATTGAAACGCCCAGCCAAACTGAAATCATTGTCAAAGGCATAGCTAAGCAACAGGTCGGGCAGGTCGCCGCAAATATCCGGAGTTACAGACCACCGGAACCATATAAAGGCAAAGGCATTCGTTACTCTGATGAACATATCCTTCGTAAAGAAGCAAAGAAGGCTTGACCCGCGTATTTCACCAATGGATTTGATAATCATGCCTGATTTTTGCCACCAGCCAAAGCGCGCTCAGCGTGTCATTTGATGAGATATGTGGGGATGAAAAAGAAAACGGCAAGACTGAGAAGAGCCCGAAAATCACGTATGCGAATTAAGGCGCAAGGTGAAAATCGATTATGCGTATTCCGTACACCCAGGCATATTTATGCGCAGGTTATCGGTTCGAGCGGTTCAGGGGTGTTAGCCAGCGCTTCAACATTGGATAAGGAAGTCCGGGGCAAGATAAAAAACGGTGGAAATAAAGAAGCGGCCGAGGTTGTAGGAAAGATGATTGCAGAACGAGCAAAAAAAGCCGGCGTGACCAAAGTTGCGTTTGATAGATCGGGTTTCAAGTTCCATGGCAGGGTCAAGGCGTTGGCAGATGCCGCCAGGGAGCAAAGTATAGAGTTTTAATGATCCTGGAGATGAAACTAACGTGGCAATGACGAAATCAGTTACCGGAATTACCGGTAATGAAGATTTACTTGAGAAATTGGTTGCAGTCAACCGGGTCGTCAAGGTAGTTAAAGGTGGCCGCATATTCGGGTTTGCAGCGTTGACCGTTGTTGGTGACGGTAACGGCAAAGTGGGTTTTGGTCGTGGTAAAGCCAGGGAGGTGCCGGTTGCAATACAGAAGGCCATGGAAAAAGCGCGTCGAAATATGGTCGCTATCCCACTCCATGGTGAGACCTTGCATTATGCAGTAACTGCGGAGCACGGCGCGGCCAAGGTATACATGCAGCCTGCCTCGGAAGGCACAGGCATTATAGCCGGTGGCGCCATGCGGGCGGTTTTTGAGTGTGCGGGTATTCATAACGTCTTGGCGAAATCCATTGGATCAACTAACCCGATCAATGTAGTTCGCGCCACTGTGAAAGGACTACAGTCAATAGCTTCGCCGGAATACGTTGCCACTAAACGCGGTAAAACAGTAGAGGAAATTACCGGTTAATCATGGTTGAAGCGATGAAACAGATAAAAGTGACCTTGAAACGCAGTATTAACCGGAGGAGCGCGTCACACAAGGCGTGTGTCGCAGGGCTCGGTTTGCGTCGAATAGGACATTCGGTAACGCTTGCGGATACACCGGAGGTCCGCGGGATGATTAATAAAGTGTCATATTTATTAGAGGTTGATGAGGTTTGATATGCGGGTTAATTCAATAAAACCCGCCACCGGCGCTAAACGGCAGGCTAAGCGCGTGGGCCGGGGTATTGGTTCCGGGCAGGGGAAAACAGCCGGCCGCGGTCATAAAGGGCAAAAGTCGCGAGCAGGTGGTTATCACAAAGTCGGGTTTGAAGGCGGTCAAATGCCGTTGCAACGTCGTCTTCCAAAGATTGGCTTTCGCTCCTACCTGGCCAGGATTACTGATGAAATTCGGTTGGACGAACTGGAGAAAGTGGCTGCTGAAAATATTGATATCAATGCTTTGAGAAAAGCCGGCCTGATCTCGAGGAAAATTAAAAGAGTGAAAATTATTGCAACCGGAAAAATCAGCAAAGCAGTGACTGTCAAAGGCATTCGGGCAACAAAAGGCGCGCGGTCCGCTGTTGAAGCAGCCGGCGGTAAATTCGAGGAGTAACGGGGCGGCATGGCGACAAATAATCCCGCAATGCCCGGTGGCCTCGCCGGATTAACCCAGTTAACGGAGCTGCGCCGGCGGTTGTTGTTTGTCCTGGTTGCCTTGTTTATCTATCGGGTTTGTACTTTTATTCCTGTCCCGGGCATTAACCCGGATGCGCTCGCCCAATTGTTTGAGCAACAACGCGGGACTATATTAGACATGTTCAATATGTTTTCCGGGGGCGCATTAGAGCGTTTATCGGTAGTTGCCCTTGGCATCATGCCTTATATTTCCGCTTCGATTATCATGCAGATACTGTCGTTCGTTGACCCAAGGCTGAAACAATTACGCAAAGAAGGTGAAGCAGGGCGACGCAAGATCACACAATACACGAGGTATGGAACGGTCTTGTTAGCGACTTTCCAGGCATTGGGAGTGTCATTGGCGTTAGAAGGTCAACAAGTTGCAGGCGGTTCTATCGTCTTGGACCCCGGCCTTGGTTTTCGTATTACTGCAGTGACTACATTAGTGACCGGAACGATGTTCCTGATGTGGTTGGGTGAACAGATAACCGAGCGTGGCGTCGGTAACGGCATATCGTTGATTATTTTCGCCGGTATCGTAGCCGGCTTGCCTTCGGCGATTGCCGGCACCCTGGAATTATCGCGCACCGGTGAATTACACATAATCATGGTGTTCATGCTTTTTGCATTAGCGATAGCGGTGACGGGGTTTGTGGTGTTTATCGAGCGGGGACAACGCAGAATTACCGTAAATTATGCCAAGCGACAAGTCGGACGGAAATTATACGCAGGGCAATCCAGTCACTTGCCTTTAAAGCTGAATATGGCAGGTGTTATACCGCCTATATTCGCTTCCAGCCTGATCCTGTTCCCCGGAACACTGGCGAGCTGGGCAGGTCAGGCGAGAGAAATGCGCTGGCTGCAAGACCTTGCGACGTTGTTACAGCCCGGGCAACCGATATATGTTGCATTTTATGCCGCCGGGATAATCTTCTTTTGCTTTTTTTATACTGCCGTTGTTTTTGATCCGAGAGAAACGGCAGATAACCTGAAAAAATCGGGCGCGTTTGTCCCCGGGATGAGGCCGGGAGAACAAACAGCCCAGTATCTTGACGGTGTATTAACAAAATTGACGATGGCGGGCGCCATATATATTACTTTTGTCTGTCTGTTGCCAGAGTTTTTAATCATACAGTTTAATGTTCCATTTTATTTTGGCGGGACGTCATTGTTGATTATTGTCGTTGTCGTAATGGACTTCATGGCTCAAATTCAAGCCCATTTAATGTCACACCAATACGAAGGTGTACTGAAGAAGGCTAATTTGAAAAGTCATGGTCGACGTTGAGTTTGCAGACGGGAGAATGTCATGAAAGTCAGGGCCTCGGTAAAAAAGATGTGTCGCAATTGCCGTATTATCCGGAGAAAAGGTAGCGTTCGCGTCATTTGTTCCGACCCGCGGCATAAGCAGCGGCAAGGGTGAGTTTGGGATAGCAAGTTTGAAGGCGAACAAAGTTTTAATGATAACCAATAAAAGAGAAAATAAATGGCCCGTATCGCAGGTGTAAATATTCCGGATAACAAACATATAGGAATTGCGTTGACGCATATATATGGAATAGGCAGGACGCGCGCCTGGAAAATTTGCTCGTCGACAGGAATAGAGCCGCATGTCAAGGTGGCGACGTTGGGTGAAGGTGAGTTAGACAAACTCAGGATGGAAGTGGCGAACTATGAGTTGGAAGGTGATTTACGCAGGGAAGTATCGATGAATATTAAACGGTTGATGGATTTCGGCGCATACCGTGGTATCCGCCACCGGCGAGGTCTTCCCCTTCGAGGCCAGCGTACCCGGACGAATGCGAGGACGCGAAAAGGGCCCCGTAGAATAATTAAAAAGTAATGACAGGTAAATGAATGGCAAAACCAAGAAACGCAAAAAAGAAAGTAAAGAAAACGGTGGTCGATGGAATAGCGCACGTCCATGCGTCATTTAACAATACCATTATCACTATTACTGACAGGCAGGGAAACGTCGTCGCATGGGCTACTGCCGGTGGCAGTGGATTTCGCGGGTCGCGGAAAAGTACGCCGTTCGCGGCGCAAATCGCTGCACAGAAAGCAGGCGAAACAGCACAGGACTTTGGTATGAAAAACCTGGAAATCAACATCAAAGGTCCCGGACCTGGCCGGGAATCTGCTGTACGCGCCTTGAATGCGATGGGTTACAAGATTACCAATATTACTGATGTGACACCCATCCCACATAATGGTTGTCGTCCGCCAAAGAGACGGCGAGTGTAATTGGAGGATATATGGCGCGTTACTTAGGACCTAAATGTAAACTCAGTCGCCGCGAAGGCGCGGATTTGTTTTTGAAAAGTCGCGCTCGTCCGATTGAGTCAAAGTGTCAGATTGATAAACTCCCCGGTGAACAGGGAGCCAGGGTGAAGAGGTTGTCGGATTACGCTGTGCAGCTCAGGGAAAAGCAGAAGCTCCGTCGAATTTATGGGATTTTGGAAAAACAGTTTCGCCTATACTACAAGGAAGCAGTTCGTCGCAGGGGTTCTACCGGTGAAAACCTTTTACA
Organism: uncultured Gammaproteobacteria bacterium; assembly: GCA_958295485.1. GTDB lineage: Bacteria > Pseudomonadota > Gammaproteobacteria > Eutrophobiales > Eutrophobiaceae > JAAXHV01. The sequence continues at coordinate 1,438,075 of OY282354.1, forward strand.
GATTTTGGAATGCCGTTTGGACAACGTGGTATTCAGGATGGGCTTCGGCAGTACACGAAACGAAGCCAGGCAGCTGGTGAGCCATAAATCAATCCTGGTGAATGGCAAATCAGTAAATATTCCATCTTTCCAGGTTAAACCCGAAGATAAGGTTGAGATAAGAGAAAAAAGTCAGAAACAACTACGTATTCAGGATGCCCTCAATGTAGCGGAACAAGTCGGGTTCCCTGAGTGGGTGGACGTCGATACCAATAAGATGGGGGGAATATTTAAATCGGTTCCGGAGCGTAGTGAATTACCTTCCGACATTAATGAGCAATTAGTCGTAGAACTTTATTCCAAGTAAGCAGCCACAGGAAGCCTAGACATGCCGTCAACATTCAGCGAATTATTAAAACCACGCCGGGTCGATGTTGAAAACATCAGCAACACATTGGCGAAAATAACCATTGAACCGTTAAATCGAGGATTTGGTCACACCCTGGGCAATGCCTTGCGCAGGGTTTTATTATCATCCATGTCCGGATGTGCAGTGACAGAAGTGGAAATAGAGGGAGTGTTACATGAATATACGACCATAGATGGCGTCCACGAAGATGTAACGGATATTTTGTTAAACCTGAAGGGGGTAGCGATTAGTATGCATTCCAGGCATGACGCCACCCTGTCTCTTAGCAAGACCGGCCCGGGAGAAATCAAGGCTAGTGACATCATGCTTGATCATGATGTGGAAATCGTTAATCCTGATCATTTGATCGCGCACCTTACCAGGGCGGGCGAATTGAATATGAATATTACTGTTGAACGTGGTCGTGGTTATCGTCCTGTAGTGGTGGGAAATCCGGATGAAGGCGCGGAACAGTATATAGGCCGGCTTAAATTAGACGCGTCATTCAGCCCGATTAAACGCGTTTCATATGATGTCCAGAGCGCCCGGGTAGAGCAACAAACTGACCTGGATAAGTTGATTTTGGAAATTGAAACAAACGGCACCATCGATCCGGAAGATGCCGTCAAGGAAGCCGCCCTTATACTGTATAACCAGTTATCTGTATTTGTTGATTTGGAAGCGGAAGAAGCGCAGGAAGCGGCTGCCGCCAGCAATGAGCCGGAAGTTGATCCAATCCTGTTACGTCCGGTTGATGACTTGGAATTGACCGTCCGGTCGGCAAATTGCCTGAAAGCGGAAAGTGTTTATTACATTGGCGACCTGATTCAACGCACGGAAGTTGAATTGTTGAAAACGCCAAACCTGGGCAAAAAATCCTTAACGGAAATTAAAGACGTGCTTGCCTCCCGCGGCTTGTCATTGGGGATGAAATTGGAAAACTGGCCGCCAACGGGCTTATATGAAGATAGAGATATGCCTTCTGCCTTAGCGCGTTAGACTCCTTGAAATATTGGTGAAGCGTCGGAGACTCCGGAACATTCCATGCGGGGAAATTTTGTCTTAACCAGGGTTTCCCTGGATATAAATGATTATATGAGTTACTGAAATGCGTCATAGAGAAAGCGGACGAAAGTTAAACCGAAACAGCAGCCATCGCCGGGCATTGTTCCGCAATATGGCTGTTTCGCTTATGCAGCATGAAACGATCAAGACGACCGTGCCGAAGGCGAAAGAACTGCGGCGCGTGGCAGAACCATTGATTACATTGGCCAAAACGGATTCAGTCGCCAAGCGCCGGCTGGCCTATGCGCGTTTGCGTGACAGGTCAACCGTAACAAAGTTGTTTAATGAATTGGGCCCGCGTTATAAGGAAAGACCAGGTGGATACCTGAAGATCCTGAAATGCGGCTACCGGACCGGGGATAAAGCGCCAATGGCTATCGTTGAGTTGGTGGGCCGGCCCGCGAAAGATTTGGAAGAAAATAACGACAGCAAGGAAGATTGATATAATTATTATAAATGTGGTAACAATTCAAAGCCGGGCATTGCCCGGCTTTTTTATAGGAAAAATCGCTGCTGCGTATCGAGTTCAGGGCACTCAGGTTTCAGCCTTCAGAATTAATTGAATATCAACGCGGCGGTCGAAAACATAGCCTTCCAGGTCACCTTCCAGCGCCAATGCCTGCGTCTCGCCGTATGAATGAGTACGGATTCGATTTTCGGGGAAACCGGTTTCAATCAATGCCTTTTCAACGGACGCGGCCCTTTTCCGGCTCAGCGCTTTATTATGATCAAGCTTGCCTCTCCGGTCTGCGTGAGCTTCCAGGTATAATTTGATTTCCGGAAAATCCTTCAGGTATTCTGCCAACCGCTCTAGCCGGGGAATGATTTCCGGATCAATTTCCGCGCTGTCGGTACGAAAATATACCGCCAGTGAAATTCCACGACTTAACTCATCCAGGGAAAACAATCGACTTTCCAGGTTGACTTTTTGTACTTGACGACCATAAGCGGATTGCAGGTCGGCAAATTGTTTTTGCAGGTGGGCGAATTCAACCTGTTTGTCTTGTAAACGGGCGTTAAGGCCGGCGAGCTTTTTGTCTTCCTCCTCTTCCTTATTGCCAAACCAGACCCCGCTTGCCGCGCCGATGATCGCGCCGGGAGGGCCGGCGATAAGCCCCCCGATAATCGCGCCAATTCCAAAGCCGACTTCCTCTTTATGCTTGCCCGGACCTGCGTTATCTCCTGCAAATGCTGCTATATTGAACAGGCATAGTGTTAATAAACCTGATGACAGATATTTAATCATGATTATCTCCAATTAGTTTTATTTATGGACACCTTGATTAAAGCGTATATATATGGAGATTCGAGACTCGAATCAGGGCAATGCAAGGGTAAATTCTGGCAAAAAAATGAAAATTGTGGTGGGGCGGATTAATTCTGTCCCGGTTTGGTTTAAAGTGATCAAGAGGGGAAGTGATGGTAAAGCGAATTGCGCTGGTAGAAGATGAAACGGCTATCCGGGAAAATTATACGGAGGCTATACGCAAATACGGTTACGAAGTAGTCACGTACCAGGATAAACGGTCAGCAATAACCGGCTTCAGGCAAAAGTTGCCTGACCTGGCCTTGATTGACATCAGCCTGGGTGACGATATTGAAGGTGGTTTCGAACTATGCAGGGAGTTGCGCAGCCTGTCGGCTACCTTGCCTATCATCTTTCTTACTGCCCGCGATTCGGATTTGGACGAAATATCCGGGTTACGGTTAGGGGCCGATGACTATTTGACGAAGGCTGTGTCTATCCCCCAGATATTGGCCCGGGTGGCGGCGCTGTTTCGCCGGATTGAAGCAATGGAAAAGCAAGGTTCCAGGGAAGATACCGTACGCGCCGGTGAACTGGTCATCGACAGTAATCGCATGCTGGTAAGCTGGAAACAGGAGATAATTGATTTAACGCTCACCGAGTTCTGGATGGTATATTCACTGGCGAAAGTACCCGGCCACGTAAAAAGTCGCGGGCAGCTGATGCAGGATGCAAATATTTTTGTCGATGACGGCACCGTAACGTCCCACGTAAAACGCATCAGGCGGAAATTTGAAATACTGGATGAAGCATTTGATTGTATTGACACGGTTTACGGAATGGGGTATCGGTGGAAATCATAGCTGCCAGCGCGCATATTTCACCAAATCGCTTGTCATTATGGACTGCGCTAACTGCGTCCTCGCTCCCATGTTTGAACTTGCCGGCAGCAAATATGAAGCCTGATGTTTTAAGCTATGCCAAAAGGTTTTTTTCCGGCCCGGCGCCTGGCTAAAACATGGAATTGATCAATTTGACCATTCGAAAAAAACTGCTGCTAATTTCCCTGGTTGTCCTGGCAATTCCCTACATTGGTTTTGAATACATCAGGGAATTGGAACGCTATCTTCGCGACTCCCTGGAAACTGCTTTACTGGATGCCGCCAGGGGCGGGTCAACGCTCCTTCAGCAACGGGAAGAATTGCTGCCTTTGCAGGTTGATGCCGGCGAGAAATCCATTTATGTGCACACGCTGGAGCACCCGATTCAAATGGATGGATATACCCATGATTGGTCAACGGATCTTGATTGGGCTGAAGTCTATGGAAATGAAACTTTTTCTTTCCGATTGCTGGCCGGTCGTTACCAGCGCTATTTTTATCTTTTGTTGCAAGTCAGGGACGAGCATGTCGTCTATAAAAAATCAGGCGTGCCGGGCGCGCTCGACAACGATCACATCCAGTTGATTTTTTATGATAATAACGCTGAATTGAATCACCTGTATTTGTCGCCATCCGCGCCGGGAAGCATTCGCCCTTTCCGTATTGCTACGATTTATGATGAATATGGCATGGAGAATCAATCCGTTCAATACATCACCAATATCACGGCGGAATGGCAGCCTGCCGCCGTTGGCTATAATGTTGAAATAGCGCTCCCTTCCAGTCTTATTGGTGAACGCTTAGGCCTCATCGTCAACAATGTCGGTGATGTCCAACCAGGGATCCCATCAAACAGCCTGGGTACTGCGGGAGAAAATACTGAAAAAAATCCGGGACGCCTTGTGCGGTCATCTCCTGAAATCAAACGGATTATCAAGAATTACGACAATAGTGAAGGGCGCAGGCTATGGGTGCTGGATAATTCAGGCCGGGTATTAGCGAATAGCGGCTCCCTTGAAAGAGAAAGCGCGCATGTTCCCGTGAATATAGTTTATTCACTGGTTCTTCCCTCTATCAGCCGGCGCATCAAGGATGATCTTGCCGGCGCTTCGCGTCTGCAAAGTAATGAAGTGTTATCCGCCCTGTCCGGCAAAACGGTATCAGGCTGGCGTTCTTACCCTGATGGGAATGGGATTGTCGTTTCCGCCGCCGCGCCGATTTGGATCAATGAAACCGTGCATGGCGTGGTCCTGGTTGAAGAAACGACGTCGAGTATCCAGCTCCAGCAACGTCAGGCAATGGCCTCGTTGTTAAATAAGACCCTGTTCGTATTTATTTTTGTTGTGCTGATTTTATTGTTGTTTGCAACGCGATTATCCATGAGGATTCGAAAATTGAGCAATGAAGCGCGAACCGCTATCGATGAACATGGCCGGGTGTTGAAGCCGTTTGCAGTTAGCAAGAGAAAAGATGAGATTGGTGAGTTATCCAGAAACTATGCGGCCATGTTGGGCCGATTAAGAGAATATAATGATTACCTGGAAAAGATGGCCGGACGCTTGTCCCACGAGATACGGACGCCAATCACGGTCGTGCAATCATCACTGGACCACCTGCAGCCGGATGAGCATTCTCGACCGTACCTGCAGAGGGCGAGGGAAGGAGTGGAGCGTCTGCAATTATTGGTAAGCAGGTTAAGTGAGGCAACGCGTCTTGAACAGGCGTTGCAGTCAGCTGAGAAAATCGATACCGATATTGGCAAATTGCTGAATAGCTGTGTTTCAGGATACCAAACCGCTTACCCACTGAACCGGTTCATCTTTGAAGGAGACGGTGAAATTATCAAGGAATTCATTGTTCCGGATTTATTCGTGCAGATGCTGGATAAATTAGTGGCCAATGCGGTTGATTTCAGCGCTTCGGATAAACCGGTCCGCATAGGTTTACAGCATGATGCTGCGTCCTGGTCGATTTATGTAATAAATTACGGCCCCGGCCTGCCTGCTTCAATGGATCGGCAATTATTTAATTCCATGATTTCCATCCGCCGGGACAAGACAGGCAGTGAACCACACCTGGGTTTGGGACTCTACATTGTTCGCCAAATTGCGGAATTCCATAAAGGGGAAATCTCAGCAAATAATCTTGCCGACCGCACGGGCGTAAAATTCACCATACGGTTTCCTGGGAAGTCCCCCTGACAAGGGGGATTCAAGGGGTTCGCATCGGTCTGTCGTCATCCCATTTCTGCCCTCAACCCCCCTTGCTCCCCTTATCAGGGGGAAACTCCGCTTGTCAGGGGGAACGAGGAAACAACCCTTTATGGCGGCCCCTTATCAGGTTTGAGTTCCGATTAGAAGAAGCTGTACTTCAGGGAGACCGACCACTCAAAGGGTCGTCCGTAAACCCGCTCCGTATAAGACGCCCCCGTGGCAAAGGCTGAATTACCGGTGATTATGTACCTTTCATCCGCGATGTTACGGAAAGCCAATACCGCCTCCCACTGAGCGTCGTTGGTCTCCAACGTCACGGCGGCATTGAGGAGGTGGTACTCATCCTGGAACAGTTGCGGTGTATTCACCGCGTTGTTGTACTGTTCGCCGTGGAATGACCAGTCCAGCCGCGGCGTCAACGTCCCCCAGTCATCAAGGTCGAATGTGTAAGCGACTCCCAGGGCGGAACTGAGTTCCGGGGTATTGACCAGTTTGTAATCGGGGAATATCGGCGTTGGATTATTAATGACCTTGTCACTCAGTTCTTCATATCCGGCATTGATATAACCCAGCGCAAAAGTGATGAACCAGCGGTCCGTGGGCGCCCAGGTCAATTCCGCTTCGGCGCCTTCAATATCAGCCGAGCCGCCGTTGAACGTAATCGGGTTGACCGTTTCCCGGATGACGATCTGCAGGTTGTCGTAGTCGGTATGAAACAACGCCAGGTTCAGGTGCAGGCGGTTATCGAACCATTCGGATTTCAGGCCGATCTCGTAGCTGCTTACCTTTTCCGGGTCGAACGTGCTGGGTTCGCCACTAAGGGGCGCGGCGGCAAATCGCTGGTCAAAGCCGCCGCTCTTGAAGCCTTCGGAGAAAGTGACGTAGGTCCTGAGTTCATCGGTCCAATTATAGGCAAGGTTGAATATCAGGGTGAAATCATCAAACTCCTCATCAAATTCCCGGAATGGCAACATGCGCTGTCCGAATCTCAAGGGGCCGCGGCTGGAAAGGTAAATGCCCGCCAGTAAAGGCCAGGTCGGACCGAAGATACTGTCCCGTCCCTGGGAAGCATCGCCTGTGGCGTACTGGTCCGGCTTATAGCGTTTTTTGTCCACCGTATAGCGTCCGCCGATAGTCAGGGCGAAGTTATCGGTGAAATCATTGGTAACATGGAAAAATCCCGCCAGTGATTCATTATCATAAAAACCGCCGCTGTTGAATGACCCTGTCGGCAGTATTACCGAGCTGGGGTTGTTGCCGTCTTCCTGAAAGTAATAAAAACCGAGTAACCAATTCAAATGCTTATCAAGAGCGACGCCACTCAGCTGTATTTCCTGGCTGGTTTGTCCATGATCATAGTAAATTGAGGTGGCTAAAATATTCGCCGGGGTATTATCGGCGTCACGGGATGCTTCCATTTCCATCTCGCGATAACCGGTGATGGATTTGATGGTGAGCCAGTCGTTCACTTCCCACTTCAACTCACCACTTATGCCCCAGACGTCCAGGTTGGAAAAGACCGGGAAGGTGCCTTCCGAGGTATACGGCCCGGCGAGCGTATCCGGACCGTAACAGCCGGGCGCGCCACCGGCGCCTGCTCCCGGCGGCGGAAACGTAGGCGGCCCGCTGGCGGGAAAATCGGGATTAACTCTAACTGTGGCGCAACTCTCCAGCAGACCGTTTCCATAGGTCCCGAATGCCATTTTATCGTTCACCCCGGCGGACACCGTCGGGGCGCCGTTCTCGCGGATGCGGGTATAATCAAAAGTCATGTATGCTTCAAAGTCATCAGTGGCCTCCCACAGCAACGAGCCCCTGACGGACTCGCTGTCATCGTCACCGGTCTTGTTGCCGGCATGGATGCGTTTGACGTATCCATCCCGGTCTCGATAGGCAAAGGCAATGTTGCCGAACAGGTTGTCGGATAAGGGGGCATTCAATTTTGCGGTAACGTTTACCATATCGTCATCGCCAAAACGGCCTTGCAGGTAACCGCTGAATTCATCAGTCGGCCGTTTCGAATGTATTACGACGGCGCCGCCTATGGTGTTCCGGCCAAACAGGGTGCCTTGCGGCCCCCGGAGAATTTCAACGCGCTCCACGTCTAAAAAGTCCAGTACATTGCCTACTGAGCGGGCCATATAAATTCCATCTATATACAGTCCCACCCCGGGGTCGGTAACCGGGGTGAAGTCGGTCTGGCCTATGCCGCGGATGAATATCTGCGCCGCAGAACTGGAGCCTGAAGAGGGGGCGGACGAATCAAAGGTGAGGTTTGGCGTGATGTTGCCAAGCTGGTCGGAAGAGGTAACCTGACGATATTGCAACTCCTGCGCAGTGAAAGCCGACACGGCTACCGGGGTGTCTTGCAGATTCTCTTCCCGTTTCCTGGCGGTGACGACGACTTCCTCAATGACAAAGCCGGAGTCCGGGGCAGGTTGGGCCTGGCCGGCCGAAAGCGCCAGGGATATTCCCAGGCATAACAATATCCTGTGGAAACAGTTTACCGGAATCATGCTGCCCCCCCCCCCCCCATAAGTGAGTTGCCGTTTTTCAATGATTTTGCTTAAGAAAGCCAAGTGTTCCTCTCGTACATCCATCGCTTCAACATAAAACATTGCAGGGGGTTTTGCAATATATTGTCTTGGTTCAATATCAGGGCAAACGCATACTTTCGCATGAAAGCTCTTCCTCCTCTATTCCAACCGCCATTATCCCCGCTCTCACCGGCATTCCCCCTGTTTCACCGAGCGCTCCGAATAGCCAGACAGGTCTGCTTTTAGAGAATCCGGCAAAAGTATGCTCTTGCCCTGATTGAACCAGGACCTGAAGAAGGCTTGTCCGCTGGAGTTTGGTATAATCGGCCACGGTTGTTATTGTACCTGCAAAACTGACGGCAAAAAGACCAGTGAGGGGGCGTCCGGCGCAGTTTGTGCCGGCAGTGAAGTGATATGATCACGGTAACTTATTGATAGCAAGGAATGTTCCATTGATGACAAGCGAATTGGTGAAGTATGCAGGTTAAATGCATATCCTGATAGTTGGCGCCGGCATAGGTGGGTTGACCGCCGCGCTGAGTTTACAGAAAATCGGCCTGGAGGCAACTGTCTTCGAAAGCGTGGCAAACCTCAGGCCCCTTGGCGTGGGGATAAATATCCTGCCTAATGCCTCGCGGGAATTGATTGCCCTTGGTCTTCAGCCATCCCTGGATAAGTTTGCCATCCGCACCCGTTCCATGAATTATTTTTCTCGTCGGGGCAAGCTGGCAATCAGTGTTCCCTGTGGCGAATATGCCGGTTATAACTGGCCCCAGTACTCCCTGCACCGCGGAGAATTGCACAGGCTGTTGCTTGAGACATTCAAACAACGCGCAGGCGCGGACAGGGTCGTAACCGGTCATCGACTTGCCGGTTTCGAGCAAAATAAAAATACAGTCACCGCAAATTTTGTCGCCCCGTCATCGGGGAAACCGATAGCTGATGTAACCGGCGACCTGTTAATCGGCGCAGATGGATTGCATTCCATAACCAGGAGGTGTTTGTATCCCGATGAAGGCGCCCCGGTTTATGCCGGCATGGTATGTTTTCGAGGGGCTGTGGAGGGGCCACCCTGTATCGATGGTGAATCCATGATCATTTGTGGTGACAAACGCCTGCGACTGGTGTCGTATCCCATTTCCAAAACCCGCCAGGAACAAGGCCGTAGCCAGATAAACTGGATCGCTGCGGTTCCTTTTAATACGGACAAGCCACAGGAAGAAGATTGGAACAAACTGGCCGAGCCTGAAAAGCTGATTGAACTCTATGGGGATTGGCAGTTTGACTGGTTGAAAGTTCCAGACCTTATCTCTGCAACCCGACAGATATTTGAATTCCCGATATATGATCGGGACCCACTGAAACAATGGACATTTGGCAGGGTAACATTACTGGGCGATGCGGCGCACCCCCTGGTCCCCGTGAGCTCAAGTGGCGCCGTGCAAGCCATAATCGACGGCAGGGCGCTGGCCTGTGCTTTAGGCAAACACAATGATCCTTTGGCAGGTTTGCAGGCCTATGAAGCCGACAGGTTGAAAAAGGCTAATCAGCTAGTGCTGGCCAGCCGCAAAAATGGTCCCGATGAAGTGCTGGAGATTGTCAGAAATGAATGCCCTGAGGATGCGGAGGCAATTCACGATTATGTTTCCAGGGACAGACTGCAATCTGTCATCGATGAATTCAAGGAACGAGCGGGTTTTGGTACTGAAGCGCTGAACAACAGTCCGTCCTATACGTTCTGACTTCTATCGGAACATGAGACGGACAGGATGAATAAGGCGTGGAAAAGGCACAGGTTTATTATGCAACGGGCGAGCGTCACCCACGCCGCGTGGGGACAGGATTGGTGAATTATGCAGATTCGATCCCTGGTTGAACCCGCCCGCGTGCGCCGCGAGGTGTATACCAGTGAGGATGTTTTCGCGCTGGAAATGGAGCGAATTTGGGGCAGGGCATGGCTATACGTCGGACACGAGAGCCAGGTTAAATCCCCCGGGGATTACATCACTACGACCATGGGGCTGACACCCGTCGTCATGGTCAGGGACGCAAGGAGTGGCGCTATAAACGTGTTGGTGAACAGGTGCGGGCACCGGGGGGCGATGGTCTGTGAAGCCCGGACCGGCAGTATCGACAAGGGCGTATTCAGGTGTCCTTACCATGGCTGGACGTTCAGGGCTGACGGTTCATTACGTTCACAGCCGAGTCCCGCCGGCTATAAGGATGTTGGTTTCGATAAGAACAATCCTGCATTCGGCATGCCCGGGGTTCCCAGGGTCGAGAAGTACCGGGGATTTATTTTCGCTTCCCTTGCCAGGGTGGGGCCTGACCTGAAAACTTTCCTCGGCGAGATACGTGAAACCATAGATAACATGGTTGATCGCGCCCCTGGAGGTGAAGTTGAAGTTACCGGAAAAGTCGGCCATCGTTTTCGCCATCCCGCCAACTGGAAGTTCTTTACCGAAAATTTGCATGACGCCATGCACCCCATGGTGGCCCATGCCGGCACCAGCGCTGCCGTTCGGCAATACCTGGAGCAACTTTCGCAGGCTCATGGGCCGGTTCCGGAAGCAGAGGTGATAGCCCCCTTTGGAGGTTCCTATGATTTTTTTGACGATATGGGTTTTGTCGGACTTCCACGGGGTCATGCCTACATGGGAGGTAAAAAAAGCATTTTCAGTCATTATGAGGTCTACCCGGACTACCTGAAAAGCATGGAAGAGGCACACGGAAAAGAACGTACAAAAGAAATACTCTCATTTAACCGGCACAACAGCCTCATCTATCCATCCTGTACGGTACGCGACAACATCCAATCCATCCGCGTTGTCATACCTGTCTCGGTGAATGAAACGATTATCGAGTCCTGGACTTTCGCGCTCAAGGGCGCGCCGCCAAATATGCTGGAGCGGACTTTGCGTTACTCCCGCCTGGTTAATTCCCCCGCCTCGATGGTCGGGCCGGACGACGTGAATTGCTACGTTCGCATACAGCAAAGCGCGGCATCAGGCGCGATTGAATGGATAGACATGCGCCGGCATTTCGGCAGGGAGGTTCAGGATGGAGCAAGGACAACGGCCACAGGCACCAGTGACCTGGCATTGCGCAATCAATACACCGCCTGGCTTGAATACATGACCGATACGGGAGAACGATCGTGATTCAATTTGAAATATGCGGGCGCTTGTCGGCCTGCATTCGTCATTATCAAGTTGAAAGAGTAGTGGAATGATGCCCCGGGGAATAGACGAAAAATTGAAGGAAGGCATCAAGGCCCTCATTCGGGCTGAAACAAAATGTCTGGGCAAGGCCGATTTGGATACATGGATTTCCCTGTTCACGGAAGACGGCTATTACTGGATGCCGCTTGAGCCGGAACAAACCGACCCGGAAAAACACGATTCCCTGATTTACGATAACCGCGCGTTGATGGAAATGCGCAAGTTCAACCTGGGCAATCCCTTATCGCCATCCATGCAGCATAAAGTACGCTCTGTTCGTATCCTGTCAGACCTCGAAATAAACAGGCAGGAGAGTCCCGTCGATGAAATAACCGCCAGCGCCAGTGTCATCGCCGTGATACACCACCGGCAACAGGACTACTTCGCCGGAACCGTCACCTGGCAACTGGCGCAAACCGCTAAGGGACTGAAGATAAAATCCAAACGGGTAGACCTGCTCAATGCCGACGCCCCCCTGGATAACATCATGATATACATCTGACCCGCATTCTCATCAGAGGCGCCCACCCTCGCGCCGAATTGTTGCAGCCGACGAACGCCCGCCCCGTTGTTCAAAAATCTTCCTGACTTCGACGTTTTCCCGCCATGGCATTCATGTTGAGTCAGATGAATTTGGGGCCTGATTGCGGCTGGTGTTTATGGGGTTTTGTTTTGACAAGAGTCTGAACTCAACCAGCATAATTTTCGATCAAGTAGAGCACTCGTTCATAGGCGTCACGTTTCACCCTGTCCGCTTCATCCGGGTCCGTTATCTCTAAAAATTCAACAATATGTGCCGAACCGACATGTTCTGGCGATTTGAATTTTTCCGTGAGTATTTCCATTGCTTCTGCCACCAACTTATTACCTTTCAGCAGGTTGATGGCTTCGACGATTTCAGCCATGCCTCCCTGGAAATGCTGCAAACAATAATAAATATCATAAGGATCTTTTTGTTTGGAACGGTCACGCATGGCCATGGCCTTCATTACAATGAAAGGCACAATGCCGGCAATTTGGATAGTTGCTGAGTCTTTTCCGCCACCGGGTAACTTACCGGTTATCTTTATATGCACAGGGTCATCAAAGGCAATATCAGCGCCGCGTGCTTTACGTGGGCGAATATCCTGTATTTTTTGTGTGCGGCGATTTTTCCCGGTACCGCCGTATTCACCTGAAAGCAAATCAACCTGCACAATGATTTCATCTTCATCCAGCACAATCGTGCGCCGGTATATAAATGGTTGCTCTGTGTCTCGTCGGTAATCATGCTTGATGAGCAATTCATGAATCGTTCGATAACCAGGTTCATCGAAGCGACGATGGTCCAAGGCAATATCGACATCCGTTGAACCAATATGGAGTTCCCCCACACCAGTTATCAGATACTTTGGAACCAGTCCCCCAATCAAAACAATGTTATCGCGGTATTCGCCTAGTACCTGCACAATTTCCAACAATACGGACTCGGCCGCTTGCGCCGCCAATTGGGAATAGGTGGTTTTCGTTACTGCCATAATGGTTTAACTTCCTGTTCAAACAGAGCTTCGGCTGCTTCTTCCCCTCTCGCCTTTTCATCTTTCAGGTCGAGATAACATTGAATAGCCGAAACAACAGTTTGCCCGCGTATTTTCCGGCATCCATGGTAGACGCCTTCATCGTAAGGCGTAATAATTTTGATATTGGCGCCGGACGTCACCGGCTTGAATGGTAAACCTTGAAAGTTTTTTGCATCCATGTCGTCCATATAAACCGCCACGGTTTTATACGTCGTAAACGGGGCATATCGCGCGGCGCCCGAAAACCCCGTGAGTGCATATCGAGTCTGCGTTCGGTTACAAACGGCCTCGATGGTTGCTTCTATCTGCCCTGTCGTGTCGATGTTATAGAACCCGAGCGACGAATTGCGATCTGGCTGATATTCGGCCAGCCATGCTTCAAGCAGTTGTAAAGGCCCGGTCAGTTTTATTCCCTGTTTTTGATCCTGTATCCATTCGCGTTCCAACAATAAGTTGCGAACATTGGAAACTTGTCCGATGCCGACCTCCGCTGTTTCGGCGAGCTCCACTGTTGACCACTGTCGCCCTGGTTCGTGCAGCAAGACGCGCAATATCCGTTCGGCTTTCGGCTTGAACAGGGATTTCATTTTACGTTTTACACCAGGAAGATTTGGATTTCCACTCACTTCGATAAATATCGGGTCGAAATTTAACCAACAATTACCCACGAAGTTGATATAGCTAATGCCGCTATTCTTGCAAATCTCTGCCGAGACATCGGAGATATAAGGCGCGGCAAACACACCGTAGATACCAGACCGATTTTGCTGTAGCGCCATTAACCGGTTCACGGCGGCACGCGCCGGACGCGGTTGCCCGGACGTTCCGACCTCAACCAACAGGATTTTCCTGTCATCCTGCTTCCGAAACGAAACATGAAGATCAGCCTTATACTTCTCAGTAAAGGGTTCCAGGTCTATCCGAATATCCGTCACCCCCGGAATCTTTTGCAAAGTCGCTGAAATTACTCGTCTTGCCTCTTCAATGCTATTTTGTCTGTTTTTCATTAAAATAATCTTATTCAACAAATGTTGAAAATAGCCTATTTAGTGAAAATATTAAATTAGACAGCCTGTTTCACACAGTATTCTACATAAAAAAACCTTTAACTGATTAATTTTTAAATTTTTCTTATAAATATGCAAGATAAATTGCTTCTCTGACTGAATAACCTGATTCACGAAATTATTTTGCAATATTTATATCAACATTGATATAATTCATTTTTTCATGCTTGTCGTATCGGCTTGCTTCAAAGAATACTATGACCAAAAAGGCAACTGTAAAAAAGCAGTGTTCTACCAAAATCAGGCATGAACCGTTTGCCTGCCCCAATGAACGCGCAACGCTTATGACAGCTCTACAAAAGCACGTGCAGCGAAATAAGGGGACCCAATCAGCCAAGGCGGTGGCGCTTGGCATTACCCAACCTCGCTTGAATGATTTACTCAAAAATCGAATTGACAAGTTCAGTCTTGACGCGCTTGTCTCAATAGCAATAAAAGCGGGTCTGCGAGTTGATATCAACCTGCAACCCGTGCGTATCAGTCCGACTCCCGAACAACAGCGCCCGTTGCCGGCTCTTGGACATCCACGCCCCCCCTTCATGCCTCTTCCCAGTCAACTGGGCGAATTGGATTCACAAGCAGGCCACAGTGTTTTTCACAGCCTGTTACGTTGTGAAGCCATTGCTAACGGCCTGGATCCAAAAGACATAGTACTCTCGTCAAATATCAATGCCGCGGACGGCGGCATCGATGCTAAAGTCGAGCATTCTCCTGCTTCCGGTTCCCTGCTGGCGAAAGGCAGCACGTATTTTCAAATCAAAACAGGGACGAGTTTTAAGCCGTGGCAACCCAGTGCCTTGAAGAAAGAATTATTCGGCGGGTCGAACGCGAGTCCGTCAAAAATCAGCTTGGGGGATGAGATAAAAACCTGCCTTGATCGGGATGGGACTTATGTTCTTGTGACGTTTGGTCATGACCTGACGCCGAAAGCGCATACAGAGGCATTCGGGCAGCTGGTTGGTCTGTTTGAGGCCTGCGGGTACGAAAGCCCGAAAGTAAGGGTGTACGGGCAAGGCCAGCTAGTCGGGGAGTTGGAAAAATACCCGTCTATTTATCTTGACTTAACCGGTTTTGCAGATGATGGGCTTCAGTCTGTTAAAGCATGGCAAAATAACACCCAAATGCGGGTCACGTTTGAATTCGGCAGCGAGCAGGAAAATTTTATTCGGGAGATAAGAACTTCCCTGCAAGGAAAGACCTTTCAGCATATTCGCATAATCGGTGAACCGGGCATTGGCAAAACCCGCCTGGCGCTCGAAGCGGTATCTGTCGATGAAATCGCTCCATCGATCATTTATGTGCCCACAGGGGAGGATTTTCAGCGGAGCAAACTATTTAAAGAACTGCTTAAACCAGACAGGCATTATTCTGTCACGCTGGTGGTAGATGACTGTGATAATCGTGACATGGCCTCTATTTGGTCCGCCTTGAAAGGTCGCGCCGGCATTAAATTAATCACTATTGATCATGGCCCGGAAGAAACCCATGACAGCGCCATGAAAATCTTTCATTGCCCACAACTTCCGGATGAGCAAATAAAAAATATTTTACTCGGCTATCTCCGGCAAAAAGCAGACCTGGATAATTGGGCGAAATGGTGTAGTGGCTCCCCCCGCATCGCCCATGCAGTCGGCGAAAACCTGAAAAGCAATCCGGGTGATTTGCTGAAATCGCCGGCCGACGTACCTATCTGGGACCGTTTCATCACAGGCCATAAAGAGATGGGCAGCCAGGAAGCAGAACAACACAGGACTGTACTACGCCATATTGCCCTGTTTCACCGGTTCGGTTTTGAATCACCGGTGCATGGCGAAGCGCGGTTTATCTCAGGTCTTGTCAAAGAAGTCGACCCGGCTATCACCTGGGGCAGATTCCAGGCAATTGTGCAACACTACCGGGGAAAACGCATACTGCAGGGCCGTCATACGTTATTCATCGCGCCAAAATTGTTGCATGTTTACCTGTGGGCCCAATTCTGGCATAACCATGGCCACGGATTTCAATTTCAGGCTTTCCTGGAACAGGTTCCCGACAGCATGAAACGATGGTTCATGCAGTTGTTCATCTACGCCGGGGAAGCGTCGGAAGCGCAGTGTGTCGTGAAAGATATATTATCGCCGGCGGGGCCATTCTCTGATCAAGGCTTCCTGAAATCAGAAGCCGGCTCCCGATTTCTCAACTACCTGTCGGAAGCCGACCCGGCGGCGACGTTAGCCTTGTTGGAAAGAACAATTAAAACGTGGTCACGAGAGGAACTGTACGCGTGGGATGCTGGTCGCCAGGATATTGTATGGGCATTGGAAAAAATAGCAGTCTGGGATGAACTGTTTGTCCGCACAACCACTGTCTTAATCCCCATGGCGCTGGCAGAAAATGCGGACGAAGATCGGGCAGGAGAGTTTCCAACCGATGACGGTGCCTTAATCCCCAAGGCGCTGGCCGAAAATACGGACAATTCAAATAACGCCAAAGGGCTGTTACTTAGCTTATTCAGCGTCGGATTGGGGTGGGCGCCCACACAGGCAAACCCGTCCAAACGGTTTCCCATCCTGAAAGAGTTAGTCATGAGTGACGATGTCAGTCGTCGTGACCTCGGACTGGAGATGTGCGAGCGATGGTTGAAGACACATGGCGGTTTTCGAGAGATTGGCGCTGAGTACCAAGGATTAAAACCAACTATCGAATTCTGGCGCCCCAGGACCTACGGTGAAGTATTCGGTTATTGGCGTCCGGCATTACAATTTTTGCGCGCTGAAACAAAAGGATTTAATACAGTCGACCGCAATCGGGTGGCGGATATCTTAGTCATTGTCGCCCAAGGGTTCATGGGCATTGATGCACTGGCCGATGAAGTGCTGGATATACTGTTTGAACTTACCGAAGACAAAGAAATCAATCGGCAGTCATTGACCCGGTTCGTAGTCCGGCAACTCCATAAAAACAAAGACACCCTCGATAAAAAAATACTTGCCAGAATCCGCCAACTGGACCAGGTCTTAACCGGCGCGTCATTATGGGAGAGAACCAACCGTTATGTCTTGCATACCAGCTGGGAGGAAGATGGCGCGTTTCATGGAGAAGAATACAGAAAATCGAAATTACCGGGTAAACGCGTACGAGATTTAGCCAGGGAATACATGCGCGACATTGCCGTATTTTCTGAATACGCGCCAAAACTGGTCAGGGAAGCAGGACACAGGCTGCTTGAACTTGGAAATGAATGCGGCAAGCTGGCTGAAATAAAATTTGATGATGTTTTAATGTCGCATATTGAAACTGGCAATATCGCTATCAACGACTTCTTCGGCGGTTACTTTGCCGGCCTTCGTGCACGCGATGCCGGTCGCTGGGAAAATCTGCTGCATCGGTTGTTGCACAGCGAAACAACCCGCAGGATCGCGGTTGATTGCATACAGTACTCCGGATTTACCGAATCACTTATGCGTGACATGCTCGTTTTATTTAAGGATGGAAGACTGGAATCAAGAGCTTTTGCTCTTGTCTTCCGGCTGAATAAGGTTGATTTATCGGACAATTTATTTCAACGGGTCATCGCCGCGCTTTTGCACAATGCCGACGACGCATCAATCAGCATCTGTATTCAGCTTGTGCACGATTATTATTTTGATGAGGGACCGACTGGCGATTTTCCTGAAGACTTGGTGTTCAAGGCATTGACGACATTCCCGTTAACAGATAATAACGATACTATGCATGGATTCTATTGGGATATGATGGCAAAAGGTTTCCTTAAAAAACATCCCCACCGGAGCGTGGATTTGTTCAACGAAATTATGAGAGGTAACAGAAGAAGCTCTCACTATGACAATACCGAATATATTGCCAATGTCGCTGATGACATCGTTAAGAACCATCCCCATGAAACATGGAAAATCGTGTCTGATCTATTGGTATCCGAGTCAGGATATCACTATGAATTGGAGGACTGGTTGGGAAATTGTGAATTAGTAGGTGCAACCAAACGTAGCGCGATCAGCTACATGCCGGCAGGGGACATTATCCACTGGATCAAAGAAGATATAAAGAACCGACAAGGGTTAATTCGAAACGTACTGCCGAAAACCCTGGATATGGATGCAGGCGGCCGGTTAACGCGCTTGTTCATTGAAGAATTTTGTGACGATGCTTCTGTAGGCGATAGTCTTTGCTGGCATTTTTTTACGGGTGGATGGAACGGACCTGAGAGTGATTACCTGTCAGGAAAACGGGATGCCGCCAGGCAATGGATGCCGGAAATTTCGTCCACCAAGATACAAACATGGCTGGGAAAATATCTTGAATACCTGGATGATCGAATCGAAACAGCAAAAATCCGGGAAGAGCGCGAGTTTTGATTACCATAATAAATATAGTAAGGGTAAAAACCGGACACCTGCCGGGTTCAGATTTCTTCCCTACTCCGGCTGCATAATGGTAGCGATGTAATCGTAATTGTCGTTCTGCTCAGGGAACAGGATATGCGCCTGGGTAAAGCTCTGCAGGTCCCAGGCTTCGCCGTGCCTGACACACTGTCCTCAGGCTACCTACTATTCAGTCCCTTGTCTCCTGTTCTCCGTCACTTGGAATGGTGGAGGCGGCCGGAGTCGAACCGGCGTCCGCGAGCCCTCTGCCCTCGGTTCTACATGCTTAGCCGACTCTTTGGATTTAATTACTTGCTGCCCGACCGGCAGGGAAAACAAATAACGAGCCCGTTTAGTTTTAGCGAATCCATCCCGGACAAACTTCATCGCGAGCTTGTGTAAGTGACCCCCGATTTGATAAGCACAAGCACAAATCAATCAGGGGCTAGCCGGCTATTATGCAGCTAGAGCGTAGTTGTCGTCGTTGGCAACTAATAAGTTTGCAGCTGTATTTACGAGGTGATCTGCGCCTCGGCATGCCCCTCGGGGTTTGGCGCCCTCGTCGAAACCAAGTACGCCCCCAAAAAACGAACGTTGAGTATAGCTGGCAATACAGACTTGACGCAAGCAAAATAACTCAGCAAGTTTTCTTGAAAATTTACGACAAAACCCGGGGGTTACGCTGGAAAGACAAGCGAAGTCTGTCCCCCGGTTCAAGCTTGGAAAGACAAGCGAGGTCTGCCCCCGGTTCAAGCCCGGGGCAGACCCTGCATGTCGTAAGCAGGGGGCGCATCCAGCGCATCCGGCGCAATCCGTGACGGCAATAAAGTGATATAATCGTGGAAACTGGTCGATAGGGGAACTACCTGATGAAGAAAGCTGTCATCGTGTCCACCGCCCGCACGCCGATTGGCAAGGCCTACCGGGGCGCGCTCAACAATACCAAGGCGCCGACCTTAGGCGGACACGTGATCCGTGAAGCTGTGCGCCGCGCCGGAATAGACGGCGCCGAGGTCGATGATGTGATTATGGGTTGCGCCATGCAGTTGGGGACCACCGGCTGGAATATCGGACGCATGAGCGCATTAGCGGCAGGATTGCCGGCCGTAGTCAGCGGCATGAGCATAGATCGACAATGCGCCTCCGGCATGATGGCGATTGCAACGGCTGCGAAACAGGTGGTAATGGACAATATGCCCGTTGTAGTGGCAGCGGGACTTGAATCGATCAGCCTGGTACAAAATGATGCCTTCGGGTTGGTCAGCAAGACGCCGGATGAAAATGTCACGGAACAAAGTCAACATGCTTATATGCCTATGCTGGAGACAGCTGAAATCGTGGCCAAACGCTATAATATCAGTCGCGAAGTCCAGGACGAGTATGCCCTGCAAAGTCAACGACGTACTGCTGAGGCGCAGGGGGCGGGAAGATTCGACCAGGAGTTGGCTCCCCTTGCAACTACCAAGGCAGTTGTCGACAAGGAAACCCGGGAAGTCACTTATAAGGACGTCCTGCTGGAAAAAGATGAGGGCAACCGGCCCGATACAACGCTGGAAAATTTGCAAGGCCTGAATCCTGTTATCGAAAATGGTTGTATAACGGCGGGCAATGCCAGCCAGTTATCCGATGCCGCATCCGCCTGCGTGGTAATGGATGATCGACTGGCCGAGAAAAGGAACCTGCAACCTTTAGGTATCTATCACGGTTTGGCGGTAGCCGGGTTGGCCCCGGATGAAATGGGTATTGGCCCTGTCTTTGCCGTGCCGAAGCTCCTTGAACGTAATGGATTAACTATGGATGACATCGGTTTGTGGGAATTGAACGAGGCCTTCGCGGTACAGGTGGTCTATTGCCGTGATCGACTCGGCATCCCCAATGAATTACTCAATGTGAACGGCGGCGCTATTTCTATCGGTCACCCCTATGGCATGTCCGGCAATCGCATGGTAGGCCACGCCTTGATCGAAGGTAAACGACGCGGGGTGAAATATATTGTAAGCGCTATGTGTGTCGGTGGCGGCATGGGCGCTGCCGGTTTATTCGAGGTGGCGTGATCAGCTTCAGGCACGTGAACGTCTCAACGCTAAGCCGCCTGACTGTTGGCTAAATCCGTTATCGACCTTATTGCTGAATCCCTGACATGACAGCAAAACTTTTTAACCTTGAGGATAAAATTGCCTTGGTGACCGGCGCAAGTCGTGGCATTGGGGAAGAAGTAGCCAGGTTGCTGGCGCTACAGGGCGCGCGCGTTATTGTTTCAAGCCGTAAACAGGTTGCCTGCGAAAAAGTGGCCAATGCCATCAGGGATGCGGGTGGCCAGGCAACGGCCCATGCCTGCCACATCGGCGAGCTTGATCAAATAGAAGCGATTTTCAAATACATCCGGGAACAGCATGGCCGCCTGGATATACTGGTAAATAACGCCGCGACAAACCCATATCATGGTCACATTACCGAAACGGGTATTGGCGCATTTACCAAAACGGTAGAAGTCAACATTCGCGGCTATTTCTACATGTCGGTAAACGCTTGCATATTGATGAAAGAAAATGATGGGGGCGCCATTGTTAATGTCGCCTCTGTCGATGGTGTCAGGCCGGGAGATAAACGGGGTATTTATTCTATAACCAAAGGGGCCATTATCAATATGACCAAGGCCTTTGCGCTGGAGTGTGGGCCAGACAACATTCGGGTAAATGCCTTGCTGCCCGGGTTGGCGGATACGAAATTCGCCGGCGCCTTGACCGGTAATGAAGAGGCATTGAGTGCCTGGTTAAAACAGACTCCCCTGCGGCGTTACGCACAACCGTCTGAAATGGCCGGAACCGTCCTCTACCTGGTCTCCCCAGCCTCTGATTTTGTTACCGGCAGCTGCATCACCGTAGATGGAGGTTATCTGATATGAGGCATATGCCGCCATTTCGCCCGGTTAATCAGCGTTGCTTCAGCAGGCGTTGTTTTTGTAATTGCCAGTCCCGGTCTTTTTCCGTTTGGCGTTTATCGTAAGTCTTTTTGCCTTTGGCCAATCCGATCTCCAGTTTGGCCTTGCCGCGCCGCCAGTACATGGCGGTGGGGACAACGGTATAGCCCTTGCGTTCGACAGCGCCCCTCAGCCGGTTTATTTCGGCCCGGTGCAACAGTAGTTTCCTGGTTCTTTGCTGGTCGGTTTTAATATGCGTCGAGGCAGTCGGCAACGGCGTGATCAACGCGCCGAATAAAAATGCTTCGCCGTCTTTCAACAGGATGTAACTTTCCGTTATCTGTATTTTCCCGGCCCGCAGACTTTTAACTTCCCATCCCAGCAGGGCAATGCCGGCTTCAAACTCGTCTTCGATAAAGTAATCATGTCGCGCCTTCTTGTTCAAGGCGATCGCATTACCCGGCGTTTTGTTCTTTTTCTTTGACATCGGCGTTTGTGAAAGTGGCGCTTGCCGGGAGTATATCAGTTTGAGAATCAGGAATGGCGCCCCTTCTTCACGCTCATTTCTTATCGGAAAATGCCTGGGGTTGTATCAGCAGGGAATATCCTTCAGAATTGCTAAAAAAGAGGTGGATAAAATGGCAAGTAATCGCACTTCCATTCACGGCCAATGGTCATCAAAATGGGTATTTATCCTGGCCGTAACGGGGTCTGCCGTCGGTTTGGGGAATATCTGGCGGTTTCCTTATGCCACTGCCGATAACGGCGGCGGGGCTTTTGTACTTGTCTACCTGGTCTGCGTCGCCCTGGTGGGGTTGCCTATCATGATGGCCGAGATCATGCTGGGACGGCGCGGCCGTCAGAGTCCCATTAATACCATGAAAACCCTCGCTGAAGATGAGCGGCAAAGCCGGCATTGGTATTTATTGGGCGTGATGGGGGTATTTGCCGGATTCATCATCCTTACCTTTTACAGCATCGTAGCGGGTTGGACCGTGGCTTATGTCTTTCAAGCGATGTCAGGCGTTTTTATTGGGGCGGACGCTCAACAGACGCAAGATCTTTTTGGCGATCTCGTGTCCGACCCGAAGCGCCTGTTGCTCTGGCACACTGTTTTCATGTCCATGACGATATTTGTCATCTCAAGGGGTGTCAGGAGTGGACTGGAACAGGCAGTGCGTTACCTGATGCCCGCGTTGTTTTTCCTGTTAGTGGTTTTAGTTGTTTATTCCATGAGCACGCCCGGCTTTTCTGAGGCCATGTCGTTCCTGTTCAAGCCCGATTTCAGTCAAATCGAGCCTTCCACCATACTGGTTGCCTTAGGCCACGCATTTTTCACCTTAAGCCTGGGGATGGGCGCCCTGATGACTTACGGCTCTTATCTTTCCGACCGCACTTCCATTCCTACCACCAGCGTGGCTATCGCGGTTATGGATACCGGCGCGGCATTGCTGGCCGGCATGGCGATATTTCCCATCATGTTCACCTATGGTTTGCAGCCCGAAGAAGGCGGGCCGGGTCTTATCTTCAAGATTTTGCCGATTGCCTTCGGCCAAATGCCCTATGGCCGCGGTTTGGGCGTGATGTTCTTTGTTTTGTTGATGCTGGCCGCCTGGACGTCGGCCATATCGCTGTTGGAACCGGTTACCGCCTGGTTAGTGGAGAAAAAAGGTTACACCCGCATACGCGCGGCGATGTCCGCGGGCTTCGTTGCCTGGGTTCTGGGAATAGGTTCCTTGTTGTCGTTGAATCTCTGGTCAGGCGCAAAACTGTTCGGGTTGACTTTCTTTGAACTGGTTGAATACCTGTCGGTCAACGTCCTGTTGCCCGTCGGCGGCCTGCTGATGGCCGTGTTTGCCGGTTGGCTGATGTCGAAATCATCCTCACTTGATGAGTTGAAATCAGGCCGAATTGGTTACATGGCCTGGAAGGTCGGCGCAATGTATATCGCGCCGGCCGGCGTGATTATAATCCTGCTGCATAATGCCTTTGGTCTTTGGGGTTCATAAAGCCCGGCCGGGCGATGCGGGCTAAAGTCGAAGTCGTATATGGCGGGGCCGGCGAAGTACGGATTATTGAGCAGGAAGTAAGAAAGGGCGCCACGATTAGAGAAGCAATAGAACAATCAGGGATTTTGGCAATGTACCCGGAAATCAACCTCAATGAAAACAAGGTGGGGATATTCAGCAAGCAAAGGGAACTGCAAGACGTCGTGCAGGCCGGCGATCGCATCGAGATTTACCGGCCACTGCTAATTGATCCCAAAGCGGCGCGCCGGTTGCGCGCGAAAAAATAATCAACCGCCCCAGCCGTGTCATTATTAAACGTTAACCTGCATTCCACTCCCGCATACAAGCTGTTTTTACTGTTCACGTGTTTATTCATCCTCGCAGTCGCGGTGGGCCTGGTTTCACTTGCCAGCGGGCCGGCAACTGTATCGATGCGCGAGGTCGTCGATATCCTGCTCGCTCAACCGGAAGGGATAAACTCACAGATCGTTTTGGAATTCCGCTTGCCCCGGGTGGTTTCCGGTTTCATCGTCGGCGGAATGCTCGCGCTGGCGGGCGCATTGATGCAGGTATTATTACGCAACCCGCTGGCTGAACCTTATATCCTGGGTATATCCGGTGGTTCATCCGCGTTCGCGCTGCTTGCGATCAGCGCCGGTCTTGCCGGCGCATGGATTACCTTGAGCGCCTGTTCCGGCGCCTTGCTGACCATGTTCATGGTATTTGCATTTTCACGTTCCGCCGCTGGCTGGAACCCCCTGAGAGTACTCTTGACGGGCGTCGTCATTGCGGCAGGTTGGGGCGCGCTGATCAGTTTTCTCCTGGCCATCAGTCCGTCTGCCATGATCCACGGCATGTTGTTCTGGCTGATGGGCGACCTGGGTTTCAGTCAATTCAACCAGTGGTATCTTTTCCTGTTAATCCTGGCGGTAATCCTGGCGATGATTTTTTCCAGGGCATTGAATTTATTGGCGGTTGGCGACTTGCAGGCGGCGTCGCTGGGCGTTTCCGTCAACTGGTTGCGAATATTCATCTATTTTTTAGCGTCCGTATTGACGGCGGCGGCTGTCATGCAAGCGGGGAGTATCGGTTTTATCGGGTTGATTATCCCCCATGCAGTAAGACTGCTAATCGGCAATGATAATCGATTGCTGCTGCCGGTGTCAGTATTGTCGGGAGGCATATTACTGGTGTTTGCCGACCTGCTGGCCCGGACCTTATTGGCCCCTCGGCAACTGCCCGTTGGTGTCTTGACGGCAATGATCGGGGCGCCTGTTTTTCTCATATTACTGCAATCAACATCGGCAAAACAGAAGCCATGACGCGGTTGAGCGCGCAAGGATTAACCGTCCGGGTCGGGCAATCTGTGATTTGCAGGGATTTCGACCTGGAAATCAAGTCTGGAGAGCGCTGGGGGCTGTTAGGCGGGAACGGCGTCGGCAAAACAACGTTGCTGCACACCCTGGCTGGCTTGAGAAAACCGGTTAATGGCCGAATAATGCTGGATGAAATCGACTTGAACCGTTACCGGCGTTTGCCCCTGGCCAGAAAAGTCGGCGTATTGTTTCAGGATAGTCGAGATACGTTCCCATCGACTGTGAAAGAAACTGTATTGACGGGAAGATACCCATATCATTCATTTTGGTCCCCGGGGCAACACGAAGACATTGATTTGGCGGATACGGCGTTGGAACAATTAAAACTGCTTACAATGCAAAATCGACAGGTGGATACTTTATCGGGAGGAGAGCGGCGCAGGTTGGCTATCGCCACCTTGTTTCTGCAAGACCCAAAGATATGGTTATTGGATGAACCGACCAATCATCTTGACCTGCGCCACCAGATTCAAGCGCTCGACTTGATAACTCAACGGGTCAAGGACAGGGATGGGACATTATTGATGGTTTTGCATGACGTTAATCTAATCAATCGTTATTGCAGCCATGCGATATTAATGCTGGGGCGGAACCAGACCACAAGCGGCCTGGCTTCAACGGTAATCAACAAAGAAAACCTGGAAACGTTATATCAGCATCCGATTAACGAGGTGACAACCGGGAAGAAAAACCTGTATTTCCCCGCGTGACCCCGGACGACCTGGCCCCGGGGAAAGTTCAGGACGTCTTCGTCCAACACCTTAGCGTTCCCCGGACGACGCAGCCCCGGCAAGGAAAGTTCAGGAGGCCGACGCGCCCAGCGCGGCCGTTAATGAGATATGCGGGATGAAGAATCAAGGCGCAGACTGCCCCTGATCGACTTTCGTACCTGCTTCAACGGTTTCTTCGTCGTTCTTTTCTTCCCCTGCTTCAACGGTTTCTTCGTCGTTCTCTTCTTCCCCTGCTTCAGGTATTTCGTCATCATCATCACCGATAAATGGCAATGCGTTGAACATTTTGCCGAAAAACCCCCGGTCTTTCTTTTTTCTCAAGGGAACCTCGATGGTTGTGGAAGGGGTATTCAGTATTTCATCAGGTCTTTCCAGGCCGGGAACCACGTCCCCGTCAATATAAGCCAGCTTTTCATCATTAAAATACAGTGTAATATGACGTTGCTTTGGTTGGCGACCGCCCTTGGCAAAGGTGTATATGTACTCCCAGCGGTTTGTATGGAACGGGTCGATTAACGAGGGCGTCCCCATGATGAATTTTACCTGGTTCTTATCCATTCCGGGTTCCAGCCTGGACAGCATCTCCTGTTCAACAATGCTTCCCTGCTGGACGTCGATTCGATACACCCCCGGCAGTTTATATCTGCCCTCGGAACCACAGGCTGCCAGGAGGATTGCGATGGCCGGTAAAAGAAATTTCATTGCGCGCACGTGATGTAAGTAAACCCTTCCCATTATAAACAATATCCTGGCAATATACACCTGTGTCCAACCTCAATCAGGGCTGTTTCAAAGTCGGGTCAAACTCACAGCAGGGACAGGTTCTGTGGTTGCCCTGTGCCGGGCGTTGTGATGTTTCATCAGGGCAGGCGCAACAAAAATCCGGCGCGATCATCGCATCCATTGGTGAGATATGCACGCTGTGGGCGCTATGAAGACTTGTGCGACCTCGAGTGGAATATTATATACTTGACGTTATGGCGATGTTCTAATCCACTTGCATATTTTATAAATACCATATGGAAAGTAAGCACCTGAAAAAAGCGGGGTTAAAAGCAACGTTGCCCCGGCTGCGAATATTGGAGATCCTCGAATCATTAAGCGAGAAGCACGTGAGCGCCGAGGATGTCTATAAAGCATTGCTCGAGGCCGGGGAAGACGTCGGCCTGGCCACCGTCTATCGGGTCCTGACGCAATTCGAGAGCGCCGGATTGGTTATTCGTCATCACTTCGATTCGGGTCATTCCGTCTTTGAATTAGACCGTGGCGGACACCATGACCACATGGTTTGCACCAAGACCGGTAAAGTCATCGAATTCGAAAATGAGGAAATTGAAGAGCTGCAAAAACAGATAGCGGAACAGCATGGATACGAACTGGAGGGCCACACCTTGGTTCTCTACGTTAAGCCCAAAGAATAATCAATCTTCCTCCTGGTTCTCCCCTCAGGGGAGAGGGTTGAGCAGGGGGGCGCGAATGTCGAATTTTCCCTCTCGCCCTCAAGGAGGAGAGGCGGGTTTGTTTCTTGCTTTTTCCAGGGCTTCGCACAGCTGCCGCGTCCCTGATAATATCCGGGTGGTGTAGCGCTGGATAACGTCAGGATTGATAAAAAACAGGTTGCCGTGCCTGACTGCTTTAAGAAAAGACCATTGCTTCCAGTCCTCCAGCCAGTCCGGCCTTGCCTCACCCATCCCGCTGGCGATGATAACGTCCGGGTCCCTGGTCAAAACGGCTTCTTTACTTACTTGCGGGGTAAGCGCATCAAGGTCTGCGAACACGTTTTTACCGCCACAAAGTTGAATCGCGTTACCGATAACCTGCTCACTCGTAGCCGTCATCAGCGGGTTATGCCATACCTGGTAAAAAACCGCTATTTTCTCCAACCCTGAATATCGATCTCTCAACAGGGAAAGTTCATCGGCAAAGGCTTGCGCGAAAGTTTTCGCTTCATCTTCCCGACCGGCAAGAATGCCGAACCGGGCAATATCCTTCGCCACGTCTTCAAGACGCCTGGGTTCATTGACGTAGATAGTGAGTCCAAATTCCCCCAGTCTCTCCACCTGGTGGAGTTGGTTGCCTTCTTTCCAGGCGATGACAAGGTCGGGTTGCAGGGCTAAAATCAACTCGATATCGAAATTGCTATAAGCGCCGACGGATAAAATGGCTTTCGCCTCTTCGGGATAATCACTATAGCTGACCGCGCCCACGATGAGGTGTCCGACGCCGGCTGAAAACAGGTTTTCAGTGATGTGCGGCGAGAGGCTGATGATCCTCTCGGCCGGCTTTTCCAGCTTAACCGTCCTGCCGATGTCATCAACCACTTCAATCGTCTTTGCGGCTATCGGGAATATCAGGAAAGAAATGACAGCAAGCAGGACATATCGGTTTATATTTCTCATTTTTTTATTGTATATCCAGGAGATGTCATCTACAATTCGACGCTGTATGCAGGTTTCCATCCGGTGAGTTTGCCGGATGGATTAACGGGAAGTCTGGTGAGTTTTTTACAAACGATTCCAGCGCTGCCCCCGCAACGGTGATCAGCATAATTCCGAACAATACCACTGTGCTTCGCATGGGAAGGTGTTCGGAACCCTGACTGGGTTACAGTCAGTGCTGTCAGTCCGGAGACCGGCCTGGATACATGAGTCCGGGCTTGTCCCGGTTTTTGAGTAATATGTTGCGGAGGGCAATATAGAGCATTTCCATCAGCTTTATTTCCCCTCTTCGCTACTACGTGAATTCGTTCGCACGAAATTCTACTGGAGTGAAGAAATGAAAAATACTATCTGTTTTACGCTGCTCGCCGGCGTCTCCCTTTATTCGGCCGTTTCCCCGGCTGCTCCCTTGACTGTTTCGCCTGAAGAAATCGTTGTTACCGGGACGCGTACCCCGATAGCGGTGGCCAAATTACCCGCTTCCGCCATGGCGCTCAACCGGGAGGACATCGAGGAGCTACAGGTGAATTCCCTGCCTGAATTACTGGCGGGCGTCGTCGGTGTTGACGTAGCAACCAGCGGTGGTTATGGAAAAGTCACAGGTGTCCGTATGCGAGGCTCCGAATCCGACCACCTGTTGGTATTGATCGATGGCGTCAGGATTGGTTCGGCGACGGTGGGACTGGCCGCTTTCGAGCATTTGCCCCTTTCCCAGGTGGACCGAATCGAGATTGTCCGCGGCCCGCGTTCCAGTCTTTGGGGGTCGGAAGCCATTGGTGGCGTCATTCATATATTTACCCGCAAAGGCTCGGGTGATGAACCTCGTTACACTTTAGACGCGGGCGGCGGTTCGTTCGATACCTTCGAGGTGACCGGCGGCGTCAGCGGCGCATATGAAGACTTCAATTACAGCGCGGCTGTTTCCCGGTTTGACTCCGGGGGGATTGACGCCAGGCAACCTGTTCCCGGCTTCTTCGGGGTTGACCAACCGGATCGTGATGGTTATGACAATGTTTCCGCGCACTTTCGGGGAGGCTACAGTCTGGGTGAAATGGGGGAGATCGATGCCTTCGTCCTGAGGGCATGGGGAACCACCGAGTTTGATGGAAACTTTCAGGATGAGGGCGATTTTGTTCAACAGGTAGCGGGGGGTTCACTGTCGTTGCGGCCTGCCGACAACTGGCGGACGGCGCTGCACTTGAGTGAAGCCCGTGATGAGTCAGAGAACTTCGCTCCCGATGGTAGTTTCGCCTCGCGTTTTGATACCAGGAGCCGGCAGTTGTCCTGGCAAAACGACGTGTCCCTGCTTGATGATCACCAGCTCACTTTCGGCGTGGACTATCGGGATGATAAGGTTGACAGTTCTACGGAATATGACCAGTCCACAAGAGATAATTCAGGTATATTCGGACAATACAGCACGGAATTTCATGGTCACCAGTTAGTTGCCTCGGCGCGCTGGGATGACTATGAAACGTTCGGCAGTAAAACTACCGGCGGAGTCGGCTGGAGCTATGCCTGGCGTGACTGGTTGCGATTATATGCCTCTTACGGCACAGCCTACAGGATACCGACTTTCAACGAGTTATTTTGGCCCGGTTTCGGCAACCCGGAGTTAGGCCCGGAGACGGCGGTCTCCTATGAGGCGGGCCTGGAGGGGCAACATGATTGGTTCGGCTGGAGCATTCGGGCGTATCGCACCGATGTAGAGGATATGATTGTCACCGTCCTGGAAGATCCGGCCACCTTTACTTACACGCTGGAGAATATGAACGAGACCAGGATAACAGGGGTGGAAGGCGAGCTCTCAGCCCAATGGAGAGACTGGAATGCCTCATTGGGCATTGAATATCTTGACCCGGAAGATAAAATGTCAGGAAATCGCCTGGCGCGCCGGGCGAAGCAAAAATTATCCTTTGATTTAACGCGGAACGTGGACCGGCTTTCATTTGGAGGCCGCCTGTTTGCCAAGGGAAACAGTTTCGATGACGCAGGAAACCGGATCAAGATCAACGGCTTCGTCACGGTCGATTTATTCGGGAAGTATCGTTTTAACGACCAGGTGACGTTGCGGGCGAAGGTGGCAAACCTGCTGGACAAGGAGTATCAAACCGCCGATACTTACAACTCATTTGACCGGAATTTCTTTATATCAATCCATTACAGAAGCCGATAATCGGCGATAAGGCAGAGACATGACTGAGAAAGAAGCCAGCGCCGCTGAACACAAGATAAAAATGCAAAAGCAACAGCGGGAAATTCGCGCGCGGATTGCCAGCGCAAAGACGCGGCGCGGCGTCATTATTTACCTGTATGGCAACGGCAAGGGCAAGAGCAGTTCCGCCTTCGGCACCCTGGCAAGGAGCCTGGGTCACGGCAAGCAAGGCGCCGTCATCCAATTCATCAAGGGCAAATGGAAAACCGGGGAACAGGAGTTTTTCAAGAAACTGGGAAACGTGGAATATCACGTGATGGGAACGGGGTTTACCTGGGATACCCAGGACCGGGAGAAGGATACCGCCGCCGCCGAGAGGGCCTGGGAAAAGGCAGTTCCCCTGCTCAAGGACCCTGGGTTCGATATTATTTTATTGGACGAGATAACCTACATGCTCAAATATGATTATCTCCCCGTCAGGAAAGTCACCGATGCCTTGCTCTCCCGACCTGAAAAACAGAATGTCATCGTCACGGGTCGGGATGCGATACCGGGACTGCTTGAAATTGCCGACACCATCAGCGAAGTAAAAGAAATCAAACATGCCTTTAACCAAGGGGTCAAGGCGCAAAAGGGCATCGAGTTTTAGCCGGCGTCCCCGGGTGGGAAATGCGGGCTACGCGCCTTGCAACATTTCTTTGGCGTGGTTCCGGGATTGTTCCGATATTTTTACCCCACCCAACATGCGGGCGATTTCTTCAATTCTTTCTTTCTCGTCCAATTCGAAAACCCGGGTTTGGGTCGTCTTTTTATCAGAGGTTTTCAATACCTGAAAGTGATTGTCGCCCTGCGAAGCCACTTGGGGGAGATGGGTGACACAAAAAATTTGCCGGTCTTTTGCCAGGCCGCGTAATAAATTCCCGACGATTTCGGCGATGCCGCCGCCAATACCGGCGTCAACCTCATCGAATATCATGGTTGGGACGCCGCGGTATTGGTTGGCGATGACTTGTATGGCGAGACTGATGCGTGAGAGTTCGCCCCCGGAAGCGACTTTTCTCAGTGGTTGCAATGCCTGCCCGGGATTCACCGAGACAAAAAACTCAACCTGGTTATTGCCTTTTCGATGGGGTTTCAAGTCCGGGCTGCTGTTGACGGCGATATTGAATTCACTGTCAGGCATTCCCAGGGCGCGGAGTTCAACAGTGATTCGCTTTGCCATTTCACCCGCGCGCTTACGCCGGCCTTCGGCCAGTTTTTCTGCGGCTGATTTGTATTCTTTCAACGCTTCAGCCCGCTCCTTCTCAAGTGCCGCCACCCGCGCCTGGTTGCGTTCCATTAGTTCCAGTTTTTGAGTTATCGACTGAAAATGGGCAAATAACTGCCGGGGTTGTACCCGGTGTTTTCGGGCCGCGTCATGCAGGGCGTCCAGGCGCTGCTCCACCTGGTGCAGCCGGGCAGGGTCTTGCTCCAGGTTATTCAGGTAAGCCCGCAGTTCATTGCCCGCCTCTGAAATTTGTATTTCCGCGTTTTCCAGCAATTCCTTAATGCCGGCCAGCGTCGGGTCGACGCGTTCAATTTCCACTATTGTCCTTTTAATCATGTTGATCCTGCCGTTTACCGTTTGCTCGCCGTCATATAAATCATCAAGGGCTTTTTGCGTTGTTTCGAGCAGGCTGTTCACGTTGGATAATCGTTTATAATCGCCTTCCAATATATCCAGTTCATCCTCATCTAATTCCAATCCTTGTAATTCTTCAACCTGGTACTTGAGCAGCGCTAACTGCGCGGCAAATTCCCCGCCGGTTTCGGTTAAAGAACGTAACTCCCCGGCTGTTTTGTCCCATTTTTCAAACGCGTCGCTTACCTGGTTCAGCACGCCGCCATAGTTGCCGAAACTGTCCAGCAACTCTCTTTGCTCGTCTCTTTTCAATAACGACTGGTGCTCATGTTGTCCGTGAATGTCAACCAGGAGGCTACCCGTGTCACGCAGCAATTGGATGGGCGCCGACGTCGCGTTGATGTATGCGCGGGACCGCCCGTCTTTATTAATGACCCGTCGTATCAGGACCTCATTGTTTTCGACGTTGATGGACTGCTCATCCAATAACCGCAACAATGGTTCATCGGCCGGCAGCTCGAATTCAGCGCTGACCTCGGCGCGATCATGCCCCGTTCGTATGACTGAAGTGTCGGCCCGATCGCCCAATATCAAGCCTAAGGCGTCTATCAATATGGATTTCCCTGCCCCGGTTTCACCCGTGAGTACCGTCAAACCTTCGCTGAAGCGTATTTCAATGTTTTCGATTACCGCAAGATTGCTGATGCAAAGGTATTTCAACACTGGCAACTCGCCCCCGCACAGGGGCAGGCCCCTGTATCTGCTCTCCACGCAGGCCGCCGCGCTTGTCTTCCACGCAGGCCGCCGCGCTTGCCTCCTGTCTTCTGTTGAATCACCCCCAATTCAATTTCCCCCTGAGTACCTTGAAATGGTCATGACCTGCAGGATGGATCAGCCGTATTTTCTTGTTTTTCTTTTGCACGATGACTTTATCTCCCGTGATCAGCTCGCAAACGGTGGCGCCATCGCAGGTCAGTTGCGCCCGGCCGATTTGAGGCGTCCCCGTGATGATCTCCACCACGCTGTTTCCATGGATTACGATGGGTCGGTTACTCAAGGTGTGCGGACAGATCGGCACCAGGACCAAGGCGTCCAATGTCGGATGCAATATAGGCCCGCCGCCGGAAAGCGCATAGGCGGTCGAACCGGTGGGAGAGGATACGATCATGCCGTCGGAACGCTGACTATGGAGAAAATTCTTGTTGACGAACGTCTTCAGTTCAACGAGTCTGGCGATGTCCCCTTTTTGTACGATGATGTCGTTGAACGCGTGGCTTTCCATCAGGATTTCGCCGTTCCTTTCGACTTCACAATGTAATTGAAAACGCTCGTCCTCGATGTAGTTTCCCTGTAGAATTTTATCCAGGTGTGGTTCCATGCCGTTGGCGGGAATATCGGCCAGAAAGCCAAGTCGGCCCCGGTTCGTGCCCAGTAACGGCACGTTGTAATCGGCCAGCAAGTGGGCGGCCCGCAACATGGTGCCGTCGCCGCCAATGGCGATGGCAAGGTCACAATCCCTGCCAAAATCTTCCGCGGCGCCTTCCCGGAGGCCCGTATCCGGCAAAAGCAAGGCGCAAGCCTCGTCCAGCATCACCTCCAGGTCCCGGGCTTGGAGATATTTTATCATTGCCTGTAAAGTATCAAATACCTCAGGAGTGCTGCTGTTGGTAATTAAAGCGATAGTCTTGAACATGATTGCATTTTGCCTGAATTCAGATAAACGAATTGGGAGTTCAAATTACCATGCCTGGACAAACCAGCCAATATAGTTTTGCACTTGGGCGCAGAGAATGATAAATTTTTCACCGTGAAAATGAGTCAGGCCCGTCATATAAAAACCCCATCATTCCGGCGCGGGCCTGTTAGTGAATAAAAATCAGCCAATACCCCAATGCTCCAATGCCTAAAAACCCTGATACCGTCTTTGAGTTAAACGATCGTAGTTTATTTCTTTTCAGATCGCTGGTTGAACATTTCATCCATGACGGTCAGCCCGTGGGATCGCGGACCTTGGCCCGCGATACCAACCTGGCTTTAAGCCCGGCCACCATCCGCAACGTGATGGCCGACCTGGAAGACATGGGTTTGCTGCAATCTCCCCATACTTCCGCCGGACGCATTCCCACGGTCCAGGGCTACCGTCTTTTTGTCGATAGTTTATTGAGCATCGAGCGCCTGGCGGACCCGGAAGTGGAGCGCATGGCGCGGGAAGTGGTCAAAGAAGACGATGTCCAACACCTGGTGGAGCGCGCCTCGAGCATGTTATCCGATATTACCAAGCTGGCCGCCGTCGTCATGTTGCCCCGATCCAGACTGAATTCGCTTGAACACATCGAGTTTATCACTCTCTCGAAAAATCGTATTTTAGTCATATTGGTTTTAAGCGACAAGGAGATACAGAACAGGATCATACACACGGCAAAACCCTATACTCAATCGCAGTTGCAACAGACTGCGAACTACCTTAATGCCGCCTACTGCGGCAAGGATTTGAATACAATCCGGTCCGAGTTGTTGACTGAATTGAAAAAGATGAAAGAAGACGTGAATGAGCTTATGCAAACGGCCATTGAAATGGCGCAGCAGGCCTTCACAGTCCCTGACGCGCATGATGATTTTGTCATGTCAGGACACACTAACTTGATGGACGTGGCCGAGCTCGGCAACCTGGATAAATTAAAGCGGTTGTTTGAGAGTTTCAATCAAAAACGGGATATCCTGCACTTGCTGGAAAATGCGATTAACGCCAAGGGCGTGCAGATATTTATTGGCGAGGAATCAGGTTACGAAGTACTGGATGATTGCAGTATCGTAACCTCTCCCTATGAGTTGGATGGCCGGGTTCTTGGCGTGTTGGGCGTCATCGGTCCCATCCGCATGGATTATGAAAGAGTGATCCCGATTGTAGACGTCACCGCTAAAATATTGGGTTCAGCCTTGAATTCCACCAATTAGCCCCCCATTTCTCACCAGCTCTTTTTATTTCATGAGGTCAACTATGGTTGAAGAAGAAAAACAAACGGACACTGAAGAAGAAAAATCGGATGAGCTCGAGGAGCCCGCCGGTGGGGAGGCAGGACCGGGAGCCGGACAGCCTGGGGATAATGCAGACGTGCAGGCCGGCGAAGCTGCGCCTGAGGCCGAAGCTGAAAGCCTGCTGCGGGAAAATGAACGGCTGAAAATGGAAGTTCAGGAAAACATTGATAAAGTCCTGCGCGCAACTGCGGAATTGGATAATATCCGCAAGCGCGCCTCCCGTGAAATCGAAAAGGCGCGCAAGTATGCCCTGGAAGGTTTTATCGATGAGTTGCTGCCCGTTATTGACAGCATGGAATTGGGTATCAACGCCTCCCAGGCCGAGGAGGATATCGAGAGTTTGCGGGAAGGGATGGACCTGACCCTGAAAAAGTTTTTCGATTGCCTGGACCGGGTTGGCGTAAAAGTAATCGACCCGGCCGGTGAGAAGTTCGACCCTCAATGGCATGAAGCCGTTTTGATGCAGGAGTTTGAAGGCAGTGATTCAGGCATTGTTATGACCGTGATGCAAAAAGGCTATGAATTAAACGGACGCCTGGTCAGGCCCGCCAAGGTCATAGTGGCGAAATAGTCTGTTTTGAGGGGTTTATTTGCCGGAAGTTTATTTATCAGGCTTGAATTTCGTTGTTATCGCCCTCATATGCTCCCTATTGATACGCGCAACTGTAAATTCAGACAAATCAAATAGTTAAGAATACCGGAGAGATTCAAAAATGGGTAAAATAATCGGCATAGACCTGGGCACGACAAATTCCTGCGTTGCAGTGCTGGAAGGCGGCCAGGCCAGGATTATCGAAAACAGCGAAGGCGGGCGAACCACGCCGTCAATTGTTGCATTTTCTGATAATGACGAAGTATTGGTAGGCCAGTCAGCCAAGCGCCAGGCAGTCACTAATCCCCACAATACATTATTCGCCGTCAAGCGTTTGATCGGCAGGCGCTTTGGGGATGCCGTCGTGCAAAAAGACATCAACATGGTACCGTATAAAATCGTGAAAGCCGATAATAGCGATGCCTGGGTTGAGATAAAAGGCAAGAAGATGGCCCCGCCTGAGATATCCGCGCGGGTGTTGATGAAAATGAAACAGACGGCTGAGGATTACCTGGGTGAAGAAGTCTCTGAAGCGGTTATTACCGTCCCGGCCTATTTCAACGATTCACAACGCCAGGCAACCAAGGATGCGGGCAAGATTGCCGGCCTCCAGGTTCAGCGAATTATTAATGAACCGACTGCAGCGGCGTTGGCCTACGGCATGGACAAGAAACAGGGCGACGCCAGGATCGCCGTTTATGACCTTGGCGGCGGAACGTTCGACGTATCCATTATTGAAATCGCCGAGATAGACGGCGAACATCAGTTCGAGGTGTTGTCCACCAACGGCGATACGTTTTTAGGCGGAGAAGATTTTGATTTGCGGATCATTGATTTTCTCTGTGATGAGTTTAAAAGAGACCAGGGTATCGACCTGCATAATGATCCCCTGGCGCTGCAACGGTTAAAGGAAGCGGCGGAAAAGGCCAAGATAGAATTGTCATCAAGCCAGCAGACCGATATTAACCTGCCTTACATCACGGCGGACGCCGGCGGCCCCAAGCACCTCAATCTCAAAATGAGTCGCTCCAGGCTCGAGTCTCTCGTGGAAGACCTGATCGACCGCACTATCAAACCCTGTCGCGTCGCCCTGGAAGATGCCGGATTTTCTTCGGCGGATATCACCGACGTCATATTAGTAGGTGGACAGACCCGCATGCCCAAGGTGCAGGAGAAGGTCGAGGAATTTTTTGGCAAGGAGCCGCGCAAGGACATAAACCCGGATGAGGCCGTTGCCGGCGGCGCGGCGATACAGGCCGGCGTGTTGGGAGGCGACGTTAAGGACGTATTGCTGCTTGACGTGACGCCCCTGTCGCTGGGCATCGAAACCCTGGGCGGCGTAATGACCAAGCTCATTGAAAAGAATACGACGATACCGACCAAGGCGCAGCAGGTCTTCTCGACCGCGGACGATAATCAAACCGCAGTGACGGTGCACGTCCTGCAGGGCGAACGCGAAATGGTCGCCGGCAATAAATCACTGGGCCGGTTTGACCTGACGGATATCCCGTCCGCGCCCCGCGGGATACCCCAGATTGAAGTGGCTTTTGATATCGATGCAAACGGTATTTTGAACGTGTCGGCGAAAGACAAGGCAACCGGCAAGGAGCAGTCCATCGTCATCAAGGCCTCAAGCGGTTTGTCGAATGAAGAAATCGAAAAAATGGTCAGGGACGCTGAGACGCATGCTGAGGAAGATCGAAAAGCGAAGGATGTGGTTGAATCCCGCAACCTGGCTGAAAACATGGTTCATTCAGCGAGGAAATCCATTGCTGAACTGTCCGATAAGATTGATGAACAGGAAAAAAAGGATGTTGAAGCAGCCATCGCCGACGTGGAAGAAGCCCTGAAAGGGGATGACAAGGCCGTAATAGACGAGAAAACGCAAAAGCTGACCGAGGTTGCGGGTAAATTGGCAGAGAAGGCGTACCAGCAGGCTGCGGCTGAACAGGCCGCCGGCGCCGCTGAAGCCGAAACCGGCAACGCCAATAATAAACCGGCTGATGAGAACGTCGTCGATGCTGAATTCGAGGAGGTCGACGACGATAAAAAGTAACCCATGGTTAGCTCGCATCTCCCACCAGGGGAGGCGTCCTCGCTGGTCTTTTTGTCACTGGCGGGCATGCGCTCCTTCAATCATAGTCACCGCTATGCTTTCAGTCGCAGGCTCTCGCCAGTGACAAAAATCCTGCGCGATCATCGCATTCCCTGGTGAGACATGCCGGCTGGGAAACGAGACTATTATGAAGTCCTTGGCGTATCAAAAAATGCTTCTGATGCCGAGATAAAAAAGGCATTTCGCCGGCTGGCCATGAAGTATCACCCGGACCGCAACCCGGACAACGCCAGCGCCGAAGAAAGTTTCAAGGAAGCAAAGGAAGCCCATGACGTTTTAAGTAGCGAACAAAAGCGGGCGGCTTATGATCAATTTGGTCATGCAGGCGTCAGCACAGCCGCCGGAGGCGGCGCGGAAGCCCATGGATTCGGCGATATTTTTGACAGTGTTTTTGGTGATATTTTCGGTTCGCAGGGACGCGGCGGTGGCCAACGCGCCCACGCCGGGTCGAATTTGCGCTATGACCTGGCGTTGAATCTTGAAGAAGCCATCTCCGGCACGACGATCAAGATAAGGGTGCCGAAGTTGGTAAAGTGCGAAATATGCAGCGGCAGCGGCGCTAAAGCAGGGTCGAGGCCCGTCAGCTGTCCCACGTGCAACGGCGTCGGACAGGTGCGAATGCAGCAGGGGTTTTTCTCAGTGCAGCAGACCTGTCCGCAATGCCGCGGCAATGGAAAAATCATCAACAATCCGTGCAATGCCTGCAATGGCCAGGGCCGCGTCCGCGACAGCAGGACAATATCCGTGAAGGTCCCGCCGGGCGTCGATACGGGGGACAGGATTCGCTTGGCGCGTGAGGGTGAAGCAGGAGAACAGGGCGCGCCCGCTGGCGATCTTTACGTCGACGTCAACGTCAGGGAACATGAGATATTTACCCGCAAAGGCTCGGATATTTTCTGTGAAATTCCCATCAGTTTCACGGCAGCAACCCTCGGGAAGGACCTGGAAATTCCGACATTGGACGGAAAGGTTAAACTGAAAATCCCCCCGGAGACCCAAAGTGGCAGATTATTTCGGTTACACGGTAAAGGCGTTCGTTCCGTCAGGTCTTCGGCAAAAGGCGATTTATTATGTCGCGCAGTGGTTGAAACACCCGTGAACCTGAACAGGAAGCAAAAGGATTTGTTGCGCCAACTCGAAGAAGCCATGACGGAAAATGACAAGCGGCATCGTCCGAGGGCAAGCGACTGGCTGGCCGGCGTTAAAAAATTCTTCGATAATATGACCAGGTGAAGTATTTGGTTCCCTCCCGGGAGAGCGATAAAGTTTAAGGGGTGAAATGATGATAAAAATCGGGATCTGCGGCGCGGCCGGGAGAATGGGAAAAACCATCCAGGAAGTAATTAATGATACCACCGGCGTCACCACGGGCGCGGCGATTGAAAGCAGGGATTCACCGACGGTTGGATTGGATGCGGGTGAGGTAGCCGGTATAGGGAAACAGGGTGTCGGCATGGTAAGTAATATCGATGACGTTGTGGACGACTTCGACGTTTTAATAGACTTCACAGTAGCGGATGCAGTCGTGGAAAACCTTGAGCAGTGCCGGGCCAACCGGAAGAAAATGGTTATCGGCGCCACCGGGTTATCCGATGAACAAAAACAGGCGATACAAGCGGCAAGCCGGGAGATCGGGATCGTATTTGCCCCCAACATGAGCGCCGGCGTCAACCTGTGCTTCAAGCTGGCGGAGTTGGCGGCAGAAATTGTCGGTGACAGCGCCGATATAGAAATTATTGAAGCCCACCATAACCAAAAGAAAGACGCGCCCTCAGGCACGGCGGTGCGCCTGGGTGAGATCATCGCCGACAAGTTGGGACGCGATCTTGAGGAATGTGCAATTTACGGGCGAGAAGGCATTACCGGCGAGAGGGAGCAAAAAACTATCGGATTTCAAACCATTCGCGCCGGCGATATTGTCGGCGAGCATACCGTGATGTTTGCCGGCGCCGGGGAACGGGTCGAGATCAGGCACGTTGCCACCAGCCGAAAAACGTTCGCCGCCGGCGCCGTCCGCGCCGCGCAATGGATAATGCAGAAAAACTCCGGGCTGTACGATATGCAGGACGTCCTGGGCCTGCGCTGACAGGGGGCAGGGGACAGGCTTGCCGCGAGGAGAATTTGATCTATGTCTATACCGGCTCCACTTGAATTGCACAGGGAGGTAATCCGCCCTGAATGGATTGATTACAACGGGCACATGAACGTGTCCTATTACGTGCTGGTTTTTGATCATGCCACGGATGAATTTCTTGACTACGTTGGCCTGGGTGAGGAATTCAGGCGCGCAAATAACGCATCGACTTTCACGGTGGAAGCCCACGTCAACTATATCCGGGAAGTGAAAGAAGCTGACGAGGTATCAGTCACAACCCGGCTGCTGGATTATGACGAAAAGCGCATACATTATTTTCACCACATGCACCATGCCGGGCAGGGGTATCTTGCGGCAACGAATGAATTATTAGGTCTTTACGTGGATATGAATACAAGACGGGTAACGCAAATGCCGTCCCGGATATTGGCCAGGTTGGCCGAAATCAAGCAAAGCCATGCCTCGCTGCCGTTTCCGGAACAGGCCGGCAGCGTCATGAAAGTAAAATCACGAGCTGAATAACACTCCCAGCGTCACAACTGTCCGCCACCGTCATACTGGCGAATATCGGTATCCGGCAGAAAACTTCTCTTATTACGTTTGCGCGTCAACAGGCTGTTAATTTCCCGCCGGGAGGCAGGATCAAGGTCCGCAAGAAAGGTGATCAAGCCGTTCATCTGCTTTGCGGCAGGCAAACCGTTCCTGAACAATATTCTATTGGTGTGCAGGGCCGGAATGCGCTCACCCGGTTGGATTATGCCGGTCAAGTTCAACGGATCAGTGGCAGATATGACAACGGGCGGCAATTCCCGCGGCTCCCTTTTTTGTTTTCTTAATAACGCAATCGCATCTGCCAGGGCAAATTGTTCCCCGCCGAAGCCCTCGACAAAATGTCCCCCGCGGATTTCACCACGGGCCTCCATGCGGCGGTAAACGTACAATAACTCCCTCCAGGGTGGCAAACCGGCTTCGCGCTCCAGTACTTTCCTGAATACGACCCCGTAACGTTCCAGCAACTTGCCGGCAACGGCATTGAGTGTATTTTCATCCGTATTAAACCAGCCAGGCGCCGGTTTATCTTCAGGAGTTTCCCCCGGCTGACTGATTATCGACCAGCGGCCCGCGGCATCGACGTTATTTACCATCGGCATTTTTCTCCGGTGGTAACTCCGGCGGGCGTAGGTCGGTCGTTTGTTGCTTGGCGTAATTAATGCCCGCAGTCCCGAGTAACTGTCGGACGTGACCACGCCACAGGCGGCAAGCTCCGCCAATGCCTCTTCGGTGTGCGTGCGGAGCAGCCCCGTTTTATGGACCAGGTCGATAAAAAACGAAGCTCCCTGTTGTTGTAAAACGGCTGAAATTTTCTCCGCTGCCGCCGATAATTCGGGTTTTTCATCCGTTTTCGACGCTTGCAATTTTTGCCACAGACCAAGATGTTCACGGCCCATCAAGGCAACAGGCGTATTTCTCAGCAATACCATCTTGCTGGAGGAGGCCTGATCGATTTTCCGCCGGTGCTTGTTCGTCAAGAGGCGCGCCCATACGATGCGGCCGGCGCTGCACAGCCGGTCCAGCGACGTTACTGAATAATCTTTGATCCGGGCCGGCAGAATATCCTTTTCCCACGCCGCGGCGGGAATGGGAAAACCTTCCAGTTTATCTATTGCCGTTAAAAGCGCGTTGTCTCCCTGGGGCTGGTTCTCATCCATGCCGTGCCACCTGAATAAAAACCGCATATAGTTCGCGGCCGTGACCGGTTGAATTTCATCACGCAATGACCTGATAGTGTACCGGTGTATCCTGGCGAGCAACCCCCGTTCGCACCACTCTGTTGCCCCCGTATCGCCGGCGCTCCCGGCGGCGTCGGTAAACCGGCCCTGCATTGCATAG
This sequence comes from uncultured Gammaproteobacteria bacterium, assembly GCA_958295485.1. GTDB lineage: Bacteria > Pseudomonadota > Gammaproteobacteria > Eutrophobiales > Eutrophobiaceae > JAAXHV01. The sequence goes on from OY282354.1 coordinate 1,479,592, forward strand.
CCTTCATTTTGCAATGCCAACAGGGCCCCGTTGATTTCGGACCGGCTTGATTCAAACAGCGTCGCCAGTTGCGCCTCCGTCACGGGGCCGCTGCATTCCAACCGGCCCCTGACCAACTCAACCAGCGAGGCCTCTTTTGTCCATTCTTTCCCTGTCGCCGTCCCGGCGGGTGACAAGGGCGGATCGATTTCAGCCCCGGCATAGACCGCTTTGATCAGGGGCAATCGTTCAGCGCATATCCAAAGGGTCTGTTTCCCGGTTTTCAAAACCGCGGCCCGTTTATCTTCCGCGAGTTGGGCCAGCCAGGCCGGGTGATTCGTTTGCGCCGGATTATCTCCCTTTCCTTCCCGCTCGGTCATGGCGCCCAACACCATTAACGCATCATGCAGTTCTTCCGCATCGTTAAAGCCGGGCCAGGCTTCGCTGCGGACTTGCGCGATTGCCTCCGGGCTCAACCGGCCCAATTCCGAGGCATCGGCGGGGTGCATGAAGCGTCTGGCGACGACGGCATTGGCGCGGCGTTCTTCGGCAGGGGCATCATCCAGAAAGGCATAGGGACGCGCGGTCAGTATTTCCTGGGCCAACGGCGATGGTCCGCCCAGGTCGCAGCAATGGAAAAATACCTGCCCCTGCTCATATCGGCGCAGGATTTTTTCCAGGCCTTTGATGTCCATCAGCTCATTCAGACAATCGTCGATGGTTTGTTCGACCAAGGGGTGTGCCGGTATTTCCCTTTCCCCCGCGATATTGTCCTGGCAGGCCAGTTGGTCGGGAAAAATGACGGCCATCAAGTCCTCCGCATCGGTTCGTTGAAACTGGGCGGGGACTTTTTGCCCTTTGTTATTACGCCTGACGGCCAGCGCTATGCTTGCGTTCCAGCGCCAGTGCGTCGGGAACATGGGCGCCGCCAACATCGCCTGGGTGACTACGTCCCTGATACTGTTGGAGTTCAGGAAACGGGTCGCCTCAGTCAGGGGAAAACTGTGGATGGCGCCTAAGGATATGACGATGCTGTCGTCCAATGCGGCGGCCTGTAGTTCAAAATTGAACCGGCGGCAAAAGCGTTTACGCATAGCCAGCCCCCAGGCGCGGTTGATGCGCGCCCCGAAGGGGCTGTGTATGACCAGGTGCTGGTCGCCCGCCTCGTCGAAAAATCGTTCAAAGACGATGTCCCGTTGCGTCGGCAGGCGTCCCAGGGCGGCGCGGCCACCCGCCAGGTGTTCCGTCAACTGACCCGCCGCCGCATCGGAAAGACGTAATTCATTGCCCAGCCATCCAGCCGCGGCGGCCATGCCGTCCGTTAATTTTTCATCCATGATTTCCCGCACGCGGGATACCGCCTTGCTTAATTCATCTGACCTGCCCGGCGCCTCGCCAAACCAGAAGGGAATGTTGGGGGGTTGTCCCCGGGCGTCTTCAACCCGGACTTTGCCCTGTTCGACTTTCAAAATACGGTACGACGTATTGCCTAGTTGAAATATATCGCCGGGCAGGCTTTCAAAGGCGAAATCTTCATTCAAGGTCCCGATGAAATGGCCTTCCGGCTCCAGCACGACGTCATAGTCGAATTGGTCCGGTATGACGCCGCCATTGGTGACTGCGGTCAGTTTGGCGCCCTGCCTGGGTTTGATGCGTCCGTTTACCGCATCGTAATGGATATACCGGCTTCGCCTGCCGCGCCGGGTGGAGAACCCCTGCGCCAACATGTCCAGCACGTCTTTGAACTTTCTGCGGCTTAATTCCCTGTATGGCCAGGCGCGGGTCACCCATTGAAACAACTCATCCTCCTGCCATTCCCGGCAGGCCGTCTCTGCCACGATTTGTTGCGAGAGTACGTCCAGACACCCGCCGGGCGCTGATATTCGATCCAGCTCATCGCGCCGGACCGCATCTAACAGCGCCGCGCATTCCACCAAGTCATCCCGGGTCAGTGGAAACAAGCGACCTTTGGGGGTCTCGCCCAGGCGATGACCAGACCGACCGACGCGCTGCAAGAAAGTGGAAATAGACCGGGGGGAGCCTAATTGACAGACAAGATCAACGTCGCCTATATCAATGCCCAATTCCAGGGATGCGGTGGCAACCAGCGCCTTCAACTCACCGTGTTTTAACCGTTGCTCGGCGTCGAGGCGGTGTTCCCTTGCCAGGCTGCCGTGATGGGCGGTGACGAACTGCTCGCCTATTCGTTCCGCCAGGAAACGCGCCGCCCGCTCCGCCAGGCGGCGGGTATTGACAAAGATAAGCGTGGTCTTGTGTTGTTCAATCAAGCCGGCCAGTTGCTGGTACAGTTCCTGCCACACCTCGCCGGCCATGACCGCCTCCAAGGGGGAACCGGGGATTTCAAGCGCAAGATCGAATTGCCTGACGTGGCCGCGGTCAATGACGTTGCAATGTTCTTGTCGGTTGCCAACCAGGAAGCGGGCGACCTCTGCAATGGGTCGTTGCGTTGCCGATAACCCGATGCGGACGGGACTGCTTTCCGTCAACGCGTCAAGTCGTTCCAATGATAATGACAAGTGCGCCCCGCGTTTATTGGAAGCCAGGGCGTGGATCTCATCGACAATAACGGTACGCACGGTACGCAGCATGTCCCTGCCGGAAGCGCTTGTTAACAAAATATATAATGACTCGGGGGTAGTAACTAAAATATGAGGCGGTTCGCGCCGCATACGTTGCCGCTCCGATTGCGACGTGTCGCCGGTGCGAACGACAGCGCGGATATCTACGGCAGACAAGCCCTGCATTTCAAGGGCGTCTTCGATTCCCTTCAGCGGCTCCTGGAGGTTCTTCTGAATATCGTTGGATAGGGCTTTCAGGGGCGAGACGTATAAGATATGTGTCTCGTTGTCGAGGCCCTTGTCGAGACCTTCCCGCACCAGGTCATCTATCGCCGCAAGGAAGGCGGCAAGGGTTTTACCGCTGCCGGTCGGCGCCGCTATCAAAGCATGACGGCCTTGCTTGATCGCCGGCCAGGCATCCGTTTGTACGGGCGTCGGACAATCGAATGCGGCCTTGAACCAGCAAGCCGTGGCAGGGTGAAAAATATCAGTTGTCATAAAAGGGTAGCGCCTGCGCATCGTCGAATAGAGGGCCAGCCTGGCCGCAACAATCAGCGGTACGGCGATGAGTGCCTGACCCTTGGCCGCGGGACTCGGCGCCGGGACGTCTTCGCGGCTCGCTTGGCGTGACGCTTGGCGCACCTGACGAATCCCGTTCCAGTCGCCAATATCCCGATGTCGCGCCTTCAGGTACGGTTGTCAAGAGTGTGCCCAGGTTCAGTACATACGGGACCTGTGTGTCGCCTGTACGCGATTGTCAAGCTGTTGGTATCAGGAATTGATAAAAGTATAATCTCAATTCATGACTTATTACAGCCAGCATGCAAAAAAGCTCTACCAGGATTATATACGTCTGAATGCGGAGGACTTGCATAAAAACTGGATTGCTTACCTGCCGGACAGGCCCGGACTTGCTTGTGATATAGGCGCTGCAAGTGGCAGGGATGCCAACTGGTTGGCGCGAAAGGGTTGGGACGTTATCGCGGTTGAGCCTTGTGCTGAATTCAGGGAATTGGCCCGGAAATCGAACCACCCTGATGTGTCATGGCTTGATGACAGGCTGCCGTCTCTCGATAGTTTGAGAAAACTCGGTTCCCGATTTGATTTTATCCTCGTCAGCGCAGTCTGGATGCACATACCACCCAGGCAACGACAACGAGCCTTCAGGGTTATCAGCGAGTTGTTGTCGCCGGGCGGATTGCTGGTCATTTCCATTCGATATGATACCAACCCGGCAACCAACGCTGAACGCGGGTTCTTTGCGATAGACTCGGGTGAGTTGACCGTCCTTGCCAAATCCCGCGCCCTGGATTTGGTAAGCCGGAACCGGCAGGAAGACCTGTCAGGGCGGGATGGAGTCGATTGGGAAACGTTTTGCTTTCAAGTGCCGGACGATGGCACCGGGAACCTGCCACTGTTGCGCCACATTATTGTCAACGACGATATGTCGTCTTCCTACAAGCTGGGTTTACTGCGCACCCTGCTGAGAATTGCCGAAGGCGCGCCTGGCATGACGCTGCAAAGAACTGAAGACTGGGTAGAGATTCCCTTTGGTCTTGTCGGGCTTTACTGGCTCAAGCTCTATATCCCGCTACTGCATGGCCACGGGCTCAGACAGCATGGCAATCCCCGTCTGGGTTACGGCTTTGCCAAAGATGATTTCCATGCTTTGGCGTCAACAACGTCACCGTTCGACCTGCGCATCGGCGCTAACTTCCATGGCCCACAGGCAGCAATAATCACAGGCGCAATCAGGGATGCCTGCGCCAACATAGAGAACATGCCGGTGAAATATACGACCTTCCCCGGGCAGAATCGACCGATTTTCGAGTGTGACCGGTATCGATCGCAAAGGTCCGAAAGGCCCATAGAGATCAATAAACAATTTCTGGCCCGTTTTGGGGTTCTTCGCATTCCCTCCGCCTTGTGGCAAACACTGGGGCAATATACCTGCTGGCTGGAACCAACAATCATCAATAAATGGGTGAATTTGATGAGGGGCTGGGAAGTACGATATGACGATCTATACTATCGGGCGCTGGAATGGGAGGAGGGGCGCCGTGATACCAAGCAGGTTCGGGACCGGGCAGAGCAATTGAAACAGCAGGGCGCCAGGATCATCTGTATATGGAGTAATGCCGACGTGACCAAGCGTAATTATGATATAGATCACTGTTTCCCCTGGAGCCACTGGTTCAATAATGATCTCTGGAACCTGGCGCCGGCTGCGACCGAGGTAAACGGCGAGAAGGGAGACAAGCTGCCATCCGCGGAACGGGTTATAGACGCCAAACCCAGGATATTGCGCTGGTGGCATGAAGCCTATGAATGCAATGGTCTGAAAAGGCAGTTCCATACGGAAGCTGAAGCTGCCTTGCCATTACTTGTTGAAGCAGAAAATGATCTTGAGGACATATTCAGCGCAATGCTGTTGCAACGTAAAAAACTCCGCGCTGACCAGCAACTAATTGAATGGACGAGGCCTGAGTTGAGGCAGGTCTGATAATAGCCATCAGCATTACCGAGGATTACCAAAATTTGAGGTCTGAACATGATTGATATTGATATGGAGACTTATTGGAGTAAGCTCCCGAAGGATGAAAGGGCGGGGTATCTCGAAATGGCTCAAACGCCCGACCAGGATAAAGACTCTATCCTGGAAGAAGCTATGGTATTGGCATGGAGTAATAGTGAGTACGGAAAGGAGGAGGCGGAAGCGAGAAGGAAGCATGTTGCTGAGGAGCGGGAGGCAGAACGTAATCGTACCGTATCATGCAGCAGTTGTTCTGCTGAGGTCACACCTGGAACCTCAATGAAGTCTGGCCCGAAGGATTATTTCTGTGCCAGTTGTCTGGTGAAGGATGGTTTAGGTCATCTTGTATCCTGGCAGTGATGTAATAGAGGATACCCATTTATTTTCCTGTATGCAGGATAGCGTCAACATTAATTGTCCGGGCAGGAAACAGTGGTTGACTTGCTGCTTTAATCATATAGAATCACGGTAAATCGCGTGATGAAATATGAGGTATACCCATGAGATTTCAGGAATTTGTTGAAGATCAGGTATTCTCGCCTGCACTCGTCGCGGATGCGTTACGTACGACCAAGGCCGAGGTCGCCGACACCTTGGGGCTTGGTCGGGATGCCTTCTCGCGGGCCTCGCGAATCCGGGCGCGGAAGACGCAGACTCGGCTGCGACAGATGTTGGAAATCCTTCATCGGGTTTCGGCCCATATCGGTTCCGACCTGGCGGCCTATGCCTGGTTCCGCGCCGAGCCGTTACCGGGTTTCGGCGGTATGACGCCCGACCAGTTAGTGCGGGAAGGCAAGGCGGCCCAGGTCCACGCCTATCTCGACCAAGTCATGGCCGGCGGTTATGCCTGATACGCCGCCTGCGTGATACGCTTCCGGGGTCTCGTCTATCGCGCGCATGACCCGCGATGGTCATGGACTCCGGTTTCGGGAGAGGGCGCGCGTCTCTATGGAGGGCGATTCAATCGGATTGGGGTTCCGGCGCTCTATACGTCCCTGTCACCAGCCACAGCCATCAGGGAGGCGAGTCCGTTGGGAAGGCCCTTTCAACCGGTCATATTATGCGCTTACGAGGTTGATGCAGAACCCGTCTTCGACGCATTGGACCCTTCGCAACGAGATGTAGACAAGGTAGCCGATGCCGAATTGCGATGCCCGAATTGGAGAAAGGAAATGCTGGGGGGCGCCATCCCGGCTTCACACGCCCTGGCTGACCGGCTGATGGCGGCTGGCTACGCAGGAATGCGCGTTTGGAGTTTTGCGCCGGGGACCGGGGAAGATGATCTCAACCTGGTGTTCTGGCGCTGGGGCGATCATCGACCAAGCCGCGTAGTGTTGATTGACGATGAAAGTCGTTTGCCCGGAAATTCATCGTCTTGACGATTGCCATAGTTCCATAACGATGATAAGTAAGAAACAACCGAAGATTTAGCTACATATTGCGAGAGGGAGTACTGAACATGAGTAAAGATTTGCTTGCCCACAGAGGAGGGTGCCATTGCGGCGCCATTCAATTTGAAGTGGAAGCGCCGGCCGACGTGCCGGCGCTCTATTGCAATTGCTCTATTTGCCGCATGAGCGGCTACCTGCACCTGCATGTCCCAAGATCACGATTTCGGTTGTTGCAGGGACAGGAAGCGCTGTCGGTTTACACCTTCAATACGGGCGTGGCCGAACACATGTTTTGCAAGACCTGCGGCATCAAGTCATTTTATATCCCCAGGTCTTTCCCCGAGGGATACAGCATCAACGTCAACTGCCTGGACAAGACGAATATAAGCAACGTCAAAGTCGAAACATTCGACGGCCAAAACTGGGAAGTTGCCTATGCCGAGTCAAGCCACATGCCAGCCGATTGATTCATCATCGACATCAAGCGCTAAGCGCACGTTGCTGCCTCTGCGTACACACGGCGTTCACCTCAGCCTGAATCTCATACATCGCCATAGGAGGAAAATCAGCAGCAGCTAATTTGTCAGCGGCGACAAATAAACCATCGATAGCGCGACGGCGCAAGCTCTCTCGCAGCATGGCCTTGATAGCTCCCGGTTCGAGCAGCCCTGAAATTTGATGATCAAAATAAAATTTGTAGAAAGACAGTTACACTACTATTCGGCTTGGAAAGCGGCATCGGATCAGTTTATTATTCTTTTTGGAGACAGAATGTCTGTCTGATATGAAATAACCGTTTACATAGATAGGTTTACACTCCCTGCCCACCAAATTGGTCAAAATAAAATCCCGTCACAATGCCTCTTGTTGTATCTCGCTGGCTGACGGAGTCTCTGGAGGTAAGATAGTTATGAATAAAGTACAGAATACTAAATTTAGCGGACTAGTTGGAGACCGATTAACCTCTGAAGAAGCCCGCGCTCTATGGACACCCATGGCGCAGGAGTTTGATAGAGATGGTCCCGACGCCGCTAAAAAATATCTTGAGGCCGAGAGACAACAACTTGAAGAATATGTAAAGAGTTTACTCAATTCAATTAAAGAGAGCTAAAGCCAATGGCAGATAGTGGGTTCCGTGTCCAAGCCGTTGAAATTGAAGGATTCAAGGGCTTCACGACACGTAAAGAAATTGATTTTAGGGGTCGCCACGCCTTCTTGCTGGGACAAAATGGTAAAGGGAAATCGAGCATTATAGAGGCCATTCGCTGGGGGCTGTTCGGTTCCACAGGTAGGCCGAATGAAACTGTAGCGAATCAGCGCTATTCTGAAGTGTGCCGTGTCGTTATCACACTGATGCGGGAAGGAAAAAAGTGGAATCTTCAACGCACTTTGTTACGGGGTACTGGTGGTGGGAGCGAAGCCAAGCTTACCGATGAGCAAGGGCAGAGACATTTTATTGGAAAAATTATGCCCCAATTGGCCTTTGTGGATGCAGGTGAAGGTACACACATCATTCTTGCCCCTCAGTCTACCTCGCTCCGTCGGCAACCCGAAGATCTTGCTCCATTTGAGAAAACTGTCTTCGACTACCTCGAACTTACTTCCCCTAGATTGCTGCTAAGCCAAGTGGAAAGTTTTATAGAAGACCAGCACTCAGTCGAGGAGAGTCTAGGTCAACAGATAACTGATATTCGCGATAATATCAACAATAGAATCACCGAATTTAAAGGCAAACGAGGAAACATTCTCCGTTCACCGCCTTGGGGTAGAAATAGGCCGCCATCGGTTGCCCAGTCCGAAAATGAAGCACGAGATCTGATTAAAGAAATCACAAGGGGACCATCTGACGAGTCTTTGTTAGGGGTATCACTCGACGCTTTGATTGCCGACGCAGAAGACGCGTTGAATAATAGACGCGACCAAGACCAAAGCGGGCTTAAAACGGAATTGGCAGAGAATATCAAACGTAGGGATGGCCTGAAGGCACTCCGCGATATTCAGGGAAAAGTCGAGACTCTACAAAATGAGATCAATAACATACAATCGCGACTTAAAGACACTCTGGAGGGCGTGTCTCTGGACGAGGCCCGGAAGAACTTCGACGAAGCACGGTCAGCTGCAGATGCTGATGCTCTAAGGCGCCAAATCGTCGAGAATGCAATTTCCCTATTGCGTCGCGATCAAGCCGAATCTGCCCACTGTCCTGTCTGCGAAGAGGAACATCAACGCCAAGACTTAGATGCAACACTCCAACGTACTGTCAGTCAATTGGCTGGCAATATAACTTTAGGCCTGATTCAGCAAGAAAACCGGCTTAAACAAGCCGAAGAACTTAACCGACAAGCCAAGCTTTACAGAAGTAAACTAAAAGAGCTAAAGCAAAACGCAAATACAGCTAGGATGCGCATTGCTCAGGGGAATGCACAGGAACTCCCCGAGCAAGTTAGTACAGAGCACCTCGATAAAATGATAGATCGCTGTTTAAAATGCGAGGCCTCAATTGAGGAGCAGATTAACGGGCAAGAGGACGGGCTTGCCACATTAGAGGCACGATTGTCCAAGCTGAGGGATGAGGAAAATTTTCATCGTCTCCAAGATGAGTTGAAGCGTCTTGAGAAGTCCAGGAACCAACTTGGGAAAGTCCAGAATGCGTACAATGGACTTGTTTCGTTCGGAGAGTCAGTTCAGGCAATAAAAGAGGCGATCCAAACATGTCTTATTGGCCAGCTTAAAGAAGGGATTCCAAAGGTATCGAAGAATCTTTCAAAGGCTTTTGCCGCGCTAACTCACCACCCATGGTTTGACCGACTGACCCTTGCAGAGAACAAACTACCAAAGTTCGACCTAAAAGTAGAGAGTAGCCAGGATGATTCCGGTCGTAGGCACCCGACTGGAGTACTGAATGGACAGGCCGAGAGCGCGCTGGCTCTTGTCCCATACTTTGCATTCAGTCAAGCTGACGATACTCCTACTGAGGTGTACTTAATTTTGTTGGACGACCCCACACGAGCGTTCGATGAGGAACATACCAAGATATTGATTGAGTGCTTAGCCGAACTCGGACATCGTGTACAAATCATGGTTGCTTCGCAGGAAACCGTGCGGTTTCGGGAATTACTACCGAAGAAATTCGAGCCAGATAGTTATGTTGTCGTTGAACCCACCCAATGGTCGTACCAAGACGGTCCAGACCTCAAAATTGATTACTGATAGTTATACAGATTCTAATGCAAAGGAGTGCATTAAGCGCATCTACTCAAGCGCCTCTAGCGGGGAGGTCGGCTACAAAGTCCAAGCTCTCGCTGCACACGTGCTATTGCGGCTTGGCTATAGAATAAAGGAGGTCAATCATTCAGGGCATCCGGATATCGTCGCTATCAGAGACGGAAGGGAATTTCGTTTTGAAGTGGAAGCCGAAGTAACTGGTTCCCGCCCTCGTAAATTGACGGGGGGCGACCTCGCTTCGCTGATGGAAGGACCCAACGTAGACGGCTACTACGCACTTGCCATCAGTTCTCCAGAACCCTACTGGGTGTTGGTGTCAGCCCCGAAACTAGCTATCAGAAATTCGCCTAGTTCGAACGCCCTTCTGGAAGCTCTCAGCGATAAGGAGTACTCGGCAGAATGGACACGCGAGTACGTAAGGCTGCTTCAGAACGCGTGTCGAAAAATCAGGCGGGCCTCATTCAACAAATTAAGCCGTATGGCACTAGAGGGAGACCCCTTGTGAGCGATCTACGGTGACGAGTCACCGGTCAAGTCCTTGTTCCAATTCCATTTGAGTCCAGCGTTTACCCGCGTTCTCCAGCCGTTTCACCGCGAGGGATGCCTCCTCCAAATCATCCATATATTGCAGGATAGCTTCCCTGACGTAATAGGTTTTGGTGCGACCGATGCGCTTGACCAGCGCGGCCAAGCGTTGTTCAATCTCGGCGTTCAGGCGAACGGTTAGCATGATGAAATCCTGTTAAATAAAATCGGGTTACCATGTGAGCATAACACTCTGATAACTGGAATGATACGCCGAATTCACCCGACTATTTGAAGAATGAGACGACGAGAAGCAAGCCGTATGAAAATAGACCCCTCACATTGGAAAATTTATGAGCGCTCTTATTTGCTTCCCTTAATCACAGCAGTTTCTTCAGGTTTTCCAGGTCTGTCGGCGTATCGATATCAAATTCGGCTTCAGGGATGGGCAGCTTGATCAGCCGGTTCGGGGTCTTTCCCAGTATTGGTTTTGCTCCCGTATCGCCTTCTAATTCGAGGAGTTGCGGGCAGAGATCAATGGGGATGATGGCGGGAGTGCCGAGGGTACCGGCGTAAGTGCTGGCGATGATTTTGGATTGATTTTCACTCCACAGTTTGATTAATTGTTCCAAGTGGATTGCTGAAATCAGGGGTTGGTCACACAAGGTAATCATTACGGCCTTGCAGCCCGGCTTGATGCTTTTTATCCCCGCTTTAAGGGAGGAGGCGATGCCTGTTTGCCAATGGGTGTTGTGAATAACGTTGACCGGCAACCCCCTGATACTGTGAATAACACCTTCCGAATTTGCCCCGACAACGACGTATATCCGCTCATGTCGCAATATCGATGAGAGTTTGTTGATGGCGGCCCGGATTAGACTGGCGCCGTTTATATCAATAAGCTGTTTACATTTACCGTACCTGCTCGAACCGCCTGCCGCTAACACAATGGCGGTTAATCCCGTATAATGACATTTCAATGTCATCCGCAGACCCCTCTATCTTGTTGAACTTTCAAAGAAAACAACATTATAGAGATTTAACGATGACCTGTTGACCAATTTATATTCTCTTGAAAACTGGCGGGGAGCCGACAAGCAATTCAGTGACAGCATGAGCAAGCTAGCAGAAAACACCAATACTGAAATCTTGCGCCAATGCCGCGAACAGCTCGGCATGACTATTGAAAAAGTAACAAGGAAAGTCAAGAAGATTGCTGAAATAGAAAATGGTGATGTGAAGCCCACCTTCAAGCAGTTAGATAGCCTTTCATGGTTGTATCAAGTGCCAAGATGGGTATTTATCAGCGAAGAATTTCCTGAACAGTATCAGATAGAGCGACTACCGACATTCAGGAAATTAGCACACAGTGATGTGGATGCCATCCACAACTCTGAAGTACGCATTTTATGGGTAAGGACTGAACGTTTACGACGGCTGATTATTGAATTGCGAGAAGATATAGAAGAGCCGATAGAAGACTTTAAGGGACTCGATGACGTGCGACAGTATTCTTCTCCAAAAAAACTATCAGAATCTGTCCGGCGATGGCTGAATGCCGAACAAGGCAGCTTTTCTTTTCCTGAATGGAAAGAAAGAATTGAAGACAAGGGTATCTTTGTATTCATGACCAGTAAGTACCTTGGTTGGTCACATGTTGACGCGGAAGTATTTCGCGGTTTCTCCATTTATTACTCAAAGCTGCCTATCATCATCATCAATGACTTGGATGCCAAAAAGGCGCAGTCTTTTACGCTACTCCACGAGCTCGGGCATTTACTGAGAAAAGAGACCGTGATAGACGGTAGCGGAATGCCGGATTCTGAGGAGGAACAGTGGTGTGATCAATTCGCCGGTAATGTTTTGATGCCCGAAGTTGCTTTCATGGCAAAAGCAGGCAGTGGGCCAATTACTGATCTTCATGGAGTAAAAAGACTGGCCAATGATTTTAATGTCAGCCCTTACGCCTGTCTTGTCAGGTTGCGTCAATTGAAAATAATCAGCCAGGATTCTTATAAAGATATAGACAAATTGATTAAAAAAGAATACGAGACCCTTAAGGAGCGCCTTAAAAGTAGTACTGGGGGGCCAAGTAGAAACCGGGCAAAGGAGACAATCGATCAATATGGGCGCCTTTTCTCAAAAACCGTCTTCCAAGCCTATCATAATCAAGAAATTGGACTGCACAAGTTATGTCAGTTACTTGATCTGAAGCAGCCTTCCCATGCTCTGGAAATGGCGGATATGTTGTGAGGTTTTGTTTGGATGCTAATGCGCTGATAACGCCTTGGCTAACAACTTATCACCGTAATGTATTTCCTTCCCTGTGGGAGGCATTGGCACAAAATCATGAGGAACTTATTCTAATTAAACCGATTTTTGATGAAATTGAACCCATGTCTTCTGAAGACAGAAAAACTCTTAAAAATCCATCCGATGGCAAATTGAGGGAAAAGTATTCCTTGCGTTTATGGATGGAGAGCAGTGGGTTTACCCCGATTCCGATAAGCGATGACATCGACGGTAAAGCACTGGAATTGGAGAGAAAGTACCAGACTGATAATTATGGAAAAGGAGCCAACCAAAATGACATTAAGCTCATTGCTTATGCGAAATACAATGAAAATACGGTGGTCACGTTGGAAAGTGTACAAACAGCGCGGCCCAAAAGAGTTAGTAACTACAAAATCCCGCTGATATGTGCGGAAGAAGATGTTGAGTGCATAACTTTTACGGAGATGCTGCAGAAGCTTAAAATCAGCATTTAACATCAAGAGCACCCCGCGAAATAAGAAAAATCAATCGACATCGGCCCCTTTGGTTTAGTAAACTGTTAAATCTCAGATAAACGGGAGTAATCGGGAGATTGCTCCCGTTTTGTATGTATGTCACCTGTTCACGGGGGTATTATTGAGTTATTCGGCTTTACTCGCATTGGCAGACGGCAGTTTGTTTTACGGCCAATCTATCGGCGTTGATGGTGAGGCGGTGGGGGAAGTTGTTTTTAACACCTCGATAACGGGCTACCAGGAAATCCTCACGGACCCGTCCTACTGCCGACAGTTAATCACCTTTACCCAGCCGCAGATTGGCAACGTGGGCGTCAATTCGGAAGACGAGGAATCGTCCCGAATTTACGCCGGCGGGTTAATCATAAAGCAGTTGCCCTTTATCCCGAGCAGCTGGCGCACGGAGCAGCCCCTTTCGGATTACCTGATCGCAAACGGCATCGTCGCCATTGCAAATGTAGATACCCGGCATCTTACCCGGATTCTCAGGGACAAGGGGGCGCAGAACGGGTGCATTCTTGCCGGCGATCGATTGGATGAAAGCCATGCCCTGGAACTTGCCCAGGGTTTTCCCGGTCTGCAAGGCATGGACTTGGCAAAGGAAGTCACGACGTCGCGACAATATCACTGGCAGGAAGGCGTCTGGTCATTAAGCGAAGGCTATGCGCAACGAGACGCAGCGAGGAAACGGAATGCCGGAAAGTGGAAGGTCGTCGCCTGTGATTTTGGCGTGAAAAGAAACATTTTGCGGATTTTGTCCGACCTGGGTTGCGAGTTGGAGGTAGCGCCGGCGATGACGTCGGCGAAAGAAATACTCTCCGGTTCCCCCGACGGCGTGTTCTTGTCCAACGGCCCCGGTGACCCGGAACCATGCGATTACGCCATTGACGCCATCAGTGAAATCGTATCTTCAGGCATCCCTGTCTTTGGTATTTGCCTCGGGCACCAACTGCTGGCGCTCGCCTGCGGGGCGGAGACGGTGAAAATGAAGTTCGGCCACCATGGCGGCAACCACCCGGTACAAGAATTGGCCACCGGCAAAGTAATGATAACCAGCCAAAATCATGGCTTCGTCGTTGACGAATCCTCAATCCCTGACTCCCTGTCGGTCACGCACCGCTCATTATTCGACGGCACGGTGCAAGGCATCCACCATAACGAGTGCCCGGCGTTCGGTTTCCAGGGACACCCGGAAGCAAGCCCGGGTCCCCACGACGTCAGATCCCTTTTTGAGCGCTTCATAGAACTGATGGAGAGAAACAGGTGAGCGTCATCCATGCCTAAAAGAACTGACATAAACAGTGTATTGATCATCGGCGCCGGCCCTATCGTGATTGGGCAGGCCTGTGAGTTCGATTATTCCGGTACCCAGGCGTGCAAGGCGTTACGCGAGGAAGGTTATCGCGTCATATTGGTGAATTCCAATCCGGCAACCATCATGACCGACCCGGAAATGGCCGATGCCGTATATATAGAACCCGTTCGCTGGCAAACCATCGCAAAAATCATTGAGAAAGAACGGCCTGATGCGCTGTTGCCCACGATGGGGGGGCAAACAGGGCTTAATTGCGCCCTTGACCTGGCCAGGGTCGGGACGCTGGATGAATTCAACGTGGAAATGATCGGCGCCGACAGGGAGGCCATCGACAAGGCGGAGGATCGGGAAAAATTTCGCGATGCGATGGAAAGCATAGGGTTGGCCATGCCCAAGTCTGCGTTGGCCCATGATCTTGAAACGGCCATTGACCTCCAGCAGGGAATCGGTTACCCGGTTATCATCCGTCCGTCGTTTACCCTGGGCGGAACCGGCAGCGGCATTGCCTACAATAAGGAAGAATTCGTGGAGATATGCGAGAGGGGCCTTGAAGCCTCCCCCACTAATGAGATTCTGTTGGAACAATCGGTTATCGGCTGGAAGGAATTTGAGATGGAAGTCGTTCGTGACCGAAAGGATAACTGCATTATCGTCTGCTCCATTGAAAATATCGACGCCATGGGTGTGCATACCGGCGATTCGATCACCATAGCCCCCGCCCTTACCCTGACGGACAAGGAGTTTCAACTGATGCGGAATGCCTCCATCGCGGTATTGCGTGAAATAGGCGTGGACACGGGCGGCTCCAACGTTCAATTTGCAGTCAATCCCGATGACGGACAGTTGATTATTATTGAAATGAACCCGCGGGTTTCACGCTCTTCCGCCCTGGCGTCAAAGGCGACGGGGTTTCCCATAGCCAAGGTTGCGGCAAAACTGGCAGTCGGTTACACCCTTGATGAGCTGGACAATGAAATTACCGGCGGCGCCACGCCGGCCTCGTTTGAACCCACTATTGATTATATCGTTACCAAGCTCCCCCGGTTCACGTTTGAAAAGTTTCCCCAGGCCGATGCGCGGCTGACAACCCAGATGAAGTCAGTCGGAGAGGTGATGGCGATAGGCAGGACCTTCCAGGAATCCATGCAAAAAGCAATGCGGGGGCTCGAAACCGGCGTGGATGGTTTTATCAATGTTTACGGGGAAACAACTGAAAATAATTTGAAAGAGATAACGCGGGAATTGCAAACCCCCGGTTCGGAGCGTCTCCTGTACATTGGCGAAGCCTTTCGCCAGGGCATGAAACCGGCCGAGGTCCATTCCCTGTCGCACATTGATCCCTGGTTCCTGGCGCAGATTGAAGATTTAATCAATGAGGAAAAACGCCTGTCAGGGTCTGATTTGGCGTCGATTGACCGGGAACGCCTTTACCGGCTGAAACAAAAGGGTTTCTCGGACAGTCGTCTGGCGGCCTTGTTGAACGTCAGTGAGGCCCGGCTCAGGCGACACAGGCATGACCTGAAAATACGACCGGTGTTCAAGCGGGTTGACTCCTGCGCCGCCGAGTTCCCGGCAACCACCGCATACATGTATTCAACTTATGACAGGGAATGTGAAGCGAATCCGTCCGATCGGAAAAAAATCATGGTATTAGGCAGCGGGCCCAACCGGATAGGGCAGGGCATTGAATTCGATTATTGTTGTGTCCAGGCCGCGTATGCCATGCGCGAGGCCGGGTTTGAATCCATAATGGTGAATTGCAATCCTGAAACCGTCTCTACGGATTACGATACGTCCGATCGACTCTATTTCGAACCGCTGACGCTGGAAGACGTGCTGGAAATTATCCACGTAGAACAACCCCAGGGCGTGATCGTTCAGTTCGGCGGTCAGACGCCGTTGAAGCTGGCCCGCGCGCTGGAAGCCGAGGGCGCGCCGATTATGGGCACCACGCCGGACTCGATTGATCTTGCGGAAGACCGGGAACGGTTTCAAAAGCTGCTGCGGGAAACCGGGCTTGAACAGCCGTCCAACAGGACGGCTAAAAATTTGCCGGATGCAATCAAATCTGCCGGAGAAATCGGTTATCCCATAGTCGTGCGTCCTTCCTACGTGTTGGGTGGCCGGGCCATGGAGATCGTCTATAACGAAGCGGATTTAACTGATTACATGCAACAAGCCGTTGCCGTATCCAATAATGCGCCCGTGCTGTTGGACCGGTTTTTGGATAAGGCCATTGAAGTTGACGTGGACGCAATCTCTGATGGAAAAATGGTCATTATCGGCGGCATCATGGAACACATCGAGCAAGCGGGGGTTCATTCGGGCGACTCTGCCTGCTCCTTGCCGCCATTCAGTTTAAGCGAAGAAATTCAAGAACGACTTGCCGGGCAGGTAAAAACCATGGCGAGCAGCCTGAACGTAGTCGGGCTGATGAACATGCAGTTTGCCATCCAGGGTGATGACATATTTGTCCTGGAGGTGAATCCCCGGGCGTCCCGCACCGTGCCCTATGTTTCGAAAGCAACGGGTTTACCCCTTGCCAGGGTCGCGGCGAATTGCATGGCGGGTAACGATCTTGTCAAGCAAGGCATTACCGGCGTTGCCAGGCCCGGTTATTACTCGGTCAAGGAAGCCGTGTTTCCGTTCATAAAATTCCCCGGCGTCGACCCGATATTGGGGCCTGAGATGAAATCCACGGGGGAAGTGATGGGTATCGGTGATAATTTCGGGGAGGCATTCAATAAAGCGATATTGGCAACCAACCAGGATCTTCCAAAAAGCGGTACCGTATTTATCAGTGTCCGCGATAAAGATAAACCGGATACCAGGTTAATCGCCGAGGAATTCGACAAAATGGGTTTCAATATATGCGCTACCCATGGCACGGCGGAGATAATCAGGGAAACCGGCGTGGCATGTACAAGGGTGAATAAGGTCAGGGAAGGGCGTCCTCATATCGTCGATATGCTCAAGAACGATGAAATAGATTTGATCGTCAACACCACGGAAGGAAAACAGGCCATTATGGATTCCTATTCCATAAGAACTACCGCAATACAACATAAAGTGTTTCATGCAACCACAATTTCCGGCGCAAAGGCTATAATTGAAGCATTGAAGAATAATCATGCAGACCGGACCTATTGTATCCAGGACCTACACAAGGTAATGACATAATGAGCAGAACACCGATGACGGCAAAAGGCGCTGAACGACTGCGGCGGCGATTGGCCCAATTAAAATCAGACGAGCGTCCAAAGATAATCCGGGCCATAGCGGAAGCGAGGGCCCACGGGGACTTGAGCGAAAATGCTGAATATCACGCCGCCCGCGAGCAGCAGAGTTTTCTCGAGGGACGTATTGCGACTATTGAAAATGCCCTTGCCGATGCGGAAATCATTGATATTACGAAAATTAACGCCGATGGAAAAATCGTGTTCGGGGCGACTGTTGATATTTTGAACATTGAAAGTGACCAGGAAGTTCGCTACCAGATAGTTGGCGAAAAAGAAGCGGACATTGAACAGGGATTGCTGTCCGTCACGGCGCCGATTGCCCGGGCGCTGGTCGGAAGGGAGGAGGGAGAGGTCATTGATGTAGATGCGCCCGGCGGCGTTATCCAATACGAAATATTATCAGTGTCATACATCTGACCCGCATTCCGCATGGTTCTCCCCCCGGCAAGGGGAGTTAGAGGGGGTTAATGTCAAAAAGCAGCAAACGCTGGTTGCGGGAACATAACCGGGACCAGTTTGTCAACCAGGCCAGGCGGAGTCAGCTGCGCTCACGCGCGGTGTTCAAGCTGGAAGAGATAGATCAACGACATAAATTGTTTCAGCCGGGGCAGATCGTGGTTGATTTAGGCGCTACCCCCGGCAGTTGGTCTGGTTACGCGAGTAAAAAAGTCGGCCCTGCCGGTAAAGTCATCGCCATTGATTTGCTGGAAATGCAACCCGTTGAAAACGTAACCTTTTTACAAGGTGACATTACCGACGAACAATTATTGCAACAGTGCATCGCCGAGTTGAATAATGCCGAAGCCGCCCTTGTAATTTCAGATATGGCCCCCAATTTATCAGGCATAGCCGTTACCGACCAGGCGAATAGCTTGTACCTGGCGGAAACAGCTCGTGATTTGGCTTTTTCAGTGCTTGAAAATGGAGGACATTTACTGGTCAAACTGTTTCAGGGGTCCGACAGCGATACATTCAGAAAAGGATTGAAGAAGCAATTTCAAAAGGTTACACTTCATAAACCACGGGCCTCGCAGGCGAATTCCAGCGAGATATATGTCCTGGCAAAAGGCTATAATGCCTAATCCGGCGCGTATAGCCCGGAACCGGGAGTGACCGGCATTTCAGGGCCGTGGTTAATAGCGATCATAAAACCAAGAGGGAAGTTTCAACGATATGGTGAAGAATTTATTATTATGGGTGATTATCGCCCTGGTTTTGATGATGGTCTTTCAAAATTTTGGCGACCGTCCCACCACTAACAATATCCCCTATTCTCAATTAATATTGGATGTGAAGACCGGGAAGGTCAACTCTGTCTCCATTGAAGGCAACGTCATCTCCGGCAGCCTGTCCGATGGGACGAAGTTCACCACCTACAGCCCGGAAACCAATAACGAGGCATTGATCGGGACCTTGTTGGAAAACAAAGTCGAAGTTAAAGGTTCCGAACCGGACAAGAATTCATTTTGGGCACATGCCTTTATTTCCTGGTTCCCCATTTTATTGTTGCTGGGTGTCTGGATTTATTTCATGCGGCAAATGCAGGGGGGCAGCAATGGCCGGGGCGCGCTGTCATTCGGCAAAAGCCGGGCCCGGTTGTTGGGTGAAGACCAGGTCAAGATCACGTTCAATGACGTCGCGGGCGTGGAAGAGGCAAAAGAAGAAGTTGGCGAGTTGGTCGAATTTCTTCGCGACCCGGACAAATTCCGGAAATTGGGAGGCAAGATTCCCCGCGGTGTGTTGATGGTGGGTTCTCCGGGCACCGGCAAGACATTATTGGCAAAAGCCATAGCCGGTGAAGCGCAAGTTCCTTTCTTTACCATTTCAGGTTCCGATTTTGTGGAAATGTTCGTTGGCGTCGGCGCGTCGCGGGTTCGCGATATGTTTGAACAAGCCAAGAAACATGCGCCGTGTATCATATTTATCGATGAAATCGACGCGGTGGGACGCCATCGCGGCGCCGGTTTAGGCGGCGGCCACGATGAACGTGAACAAACACTCAATCAACTCCTGGTGGAGATGGATGGGTTTGAAGGGAAGGAAGGCATCATCGTCATCGCCGCCACCAACAGGCCCGACGTGCTTGATCCCGCCTTGCTCCGTCCGGGACGTTTTGACCGGCAGGTAACCGTGCCGTTGCCGGATATTCGTGGACGCGAGCAGATTCTCAAGGTGCATATGCGCAAAGTAGCCATAGCCGATGACGTAAAACCGAACATTATCGCCCGCGGCACGCCGGGGTTTTCCGGCGCGGACCTGGCCAACCTGATTAATGAAGCCGCGTTGTTTGCGGCAAGGGCGAATAAAAAGCTGGTTGACATGGAAGAATTCGAACGCGCAAAGGACAAAGTCATGATGGGCGCCGAACGGCGTTCCATGGTAATGAGCGATGATGAAAAGAAATTGACGGCTTACCATGAAGCCGGCCATGCCGTTGTCGGACGACTTGTTCCCGGCCATGACCCCGTTTACAAGGTCACTATCATTCCGCGGGGGCGCGCCCTGGGTGTGACCATGTTTTTGCCGGAAGAGGACAGGTTGAGTTACTCCAAGCAATTTCTGCAGAGTCAGATCTGCTCTTTATTCGGCGGTCGTATAGCAGAGAGTTTGATCTTTGGAGAAGACGCCGTGACCACGGGCGCCAGTAATGATATTGAGCGCGCCACCCTGCTTGCAAGAAACATGGTTACCAAGTGGGGTCTCTCGGATAAAATGGGGCCTTTGGCGTACCAGGAGGATGAAGGCGAAGTCTTTTTGGGACGTTCCGTAACCAAGCATTCGACCATTTCAAGTACAACGCAGCGTGATATTGATGAAGAAGTAAGAAAGATCATTGACAACAACTATGATCATGCCAAAGGAATTCTTGAAGCAAACCTCGATAAATTGCACATGATGGCTGATGCCCTTATCAAGTATGAAACCATCGAGGCAGGGCAAATTGACAGTATAATGGTCGGCAAAGAACCGGGCCCGCCGGCCGGATGGAGTGATAATAACAACATCTCCGGGACGCAGGAGAAGCTGGATTTAAAGGAGGAAGATGAAGGCAACTCACTTGACGGTCCCGTAATCGATGGGCCGGCAAAACCGGCATAAAAAATATTATCTTGATTAAGGAAAATATCGTTGCTGACAATATCGCGCCGGTTCGCTTGCCATCAACGGAAAGTTCTTTGTCATCAATGAGGGATTCATACTTATCATTTTTGCTGCCACTACAAACTGCGCCGGATGCGCCCTTGCCATACCGCTCCGGTAAGTTTGAACCAAAGAATCTCTCATTGCTGTTGACCCGCTAAAAAATGCAGGTTAAGAAACGAAAATATTTCAACACTGACGGTATTCGCGGCAGGGTCGGCGAAAAGCCTATCACCCCGGATTTCATAATGAAATTAGGCTGGGCCATCGGCAAAGTACTGCAGGAAAAAGCCAGTGGCCCGATTCTTATCGGCAAGGATACCCGTGTTTCAGGGTACATGTTCGAATCAGCGCTGGAGGCAGGGCTGTCCGCCGCCGGGGTTGATATCAGGCTGTTGGGGCCGGTGCCCACGCCTGCCGTTGCTTACTTGACAAGAAATACCCACGCCCAGGCCGGCATTGTAATAAGCGCCTCCCATAACCCTCATTTTGATAACGGTATAAAGATCTTTTCGGTGAATGGAAGGAAACTGCCGGATTCTATCGAAATGCAGATAGAAGAAAAATTAACCGAGCCGTTCGAAGTCGTTGATTCAAGTAAATTAGGCAAGGCGCGCCGGATTATGGATGCGCCGAGAAGGTATATAGAATTTTGTAAAAGCAGAATCGATTTTGATTTAAGCGGGATTCATATCATAGTTGATTGCGCCAATGGTGCCGCTTATAAAGTCGCGCCGAAAGTATTTGAAGAATTAGGCGCGACCGTGGAAACAATCGGCGCGGAACCGGACGGTTTTAATATCAATCACGGCTACGGCGCTACCATGCCTCAAAACCTGCAAAAAACCGTGAAGAAGAGAAAGGCGGATATCGGCATCGCGTTTGATGGAGATGGTGACCGGTTAATCATGGTCGATCATAAGGGAAACCTGGTTGATGGCGATGAGACGATTTATATCATGGCGAAGGAACAGAAAGAGAGTTTGAACGGTGGTGTCGTGGGCACGCAGATGAGCAACATGGGGCTGGAACTGGCCCTCAAGAAAATGGGCCTTGAATTTCACCGGGCAAAAGTCGGTGATCGATACGTCATGGAATTACTGGATGAAAAAGAGTTGATATTGGGCGGTGAGCCGTCAGGGCATATTGTGAACCGGAACTTTTTCGATGCGGGCGACGGCATCATATCCGCGTTGCAGGTATTATGGGCAATGAAACGAACCGGTGACAGTCTGCACGGTTTGAAAAGCGGCATGAAGAAATATCCGCAAAGATTAAGCAATATAAAATTGCAGGAGCCCTGGAACATGAATGGCAGGGAGTACCCGGAATTAGACAAAGTTGTCAAAAGCATTGAAGCGCAGTTGGGCGAAAAGGGTCGAGTCCTGTTGCGGCCGTCCGGCACGGAGCCCTTATTGAGGATAATGGTGGAAGGCAGAAATGTCTCGCAAGTCGAGTTATTGCTTCAAACCTTGACCGAGCGCGTGGAAAACACGCTCTTCAAGTGATTTTAGCAGGTGGAAAACCCCGGGGTCAGCCGGGTTTTTGACTTTGTTAAAGTTGCCTGCATATACCAAACCAACCGCATCCGGCAAAATTGAAAATGCCAAAACGTGTTTTAATTGCAGATAAAATTGCCCCGGAGGGTATTGATTATTTAGCTCAACAGGCAGCTATCGACGTTGATAATATCAATGGGCTCGATGAGTCGGAACTATGTAGAAAAATCGACGGCTATCATGCCGTGATTGTACGAAGCGCCACGACGATTTCATCAAGGGTGATTGACGCGGCTGCCGACCTGGAAGTGATAGGCAGGGCCGGCATCGGCGTCGATAATATCGATGTCGAGCGGGCCACGGAAAAAGGCATCGCCGTGTTGAATACGCCCGACGCCAATGCAACGACGACGGCGGAGTTGACCATAGCCCATATCCTTTCGTTGAGCCGGAACCTGCCGCAGGCGAATCAGTCGGTAAAATCGGGGGAATGGAAGCGTTCCCGGTTTATGGGCGTGGAATTAGCCGGTAAAGTATTGGGTATCGTTGGTTATGGCAATATCGGCAGGGTCGTTGCAGCCAAGGCAATGGCGTTAAACATGCGGGTCATTGCCTATGATCCTTTCGTTACCGAAGAAAAGCTTTCCATCGATGGCGTGACGGGGGTTGAAATCGACGCTTTAATCAAACGGTCGGACTATGTCAGCTTGCATTGCCCGGTTAACGATAAAACTCGTAACATTATCAATTCTGAACGGCTTAAGGCCATGAAACCGGGAGCGAGATTGATAAACTGCGCGAGGGGGGGCTTGGTCGATGAAGCCGCATTGTATGAGGAACTCAAAAGCGGACATCTTGCCGGCGCCGCGCTGGACGTGTTTGTACACGAGCCGCCTGAAGATTCACCATTGCTTGACCTGGATAATGTTTTATTGACGCCTCACTTGGGCGCCTCGACCCATGAAGCGCAGGCAGCGACCGGTTTGGAGATTGCAAAGCAAATTGGCGTCTACTTGCAATCCGGGGAGCCTATTAATGCGATCAACCTTCCATCGGTATCAGCCGATGAACTGGCAAAACTGCAACCCTATATGACCCTGGTCCGTCGACTGGGAAAGCTGCTCGGTTCCATGATCCTTAATCCCATTCAACAGTTCGACGTCTCCCTCTGCGGTGACGCGGCTGAGCGGGATATCAGCGCCATATCCACGGAAGGGTTGGTGGGCCTGTTAAGCACCCATATGTCCACGTCGGTAAACCGGGTGAATGCAAGACACATAGCCGAACAACAGGGGTTAAGCATAGTCGAAGCTCGTTGTGGCGAACATCCGGATTATCATTCAACGGTCAGCCTGGCGGCGCGCCACGGTGATAAAACAACGGGAGTGATCGGCACGTTATTCAACAAGAAACACCCGCGGTTGATACGTATCAATGATTATGAGATCGAAGCAGTGCTGGAAGGACACCTGCTCGTTAGTCGGCACAATGATCAACCCGGCGTGATTGCCGCCATCAGCAGTTTACTTGCGAAGGAGCGGATCAATATCTCGCGTATGCAATTAGGCATTGTCTCCGGCAGTAACAAGGCGGTCGCAGTGATAGGCATTTCCGACTCTCTCAGGGATGAATTAATGGTTGAACTTGCTGAAATCGATGCCGTAACGAAGGTGATGCAAGTCAGCCTCTAAATGAACCGCCACCCCGCGCCAAGCTGCCCCCAATTGAACCCGGACGGATTAAAGGACTGTTGAATTGCGGATCAAATCTTTTAGGGGTTACCGCCCTGAAAAGGGAAAAGCGGCCAGGGTCGCTTCGAGACCTTACGATGTCCTGACAACCGCAGAAGCCAGGGAAGAAGCCCGGGGCAACCCCTGTTCATTCCTGAACGTCGTCAAGTCGGAAATAACCCTTCCTGCGGATATTGATCCTTGTAGTCCCGAGGTTTACCAGGCAGCGGCGGATAACTTTCAGGCATTGACAGACAACGGAACCTTCATCCGGGATGCGCGTGAATGTTTGTACGTCTATGAACTGACCGGAGAGTTGACCGATGCCGCCCGACCAAAAACGGGAATTGTCGCCGTCGCCGCCGTAGAAGATTACCTGACCGGCAAAATCAGGAAACACGAATTGACCCGTCCTGATAAAGAAACCGACCGCGTCAATCACATCCGCGCCACCCTGTTGAATGCAGAGCCGGTCATGTTCGCTTACAAATATGACCGGAAAATCGAAGCTATCGTTGAGGGGGTTAAAAAAGCGCGACCGGAATACGAGTTCACTGCCGACGATGGCGTCCAACACCGGTTCTGGGTCATCAGCGATACCTGCATAATCAATGCAATCATTGCCGCATTTGCCAAAATTTCCGCCACCTACGTAGCGGATGGACACCATCGCACCGCCGCTGCCGCCGCCTTCGCCGTCGCAAATTCCAGCGCCGCCGAGAACTCCAGCGTTGCCGGGAACCCCAGTGCTGCCGAGAACCCCAGCGTCGCCAAGAACCCCAGCGCTGCCGAGAACCCCAGCGCTGCCGAGAACCCCAGCGTCGCCAAGAACCCCAGCGCTGCCGAGAACCCCAGCGCTGCCGAGAACTCCAGTGCTGCCGAGAACTCCAGCGTCGGCGCGAATCCTCCCCTCCCTCATGCCGGCGAAGGCCGGTATCCGGCCAAAGCTGATTCCAACGTCAATTCCGGGGGATTAAGGCAAGAGACCCCGGCATTCCCGCATAATTATTTTCTTGCGGTACATTTTCCAGACAACCAACTGGAAATCCTGGATTACAATCGCCTGGTCACCGATCTCAACGGCCGTGATACGGATTCCTTCCTCGACGCCCTCACCGAATCATTTTTCATCCGGAAGACCGGCAAACAACCGGTAAAACCAGGGCAACACCATGAAACAGGCATGTACCTGGAAGGCAACTGGTACCGGCTGACCGCCAAGCCCGGCAGGTATGATGACAGCGATGCAATAGCCGCGTTGGGCTTCAGCGTTCTGTCAGAACATATATTAAAACCCATGCTCGACATCCATGACCTCAGAACCGACAAACGCATTGACTTCGTCGGCGGCGCCCGCGGGCTGAAAGAATTGGAGAAAAGAGTAAACAGCGGCGAAATGGCAGTTGCCTTTGCCATGTGTCCGATATCCATGCAACAACTCATGACCATCGCCGATGAAGGCAGGATCATGCCCCCCAAAGTCACCTGGTTCGAACCAAAACTACGTAGCGGCCTGATCGTCTACAGCCTGAAAGATTAAAAAGCCCTCCCTTTCCCGCTTTTTGATCAAGCAACATCTTTCATGAACCTGACATAGCCATTATGAACTCGCAACGCAACGCCAAAGCGCCAAGCCCTTGAAAACCGAATGTAATTACATTATGTTTACTCGAAGCCATTTAATGTACAAAGGCCAGGAGCATGACTCACTTAGTCAAAATTGGTAACCTGGTTACTCCAAATAAGAGGGCAAGGGAGGGCTGGAAAGAATCCATTGAGGCGGCAATAGCTGCACATGGCGCTGAAGTAATTGATCATGAATGGCTGGATGCAACATTAACATCCGATGAAGAATGGGAACTGCAACAGTCTCCTATTACAGGTCTCTCAATAACTCGTTCAAGCTGACCTTCTGCCGGGTTTTTTCATCAACCTGTTTCACGATGACCGCGCAATACAGGCTGTAACTGCCGTCTTGCGAGGGCAGGTTGCCCGCCACTACGACGGAGCCAGGCGGAACCTTGCCATAGGTGGTCTCGCCGGTTTCGCGGTTATAGATTTTAGTGCTTTGCCCGATGTACACGCCCATTGAAATCACTGAGCCTTCTCCAACTACCACGCCTTCGACGATTTCAGACCGGGCGCCGATGAAACAGTCATCCTCTATGATAGTCGGGTTGGCTTGCAGCGGCTCCAGGACGCCCCCCAGGCCGGCGCCCCCGGAAAGGTGGACGTTCTTGCCCACCTGGGCGCAGGAACCTACCGTAGCCCAGGTATCCACCAGGGTACCCGAGTCCACGTAAGCGCCGATATTGACGTAACTGGGCATCAGGACAACGTTGGCCGCCACAAAACTGCCGTAGCGGGCCAGGGCGGGCGGCACTACCCGGGCGCCGGCATCAATAAAACTGCCTTCATCACAACCGGCGAACTTGGGCCTCACTTTGTCGTAATAATTGGTGAACCCACCCTCGATGACACGGTTCTCATTCAATGCAAAAGACAACAGCACGGCCTTTTTCAACCATTGATTGACCACCCATTCGCCGCCTTTTTTTTCCGCGACCCGCAACTCGCCGCTGTCCAACCCCGCCAATGTTTCATCGACGGCATCCTTGAGTGACTTATCGGCGGTATGCGCAGTGATGCCGCCGCGGTTCTCGAAACCTTCGTTGATGATATTCTCAATGCTGCTCATCGGCTAATCGCTCCGTTTTTATATCATTAATGGATTCCGTCATGCGTTCCGCCGCTTCCACGCACTTCGCCAGGGAGCCGGTCAGGGCGATACGCAGCCTGTTCTCGCCAGGGTCATTCCCTGCCACGGGCCGCGACAAAAAACGACCCGGCAGGACCAGCAGGCCCTGTTGCAAATAAAGTCGCTGGGCAAAGTGTACATCACTTATAGGCGTTCGCGGCCATAAATAAAAAGTCCCCCCGGGTTTCTCGACGTCCATGACCGGTTGCAGGATCTTCAGGACCATTTCAAATTTTTCACGGTATTGCCGTCGGTTTTCCCACACGTGTTCTTCGTCGTTCCATGCAGCGATACTGGCCTGTTGTGTCTGCAACGGCATCGCACAGCCGTGATAGGTTCGATATGTATGAAATGCGTCGATGATATCCTTATCGCCAGCGACAAAGCCTGAGCGCAAGCCCGGCACGTTGGACCGCTTGGAGAGAGAATGAAATACGACACAACGCCGGTAGTCATCTCGTCCCGACTTTGCCGCCGCCTCTAACAAGCCCGGCGGCGGATTGTCTTCATCCGGGTAGATTTCCGAGTAACACTCATCGGAAGCGATAACGAAGTCATAGCGATCGGCATAGTTCAACAGTTGTTCCAAGGCATCCAGGTCAAGAACGGCGCCCGTCGGGTTATTGGGTGTACACAGGTAAAGAAATTCACAACGCCGCCACACGTCTTCCCCGACCCGGGAGAAATCCGGTTGAAACCCGTTTTCCGCATCCATGTTGACATAGTACGGCGTCGCCCCCGCAAGTAACGCAGCCCCTTCGTAGACCTGATAAAACGGATTGGGCGTAATGACCGTCGGCGCCGTCGAATTGCGATTAACCAGGCATTGAGCGATGGCAAAGAGCGCCTCCCGCGTGCCGTTGACGGGCAGGACATGACGAAGGCCCAAGCTGTCCCTGGGCAGGGAAAACCGGTTTACCAACCAATCGACTATGGCCCCGCGTAACTCTTCCGTCCCCCGCGTCGAAGGATAAACAGAAGCCAGGCCCAGGTTTTCAGTGAGCGTCTCCAATATAAAATCAGGCGTTTTGTGTTTCGGCTCCCCTATGGAAAGGTCAATAAACGATTCCCCCGCCACAGGCTCGCCACCCTTCTTCAAGAGCGCCAATTTCTCAAAGGGATAAGGCTGCAATTTTTCAAATCCGGGGTTCACTTCCTTACAATTATCCTGACAATATGTACGCCTCAGGCCTCGACTAACCCGAGATGTTTTACGAAGGGTTTGAAATCTTTTCAAGCTGTCCGCGAAAATTCCGGATATTTTCCTGTTTTTTTAACCTGAGCAAGGTCTTCAGACCAAGTTCCACAGCCGCTTTTTTCGTCTTCAATTTTGTAGCCCTGAGAACCTCGCCCATAAGTTTGTCATCAATTTCAATATTGGTACGCATAGCCGGCCCCTGTGCGTATCATTCTATCATAGACACGGAGCGCCTAAACGTTACAGTATTCACGTCAATGGCCCATGGTGCATCACGTTCGAATGGGAAGATGGCGAAGTAATGCGGATCAATCTTGAACAATATCATTAAGGAGAAGGCATGACTGAGTATCACGTCAAACGTCCGTTGCGGCGCGCCCCGGTTCATCCTGGCGAGGTCGTGCGTGGGGATGTGCTCCCGGCGTTGGGCCTGTCAGTCAGTGAGGCAGCCCGGCGGCTGGGTGTTTCGCGTCAACAACTCCATCGCATTCTCGCGTGTACGCATCCCATCACGACCGAAATGGCGCTACGCATCGGCAGGCTTGCCGGCAACGGCCCGGGACTTTGGCTGAGGATGCAACAAAGCCATGATCTGTGGCACGAGGAGCAACGGCTGAAAAACGAGTTGAAGCAAATCGAGCCGGCGGAAATGGCAGCAACGGCGCCGGCCTCGGCCAGCCGGGAATAAAGCTCCGGGTCCTGGAAGGATAAATCGCCATTCGTCTGGATGAACGTAAATCCAGGACACCCATAAAATGCGTAAATTCAGAACGTAAATCCAGGACACCCACAAAATCCCCCCTGTTTTCCTGAAATCGTGAGATTAAATTCAGGACACCCATAGATTAAATTCAGCATAAAGGCGTAAATTCAGGACACCCATAAAATGCGTAAATTCAGGACACCCACAAAAAGGATAGATAAATTCAGGATAAATCCAGCGTAAATCCGGGACACCCATAAAATGAGAAAACCGGAGGCGTAAATTCAGCGTAAATTCAGGACACCCATAAAATGAGCACGCGTAAATTCAGGACACCCACAAAATCCCCCCTGTTTTCCCGAAATGGCGAGAGTAAATTCAGGAAGTAAATCCAGGACACCCATAAAACGTAAATCCAGCGTAAATCCGGGACACCCATAAAATGAGTGTAATCAAAACCGGAGGGACGCGGGTTGTGGTATGCTTTACGCCTTTTCGACGGCGAACAGGTGCATTCATAGAAATGGGAAGGTTCCAGCATGGGTAACAAGGTTTTGATATTGGCAGGAGACGGGATTGGCCCGGAAATCATGGCGGAAGCAGAGAAGGTTTTGGCAGCCCTGATCCGGGAGCATCGTTTGGCTGTTTCCATCGAGCATGCGCTGGTAGGCGGCGCGGCCTACGATGAATATGGTGACCCGTTGCCTGGGCAGACCTTGCAAGCGGCATTGGATAGTGACGCCGTATTGCTTGCCGCCGTCGGCGGCCCGAAATGGGATACACTGGAGCGGGCATTGCGGCCTGAGCGGGGCGCCCTGTTGCGCTTGCGATCGGAACTTTCTCTGTTTGCCAACCTGAGACCGGCGATTACCTATCCGCAACTGGTCGATGCCTCATCGCTGAAGGCGGAGCTTGTCAGTGGCCTGGATATTTTAATCGTGCGCGAGTTGACCGGCGGCATTTATTTTGGTCAACCCAGGGGGATTCAAACCAACCCGTCAGGGGAACGCGAGGGTGTGAATACATTACGGTACACGGAGTCGGAAGTTCGCCGTATCGCCCATGTGGCTTTTTCCGTTGCCATGAAGCGGGGCAAGCGAGTCTGTTCCGTTGACAAGGAGAACGTGCTGGAAGCGACCCAGCTTTGGCGCGAAATCATGATCAGCGTTGCCGGGGAATACCCCGAAGTCGAGCTTTCGCATTTGTACGTTGATAATGCCGCCATGCAGTTGGTGCGTGCGCCGAAACAATTTGACGTCATGGTCACGACCAATATGTTTGGTGATATTTTGTCTGATCTCGCTTCCATGTTGAGCGGTTCTATCGGCATGTTGCCTTCCGCTTCATTGGACGAGCGCGGCAAGGGAATGTATGAACCCATCCATGGTTCGGCGCCGGATATTGCCGGCCAGGGGATAGCCAATCCGCTGGCAATGATATTGTCGGTTGCGATGCTGCTGCGTTATTCTTTATCCATGCCCGATCAGGCGGACAGGGTTGAAAATGCAGTGAAATCCGTATTGACCCAGGGTTTCAGGACTGCGGATATCCATACCGAAGACACTGAAAAAGTATCTACGTCGGAGATGGGCGATGCGGTTGTCAGCGCACTTTAAATCCTGCAGAGGCAGGCCCCCGCGTCTGCCCTGAGCCATGGGGGCGCGTAGCGAGGGCCAGAGCAAGGGCCAGAGCAATGGGAGTTGTCGTATCGGTCTGCAACAAACTTTGCCAGGGCGCTCCCAACCCCCCTTGATCCCCCTTATCAGGGGGTAATTGAAAATGGAAAGTGAAGATGAGTAAAAAAGTCAATATAGCAGTCGTTGGAGCGACGGGTGAAGTCGGTGGGGCCATGTTGTCCATTCTTGAGGAACGGGGTTTTCCGTTTAATGAAGTTTACGCCGTTGCCAGCAGCCGCTCAGTGGGAAAGCGAATCGAGTTCAACGAGGATGAGCTGGTGGTCGAAGACCTTGCTTCCTTCGATTTCTCCAATATCGATATCGGCCTGTTTTCACCGGGGGCCGCGGTTTCTGATGTCTATGCGCCCAAGGCCGCGGCCGCGGGGGCGGTCGTCATCGATAATACCTCGCGGTTTCGCTATGAAGACGATGTCCCCCTGGTTGTGCCCGAGGTAAACCCCGATGACCTGGAACAACGCGTCAATCGCGGCATTGTGGCGAATCCGAATTGTTCAACCATACAAATGGTGATGGCGTTGAAACCCATTTATGATGCCGCCGGCATCGAACGCGTCAACGTCGCCACTTACCAGGCGGTGTCCGGGAAAGGTAAAAAAGCAGTCGAAGAATTGGCGCGGCAAACCGCTGATTTACTCAATGGCAAACCCGTTTCCCCAACGGCGCATCCTGTGCAAATTGCATTTAACGCCTTGCCCCATATCGATGCATTCCAGGAAAACGGTTATACCAGGGAAGAGATGAAAATGGTCTGGGAGACACAAAAGATCCTGGGTGACGACTCGATTCAGGTAAACCCTACCTGTGTCCGTATTCCGGTCTTTTACGGTCATTCCGAAGCTGTACACGTAGAAACAAAAGAGAAGATCAGCGCTGCTGAGGTAAAAACATTACTTGGTGATTTTCCGGGTGTCGTCGTGATGGACGAGCGCGAAGACGGAGGTTATCCAACCGCCGTCACCGAGGCATCAGGACAAGACCCTGTCTTTGTCGGACGGATTCGGGAAGATCTTTCGCATCCAAGGGGGATTAACTTATGGGTGGTCTCCGACAATATAAGGAAAGGGGCTGCCTTGAATAGTGTTCAAATTGCTGAAATTCTGGTAAAACATTATTTATGAAGCGGGCATTCACCAGCTGTTCGGTCTTATTGATGGCGTTTGTCTGGGGGGCTGTCCAGGGCCTGGATAATGCCGGTCCGGAACCGGCGTCGCCGGCTCCGGCAGGGGCCGGGTTCCCTGTGCTGGCTTCCCCCATGTTTCCCGTCGACTATGGCCCCGTTGACTCATCCGACTCATTGTGGTCGATCGCTAATCGGCTCCGCCCCGATTCCTCCGTAACAGTGCAACAAATGATGCTGGCCCTGCTGCGAACGAACCCCGATGGCTTTATCAATAATAATGTCAATTGGCTGAAAAAGGGTCATATCCTGCAAGTTCCGGCTGATGATGAATTACGGGTACTTTCAGCGCGGGAGGCATTAGCCGAAATAGAGGCCCAAAACCGCTTATGGTGGGAGGCCACCGGCCGTATTGCCGCTTATACGCCAAAGCAACCTGATTCAATCGCAGCCGGAATGGAAACTGGTGAGACCATCATGGCCGGAACGGAAACTGACAAGACCGTCATGCCCGGAAGGGATGCCGAGCTTCAGTTAGTTGGGCTGACTGAGAATGAAATTGACAGTAGCGCAGGGCAGGAAGCCGGCCCGGATGACTCCGCCACATCAGAATCTTTGGCGCTGGTGAATGAACGCCTGGAAATGCTGTCACAGGAAAATACTGAACTTGAAGACAGGTTGTCTGAAGCAGAAAACATCATCGATGAGCTTAACCGGCTGGTTGAACTGAAGGACAACGAGTTGGTTGTTTTACAGTCGCAATCCGCTGCTGAATCGACCAAACCTGTACCTGGGGATGAGCCGGTTGAGACTGATGCTGAACGACCAGAACCCGGCGCCTTGTTTGCACGGGTAAAATCCAAAGCTGCCCAGGTCATTGCCGAACCCGGGGACAACCTGGTGGTTATCGTCGGGACGATTGGCGGCATCATGGCATTGATCATTGCCGGCCTTCTGTTGGCTCGGAGAAAACGCGCCGATGGGACAGGTAAACAAGAGGCTGTCGCCGGTACAGACTCGGCGGATTCTTCATTGGAAGCCGGCGCTGAGGGTGTAGAAGAATCACCGGAATTAATCGATTTGGAAGATAATGAAGATGAATCCCGGGTTGAACCTTCAACAAGGGGTTTCGAGGCCGGGGAGGGGGAAGACGACGACACGATTTTTGTTCCCAAGTCATCGGAGTCTGAAGAAGACCTGGTGGCGAATAAACTCGATCTTGCCAAAGCCTATATCAAACTTGGCGATAAGGACAATACAAAATCCATTTTGGCCGAGGTTTTGTCTGAAGGGAATGTCGAACAAAGGGAAGAGGCCCAACAATTGCTAAAGCAAATTTAGCAATTCCGGGGACAGCTTACTTAATTCATAAAGCAGGGTGAATTCAGCCATGCCCGGTAGAGAATCAAGTAAACTGTACCCGGAAGTTCCGGTTTTGTTATTATGAAAATCGCCGCCGGGGTTGAGTATTGTGGTTCGCAATATTCAGGATGGCAAAAGCAAAAACACTCGGCTTCTGTACAAGAGCACGTTGAAGCCGCTTTATCGGCGGTGGCTGATCACCCCCTTGAGGTAACCTGCGCCGGCAGGACAGACGCCAGGGTACATGCGCTCAACCAGGTTATTCATTTTGAATCAGGCGCTGTCCGGGATGATCATTCCTGGGTATTAGGCGCTAATACTCATTTACCTGAAGATATCGGTTTGGTTTGGGCAAAATCCGTTGCTTCGGATTTCCATGCCCGTTATTCGGCAACGAGCCGCACCTACAAATATATCATCCTGAATCGTCCGGCGCGCCCGGGGATCTATCATCGCTTTGTCACTTGGCAATGTCGATACCTCGACGTTGACAGGATGTCGCAAGCAGCCTTATCACTAGTTGGCGAACACGATTTTACTTCATACAGGGCAAAGTCCTGTCAAGCGAAAACACCCGTCAGGAACGTGTTGAACCTGAGTGTAAACCGGGAAAATGAGTTTGTTGCGATTGTAATTGAAGCCAACGCATTTCTTCAGCACATGGTGCGAAATATCGCCGGCGTACTAATGGAAATAGGAACGGGCAAGCGGGACATTGGCTGGGAAATCGCTGTGCTTGACGCTAAAAACAGGGAATATGGAGGCGTTACGGCGGCAGCTGCGGGTTTATACCTGGTTGAGGTAAATTATCCCGACAAGTATGGGATCTGCAGGAAACCCCCCGGAAAAATCATAGGTAAACTGTAGCAAGGTCAGGACAGTCATTTATATGCACCGCGTGAGGACAAAGATTTGCGGCATTACCCGTATTGAAGATGCCCAGGCTGCAATATCAGCAGGGGCAGATGCCCTGGGATTCGTGTTTTACAAGGGCAGTCCCCGCTTTATTTCGTCGGCGCGGGCGCAAACAATTATCAGTCAATTGCCGCCTTTTCCGGCCAGGGTGGGCTTGTTTGTGAATCCCGCCAGCGAGTTTGTCTCCTCCGTCCTGGGTTCCGTTTCATTGGACGTCGTCCAGTTTCACGGCGACGAAGAAGCCGGTTTTTGCGGCAGTTTCGACAAGCCGTACATCAAGGCCATCAGGATGAAGGATGGCGTTGATTTAACCGCCGTTTTTGAAAGGTATAATGATGCCGCGGCGTTATTGCTGGACAGCTATTCCGAACAGGCGCATGGCGGCACCGGTATCAGTTTTGACTGGAATAAAATCCCCGGGGATTTATCCAGACCGATAATTCTCGCGGGGGGATTGACGCCTGAAAATGTTCGACAGGCGGTAGAAAAAATCAGGCCCTATGCGGTTGACGTGAGCAGTGGAGTCGAGTTCGACGCAGGGATTAAAGATAAAAATAAAATTGCTGCATTCATAAAAGAGGTATCCAATGTCTGAAACTTCTGTTTTACCGGGTATCAACGAACCCCGGCAAGGACAGACGCCGGATGAACACGGTCATTTCGGCGTTTATGGCGGTCGTTTTGTTGCAGAGACGCTGATCGAGCCATTAAATGAATTGACAAAAGCCTGCGAGAAGTACATGCAGGACAAAGAATTTCTGGCGGAATTCGCGCATGACTTGAAAACATTTGTCGGCCGGCCATCGCCCTTGTATCACGCGCAAAGGTGGAGCGGGAAGGTAGCCGGCGCGCAAATCTTTCTCAAGCGGGAAGACCTGAATCATACCGGCGCCCACAAGATCAATAATACGGTCGGCCAGGTCCTGTTGGCAAAAAGAATGGGAAAAACGCGCATCATTGCGGAAACAGGCGCAGGTCAACACGGGGTCGCTACTGCAACGGTGGCCGCGCGCATGGGTTTGCAGTGTGTCGTATACATGGGCGCGGAAGATATACAACGCCAGGCCGTTAATGTATTTCGCATGAAACTGCTGGGCGCGGAGGTTGTTGAAGTCACGTCCGGTTCAAAGACCTTGAAAGACGCCATGAACGAGGCCATGCGCGACTGGGTGAGTAATGTCGATGATACGTTTTATATTATTGGCACCGTGGCCGGCCCTCACCCCTATCCTGTACTGGTAAGGGATTTACAGACGATCATCGGGAGGGAAGCCAGGGAACAATGCCTGGAGACCACAGGCAAATTACCCGATACTGTCATCGCCTGCGTCGGCGGTGGCTCAAATGCAATCGGGTTGTTTTATCCGTTCATCGATGACAGCCCGGTCAGGTTAATCGGCGTGGAAGCCGGTGGTTCGGGCATCAATACCGGCCAACATGCAGCGCCGCTGGCCGCCGGGCGACCCGGGGTCCTGCACGGCAATCGGACTTATTTGATGGAAGATGAGCATGGGCAAATCATGCAGACCCATTCGATTTCCGCCGGGCTCGATTACCCGGGCGTGGGGCCGGAACACGCCTGGTTGAAAGACAGCGGCAGGGTGGAATACGTTACGATAAATGACGTCGAGGCGCTGGCCGCGTTCCACGAGCTGACTCGCACGGAGGGCATCATGCCGGCGTTGGAGTCCAGTCATGCCCTGGCCCATGCAAGTAAAATCGCAACTGACATGGGCAAAGACGAAATGATTGTTGTCAATCTTTCAGGTCGCGGGGATAAGGATATTCAAACGGTTGCCGCGATTGAAGGCATCACCCTTTAACCGGGCCGGGTTTTCCTAATTGGCCGGAATATTGTAACCTGTCGCCTTGCTGACAACTTGAATACTTTATTATCCAGTGGGTCGAATTTCATCTGCATTTCAATTGCTGAAGCGGCAAAATAAAAAAGGCCTGATTCCGTTTATTGCCGCCGGCGACCCTTCGCCGCGGGTTACGGTGGCAATCATGCGGACCCTGGTGGAGCATGGGGCTGATTTGATTGAATTAGGAATTCCTTTCTCGGACCCCGTGGCGGATGGCCCCATCATCCAGCGCGCCAGCGAACGCGCAGTGGCGCAAGGCATTTCACTTCGGAACGTATTGCAAATGGTTGAGCGGTTCAGGCAATCCGATACCCGCACCCCGGTAATATTGATGGGCTACTTGAACCCCATTGAAGTCTTTGGTTACGAGGAATTTGCCGAGGCCGCAGCGGCCGCGGGCGTTGACGGGGCAATCATCGTGGATATGCCGCCTGAGGAGGCCGGATTGCTCAATCAACGCCTGCGGCATAAGCGAATCGACCAGATTTTCCTGATTGCGCCGACGACCACCGGGCAACGGATTGAAATTATCGCTGAGATTACTTCCGGTTTTCTTTATTATGTCTCCGTGAAGGGGGTCACCGGCGGCAAAGGGGCGGATATTGCTGAAGTGAATAAAAAGCTGGCCCTTGTCAGGCAGAAATCGGATTTGCCCGTCGCCGTCGGCTTTGGAATTAAAGATGCCGAGTCCGCCGCGCGTATTGCGGATTGCTGCGATGCCGTTATTGTCGGTAGCGCCCTGGTTGAAAAGATACATGACGCCGGGGCGAAGAAAGAGGATATTTCAGCCGATATTGGTTCATTCATTTCGCCGGTGCGACGTGCATTGGACAAGGCGGCGTCCCGCGCCATGAACTGAGGCCCGTGCTTGAGACCTGAACTATGAGTTGGCTGGACAAATTACTTCCCTCGAGAATAAAAACCAACGGCGCAAGTCGCAGGACCGTGCCCGAGGGGGTATGGACGAAATGCGATAACTGCAATGCCGTGCTTTATCGGGCGGAGCTAATGCGCGGTCTGGAAGTTTGCCCGAAATGTTCTCATCACATGCGTATCGGCGCACGCTCAAGGTTGGACGGCTTCCTCGACCGGGAGGTCAGGGTTGAAATTGGTTCTGATATCAAACCGGTTGACAAGTTCAGGTTTCGTGACAGCAAGAAGTATAAGGACAGGTTGTCAAGCGCCTGTAAGGAAACCGGTGAGAATGATGCCCTGATAGTCATTATGGGTAGTGTCAAGGAGATTCCTGTAGTCGCCGTTGCATTTGAATTCGATTTTATGGGAGGCTCCATGGGCTCGGTTGTAGGCGAGAAATTCGTGCTCGCCGTAGACGCCTGTATCGATAATGACGCCCCGCTGGTATGCTTCTCTGCAAGTGGCGGGGCGCGTATGCAGGAAGCGTTGATTTCACTTTTCCAGATGGCAAAAACAAGTTCGGCATTGGCTAAACTATCCAAGGCCGGGCTCCCGTACATATCAGTTTTAACAAACCCGACAATGGGTGGCGTGTCGGCAAGCATTGCAAGTTTGGGCGACATAAATATTGCCGAGCCGAATGCCTTGATCGGCTTTGCCGGCCCGAGGGTAATTGAGCAAACCGTGCGGCAGACCTTGCCTGAAGGATTTCAGAAAAGTGAGTTTTTATTGGAGCATGGGAATATTGATATGATATTGGACCGGCGGGATATGCGAGAAAGAATAGCGTCGTTGTTATCCATGCTTTGCCATAGTCAGGCAACCAGCAAAACAGGTAACGGGTGATGCGGCTGTCCGCAGTTGGAAGACAAAACTTCATGTATTATTTTTTCACCTGCGTTCACCTGTGTAATTTGCGGATCAGGGTTTTTTATCAATGAGTTTCGTACCGACAACTATATCCAACGGACGGCAGGAGTCTCCGCTCAGGTTTGACAAACTGCCGGACTGGCTTGCATGGCAAGAGGACTTGCATTTTACTGCAATAGAGCTTGGTCTTGATCGTTGCGGCAAAGTTGCGGCAAGGATGGGTCTTCTCAAGCCGGACGCCAAGGTAATCAGCATATCCGGGACTAACGGAAAAGGCTCCAGCGCGGCAATGCTTGATGCCATTTTAAGACGATCCGGTTATAAGGTGGGAACTTACACGTCACCCCATTTAGTCGACTATAACGAACGGATTTGTGTTAACGGCAACCAGGCGACGGACGAACAACTTTGCCACTCGTTTAACCGTATAGACCAGGCGCGGGAAGAGATCTCCCTGACTTATTTTGAATTCGGCACCTTAGCCGCCCTTGATATTTTCCGACATTCGGATCTCGACGTCATAATCCTGGAGGTCGGATTAGGCGGCAGGTTGGATGCTGTCAATATACTGGATGCGGATGTTGCTTTAGTAGTGACAATCGGATTGGACCACGAAAAATGGTTAGGTTATACCAGGGAAAGCATAGGCAGGGAGAAAGCAGGGATATTCAGGAAAAATCGTCCGGCGGTCTGCTCGGATTTATCGGCGCCGGTTACCATTGCGAACTGTGCGAGGGAAACGGGCGCGGCGCTTTATCAAGCAGGCCTGGATTTTACCTGTACGATTAACGAAAACACCTGGACCTGGCGACATGCCGATAAGGTTTATGAGGATCTGCCAAAGCCAAGTGTCAATAATAATAAACAGGTACAGAATGCTGCGGGGGTGTTGATGGTCTTGACGGCGCTGGCCGATGAATTGCCGGTGAGCATGGCGACGATTAAGGCCTGCCTGCGGGATTTTCGTTTGCCTGGCAGGTTCCAGATCATGCCCGGAGAAATACCCTGTATATTAGACGTTGCGCA
The DNA here is from genome assembly GCA_958295485.1 of uncultured Gammaproteobacteria bacterium. GTDB lineage: Bacteria > Pseudomonadota > Gammaproteobacteria > Eutrophobiales > Eutrophobiaceae > JAAXHV01. The sequence goes on from OY282354.1 coordinate 1,517,963, forward strand.
TAACCCGCAAGCAGTCTCGGCGTTGGTTGAAAACGTAAAGAAAATTCCCCGGCTTGGAGAAACGCACCTGGTGACAGGCATGCTCAAGGATAAAAATCATGCTGTCGTTTTCGAGCAACTGTCGGAGATTGCCGACCACTGGTATGTCGCTGATTTGCACGTGGACCGGGCGGCAAGCATAAAAGAATTGATCGGCGCGTTATCAGGCGTATTATCTAAATACGAGGAGGCAGGGAATATCCGGCAGTTCCAAACCGTCCGGGATGCCTTGATAAGCGCCGAATCAGCCGCCTGCGTCGGCGACAGGATTATCGTTACCGGGTCGTTTATAGCCGTCGGCGCTGCAATTGATTATTTGAGTAACCATTAGAAATGGAACAACGATTAAAAGAAAGGCTTATCGGCGCCGGCGTATTGGTTTTGGCAGCCGTTATTTTTGTTCCCGTGCTCCTGGATGATTCGCAAAAAACAGATACGGCGATCACTGAAACGAACATCCTGGAAAAACCGGATGGTGGATTCAGTTCGAAGTTAATCCCCCTGCCGGAACCTGAAGAAATTATGCGGGAAGTTATGCGGGCTGAGCCAGAGCCGGAAGAGGCGACCATTGCAGACGGGAAGGATGACGCCGTAGCTGCCCCCCCGCCTGGCGACGATCAAACGATGCAGGCAGTCGCCCAGGCGCCCACCCAGACAACTGCCCAGGCAACTACCAAAGCAACTACCAAAGCAACTACCAAAGCAGCCACCAAAGCAGCCACCGTCCCTGCCGATACGCCCCCGGAAGCTCCCCCACCCCCCGCCGAAGTCAGTGCCGATAAGGTTGGTAAGCAGCCCGGTAAAAAAGGTCCAACCGGCTGGGTTGTGCAGACGGGCAGTTTTTCCAAACGGGCAAATGCCGACGGACTTAACGCCAAATTACAAGCCGCGGGATACCGATCCTACATTCGTGAGGTAAAAAGAAAAAACGGCGTCTTCTATAAGGTAAGGGTGGGCCCTGAAGTCCTGCGTTCGGAGGCGTTGAAGCTGAAAACAAAGCTGAAAGAGGAAATGGGCCTGGATGCAGTACTCTTGAAATATCCGTAAGCCGACGAACCGGGACTTTTCAGTGGAAGGCGTGGATATAGGTGTTTTAGCGATTTTGTTCCTGCCTGCGGTCATGGGTCTGATGTACGGTCTCCTGAACACCATGTTTTCAATCGCTGCCTGGATACTGTCGGCGGCCCTGGCAATAAAATTCAGCGGTTATTTTTCACCCTTGCTGGCCGGTTACTTCGATGATTCAATATTGAGGGATATTATTGCCTTTGCCGGCATTTTCGTCATCAGCCTGGTAATATTCAGCACGCTGGGATATTTTATCGTCAGATTATTGGGCAGGACGGGGTTGACCGTTGTCGACCGGTTCCTCGGATTTTTCTTTGGTCTTGGATTGGGCGCCGCCATTATTACCGTTGTTGTGTTTCTGGCCGGGTTCACGGCGATCTCAGAGAAAAACTGGTGGCAAAATTCGATGATGCTGGAACCGTTTCAACGCATTTGTATCTGGGGACGGCAATACCTGCCGGAAAACATCTCCGTTTATCACCGTTACGAACCGGGCAACCAGTAATAGAAAATGTGCGGAGTCATCGGAATTGTCGCCAAGTCGAACGTCAATCAAGCCTTGTTTGATGGTTTGACGATTTTACAGCACCGGGGTCAGGATGCCGCCGGCATAGTGACCTGTGATGATACCCGTCTTTATCTCCGCAAGAACAACGGCTTGGTCAGGGACGTTTTTCATGCCCGCCACATGCTTGACCTGAAAGGAAAAATGGGAATCGGGCATATCAGGTATCCTACCGCCGGTCGCTCTTCATCCGCTGAGGCCCAGCCCTTTTACGTCAATTCTCCTTATGGCATCGCCCTGGCCCATAACGGCAATCTCACCAACAGTGAAGAACTCAGACAAGACCTCATGAACGATGAGTTAAGGCACATCAACACGGAATCGGATTCCGAGGTGTTGTTGAATATATTAGCCTACGAGCTGCAACGTATCGGCAAGCTGAAAAAAAACCTGATGCCGGAAGATATTTTCTCGGCGGTGCGCAGGTTGCATCAACGCTGTCGCGGCGGCTATTCCGTGGTTGCGTTGATTTCCGGCGTCGGCGTGGTCGCTTTCAGGGACCAATACGGCATTCGCCCGATTATCTTCGGCAAACGCGCTACCCGGTTGGGCGAGGAGTTTGTCGTTGCCTCGGAAAGCGTAGCCATAAAAGCCCTGGATTTTACCGTGATTCGCGATATAGGGCCGGGGGAGGCCGTATTCATTAACGAGCAGGGCGAATTATTTACCCGGCAATGCGCTGAAAACGCGCAATGCTCACCCTGTATTTTTGAATACGTGTACCTGGCAAGACCCGACTCCGTCATCGATAACATCTCCGTGTACAAAAGCCGCTTGCGGATGGGCGAGTCACTGGCAAAAAAGATATTAAGACTCCGGCCTGAACATGATATCGACGTCGTCATCCCGATTCCCGATACGGGTCGAACTTCAGCGCTGCCCCTCGCGTACGACCTGGGAGTTAAATACCGCGAAGGGTTTATTAAAAACCGGTACATACCCCGCACGTTCATCATGCCCGGACAGGGCGTCAGGAAAAAATCCGTAAGGCAAAAATTGAATGCGATTGAACTGGAGTTCAAGGGCAAGAACGTGCTGCTGGTGGATGATTCCATCGTGCGGGGCACGACTTCCCGGGAAATTATACAAATGGCGCGGGATGCCGGCGCGGCGAAAGTTTATTTTGCCTCGGCTGCCCCCCCCGTTTTATATCCCAACGTCTATGGGATCGATATCCCTACGCCCGGTGAATTAATCGCTTTTGGCAAGACCGAAGAAGAAGTTTGCGAAGCCATCGGCGCCGATTGGCTGATCTACCAGGAAGTTGAAGATCTGGTTAATGCGGCAGGGGAAGGCAATCCGGCTATCACTCGATTCGATACGTCCTGTTTCACGGGGGAATATGTTACGGGAGGCATCAGCCAAGACTATTTAACCCATATATCAGCGCATCGCAGTGACCCGGCCAAGCAGTCCCGGGAGGCCGCTGCCGACGTCCTGGTTGACCTCTCAAACATGGTTTAGGAGCAGGGATAAATTCGATTATTCCTTGTCCCTGTCCTTGGCGCCGCCCGTCCCGGTTAAACTTTCAAAAAAGTTGTCCTGTACCCGTCGCCACATTTCGATATTTTGCTCCGTTATTTCGGTCATTTTCGTGGTGAAAGGATTACTGTTGACCGCCTGTTGAAAATTCTTCTGAAAGTCCTGCTGTTGCGAGGCAAATACTTCCAGGCTTTTTTGCAGGTACTCGCTGAATGCAGACTGGTAGACGTTGCCATAAAAGCGGATGAGTTGGGTCAACACCGGCGTGCTGAAGATCGGCTGTCCGTCGTGCTCCTGTTCCGCAATAATCTGTAGCAATATACTGCGCGTGAGGTCCTCCTCCGACTTGACGTCTTTTACGCAAAACTCGATCCCGTTCAGCGCCAACTGCTTCACGTCCTCCAGCGTGATATATTTGCTGATCTCGGTATCGTACAACCTGCGATTGGGATACTTCTTTATGATGCGTATGCCGACCATGATGTTTTTAAATAATCAAGTTGTCTTTGTGGAGGGGAATGACGCTCAGAGGTGCAGGGTGCGGTTATCTACCGCAAGCGCCGCCTCATGCATGGCTTCAGACAGGGTAGGGTGTGCGTGAATAGTGCGTGCAATGTCCTCGGAGCTGCCGTCAAATTCCAGGGCTAATACCGCTTCAGCGATTAATTCGGAAGCATTGGGTCCGAGTATGTGAATACCAAGGATCCGGTCAGTGTCACTGTCGCTGAGCATTTTGACCATGCCGGCGACGTCGCCCGCGGCATGGGCGCGGCCGCTTGCCGCAAACGGAAACACGCCTGCTTTATAGGGGTGGCCGGCCGCTTTTAATTCGAGCTCGGTTTTTCCCACCCAGGCGATTTCGGGCCAGGTATAGATAACCCAGGGCACGGTGTCGAGATTGATATGGCCGGCTTTCCCGGCAAGACGCTCCGCCACCGCCACACCCTCCTCTGCTGCCTTATGAGCCAACATCGGACCCCGCGCCACGTCGCCAATAGCATAAACGTTTGGCAAATTAGTCATGCAACGTTCGTCGACCTTGATAAATCCCCTTTCACTCAACGCCAAGCCCGCTGTTTCCGCGCCAAGCCCCTGTGTATTGGGTGACCGCCCGACGGCGACAATGAGTTTATCCACGGCTAATTGTTGTTTGCCTTCCCGGTCTTCAAGGGTAATAGTAACTTCCCGACTGCTCAAGCCTGTCCCTGTGACTTTGGAACCAAAGCGTATATCCAGCCCCTGCTTTCTCAGGACCTTCTCGGCTTCGGTCGCAATCTGCCTGTCCAGGGACGTTAAAAAGTCATCCATCGCCTCCAATATGATGACCTCGGAACCCATTCTGCTCCAGACGCTGCCCAACTCGAGGCCGATCACACCCGCGCCTATGATGCCCAGCCTGCGCGGGACATCCGTGAAGGCGAGGGCGCCGGTGGAATCGACTATCTTGTCCTGGTCAACAGGCGCCGGTGGAAGTTTTGTCGGAACAGAGCCTGTAGCGATAATGATATGCTTAGCCGATATCATGTATTCCGGGGCAACTTCCTGACCGACTGGCGTTACCCGTATCTGATTGTTTCCTAAAAGTTTGCCGTGGCCTGGTAACCATTCGACTTTATTCTTTATAAACAATCCGGAGATGCCCTGGGTCAATTTCTGCACGACCTTGTTTTTACGATCCATCATTTTATGAATATCCATTGTCACGCCGCCGACATTGATTCCGTGCCTTGCCGCTTCATGTTTAATGAAGGCGTAATGATGGGAAGAATCCAGCAGGGCCTTCGATGGAATACAACCTGTATTCAAACAGGTTCCACCCAGTACCGGCTGCCCTTCTTCACTCAGCCGGCCTTCCAGGCAGGCCGTGGAAAACCCTAGTTGCGCGCATCGAATAGCGCTGACGTAGCCACCGGGACCGCCGCCAATGACTACAACATCAAAACTTTTCATTGACGGCAAGGAATTTTCTGTTCATGACAGCGAATTGGTGAGATATGCGGGTCAGACCTGCAACAGCAAGCGTAGCGGCTCTTCCAGAAATTCTTTTATCACAACGAGGAAAGATACTGCTTCACGTCCGTCAATAATGCGGTGATCATATGAAAGCGCCGAGTACATCATCGGTCGAATCACGACAGCGCCGTTTTCTGCAACCGGGCGTTCCTGGATTTTATGCATTCCCAGGATTGCGCTTTGCGGAGGGTTGAGAATCGGGGTGGACAGCAATGAACCGAATACGCCCCCATTGGTAATGGTAAACGTCCCACCGGTTAATTCCTCTATGGTGAGTTTTGAATCACGGGCTTTCCGTCCATATTCTCCAATAGCCGTTTCTATTTCGGCAAAACTGAGGGCATTCGCATCGCGAATAATCGGGACAACCAACCCCCGTGGAGAACTGACGGCGATACCTATATCAAAATAGTCATGGTAGATAATCGCATCGCCATCTACGGAAGCATTGATTATGGGAAATCTTTTAAGGGATTCGATCACGGCTTTAGTGAAGAATGACATCAAGCCTAATTTGACGCCATGGGTTTTTTCAAAATCGTCTTTGTACCGTTTGCGCAAATCCATGACAGGTTGCATGTTCACTTCATTAAATGTGGTCAGGATGGCATTTTCACGTTGCGCCGATAATAAACGTTCCGCCACCCGCTTTCGCAGGCGGGTCATGGCAACGCGCTTTTCCGATCTTGTGGCAGAATCAGGCGCTGCTTTTTCCACCATGGAGTCGGGCGGCGGCGGTTCCGTCAATAGCGCCGACGCTACAGGGTCGGGCGCTGCTTTTTCCACTACGGAGTCAGGCGGCGGCGGTTCCGCCAACAGCGCGGACGCTACAGGGTCATCTTCATCGACGGGTTTAACCCCCGCCGGGTCCGCCGTCGGCGCGGGCGCCACGGGACTATCTTCACCAGCGGGAACAGGCGTCACCGAGTCTGCCGCCGGATCAGGAGCGGGCTGGGCAAGCGGCCCCAGGAAATCCAGGACATCTTTTTTCGTCAGCCTGTCGCCGGTGGTCGGGATATCCGAAACGTTCAGGTTATGTTCCGTTACCAGGCTCCTGACTGAAGGACTTAATTTAATCTCCGGTTGATTATCTTCCATGGGCAAGGAAGGTTGATAAGGTTCCGGTTCCGGTTGTTCCCCCGTCCCGTCTTCCTCCTCGAAGGAGTAGGGCGTCGCAGGTTCCGGCCCTGCCGCAGGCTCCGTAGCCGTCACCGCCGCCGCTGTGAAAGACTCTTGCGCCTCGGTGTTGATTTTAGCGATCACCTCATCGCTTTCCACTTCCTCGCCGCTTTTTTTGAGGATTTCAACAAGAACGCCATTATCCGGCGCAACAACTTCCAGGGTGACTTTATCCGTCTCTATATCGATTAAAGCCTCACCAAAGCTCACCTTGTCGCCCTGTTGTTTGCGCCAGTTCATCAATGTGGCCTCTGCAACAGATTCTGCCAATAGCGGGACTTTGATTTCGACTAACATCGCGTTCTCCTGTCCTTCCCTGGGTGATTGGATTGTGTTAACACGCTTAGCTATTTCCAGGCATTCTTCAAATGAGTGGTGACTTCCAGTTTTTCCAGTTGCAAAGCATCTTCAATCAGCTGTTGTTGTTGGGACAAATGTAAACTCATATAGCCGACCGCAGGGGAGGCTGAATAAAAACGTCCGGCATAACCGAATACATGTTGTTCACTCAGACAGCCAATCATTGTTCCCCTGGATTGCATATAATACCAGCTTCCCTGGTTTTTGGGTTCTTCCTGCACCCAGACGACTTCCCTGGCGTTCGGATATGAATCGATCACGCGTTTCATTTCGTCATGCGGAAACGGAAACAATTGTTCCATGCGGACAATGGCGATATTTTTAATGTCATTGCCGCGCCGGGCTTCCAATAAATCATAATATACTTTACCACTACAAACTAATAAACGCGTCACGGCTTCTTTTTCTATATTATTATCAATTTCATCAATGACTAATTCAAACCTGCCGTTGGTGATTTTATCGAGGGTCGAAGTTGATAGTTTATGCCGCAACAGACTTTTCGGACTCATGACAATAAGTGGTTTACGATAAGGTCTCATGGCTTGTCGTCTGAGCATATGGAACATTTGCGCCGGTGTGCTGGGCAGGCAGACTTGCATGTTTTCCCTGGCGCATAATTGTAAATAACGCTCCAGCCTGGCGGAAGAATGCTCAGGCCCCTGACCATCGTAGCCATGGGGCAGAAACAAGGTAAGTCCGCAGAACCTCCCCCATTTCGCCTCGCATGAACTGATGAACTGGTCTATCACGACTTGTGCGCCATTGGCGAAGTCGCCAAACTGGGCTTCCCAGATCACCAGTGCATTCGGTTCGGAACTGCTGTAGCCATAATCGAAAGCCAGCACGGCTTCTTCTGAGAGTATCGAGTTGATGACTAAAAACGAGGGTTGATTCTCTTTGATATGCTGTAACGGCAAATACGTATCACCGTCATCCTGGTTGTGAATGACAGCATGCCGGTGGAAGAAAGTGCCGCGTCCACTGTCCTGGCCGGAAATACGAATGGGAAAGCCATCGTCAAGCAGGGCCGCATAAGTCAGGGTTTCCGCATAGCCCCAATCTATTCCCAACTCACCTGCACCCATTTTTTTCCGGTTCTCCATGATCCTCTTGACCGTCGCGTGCAATTTGAAATGATCCGGGACGGTAGTGAAACGCGCGGTCAGTTTATCGATTGAGGCCGGGCTGACGTTTGTATTGACTTCCATATTCCAGGTAGCCTTTTTGAACGGTTCATAGTTGATTAGAAACCTGCTGTCGGTATTGCTTGCTTTAATGCCCGCCACCGTCTTATTGGCTTTCAGCGAAGCAATGTAGGACCGGGAAATTTCATCGATTTCATTGGGGGCAACAATTTTTTCCTCCAGCAGGTGATTGGAATATATCTCCCTGACGTTTTTGTGTTGACTGATTCGCCTGTACATGATGGGCTGGGTGGCAGCCGGTTCATCCGCTTCGCTGTGCCCGTGTTTCCTGTAGCACACCATGTCGATTACCACGTCTTTTTTGAATTTCATGCGAAAATCCAGGGCTAATTTCGCAACGTATACGACCGCCTCGGGATCATCGCCATTGACGTGAAAAATAGGCGCTTGCACCATCTTGGCGACGTCCGTGCAGTATAAAGTCGAGCGTGAATCCAACAGGTCACTCGTGGTGAAACCAATCTGGTTATTGACGATGATGTGAATGGTGCCGCCGGTGGTGTAACCGCGGGTTTGAGACAAGTTGAACGTTTCCATCACTACGCCCTGGCCGGCGAAAGCGGCATCGCCGTGTATGATTATGGGCAGAACCTGGTTCCGTGATTTATCATTGCGCCGGTCCTGGCGGGCCCGGACAGAACCTTCTACGACGGGGTCGATAATCTCGAGATGCGACGGATTAAACGCCAGGGTCAAATGGACGACCCCCCCCGGGGTTTGAATATCCGAGGAATAACCCAGGTGGTATTTTACGTCCCCGGAGTTGTCGGGTTCATCGGCGTTTAATTCCTTGCTCGTGCCTTCAAATTCGCCAAATAATTCATCCGGCGATTTACCGATGATATTGATCAGTACATTTATCCTGCCGCGGTGAGCCATGCCGATAACCGCTTCGCGGATGCCGACCTCGCCGCTGGATTGGACGACTTCATCCAATAGCGGGATTAAGGCCTCACCGCCTTCCAGGGAGAAACGTTTTTGTCCTACATACTTTGTGTGCAAATATTCTTCCAGGGCGTTGGCGGCGATGACGCGCGCCAATACCCGCTTCTTTTTGTCAGCCGGGAATTGAGGAGCGCCTTTTGTTTCTTCCAGCCGTTGTTGGATCCAGCGCTTTTGCTCGGTTTCGTTGATGTGCATGTATTCAGCGCCGACCGTGCGGCAATAAGTGGTTTTGACTGTATCGATGATTTCCGCCAGCGGCAGTTCATCAGGCGCAAACAAAGAGCCTGTATTGAACAATCGGCCCATGTCCTCATCAGTAAAATTGTAATAATCGGGGTCCAACTCGGGAATCTTCGGTCGTTCATACTGCTTCAAGGGGTCCAAATGGGCTTGTTGATGGCCGCGAAAGCGGTGGGCATTGATTAACTGCAACACCGAGGCCTGTTTTTTATTGTCGGTATTGCCGGCGCCGGCCTGTGTCGCCGCCGGGACAGACTGGCTTTTTACTGTCTGTAGAAACGGTTCCTGTATCGGACTGCAGGCAGCGTCGGTTCCGGGGGTTTCCTGTTTCAAGGTATCAAAGTAACGTCGCCATTCGGTTTCCACATTATCGGGGTTAGCCAGGTAGTGTTCGTATATATCTTCAATAAAAGCGGCGTTGCCACTATAGAGGTGGGACGTTTCAGGATTGCTCATCAGTTCTTCCAGGTTCCCATGGGATTTCGATTATTATTTCGCAAGTTTAAAGCGCTATTTTCCGATGCCATGTCAGAATTCTCAAACAACATGTGACGATCAAGCGAGGTTATCCCTGCGAACTTTCATAAGAGTTTAAATTATAAGTTATTTTAAGGAAAGTTTGATTTAATCAGGGCTTTCTTGACATATAAACGCGCCTGCTTCGGTTCGGGCTTACAACATATTGACTTGCGGTATCTTCTTACAGACCTGTATGCTACAGAAATAACAACTGTAATTTTCGAAATAAAGTTATGAATATGTCCCCGCAAATAGAGATAGTCCCATGACGCGTACAGTCACGATTACTGATAACGAAACAGGTAAACAAATTGAATGCCCCGTGCTCGAGGGCACTTACGGCGCGGCCGTCATCAGCACCAAAGCGCTCTACGATGAATTGGGCATGTTTACCTTTGATCCGGGTTACGCCACCACGGCCAGTTGCCGCAGCGCCATCACCTACCTGGACGGAGAGAAGGGGATCCTGTTGCACCGGGGTTATCCGGTAGAGCAATTGGCTGAAAAAAGTACGTTTCTGGAAGTCGTATATTTATTAATCCATGGTGAATTACCGAACAAAAAGCAGATGGATGAGTGGAGTCACTCGATCAAAATGCACGGCATGACCCATGAACACCTGTCCCGATTTTATACCGCTTACCGATATGATGCGCATCCCATGTCGATTATGGCAGGGGTAACCAGCGCCATTGCTTCTTATTACTATGATAATACGGACATCAAAGATCCTGAAAATCGACTGTTGACCGCCAGGCGCGTCATGGGCAAGATTCCAAACGTTGCATCCAAATGCTATCGATATGCCTCCGGCTTGCCCTTTGTCTATCCTGATAATTCACTCAATTATGTCGAGAATTTCATGTATATGACTTTTTCATGGCCTTCTGAAGACTATGAACCGTCGCCGGTCGCCGTGCGCGCCCTGGATCTCCTGTTTATCCTCCATGCTGATCACGAACAGAACGCCAGTACATCGACGGTACGTCTGGCAGGCAGCTCGGAAGCCAATCCTTTCGCCTGCGTTGCAGCGGGCATTACGACCTTGTGGGGCAAATCCCACGGCGGGGCCAACGAGGCCGTGATTCGTATGCTGGAGGAAATCGGTCATCCGGGCAACGTTAAAAAATACATTGAACGGACAAAAGATAAGGGAGACCCCTCTCGACTGATGGGTTTCGGGCATCGCGTTTACAAGAATTACGACCCCAGGGCGAAAATCATTCGGGAGGCGTGTCATGATTTATTGGAGCAAGTAGATTTAAACCAGCCCTTGTTTGAAATAGCCATGGAACTGGAGCGAATAGCCCTGGAGGATGATTACTTTATCGAGCGGAAGTTGTATCCGAACGTTGATTTTTATTCCGGCCTTATTTATCAAGCCCTGCGCATACCCGCCTCCATGTTCACGGTGATGTTTGCCTTGGCGAGAAGCGCCGGCTGGGTCGCCCAGTGGATGGAATTCATGGAGGATGAAGATTTTCGGATCGGTCGTCCGAGGCAGTTATATATCGGCCCGAAATCCCGTGATTATGTCCCGATAGAAGAAAGAGAATGATCCGCCATCATCCTGGTTCCCATGGCGTCCCCCGCCATCAGGCTGCCCCCGGCCATCAGGCTGCCCCCGGCCATCAAGCTGCCCCCGGCCATCATGTCGCTCCCAGCCATCAGGTTGTCCCCAGCCGTCATGCTGCCCCCTTCGTCATTCTGGACCCTTCGTTTCACTCAAGGACAGGCTACGGCAAGAATCCAAGCCGGGATTCGGCGCGGATTGTTCGCCTGTGGTTCAAAATGCCGGGACTTGAAAGCCTTATTTTGAACAGGAGAAAATAGCATGAATCCACCTGTGCGCGTTGCCGTTACCGGCGCGGCCGGTCAAATCGGTTATGCCTTGTTATTCCGGATTGCAGCCGGAGAATTTTTAGGCAAGGAACAGCCGGTAATTTTACAACTCTTGGAAATTACACCTGCATTACCTGCGCTCGACGGCGTGGTGATGGAATTGAATGATTGCGCTTTTCCAACCTTGGCGGGCGTTGTAACAAGCGATGCCGCTGATACGGCGTTCAAGGATGCGGACTATGCCTTTTTAGTCGGCGCAAAACCACGCGGCGCCGGGATGGAACGCGCTGACCTGTTATTGGGTAATGCCGAGATATTCAAAGTGCAGGGCAGGGCGCTGAATGATCATGCAAGTCGTGACGTCAAGGTTGTCGTGATTGGCAACCCGGCCAATACGAATGCCTTGATCACCATAAAAAATGCGCCTGATCTTAATCCGGGCCAGGTCACGGCGATGATGCGTCTCGATCATAACCGGGCCTTGGCGAAACTTGCCGATAAAACCGGCAGCTCAATCAGTGACGTCCAAAAACTGATCGTTTGGGGAAATCATTCAACCACGCAGTACCCGGACCTGCACCATGCCCTGGTGAATGGAAAACCGGTTATGGATATGATCGAACAAAACTGGTATGAAAACGAATACATCCCCGGAATTGCAAAACGCGGCGCGGAGATAATTAAAGCGCGAGGCGCATCCAGCGCCGCCTCCGCGGCAAACGCTGCCCTGGACCATATGCGAGACTGGGTATCAGGCGCCCCAGGAAACGATTGGACAAGTATGGCTGTCGCCGCTGATGGCTCTTACGGCATCCCGGCAGGCATTGTTTATTCCTTCCCTGTCAGGTGCGCCAATGGTCGATATGAGATGGTTCAAGGGTTGGATATCAATGAATTCAGCCGGATAAAAATGACCGCGACGCAAAAAGAGCTGGAAGAAGAAAGAGATGCAATCAGGCATCTTTTTAACTGATGGTATAGAATCGACAAAATGCCCGGGTCAAATTCACAAATTGATGCAGATGGATTTCGTGCAAATGTTGCAATCGTCCTGTTTAACAGCGAACGCCAGCTATTCTGGGCGAAACGGGCAGGGATGGATGCCTGGCAATTTCCGCAGGGGGGCATCAGGCCAAACGAGTCGCCCCGAGCGGCCATGTTCAGGGAATTATATGAGGAAGTCGGTTTACTGCCGAGACATGTGGAAATCATTGGAATCACGCAAAGGTGGCTACAATACAGACTGCCGAAAAAATATATCAGGCGCAACGTTAAACCCGTTTGTATCGGTCAAAAACAGCGATGGTATCTGCTTAAACTGATAGGCGAAGAAAGCGACGTTAACCTGACGTCAAGCCGGCGTCCGGAATTCGATCACTGGCGCTGGATTGACTTTTGGGAACCCGTCCAAAGCGTCGTGTTTTTTAAGAGAGAGGTCTACAAGCGTGCCTTGTCGGAGCTGGAACCGCTCCTGAAACCCTGACCTTCATACTTTCCTCTCCTCTGGCCGAGGGTATCGCAAAAGCCCTTACAGACTGCCTGCAAGAACCCCGTCATTCTGAGGAGCGTAGCGACGAAGAATCCATGCCTTTGTTCGATACGGATTCCTCGCCTGCGGCTCAGAATGATGGAGCGCAATCATGATGGATTCTTCGCGTAGCCTGTCCTTGAGCGAAGCGAAGGGACCAGAATGACGGGGCCGACGGGCCTTTCCAGCGGCCCTTTTGCGACACCCTTACCCCTTTCAAACTTCAAAGGGTGAAATGTGCGAGCTAGGCATTGTTCTCCAGTAAACTGCGCAACATCCACGCATTTTTCTCATGAATTTGCATTCGTTGTGTCAATAAATCCGCTGAAGGCTCATCATTGGCGGCATCTACAACAGGAAAGATACTCCTGGCTGTCTTGACCACCGCCTCCTGGCCTTGAATGAGCTGCTTTATCATCTCTTCCGCCCTGGGCACGCCTGTTTCCTCTTCAATTGAAGACAATTGACTGAATTGTTTATATGACCCCGGCGCGGCCACGCCCAATGCCCTGATACGCTCGGCAATTTCATCCACCGCCGTCGCCAACTCCGTGTAGTGTTGTTCAAACAAGACGTGCAGCGTAGTAAACATCGGGCCGGTGACGTTCCAATGGAAATTATGTGTTTTGAGGTACAACGTATAACTGTCGGCAAGCAGCCTTGCCAATCCTTCAGCTATTTGTTGCCTGTGTTCTTCAGAAATACCAATATCTATCTGCATTTCATCCTCCCGCTTGGTAGCATGTTTGATTTCAAGGACAGCATAGCGCAAAATCCGGCATAGTAATATTTGTATTATTCAATAAATTTAATAGAAAAAATCTATCAAATGAAAGCTACAGGTCAAGAGTTAATATTGCCAGGCAGAGGGGCGCGCGAGGATTCCAAATGTTTCGGGTTACTTGGAGTCAGTTCGCCCGGTTTGATTTCTCCATCATCAATAACGGCAATAATCGACGAATAGCCCGGTTCTTCATCCGTTCAACGGCGCCGTGATAAAAATCGGGATTAACCCCGTTTTCCTCCAGGGCAGCTCTCAACTCATCCAATACCGAACTGCACGAGGCAACCGCATTACCCGCAATCAGACGTACATCGGGGCTGGATTCCAGCTGCTCCAGGGCATTTTTTTGCAGGCACGTCGTATAAGTTAAATTCGTTTGAGCTATCAGTTTCATATCTTCACCACCAAACGAATTTTTTAACGCTGTCTCCGCAAACGCTACACCAGCAATAAAACACAAAAGAATTATCAACACCGCCCCGCCGCAAAATACAAGGGCCAAGTTTCGCAATACCATATTATCTGAATTCATGTCTAAAAAAACTGACGGAAATATCGCCTTCGCTAATATCGTTTTCAAATCCTTCGTATAACAAATCCCGAAGACGAAGTAAACCGCCCCGGGTTTGCCGGTGGCCTATACAAAATCTGGCGTTCAAGGCCTGTTGCTTATACACTGTACCTGATGATGGAGAATGTGAATGAACTTCGATGAGTTGACCGATTCAGATATAAACGAGCTTTCGACTTTTTACGAAGATCTGGAAGAGCGCATCAAGAATATGATAGCCGAGGATAAAATAATCAGGAACTATGCAGTTCCTGATTTGCCAAACAGCGAAAATTATCCGGTTGATTTTTACATTGCCTGCAACAGCGACTCACCGCTGTTTTTATTCGGCATCCCAAACAGGGACAAGGCGCGCCTGACCACAATATTTTTGCAATATTATAACCAGCGTGACATTGTCTTTGATTCAATGCTGGTATTCCTGGATCAGAAGGAAATACCGAGAAACGATCTTGCCCGGTTATCTAACGCTGGAGGCGAAATGATTGCTTCGTTGAATGCCGATGACGATTTCAACAGAAAACTACAGAAAAAAGTCGCGTAGGAAGATGATCTCGATAGAGGCGCTGGGCGGAGAAGATTGCCGCCGAGGTCGCAGGGTTGCCGGGAATTTCGCTTAATCTGCTTGCTTCCTGTCTTCCCGGACTATCCCCACAATATCACCCGTCTCAAGCTAATGAAAAATATCGTCATGCCGGCCATGGCTTGGCTGGCATACGGCTGCAAGGGCATCTTCCATGACGTCGGATTCAGGACATTATGAAACAGGGCGCTGACCTCAGCCGTTTGAGCCTCTTCAACTTGGCTTGGCCGATCATTCTCTCCAACATTTCCACTCCGTTGCTTGGCCTGGTTGACACGGCTGTCATCGGGAACTTGGGGAAACCGGCGCTAATCGGCGCGATTGCGGTAGCCGGGATGATATTCAACTTCATCTACTGGGGTTTCGGCTTTCTCCGCATGGGCACCACCGGGCTGGTGGCCCAGGCGATGGGCGCGGGTGATGACCTGGAAGTCAAGGCGTCCTGCTACCGAGCCGTGCTGGTGGGCGTTCTTATCGGCTGTCTGCTGGTTCTGTTACAAGTACCCATCGCCGGTTTGGCCTTTGCTTTGCTCCAGGGCAGCAGCGAGGTCGAACTGGCGGCGGCTACCTACTTCAAAATCAGGATTTGGGCCGCGCCGGTGAGCTTGTCCTACCTGGCCCTGTTGGGATACCTGATCGGACGGCAAAAAAACCGGCAGGTACTGGCGCTACAGCTCTTGCTAAACGGCATGAACATCCTGCTGGATTTTGTCTTTGTCGTATGGTTGCAATGGGAGGTGGCGGGCATAGCAGCGGCCACGGTGATCTCGGAATCACTGATCTTGCTGGTCGGTCTGAGGCTCGTCAGCCTGGATATAAAGCGCCATTCCGGGTCCTTGGCTGTCCCCGCCGGCATACTGAAAGACGCCGGGGCGCTAAAACGCATGTTTGCCGTCAACCGGGACATCATGATACGCACTCTTTGTCTGATTTTCGCCTTCGCCTGGTTTACCAACCAGGGAGCAAAGGCGGGTGACGTCATCCTGGCGGCCAACGCAATCCTCATGCAGTTCATTATCTTCTCAGCCTTTTTCCTGGACGGCTTCGCCTTGGCGGCAGAGGCGCTGGTGGGGTCGGCCATCGGCGCCGGCAACCGGGAGAGACTCTATCGCACACTGCGCTACTCCGCCGAACTGGGTTTTGCCACCGCCTGCGCGACCAGTCTCGGCCTCTATCTCGTCGGCGCTTCCGTGGTAGACCTGTTGACCACGGCGCTACCTGTGCGCGCTACGGCCGGTGATTTCATGGTCTGGGCAATCGTTGCGCCGGTGATTGCCGCAGCTTGCTATTTGCTCGACGGCGTGTTTATAGGCGCCACCAGGACCGCGGAAATGCGTAATGCCATGTTAGTCTCGTTGGCCGTATATTTCGCCGCCTGGATGATCTTCCAGCCCTTGCTCGGCAATCACGGCCTGTGGTTGTCCCTGCACGTCTACTTCATCGCCAGGGCCGTCACCCTGGCCTGCTACCTCCCCTCCGTATTCCACGCCGCCGAAAGCGCAAAATAACCCCTGACTTCAGGAAAGCCTTGGCTGAACCCGGGCACAGGCCATGAAATGTCAATAGTCATGTGTTACACTTTGCGCTCATAAGGCCGCTGTCTCCATGTGTATTAACTACCTGAATATAAAGATATTAATGCCAAAGAACGCGGCTTTTTCAATCCCCCGGCGAGAATGCCTGCCAGGGAATCAGTCCGTAAGATGCTGCTGTGCATAGCAAGCTGAATAAAAGGAGAGAGAAGATGGCGGAAAACTACGAAATGCTGAACATTGAAACGATAGCTTTCGACACGGATAACCCGAGAATCAAAAAATCCCTGGAGAAATTCGGAAATAAAATAAATGCGGAGCGCATCCACTTCGCTTTGCGTTCCGCTACAGAGGAGTCCAATGGCGCCTCATCGTATTCCCGCCTCAAGGATTCAATTCGCGCGAACGGCGGAGTGACAGTGCCGATTACTGTCATTGTCGACGGCGAAGCAAAAACCTGCATTGACGGAAACACTCGACTCGCAATCTATAAAGAGCTTCGCAAAGAAGGCGCAAAGGGAAATTGGTCCGAGATTAAAGCCATAGTGCTTGATGATGCAAACCAACGCGAAATCGAAGCGATTCGCGTGTCGGCGCATCTCGTTGGCGCCAGGGAATGGCCGGCCTACGAAAAAGCGCGGTATCTTCACTATTTACGCAACCAGAAGCTCATGGACTACAACGAGATGATAGCTCTTTGTGGTGGCAACAAGAAGGATATCGAGCGCCAAATTGAAGCATACCATGACATGAACAATTATTATCGTGACGTTGTCGATGATGCAGCGTTTCATATCGACCGATTCAGTGGCTTTGTTGAGCTTCAGAAACCCGGCATCAAGGAAGCCATTTTTACAGCCAGCCTCGACCTTAAGGATTTTGGTGAATGGATTCGTGACGGCAAGATATATCGTTTGGCTGATGTGCGCAAGTTACCTAAAGTCCTTCGCGACGACGAAGCAAAGGATACGTTTCTTGAAGGCGGCCCGCGTTCCATAGAACAAGCGATCAGGTTATGTGACCGAAAAGAGGAAGAAGCGCGGAAACAAACGTCAGGCAAAGCGACGTTGGAAGAGGCGTCGATATACCATTTGGCAAAGGTGCTTGCGCGGGGCATAAATGACTTGCCTCGTTCCGAATGGCGCGCCCTGAGGGACAGGGAACATGACGATGCTGATGAGCAAATCCGCATACTCGAAGATTTGGCTGAACAGTTGCGGGACTTGCTTGTCGATGTCTCAAAGTGAGGAACACAAAACCCTGGTAGAGATGGTAGCCGCGGCGATTGAGAAGCGCCACCCGGGAACGGCGCTCAGCGTTGACTTGCAGCAGGCGCCGGGTGACGAGTTGCCGCCGCTTATTGGTGGTTTCAGGCCGGACGTGTACGCCCGAAACAGTCGTACAGGACTGGTCGTTATTGCGGAAGCCAAGACGGATAACGACATTGATAACAGGCACACTTATGCTCAGATAATGTCATTTATCAATTACCTGGAACGGCAAGAGAAGGGCAGTTTTATCCTGGCGGCAACGGGCGTGGGCGCCGACCGGGCCAAGACCCTGCTTCGGTTTGTTTGCATGGAATTAAGTGTGAAAAGCATAATGGTAGAAGTGTTCGATTGCTGTGATTTCTGGTTGCTCGACTTGCATAGCGGTGTGAAGTGGCATTTAACCTGAGAAAACCGCCAAGGTTGAGCGCCAAGCTGGCTGCTTACCCCTATCAGCTTGACGCCGTGAGGGCGGTGAAGGCGCTTCCTTACGCGGCGATATTTCATGAGCAGGGTTTGGGAAAAACGAAAATCGCAGTCGATTTGGCGCTGTTCTGGCTAGAGGAGGATATCGCCGATACGGTATTTATCGTCACAAAAAAAATGCTGGTCCAGAATTGGCTTGATGAACTGACGGCCCACTCGCACGTTACCCCGAAGATTTTGTCCGGTAATCGGCGGGAAAACAGCATAGCATTGAATTCTCCCATATTGATTTATCTCATGAATTATGAGGTGGTATCCGCGAACCTTGAACTCATCGGTCTTTTTCTTGACACTTGCCGGGTCGGGGTTATCCTTGATGAAAGCCAGAAAATCAAAAACCCGGAAGCAAAACTTACCATGGATTTCCATGCTGTCTCGCACAGATTTACGCGTCGCGTTATCATGACGGGTACGCCGGTCGCCAATCGTCCTTACGATATATGGTCACAGGTCAAATTTCTCGATAACGGGAAGGCGCTCGACGCTTCCTTTTCCAGATTCAAAAGTGACGTCGACATGCCGAAAGATTCGATAAGCGGGCCTGAATACAGTGACCAACTTTCTGGCATCCTGGAAAAATTGAACGGATTTTCTGTACGCGAGACGAAAAAAACAGCAGGACTTGTGCTGCCGGACAAGACTATTTTGACTCGTTATATTGAAATGGAGGCGCGGCAATCTGCTATCTATGACTCATACAGGGACAGTCTGTCCCACGAATTCGAGGATGAAGACGGCTGGATTACCGACGATGCTGAAAGTATTTTGAAACGCCTTCTCCGCCTTGTGCAATGCGCGTCAAATCCGGCGCTTGTAGATAAAACATACAGGGAACGGCCGGGAAAGTATGCCGGTTTGCTCAAGTTGTTCCAGGAAATAGACCTGCAATCAGGCAAGGTGATTGTATGGACCGGGTTTGTGGATAATGTAGAATGGTTGAATGACCGGCTGAAACCATTCTCTCCACAGAGGGTGCATGGCGGAATGTCCATTGCTGACCGCAATGCTTCGGTCAGAAAGTTCAAGACAGATGAAGGCAGCAGGGTCTTGTTGGCAACCCCCGGCGCGGCAAAAGAAGGATTGACTTTGACGGTTGCCAATCACGCGGTATTTTATGACCGTAGTTTCAGCCTGGATGACTACCTGCAGGCGCAGGACCGCATTCACCGGATTTCCCAGACAGAAGACTGTTTTGTGCATAATCTGATTGCCAGGGGAACCATAGATGAATGGGTTGATACCCTGCTGAATGCAAAACATCAAGCGGCCAGATTGACCCAGGGGGACATATCCCGGTCTGAGTTTACGCAGACATTCAATTTTAATTTATCCGACGCATTGAAGGAAATTCTGCTGCCTGATAGCATGTAATAAAGAGTCTTTGTCGGGTTACTGAAATATGAGCGACCAGTACATAAAGATATTAGGGGATGACATTTCGCTTTCCAGCGACTACAAGGACATATTTGAGCTGAAGTTTTTACCGGACAACCCCAGGGTGTATGCCTGTACCCACGGAGAACCGGACTTCGATAATCGGACAGAAGAAGAACAGCAAAACATCATATTCGAGAAGCTCCAGCAGGAACCCAGTGTCAAGAGGCTGTTGCCGGAGGTAAAGCGGCACGGTGGACTCATGGAATGGATACTGGTTCGCCATGACACGATGGAAGTCATAGAAGGCAATTCCCGATTAGCCGTTTATCGGCTTTTACACGAAAAAGGGGAACCGGGTGATTGGGACCTTATTCCATGCTACATCATAAGTACGCTGACGGCGGAGCAACAAGCGGCCTACCTTAACCAGATTCATGTCAAGGGGAAAACCCAGTGGTCTGCCTACGAGAAGGCCAATTTTTCCTATGTTCGCTATAAACGGGGATGGAAGTATGACCGGATAGCTAAGCTGTTTGGCGAGTCCGTTACAACCATTCGCATAAGAATTAAAGTAATTGAAATGATGAAGGAGAATGGAGATAACGAACAATCCCATTTCAGCTATTACGATGTGATGGTGCGAGGCGGGGGGATTTCCAAGGAAATGGAAAGAGAAGGCCTTAAGCCATTGCTTTTTACACAGATAAAACAACTGGGCTCAGAAGAACAAGATAACGTATTTACAGCGCAAGATATGAGGAGAAAACTGCCGGAGATCATCAAAAAACCAAAGGCACTGAAAAAGTTTATCAATGGAGAGGTGGACCTGGACGAAGGATATCAAATTGCCAAGACAAGTGACGTAAGTAAGAAGGTAAAGCAAGCACATTCAATTCTTGAGGGAATAGAGAAACAAAACATAGAGAGTTTGGAAATCGGGGAATTGAATGCCTTAAAGCATGCCGTTCGTAAATTGAAGCAGGGGGTCAAGAGAGTAAGTGGCCTCGTTGACCTGGATGGTAGCTTGTGAGTGACAACAAAATTCTGTTAATCGAGCCCGGCTATCGAAATAAATATCCGCCGTTGGGGTTGATGAAGTTGGCTTCCTACCATCGGGCGCGCGGCGATATTGTGAAACTGGTCAAAGGCGAGGAGCGTTCGGCATTATACGAAGCGTGGGACCGGGTCTATGTGACGACCCTGTTCAGTTTTGAATGGAACCGCACCGAGCAAGCGATTGACTTCGCCATAGTGGCGGCCGGAAATCAACCGGAGCGCGTGTTCGTGGGTGGTATCGCCGCCTCGCTCATGCGCGATGAATTTACCAAAGAACCGCGCTGGGTGGGAGTGCGGTTCATCGCGGGATTGCTTGATGGGCCGCCGGCGCAGGCATTACAGTTATCCGCTGCCGATGGAGATTTTGGCGCGGGAGACACTACGGGAGAGGCTATTGAAGAACGGACGCCGGATTACAGCATCTTGGAACATGTTGACTATACCTACCCCGTCCGCGACGCTTATTTCGGTTATGCCTCAAGAGGATGTATCCGAAAGTGCCATTTCTGCGGGGTACCAAAGCTGGAGGGCGCGCAAAAGGAAATGCCACCGCTGGCAAAACTGGTGCATGGCATTGCAGACGCGCATGGGGAGAAAAAAGACCTGATTCTGATGGATAACAATATCACTGCATCAGCCCGGTACAAGGAAGTCATTGCAGAGATTCGCGACCTGGGATTCAAAGCAGGGGCAGTAATAACGCGGGATGGGCGCCCAGTAAAACGTCGCGTGGATTTCAACCAGGGCGTGGATGCCAGGATATTGGCCAAGTCGTCTATGTATCTCAGGGAAATGTCCACGATTTGTATCAGCCCCTTGCGGATTGCATTCGACCACATTGGCGTTCGCAAGGTCTATGAAACGTCGGTTCGGATGGCGGCGGACAACGGGATTACCTCGCTTTCCAATTATATGCTGTACAATTTCATGGACCCCCCGGAAGACCTGTATGAACGCTTGAGATTGAACATCGAATTAAACGAGCAACTCGGCATTCGCATCTGGTCTTTTCCCATGCGTTACCAGCCGGTGACGCTGAAAGATCGCTCCCACGTCGGGCCGCGTTGGAACCGTTACTACCTGCGTACCTTCCAGGTCATATTACAGGCTACCCACGGCGTTGTAAGCGGCAATCCGGCTTTCTTCCGTCGCGCTTATGGCCGCGACCGCAGGGAATTCCTGCGCCTGCTAAGCTATCCCCATGGGATGGTTTTTCACAGGGAGTATTACGAAAAAGACCCTGATGGTATCGGGGTAAAGGAAGAATATGACGCGTTGCGTGAACGCATGTCAAAAAATCAGGAGGCAGAGCTGCTCAGGCTTTTGGCTGAGCCTGTTGGCGGCGAAAAAGCGCGAGCCGACTACTATTGCCGCATCTCCGGCAGCCGTGGCGTGGATGCGCTGATTCGAGAGGCCATTGCGTTTCATGTATTGGGAACAAAGGATGACGGGGCCACCGGCCGGCGGGTGGTTTTGGCCATGTTTCCGTCACTCAATCCGGACCCCGTGTTGCCAAGTGAGGAAGAGATGGTGGAAGATGCCGGCTTGCATGACCAGGAAACGGCTGTAAAGGATATGGGGCCAGACAGTAAATTGAGGGTGGCAAGCGAGGAGAACAGCCGCCCACAGGTTGCAAGTTGTTCTGGTGAAACAGGCTGAAATTGTGTCGCGAGCGTCTTTTCCCGAAAGGTTGGTGGGCGGAGATTTATTGAGCTTGGTTACGGTTGGCATACAGCCTGAACCCTTGTTCGTTTATCGCGAATATGTCCAGAATGCAGCTGATTCAATAGCCGCGTCCGGCGCAACAAAGGACGGCAAAATCGAAATCAGCATTGACCCGGGCGCTATGCGCGTGACGATACGCGATAACGGTCCGGGATTATCGCCCGCGCAAGCGCTCAATGAATTGATTCCGATTGTAAACAGCCATAAACGTCGCGGGATTGACAGGGGATTCAGGGGAATAGGCCGACTCTCCGGTTTGGCGTTCGCTGATTCAGTCGCTTTCCTGACCCGCCAACGGATTAATGAACCTGTTACCCGTATTTGTTGGGACGGGACAAAGCTGAGAAAAGGAGTTAAGGACGGGTTGCCGGTGGAAAAGATAATCTCCGAATGCGTCAAGGTCGAGACTATGCTGGAAAACGAATACCCTGAGCGGTTTTTTCAGGTTGAAATCGACGGCATTGCCCGTTTTGCCGCGGGGTCAATTTTGAATCGTGAAATTGCGCGCGATTACATAGCAGAAGTTTGTCCCGTTCCTTTTGCTTCGGACTTTCAGTACGCTGGGGATGTGTTGAATCTTTTTGAAGAAGACTTGCTTCCCCTGATGTTGGACATTTTTTTGAACGGCGAGGAAGCGCCTGTAACGAGACAGCATGGCAACGGCATTATTTTCTCAGAAGAGCGCCGGGACGAGTTCAGGGAATTTGAAAAATTTGTCATACCGACAATAGAAGGGAACGGGAATGCCGCTGTTGGCTGGGTGGCGCATCCTTCTTATCTTGGCGCGTTGCCGAAAAAACCCGGTATCCGGTGCTTCCGGGCGCGTATCGGCAATATCCAGGTTGGAGACGAAACCCTGTTCGACCACTTATTTATCGAAGAGCGTTTTAACCGCTGGTGTGTGGCAGAAATTCACATTCTTGACTCTCGTATCGTACCCAATAGCAGGCGGGACTATTTTGAACCTGGCCCTCATACTCGTAACCTGGAAAACTATCTTGGCGCCGTATTCCGCAAGATGGAGAGGCGCTGTCGAGCCGCCTCCGGGGAACGTAATAAAGCGCGAAGATTCCAGTCATTTCTGGATGATGCAGAAGCAACTTACAAGCTGGCAAAGTCGAGGTATCTCACCGCAAATGCGGCAAGAATGTTAATAGACAAGAAGTTGATTGATATTGCCAAGTTGAGATGGCATCTCGAAACTGGGGAAGGCAAAGTTGATGATGTTACAACCCTCGACGCGCTGGAGAAAAAGCTGACAAGGTTTCGAACGCCTCCCGGACGCGTCTCGTTTGCGGGTGTCGCTCCATCAGAAGTATCGGTATACCGAAAGCTCTTTCATGTACTTGCTGAAACCTCCGCATCGTCAAGCGCGGCTACAGAGGTGATAGAGGCAATTCTGGAACGAGTGGAAAAATAAAAGAGCGCACATGGACACCCGCGTAATAGAGGGCAACTTCGATGGTGTCCCAGGGAAAGTTTTCCGGTACGATATTTTTTACGAAGCAGTCAAACCGTTCACCGTTATCCATCATCTGGGCGACCGAGGTATTCTCCACCCGGAGCAAATAGCCGGGTTTTCGGCCGCGCCAGTACACGGCAACCGTTCTTGATTCATAGGGTTTGTGATGAATTCCGTGTCCTTGGCAAGCGCGCGCTTCATGATCCGGTTGCAGGTAATTTGTTATAAACTGTGAGCATGTATACCGATGCAATAGTCATCATCAAGGCGTTTTTTGATATGTGCCTGCTGAGACGCCAGCCCCAGGACATTCCGGCATCCCGGGAATTGTTGGTATTTACCGTCGGTATTTATCTCCTGGTTACTTTCCTGGTGGTTGAGTTGGATCAGATGGTAACGGATACGATATTGGCGGGGTTGATCGATACCGGGTTTTTATTGGCATTCGTTTATTTGCTGTTATTCCTGTGTCGCAAGGCAAGCAGGTGGACCCAGACTGTAACGGCGCTGACGGGAACCGGCATCATATTCAGCGTGTTGGTCATCCCCATCATCATAAGCACGTTCGATTCCAGCCCGATGACACTCATGCAACAAATCTTCTATTTATTCCAATACATTATACTTATCTGGTACGTAGTCGTTTTGGCGCATATTTTCAGACATGCGATTTCATCCTCGTTTGTTACCGGAATGTTCATATCGATAATCTATGTGTTGTCATCATTGATATTAATTGAATTCGCCATCATGAATCCGGTTTCATGAAACTGCACATCCTGGGAATTTGCGGGACCTTCATGGGGGGAATCGCCCGGCTGGCGCAACAACTTGGCCACCAGGTCTCCGGCAGTGACCAGAATGTTTATCCACCGATGAGCTTGGAATTGGCCCGGTTGAATATCGAGATCAATAAAGGCTATGAGCCAGCCTGGCTTGACCCCAGGCCGGACCTGGTCATAGTCGGCAATGTTATATCCAGGGGCAATGAGAGCATAGAGCATGTGCTGTCAGAAAAAATACCCTATATATCCGGGCCGCAATGGCTGGCTGAGAATATATTGATGCAGCGCGACGTGCTGGCGGTTTCCGGCGCCCACGGCAAAACCACTACCTCAAGCATACTTGCCTGGATATTGCATTCTGCGGGGAAAGAGCCGGGTTTTTTGATCGGTGGAGTGCCGGAGAATTTCAAGCGGTCGGCGGAACTCGGCAAGTCGAGTTTGTTCGTGATCGAAGCCGATGAATATGACACGGCTTTTTTTGATAAACGCTCGAAGTTCATTCACTATCACCCCGATATATTAATCATCAATAATATCGAATATGATCACGCCGATATTTTCAGCGACATGTCGGCGATTCAAAAACAGTTTCATCATCTTCTAAGAATCATTCCCCCAAACGGTCAAATCATCGCCCGGGATGGAAATCCCCATATCGATACCGTCCTGGAGATGGGGAGTTGGTCGCCGGTAACCCGGTTTGGCGATGAAGCCTCCGCCTGGCATACCGCGACGTTGAACCATGACTACTCGGAATTTCAGGTAATAAGAGATGGCCGGGAAGCGGGGAGGGTGAACTGGTCATTATTTGGCGGACATAACGCTGAAAATGCCTTGGCGGCGATCATTGCGGCGCGCCGGGTTGGCGTTTCCCCGCAGCAAGCCTGTGAAAGTTTGGCCGGTTTTCAAAGTGTAAAACGGCGGTTACAATTGCTGGCGTCGGTCAATGACGTTTCGGTTTATGATGATTTTGCCCATCACCCTACGGCTATTGCGCGCTCATTGAGCGCGTTGAGAAACCGGATCGGCGGGCAGCGCCTCATTGTGGTATTGGAATTACGCTCGAATACGATGAAATCAGGAGTGCATAGAGAGACCCTGGCCGAATCCCTGGCTGCGGCGGACCTGGCCTGCGTTCTTGAACCGCCGGCGATTGATTGGGACCTGCGCGCCGCGCTCGGCAGCCTGGGCGACAAGTCGCAAGTATTCGATAATGTAGAAGACATTATGGCTCGATTGGTTGCAACCGCGGCGAGACATGATCATATCGTCATCATGAGCAACGGCGGGTTCGAAAACATCCACGAGCGTTTAATCAAAAGGTTACGGGGCTGATGCAAAATATCCCGTTGTTTCCGCTACACACGGTTTTGTATCCGCAAGGACGCCTGCCGTTACGGATCTTCGAACCTCGTTACATGGACATGGTAAGTGAGTGCATGAAGACAAACTCCGGGTTTGGTGTTTGCCTCATAAAAGCCGGGACTGAAACAGGCCCGTCGCCGACCTGTTTCAACATCGGGACATATGCGGACATTATCGATTTTTCCCAGGAGGCAGACGGTTTATTGCTCATTACCATTCAAGGGAAGAGAAGATTCCAGATCTTGCGAACATCGGTTCGGAGCAATAATTTACTCGAGGGAGACGTTGACTGGATGACCGAGGACGAGGCCCTGGAATGCCCGGAAAAATACTGGCCGCTCAGGGATATCTACCTGCACATCGTAAAGAATTATGAGACTTTCTATTTGAACGAAAGCCATGATTCCATCAGCGCAAAAATACTCAGTTATCGCCTGGCGGAGTTTTTGCCATTTGATCAAGAACTCAAACAGGAGATATTGGAAACCGGCGCCACGACGCGCCGATTGGAATTGATTGAATCGAACCTGGCCGGCGCGGAGATTGAATTTGAATAACCTCGACCTGTCCAAACCGCTGGAGCCGATAACGATTGGCATAACCGGCCTGACGCCGATGTTAGCCGTGAGCGCCACGCTGATAACCGGGTTGTCGACCGGTGTCATATGCCTTTCCATCCTGGTCTTGACGAGCGTCACCGTAGCCTGTTTCAGGCGCTTCATCCCGGTTCGACTGAAGTTGATTTATTTATTGTTGATTACGTCAACCTGGGTCACGATCATCGACTTGGCATTGCAAGCCTGTCTTTATCCCGTCAGGGAGCAGTTGGGCATTTATATATTCATCCTGGCCATGAATACAGCGCTCCTCTATTACCTCGAAGAGGCCGCCCCTGACAAGGGGGGATTGAGGGGGGTTAAAGAAAGTGGCCTGGCCGCCCTCAAAACAGGCCTGGTCGTAACCCTGTCATTCACCGTCATCGGTTTGGCGCGCGAAATAACGGCCAGGGGGGGTATTTTGACGGATATAAACCTGTTGGCCCAGGTTGATGAATTCAATTCGATACAGCCCGTATATATTTTCAATACGGGTCTGAACCTGTTTGGCGCCACTGCCGGGGCGTTTATCATGTTCGGATTATTGCTTTCCGCGGTCAGTTATTGCCACTCCAAACGTCAACAAGAAACCGTTCCTTCCTGAGTATCGGCATCCCATTGAACGCCAATAAGCGCAGACAGATATTTTCCGCATTAAAGCGACAAAACCCCGCGCCCGTGACGGAGCTTCGGTACCGAAGTCCTTTTGAGTTATTAGTGTCCGTTATCCTGTCGGCGCAGGCAACGGATGTCAGCGTAAACAAGGCCACGGAAAAACTGTTCAAGGCAGCCGCTACCCCGGGGCAATTCATAAAATTGGGCGAGCGCGGGTTAAAGGAATATATAAAATCAATCGGCCTTTATAATTCAAAGGCCAAAAATATCATAAACACCTGCGGGATATTAGTCAGCGAACATGCCGGCGAGGTCCCGGCAGACCGGGAAGCGCTGGAAAAACTGCCGGGTGTCGGCAGAAAAACGGCAAATGTCATCTTGAATACGGCGTTCGGCCAACCGACGATTGCCGTGGATACGCATATCTTCCGGGTCTCCAACAGGACCGGCATGGCGCCGGGGAAAAACGTACTGGAAGTCGAGCAACGCCTCTTGAAGTTCGTGCCTGATGAATACAAACAGGACGCGCATCATTGGCTGATATTGCATGGACGTTACGTCTGCACCGCGCGTAAACCAAAATGCGGCGCGTGCCTGATCCATGACTTGTGTGAGTGGAAAGAGAAAAACGAGTTTTCCCTGCCCTGATCCTTCCCCTTATTTTACCCTGACCAGTACGATGGAGATGTTGTCTTTTCCGCCGTATTCGTTTGCCTTGCGCACCAGCTCCCGGGCGGCCAATGGCAGGTCTGCGCCCGGTCGGCCCAGGGTCGAGTGAATTTCCTCATCATCCACCATGTCGGTCAATCCATCGGAGCACAGCAGGTAAACATCATCGGGCCGGATGGCTTCTTCCATTACGTCAACCACTACGTTCTCCTCCACCCCCAACGCCCGGTCCAACCAGCCCCAGGAAAAATGATCCTCGGTCAGTTGCGTGAAGTTCTCGCCTCGTTTCCGATATAAGCGCGAGTCGCCTACGTGGGCGGCAGTGACCATCTCATCGTGAAATATACAAACCACGATGGTAGTCCCCATGCCTCGGCACTCAACCTCCCTTCGTCCTTTATCGTAAATATTCGAGTTGGCTTGGGTGACTGCCTGTTTTATGACGCCGGCGACGGCCGTTAACCCGGTAATTTCATCCACGGCGCCGGTCTCCATGCCCTTGAGACCCCCCAGGATTTGCTCATGGGTGACGCTGACCGCGATAGCGCTGGCGACTTCCCCGGCGTTATGACCACCCAACCCATCGGCCAGGATCACCACGCCCGCATCGCCGTCACTTAAAATGCTGTCTTCATTATGCGGTCGTCGTCTGCCCGTATCAGAGACGTCCGCGATGTCTATTTTTGCAGACAATTCAGGCGCGCTATCGTTCCAGGTGTTGGAGCTTGCCCTCAACCTCCTTCCATTCATCTGCATCAGCGGGCGCGTCCTTCATTTCGTTGATGACCGGCCATTCCCTGGAGAGTTCCGCATTCAAGGCAATGAACTTCTGCTGGCTTTCATCAGCGTCATCTTCAGACATAATGGCTTCGACGGGACATTCCGGTTCACATAGCGTGCAATCGATACATTCATCGGGATCAATCACCAACATGTTCGGCCCTTCGTGGAAGCAATCCACCGGACAGACCTCGACGCAATCCGTGTATTTACACTTGATACAGCTTTCTGTAACGATAAAAGGCATAAGTCAATCTTCTGAAAATCTTGAGTTCAAATTATAACGTTGCAGCCTCGAATTATATCAAATAAAAAAGGAAGTAGTGGCAACTAATAATTATTCTCCCCTGTCACCGCCCTTTTATATTCGGAAAATATCCGCCGGATTACTCGTCCAAAAACGACTGTAAGCCCCTGGCCCGCTATCATTTTCGTTAAACATAAAAAGTCCGACGCTTATACTCGCCCCGGACACCGGGTTATCCCCTTCAAACGCAGATCCCGTTCCAGCGCTTGATTTTTGGTATTGAAATTTTCGCCGTTTACCGTTCTTTTCAAACAATTTTTCATATCCGTCTATTTTGCGCAAGGCGTCTGTGTGCTCTGTTCCCTTGGGGTCAACGAAAACAATCCGGTATTCATCATCTTTGCGCATCCAGAAAATAAAATCCGGCAGGAAACGACTGTATTCATTAGCGCGGCTGTCGTAGTAAGGGATATGAATTTTGTCCAAAGTTTCGTCGATTTTACTGAACATCCATGCGTCCCATGCCGGCTCATTGTCTCCCAGCCATTGTTCCAGTTTGTTGAGAAACTGTACTTCGCTTTCCTCCTTTATGATGTGCTTGATAAAATCCGATTTTCCGGTTTCCTTGGCAACAACCGGCGCATAGTAATGTTTGGGAAGGCGCTTGATCTTCAATCCTTTGAATGTTTCTTCAGACTTTCCACTGAGGCGTTCCTTAAATTCTTCATCACTGATTTTGTCCTCCGCGAATCGACGCGCCCATTTTTTCTTTTCGGCTGTGGAAATGCCGCCTTTAGACACGGCCTCGATCTTTTCACGCAAATCGTTCATTTCCGCTTGGTCCAGTTGCACGCGAATTTTGCGGAAGTGCACGATGTCCTCATTCTCATCCAATTTTCTCATCCCATCGGCTATCTTGCCCGGTTTCGACAGGTGAGATTGAAGACGGTTTTGCAGAAAAAAGAGGTTGCGATAATTTTTCTCCGAGTCTAATCGGATTTTTTCTCGCCCCTGGGCATTTTTTGTTTCAACCCGGACGGCTTCGCGTAAATCATTTATTTCACGAGGCGTCAGGTTGTCCCGGACGGCAAGCACTGAATCTGACGTTCTTTCAAGATAGCCCTTGAACTTGGTCAGGGTTTCGGAGCTTATTGAGAATGGCGCCTTCACCGCCTGGTTGCCCTCGACCTCTTTGTACTCGGGAACAAGGAGCGACATCTCCCTGTCGTTTATCTTGGGTTTTTCCATTTTTACAAAACCCTCAAGGCTTTCAAAAACGCCGCTTTTTTCCAATCGCAACCCTTCCAAAACAGACTTGACCGCATTGCGATTGGTGGCAAACAGAAAAAGCGTTTCCGGGGGTTGTACCTCGGCGCTGTAATTTTGCAGGGCGTCTTTTTTCTTACTGTCGGGCAAAAAGGCATAACGGCGGCGCTGGTTCGGCAGTGTTTCGATGCGCACGCCCCGCCCAACGGACTGGACGACGAATTTCTTGGCGTCCGCGCCGCCGATGTTGATGAAGTTGATAACGTTGGGGCGATTGGAGTCCCAGCTTTCAAAGAACGAGCGGGAACCCATGAGGATCGTGATGCTGCTTTTTTCCAAATCGTCAAAGAAGGATTTCTCCTGTAATGTCTTGGTTTCCTCAAAGCCAACCAAAAGATCTTTACGCCACTTGGAAGTATCGCCAATGCGAATCAGCGCAAACGGGGCATCCGCATTTTTCATCTGAAAAGCCAGTTCCTTGTTATCCTTGCTGCGGATCAGTTGCAATGAGCTCTTCCTGCGACTCAAGAATACTATCTCGCGCAGGTCGGCGATTTTCATGCCGGTAATGCGATCTCTGTCCATCCCGATGATTGCTCTGCCGTCCTCTCCAAAAAGCAGCGTCGGGGCTGTCCACTCATCCGCCAGTTCGTTTTTTGCCATTTGAAAAGACGTCTCGTCAATCTCCCCTGTGGCAATCTCGCGCAGGGTTTGAAAAAACGCCCATAAGTCATTTCTTTCATTTTCAACGTCGGTATTGACCGAGTTGACCAGGGTCAGCATCAGGGGCAGGTGGTACAGGTCGGCCAACCCCGTGTCAGCGCGGAGTTCCTTGACCCGTAGAGACGCGTGAGTCAGCGCTACCAGTGACTTCAAGACGATTGTCCGTCTTTCTTCGCTGTTGATTTCCCGCTCCTGTCCCCGGTCCCGGAATGCCTCGTATTCTTTCTCATTCAGGTAGATGTTTTTGCCGTGTCCGTTTTTGATGAATTCCGCCAGGTTGTATTTTTTGACGGTGGTTACAATGTCTTCAGGGTCGGTGAACGTCGCAGAGAAATTGAACAAAAATCCCTCCCGCGCCATGACTGCGTAGTACGCCTGCCGTTTTGAGTTTTCCTTGCCGCCCTTGTGGGCTTCATCCAGCAGGACGTACCACCTGCCGCCGTTTTCATAGCGCCTATAATCAATCAGCGCCTCCTTCTGCGCGTCGGATACATTGTCGCTACGGTGATAATAGACGGTTACATGGTCTCCTAACCGCGCCTGAGTCACCCTCCCGCTTTCCCGCAACGGCACAAAATCGATATTCAACCCGGATTGATTAAATTCCTCTATGGTCCGGCGAATCTGTCCTAAAAGGTGCTCGCTTGGAGCAAGGATCAGCATGTTGTGGGGCGGAATTTCTCCCCGCTCTTTCAACCGGTGCAGGTATTCAATCAGCTTTACCATGACCAGCGTCTTGCCGCTGCCGGTCGCCATCCAGAAGCACATCCGGTTAATCAGGTTTTCATAAGGAATTGCTTCCCCTTGCGGCGTGATGAACCCGGATAAAATCCGAAACACGGGATTTTGTCTTTGGTGCTGCCGGTCTGCATTGCTCTCGTACTTTTTCACCGAGAAGCCGTCGATTTCGGAGCTGGCATACCGGTTGGCAAAGTCCCGCTTGCGTCCGCTGTCAGCGTTTTGCGGTTCGCCCGGCTGGTAATCGTTTCCCTCTTTCCCATAATAAAGCCAAAGGGCCCGAGCCGCATTCTTCAAAGCGTCTTCCTGGTAATCATAAAGCGTCTTTTGCGCCGAGAAACGTTCGATTTCCGGCGCCCGCCAGGTTTCAGGCAAGTCCCCGTAGTTCAGGGTTTGGATGACGGATTCCAGGACGGGAGAAATCACCAGGTTTCCTGGCCGGGCTTATAAATGATTTTTTTCGCGAGGGAACGGAAATCATTGTAACAAGCCCTGCCGTCCTTATTGTTGGAGAATGCGGTGGCGTTCATTACTGTTTCCTTATTCTGACAAAAACGAAGTTTTCTTTGGCGTCGAATTCCGGTGGTGGATTTCCGTTTTCTTTCAGCGCTTTGTGCGCCGTGGTGATGCCGATTCCGAATCGTTGCATAAAGCCCATATTTTTCATGGCTTCCGCAATGGTGGGATTACGGTAGTCTGTCGTGCCGGGCTTGCCGAAGTTTTCGGGTGTTACCGCGCCATAAACCGTCCCGGGGTTGATGATTTCCACGTTGTCGGCAAACCAATGAATCCTCACGGGCGCGTTGGTTCCCTCGTAGTTTCGGTGAATTACCGCATTACGGGCGAGTTCGCGCAATGCCGCAAACGGATAGTCCGGTATTTCCTTATGTCTTTCTCCACTCGTATCCAGCGCGGTGACGATATGCACTTTTAGCAGGCTGTCCAAGGCGCGAAGTTGTTCCGTTAAAGTCCCGCGTATTTCTTTCTGATCTACAATAGAAGCTGTGAGTTCGTTTCCCGCAAAGCGAACAAACTGAATGTAAGCGCCCGGAAACCAATAATCCGGTTCTTTGCCCACCGTGAGAATGGCCGTCACCGTCGGTATCCCTTCCTGGGTCGCGAGACGTAACGCCTGCAATTGATCTTCCCGGCTGCGGTCATTCTCCGCCAATACTTCCGGCGATACGGCAGCAGGCAGGTATTCAATCTCGAATTTTCGCATATCCAGGTCGTTTTCTACGGATGCGCCTCTCATCCCTTGCATATCGAAGGGCGAACTTTTCCAACGCCTTTTCTCCGTCAGACGGCGCTCTTCCTCCGCAGAGGCTTGGGCGCGTCTCGGCCCGACTCGAATCCAACACCTGCCATCAACCTTTACCGGTGGATTGTCCGAAGGTTCTACCTGTATCACGGCGACTTCACAGCCATTCAGGATTCGCTTGCCGACTTCCATGGTTGGAAAAGGCAGAATCTTGCCGTCACTTCTCAACCCGCCGAGTGTCTGCAATAACTTGTCGTCTATTATAAGTTTGGCGCAACTCCGGTCATCTTTGATACCGATAAAGACCAAACCGGGTTTCCTGTGGTCAGGCAGGTCGTTGGCAAAAGCACAAACCGCTTGCCGAATTTTGTCCAGGTTTTTAGTGGACTCGGTAAGTTCTGCCCGGTCGCTTTCCCCTGCTTTAAGAACATCCCCCAGTTCCTGGTCACTCAGCATGATCTTACCCCGCTTGCGGCGGTTGCCCTGGAGATGTCGGTGCAATTACATCTTCATCGTTTATCAATATCTCCAATAAATTGAATATGCATCGAAAATGCTCGAAATCTTCTACTGTGCCATTTTCACAAAGCCAATCGCAAAGGTGGTTTTTTTCATTCACATTGACAGTCCATTTTTCGGGAATAGTTATCTCTTGCCCTCGTTCTGTTTTTGTATGTTCTTTAGTGACATCTATGAATGTGGGGTTGAATTCTATCGCTCTTTTCAGAGTCGCTTCCTCAAACAGATTTTCAATACCTGTTTGCAGTGGATGATTTTCCTGCTTGGGAATATTTCGCTTAAATACGTTTCCTCTGGAGGCATCGTTGCGTCTATCACAGTCATAAAGGAGGATTATTTTTTGTGGTATGATTTCGGCAAGTTCGGCAAGTTTGGAATCAAACTTTCTCCAGATATTATCCAGGTTTCCAAACCCCCCACCATTCCTTATTTGTATGTCCTTGAGTAATTCCGTCTTATTAAGCAATTCAGCAGCTTTTTCCAAGTATTTCACATCGGTTGTTCCTTCTACAAATACAATAGGTTTTTGGGCGTCTTGTACTGCTTGTCGCATGTCGTCCGAGAATGTTTTTGTTTCCATGAACGACTGATAGGCGCTACCGAATTCGCTGAACTCTTCGGGACTGATTTGTTGTCCCTGCGGCAACCTGTACAGGGCGAAGCCATCCTCCCCGAAGGTTCTTTGCATCCCGAGGGCGGAAAGTGGGGAGTGAGTTGTAACTATAAATTGAACACCCGGGAACATCTCCACTAATTTTGGCAGAATTTCATACTGATGGATGGCGTGAAGGTGCAGGTCGATCTCATCCACGACGACGATACCACGCACTGCACTGGCGCCTTCAAAAGGTGTACGAGTCGCATCGAAATCTCGCAAGATGGACAAGAATAGATTTAGCAAGGAAGTTTCACCTGTGGACAACTGAAAAATGTTGGGAACAATAAGTTCTTTGACTATCCCTCCATCTACTTTATGGCCCTGTACAAAAAGAATTTTTCGGTCGTGTCTATTCGTAGTGTTTACTCCTAAATTATCTCTCTGAAAGATTTGCTTTAGTATGTTAGAAATAGCTATTGATAGCCGTGCACCTGTTCCTATTCCTTCTATGCCCGGAGGTTCGTAACTATGATCATAAAAAACATTGAGCATCCAGTTTTGGTTATCGGAAAGAGATGAATAGTTGATAATTTTACGGTCAGCGTATCCCTCGATATTCATTGGTTTTCTAAACTCAGCCTTGGCTCTTAGATTTCTTTCGTTCAGCCAAGCAGGTTCTTCAAACCGGTTGGGTGGAAAGTAAAGGATGCAATTACTGTTAAAAATATCGGTTATGGACATTCGGTTATTTTCATAATAATTGTTTTGATAAAAACGTGTTTCATTGCCGGAAATAGAATCCCATAGACTCTTAGCGGACTCAGCAAGCTCTGCCGGTTTCTCGGGAAAATATTTTTTCTTATGATTCAACTCTAACTGTTCGCAATACACGCTTTTTTCAAAGTCAATTCGCCCCCCAAGAGTATTCGCATCCGAATTTGATATAGGAAGGAGAAAAAAGTTTGTATACTGCCCCTCGCTCCACCTCGCTGTTTTCAGGATAGATGACTCCTTGTGCCACCATCAGTCCGTCAACAATGTGGGATAACAGGATACTCTTCCCCGACCCATTCTCACCGACCAGTAAGATCGGTTTAGGATTTTCTCCGTTAAAAGGCAAGGGAATATCAAGGTGATCAATGGGGCCGTAATTGCTGATTTGGATTCTTTTTGCGTACATCTGTTTTTCTACTCCCCCCACCACAGATAGGGCTTGATTAGTGAAATGAAGTGTCGTTTTTCTTCTTCGGTCATGGCGGCGGGGTTGATTTTTTCCTCTGTGTCGTCGGTGAAGGTGACGGTGTCAGCCGTGCGGCGGCGGATGGGTTTGCCGAGGATGTTGGAGAGGGATTCGGCTATGTCCACGTCCGGGTAGAGATTGTGGAGGTTGATTTTCAGTTTGCCGTTTTTTAGCGGTTTGACCGCGTGGGCGAATTTGTCGTCGCCGAAGAAGACATACTGCTCGAAGGGTGATTTCAAGCTGTCCAGTTCCAGCTGTTCGCCGTCTTCGTAGCGGGCGTTTTTCAGGGTTTCTTCGTATTGTTCCAATGTGTAGTATTTGAGGAAGTGGCTGCTGCCCTCGCGGGAGGTGGGCTTGCCGTCTTTCCAGTCTTTGGAATAAATGACTTTCTTGATGCGTGGGAGCAGTA
This sequence comes from uncultured Gammaproteobacteria bacterium, assembly GCA_958295485.1. Classification (GTDB taxonomy): domain Bacteria; phylum Pseudomonadota; class Gammaproteobacteria; order Eutrophobiales; family Eutrophobiaceae; genus JAAXHV01. The sequence goes on from OY282354.1 coordinate 1,553,606, forward strand.
CCGTGTGGAAATAGTCTCCCATCTCAATGAGCAGGTACTTTCTGTTGCCTCCGTCCTCCCTGTTCAGGTTGATGACTGCATGGGCTGTCGTGCCGGAGCCGGCGAAGTAATCAAGGACGACCCCATTCTCATTTGTTGAGGCTGCGTTTACCAGTTTTTCATAAAGAGACGTTGGGTGGCAGTACGGAAATTCCAATCCCAGGTTATCTATTTCTACTTTTCCTCTTTTGCCATCCTGGATGACCGTTGATACCACCCGTCTTGTGTCCTGATTCAAGAATATCTTTCGTCTAGGTTGAACGGTGTGGTCCTTCCCGAAAATTATTTCATTACGTCTCAATAATTCCTGCATTTTCTCTGGCGAACGAGACCAACCTCTACTAGGGACAGGGCAAGGTTTATTGGTGGTGGGATGGGTTAAAGGAACAAAGAATTGTTCAGGGGGCTTGCTTGGATTTGGCCATATCAAAGCCGCGCTTTGAAACACTCTACCGTCTTCATTCAGAAATCTATAAGAGCGCTCTCCTCCGGTAAAACCTTCATTGCTGTCAATCCATCGCGCAAATTTTTCCTGGGTATCATCGTTCACGCCGCCATATTTTTTAACGAGTTCCTCGGCCTTGGCGAGAATCAGCTTGGCATTCGTGTTTTTCAAGTAAAAAGAACCCTCATGCCTGGTTCGCCATAATATGTATTCATGTTGCGTGGCGATACCCTTTGCGCCCATCATTGGATTCTTCTTGTCCCAGATCACCGTTCCTGCGTTAAGCAATCCCGTGTTCTCCATGAGAAGCTGGAGTCTCTCGTACTCGTTCTCGTCAATGTGGCATAAAAAAGAACCATCTTCCAAGAGCAATTCCAAGACCATATTCACGCGGTTTTCCATCATGGTAAGCCAACTGGAATGTTTGTATTCGTTCTGGTAGAGAAAACCGCTGGTTTTCGTGTTATAGGGAGGATCAATGTGGATGCACTTTACCCTGTCTCTATAACGCTTTTGCAATGTATTCAGGGCTTGCCAATTCTCACTATGCGCCAGTTCGCCGTCCAGCGCTTCATCCAGGTCGCCCAGGGCGTCTAAAATTTCCAGCTCCAATTCTTTGAAATGTCTTGTGTCCAGTGGCAGGAAACGGTGGTTGTCATTTGTCGGGCCGTTAGCCGCCACGTCCAATTTACCCTGTCCTTTGTGCAACTCTGTCATTGAAAATTTCTCATCCACCAAGTCGAGTTCCAACCACTCTTTAATTTGCGCTTGCGCGCCTTTGTGGTTGGCGACTTTCGACAGCAGGGCGGCAGGCAGTTTGTCCAGTGTCACCACATAGTTGACGTTACGCGCAAACTTGGGTTTCTCCCAAGCGCGTCGCAGTTCATCCTCGAACTGGGCGATGAAGTCTATGATGTCACAGGCGGTTTGCTGGATTGCCTGCAACTGGTTGAGGCGTTCCTGCTCGAATATGGTTTCCTCCCGGAACATGTATTGGTAAAGCCACAGGTCGAATTGCTCGCGAAGGAAACCGCGCGCGTCCTTGTTGATGAAAAAGTCGGCTTCGGTTTGCCGCTTGAAAACGCGGAAGGCGCCCTGTAAATCATCTTCGGTCAGCGTGACCCTTGCGCTGGACGTAACCCCCCCTTGACCCCGTTTGTCAGGGGAGTGGGCCTGTTTGATAATGGTTTCCAGGTTGGTTTTTTTGCCCCTTTGGGAGTAGGAAACCTTCAGGTGAACCACGTTTCCCTCCATGGCTTTTTCCACCTTGGCAAATTCAAACACAAACTCGCGCCGCTCGTTGTTGCGTTTATGTTCAATGCCGGAGGCGTCAAAATAAAAACGCTTGATGTTCCCTGTTCCCGGCCCCCTGTCTTCTATCCCCAGGACCACAGGCATGGAGCGCACCAATATGTCGGATTTCACGTAGTAGAGCATTTGGGTTTTCCATGACAGGGCCACGTCCTCGCCACCGGCATAGACCCGCTCGTAGGTTTTTGAGAAGGCGGGCAGGTGGCGGAAGTAGATGGAACCGCTTTCGCAGAAGTAGCGGGAGAAGAAGGTATAGAGTTTGTCGAACAGTTCCTCGCGAAAAGCAGTGTCTTTTTCGGCGCGTTCGTCAATGGTTTCCATCAGCTTCGGGCGGATGGACTTGAAGTAACCGCGCTTCATGCGCATCAGGTTGATGAAGCCGGAATCGCCCTCGACTTCTGCGCCCGTGAAAAGGGCTTCCAGGGCGTCTAAAAAGCGTTTTTCTTTTGTTCCATCGTGCGTTGTCAACTTTGACTCCTCCGTAAACCCCGGCTCAGGTTGCGCTGGACCGGTTCCAGTGTCCGGGCCAAGTCTGCGGATAGTATAACGCAAGCAGCCGATCTCATCATGGCGCATCGCAAAACCCCCTCCGCCACCACCGGCGATGGCTCGCAGGGGCAACCCCTTGTGGTTGTCCTGCTCCCCGGTACCTGCCGGCATGGCTCAGGCAGGCGCGGGCCTGCCCCTGCAAGGATTAAATACCGCCCTGGAATAGCGGGGGGGCATGTCAGGGCAGGTCATTAAGGGAAATTCCTAAACGGCGGGTGGCTCAGATTACGGAGAGAGGGTCATAATTTACTAAATATATTTATACTCAATAAACTTTGACTTTGAGGAAAATTGTGGCTTTTAGTTATAATCCCCTATTAAAAATACTATTATTTCTATATTATGATATAAATATATCATTTGTTAATATGTTTATAAATCAGACAGTTACAGACTACGCATTGCTAAAGTCCGACAGTCTGCCAGGTGAAGCGGTTCGTTGGGAAAATGCCTTTGCCTTAGGCGACCCCGGTGTGCATGGCGTATTGCACCAATTTCGCTGGCAGGGGTTCGAGGTTCCTGAAATTGGTTACGAGGTAGAGGATCGCAGAGGAATGGTCGTGGCGCAGTTGGAATTGGCTTGGCCTTCGCAGCGATTGGGTGTCGCGATTTCGCAAGAAGATTTGGAGACGGCACAGGCGGCTCTCTGGAATGCAATCCCCGTGCATAAGGCGGTGGATGTATGAATCAATGGCAATTTCCGGGCGCCCGGTGGTGGAAATTTGATTTTCATACCCACACGCCTGCCTCGGACGACTTTATGAAAGGATGCAAGCCACAGGATAAAGACGAGGTTACGCCTGAATTCTGGCTGCGAAAATTCATGGAAAAGGAGATCGATTGCGTAGCGATTACCGACCATAACAGCGGAACATGGATAGATAAACTCAAGCAGGCGCTTGCAAGCCTTGATGAGACAAAACCTGACTGGTATCGCCCCTTACATCTGTTTCCAGGGGTTGAAATTTCCGTCCAGGGAGGGGTGCATCTGCTTGCTGTTTTTAGCACGCAAAAAAACACAAGTGACATCGATTCCTTATTGGGATCGGTTGGTTACGGTGGAACAAAAGGGGCAAGTGATGATGTAACCACCCAGTCGCTAACTGCGGTAGTTGACCTGATTGTAAACGCCGAGGGTATTGCCATTCCTGCCCATGTAGATAAAGAAAAAGGACTTTTCGGTTTACAAGGAAGCACTTTGCAACAGGTGTTGGATGACGAAAATATCTACGCCATGGAATTGTGTGACAGCGGTCGCCAAAAACCACAGCTATACATCGATAAGAAATTGCAATGGACCGAAGTCAAAGGTTCTGATACCCATAACTTCATGAGCGACGCATTTGGCGCGTTTACCTGGATCAAGATGGATGAGCCTTCCATAGAAGGACTGAAACTTGCATTGATAGACGGCGCTGTTTCCGTAAATCGCGACATGAATGACAAGCCGAACCGGCACGCGAAAAAATATGTTATTGAAGAGCTCATCGTTAAAGAGGCCAAATATATGGGACGCTCTGGTCAACTGAACTGTCGGTTCAGTCCCTTCTTGAACACGATTATCGGTGGGCGAGGCAGTGGCAAATCCACATTACTGGAATTTATGCGCTTCGCATTGCGGCGAGATAAGGAAATTCCCAAATCCCTGACTGAAGATAGCAAGAAATACTTCAATGTGGGCGGAGATAACCTGTTACTCAATACCAGTTGCCTATCCCTGATTTACCGTAAAGGCGAAACTCGCTATCGCCTGAACTGGTCGACAAAAGCTGATTCAGCTTCACTGGAAGCAGAGACAGATAATAGCTGGAAAGCCGAATCTGGCGATATCAGATCCCTGTTCCCGGTATACATATACAGCCAGAAGCAGATTTTTACTCTGGCGCAAAAACCAGACGCATTGCTGGACATCGTTGATAAAGATCCTTCCGTGGAATACGCAAGCCTTGAACAAAACCGTACCCATTCGGTGAATCGCTACAAACATCTGGAGCAACAAGCGAAAGAACTTGAAGAAAAGATAGCCCGGAAGGACACACTTACCGGTTTGCTGAACGATGTATCCCGGCAAATTGGACAGATAGAAAAATCCGGGCATAAGAATGTACTACAGAGTTACCGTCAACGCCGACGACAACTGTCAGTCATGGATAATTTGGAAAAACACTGGGGACAAATGGCCTTTCGTCTCCGGGAAGCGCAAGAAGAGATTGCTCCCATGCCTTTCGATGAGCAGGTATTCAGCAACCACAAGGATATTCTGCAAGCGATTACCGATACCAATGACAAGTGGAAGACAATTAATGGACAACTGGGCAAACTGATCAAAGAGTCGCAAAGCATCGTGAGTGTCTGGCAGCAGACAAAAGCCGGCGCCGAATGGATGAAAAACCTGAAAGTTGATGTCGAACAATATGAGCAATTACGCACCCAGTTAGAGCAACAGGGTATTGACCCGGAAGAGTATCCGCAGTTATTGCAGCAACAGACACAGTATCAAAAAGAACTGGAGCAGATAGATGGCTATGTTGAGTCGCTTGAGAGATTGGTCAGGGATAAGCAACAGGTGTTGGAAGAGATTAAACAGATACGGGAGCAGTTGACAGAAAAAAGAATATCGTTCCTGGCCTCGGTATTGATGGGTAATCAATCAGTTGATATTAAGGTAAAGCCTTTCGGGCAGCGCTGGAAGGAGGTTGCGGGAGATATTCGTCAAACGCTGCAATGCGAAACCCGCTTTGATGGAGACTTTGATGAGCTAAAAAAAGTGTATGAGAACGGGGATAAAAACGTTGCCATTCAAGACATCAAGAACAAGTTGATAAACATTCGTAGTGGCAACGATAGCGCAAAAGATAGACGCTTCGCCACGCATGTAAGGCGTCTTCCCCAAGAGTCTATCAGTGAATTGCTGTGCTGGTTCCCGCAAGACGCGCTGGAGATCATCACTTTCGGCGACCAAGGTAAGGAACAGAACATTCAACAGGGGTCACCGGGGCAGAAAACTGCTGCACTGTTGACATTTATTTTGTCGTATGGAGAAGAACCTTTACTGCTTGACCAGCCGGAAGATGACCTGGACAACGAACTGATCTACGGGATGATAGTTAAACAGTTGCGTGAAACCAAAAGTAAGCGACAAATTATTGTGGTTACGCATAACGCCAATATCGTCGTTAATGGTGATGCCGAGATGGTATTGCCGCTCACCGTAAAGAATGGTCAGTCTTTTGTCGAGAGCCCTGCCAGTATTCAAAATAATCATACCAGAGAGAAGATATGTAATATCCTGGAAGGTGGACAACAAGCGTTCGAGCAACGTTATAAGCGTATTCATTTGGAGCATTCCAATGTTTAGCGCTGCCCAGTTGTTGGAAAAAGTCGCTACGGGCGAAAGTTCCGCAGTGGAATTCAAGTCGGCACGAATTATCGGCAATAAAGTAAAAGAACCAGCCAGAAACGACCTGTCGGATGAAATTGCAGCTTTTGCCAACCATCGAGGCGGCGTGATTATCTTTGGTGTTTCCGATAACAGGGAGATTCATGGAGTAGGCGTCGATAGCGCGCCGCTAATTCATTTCATCAGTGAAATATGCCATGACTCGATAGAGCCTCACATCATGGATTATTTCGTGGACAGCGTTCGGGTTCCCGATGAAATGGGGCAAGAAAAAATCTTGGTTTATATCGATATTTCACGGAGTTTGTGGTCGCACCAAAGCGCTGGCGGATTCTTCTTGCGGCAAGGAGATGCCAAGCGCAAAATGACGACGGAGCAATTAGGCAGACTGTTGCAGGCTCGCTCGCAGGCCAGGATTATCAGTTTTGATGAACAGTTCGTGCCCGATACCGACAAATCGACTTTACGCAAAGATTTATTCGTAAGATTTCTCCGTAGCGCGAAAACCGAACAGCAGGAAAACGCTCAACTCCTGAGACGGCGTTTGCTGGTTAATGACAATGGTAATTATCGGGCTTCCGTGGCAGGACTGCTGATGTGCAGCGACCAATCTCACGATTACCTCTACAATAGTTTTATATGCGCCGTTTGCTACAGGGGGCCACATAAAGATGCTAACTATCAACTGGATGCGCAAGATTTCAAGGGGCCGCTGGATAAACAAATTCTGGACTCTTGTAAATTTGTCGAAAGACATAATCAAAAATCGGCCCGCAAAGAGGTGGGGAGAGAGGAACGGTCGCAATACAGTATGAAAGCCGTTTTCGAAGCCTTGGTCAATGCGGTTGTGCATAGAGATTATTCCAAACATGGTTCAAAAATACGCCTGTTCATGTTCTCCGACAGACTGGAACTCTACTCACCGGGCGCTCTCGCGAATACCATGACGTTAGAAACATTGGAGAATAACCAGATAACTCGCAATGAATTGCTATCCCGTCTGTTATCTGAACTTTCCGTGGAAGAACGACTCGGTGACGCCGTAGGAAGAACGTACTTTCTGGAGCGCAGGGGCGAAGGTGTGGGGATTATTCTCCGCGAGAGTGAAAACCTGAGCGGACAAAAACCGGTCTATCAGATGTATGACGAAGAATTATGTTTAACCATTTTTGCCGCGCAATCCTTGCAGGAAGGGCGGTAGTGACCCTCTCCCCAATCTTGTACCACGAACCATTCAGGAAAATTCATCATATCTGACCTGTGACATGCCCCCTGCAGCTTGCCGTTTTTTAGCGGTTTGACCGCGTGAAGGATTAAATGCCGCCCTGGAATAGCGGGGGTTGGATCCCGGATTTCGTCGAGATGGCGGGGAGGCGCTAATGGCTCAGTTCGTGCAGTTGGTAGAGGATTTCCAGCGCCTGCTTGGGTGTCAGTGTATCCGGGTCGGTTTCTTTCAGGAGTTCCCGTAGTTTGTCGGGTTGCTGGAACAGGTCTCCTTGGGGGGAGTCCAGGACCAGGTCTATCGTGTTTTTTTCTATCACGTCTAATTGGTGGTTTGCCTGGTTGATGACGGCGCGGGGGATGCCGGCTAATTGCGCTACCTGGATGCCGTAACTTCGATTCGTGGCGCCGGGTTTCACCGCGTGCAGGAAAACGATTTCATCTTTATGCTTGATTGCGTCCAGGTGGACGTTTTTTACGGTGTCTATGATTTCGGGCAAGGTGGTCAATTCAAAATAATGGGTGGCGAACAAGGTAAAAGCCCGCACCTTGTTTGCCAGGTGGGCGGCGCAGGCCCAGGCCAGGGCCATGCCGTCATAGGTGCTGGTGCCGCGGCCTATCTCGTCGATTAACACCAGGCTCCTGTCCGTGGCATTGTTCAGGATGTTTGCGGTTTCCACCATTTCCGCCATGAAGGTGGATTTGCCGGCGGAGATGTCATCGACGGAGCCGATGCGCGTGAAAATACGATCCACGGGCCCGAGGATCGCCCGGTCGGCCGGGACGAAACTGCCGATGTGCGCGAGCAGCGTGATGAGCGCGGTCTGGCGCATGTAAGTTGATTTGCCCCCCATGTTCGGGCCGGTAATCAACAGCATCCTGGTATCATCGGTGAGGGCCGTATCGTTGGCGATGAAAGGCGCCGTCTGCAATTGTTCGATCACGGCGTGGCGACCTGCCTGGATGTCAAAACCGGGCGCGTCAACGAATTCGGGTTGGTGATAGTCTAAAATGTCGGCGCGTTCGGCGAAACAGGCCAGCGCGTCGGTCTCGCAAAGCGCCGCGGCGGTTGTCTGCAACGGCACGAGGTCTTCGCAAATCCGCGCCAGGATTTCCTCGTATAATATTTTTTCCCTTGCCAGCGCCCTTTCCCTTGCGCTTAGTACCTTGTCTTCAAAGTCTTTTAATTCTTCGGTAATAAATCGTTCCGTCGATTTCAGGGTTTGTCTCCTGTGATATCGCGGGGGAACGGAGTCGCCGCGTTGCCTGGAAACTTCGATGTAGTAGCCATGCACGCGGTTGAACCCGACCTTCAACGTGGCGATGCCGGTCCGTTCCCGCTCCCGTTCTTCGAGTTCACTCAGGAAAACGCCTGCCTCGCTACTTAGCCGGCGCAGTTTGTCCAGTTCATCGTCAAACCCGTCAGCGATCACACCGCCGTCCCGAATGCTTGCGGCAGGGGATTCATGCAACGCCTTTTCAAGAAACGCCTGCAACCCGGGGAATTCAAGGATTAGATCGTCCAGTTCATTAATGCGGGGACTGTTGACGGCGGCCAGCGCTTGTTTCAGGTCGGGTAACCGGGTGAGTGATTTATGCAGCTGCGTCAGGTCCCTGGGACGCGCGGATTTCAATGCCACCCTGGTCAGTATCCGTTCCAGGTCATTTATGTGTTTCAGCGATTTATGGATTTCAAGGTAAGTTTTGTCGAGCAGCAGGTTTTTGACTGCATCGTGGCGAAGCCGAAGCGTCGGCTGATCGCGCACAGGCCGATTGAGCCAGCGCTTCAGCAACCGGCCGCCCATTGCCGTTATCGTCTTATCAAGCACTCCCAGCAGGCTGTGCTTTTTCCTGCCGGTGAAATCCTGTTCCAGTTCCAGGTTGCGACGACTTACGGCGTCAATGATGATGCTGTCGGACTGGTATTCAATCTTGATTGGCTGCAAGTGCAATAATGCCGCAGTTTGTGTTTCATTGACGTATTGCAAAAGCGCGCCGGCGGCTGCCGTTGCAAGGGGCAGCGCGGCACAGCCCAGCCCTTCCAGGTCGCTGACTTGATATTGTTGTTTAATGACGTTCGCGGCCGTGTCGTAATCGAAATGCCAGGCGGCCCGGGATACGATGTTTTTACACAGGCCGTTTAATTTGTCTTCCAGGCCGGCCCCTTCGCGGACTAACAGCTCAGCGGGTTGCAGACATTGCAACTCATCGTGCAGTGAACTTGCAGTCTGGGTGAGGGTAAAGCGGCCATCAGACAGGTTCAGACATGCGATGCCTTGTTCATTCCCGTAGACGTGGACGCAGACCAGGAAATTGTCCGCCCTTTCTTCCAACAAGTTCTCATCCGTGACAGTGCCGGGCGTGACAATGCGAGTGACCTTTCTCTCAACCGGTCCCTTTGCCAGGGCCGGGTCGCCGATTTGTTCACAAATGGCGACTGATTCACCCAATCGAACCAGCTTTGCCAAGTACGAATCAACGGCATGAAAGGGCACGCCCGCCATGGGTACGGCTTCACCGCTGGACTTGCCCCTGGAGGTCAAGGTTATGTCAAGCAACCTGGCTGCTTTACGGGCATCTTCATAGAACAACTCATAGAAATCGCCCATGCGGAAGAACAGCAGGATTTCAGGGTAGTCGGCCTTGAAGCCCAGGTATTGTTGCATGGCCGGGGTATGTGCGGGGATTTTTACAGACATGCTTTTATTGTAGCAACAAAAAATAAAAATGGGACCGATGACAAAGGCCGGATGCGCGGGCGCGGCGTCTGGGTGGCGTGTTCAGGTTCAGGCAGACAGGGGACGATGATCTCGCAGGGCAGGCACGGGGCCTGCCCTGAACCATGCCGCCGCATAGCGGGGATCAGGGCAACCGGGGTTGCCCCTGCACCATGCCGCCGCGCAACGGGGGTCAGGGCAACTACAGGGGGGTTGCCCCTGCACCATGCCGCCGCGCAACAGGGGTCAGGGCAACTACAGGGGGGTTGCCCCTGCACCATGCCGCCGCGCAACGGGGGTCAGGGCAACTACAGGGGGTTGCCCCTGCACCATGCCGCCGCGCAACGGGGGTCAGGGCAACTACAGGGGGTTGCCCCTGCACGTCAGCGCCAGTAGCGACGCTGAGGCTTTTGCGACACCCCCCGCTTACGACATGCAGGGCCTCCCCCGGCTTGAACCGGGGGGCAGGCCCGCATCACAGGAACCTGCGACTTAAGCGGGGGGTTGCCCCTGTAGACCAGCGCCAGTGGCGGCGCTGAGGCTTTTGCGACGCCCCCTGCTTACGACATGCGGAACATGCCCCCGGCTTGAACCGGGGGGCAGGCCCGCATCACAGGAACCTGCGACTTAAGCGGGAGTTGCCTGAACAGGGTTGGCGTCATTGGCCGACAGGCAAGCCCGACCCCGGCCAGGGTGGATTATTGCTTGCCCTTGTAAGCCCGGACTGCGGAGTTGAACAGGTCGCCGACCGAGGTCATTTCATCCACTATTTTATTGTAAAACAGCGTGTTGATTTGATCTTGTTCCGGAGTTATGGCCTCGCCCCAGCCTTGTCTGAGTCCATCCAGGCAGGTCAATACCGCCTCACCCTTCGCCATATAGGCTTTCATGTTTTTTTGCGCCTCGAGCATCTCTTCTTCGGTTGACGTCCGCCCGTTGGGGATGGAAGGTTTTTCAGGCAAGGGGCAATTTTCGATGACCTCGGTGGAGGCAGACTCGGCTTGCGCAAATACGGTCTGAACGGATAACGCGCCGACGAATATAATTAAACAATACAATGCTGGTAGCTTCATGATTATCCCTCTGGATTAACGTATTTTCAGGTTAAGGATACCCTGGATACCTGTTTATGATCTACCAAAACGCCTCAGACGACAAACTCCACAGGTATTCCCGGCGCGTCTATGTTACGCTTTTATAATCCTGACTGGAACCGATATTTTACAGGACTTTATACCCATGAGAATCTTATCAATGGGGTCAGGTCGTATCAATGGGGTCAGGTCGCACAATGCACACCCTCCTGACTGGAACCGATATTTTACAGGGCTTTATATCCATGGGAATCCTGTTCGGCAGTATATGAACAAAGTTTTGATTCGACAATTCGGCTTGCAGGAATACCTGAACGTGTATAACCACATGGTTGAATATACGGATAAGCGGGACGAAACAGCAGCGGATGAAATCTGGTGTTTAGGGCATGAGCCTGTGTTTACCTTGGGCTTGGCGGGCAAAATCGAGCATTTACTGGATACCGGCGATATACCGGTGCATAAAGTCGACCGGGGAGGGCAGGTTACCTATCACGGCCCCGGCCAGCTAATTATATATTTGCTGTTGGACCTGAAACGAAAAGGGCTTTCAATCAAGCGATTTGTAAGGCTGCTGGAGCAGTCGATCATCAGTTTTCTGGCGGGCCTCAGCTTGGCGGCAAGCCGCCGCCAGGGCGCGCCGGGCGTGTATGTAGACGGTAAGAAAATAGCGGCCCTGGGCATCAGGGTCAGAAAGGGTTGTTGTTATCATGGGGTATCGATAAATGTCTGCATGGATTTAGCGCCTTTTTATCGGATTAACCCATGCGGATTTCCCGGGCTTGAAGTAACGCAACTGGCGGACCTTGGAATAGGCTTATCGGTCGATGAGGCGGTTGAGAGATTTTTACCGCACCTGTTAAATCATTTCGAATATAGCGAGGTGGAAACCCTGAACAAATCCGGGTTTCCCGGAATATTATGAAAACAACGGCAGTAGAAAACCGGATAAAGAAGGAACAGCGGGGAAAATCAAAGATCCGCATACCTGTAAAAGTGGCGCCTTTCGAGAGCAAGACGCCTCAAAAACCCGCCTGGATCAGGGCGAAAGCGCCGACGGCCCCCAGGGTTTCTGAACTGAAACGACTCTTGCGGGGGCATGGTTTGCATACGGTTTGTGAAGAAGCCTCCTGCCCGAATTTAGGTGAGTGTTTTGCCCGTGGCGTCGCAACGTTCATGATTATGGGAGACCTCTGCACCAGGCGTTGTCCTTTTTGTGACGTCGCCCATGGCCGTCCCCAACCGCTGGATGAAAATGAACCGGCGCGCCTGGCTGAAGCCATCGAATTAATGGAGTTGAAATACGTGGTCATCACTTCCGTTGATCGGGATGATCTGCGGGACGGCGGGGCAGGGCATTTCAGGGATTGCATTGATGCCGTTCGTGAAAAAACGCCGGACACGAAAATAGAAATTTTGACGCCGGACTTTCGCAAACGCATGGACGTCGCGCTTGAAAAATTAGGCCAGTCACTGCCGGACGTCTTTAATCATAACCTGGAGACAGTGCCGGGGTTATATAAAAAAGTCAGGCCGGGCGCGGATTATAAGGGGTCACTGGAGTTGATACGGAAATTCAAGTCACAAAATCCTGAAATACCGACCAAGTCCGGGCTTATGCTGGGACTCGGCGAAGCCATCGATGGAGTGAAACAGGTCTTGCATGACCTGAGAGAGCACGATTGTGATATGTTGACATTGGGTCAATACCTGCGACCGAGCAAGTACCACCTGCCGGTGGAAAGGTTCGTGGAACCGGGGGAGTTTGATGAGCTGGGAGCTTATGCGAATGAGCTGGGTTTTACCAGCGTGGCCAGCGCGCCCATGGTGCGTTCATCCTATCACGCCGACCAGCAAGCCGGCCACGCCGACCAGCAAGCCGGTCACGCCGACCAACAAGCCGGCCACGCCGACCAACAAGCCGGCCACGCCGACCAGCAAGCCGGCCACGCCCACTGACTTAATCCCGCACGATCTTGTTTACCGTTGATTGTATGCTCCCCTTCGAGAGTTTGGTGTTGATCACGGCGTTTTCCTGTACTTGATCCGCCTTCCGTATGATATTTTCATGTTCATCGGTGACAATGGCGTAGCCCCTGTCCAACGTCGAGAGAGGGCTGGCCATATTCAAGGCGCGGGAAAGAAAACGAAGTCGTTCTGTTAATGTATGCAGGGTATGCCCGCAATGGTCTTGCAGCTGTTTGTTCAAGTGAGTGCATTTATCACGATATGACCTTAATCGATGCAAGGGATTTTCTTCCCTGACGACTCCGGCAAGCCGGTTCAGGCGGGCGCGTCGCAACCTGATAATGTTGTCGGTCGAGTGTTTTAACCGGATAGTCAAATCATCCACGCGCTGAAACATGTTTTGCAGCAGGTTGACGGGGCGGGGCAGCCGTTTAAATAATTGATTGACGTTTTTCACCTGTGAATCCAGCAGGTTGGCGATATGCAAGCCAAGTTTCGAGTCCAGGTATCCCAACCTGGCTTTCAACTCCATCGTATCGGGACTGACTAATTCAGCCGCCGCCGACGGGGTAGACGCTCTTTGGTCGGCAACGAAATCGGCAATGGTGAAGTCGATTTCATGGCCGATGCCGCTAACGACGGGGATTGCGGATTGATAAATCGCCCTGGCGACGATTTCTTCATTAAACGACCACAGGTCTTCCAGTGAACCGCCGCCCCTGGCGATGATAAGCACGTCGCATTCCCGCCTCTGGTTTGCCATGCTGAGGGTTTTTGCAACCTGGTCGGCTGAGCCTTCCCCCTGTACGGGCACGGGGTAAATGATGACGCCGGCGGTGGCGTAACGTCTTCTTAAAACCTGTAATATGTCTTTGACAGCGGCGCCCGTCGGCGAGGTAACCACCCCGATTATCTTCGGATATGCGGGCAGCGGCAGCTTGTGTTCTTTATCGAATAACCCTTCTTCCAGCAAGCGTTGTTTGAGCTTCTCAAACATTTGTTGCAGGGCGCCGGCGCCGGCCGGTTCCATCCGCTCCACGATCAGTTGAAATTCACCCCGGCCCTCGTAAAGACTGACGTTCACCTGGGCCAGGACTTCCAAACCATTTTCCACAAGGAACTTCAGGTGGCGGTTGCGGTTTTTGAACATCGCGCAACGCACCTGTGAATATTTGTCTTTCAGTGAGAAGTAAAGATGGCCGGAACCGGGTTGCGCAAGGTTGGAAATCTCGCCGCGCACCCAGATAGCCGGGGGGAAATTGCCTTCCAGCGCCGCCCTGGCTTCGCGGTTGAGGCGCGTGACCGTGTAAATATCCCGCGTTTCTTGTTCTTTATTCATAAGGGTTCCCATTATACAGCAGTTCCCGCTAACAGCCTCCAAACCCACTTTCGACGAACAGCGGGGCTCCTGCTTTCAGTCCGGTTAGCGGGGGGCGCTGCCCATTATTAATCCCGCCTCCCGGGCTTGTTCCCGGATGACGGGGTTTACTTTTTTTACGATTTGCCATTGCTGTCGAGGCTACTATAATAAACACATTGCTGTTCTACTTGGCTATCATCCCCGATTATGCGCATTATCGAAGAAGCTCTCACATTTGACGATGTTTTATTGGTTCCGGCCTTCTCCCAGGTCTTGCCCTGGGAGGTCAGCCTTGAAACGCAGCTGACCAGGCGCATCAAGCTCAATATACCGATGATCTCAGCCGCGATGGATACGGTGACGGAATCCCGTCTGGCGATTGCCATAGCCGTCCAGGGTGGTATCGGGATCATCCACAAGAATATGAGTCCCGAGCAACAGGCCAGGGAGGTATTGCAGGTTAAAAAATACGAGGCCGGGGTGATACGCGATCCCCTTACCGTCAATCCGGGAACCAGTATCGGTGAAGTCTTGCAGGTGACGCATTCAAATAATATTTCCGGCGTGCCGGTAGTAGAGGGTCGGGAGCTTGTGGGGATTGTCACCAGCAGAGACCTTCGGTTTGAAACCCGATTTGATGATCCCGTAGCCAATATCATGACACCCAAGGAGCGATTGGTGACGGCGCAAGAGGGCGCCGGCATAAGTGAAATTACCGCGCTGTTGCACCAGCATAGAATCGAGAAAGTCCTGGTGGTCAACGACAAGTTTGAGTTGAAGGGCCTGGTCACGGTGAAAGACATCTACAAGGCCAAGGAATTTCCCAACGCCTGTAAAGATGAAGATGAGCGGTTGCGCGTCGGCGCCGCCGTGGGCGTTGGTCCGGGCACCCGGGAGCGGGTCGAAGCGCTTGTTAAAGCCGGCGTGGATGCGCTGATCGTTGATACCGCCCACGGACATTCAGAGGGCGTGTTGCAGATGGTCAAATCAATCAAGTCGGAATACCGCAACTGCGAAGTTATCGGGGGGAACGTGGTGACGGCGGCAGGGGCGCTGGCCTTGGTAGAGGCGGGCGCGGATGCGGTCAAGGCCGGCATCGGCCCCGGTTCGATTTGCACGACCCGCGTTGTGACCGGCGTCGGCATGCCGCAGATAACGGCTTTGGCCAACATAGCCGAGTCGTTGAAGGGGACGGGCATCCCGTTTATCTCTGACGGCGGCATCCGCTATTCAGGCGATATTGCCAAGGCGCTGGCGACGGGCGCCTGGTCAGTGATGATAGGTGGTTTGTTTGCCGGTACGGAGGAAGCGCCCGGAGAGGTTGAATTATTCCAGGGCCGGTCATACAAGTCTTACCGGGGCATGGGATCATTGGGCGCCATGTCACAGCAGCACGGCTCGTCTGATCGTTATTTCCAGGAAAATGATGAAATAGAAAAACTGGTTCCGGAAGGCATCGAAGGGCGTGTGCCGTACAAGGGGCCGTTGGATGCGATTGTGCATCAGCTGCTTGGCGGACTGCGCGCCTCCATGGGTTATACGGGTTGTCAAAACCTGGAGGAAATGCGCGCCAAACCGAACTTTGTCAAACTGACCGGCGCGGGCATGAAAGAAAACCACGTGCATGACGTGACGATCACCAAGGAATCCCCCAACTACAGGGCATGAAGGCAGGAAGGGGAGAGGGAGCTAACCGGATGACGGAGAGTCAAGCGGCCTGATCCATGTCGGACCTGCACAGTGACAAAATCCTGATCCTGGATTTCGGGTCCCAATATACCCAACTCATCGCCCGGCGCGTGCGGGAAGCCGGGGTGTACAGCGAGATTTTTGCCTGGGACGTCCCAGTGCAGGCGATTGCGGATTTCAACCCCGACGCGCTCATCCTGTCGGGGGGGCCGGAAAGCGTTACCGGGTTAAACGCCGCCAAGTCGGGTAGCGTGATAGCGCCGCCTGAGATATTCGACCTCAAAGTTCCCATCCTGGGGATTTGCTATGGAATGCAGACCATGGCCCAACAATTAGGGGGCGCCGTCATCGGTTCGCAAAAACGCGAATTTGGCCATGCCGTTGTGCGGGCCAGGGGCCATTCCAGGTTGCTGGAAGACATACAGGATGCGACAAACCCGGAGGGACACGGCCTGTTGAACGTCTGGATGAGCCACGGCGACAAGGTCGTTGCCATGCCGGAAGGGTTTAAAATCATCGCCTCTACGGGGAATGCCCCCATTGCCGGGATGGCGGACGAAGACCGGGGATTTTATGGTCTCCAGTTTCACCCTGAAGTGACCCATACCACCCAGGGCGGGGCTATCCTGGACCGGTTCATCCACGCCATAGCCGGCTGCGGTTCACGCTGGAACGTGGCGAATATCATCGAAGAATCCCTGACTCGAATCCGCTCCCAGGTCGGCAAGGACAAAGTGTTATTGGCCTTATCGGGCGGGGTGGATTCCTCGGTTGTCGCGGCCCTGTTGAATAAGGCGGTCGGCGAGCAACTAATCTGCGTGTTTGTGGATAATGGTTTGCTCCGCCTGCATGAAGGCGACCAGGTCATGCAGACCTTTGCGGATGACATGGGCATCAACGTAGTTCGAATCGATGCCGGGCAGCGGTTCTTGCAAAGGTTATCAGGCGTGAATGATCCCGAAGAAAAACGCAAGATTATCGGACGGGAGTTCATAAAAGTTTTCGAGGAGCAGGCGGCAAAGCTGGATAATGTCAAATGGCTTGCCCAGGGAACGATTTATCCTGACGTCATCGAGTCCGCCGGCGCAAAAACCGGGAAAGCCCAGGTGATTAAATCACATCATAATGTTGGTGGTCTGCCGGAGAACATGAAACTGGAATTGCTCGAGCCCCTGCGGGAATTATTCAAGGATGAAGTCAGAAAACTAGGCGCTGAGCTGGGTCTGGCGAAACGGATAATTCACCGCCACCCGTTCCCAGGTCCCGGCTTAGGCGTGCGCATATTAGGTGAAGTAAAAAAGGAATATGCCGACCTGCTGCGCCAGGCGGATGATATTTTCATACGGGAACTGCGCCGGCAGGGATTGTATGACCGGGTAAGCCAGGCCTTCGCGGTATTCCTCCCCCTGAAATCCGTAGGGGTAAAAGGTGACGCCAGGGTTTATGAATACGTGGTCGCCCTGCGGGCCGTGGAGACCATCGATTTCATGACCGCCCGCCACGCCGACCTTCCCGCCGAATTCCTGAGCCACGTTTCCAACAGAATTCTCAACGAAATCGATGGAATATCAAGAGTGACCTACGATATTTCCAGCAAGCCGCCGGCCACGATAGAGTGGGAGTAGCGAAACTTCCTGAAACCCCCATTCTATAAGGGTTTCTTAACAACGCACTACGGAAACTATATGGTTAACCATAAGTGATAAACAACCTGATTAATCCGGATGGATATTGAGGATGTTTAGTTATGTGAGATATAATGAGTACATATTACAAAATGAGAAACCAGCGTAATGCTGTTCCTTATCAATCGAATGCGATTCCCATGCGCTTGTGCTATGACTGAATGAATAATCTTTCAAATCCGCCGCAAAAGAGCGCTTTGGCAACATTATGGGGAAGTATTCGATAGAGCCGTGCGATCCGAAGCTGGCAATAAAAGTCGAAGTGCAGGCGTTGTTTTCGCGGCGCTGCTGGCCGCGGCGCTGCTGTTCGCGGCGTCTCCGGCGAAAGCGCATGTCCTATTGCCCGATTACGACGTACACTATCATTTCGAGATCAAGTTGTCTTCGGACACGATTGCGGAGAATTCAGGGGACACCATTACCGTTACCGCCAACTGCACATCTAATCATTGCCGCCAATTATTCACCGATCCGAATCCGGAGACCAATCAGAGCGCGTATATAGATATCTTCATCGACGGCGGAGAACTCCAAGCAGGCGGCGCCGTGCTGAGCGCCAATAAGCGATTGACTTTCACTACCGGAAATACTGTCGCTCTGCCGCGCAGGTCCAGTGGAACAGTGACGATCAGGGTCACGGACGACGGGCTGGGCAACGGCGACCGGAGAGTGACGATAACGGGTTCGGTTCCCTACCACCCGAGCAAAGGCAGCGATTACTGGTATACCACCAGTGACGCAACCCCTGTCATCACCTCCGCCACGCTGACGATACAGGACGACGAGCCTCCGGCGGCGACGCTGGCGCTGGGCGAGACCTCGATCAACGAGAGCGGGGCGGGTAATTCGGCCACGATCGAAGCACGGCTGAGCCGAGCGGTGACGACGGCGACGACGATCACGCTGACGGCGCCGGCGGGGACATCGCTGAGCGGGACGACGCTGACGATCGACGCGGGCGACACCTCCAGCGCGGACGCGGCCACGGCGGCGCGCCGGCAGGTGACGCTCACGGCGGTGGACAACACGACGGACGCGCCGGACCGGATGGTGACCGTGACGGGGACGTCGAGCCTCCCGGGCGAGCCGCCGCCGCTGATCGCTTCGCTGACGATCGCCGACGACGACGCTGCGCCGACGGTGACGCTGTCGCTGTCGAGCGCATCGATCTCGGAGAACGGCGGGACGAGCGCGGTGTCGGCGACGCTGAGCCACCCCTCCAGCGAAGCGACCACGGTGACGGTGCCGGCGGCGTCGGGGCTGTACACGGTGGGTTCGGACGCGACCATCACGATCGCGGCGGGGGACACCACGAACAGTTCGGACACGGTCTCCATCACGGCGGTGAACAATACGACGGACGAGCCGCACCGCGCGGTGACGGTGACGGCCTCGGCGCAGAACAGCCAGGGAGTGGGCGCGGTGTCGGGGGCCGCATTGACGATCACCGACGACGACAATACGCCGACGGTGACGCTGGCGCTGGCGGACACCACGATCGAGGAGTCGAGCGGCACGGCGAGCGAGACGATGACCACGGTGTCGGCGACGCTGAGCAATCCCTCGAGCGAGGCGACGACGGTGACCGTGGCGGCGGTGTCGGGAGCGTACGCGGTGGGCGCGGACGCGACCATCACGATCGCGGCGGGAGAGACTGCGAACAGTTCGGACACGGCGTCCATCACGGCGGTGGACAACGACATCGACGTCGGCGCGAACCGCGCGGTGACGGTGACGGCCTCGGCGCAGAACAGCCAGGGAGTGAGCGCGGTGACGGGCGCGGCGCTGACGATCACCGACGACGACGAAGCGGGCCTGACGCTATCGAAGAATTCGGTGTCGACCACGGAGGCGGCCGGCGCCGGCCGCACGGACACGTTCACGGTGCAGCTGGACACTGAGCCGACGGCGACGGTGACGGTCACCATCGGCGTCACCGGCGGCGACACGGACGAGGCGACGGTGAGTCCGGCGACCTTGAAGTTCGCGGCGACGGCGAACAGCGGCAACAACGAGTTCAAGTGGGACGATCCGCAGACGGTGACGGTGACGGGCGTGGACGAAACCGTGCAGGACAGCGACCGCGCGTACACGATCACGGTAGCGGCGGCGAGCGGCGATGCGATCTACAACGACAACGCGAAAGTGCCGGACGAGACGCTGTCAGGTTTGAATGTGGACGACGATGCGTCGAGGGTGACGCTGGCGCTGGGCAGTACCTCGATCAACGAGAGCGGGGCGGGCAATTCGACCACGATCTCGGCGCGGCTGAGCCGGGCCTCGACGGCCTCGACGGCGATCACGCTGACGGCGCCGGCGGGGACATCGCTGAGCGGGACAACGCTGACGATCGACGCGGGCGAGACTTCGAGCGCGGACGCGGACACGGCGGGGCGCCGGCAGGTGACGCTGACGGCGGTGGACAACACGACGGACGCGCCGGACCGGATGGTGTCCGTGACGGGGTCGGCGAGCAACGCCGGGGTCGTGGCGGGCCCGGCGCCCGTTCCGCTGACGATCGCCGACGACGACGCTGCGCCGACGGTGACGCTGTCGCTGTCGAGCGCATCGCTCTCGGAGAACGGCGGGACGAGCACGGTGTCGGCGACGCTGAGCAATCCCTCGAGCGAAGCGACGACGGTGACGGTGCCGGCGGCGTCGGGGCTGTACACGGTGGGTTCGGACGCGACCATCACGATCGCGGCGGGGGACACCACGAACAGTTCGGACACGGTCTCCATCACGGCGGTGAACAACACGACGGACGAGCCGAACCGCGCGGTGACGGTGACGGGCACGGCGCAGAACAGCCAGGGAGTGGGAATGGTGACGGGCGCGCCGCTGACGATCGCCGACGACGACGCTGCGCCGACGGTGAGGCTGAGGGTGACGGACGCCGCGATCAAGGAATCGAGCGGCACGGCGAGCGAGACGATGACCACGGTGACGGCGACGCTGAGCAATCCCTCGAGCGAAGCGACGACGGTGACCGTGGCGGCGGTGTCGGGAGCGTACGCGGTGGGCGCGGACGCGACCATCACGATCGCGGCGGGAGAGACCGCGAACAGTTCGGACACGGCGTCCATCACGGCGGTGGACGATGACATCGACGTCGGCGCGAGCCGGGCAGTGACGGTGACGGCCTCGGCGCAGAACAGCCAAGGGGCGGGCGTGGTGACGGGCGCGGCGCTGACGATCACCGACGACGACGAAGCGGGCCTGACGCTATCGAAGAATTCGGTGTCGACCACGGAAGCGGCCGGCGCCGGCCGCACGGACACGTTCACGGTGCAGCTGGACACTGAGCCGACGGCGACGGTGACGGTCACCATCGGCGTCACCGGCGGCGACACGGACGAGGCGGCGGTGAGTCCGGCGACCTTGAAGTTCGCGGCGACGGCGAACAGCGGCAACAACGAGTTCAAGTGGGACGATCCGCGGCAGGTGACGGTGACGGGCCAGGATGACAGCGCGTCGGACGGTGACCGCGCGTACACGCTCACGGTGGCGGCGGCGAGCGGCGATGCGATCTACAACGCCCTGAGCGAGACGGTATCGGGTTCGAATGCAGACGACGATGCGCCGAAAGTGACGCTGGCGCTGGGCAGGACCTCGATCAACGAGAGCGGGACGGGCAATTCGACCACGGTCTCGGCGCGACTGAGCCGGGCCTCGACGGCCGCGACGGCGATCACGCTGACGGCGCCGGCGGGGACGACGCTGAGCGGGACGCGGCTGACGATCGACGCGGGCGAGACTTCGAGCGCGGACGCGGACACGGCGGGACGCCGGCAGGTGACGCTGACGGCGGTGGACAACGACGTCGACGCGGCGGACCGCAGGGTGTCAGTCACGGGGTCGGCGAGCAACGCCGTGGCCGTGACGGACCCGGCGGCCGTGTCGCTGACGATCGCCGACGACGACACCGCGGGACTGACGGTGTCGAAGAGCTCGGTGTGGACCAGCGAGCCCAACGTAAGGGATTCGTTCACGGTGCAGCTGGACACTGAGCCGACGGCGATGGTGACCGTCACCATCGGCGTCACCGCCGGCGACACGGGCGAGGCGACGGTGAGTCCGACGACCCTGAAGTTCGCGGCGGCGGCGAACAGCGGCAACAACGAGTTCAAGTGGGACGATCCGCGGCCGGTGACGGTGACGGGCCAGGATGACAGCGCGGCGGACGGCGACCGCTCGTACACAATCACGGTGGCGGCGGCGAGCGCGGACGCGAACTACAACGCCCTGAGCAAGACGGTGTCGGGTTTGAATGCGGACGACGATGTGCCGAGGGTGACGCTGGCGCTGAGCGAGACCGAGATTGCCGAAAGCGGTAGGTTCATCAGTTCGACCAGAATTTCGGCGGAACTGGACCGGGAATCGACGGCGCCGACGACGATCACGGTGACGGCGCCGCCGGGAACGACGCTGAGCGAGACGAGGATGGGCGAGACGCTCGACACGCTGACGATCGACGCGGGCAGGCTCTCGAGCAGGTCTGCGGCCACGGCGGCGCACCGGGAGCTGACGCTCAGGGCGGTGGACAACGGCCTCGACGCGCCGGACCGCGTGGTGACGGTGACCGGCACGGCGACCAATAGCGCGGTCGTGTCGGGCCCGGCGGGGGTGTCACTGACGATCACCGACGACGACGACACCCCGCGCCTGGAGGCGACGCTGACCTCGAACTCCCTGAGAACCTCCGAGGCGGTCGGGCCGCCGGTCAACATACGGGTGCGCCTGCAGTCGGAGCCGACGGCGACGGTGACGCTGTCGATCCGCAGCAGCGACACGAGCGAGGCGACGGTGACCCCATCGACCCTGAAATTCGCGGCGGTGGCGGACATCCGCGACTTGGATGATCCGGTGTACGAGTGGAACGTCCCGCAAAGTGTGACGGTGAGAGGAGTGGATGATCTGGAGGACGACAACCATCAGCCTTTCGTGATCACGATGACGGCGGCGAGCGCGGACACGAGGTACCATGGTCAAAGTTTGAGAATGTCGGGCGTGAACCTGGATGACGATGATCCGGAGGTGAAGCTGTCGCTGTCGGACGCTTCGATTTCGGAGAACGGCGGCACGACCGAAGTGTCGGCGGCGCTGACCGAAGTGTCGCACCAGACGGTGATGATCACGTTCGTCCATGCGAGGGGCGCGTACACGGTGCCGTCGGCGTCGGATGCGAACACGATCACGATCGAGGCGGGGGAGACGAAAAGCGCGGATCGGGTGACACTGACGGCGGTGGACAACGCGACGGATTCGCCGGATCGTTCGGTGACAGTGAGTGGGATCAGCAGCCCACAGGCAGAGGTGGTGGAGGCAGAACTGACCTTGGAGGACGACGACGATGCGCCGACGGTGACGCTGGCGGTGGCGGACAACACGATCAAGGAGAACAGCGACACGGCGAGCGAGACGATGACCACGGTGTCGGCGACGCTGAGCCATGCCTCGAGCGAAGACACGACGATCACGGTGACGCCGGTGTCGGGGGCGTACACGGTGGGTTCGGACGCGACCATCACGATCGCGGCGGGGGAGACTGAGAACAGTTCGGACACGGTGTCGATCACGGCGGTGAACAACGCCTGGGACGAGCCGGACCGTTCGGTGACGGTGACGGGGTCGGCGGCCAACAGCCACGAAGCGGGCTCGGTGACGGGGGCCTCGCTGACCATCACCGACGACGACGAGGCGCCCTCGATCACGTTGACGGTGGATGACAGCAATGTGGGCGAGGGCGACGGGGCCACCACGATCACGGTGACGGCAACGGTGGACGGCACGACCCGGTTCGCCGAGGCCACGACGGTGACCGTGAGCGTGGCGGGCAGCGGCACGGCGTCGGCGGTGGACTTCGCGGCGGTGTCGGACTTCGACATTGAGATTGAGGCAGGGGCGGCGAGCAACACCGGGACGTTCACGCTGACGCCAACGGACGACGTCGTGGACGAGACCAACGAGACGGTGACAGTGAGTGGGGTATCAGGCAGCCTGACGGTGAACTCGGCCACGATCACGTTGACGGACGACGACGCGACGCCCTCGATCACGTTGACGGTGGATGACAGCAGTGTGGGCGAGGGTGACGGGGCCACCACGATCACGGTAACGGCGACGGTGGACGGCACGACCCGGTTCGCCGCGGCCACGACGGTGACCGTGAGTGTGGGGGGTAGTAGCACGGCGACGGCGGTGGACTTCGCCGCGGTGACGGACTTCGACATTACGATCGCCGCGGGGGCGGCGAGCCAGACCGGAACCTTCACGCTGACGCCGACGGACGACGTCGTGGACGAGACCAACGAGACGGTGACGGTAAGCGGCGCCTCAGGCAGCCTGACGGTGAACTCGGCCACGATCGCGCTGACGGACGACGATGCGGCGCCGACCGCGATCACGCTGACGGTGAACGACAACAGCGTGGGCGAGGGCGATGGGGCAACGACGATCACGGTGACCGCGACGGTGGACGGCGCGACCCGGTTCGCCGAGGCCACGACCGTTGGGGTGAGCGTGGGGGGCAGCGGCACGGCGACGGCAGTGGACTTTGCGGCGGTGTCGGCGTTCAACATCGTTATCGGAGCCGGGGCGGCGAGCCAGACCGGGACGTTCACGCTGACGCCGACGGACGACACGGCAGACGAGACCAACGAGACTATCACGGTGAGCGGTACCTCAGGCAGCCTGACGGTGAACTCGGCCACGATCACGTTGACGGACAACGACGCCGCGCCGACTGCGATCACGCTGACGGTGAATGACAACAGCGTGGGCGAGGGCGACGGGGCGACGACGATCACGGTGACGGCCACGGTGGACGGCACGACCCGGTTCGCCGCGGCCACGACGGTGACGGTGAGCGTGGCGGGTAGCGGCACGGCGACGGCGGTGGACTTTGCGGCGGTGTCGGACTTCGACATTGAGATCCCGGCGGGGGCGGCGAGCCAGACCGGGACGTTCACGCTGACGCCGACGGACGATGCGACGGACGAGACCAACGAGACGGTGACGGTGAGCGGCGCGTCGGGCAGCCTGACGGTGAATTCGGCCACGATCACGTTGACGGACAACGACGCGGCGCCGACCGCGATCACGCTGACGGTGAACGACGACGGCGTAGGCGAGGGCGACGGGGCGACCCTGATCACGGTGACGGCGACGGTAGACGGCACGACCCGGTTCGCCACGGCGACGACGGTGACCGTGAGCGTGGCGGGTAGCGGCACGGCGACGGCGGTGGACTTCGCCGCGGTGACGGCCTTCGACATTACGATTGCGGCGGACGCCGCGAGCGGTACCGGCAGCTTCACGCTGACGCCGACGGACGATACGGCGGACGAGACTGATGAGACCATCACGGTGAGCGGCGCGTCGAGCGGCCTGACGGTGAACCCGGATACGATCAGCCTGACGGACGACGACGGCGCGCCGACCTCACTCACGCTGACGGTGAACGACAACAGCGTGGCCGAAGGTGACGGGGCGACCCTGATCACGGTGACGGCGACGGTGAATGGGACGACGCAGTTCGCTACGGTCACGACAGTGCAGGTGAGCGTGGGGGGTAGCGGGACGGCGACGGCGGTGGATTTCGCGGCGGTGTCGGACTTCGACATTACGATTGCGGCGGGGGCGACGAACGGTACCGGGACGTTCACGCTGACGCCGACGGCTGACGTCGTGGACGAGACCAACGAGACGATCACGGTGAGCGGTACCTCAGGCAGCCTGACGGTGAACTCGGCCACGATCGCGCTGACGGATGACGACGCCGCCCCGACTGCGATCACGCTGACGGTGAACGACAACAGCGTGGGCGAGGGCGACGGGGCAACGACGATCACGGTGACGGCCACGGTGGACGGCGCGACCCGGTTCGCCGAGGCCACGACCGTTGGGGTGAGCGTGACGGGTAGCGGCACGGCGACGGCGGTGGACTTTGCGGCAGTGTCGGCGTTCAACATCGAGATTGCGGCGGGGGCGGCGAGCGGTACCGGGACGTTCACGCTGACGCCGACGAACGACGTCACGGACGAGACCAACGAGACGGTGACGGTGAGCGGTACGTCGGGCAGCCTGACGGTGAACTCGGCCACGATCACGTTGACGGACAACGACGCCGCCCCGACCGCGATCACCTTGACAGTGAATGACAACCGCGTGGGCGAGGCTGACGGGGCGACCACGATCAGGGTGACGGCGACGGTGGACGGCACGACCCGGTTCGCCGAGGCCACGACCGTTGGGGTGAGCGTGGCGGGCAGCGGCACGGCGACGGCGGTGGACTTCGCGGCGGTGTCGGACTTCGACATTACGATCGGGGCCGGGGCGGCGAGTCAGACCGGAACGTTCACGCTGACGCCGACGAACGACACGGTGGACGAGACTGATGAGACGGTGACGGTGAGCGGCGCGTCGGGCAGCCTGACGGTGAACTCGGCCACGATCACGTTGACGGACAACGACGATGCCCCGACCTCGATCACCCTGACGGTGGACGACGACGGTGTAGGTGAGGGCGACGGGGCGACCCTGATCACGGTGACGGCGACAGTGGACGGCACGACCCGGTTCGGCGCGGCCACGACGGTGACCGTGAGCGTGGCGGGTAGTGGCACGGCGTCGGCGGTGGACTTTGCGGCGGTGTCGGACTTCGACATTACGATTGCGGCGGACGCCGCCAGCGGTACCGGGACGTTCACGCTGACGCCGACGGACGATACGACGGACGAGACTGATGAGACCATCACGGTGAGCGGCGCGTCAGGCAGCCTGACGGTGAACCCGGACACGATCAGCCTGACGGACGACGACGGCGCGCCGACCTCACTCACGCTGACAGTGAACGATAACAACGTGGGCGAGGCCGACGGGGCGACCACGATCACGGTGACGGCGACGGTGAACGGGGCGACGCAGTTCGCCGCGGCCACGACAGTGCAGGTGAGCGTGGCGGGCAGCGGCACGGCGACGGCGGTGGACTTCGCAGCGGTGTCGGACTTCGACATTACGATTGCGGCGGGGGCGACGAACGGTACCGGGACCTTCACGCTGACGCCGACGGCTGACGTCGTGGACGAGACCAACGAGACGATCACGGTGAGCGGTACCTCAGGCAGCCTGACGGTGAACTCGGCCACGATCGCGCTGACGGATGACGACGCCGCCCCGACTGCGATCACCTTGACGGTCAACGACAACAGCGTGGGCGAGGGCGACGGGGCCACCACGATCACGGTGACGGCGACGGTAGACGGCACGACCCGGTTCGCCGAGGCCACGACCGTTGGGGTGAGCGTGACGGGCAGCGGCACGGCGACGGCGGTGGACTTCGCAACGGTGGCGAACTTCAACATCGAGATTGCGGCGGCGGCGGCGAGCGGTACCGGGACGTTTACGCTGACGCCGACGAACGACGTCACGGACGAGACCAACGAGACTATCACGGTGAGCGGCGCGTCGGGCAGCCTGACAGTGAGCTCGGCCACGATCACGTTGACGGACGACGATGCGGCGCCGACGTCGCTCAGCTTGACGGTGAACGACGACAGGGTGAACGAGGGCGGCGGGGCGACCACGATCACGGTGACGGCGACGGTGGACGGCACGACCCGGTTCGCCGTTGCCACGACGGTGACCGTGAGCGTGGCGGGGACCGGCGCGCCGACGGCAGTGGACTTCGCGGCAGTGTCGAACTTCGACATTACGATTGCGGCGGCGGCGGCGAGCGGCGCCGGGACCTTCACGCTGACGCCGACGGACGATGCGGTGGACGATACCGACGAGACCATCACGGTGCGCGGCGCGTCGGGCAGCCTGACGGTAAGCTCGGCCACGATCACGTTGGCGGATGATGAAGGGCCGGTGACGCTGTCGATCAACTCGTCGAGCGTGACGGAAGGGAACAGCGGCTCGAAGGACCTGACGTTCACGGTAACCATGAGTCCGGTGAGTATCGAGCTGGTGGCGGTGGACTACGCGGACGCCGGGAGCGGGACAGCGACCTCGGGGGCGGACTATGTGGCGATCACCGGCGGCACGCTGATCTTCCCTGCGGGAACCGCGAGTCAGGAGGTCACGGTGTCGGTGACGGGGGACACCGCCGTCGAGGCGAACGAGACGGTGGTGTTATCGCTGAGCAACCCCGCCAACGCGATGATTGGAACCGGCACGGGGACAGGGACGATCACGAACGACGATGTCGGCGAGCCTCCCCC
The DNA here is from genome assembly GCA_958295485.1 of uncultured Gammaproteobacteria bacterium. Taxonomy (GTDB): domain Bacteria; phylum Pseudomonadota; class Gammaproteobacteria; order Eutrophobiales; family Eutrophobiaceae; genus JAAXHV01. Next base: position 1,581,310 of record OY282354.1, read on the forward strand.
GATCGACGACGCCCCGTCGCTGTCGATCGACTCGCCGAGCGTGTCGGAGGGGGACGACGATTCGGTGAGCCTGATGTTCACGGTGACCCTGAATCCGGCCAGTAGCGTGCCGGTGACGGTAGACTACGTGGTCACCGGCACGGCGAGAGCGGGGACGGACTTTGCGGCGCTCACCGGCGGCACGCTGACCTTCCCGGCGGGGGCCACGAGTCGGACAATCACGGTGTCGGTGATGGGCGATGCCCTGGATGAAGATGACGAGACCATCGTGGTGACCCTGAGCAACGTCAGGAATGCGGCCATCGACACGGCGACGGGGACAGGCACCATCACCGACGACGACACGGGCCCGTCGCTGATGATCGACTCACCAAGCGTGGCGGAGGGTGACAGCGGTTCGACAAACCTGACGTTCACCGTGACCCTGAGCGAGGCCCTCACCGAGCCGGTGACGGTGGACTATGCGGACGCCGGGACTGGCACGGCAACATCGGGGACCGACTACGTGGCGATCCCCGGCGGCACGCTGACCTTCCCGGCGGGAACCACCAGCCGGTCGATCGTGGTAGCGGTGACAGGCGACGTCCTGGCCGAGCCGGACGAGACCGTTGCGGTGACCCTGAGCAACGCCGCCAACGTAGCCATCGGTCCGGCGACGGGAACCGGCACCATCATCGACGATGACGACGCCGGCGACGCGCCGACGCTGTCGATCGACTCGCCGCGCGTGACCGAGGGCGCCGCCGGTTCGACGACCCTGACGTTCACCGTGAGCTTGAGCGCGGCGAGTACCGAGCAAGTGACAGTGGCCTACGCGGACGCCGGGACCGGCACGGCGACCCCGGGGACGGACTACGCGGCGCTCACCGGCGGCACGCTGACCTTCCCGGCAGGCACCACGAGCCAGACCTTGAACGTGTCGGTGACGGGCGATGCCCTGGACGAGGCGGACGAGACCGTAGTGGTAACCCTGAGCAATGCGACGAACGCGACCATCGGCACGGCGACGGGTACCGGCGTCATCACCGATGACGACGCCCCGCCGTCGCTGTCCATCGACTCGCCGAGCGTAACGGAAGGCGACCCCAGTTCGACGACCCTGACGGAGGGCGCCGCCGGTTCGACGACCCTGACGGAGGACGCCGCCGGTTCGACGACCCTGACGGAGGACGCCGCCGGTTCGGTAAGCCTGACCTGGACGGTGACCCTGGACGCGGCCAGCGGGCGGACGGTGACAGTAGACTATGCGGACGCCGGGACCGGCACGGCGACCCCGGGGACCGACTACACGGCCCTCGGCGCGGGGACGCTGACCTTCCCCGCCGGAGTCACCAGCCGGGCGGTAACGGTGGCAGTGACGGGGGACACTATCACCGAGCCGGACGAGACCGTAGTGGTCACCCTGAGCAACGCGGCGAACGCGACCATCGGCACGGCGACGGGAACCGGCACAATCATCGACGACGACGTCGACCTGACGCCGAGCTTCGATTCTATGACCATCCCGGCCCAGTCCTGGACCCGGAACTGGCCGATCCCGGCATTGACACTACCGGCGGCCACGGGCGGCGACGGCGCGCTGACCTACACGCTGACGCCGGCGCTACCCAGCGGACTGAGCTTCGATGCGGCCACGCGGGAATTATCAGGCACGCCGACGACGGCGCTGGCGGCGACCGAATACAGCCTGACGGCCACAGACGCGGACGGGGATGCAGTGACGCTGAGTTTCACGATCGAAGTGACCGGCCCGATTGTAATATCGATTACGGACGGCGAGGCGGTGGAGGGCGAGCCCGTCGAGTTCGGGATTACATTGTCCAGGCCCGTGCCGGAAGCCGGGACGCTGCTGGTGGTTTATCGGATAACTGACGGCACGGCCCTGGCGCATACCGACTACACGCCGCCTGCGGGTCAGCGAGGAGAGTTCACGATCGCGGCGGGACAGACTGCGGCGGCGATCGTCGTTCGGACGACGGCCGACGACCTGGTGGAGGACGAGGAGACATTCACGGTGACGCTGGTCAACGCCCGTCATGCGGAGTTGGGCGATGCCGAGGCCACGGGGAGGATTATCGATGACGACCTGGCGTCCTTGCGCGGCGAGGCGTTGCAATGGTCTCTGGCGGCGTTCGGGCGGACGGTGGCGACGGATGCGGTGGACGTCATCGGCCAACGCTTCCGGCCCGGCGGCCCGCCGCGCCCGCCACGCGCCGGGTTGCCGGGCACGTCGCTACGGGACGGCATCGGCTCGGCCGGCGCGGGTACCGGCACAACCGGTGCGGTTAGCGGCACGGCCGGCGCGGGTTGGACCACCGGCGCGTGGCGGAACTTTTACCTGGACAGTCCCGCCGGTTCGAGCTCGCCCGGCGGTTTTTCCGGCCCGGAGCGTTCCCCGCAGGGCGAATTCCTGTCCCAGGTCGCCTTTGAGACGCGCCTTGACGCGCCGGACGAGGCTGGCGCTGATGGCGGGGATGACGCTGATGGTGAGGATGACGCCGATGGTGAGAATGGCGCGAAGGGTCGGGAGTGGACAGTATGGGGCCGGGGTTCGCGGAGCCAGTTCAGTGGCCAGTCCGGGGCGGGGATAACATTGGACGGGGAGGTGAACACGGGCTACCTGGGCGCGGACGTGCGGCTGGCTGAGCACGACCTGTTGCTGGGCGTGGCGTTATCGCACAGCGTCGGGGAACTGGACTATCAAGCGGCGGCGGCAGGGTTGAACGAGGGGCAGATAGACTTGGACCTGAGCAGCGTCCTGCCCTATGCTCACTGGGCATTGAACGAGCGGGTATCCCTGTGGGGGTTGCTGGGCATTGGTTGGGGGGAGGCGACTTTGACGGACGAGTTCGGGCGGGTGACGACGGACACGGAGATGCGGATGGCGGCGTTAGGCAGTCGCGGGGAGTTGGCGACGTGGCGGGGCCTGGACCTGGCGTTGAAGGGCGACGCCTTTATAGTGAACATGAAAGGGTCGGAATGGGAGCAGAGCGATGCGGTGGCGATGCCGGAAGTGGATGCGGATGCGCATCGCGTGCGCCTGATGCTGGAGGGCCGGCGCGCCTGGCAGGCAGGGCCGCAACAGCAGTTGGAGTTAAGCCTGGAGTTCGGCGGTCGTTGGGACGGTGGCGATGCGGACACGGGCGTGGGCGCGGAGTTGGGCGGGGGGTTGGCATACCGCCATGCGGCTTGGGGTCTGGGGATTGAGACGCGGGGCCGGTATTTGCTGGGGCATACGGAGCGGGCGTTCGAGGAGTGGGGCGCGAGCGTGTCGGTGGCGTTGGATCCGGGCGTGGAGGGGACTGGCCCGTCGTTGACCTTGTCGCCGGCCTGGGGCGAGGCATCGAGCGGGGTGGAGAACCTGTGGCGGGAAGAGCGGTTGTTAGGCGCGAGTCTGGGCGGTCAACCGTCCCCGGCTGAACGCGGCGGCCTGCGGCCAAGCCGGTTACAGATGGAGTTGGGCTATGGCTTTGAGACTCGCGGCCCGGGCTTGCTGAAGCTGTACAGCGCCATGGACGAGGGCAGCCCGGGGAGCAGGAACTGGCGTCTGGGCGGCGAGGTAACGGGCGGGTGGTTCACCTGGGGCCTGGAACTGGACCGGCGGGAGAACTGGAGCGGGTCACCCGAGCACGGCGTCTTCCTGCAGTTCGGCAACGGAAGAAGTGAAAGGTAAAAAGTTTTTAAACCTCAAACTTCATTTCTTCGCCTCAGGTTACCCAATTTTCCAGTCGCAGCCCCTTGACGTGTTTGAACTCTCGTAGATTGTTCGTAACGAGTATCAACCCTTCGCTTCTGGCGTGTCCGGCAATCAGTTGGTCGTAGGGGCCGATTGACATTCCTGCCTTGGCCTGCTCGGCCCTGATCTGACCGGTATGCGCGGCGGCCTCATTGCCATAAGGCAACACCTCCAACCGGGCTGTGAACCCTTCCAATGTATTCAAGTTACGTTCCGGGTCACCTGATTTTTCGGCGCCATAGGTCAATTCCATCAAGGTGACGCTGGAAATACACATTTGCCCGTAATGCTTGACAAACGCATCCTTGACGGGCCGGGGTTTGCTTTTCATCGTGTAGATGACGATATTGGTATCCAGCATGTACTTGAGCATCAAAAAGCTTCTCGTTCCTGGCTGGCCGGTTGTTCGCGCTCCCGCATGAAGTCGTCGGTAACGCCTTCATCGTCGAACCAGCTATCCCAGGCCTCGCCGGCCGGCGTAATCAGTCTGGCTCGCCCCAGTCGGACGATATCCACCTGCTTTACGGATTCCGGCAAAGCCATGGGCTTGGGCAACCTGACGGCTTGGCTCTTGTTGCTTTTGAATACGCTTGCCCGTTCCACGTCACACCTCCAACAAATCAAGACATACCAAGGAGATTCATATACTCCGGCAAACTTGGGGATATGTCAAGGGTATATCCCTCTCAAAGCGCTCTCCGGGAACGGGTTTGACGATTTGCCATCAAGGTTTTTGCGCCCTGACAAGCTGTCAAGAGGACTGGAAAAGTTTTTGTTGATAAAAATTATGCTGTGCTATAGCCTGACAGGTAATCTTTACAAATTCGATACAGGTGGACGCTTTGGCAACACGGGGGATTGCGCAAGTCGTACTTGGCGTTTGTTTCGGCGAAACGCCTTGTTGTCATTGCCACTCGTTTATCGAATAAATTGAGCAATTTCTGATATGCCGCTGCTTTTTTCTTTGCCTCTCTCTTTTCTTCGCTTCAGCTTCGGGGGTGTGAAGCGGTGGATTGCCCCCCCCCCCCCCCCCGATACCGAGCGTGTCGGAGGGCGACAGCGGCACGACGACCCTGACGTTGGCATGAAGCGCTGGATCGCCGGCTGGCGCCCCTGCCTTGTCCCCTTGCTTCTCCTCGCCTTGGTCGCCGTCGCGCCCGAGGCCGCCGCGCAGACCCCGACGCTGTCGATTGACTCACCGAGCGTGACGGAGGGGAACAGCGGCTCGACGAACCTGACGTTCACGGTGACCCTGAGCGCGGTCAGCAGCCAGCAGGTGACGGTGGACTACGCGGACGCCACGACCGGCACGGCCACGTCGGGAACGGACTACACGGCCATCACCGGCGGCACATTGACCTTCACGGCGGGGACGACCAGCCTGACCCAGACCTTCAACGTATCGGTGACGGGCGATACGACCGACGAAGTGAACGAGACCGTCGTGGTGACCCTGAGCAGCGCGACGAACGCGACGATCGCGACGGGTACCGGCACGGGGACGATCACGGACGACGACGGGCCGGCGGTGTCGATCAACTCGCCGAGCGTGACCGAGGGGGACAGCGGCTCGACGAACCTGACCTTCACGGCGACGTTGAGCGCGGCGAGCGCCCAGCAGGTGACGGTGGCCTACGCCGACGCCACGACCGGCACGGCCACTTCGGGGACCGACTACACGGCGATCACCGCCGGCACGCTGACCTTCACGGCGGGGACAACCAGCCAGACCTTCAACGTGGCGGTGACCGGCGACACGACCGATGAGGCGAACGAGACGGTGATCGTGACCCTGAGCAGCCCGACGAACGCGACGATCGCGACGGGTACCGGCACGGGGACGATCACGAACGACGACGGGCCGACGCTGTCGATCGACTCGCCGAGCGTGACGGAGGGTGACAGCGGCTCGACGAACCTGACCTTCACGGTGACGTTGAGCGTGGCGAGCAGCCAGCAGGTGACGGTAGACTACGCGGACGCCACGACCGGCACAGCCACGTCGGGGACGGACTACACGGCGATCACGGACGGGACGTTGACCTTCACAGCGGGGACGACCAGCCAGACCTTCAACGTATCGGTGACGGGCGATACGACCGACGAGGTGGACGAGACCGTCGTGGTGACCCTGAGCAGCGCGACGAACGCGACGATCTCGACGGCGACCGGCACGGGGACGATCACGGACGACGATGTGACGCCGGGAGCCAGATGGACGCCGGGCGGCCTCTGGACTCATGATGTGACCACGACGAGCCTCATAGGCAAGCTGACGCTTCAGCAGTCAGTCACAATCACCGGAGGAAGCAGGCAATGGGCTAACGCCGCGATTGACGCTTGTCCCTGGACGAGGGTGACTCCGCCGCTCCCGTCTACCGCGTGTCAGTTACTCAAGGACTATCGTGCGAATGGTTTTCCCAATTTCCAAGATTTGAGGTTGACGAATTTCATTCCGACCCAAGCCATGATCGACAACGGCGGGGTCGTCATCAGACTTAGGTGGTTAAACTACAACAGCCCTGCCGGGAACAACGTTGGCATGGTCGAGTGGGTTCCTCTTCTAACGCCTCCGAGTGCGACGCTGGTCCTCACGCCGCCGTCGATTTCGGAGAACGGCGGGGTTGCGACGGTGAGCGCGACGCTCGACCGGCAGTGGTCCGACGCGGTGACGATCACAGTGTCGGCGGCGGCGGGGACGGGCGCGGACGCTTCCGACTTCACCCTGAGTTCGGCGAACACGCTGACGATCGCGGCGGGCGAGACGACGAGCACAGGGACGGTGACGCTCACCGCGGTGGACAACGCGATTGATGCGGTGGACAAGGCGGTGACCGTTTCGGGAACCGCCTCCGACAGCGTGACCAACGCGCCGCCCGACGTAACGCTGACGATCACGGACGACGACTTGCCGACGCTGTCGATTGACTCGCCGAGCGTGACGGAAGGGAACAGCGGTTCGAAGGACCTGACGTTCACCGTGAGCTTGAGCGGGGCCCTCACCGAGTCGGTGACAGTGGACTACGCGGACTCCAGGAGCGGGACGGCGACTTCGGGGACGGACTATGCGGCGATCACCGGCGGCACGCTGATCTTCCCTGCGGGAACCGCGAGCCAGGAGGTCACGGTGTCGGTGAGGGGGGACACCACCGTCGAGGCGAACGAGACGGTGGTGTTATCGTTGAGCAACCCTGCCAACGCGATGATCGGAACCGGCACGGGGACAGGGACGATCAGGAACGACGATGTCGGCGAGCCCCCTCCGATAGACGACGCCCCATCGCTATCGATCGACTCGCCGAGTGTGGCGGAGGGGGACGATGATTCGGTGAGCCTGACGTTCACGGTGACCCTGAGTCCGGTTAGTAGCGTCCCGGTGACGGTGGACTACGTCGTCACCGGCACGGCGAGGTCGGGGACGGACTTTGCGGCGCTCACTGGCGGCACGCTGACCTTCCCGGCGGGGACCATGAGCCGGACAATCACGGTGTCGGTGATGGGCGATGTCCTGGATGAAGATGACGAGACCATCGTGGTGACCCTGATCAATGTCAGGAATGCGGCCATCGACACAGCGACGGGGACCGGCACCATCACCGACGACGACACGGGGCCGTCGTTGGCGATCGACTCGCCGAGCGTGGCGGAGGGTGACGCCGGTTCGACGGACCTGACGTTCACCGTGACCCTGAGCGAGGCCCTCACCGAGCCGGTGACGGTGGACTATGCGGACGCCGGGACTGGCACGGCAACATCGGGGACCGACTACGTGGCTATCACCGGCGGCACGCTGACCTTCCCGGCGGGAACCACCAGCCGGGCGATCGTGGTAGCGGTGACGGGCGACGTCCTGGATGAGCCGGACGAGACCGTTGCGGTGACCCTGAGCAACGCCGCCAACGCAGCCATCGGTCCGGCGACGGGCACCGGCACCATCATCGACGATGACGACGCCGGCGACGCGCCGACGCTGTCGATTGACTCGCCGAGCGTGACGGAAGGTGACGCCGGTTCGACGAACCTGACGTTCACCGTGAGCTTGAGCGCGGCGAGTACCGAGCAAGTGACAGTGGCCTACGCGGACGCCGGGACGGGCACGGCGACCCCGGGGACCGACTACGCGGCCCTCATCGGCGGCACGCTGACCTTCCCGGCGGGAACCACGAGTCAGACCTTCAACGTAGCGGTGACGGGCGACGTCCTGGACGAGCCGGACGAGACCGTAGTGGTGACCCTGAGCAACGCGACGAATGCGACCATCAGCACGGCGACGGGAACCGGCGCCATCGCTGATGACGACGAGCCGCCGGCGCTGTCCATCGACTCGCCGAGCGTGACGGAGGGCGACGCCGGTTCGGTAAACCTGACCTGGACGGTGACCTTGGACGCGGCGAGCGGCCGGGTGGTGACGGTGGCCTGGGCGGACACCGGGACCGGCACGGCGACCTCGGGGACCGACTACGTAGCGATTACCGGCGGCGCGCTGACCTTCCCGGCGGGAACGACGACCCAGACCTTCAACGTAGCGGTGACGGGGGACACGACCACCGAACCGGACGAGACCGTGGTAGTGGCCCTGAGCAATGCCAGGAATGCCACCATCGGCACGGCGACGGGAGGCGGCACAATCATCGACGACGACCTGACGCCGAGCTTTGGTTCGGCGACGGTCCCGGCTCAGTCCTGGACCCGGAACTGGCCGATCCCGGTATTGACGCTGCCGGCGGCCATGGGCGGCGACGGCGCGCTGACCTATGCGCTGACGCCGGAACTACCCAGCGGACTGAGCTTCGATGCGGCCGCGCGGGAATTATCGGGTACGCCGACGACGATGCTGGCGGCGACCGAATACAGCCTGATGGCCACGGACGAGGATGGGGATACGGTAGCGCTGAGTTTCACTATCGAGGTAACCGGCCCGATCACTATATCGATTGCGGACGGTCAAGCGGTAGAGGGCGAGCCCGTCGAGTTCGGGATTACATTGTCCAGGCCTGTGCCGGAAGCCGGGACGCTACTGGTAGTTTATCGGATAACTGACGGCACGGCCCTGGCGCAGTCCGACTATGCGCCGCCCGCAGGTCAGCAAGGGGAGTTCACGATCGCGACGGGGCAGGACGCGGCGACGATCGTCATTCGGACGACGGACGATGACCTGGTGGAGGACGAGGAGACGTTCACGGTAACGCTGGTTGGCACGAGTCATGCGGAGTTGGGCGATGCCGAAGCGACGGGCCGGATCATCGATAACGACTTGGCGTCCCTGCGCGGCGAGGCGTTGCAATGGTCTCTGGCAGCGTTTGGGCGGACGGTGGCAACGGAAGCGGTGGACGCTATCGGCCAACGCTTCCGGCCCGGTGGCACGCCGCGCGCGCCACGCGCCGGGTTGCCGGGCACGTCGCTACGAGACGGCATCGGCGCGGCCAGCGCGAGATGGACAACGCACGCCGGCGGGACGGCTGCGCTGTCGCAGGCCGGCAGCGGCACGGTTGGTATGGGCCGGCCGACCGGTGCGGTTGGCGGCCCGGCTGGCGCCGCTTGGACGACCGGTGCGGCCAACGACGCGGCTGACGCGGACTGGACGACTGGTGCGGTTAGCGGCATGGCTGACGCGGACTGGACGACTGGTGCGGTTAGCGGCATGGCTGACGCGGACTGGACGACTGGTGCGAGCAACGACGCGGCTGACGCGGACTGGACGACCGGTGCGGGCAACGGCGCGGTTAGCGGCGTGGCTGACGCGGACTGGGCCAACGGTGCGGTTAGTGGCGTGGCTGGCGCGGACTGGGCCAACGGCGCGGTTAGCGGCGTGGCCGGCGCGGGCTGGACCACCGGCGCATGGCGGAACTTTTCCTTGGGCGGTCCCGGCGGCGCGGCATTGCCCGGCGGCTTTTCCGGCCCGGAGCGTTCCCCGCAGGGCGAATTCCTGTCCCAGGTCGCCTTTGAGACGCGCCTTGACGCGACGGATGAGGATGGCGTCGATGGCGGGTCGGGTCAGGAGTGGACAGTGTGGGGTCGGGGTTCGCGGAGCCAGTTCAGTGGCCAGTCCGGGGCGCGGATAACATTGGACGGGGAAGTGAACACGGGTTACCTGGGCGCGGACGTGCGGCTGGCTGAGCATGACCTGCTGCTGGGCGTGGCGTTATCACACAGCGTCGGGGAACTGGACTATCAAGCGGCGGCGGCCGGGTTGAACGAGGGGCAGATAGACTTGGACCTGAGCAGCGTACTGCCCTATGCTCACTGGCAGTTGAACGAGCGGGTATCCCTGTGGGGGTTGCTGGGCATCGGCTGGGGGGAGGCGACTTTGACGGACGAGTTCGGGCGGGTAACGACGGACACGGAGATGCGGATGGCGGCGTTGGGCAGTCGCGGGGAGTTGGCGACGTGGCGGGGTCTGGACCTGGCGTTGAAGGGCGACGCCTTTATAGTGAACATGGAAGGGTCGGAATGGGAGCAGAGCGATGCAGTGGCGATGCCGGAAGTGGATGCGGATGCGCATCGCGTACGCCTGATGCTGGAAGGCCGGCGCGCCTGGCAGGCAGGGCCGCAACAACAGTTGGAGTTAAGCCTGGAGTTCGGCGGTCGCTGGGACGGTGGCGATGCGGACACGGGCGTGGGCGCGGAGTTAGGCGGAGGGTTGGCATACCGCCATGCGGCCTGGGGTTTGGGGATTGAGACGCGGGGCCGGTACCTGCTGGGGCATACAGAACGGGCGTTCGAGGAATGGGGCGCGAGCGTGTCGGTAGCGTTGGATCCGGGCGTGGAGGGGATTGGCCCGTCGTTGACCTTGTCGCCGACCTGGGGCGAGGCCTCGAGCGGGGTGGAGAACCTGTGGCGGGAAGAGCGGTTGTTAGGCGCCAGCCTGGGCAGTCAACCGTCCCCGGATGAGCGCGGCGGCCTGCGCCCGAACCGGTTACGGATGGAGTTGGGCTATGGCTTTGAGACCCGCGCGCAGCGGTTGCTGAAGCTGTACAGCGCGCTGGACGAGGCTGGCCCGGGGAGCAGGAACTGGCGTCTGGGCGGCCTGGTGACGGGCAGGTGGTTCACCTGGGGCCTGGAACTGGACCGCCGGGAGATTTGGGACGCGTCGCCCGAGCACGGCATCTTCCTGAGGTTCGGCAACGGATTGACGAACACAAGAAGTTTGAAGTAAGAAGTTTGAAATCATTTCTTCGCCCTTACCCCCTTCGGCAGCTACCACAAACTCCTTCACCAGACCGCTAAAACCCGGCTGCTCATCATTGATGACTGGGGCATGGAGACACCTGACACCGCACAGCGCCATGACCTCATGCACACTATGGATGACGTCAAATGGCTTGCCCAGGGAACGATTTATCCTGATGTCATCGAATGGAGATGACGGTGTCGTAAATGTCGATATGAACCGCCCCGGGTCTCCCGGAGACTCGTTAGTTTGAGGCATGCCGCTTTGCATGACCGGTTATTTTCATCATCATAGTACATCTGTTCATATTCAGCCGGTGGCGCATGGCCAATCGGCGCCAACAGGCGCCGATTATTGAACCAGTCCACCCATTCCAGCGTCGCATATTCCACGTCATTGATGGTCTTCCACGGCCCCCGCGTCCGGATCACTTCCGTCTTGTACAGGCCGATGATCATCTCCGGCAAACCTGGGGCGATTCATTATGCCTCAGCGCATCCATTGGTGAGACACGCGGTCAGGTTTGGAATCGCTTGACTATGAGAGATTAAAGCTCTATCCTTTCCGGTAGTCAACAGGACGAATACATAATACGGAGACAGGAAATGAACCAGGAAACCACCGTCGTCCCCCTCCGCGACCTGGAGGAAGCCCGAGAACGCGGGATGCTCTCTGGCGAGGTGCGCATTCTCAAGTGGGGAACCACTGCCGCAATTACCGTGATCCTCCTCTTTCTCACTTACCTTGCGCAACAGATCAGCGAGGTTCGGAGCGACCTTACGCAACAGATCAACGAGGTTCGGAGCGACCTTACACTACAGATCAACGAGGTTCGGAGCGGCCTTACGCAACAGATCAACGAGGTTCGGAGCGATCTTACACAACAGATCAACGAGGTTCGGAGCGACCTTACACAACAGATCAACGAAGTGCGGAAAGAGATGAATCAAGGGCAAATCGCTATTCATGAACGTTTGACGAGTGTTGAACACCAACTCGGTTTACGCCCCACATTGACGGAACCCGCTTCGCCGGCAGTGGCGGACGAACAAGCAGTTACAGATATAACAGGGCGTACGGCAAAACTGGACAAGAACCGCTAAGCAGGGCGCCGGTTCATCGCCGGGCTAATCATTCGTCTTCATTTAACCCTTGATACCCAATTTATGCCCAAATACCAAATTTCAGGCCGAGGGGGCAAAGCCCCCCTTGGAACCCCCCAAAAAGACGCAAAGAGGTAATGCTTCACGGGGTGAGCGTCCGCGCCACACGAAACCCGATGACGTAGTAACGGAAAATAGATTAAGAGTTGCAAAGTAGGAAATAAAGTGCTGCAAAGTACTGATTATAAAGAGAAATTAAACAACATTATTATTGAGTGGGAGTAGGAAAAATATAATGTGTCGGAGAAGAAATTATGAAAATTGCTAATTACTTACTCGCCTTCTTTCTGATTATGGCTTCTTTCTCTGCATATACAGATTCCCACGTGGATTACAGGCATGGGGAAGGTGAAAAAGAACATTCAGGTTATTGGAAGGCGGAAGATTGCAAAGAAATCAGCGAGGCCTCTGGTACGTTTCTTTATATATCAGGGGAACTATTGGAAGAGGCTGATATTTCCGATAAGAAGGGGGCGGAAAGAGACGCTGAAGAATCCTTCGAAACCGCGCTGGCATTCTCTGAATTAGCGGCAAACTATGCCAAGAATTTTGAAGCCTACTGTAAGTGATCAAATGCCCTGCTTGATTCGATTCGCACGACACGTTTATGCAAACCTGCAACCTCAGCGCGCAAACCTATGACCTCAGCGCGTAAACCCGAGATTTCAACGCGCAGTCCGGTATGTTGCTGTTCCATTGCAATACGCAAGTCCGCGAGCTCCGTGTAGAGAAACGTGAAGCCGCCTAAAATGGCGGTAAGAACAAACGCCCCCGTCCAAAGCGCTAAACGGAATTCGCCGCGTCGGACGAAATCTTCGCTCCAGCGTTCCGCAGGGGCATTTTCTGAACGAGGCTTCTCTATTGTTTCCTTGGTCTCTTTCCGGGCAATGGCATCTTCAGAGTTCATTGTCATATCCATAATAGTAAACCTCCATGATAAGATAGTAAACCTCAACTCCTGATTTGATGTAAACCTTACCGTCCTTCCACTTGCTATGGGTCGGTGTCATGCGACTTCAGGTCATTCAGTTTTTCTTGTGTAAATTGTAAAAGTTCTGTAAGTCCCTGTTCCTGTGCCAGCATTTGCGCGCGTTTTATATCTTCAATAGCTGCTGGATACTGCTGGAGACGTTCTTTGGCTAACCCTCGGCCATAACAGGCCTCGGCGAATCTTGGATTGAGGTTTATTGCCTCGTCAAAGTCCTCAATCGCTGCCGGATACTGTTCCAGGTTATACTTGGCGATGCCTCGGTTGTAGTAGGCAATGGCATATTTCGGATTGAGGTTTATCGCTATGTCATAGTCTGCCACCGCTGCTTCATACTGCCTCAGGTTATACTTGGCCAAGCCCCGGTTATTGTAGGCTTCGGCATATTCTGGATTGAGGTTTATCGCTATGTCGTAGTCTGTAATCGCTGCCTCATATTGACCTAGTTCATCCTTGGCGAGGCCTCGGTTATTGTAGGCAATGGCATATTTCGGATTGAGGTTTATCGCTATGTCGTAGTCTGCAATCGCCGCCTCATATTGACCTAGTTTAGCTTTGGCATTGCCTCGGTTGTAGTAGGCAATGGCATATTCCGGATTGAGGTTTATCGCTATGTCGTAGTCTGTAATCGCTGCCTCATACCGACCCAATTTAGTCTTGGTGCCGCCCCGGTCGTGATAGGCTTCGGTGAATCTTGGATTGAGGTTTATCGCCTTGTCGTAGTCTGTAATCGCTGCCTCATATTGACCAAATTTATCCTGGACAACCCCTCGGTTGTAGTAGGCTTTGGTATATTTCGGATTGAGGCTTATTGCCCTATCGTAGTTTTCGATAGCTGCTGCATAGTTCCCTTGCCGAAAGTGTTTGTTACCACTTTGGAACCATTGTTCACTGGTTTTGTGGCTGACAGGTCGGTCTTGACTATGTGAGGCAGCAAAGCCTGCAAAATCTCTGAAAATGCTCTGCTCTTCCAATCCGTAGTATTTTTGCAGTAGCTCCCTGATTTCTTTTTTATCTCCTTTAGATATGGGTATTTCCTTATAAGCCGATTCTTTGATGGGTCGGGCAGAAAAAATAAAACAACTTTGTTGCGCAACGATCCGATTTTCATTTGGGGGTGGCTTCCAATAATAAATCGGATAGTTGTCTTCATATAATCCTTTTTTATCAGGGACTGCTTGATTTTCAAGTAATTTTTCAATGTCTTTTTCTGAGTCGTCGGGAGTGACTTCTTCGAAAGTCAGGATATTGCCGCGATTGATGATAAACACTTTGCCGTCGTTGCTATCATCTTGGCAGGCAAACCACAGGGCGGTATGAAAATTATCGGTGGCATCAATGAGGCAGGTCGCAGCTCCTTGGTGTTGTAATGCGGCCAGCAATTCTAAATCGTTAAGCTCTTTATTTTGTCGGTGTGCGTAGCCTTCATTTCTGGCAGGTTCAATCAGGGATTTATCCAGATATTCAATTAGGTTGGGGGCACCTTCCCCGTTTGAATTTTTTAGCCGTCTATCGGCACTGCTTACTAACTCCCATTTGTGGTTCTCTTGTCCGCGAAAAATAAGGACAGCGTTTTCGTCCCATTCTTCTATTGCCCTCGACAGCCTTTCTTCGTATGCAGTCAGCTTTTCCATTTCGTATTTTCCAAAATCCTGTGCCAAGTGTTATTTGACCGCGAAAGGTTACACTGAGCGGGCATCGGTTGTCCACACAATCGATATTTGGGGTCAGTGTAAAAACTTATTCCTTCTGATTATAGGTCTTCAGCTATACTAGCCGTCTGCCAACCATTTTCAGGGAGGGTGAAAATCAGGCTTTCACACCGATCCCAAATATGAAATTGAAACTTGGAGGAAAAATTTATGCAATTGGCAGCAGTGCTTATACCTGCTCAAGAAGGTGGGTTTATTGCCACGAATCCGGAAACAGGCACGACTACCCAGGGAGAAACCATTGAGGAAGCTTTAGCCAACCTGCAAGAGGCCATAAGGCTTTATCTTGAAGAATTTCCGTTGGAAGCATACGGCTAACCATTTTTGACCACGATTTATGAGACTGAAGCTATATCGACAGCCCGCCTCCAGGATTCATTTTGCTTGAATGACAGCAATATGATAGCATATCGCTGTCAAAGTAACAGGAAAAAGACCAGTGGGAAATTTAACGATTAGAAATCTTGACGATGATGTGATTAAGGCTTTGAAGACGCAAGCGAAGACAAATCAGCGTTCGCTGGAAGCGGAGATCCGTTATGTATTGACGCAACGAGCCGACCGCCGTAGCCGTCTCGCCGACTTTCGAGAACGAATCCGGCAAATCGCCGACATGACTTCCGGCGCCGTCCAGACAGATAGCGTGGAACTTCTGCGCGAAGATCGAAACCGGTGAAGCTAACCGTGGATTGGGTTGGTCGTTGCCGGCTGACCTGGATGACAGCCGGTTGGCCGGGCTGTTCTATCCCGGCGCTGATACCGCTGGCAGCTGTCGCCGTCAGGTACCGAACTGGGCGGCGGTCCACGAGGAATTGAAACGTCCCCATGTGACCAAGCGACATGCAAGTAGATTGAGGAACTTTCATATTCGTAGTATGTCGTGTCAGTTCAGGGGAAGTAAATGCCTCAAGCCGCTTTTTTCGAGCGTGTTGTAATTTTCAGTTCCCGCCCTACCTTGGCTAGCATATTCACCAACGCATCAATACTGAATTTGAATATGTGACCGTTCATCAATGCACTCACCTCAGGCTGGTTTATACCCAGCAAGGTAGCGGCATCTTTCTGCTTGAGGCCTTTCTTGCGGATGTATTCTCGAATTTCAAGCAGTAATTCCGTACGGACTTTCATGTTGGCGGCTTCCTGTTTGTTAAAACCGATATCCTCAAAGATGTTGTCCGTCGTGAGATTTTTCATCGCGTTACCTCTTAATCTGTTTAAGCCTGTTTCTGGCCAGGTCCAAGTCTTGTCTTGATGTACGCTGTGTCTTTTTTCGGAATGCATGAAGCACGTAAATTGACTCACCGAATTTGGCAATATAAATCACCCGGTATTGTCCTTCATACTGGACCCGGATTTCCCTGACACCCGGACCGATACTACTCATGGGTTTCCAATCAGATGGCTCATAACCTGACTGTACAGCCATCAGTTCAGCGCCGACTATTTGTCTAACCTTCTCCGGGAGAGACTTCACGTCATCCCTGGACGTGCCTAACCAGGTAATCGGCTTTAAATTCGTCATACCGAATTATAGAAAATAATCTATAAACTCGTCAAGATAATACTAAGGATGAACAGCCTGTTCAATTGCATGAAATGACCATCTCGTTATCTGCAAGTGTGTTGTTTGTCAGACTGAACCGCCCCGGGAATCCCGGAGACCCGTTAGTTTGAGTCATGCCGCTTTGCATGACCGGTTATTTTCATCATCATAGTACATCTGTTCATATTCAGCCGGTGGCACATGGCCGAGCGGCGCCAACAGGCGCCGATGGTTAGACCAGTCCACCCATTCCAGCGTCGCATATTCCACGCCATCGATGGTCTTCCACGGCCCCCGCGTCCGGATCACTTCCGTCTTGTACAGGCCGATGATCATCTCCGGCAAACCCAGGGCGGTTCAATGACTCAGCGCATCCATTGATGAGACATGCGGTCAGGTTTCGGAGCGCTTGACTATGAGAGATTAAAGCTCTATCCTTTTCGGCAGTCAACAGGACGAATACATAATACGGAGACAGAAAATGAACCAGAAAACTACTGTCATCACCCTCCGCGACCTGGAGGAAGCCCGAGAACGCGGGATGCTCTCCGGCGAGGTGCGCATTCTCAAGTGGGGAACCATTGCCGCGATTACCGTGATCTTCCTCTTTCTCACTTACCTTGCGCAACAGATCAACGAGGTTCGGAGCGACCTTACACGACAGATCAACGAAGTGCGGAGCGACCTTACACGACAGATCAACGGTCTCCGGGGAGAGATCAGCGAAGTGCGGAAAGAGATGAATCAAGGGCAAATCGCTATTCATAAACGTTTGACGAGTGTTGAACAGCAACTCGGTTTACGCCCCACATCGACGGAACCCGCTTCGCCGGCAGTGGCGGACGAACAGGCAAGTACAGATATAACAGGGCGAGCGGCAAAACCGGACGAACAGGCAAGTACAGATATAACAGGGCGAGCGGCAAAACCGGACGAACAAGCAGTTACAGATATAACAGGGCGAGCGACAAAACCGGACAAGAACGGCTAAGCAGGGCGCCGGTTCATCGCCGGGCTGCTCATTTGTCTTCATTTAACCCCCGATACCTGATTTATGCCCAAATACCAGTTTTTGATCCGGGGGAGGGGCAAAGCCCCCCTTTGACCTTGCACCATAAAACCGAGCCATTTCAATCTGCCTGCGTATGAATCGACCCGTGACGCAAAATCGAAGACCGCCCATTACTTTACCTTTTACAATCAATGCCGGCCACACTCAACACTTGACCGGCAAACACCGGATCAGGTTTACTTTAACTCGCTGCCTTCACAGGAGGCGGCATAACAGGGGCTGCGGATCCACTTAAGAAATGAAAAAAGTTGCTCAGATAAACGGGGCCACCTCTAACAATCAAGTTGGCTTGTCCTGTTTTGTTTTATGAAGCTCTATGATATTTTTCCTGAATTCTTTATGCTCATCAATTCCGGTTTTAATCATAAACCAGATTGGTGCATGAAAAATTGCCAAAATTGCACATAGTGCACCTAGATCAGCTAAAGTCATTGTCATCATCTTCACCTCCAAGTGTTATATATCATCACACACAAACAATAACATGAAATATTAAAAATTAAAAGATTTAATAAGGACTTATGTATAATAGTCACAAATGAAGACACATAAAACAATCAGATACCGCCTGCACCCGCAAACAAAGACAAAGGCCAATAAACTCTTTGCTCTTGCCGGTGCCCGTCGGTTTATCTGGAATCATTTTGTTGAAAAGTTGCAAGAAGATTATAAATCTTATAGCAAGTGTAATCCGAGCTACTATACCCTAGGTCTTCAATTCACCCGCCTTCGAGATCAGTTACCATGGTTGCAAACATATTCAGCAAACATAGTAAAATATTCTCTGAAACCGCTTGAAACTTGCTACAAGAAATATTGGAAAAATCAAGGCGGATTACCGAGATTTCATGGTAAATACACTCATCCACCAAGTATCAGCTTGCCCCAAGGAACATTTAAACTAAATCGAAAATCGTTATATATCCAAAAAATTAGTCAAATTAAATTGTCCGGTAATAATCCTTACCCGGATAGCAAATGCAAGACTATCACAATCAAACATGAAGCCGGTAAATGGTATGCCTACGTAGTTTATGAAGTCGAAACATCAAAGCTGCCTGAGTCAATTAACCCAGTTGGCATCGACCGTAACGTAGGACAGATAACGCTATCAGACGGAACACGTTATAACTTACCGGATACAACGAAATTAAACGCGCGCAAACGCCGGTATCAAAAAATGATGGCAAGACGACAACGCCTGAATCGCAAGCAGGGTATTGCACCGTCCAAACGATACCTGAAAGCAAAATTGCTTCATGCCAAAACCCAGCAGCGTATCGTTCAAGCCCGAACAAACTGGTGCCACCAGACATCCCGTGAAATTGCCAATAAATATAACCTGACATATATGGAAAATCTGAATACAAAGGGAATGACTGCCAGCGCCAAAGGAACTATAGACAAACCAGGTAAAAATGTGAAACAAAAAGCCGGTCTAAATAAAGCGATATTACAATCCGGCTGGAGCAAACTGGAACAATATTTAGACTACAAAACAACAATTATAAAAGTACCATCTGCCTATACCAGTCAAACATGTAACAAATGCGGACATACAGATAAGACTAATCGTAAAACACAAACAAAATTTCATTGTGTTAAATGCGATCATCGGGCTAACGCAGATCTGAATGCTGCGCTAAATATCTTGGCCTCCGGGATTGGGGCTACTGCACGTGGAGATAGCGCCGTTAGGCGATCGTGAAACGTGAAATTGATCGAATATTGCAATAAATTCATTGTAACTATTCGATATAATTCCCATTTAATAACAACTTTTCCACACACACCAACAAAAACGAGCTTGACCATCCCGTCTATGACTGTCTGTATCTTGCCTGTGCCGAAGCCACCGAGTCGGCGCTGGTCACAGCCGACCGCAAGTTCGTGAACAAAGTCTCTGACAGTTTTCCCGGGGCGGTTCAATCCGTTACTTGGGCGCCAGTGACTTTGCGTTGGTTTAAGCCGTTGGCAGAGTATCTCAATGAGAGGCTGACGACTCACCTGGGCAGATATACGCTGACGAAGCCGCCCTTCAACCTTGGCAGACCATCCACTTTCAAGCCTATGGGTGATTTCGAGGATTTTAATGAATTATTTAACAGTGACCCTGGCGAACCGGCGTTTGCCTACCTGGTAGACGTGGGTCGTGCCGGCGGCGATGGTCATGGCGTTATCTTCCACTCTTTCTGAATCTATGCGTACCGCGCCCTGTTTCAGCATCCGGATGCCTTCCGAGGTGCTCGTCACTAATCCGCTGTTTTTCAACAAGTTGGCGATTGGTATCCCTTTTCCGTAGGCTGCTACTTGTTTTTCCTCGATTTCCGACGGCATTGCCCCCTGTCGGAACCTGGCGATAAATTCATCGTTGGCTTTTCCGGCTGCCGCTTTGCCGTGAAACCGTTCAACGATTTCCAACGCCAGCTGGACTTTGGCCTGTTTCGGGTTTGCCCCCCCCTGAATCTCTTTTTGCAAGCGTTGAACATCGTCCCACGGCCGGAAACTGAGCAGTTCAAAATAACGCCACATCAATTCATCGGAAATTGACATCAATTTGCCGAACATCTCACCTGCCGGCTCATCGATGCCTATGTAATTCTTCAGCGACTTGGACATCTTCTTTTTTCCGTCCAGTCCTTCCAATATGGGCATGGTCAGCGCCACCTGGGGCTCCTGTCCTTCTTCCTTTTGCAACTCCCTGCCAACCAGCAAGTTGAATTTCTGGTCCGTCCCCCCCAGTTCAACATCGGCTTTCATGACAACCGAATCATAGCCCTGCATCAGGGGATAGAGAAATTCATGGATGGAGATAGGCTGCTTCGCCGCATAACGTTTCTTGAAATCATCCCGCTCCAGCATCCGCGCCACCGTATACCTGGCCGCCAGTTTGATCATCCCGGCAGACCCAAGGGCATTGCCCCATTTGGAATTAAAGCAAATCTCCGTCTTATCGCGGCGCAGAATTTTGTAGACCTGTTGTCTGTAGGTCTCGGCATTCTCGGCAAGCTGCTCATTTGTCAGTGGCTTACGGGTAGCGTCCCGAGCGGAAGGATCACCGATGAGGCCGGTAAAATCACCGATAAGAAACATGACGTGGTGCCCCAGGTCCTGGAAATGACGCATCTTGTTGATCAAGACCGTATGACCCAGATGCAAATCCGGCGCGGTCGGGTCGAAACCTGTTTTTACACGAAGTGGTTTACCCCGTTCGAGCTTTTGAAGCAAGTCATCTTCCCGGATGATCTCATCCGCGCCACGGCGGATCAACGCCAGTGATTTTTCTAAATCGGTCATTTTTTATCCTGCGTAATTGACTAAAGCAACCCGCCGCATCCCCCCCAGATAAGGGGAAACTTTACTTCTCCCCCCGCGAGAGTGGCTATTATTTTTATCTTACCCATTGACTAAAGCAACCCGCTGCATCCCCCCCAGGTAAGGGGAAACTTTACTTCTCCCCCTGCGAGGGCGGCTATTATTTTTATCTTACCCATTGAATAAAGCAACCCGCCGCATCCCCCTCAGGTCAGGGGGGACTCTACTTCTCTCCTTGCGAGAGCAGCCATTATTTTTTATCTTACCCATTGACTAAATTTAAAATTACAGATATTTTTCGCACTGATTTATTCAGTAAACACCGTGACTTACAAAGTATATATAAAAAACGACTATAAGCCAGGGGTCATTTGGGTCGATCCGCGTCCCTGGTATCGGCGTATTCGTTACTGGCTGTTGCTCGGCATACTTCCATTTGTCTTTACCCTGTATGGATTTTTCAGCGGGGTCAAACCGGGAATTGACTCCCAAACAGTCGACGCCGGGCTTCAAGCGCGCCCTCATCCCGTAACGGTAAATTACCATAACGAATCCGCCCTGGAAATGGCGGCAATCCCGGAACCCCCCGGCGAGACCATCACCGACAACTCCGACGACGACAACAACGCGACCGACGTTGCTGATAAAACGCCAGGCTGGATCGATGTAAAAATCAAAAACGGCGATAGTCTGGCGCGGGTCTTCAGCCGGCTTGGCCTGAGCCCCCGGGATTTGCACGAAATTATGACCGGGAACAAACAAACCGCGGTCCTGAAACAATTGATTCCAGGCCAAACCGTCTCTTTTCAAGTTGATGAGGGTGAGGGCAACCTGCAAGCGCTCAAATTTGAATTCGATTTAACCAAAACACTATGGGTGACTAAAAAAGAAGACAAATTCACCAGTGAAATCATTACCACAGAACTTGATACGCGGGTCAGGCAAACAGAAGGCATCATTAACGACTCCCTGTTCCTGTCCGGCCAGGCAGTCGGTTTATCGGATAACCTGATGATGCAATTAGTGGATATTTACGGATGGGACATCGATTTCGTCCTGGATATTCGTAAAGGCGACAGTTTCAACGTCGTATATGAAGAGAAATATAAAAACCAGGAAAAAGTAATAGACGGCCCCATTCTTGTAGCCGAGTTCACTAACCGAAACAAGAAAATTCGAGCAGTCAGGTACCAACGCAAGGACGGTCAATTTGATTATTACACCGCCGCCGGTCTCAGTATGCGCAAGGCCTTTCTAAGGACGCCACTTAAATTCAGCCGGATCAGTTCCCATTTTAATCTCAAGAGAAAACATCCGATCCTGAACAGGATCAGGGCACACACAGGGGTGGATTACGCCGCCCCGACCGGAACGCCGATAAAAGCCACCGGCGATGGCACAATCCATCATCTCGGAAACAAGGGCGGCTATGGCAAGACCATCATCATTAAACATGGCGGAAAATACAGTACGCTTTACGCCCACCTGTCCCGGTATAAAAAAGGCATGAAGCGCGGCCGTTCAGTCAGACAGGGCCAGATCATCGGTTACGTGGGTAAATCAGGCCTGGCGACGGGCCCACACCTGCACTACGAATTTCGCGTGCATGACACACATCGCAATCCACTGACGGTGGCGCTGCCAAAAGCCGACAGCATTCCCCAGTCGGAAATTGATGAATTCATATCCCGCACGTCTCAACTGTTTGCTTTGCTGGACTCATCACAACCCGTCATGGCCGGCAACACGAGAAATATAAACACAGAATTGCTTGCGCAAACCGAACACGGGTTAAACAGCAGCATACGATGATTTTGCCCGTTCGGGTAACCAGAAACCAGCCGTGTACTACATAGGTCTCATGTCCGGCACAAGCATGGATGCCATAGACGTCGCAATAGTCCATATAAAAAATGACGATCTTGAAATCATCGGCTATCGGCAATTCCCGCTGGCCCGGGATATTCAACAAACTCTCAGAAAGGTAAACATATCATCATCCGTCAACGAGGTTGCCAGGCTGGATGCGCTTACAGGCAAGCTCCTTGGCGAGGCGGTATTGACGCTGCTCGATGATAGCGGCATAAAAGCGGAACAGGTCAGGGCGATCGGCAGTCATGGACAAACGGTCATGCACTTACCCTCAGCGACGCCGCCCCGGACCTTGCAAATTGGCGACCCCAATGTGATTTCTTACCTGACCGGCATCACTACCGTAGCGGATTTCCGCCGCGCTGATATGGCGGCGGGGGGGCAAGCCGCCCCTTTAGCGCCGGCCTTCCATGCCTGGAAGTTTCGCAGCGCCCAGGTTAATCGCGTTGTATTAAACCTCGGCGGCATGGCGAATATAACGATATTGTCCGCCGGCGCTGATGACGACATTCAGGGATTTGACACCGGTCCGGGCAATGCGCTCATGGACGCGTGGATACAACAATGCCTGAACAATGATTTTGACTACCAGGGTAAATGGGCCGCTTCCGGCAAACCCCAGGATGATTTACTCAAACTCATGCTCAGTGACCCCTATTTTTCCGCGCCGCCGCCAAAGAGCACCGGAAAAGATGATTTCAACCTGGACTGGTTGACAACCATGCTGGAAAAATCGGGGATAACATACAGGGAACAAGATGTACAGGCCAGCTTGCTGGCGCTGGCCGCTATCAGCATATCCGACGCAATCACGACATACGCGCCTGAAACCGGGGAAGCGTTGGTTTGTGGCGGCGGCTTGCATAATACGGTTTTAGTGCAACGCTTACAGTCATTACTGCCCGGCGTCAGCCTTAAATCCACCAGTGAATACGGGGTAGACCCGGATGCGGTTGAAGCCGTGACTTTTGCCTGGTTGGCAAAACAGCGTTTGGAAAATGCCCCGGGGAACCTGCCTTCTGTTACGGGCGCGAAGAGGCCGGTTGTCTTAGGCGGGGTCTACGAACCAGGGAACAGGTAACAAATTCTGCTCCCCGCCGCCTGTTCCTCGTTGCCCGCTTCAAACTGAAAATGACGAACCGCAACCACAGGTGGTTTGCGCATTGGGGTTGCGGATGACGAATTGCGCGCCTTCCAGGCCTTCCGAGTAATCGATCTCGGCCCCCGTTAAATATTGAATGCTCATGGGATCGATCAGGAGCCTGACCCCTTCTTTTTCCACGACGGTATCACCCTCGGTAACACTCTCATCGAAGCTGAAGCCGTATTGAAACCCGGAGCAACCGCCACCGGAGATAAAGACCCTCAGCATCAAGGCATTGTTTTCTTCATCGGCGATCAGCTGCTTGACTTTGGATGCGGCAGAATCCGTAAATACAAGCGGATCCGGCAATTTTTCGGCTATCTCTAACATAATTTTATTCTCCGTAACCATTCGTTGAACATCCGCGCATGGCGCTTG
The DNA here is from genome assembly GCA_958295485.1 of uncultured Gammaproteobacteria bacterium. Taxonomy (GTDB): domain Bacteria; phylum Pseudomonadota; class Gammaproteobacteria; order Eutrophobiales; family Eutrophobiaceae; genus JAAXHV01. The sequence continues at coordinate 1,605,404 of OY282354.1, forward strand.
GCGTCAACAAAAAATAATATGGGACGACTCTACTCCTGTTTCAAGGAAAAACCAAGCGCCTGTCCCAACAGTTTCCGCTGACAGTGGGTTTGGGGCTGTCCTGTTTCTATGCCGGCGAATCATTATCGACGATGGCCGAGACATCTTCATTGGCGTTCGGCACGTGTATCAGCTTGCCGTTCACCTCTGCGCCTGTGGCTATTTCGAGCAGGTTGTAATAAATATCCCCTGTGATGCGCGCCTTGGAAGAAAGCTCGATATGCTCACTACTGCGCACGTCGCCGATGACGGCGCCATTTAAAAAGGCATGGGGGACCTTGATTTCGCCTTCAATTGTACCCTGTTCACTGAGTGACAATGTGGAACGGCTGTCATTATCCGCAGTAACGTCCCCCTTGACGCGGTTGTCAATGTGCAATCCACCGACAAACCTGATGTCTCCCAGCACTTCCGTTTGCTGGCCGATTAACGTATCAATTTTCGTGGTTTTTCGTTTACGACTATTACCCCACATTTGTTCCCTCCCGGCTGACAGTTGAGGGCCAATCGAATATTTTCTCCAGCCTGGATTTTTCCTTGCCCTTTATCAGTAAATTTACAAACACTCTTTGCGGCTTGAAATTCTCCGGCAGAACAAAATTGTTTTCAAAACGCTGAAAACTCCTGAACCTGAAATCATACGTCAAACCCTCATCAAGGGTTATTTCGCTCAAGCTCAAATGTTTGGCGCTGTCTTTTTGAATACCCTCCAAGGCAACGTCCAGTACCCCTTCGGTCATTGTATCAGTTTTTGCGACGTGGATTAGTATCAATTCCAGGCGATAGCTCCGTTCCTGTGACAGGGGTCGAATACGCATCCCATGCACGTCCACTCCCTTCCCATTTCCGGTCGCGTTGATGATTCCCTTATAAAACCCCAACTCTTTCTTCAACTCGTAAATTTCTTCCTGCGAGGTCATCAATTCAGCTTGCAACAGGGCCGTAGCCTGTTTGTCAATGTTGGCTGTCTGCTCCAGTCTCAATACTGTTTCACGGAGGTCGGCGTTCTCATTTTGCAAACCCTGGTTAGCATCCTGCAGTAACCTGTGCTCCCAGTTTGTGACAATCAGCTCCTTGAGGCGCGACCGGCGCTCATCGCTCAATAATAATATGGCCAACAACGCAAAAAACAGGCACAGACTCCCGACCGCAAGCCGGCGAAGCCGGGGTCGGTATGATTTAACGACAAGTTTTGACATTATTCAGCCGGTAAAACCGACATTAACCGGGTCACGGGGAGAGCGCCACGTGGGTCAGCCCCGTCGTTTCATCGAGGCGATAAATGATATTCATGTTTTGCACCGCCTGGCCGGCGGCGCCTTTAACCAGGTTGTCTTCCACGGCCAGAATAACCGCCGTATTACCGTTTTGGGGACGAAAAGCAGATATCCGGCACATATTTGAACCACGCACGGAGGCTGTACCCGGATGCTCGCCCGGGGGCAACACGTCGACACAGGGCTCATCCCCATAGCGACTTTCGAAAATGCCGTGGATATCAACGTCGGGTTCTGTCAACCGGGCATATAAAGTGGCATGTATGCCCCGGATAATCGGCAACAGGTGCGGGATGAAAACAAGGTCGATTTTCCCGCGGGACACGGCGGACAGGCCCTGTTTAATCTCCGGCAAGTGGCGATGCCCGTTTGCGGAATAGGCGGAAAAAGACTCCCCGCTTTCACAAAATTGCGTTGCCAACGTGGCCTTGCGTCCGGCCCCGCTTATGCCCGATTTGGCATCGGCTATCAAGCTGTCCGGCGCTACCAGGTCGTTCTCCAACAGCGGCAGAAAACCCAGTTGTATCGCTGTCGGATAACAGCCCGGGTTGGCTATCAATTGCGCGCCCCTGATTTCAGCCCGGTTCATTTCCGGCAACCCGTACACGGCCCGGCTTAAATAATCGGGACAGGCATGTCTTTGACCATACCATTGTTTCCATTCATCCTTGTCTTTCAGGCGAAAATCCGCCGACAAGTCGATGACCTTGACACCCCTCTCGAGTAATTCCGGCGCCTGGCGCATTGCCGTCCCGTTTGGCGTCGCAAAAAAGACCAGGTCACAACCCGACAGCCCGGCTGTATCCGGTTCGGAAAAACACAAATCAATGACCCCGCGTAATGACGGAAACACGGAGGAGACGGGCTTGCCCTGCTCGACCCGGGATGTGACGGTAACCAATTCCACCTCGGGGTGTTGAGATAACAGCCGCATCAATTCAACGCCTGTATAACCGGTCGCCCCGACTATGCCCGCTCTAATCATTTCAGCTATCGCCTAAAATAAAAATGTGTACAGCAGTCCCCGCTTCCCGCTTTCGACGAACAGCGGGCGCTACCGAAATACATGCCTGCCTGTAAGAATTGGTCTGTAAAATTGATATAATATCAGGATTGCCCGGATTCAGATAGAATATGAGACCTTGCATCGCGCGAACCGCTTGAATGAAACCAAAGGAAATCATCGCAGTCGTATTTGTCGTAGCCATAGCCGGAATATCACTCTGGTTATGGCTTAGCCCGTCGGGGCTTGAACGAGCGCCCGAGGTCACGTTCTCAATATTGGATGGTCGCAAGATCAAGATGCAGGAACTCCGCGGCAAACCTGTGTTGGTCACATTTTGGGCAACTACCTGCTCCGGCTGCCTGAAAGAGATGCCGCACCTGGTGGAGTTATACGAAGAATTTGGCAAGAACGGGTTTGAATTGATTGGGGTAGCCATGGCCTATGACCCGCCCAACCAGGTTTTAGAGTTGACAACCACACGAAAAATACCCTATCCCATCTCCCTGGATATCGACGGCGCCATTGCCACTGCCTTCGGCAACGTCATGCTTACCCCGACCTCATTTTTAATCGATCCGCACGGAAAGGTAATCAAACACAAGATCGGAGAAATGGACATTTATAAACTCAGGCGACAAATTCAAAATTTACTTATTTGAGTTTCTGTCTTCCGGTTCCGCCCCTTTTCCCAAAAACCAATCACTAAAAACATGCTGCTGCTGAAATCGTTGCACTTGATCTTCATGGTCACCTGGTTCGCCGGCCTGTTTTACCTGCCGAGGTTGTTTGTATATCACGCCATGAGCGCCGACCAAACCAGCATTGATCGATTCAAAATCATGGAGAGGAAACTCTATTTCAGCATTATGGCGCCCGGCGCCGTCTTGACCCTTGTCTTTGGCGTTTGCCTGGCGGTAATCAACGGCTGGAGCGCATATGCCGGGCAGGCGTGGTTCCAAATCAAGCTGTTGCTGGTCCTGGCCCTGATCATCTACCATGTTTATTGCGGAAAGTTACTGAATGATTTCAAGTTCGGGCGCAATAAACATTCACATGTATGGTATCGCTGGTTTAACGAAATACCGGTTATCTTCCTGATCGCGATCGTGCTGCTGGCCGTTTACCGGCCGGCATGACGGGAAGCCCGTCAAATTTCCACCATCTCGAAATCTTCTTTTCTGGCGCTGCATTCCGGACACGTCCAGTTTAACGGCACGTCCGCCCATTTTGTGCCGGGTTCTATGCCATCTTCCGGCCAGCCTTTTTCCTCGTCGTAGATATAACCACAGATGACACACATGTATTTCTTCATTATCGTATTGTCCGATTCTTTTTAGTCTTGTCGTTCACTAATCGATACAATGTTATTCGTGAACGCGTCTTCAAAACCCGTGGTGCTTGCTTTATCCGGCCATGATCCGTCAGGCGCCGCCGGGATACAAGCCGATATGGAAACAATTGCGCGCACGGGTTGTCATTGTGTCTCAGTCATCACGTCGTTGACCACCCAGAACACCGCGCAATTCAAGGCTGTGGAGCCCCAATCCCCGGTCAGGTTCAGGGAGCGGTTAGAGTTGCTCACGGCGGATATAAATGTGGACGCGTGTAAAATCGGTTTAATCGGCAGCATCGAATTGGTCGAAATAATCGCCGATTATTTGGCGGCTTGCCAGGCATCCACAGGGCTGCCCGTTGTTTTCGATCCGATCTTGAACGCCGGCGCCGGCGCTGAAATAGTCGGGCCGAAATTAAGGCAGGGCATGGTCGAAAACCTGTTCCCGCATACCACCGTCATAACGCCGAACCTGAAGGAAGCCCTTGCGCTGACAAAATGTGATAAACCGACAAAAGCCTTACCCGCCCTGCTGGACCTCGGTTGCCATGCCGCCCTCGTCACCGGCGCGGATGACGCCCGGGCCAAGGTGGTAAATAAGTATATGAATAATGAGCGTAAAATAACCAATTACCGGTGGGAAAAACTGCCCGGCGCGTATCACGGCTCAGGTTGTACTTTGTCAGCGCATATCGCAGGGCGACTGGCTCAAGGCGATGACATCCGGGCGGCTGTTGAAAAAGCGCAGGAATATACGTGGCAGACACTGAAAAACGCTGCAAAAGTGGGCAAGTCACAGCTTCATCCCGAACGCTTTTTTGATATGAAAAAGGGGTAGAATCACAGGAAGGTTCAGCCGGGACGTGAGCGGGAACAAAAAAATAAGCCGGGGTCTTTATGCCATCACGGATTGTGAAAATACCCCCACCGATAAATTGCTGTCCGTAACGGAGAGCATTCTCGAGGCGGGTGTCATAATTTTACAATACCGGGATAAATCCGGGGATCAATCCAGGAGAGAATACGAAGCGACCGAATTGCAAAAACTTTGTCAACGGCATGACTGCCTGTTTGTCATCAATGATGACGTGCGGCTTGCCAAATCGATAAACAGTGACGGGGTCCACCTGGGGAGTGGGGATTGTGACTACGAAACCGCAAGAAACGCATTGGGGGCCGAGGCGATAATCGGCGTCTCGTGCTATAACAGGATAGCGCCGGCAATCGATGCGGAAGCCAAGGGCGCGGATTACGTTGCGTTCGGTTCATTCCATCCCACTACGTCAAAGCAAAACACGGTTGCCGCGGAGCCGAAAATTATAAAAGAAGCAAAAGAAAAAATTTCATTGCCGGTTGTCGCCATCGGCGGGATTACCCCCGCCAACTGCGCGCCATTGATTGAACATGGCGTGGACTTGCTCGCGGCAATCAGTAGCATTTACCAGGCCGAAGATCCCTGTTCCGCGGCGCTGGAATTTAACCGGTTGATTTATACGACATGAGTGACAAGCATTTCTCCAGGCATTTCAAAGAAGCTGAAAAATTTATCGCCGGGGGGGTAAATTCACCGGTGCGCGCGTTCAAGGCTGTCGGCGGAACCCCGATATTTTTTGAACGGGGCAGCGGCGCCTGCCTGTATGACACCGAAGGCAAGTCTTACATAGACTACGTAGGGTCCTGGGGGCCGATGATTTTAGGTCACGCCCACCCTGAAGTTATCGGGCGGGTAACAGAAAGCATGGCACGCGGTTTGAGTTTCGGCGCGCCCACGACGATAGAGACGGCCCTGGCAAAAAAAATATGTGAGCTCATGCCCGGCATCGGGAAAGTGCGCATGGTGAATTCCGGCACGGAAGCGGCCATGAGCGCAATACGCCTCGCGCGCGGCTTCACCGGCAGGGACAAAATCATCAAATTCGAAGGCTGTTACCATGGTCACGCCGATTCATTATTAGTCAAGGCCGGTTCCGGCGCCCTTACTTTAGGCATCCCGACGTCACCGGGCGTACCGGCGGATACGGCAAAACATACCATCACGCTGACGTTTAATGATGCCGACCAGGTGGCGGACGTTTTTGCTGATGTGGGTGAACAGGTTGCCGCGGTTATCGTCGAACCGGTTGCCGGCAACATGAATTGCGTCCCCGGTACGCAACATTTTCTGGATACGTTGCGCAGGGTCTGTGACCAGTACGACAGCATCCTGATCTTCGATGAGGTGATGACCGGTTTTCGCGTGGCCCTGGGTGGAGCGCAATCACTCTACAAAATAACACCCGATCTCACCCTCCTGGGCAAGGTAATCGGCGGCGGCATGCCGGTCGGCGCATTTGCCGGTCGCGGGGAGATCATGGATCACCTGGCCCCGGACGGCGCCGTGTACCAGGCGGGGACGCTGTCAGGAAATCCGGTGGCAATGACGGCCGGCTTGACAACCTTGAACCTTATCTCCAAGCCGGGGTTTTTTAACGACCTGTCCGAGACTCTCGCCGGGCTGCTCGCGGGTATAAAAGCGGCGGCGACTTCAAACGGCGTATCAATTTCGACCAATCAGGCCGGGGGCATGTTCGGATTGTTCTTTACCGAAGACGCCTCAGTCACCTCGTATGAACAAGTGATGGCCTGTGATAAAAACATATTCAACCGGTTTTTTCACGGCATGTTGGATAAGGGGATCTATCTCGCCCCTTCAGCGTATGAAGCCGGTTTTCTGTCAAGCGCCCACGGCCCCGCTGAAATCGACAAGACCATAGAGTCCGCCGCAACCGTATTCACCTGTTTGGGCGCAGTGTAAAAACCCGATTAATCCGGAGCAGGTGATTGAATATGTTTAGTATATGTGGGATATTAATGAGTACATATTACAAAATAAGAAACCAGCGTAATGTTGTTCCTTTCGATTGAATGGGATTCCCATGCGCTTGCGCTATAATTGAATGAATAACCTTTCAAATCCGACGCAGAAGAGCGCTTTGGCAACATGGGGGGATTGCGCAAGTCGCGCTTGGCGTTTGTTTCGGCGAAACGCCTTGTTGTCATTGCCACTCGTTTATCGAATAAATTAAGCGGTTTCTGATATGTCGCTGCTTTTTTCTTTGCCGTTTGCCCTTCTTCGCTTCAGCTTCGAGGGTGTGAGGCGGTGGGTTGCCTGCCCCCCCCCCCCCCCCCGCCGCGCAGACCCCGGATCCGACGATTTCCATCAGCTCGCCGAGTATGCCGGAGGGCGACATCGCCACGATTACCCTGACGTTGGCATGAAACGCTGGATCGCCGGCTGGCGCCCCTGCCTTGTCCCCTTGCTTCTCCTTATCTTCGCCATCGCGCCCGAGGCCGCCGCGCAGACGCTGTCGATCAACTCGCCGAGCGTGACCGAGGGGAACAGCGGCTTTCCGAACCTGACGTTCACGGTGACGTTGAACCCGGCGAGCAGCGGGCAGGTGACGGTGCAATACAGCACCAGGGCGAGCCGCAGCACGGCCACGCCGTCGACGGACTACGGGACGACCACCGGCACGCTGACCTTCGCGGCGGGGACGACCAGCCAGACCTTCAACGTGTGGGTGAGGGGCGATACGACCGACGAGGCGAACGAGACCGTCGTGGCGGAGATTGGCAACGCGAGTGGCGCGACGATCTCGACGTTTAGGGGCACGGGGACGATCATCGACGACGACGGACCGACGGTGTCGATCAACTCACCAAGCGTGACGGAGGGGGACAGCGGCACGACGAACCTGACGTTCACGGCGACGTTGAGCGCGACGACCGTCCAGCAGGTGACGGTGGCCTACGCCGACGCCACGACCGGCACGGCCACGTCCGGGACGGACTACACGGCCATCACCGCCGGGACGCTGACCTTCGCGGTAGGCGCCACCAGCCAGACCTTCAACGTGGCGGTGAGGGGCGATACGACCGTCGAGGAGAACGAGACCGTCGTGGTGACCCTGAGCAGCCCGACGGGCGCGACGATCTTGACGGGTACCGGCACGGGGACGATCACGGACGACGACATCACGCTGTCGATCGACTCGCCGAGTGTGACGGAGGGGAACAGCGGCACGACGAACCTGACGTTCACGGTGACCTTGAGCGCGGCGAGCGGCCGGCAGGTGACGGTGACGGTGGACTATGCCGACGCCACGACCGGCACGGCCACGTCCGGGACGGACTACACGGCGCTCACCGCCGGGACGCTGACCTTCCCGGCGGGGACGACCAGCCAGACCTTCAACGTAGCGGTGATGGGCGATACGACCAACGAGGCGAACGAGACCGTCGTGGTAACCCTGAGCAGCGCGACGAACGCGACGATCTCGACGGCGACCGGCACGGGGACGATCACGGACGACGACTTCCCGACGCTGTCGATCAACTCGCCGAGCGTAGCGGAGGGGGATAGCGGCACGACGAACCTGACGTTCACGGTGACGTTGAGCGCGGCGAGCGCCCAGCAGGTGACGGTGGCCTGGGCCGACGCCGGGACCGGCACGGCCACGTCCGGGACCGACTACACGGCGCTCGGCGGCGGCACGCTGAACTTCGCGGCGGGGACGACCAGCGCAGACATCATCGTATCGGTGAGGGGCGACACGCTGGGCGAGGCGAGCGAGACCGTCGTGCTGACGTTGAGCAACCCGACGAACGCGACGATCTCGGTGGGTACCGGCACGGGGACGATCGGAAACGACGAGGGGGCGACGCTGTCGATCGACTCGCCGGGCGTGACGGAGGGGGACAGCGGTTCGACGACCCTGACGTTCACGGTGACCCTGAGGCAGGCCAGTACCGAGCAGGTGACGGTGGCCTACGCCGACGCCGGGACCGGCACGGCCACGTCCGGGACGGACTACACGGCGATCACCGGCGGCGCGCTGACCTTCGCGGTGGGGGAAACCAGCCAGACCTTCGACGTATCGGTGACGGGCGACACGCTGGACGAAGCGAACGAGACGGTGGTGGTGACCCTGAGCGCTCCGACGAACGCGACGATCTTGACGGGTACCGGCACGGGGACGATCACGGACAACGATGCGATGCCGATACTGTCGATCGACTCGCCGAGCGTGACGGAGGGGGACAGCGGCTCGACCAACCTGACGTTCACGGTGACGTTGAGCGCGGCGAGCGGCCGGCAGGTGACGGTGGCTTACGCGGACGCCGGGACCGGCACGGCCACGTCGGGGACCGACTACACGGCAATTACCGGCGGGACGCTGACCTTCACGGCGGGGACGACCAGCCAGACCTTCGACGTAGCGGTGACGGGCGACGTCCTGGCCGAGTCGAACGAGACCGTCGTCGCGACCCTGAGCGGCGCGACGAACGCAACGATCTCGAGGGCGAGCGGCACGGGGACGATCACCGACGACGATGCGACGCCATCGATCACCTTGACGGTGGATGATAACAGCGTGGCCGAAGGCGACGGGGCGACCACGATCACGGTGACCGCCACAGTGGACGGCACGACGCGGTTCGCCGCAGCCAGGACGGTGACGGTAAGCGTAGCGGGCAGCGGCGCGACGGGCGCGGTGGACTTCGCGGCGGTGTCGGACTTCGACATTACGATTGCGGCCGGCGCGACGAGCGGTACCGGGACCTTCACGCTGACGCCGACGGCCGACACGCTGGACGAGGCCGACGAGACGGTGACGGTGAGCGGCGTCTTGGGCAGCCTGACGGTGAACCCGGTCACGATCAGCCTGACGGACGACGACGCGACGACGGCGACGCTGTCGATCGACTCGCCGACCGTGACGGAGGGGAACAGCGGCTCGACGAACCTGACGTTCACGGTGAGGTTGAGCGCGGCGAGCGGCCAGCAGGTGACGGTGGACTACGCCGACGCCGGGACCGGCACGGCCACGTCGGGGACGGACTACACGGCGATTACCGGTGGTACGCTGACCTTCCCGGCGGGGACGACCAGCCAGACCTTCACCGTGGCGGTGACGGGCGATATGCTGGCCGAGTTGAGAGAGACCGTCGTGGTGACCCTGAGCGGCGCGACGAACGCGACGATCGCGACGGCGACCGGCACGGGGTTTATCACGAACGACGATGTGGGCCTGGTCTTCAACCCCACCGCCCTGACCGTGACCGAGGAAGGCGCCAGCCAGACCTTCACTGTGACACTGAGCTCTCGGCCCCCCTCAGAACAGGCTACGATCTCTCTCTACCCGGGCCCCGACCTTGAGTTGAGCGCCGGTACCGCCGGTACCGCCAGGAACCCTGGGAACGTCACGTTCAATTTCCGGTGGGGGTTTGACAGACCCCGCCAGATCACCGTCACGGCCCTCGCGGACAGCGACGGCGAGGACGAGACCAGGGTCATCCAATATGACACGGGCGGCTACGGCGGCACGGGCCGTCGGGATGGAGTGACGGTCACGGTCCTCGACGACGAGCCGGCCGTGTCGCTGTCCCTGTCGCCGGCGTCGGTCTCGGAGAACGGTGGGGTGGCCACGGTGACGGCGACGCTGAACAAGGCTGTGAGCGTGGCCACCACGGTCACGGTGTCGGCGACGGCGGCGGGGACCGACACGGACGCTGCCGACTTCACCCTGAGTTCAGCGAACACGCTGACGATCGCGGCGAACGAAACGACGAGTACCGGCACGGTGACGGTCACCGCCGTGAACAACGCGCTCGACGAACCGGACAAGCGCGTCACCGTGTCCGGCACGGTCTCGCACAACGGCGTGGGGCAGCCCGCCGACCAGACGCTGACGATCACCGACGACGATGACGCGCCGACGCTGAGGATCAACTTGCCGACCGTGACGGAGGGTGACAGCGGCACGGTCAACCTGACGTTCACGGTGAGGTTGAGCGCGGCGAGCGGCCGGCAGGTGACGGTGGACTACGCGGACGCCGGTACCGGCGACGCCACGTCGGGGACGGACTACGAGGCGATCACCGCCGGTACGCTGACCTTCCCGGCGGGGACGACCAGCCAGACCTTCAGCGTATCGGTGACGGGCGATACGCTGGACGAAGCGAACGAGGGGGTGATCGTGACGTGGAGCAACGCGACGAACGCGACGATCGTGACGGGCGACGGGGACACCGTCAATAGCCTGATGCGTACGGGGAGGATCAGGGACGACGACGCGACGCCGACCGCGATCACCTTGACGGTGGATGACAACAGCGTGGGTGAGGGCGATGGCGCGACGACGATCACGGTGACCGCCACGGTGGACGGGGCGACGCGGTTCGGCGCCGCCACGACGGTGACGGTGAGCGTGGCGGGCAGCGGCACGGCGGGGGCAGTGGACTTCGCGGCGGTGTCGGACTTCGACATTGAGATCCCGGCCGGCGCGGCGAGCCAGACCGGGACGTTCACGCTGACGCCGACGGACGACACGCTGGGCGAGACCGACGAGACGATCACGGTGAGCGGCGTCTCAGGCAGCCTGACGGTGAATTCGGCGACGCTCAGCCTGACGGACGACGACGGCATGCCGACGTTGTCAATCGACTCGCCGAGCGTGACGGAGGGCAACAGCGGCACGGCGACCTTGACGTTCACGGTAACGTTGAGCGCGGCGAGCGGCCAGCAGGTGACGGTGGACTACGCCGACGCCGGGACCGGCGCCGCCACGTCCGGGACGGACTACACGGCGATCACCGCCGGGACGCTGACCTTCGCGGTGGGGACGACCAGCCAGACCTTCGACGTGGCGGTGACCGGCGATACGCTGGACGAGGTGAACGAGACCGTGATCGTGACGTTGAGCAGCTCGACGAACGCGCCGATCGCGACGGGTACCGGCACGGGGACGATCACGGACGACGACGGGCCGACGGTGTCGATCGACTCGCCGAGCGTGACGGAGGGAGACAGCGGCTCGACGACCCTGACCTTCACGGCGACGTTGAGCGTGGCGAGCGTCCAGCCGGTGACGGTAGCCTACGCCGACGCCACGACCGGCACGGCCACGTCCGGGACGGACTACAGGGCGATCACCGCCGGCACGCTGACCTTCACGGCGGGGACGACCAGCCAGAGCTTCAACGTATCGGTGACCGGCGACACGACCGACGAGGTGAACGAGACCGTCGTGGTGACCCTGAGTAGCCCAACGAACGCGACGATCTCGACGGCGACCGGCACGGGGACGATCACGAACGACGACGAGCCGACGGTGTCGATCGACTCCCCGAGCGTGACCGAGGGGAACAGCGGCACAACGAACCTGACGTTCACGGTGACGCTGAGCGCGGAGAGCGTCCGGCAGGTGACGGTGGACTACGCCGACGCCACGACCGGCACGGCCACGTCGGGAACGGACTACACGGCCATCACCGCCGGCACGCTGACCTTCGCAGTGGGGACGACCAGCCAGACCTTCGACGTGGCGGTGACCGGCGACACGTCCAACGAGGCGAATGAGACCGTCATGGTGGCGCTGGTCAATCCGACGAACGCGACGATCGCGACCGCGACCGGCACGGGAACGATCACGAACGACGACGGGGTGACGCTGTCGATCAACTCGCCAAGCGTAGCGGAGGGAAACAGCGGTTCGACGAACCTGACGTTCACCGTGACCTTGAGCGCGGCGAGCAGCCAGCAGGTGACGGTGGCCTACGCGGACGCCGGGACCGGCACGGCCACGTCGGGGACCGACTACACGGCGATCACCGGCGGTACGCTGACCTTCCCGGCGGGGACGACCAGCCAGACCTTCAACGTGGCGGTGCTGGGCGATATGCTGACCGAGTCGAACGAGACCGTCGTGGTGACCCTGAGCAGCGCGACGAACGCGACGATCTCGTCGGCGACCGGCACGGGGACGATTACGAACGACGACGATGGCGTGATCATCACCCCCACTGCCCTGACCCTGACCGAGGAAGGCCCCGGCAAGTCGTTCATGGTGGCGCTGGCCACTGATCCCGGGCAAGACAGTGACGGTTACGATATTGAGATTAGTATCGAATTCATCGCGGACCCCGGGCTCTTGATGAGCAGCTCAATTGCCTTCAGTCCGCCTCAGAATGGGCAGTCTCAGAGGGTCACCCTCGATTTCAGTTACGACAGGGGCATGAACGATCCCTTTCCGATCACCGTCACGGCCCTCGCGGACAGCAATAGCCAGAACGAGATCAGGAACATCCGGTATCAGGCGTTCTTCTACGGCCCCTCGGGCGAGCGGAATGGGGTGGCGGTCACGGTCATCGACGACGACAAGCCGGCCGTGTCGCTGTCGCTGTCGCCGGCGTCGGTCTCGGAGAACGCGGGCGTCTCTACGGTGACGGCGACGCTAAGCGAGGCTGTAGCCGTGCCCACCACGATCACGGTGTCGGCGGCGGCGGGGACGGGCGCGGATTCTTCCGACTTCACCCTGAGTTCGGCGAACACGCTGACGATCGCGGCGGGCGAGACGACGAGCACCGGCACGGTGACGGTCACCGCCGTGGACAACGCCCTGGACGAACCGGACAAGCGCGTCACCGTGTCCGGCGCGGTATCGCACACCGGCGTGATGCAGCCCTCCGGCAAGACGCTGACGATCACCGACGACGATCCGCTGCCGACAATCTCCATCGACTCGCCGAGCGTGACCGAGGGCGACAGCGGCTCGACGACCCTGACCTTCACGGCGAGGTTGAGCGCGGCGAGCGGCCGGCAGGTGACGGTGGACTACGCGGACGCCGGTACCGGCACGGCCACGTCGGGGACGGACTACAGGGCGATCACCGCCGGGACGCTGACCTTCCCGGCGGGGACGACCACCCCCCAGACCTTCAGCATATCGGTGACGGGCGATACGATCGATGAGGCGAACGAGGGGGTGATCGTGACATGGAGCAACGCGACGAACGCGACGATCGTGACGGGCGACGGGGACACCGTCAATAGCCTGGAGCGTACGGGGAGGATCAGGGACGACGACGGCGCGCCGACGCTGTCAATCGACTCACCGAGCGTGACCGAGGGGAACACTGGTTCGACGAACCTGACGTTCACGGTGAGGTTGAGCGCGGCGAGCGTCCAGCCGGTGACGGTGGCTTATGCCGACGCCACGACCGGCACGGCCACGTCCGGGACCGACTACACGGCGATCACCGGCGGGACGCTGACCTTCGCGGCGGGGACGACCAGCCAGACCTTCGACGTGGCGGTAACGGGCGATACGACCGACGAAGTGAACGAGACCGTCGTGGTGTCCCTGAGCAGCCCGACGAACGCGACGATCGCGACGGGTACCGGCACGGGGACGATCACGGACGACGACGGGCCGACGGTGTCGATCGACTCGCCGAGCGTGACGGAGGGCGACAGCGGTTCGACGAACCTGACCTTCACGGCGACCTTGAGCGCGGCGAGCGTCCAGCCGGTGACGGTGGCCTACGCCGACGCCACGAACGGCACGGCCACGGCGGTGACGGACTACACGGCGATCACCGCCGGGACGCTGACCTTCCCGGCGGGGACGACCAGCCAGACCTTCACCGTATCAGTGACGGGCGATACGAACGTCGAGCCGAATGAGACCGTCGTGGTGACCCTGAGCAACCCGACGAACGCGACGATCGCGACGGGTACCGGGACGGGGACGATCAACGACGACGACGATCCGACGATATCGATCGACTCGCCGAGCGTGACGGAGGGGAACAGCGGCTCGACGAACCTGACGTTCACGGTAACCTTGAGCGCGGCGAGCGCCCAGCAGGTGACGGTGGACTACGCGGACGCCACGACCGGCACGGCCACGTCGGGGACGGACTACACGGCGATTACCGGCGGGACGCTGACCTTCGCGGCGGGGACGACCAGCCAGACCTTCAACGTGGCGGTGACGGGCGATACGACTGCCGAGTCGAACGAGACGGTGGTGGTGACCCTGAGCAGCCCGACGAATGCGACGATCGCGACGGGTACCGGCACGGGGACGATCACGAACGACGACGGGACGACGCTGTCGATCAACTCACCGAGCGTGACCGAGGGGAACAGCGGTTCGACGAACCTGACGTTCACGGTGACCTTGAGCGCAGCGAGCGGCCAGTCGGTGACGGTGGCCTACGCGGACGCCGGGACCGGCACAGCCACGTCCGGGACGGACTACACGGCCATCACCCGTGGCACGCTGACCTTCGCGGCGGGGACGACCAGCCAGACCTTCAACGTGGCGGTGACGGGCGATACGACCTTCGAGGCGAACGAGACTGTCGTGGTGACCCTGAGCGGCGCGACGAACGCGACGATCGCGGCGGGTACCGGCACGGGGACGATCACGAATGATGACGCGGGCCTGATCTTCACCCCCACTGCCCTGACCTTGAACGAGGAAGGCGCCAGCAAGTCGTTCACCATACAACTGGCCACTGATCCCGGGTTTGATGTTTCGATCGAGATCTTTCCGCCCGACGGGCTCAGGGTGGATAACAGTACTCGGAGCTTCGACTACGATCTCTCCTATGGGGACACTCTGGCGCTCTCCGTCGAGGCCCTCGCGGACAGCAACAACGAGGACGAGACCAAGTATATCCAGTATAGCGCGTTCAGCTACGGCCCCTCGGGCCGTCAGAATGGGGTGGAGGTCACGGTCATCGACGACGACGAACCGGCCGTGTCGCTGTCGCTGTCGCCGGCGTCGGTCTCGGAGAACGGCGGGGTGGCCACGGTGACGGCGACGCTGGGTGAGGCTGTGGCCGCAGCCACCACGATCACGGTGTCGGCGGCGGCGGGTACGGGCACGGACGCTTCGGACTTCACCCTGAGCGCGGCGCGGACGCTGACGATCGCGGCGGGCGAGACGACGAGTACCGGCACGGTGACGATCACCGCCGTGGACAACGCCCTCGACGAACCGGACAAGCGTGTCACCGTGTCCGGCGCGGCCTCGAGCAGCGCGGGAATTCGGCAACCCACCGACCAGACGCTGACGATCACCGACGACGACGGGCCGACGGTGTCGATCGACTCGCCGAGCGTGACCGAGGGCGACAGCGGTTCGACGAACCTGACGTTCACGGCGACCTTGAGCGCGACGACCGACCAGCAGGTGACGGTGGATTACGCCGACGCCACGACTGGCACAGCCACGTCGGGGACCGACTACACGGCCATCACCGCCGGGACGCTGACCTTCCCGGTGGGGACGACCAGCCAGACCTTCGACGTAGCGGTGACGGGCGACACGCTGGACGAAGCGAACGAGACGGTGGTGGTGTCCCTGAGCAGCCCGACGAACGCGACGATCGCGACGGGTACCGGCACGGGGACGATCACGGACGACGACGCGACGACGGCGACGCTGTCGATCAACTCGCCGACCGTGACGGAGGGTAACAGCGGCACGACGAACCTGACGTTCACGGTGACGTTGAGCGCGGCGAGCGGCCAGCAGGTGACGGTGGACTACGCCGACGCCGGGACCGGCACGGCCACGTCGGGGACGGACTACACGGCGATTACCGGTGGTACGCTGACCTTCCCGGCGGGGACGACCAGCCAGACCTTCACCGTGGCGGTGACGGGCGATACGCTGGCCGAGTTGAGAGAGACCGTCGTGGTGACCCTGAGCGGCGCGACGAACGCGACGATCGCGACGGCGACCGGCACGGGGTTTATCACGAACGACGATGTGGGCCTGGTCTTCAACCCCACCGCCCTGACCGTGACCGAGGAAGGCGCCAGCCAGACCTTCACCGTGACCCTGAACTCCCGCCCCCCCTCAGAACAGGCTATGATCTCTCTCTACCCGGCCCCCTTCCTCCGGTTGAGCGCCGGTACCGCCGGTACCGCCACGCACCCTGGGAACGTCACGTTCAATTTCCGGTGGGGGTTTGACTTCCCCCGCGAGATCACCGTCACGGCCCTCGCGGACAGCAACGCCAATGACGAGACCAGGAACATCACGTACAGCACGTCCGGCTACGGCGACGTGGACACCGCTACCACTACCCCCCAGAATGGGGTACGGGTCAACGTCATCGACAACGACCCCAGGCCGGCCGTGTCGCTGTCGCTGTCGCCGGCGTCGGTCTCGGAGAACGGCGGGGTGGCCACGGTGACGGCGACGCTGAGCGCGGCTTCGACCGCGGCCACCACGATCACGGTGTCGGCGGCGGCGGGGACGGATACGGACGCTTCCGACTTCACCCTGAGTACGGCGAACACGCTGACGATCGCGGCGGGCGAGACGACGAGTACCGGCACGGTGACGGTTACCGCCGTAAACAACGCCCTCGACGAACCGGACAAGCGCGTCACCGTGTCCGGCACGGCATCGAACAGCGCGGGAGTGACGCAGCCCGCCGCCGCGACGCTGACGATCACCGACGACGATCCCACGCCGACACTCTCCATCGACTCGCCGAGCGTGACCGAGGGTGACAGCGGCTCGACGACCCTGACGTTCACGGTAACATTGAGCGCGGCGAGCAGCCGGCTGGTGACGGTGGATTATGCCGACGCCGGGACCGGCACGGCCACGTCGGGGACGGACTACACGGCGATCACCGGCGGGACGTTGACCTTCCCGGCGGGGACGACCACCCCCCAGACCTTCACCGTGGCGGTGACGCGCGATACGACCGACGAGGTGAACGAAACCGTCGTGGTGACCCTGAGCAACGCGACGATCGCGCCGATAGCGACGGCGACCGGCACGGGGACGATCACGGACGACGACGGGCCGACAGTGTCGATCGACTCGCCGAGCGTGACGGAGGGCAACAGCGGCTCGACCAACCTGACGTTCACGGCGACGTTGAGCGTGGCGAGCGTCCAGCCGGTGACGGTGGCCTGGGCTGACGCCGGGACCGGCACGGCCACGTCCGGGACCGACTACACGGCGCTCGTGGGTGGGACGCTGACCTTCCCGGCAGGGACGACCAGCCAGACCTTCAACGTGGCAGTGACGGGCGATACGATCATCGAGTTGAGTGAGACCGTCGAGGTGACGTTGAGCAACGCGACGAACGCGACGATCGCGACGGCGACCGGCACGGGGACGATCACGAACGACGACACGGGCCTGGTCTTCAACCCCACTGCCCTGACCTTGACCGAGGAAGGCGTCGGTCAGTCGTTCACCGTACAATTGGCCTCTGATCCCGGCTTCACTGTTTCGATTAATATCTTTCCGCCCGAAGGGGTCAGGGTAGCTAACAGCTCGAGATTTTCCACCAATCTCAGGTGGGGGGACGCCCCCCTGACGCTCACCGCCACGGCCGTCGCGGACGGCAACTTCCAGGACGAGACCGGGTACATCCAATATCAGACGTTCGCCTACAGCCGCACGGGCCGTCGGAATGGGGTGGCGGTCACGGTCATCGACGACGACAAGCCGGCCGTGTCGCTGTCGCTGTCGCCGGCGTCCGTCTCGGAGAACGGCGGGGCGGCCACGGTGACGGCGACGCTGGACCAGGCTGTGAGCGTGGCCACTACGATCACGGTGGCGGCGACGGCGGGGACGGGCGCGGACGCTGCCGACTTCACCCTGAGCGCGGCGAACACGCTGACGATCGCGGCGGGCGAGACGACGAGTACCGGCACGGTGACGGTCACCGCCGTGAACAACGCCCTCGACGAACCGGACAAGCGTGTCACCGTGTCCGGCACGGTATCGCACACCGGCGTGGCGCCGCCCGCCGACCAGACGCTGACGATCACCGATGAGGACGACGCGCCGACGCTGTCGATCGACTCGCCGAGCGTGACGGAAGGTGACAGCGGCTCGACGAACCTGACGTTCACGGCGACCTTGAGCGCGGCGAGCGGGCGGCAGGTGACGGTGGACTACGCCGACGCCACGACCGGCACAGCCACGTCGGGGACGGACTACACGGCGATCACCGGCGGCGCTCTGACCTTCCCGGCGGGGACGACCAGCCAGACCTTCAACGTGTCGGTGACGGGCGACACAAACGACGAGTCGAACGAGACCGTCGCGGTCATCCTGAGCAACGCGGCGAACGCGACGATCGCGACCGCGACCGGCACGGGGACGATCATCGACGACGACGGCGCGCCGGCGCTGTCGATCGACTCGCCGAGCGTGACGGAGGGCGACAGCGGCTCGACGAACCTGACGTTCACGGTGACCCTGAGTCCGGCCAGTACCGGGCAGGTGACGGTGGCCTGGGCCGACGCTGGGACCGGCACGGCCACGTCGGGGAGCGACTACACGGCGACCACGGGCGGGACGCTGACCTTCGCGGCGGGGGAAACCAGCCAGACCTTCGACGTATCGGTGACGGGCGATACGCTGGACGAGACGGACGAGACCATCGTGGTATCCCTGAGCGGCGCGACGAACGCGCCGATCGCGGCGGGTACCGGCACGGGGACGATCACGGACGACGACGCGGCGACGGCGACGCTGAGGATCAACTTGCCGACCGTGACGGAGGGTGACAGCGGCAGGGTCAACCTGACGTTCACGGTGAGGTTGAGCGCGGCGAGCGGCCGGCAGGTGACGGTGGACTACGCGGACGCCGGTACCGGCACGGCCACGTCGGGGACGGACTACAGGGCGATCACCGCCGGGACGCTGACCTTCCCGGCGGGGACGACCAGCCAGACCTTCAGCATATCGGTGACGGGCGATACGATCGATGAGGCGAACGAGGGGGTGATCGTGACGTGGAGCAACGCGACGAACGCGACGATCGTGACGAACACCGGGGTCACCGTCAATAGCCTGATGCGTACGGGGAGGATCAGGGACGACGATGCGGCGCCGACAGTGTCGATCGACTCGCCGAGCGTGACGGAGGGGAACAGTGGTTCGACGACCCTGACGTTCACGGTGACGTTGGGCGCGGCGAGCGGCCGGCAGGTGACGGTAGACTACTTCGACGCCCGGACCGGCACGGCCACGTCGGGGACGGACTACGAGGCGATCACCGCCGGGACGCTGACCTTCCCGGTGGGGACGACCAGCCAGACCTTCGACGTATCGGTGACGGGCGACACGACCAACGAGGCGAACGAGACCGTCGCGGTGACCCTGAGCGGCGCGACGAACGCGACGATCGCGACCGCGACCGGCACGGGGACGATCACGAACGACGACGGGCCGACGCTGTCGATCAACGCGCCAAGCGTAGCGGAGGGGAACAGCGGTTCGACGAACCTGACGTTCACCGTGACCTTGGGCGCGGCGAGCAGCCAGCAGGTGACGGTGGACTACGCCGACGCCAGGACCGGCACGGCCACGTCGGGGACCGACTACACGGCCATCACCCGCGGCACACTGACCTTCACGGCGGGGACGACCAGCCAGACCTTCAACGTGTCAGTGCTGGGCGATACGAACCTCGAGCCGAATGAGACCGTCGTGGTGACCCTGAGCGGCGCGACGAACGCGACGATCGCGACGGGTACCGGCACGGGGACGATCACGAACGACGATGCGGGCCTGATCTTCACCCCCACTGCCCTGACCTTGACCGAGGAAGGCGCCAGCAGGTCGTTCACCATACAACTGGCCACTGATCCCGGGTTTGATGTTTCGATCGATATCTATCCGCCCGCCGGGCTCAGGGTGGATAACAGTACTCGGCGCTTCGACTACGATCTCTCCTATGGGCAAACTCCGGCGATCTCCGTCGAGGCCCTCGCGGACAGCAATAGCCAGGACGAGATCAGGAACATCGAGTATGAGACGATCAACTACGGCTCCTCGGGCCGTCGGACTGGGGTGACGGTCACGGTCATCGACGACGACCTGCCGGCCGTGTCGCTGTCCCTGTCGCCGGCGTCGGTCTCGGAGAACGGCGGGGTGTCCACGGTGACGGCGACGCTGAGCGAGGCTGTGAGCGCGCCCACCACGGTCACGGTGTCGGCGGCGGCGGCAGGGACCGACACGGACGCTGCCGACTTCACCCTGAGCGCGGCGCGGACGCTGATGATCCCGGCGGGGAGCACGACGAGTACCGGCACGGTGACGGTCACCGCGGTGAACAACGCGCTCAACGACCCGGACAAGCGTGTCACCGTGTCCGGCACGGTCTCGCACGCCGGCGTGAGGGCGCCTGCCGACGTGACGCTGACGATTACCGACGACGACGTGCCGACGGTGTCGATCGACTCGCCGAGCGTGACGGAGGGGGACAGCGGCTCGACGAACCTGACGTTCACGGTGACGTTGAGCGCGGCCAGTGGCCAGCCGGTGACGGTGGACTACGCTGACGCCGGGACCGGCACGGCCACGTCCGGGACCGACTACACGGCGATCACCGACGGCGCGCTGACCTTCCCGGCGGGGACGATCAGCCAGACCTTCGACGTGGCAGTGACCGGCGATGCGCTGGACGAAGCGAACGAGACCATCGTGGTGTCCCTGAGCAGCCCGACGAATGCGGCCATATCAAATACGACGGGTACCGGCACGGGGACGATCACGGACGACGATGCGACGCCGACGCTGTCGATCAACTCGCCGAGCGTGACGGAGGGGAACAGCGGCACGGCGACCCTGACGTTCACGGTGACGTTGAGCGCGGCGAGCGGCCAGGAAGTGACGGTGGCCTACGCCGACGCCGGGACCGGCACGGCCACGTCCGGGACCGACTACACGGCAATTACCGGTGGTACGCTGACCTTGACGGCGGGGACGACCAGCCAGACCTTCAACGTGGCGGTGACGGGCGATACGACCCTCGAGCCGAACGAGACCGTCGTGGTGACCCTGAGCAACGCGGCGAATGCGACCATTTCGACGGCGAGCGGGACGGGGACGATCACGACCGACGATGCGGGCCTGATCTTCAACCCCGCTGCCCTGACCGTGACCGAGGAAGGCGACAGCAAGTCGTTCACCGTACAACTGGCCACTAATCCCGGAGGCGATGGCGATGTTTCGATCAATTTCTATCCGCCCGCCGGGCTCAGGGTGGATAACAGCATTCAGAGCTTCGCCTACGATCTCTCCTTTGGGGACACTCCGACGATCTCCGTCGAGGCCCTCGCGGACGGCAACAGCGAGAACGAGACCAGGGTCATCCAATATGACACGGGCGGCTACGGCGGCACGGGCCGTCGGGATGGGGTGACGGTCACGGTCATCGACGACGACCAGCCGACCGTGTCGCTGTCGCTGTCGCCGGCGTCGGTCTCGGAGAACGCGGGCGTCTCTACGGTGACGGCGACGCTGAACAAGGCGGTGACCGTGGCCACCACGATCACGGTGTCGGCGACGGCGGGGACCGACGCGGAGGCTTCAGACTTCACCCTGAGTTCAGCGAACACGCTGACGATCGCGGCGAACGAGACGACGAGTACCGGCACGGTGACGGTCACCGCGGTGAACAATGCGCTCGACGAACCGGACAAGAGTGTCACCGTGTCCGGCACGGTCTCGCACACCGGCGTGACGGCGCCCGCCGACCAGACGCTGACGATCACCGACGACGACGATGAGCCGACGCTGTCGATCAACTTGCCGAGCGTGCCGGAGGGTGACAGCGGTTCGACGAACCTGACGTTCACGGTGAGGTTGAGCGCGGCGAGCGGCCGGCAGGTGACGGTGGACTACGCTGACGCCGGTACCGGCGACGCCACGTCCGGGACGGACTACGAGGCGATCACCGCCGGCACACTGACCTTCCCGGCGGGGACGACCAGCCAGACCTTCAGCATATCGGTGACGGGCGATACGCTGGACGAAGCGAACGAGGGGGTGATCGTGACGTGGAGCAACGCGACGAACGCGACGATCGTGACGGGCGACGGGGACACCGTCAATAGCCTGGACCGTACGGGGAGGATCAGGGACGACGACGCGGCGACGGCCACGCTGTCGATCAACTCGCCGATCGTGGCGGAGGGCAACAGCGGCACGACGAACCTGACGTTCACGGTGACCTTGAGCGCGGCAAGCGGCCAGGAGGTGACGGTGGACTACGCTGACGCCGGTACCGGCGACGCCACGTCGGGGACGGACTACGAGGCGCTCACCGCCGGCACGCTGACCTTCGCGACGGGGACCACCAGCCAGACCTTCAACGTATCGGTGACGGGCGATACGACCGACGAAGTGAACGAGACCGTCGTGGTGACCCTGAGCGGCGCGACGAACGCGACGATCTCGACGGCGACCGGCACGGGGACGATCACGGACGACGACGGGCCGACTGTATCAATCAACTCACCGAGCGTGACGGAGGGTGACAGCGGCACGGCGACCCTGACGTTCACGGTGACGTTGAGCGCGGCGAGCGTCCAGCAGGTGACAGTGGACTACGCCGACGCCACGACCGGCACGGCCACGTCGGGGACCGACTACACGGCCATCACCGGCGGGACGCTGACCTTCACGGCGGGGACGACCAGCCAGACCTTCGACGTGGCGGTGACGGGCGATACGACCAACGAGGCGAATGAGACCGTCGTGGTGACCCTGAGCAACCCGACGAACGCAACCGTATCAGCTACGGCAGGTACCGGCACGGGGACGATCACGAACGACGACGGGCCGATGGTGTCGATCGACTCGCCGAGCGTGACGGAGGGGAACAGCGGCTCGACGAACCTGACGTTCACCGTGACCTTGAGCGCGGCGAGCGTCCAGCAGGTGACGGTGGACTACGCCGACGCCAGGACCGGCACGGCCACGTCCGGGACGGACTACACGGCGATCACCGGCGGGACGCTGACCTTCACAGCGGGGACGACCAGCCAGACCTTCAACGTGGCGGTGAGGGGCGACACGGCCGTCGAGGCGAACGAGACCGTCGTGGTGACCCTGAGCAGCGCGACGAACGCGACGATCTCGACGGCGACCGGCACGGGGACGATCACGAACGACGATGCGGCCAGATGGACGCCGGGCGGCGTCTGGACTCATGATGTGACCACGACGAGCCTCATAGGCAAGCTGATGCTTCGGCAGTCAGTCACAATCACCGGAGGAAGCAGGTTATGGGCTAACGCCGCGATTGACGCTTGTCCCTGGACGAGGGTGACTCCGCCGCTCCCGTCTACCGCGTGTCGGTCACTCAAGAACTATAATGTGCCTGGTTTTCCCGATAACCAAGATTTGAGGTTGACGAATTTCATTCCGACCCAAGCCATGATCGACAACGGCGGGGTCGTCATCAGACTTAGGTGGAGAAACTTCAACAGCCCTGCCGGGGGGAACGTTGGCATGGTCGAGTGGGTTCCTCTTCTAACGCCTCCGAGTGCGACGCTGGTCCTCACGCCGCCGTCGATTTCGGAGAACGGCGGGGTTGCGACGGTGAGCGCGACGCTCGACCGGCAGTGGTCCGACGCGGTGACGATCACAGTGTCGGCGGCGGCGGGGACGGGCGCGGACTCTTCCGACTTCACCCTGAGTTCGGCGAACACGCTGACGATCGCGGCGGGCGCGACGACGAGTACCGGCACGGTGACGGTCACCGCGGTGGACAACGCGGCGATTGATGGGGCGGACAAGGCGGTGACCGTTTCGGGAACCGCCTCCGACAGCGTGACCAACGCGCCGCCCGACGTAACGCTGACGATCACCGACGACGACGCGCCGATGCTGTCGATCGACTCGCCGAGCGTGACGGAGGGGAACAGCGGCTCGACGAACCTGACGTTCACGGTGACCCTGAACAAGGCCAGCGCCGATCAGGTGACGGTGGACTACGCGGACGCCGGGACCGGCACGGCCACGTCAGGGACGGACTACACGGCGATCACCGGTGGTACGCTGACCTTCACGGCGGGGACGACCAGCCAGACCTTCGACGTGGCGGTGACGGGCGATACGACCGACGAGACGAACGAGACCGTCGTGGTGACCCTGAGCGACCCGACGAACGCGACGATCGCGACGGCTACCGGCACGGGGACGATCACGAACGACGACGGGACGACGCTGTCGATCGACTCGCCAAGCGTGACGGAGGGCGACAGCGGCACGACGAACCTGACGTTCACGGTGAGGTTGAGCGCGGCGAGCGGCCAGCAGGTGACGGTGGACTACGCCGACGCCGGGACCGGCACGGCCACGTCAGGGACGGACTACACGGCGATCACCGGTGGTACGCTGACCTTCACGGCGGGGACGACCAGCCAGACCTTCGACGTGGCGGTGACGGGCGATACGCTGGCCGAGAGGAGCGAGACCGTCGTGGTGACCTTGAGTACCCCGACGAACGCGACGATCGCGACGGGTACCGGCACGGGGACGATCACGAACGACGACGGGGTGACGCTGTCGATCAACTCGCCGAGCGTGGCGGAGGGTGACCGCGGCTCGACGAACCTGACGTTCACCGTGACCTTGAGCGCGGCGAGCAACCAGTCGGTGACGGTGGCCTACGCCGACGCCGGGACCGGCACGGCCACGTCGGGGACCGACTACACGGCCATCACCGGTGGCACGCTGACCTTCCCGGCGGGGACGACCAGCCAGACCTTCAACGTGGCGGTGATGGGCGATATGACTGGCGAGTCGAACGAGACCGTCGTGGTGACCCTGAGCAACCCGACGAACGCGACGATCGCGACGGCGACCGGCACGGGGACGATTACGAACGACGACGCGGGCCTGATCTTCACCCCCACTGCCCTGACCGTGACCGAGGAAGGCCCCGGCAAGTCATTCACCATATCGCTGGCCTCTAATCCCGGGTATGACGTTTCGATTGATGTCTATCCGCCCGCCGGGCTCAGGGTGGGTGGCCGCACAGAGACAACAATCGGCGATCTCGAATTTGGGGACACTTGGACGTTCACCGTCGAGGCCCTCGCGGACGACAACAGCCAGGACGAGACCAGGTACATCCAGTATCGGGCATACGGCTACGGCCCCTCGGGCAGTCAGAATGCGGTGGAGGTCACGGTCATCGACGACGACGAGCCGGCCGTGTCGCTGTCGCTGTCGCCGGCGTCGGTCTCGGAGAACGGCGGGGTGGCCACGGTGACGGCGACGCTGGGTAAGGCTGTGGCCGCAGCCACCACGATCACGGTGTCGGCGGCGGCGGGTACGGACACGGACGCTTCGGACTTCACCCTGAGCGCGGCGCGGACGCTGACGATCGCGGCGGGCGAGACGACGAGTACCGGCACGGTGACGGTCACCGCCGTGAACAACGCCCTCGACGAACCGGACAAGAGTGTCACCGTGTCCGGCACGGTATCGCACAACGGCGTGGTGGCGCCCGCCGACCAGACGTTGACGATCACGGATGACGATCCCACGCCGACGCTGAGGATCAACTTGCCGACCGTGACGGAGGGCAACGACGGCGACACGACGAACCTGACGTTCACGGTGAGGTTGAGCGCGGCGAGCGGCCAGGAGGTGACGGTGGACTACGAGGACGCCGGGACCGGCACGGCCACGTCGGGGACGGACTACGAGGCGATCACCGCTGGCACGCTGACCTTCCCGGCGGAGACGACCAGCCCCCAGACCTTCACCGTATCGGTGAAGGGCGATACGCTGGACGAAGCGAACGAGGGGGTGATCGTGACGTGGAGCAACGCGACGAACGCGACGATCGTGACGGGCACCGGGGACACCGTCAACACCGTCAATAGCCTGGACCGTACGGGGAGGATCAGGGACGACGACGACGCGCCGACGCTGTCGATCGACTCGCCGACCGTGACCGAGGGCGACAGCGGCACGGCGACCCTGACGTTCACGGCGACCTTGAGCGCGGCAAGCGGCCAGGAAGTGACGGTGGCTTACGCGGACGCCGGGACCGGCACGGCCACGTCCGGGACGGACTACGAGGCGATCACCGCCGGGACGCTGACCTTCCCGACGGGGACGACCAGCCAGACCTTCGACGTAGCGGTGACGGGCGACACGCTGGACGAAGCGAACGAGACGGTGGTGGTGTCCCTGAGCAGCGCGACGAACGCGACCGTATCAAGTACAGCGGGTACCGGCACGGGGACGATCACGGACGACGACGCGACGACGGCGACGCTGTCGATCAACTCACCGAGCGTGACGGAGGGTGACAGCGGCACGGCGACCCTGACGTTCACGGTGACGTTGAGCGCGGCGAGCGGCCAGCAGGTGACGGTGGCCTACGCGGACGCCGGCACCGGCACGGCCACGTCGGGGACCGACTACACGGCGATCACCGGCGGCACGCTGACCTTCCCGGCGGGGACGACCAGCCAGACCTTCGACGTGGCGGTGACCGGCGATACGACCGACGAGTTGAACGAGACCGTCGTGGTGACCCTGAGCGGCGCGACGAACGCGACGATCTCGACGGCGACCGGCACGGGGACGATCACCGACGACGACGGGCCGACGGTATCAATCAACTCACCGAGCGTGACCGAGGGCGACAGCGGCACGGCGACCCTGACGTTCACGGTGACGTTGAGCGCGGCGAGCGTCCAGCAGGTGACAGTGGACTACGCCGACGCCACGACCGGCACGGCCACGTCGGGGACGGACTACACGGCGATCACCGGCGGCACGCTGACCTTCCCGGCGGGGACGACCAGCCAGACCTTCGACGTATCGGTGACGGGCGACACGACCGACGAGTTGAACGAGACCGTCGTGGTGACCCTGAGCAACCCGACGAACGCGACGATCGCGACGGGTACCGGCACGGGGACGATCACGGACGACGACGGGCCGACGGTATCAATCAACTCACCGAGCGTGACGGAGGGCGACAGCGGCACGGCGACCTTGACGTTCACAGTGACATTGAGCGCGGCCAGCGGCCAGGAAGTGACGGTGGCCTACGCCGACGCCACGACCGGCACAGCCACGTCCGGGACCGACTACACGGCGATCACCGGCGGGACGCTGACCTTCACGGCGGGGACGACCAGCCAGACCTTTGACGTATCGGTGACGGGCGACACGCTGGACGAGACGAACGAGACGGTGGTGGTGACCCTGAGCAACCCGACGAACGCGACCATCTCGACGGCGACCGGCACGGGGACGATCACGGACGACGACGCAACGCCGACGCTGACGATCAACTTGCCGAGCGTGACGGAGGGTGACAGCGGCACGGTCAACCTGACGTTCATGGTGAGGTTGAGCGCGGCAAGTGGCCGGCAGGTGACGGTGGCCTACGCCGACGCCGGGACCGGCACGGCCACGTCGGGGACGGACTACACGGCGTTCACCGCCGGCACGCTGACCTTCACGGCGGGTACCACCAGCCAGACCTTCACCGTGTCGGTGACGGGTGACACGCTGCCCGAGGCGAACGAGGGGGTGATCGTGAGGTGGAGCAACGCGACGAACGCGACGATCGTGACGGGCGCCGGGGACACCGTCACTAGCCTGGACCGTACGGGGAGGATCACGGACGACGATGACGCGCCGACGCTGTCGATCGACTCACCGACCGTGACGGAGGGTAACAGCGGTTCGAAGAACCTGACGTTCACGGTGACGTTGAGCGCGGCGAGCGGCCAGGAAGTGACGGTGGCTTACGCGGACGCCGGTACCGGCACGGCGACCGGAGCGGGGACGGACTACACGGCGATCACGGACGGGACGCTGACCTTCCCGACGGGGACGACCAGCCAGACCTTCAACGTATCGGTGACGGGCGATACGAACGTCGAGCCGAATGAGACCGTCGTGGTGACCCTGAGCAACCCGACGAACGCGACGATCGCGACGGGTACCGGCACGGGGACGATCAACGACGACGACGATCCGACGGTGTCGATCGACTCGCCGAGCGTGACAGAGGGTGACAGCGGGTCGACGAACCTGACGTTCACGGTAACCTTGAGCGCGGCGAGCGGCCGGCAGGTGACGGTGGCCTGGGCCGACGCCGGGACCGGCACGGCCACGTCCGGCACGGACTACACGGCCATCACGGGCGGGACGCTGACCTTCACGGCGGGGACGACCAGCCAGACCTTCAACGTGTCGGTGACGGGTGACACACTGGACGAGGCGAACGAGACCGTTGTGGTGACCCTGAGCAACGCGGCGAACGCGACGATCGCGACGGGTACCGGCACGGGGACGATCACGGACAACGACGACGCGCCGACGCTGTCAATCAACTCACCGAGCGTGACCGAGGGGAACACTGGTTCAACGAACCTGACGTTCACGGTGAGCCTGAGCGCGGCGAGCGGCCAGCAGGTGACGGTGGCCTACGCCGACGCTGTGAATGTCCAGGGCGTCACGAACGGCACGGCCACGTCGGGGACGGACTACACGGCCATCACGGGCGGGACGCTGACCTTCACGGCGGGGACGACCAGCCAGACCTTCAACGTGTCGGTGACGGGCGACGTCATAGACGAATCGAACGAGACCGTTGTGGTGACCCTGAGCAACGCGGCGAACGCGACGATCGCGACGGCGAATGGGACGGGGACGATCACGGACGACGACGGCGCGCCGACGCTGTCAATCAACTCACCGACCGTGACCGAGGGGAACACTGGTTCGACGAACCTGACGTTCACGGTGACGTTGAGCGCGGCGAGCGGCCAGCAGGTGACGGTGGACTACGCGGACGCCGTGGATGTCCAAGGTGTCACGAACGGCACGGCCACGTCGGGGACGGACTACACGGCGATCACCGCCGGCACGCTAACTTTTGCGGTGGGGGACACCAGCAAGTCGCTCACGGTGTCGGTGACGGGCGACGTCATAGACGAATCGAACGAGACCGTCGTCGTGACCCTGAGCAACGCGGCGAACGCGACGATCTCGGCGGCGAGCGGCACGGGGACGATCACGGACGACGACGGCGCGCCGACCGCGATCACCTTGACAGTGAACGACAACAGCGTGGCCGAGGACGACGGGGCGACCACGATCACGGTGACGGCGACGGTGGGCGGCACGACCCGGTTCGCCGAGGACACGACGGTGACCGTGAGCGTGGCGGGCAGCGGCACGGCGACGGCGGTGGACTTTGCGGCGGTGTCGGATTTCAACATTACGATTGCGGCGGGGGCGGCGAGCGGTACCCAGACGTTCACGCTGACGCCGACGAATGACACGCTGGACGAAGCGGACGAGACGGTGACGGTGAGCGGCACGTCGGGCAGCCTGACGGTGAACTCGGCCACGATCACGTTGACGGACGACGACGATGAGCCGACGCTGACGATCAACTTGCCGACCGTGACGGAGGGTGACAGCGGCACGGTCAACCTGACGTTCACGGTGAGGTTGAGCGCGGCGAGCGGCCGGCAGGTGACGGTGGACTACAAGGACGCCGTGGATGACCCGGACGTCACGAACGGCACGGCCACGTCGGGGACGGACTACGAGGCGATCACCGCTGGCACGCTGACCTTCCCGGCGGAGACGACCAGCCCCCAGACCTTCACCGTATCGGTGACGGGCGATACGACCGATGAGGCGAACGAGGGGGTGATCGTGATTTGGAGCAACGCGACGAACGCGACGATCGTGACGGGCGACGGGGACACCGTCAATAGCCTGGAGCGTACGGGGAGGATCAGGGACGACGACGACGCACCGACGGCGATCACCTTGACAGTGAATGACAACAGCGTGGGCGAGGGCGACGGGGCAACGACGATCACGGTGACGGCGACGGTAGACGGCACGACCCGGTTCGGTTCGGCCACGACGGTGACGGTGAGCGTGGCGGGCAGCGGCACGGCGTCGGCGGTGGACTTTGCGGCGGTGTCGAACTTCGACATTACGATCGGGGCGGGGGCGGCGAGTCAGACCGGGATGTTCACGCTGACGCCGACGGACGATGCGGTGGACGAGACCAACGAGACGGTGACGGTGAGCGGCTCCTCAGGCAGCCTGACGGTGAACTCGGCCACGATCACGTTGACGGACGACGACGGCATGCCAACCGCGATCACCTTGACAGTGAACGACAACAGCGTGGGCGAGGCTGACGGGGCGACCACGATCACGGTAACGGCGACGGTGGGCGGCACGACCCGGTTCGCCACGGC
Organism: uncultured Gammaproteobacteria bacterium; assembly: GCA_958295485.1. GTDB lineage: Bacteria > Pseudomonadota > Gammaproteobacteria > Eutrophobiales > Eutrophobiaceae > JAAXHV01. The sequence continues at coordinate 1,635,940 of OY282354.1, forward strand.
CACGACGGTGACCGTGAGCGTGGCGGGCAGCGGCACGGCGACGGCGGTGGACTTTACGGCGGTGTCGGACTTCGACATTACGATTGCGGCGGGGGATGCGAGCGGTACCCAGACGTTCACGCTGACGCCGACGAACGACACTCTGGACGAAGCGGACGAGACGGTGACGGTGAGCGGCGCGTCGGGCAGCCTGACGGTGAGTTCGGCCACGATCACGTTGACGGACGACGACGCTACGCCGTCGCTGTCGATCAACTCGCTGAGCGTGACGGAGGGGGACAGCGGCTCGAAGAACCTGACGTTCACGGTGACGTTGAGCGCGGCGAGCGGCCGGCAGGTGACGGTGGACTACGCCGACGCCGGTACCGGCGACGCCACGTCGGGGACGGACTACACGGCGATCACCGCCGGCACGCTAACTTTTGCGGTGGGGGACACCAGCAAGTCGCTCACGGTGTCGGTAACGGGCGACGTCATAGACGAATCGAACGAGACCGTCATAGTGACCCTGAGCAACGCGGCGAACGCGACGATCTCGGCGGCGAGCGGCACGGGGACGATCACGGACGACGACGACGCGCCGACGGCGATCACGCTGACGGTGGACGACGACGGCGTGGGCGAGGGCGACGGGGCGACGACGATCACGGTGACGGCGACGGTGGACGGCACGACCCGGTTCGCCGACGCCACGACGGTGACGGTGAGCGTGGCGGGCAGTGGCACGGCGTCGGCGGTGGACTTTGCGGCGGTATCGGACTTCGACATTGAGATTGCGGCGGGGGCGGCGAGTCAGACCGGGACGTTCACGCTGACGCCGACGGACGACACGCTGGACGAGACCGACGAGACAATCACAGTAAGCGGTACCTCAGGCAGCCTGACGGTGAACTCGGATACGATCAACCTGACGGACGACGACGGCGCGCCGACGTCGATCACACTAACGGTGAACGACAACAGTGTGGGCGAGGCCGACGGGGCGACGACGATCACGGTGACGGCGACGGTGAACGGCACGACCCGGTTCGGTTCGGCCACGACGGTGACGGTGAGCGTGGCGGGCAGCGGCACGGCGACGGCGGTGGACTTTGCGGCGGTGTCGGACTTCGACATCGAGATCCCCGCGGGCGACGCAAGCGCCACCGGGAACTTCACGCTGACGCCGACGGACGATGCGGTGGACGAGACCAACGAGACGGTGACGGTGAGCGGGACGTCGGGCGACCTGATGGTGAACTCGGCCACGATCACGTTGACGGACGACGACGGCGCGCCGACCGCGATCACCTTGACAGTGAATGACAACAGCGTGGGCGAAGGCGACGGGGCGACGACGATCACGGTGACGGCAACGGTGGACGGCACGACGCGGTTCGCCGAAGCCACGACGGTGACGGTGAGCGTGGCGGGCAGTGGCACGGCGTCGGCGGTGGATTTTACGGCGGTGTCGGATTTCAACATCACTATCGGGGCGGGGGATGCGAGCGGTACCGGGACGTTCACGCTGACGCCGACGAACGACACGCTGGACGAAGCGGACGAGACGGTGACGGTGAGCGGCGCGTCGGGCAGCCTGACGGTGAACTCGGCCACGATCACGTTGACGGACGACGACGCCACGCCGTCGCTGTCGATCAACTCGCTGAGCGTGATGGAGGGGGACAGTGGCTCGACGAACCTGACGCTCACGGTGACGTTGAACGCGGCAAGCGGCCAGCAGGTGACGGTAGACTACGCCGACGCCGTGAATGTCCAGGGCGTCACGAACGGCACGGCCACGTCGGGGACGGACTACACGGCGATCACCGCCGGCACGCTAACTTTTGCGGTGGGGGACACCAGCAAGTCGCTCACGGTGTCGGTGACGGGCGACGTCATAGACGAATCGAACGAGACCTTCGTCGTGACTTTGAGCAACGCGGCGAATGCGACGATCGCGACGGCGAGCGGCACGGGGACGATCACGGACGACGATGCGACGCCGACCGCGATCACCTTGACAGTGAATGACAACAGCGTGGGCGAGGGCGACGGGGCGACGACGATCACGGTGACGGCGACGGTGGACGGCACGACCCGGTTCGGCACGGCCACGACGGTGACCGTGAGCGTGGCAGGCAGCGGCACGGCGACGGCGGTGGACTTTGCGGCGGTGTCGGACTTCGACATTGAGATTGCGGCGGGCGCGGCGAGCCAGACCGGAACCTTCACGCTGACACCGACGGTCGATACGACGGACGAGACCGACGAGACCATCACAGTAAGCGGCACGTCAGGCAGCCTGACGGTGAATTCGGCGACGATCACGCTGACGGACGACGACGCCGAGCCGACCGCGATCACCTTGACAGTGAACGACAACAGCGTGGCCGAGGACGACGGGGCGACCACGATCACGGTAACGGCGACGGTGGACGGCACGAACCGGTTCGCCTCGGCCACGACGGTGACCGTGAGCGTGGCGGGCAGCGGCACGGCGACGGCAGTGGACTTTGCGGCGGTGTCGGACTTCGACATTACGATTGCGGCGGGGGCGGCGAGCGGTACCGAGACGTTCACGCTGACGCCGACGGACGATACGGCGGACCAGACCGATGAAACCATCACGGTGAGCGGCGCGTCGGGCAGCCTGACGGTGAACTCGGCCACGATCACGTTGACGGACGACGACGCCACGCCGTCGCTGTCGATCAACTCGCTGAGCGTGACGGAGGGGGACAGTGGTTCGACGAACCTGACGTTCACGGTGACGTTGAGCGCGGCAAGCGGCCAGCAGGTGACGGTAGACTACGCCGACGCCGGTAGCGGCACGGCCACGTCGGGGACGGACTACACGGCGATCACCGCCGGCACGCTAACCTTTGCGGTGGGGGACACCAGCAAGTCGCTCACGGTGTCGGTGACGGGCGACGTCATAGACGAATCGAACGAGACCGTCGTCGTGACCTTGAGCAACGCGGCGAACGCGACGATCGCGACGGCGAGCGGCACGGGGACGATCACGGACGACGACGGCGCGCCGAGCGCGATCACCTTGACAGTGAATAACAACAGCGTGGGCGAAGGCGACGGGGCGACGACGATCACGGTGACGGCGACGGTGGACGGCGCGACGCGGTTCGCCGAAGCCACGACGGTGACGGTGAGCGTGGCGGGCAGCGGCACGGCGTCGGCGGTGGACTTTGCGGCGGTGACGGCCTTCGACATTACGATCGGGGCGGGCGCGGCGAGTCAGACCGGGACATTCACGCTGACGCCGACGGACGACACGCTGGACGAGACCAACGAGACGGTGACGGTGAGCGGCGAGTCGGGCAGCCTGACGGTGAACTCGGCCACGATCACGCTGACGGACAACGATGCGGCGCCGGCCGCGATCACCTTGACAGTGAATGACAACAGCGTGGCCGAGGACGACGGGGCGACCACGATCACGGTAACGGCGACGGTGGACGGCACGAACCGGTTCGGCTCGGCCACGACGGTGGCCGTGAGCGTGGCGGGCAGCGGCACGGCGACGGCGGTGGACTTTACGGCGGTGTCGGACTTCGACATTACGATTGCGGCGGGGGCGGCGAGCGGTACCCAGACGTTCACGCTGACGCCGACGGACGATACGGCGGACGAGACTGATGAAACCATCACGGTGAGCGGCACGTCGGGCAGCCTGACGGTGAGCTCGGCCACGATCACGCTGACGGACGACGACGCCGCGCCGTCGCTGTCGATCAACTCGCTGAGCGTGACGGAGGGGGACAGTGGCTCGACGAACCTGACGCTCACGGTGACGTTGAGCGCGGCGAGCGGCCAGCAGGTGACGGTGGACTACGCCGACGCCACGACCGGCACGGCCACGTCGGGGACGGACTACACGGCGATCACCGCCGGCACGCTAACCTTTGCGGTGGGGGACACCAGCAAGTCGCTCACGGTGTCGGTGACGGGCGACGTCATAGACGAATCGAACGAGACCGTCGTCGTGACCCTGAGCAACGCGGCGAACGCGACGATCGCGACGGCGAGCGGCACGGGGACGATCACGGACGACGATGCGACGCCGACCGCGATCACGCTGACGGTGGACGACGACGGCGTGGGCGAGGGCGACGGGGCGACCCTGATCACGGTGACGGCGACGGTGGACGGCACGACCCGGTTCGGTTCAGCCACGACGGTAACGGTGAGCGTGGCGGGCAGTGGCACGGCGTCGGCGGTGGACTTTGCGGCGGTATCGGACTTCGACATTGAGATTGCGGCGGGGGCGGCGAGCCAGACCGGGACGTTCACGCTGACGCCGACGGACGACACGCTGGACGAGACCAACGAGACGGTGACGGTGAGCGGCGTCTCCGGCAGCCTGACGGTAAACTCGGATACGATCAGCCTGACAGACGACGACGGCACGCCGACGTCGATCACACTAACGGTGGACGACAACAGTGTAGGCGAGGGCGACGGGGCGACCCTGATCACGGTAACGGCGACGGTGAACGGCACGACCCGGTTCGCCGACACCACGACGGTGACGGTGAGCGTGGCGGGTAGCGAGACGGCGACGGCGGTGGACTTTGCGGCGGTGTCGGACTTCGACATTGAGATTGCGGCGGGGGCGGCGAGCGCCACCGGAACCTTCACGCTGACGCCGACGGTCGATACGACCGACGAGACCGACGAGACCATCACGGTAAGCGGTACCTCAGGCAGCCTGACGGTAAACTCGGCGACGATCACGCTGACGGACGACGACGATGCCCCGACGTCGATCACGCTAACGGTGGACGACAACGGCGTGGGCGAGGGCGACGGCGCGACCCTGATCACGGTAACGGCCACGGTGGACGGCACGACCCGGTTCGCCGCCGCCACGACGGTAGCGGTGAGCGTGGCGGGCAGCGGCACAACGTCGGCGGTGGACTTCGCGGCAGTGTCGGACTTCGACATTACGATAGCGGCGGACGCCGCGAACGGTACCGGAACCTTCACGCTGACGCCGACGGTCGATACAACCGACGAGACCGACGAGACCATCACCGTGAGCGGCACGTCGGGCAGCCTGACGGTGAACTCGGCGACGATCAGCCTGACGGACGACGATGGCGCGCCGTCGTCGATCACACTAACGGTGAACGATAATAGTGTGGGCGAGGGCGACGGAGCGACGACGATCACGGTGACGGCGACGGTGAACGGCGCGACGCGGTTCGCCGACGCCACGACGGTGACGGTGAGTGTGGCAGGCAGTGGCACGGCGTCGGCGGTGGACTTTACGGCGGTGCCAAACTTCGACATTGAGATTGCGGCGGGGGATGCGAGCGGGAGCGAAGACTTCACGCTGACGCCGACGGTCGATACGGAGGACGAGACCAACGAGACGATCACGGTAAGCGGGACGTCAGGCAGCCTGACGGTAAACTCGGCGACGATCACGCTGACGGACGACGACGGGCCGACGGTGTCGATCGACTCGCCGAGCGTGACAGAAGGCGACAGTGGCTCGAAGAACCTGACGTTCACGGCGACCTTGAGCGCGGCGAGCGTCCAGGAAGTGACAGTGGACTACGCCGACGCCGGGACCGGCACGGCCACGTCCGGGACGGACTACACGGCCATCACCGACGCCACGCTGACCTTCCCGGCGGGGACGCTTAGCCAGACCTTCACCGTGGCGGTGACCGGCGACACGACCGACGAGGTGGACGAGACCGTCGTGGTGACCATGAGCAACCCGACGAACGCGACGATCTCGACGGGTACCGGCACGGGGACAATCACGGACGACGACGGGCCGGCGTTGTCGATCGACTCACCGGACGTGACGGAAGGCGACAGTGGCACGACGGACCTGACGTTCACGGTGACGTTGAGCGTGGCGAGCGTCCAGCCGGTGACAGTAGCCTATGCTGACGCCGGGACCGGCACGGCCACGTCGGGGACGGACTACACGGCGATCACTGGCGGCACGCTGACCTTCGCGACGGGGACGACCAGCCAGACCTTCACCGTGGCGGTGACGGGCGACACGCTGGACGAAGCGAACGAGACCGTCGTGGTGACCCTGAGCGGCGCGACAAACGCGACGATCTCGACGGCGAGCGGCACGGGGACGATCACGGACAACGACGCGACGCCGACGCTGTCGATCAACTCGCCGAGCGTGACGGAAGGTGACAGCGGCACGGCGACCCTGACGTTCACGGTGACGTTGAGCGCGGCGAGCGGCCAGCAGGTAACGGTGGCCTACGCGGACGCCGGGACCGGCACCGCCACGTCCGGGACCGACTACACGGCGATCACCGGTGGTACGCTGACCTTCACGGCGGGGACGACCAGCCAGACCTTCGACGTAGCGGTGACGGGCGATACGGCGAACGAGTCAAGCGAGACCGTCGTGGTAACCCTGAGCGGCGCGACGAACGCGACGATCTCGACGGCGACCGGCACAGGGACGATCACGGATGACGACAGCGCGCCGACGCTGTCGATCAACTCGCCAAGCGTGACCGAGGGCGACAGTGGTTCGGCGACCCTGACGTTCACGGTGACGTTGAGCGCGGCGAGCGGCCAGGAAGTGACGGTGGCCTACGCGGACGCCGGGACCGGCACAGCCACGTCCGGGACCGACTACACGGCGATCACCGGCGGGCCGCTGACCTTCGCGGTGGGGACGACGAGCCAGACCTTCGACGTATCGGTGACCGGCGACACACTGGACGAAGCGAACGAGACCGTTGTCGCGACCCTGAGTAGCCCGACGAACGCGACGATCTCGACGGCGACCGGCACGGGGACGATCACGGACGACGACGGCGCGCCGACGCTGTCAATCAACTCGCCGAGCGTAACGGAGGGCGACAGCGGCACGACGAACCTGACGTTCACGGTGACGTTGAGCGCGGCCAGCGGCCAGCAGGTGACGGTGGCTTACGCGGACGCCGGGACCGGCACGGCCACGTCGGGGACCGACTACACGGCGATCACCGCCGGGACGCTGACCTTCACGGCGGGGACGACCAGCCAGACCTTCGACGTAGCAGTGACGGGCGACGTCCTGGCCGAGGAGAACGAGACGGTGGTGGTGACCCTGAGCGCTCCGACGAATGCGACCATCTCGACGGCGAGCGGGACGGGGACGATCACGGACAACGACGGCGCGCCGACCGCGATCACCTTGACGGTGGATGACAACAGCGTGGCCGAAGGCGACGGGGCGACCACGATCACGGTGACGGCGACGGTGGCCGGCGGGACCCGGTTCGGCACGGCCACGACGGTGACGGTGAGTGTGGCGGGCAGCGAGACGGCGACGGCGGTGGACTTCGCGGCGGTGTCGGACTTCGACATTACGATTGGGGCGGGCGCGGCGAGCCAGACCGGGACGTTCACGCTGACGCCGACGGACGATACGTTGGACGAGGCCGACGAGACGATCACGGTAAGCGGCGTCTCAGGCAGCCTGACAGTGAATTCGGCCACGATCAGCTTGACGGACGACGATGCGATGCCGTCGCTGTCGATCAACTCGCCGAGCGTGACGGAGGGGAACAGCGGCACGGCGACCCTGACGTTCACGGTGACGTTGAGCGCGGCAAGCGGCCAGCAAGTGACAGTGGCCTACGCCGACGCCGGAACCGGCACGGCCACGTCCGGGACGGACTACACGGCCATCACCGCCGGGACGCTGACCTTCGCAGTGGGGACGACGAGCCAGACCTTCGACGTGTCGGTGACGGGTGACACGCTGGACGAAGCGAACGAGACGGTGATCGCGACCCTGAGCAATGCGGCGAATGCGACGATCTCGACGGCGAACGGGACGGGGATGATCACGGACAACGACGCAACGCCGACGCTGTCGATTGACTCGCCGAGCGTGACTGAGGGGGCCAGCGGTTCGGCGACCCTGACGTTCACGGTGACGTTGAGCGCGGCAAGCGGCCAGCAAGTGACGGTGGCCTACGCCGACGCCGGGACCGGCACAGCCACGTCGGGGACGGACTACACGGCCATCACCGGCGGCACATTGACCTTCACGGCGGGGACGACGAGCCAGACCTTCGACGTGTCGGTGACCGGCGATGCGCTGGATGAGGCGAACGAGACGATCCTGGTGTCCCTGAGCAGTCCGACGAACGCGGCCGTATCCAATACGGCGGGGACCGGCACGGGGACGATCACCGACGACGATGTGACGCCCTCGATCACGCTGAGGGTGGATGACAGCAGCGTGGCCGAAGGCGACGGGGCGACCCTGATCACGGTGACCGCCACAGTGGACGGCACGACCCGGTTCGGCGCAGCCACGACGGTGACGGTGAGCGTGGCGGGCAGTGGCACGGCGACGGCGGTGGACTTCACGGCGGTGTCGGACTTCGACATTACGATTGCGGCGGGCGCGGCGAGCGAGACCGGGACGTTCACGCTGACGCCGACGGTCGATACGACGGACGAGACCGACGAGACGATCACGGTAAGCGGCGTGGTGCCTGGCGTGGTGCCCAGCCTGACGGTGAATTCGGCGACGATTAGCCTGACGGATGACGACGGCGAGCCGTCGTTATCAATCGACTCGCCGAGCGTGACGGAAGGGGACAGTGGTTCGGCAACCCTGACGTTCACGGTGACGTTGAGTCCGGCAAGCGGCCAGGAAGTGACGGTGGCCTACGCGGACGCCGGGACCGGCACGGCGACCGGAGCGGGGACGGACTACACGGCGATCACCGCCGGGACGCTGACCTTCGCAGTGGGGACGACGAGCCAGACCTTTGACGTATCGGTGACGGGCGACGTCCTGGACGAGGCGAACGAGACGGTGGTGGTGTCCCTGAGCAGCCCGACGAACGCGACCGTATCAAGTACGGCGGGTACCGGCACGGGGACGATCACCGACGATGATGCGACGCCCTCGATCACGCTGACGGTGGATGACAACAGCGTGGCCGAAGGCGACGGCGCGACCCTGATCACGGTGACCGCCACAGTGGACGGCACGACCCGGTTCGGCGCGGCCACGACGGTGACGGTGAGCGTGGCGGGCAGCGGCGCGACGGAGGCGGTGGACTTCGCGGCGGTGTCGGACTTCGACATTACGATTGCGGCGGGCGCGGCGAGCGAGACCGGGACGTTCACGCTGACGCCGACGGTCGATACGACGGACGAGGCGGACGAGACGATCACAGTAAGCGGCGTCTCAGGCAGCCTGACAGTGAATTCGGCGACGCTTAGCCTGACGGACGACGACGGCGAGCCGTCGCTGTCAATCGACTCGCCGAGCGTGACCGAGGGCGACAGCGGCACGGCGACCCTGACATTCACGGTGACGTTGAGCGCGGCGAGCGGCCAGCAGGTGACAGTGGCCTACGCCGACGCCGGGACCGGCACGGCCACGTCGGGGACCGATTACACGGCGATCACCGCCGGCACGCTGACCTTCGCGGTGGGGGACACCAGCCAGACCTTCGACGTAGCGGTGACGGGCGACGTCCTGGACGAGGCGAACGAGACCGTGATCGCGACCCTGAGCAATGCGGCGAATGCAACCATCTCAACGGCGAGCGGCACGGGGACGATCACGGACAACGATGCGACGCCGACGCTGTCAATCAACTCGCCAAGCGTGACCGAGGGGGCCAGCGGTTCGACGGCGACCCTGACGTTCACAGTGACGTTGAGCGCGGCGAGCGGCCAGCAGGTAACGGTGGCCTACGCCGACGCCGGGACCGGCACGGCGACCGGAGCGGGGACCGACTACACGACCATTACCGCCGGGACACTGACCTTCCCGGCGGGGACGACGAGCCAGACCTTCGACGTGTCGGTGACCGGCGATGCGCTGGACGAGGCGAACGAGACGGTGATTGCGACGTTGAGCGCCCCGACGAACGCGACGATCTCGACGGCGACCGGCACGGGGACGATCACCGACGACGATGCGACGCCCTCGATCACGCTGACGGTGGATGACAGCAGCGTGGCCGAGGGCGACGGCGCGACCCTGATCACGGTGACCGCCACAGTGGACGGCACGACCCGGTTCGGCGCAGCCAAGACGGTGACGGTGAGCGTGGCGGGCAGCGGCACGGCGACGGCGGTGGACTTCGCGGCGGTGTCGGACTTCGACATTACGATTGCGGCGGGCGCGGCGAGCGAGACCGGGACGTTCACGCTGACGCCGACGGTCGATACGACGGACGAGACCGACGAGACGATCACGGTAAGCGGCGTCTCAGGCAGCCTGACAGTGAATTCGGCGACGCTCAGCCTGACGGACGACGACGGCGCGCCGTCGTTGTCAATCGACTCGCCGAGCGTGACGGAAGGGGACAGTGGTTCGGCAACCCTGACGTTCACGGTGACGTTGAGTCCGGCGAGCGCCCAGCAGGTGACGGTGGCTTACGCGGACGCCGGGACCGGCACCGCCACGTCGGGGACGGACTACACGGCGATCACCGGCGGGACGCTGACCTTCGCGGCGGGGACGACCAGCCAGACCTTCGACGTAGCAGTGACGGGCGACGTCCTGGACGAGGCGAACGAGACCGTGATCGCGACCCTGAGCAGCCCGACGAACGCGGTCGTATCAAGTACGGCGGGTACCGGCACGGGGACGATCACGGACGACGATGCGACGCCCTCGATCACCTTGACGGTGGATGACAGCAGCGTGGCCGAAGGCGACGGGGCGACCCTGATCACGGTGACCGCCACAGTGGACGGCACGACCCGGTTCGGCGCGGCCACGACGGTGACGGTAAGCGTGGCGGGCAGCGGCACGGCGACGGCGGTGGACTTCACGGCGGTGACGGACTTCGACATTACGATTGGGGCAGGCGCGGCGAGCGAGACCGGGACGTTCACGCTGACGCCGACGGTCGATACGTTGGACGAGGCCGACGAGACGATCACGGTCAGCGGCGTCTCAGGCAGCCTGACGGTGAATTCGGCGACGCTCAGCCTGACGGATGACGACGGCGAGCCGTCGCTGTCAATCAATTCGCCGAGCGTGACGGAGGGTGACAGTGGTTCGACGAACCTGACGTTCACGGTGACGTTGAGTCCGGCGAGCGCCCAGCAGGTGACGGTGGCCTACGCCGACGCCGGGACCGGCACCGCCACGTCGGGGACGGACTACACGGCCATCACGGGCGGGACCCTGACCTTCACGGCGGGGACGACCAGCCAGACCTTCGACGTGGCGGTGACCGGCGACACGCTGGACGAAGCGAACGAGACCGTGATCGCGACGTTGAGCGGCGCGACGAACGCGACCATCTCGACGGCGAGCGGCACGGGGACGATCACCGACAACGACGATGCGCCGTCGCTGTCGATCAACTCACCGAGCGTAACGGAAGGTGACAGTGATTCGGTGACCCTGACGTTCACGGTGACGCTGAGCGCGGCAAGCGGCCAGCAGGTGACGGTGGCCTACGCGGACGCCGGGACCGGCACAGCCACGTCCGGGACCGACTACACGGCGATCACCGCCGGCACGCTGACCTTCACGGCGGGGACGACCAGCCAGACCTTCGACGTAGCGGTGACGGGCGACACGCTGGCCGAGGCGGACGAGACCGTCGTGGTGACCCTGAGCGGCGCGACGAATGCGACCATTTCGACGGCGAGCGGGACGGGAACGATCACGGATGACGACGGCGCGCCGACGTTGTCAATCAACTCGCCGAGCGTAACGGAAGGTGACAGCGGGTCGACGAACCTGACGTTCACGGTGACGTTGAGTCCGGCCAGCGGCCAGCAAGTGACGGTGGCCTACGCGGACGCCGGAACCGGCACGGCCACGTCCGGGACGGACTACACGGCCATCACCGCCGGCACGCTGACCTTCCCGGCGGGGACGACCAGCCAGACCTTCGACGTATCGGTGACCGGCGACGTCCTGGACGAGTCGAACGAGACCGTCGTGGTAACCCTGAGCGGCGCGACGAACGCGACGATCTCGACGGCGACCGGCACGGGGACGATCACGGACGACGACGGCGCGCCGACCTCGATCACCTTGACGGTGGATGACAACAGCGTGGGCGAAGGCGACGGGGCGACCACGATCACGGTGACGGCGACGGTGGACGGCGCGACCCGGTTCGCTACGGCCACGACGGTGACGGTGAGCGTAGCGGGCAGCGAGACGGCATCGGCGGTGGACTTCGCGGCGGTGGCGGACTTCGACATTACGATTGCGGCGGGCGCGGCGAGCCAGACCGGGACGTTCACGCTGACGCCGACAGACGACACGCTGGATGAGGCCGACGAGACAGTGACGGTGAGCGGCGTCTCAGGCAGCCTGACAGTGAACTCGGCCACGCTCAGCTTGACGGACGACGATGCGACACCCTCACTGTCGATCAACTCGCCGAGCGTGACGGAGGGTGACAGCGGCACGACGACTCTGACGTTCACGGTGACGTTGAGCGCGGCGAGCGGCCAGCAGGTGACGGTAGACTACGCGGACGCCGGGACCGGCACGGCCACGTCGGGGACGGACTACACGGCCATCACCGCCGGCACGCTGACCTTCACGGCGGGGACGACGAGCCAGACCTTCGACGTGTCGGTGACCGGCGACACGCTGGACGAAGCGAACGAGACCGTGATCGCGACCCTGAGCAATGCGGCGAATGCGACGATCGCGACGGCGACCGGCACGGGGACGATCACGGACAACGATGCGACGCCGTCCTTGTCGATCAACTCACCGAGCGTGACGGAAGGTGACAGCGGCACGGCGACCCTGACGTTCACGGTGACGTTGAGCGCGGCGAGCGGCCAGCAAGTGACGGTGGCCTACGCGGACGCCGGGACCGGCACGGCCACGTCGGGGACGGACTACACGGCGATCACCGGCGGGACGCTGACCTTCACGGCGGGGACGACCAGCCAGACCTTCGACGTGTCGGTGACCGGCGACACGCTGGACGAGACGAATGAGACGGTGATTGCGACGTTGAGCGGCGCGACGAACGCGACGATCTCGACGGCGAACGGGACGGGGACGATCACGGACAACGACGATGCGCCGTCGCTGTCGATCAACTCACCGAGCGTGACCGAGGGCGACAGCGGCACGACGAACCTGACGTTCACGGTGACGTTGAGTGCGGCGAGCGGCCAGCAGGTGACGGTGGCCTACGCCGACGCCGGGACCGGCACGGCGACGTCGGGGACGGACTACACGGCGATCACCGGCGGGACGCTGACCTTCACGGCGGGGACAACCAGCCAGACCTTCGACGTAGCGGTGACGGGCGACACGCTGGACGAGGCGAACGAGACGGTGATTGCGACGTTGAGCGGCGCGACGAACGCGACGATCTCGACGGCGACCGGCACGGGGACGATCACCGACAACGACGCGACGCCGACGCTGTCGATTGACTCGCCGAGCGTGACCGAGGGCAACAGCGGCACGACGAACCTGACGTTCACGGTGACGTTGAGCGCGGCGAGCGGCCAGCAGGTGACGGTAGCTTACGCCGACGCCGGGACCGGCACGGCCACGTCGGGGACGGATTACACGGCGATCACCGGCGGGACGCTGACCTTCACGGCGGGGACGACCAGCCAGACCTTTGACGTATCGGTGACGGGCGACACGCTGGACGAGGCGAACGAGACGGTGATTGCGACGTTGAGCGGCGCGACGAACGCGACGATTGCGACGGCGAGCGGCACGGGGACGATCACGGACAACGACGCGACGCCGACGCTGTCGATCAACTCACCGAGCGTGACCGAGGGGGATAGCGGCACGACGAACCTGACGTTCACGGTGACGTTAAGCGCGGCGAGCGGCCAGCAGGTGACGGTAGCTTACGCCGACGCCGGGACCGGCACGGCGACGTCGGGGACGGACTACACGGCCATCACCGGCGGGACACTGACCTTCACGGCGGGGACAACCAGCCAGACCTTTGACGTAGCAGTGACGGGCGACACGCTGGACGAGGCGGACGAGACGGTGATTGCGACGTTGAGCGGCGCGACGAACGCGACGATTGCGACGGCGACCGGCACGGGGACGATCACGGACAACGACGCAACGCCGACGCTGTCGATCAACTCACCGAGCGTGACGGAGGGGAACAGTGGTTCGACGAACCTGACGTTCACGGCGACGTTGAGCGCGGCCAGCGGCCAGCAGGTGACGGTGGCTTACGCGGACGCCGGGACCGGCACGGCGACGTCGGGGACGGACTACACGGCGATCACCGGCGGCACGCTGACCTTCGCGGTGGGGACGACCAGCCAGACCTTCAACGTGGCGGTGACGGGCGATACACTGGACGAGGCGAACGAGACTATCGTGGTAACCCTGAGCGGCGCGACGAACGCGACGATCTCGACGGCGAGCGGCACGGGGACGATCACGGACAACGATGCGACGCCGACGCTGTCGATCAACTCACCGAGCGTGACGGAGGGGAACAGTGGTTCGACGAACCTGACGTTCACGGCGACGTTGAGCGCGGCCAGCGGCCAGCAGGTGACGGTGGCCTACGCCGACGCCGGGACCGGCACCGCCACGTCGGGGACGGACTACACGGCGATCACCGGCGGCACGCTGACCTTCGCGGTGGGGACGACCAGCCAGACCTTCAACGTGGCGGTGACGGGCGACACACTGGACGAGGCGAATGAGACTATCGTGGTAACCCTGAGCGGCGCGACGAACGCGACGATCACGACGGCGACCGGCACGGGGACGATCACGGACAACGATGCGACGCCGACGCTGTCGATCAACTCGCCGAGCGTGACCGAGGGTGACAGCGGTTCGACGAACCTGACCTTCACGGTGACGTTGAGCGCGGCGAGCGGTCAGCAGGTGACGGTGGCCTACGCCGACGCCGGGACCGGCACAGCCACGTCCGGGACGGACTACACGACGATTACCGCCGGGACGCTGACCTTCACGGCGGGGACGACCAGCCAGACCTTCAACGTAGCAGTGACGGGCGACGTTCTGGACGAGGCGAACGAGACGGTGATCGCGACGTTGAGCGGCGCGACGAATGCGACGATCTCGACGGCGAGCGGCACGGGGACGATCACCGACGATGACGCGACGCCATCGATCACGTTGACGGTGGATGACAGCAGTGTGGGCGAGGGGGACGGGGCCACGACGATCACGGTGACCGCCACAGTGGACGGCACGACCCGGTTCGGCGCGGCCACGACGGTGACGGTGAGCGTGGCGGGCAGCGGCACGGCGACGGCGGTGGACTTCGCGGCGGTGACGGACTTCGACATTACGATTGGGGCGGGCGCGGCGAGCCAGACCGGGACGTTCACGCTGACGCCGACGAACGATACGGCGGACGAGACGGACGAGACGATCACGGTGAGTGGCGCTTCGCCCGGCCTGACGGTGAACTCAGCCACGATCACGCTGACGGATAACGACGGCGCGCCGTCGCTGTCGATCAACTCGCCGAGCGTGACGGAGGGGAACAGCGGTTCGACCAACCTGACGTTCACGGTGACGTTGAGTCCGGCGAGCGCCCAGCAGGTGACGGTGGCTTACGCCGACGCCGGGACCGGCACGGCCACGTCCGGGACCGACTACACGGCGATCACCGGCGAGACGCTGACCTTCGCGGCGGGGGACACCAGCCAGACCTTCAACGTGGCGGTGACGGGCGACACGCTGGACGAAGCGAACGAGACGGTGGTGGTGACCCTGAGCAGCCCGACGAACGCGGCGGTCTCGACGGGTACCGGCACGGGGACGATCACGGACGACGACGACGCGCCGACGTTGTCGATCAACTCGCCGAGCGTGACGGAGGGGAACAGCGGCACGGCGACCCTGACGTTCACGGTGACGTTGAGCGCGGCCAGTGGCCGGCAGGTGACGGTGGCTTACGCGGACGCCGGGACCGGTACGGCCACGTCGGGGACGGACTACACGGCGATCACCGGCGGCACGCTGACCTTCACGGCGGGAACGACCAGCCAGACCTTCGACGTATCGGTGACGGGCGATGCGCTGAACGAAGCGAACGAGACCGTCGTGGTGACCTTGAGTACCCCGACGAACGCGACGATCTTGACGGCGACCGGCACGGGGACGATCACGGACAACGACGCCGCGCCGTCGTTGTCGATCAACTCGCCGAGCGTGACGGAGGGCGACAGTGGCTCGACGAACCTGACGTTCACGGTGACCTTGAGCGCGGCGAGCGGCCAGCAGGTAACGGTGAACTACGCCGACGCCGGGACCGGCACGGCCACGTCGGGGACGGACTACACGGCGATCACCGCCGACACGCTGACCTTCGCGGCGGGGGACACCAGCAAGACCATCAACGTGTCGGTGACGGGCGACGTCCTGGCCGAGTCGAACGAGACCGTCGTGGTGACCTTGAGCAACCCGACGATCGCGACGATCTCGACGGCGACCGGCACGGGGACGATCACCGACAATGATACATCGCCGACGTCGATCACGTTGACGGTGAACGACAACAGCGTGGGCGAGGGCGACGGGGCGACCACGATCACGGTGACGGCCACGGTGGACGGGGCGACCCGGTTCGCCGACGCCACGACCATCGGAGTGAGCGTGGCGGGAACCGGGACGGCGACGGCGGTGGACTTTGCGGCGGTGTCGGCGTTCAACATCACGATTGCGGCGGGCGCGACGAGTCAGACCGGGACGTTCACATTGACGCCGACGGACGACACGGCGGACGAGACGGACGAGACTATTACGGTGAGCGGCGCCTCAGGCGCCCTGACGGTGAACTCGGCCACGATCACGTTGACGGACAACGACGCGGCGCCGACCGCGATCACCTTGACGGTGAACGACAACAGCGTGGGCGAGGGCGACGGGGCGACGACGATCACGGTGACGGCGACGGTGGACGGCGCGACCCGGTTCGCCGAGGCCACGACGGTGACCGTGAGCGTGGCGGGCAGCGGCACGGCGACGGCGGTGGACTTTGCGGCGGTGGCGGATTTTGACATTACGATCGGGGCCGGGGCGGCGAGCCAGACCGGGACGTTCACGCTGACGCCGACGGACGACACGGTGGACGAGACCGACGAGACGGTGACGGTGAGCGGCGCGTCAGGCAGCCTGACAGTGAATTCGGCCACGATCGCATTGACGGACAACGATGCGACGCCGACCGCGATCACGCTGACGGTGGACGACGACGGCGTCGGCGAGGGCGATGGGGCGACCCTGATCACGGTGACGGCGACGGTGGACGGCGCGACCCGGTTCGCCGAGGCCACGACGGTGACCGTGAGCGTGGCGGGTAGCGGCACGGCGACGGCGGTGGACTTTGCGGCGGTGTCGGACTTCGACATTACGATTGCGGCGGAGGCGGCGAGCGGTACCGGGACGTTCACGCTGACGCCAACGGACGATGCGGCGGACGAGACCGATGAGACCATCACGGTGAGCGGTACTTCAGGCAGCCTGACGGTGAACTCGGATACGATCAGCCTGACGGACGACGACGGCGCGCCGACCTCGCTCACGCTGACGGTGGACGATAACAGCGTAGGGGAGGGCGACGGGGCGACCACGATCACGGTGACGGCGACGGTGAACGGGGCGACGCAGTTCGCCGATGTCACGACGGTGACCGTGAGCGTGGCGGGCAGCGGCACGGCGACGGCGGTGGACTTTGCGGCGGTGTCGGACTTCAACATTACGATTGCGGCGGGGGCGACGAGCGGTACCGGAACCTTCACGCTGACGCCGACGGATGACGTCACGGACGAGACCAACGAGACGGTGACGGTGAGCGGCGCATCAAGCGGCCTGACGGTGAACTCGGCCACGATCGCGCTGACGGACGACGATGCAGCCCCGACCTCGCTCACGCTGACGGTGGACAACAACAGCGTGGCCGAGGGCGACGGCGCGACCACGATCACGGTGACCGCGACGGTGGACGGCGCGACGCGGTTCGCCGAGGCGAAGACCGTCGGGGTGAGCGTGACGGGCAGCGGCGTGGCGACGGCGGTGGACTTCGCGGCGGTGTCGGCGTTCAACATCTCTATCGCGGCGGACGCCGCAAGCGGTACCGGGACGTTCACGCTGAGACCGACGAACGACGTCGTGGACGAGACCAACGAGACGATTACGGTGAGCGGCACGTCGGGCAGCCTGACGGTGAGCTCGGCCACGATCACGTTGACGGATGACGATGCCGCGCCGACCTCGATCAGCTTGACGGTGAACAACGTCAGTGTGAGCGAGCGCGCCGGGGCGACGACGGTCACGGTGACGGCGACGGTCAACGGTGGCACGCGGTTCGCCACAGCCCGGACGGTGCGGGTGAGCATAGGGGGGAGCGGCGCGCTGGGGACGGTGGACTTCGCGGTGGTGTCAGCGTTCGACCTCGTGATCCAGGCGGGGGCGGCGCGCGGGACCGGGCGCTTCACGCTGACGCCGACGGATGATGGAATAATCAACACCGACGAGACGGTGACGGTGAGCGGCGCCTCAGGCGGCCTGACGGTGAGCCCGGCCACAATCACGGTAAGGGACGACGACAGGCCGACGCTGTCGATCAACTCGCCGCGAGTGACGGAGGGGAATCGCGGCGCCAGGAACCTGACGTTCACGGTGAGCTTGAGCGCGGCCAGCGCGGCGCCGGCGACGGTAGCCTACGCGGACGCCGGGACCGGCACGGCAACGTCCGGGACTGACTACACGGCGCTCCCCGCCGGCACGTTGACCTTCCCGGCGGGGACGACCAGCCAGACCTTCGACGTATCGATAACGGGCGATACCATCGACGAGCCGAACGAGACGGTGGTGGTATCGCTGAGCAACCCCGTCAACGCGACGATTAGAACCGGCACGGGGACGGGAACGATTGTGAACGACGACGACGGCGGGGGCGGTGACCCGGACACGCTGCCGACGCTGTTGATCGGCGCGCCAAGCGTGACGGAGGGTGACAGTGGCTCGACGAACCTGACGTTTACCGTGACCCTGAGTCCGGCCGGTACCGTGCCGGTGACGGTGGCCTACGCCGACGCCGGGACCGGCACGGCGACGTCCGGGACCGACTACGCGGCGTTCCCCGCCGGCACGTTGACCTTCCCGGCGGGGACGACCAGCCAGACCTTCGACGTGGCGGTGACCGGCGACGTCCTGAACGAGGCGGACGAGACCGTAGTAGTGATCCTGAGCAACGCCACGAATGCGACCATCGGCGCGGCGACGGGAACCGGCATCATCACCGACGACGACGACGGCGCGCCGTCGCTGTCGATCGACTCGCCGCGCGTGACGGAAGGTGACGCCGGTTCGACGAACCTGACGTTCACCGTAACCCTGAGCGCGGCCGGTACCGAGCAGGTGACAGTAGACTATGCGGACGCCGGGACGGGCACGGCCACGTCCGGGACCGACTACACGGCGCTCCCCGCCGGCGCCCTGACCTTCCCGGCGGGGACGACGAGCCAGGCGATCACGGTAGCGGTAACGGGCGACGTCCTGGACGAGCCGGACGAGACCGTAGTGGTAACCCTGAGCAATGCGGCGAACGCGACCATCGGCACGGCGACGGGAACCGGCGTCATCACCGACGACGACGCCCCGCCGTCACTGGCGATCGACTCGCCAAGCGTGACGGAGGGCGACGACGGCTCGACGACCCTGACGTTCACCGTGACCCTGGACGCCGCCAGCGGGCGGCTGGTGACAGTGGCCTACGCGGATGCCGGGCCGGGCACGGCAACCTCAGGCACGGCAACCTCAGGGACGGACTACGCGGCGATCACCGGCGGGACGCTGACCTTCCCCGCCGGCGCCACCAGCCGGGCGGTAACGGTAGCGGTGACGGGGGACACTATCACCGAGCCGGACGAGACCGTAGTGGTAGCCCTGAGCGACGCGACGAACGCGACCATCGGCGCGGCGACGGGAACCGGCACAATCATCGACGACGACATCGACCTGACACCCAGCTTCGGTTCGGTGACCATCCCGGCTCAGTCCTGGACCCAGAACCGGGCGATCCCGGTATTGACGCTGCCAGCGGCCACAGGCGGCGACGGCGCGCTGACCTACACGCTGACGCCGGCGCTACCCAGCGGACTGAGCTTCGATGCGGCCACGCGGGAATTATCAGGCACACCGACGACGGCGCAGGCGGCGACCGAATACAGCCTGACGGCCACGGACGCGGATGGGGATACGGTGGCGCTGAGTTTCACGATCGAGGTGGCCGACCCGATTACGCTATCGATTGCGGACGCCCAGGCGGTGGAGGGCGAGCCCATCGAGTTCAGGATCACGCTGTCCCGGCCCGTGCCGGAAGCCGGGACGCTACTGGTGGTTTGGCGGACAACTGACGGCACGGCCCTGGCGCATACCGACTACACGCCGCCCGATGGTCGCCGAGGAGAGTTCACGATTGCAGCGGGACAGGACGCGGCGTCAATCGTCATTCGGACGACAGCCGACGACCTGGTGGAAGACGAGGAGACATTCACGGTGACACTGGTCAGCGCCCGTAATGCGGAGTTGGGCGATGCCGAGGCGAGGGGCCGGATTATCGATGACGACCTGGCGTCCCTGCGCGGCGAGGCGTTGCAATGGTCTCTGGCGGCGTTCGGACGGACGGTAGCGACAGACGCGGTGGACACCATCAGCCAACGCTTCCGGCCCGGCGCCGCGCCGCGCGCGCCACGCGCCGGGTTGCCGGTCACGTCGCTACGGCACGGCCCTGGCGCGGCCGGCGCGAGATGGCCAACACGCGCCGCCGGGACGGATGCGCTGTCGTGGGCTGGCAACGGCGCGGCCGACAGCCCGACCTGGACCACCGGCGCAAGCAACGTCACGGCTGGTGCGGACAGCGGCACGGCTGATGCGGGCCGGACCACTGGCGCGGTTAGCGGCCCGGCTGGCGCCGCCCGGACGACCGGCGCGGGCAACGTCACGGCTGGTGCGGTTAGCGGCCCGGCTGGCGCCACCCGGACGACCGGCGCGGGCAACGACGCGGCTGGCGCCGCCTGGATGACCGGCGCGGGCAACGACGCGGCTGGAGCCACCCGGACGACCGGCGCGGGCAACGTTGCGGCTGGCGCGGCCCGGACGACCGATGCGGGCAGTGGCGCGGCTGGTGCCGCCTGGACGACCGGCGCGGGCAACGTCACGGCTGGCGCCGCCTGGACGACCGGTGCAGGCAATGACGCGGCTGGCGCCGCCTGGACGACCGGCGCGGGCAACGTTACGGCTGGTGCCGCCTGGACGACCGGCGCGGGCAACGTCACGGCTGGCGCCGCCTGGACGACCGGCGCCGGCAACGACGCGGCTGGCGCGGCCTGGACGACCGGCGTGGGCAACGACTTGGCTGGCGCGGCCTGGACGACCGGCGCCGGCAACGATGCGGCTGACGCCGCCTGGACGACCGGTGCGAACAGTGGCGCGGCTGGCGCGAACCGGGCCACCGACGCGACCGGCGCGGGCTGGACGACGGGCGCGTGGCGGAACTTTTTCCTGGAGAGTCACGGTAGCGTGGAATTGCCCGGCGGTTTTTCCGGCCCTGAGCGTGAACCGCGGGGCGAATTCCTGTCCCAGTTTGCCTTTGAGAAGCGCCTTGACGCGCCGGACGAGGATGGCGCTGATGGCGCTGACGGTACTGACGGTACTGATGGCGTCGATGGTGAGAATGACGTCGATGGTGAGAATGGCGCGAAGGGTCAGGAGTGGACAGTATGGGGCCGGGGTTCAAGGAGCCAGTTCAGTGGCCAGTCCGGGGCAGGGATAACGTTGGACGGGGAGGTGAACACGGGCTACCTGGGCGCGGACGTGCGGCTGGTTGAGCATGATCTGCTGCTGGGCGTGGCGTTATCGCACAGCATCGGGAAACTGGACTATCAGGCGTCGGCGGCCGGGTTGGACGAGGGACGGGTGGACTTGGACCTGAGCAGCGTCCTGCCCTATGCTCACTGGGCGTTGAACGAGCGGGTGTCCCTGTGGGGGTTGCTGGGCATTGGTTGGGGGAAGGCGACTTTGACGGACGAGTTCGGGCGGGTGACGACGGACACGGAGATGCGGATGGCGGCGTTGGGCAGTCGCGGGGAGTTGGCGTCCTGGCGGGGACTGGACCTGGCGTTGAAGGGCGACGCCTTTATAGTAAACATGGAAGGGTCGGAGCAGACTCGCGGCGCTGTAGTGACGTTGCCGGAAGTGGATGCGGATGCGAGTCGTCTGCGCCTGACGCTGGAAGGTCGGCGCGCCTGGCAGCCGTCGGCGCAACAGCAGTTGGAGTTGAGCCTGGAGTTTGGCGGTCGCTGGGACGGTGGCGATGCGGATACGGGCTTGGGCGCGGAGTTGGGCGGCGGGTTGGCATACCGCCATGCGGCCTGGGGTTTGGGGATTGAGACGCGGGGCCGGTATTTGCTGGGGCATACGGAGCGGGCGTTCGAGGAATGGGGTGCGAGCGTGGCGGTGGCGTTGGATCCGGGCGTGGAGGGGATTGGCCCGTCGTTGACCTTGTCGCCGACCTGGGGCGAGGCCTCGAGCGGGGTGGAGAACCTGTGGCGGGAAGAGCGGTTGTTAGGCGCGAGCCTGGGCGGCCAGGCGGCCCCGGTTGAGCGCGGCGGCCTGCGGCCAAGCCGGTTACAGATGGAGTTAGGCTATGGCTTTGAGACTCGCGGCCCGGGCTTGCTGAAGCTGTACAGCGCACTGGACGAGGCTGGTCTGGGGAGCAGGAACTGGCGTCTGGGCGGCCTGGTGACGGGCAGGTGGTTCACCTGGGGCCTGGAACTGGACCGCCGGGAGAACTGGAGCGGGTCACCCGAGCACGGCATCTTGCTGCAGTTCGGCAACGGGAGAAGTGGAAGGTAAAAAAAATATCCATATACTCCGGCAAACTTGGGGATATGTCAAGGGTATATCCCTCTCAAAGCGCTCTCCGGGAACGGGTTTGACGATTTGCCATCAAGGTTTTTGCGCCCTGACAAGCTGTCAAGGGGACTGGAAAAGTTTTTGTTGATAAAAATTATGCTGTGCTATAGCATGACAGGTAATCTTTACAAATTCGATACAGGTGGACGCTTTGGCAACACGGGGGATTGCGCAAGTCGTATTTGGCGTTTGTTTCGGCGAAACGCCTTGTTGTCATTGCCACTCGTTTATCGAATAAATTGAGCAATTTCTGATATGCCGCTGCTTTTTTCTTTGCCTCTCTCTTTTCTTCGCTTCAGCTTCGAGGGTGTGAAGCGGTGGGTTGCCTGCCCCCCCCCCCCCCCCCGATACCGAGCGTGTCGGAGGGCGACAGCGGCACGACGACCCTGACGTTGGCATGAAACGCTGGATCGCCGGCCGGCGCCCCTGCCTTGCCCCCTTGCTTCTCCTCGCCTTGGTCGCCGTCGCGCCCGAGGCCGCCGCGCAGACCCCGACGCTGTCGATTGACTCACCAAGCGTAGCGGAGGGGGACAGCGGCTCGACGAACCTGACGTTCACGGTGACCCTGAGCGCGGTCAGCAGCCAGCAGGTGACGGTGGACTACGCGGACGCCACGACCGGCACGGCCACGTCGGGAACGGACTACACGGCTATCACCGGCGGCACATTGACCTTCACGGCGGGGACAACCAGCCTGACCCAGACCTTCAACGTGGCGGTGACCGGCGATACGACCGACGAAGTGAACGAGACCGTCGTGGTGACCCTGAGCAGCGCGACGAACGCGACGATCGCGACGGGTACCGGCACGGGGACGATCACGGACGACGACGGGCCGACGGTGTCGCTCAACTCGCCGAGCGTGACCGAGGGGGACAGCGGCTCGACGAACCTGACCTTCACGGCGACGTTGAGCGCGGCGAGCGCCCAGCAGGTGACGGTGGCCTACGCCGACGCCACGACCGGCACGGCCACTTCGGGGACCGACTACACGGCGATCACCGCCGGCACGCTGACCTTCACGGCGGGGACGACCAGCCAGACCTTCAACGTATCGGTGACGGGCGATACGCTGGACGAGGCGAACGAGACCGTCGTGGTGACCTTGAGCAGCGCGACGAACGCGACGATCTCGACGGCGAGCGGGACGGGGACGATCACGGACAACGATGCGATGCCGACACTGTCGATCAGCTCGCCGAGCGTGACCGAGGGGGACAGCGGTTCGACGATCCTGAGGTTCACGGTGAGGTTGAGCGCGGCGAGCGGCCGGCAGGTGACGGTGGACGCCGCTGACGCCGGGACCGGCACGGCCACGTCCGGGACGGACTACACGGCTATCACCAGCACTCCGGTGGTCTTCTCGGCGGGGTCTACCGTGCAGAGCTTCGACGTCTCGGTGACGGGCGACACGACCGATGAGGCGAACGAGACGGTGATCGTGACCCTGAGCAGCCCGACGAACGCGACGATCGCGACGGGTACCGGCACGGGGACGATCACGAACGACGACGGGCCGACGCTGTCGATCGACTCGCCGAGCGTGAGGGAGGGGGACAGCGGCTCGACGAACCTGACGTTCACCGTGACCTTGAGCGTGGCGAGCAGCCAGCAGGTGACGGTGGCCTATGCGGACGCCGGGACCGGCACGGCCACGTCCGGGACGGACTACACGGCCATCACCGGTGGCACGCTGACCTTCCCGGCGGGGACGACCAGCCAGACCTTCAACGTGGCGGTGACGGGCGATACGACCGACGAGGTGGACGAGACCGTCGTGGTGACCCTGAGCAGCGCGACGAACGCGACGATCTCGACGGCGACCGGCACGGGGACGATCACGGACGACGATGTGACGCCGGGAGCCAGATGGACGCCGGGCGGCGTCTGGACTCATGATGTGACCACGACGAGCCTCATAGGCAAGCTGACGCTTCAGCAGTCAGTCACAATCACCGGAGGAAGCAGGCAATGGGCTAACGCCGCGATTGACGCTTGTCCCTGGACGAGGGTGACTCCGCCGCTCCCGTCTACCGCGTGTCAGGAACTCGTGGGCTATAATGCGGGTTTTTCCAATTTCCAAGATTTGAGGTTGACAAATTTCATTCCGACCCAAGCCATGATCGACAACGGCGGGGTCGTCATCAGACTTAGGTGGAGAAACTTCAACAGCCCTGCCGGGGGGAACGTTGGCATGGTCGAGTGGGTTCCTCTTATAACGCCTCCGAGTGCGACGCTGGTCCTCACGCCGCCGTCGATTTCGGAGAACGGCGGGGTTGCGACGGTGAGCGCGACGCTCGACCGGCAGTGGTCCGACGCGGTGACGATCACAGTGTCGGCGGCGGCGGGGACGGGCGCGGACGCTTCCGACTTCACCCTGAGTTCGGCGAACACGCTGACGATCGCGGCGGGCGAGACGACGAGCACAGGGACGGTGACGGTCACTGCGGTGGACAACGCGATTGATTCGACGGACAAGGCGGTGACCGTTTCGGGAACCGCCTCCGACAGCGTGACCAACGCGCCGCCCGACGTAACGCTGACGATCACGGACGACGACGCGCCGATGCTGTCGATCGACTCGCCGAGCGTGACGGAAGGGAACAGCGGTTCGAAGGACCTGACGTTCACGGTAACCGTGAGTCCGGTGAGTATCGAGCAGGTGACGGTGAACTACGCCGACGCCGGGAGCGGCACGGCCACGTCCGGTACCGACTACACGGCGATCACCGGCGGCACGCTGATCTTCCCTGCGGGAACCGCGAGCCAGGAGGTCACGGTGTCGGTGAGGGGGGACACCACCGTCGAGGCGAACGAGACGGTGGTGTTATCGTTGAGCAGCCCCGCCAACGCGATGATCGGAACCGGCACGGGGACAGGGACGATCAGGAACGACGATGTCGGCGAGCCCCCTCCGATAGACGACGCCCCGTCGCTATCGATCGACTCGCCGAGTGTGGCGGAGGGGGACGATGATTCGGTGAGCCTGACGTTCACGGTGACCCTGAGTCCGGTTAGTAGCGTCCCGGTGACGGTAGACTACGTCGTCACCGGCACGGCGAGGTCGGGGACGGACTTTGTGGCGCTCACCGGCGGCACGCTGACCTTCCCGGCGGGGACCATGAGCCGGACAATCACGGTGTCGGTGATGGGCGATGTCCTGGATGAAGATGACGAGACCATCGTGGTGACCCTGATCAATGTCAGGAATGCGGCCATCGACACAGCGACGGGGACCGGCACCATCACCGACGACGACACGGGGCCGTCGTTGGCGATCGACTCGCCGCGCGTGGCGGAGGGTGACGCCGGTTCGACGAACCTGACGTTCACCGTGACCCTGAGCGAGGCGCTCACCGAGCCGGTGACGGTGGACTATGCGGACGCCGGGACTGGCACGGCAACATCGGGGACCGACTACGTGGCTATCACCGGCGGCACGCTGACCTTCCCGGCGGGAACCACCAGCCGGTCGATCGTGGTAGCGGTGACGGGCGACGTCCTGGACGAGGCGGACGAGACCGTTGCGGTGACCCTGAGCAACGCCGCCAACGCAGCCATCGGTCCGGCGACGGGCACCGGCACCATCATCGACGATGACGACGCCGGCGACGCGCCGACGCTGTCGATTGACTCGCCGAGCGTGACGGAAGGTGACGCCGGTTCGACTAACCTGACGTTCACCGTGAGCTTGAGCGCGGCGAGTACCGAGCAAGTGACAGTGGCCTACGCGGACGCCGGGACGGGCACGGCGACTCCGGGGACCGACTACGCGGCCATCACCACCGGTACGCTGACCTTCCCGGCGGGAACCACGAGTCAGACCTTCAACGTAGCGGTGACGGGCGACGTCCTGGACGAGCCGGACGAGACCGTGGTGGTGACCCTGAGCAACGCCGTCAACGCAGCCATCAGCACGGCGACGGGAACCGGCGCCATCGCTGATGACGACGAGCCGCCGGCGCTGTCCATCGACTCGCCGAGCGTGACGGAGGGCGACGCTGGTTCGGTAAACCTGACCTGGACGGTGACCTTGGACGCGGCGAGCGGCCGGGTGGTGACGGTGGCCTGGGCGGACACCGGGACCGGCACGGCGACCTCGGGGACCGACTACGCGGCGATTACCGGCGGCGCGCTGACCTTCCCGGCGGGAACGACGACCCAGACCTTCAACGTAGCGGTGACGGGGGACACGACCACCGAACCGGACGAGACCGTGGTAGTGGCCCTGAGCAACGCCAGGAATGCCACCATCGACACGGCGACGGGAGGCGGCACAATCATCGACGACGACCTGACGCCGAGCTTTGGTTCGGCGACGGTCCCGGCTCAGTCCTGGACCCGGAACTGGCCGATCCCGGTATTGACGCTGCCGGCGGCCATGGGCGGCGACGGCGCGCTGACCTATGCGCTGACGCCGGAACTACCCAGCGGACTGAGCTTCGATGCGGCCGCGCGGGAATTATCGGGTACGCCGACGACGATGCTGGCGGCGACCGAATACAGCCTGATGGCCACGGACGAGGATGGGGATACGGTAGCGCTGAGTTTCACTATTGAGGTAACCGGCCCGATCACTATATCGATTGCGGACGGTCAAGCGGTAGAGGGCGCGCCCGTCGAGTTCGGGATTACATTGTCCAGGCCCGTGCCGGAAGCCGGGACGCTACTGGTAGTTTATCGGATAACTGACGGCACGGCCCTGGCGCAGTCCGACTATGCGCCGCCCGCAGGTCAGCAAGGGGAGTTCACGATCGCGACGGGGCAGGACGCGGCGACGATCGTCATTCAGACGACGGACGATGACCTGGTGGAGGACGAGGAGACGTTCACGGTAACGCTGGTTGGCACGAGTCATGCGGAGTTGGGCGATGCCGAAGCGACGGGCCGGATCATCGATAACGACCTGGCGTCCCTGCGCGGCGAGGCGTTGCAATGGTCTCTGGCGGCGTTTGGGCGGACGGTGGCAACGGAAGCGGTGGACGCTATCGGCCAACGCTTCCGGCCCGGTGGCACGCCGCGCGCGCCACGCGCCGGGTTGCCGGGCACGTCGCTACGGGACGGCATCGGCGCGGCCAGCGCGAGATGGACAACGCACGCCGGCGGGACGGCTGCGCTGTCGCAGGCCGGCAGCGGCACGGTTGGTATGGGCCGGCCGACCGGTGCGGTTGGCGGCCCGGCTGGCGCCGCTTGGACGACCGGTGCGGCCAACGACGCGGCTGACGCGGACTGGACGACTGGTGCGGTTAGCGGCATGGCTGACGCGGACTGGACGACTGGTGCGAGCAACGACGCGGCTGACGCGGACTGGACCATCGGTGCGGCCAACGGCGCGGTTAGCGGCACGGCCGGCGCGGGCTGGACCACCGGCGCATGGCGGAACTTTTCCCTGGGCGGTCCCGGCGGCGCGGCATTGCCCGGCGGTTTTTCCGGCCCGGAGCGTTCCCCGCAGGGCGAATTCCTGTCCCAGGTCGCCTTTGAGACGCGCCTTGACGCGACGGATGAGGATGGCGTCGATGGCGGGTCGGGTCAGGAGTGGACAGTGTGGGGTCGGGGTTCGCGGAGCCAGTTCAGTGGCCAGTCCGGGGCGCGGATAACATTGGACGGGGAAGTGAACACGGGTTACCTGGGCGCGGACGTGCGGCTGGCTGAGCATGACCTGCTGCTGGGCGTGGCGTTATCACACAGCGTCGGGGAACTGGACTATCAAGCGGCGGCGGCCGGGTTGAACGAGGGGCAGATAGACTTGGACCTGAGCAGCGTACTGCCCTATGCTCACTGGCAGTTGAACGAGCGGGTATCCCTGTGGGGGTTGCTGGGCATCGGCTGGGGGGAGGCGACTTTGACGGACGAGTTCGGGCGGGTAACGACGGACACGGAGATGCGGATGGCGGCGTTGGGCAGTCGCGGGGAGTTGGCGACGTGGCGGGGTCTGGACCTGGCGTTGAAGGGCGACGCCTTTATAGTGAACATGGAAGGGTCGGAATGGGAGCAGAGCGATGCAGTGGCGATGCCGGAAGTGGATGCGGATGCGCATCGCGTACGCCTGATGCTGGAAGGCCGGCGCGCCTGGCAGGCAGGGCCGCAACAACAGTTGGAGTTAAGCCTGGAGTTCGGCGGTCGCTGGGACGGTGGCGATGCGGACACGGGCGTGGGCGCGGAGTTAGGCGGAGGGTTGGCATACCGCCATGCGGCCTGGGGTTTGGGGATTGAGACGCGGGGCCGGTACCTGCTGGGGCATACAGAACGGGCGTTCGAGGAATGGGGCGCGAGCGTGTCGGTAGCGTTGGATCCGGGCGTGGAGGGGATTGGCCCGTCGTTGACCTTGTCGCCGACCTGGGGCGAGGCCTCGAGCGGGGTGGAGAACCTGTGGCGGGAAGAGCGGTTGTTAGGCGCCAGCCTGGGCAGTCAACCGTCCCCGACTGAACGCGGCAACCTGCGCCCGAGCCGGTTACGGATGGAGTTGGGCTATGGCTTTGAGACTCGCGGGCCGAGCTTGCTGAAGCTGTACAGCGCGCTGGACGAGGCTGGTCCGGGGAGCAGGAACTGGCGTCTGGGTAGCCAGGTGACGGGCGGATGGTTCACCTGGGGCCTGGAACTGGACCGCCGGGAGAACTGGGACGCGTCGCCCGAGCACGGCATCTTCCTGAGGTTCGGCAACGGATTAACGAACACAAGCCCTGTCGCGTCGCCATTCTCAAATTGAGCAGGGTTCTCACCAATGGATGCGCTGAGTCATAAAGTTTGAAGTGTGAAGTTTAAAATCATTTCTTCGCCCTTCCCCCCCCCTTTCAAACTTCAAACTTCATAGCTAGGCTCCCCAGCTACTACCACTTGGCGCGCCTGTTCCTCGCGCTCACCTAGGCCAAGGCCGACGGCAGCTACCACAAACTCCTTCAATAATTCCTGATACATTCAATAGAATCCCGGCGCAATCGGGCCGGCGAACTGGCTTTTTTTATCTCTTTTTTACAGCATCGGATGTGGGTATAATGATGTCCCATGTTAGAAAATTATTTGCCGATATTGATTTTTTTGGTCGTTGGGCTGGGGTTGGGAGTCGTATTGTTCGCATTGGGTTATTTTCTTGGCCCGCATCGCCCCGACAGCGAAAAGCAGTCCCCTTATGAATGTGGTTTTGAGGCATTCGAAGACGCCAGGATGCAGTTCGACGTGCGTTATTATCTCGTCGCTATCCTGTTTATTATTTTTGACCTGGAAATCGCCTTTTTTTTCCCCTGGGCGATTGCATTGCGGGAAATAGGCATGGTGGGATTCTGGGCCATGATGTTGTTCCTGGCTGTATTAGTCATCGGATTTATTTATGAATGGCGGAAAGGCGCCTTGGAATGGGAGTGAGCTGAGATGGGTGGCGAAGAGAAAATTCACGAACAGGGCATCGTGACTACAACGGTAGATAACCTGGTGAACTGGGCGCGGACCGGTTCCATGTGGCCGATGACCTTCGGTCTTGCCTGTTGCGCCGTCGAGATGATGCACGCCGGCGCGGCGCGGTATGACCTGGACCGGTTCGGCGTCATATTTCGTCCCAGTCCCAGACAATCTGACGTCATGATCGTGGCCGGCACCCTGGTAAACAAGATGGCGCCGGCGCTACGCAAGGTTTATGACCAGATGGCGGAACCCAGGTGGGTGATTTCCATGGGCTCATGCGCAAACGGCGGTGGCTATTACCACTATTCTTATTCGGTTGTACGGGGCTGCGACCGGATTGTTCCCGTGGATATCTACGTGCCGGGTTGCCCGCCTACGGCGGAGGCCCTGTTGTTCGGCGTGCTTCAGTTGCAGAAGAAGATCAAACGAACCAACACAAATACCATTAAAAGATAGCCACAAAAGATAAAATCACTCCGGTTCACGATGACACAAGCCCCGTTCCCGGATACGCTTCTCAACGACCTGCATGAGTGTCTCGGCCCCGAAATTATCAGGGACAAGATCGAGGCCGGGCAGGTGACTATTGACGTCAGCCCGGCGGATTTACCGGAAGTGTGCCTGAAGCTACGGGACGATGAGTCCCTGGCATTCAAACAATTATCCGATTTATGTGGTATCGATTACCTGGCTTATGGCAAGGCGGACTGGGAAACCGGGGATACGACCAGGACAGGCTTCAGCCGCGGGGTCAGTGAGGGGGTATATATCGATACCCGGGATATTGAAGATCGATTCGCGGTTGTCTATCACCTGTTGTCATTAAAACGTAACCAGCGTTTACGGGTGCGTAGTTTTGTTTCCGGCCAACCGGCGAAAATCCCTTCAGTTACCCATATTTGGGCCGGCGCCAACTGGTTCGAGCGGGAGGCATTTGACCTGTTTGGCATCCTGTTCGAGGAACATCCTGACCTGCGACGAATACTCACTGACTATGGTTTTATAGGGCATCCTTTCCGTAAGGATTTTCCGCTGGAAGGCAACGTGGAAGTTCGCTATGACCCGGACCAGGGCCGGGTGGTGTACCAACCGGTCACGATAAAAAATCGTGTGCTGACGCCCAAGGTGATCAGGCGCGATAACCGTCACCCCGCGCCGGAAGATAAGCGCGCAGAGAATTAATGCCTGAAATCAGAAACATGACGATGAACTTCGGCCCGCAACACCCGGCGGCCCATGGAGTGTTGCGCCTGGTGCTGGAGATGGATGGGGAAGTCATCGAACGCGCCGACCCGCACATCGGCCTGCTGCATCGCGGCACGGAAAAATTAGCCGAGAGCAAGCCCTATAACCAGAGTATCGGTTACATGGACCGTCTCGATTACGTGTCCATGATGTGTAATGAACATGCCTACGTGCTGGCCATCGAGCGGTTATCAGGCGTTACCCCGCCTGTCCGGGCGCGTTATATACGAGTGATGTTCGATGAGATTACCCGCATTCTTAATCACCTCATGTGGCTGGGCGCCCATGGCCTGGATATCGGCGCCATGACCGTCTTCCTGTACTGCTTCCGCGAACGGGAAGACCTGATGGATTGCTATGAAGCGGTATCAGGCACAAGAATGCACGCGACCTATTACCGTCCCGGCGGCGTGTATCGTGACCTGCCGGCAGACATGCCGCAATACCGGGTGACTTCCAACCGTTCAGACCGGGAGGTTGCCAGGTTAAATGAAAATCGGCAGGGTTCACTCCTCGATTTTATCGAATCCTTTACGGAACGGTTCCCCGCCTGTGTCGATGAATATGAAACCTTGCTTACCGATAACCGGATCTGGAAGCAGCGCACGGTAGGGATTGGGGTCGTCGCCCCGGACCGTGCAGTGGAGCTGGGTTTTACCGGCCCCATGCTGCGTGGCTCAGGCGTGGAGTGGGACTTGCGCAAAAAACAGCCCTATGAGGTCTATGACAAGCTGAATTTCGCTATTCCCGTCGGCGTCAACGGGGACTGTTATGACCGCTATTTGGTCCGTATCGAGGAGATGCGTCAGTCAAATGCCATCGTCAAACAATGCGTGGATTGGTTGCGAAATAATCCGGGCCCGGTCATTATCGATGATCACAAATTGACCCCGCCCGCCAGGGAGGCGATGAAAGACGACATGGAATCGCTGATCCATCACTTCAAGCTGTTTACCGAAGGTTATTGCGTGCCGGAAGGGGAGGTATACGCGGCCGTGGAACACCCGAAAGGGGAGTTTGGCATTTACCTTGTCTCAGACGGCGCCAATAAGCCTTATCGTCTCAAGATACGCGCGCCGGGTTTTGTCCACCTCTCCGCCATGAATGAAATGGTGAAGGGGCATATGCTGGCTGATGTGGTTGCGGTTATTGGGACGCAGGATATTGTTTTCGGCGAAGTAGACAGATGAAAACGAGCCGTTTGCCCGACTACTTCGTTGCGCTATGCGTTTTGAATGCTCATGTATCAGCTATACACTCCGCTTCAAAACGCATACCGCGCCTCGTATTCGGACAAACGGCTCGTTTTCATATTTTTCCGGCGCCCGACTACTTCGTTGCGCTATGCGTTTTGAATGCTCATGTATCAGCTATACACTCCGCTTCAAAACACACGCCGCGCCTCGTATTCGAACAAACGGCTCGTTTTCATATTTTTCCGGCGCCCGACTACTTCGTTGCGCTATGTGTTTTGAATGCTCATGTATCAGCTATACACTCCGCTTCAAAGCACACGCCGCGCCTCGTATTCGGGCAAACGGCTCGTTTTCATATTTTTCCGGCGCCCGACTACTTCGTTGCGCCGTGTGCTTTTTCGGCAGGTGAAGAATGAGCAAGAGATTATCCAGGCGCTTGCGTGCGGAAATTGATCGCTGGTTGGCGAAATTCCCGCCTGATCAAAAGCAGTCTGCCGTGCTGGCGGCCCTGCGCGAAGCGCAGCACGAAAACCGGGGTTACCTGACCACGGAGCTTATGGATGCGGTAGCCGACTACCTGGAGATGCCGCGGATCGCCGTTTACGAGGTCGCCAGCTTTTATTCCATGTTGGAGACCCGGCATTGTGGCCGTCACAGCGTGTCCGTGTGCACCAATATCTCCTGCATGTTGCGGGGCGCCTATGAAATTGTCGATCACATTGAAAAGAAATTAGGCGTGAAAACCGGCGAAACCACCGAAGATAATCGCATCTACCTGAAAGAGGAGGAAGAATGCCTGGCCGCTTGTTGTGGCGCGCCCATGATGATGGTGGATCACAGATATTACGAAAACCTGACCACTGAATTGGTGGACGAAGTGCTGGATGGGCTGGATTGATGAACAGGGATGCGATCAATTTGGTTTGCTACGCCACGCTCAAGTATGAGCAGCCCTGGACCCTGGAGAATTATTACCGGGTTGATGGCTACAAGGCCTGGAAAAAAATTCTCAATGAAAAAATGTCACCAGGCGACGTGACGGCGGCAATAAAAGGCTCAGGCCTGCGCGGTCGCGGCGGCGCCGGCTTTCCCACGGGATTGAAATGGAGTTTCATGAACCCCGCTGCGCCGAACCCGAAATATGTCGTTTGCAATTCCGATGAAAGTGAACCGGGCACTTGTAAAGATCGTGACATCCTTCGTTTTAACCCGCACTCCCTGGTCGAAGGTATGGCCATCGCCTGCTATGCCATGGGCGCTTCGGTGGGTTACAACTATATACGCGGCGAGTTTATGGATGAGCCTTACAAGCGCTTTGAAAATGCCTTGCAAGAGGCCTATGACGAAGGTTTGGTGGGCAGGAATATTTTGGGTTCGGGAATAGACATCGATATCCATGCCACCTTAGGCGCCGGCGCTTATATCTGTGGTGAAGAAACGGCGTTATTGGAATCACTGGAAGGCAAACCGGGCAAACCGCGGTTCAAACCCCCGTTTCCCGCGCAATACGGTTTATATGGCAAGCCCACGACCGTTAATAACACCGAGAGTTTTTGCTCGGCGCCGACGATCATGCTGAAAGGGGCGCAATGGTTTGCGGAGCTTGGCGTAGAGAACAGCGGCGGGACCAAGTGTTTTTCCGTAAGCGGCCACGTGGAGAAGCCGGGTAATTTTGAAGTCCCCATGGGCCTGCCGTTCAAGGATTTATTGGAACTGGCCGGCGGCGTGTGGAAAGGCCGGAAATTGAAAGCAGTGATCCCCGGCGGTTCATCCGTGCAGGTGGTGCCGGGCGAGATCATGCTGCAAGCCAATATGGATTACGATTCCTTGCGGGCTGCGGGGTCAGCGATTGGTTCCGGCGCCGTCGTCGTGATGGATGAGACCACCTGCATGGTCAGGATGCTGAGGCGTATTTCCCGATTTTATTTTGCCGAATCCTGCGGTCAATGCACGCCGTGTCGTGAAGGAACCGGCTGGTTATATCGCATGTTATGTTGCATCATCGATGGCCGGGGGCGTGAGGAAGATATGGCTAAGTTGGTTGACGTGGCAAACAAGATTGAAGGCCGAACCATTTGCGCGCTGGGCGATGCCGCGGCCTGGCCGGTGCAGAGTTTTCTTAAACACTACCGCGAGGAATTTGAATACATGATTGAAAACAAGGGTCGCAGCATTGTTGAAACCCTTTAACGCCCCTGGCAAGGGGGTTAAGAGGGTTAAAGGTTTTAAAAAAACAGATGACTGATAATCACTTTACAATTGAAATCGACGGTAAGGAAGTCAGGGCCGAACCGGGTCAGATGCTTATCGAGGTGACCGACGAGACCGGTCACTACGTGCCGCGATTTTGCTATCACCACAAACTGACCGTCGCCGCCAATTGCAGGATGTGTTTAGTGGAAGTGGAGAAGGCGGCCAAGCCCTTGCCGGCCTGCGCAACGCCCGTCATGAATGGCATGAAGGTCCATACAAGGTCCCAACTGGCGCTGGAAGCGCAAAAATCAGTCATGGAATTTTTATTGATCAATCATCCCCTGGATTGTCCCATTTGCGATCAAGGTGGTGAATGTGAATTACAGGACCTGGCCATGGGGTACGGCAGGGACGTGTCCCGTTACCAGGAAAAGAAGCGCGTCGTAAACGACAAAAACATCGGCCCCCTGGTACGGACGGATATGACCCGTTGTATCCACTGCACCCGCTGTGTGCGGTTTGGTGAGGAAATTGCCGGTTTACGGGAGCTGGGCGCAACCGGTCGCGGTGAGTTCA
This sequence comes from uncultured Gammaproteobacteria bacterium, assembly GCA_958295485.1. Classification (GTDB taxonomy): domain Bacteria; phylum Pseudomonadota; class Gammaproteobacteria; order Eutrophobiales; family Eutrophobiaceae; genus JAAXHV01. The sequence goes on from OY282354.1 coordinate 1,671,454, forward strand.
TGGAGATCGGCACCTATATAGAGAAGAGCATGACCTCCGAGTTATCCGGCAACGTGATTGACCTGTGTCCGGTCGGCGCGTTGACCTCCAAGCCGTTCCGGTATTCCGCGCGCACCTGGGAAATGACCCAACGGGGGGGCATCGCAGCCCATGACGCAGTGGGGTCGAATATCCACTTTCACGTAAAAGGCGATCGGGTCAAACGGGTAGTTCCCGCAGAAAATGAAGCGATCAATGAAATCTGGTTGTCGGACCGGGACAGGTTCAGTTATGAAGGCTTGTACTCCGATGCACGTTTGACCACGCCCATGCTGAAAGATAACGGCAGTTGGCGGGAAGTTGACTGGGAAACGGCGTTCGACTTCGTAAAAGATAAATTAGGCGCGATCATTGCCGGGCGCGGGGCGGATAAAATCGGCGCGCTGGTTTCCCCTTCAGCCACGTCGGAAGAGCTTTATCTGGCGCAAAAGTTCATGCGGGGCCTGGGCTCGAATAATATCGACCATCGTCTGCGCCAAACGGATTTCAGCGACCAGGACGTAGCGCCGGCGTACCCCGGTCTGGGGTTATCCATCCCGGAGATCGAACAACTCAACTCGGCATTGATCGTCGGTGGCTTCCCCCGCAAGGATCAACCCATCATAAATCATCGATTGCGTAAAGCTGTCCTGGCCGGCGCCGGCGTGATGGTGGTTAATCCGATTGATTTCGATTTCAACTACGACCTTACTCATAAATGTATTGCTTCATCAGCAAAACTGGGCAATGAACTGGCTGCCATTTTGAAAGTCGCCGCCGGCAGGACGGGTAAAGATGCAGGTTCAAGGCAGTTGCGAGCGAGGGTCAGACCGGGAAAGCGCCATAAAGACATTGCCGATGCGCTTATCCGGGCCGACAGGTCAGCCGTATTCATCGGTAGCCTGGCTGCGTCTCACCCGCAGTTATCCCTGCTTCGTTATTTGTCCGGGACCTTGGCGGAATACACCGACAGCAGTTTTGGGTATTCAGGTGACGGGGCGAACAGCGCCGGGGCCTGGCTGGTCGGGGCCGTGCCGCACAGGATGCCGGGCGCGGGAAATATCCGGGCCGGCGGATTAAACGTCGATGACATGTTGAGAAACAGGATGGCGGGTTACCTGCTGTTGAATGCCGAGCCGGAGTTCGATTTTTTTGACGGCAAGCTGGCGCGGGACGCCATTTCTGCCGCAGACTGTGTGGTGTCAATCACTGGATACAGAACAAAAGCGGCGGAGGACTATGCTGATGTGTTATTGCCCATGGCCTTGTATGCGGAAAACGAAGGTTCATACCTGAACATCGAGGGTCGGCAACAATCTTTTACCGCGGTTGTATCACCACTTGGGGAGGCGCGGCCTGCCTGGAAAATACTGCGCGTCCTGGCAAACAAGTTTGAACTTCCCGGCTTCAACCATGCAGAAATCGGCGATATTCAAAAAGAGCTGCCTGATGCAGTAGAGGATAATCAATCAGGCAACATGGGCGCCTGGCAAGCTCCTGAAGCAATAGAGACGGGTGACGATGCGCTGTACCGTATAGGCTATATCCCCATGAATTCCGTTGACGCCATGGTGCGACATGCGCCGGCATTACAGCAAACCGTGGATGTCGCTGATGGGGCTGCCCACATCAATTCTGCCATGGCGACCAGGTTAGGCGTGGCCGGGCAGGAGAGTATCGAGGTTGCCGGCCAGGATGCCGGCGTGAAGCTGCCACTGAATATCGATGACTCCGTAGCGGACGATTGTGTGTTGATACATGGCGCGCATATCAATACCGGCAAGCTGGGGCCCTTGATTGGCGTGGTGTCGATTACAAGGGCTTAATCGTGTTTGAATATCTGTTTGACGCCATCAGAGACGGTATTTTAGCGCCCGTCGTCGCCATGGTCGCGCCGGCCGGTTATGAAAGTTACACGCTTTACACCCTGGAAACATTGGTAAAGATCCTGGCCATATTGATCCCCCTGCTACTCAGCGTCCTCTATCTTACCTACGCAGAGCGCCGGATCATCGGTCTTATCCAGTGCCGAATCGGGCCGAACAGGGTCGGTTTTTTTGGTCGTCGGGTTTGGGGCCTGGGGCAGCCCATCGCCGATGCGGTCAAACTTCTCTTCAAGGAAATCATTATTCCGACAGGGGCGAACAAACGTCTGTTCATCATTGCCCCACTGTTGTCCGTCGCGCCGTCTTTAGCGGCCTGGGCCGTTGTGCCGTTTGACGATACCCTGGTACTGGCTGACATCAATGCCGGTTTGTTGTATATCCTTGCGCTTACGTCATTGGCTGTTTACGGCGTCATCATTGCGGGCTGGGCGTCGAATTCCAAGTATGCCTTCCTGGGCGCCATGCGTTCAGCCGCGCAGATCGTCGCTTATGAAATTGCCATGGGCTTTGCGCTGGTGTGTGTGCTGATCGCCGCCGGCAGCCTGAACCTGGGAGAGATTATTTCTTCGCAAAGCGGCAGCATCCTGCACTGGTTCTGGTTGCCCCTGCTGCCGATTTTTCTGGTTTATTTCATCTCAGGGGTGGCAGAGACCAACCGCGCGCCGTTCGATGTCGCCGAAGGCGAATCTGAAATCGTCGCGGGGTTTCACGTCGAGTACGGCGGCATGGCATTCTCCATTTTCTTTATGGCGGAATACGCCAACATGATATTGATTTCCGTCCTGACGGCGGTCCTGTTCTGTGGCGGCTGGCTGTCCCCCTTTCAGGGCTTGCCGCTGATTGGCGCCATACCCTATATCAGTGAGCCGAGCATATTATGGCTGTTAATTAAAACCTCGGTATTTTTATTCTTGTTTCTATGGTTCAGGGCGACCTTTCCCCGTTATAGGTACGACCAGATCATGCGCTTGGGTTGGAAGGTGTTTTTACCTATTACCATTGTCTGGATCGTTGTCATAGCCGGCATGGTGGTTGCCCGAGTCCCCCCCTGGTTCAGTTGAATGCCATGAGCACGCGCCGCAAAAAAATAAACCGACTGGATTTCACCCTCGCAGGGGCAAGCCCTCGCGCCGGCCCTGAGCAATGCCGGCGCGCGCCAACGGAGGGGGGATATTCCTGTCCCCTGGTTGCCCCTGCGGGTCGGAGATAAGCCAATGCAAAAAATAAAAGATTATTTTCAGAGTCTCTTGCTGTGGGAATTGCTGAAAGGACTGCGCCTGACGGGACGCTACCTGTTCAAGCGCAAAATTACCGTGCAATATCCTGAGGAGAAGACCCCCCAATCATATCGTTTTCGGGGGCTGCATGCGCTTCGCCGTTATCCGAACGGCGAAGAGCGCTGTATCGCGTGCAAATTATGCGAGGCGGTTTGTCCGGCCGTGGCCATTACCATTGAATCGGAAGAGCGGGATGACGGCACGCGCAGGACTACCCGCTACGATATAGATTTAACAAAGTGTATTTTTTGCGGGTTTTGTGAAGAATCATGCCCGGTGGATTCCATTGTCGAAACGCGCATATACGAATATCACGGCGAAAAACGCGGCGACCTGCTGATGACGAAACAAAAATTACTGGAAGTAGGGGACATGGCGGAAGACCAGATTGCAGAAGACCGGGCAAGGGAAGCCATGTACAGGTGAGCGCCATAATGACGCCCCCCTGTGGTTGCCCCTGTATCGGGTGGTAGCGATGTATCGTAAGGGCAATCCCCATGGTTGCCCTGTATCAGGTGATGGCGATATATCATTTTGGCAGGCGCGGGGTCTGTCTTTACGGGGGTGGTTATGTTGAACAGGAACGAAAAACGAAAAACTGGAAACTGAAAATGTTGGAGCAGGTTGTTTTTTACATTTTTGGGGCGGTGTTGGTGACCTCGGCCGGCATGGTGGTCACGGTGCGCAACCCGGTCCACGCCGCGCTTTTCCTGGTGCTGGCATTCTTTTGCAGCGCGGCCATCTGGTTGCTACTGCAAGCGGAGTTCCTGGCTATCGTATTGGTGCTGGTTTACGTCGGCGCCGTGATGGTGTTGTTCCTGTTCGTAGTGATGATGCTGAATATCAACCTGGCCCCGCTGCGGGAAGGTTTTGCCGGGTTTTTACCCGTCGGCTTGTTCGTCGCCGCCTTGATGTTGACTGCCATGGGATTGATTGTCAGCTCCGACCACGTTTTGCCGGGGCTACCCCCGGCGGCGGCTCAACCCCCGATCGATGCCGCTAATACCGAACTGTTAGGCAAGACCTTGTTTACTGAATATCTTTATCCCTTCGAAATCGCCGGCGCCATCCTGCTGGTCGCCATTATCGCTGCGATCAGTCTGACCATGCGTAAACCGGCGGCGCAACGCACGCCAAAACCGGAGAAGCAGGTTGTTGTCAAGCGCGATACGCGGGTGCGTCTCGTCAACATGGAGTCCGCAAGTCCCCCTGAGAAGGGGGATTCAGGGGGTTTAAGTCAGAGGTCGCAAGGGGGGAAACAGGGAGACAACAGTGATTGAGCTTACCGAAGTCCTGGTCTTAGCCGCGTTGCTCTTCTGTATCAGTGTGGCGGGCATTTTCATCAACAGGAAAAACGTCATCATTTTATTGATGTGTATCGAGCTGATGTTGCTGTCAGTCAACTTGAACTTCATTGCGTTTTCCCATTTTGCAGGTGACATCCACGGCCAGGTATTCGTCTTTTTTATCCTGACGGTCGCCGCCGCCGAGGCTGCCATCGGCCTGGCGATATTAGTCGTCCTGTTTCGTAATCGAAATACCATCAACGTGGCCGACCTCGACAGTATGCGGGGATAAACATGGCCGCCTACATGGAAAATATTTATCTCGCCATCGTCTTATCGCCTTTAATCGGGGCGCTCATCGCCGGTCTGTTTGGTCGCTTCATCGGCAGGAGAGGGGCGCATTGGATAACGATAATCGGCGTTGGTATTTCCGCAATGCTTTCCCTGGTTGCCTATAAGCATCTCATGTTTGATGGCGGTGAAGTGTATAACGCCGCAGTCTATACCTGGCTGACGACGGGCGGTTACAGTTTTGAAGTGGGTTTCCTGATCGATCGGCTATCCGTGACCATGATGGTGGTCGTCAGTTTTGTTTCCTGGATGATCCATATTTATACCATCGGTTATATGCGTGATGATCCGGGCTACCAGCGCTTTTTCAGTTATATTTCCCTGTTCACCTTCGCCATGTTGACCTTGGTCATGTCGAACAACTTCATGCAGCTGTTTTTCGGCTGGGAAGCGGTTGGATTGGTCTCTTATCTGTTAATCGGCTTCTGGTTCAAGCGGGAGTCCGCCATCTTCGCAAGCCTGAAAGCCTTTATCGTGAACCGGGTTGGTGATTTCGGTTTCCTGATCGGGGTTGCCGCTGTCCTGATGTATTTCAATTCGCTGGATTATATGGAAGTATTCAGCCAGGCCGAGGCGGTTGCCGGCTTGACCCTGAGTCCCATCCCGGGCTATGAATGGTCAGTGATGACCCTTATCTGTATCTGCCTGTTTATCGGCGCCATGGGGAAATCCGCCCAGTTTCCCCTGCACGTGTGGTTGCCCGATTCCATGGAAGGCCCGACACCCATTTCCGCGCTAATTCACGCGGCGACGATGGTAACGGCCGGTATTTTCATGGTGGCGCGCATGTCGCCCTTATATGAACTGTCCGAGGTTGCCCTCAGTTTTATTTTACTGGTTGGCGCGGTAACGGCGTTCTTCATGGGGCTTTTGGGGCTTGTTCAGAACGACATCAAGCGGGTTGTCGCCTACTCGACCTTGTCACAGTTGGGCTATATGACGGTGGCGCTCGGCGCCTCCGCCTATTCAGTGGCGATCTTTCACCTGGTTACTCATGCCTTTTTCAAGGCGTTGCTTTTCCTGGCGGCCGGTTCCGTGATTATTGCGTTACACCATGAACAGGACATGCGCAAGATGGGCGGATTGTATCGTTATATGCCTGTCACCTGGTTCACAGGCTTGATCGGTTCACTCGCCTTGATCGGTTTTCCGTTTACATCCGGTTTTTATTCAAAGGATTCCATTATCGAAGCAGTCCATCATTCACAGCTGCCTGGTTCAGGCATCGCCTATATCGCCGTGTTGCTGGGTGTATTTATCACGGCGCTTTATTCATTCCGAATGTTTTTCCTGACGTTCCATGGTGAAGAACGAATAACCCGGCATACCTGGGAGAATTTGAAAGAATCGCCGGCGGTTGTCACTGTGCCATTGGCGGTCCTGGCAATCCCGTCCCTGGTTATCGGCGCCGTGTTGGTCGGTCCCATGGTCTTTGGCGATTACTACATGGATGCCCTGCGCGTGTCCGCCAGTCATGCGGAAGGGCTGAACGAAATGGCTTCACGCTATACGGGCGTGATGGGTTTTACCTTGAACGCATTTACCCACGCGCCGGTCTGGCTGGCCTTTGCCGGCGTTTTTACCGCGTGGTTATTTTACATCAGGTTTCCACATTGGCCGGCCAGGATTGTCGGCTCGTTTGGATTGCTGTATCAATTCCTCGTTAAAAAATATTATTTTGATGAGGTCTACCAGGCTGTTTTCGCCGGTGGCGCGCGGGGCGCGGGTAAATTACTTTGGCAACAGGGAGACGTGCAGGTAATAGATGGGGTATTGGTGAATGGGACCGCTCGCGTAATTCGTTGGTCTTCGGGCGTAATAAGGACGTTGCAGTCCGGTTACCTGTATCACTATGCCTTTGCCATGATTATCGGTTTGCTGTTGCTCCTGGCTGTTTTTGTCCATCAGGTTTTTTGAAGACGGGGCAATGGGTCAAACTTTACCAATCCTGAGTTTATTGATCTGGGCGCCCATATTGGGCGGCCTGTTTATTTTATATATCGGAGACAGACAAAAGCAGGCAGTCAAATTATTTTCATTGGCCGTATCCGTACTGGTCTTTTTATCGTCAACCTTGTTATACCTTCGGTTCGATACTTCAACCTACCTGATGCAGTTCGTGGAACATGCCGTGTGGATTGAGACATTCGGCATAAATTATCACCTGGGCGTCGATGGCATTTCGGTTCCCCTGATCTTGTTGACGACGTTTACGACCGTCCTGGTCATTATTGCCGGCTGGGAGGTGATAGAAACCAGGCTCTCCCAATACATGGCGTCTTTTCTTATCCTGGAAGGATTGATGAACGGGGTATTCGCCTCCCTGGACGCCATCCTGTTTTATTTTTTCTGGGAAGCCATGTTGATACCCATGTTCCTGATCATCGGCGTCTGGGGTGGCCCGAGGCGCGTCTATGCGACGATCAAGTTTTTTCTCTATACCTTCCTGGGTTCGGTATTCATGCTGGTAGCCTTGTTGTACCTGTATTCGAAAATGGGGAGTTTTTATATATTGGACCTGCACATGTTGCCGTTATCACTCACCGCGCAAAAATGGCTGTTTATCGCCTTCCTGCTCGCCTTTGCCGTGAAAGTTCCCATGTGGCCCGTGCATACCTGGTTGCCGGATGCCCACGTCGAGGCGCCTACGGGCGGCTCTGTAGTCCTGGCGGCGATCCTGTTGAAGATGGGGGGGTACGGGTTCCTCCGCTTCAGTTTGCCCATAGCGCCGGATGCCAGCGCCGCCCTGGCGGGTTTCATGATCGTATTGTCGTTGATCGCCATTGTCTATATCGGCTTTGTCGCCCTGGTGCAGCAGGACATGAAAAAGTTGATTGCCTACTCGTCTGTTTCCCACATGGGATTTGTCACCTTGGGATTTTTTGTCGTGTTTTTCATCATGGGCCCGGCGCGCTCAATCCCGGCAGGGTCAATTGACAGCGTCGTGATGGGATTGGAAGGCGGCATGATGCAGATGATATCCCACGGGTTTATCTCGGCAGCCTTATTCCTGTGCGTCGGCGTGATGTACGACCGGATCCACAGCCGGGAAATCGCCGATTACGGCGGCGTGGCGAATACCATGCCGGTGTTTGCGTCTTTCCTGATGTTGTTTGCCATGGCCAATGCCGGCTTGCCCGGCACCTCCGGGTTTGTCGGTGAATTTCTGGTCATCCTGAGCAGTTTTCAGGCCAATATCTGGATTGCCGTTTTAGCGGCGACGACATTGATTTTGGGCGCGGCCTATACCTTGTGGATGTATAAACGGGTGATATTCGGCGAGGTAGCCAATGAACGCGTGGCTGGACTTGAAGATATTTCCCTGCGCGAAGCTTCGTTTTTATCCCTGCTTGCCATCGCCGTGTTGCTCTTGGGCATCTGGCCGGCGCCGTTGTTCGAAATCATGGACGCCACGATCAATCATTTGGTTGAACATATTTCACAACCTAAAACCGGATAATCATGTCTATCACTGCTGAAATCGTATTTCTTATCCCGGAACTGGCGCTGTTGACATTAGCTTGCCTGATATTGGTTTGTGACGCCTTTTCAACTGGTTGGACATATTTCAAACCTGAAACCGGATAATCATGTCTATCACTGCTGAAATCGTATTTCTTGTCCCGGAATTGACGCTGTTGATATTAGCTTGCCTGATATTGGTTTGTGACGCCTTTTCAACTGGTTGGACATATTTCAAACCTGAAACCGGATAATCATGTCTATCACTGCTGAAATCGTATTTCTTGTCCCGGAACTGGCGCTGTTGATATTAGCTTGCCTGATATTGGTTTGTGACGCCTTTTCAACTGATCCGGGCAAATTACTGACCTATCGGCTGGCCCAGTTTTCCCTGGTTGCGGTGTTGCTTCTCGTGGTTTACCTGTACCCGGATGATGCCGTTTCGGTGTTCCACCAACACTTCATATCAGACCCGCTGAGCGCCGTGCTCAAAGTGACCATCTGTGCCGTGTCCATTATCGTGTTCTCCTATTCATACGATTACTTTGAAGAACGCGACACGTTGCAAGGCGAATATTTCGTGCTTGGATTATTTGCCGTATTAGGCATGTTGATCATGGCATCGGCGTATAGCATGTTAACGGTGTACCTGGGCCTGGAACTGATGTCGTTGTCTTTATATGCCATGGTGGCGATGCACAAAGGCTCCGGAACCGCATCCGAGGCAGCCATAAAATATTTCGTCCTGGGCGCCTTGGCGTCCGGCATATTGTTGTACGGCATTTCGATCCTGTACGGCGCCTCAGGCACGCTGGTATTGCCGGAGCTCGCCGCGCACGTCTCCGCGCGGACTGAAACCGACGTGCTGTTAGTTTTCGGACTTGTCTTCGTGGTTGTGGGTATCGCGTTCAAGCTGGGCGCCGTTCCTTTTCATATGTGGATACCGGACGTGTACGAAGGCTCGCCCACGGCGGTGACCCTGTTTTTGGCTACGGCGCCCAAGGTGGCCGCCTTTGCAATGGCGGTTCGTTTGCTGGTTGACGGTATGGAACCCCTGCATATCGATTGGCAGGGGATGCTTATTATCCTGTCGGTGCTGTCCATGGCTGCGGGAAATATTATCGCCATATCCCAAACCAACATCAAACGCATGCTGGCTTACTCCACCATCGCCCATGCCGGCTTCTTGATACTCGGCATTTTGCCCGGTATGCGGCTGGACGTGGGTTATGGCTATGCCGGCGCGCTGTTTTACGTGATCGTCTATGCCATTATGAGCCTGGGCGCCTTTGGCGTCGTCATCCTGTTGGGCCGCAAAGACCATGAATCCGACAGGCTGGAAGACTTCAAGGGACTCGCCGAGCGCAGTCCCTGGTTTGCCTTCATCATGTTGCTGCTCATGTTCTCGCTGGCCGGCGTCCCCCCGTTCGCCGGGTTCTGGGCCAAGTGGTTCGTCATCAAGGAAGTCGTTGCAATCGGCCATATCTGGTTGGCTGCATCAGCCGTCATCTTCTCCGTGATCGGCGCTTACTATTATCTGCGCATAGTCAAATTGATGTACTTCGATCAACCGGAACACATGACCGAAATCAAGGCGAGCAGACAGATGCGAATGGCGCTAAGCCTCAATGGGCTGGCCTTGCTGATACTGGGTTTTATTCCGGGCAAACTCATGGACATCTGCACAAGCGTCTTGGGATTTTAACCCCTTACGGCATGGTTAACCCGGACAGGTGAATGCGGATGCTGACAAGTTCCAACAGGCTGAGCGCGTTGGCGCAGGGTTTTATTCCGGGCGAACCCATGGACATCTGCACAAGCGTCTTGGGATTTTAACCCCTTACGGCATGGTTAACCCGGACAGGTGAATGTGGATGCTGACAAGTTCCAACAGGCTGAGCGCGTTGGCGCAGGGTTTTATTCCGGGCAAACTCATACGCGTTTGCGCGAGAGCGCCGGGATTTTAACCCCTTACGGCATGGTTAACCCGGACAGGTGAATGTGGATGCTGACAAGTTCCAACAGGCTGAGCGCGTTGGCGCAGGGTTTTATTCCGGGCAAACTCATACGCGTTTGCGCGAGAGCGCCGGGATTTTAACCCCTTACGGCATGGTTAACCCGGACAGGTGAATGTGGATGCTGACAAGTTCCAACAGGCTGGGCGCGTTGGCGCAGCGTTTTATTCCGGGCGAACCCATACGCGTTTGCGCGAGAGCGCCGGGATTTTAACTCATTACGGCATGGTTAACCCGGACAGGTGAATGCGGATGCTGACAAGTTCCAACAGGCTGAGCGCGTTGGCGCAGGGTTTTATTCCGGGCAAACTCATACGCGTTTGCGCGAGAGCGCCGGGATTTTAATTCGTTCTTGATGTCCTCAGGCAATCTCATCTGGTTGTTGATTATCGTCACCATCATCCTCGCCAATGTACCCTGGTTTTATGAACGTTTCCTGCTGTTCATCAAACCGGACAAAAAACAGGCCTGGATGTGTCTGGTTGAGTGGTTGATCCTGTATTTCCTGGCGGGATTCCTGGCTTTGGGCGCAGAAAAAAAAATGCAGGGGGAAACCCACGCGCAGGACTGGGAATTTTACGCGGTGACGTTTTTTTTATTTATCGTCTTTACCTTCCCCGGTTTTATCTACCGCTATCAATTACGCCGCTACCTGAAACCTGACGCGCAATGACGTTCCCTGGCCGGACCGGCATCCGTCCAGGTAAAACAGCTCGCCATAGCGGGATAAGTATCAATCAGCATGAGAGCGCTGGCCGGACCGGTATCCGTCCAGGCAAAACAGCTTGCCATAGCGGGATAAGTATCAATCAGTATGAGAGCGCTGGCCGGACCGGTATCCGTCCAGGTAAAACAGCTTGCCATAGCGGGATAAGTATCAATCAGTATGAGAGCGCTGGCCGGACCGGTATCCGTCCAGGTAAAACACCTCAGCCATTGCCCGTTGATTCCGTGCTGGTGGCTATTTGTTGTCCCATGGCTACCCATTTACCGGCAACACAACCACTGTCCCACCTGATTTTATCCCGCTGCGTGAGCACGATCACCGTTGAACCCATATTGAACCGCCCGACCTCATCCCCCCGTGAAAAATCAATGTTGCCGGAAGCGTCGTCATATCGCCACTTGTGAGTTTCACGATTGCGGGCCGGCGTAATTTGTCCATGCCAGACCGTTTCCATGGAACCGACGAACATCGCGCCTACGAATATAACTGAAAACATGCCGATTTGTGACCTGAAGGTGGTGACAACACGGTCATTTCGGGCAAATAATTTATCGATTTTATTCGTCGTCGCCTCGGATACGGAAAATAACCTGCCCGGGATGTAAGCCATGCTTTGTAATTCCCCATCTATGGGTATATGTATCCGATGATAATCCCCGGGGGAGAGATACAAGGTGATGAAGTTGCCGTTTTGGTAATACCGGATGTGCTCCCTGTCACCGTCTAATAATTCCTCGAGCGAATATGTTTTCCCTTTCACCTGGAAAATCCGGTTATCCTCAATCGTACCTGCTGCACTTATGGTGGCGTCAACGGGAGAGGTGAGGCCGCCGTCTATTGAGGCTATAGGCCGGACACCGGGTTTCAACCCCCGGGTAAAAAAATCATTAAAGGACAAAAATTCATCCGGGGAAGAGGGCGCCGCCAGACCCATGTCAACCTTATATCGACTTATGAACAACCGGATCAACATATTTTTCCAGGGACGCCATGAGCAGCGGGCTATCCTGTGCATCAACCCGGAAAGCAGGTGGTGGGGCAATACGTATTGTATCCCTATATTAATCAACGCCCACATGTTCAACCCATAAATAAGAACCTATAAATAAGGACACCCATAGATTAGGTTAGATGGAAAAAAGGATATAAATAAGAATACCCATTGTAAAGGATATAAATAAGGACACCCATAGATTGGGTTAGATGGAAATGGCTCTGGGATTTCTCCAGGAGAATGGTTTTCTCGCTTGATGATGACGTATTATCGCCCGACACAGCCGGTTTCAGCTTATTCAGGACGAGTGCAACCCGTCGCCGGGCAGCGCGGGTCAAATATAAATAAGGACACCCATAGATTAGGTTAGATGGAAATGGGTCTGGGATTTTTCCAGGAGAATGGTTTTCTCGCTTGATGATGACGTATTATCGCCCGACACAGCCGGTTTCAGCTTATTCAGGACGAGTGCAACCCGTCGCCGGGCAGCGCGGGTCAAATATAAATAAGGACACTCATAGATTGGGTTAGATGGAAATGGCTCTGGGATTTTTCCAGGAGAATGGTTTTCTCGCTTGATGGTGACGTACTGTTATTCTCTGTCCCTGAGAAGAAGCCCTGCTTTCGCCCGACACAGCCGGTTTCAGCTTATTCAGGACGAGCGCAACCCGGCGCCGGACAGCGCGGGTCAAAGAGGTGAAGCTATCGGGGAACTATCAGGCAGCTAACGACAACTCGCCGGGACAGGGACCTGCCAGAGCCATTGTTGGCCAATCGCCCGACAGTAGGTTTTGAGATGCGCCGTTGAGCCCAACGCTTTCTGCAGCCAGGGGCGGTGTGGCTGCATCGCCCGTTGCCAGCCTGCTGGCGTGATGCCGAGTTGGTCAATCAAGGGTGGATAAGCGGTCGGGATAGCGCCCCGCTTATCCTCACGGAGGCGCTGTCCAGACCAGTCCAGCAATTGCAGATAGTCCTCAAAGTCAAACGGGAGCGTAGCGCTTATATCCGCCTCAGCTGCGGTCTCACGGGGCTGGAACGGCATTAACTCCGGGGCAGTCTGCGCCCGCCGGCGTTTGACCGAAGTATAATCAGATTGCGTCGGGGTGGAGCTCATCCCGGCCCGGACGGGGTTCAAGTCCACGTAGGCCAGGCACTGCAACACGGCAGCATCATCTAATAATGCCTGTGACTTGAAGCGGCCCTCCCAAAAGCGCCCCTTGCAGTCATCCTCGGCATTGGCGGCGCGGGCAATCTTCTCGTTCAGATAGCCCATGAAACGGCTGATGCTCGTCAGGATTTGGCGCATTCGGGCTATCTCTGTATCCACCTGCTCCAGCTCCGTCGCCGTCAGTACATCCCCCGCCTGAAACCGTTTCAGCAGGGGTCTGAGGGAATACAACTGTTGCCAACGCTCAAGCACCGCTGTTTGAGAGAGCGAGGCGGCCAACGCCAGGTTGACCCGGAGAACCACGTGGTAGTGATTGGACATGACGGCATAGCCGACGAGGTCGATACAGAAGGCTTGAGACAAGGCAAGGAGGCGCTGCTCGACCCAGCCGCGACGGTGTTCATAGCTGTTTCCGGTCAGCCGGTCGAACCCGCACAAGAAGGCGCGCCGGACACAGCGGGAGATACAGTGATAGTAGGGGGTTTCATCCAGGCAGATTTGTCGGCGTCGTGCAATGGTCATGGCTACCTCCTGTAGGGGTCAGGTCATCCTGTGCCGCCAATGATACCAACATCCGACCGAATGTCAATTTATGGATGTCCTGAATCTGCTATCAATCTATGGGTGTCCTCTATTGCTGTTGCTGTCCCTCTCAATCTATGGGTGTCCTCTATTGCAAAAATGTGGTTTTGATTTTCTAAACTTTAAAGATTATTTCCGATATAATTTGTAAGTCTTATGTCAATCCGTGGCTTGGCGCAGTTTATTTTTATATTTTTGTTTTGAGAATCAGGAACTTATAATGATAATAAGAATTATTCTGGCGATTTTATCTACTTCTTTTTTCCCCGTAATGGTTATTGCCGCATCCGGGCACGAGGCGGCAACGACAATGGACGCTCCCCTGGAGTTTAATAATGCGATGTTAGTGTCGGCAATCATATTGGCCGTAACCTTCATTGGGATCTTTACCGAAATGCTGCATGGAATGGAACGGGTGAAAGTCGCCGCAGCGGGCGCCGTAATCATGGTGATTGCCGGGCAGATTTATGGTTTTTACTCGCCTGAACTTGCGGTAGAGGCCGTTGACTGGAACGTCGTTTTTCTATTAGGCGCCATGATGACCATTATCTCCATCATGATCCCGACTGGGGGATTTGACATGCTGGCCTACAAGATTGCGAATTTCAGTAAAGGCCGGCTGTTTTTGCTACTGGCATTAACGGGCACCTGCGTGACGGTTTTATCGCTGTTACTGGATAATGTCACTACGGTAGTCATTTTTGGGCCACTTATCATTCTTATCGCCCAGGCACAAAAAGTCAGTCCCATCCCTTATTTATTAGCCGCCGCATTACTGTCTAATACGGGTGGAGTCGCAACCCTGGTGGGAGACCCTCCCAATTTGATGATAGGTTCGGCGGCGAATATTTCTTTCAATGACTTTTTTATACACATGGGGCCGCCGGTCCTCATTGCCTTGATAGGCGTGCTTATATTATTAAAATACATTTTCAGGGAGGAACTGGCCGAGACGCCTGCTGACGTATCTGATTATTCGGTAGAAATTAAAAACAAGAAAGTATGGAATGCCTCTTTAATCATCCTCGGGCTCATGGTGTTTCTTTTCATGTTTCACCATCTACTGCACTGGGAACCCTGGTTTGTTGCGGCCATTGGCATGGCGGCGCTCAAATTCGCCTCCAAGGATATTGTTATGGAGAGAACTTTTGAAAGGGTGGAGGTCACCTTGCTGGTTTTTTTCATTGCATTGTTCATGCTGGTCGGCGGGGTTGAACACAGCCAGTTTCTCATGTACCTCGGCCAGTATATCACCCCGTTTGTGCAACATGACTTGCTGGTGGCGACGATCATATTGATGTGGGTGGCGGCAATCCTGTCCGCCGCCATTGACAATATCCCCTTCACGGCGGCGATTATCCCCATCATTCTGAGCATGGAAACGGTGGGAATTAACGTTACCCCATTGTGGTGGGGATTGGCCATAGGCGCCGGCATGGGTGGAAACGGGACCCATATAGGCTCAACTGCAAACGTATTCATCGTGACGATTTCAGAACGTTTGGCCCGCGCTGAAAATGATCCGAGCCTGCGTATCACCCCTGGATTATGGTTCAGGAAAGGCCTGCCGGTAATGTTATTGACCCTGATGTTATCGACGATCTTTTTTATTATTTTCTGGGACTTTTTATCAACGCCGCTTGGCGCATAAAACTCACGATTTGTCTTTTATGGGCGCGTTTCTTCAAACCAGGGATCCAGTTCATCGGTCTTTAATTCTTCGATGGTATAGGCATTGAATGCCTGGTAAACCTTCCAATGGTAAATTTTTGTCTCTATATCCAGCGCTTCCATAGCTTCGGCTTCACCCAGTCGGGCTTGGTATTTCTTTAATTGAGTTTCCGTATATTCACTGCATTTAACTATGAAATCGCTGATGATTTTCTTCTTTTCCGCGGTACTGGTCATGGTTTCCCCCCTGTAAGAGTTTGGCTGTTCAAACGGTGAGAATAGCATAGCTTTGGGCAGCGGGAGCTCCGGTGTTCACTCCAGCTCCTTTTTGATTTTTGGAATGAATGAAGTACCATATTCAATGAGTAATCGATAGACTATCTACCTGCATACAGAATAAGAAATTTATCAGAGAGGGCGCCATGACTGATTATGCTGCACAACCATTGCCTGATATCAGATTAACCGATCACCACCTTGATATCCTGGAACAGCTTGATGCGTCGAATGTTGAATTAGAGAAATGCATAAGCATGCCGCCGGCGGTCTATACCTCCGAGGACTGGTTTGAATTTGAGAAACGAGCGGTCTGGGATAGGGAATGGGTCTGTGTAGGTCATCACGGCACGATACCGAACCCGGGCGATTACGTGTCCATCACGATGAACGAAGACCCGCTCCTGGTGCAGCGGAAAGATGACGGCGGCGTGCGGGTCATGTCCGCTGTTTGCCAGCATCGCGGCCACGTGCTGGGCGAAGAAAAAGGCAATGCCAAGGTCTTTACGTGCCCCTTCCACGGCTGGTCCTATGATGCAACGGGCAAGCTGGTCAGCGCCCCGGAGATGGATGCCCACGTCAGCTTGAAGGAATTGCAGCAGAAATATTGTCTGGCCACGTTGCGCACAGAGGTGTGGAACGGGTTTATCTTCGTCAATATGGACGGCAGGGCAAAACCGCTTGCGCCGCGCCTGAAACGCTTAGGCAAGGAAATTGAAAATCATAAGCTCGCGGAAATGGGGGGTATACCCACGGTGGATTGGGGTCCCAGCCCATGGAACTGGAAGTTTATGCATGAGAATGCCATCGAGCCCCATCATACCTGGTACTTGCATAAGGGGCCTCACGATTTTGCCCCTTCCAGGTTGGCAACTTTTGCTGAATGGGACGATTTGGACGATGGCGCCATTTTTCATCCGACCGGGTTCCTGAAGCTGGATGGCAATTTTACCGCCGCCTTCAGTTGTTTGTTCCCGGTGATCGATGGATTGACTGAAAATGAACGCAAGCGGGTGATGTTTGCCTGCATCTTGCCCAACCTGTTCTTCGGTTGTGTGCCTGACGGCTGTTTTTATTATTGTATTCTGCCGCAAGGCGCCAACGCCATGACCATCCGGGTTGGTTTCGTCTATCCCAAATCGACCCTGCGGATGGATAATTTCGATATCATTTTTAAAACCGTCGTAACAGGTCTGGAAACATTGAACGATCAGGATACCGGCGCCAACACCAGCGTTCACCGGGGCCTTCGGTCACGTTTCGCGCCCCGGGGACGCTATGCGCCGAAAGAGGCGACCTTGCCGCAATTCAATCGCTGGTTGATAACCCGCTACAAGGCCTATGCGGGCGAGCTTGAGAGGCAAAAGCAAAAGTCGAAACAGGCCGCTTAGTTGCACACATTGACATGAGCGACGAACTCCGGGAAATAAAAGGATTGTTGGAGAAACTGGCTGCCAGGTTAGGCCATTTTGAAGATGTAGAAGCGATACAGCGATTGATTGTCACCTATGCGCGGGGCTGTGACCGCGGCAATGATCCTGACGTTATCGCCCCCTGTTTTGCCGAAGACAGCGCCTGGGAGTGCAAGGGATTCGGGAAATACCATGGCCGGGAGAAACTGGCGAAAGGACTGCACGGCATTGCCGGCGAGAAAATCTGGTGGTCGTTGCACTACATGATTTCCCCCCTCATCGATATCGCCCCTGATGGGCGGACGGCAACGGCATTCTGGTACCTGTGGGAGTCGGCGACCGTGCCCAACCCGCACACCGATAAGGCGGAATCACATTGGATCGGCGGCACTTATGATTGCCAGTGCGTGAAACAGGATGGACGGTGGCTTTTTCAATCCATGGAATTGAAACTGAACATGGTCAGCCCATACGAAGCGGGGTGGGTGAAGGCCAAATTTCCTGATGGCAGCCGTAATTCACCTTACCTGATGAACCTGGAGAAGGGCGAATATCATTGGTGCGCCTGCGGCCGTTCCCGCAACCAACCGTTTTGTGACGGCTCCCACAAGGAAACAAAGCGCGTGCCGTTGGAATTTAAACTGGAAGAATTCCAGCACGTAGCCCTGTGTGGTTGCAAGTATTCTAAAACCAAACCCTGGTGTGACGGCTCACACTTGAAGCTCAATCTCGACTGAAACAACAACGATGGTAACGAGAAGAAAGTTTTTAAAATCATCGTTCGCCGCCGCGGGAGTTCCTCTCGTCAGCCAGGCCGGGCAGGTACTGCCTGATGGCTCATCAACGGGCCCGGATGAGAAATTGCTGCCCGAGACATTGAGTCTGGCTGATTTTAATCAGGCTATCGCAGAATTGCGTCATGTTGTCGGCAAAAAGTGGGTTTTCACCGATGAAGAGCGTGAGCTGAGGACCTATCGGGACGTCTATGCAACGGTACCGGATGAAGCGCACATGCCATCCGCCGCGGTGGCGCCGAAAACCGTTGAAGAAATCCAGGCAATCCTGAAAATCGCCCGCAGCTATAAAATTCCGCTTTGGACCATTTCCACCGGCAAGAATTTTGCCTATGGCGGGCCGGCGCCGTTGAAACCCGGTAATTTCGTCCTCGATTTGAACCGCATGAAGCGCATCATCGAGGTCAATGAAGAGCATGGTTATGCGGTGGTTGAACCCGGCGTGAGTTATTTTGATTTGTATAACTATTTACAGGAACGCGGCAGCAAATTATGGATAGATCCCGCCGCGCCTGGTTGGGGCGGCGTACTGGGCAATATGTCCGAGCACGGCGCCGGTTATACGCCCTACGGCGACCACCTGTTGATGAATTGCGGTATGCAGGTGGTGTTGGCGGACGGCACGGTGGTCGATACCGGTATGGGGTCCCTGTCGAACGCCGCCACCGCGAGTATGTACAAGTACGGTTGCGGCCCCTGGGTCGAAGGTATGTTCACCCAGTCCAATTTCGGCGTTATTACGAAAGCGGGCATCTGGCTGATGCCGGAACCGCCGGGCTACCGCCCTTACCTGGTTACCTTTCCCAGGGAGGAGGACCTCTACCAGATCACGGAAATCGTCGGCCCCCTGAGACTCAATATGCTTATCCCCAACGCCGCGACCACGGTGGGTCTGATCTGGGAAGCGGCGCCCAGGGTCACAAGAAAGCAGTATTACAGCGGCAAGGGCCCAATGCCCATGAGCAACCGCCGGAAGATGGCGGACGACCTCGATATCGGCATGTGGAATTTTTATGGCGCTTTATATGGCCCTGAACCGATCATGGATAACAACTGGAAAGTATTGGAAGAAGCCTTTCGCAGCATCCCCGGCGCCAAGTTCTTCTTCGAAGGCGACCGGCCCGGCGACCCGGCCTGGCGCTATCGGGTCAAGCTCATGCGCGGTGTGCCGAATATGACCGAGTTCAGCCTGATGAACTGGGTGGGCAGCGGCGCGCACATCGATTTTTCGCCGCGCTCCCCGGTCACCGGCGAGGATTCCATGAGACAGTTCACCTTGATCAGGGACCGCGCCCATGAGTACGGGTTCGATTACATCGGCGAGTTCCTGGTGGGGTGGCGGGAACTGCTGAATATCTTTCAGCTGGTCTTCGACCGCCTGAACGAGGATGAGCGACGCCGCGCCCACGAGTGCTTCGGCGTCATGGTCAACGATTTCGCCGAGCAGGGCTACGGCGAGTACCGCACCCACCTGGATTTCATGGATGAAGTCGCCGGAACTTACAACTGGAACGACGGGGCGCTGTGGAAGCTGCACCACCGGCTGAAACATGCGCTGGACCCGGATGGGATTTTATCGCCGGGTAAAAGCGGTATCTGGCCGGCTGCCTGAGTCATGAAGCATTATTGCCATACATGCCTTCTGCCTCTACTGCTTTTACTGGCCGGCTGTGGGGATAAGCAGCCTGCCGACGCCGGCAAACCGGCGGGAGTTGTCGAACAGGCAAGCGTGGTCATGGCTGAAGAAGAGGGCAAGGAATTATTCGAACTGTACTGCATTGCCTGTCATGGCGCCGGCCCGGGCCATCCCGGAACCATGCGCCTGCAGGAAAGGCTGGGCGAGGAAAAAGCGGCCCTGCTCAACCGGGATGAATTACCGCCAGCGTATATCAAGACAGTAGTCAGGGAGGGTTTCAAATTGATGCCGCCGTTTCGCCCGACCGAAATTACCGACAGCCAGCTGGATGCGTTGACAGCTTATATAACGGCAGGAAAAGAAAGCTGATGGATGCGCAAACCGTCGACTTGTCCATCGAGGCCCGGGACGTAGCCGGACGTATCCATGATTTAAGGGATTATCTCGATTTATTGGCCGGGCACGGCCAATGTATCACCTGGCCTGAAGCCGTCATGCCTGAACCCGACATCCGGAAAATCGTCGTTGCGGCAAGTCGCGACGCCATGATGGGGCCGGCAATTCTGTTCGACAAGATCCGTGGTTACCCGGGTAAAAGACTCGTAGTGGGAGTGCACGGCAGCTTTTCCAATATCGCCTTGCTTCTCGGCCACCAAAAAGGCGCCGGCATCAAGGAATTATTTTACGAAATAATCGGTCGTTGGCGTTCCGATTATCCCCTGATAGAAAGGGTGAAACCGGAAGACGCCGCCGTCAACGAGAACAGGGTTGAGTCCGGTATCAACCTGTACAATTTGCTGCCGCTTTATCGTATCAATGACATGGATGGCGGATTTTACATCGCCAAGGCAAATATCGTCAGTCGCGACCCCCGGGACCCGGATGATTTCGATAAACAAAATGTGGGGATCTACCGAATCCAGGTGCAAGGGCCAGACAGGTTCACCCTGCTGTCCGTGCCGTCCCACGACATGGCCCGGCAAATCCGCATGGCGGAAGAGGACGATGTCCCACTGAAGATCGCAGTAATGATTGGCAATCACCCGGCCATGGCCATGTTTGCGGCAACCCCCGTCAACTACGATGAATCGGAATTCGCCTATGCCTCACAGATGATGGGCAGCCCCATTCAATTAACGACATCCGGTAACGGCATGGACGTGCTTGCCGGGTCAGAGATGGTGATAGAAGCGCAATTAATGAATAACCAGCGTTGCCTGGAAGGGCCCTTCGGCGAATTTCCCGGCAGTTACAGCGGCATTCGACACGTGCCCCTGTTTGAAGTCACAGCCGTTTCCCACCGTACTGACCCCATCTTTGAAAGCATTTATATCGGCAAGGGCTGGACCGAACACGACACCTTGATCGGGCTGAATACCTGTGCGCCCATTTATTCCCAGTTAAAAGAAAATTTTCCTGAGGTGGTCGCGGTCAATGCCTTATACCAGCATGGCCTGACCGGGATCATTTCAGTCAAGAACCGGTTTGCCGGTTTTGCCAAGTCAGTGGCCATGCGGGCCCTGGGGACTCCTCACGGTTTGATGTACCTGAAAAACCTTATCATGGTGGACGATGACGTCGATCCCTTTGACCTCAATCAGGTGATGTGGGCCTTGTCTACCCGTACCCGCGCCAGCGATATTATCGTCATACCGAATATGCCCATGGTGCTCATTGACCCCGCGGCGGAAATTCCCGGCAAGGGGCATCGCCTGATCATCGATGCAACCAGTTTCATGCCACCTGATCCAATCGGTGGCGATGCCAAGATCGTATCACCGCCAAGCGGGGATGAGATAGACGATCTGGCGAAATATGTTCAACGTCTGCAAAGAGAGGCTGAAAACAAATGAGTTGTCCCCGTTGCCGCTCATCCGAAGAACATCTTAGAACCGAATATCAGGGCAGGGAAGGGGATGAGATCATTTGGACTGTTTATTATTGTAAACGCTGTTCATTTACCTGGCGTGACAGTGAACCGGCTGAATCCATAGAGCATGGAAAACGGGAAGCCTCGTTTCGAGCGGACCCGGACCATCCTGAGAAATATAAACAGAATATTCCACCGGCGGCGGAATAGGGGTAGTGCAAGTCCCCTTGATAAGGGGAGTCCTTTAATATGACGGCGGCAACGAGTGAAAAATAATTACGAATGTCGAACAAAGTAATAACTGAACTGAAGAATAAACTGGGCGGCAAAGCCGTACTGGCCGATAAAGGCATTCCTGGCGGAGCTCCCTATGCGCGGTTTGGTAAAACGCCCATCGGCGTGGTCCTGCCCGAAGAAATCGAACAGCTGAGAGCGGTATTATCCATCGCCGCGGAAAACAATGTTTCATTATGGGCGCTGCCCAACGCCGCCGGCAATGGCGGCATGGTCAATTCCCCGCCAGACAAGGACGTTTTGCTCATCGATCAGTCAAGGATGAACAGGATCGTGGAGGTCAATGCCAAGGGCGCCTATGCGTTGGTCGAGCCGGGCGTGAGTTATGAGCAATTAGCCAGGCGCTTGCAAGAAAATAAAACCGGCCTGTGGGTGGATTGTGACAGGAACGGGCTGAATTCCGTTGCCGGCAGCGTCACTGCCAGGGAGTTTGGTTATACCGCCTATGGGGATCATATGATGATGCAGTGTGGGATGGAGGTGATGTTGGCCGACGGCAGCCTGGTCAGGTTGGGCATGGGCGCCATGCCCGGGAGCAACACCTGGCAGCTGGCAAAATATGCCTATGGCCCCTACCTGGACGGTTTGTTTACCCAATCAAACTTTGGGGTCGTGACCAAGATGGGCGTGTGGTTAATGCCGGCGCCACCCGCTTATCAACCTTTCGCGGTAGCTTTGGAAAGCGCTGGCGATTTGGCCCGGGCCATTGAGATATTGCGTTCATTCAAGGTGAACGTGATCGTGCCCAATACCGTTGTCATCAGTAATCCCGCGCTGGATGCCAGTCCCTTCGCGGCGCGCGCGGATTATGCCGAAGGAAATAGTGTCGATATGGACAAGCTCAGGGCGGATTACGGTTTAGGCGCGTGGACCCTGTATGGCGCGCTGTACAACACGCCACCTAATGTGGGGGTGTTGTGGCCGATGGTAAAGGGCGCGTTTTCAGGCATCAAGACGGCGACAGTCATCGATTTAAAGGAGCAAAACCCTGGCCCGGTCCTGTCCAACAGGGAGAAGATGATGCGCGGCCAACCATCGACGGAGTTCAATAATATGGAAAACTGGAACGGACAAGGGCGCCTGTACGCCGGTTTTGTTTCTCCGATTAACGGCGAGCAGGTATTGAAGATGGATAAGCTGGCCGCTGAGACAGTCCGTAGCAACGGGTTTGATTACCTGACTGAATACGCGGTTGGTTGGCGTTCCGTGATCCAGCGGGTTTATTTGACTTATCAACGTTCCGATGAAGCCAGGGCCGTCGCCTGTCTCGACGCCTTGATCGATACCATGGCAAATAAGGGTTTTGGAGTGAGCCACATCAGCACGGGCCACCTGGACCGGGCATTGGCAAGCTATGATAACGATGGCATGGCCCAATTAAGAGCGAGAATTAAACAGGCCCTGGATCCGGGGAACCTCTTCGCCTGATTATCAGGGAGCGCTACGTGTCCGCTGAAAAACCAAAACAGCGCAAACCCTCGCCCCCCCATCGGCATCAACCGGAGATAAACAATGAAAGCGCGGGATTTACCTGGAGCGGAAAGTAAATACGTCGATGTTAACGGCGTCAATACACATTATTATGAAGCGGGATCCGGCGAGGCATTGGTACTCTTGCACGGTGGTGGCGCCGGCGCAGACAGTTTTGGTAATTGGCGTGGTTGCATGTCAACCTTCGCCGAGCGCTATCATGTCCATGCCATCGATATGATCGGGTTTGGTTTTACCGATAAACCCGACCCACAGAACTATTCCTATACCCAACAGGCCCGAAATGAGCACGTCATCGCCACAATCGAAGCGTTAGGGCTGTCCCCAGTGAATTTAATCGGTAATTCCATGGGTGGCAGTACTTCCATGGGGGTTGCCGCAGAGCGCCCTGAGCTGGTGAACAAGCTGATACTGATGGGCAGCGCCGGCGTGCGTGCGCCGATTACCGATGAATTAAAATCAATAATGAATTATGACTATACGATAGAGGGCATGGTGAAGATCATCCGGGGATTGACCCACCCGGACTTTGAATTCGATAATGAGCTTGTCGATTATCGTCATGGATTATCGATACAGGAAGATACCAAACAGGCATATAACGCCATTATGGGCTGGATACGGGGTCGGGGGGGTCTGTATTATGAGGAGGAGTACATGTCCCGCATCACCCATAATACCCTGGTTGTGAACGGCAAATCGGATTTGGTCGTGCCGTTGAGCAGCGCCTTCAAACTTTTGGAGTTAATCAGGAATTCCCGGGGTTATATCATTCCCGGCTGTGGCCACTGGGCCATGATCGAAAAAGCGGAAGAGTTTGCTGATGTATCGCTGTCTTTCCTGAAGAGACTTTAACTCCCGGCCAAGTGGCCGGACAAGCAGCTTGTCTCAATTCATTGGCGCGAAGTATGCCGTCAATCCAACTTCGTCCAGGATTGAACTTCCTGTCCCTTATCTATGGGTGTCCTGAACTTTTGATCTCCTCCTGAACTTTCTTATCTAATCTATGGGTGTCCTGAACTTTCCCACTTCCTCCTGAACTTTCTTATCTAATCTATGGGTGTCCTGAACTTTCTGAACTTTCCTATCTATGGGTGTCCTGAACTTTCCTTCCCAATCTATGGGTGTCCTGAACTTTCTGGGTGTCCTGAACTTTCTGCTTTATGGGTGTCCTGAACTTTCATGGGTGTCCTGAACTTTCTGTGAACTTTCTTCGCTGAACTTTCCCCCAGAGCGGTAAAGACATATTTTGGTCTGCGGGCGCTTTCTGCGATTACGAAGAAAGGATCGGAGGATGCCTGTCCAGGTTCCAACGACTGGCCTGTTCATAGGCATAGGCCATTTGCAGGGTCGCGAAATCTCCGTAGCGTTTGCCAATAATTTGCAATCCCATTGGCAATCCATTGGCGGCAAAGCCTGCCGGCACATTAACCACCGGACAGCCCGATAAGGTTCCCGGGATGACAACTTCCATCCAGCGATGGTAGGTATCCATACGCCGACCTGCGATTTCTTTTGGCCAATGGATGCTGGCGTTGAAAGGAAAAACCTGCGCAGTCGGCAGTACCAGATAATCATAAGTTGAAAAGGCCTTTTGCAGGGCGGCATACCACTTTCCCCGGGCCATCGAAGCCGCTGCAACCTGGTCGCCGGATATATTTTCGCCGCCTTCGATCTCCCAGATTAATTCGGGTTTCAGTAACGCACGCGTCTTCGGGTTTTGGTATAAAGGCAATGTCCTGGAACGGACCAGCCAATGCCGAAACGTCAGCCATGTCTGCCATAATTCTTCCATGGAATAATCCAGTGTTAGCTGATCAACTATGCAACCGTTGTCGCGAAAACCCTGCAAAGCTTTTTCACAGAGAGAAAGCAGGCCCTTTTCCATTGGCAGGTAAGAATTGAAATCACCCAGCCAGCCTATTTTTACATGTTTGAAATCCTTTGCCAGGGGGCGACTGAACTGTTGTGGATCCAGAGCCAGTGAGCTTGGTGAGCTGGGATGATAACCGGCCATGGTCGATAACAGCATTGCGGTATCCTGTACATTTCTGCCCATGGGGCCATTGCAAGGTAATTCCTCTATAAACGAATCGCTTAAGGGCACTACGCCCGGCGTCGGTCGAAAGCCTATGACATTGTTAAATGCAGCCGGATTACGCAATGACCCCATCAAGTCACTGCCGTCCGCAACCGGCAGCATCTGTAAAGCCAGCGCCGCGGCCGCGCCGCCACTACTTCCGCCGGCTGAGCTACGTCCATCATAGGCATTAAGCGTCGGACCGAAAACAGGGTTGTAGGTATGGGAACCCAGGCCGAATTCCGGCACATTGGTTTTACCGATGATAATGGCGCCGGCTTTTTTGATGCGCGCTACATGAATTGAATCTCCACTGGCGACATTGTCCTTGAAAATCGGCGAGCCCCAGGTGGTTTTTAGTCCTTTGGCGTCCGCCAAGTCCTTTATTGCGATTGGAAAACCATGCATCCAACCCCTGTTGACCCCCTTCGATAATTCTCTGTCGCGTTGCATCGCCTGCAACATTAATGAATCAGTTTCCTGTAACGACACGATAGCATTGCAGGCAGGATTGATAAGCTCGATATGATCCAGGTAGGCTGACATCACCTCTTTACAGGAAACTGCGCCTGTGCCAACTGCCCGGGAAAGTTGCGTCGCAGTCATGCTTGTAATATCGGTTTTATCCGTCATCTTCGCGCGGATCAGTGGGCCAGGTAAACTTGTCAACGCGGCGACAGCAGCAAGACCTGAACCAGCTTGTCGAATAAAACCGCGACGAGATATTTCTGCTCGTTTGTACATATTATTATTCACGACCTTGCTCCCACAGCCTGCCAATTACACACAAATTCTGATAAGGAGCGCCGAAATTCGATATCCTTCCTCCAGGTTAAAAGGTCAGCGCGCTGGTCCCAAAATGTTGTGAAAGGACTGTCGCTTAATCGCTGTGTGTCTTGGCGTTATTCAGAAGAACATCCGCTAAAGTTTTCACATGATGCGGTTGACGTCTGTGTTCGGAAAGAACTCGACGAAGATAAACCAGAATATGCGACTCTTTAATGTGTTCACCCTTTTCAGCTTCTTTCCGTCACCTGTGTCGCCAAAGACGTCAATACTGCTGACTGCCTGTCCTTCAGGATTATAATAAGCCGTAACCACATCATATTCCCGGTTATAGTTGACAATTATATTCTTGCCGCCTATGACCACATTAATCATGTTATCTCTTTCAATGATAAAATCTTTCGAGTAAGCGACATGATCGTCCTCAACGCTAATGGTGTAAACCAGCTCCTTCATCGGCAGGCGTTTATCCTTGAAATCGACGGTGGGAAAGGCCGGCTTATCATTTTTCACCCAATTCATGCCGACGCCCCAGAGCATCATTACGTGCCGCACCAGCCTGTCCCACAATGCAATGACCGGGTTCTCGCTGAAACGAGGAATTTCATTAATGAAGACTTTGCCGTCCGGATAAAGCTTTTTAAATGAACTGAACGGCATGCGTATGGTTGGCCATTCTTTCATTTTGGTTTTGTTTTCATCCCGCTCCATGGCGCCCCAAAGCTGCTGGATCGGTTCGCCACTGTTTTTATCAAACAGTACCAGGTTGTTTTTCAGTTGGGTCATAACGGTCAGGTCCAGTTGCTGTTGATTTATTCTCGGACTGTATGCAATGCCCAGGTTCGTGAGACCGCAATAGGTCATGATGACGTCTTCACCGCCAATGGTATCGCCCTTTACCACGTGGGGTTGCAGCAGGTAATAATCTGAATAGGCGTAGGCGCCGTTATCGGTTTCCAGTACCAGGACATTGATATCATCAACAGAGTCATAGGTATCCGGGCCGAAATGCGCCAAGTGCAAACTGCGTTGCATATAGTCCGGCGCTTTCTCTACAGAAACGAACTTGGCCTCGTGTTGTTGCGCCCTGAACATCCATTTCGGATTAATCAGGCCCGAGTAAGCGTTGAAGATAAATACAAAAACCAGGAATGCCAACAATGCGCCGGGGCACACACCCGGTTCGATAGTCCAGATGGTGAGCGCGATTATTAACGCTCCCGAAGATATTCCGGTGATCATGTACCGGTTGTACCAGATACGCATCGTGAACTGACGCGTGGACTGCACGACCCACTGGCTGATATCCGCCAGGTCTTTAAAGAGGAAGAAAGCGCCTGTTTGGGCAATAACCATCATTACCCAGAATGCAAGTTTAGCCGTCATCATGGACTACTCCTGTTTACTGGTTGTTGATAATCAAGCGCGCTACGCTAATCACCTGGTTTCAGGCAAATAGCTAAACAACAGGAATCAGGTCAGGCCTGTTATTCCTGCTTGCCGGCCTGGCGCGGTCTCTTGCTCCTGGTCGGCCTTTTCTGTAAAGCCATGAATCTCAGCGGATACGCTCATGAAGCAATTACCATGCGTCTTTCAGATTTTTACTCTGACACAGAATGGCATGTACGTCACCTGTTAATGTGTTCCTGATATTAAAATGTATTTTAGTGGCATTTGAACCATTTCTGTACTACATTTATTAATACCCATGCTAACCTGTCCAGGGGGGAGGTAATTCAATGTCTGCGCAATTAAAAGAAACTTACTATGGCGGCTGTCCGCACGATTGTCCCGATACCTGCTCGATGATTTTCGAAGTCGAAGACGGCAAACTTACCGGTGTCCGCGGCAACAAGGAACATCCCATGACCCGGGGTGGTTTGTGTGTGAAGCTCAAGGATTATGAAAAGCGCCATTATCATCCCGATCGTCTCCTCTATCCCTTGCGCCGAACAGGGCCCAAGGGCAGCAAACAATTTGAACGCATTGCCTGGGATGACGCGCTGGACGAAGTCGTCGCTCGTTGGAAGGCGATAATCGATGAATATGGTACCCAGGCGATCGTTCCGTACAGTTACCTGGGTCACCAGGGACTGGTGCATGGCCTGAACGGTGGCGATGCCTTTTTTAACAAACTTGGCGCCACGGTTTGTGAGCGTACCTTTTGTGGCGAAGGGTCGGCAACGGCCTGGGTGTTGACCAATGGGCCCACCAGCGGCGTCGACCCGGAAAGTTTTGCTTATTCCAAGTACATTATTCTATGGGGTTGCAACAGCGTCAGCACCAACCTGCATGCCTGGCATTTTGTCGAAGATGCCAGGAAGAAGGGGGCCAAGGTGATAGTGATTGATCCCTACAGGTCCCGCACCGCCAAACTGGCTGACTGGCATATAAGGGTTCGTCCCGGCACCGACGGCGCCTTGGCCATGGCAATGATCAATACCATTATCGAGGAAGGCCTGGTTGACCAGGATTACGTAGATAACTATACCGTCGGCTTTAAGGAACTGGCGGACAGGGCCAAGACGCGCACGCCGGAATGGGCGGCGGAGGTCACCGGCGCCAGTGCAGATGATATACGCACCCTTGCCCGTGAATATGCCACAACTAATCCGGCTGCCATTCGTATTGGCGTTGCAGTGGAGAGGAACTGGGGTGGCGGTCAGGCCATACGCGCCATCAGTTGTCTGCCGTCCCTGACCGGCGCCTGGCGCGGGGTGGGAGGCGGTATTTATCAAATGACCTTCTGGGAACATCCCTACAAGCTGGACGTGATATCGCGACCGGACTTTATTCCCCATGGAACGCGGGTCATCAATAACCTGCAGATCGGCCGGGCGCTTACCGGTGAAATTCCATTGGACCCGCCCATCATGTCCATGATGTGCTGGAACTCCAACCCGGTTACCCAGGCGCCCGAAGGTGACAAGATCATCAAGGGCCTGGAACGGGAAGACCTGTTCATGGTATCAGCCGAGCACTTTATCTCTGACACGGCTGCCTACGCAGATATTGTTCTGCCGGCTGCCATGGGCGCGGAAATGGAAGATATCATCCTGTCCTGGGGTCATAACTATTTAACCTATAATACCAAGTGTACCGACCTGCCGGGAGAAGTCTTGTCGAATAATGAGATCTTCAATCGATTGGCCGCACGCATGGGTTTTGAAGAAGACCGCTTTAAATGGTCTGATGCCGAATGTCTGGAAAACTTCGTTGACTGGGAGTCACCGGCCTGTGAAGGAATCGACTTGGACTACCTGCGTGAAGAGGGTTATGCCCGCATAAAGATTGGCAACCCGGATGAGCGGGCGCCGCATAAAGAAGGCAACTTCCCCACGCCATCGGGCAAGTGTGAATTTCTCTCGGAAACCGCGTCTAACGGTAATTTTGTTATAGAGCCGTTCCGGCAGATGTATCAGGGCATGCAGCCTGGCAACAGTGAACCATTGGATACTTTGCCTGATTATGTGCCGTCAAAGGAAATGCCGGAGACCAACCCGGATTTGGCGAAGAAGTACCCCTTGAATATTATCGCTCCCAAGAGTCATGGTTTCCTGAATTCCTGTTATGCCAACATGGATCACAAGATTAAGGGACAAGGTGAACAATTCGTCATGATCAGTGAAGATGACGCCAGCGCGCGTGGCATCAAGCATGGTGACCAGGTCCGGATTTTTAATGATCGCGGCGCCTTTGAGGTCTTGGCCCACGTGAGTGATGATGTCAATTCCGGCCTTTTAGTAAGCACGCTGGGTTACTGGCGGCAATTGAACAAGGGTACATGCAATGTCGTATCATCCGCAGAATTTTCCGACATGGGTCATGCCCCCAGGGTATTTGACAGCCTGGTGCAAGTCGAGCTGGCGGCTTAAGCAGAGATAAATGCATAAGCGCAGGGGCGTATGGCAATACGCTCCTGCGGCTGATGCGGCCAAAGATTCTTAGCTTTTTACGCCTTCCCAGCGTTTTACCATGCCTGAGTCAATATCGAATAAATCCAAAGCCCGGCCGATG
Organism: uncultured Gammaproteobacteria bacterium; assembly: GCA_958295485.1. GTDB lineage: Bacteria > Pseudomonadota > Gammaproteobacteria > Eutrophobiales > Eutrophobiaceae > JAAXHV01. Next base: position 1,701,547 of record OY282354.1, read on the forward strand.
GAAGCGTTAACCATATCATCGACGGTCTGCGGTCGATTATAAAATGCGGGAATGGGCGGGGCGATGATCGCCCCCAAAACTGAGGCATCATAGAGTAGTTTACAATGCCCGATATGCAGTGGCGTCTCACGGGGCATAATCACCAACCGCCGGCGTTCCTTCAGGACCACATCGGCAGCCCTCACCAGCAGGTTGTCGGCATAGGAGTTGGCAATCGCAGAGAGTGTCCGCATGGAACAGGGGGCGACAATCATGCCGTCGGTCTTGAAAGAACCACTTGAGATATTCGCGGCAATATCTTTGATATTATGCACCACGTCGGCTTTTGCCTCGATGTCCGTCAGGGCATGTTCCGTTTCGATACCGACATTGAGCTTGGCCGCATTGGTCATGACCAGGTGGGTTCACCGGCAAACCGGCGTGAACGAGGCCGCTGTCAACCTGCCTGATGACTACGATGCAGCAGATAAATTTCTTGATGGAGACAGTTGATGATCACGTTGATTGAGGCGCTGAATTACCGCTGTTTGCGGTATGTGCAAAGACCCTTGAAACCGTTTCATGTCCTGGTCGGACCTAATGCGTCGGGTAAGACAACTTTTTTGGACGTCATTGGTTTTTTGAGTGACTTGGTATCCGAGGGGTTGGACGCGGCCCTCTCGAAGCGCGCCTCGAATCCTCAGGAACTCCTCTTTCGGCGGCAAGGCGACAGGCTGGAATTGGCGCTTGAGGCGCGGGTCCCCGATGCGCTTCGCAGATTGACGTCAAAACCAGAGTTGGACACGGCAAGATACGAGGTGGCTATCGGCTTTGACGAAACACAGCGCCAGTTCGAGTTCAAGGCCGAGAGACTGCTATTGAAGAAGGCCAAGGTTTTGGAACCGCCGCAATACTCATTCTTCCCCATGCCTTGCAGCGCCCCGGATTCGTTGCTAACTCGTATACGTCAACGAGACAACAAGGTCGTGGTCAACAAAGTGTTGGGCGGGAATGATAACTTCTACAGCGAAACCTACGGTCGTTCGGGAAAGGGCTGGGCGCCCTCGTTCAGGTTAGGCCCTCAAAAATCCGCCTTGGGCAACCTTCCGGCAGACGAAAAATCGCTTCCCGTGGCTACATGGTTTCGAGGCTATCTGACGATCGGAGTTCAGAAGTTCATGCTTAACAGCCCCGCGATCAAGCGCCCCAGTCCTCCAACCAGGGTTGCGGGCTTTTTGCCCGATGGGTCGAACCTTCCTTGGGTCGTCGCTCGTCTGCGGCAGGGAGACCGAGAACGGTACGACGCCTGGGTCGCGCACCTGCATACGGCGCTTCCCGACTTGGTGGACATTGCAACTTTCGAGCGCCCTGAGGATAAGCACTGTTACATGATCTATGAGTATGCCGGTGGGTTGAAGGTACCGTCTTGGCTGGTTTCCGATGGCACACTCCGGCTTACGGCGCTTACCCTGCCCGCGTACCTGGCCAATCTTCAAGGCATCTACTTGGTAGAGGAACCGGAGAACGGGATTCACCCTGGGGCCGTGTCAACCGTGTATGATTCTCTCTCCTCGGTGTATGGGGCCCAGGTATTGTTGGCGACCCATTCGCCGGTGGTACTGAATGCAGCCGACAAGAATAATGTGCTCTGCTTTGCGAAAAGTGATGACGGTTCGACCGATATTGTTCTTGGTTCCGAACACCCCGCGCTTCAACAATGGCAGGGCGAAGCCGATCTTGGCATATTGCTCGCATCGGGGGTTTTGGGATGAACAGGAAAGATCTTGTTGTTCTCGCCGCTGACAAAGATCTGGAATGCACACTGAAGGGGCTGTTTACGAGACCGCAGGCCTTGGGTATTCGGGCAATCAAAGCGGATATTTTTGTTCATCCGCAACATGACCCCGCCAGCGCACTGCGCGGCGTTGAGTTCCTGTCCGGTTTCTCGGAACAATATCACTATGGTCTGCTCATGTTCGATTATGAAGGAAGTGGAAGGGAGCAGAGTCAACCCGATGAGTTGCAAGAGATGATTAATAGGAAATTCGTCCACTCAGCATGGGGAGGGCGGGCCAAGGCAATTGTTTTGTCGCCGGAGCTCGAGGCCTGGGTCTGGAGCGGTTCCCCGCATGTTGACGCGGTGGCAGGGTGGAAAAACCGGCAGCCTGCGCTTCGCCCCTGGATGATCGAACAGGGCTGGCTTCAGGCGGATGAGGTCAAGCCTGAGCGTCCCAAAGAGGCGTTTCAGGCAGCTCTGCGCGAAGCGAAAATACCACGCAGTTCATCCCTGTATCAGCAGATCGCTGAAAGGGTTTCCTTACGCCAATGCACGGATGAGTCGTTCCAGAAATTCAAGGACATCCTGGTTAACTGGTTTCCACAAGACAGTCCGTATTGAGGAATGGCGCTTGGGGAATTTCGCGAGCGGTATAATGCTGTTTTTTTGTCTCAATCATTTTTTACGCCTTCCCAGCGTTTTACCATGCCTGAGTCAATATCGAATAAATCCAAAGCCCGGCCGATGGAAGCGTTAACCATATCATCGACGGTCTGCGGTCGATTATAAAATGCGGGAATGGGCGGGGCGATGATCGCCCCCAAAACTGAGGCATCATAGAGCAGTTTACAATGCCCGATATGCAGTGGCGTCTCACGGGGCATAATCACCAACCGCCGGCGTTCCTTCAGGACCACATCGGCAGCCCTCACCAGCAGGTTGTCGGCATAGGAGTTGGCAATCGCCGAGAGTGTTCGCATGGAACAGGGGGCGACAATCATGCCGTCGGTCTTGAAAGAACCACTTGAGATATTCGCGGCAATATCTTTGATATTATGCACCACGTCGGCTTTTGCCTCGATGTCCGTCAGGGCATGTTCCGTTTCGATACCGACATTGAGCTTGGCCGCATTGGTCATGACCAGGTGGGCTTCAATATCCGGTAGCTCCGCCAGCGCTTCAACCAGGCGGATACCGTAGATCAGGCCGCTGGCGCCGGACATGCCGATAATGATTCGTTTCATAAGATTATATTTCTGCTTTCAATAATGTTCAGGGTACGCGCAAACTTCAAGTAAATCAATCAGGCGCAGTCGCCGGGTTGAGTTTTTCCCTTTCGGAACTCCACTCATCCGCAAAAAACCCGGCCGATAACCCCATATCGCCGGCTCTACCTCGCTGGCGAAGGCTTGCAGTAAATCCAAATGATGACTGTGTGAAAGAAAGATTAACGGCGAAGCGTTGATAATCGCCTTCTCAGCTACGGGCAAGTTCATTGTCCAGGTCGTCGAAATCCACCATAAACGAATCCTTGCCCATTCTTGAGAGCGCCAGTAGAAAATCCGTGCGGTCCATTCCTGCTATCCTGGCCGCCCACTCCTGGGAGATACGCCCTTGCTGATACCAATGGGCTGAGGTAGCCAAGCGCAACTCTTTGTCCAGTTCGCCGGGGCTGCAATGCAGCACGGAATAAACCGTCTCCGGCAATTCCACATTGATTTGGATCATAGTCCAGGTCCTGCTATCTTCGAAAACACCGGGAAGTCCCCTGCCGTTAATGAATTTACGGAAGTTTATCATTTTGTTGCCTTGAGGGGCAGGCGCCAAGTCCGGCCTTGACAGGCGGCCACCGGAGGCTATATTGACGGGCATGTTAATTGATTCCCCGTTCAACCCCGGCAGCGGGCTGTCCCCTCCCTTCCTGGCCGGACGCAGCGAAGAGCAGATGTTGCTGAAGAACTATCTGCGGCGTCTCCAGTCCAACCGGGGCGCTCCGCACGATGTTCTTGTGGTGGGGCCACGCGGCAATGGCAAAACCGTCCTGCTGGACTGGTTTGAAAATACGATCGGCACGGCGACAGCCGCAACGGGGTATGGCATCGACGCGCTGTTTGTCACCCCGGAGCAGCTCGGCGAGCCGGCTGATCTATTGCGGAAATTGACTCCCGAGGACAAATTCAAGCCGGATGAGATCGGCTTTGACGTCAAGCTGATCAGGGCTACTTGGTCAACGGCCCGCACTGAGGCGTTCTTGGCTGACGCCCTGATTGCGCGTTGCCGCAAGCGGGCGCTGGTCTTGATGATAGATGAGGCGCACACCCTGGACCCTGAGGTCGGTCGAGCGCTGCTGAACGCCAGCCAGCACGCGCGCAGGAAGGGGCCGTTTCTGTTGGTCCTGGCCGGCACGCCCGGATTGCCGTCGCACCTGGATGCCATGGGAGCGACTTTTTGGGACCGAGGCAAACAGGTAGGTATAGGACTGCTGGACAAGGTCGGGGCTGAACAGGCCCTGACGAAACCGTTCGAGGATGAGGCCGGGATCACATTTGAGGCCGCCGCCCTGGACGAGGCATTGGGCGCGTCCCAGCATTACCCGTATTTCCTGCAGCTGTGGGGTGACGCGTTGTGGGCCGCGGCGGCGACTAACGATGAGCGACAGGTCGACCCGGCCGTTGCCGGTCGCGTCACGGTTATCGGCATGTCAGAGGTGGAGCAGGCCCAGCCTGAGTTTGAGCAGGAACAAGCCGTGTACTATGAGCAGCGGCGCCAACAGTTGGAAGATCAGGGTCTTCTGCCCGCGGCTGCGGCTGTAGGGCAGGCTTATGTCGGGCGCCATACTATAAGCGAGAACGAAGTGGACAAGGTTCTGACCGATGTCGCTGTGGTTTCGAGTCGTTGCCCCCGGGATTTCCGCCTCGTTCTACGCGATATGGGATACATCTGGAGCCCGCCCGGCGCAGAAGACAACTACGAACCCGGCATCCCGATCCTGATGAATTACATCATGCGCAAGGTCAGGCTGTCCCCGGGCGACGGGCCGGCTGAAGGTCCCGCGCCTGCGTAAACCATGCGGGTCCTCCGAGTGCGATTTTGAGGCGACTACACAGGAGGACATCGGAAAGATTTGCCCTTTCGCCTTCTTGTTTTTCGGGGAGAGGTAGATATACCCCCTGATTTCCTGACAGTTCTATTCGGGAACCGCAGGCCCAAACTGTTTTGTTGGGAACGTAACGTTTGATGATGCCATCAAGCAATCCGAGTTGTTCCTTGTCCGGATCGATGAGTTTTTCTTTGTTCACTCTTCCTGGGTCATTGTTTCATAAATTTCTGTGGCGTCATGGATAAAATCCTCAACCTTGTCCAAGGCCGCCATGGCTTTTTCTATGCTGCAATACTGAGCGGCGTCGTTTCTGATTTTGTTGTATTGAACAAGCCGTTTGTGCATTTCCTTGTCCAAGAGCAGGTTTTCATGGGCATTGCGGAAAAGTGGTATGGGTGAATTTTTTAATTCAACCAAACCATCTTGTTCTTTCAGGTATCTTTTTATATGTTTCCATAAAGAATCATAGCAAATTTCAAAACACTTTATGACGGAAATTTTAACTGCCTTCTTGTTGACCTCCGATAAATCCTGCTCATCCAATGTTAAAAAAATCTCGTATTGTTCTTTCAATTCACCAAGCGATTTTTCCAGGTTTTTATAATCGGTTTTGTTCATTTGGGTTCCTCCCACTTCATTTTTTCCAGGTTTTCCAAAATCCGTTTGTTCAGTTATGTTTCGACTGTGAAGACACAGGGGTTTCTGCTTATCCCTTCAGGAACTTTCTCCCATCAGTTTCTTTATCGGTTTGGTAAAAAGCAACAAGAGCACGCCGGCGAAGACGGTGATTGAAATGATTTGCAAATACAGGTTGGGCATATCGTGCAGGGATTCCGGGTCAAATCGACCCGCCACGAGTCCGGCTATGATATTGCCAAGCGCGCTGCCAAGAAACCAGATCCCCATCATCTGACTGACAAAACGTTTAGGCGCCAGTTTGCTGATTGAACTCAAGCCTACCGGGCTCAGACATAGTTCGCCGGTGGTATGCAACAGGTAGGTAAAGAACAGCCAGGTCGGTAAAACCGAGTTCCCGGCAACCACAAACTTTGATGCCGCGAATATGACCAGAAAGCCGAGACCCAGCTGGATCAATCCGAAAGCAAATTTTGCCGGGATAGAGGGGTCCAGATTGCGCCGGCCGAGGTGCACCCAGAACGCCGCAAAAAATGGCGCGAGTATCAAGATAAACATCGGGTTAAGGCTCTGGAACCAGCCGGCGGGTATTTCAAAGCCGAATACCATCCGGTCCGTGTAGCGTTGCGCAAACAGGTTGAGAGAAGACCCGGCCTGTTCAAATCCCGACCAGAATACGGCTTCGGCAATAACTAAAATGATAATGACGGCGACGCACTTCTTTTCTGTCAAACTGAGCTCGCCAAACGCGTACACGGCCACGAAGTACAATGCAGCGATGGCGGCAATGATATACGTGGACACTTTCGCGAGTGACAAGGCATCGATCGTGATGGCGCCGGCCAGGCCCATGACCGTGATAAATGCCACCAGTCCAACGCCGATTCCCACCAGGAGCCAGCCGTATCTTGGCGGCGACTTGCTGCTGCCGTCCGGGCGCAGGTGATCGGGAAAACGCGCGGCGTCACCCAGGTGATGACGGGTAAGGCGAAACTGTATCAAACCGAACAACATGCCGATACCGGCTGCGGCAAAACCGTAGTGCCAGCCAAAACGATCACTTTCACCCAGCGTGCTGCATATGAGTGGCCCGAGCATGGCGCCCAGGTTTATTCCCATATAGAAGATCGTATAACCGGCGTCCAGGGAGGAACCGCGATCGGTATACAGTTCACCTACGATGGCGCTGATATTGGGTTTCAGCAGTCCGGTGCCCAGTACCACAAACAACAAACCAAGGTAAAAGGTCGGCAAGGCAGGGATCGCCAGGGTGAAATGTCCGACCATGATGATCATTCCACCGTACCAGACGGCGCGCTGCGCGCCCAACAACCGATCGGCTATCCAGCCGCCCGGCAACGCGGCCACGTAGACCGCGGCCGTATATAAACCGTAAATAGCCGTGGCAGTCACGTCACTAAAGCCGAGACCGCCTTCAGTGATGGCCGCTGTCATAAACAGCACCAGTAATGCGCGCATGCCGTAGTAACTGAAGCGTTCCCACATTTCAGTAAAAAACAGCGTATAAAGTCCACGTGGGTGGGTTCTGGATTTTGTCATCGGCTGGCTGGTGGAAGCGGAAGTTGACATGGGGTCAGATTCTATTGTCTTCAAGGATAATTTCTTCCGGCGCGGGATAAGGGTACAGTGGCGGGTCACCGGCCGGCGCGTGCTGTATGAACATGATGAATATAATGGGGAAAAGCAGTCGTTTCATGGGGGACCCCTGCGCGGATATTTATAATATTATTACCCTGATCAGAACTAAAATGAAATATTATCTCAGCGATAAAAAGACAAGCGAGGCCGAATCCGGCGCGGTTTATTATGGCGGCATACCAGCATAAACCCGGTAACTCATTGACAAAAAAGAACTTTCCATTAATGATCAGCGAATCGATGAGCTATGCGGGTTAATATAAACATGGGGCTGATCTGGCCGGGCATATGAAGCGAAATCACCTCCCGATATTAAAAGACCTGACGCTGGTCGGTGGCGGGCACGCCCACGTGACGGTATTGAAAAGGTTTGGTATGCAACCCATGCCGGGTGTACGCGTGACGTTGATATGCCGGGACTTGCAAGCGCCTTATTCGGGCATGTTGCCGGGTTATATTGCCGGACACTATGCCTTCGATGAGTCCCATATCGACTTGGCGCCGTTATGCCGGTTTGCCGGCGCCCGGTTTTTCCATGATGAGGCAATCGGTCTGGATACGGCTGATAAAAGACTGATATGCAGGAATCGGCCGAGCGTAGCTTACGACCTGCTGTCAATCAACATCGGATCAGCGCCTAACACGTCCGGCGTCCCCGGCGCCGCCGACAACGTAACGCCGGTAAAACCCATCGACGGCTTTGTTGAAAATTGGCAGCGCGTGTGTGACCGGGTATTGCGCCACAAGGGTATCGTGCGGATTGGGGTCGTCGGGGCTGGCGCCGGTGGCGTCGAGCTTGTACTTGCGACCCAATATCGCCTGGAAAATTTGTTGACAAGCGAGGGCAGGGACAGCGCCAACCTCGAGTTTCATCTATTCACCGATGCGGCTGATGTCCTTGTTACCCACAACCGGTTTGTTCGGGCCAAGTTCCGGCGCGCGCTCAAGGCGCGGGGAGTCAATATCCACGCGGGACATAAGGTGGTCGAAGTCCGGCCCGGTAGCCTGCAATGCGCCAATGGAGAGAACTTTGAACTGGATGAGATCCTGTGGGTGACCATGGCCGGAGCGCAAGCATGGGCGGCGGAGGCCGGGCTTGACGTTGATGAACAAGGCTTCATAAAAGTCAGCGATACCCTTGAATCGGTGTCACACGCAGGCATCTTCGCGGCCGGTGACATCGCCTGCGTGGTTAACCATCCGCGACCTAAATCCGGTGTATTCGCCGTGCGCCAGGGGCCGCCTTTGTCATTGAATCTCCGGCGCAAGTTGTTGGGTCGGCCTCTCAAACCCTTCTCCCCGCAAAAAGACTTCCTGAGCCTGATTTCCACCGGCGGTAAATACGCCGTTGCATCACGGTCCTGGTGGGCGCTGGAAGGTCGCTGGGTCTGGCTTTGGAAAGACTGGATAGATCGCCGATTTATGCGCAAGTTCAACCGGCTTCCCGATATGGAGGAGGAAGCGCAACAAGATCTGCCGCGCGGTTTAGCCGATGAAAACGCGCTCAAGGAGCTATCGTCCATGGCTATGCGTTGTGGCGGTTGCGGCGCCAAGGTAGGCGCGACCGCGCTTGAAAACGCGCTGGCGGGACTTGCGCCGGTCTCCCGGGATGATGTATTGATCGGACTGCATGAGCCGGATGATGCCGCCGCGGTGAGTGTTCCTGACGGCAAGGTGATGGTGCACACAGTCGATGCTTTCCGGTCGTTTATTGATGATCCCTATGTATTCGGACAGGTGGCCGCAAATCACGCCCTGAGTGATTTATATGCCATGGGGGCAGAGCCCCAAACGGCCTTGTCTATCGTGACCATTCCCTATGGCAATGAAAAAAAAGTTGAAGAATTGCTTGCGCAAATGCTGCAAGGCGCGCTCAAGGCGTTGAATGAAGCCGGCGCGGCGCTGGTTGGCGGCCATACCAGCGAAGGCGAGGAGTTGTCCCTGGGCTTTTCTGTGAACGGCCTGGTCGATCGGGATCAGATCCTGCGTAAAGGCGGCCTGGGCGCCGGCGATCAGCTCCTGTTGACCAAGGCCATCGGCACCGGCACCTTGTTTGCGGCCGATATGCGTCACAAGGCAAAAGGGCCTTGGGTCGCAGCCGCATTGGAAAGCATGTTGCAATCAAACCGGGAAGCGGCCAACTGCCTGTTTGCGCATGGCGCGACCGCTTGCACGGATGTAACCGGTTTTGGTCTGCTGGGCCACCTGGTTGAGATGATAAAATCTTCCCAGGTTGATGTTGAGATCGATCTCAGCGCCATTCCACTTCTGCCGGGCGCGGCGGAAACGGTGGCAAGCGGAATATTCAGCTCATTACAACCACAGAACCTGCGTTTGCGCCGCGCCATACGCGACGTTGAAACCGTATCGAAAGAGCCACGATACCCGTTGATATTCGATCCGCAAACCTCCGGTGGGTTACTTGCCGGCGTCCCCGGCGATCGTGCCCCGGCCTGTGTCGGGGAACTGCGCAACCTGGGTTATACCCGCACAGCGATTATCGGCAGGGCGCTACCGGAGAGCGACCGGTTGGAGTCGATAAGATTACTGCCATGAAGCCATTATGCCCGCACCCCCGGCTGGTTAAAGACTACCCAGTAAATTTTTCCACGCTTCGGCCTCGCGTCCCGGAGTAAACAAGTATTTGCGTTTCGCCCCGTGCTTGCCAAGGCGTTGCAGAAAACTTCGATCAGTTTCCGCTTGCAGTAATAAAGCGCGTAACGCCCCGGTGTCTTTTACCGGATAATAACCGGGGTAATCCTCCCCGAGCAGGCCGACGTTGCCGTCAATTTCAGAGGCAATGATGGGAACACCTGCAATCACGGCCTCTGAAATGACGTTGGCGCCGCCTTCCATGATCGAGCTGTGCGCCAACAAATGGGTCTTTACGAATTCCCGTCGTACCCGCCAGGGGTCAACCTCGCCAAGCCAGTGATAACGGGGATTTGTCTCCATCTCCGCCCGCGCCTGTTCAGCCCATTCATCATTATGGGCTTTACCCAGGTGGATAACGCGAAGGCGGGACTCTTCCGGTAAGGTTCGAGCGGCACAGGCGGTCCTGAGCGGGTCTTTTTCCTCGCGTAAATGACCTGTCACACAGACGTCGAACGTGCGCATGGACGGACTGCGGCTACGGCTCAACGGCGATGCCGATTGATGGATCACGTGCAGTTTTTTCCGGAATTCTTTCGGGACCGCCTTGTGCGCCAGATCATGCAAACATACCAACGCGTCGGCCATTTCCATCGACCGCAGGGTTTCTGCCGGATGGCTGTGCTGGTAGCGGTAAATGTCCGTGCCGGTCAGGGCGACCACCAGGGGGCGACTGGGAAATCGTTGATGAAATCTTTCTATTGACGGAGCGCTTCGCCAGGCATGCAATGCCACCATCATATCGGCCGGCGTCCCTTCCCAGTCAGGTTTAATCGTTACTCCATGGCCGACCCCCCGCAACAATCGCGCCCAGCGTGCCGCCGTAAAGCGATTTCCGGTTTTCGATTGTTTTTTTCCAGGGGTAATTAGGATAATCTTCATGCTTATACTTTAAGCAAGAATAATCATGACGCAACCGGTGAATAGTCTTTATTTAAAGGAAATCATGGCGGATGCCCATAAAAGGACCCTGGAACTGGGCGCCGGCCTGGACGAAGAACAACTGATGGGGCCGAAATTGCCCATAGTCAATCCGTTACGCTGGGAAATCGGCCACGTTGCCTGGTTTCATGAAAAGTTCATCCTGCGGGACCTCTATGGCCGGGCGCCGCTGCTGGCGAACGGTGACGCCATCTATGATTCCATCGCCATCCATCACGCTAAGCGCTGGGACCTGCCGCTATTGAGTATGCGGGAGACACTGAATTATGCAGGGAACGTCCTGGAGGACTGCTTGTCGCTGTTGCCGGACGGCATGGCCAGTGAGGCGCAAAGTTACCTCTACCAGTTTTCCACTTACCATGAAGATATGCACACGGAGGCTTATACCTGGTCGCGTCAGACGCTGGCGTATCCAAAGCCCGTTTTCGATAGCGTACTCAGGCCGGCAGACGCCAATGCCGGGGCCTGGCCCGGGGATGCGGTCATTCCGGGCGGCGCGTTTTTTTCAGGGGCGCCTGAAAAGACGCCTTTCGTCTTCGATAACGAAAAATGGGCGCATGAAGTGGCTGTCGAACCGTTTTACATGGCAAAAGCGCCGGTGACCAACGCCGAGTTTATGAATTTCGTTAATGCCGGAGGTTATCGACGCCGGGAGTTCTGGAGTGACGAGGGCTGGTCCTGGCGGGCGCGGACAAATGCTGAGCATCCGGTATATTGGCTTGCCGGTGAGCGGGGAGGGTGGCGGCTCAGGCGATTTGATGGGACCGAGGACCTGCCGCTTTATCAACCCGTCATTCATGTGAACTGGCATGAGGCCAATGCTTATTGTCGATGGGCAGGCCGGCGATTGCCGACAGAAGTGGAATGGGAAGCCGCTGCATTGGGCGAACCGACAGGGGATTGCAGCAAGCTAATTATGACATTACGCGCCTATCCATGGGGGGGGCGACCACCGGCGGCGCAACATGCGAATCTCGATGGGCGCGCGCTCGGGTGCGTTGATGTAGCTGCCTTGCCTGCGGGCGATAGCGCGTTTGCCTGCCGGCAAATGCTCGGTAACGTATGGGAATGGACATCGACGACGTTTGCCCCCTTTCCCGGATTTTCACCGGATGCCTATAAGGAATATTCAGAGCCGCTGTTTTATGATACTAAAGTATTAAAAGGCGGGGCCTGGGCGACTCGAAGCCGTATGGTGACAGGCCGATACCGTAATTTTTTCTCCCCGGACCGCCGCGACGTGATGGCAGGCTTCAGGACTTGCGCCCTCCACCAGGCGAGCCCGCCTTGCCGCGCTCATTGAACCCCTTAGGGATGATAACGAGACACGGCAGGCCTTGGCGGCGGAAGCGCCCGATGCCAGAATTTCCTGGCCCGTATTTCTCACCAGGCCACCGGGTCACTGCCGGGTTGTGGAAGTGAGCGCTATTTATATGAACTTTACGAATTAATTCAAGAATGCGCAGCGATAAGCGACGCCTGAGAGACTTGCCTTCCGTTGATCGTGTAATACGAGAGACGCCTCATCTTATTGAACGTTGGGGCGCTGAGCGCGTAACGGCCGTAATTCGCAATGAGCTTGAGCGCATCCGTCAAAATATGGCGCTGTCTGATATTATCGATAAGGCTTCATCTCTGAAACATGTCGTCTCCTTGGTTGAAGCCGAATTGGAAAATGACGCGACCGGCAGTCTGGTCAGTGTGTTCAACCTGACCGGCACTGTTTTACATACCAACCTGGGCCGCGCGTCACTTCCCCGTGAAGCCCTGGCCGCGGTGCTGGCCATAGCGCAATCGCCATCTAACCTGGAATACGATTTGCAGACCGGTAAACGCGGTGATCGCGATCGCCACGTGGAGCGCATGATCTGCGCCCTCAGCGGGGTAGAGGCGGCGACAGTGGTGAACAACAACGCCGCGGCGGTCTTGCTCGTCTTGAACACCCTTGCAAATAATGCCGAGGTACCCGTGTCCAGGGGCGAATTGGTTGAGATTGGAGGCTCCTTTCGCATACCCGAAATCATGCAAAGCTCAGGATGCGCCCTGATCGAGGTCGGGACGACCAATCGTACCCACTTGAAAGACTACGAAAACGTCATAAACGACAATACCGCCTTATTGATGAAAGTACATGCAAGTAATTATCAAATCAGGGGATTTACCCATGCCGTCGCCGAATCGGACTTGGCGGGATTAGCCCATCGCCATGGCTTGCCTTTTGTTATCGATTCAGGCAGCGGCAATTTGATTGATTTTTCCGATTTCGATTTGCCTGATGAACCCACCGTAGCGCAAGCGGTCAGGAATGGCGCCGATATTGTCACTTTCAGTGGGGATAAACTGCTCGGCGGACCCCAGTGTGGCGTTATCGCCGGTAAACAGGCGTTGATAACCAGGATAAAAAATAATCCCCTGAAACGCGCTTTGCGCATTGACAAGATGGTTCTGGCTGCCCTGGTTGAAGTGCTCAAGCTCTATCAAAGCCCATCCCGATTAGCGATGAGACTACCGACTCTTGAGGTTTTAACCCGACCGCTTGCCGAAATTCGCGCCCAGGCTGAGCGGGTTATGCCGCCGCTTGCAAAGGCATTGGCGCCGCGTTACAAGGTGACGCCGGCCGAATGTCACAGCCAGGTTGGCAGCGGGGCGTTGCCGGTCGAGACACTGCCCAGTTTCGGTTTCAGGATCAATGCGGCGGATAATTCGGATCAAGGTCTCCGGCAACTGGCTGCGTCAATGCGCCGGTTACCCGTGCCGGTCATCGGCCGTATCAATAACGGCGCTTATTTCCTCGACCTTCGCTGTCTTGATCGTGAAGGTGATTTTATTGCGCAGCTTGATCGGTTGGAATGATTCTCCAAAGCGCCTTTTACCCTTCAATTCAACCGGCGCCGGCCCGCCCCAAACCCACTTTCGACGAACAGCGGGAACTCCTGGCTTGCCCCTAGGTACTTGCTTTCCTTATCTTCTTGCGGAACTGGCGGACTGCCACGAATTTGAGCAACAGCTTTTTCAGGAGGGAGGGCTGGCTGGAGTTTGCCGCAGAGACGTACTTGTTGATCCCCAGCTGCTCGCAGAGTTTTTCCGACGTGACAAGCATGGCTTCATCCGATGGGATGCCGATGGAATCGGCTATCCGCACCATTCGCTGGAAGTTTGATACTACCCCGGCGGTATCCACCATCGCTTCAGGCCCCATTTTCTCCACCAGCGCCCGGCGCGCTTCGGCGAAGGCCGCTGGGTCATCGCCCAGCCAGGTATCGGTGAATTGCAACAATTCTTCGGAATCCGCCACGCCCTTGATGTCGGTCCGGGTCGGGTCGGTAAGACCATCGAAGTCGATGGCTCCGCCTGATAACTCGACGCTCTCACGGAGCATCACTACATGTGAGGCAGTTCAGTAAAAACAGCCGTTGAGCGCGGACACCCTTGCGGCCACGACCTCCGTTTGAATGCGGGATAAAGTCCCCTGGGGGGAGTGGGTGACGTTCCAGATTTCATCACTGTTGAGATAGTGCGATTTAAGCAGGTCCATCAAGGTGCGCACTTCGTCAGGCACAAGGCTGAGCGCGCGGATGACGTAGCCGGAGCGAGCTTGCCACAGGTCGGCCTCAGGCCCCTCATCGACTACGGGTGGGAGTATCGGCAGCCAGGCCCCATGATCCGAGACGTCGGCCGGCCGGTAGCCACTGGGTTCGCCGGGTTGCGGTTCCGGCAATTCATTCAGCGGGACATCGACCCCGCGACAGAATTCATCGATGGAAAAGACTGAAACTATCGTGCCGATGATCTCAACGTACTGCTCTTCGCTGAGTCCCTGCTGCATGATGCCGTCAAACCAGGTTTTGGTGAGACGCGCCGAGTCGGTGACCACGCGATGGACGACTTCAACCATCACGTCCGATAGTCCGGTTGCCGCATCGTGGGCGCCATCGACCTGGTAGGGCGACAGCGCTTCCTTGCGGCGCCGGCAGAGGTCGCATTGCCGCGCCCGGCGAACTTCATTAGCTACATTGACGCGTTCAGCGCCTGTCAACCAGTTGCCTGGCGCAGCCAGACGTTTCCAGTAACGATTATGGCTTGCGGCGAAATCCTCGCGGATCGGGTATGCGGCGTCGCGGTAACTTATCTCGTTCATTAGTCGGAATATTCTCTCAAGAAACCCCTGATTAAGCCAAGGGCTCTGACCATACAGGGATATATCGCCAAAATCAATGCCAGGCGCAATATACGGATCAAGGACGCGAATAATTTTTACGGTATCTTTTGTCAATGAATGATTAATTGCCGGATGACCTTCGTATGTCCGGGTACTTCCATAATCTCCGCCTTGATATTCATAACCGTTTCGTTCCCAGGCGTTGGGTCATCACGGGTTAAAACCAGGTGCGTTTCCACAGCCGTTCGGAGTTTTTATCAACCCAAAGCGGAAAAGGGGATATTTCTACTAATGAAGTAGATATAATTACGGTAACTCATTGACAGCAAGGAATTTTTCATTGATGACAAGCGAATTGGCAGGATATGCCGGCTAGACCCGTGATCTTTTTAATGGGGCCTACGGCCGGTGGTAAAACCTCCCTGGCGATCGAGCTTGCAGCGCATGTCCCGGCGGAGATTGTCAGTGTTGATTCGGCGATGGTATACCGGGGGATGGATATCGGCACGGCAAAACCGGCGCGGGAAATCACGGAAAAAGTTCCTCACCATTTGATTGATATATGTGACCCCACCGAAGCGTATTCAGCCGGTAAATTTCGGCGGGATGCCATAACGGCCATAAATAAAATCCGGGAAAATAACCGGGTTCCGCTGCTGGTCGGCGGGACCGGTTTGTATTTTCGCTCCCTTGAGCAGGGGCTTTCGGATTTACCTTCCACCGACCCTGAAATACGTGCTCGCCTGTCGAAATTGTTGCTGGAGCGAGGTTCCGGGGCGCTGCATGAAGAATTAAATCGGGTTGATCCTGCCTCAGCCCGGCGCATTCACCCGAATGACTCACAGAGAATTCAGCGCGCGCTGGAGGTGTATGAAATGACCAAAACACCACTTTCCGGCGTTTTTGCCAAAGGGCGTCTTGATCCGTTGCCATACGAATTGATCAAGCTGGCGCTTGTCCCATCCGACAGAAGTATTGCCCATGAACGGGTGAAGCGGCGTTTTATACAGATGTTGGACAGCGGCCTGGTGGATGAAGCGCGGGGTTTCTTTAACCGGGAAGACATGCACTCCGGGTTGACGTCGATGCGAATGGTGGGGTATCGGCAGGTATGGCGTTACCTTGAGGGTCAAATCACTTACCCGGAAATGCAGGATCAAGCTGTTGCCGCAACGCGACAACTGGTAAAACGGCAGTTGACCTGGCTCAGGGCAGAAAAAAACGTAGCCTGGTTCGACAGCTTGAATCCTGGAGCTTTGCGCGAAATACTGAAATTTTTGGATAACCATCCCGCTTTTTCCGCCGATTTGTAATATAATCAGGTAAGCGTTGCCTTGAGCCCTCTCCCTTGAGGGGGAGGGTTGGGGGGATGTCGGGCTTCCCCCCTCACCCTGACCTTCTTCCTCCGGGAGGGAAGGGAATAATAATTAGAACAGATAACACAAAGAGACGTTTTTATGAGTAAGGGGCATATACTTCAGGACCCATTCCTTAATGCCTTGCGCAAGGAGCGGGTTCCGGTGTCGATTTACCTTGTAAACGGCATAAAACTACAGGGTCAGATCGAATCTTTCGACCAATTTGTAATATTACTTAAAAACTCAGTGAATCAGCTGGTTTATAAACATGCGATTTCGACCATTGTACCTGCCAGGCACGTGAGACTTCCACGGGCGGAAGAAGAAAGTGGTGAATTCCAGGATTCCAGTAGTCCGGCAACCTCATATTGATGGACTACCGGTTTTCAGTTTCAGGTTTCAGCTTGATACAGGTTTCCCCCTTTGTCCTGAAAACTGAAAATTGACAAATATCTTGAATACGGCTTTCCCGGACAGGCACCAGGCTGTCCTTGTCCATATAAATTTCCGCAATCCACAATACAATGAAGAGTTGAATGAATTTATTCGACTTGCCGAATCTTCCGATCTTGTTCCCTTTGATACGATTACCGGGAACCGGGATAAACCCGCCGCAAAATTTTTTATCGGCTCAGGCAAAGTGGAAGAAATAAAACAATTAATCCGCAACAACAACGTTGATGTCGTGATATTCAACCATGGTTTATCGCCGGCGCAGGAACGAAACCTGGAACGGGAAATAAATTGTCGGGTTCTTGACCGGGTTGGACTGATATTGGATATTTTCTCTCAGCGGGCAAGAACGTACGAAGGCAAACTGCAAGTTGAACTGGCGCAATTAAGGCACTTGTCTACGCGTCTGGTCAGGGGCTGGTCTCACCTGGAAAGACAAAAAGGGGGCATCGGTTTAAGGGGTCCCGGGGAAACCCAGTTGGAAACTGACCGGCGTTTAATCGGAAGACGGATTAAATCCATACGCGCGCGGCTCGAGAAGGTAAAAAGCCAAAGAGAACAAGGAAGAAGATTGCGAAAACGTAATAATGCTCCCGTCGTCTCATTGGTGGGCTATACTAATGCGGGTAAATCGACAATATTCAACCGGCTGACCGGCGCCGATGTTTATTGCGCCGATAAATTATTCGCTACCTTGGACCCGACTATCAGGAAGGCCAAATTGAGCGGTGATTTTTCAGTCTTGCTCAGTGATACGGTTGGTTTTATCCGCCATATCCCACATGACCTGGTGGAGTCTTTCCATGCGACGCTGGATGAGATAAAAGCCGCCGATTTGTTGTTGCACGTCATCGATATCAACGATGATCACCATATGTGCATCAGGGAGGTAGATAAGGTTATCGATGAGTTGGGGGCAAGGTCTATTCCGCAGATTCTGGTGTTTAATAAAATTGACCAGGCTGAGGGACAGTACCCTGGCGTCAGACAGGGGGCAGAAGACCGAAACGGGCTCAATGGCAGTACGCCGCGCAGCTGGATTTCAGCTTCCACGGGCGAAGGGCTGACGGAACTGAAACAGCTTATCTGTGAACAGCTGGGGGACAGGTATCAGGCGCCGGATAGCAGGAGGGGGTAGGGGACAGTCAGGCCCGTGCGTCTGTCCCGGGAAATCTCCATGACAAGAGGGATTCAGGGCTGATGCCTGTTCCCTGTCTTCCTGACAAGGAAGGATTCAGGGAGAGGTTAGGGAATTGGTTCGGGTTATGTTAAAATATACGGGCTTTGATAGTTTACGATATGAGAAGGTCGGGTTTGTTTAATTAAAAACATGAGCTATGAGGTGAATCGAATGGGTTGGAATGAACCACCGGATAACAAGGGGAATGATCCCTGGGGCAATCGGGGCAGGGGCGAAGGCCCTCCTGACCTGGATGACATCGTCCGTAAAATGCAGCAGGGCTTTGGCGGCTTGTTCGGGAAAAAATCGTCCGGCGCGGGGGACGATGGCAACCGTCGCCGCGGTTTTCCTTTTTCCTGGCTGATTGTAGTCATAGTCATAACCCTGTTGTTATTAATGGACATCACTTATTTAATCGATCAACAGGAGCGTGGCGTCGTCTTGCGGTTTGGCCGCTATGAAAGGATCCTCCAACCGGGTTTGAATTTTGTTTTTCCAAGCATGATTGATAAGGTCATATCGGTTAATGTGGGCCAGGTGCGTTCTATTACTCACAAGGCTTCGATGTTGACCCAGGATGAAAATATCGTCGATGTCGAAGTAGCCGTTCAATGGCGGATTAATGATCCTGCGGATTTTATTTTTAATGTAAAAGAGCCGGCGCTGACGCTGCGACAGGTAACGGAAAGCGCGGTTCGCGCCGTCATAGGACAGAGCGAGTTGGATTATGTCCTTACTGAAGGCCGGAGCGAAATTGCGCAACAACAGCAACAGCTTATGCAGAAGATTTTAGTGGATGATTACAAGGCGGGCATCCTCATCGTTACCATTGAAATGCAACCGGCAAAACCCCCTGAGGACGTCAAAGCCGCATTTGATGATGCCATCAAGGCAAGAGAAGATGAACAACGGCTGGTCAATGAAGCGGAGGCTTACCGGAATGATATTCTGCCGAGGGCCCGTGGCGGGGCCGCGCGCATCAGGGAAGAGGCCAATGCGTATAAAGCCTCGGTAACCGCAAGATCAGAAGGTGATGCGGCGCGTTTTGAACAGTTATTGGAGGAGTATGAACGGGCGCCTGAAATCACCCGTAAACGCCTCTACCTGGAATCGATAGAAGCAGTCATGGCCGGAACGAATAAAGTGCTTATCGATGCGGAAGGGGGTAACAGCTTGATGTACCTGCCGTTGGACAAGTTGATACAGTCCCGGCCATCATCTTCATCGTCCCTGTCGCGGGAGTCAAGGTCTGACGCCTCTGCCCCGGGGGACGCATCGGAGAGTATTAATAATAGAACGCGGGGGGTGCGATAATCATGTTTCTGCGAATTTTTATTCTGATAGCCATTGCCGCAGTCGTTGCTTATTTTTCACTTTTCAGGGTGCAACAATACGAGCAGGCGGTGGTATTCAAGTTCAGGGAGATACATCGGTCTGATGATGAGCCCGGCTTGCATTTCATGCTTCCCGTTGTGAATACCGTCCAAAAGTTTGAAAAGCGCTTGCTGAACCTGGACCAGGAACCACAACGATTTTTAACCGTGGAAAAAAAGGACGTGATCGTCGACTATTACGCAAAATGGTTTATCTCGGACGTTGAAAAGTTCTACGTGGCGACCCGTGGCGGTGATGTGCTCTACGCAACCGGACTGCTCGGACAGAGAATCAATCGCGCCCTGCGTGACGAGTTCGGTAAACGCACGGTCCAGGAAGTGGTTGCCGGAGAACGCGGTGAAATACTGGATGTCGTTGAGACGACTACCGACCAGTTGCGGGACGAATTAGGGATCACTGTAGTTGATGTCAGGACCAAGCGAATTGACCTGCCGGCGGAGGTCAGTAATTCGGTCTATGCCAGGATGCGGGCCGAGAGGACCCGGGTAGCGAAGGATTTTCGGGCACGCGGTGAAGAAGCGGCAGAACGGATCAGGGCAAATGCCGATCGCGAACGGGAAATCATTTTGGCTAATGCCTATCGCGATGCAGAAACGGTTCGTGGTGAAGGTGACGCCCAGGCAACCGAAATCTACGCGGCGGCATTTGGCAGAAACCAGGAATTTTATACGCTTTATCGCAGCTTGAATGCCTACCGGACAAGTTTTAGCAACAACAACGATATACTTTTGCTCGAACCGGACTCCGACTTTTTTAAATACTTTAACAGCCCCCAGGGGAAATGATTAATTCTGAATTATGGAATTATTGAGACAGGTTACTTGATTCATAATTCAGGCTTCATAATTCAGCGATTATGTGGACGGATTTACTGACCGCCGTCGCGCTGGTTTTCATCCTGGAAGGTATTTTACCTTTCCTTAATCCCGAGTGGATGAAACGGGTCTTTCTCGCGGCCTTGCAAATGAACAACAGCAGCCTGAGGTTCATCGGCATAAGCAGTATGCTGTTTGGCGTGCTCTTATTATATGTAGTGCGCTGACATGGTGATTAAAAACAAGTGGCTGCTGCCTGAAGGCATTGAAGAGGTATTGCCGCCACATGCCGCCGAACTCGAGGTCCTGTGCCGCCGGATAACAGATCAATTTTCTGCCTGGGGCTATGAGTTGGTCATGCCCCCGCTTATTGAATACCTGGATTCATTATTAACGGGTACCGGCGAGGACCTGGATATTCAGACATTCAAAGTCACCGATCAATTGAATGGAAAATTGATGGGTATACGAGCTGACACGACGCCACAAGTCGCCCGCGTTGAGGCGCACAATCTCAAGCGTAGCGGTCCCAGTCGTTTATGTTATATCGGCACGGTTTTACATACGACGCCAGGTGAGCCGGGGGGCACGCGATCACTATTGCAAACAGGCGCTGAGCTTTATGGCCACCCGGGCCTCGAAAGTGATGCGGAAATCCTTTCTCTCATGTTGAAGACCTTGCAGCTGGCCGGCCTGAGAGATATACACGTGGACATAGGTCACCTGGGTATCATGCAGGGATTAATTGAACCGCTGAAACTTGCTCCTGAGCAGAAAAACAGGGTTTTTCATTGCTTGCAGAGAAAAGCGATCGATGAATTATCAAAAATACTGGTGGAGTGGTCTATCGATTCCGACCATGCCAGGGCGTTGCTCAAGCTGATAGATATGGAGGGTGATGTAACCATATTGGATGAGATCAGGACAATCCTGAAGCCCTGTGGTGACCAGGTGTGCAAATACGTGGATGATTTGCAAAAAATTGCGGAGTTGACCGGGCGTCAGGTAAGAAATGCCCCTTTGTATTTTGACGTCACTGAACTCGGCTCTTATCACTATCATACGGGGATGACGTTTGTCGCATACGTGCCGGGTGAAAGCCAGGGAATAGCATTCGGCGGTCGCTATGATGGCATCGGGCAGGCTTTCGGCCGGTCACGACCGGCGACCGGTTTCAGCACGGATGCAAAGAAACTTTTTCAACTGACGCCACACTCATACAAACGGAAAAAAGGGATTTATGCGCCAAATTCCGAAGTTCCGGGCTTATATGACTTTATTGAAAGATTAAGACGACAGGGTGAAATCGTTATATGTGATTTGCCCGGTCAGTCAGGTAGTCCGGGGGACCTGGAATGCGACAGGGAAATAACGCTGAAAAGGGGAAAATGGCAGGTCAGGGAAATATAGCGGAAAAGAGGCGGAATGACGAAGTATTGTCCCGGGATAACAGGGAAATCAACAGGGCTCGCGTCGATTGATTCATTTTGACTTTAATTTCAAGGCTGCTGACGGATAACGAGCATATGGGCAGCAATATTGTCGTTATCGGTTCCCAGTGGGGTGATGAAGGCAAGGGCAAGATTGTCGATTTACTGACAGAGCGCGTCCAGGCTGTAGTCAGGTTTCAAGGTGGCCACAATGCCGGCCATACCCTCGTTATTGGTGGGGAACAGACGATACTGCACTTGATTCCATCAGGTATCCTCCGTGATGGCGTCAAATGTTTCATAGGCAATGGGGTAGTATTGTCGCCGCCGGCCTTGCTGGAAGAAATCACCATGCTTGAAGACAGCGGGTCGATGGTTCGGGATAAACTCCATATCAGTGAAGCCTGTGCCTTGATATTGCCTTATCATATCCTGCTTGACCAGGTGCGGGAAAAAGCCATGGGCAAATCAGCCATAGGCACGACCGGTCGCGGCATAGGTCCTGCTTATGAAGATAAAGTGGCCAGGCGTGCATTACGCGTTGGTGACCTGCTGGACAAGAGTCGCCTGCAAGACAAGTTGAAAGAGGCGCTCGAGTTTCATAATTTTGTCCTGAAAAATTACTTCCGGGCAAAAACCATGGATTATGAGGAAGTGCTGGATGACACTTGGGGTTTTGCCGATGACATTACCCCGATGATTGCCGATGTAGCCGGGATGTTGCATGAAATAAACCGGCAGGGTGGCAATATATTGTTTGAAGGCGCCCAAGGCACGCTGCTTGATATAGACCACGGCACCTACCCGTTTGTGACCTCCTCGAATACGACCTCAGGCAGCGCCGCCACCGGTTCCGGCGTTGGCCCGGTTAATTTCGACTACATTCTGGGGATCACCAAAGCGTATACCACCAGGGTGGGAGCAGGCCCGTTTCCCACAGAATTGTTCGATGGGACAGGTGATCGTTTACGGGAAAAAGGCAATGAATTCGGCGCCACGACGGGACGGCCCAGGCGCTGTGGCTGGTTTGATGCAGTAGCGTTAAAACGTTCCGTGCAATTGAACGGCTTGTCAGGGCTTTGCATCACCAAGCTGGATGTGTTGGACGGTCTGGACGCGGTGAAGATATGTCATGGTTATAAAATAAATGGTGAAGTCCGCGACACGCCGCCCGCGGGGGCTGAATTGTTTGCGCAATGTGAGCCGGTCTATGAGGAAATGGCCGGCTGGAAAGGGTCAACGGTCGGGGTAAAAAATTATGCGGCGCTGCCGGAAAACGCCAAGGCTTATTTAACCCGGATCGAACAGCTGAGTGAAGCGCCGATAACCCTCATATCGACAGGCCCGGAGCGGGATGAAACTATCATCCTGGAATACCCCTTGCGAGCTCAACCATAGCTGTGGCCATTGCATCATTGGGCGCCGCATCATCTAACGGAGATTAATTTCGGACTTCAAGTTATAATGGTGCCGAGGAAAGGACTTGAACCTTCACGGGGTTACCCCCACTAACACCTGAAGCTAGCGCGTCTACCAATTCCGCCACCTCGGCTCCAGTTGAATGATAACCTGTAAAATCAGGATTGCCGGAGACGGCGGACTTTACCCGTAGCGATATGCCCTGTCAACGTATACTTTTCTGAAAAATGAGAAATCTGGAAAAATAGAGAATATTGTGCTGTCAACCGAGAGGATTTACGGGCTGTTTTTCCGTTCCGCGCGAAGTCACTCCAAAACAGCCCGTAAATCCTCTCTTGGCCCGGTCAGCTTTCTGAGCATGATCCTGCCTTGGCAAACGTATACTTTTCTGAAAAATGGGAAATCTGGAGAAATAGAGAATATTGTGCTGTCAACCGAGAGGATTTACGGGCTGTTTTTCCGTTCCGCGCGAAGTCACTCCAAAACAGCCCGTAAACCCTCTCTTGGCTTGGTCAGCTTTCTGAGCATGATCTTGCCTTGGCAAACGTATACTTTTCCGAAAAATGGGAAATCTGGAGAAATAGAGAATATTGTGCTGTCAACCGAGAGGATTTACGGGCTGTTTTTCCGTTCCGCGCGAAGTCACTCCAAAACAGCCCGTAAATCCTCTCTTGGCCCGGTCAGCTTTCTGAGCATGATCTTGCCTTGGCAAACGCATATTTTCAAGGTGGCTGTTGCAGGCCAGCATTTACTTATACATATTTATATTCATGATAAAAAAAACAGACAATAAACAATACAAGGTAACGATCCCCTCGCGGGATGAAATTTTTGAATTCCTGGAACGCGCCAAGGCGCCATGCCAGTTAAGCGAAATAGCCGGCTCACTCGGTCTTGACACTCCTGATGAGCGTACCGCGCTGAACAGGCGCCTTAAAGCCATGTTGAGGGACGGCCAGATTATACGCAACCGTCGCGCAGGATATGGCCTGTTGAACAAAATGGACCTGATAGCGGGACGGGTGATTGGCAACTCGGACGGTTACGGGTTTTTACGGCCGGATACCGGCGGTGATGACCTGTATTTATCGGTGAAACAAATGCGCACCGTCTTGCACGGCGACCACGTCGTTGTGCGCGCCGCGGGATTTGACCGGCGCAACCGCCGGGAGGGGGTCATCGTCGAAGTGCTGGAACGGGTCAACCGGACGGTCGTCGGTCGCTTCTTCCTGGAGGATAACATCGGCTTTATCGTCCCGGATAATAAACGCCTCTGCCAGGATATACTGGTTCCATCGGCCCAAAGAAAAAAAGCAAAAACCGGTGACTACGTGGTTGCGGAAATCACGAAATATCCTGATACCCATACCCAGCCCGTTGGCAAAATCATCGAAGTCCTGGGCAAATCCAATTCTATCGACATGGCGACAGATATAGCGGTCCGCGCCTATGATA
Organism: uncultured Gammaproteobacteria bacterium; assembly: GCA_958295485.1. Classification (GTDB taxonomy): domain Bacteria; phylum Pseudomonadota; class Gammaproteobacteria; order Eutrophobiales; family Eutrophobiaceae; genus JAAXHV01. The sequence continues at coordinate 1,725,956 of OY282354.1, forward strand.
TCCCCTGGCAATGGCCCGATGAAGTCGCTGGGGAACTGGCCAGGCTGAAGCAAAAACACAAGGGCAAAAACAGGAAAGACCTGAGAAAATTACCCCTGGTCACGATAGATGGGGCGGACGCCAGGGATTTTGATGACGCGGTATATTGTGAGCGACAAGATTCCGAATGGCGGCTCTTGATCGCCATTGCCGATGTTTCACATTATGTAAAACCAGGCACGGCGCTGGATAAGGCCGCGCAGGAACGGGGTAATTCGGTTTACTTTCCCAATCGGGTCGTGCCGATGTTGCCGGAACTGCTTTCCAATGACCTGTGTTCGCTTAAACCGAATGAAGACAGGCTGGCCATGGTGTGTGAACTGCGGGTTAACCGGGTGGGCCGGGTCAAACAACATACCCTGTATCCGGCTGTCATCAATTCCAGGGCCAGGCTGACCTATGATAGCGTTGCCGCCATCCTGGAAGATAATAAAGTCCATAAAAAGCATAAATCGATTGTTCCCCATATCAAGGACTTGCATAAACTTTATTCCATCATGCGCAAGCACAGGGAATCGAGCGGGGTCCTGGATTTTTCATCGACCGAAATCAAATTGAGTTTTGATAAACACGGCAGGATAGCCGATATAAATTCAGTCGAAAGACATGACGCCCATAGAATAATCGAGGAATTCATGCTGGCGGCGAATATCGCGGTCGCAGAATTTCTATTATCTAACGAGGCGCCGGCAGTCTTTCGAAACCATGCTTCCCCAACCCAGGAAAAGGTGAATGATTTAAATCAATTCCTGGGTGACTTCGGCTTGCAGTTGGGGGGCGGTCTGGATCCCAAGACCAAGGACTATGCAAAAATCCTGCGACTGGTCGAAAGCAGGGGCGACAAGCACTTGATCGAGACAGTGTTGCTGCGCAGCCTGCCCCTGGCCGTATACGAGGGCAGGAATAACGGCCATTTCGGCCTGGCTTTCGACCACTATACGCACTTTACCTCGCCAATCCGCCGTTATCCCGACTTGCTGGTGCATCGCGCCATTCGGCGCGTCCTGGAAAAGGGCGGTCATTATTACAATAAAAATGATATGCACAATTACGGGGTACACTGCTCCATGACGGAACGTCGGGCGGAAGAGGCGACCCGGGACGTCGTGGCGAGGATGAAATGCGAGTTCATGTTGGACAAGGTCGGCAAGGTTTTCAATGGAATAGTATCCGGCGTGACGGGGTTCGGCTTGTTTGTCGAGTTGGACGATATTTATGTCGAGGGGTTGATACACATTTCCGCATTGCCGGCCGATTATTATCATTTCGACCCCATTGCCCATTCCATATCCGGGGAAAGATCGGGCCGGAAATATTTTCTTGGCGATCGAATTAAGATAAGCGTAACCAAGGTCAATACCGACGAGAGAAAAATTGATTTCGATTACGTTGGATAATGTCGAACAGGAACATTGAAATAATATACGGTTATCACGCTGTCCGGCATGTCTTATCTCAGCGCCCCCATGACGTACTGGAAATATATATTGCACAGAATAAAAAGCAATCAACGAGATTGGATGCCTTGCGCCAGACCTGTAAAACCGCTTTAATCTCGGTCCAACCCATCTCTCCTTTCAGGTTGGACAAATTAGCCCAGGCAACAAACCATCAAGGCATCGCGGCCAGGTGCAGGTCGGAGGGTAGGGCAGGAGGCGTGCAAAAACAGGTGACGATGGCCGCCTTGTGCGCTGAACGCCTGCACGATTCTTCAGTCATATTGATGCTTGACGGCGTGCTGGACCCGCATAATCTGGGCGCCTGTATCAGGTCAGCCGATGCAGCCGGCGTCGATGCCGTCATCCTGCCCGGGAACAGGTCGGTCGGCGTGAATGCGACCGTAAAAAAGGTAGCGAGCGGGGCGGTGGAGACGACGAATATCATGACGGTCACAAACGTCGCTCGCGCCCTGAGGCAGCTTCGAGAGGCGGGTTGCTGGATAATCGGGACTGCCAGCGCTGCGGATGAGACGATTTATGAGGCTGAAATTACCTTTCCGGTCGTGCTGGTAATGGGTTCAGAAGACGGCGGCCTGCGGCAAAATACCCGCAAACACTGTGATCGGCTGGTGAAAATCCCAATGCACGGTTCGGTCGAGAGCCTGAACATGTCGGTTGCGGCTGGCGTCTGTTTGTACGAAATCAGGAGACAGGCGACAGCAGGCTTCAAGCCGGCAGTTCCCTCGACAAGGGGAATTCAGGGGGTTGAGTAAACCGGGGACCGCAGGGGCAGCCCCCCCGCCGTCGGCTACAACGACAATGCCGGGGGCAATCCAGCCGGAGTGAAACGGAGACCGCAGGGGCAGCCTCCCCGTCGGTTACAACGACAATGCCGGGGGCAATCCAGCCGGAGTGAACCGGAGACCGCAGGGGCAGCCCCCGCGCCTGCCCTTGTTTGACCACCGGTACGTTAAAAAGACGGCTATTCAACTTGCCGAAATCCTGTTGTTGTGAGAATATTTCGCTACGAAAAACAGACGCTGGAGAAATATCATGAGTCAGCCGGAATGCCCGCAAAATGGTCCATACGGGGTGGAACTCGAGGCTGGGGTTTATTTCTGGTGTAGTTGCGGCCGCTCCGCCAAGCAACCTTTTTGCGACGGTTCCCACGCCGGCAGTGAATTTACCCCCGTGAAATTCGAGCTTGCCGAAACTGAATCCAAATGGTTGTGTGGCTGTAAACGTAGCGGCAATTCATTTCTCTGTGACGGCAGCCACAAAAACATTTGAGCGGGAAAGTCCCCCTGACAAGGAGAATTCCGGGGGTTCCTGTGACGGCAGCCACAAAAACGTTTGAGCGGAAAAGTCCCCTTGGCAAGGAGGATTCAGGGGGGTTCCTGTAACGACGGCCACAAAAACGCTTGACCAGGTGACCCTTACCTTGTCACAGCGCTTCCTGCTTGCGTTGCGGCGCGATAAATCACGCGCTTTCCCGGCTTTGCGCTTGTGGTGGAGAGTATCTGACCCCATCAGGCGAATATCTCAGTGGTCGAATATAGGGAAGCGCGCCATAGCGTCCGGAAAGATACGCCAGTTCAAGATTTTCGCGGCCTTTGCGTGGGCTGAAGTCCGTGAGCGAGTACAGCTCGGATGCTTGTTCCTTATTTTTTTCGAAGAAGTAAACTTGGTCTCTTCGCAATACCTCCTGGTTCAGGATTGACGTCTCGTGGGTAGTAAATATCAATTGGGCGTTTCTCGGATTCGTTTTATCACTGTGAAATAAACCAATCAGAGACCTGACCAGGTTGGGATGCAGGTTATCGTGCATTTCATCGATAAACAGTACGTTTCCACGAGCTAAGCTGTCAATCCAGGGGCCTGCGAAAGAAAAAAGCTTTTGGGTGCCGTCGGATTCCTCACTGAAGTCAAAAGCAACCAGATCGTTTTCCGGTGTCTTATGGATGATCTTAATATCAAGAGTGTTCTTGTCGCGCATTTCGTTCGATACCACGTCCCTGACTCCTTCGGGCATGTCATCCGGCAGTAACTTGGGATCAAACGGTTTTTCCTCTACAGAAATGTCTTCAATGCAGCTATCAGCGGCGTTCAGAAAATCCATGACTTGCTTTTTTTCAGGCTTATCACAAAGCGAAGCGCTGAATTCAGGATTCAAACCACCGACGCCTATTACATGCAGTGTTTCCCTGAACCAGTCATAGATTGGTTGAAGCTGCCTGCTATTCAGTTGGACAGCGGTTGAAAGGAGCAAGGTGTCCTCACGCGTGGATTTCTGCCACACCTGTTTTTCACCAAGAAGCTTGTCTCCCATTTCCCAACGATATTCCGGCACGTCTGATTGAAGATTCAGGGAACGTTCAAACCAGCGTTGCGGCCGGCCTTTGGGGTAAGCGATCAGCCATTCTTCGTGGATACGCCGTGCAGTTGCCGCAAAACCGTACTGATACCGAACCTTGTCAAGCAGGAAAGTGATCTCGAATTCACTGGGTGCCTGTGCAGTTTCTTTGCTCAGACGAAACGGCGGGATGGATAGGGGGTGGCCTTGGCGCTTGCTGTTGGCGGACTCAAGAACGATACTCCGCATGCTTTCCAAAGCGCTCAGGAAGTTGGTTTTGCCACTCGCATTCGGACCATAAATTGCCGCTGAGCGCAGCAGTCTGAAATCGCCAGGACCTTGTGTGGTGAAGGTATTGGATTCGACTAACTCGTTGCCTTTAGCGGCAGCAAGACTGAAAACCTGCCAGTCTTTAATAGAACGGAAGTTGCGGACCCGAAATTCCAGCAACATGGCTCATACCCCTCTTGTATGTCTGTAATTAGAAAATTACTCCTAAAATTACCATTAAAAAGGGGAAAAGTCTATTTATTTATAAATTTTTGACATATTTTGTCAAAATTATAGGGTTATTAAGGATAACCGTTAAGATATATGTCTGATCTTGGAGAAAGTAAAGTTCGACTTCATCGATGGCTGATTTCGGCGTTATGAATCTCCGTCCAGTTCGGAAATGAACTCTTCATAGCTGTACGCAGCAGTTCCACTTTCTTCTCCATCCACTAACATTTGGCGAAGCGCCTGAATCTTGCTTTCCGTGTCTTCAAGGAGGCGCAGTCCGGCACGAACCACTTCACTTGCTGAACCGTAGCGCCCGCATTCAATCTGGTGTGTAATAAAGCCGTCAAAGTGCTCTCCGAGGGTAATACTTGTATTCTTAGCCATAAATCACCTGATAAATACCAGAAAATACCTAATTTCGGTACAAAGCTTATACAAAGTCAATGGTGTCCCAAGCGTAATTCTCTACACGGTGTGTAGAGAGTTTCTTGCTCAGGAAACTCGAGGTAAAACTGCTGAAAATTCTTTAGGTTGGCACAAGAAAGTCCTTGCCGAAAAATTTCTGTTTAGGTACTCAATTCACGAGCGTCAGGCGCGGTAAGATCTCGCATTCATACAAATTTACGCTCTGTCTCTTCGTCAATAAAAGGAATCTCCCTCCGGGACTTTCTATCACGGGGAATCTCCAGGTTGGAACCACGGGGCATGTTATCAATCAGCCACTGCCCCAGGGGTTTGCGCGCCGGCGCTTGTGTCCGCCATAGGCGCTCGGGTACCACGACGAAGGATTTCCTGACGCCAATACGTTGCGGCCCCTCTTCTTCGGCAAGACGGAAAATTTCGGACAACCTCGCTTTCGCTTCGGCGACCGTCCATACGCGGTCGGATTTGAAAATTGCCATGTCCACGACTCCTCTCAGCAGGATGTAGCTACCCTATGGAGCTTCATAGTAACCGATTCAAGTAAAACCACAGGATTTTTCCATTGAAAGAGTATTAGCAAGTATAAGGACAGGCAATCTTTCACTGCGCTTTATCAGCTATTCTTAAACATACCTTGGTATTCGACGATATTTATTAGCCATCCTTATATACTCGACTCGTGGACGCTGATTTGTGTCGAAGGGAAGATGAATCTTTTTATCAAGGAATGAGCTAAATTGCTTAATCCCGCCATCCAGGTTGTTTACTTTCAATTCTTTCGTCTTTTCTTCATTCAATCTCATTGCATAAGTTTCATCAAGGTAGATCAAGCCGTTATCGTATGCTCTATGAAACGTTGGGGATAATGCCATTCCATTTGTCACGTGGTCGCTACTGTCATCTGATGATACCGGCAGGATATGAGCCGCGTCCACAAGTCGCAATTGGATTCTTGTGACCGCGCATCTATTGTCGTAAGCATTTAATACCAACTTCCTGAAATTGGCGTCACGCGAATATCTCTTGATATTTTCTACTATTCGCTGCCGGTTTGCGGTCAGGTTTGAAATATCCTGTTGAGGTATATCTTGTAACTTTACTGCTTTTGTAAGCATTTCCGTCAGGTTGGTTTCTGCGCCGTATAAGTGAAGCGACGCGGCATTGAGGCAATAATTCAGGAACTGATCCGGTCTTATTCCTATCGCTATTTCATTATTATCTTTTGTAATGAAAGATAACCCGTCCTGCAAAGCAGCGTGTATCGCAGAAATATCAATTTGCACAGATGGTGAACCTGCTGTAAATGTGCTGTGCTTTTCCAGGTCGAATCCGGTAAACACTTTTAAATCAGGATAGTAGCCCATCAGCGCGGTCAATCCATTCGGGTTTCCGGGTAGCGGTGAAGATACAGAGGTCATTTGTATCCTGTATTCGTCGGGCAAAGAGACGCGGCCACCATGGGTCAATGTCCAGATATATACCCAAAGACTGTATGTATTTCCCAGGTAGCTGATAATGAATTCTCGGGGATGTATGCCGACAGATTTTGAGACATAGGCAGCTGCTCCTCCGGACTGCTGAATGGCCTCTATGATTTCATCTACTATCAAGCTGGGTTCAGCTGCCGGCATTTGTCTGTTCTTTTATTTTCTCAGGGCGTTGCCTGCCTCCATCTGAAGGCAAAGGGTTCTCATTATCGACGCCATTCCACAGGGCGGCGGGGTGCGAAAGGCTGTAAGCTGGTGTTTTTCTGCCTGTCTGTCTAACAGGAAATCGAAGTTTGCCGCCCTCAACATAGTCTTTTTCCGTTTCAACACATACCCAGTTACGCTTTAATTTTTCAGCAGCTTCTCCGGTAACACAAGAACCACCAAACGGATCGAGAACAAAGTCGCCTTTATCTGACAACATGCGAATGAAATATTCAGGGAGATCAACCGGATATCGGGCCGGGTGGGGTTTTATCCCGATTTCTTTACATTTGACTAAATAGGATGAGTTGCTTTCGGTATTGGCAATGGCTATTAAGTTGGGGGGAATTGACGCGCCGTTATCCTTGGAGAATTTATTGCTAATATCATGTCCGCTTGGCCGCAGTTTAGCTTTATACCCATTTTTCAACAGCCCTTTCATCGAGTCGCTGTAAGGAACAAGTATTCTCCGATTGCTTGCCTTTGGCCAAGGCGTTTTTGACAGCCACCAAACACAATTGATCGCGTCTTTAACCCGAATGCGGCGTATATTAACCCACTCTGCGGGGGTAGGAAGTTTCGATGGGTTCCACCAAAAGAACTCCTGCGCTAAATGGAACTCATATTCACGACATAACATGATCATCAATTCATAATGATAAAGCGATCTTGTCGGTTGCCCGGCTATCCATGCGCCGCCAATGTCTATGACAAGGGAGCCATCGTCCTTTAAAATTCTCCTGAATTGCTCTGCGAATGGACGAAACCAATCTAAATATTCATGGGCATCAGCATTTCCATAGTTTTTTTTCCTCACCAGCCCAAAAGGCGGTGAAGTCATAATCAGGTTTACTTCACCATCCTTCAAGGTAGGCATATACAGCAGTGAGTCGGCGTTATATATGCTGCCGAATTTGGTTTCAAAAAATTTTTCCATAATCCTTTACAATTCAATTAGTTAAACCAAAGAAAATAGAAGTTTTATCCGTGCCGGATTATACTCGAGATCCTTGTTGATTTCCACACTTGATCTTTTCCAACAGGGTATGACCCCATCATACATTTCCGGTGTCAATTTTGTGCAGGATCCGCTACATTGGTACTGTCAATCCCTGTAACGATGGTCATAAGTCGGGTAATGCCTGAATCTACCAAGCGAGTTATAAAAGGCAGGGGCACGTCTTCCAAAGTTGACGGCAGGTTTCTTGACCACCGGCGTCATGCCGTGGACGACGGCTGGGCGCAGGAACCGGCCGATGAAAGCGTAGCCACTGAAATCTTTCGGGAGAAAGCCCGGACGATTATCAGCCGTAATCAATCCCCGGATATCCCGTTTGAAACTTCAATCAATCCGTATCGGGGTTGCGAGCATGGTTGTGTTTATTGTTACGCCCGGCCTACACATGCCTACCTGGACTTGTCGCCCGGCATTGATTTTGAGACAAAGATATTTGCAAAAACGAACGCGGTCGAATTACTGCGTGCCGAGCTGGGGAAGCCCCGTTACGTCTGTAAACCCATAGCGATGGGGACCAACACCGACCCCTACCAGCCGATTGAGCGAAAGCTGCGTATCACGAGAGACATTATTCAATTGCTGCACGATTGCCGGCATCCCTTATCCATCGTCACCAAGTCCTGGTTGATCGAGCGGGACATGGACTTGTTGCAACCCATGTCGGAAAAGGGGTTGTGCAGGGTATTCCTGTCCATCACGTCGCTTGACCATGAACTGGCGCGGCGGCTGGAACCCAGGGCTGCCGCGCCCGCCCGGCGTTTGCAGGCAATCAAGACCCTGGCCGGCGCTGGTATTCCCGTGGGGGTTTTGTTTGCCCCGGTTATTCCCTTTATCAATGATGCGGAAATGGAAACCGTGCTGGAACAGGCCGGGGAAGCCGGCGCGGATACGGCGGGATACGTCATGTTGCGCTTGCCGAACGAGGTGAAGCAACTGTTTCGCGAGTGGATGGAACTGCATGAACCGGGAAAAACCGAGCATGTGTTCAGTATTATTCGTGACCTGAGAGCCGGCAGGGAAAATGATCCTGAATATTTTTCCCGGATGCGCGGCAAAGGCGTCTTCGCCGATTTGATCCGGGGTCGATTTCAGAATGCCTGCAAGAAGTTTCAGTTGAATAATAACAGGGGAGAATTAAACACCGGGATATTCAAACCGCCCGTGACCGCCGGCGCCCAGCAATCCCTGTTTCCTATCTCCGCAGGATAGCAATCCAGCGATAGAAATTGAGCAGGCTGGACAAGGAAGCCGAGACGTAAGTCAAGGCTGCCGCCGTCAATATCCGGCGGGCTTCGGGCTCGACGCTTTCAGGTAAATAATTGCCCTGTATCAACAGGGGCAAGGCCTTGTTGAAGCTGGCGTCCCATTCAACCGGCAACGTCACGAGATGGAATATGACGGGCAGGAGCAGGATTAAAATACCGGAGGCGAACATGACAATCCCGACGATTGGCAATTTCACCAGCAAGGTTACGAAAGGGAAGCTGACGAGGATGATCGATGCTATTTTTTCAGTAAAGGCTACGTACCTGGCGAGGTTCCAGCGCAGGTAAAGCGGCTTGAACCCGGTGTGGTGCTGTATGGCATGGCCGACTTCATGGGCGGCGATGACGACGGCAGTCAATGATTTCCGGTTATGGACGCCGGGGGACAAACAGACGGTCTTGTTTTCAGGATTGTAATGATCACCGGCTTTTTCCGTTTCCTCGACGTTGAAACCGGCCAGTTTCAAGTGGTCAATCAAGTGCCGGGCAAGCTCCCCACCCGTTCCGGGCAATGTATCTATGGCGGCGTCATATCGTTTGAATACGCGTTTCGTCCAGAACCGGGGACCCAGGATGAGTACTAACAACAGACAAAAACCTGCGCCTATCAACATGGTTATCTACCTGTGGCGACCATAGGTTGGCGGTGGTATTTCAATAGCGGTGCAGCCGGGATGATACAATACGCTGTCCTGATTCAATACATATGATAGAAATAACCCGGGGGCAGCCCCCGTGGTTGCCCGCAAACAGGGCCGGCGCGGGGCCGCCCTGTAGATGCAATGGAGCAACCCTTCTTTATTCTGACATCCGATAATAATAACACTATGGACCCTTTACAACGCTACCACCTGGATATTGACAAGAACCGGATCATACCTGATCCGTTCCAGTTATCGGTGGTTGAGCGCGCCCAGTCCTTATATGGTGAACTGGTTAATGCGGCTGCCGAAAAGAAAAGTTTCGCCAAGCGGTTTCTTGCGCGGGTTTCAGGGGAGAGAATACAACCTGTCAGGGGGCTGTATCTATGGGGGAGCGTCGGCAGTGGCAAGACTTATATCGTCGATGCCTTTTATGATTGTCTCCCCTTCGATAATAAACTGCGCGTTCATTTCCACCGATACATGCAATGGGTGCACGCCGAATTAAAACAACTGAAAGACGTTGAGGAGCCGCTGCGGCGGGTTGCGGATAAACTGGCTGAAGACGTCAGTGTCATCTGTTTTGACGAATTTCACGTATCCGACATCACGGACGCCATGCTGTTGAGCGGCTTGTTTCATGCCTTGTTCAACCGGGGAGTGACCTTAGTGGCAACCTCCAATGAACCTCCCGAGAAACTGTACTGGGACGGGTTGCAACGGGAAAGATTTCTGCCGGCAATCGAGCTGATCAAACAGCACACGCATATCGTGAACCTGGACACCGGGGTTGATTACCGGTTGCGTTACCTGGACCAAGCGGAAATTTATCATTATCCCTTGGGCGTTGAAGGCCGGGAAAAACTGGCTGAAAGTTTTGAAAATATCGCCCCGGAAACCAGCCGGGCCGACTCGAGCATAGAAATTGAAGGCCGTGAAATCAAGGTAAAACGACTTGCTTCCGGCGTGGTCTGGTTTGATTTCCACCAGCTCTGTGACGGCCCGAGGGGGGCTGCCGACTACATTGAAATTGCCAGGCAGTTTCAAACGGTATTCATCGAAAACGTGCCGAAAATGGATGATGCGGATAATGATCGGGCCAAACGGTTTATCACCATGGTGGATGAATACTATGACCGCAACGTCAAGTTGATTGTTACGGCGGAGGCCAGGCCCGAGGAATTATATGCCGGCAACCGCCTGGCAAAAGCATTTGAGCGCACTGTAAGCCGACTTGTCGAAATGCAATCCCGCGATTACCTGGGGAAGGCCCATTTGCCTTCTTGACAGGCGTTCCCGCTGTTCGTCGAAAACAGCTCCCCAAACCCACTGTTGGCGGGAACTGCCGCCTTCTTGATATCGTTGTCGATTCAACCTCGTTTTTTGTTATCATTCAAAATGTCCGCGTGTTTCACGGGTGGGGAAGCAATAACAAGACAGAGGAGTAGCCGATGACAAACTATACAACAGAAGATATCCGAAATATTGCGATCACCGGTCACGGTGGTTCGGGGAAAACGACACTTGTTGAAGCGCTGTTGCACCGGGCCGGTGTGATTAACCAGGCGGGGTCGGTAGAGAAGGGCACGACAGTATGTGATTTCGACCCACAGGAGAAGGCGCATAAGCATTCATTGGACAGCGCCGTCTCAAGCATGGATTATCAAGGCGCCCACTTTAATCTCATCGATACGCCGGGGTATCCCGATTTTGTTGGCCGCGCATTGGTAGTATTGCCGGCCGTGGAAACCTGCGCGGTGGTTGTCAATGCCCAAACCGGTATCGAAATGATAACCAGCAAAATGATGGAGGTGGCCGGGGACCGGGGAATGAGTCGGCTTATCATCATTAACAAGATTGACGCTGAAGAGGTCGACCTGGAGGGTCTCTTGTTACAGCTCAGGGAATCCTATGGCAATGAGTGTCTGCCGTTGAATTTGCCGGCCGCCGCCGGTACTGAAGTAGTGGATTGTTTTTTTCAGGCGAATGGCAAAGACACTGATTTCTCCTCCGTTGAGGAAACGCACACCAATATCGTCGATCAGGTTGTCGAGCTTGATGAGGATTTGATGGAACAATACCTGGAACAGGGTGAGGACATCAAACCCGAACAGCTCCATGAGCCTTTTGAACAGGCGTTGCGTGAAGGTCATTTCATTCCGGTTTGTTTCGTCTCAGCGGAAACCGGGGCGGGCGCGGCGGAATTATTGGAGATTTTTGCCAGGTTGATGCCTAATCCTGATGAAGGCAATCCACCGCAGTTTTTCAGGGGTGAAGGCGATAACGCGGAACAAATAAAAATCCTTCCGGATTCCGATAAAAATATTCTCGCCCATGTATTTAAAGTCAATATCGACCCGTTTGTAGGTAAATTGGGTATTTTCAGGATACACCAGGGAACGATGACAAAAGATAGTCAATTATTCATCGGCGATGGCCGTAAACCGTTCAAGACAGGTCATTTACTGAAACTACAGGGTAAGGCGCATACTGAAATCGATCGGGGCGTGCCCGGCGATATTTGCGCCGTCGCAAAGGTCGACGATATACGTTTTGATGCAGTCCTGCATGATTCCCATGATGAGGACCAGATTTATCTGGGTTCAATCGACATTCCGGCCCCTATGTATGGCTTGGCGATACAGGCGAAAAGCCGGGGTGATGAGCAAAAGATCTCGGATGCCCTGCATAAACTGGAAGCGGAAGATCAGAGTTTTCGGGTTGAACATAATGCCGCGACAAACGAAACGGTAATACGCGGCCTGGGCGAACTCCACTTGCGAATCATGCTGGAAAAATTGAAGGAACGCTACAACACGGAGGTTGATACGCGTCCCCCGAAGATAGCCTATAAGGAGACAATCACCGTCAAGACGGAGGGGCATCACAGGCACAAGAAGCAAACCGGCGGCGCCGGCCAGTTCGGTGAAGTGTTTTTAAGGGTTGAACCGTTGCCGCGGGGCACAGGTTTTGAATTTGTTGACGCCGTTGTCGGCGGCGTGATCCCGAAACCATTGATACCGGCAGTGGAGAAAGGGATAAGGCAGGCGCTGGATAGCGGCGCCCTGTCCGGCAACCCCATGCAGGATATCAGGGTCACGGTGTATGATGGCAAGCACCACCCCGTCGATTCCAAAGAAGTGGCGTTTGTCGCGGCCGGCAAGAAGGCGTTTTTGGATGCCTTCCATAAAGCCAGGCCGGTAGTGCTCGAACCCATCGTGGATATCACCGTAACTGCGCCGAATGATGCAATGGGCGACATCAACGCCGACTTGTCCGGTAAACGGGGTCGCATCAGCAATACCCTGGGCATGCCTGGTGGAATGACTACCATAACAGGTACCGCTCCCCTGAGTGAATTGGACAATTACCAGTCACAATTGAAATCCATGACCGGTGGGGTGGGCGCCTATTCGCTGAACTTCAGTCACTATGCGCCGGCGCCGGCAAAGACCCAGAAAGAACTGATGGCAGCGTATAAACCCACGGAAGATGAAGAATAGCGGCTCACATTTCCCACCAAGGCCTGCCCTTATAAGATTTAGTTATATATTTAGTCAAATTAAGTAGTTTTCTGCATAAGGCGCTATTGCTATTGTATTCAATTCATTGATAGCCAAGTGTGATTAACAAACCTTATGTATCGATATGATCAATACGATCAACAGATCGTTGACGAACGGGTAGCCCAGTTTCGCGACCAGACCCGGCGATTTCTTGCCGGTGAGCTCAGTGAGGACGAATTTCGGCCACTCCGCTTGATGAACGGCCTGTATCTCCAGAGGCATGCGCCCATGTTGCGCGTAGCCATTCCTTACGGGTTGCTGTCCGCCGCCCAGCTGCGTATGTTGGCGCATATCGCCGGGAAGTATGACAAGGGCTATGGTCATTTCAGCACGCGCCAGAATATCCAATTCAACTGGCCCAAATTGGAAACCGTGCCGGATATATTGGCTGACCTGGCCAGTGTAGAGATGCACGCCATACAGACCAGCGGCAACTGCATACGCAATATCACTTCCGATCATTTTGCCGGCGTCGCGGCGGACGAGCTGGAAGACCCGCGACCCTATTGTGAAATCATACGGCAGTGGTCTACGTTTCACCCGGAGTTTTCTTTCCTGCCGCGGAAATTCAAGATTGCCGTATCGGGCGCTGATAATGATCGGGCCGCGGTACAGGTACATGACATCGGCATCTACCTCGTTAAAGGCGAAAAAGATGAAATCGGTTTCAAGATACTGGTTGGCGGCGGCTTGGGCCGCACGCCGTTTATCGGCGTCTGTATTCGCGAATTCCTGGAAAAGCAACACCTGCTTTCCTACCTGGAGGCCATACTGCGCGTTTATAACCGGCTCGGTCGCCGCGATAACATGTACAAGGCGAGGATAAAAATCCTGGTCAATGCAGTTGGGGCTGAAAGGTTTGCCGAAATGGTTGAAAAGGAATGGCGGCGTATAAAGGACTCGGCCTTATTGCTGGATCAGAAAGAGATCGAGCGCGTCAAGGGCTATTTCATTGAACCCGATTATGCCGGGGATGCCGGCGCGGACGCGTCCTTTGCCGGACGCCTGGAAGCGCAAAAGGATTTTGCCGCGTGGGTTAAAAGAAATGTAAAGGAGCATAAAGCGGTGGGTTATCGCTCCGTTTATGTCTCGCTTAAACACCCGGCCAGCCCGCCGGGTGACGCGACGGATGAACAGATGAGCTTCATCGCCGACTTGGCCGAGCGATACAGCCACTCTGAAATACGCGTCACCCATGATCAAAACCTGGTCTTGCCGCACGTCAAACAGGCTGATCTGTATCCCCTGTGGGCCGCGCTGAAAGAAAAGCGACTCGCGACCCCGAACATAGGCTTGTTGACGGACATGATCTGCTGTCCCGGGCTGGATTTTTGTAATTTGGCCAATGCCGGTTCCATAGATATCTCAAAACAAATCAATGAACGGTTCACCGAGTTGGATTACCTGCACGATATTGGTGATTTTCAGATAAAAATGTCCGGTTGCATGAATGCTTGTGGTCATCATCACGTCGGCCATATCGGGATTTTAGGCGTCGATAAAAAAGGCGAGGAGTTTTATCAGTTGACCTTAGGCGGTTCGGCCGGCAGCCACGCCAGGCTGGGGGACCGGCTGGGCCCGGCAATCCCGAAGCCGGACGTGGCGGAGACGATTGACAAGATATTGCAAGTGTATCTGGACGAGCGCGAAGGGGATGAGCAATTCCTTGAAACTTATTTACGCGTCGGTATGGTCCCGTTCAAAGCAAGAGTGTACGCGCCCGAACCGGGGGCCGGGCGAGAGGTGGAAGTCCTTGCGGGTCATTAAGTCAGGCAAGGTCATGGAAGACAGTTGGCAAAGGATCGCCGCAGTGGAGCCGCAACAAACGCTGCCCGATGGTGATGTGATTATTCCTTTTGCCTGTTGGATTGATAACCAGGAACAGTTGTCTCAACATAACGGGAAAATCGCCGTTTGCCTGAACGGTGATGACAACCTGGAAGATTTATCCAATACATTGCATTTATTCGAGTTGATCGCCCTGGAATTTCCCGATTTCAGAGACGGTCGGAGTTACTCCCATGCGCAGTTATTACGTGATCAGTTTAATTTTTCGGGAGAATTGCGGGCGGTGGGCGACGTCCTGAGGGACCAGTTATTTTTCATGCAGCGTTGCGGCATCGATTCTTTCCAGGTGAGAGAAGATAAAGACCCGGAGGATGCGCTAAAAGGCCTTTCCGACTTTACTGTAAAATATCAAACAGCAGCAGACGGAGCGCCGCCGGTATATAAATATCGGTAAGCAAAAGGGCCCGGTGACAACCCGGAATACTTCAAATCCAGCTGGCTGCTTGCGCTTGCTCCAATCGTTCCCGCTGTCCATCGAAAACAGCCCCCAAACCTATCGAAAAACCAACCATAAGGCGAGTTTATTTTACCAGCATTGTTTCTTGCTGGTCGAAAGTACAGGTTGGTCATGAAACGTTGGCCCGGGGGGCGCTCACGCTTCATATCCGGGTGGTGCCTGAAAACCGCCGATCTGTTTTGTCAGCAAGTTCACAAAATCCATCGTAATGTAATCGTTGTATTCTGCGCTGATAGCCTGGAGGCCAATCGGCAGGGCATTTCGCGATAACCCGGTTGGAAACACGGTGCTTGGCAAGTATGACACCGTGCTCACCCCTGCCCAAAAAATTGACTGAAAGTATTCTTGGGAAACGCCATTAACTGTCAGTCGGCGCTGCTCAATTGGGCTGTGATCATGGGTAAAGGCAGGCACAGAAAACACCGGGCAGATCAATATGTCCCATTCATCAAAGAATTCCCGCCAAGCATAACGCAGATATTCACGTTGGTTATTATAAAGAAGCCAATCCCGGTGACTGAGCGCCCGCGCCCGCGCCGCTATGGCAGAGTCGGATAAATCACCGGGAGGGATGGATTCGGCAAGTTGACGGGCTTGCAGGTACTGCTCGTCTGTGGCGCCGGCAGTCATAAGTGGCCACAACAGGCTTGAATAAATCGCCTGATTTTTTTTGAAATCGATATCTGGCCGCGCCCGGTCGGATACATTCGCCCCGAGTTTCGCAAGTGTCTCGCCGATACCCACAGCCCGGGCTGTCGTCTCCTCATCAACCGGCGCGATTTCATCGCCTGACCAAATAGCGACTTTGTATTCTCCGAGGGAGTTTTTGTCCGGGCGCGGTAGCCTGAGTT
This sequence comes from uncultured Gammaproteobacteria bacterium, assembly GCA_958295485.1. Lineage (GTDB taxonomy): Bacteria > Pseudomonadota > Gammaproteobacteria > Eutrophobiales > Eutrophobiaceae > JAAXHV01. Next base: position 1,742,048 of record OY282354.1, read on the forward strand.
GCCAACCCGGTTGATTTAATGGTTGGGCGCCGGCAAGCAGGTTCATGGCAAGTTTGAGATCCTCGATACTACGCGCCATTGGGCCAACCACGGCAAGATCCGGCGGAGCGATAGCGCCGGGCAAAGCGTGCCCTTGATCAGGAACCACTCCCCAGGTCGGCTTGTGTCCATAAAGACCGCAAAAATGCGCCGGTACACGAATGGAACCAGCTATATCCGAACCAGCCTCCAAGGCGCAAAGCCCCGCAGCCAGCGCCGCCGCAGAACCGCCGGAGGAGCCCCCGGGTGAGCGTGAGGTGTCCCATGGATTATTAGTCACCCCATATATATCGTTGTAACTTTGAAAATCACCAAGCACGTACGGCACGTTAGTCTTGCCCAGAAACACTGCCCCGGCTTGCTTGAACCGCTTGACAACTTCAGCATCGGCGTCGGCGATATTGTCTTTTAAGGAAGGGATGCCCCAGGTAGTCGCCAGTCCAGCTATGTTAAAAGCCTCCTTGACAGTAACAGGAACGCCATGCAGCGGTCCTGTTATATCGCCCGCGGTGAGCTGCTTATCTGCCTTTGAAGCTGCCGCCATCGCCCTGTCGAAATCCCTGACTACGACAGCATTGATATCATCGTCCAATTGCTCGATTCGGTTGATAAAGTGCTCGGTCAGTTCCAGGGAACTGATTTCCTTAGCCCGGATTTTGGCGGCTAATTCACGTGCGCTTAGAAAAGCGAGGCGACTCATTTTCAATTCTGTCATTTCAAGGGAAATTCCTGAATGGTGGGTGGCTCAGGTTACGGGGATGGGGTCAAGTATAACATATAAAAAGCCCCTGATAATCAGGGGCTTATTTTTACAGGTGTTGGGTCGGCTACTCTTTAGAACGGAATGTCATCATCGACAAATTCGCTGTTATCGCGAGGGGCATCAGCCTTGGCTGTTGAGTCTGGCGAAATATTTGCTGCCGCGGGTTTTGTCGCTTGAACGGGCGCTCTCGTAAAGTCACCTGAACCTCCCTTGCCGTCCAGCATTTGCATTTCATTGGCGACGATTTCAGTCGTGTACCGGTCATTGCCGTCCCGGTCTTGCCATTTACGCGTCTGCAACCGCCCTTCGATATATACCTTCGAGCCCTTGCGCAGGTATTCGGACACGATCTCCGCCAAGCGGCTGAAAAATACGACCCTGTGCCATTCCGTCCGCTCCTGCAAGTCACCGGTTTCCTTATCCCGCCATGCATCGGTCGTTGCCAGGCTGACATTGGCGATGGCTGAGCCGCCCTGGGTATACCTTACATCCGGGTCATTGCCCAGGTTCCCTATGAGTATGACTTTATTGATTCCTCTGGCCATGTTTCTACTCCCTTTTTTGATTGATTAAACTGAATTAACTTTGATACTTGTCACTAAAATATTTCAGGAACCCCTGATTAAGTCAGAGATTTCTGCGATACAGGAGTGTATCGCCAAAACCAACGCCGACAGGCGTTGGTTTTGTAAGGAAAATAGAAATTACATCTTTATTTTCCGCCCCCTGACAAGTCCGGGTTGGACTTATTCAGGGTATTCTTTAATACTAACAGGTTATACTGATTTCAGCCAATAAATTTCATGGATACTATTCGAATTCGGGGCGCCAGGACCCATAACCTGCAAAGCATTGATGTAGATTTCCCCAGGGATCAAATGGTTGTCATCACCGGCTTATCCGGTTCCGGCAAATCATCCTTGGCGTTTGATACGATTTATGCCGATGGCCAGCGTCGTTACGTGGAATCCCTGTCCGCCTACGCAAGACAATTTCTGTCCATGATGGAGAAACCCGACGTCGACCACATAGAAGGACTCTCTCCGGCCATATCCATAGAGCAGAAATCGACTTCCCATAATCCCCGTTCCACCGTCGGCACCATCACTGAGATATATGATTATCTCCGGCTGCTGTTTGCCCGGGTGGGTGAACCTGAATGCCCGACCCACAATACTTTGCTGGCGGCCCAGACCATCAGCCAAATGGTTGACCTGATACTGGAACAACCCCAAGGCCGGCGTTTGATGCTGTTAGCTCCCGTGGTGCAAGGACGAAAAGGAGAACATATACAAATACTTGAAAGGCTCAAGGCGGAAGGGTTCGTGCGCGCCCGGATCGACGGCAAGGTGGTTGAACTGGACAATGCGCCGGCCCTGGATTTGCGCAGGAATCATACTATCGAGGTGGTAGTAGACCGGTTTCGAGTCCGCGCCGACGCGGGTTTGCGCCTAGCCGAGTCCCTGGAAACGACGGTACGCCTGGCGGATGGCTTGGTGATAGTCTCGCCGATAGATGATGATGGCGAGGATGACAGGGTCTTCTCAACCCGGTTTTCCTGCTCGGAATGCGGCTATAGCCTGAGCGAACTGGAGCCTCGTTTATTCTCTTTCAATAATCCTGCCGGCGCTTGTCCGCACTGCGACGGCCTCGGCGTCATCCAGTTTTTCGACCCTGAAAAAGTCGTCCAGGATGCTTCGTTGAGCCTGCCGGGCGGCGCCGTACGCGGTTGGGACCGGCGCAACGCCTATTACTACCAAATGATTAGATCACTGGCGAAGCATTACCGGTTTGATATTGATACGCCGTTTTCAAAATTAAACGAAAATATCCGGCAGGTGATTCTATATGGCAGTGGTGATCAGAAAATCGTATTCGAGTACCTGCACAATAAACGCGGCGCCATTAAACGAACCCACTCTTTTGAAGGCGTCATTCCAAATATGCAACGGCGTTACCATGAAACTGAATCAAACATGGTCAGGGAAGACCTCGCCAGGTACCAGAGCAGTCAGCCTTGTCCGTCCTGTAATGGCCATCGGCTTAATGAGTCTGCCCGGCATGTTTTTGTCAACGACATCAACCTGCCCGAAATAACCGCCATGCCCGTCCTGAAAGCGCGGGAATTTTTTCATGGGTTGGAAATCCCGGGCCGGCGCGGTGAAATCGCTGCAAGGATATTAAAGGAAGTCGAAGACCGCCTGCGGTTTTTAGTCAACGTGGGTCTGGATTACCTGACCCTGGGCCGGAGCGCGGAGACCTTGTCCGGTGGAGAGGCCCAGCGCATTCGCCTTGCAAGCCAGATAGGCGCGGGATTGGTGGGGGTGATGTACGTGCTGGATGAGCCGACCATAGGTTTACATCAAAGGGACAATAAGCGCCTGCTGTCAACGCTGAAACAACTGAGGGACCTGGGTAATACGGTCATCGTTGTCGAACATGATGAAGAGGCTATCAATGCCGCTGATCATATTATCGATATAGGTCCCGGCGCCGGGGTACACGGCGGCAAAGTGGTTGCAGAGGGGAGACCTGAAGAAATTGCAGCCTGTGAATCATCATTGACCGGAGACTATTTATCCGGACGGGCGCGAATTGAGATACCACCCGTTCGCGCGGAGTTTGATAAAAAACGGGTCGTGAAACTTTCAGGCGCAACGGGGAACAACCTGAAATCCATTAATCTTGAACTGCCGCTGGGATTAATGACGTGCGTCACCGGTGTCTCCGGGTCGGGCAAATCAACATTGATCAATGATACCTTATACCGAATTACGACAAAGGAATTAAACAATACCAATATCACACCGGCGCCTTATTTGTCGATATCCGGTTTGGAGCATATCGATAAAGTGGTAGATATCGACCAAAGTCCCATTGGTCGCACCCCCCGTTCAAACCCGGCAACGTACACTGGTTTGTTTACCCCCATCAGGGAATTATTTTCAGCCACCCGGGAGGCGCGCTCAAGAGGGTATAAACCCGGTCGTTTCAGTTTCAACGTCAAAGGGGGGCGTTGTGAGGCTTGCCGGGGAGACGGCCTCATCAAGGTCGAAATGCACTTTTTGCCGGATATCTACGTGATGTGCGACATTTGTAAAGGTAAACGATACAACCGGGAAACCCTCGAGGTACGTTACAAGGGCAAGAATATCAATGAAACGCTGGAAATGACGGTGGAAGAGGCCCGGGGTTTTTTTGATGCAGTGCCGATCATCGCGCGCAAACTGCAAACCTTGATGGATGTCGGACTTTCCTACATCCGTCTCGGGCAGAATGCGACCACGCTTTCCGGCGGCGAAGCGCAAAGGGTGAAGCTCTCCAGGGAGTTATCCAAACGGGATACCGGCAAAACCTTATATATCCTGGATGAACCGACTACGGGCCTGCATTTTCACGATATAAAACAACTGCTCGGCGTCCTGCATCGGCTGAGGGAGCACGGCAATACGGTGGTAGTCATCGAACATAACCTGGACGTAATTAAAACCGCCGACTGGGTCATCGACCTCGGCCCTGAAGGCGGCGACGGGGGCGGCGAGATCATCGCCACCGGCTCCCCGGAAGAGCTTGCCGAACAAACACATTCCTACACGGGCCAATACCTGGCTCCAATAGTCAAAAAATCAAAACCCCGCAAACGCAAAAACAGTTCCTGACAGCGGCTCCCGCTATTCAGCATTATCCAGTATCCGGTCGAGATTTTTCAGGGCATGTTCAAGGGGCAGGGCGGTAACGTCGTCAATATAGACGGGGGTGGACCCGCCGAAAAAAATATAGCATTTGGCGGGAGGATAGTCTTTCTTGAATTCCCTGAGCGCCCTTGTTTGTTTGAATTGGATATGGACCGAGCGTTTGATTTCGATGGCTAACAGGCCGCGCGGTCCGTACAGGACAAAATCAGTCGGTTAAACATGGCAATGACTTATTTCCGGTTCATTTTTGCCACTATATGATAATTTTAAGTAAAAATGAAGATTGAAAGTGAAAAAATACTGGTTTATTTTAGTTTTAGAGTGAAAATATATGGGAAAGTTTGGGCAAGCCAGCTACAACCAAGCCTGTCTGTTGCCGCCGGATTTACGTGAGTGGCTGCCGGCCGATGATTTGGCCCATTTCGTGGCCGGGGCGGAGGAACGGGTTCCCTCAAGCCACTTTCAAGTCAAGGAGCGTGACACGGGTTCGGCGCAATATCAGCCACAGTTGGTCGCGGTCCTCATTGCTGGTCGTCGTCATATTTTTCAATGCCATCGTATAATTTTGCAAACTGTGCCTGAACGATGGCGATGTTTACAAGTATCTGTCATTCGTGGTTCTGTACAAACCCTCGGGTGGGGGGTATCATGGTTTCCGTATTCACAGGAGGGAACTGAACGTGTCGAAAGCAGCAAGGCGCAGAGAGTTGGCCGCGATTCGGGTTCGCCCGCCGCATTTGGGAGCATAGGTATGTCCTGGTGGGGTTGGTTAATCGTAGGAATCTTCCTGATGGCCGCGGAGTTGACGGCGGTAGACGCCGCATTCTATCTTATTTTTGTCGGCGCGGCTGCGATCTGCCTCGGGCTCGTCGGGTTGGCAGGGGTTACATTGCCGGTCTGGGGGCAATGGCTGCTGTTTTCGATTTTAGCCGTCACGTCAATGGTGCTGTTCCGGCAGAAGCTCTACAGCAAGCTCAGGGGTGGTTCGCCGGGATTTCAGAATACGGCGGTGGGCGCCGTGGTGGCGGTGAGCGAAGATGTCCCCCAAGGCGGGCAGACGCGGGTACGCTTACGGGGGACGCAGTGGACGGCAATGAATGTGGGGCCAGCGTCCATCGCGGCGGGCGCCAATGCCCGCGTGGTGGAGGCCGACGGCGTGGAACTCATGATTGAAGGGTTGCCGCCGGAACCGATTTCCGATTGATTCAAAAAGGGGAAAACAAATGATAGACATGGGTTTCACTGTCGCCGTGGCGCTGGCCGTCATGGCGATTATCGTTATCGTGAAGACGGCGGTGGTCGTGCCGCAGCAAAGCGCCTACGTGGTGGAGAACCTGGGCAAGTATTCGAGAACGCTGGGGGCGGGATTCAATATCCTCATTCCGTTCCTCGAGCGGGTCGCCTACCGACACAGCCTGAAGGAGCGGGCGGTCGACGTCGAGGAACAAGTCTGCATCACCTCGGACAACGTCCAGGTGGGGGTGGACGGTGTGCTCTACTTGCAGGTCATGGATGCGCGCAAGGCTTCCTATGGCATCGGTGATTACCTGTTCGCGATCGCCCAGCTTGCCCAGACCACATTGCGTAGCGAGGTCGGCCAGATCGACCTGGACAAAACGTTCGAGGAACGCAGCCACATCAACCTGCGGGTGGTCGAGGAACTTGACCAGGCCTCCAATCCCTGGGGCGTGAAGGTGCTCCGGTACGAGATCAAGAACATCAATCCGCCGGGAGACGTGCTGACGGCGATGGAGAAGCAGATGCGCGCCGAACGCGAGAAGCGCGCCGTGGTGCTGCAATCCGAGGGTGAGAGGGACGCGAAGATCAACGAGGCCGAGGGCGAGAAGCAACGGGTCATCAAGGAGTCCGAGGCTGCGAAGCAACAGCAGATCAACGAGGCGGAGGGCGAGGCTGCCGCCATTTTGGCGGTTGCCAAGGCAACATCCGAGGGGCTGAAGAAGGTCGCGGAAGCGCTTGACTCGAAAGGCGGCGACAAAGCCATGCAGCTCCGGGTCGCCGAAGATTACCTGGAACGGTTCGGCAACTTGGCGAAGGAAGGGAACACCTTGATCGTGCCGGCAAACCTGAGCGACATAACGTCCATGATCAGCGCGGCTACCACAGTCTTGAAACAAACCCGGGACGGCAACGACTGAGCGCCGGCCGGCCGCGCGCCACGCGGGTAATCCGGCAGGCAACCCAGTGAGTAATCCTGGGAACCAATACTAATCGTAGCGGGCCTGGTCCAAAGGCCCGCAAAAGATTATTCTGTCGTCACCCTCATCGTAACGTGAACTGTACCCTGTAAAAATCTGATCATGCACGACCTGCAGCAATTGGCTTTGATTTGGGCGAGTGTTTTTGTTGCTTCCTGGTTGGCGGCAAAGACCAGGCTTACGTCGGCGCTTTATTTTTTAGCGGCGGGATGCGTCATGGTCAAGGGGTTAAAAGGTACTCTGAACAAGTCCATTCCCGTATTGAGTACGGGATAAACTCCAGACTTGTTCAGAGTGTGGGAAATAACAATGTGACTGTATTTCCCCTGAAAAATCAACGCCAGATGGCATTGATTTCAACGATACATCCTTGTATCGCGGAACCCCTGACTCATTAAGGGCTCCTGGGACGCGATCAATCCGGTCCCTTTAATAATTGTCCGGGAAAATGACGTCCTGCCAAATTCCCGAACTAATAAACCACAAGGTGGTTTGATTTTTGGTAGATTCCTCTACCAGCAGCACGTCCTGTACTGTTTTGGTCCATCAAAATGAAATACTGTCTACGTAACAAGCTTCATCTTGTGGACAGGTGAGGAGAAGTCTATCAGGGTTGCTTGCAGGATGAATGTGAGAAAACTCACGTTGACAGAAAGATAAGTATCATTTTTTATAAGTCGCCGTGACATCCCGAACCATGTTTTCAAGTTTTACCACATCATTTATTATCAACCTGTTTTTGCCTTTCTGGATTAAACCTGATGAGATAAGTTCATTCAACTCCCGCGTTATTGCTTCTCGGTGTGTGCTTATCCGGCTTGCGATTTCAAGGTGCTTTGGCGCAGGGGATATCATCGCCCGGTTAACGCTGTCCATATTTTGCCAGGCCAATCGAAGCAACTCGACGTGGATCCTGTTCTTGACACCCAAAGAACTGAATTCAATTACACGTTCTGATAATGACCTGACCAGGTTTGCCAACCGTTCTAATGTTCGCGCCATCATCGAAGGATAAAGTTGTAAGGCCCACAGGAAATTTTTTGCGGACATGACAGCGATACGGGTCTCGGATAGCGCTACAGCATGGGCGGACCTGGGTTTATTGTCGATGGCGGCGATTTCACCAAACATTTCCCCTGCGTTTTGATCGCGAAAAGTGATTTCTTTTCCTGATAAGGAATAGATGGTGATGCGTACCTTGCCGCTCAATATAAAATAGACGTCACTGCAGGTATCGTTGTAAGACATGATGGTATTGTTGGCGTCGAACTTGAACCCCTTACATTTATTGGCAATCAGTTTACGATCATGCAGCGATAGCCCATTGAATAATTCAATGCCGGATAATGCCTCCGTGGTAACTGCGGTTAATATTTTTTTCATTTTCTGCCGTGGTTATAGATTACCGTTTTAGCCCGTTATCCACATGGTCTGCAGTTTCATGATTTGCGAACGTGTTAATGAAGTGGTGGTTTACCCTCATCCGGTAATCAGCAGTTTTTTCAAATACACCGGCGCGGGTGTAGTGATGGGCCAGTATTTCCGGTTGAACCGCAATAAATTCGGGAAACTGCTCTTCAAGAACCCGGATGATTCGTCTATGCAGGTTTCGCCGCACACTTTTCAACATGCTTGCATATGCCACCTCTTGCACCAGTGCATGCTTGAATATATAACGGGTACTTTCTCCGTCTTCAATTTTTTCCAGCAACCCGGATTCACAAAGAGAATTTAACGCAAAATCCAATTTTTCCTGGTTGCGCATACAGATTTCTACAAGCAGGGCATAGGTAAACTCACGGCCTAATGCCGCTCCAACCTGCGCGACTTCCCTGGCGGATGAGTGCTGGTCCAATCTTGCCATTAATGAATTCCGCAACGTTTTGGGTATTTCAAAATCCTCCAGGTTTGTCGGCGGCTTCGAGCCGTTTTTATTTTCCACGTTCTTCGCCGGTTTGTGTAATACAGCCTTTGTTAACTCTTCTATGAATAAAGGGATGCCATCGCTTTTATCGACAATGTGGGAAATGAGTTCTTCCGGCATCTGCCTCTCGGCGGTAATCTGGTTGATGATCAACCTGGCATCAGGTTTGTTCAGCGGTTGCAGGGATACTTTTTCCAGATGCTGTTGCTTTAACCATGTGGAAGGTGGTTCAAAATCAGGCCGATGTGATATGACAAATAATACTGGCCGGCCCTTTATTTTTGGTATCAGGTTATTGATCAGCTCCAATGACGTTGGGTCTATCCAGTGGGCGTCTTCCAGGATTATCAAAAAGGGCTGCTCCTCAGATAACTTCTCCATTTGCATGGCAAGGGCATTCAATGTTTTCTCTTTCAGTTCTTGGGGTGAAAGAAAAAAATCCGGGTAAGATGCGCCTGTCGGAATGGATAACAAGGTTGCATAAATCGGCGTTGCCTCCTTGACGCAACCGGCATGGGCAGAGAAAAAGTTTTCTAATTTTTGTATTTTTTCTTCAACCGGGTCACCATGGTTCAACCCGGCTGAAAATTCCAGTTGTGTAATGATGGGGTACAGGACACTGTTTCTGTGGAAGGGAGAACATTGATAAAGATATTGATTGGGATTTTGCTCGGAAACATATTCACGCAATGCTTCAACCAGTTTTGATTTGCCGATGCCTGCCTCACCGGAAACGAGTACTACCCGACCGTTATGCTGTTGAGCCAGTTTCCATTGATGAATGATTTGTTCAAATTCTTCGGCCCTGCCTACCAGTCCGGTCAATTCTTTATCCCTGGCGGCCTGGAAGCGCGTTTCCATATTGGAGACATTGATAACCTGCCAGAGTATTCGGGGTTTTTCAAAGCCCCGCAACATGTGCTCCCCGATGTTTTTTAGCTCAAAATGATTTTTTATCAGGTCACGGGTCTCGGCTGCAACAACGACCGTGTCGGGTTTCGCCAGTGATTGTAATCTTGCAGCCAGGCTCGGGGTTTCCCCCACCACAGCTTCTTCTTCCGCTGCCCTGGCGCCGATCAAGTCTCCAACCACAACTAAACCGGTGGCAATTCCTATACGGATGGAAATTTCGACTACATGTCCATTTAATAGTCGGATTTTCAGGGACTTGATCGAGTCTATCAAATCCATTGCCGCATAAATTGCCCGTTCTGCGTCCTCTTCATGCGCTTGGGGGTAGCCGAAGTAGATCATGATGCCGTCACCCATGTAACGCGCTACAAATCCGTCGTAGTTTTCGATGACTGTAGCGCAGGTATTCTGGTACTCCCGAATAACCAGGCGCATGTCTTCGGGGTCCAGTCTTGATGCCAGGTGGGTTGAATTGACGAGGTCGCAGAACATGACGGTCAGTTGCCTGCGTTCGGCGTGGTTGATGGAGTTCATGCGGGTGAGTGGGTTGTTGGCTGGGGCGTCGCAATTTTGACCGGGCGGGGCATTTATCGCGTCAGGACCCAGGAACGCTTTCCCACAATTTCCACAAAACCAGGAATCAGGTTCGTCCCTGAACCCACAATAATCACATTGAACCGTCAGCGCCGTCCCGCATCGGGAACAAAAGCGTCGACCTTCGCGATTAACCGAGTGGCAGGAAGAGCATTGCATGGGAGTCAGAAAACCCGAGCTGCAAGCTCTGTCAAGTCCGGTTTAAACATTTCCATGTGAGCTTCCAAAATCGTCCATTAATATCTGGCTGTTCCTCTAAACCCGCCCAGCATAGACCAGGTTGTCTTTTATGTCACCCCTTATTTTACCCAGCCCGGCAAATAAATATTTCATTAACCTTGCTGCTTATTTCATCATACTGACTGAGGATGGACTTTGCCGCGCTGAGTTGGCCGCGGGCCCTGGTTTCGCTGTGCTCACTATGACTCTTGAACTTGCTTGCATTCCAGGAAAAAAAATCTTCATTCAAGGCATCTGCACAGAAACGAGCGGCTAACTCGACGTATATCGTCAATGTCGCCGGCAGGAAACCGCGCTCTTCCCGCTCCGTCAGAAACTCTCCGGCATAATTGACATACCCTTCAAGCGCAGCGCAACAGTGCCTTGCCGAAAAGTATCCTTCAGGCGAATCTTCACCCATTGGATTACACCAGGAACGCAGGGCGTCACCAACTTCCAGATAAATCGGCATTTTACTCAAGGTATCGAAATCGACCATGCATTCGACTTTCCGGTTATCACTTGCGAAGACGAAATTCGATATTTTCGGGTCGCCGTGCACTATCCGTTTTGGAACTACGGGTAATTCAGGTAGTTGTTCTGAGAGAGCCAGGATATTTTCCCCCAGGGGTTTAATGATTTCATATCTTTCGTGGTTTCTTTTATTCTCCAGGGCGTTCTCCAGACGTTGCATGTGTCGGGTGGTATCGTGTACACCGGGCCGGGACGTCTGAAACTCGTAATCCAGCTGATTCAGCGCCATGTGCATACGCCCCAACATAACCCCTGCAGCTTCCGCCAGGCGCGGCTTGTCCAGACGATGATGGGTATTGCCATCGATATAATTGAACATGCGCCAAGTTTGATTGTTTTCCCTGTGAAATACCGCCCCGTTTTTGGTTAACAACAGCTTGGGCGTCAACAGGCCTGATTTCTCTAAATGGCGGGTTACAACGTCAATGTCATGATTGACCTCAGGAGAAAACATCCTGTTTACAGCCTGTAATATATAATCCACCCCATTATCGGCCCTGACATGCCAGGTCATATTTATCAGACCGGAATTTACCGGTTGAATGTCAATGGCCTTGATGTCGTAAGACAATAATACGAGCTGTACCTGCTCAGGTGATTGACAAGTCACGGGGGAAAGAATCTCACGGGCTATGGAATCCGGGGATTCAGCGCAACGGTTTGACCCGAGATAATATCTCTGTTAGATTTTACAAACATTTGATATTGATCTACCATTATGTTGCTGTATGCTACCAATTTATATCAGGCAAGAATAATAAAAACAGCAGAGAGTTATCGAAAAGCCAGACGTATCAGAGTATATCGCGCAGTCCGGATACAGGAATTTGTGAAATTTATCATATAAAAATCAGTGGGGGGGTTATGTCCTTATGGAGACTTTCAAGATATTAATAACGTGCAAGCAGTTATTAATGTTAGGTGTTGTAGCAGGCTTCAGTTCGGTTACATTCAGCGCTGACAAGGTCGATGATATTGTAGATGCAGGCGTTGCTCGTAATAAAGACTCGGCAACATCACAAAAAAGCATTGACAAGACGGCGTCTGAAGCGGAGAAACTCACTTCGAGATACAGACGCGAACTGAAAGTCATAGACGGACTCAAAATCTATAATACCCTGTTGGAGAAACAGGTTAATGATCAAAATCGGGAAAAAACCAGGATAAAAGAATCCATTGATGAAGTAGCGGTAGTGGAACGCCAGATTTTCCCCTTGATGCTGAGAATGGCGGAAGCCTTGGGGCAGTTCGTCGAGCTTGACCGGCCCTTTCACATGGAAGAGCGAAGAAAAAGGGTGGCGGACTTGAAAAAATTCATCGGTGACGCGGGGATTTCAGCTGCGGAAAAACTGCGTCTTGTACTTGAGGCATACCGAATCGAAACGAGTTACGGCAGCGACCTGGATACCTACAGCGAGGTTCTCAATATCAATGGCCAGGACCGACCTGTGAATGTTCTTCGCTTTGGCCGTCTCGTCCTGGTCTATCAGACTGACGATGGCAAAGAGAATGGAGTCTGGGACCATGAAGCGCGGGAATGGGTGCATCTGGATTCCGCTGAATATCGTAACTATATCAGGAAGGGACTAAAAATCGCCAAGAAACAGCTTCCTCCCGATATATTCATACTGCCGGTGAGCGTAGCGGAGTAATGGATATGAAAATTTATAAATACACAATTATTATCGGCATTATCAGCCTGCTTTCAGGTTCTCTGTCTCCCGTCGCTGCTGTCGAAGAAGCCATGGATCTTGATACGCTCCTGCAGCAAGTCCGGCAGGGCAGGATCAGTGAATCCGAGGAAAACAAGGCCAGGGAGTCCGAATTCAAGCAGGAAAAGGCAAACCAGTCCGCGTTACTGAACAAGGCCAGGCAGGAAAGGGCCGCATTGGAAGCCACCAGTGAAAGACTGGAAAAAGAGTTTGAAGCCAATCAGGACCAGATTGATGAGTTGAAACATGACCTGCAGCAAGCCCTTGGTTCCCTGAAAGAATTGTTTGGGGTATTGCAGACAGCGGCGGGTGATGCCCGTGCGACGTTCGACAGCTCACTGACCAACATCGAATATCCCAGCCGCGGTGATTTTGTTACCCGTCTGGCTGAAAAGATGGGTTCCGGGACTGAATTGGCGTCATTGGAGGAGATTGAAGAGCTCTGGTATGAAATCCAGTTGGAAATGACTGAAACCGGGAAAGTGAAGAAATTTGATGCAAAAGTTGTTCTTCCCGACGGCGCCGAAGAGGAAAGAGAGGTGCTCCGGGTTGGCGTATTCAACCTGGTCTCCAATGGCAAATACCTGAAATATGATATGGAGACACAGAAAATCTCCGAGTTGTTAAGACAGCCGAAAGATCGTTTTGTCAAGGGCGCGGAAGAGTTAAGCGTTGCTACAGCCGGTTTTATTCCCTTTGGTCTGGACCCAACCAAGGGCCAGTTGCTTGGTCAACTGGTTGACGTCCCCAGCTGGTATGAACGGGCTACAACCCAGGGCGGAACAGTAGGCTGGATCATCATCGGCTTGGGTATATTTGGCATTACCACTGCCTTGCTCAGGATCTTGTATATGATTGGCGTCGGCTTATCAGTATCCGGGCAAGTGCGTAACTCAGGCAACCCGAGCAAAAGCAACCCATTGGGTCGCGTATTGCTCGCCTACCACGAAAACAAGGATATTGATCTCGAATCACTGGAATTGAAAATGGGTGAAGCGGTATTGCGCGAGGTGCCTAAACTGAGTCGTTTGAATACCTTGATCAAGGTCATCTCGGTGGTGGCGCCGTTGCTGGGATTATTAGGCACGGTTATCGGCATGATCGTGACCTTCCAATCGATCACCTTATTCGGTACCGGCGACCCGAAACTCATGGCCGGTGGTATCTCACAGGCATTGATTACCACGATGCTGGGGTTGTGCGTCGCCATCCCGACGGTGTTCCTGCACAGTATCATGGCAGGCCAGAGCAGGCGGTTGATTGAAACCCTGGAAGGACAGGCAACGGGCTTTGTCGCGCAGGCGTCCGAGAAACAACATCAAGCGCCAGCTGCCTGAACCGATTAGCGGGTGAATAGCGGAATCGCGAAATGATTGATCTCATCTATTCATTTTTTCGCAGCATTACTTCCCTTGTCAGGCTGGAACATGGCTTCATCAGCATGTGGGAGGCCATCCGGGACTTTCTTGAATTGGGTGGGCCGGTGTTATATCTTGTCGCAATCGTGCTTGCCATCATGTGGCTGTTTATTATTGAGCGGTTTCTTTATTTCGCGCTTCGACAACCACGGTTGGCCAAGGATGCCGTCAGGCGTTGGGATGCGCGCCCGGAAAGAAAATCCTGGCATGCCCACCGGGTCCGCGAGGCGCTCATCTCCGATGTCAAACTCCGGGCAAACCAATACCTGGAGATCATCAAGGCCTGCGTCGCCCTGTGTCCACTGGTGGGTTTACTTGGAACAGTAACCGGCATGATCACGGTTTTTGAAGTCATGGCGTTTTTAGGGACAGGCAATGCACGGGCAATGGCAGCCGGGGTATCACAGGCGACGGTGCCGACCATGTCTGGTATGGTAGCGGCTTTGTCCGGTTACTTTATCAGTGTCTGGTTGCAGAGCAAGGCGAATTCAGAGGTTGAGGAGTTGAGTGAGCACTTGACCATGGATCATTAGAAATCTCTGATTAAGTCAGGGTGTCCATTACACAAACACTAACTGGAGAAGGTTGACTATGCGTAGAGTTTCCCATGTAGCCGCTGCTGATGAATCGCAAGTTGATTTAACACCGTTGATTGACGTGGTATTCATCATGTTGATTTTCTTTATTGTGACGGCGACGTTCGTTAAGGAGACAGGTATCGACGTGAATAAACCGGATGCGCCAACCGCGGAAGTGAAGAAAAAAGCAAACATCCTTATTGCCATTGATTCAAACAATAATATCTGGCTGGATCGCAGGAAAATCGATATCCGTTCCGTTATCCCGAATATCAAACGATTGCGCTCAGAGAATCCCCAAGGCTCGGTCGTCATCCAGGCGGATGAAGAGTCCAAGAATAAGATGCTGGTGGAAGTCATGGATGCAGCGCGCCAGGCGGGTGTCACCAATATTGCCCTTGCAGCCGAAAAATAACCAAGGGTTTGCACTGAAAGAAAAATGATTGGTCGATACTTTATTATTGGTCGATACTTTATTGCAGTCAGTATCTCATTGATCGTAGTCTTTGGCCTGTTCTGGCTGATGCAGTATTTGATTAATATAGCAGACCGAAAACTGGATGAAGATGAGGCGGGCCGGCTGCTGGAATTTGTACGGATACAACCGGAAGAGATCGTGAACCGGCGTCAACCACCACCAAAAAAACCCCCGCCACCGGACCAGCCGCCGCCGGAACCGCCTCCACCTACAATGGATGACGTGACACCGGAAGCGCAGGCTGTTCAGGTATCGGCTGCGGCGGTTAATACGAATATCAACCTGGATGCAAGTGGTTTTGGTCTCACGCCAAGTGATGGCGAATACCTGCCCATCGTCAAGGTGCAACCCATATACCCGAGACGGGCGCAATCACGGGGCATCGAAGGTTACGTCATAGTTGAATTTACCGTGACTAAATCTGGCACAACCAAGGATATTCGGATTGTCGAAGCTGTGCCACCAGGTGTTTTTAATAAGGCTTCTCTTGTGGCGGCGGCCAAATTCAAATACAAGCCTCGCATCGTTGACGGTCAGCCTATAGAAGTGCCGGGCGTACAAAACAAGATTACCTTTGAACTCGAGGATTAGCGCCGGAGGTTAATATTATGAATACCCGTCACCCAATAGTTCGGCCTCTTTTTCAACGTAGCCTGCTGGTGGCGTTGGCGCTTTTTATCACGCCTGCCTTAATCATTGTTAATTCCTCCGATGTGTCCGCAGGGACGACTTCAAAAAACAAACCGGGAGAAAAACACAAGACCAAGAAAACCCCCTCCATGAGCGAGAAGGTCTATAAAAAGCTGACCGAGGCACAGGAATTAATCGAAGCTAAAGAGCATGAACAAGGCCTGGCGGTGTTACAAGCCCTGGAGAAACAGGCGAAGCTGACACACTATGAAAAAGCGCAATTGTACAATTACTTTGCCTATACCTATTTTACCCTGGAAAGGTACAAGGACGCTATTCGCTCCTATGAAAAAGTGCTGGCGCAACCGGAGCTGCCTGAAGCGCTGGAGACGAGTTCCCTTTATACCCTGGCCCAGCTTTATTTTATTATCGAAGATTATGAAAAGGCCATCTCTGTAATCAATAGATGGTTTGCCGTTACGGAGAAGCCCACCGAGAATGCTTACATGCTGTTGGGCCAGGGCTATTATCAGTTGGAGAAGTACAAAGAATCCCTCGTCCCTTTGAAGAAGGCCTATTCCATGGTCAAGGAGCGCGGCGATAAACCGAAAGAAAATTTGTTGCTTTTACTCAGGGTGGACTATTTCAACCTTGGTGACTACGAGAACATGCTCAAGGTGTTAAAAGAGTTGGTCGTCTTATACCCAAAAACGGAATATTGGTTGACCATGGCCGGCACTTACTCGGAATTGAAACGCCTGGATAAACAGATGTCAATCCTGGAAATGCTTTATGAAAAAGGAAAGCTGCAAAGAGGGAACCAGCAGCTTAACCTGGCCAACCTGTATATGTTGCACGAAGCGCCCTACAAAGCTGCGGTGCTGCTGGACGAGGGCATGAAGGAAGGTAAAATTGAAGCAAATACCAGGAATTTGAGACTATTATCGCAGGCTTGGTTACAGGCGCAAGAGAATGAGCGATCGATCCCGCCACTCAAACGGGCCGCGAAATTATCCAAGGACGGCGACCTGGATATGCGCCTCGCCCAGGCGTATATCAATCTTTACATGTATAAAGAGGCCATTGATTCTTTGAGAACCGCCCTTGAAAAGGGAGGGTTAAAGCGTAAAGACCAAGCCAACATCATGCTTGGTCTGGCCTTGTTTGAAACACAGAAATTTGATGCGTCTCTTGCGGCTTTTCGCGAAGCGAGTAAGGACAAGAGGAGCCAAAAGGCCGCCGAAACTTGGTTGGCTTACGTTAACAGTGAGAAAAAAAGGAAGCAACAACTGGAAGAAAGTCTGAAAAGCCGCCGCAGTTAGCAGCTCAAATGATTAAGTCATTTGCCTGCCCTTGCCTTCCTCTCTATCAAGGGGGGAGGGGATCACTTTCCCCCGTTTTCCGCCAATGAGCCGTGAGTCCATGGAATATGATGTGCTTATTGTCGGTGGTGGCCCGGCAGGATTGGCAACCGCTATTCATTTGAAAAATCTGGCGCAACAGCAAAATCGGGACATCAGTGTTTGCTTGCTGGAAAAAGGTTCTGAAATCGGCGCTCATATTCTTTCCGGCGCTGTGCTTGAACCGCGCGCGTTAAATGAGTTAATCCCGGACTGGCGGCAGCAGGAGACGCCCTTGAACACACCGGTCAGCAAGGACGTCTTTTACTTTCTGACGGGTGACAGCTCCGCCGTCAAAATCCCTAACCTGTTCGTCCCAAGGAGCATGCATAACCAGGGTAATTACATCGTCAGCCTGGGGAACGTCTGCCGCTGGTTGGCGGAGCGGGCGGAAGCGCTGGAAGTTGAAATCTACCCGGGGTTTGCCGCAACTGAAATCCTGTTTAACGACGCCGGCGGCGTCAAAGGCGTGGCAACGGGAGATATGGGCATCTCGGCCCGGGGCGAACAAAAAGACTCCTATGAACCAGGACTGGAACTACATGCCAGGTACACGGTATTGGCCGAAGGCAGCAGGGGGCATTTGGGTAAACAGCTCATTGAAAAATTCGACCTGGATAAAGACAGTGACCCGCAACACTATGGTATAGGCATTAAAGAGCTGTGGGAGGTGAACCCCGAAAATTCCCAACCCGGGCTGGTGGCGCATGGTTCAGGTTGGCCCCTGTCCGGTAATACATCCGGCGGCTTTTTCCTCTACCACATAGGGGAAAATCAGGTAGTGGCAGGATTAATTATCGATTTGAATTATTCAAATCCCTATGTAAGCCCTTTTGATGAATTTCAACGTTTTAAGCATCATCCTTTGATTGCCGGGACTTTGACCGGTGGTCGTCGTCTCGCCTACGGCGCCCGGGCCATCACCAAGGGCGGCTTGAATTCGTTGCCGAAAATGTCCATGCCCGGCGCTTTATTGGTTGGTTGTGATGCGGGAACCCTGAACTTCGCGAAAATCAAAGGTACGCATACCGCCATGAAATCAGGTATGGTGGCTGCGGAAACCCTGATTTCAGAACTCGAAGATACAGGTAGCGCGGGCAAAGACCTCCATGCATATAATGAAAACTTTCTGGCCTCCTGGGCCTACGATGACATTTACCGATCACGCAATTTCGGCCCCGCTTTACATAAATTCGGGTCGTACCTGGGTGGGGCGTTCAATTTTATCGACCAGTCTGTTTTTTTCGGCAAATTGCCATATACCCTGCATGACAGGCAAGCAGACCATCAGCGCCTGAAGCCGGCGGCGGCCTGCAAGGAAATCCAATATCCAAAACCGGACGGCATTTTAAGTTTTGATAAGCTATCTTCAGTATTTATTTCAAACACCAATCACGAAGAAGATCAACCCTGTCATTTAACCCTGAAAGACGAAACAATTCCCATTGATACGAATTTGAAAATATACGCCGCGCCCGAGCAACGCTATTGCCCTGCCGGTGTCTATGAGATCGTTGAAGAGGACGGCAACCCGAAATTACAAATCAATGCGCAAAATTGCGTGCATTGTAAAACCTGTGACATCAAGGACCCGACCCAAAACATAGTCTGGGTGGCGCCCGAGGGCGGCGGTGGGCCGAACTACCCTGATATGTGAAGCAGCCAGCTTCGGTTTTTGCGCCCTGATAATGGACAGGATGTAATTAATCAGGGTCTCCCTGATATACCTGTTCCTTGTCGCCTGAGCGCTTCATTCCCATTCAAGCTCAGTAAAGGCTTTCGTCACGTTGCGTTTATGACTTTGTTGATATAATAACCAGTCCTTCTTTTCTTCCTCGCCGACGGTATCGACAATCTCTTCCATGAACGCTCCCTGGTTTATCTGCCTTCGCGTTTCAATCAACAGCATGTCAAGGTAACTTTCCTGTGCAAATAACGCTTCCGGCCAAGACAGCGTAATCGTGCCGTGCCCGGGGATGACATGGCTGGCATTTTGCAATTTCAGCTTCTCCATGGTTTTTAACCATCCCTTCAGGCTGCCGTCCAAAACCGGTATCCTCTCTATGAAAAGAAGATCAGAAAGCCACAGGGCGCCGGTTTTTTCATCATAAATCGATAAATCCGTGTAAGAATGAGAAGGCAGGTGCGCAGTAAGCGTAATCACCCTGTTGCCAAGATCCAGTTCCAGTGTATCCGAAACAGTAATATCAGGGCCGATAATCGACTCATCACCGGGGTTCGGCCCTAAATCAGCGCTAAACTCGGATAAGAAAAAGGGACGATTCTGCTCCATCTCCCGCTTGAGGTTTTCATGGCCGATGAACTTCGGTTCATCCGCCTTGAATGCGATA
Source organism: uncultured Gammaproteobacteria bacterium (assembly GCA_958295485.1). Lineage (GTDB taxonomy): Bacteria > Pseudomonadota > Gammaproteobacteria > Eutrophobiales > Eutrophobiaceae > JAAXHV01. Next base: position 1,761,511 of record OY282354.1, read on the forward strand.
TTCCCCAACACGTGATCAAAATGAATATGCGTATTGATAACGTAGCAAATCGGCAGTGAAGATTTTATTTCTATCGCCTTTTTAAGGGCGCGGCCGATAGCCACGGAGCCACCCGTATCCACGACGGCTATACATTCATCTCCCGCGATAAAGCCGATATTGGCAATATCATCATGGTTGACGTGCTCTAAGTCGACGTGCTTCCCTTGATGAACGTAGATGCCTTCACTGAGCTCGATTAAATCAAACCCTTCATCCCCACCAGCAAAGGCGTAGCCGTTGATAATAAATGAAAAGATCAACAACGCCATGAAGCTTGTATTAACGTGGATCGTTTTCAAATGGTTATGCGTTCAAAGTCACAATAATGGCGCTTAAATGTATGTGGAACATGAAGAATTGTCAATATCTCATTGATAATCCATAAAAAGGGATAAATCCAGGCCGGGGCCGGATACCGAATTGCCACTATCCGGCCAAACCCTGTTCCGGCTTTGATCCAGCCTCGGATATATTCTGCTTGTAGTCTGCAAAAATTTGGACTAACTTTATAGTTGAACAAGCCATGCGCATACTTGAAATCAAAATTATTCCTTATCGTTGGGTTTTGTCCCTGATTCTATTTCCCGATGCGCAAATCAGTTTATCACAGCAATATCTTTTCCAATCTGCTTTTACGCGGCTACACGACTCGAAGGAGGTTCTATGTTTGAATATGAACAAGAGATTGTCGGTACATTATTAAACGAAAACGAAAATTTTAAACAACTGTATTCAAGACACGGTGAATTGAAGGAAAAAGTAAGGGATGCCAATTCCGGTGCTCTTCTCCTGGACGGTTATGAGCTCGACACCCTGAAGAAAGAAAAACTGCAAATCAAAGATAAAATGGCAGCAATGATCAACGCATACCGCCAAGATCACCTTGGCTGAAGTTCAAAGGCACGGATGTTTGGCTAAAGGTCTGCGCCGCAGGAAAATGAACCGGGCCGAAGTGACCCCTGCAGGGGCAGCCCCCCGTGCCTGCCCTCGTGGATCATCGCCGGTGGCGACAATGGGTGGCGCGGCGCCCTCTGAGGGGGAGGTCAAGATGAAGATATCCTGATTCGGGTAAATGTAGTAGCGGGATCAGGAACGGCGGTTTAAACCGCCAAGCGGCCGCCAATGAGTAATAACATTGAGGCAAGGATGGGGCGCAGGTATTTTTCAGGTAGTTGGACGCCGGCATGGCTGCCCAAATATATGCCCGGCAGTGACCCGATTATCAGGCTGAGTAGCAGTTGAAAATCCACTGAGCCCAAGCCCCAGTGGCCAAGGCCGGCGATTGCGGTGATGGGCACTGCATGGGCAAGGTCCGTTCCGACAATTTTTATGGCGCTCATGCGGGGGTAGAGAAAGAACAATATCGCCGCGCCCAACGCGCCGGCGCCGACTGATGAGAGCGTGACTAAAACACCGATGGCCGCGCCGGACAGGATGGTGGCAGGGGCGCGTAGTCGTTTGTGGATGATGCGGATGGTCCGAAATTGTTCTTTTCTGCCGAGAGACTGCAACTGCGCTTTGAACAAAATAACCAATGACGTCAAAATCAAGGCTATGCTGAGCGTGGATGTGATCAAGCGGTCGTAGTTGATGCCTATGACCGTCAGTTGCTTCAGAATAAATACGGCAGACAGCGCCGCCGGAATACTTCCCATCGATAACAGCCTGACGATTTTCCAGTCGATAGTGCCTTGCCCCTGGTGAACGAAAATACCCCCTCCCTTGGTGATGGCGGCGTAGAGTAGATCAGTCCCTACCGCCACCGCCGGCTTGATGCTGAATACGAGGACCAAAATGGGCGTCATCAAAGAGCCGCCACCGACACCGGTGAGACCGATAATAAAGCCGACAACGAAGCCGGCGAATGTAAACGCAAGATCCATGATTGAATTAAATTAAAACCCGGGAATCAGGGCAGCTCAAAACCTTGGGTCAAGAGCAAAAAGATTGCACTATAAGCATAAACATCTATACTTAAAAGTAATTATTTCCTATAGTTTTAGAACTAATCTTTATAAGTGATTACGATGAAACTACAACAATTACGCTATATCAGGGAGGTGGCCAGGCATGACTTGAATATCTCTGCCACGGCTGCAAGCATTTATACTTCCCAGCCGGGAATCAGCAAACAAATCCGCATGTTGGAGGAGGAGCTGGGCTTGAAGATATTTCAGCGCAGTGGTAAACACCTGACTGAAATCACCCCCCAGGGGGAAGCCATTATCGCCGTCGTCGATGACATCCTGACAAAAGTGGACGAATTGAAACAAATGGCCCTGGAATATACCGACGAAAACCGGGGAACGCTTTCGATAGCCACTACGCACACGCAGGCGCGTTACGTACTACCGCCCATTATTCGCCGTTTCAGTGATAAATATCGGGATGTCACCCTGCACATGCACCAGGGCACGCCCATGCAAATCTCGGAATTGGCCGCAGATGGCGCCATCGTGTTTGCTATTGCGACAGAGGCCCTGGAGTTATTCGAGAATTTAATCATGATGCCCTGTTATCACTGGAATCGCAGCGTCGTTGTACCCGTTGGTCACCCGCTGACGCGCCTCAAGCGCCTGACGTTGAAAGCCATAGCTGATTACCCCATTGTGACCTATGTATTCGGTTTCACCGGCCGGTCGCAATTGGATCATGCGTTTAACAAGGCCGGCCTGAAACCACAAGTCTTGTTCACAGCCGCCGATGCCGACGTAATCAAGACCTATGTGAAATTGGGCATGGGCGCAGGCATTGTGGCGAGTATGGCATACGATGAAAAATTGGATGCCGGGTTGGTGTCCATTGACGCCAGTCACTTGTTTGAACCCAGCGTCACCAAGCTTGGTTTTCGACGAGGGATTTTCCTGCGAAGTTACATGTACGATTTCATCGAGTTGTTTGCCCCGCACCTGACCCGCGACGTAGTGCAAAAAGCGGTTCAAACGGACAACAACGCGGAATTGGAACGCCTGTTCAGCGGATTGAAATTGCCCACGTTTTAACTGCCAGCCACGCCCATTGGCCTCATCCAAGCCGGCGTCAGTCAACCTTTATTCAGCCTGGGCGTACTTTCTACAGGGCTCGCCATCGCTGGTAATTTTTTTACGGGCGCGATGCGCATTGCTCGACACAACCCGCATCCGCGCTATTGATCTTAGCCAAGGTTTCCAGCATGCAGGCCACATTCTTTCTTTGTTTCTTCCTCCCACCACCAGCGGCCTTCCCGTTCGTGTTGATTAGGCAATACCGGGCGGGTGCAGGGCTCGCAGCCAATGCTGATGTAGCCCTTATTATGTAATTCATTGTACGGCACGTCGTTTTCCCGAATATAGCGCCACACTCGCTCCGAACTCCAGTTCGCCAGGGGGTTGAATTTATACAGGTGATGATCATCGGTCGAGAATGCCGCGTCCGCTTCCATCACGCGAACATTTGTCCTGGTGGGACTCTGGTCTTTCCTTTGCCCGGTGACCCAGGCATCGATGGTCATCAGTTTTCGTCGTAGCGGCGCGAGCTTTCGAATACCGCAACACTCCTTGTGACCGTCTTTATAAAAGCTGTATAGACCCTTGTTTTTTACAAATGCGCCAAGCTGCGCCGCGTCCGGCGATAATACTTCCAATTCGATTTGATAATACTCCCTGACCTGCTCTAATAAGCGGTAGGTCTCGGCGTGCAGCCTGCCTGTATCTAATGAAAACACCAGGGGGTCAGGTTTTATTTTACTGGCAATGTCGATCAGGACGACGTCTTCCGCGCCGCTGAAAGAGATGGCGACATTGTCAAACTGACTGTATGCAAAGCGCAGGATGTCAGCCGGTCCTTTGTTTTCATACTCCGTAGCGCAGGATTCGATATCCAGTGTCTCTATCATCATGTTTTATCCTTCAACTTATTGAAATATATGGAAATAGCTATTGAAAGGCGGCAATTATAACAGCAATTCTTTATTCCAATATATAATAAGTAATTATATTTATATTAGATTTATGTATATGAAAGAACACAGAAAGCAAGGCTTGCCCGCTGCAAGAGCCAGCCCGGAATTAACGGGAGATTTTCAAGAAAAGGACTCTTGTCCTTTTATGAACCAGTCAGGGGAGATGTTTGGCATCCCCCCTGGACCGTTATCAGGTTTTTGAGTGACTTGGGGCGGTTGTTCCGCTATACATCCCATTGCTTGCCGGGAATGAAACGGATTTCTCGGCCGTTGCCCACCGGGGCAGGATTTTCCCGGTATCGGGATTTACCCATTGCATATCGAGCCTGCCCGTCAGTTCTTCCCATAACGTTTCGGGATCATCCGTAAACACCATGTTGGGGTCCGCGTTTGATAGATGCCAGTCCCCGCGCAGTAGTTCCCGTTCCAATTGTCCCGGGAGCCAGCCGGCGTAGCCTGCATAAAGCCTGACCCGGAGCATATCAGTCTCCTGGTTGAACAGGGACTGTATGCCGAGGAAGTCCTTTATCTGAAATACATTATTGAAGACGTGATAGTCATCTCCCAACCCTGTGTCGGTTTGGACGAGGAGACGCAGGCTGTTTAACCTGACCGGCCCGCCTGAATAAAGATTGGCTAAGTCAACATCCAATTCTTCCAGTTGGGGCAGGGCCTCCGTGGCCGGCTTGCCCAAGGGGCGGTTCAGAACCACCCCGACAGTGCCGGTATCGTCATATTCAGTAATAAGCAGCACAGTTTGCGCGAAGTTGGGGTCAGCCATCGTTTTTTTCGCAATTAAAATGACGCCCCTGGCCAGTCGAACCTGTTCATGCATCGCCGATATGGCTTCATTTGCGATTTCTCCGGCTGACGCGAGCAACAGCAAGGAGATAAGTTTTATAATTCTATGGTACATTCCTGTTTATAGCGCTGCCCTGATTAAGACACATGTATAACACACTGATTGACCCGAAAATCCTGCACGAGCGTCTCGGTCACCCCGGTTGGTCAATTATAGATTGCCAATATGACTTGGCAAGTAAAGATGCCGGCCGTCAAGCCTACCTGGCTGAACATCTGCCCGGCGCGGTTTATGCCGATTTACACAAGGCGCTCAGCAGCGAGCCGGTGACCGATTGCGGACGGCATCCCGTGCCGGCCCGGGAAGTTCTGGAAGAACGATTTTCCGCAATGGGGATCAGTAATCACAAGCAGGTGGTGGCTTATGACAATTCAGGTGGAGGATTCGCCGCGCGCTTGTGGTGGTTGTTGAACTATACAGGCCATGCCCGGGTCGCTGTCCTGGATGGCGGGTTGGGCGCCTGGAAACAGGCCGGGTTCGAGCTGGAGCATAATAACCATAAGCATTGCGCCAGGGGAAGTTTCAAGGCTTCAATCAACCCAAGGGCCCTGGTCAAATTGGACGAGGCGCAGTCCGTCGCCCGTTTGATTGATTCCCGGGAACCGGAGAGATATGCAGGCGAAGTCGAGCCGATAGACCCGGTCGCAGGACATATCCCCGGGGCGGTAAATTATTACTGGAAGAATAATCTTGATGACGAGGGACGATTTTTACCACCCGGACGCCTGAGGCAGGCCTTACAGGAGGTATATTCCGATGCAAAGGCGGAAGATGTCGCGTTTTATTGTGGTTCCGGCGTTTCTGCGTGCCACAATCTACTGGCGGCAACCCATGCCGGTTATCCCTTGCCAAGGTTGTACGCTGGTTCATGGAGTGAATGGTGCTCGAATCCGGAACGGCCCATTGCCGTCGGCATGGAATGATTTTTACTCCCGATGGATAGCAGGAAATTACTGGAATGCCTGGCTGATAATGAATATCACTCGGGTAACAGGCTGTCCTCCCAGGCAGGCGTGAGCCGCACGGCCGTCTGGAAGGAGATCAAAAAACTCAGGCGTTTCGGGTTGACGATAAACTCGAGGCACGGCAAGGGCTATCGCCTGGAAGATGCGCTCGAGTTCCTCAATGAAACTGAGATACGCAACGAGCTCAACCAGCCGGCCGCAGGCAGCCGGATTGAAGTCCTGTTCGAGACAGATTCAACCAACGGCTACTTGATCGACAGGCTTGGCAGTCCTGATTTTCACAATTATATCGTGCTTGCTGAATGTCAACATGACGGCAAGGGCAGGCGTGGTAAAACCTGGGTGTCTCCATTTGCCGGGGGGCTGTACCTTTCAATTGGCTGGCGCTTCGAGGCGCCGCCGGCATCACTCAATGCGCTGTCGCTGGCCGCGGGGGTGGCGGTCATAGATGCCTTGAAAAAGCTGGGCATGACCGGAGTTTATTTAAAGTGGCCCAATGACGTTATTTGCGATCATAAAAAAATGGGTGGGATTTTATTGCAATCACGCAGCGAAACCGGGGTTTCCTGTGACGTGGTCATCGGTATCGGCATCAACGTTTGCCTGCCTGGTGAATTAAAATCCGCGATAGAGCAGCCCGCCACCGACCTGTCGAGTAATTTTGGCCAACTGCCGTCGAGAAACAAGCTGGCGGGAAAAATTATTGGAGGGCAAGTATCGATGTTAAATCACGTAGCTGACGAGGGAATGGGGGAATATATAGCGGAATGGAGGAAACTGGACTATCTCTCAGGCAGGAAAGCCGAACTACTCCTGTCTGGTCAATCATTGAAGGGCAGGGTTAAAGGCGTGGACGATAATGGATTACTGCTGATGGAAATTAATGGCGTAACCAGGAAGTTCAGCAGCGGCGAGATCAGTGTGAGAGTTGATAATTGAAGTTACTCGTCGATATCGGCAATACGCGGGTTAAGTGGGCCTGCGGCGGTGGCAAAACCCTGTCCGGCCATGACGGTTTTTTTTACGCGCCCGATACAATTTCTGAATTGCTGGCGAAGAACTGGCAGGTATTGAGCAAACCGGAACAGGTATATATAGCCAGTGTCGCCGACTTTTCAATAACCGAAAAAATCCGGGATTTCACCTCCGGCGCCTGGTCCCTGGAACCGCACGTGGCAGTGACCGAGAAGGAAAGGGACGGGTTGAAAAATGCGTATTCCGACGTAAGGTCGATGGGAGTGGACCGCTGGTTGGCCATGCTCTCGGCCTGGAATAAATTCGGGGCGCCTGTTTGCGTAATCGACTACGGCACTGCCGTAACCGTGGACGTCATATTAGAAGGAGGCCAACACATCGGCGGCTTTATCCTTCCCGGCCTCACAATGACAACTGACGCTTTAATAAAGGACACCCATCAAATTCATGTTGATAATGAAACCAGCCCGAAGCTGGAATTCGGTTGTTCCACGTCGGAATGTATCAAGAACGGCTTTGTTTTTGCGCTGGCAGGCTTGATAGACCGATGCGTCAAAAAAATCAGTATCGAGAAAGGCGCTGAGCTGTTGCTGGTTATAACGGGTGGCGGGGCAGAACAAGCGCTGCCTTTGCTGCATGGGAAATACTTCCATGAACCCCATCTTGTCCTGGAGGGCCTGAATCTAATCCGTATATCTCATCAAAGGATGCGCTGATCGCGCCGGATTTTTGCTGTGCCCCTCCTTGGCGTACACCCTGCGGGCGCTCTTTCAGGCGTCCAGACCCGCTCCGGGCAGGTTTGCGCTGCCAGCGGGCGGTTGCGATTCAGACCCTGCCGCGACCGGACGAGGCAAGCAGGGCCTGCTTAGCAAGGTATGCAGGTTAATTGGTTCTTTGTCCTTTGGGGCGTCCCTAGGTCAGACTGAAGACGATTCCCAAAAAAACAGTCATTCCCACCCAGTTGTTATTGGTAAACGCCCTGAAGCTCTTTTGGGGTTTCCTGTCCTTAATCAGGAATTGCTGGCGTATCATCAGGCCCGATGTGACCAGGAGTGATACATTGTATGCTTGGCCGAATCCCAGTTGATGGCCGATACTGTACAAGGCCGCGATAAACATCACTTGAATTATGCCTATGATGAATCGGTCGGCGTCGCCGAACAGGATCGCCGTGGATTTAAGTCCGATCTTCAAATCATCTTTCCGGTCTGTCATGGCATAAATCGTATCGTAAACCAATACCCACAACATGTTCGTGGCAAAAATCAACCAGGCCATTTTGGGCACACTGTTCGTTGAAGCGGCGAATGCCATGGGTATGCCCCAACTGAACGCAACGCCGAGGAAAACCTGCGGCAGGTAGGTATGGCGTTTCATCAGCGGGTAGATCAAGGTGATGAGCACGGCGAAGAAGGATAAATATACGGTCAGGCGGTTCGTGGTCAGCACCAATAAAAAAGCGCTGAACGTCAACGCGAAAATGACCATGCAGGCGGCCTTTACCGAGACCTTTCCCGAGGCAATGGGGCGGGTTTTTGTCCGCTTGACAAAAGGGTCGAAATCCCGGTCCGCCAGGTCATTGACGATGACGCCCGCCGAGCGGGTGAGAAATACGCCGGCAACAAAAACGAATATCAAATGGAAGGAAGGCGTTCCTTCATTGGCAACCCATAAAGCCCACAGGGTAGGCCACAGGAGCAGTAACCAGCCAATCGGTTTATTCAGCCGGATAAGGTCCCCGTACAGGACCAACTTTTTCCTGAATGATTTAAACCGGCTAACCCGGAGATAGCCATCATGGGCGAATCGACCGTACATGATTAACTTTTTCCTGAATGACTCAACTCAAACTTTTCCGAAATCAATTTTTGTATTCAACCACCTCGATAGCAGTTTACTTACCTGTCCGGGATGGTTCTCAAGGATAATATCAGCAGTTTGTCGTACCCGCGGTATCAGTTGCGCGTCACGTACAAAATTAGCGATGCGTAGTTCAGGCATCCCGGTCTGTTTTTTTCCCAGTATTTCTCCCGGCCCGCGCAGCTCCAAATCACTTTTTGCGATTCACTAAAGAAACTGCCGTTATTTTTACAGGAAAACTTTTCTATTGATTTCGATAACTCCCCTCCCTATAACTTCCCTTCGAGACAAGATGAAGGTTTGAAATATATATTTTTATCCCTGCATATTTATTGAGTAAAACTTAAAAAAACGCTGGGCGGTTAATTCATTCGAAAATTATATCTCAAAACCTGAGGGGCAAGGATAAAAATCCTGGTTTTACTGTGCGTGTCCGTCTGGACGGGGATGGTGGGAGTTAGCTCTATAAAGAACATTCTTGCAAGCCTTGGGAATATGGACATCCGAGAGGTTGTCAATTCAGGACTGAACAAAAAGAGCGTTGCCGGCAAGCCGGACGTGAATTGACCAGGCAACGGATTTAATCGTTAATCATCAGCGTTGAGGAAATAATCGTGAAAAGATTTTTGTGTTTTTTGTTGCTGTCCTGTTTTATTACTCCTCCCGTGTTGCCCCAGGTAGAGGGGGTGGGTTTAATCGAAGAAGTAGTTGTTACCGCCCGTAAACGGGAAGAGAGCCTCCTGGATACACCCCTTTCCGTCAGTGCGATTTCCGCATCGGATTTGGACCGTTTCCAGGCCGATGACTTGGGGGACATCCAGAATATCGTGCCTAACTTGAGCCTGAATATGGGGGATGCCGCGAATGCGATCATCTATATACGCGGGGTGGGGCAACGCGACTCCCTGTCTTTCGCTGACCCGGGTGTGGGCGTGTACCTGGACGACGTGTACCTGGGCCGGACGCAGGGTTCGTTTTTGGACGTGATCGACGTTGACCGGATCGAGGTATTACGGGGTCCCCAAGGCACCTTGTATGGACGCAATACGATCGGGGGAGCGATCAAATACGTTTCCGCAGGGCCGACGGAAACGCCCCTGCTTGAGGCGGAGGCGTCGATTGGAACTTATGAAGAGTACATGCTGAAAGCGACGTGGAGCGGCCCTTTGAATTCCAACAAAGATTTGTTGGCGCGACTGTCCTTTGCGCATGTTGCCCACGAAGGCTATTCCGAGAACGTATTCAGTGGAAATAAAGACCAAACCGATGGAGATAAGGAGACCCAGGCCTGGAGGATACAGCTACGGTACAGTCCCCATGAGGACTTGAGTTTCAATTTTTCGATTGACCGGTCGATCAATAATCCTGAGCGCTCCGTCACGCCCGCGCGGGTTACGTCGGGACCCACGCTGGTAACGGCTTCCGCAGGTTTTCAGGCAGCCGATGATCCCTTCAAGATCGAAGCCGACTACAACGACGTCGAGCGGTTGAAAGTAGAAGGCGTCAGCTTGACCATGGACTACCAGTTGTCTGAAGCTGTCGGATTAAAATCCATCACTTCATTCAGGCAACTGGAGCATGAGACACACATCGACCTTGATGGAACCGGCCTCGAAATATTCGGCGTTCACGTTGACCAGGAGCAAGAGCAGTTCAGCGAGGAACTGCAACTTTCTTATGACGCGGGAGGCGCTATCAAGGCATTGGCGGGCATATATTATTTTTCGGAGGACGATGTAAGCCCGGATGGGATCAGTAACGCCGAACCGATCAATTTTGGTGTGTTCTTTTCCCCTTACGGCACGGTCAGTGAAAATGATCAATCGGTGGAAGCCGTCGCCGGTTTTGGCGAAGTTTCCTGGTTTGTCACCCCGGACCTCGAGTTCACTGCCGGCGCGCGTTATACACATGAATCAAAACGCCTGCGGCGCAAGGCCTGTCAAAACCTGGCTATCCTGGGGACGACTTTGCCGGATATAAGCGAATGCAATCCCCCCATGGACTCACCGAATCCGTTTGCGCTTAACCTCGACCTGGATAAAAATTTCAGCAAGTTTACGCCTAAAGTTGGTCTCAGCTACAGGTTGGGCGAGGCGGGGCTGACCTATTTCAGTTATGCGCGCGGCTTCAAGAGCGGTGGTTTTGACGGTCGTATTGGCTACAACGGCGCCAGTGACGCCGGCGCGGTCGTGACCCAGGCTGACCCTTATGATCCCGAAATTGCAGATACTTATGAACTTGGCTGGAAAACCAGTCTGGCTGACGGGAGAGCGCGCCTGAGCGCGGCTTTATTCTACAATGACTATCAGGACTTGCAGTTGAGCAGTTTTTCCGCGACGCCCGGAGGCGGATTTGCCACCGTGTTTACTAATGCCGGGGAGGCCGAAACCTGGGGCGTGGAGGCGGAGTTGCTCGCTAATCCGGTCCGGAACCTGTTAGTGAGCTTCAGCTTTGGCTACCTGGACGCGGAATACAAAGAGTTCATTGATAGTACGATGCAGGATGTCAGCGACGATTTAACGCCTGTCAACTCCCCGGAATTTACCGGGAACCTGGGTTTCCAGTACCGGCATCCGCTTGGTTTCGCGCAGTTGCGGTTAGGCGCGGATATCAGTTATCGATCGGAGTACTTCGTAGACATCAACAACCTGGCTGAACTGAAACAAGACGATTTCAGCTTGGTAAATGCCTCGATAGGCCTTGAGGACAATCTGGGTAAATGGGATGTATCTTTCGGCATCAAGAACCTGACGGATAAAGAATATATCACCCATGGCTTTAACCTTACCGCTTTTCCAGGTATCGGCCTGGCGTATTACGGACAACCATTGACTTACCGGTTCCAGGTCCGTTACCGCTTTTTATAAAGCCGTAGCGACCTGCGCGGACATATAACCTCCTCGATGGCAATAGCCTTTCCATGCATTATTTCGACAGGAAAGTACGTTCCCGAACGCTTGGTGACGAATCAAGACATTGAACGAATACTGGGTGAGCCTGTTGACGAATGGTTGCGGGAAAACGTTGGAATAGAGCAGCGCTATTTTCTTAAAGAAGGGCAAACGACCTCGGACTTGATTGTTGAAGCTGCGAGAGCCGCATTGGCCAAGTCCGGGCTTTCGGCTGGAGAAATGGACTTGTTAATTTGCTCCACGGATACGCCGGATTGGATTTCGCCGGCAACGGCATCCGTCGTTCTTGCAAAACTCGGGGCCGGGAATACGCCCGGTTTCGATATCAATAACGCTTGCGCCGGCTGGGTAAGCTCCCTGGACCTGGCCGCGCGCCGCATCATGACCGATCCTGATATGCAATACATCATGGTGGCCGGAGGCTATGCGATGTCGAGGTTCCTGGATATGCACGATAAGTACACGGCGACTTTGTTTGCCGATGGGGCTGGCGTGGTTATCTTGTCCAGGACCGACAAGCAATGCTGGCTGGGGTCGAGCTTCCAATCATTTAACGATAGTTGCAACGCGCTGGGTGTATTTATCGGCGGCGCGACACGGCCTGCGACCCCGGAAAACATACAGCAGTTCGGACCGCCCTCGGTGAAGTTCGCAAAGAAAATCCCCGGTGGCTTCAACCGGGAACATTGGCCGGCATTGATGAGAGACGCTTGTAAACAAGCCGGGGTTGCCCTGGAGGATGTGAACCATTTTTACTTCACGCAACTTAACTTGCGCACGATCCAGGCCGTCATGAAAGATATAAACCAGCCAATTTCCAAGACTCACTGGATTATGGATAAATATGGCTATACCGGGTCGGGTTGCCTGCCTATGACCCTGGATGATGCCATGGAACAGGGCAGGGGTCCCAAGCCGGGAGACCTGGTCCTGTTTACGGCCAGCGGCGGCGGCATTGCCATGGCTTCATCCCTATGGAAATGGCCCGATGGAAATGGAATTCGGGGGTAGGTCCTGATGGGAACCATGGGTTAGAACAATGGACGTTTTCAGCGCTGGTTTGACCGACTTGGCCGGCCGCCGCGCGGTCTATTCGCCCAACCGCACTGCCTTTATAGACTTCCAGGACGGCCGGCGCTACGAGTACAGCTTCAGGGACATTGATGACAGGGCCGGCAACCTGGCCGCGTGGCTGTACGATCTTGGCGTTCGCGCCCGGGACCGGGTCGCCATCTTAGCGGATAACGGCATAGAGCATTTAGATTGCTGTTTCGCCTGCTGGAAAATCGGAGCCATTCACGTTCCGCTCAACTGGCGCGTCAAGGCCGGCGAGCTACAACATTTTCTGCAACTCACCTCTCCGAAGGTGGTATTTGTCCATGAAAATTCCCGGGAATTGTTCAACGAGGCGGTAGAACCTGGAAAATTATCAGACAAAGTACAGACCAAGACGGAGGCTATGGATGCAATGGGAATTAAAGTGGAACCTGGAAAATTATCAGACAAAGTACAGACCTTTACTGTCTGCGATGCCGGAGGATGCGAGTACGATTCGATTGTTTCCGCGCCATGCGCCCTGAAGCTCCCTTCCACATCGGACATGACTCTTGGCGACACCGCCATTCTCTTACACACTGGCGGCACAACCGGACTCCCGAAGACGGCGCGTATAAGCCATCAAAACATAGCTTGGAATACCCTGAATACGGTCATCCACGACCTCAGGGGCGATGACAAGTTCCTGAACGTGCTGCCCCTGTTTCATACGGGGGGACTGTTGGTTTATACGGTCCCATTGTTCATCTTGGGTGGGACGACGGTATTGTCAAGGCAATTCGATGCCGACGTGACGTTGAAGAGGTTCAAGGAAGAAAGGATAACGGTGTTTTTATCCGTTCCAACAGTATATCGAATGCTGATGGAGAGTACCGGATGGGAGTCAGCGGATCTCGGTTCATTGCGTTTTTGCACTTCCGGGGGAGCGCCCTTGCCGCTCGACCTTGTCAGGCGATATGAAAAGGAAAAAGGAGTTTGTTTCAAGCAGGGTTTTGGCATGACGGAGTTTGGGCCGGGAGTATTCGCCCTGTCCCCCGCGGATGCCCACCGCAAGGCCGGTTCCATCGGTCGACCGAATTTTTACGTGCAAGCTCGTATCATTGATAAAGACAAGGAATGTCGGGAAGACCAGGCAGGGGAATTATGCTTGAAGGGGCCTTCGTGTAGTCCCGGGTATTTTGGCGGTTCTGAAGAAGTTGCTGTAATGAACGACACCGATGGTTGGTTTCATACGGGCGACGTTGCACACAGGGATCAAGAGGGTTTTTATTATATCATTGGTCGGAAAAAGGACTTGTACATCAGTGGTGGGGAGAACGTATATCCGATTGAGATCGAGCGGGTCGCGCAGGATTATCCGGGGGTGCGTTATTGCGCCGCGGTTGGTCTGGCAGACGAGAAATGGGGGGAAGCAGGGCACTTGGCGGTGGTCCTTGAAGAAGGAATAACGGACTTCGATAATGAAGATATATTAGAATTCCTCAAGGAGCGGTTGGCGCGCTATAAAATTCCCAAGCAAGTGCATATATTACAAGAGATGCCCATGACCACCGCCGGCAAAATCCTGAAACGGGAGTTGCAGGAAATTCTCAAAGCAGGGGCAGGGCATGGTAAAAGTTGACGTCGTTAAGACGGCGCGCATAAAAACAGGCTTCCTGTCCTGCGGCGACCCTGAAGGGCAGGCCGTTATATTTATTCACGGCAACCTGTCATCTTCCGTCTTTTGGAAGCGGACGATGGCGACATTGCCGGACGATTTTTATTGCGTTGCCCCCGATCTTCGGGGTTTCGGAGAAACCGAGGCCTTGAAGGTAGACGCAACCTTGGGCCTTGATGACATGGCCCTCGACGTGCTCGCCCTGGGTGAGCGCCTGGGAATGGAACGCCGCTATGTCGTGGGGCATAGCATGGGAGGCGGGGTGGCGATGAAAATGATGTTGTTGCGCCCGGACCTCATCGCCGGCGTGGTCTTGGTCAATACCATTTCGCCCTATGGATACGCCGGTTCCAAAGACGAACAGGGAACGCCTTGTTATCTCGACGGCTCTCCGGGGGGCGCTGGTTCCATTGACCCCGAGTTCATCAAGCGCCTGGAAAGTGGAGACCGTAGTAAACAAAGCCCCGTATCCCCGCGCAATATCATTGAGCAATTATACTTCAAGCCGCCTTTTGTTCCCCGCGACATGGACGCGTTGCTGGATGCCGTGCTTTCTACCCGGGTCGGCGACGACTGGTATCCGGGGAACGTGAAGGACTCGCCGAACTGCCCCGGCAAGGCCCCGGGAGAGCGTGGTATCGTCAATGCGTTCTCGCGGCGCTATTTCAATGCTTCGGGCATCGTCGATATCCAGCCGAAGCCCCCGGTTCTCTGGCTGCGCGGCGCCGATGACTTGATTATCTCTGACAATGCTGCCTTCGAGATCGCGAACTTGGGAGCCATGGGTCAGGTTTGGGACAAAGCCATGGATTGGCCGGGCGCGGACGTGTGCCACCCACAGCCCATGCTACGGCAGATCAGGGTTGTCCTGGAAGATTACCGAAAGAAAGGCGGTATTTTCAGGGAGCAGGTGATCCGGGATGCCGGCCATACCCCCTTCATAGAGAAACCGGTCGAATTCAACCAGCTGCTTCTGGATTTTCTGAGCCTTGTCTGAAGAACAAAATCCGCGTTGATTTATGGGGAGCTTCCCTGTTCCTCCAATAAGCGCTGGGTCAACGCCAGGATATTATTCAAGGTGCGACTGAAGTGGCTCGCCAGAAAACCTTCCAGGGCGTCGGTTGCCAAGATCAACGTCGTGCGTAAATCGTTCGCGCTCTTTTGCTTGACCAACATGCCTCGACTTACCGCCAGCGCGATACGTTTTTCCCTCGTCCTGTTTGAGCCGGTGCGCATACACTGGCAGGCATCACTCATGGTCAGTGGCCGACCAGCCCAATATCCCCGCAGACAATAGACGAATGGATTCCAGTACTCTTCGGTATGGAAGCGATTCTTGAACGTGTTATTCCAGTCATTGGTATAGTCGATCAAAAATTCCGCCCATGGCAACAGGTAATGCTTGTCCATGTTCTCGTCCTCGATCGCTCCTGAAATGTTTTGTATCAAGGGTTCCGGGTCGCCCTTGAGCAGCCGTGTATCCGCTAAAAACCGCACGGCTTTTCCCAGGCTTTTGCGGAAGTGTTTGCGCCCACTCAGCAACATTTCCTCAGTGGGTTCCAAATACGTCTGGCGCATATCGGCTTGGTCCTTTACCTTGATGGCCCAATGTTCCGCAAGCAACTTTTTCAGGCGGTTTTCTCGAGTCTTGGAGGAACCCGTCTTCATGGACCGGCAGGCGTCGCTGATATTCAAGGGCGCCTGCCGCCAATGGTAAACCAGGGTAATGACAAACAAGTACCAATATTCCTGGGAGAAGAAATCTTTGCCGACGTCATCCAACCAGGTTTGCCCATAGTCTTCCATGTATTGCATCCATGCTTGCAGGATATCCCTGTTGAAGCCGGGAACAGGTTCGGAAGATGTTTCAGCCCTTTGCATGTTTGTCCCGTATATCTGCCTCACAGGCGTTTTTTGATGTTTCATTATATATGAAACAGGCTGGGCGCGATCCCTGAAAAAATAATCCATCTCACCCAGTCAATGACTCAAACTTTTCCGAAATCAATTTTTGTATTCAACCACCTCGACAGCAGTTTACTTACCTGTCCGGGATGGTTCTCAAGGATAATATCAGCAGTTTGTTGTACCCGCGGTATCAGTTGCGCGTCACGTACAAAATTAGCGATGCGTAGTTCAGGCATCCCGGTCTGTCTTTTACCCAGTATTTCTCCCGGCCCGCGCAGCTCCAAATCACTTTTTGCGATTTCAAATCCATCGTTGGTTTCCCGCATTTTATTTAATCGCGTTCGTGCATTTTCCGATAAGGGAGTCTGGTAAAGTAAAACGCAATCACTGGCTTTGGAGCCCCTGCCAACCCTGCCGCGTAATTGATGTAGCTGGGATAAACCCAGGCGTTCGGCGTTTTCAATGATCATCAGGCTGGCATTGGCTACGTCAACGCCCACCTCGATGACCGTTGTCGCGACTAACAGGTCGATCAAGCCGGATTTGAAGTTATTCATCATCGTTTCCTTTTCAACGCTTTTCATCCTGCCGTGGATAAGCCCGATATTCAGTCCCGTTAATTGTTCGGTCAGTTGTTTTTGTATGTCTTCCGCTGCCTGCAATTGCAAGGTATCCGAATTTTCAATCAGGGTGCAAACCCAGTAGACCTGCCGGCCCTGTTGACAGGCCGTATTGATACGGCTGATTACCTCGTCCCTTTTTTCGTTCGAGATGACCGTCGTCTTGACGGGCTGCCGACCCGCGGGCAATTCGTCAATCACCGAAATATCCAGGTCCGCGAACAGGGTCATGGCCAGGGTCCGGGGAATGGGGGTCGCAGTCATGATCAGTTGATGGGGATGTCTTGTCTTTTCCATGCCCTTTTCAAGCAAGGCAAGGCGCTGGTCAACGCCGAATCGATGCTGTTCGTCAATGATGATTAAACCAACATTTCCGAATGCAACCTGTTCCTGGAATAAAGCATGAGTGCCAACGACCACGACCGGCTGTGAGGAGTTCAACGATTTCAATATCTCATCTTTTTCGGACTTTGACTGTTTTCCAACCAGTAGCAACACCGGTATATCACAGCAAGAGAACCATTGTTTGATATTGAAATAATGTTGATCGGCAAGAATTTCCGTGGGGGCCATTAAAGCGACCTGGTAACCGGAGCTGATGACCTGGATGGCTGCAATAGCGGCAACAACGGTTTTACCTGAGCCAACGTCTCCCTGGAGAAGCCGCAGCATAGGCATTGAATTCGACATATCCCTCCGTATTTCACTTAAAACCTTCTTCTGGGCGTTTGTCAGTTCGAACGGAAGATTGCCCAGGAATTCGTTTATATGATTGTTGCCTGGGCCGCCGATGGAAAATGATTCATGCGCCTGCACCTGTTTCCTGACCAGGCGCAGGCTTAAATGATGGGCGAGCAACTCTTCAAACGCCAAACGCTGTTGGGCCGGATGATTGCCTTTTATCAAGCTGTCCACGTCGGCGTCCGGCGGCGGCCTGTGTACAAACCGGATAGCCGAGGTCAGGTCAAACAAGGCGAACTGTTTTAATATCCCGCCGGGCAGCAGCTCATTCAACCCGGCCTTGCCCCTTGACAGCGCGGCCAGCGCCTGCCCGGTTAAATCACGCAATTTGAATTGGGAGATACCCTGGGTCGAAGGGTAAACAGGCGTGAGGGTTTGTTCTATATTCGCATCATCAACCTTATCAACCCGCAGGTATTCAGGGTGAATCATCTCCAGGGAATTATTGCCTTTTCTTAGCTGTCCCCAGCAGCGCAAAGTCATGCCCGGCTTCAGGTTTGCCTGCTGTGCCTTGGAGAAGTGAAAGAACCTCAAAATCAGGGAACCGGTCCCGTCACTGATGCGGCAGAGCAGACTGCGTCGTTTGCCATACAGGACTTGGGTCAATTCAACCGTGCCCTGGCACAAGGCGGAATTACCCGGCATCAAACTACCAAGGGGAACGAGCCTGGTCCGATCAATATATCGATAGGGTAAATGAAATAATAAATCCCGGACTTGATGGATTCCCAGGTGATTCAACCGGTTGCCGATCCTGGGGCCGACGCCATTCAGCGCCTTGACAGGCGCGGCAAGGGAAGGAAGTTGATTATGTCCCATTGCGCCCCCCATCCTGACCCTCTCCCTTGAGGAGGGAGGGGATTACTCCTTTCGAGTGAGGGAATGGGGATTTTAGCTCCCCCTCGCTTGCGTAATCTGCACAATCCGCATATTTATCTTCTACTGATTTTGGATACATGGGGGACGCGTCTTATCCACCTGATTATGTGGGCCAAGTGTTGTCGGTCCGTCACGTCCACTATGAATTTCAAGGTGGTATAGCGATCATCTCTGTCCTTCATTTCCACGCTGACAATGTTGGCGTTCTGGGTAGCTATTTCTGTTGCGATCTTGGCCAAAACCCCCCGCTGATTGATCACGTCTACCCTGATATTTGTCGGAAAACTACTATCAATCTTCTCCTCCCAGGCGACGCTGATCCATTTGTCCGGATGGTTTCTGAATTCGGTTACATTCGGACAGGTTTGGTGGTGTACGACGATGCCACGTCCGGTCGTAACAAACCCTAAAATAGGATCGCCTGGTATGGGCAAGCAGCATTTGGGAAAATTAACTACCATGCCTTCAGTACCCTTGATGGTTAAAGGCGCGTTGTTTTTACGGGTTGTTTTTTTGGATTTATCCGGTTGTTCTATCAGTTGCCTTGCAACTATCGTAGCAATTCGATTGCCAAATCCCACCTCCTGCAGTAATTCATCTTGATGTTCCAAATTAAATTCTTTTAACAGTTTTTCCCATTGTCCGGGTTTGATTTCATCATAACTGGTCGAGTACATTTTAAGTTCCCTGACCAGGAGGCGTTTCCCCAGGGACTTGGCCTCGCTCTTCCGCAGGTTTTTAAGATAATGCCTGATGTTTGCCCTGGCTTTTGCCGTCACGGAAAAATTGAGCCAGGCCGGGTCGGGTCTTGCGCCGGGCGCAGTAATCACCTCAATCGTTTGTCCGGTGGAAAGATGGGTGCTTAAAGGCGCCAGACGCCGGTCAATCCTCACGCCCACGCAGCCGTTGCCTACGTCCGTATGGATTGCATAGGCAAAGTCCACTGCGGTAGCGCCTTTTTGAAGCTCGATGATATCGCCTTTAGGTGTAAAGGCATAAACGGATTCAGGGAACAAATCGATTTTAACGTGCTCCAGAAATTCCTGTGGGTTGCCCGCCGTGGTTTGCATTTCCATCACGTGTCTTAACCATTCCCGGGCGCGTTTGTGCGCGCCTGAGCGATCACCGGGCGAGCCGGATTTATATAACCAATGGGCTGCAATGCCGGCTTCTGCAACATCATCCATGTCTCTTGTCCTGATTTGCACTTCCAGGGGAACGCCGTAAGGGCCGAATAAAACCGTGTGCAATGACTGGTATCCGTTTGATTTAGGGATTGCCACGTAGTCCTTGAATTTACCGGGGACCGGCTTATACAGGTTATGTACGGTGCCTACTACGCGATAACAGGTCTCGACGTCATCGACAACAATTCGAAAAGCGTAAACGTCATGGACTTCATTGAAGGGGAGATCCTTGCCCAACATTTTTTGATATATGCCGTACAGGTGTTTTTCCCTGCCGGCCACCTGGGCGGGAATTCTTTCTTGCCGTAATCGGCGCTTCAAGGCATTTTTCAGCTTGTTGACGATCTCTTTACGATGCCCCCGGGCCTTGATGACTTGTTCGTTCAATATGCGATAACGCATGGGATAGAGCGCGGCAAAACCTAACTCTTCCAGTTCCAGGCGAATATTGTTTATGCCAAGACGTTGTGCGATAGGCGCATAAATATCCAAAGTTTCCCTGGCAATCCGCCGGCGTTTTTCAGGGGCCAAGGCGCCCAGGGTACGCATATTATGCAGCCGGTCGGCCAGTTTTACGATGATCACGCGGATATCGTTACTCATGGCCATCAGCATTTTGCGAAAATTATGGGCTTGCGCTTCCGCATGAGAATCAAACTCAATCCGGGCCAGTTTGCTGACACCGTCGACTAATTCCGCTACGCCCCTGCCAAATTTTTTCCCGATTTCCTTTTTAGCTGTCCCGGTATCTTCAATCACATCATGCAATATTGCGGCGACCAGGGTCTGGTGATCCATGTGCATATCACCGAGAATGCCGGCTACCTCAAGTGGATGGTGGATATAGGGTTCACCGCTTTCGCGATGCTGGCCTTCGTGGGCTATTGCGCCGAATTCATAGGCATGGCGAACCTTTTCAACTTCGTCAGGCGTAAGGTAACCGCCGATGCGCTTTTCAAGCTCGGATAAGGTTGTCATAGCCATAAGTCTAACCCAACAAAAACATTCTTATCAGGTTAACCCGGCATTTCCCACCGGCGTATCAGGTGTTCAGGGTGGCTGAAAAGCCGGATCAGGAAAAGTCGTCGATGGACGCGCCAATCGGGTCCGACACCGGTTCCCGCGTCACGTTCCACCCGTCAATTTCTTCTTCGAACTTCGGTTTCCCGATGGATTCAATATTCTCGGGCGTGATCAGCCCGGAGGCTATTTCCCTGAGCGCAATCACGGTGGGTTTGTCCGTCGTCTCATCGATCAGGGGCTCGACCCCCATGCTGAGTTGCCTGGCTCGTTTACTTGCCAGCAAAACCAGGTCATATCGATTATCAAGATTTTCCAAACAGTCTTCTACAGTCAGTCTAGCCATGCTGATTCCTTGGTATGAATAATGTCGTTATTCCGGCGCAAGCTGGAACCCGGTCAAAAAATATTCTCGTAAAACGAGGTTGTCAGTTTACCGGATGTTACTGCCTTGTCGCAATAACTCTTGCACTAATTCTTCGTAATAGCCCCGTTGCAGGCGATAGTCGTGCCTGGCCGCGGTAAAGATCGCTGAAAGCAGGGCCAGGGTTTTATCAAAGTCGTCATTAACGACCAGGTAATCATATTCTTTATAATGTTCAATCTCACTTATGGCTTCCCGCATACGGCGTTTGATTTTCTCGTCCTCATCGCCGCGTCCTTCCAGGCGTTTCTCCAGGGCCGAAAGGGAGGGAGGCAGGATAAAGACATTGACCGCGTCTTGCATGGTCTTGCGAACTTGCCGGGCGCCCTGCCAGTCGATTTCCAGAATAATGTCTTTTCCATCAGTTAGTTGCTCTTCCACCCACGTTCGGGACGTCCCGTAACGGTGGTCGAATATCCTTGCGTGCTCAAGGAACCGGTTTTGATCGACCAAGGCCTGAAACTCGTCCTCGCCGACAAAATGATAATCTGCGCCGGGTTTTTCATGAGGTCTTGGCGCGCGCGTCGTATGTGAAACGGATACATGTAAACCGGGGACGCTTTTCAGCAGCGCGCGCGTCAAAGAAGTCTTTCCGGCGCCGGACGGCGCCGATATGACAAACAAAATACCTTTCAATCCCTTAATATGCGGGTTATTGGTCATTATTTCCCGGTTATTCGACGTTCTGTATTTGTTCACGCATTTGTTCGGTCAATACCTTGAGCTCAATCGACGCATTGCTCGTATCGATATGGGCTGATTTGGAACCCAGCGTATTGGTTTCACGATTTATTTCCTGCATGAGGAAATCAAGCCGCCTGCCGATGGGGGCGGTTTCACTCAACACCCTTTTTACCTCGTGAACATGTGCCTCCAGGCGATCGAGTTCCTCTTCTACATCCAGTTTTTGAGATAATAAAACGATTTCCTGCTCAAGCCTGTCGTTGTCCAATTCAACGTCAAGTTCGCGAGCTCTGGACAAGTACCGTTCCCTGGCGGCGTTGATGATATCCGGCATTTTGTTTCTGACCCGCTCCAGCTGACCGAGAGATAGCTCACATCTCTTTTCGATCATCTTTTTGATTTCCCCTCCTTCCCTGTATCGATCATCAACAATAACGTCCAGGGCATTGTCCAGTAACTTGGTCACGGGGCCGCTGATCCTCTCCAGGTCCGGCGGCTTTTTATCCATGACGCCGGGCCAGCGCAATACGTCAAAACGACTTATCACCGTGGGGTTTTCCACGTCGAGTTCGTCGGCGGCCCGGATCAGCTTTTTTGCGAGTTCCGCGTTGACGAAAACATCTTCGGCAGTCGAGCTGGTTTCATAGCGCAGGTTGCAGTCCACCTTGCCCCGGTTCAGCCTTGCCGAGACGCGCTCCCTCACGGTGGGTTCCATCACGCGCAGGTTTTCAGGCAGCCGCATCGAAATATCAAGATAACGATGATTAACCGTGCGCACTTCCCAAACGGCCTGACCCCACTCACCGGAGTCTTCAAGCCGGGCAAAAGCGGTCATGCTGGCGACCATGCTATTTTACCGCTTCAATCAAGTCGATTTTCATTGCGCTGTCTGATATTGCCGTTGTTCAGGTTTTACAGTTTACTTAATTCCAATGGAATTTAGAACCCGGACAGTTTTCTATCAAACCATATGGTATATTAGGCCATATGCAGGCTGAATTACTTTATCGGGACAAGTATATCTATCGGGATGGGGCGATCCGTGAGATGGTCATCTGGCGATTGCCGGAACCGGACACTGATTATCCGCATAGCTTAAAATACCGGTTGTTCTATGGTTATCCTGATGAATGCCTGGTGCGGTATGACAATGAACGCGGCAAAGGAGATCATCGCCATTATGGCGACCGGGAAGAAGCTTACAAATGGGTGTCGGCCACTCAGTTAGTGGCTGATTTTAAAGCCGATATCGAAAAGTTGCGAGGTGAGCAAGATGAATAAACAACATATTCATATTGGCACAGAAGATGCCAATCACGGTTTTGAGCGGTTTGTGGAAACGTGGGAACGCGCTGAACAAGGTCAAATCAGGGAAGCGGAGGTTCATTTGAATTTTCAAGACTTGTCCATGCTGCTATCCATACTGACGCCTCGCCGGTTGGAAGTACTGAAAACCTTGCGGCAACAAGGCCCCTCGAGTGTCCGGGCCTTGTCCAGAAATTCAGGAAGAGACTACAAAAACGTCCACGCCGATGTCCGGGCGCTGGAAGGCGTTGGCTTGTTGGAGAGAACCGGGGAAGGAACTTTGCAGGTACCCTGGGATGTTATTGATGCACATGTGGATTTGGCTGCGTAAAAACTTTCAAGACGCCGGAATAAACCTTATCTCCCCCTGAAGTTGGCCCCGGTTGCAAAGTGAGTATATTGTAACTTGAGGTACTACCCAATCCCTCACTTTTAGTCCGGTATCCAGGACAATCGCATACCTTTACGACCCCATCATTCTGAGGAGCGTAGTGACGAAGAATCTACGCCTTTGTTTGATATGGATTACTCGCCGGCGACTCAGGATGACGGAATTGTATGTCTCCCTGATAGGGTTATAATAGCGGGGAATTGGTTCAACCGGAGTATGAAAATGCGCCCCAGCGGACGTGCTTGCGATGAAATGAGGAAAGTGGTTCTGACCAGGGCTTACACGTGTCATGCCGAGGGTTCGGTCCTGGTTGAGTTTGGTCGGACCAGGGTGATTTGCAATGCAACCTTCGAGAGTTCAGTGCCGCCTTTTTTGAAGGGCGCAGGCAAAGGCTGGGTGACGGCTGAATATGGCATGTTGCCGAGATCGACCAACAAGCGCACGCGTCGCGAGGCAAACCAGAACAAGCAAAGCGGGCGTACCCATGAAATCCAGCGATTGATCGGGCGCTCTTTACGGGCGGTGGTGGATTTAAAGGCCTTGGGTGAAAATACCATTATCGTTGACTGTGACGTCATCCAGGCCGATGGCGGCACTCGCACCGCCTCGATTACCGGTAGTTACGTGGCCCTGGTGGATGCCGTCGATGCCGTGCTGGCAAAAGGAGCCATCAAGACCAATCCCATTACCGCCGCGGTCGCCTCCGTTTCGGTTGGCATAAGCGGTGGCGTCCCGGTGTTGGACCTGGATTATGTCGAGGACTCAGCCGCTGAAACGGACATGAACGTGGTTATGAACGACAGGGGTGAATTGATCGAAATCCAGGGTACGGCGGAAGGCCATCCGTTCACCTTTGCCGAGTTGGAGCAGTTGCTGGCCCTGGCCAGGAACGGCATCGATGAGTTGTTTGCCATCCAATCGGTGACGCTCGATGCGTGACAGAGAAATTGTGGTGGCCAGCGGCAACCCGGGTAAACTACGGGAGTTCGCAGAATTATTTTCCGGCTACCAGGTTGGGATATTATCGCAGTCTGCCTTCTCGGTGCCTGAGGTTGAAGAAACCGGCTCCAGCTTTGTTGAAAATGCCATCATAAAGGCCAAACATGCAGCGGTCGCTACCAGACGGGCCGTTATCGCCGATGATTCCGGCATCGAAGTGGATGTATTAAACGGTGAGCCGGGTATTTATTCGGCGCGCTATGCCGGTGAAACCGCGTCTGACGGCGATAACCTGCAATTATTATTGAAAAATATCGCGGCCGCCGGCGCGCAAAAACCGACAGCCAGGTTTCAGTGCGCCATGGCATACGTGCGCGGGAATGATGACCCCCATCCCATGGTCGCGCAGGGAACGTGGCAGGGATACATTATCGACGAACCAAGAGGTGAAAATGGTTTTGGATACGACCCCGTATTCTATGTGCCGACCCATGACTGCACCTCGGCGGAATTGCCGCCGGAAATTAAAAATGCCATCAGCCACAGGGGACAGGCCCTGCGGACCTTGCTCAAGATGATGAAGGAAGCAAATGTACTCAGCTGACAGGAAAACCGCCAACGATATGATCATGGCCCAAAGGTATTCCCGGCATGGTATCCGGGCATTTTCCCTGCTGGTCATGGTGAATTTCGTCCTGGTGAATTTCGCCTGGTCGCAGGATAACGGGTCATCGCCGCTGAAAGTGTCGGTAAAAGTGGTGAAGGCAGTCATCGCCCCGGTCTATGAAGAATTGCCGTTGACCGGCAGCGTAATGACAAGACGTTTGTCCAATATCTCGCCGGAGGTGGCTGGCCTGGTTGCAACTATCCACGTGGATGAAGGCAATGAAGTCAAACAGGGCGACCCCTTGCTGGAATTGGATAAAGTCATCGCGGAGATTGAGCAGGCCGGCGCGCAAGCCCGGGTGAAAGAGGCGGAGGCAAGGGTAAGAGAGGCAATTCGGCAAAGGAATGAAGCGGCGGAACTGGTCGAAAAGAAGCATATTGCGGCAACCAGCTATGAAGCGGCCCTGGCCGCGGTGGACATGGATACGGCGGCGTTGGAACGCCTCAAGGCAGAATTGCGTCGCCAAAAGGAAATTATCAGGCGACACGTAGTGAAAGCGCCTTTTGACGGCGTTATTACGGAAAAAATGGTTGAGAAAGGTGAATGGGTCAAGATCGATACCGCCTTGTTCGAGTTGGCGGAGATCAAGTGGATTCGGGTCGATGTGCCGGTGCCGCAGTTTTATTTTAATGACGTGCAGTTAGGCGCCCCGGTCAAGGTCACTTTTGATGCCTATCCGGAGAGGAGCTTCCTTGCCAAAGTCACCATGAAGATCCCCATGAGCAATGAAGCGGCCAGGACCTTTCCGGTAAGGATAGACATTGACAACGAGGACCGCCTGATTGCTCCGGGGATGTCGGCCCGCGTGGTTTTTCAGCTCAGCGATGCAGCGACTGAACAGGCGTTATTACTGCCACAGGATGCCATTGTCAGAAAACCGGACGGCAGTGAAGCCATCTGGGTATTGCAGGAAGGGAAGGGTGGTTTGAATGCCCGATCGGTGAATATACAGACGGGGCGCGCCCACCGGGGGAATATTGAAATCACCGCCGGCAAGGTACAGGTCGGCGACCAGGTGGTAGTCCGCGGCAATGAAATCCTGCGCCCCGGTCAACTCGTGGAAATCAAGGAAGAACTCCAGGTAAACTAACCCGATGTTCCTGCTTTCCCTACACATGGATAAAGGACAACCACAGGGGTTTGCCCCTGCGGAGACCACATTGCAACTACCCCTCGCAACGGTTATTTAGCCCGCGATGTTCAAATTTGCCATTGAAAAGCCTTTGATAGTCGTCGTCGCTGTATTGATCGTTTGTTTGTTCGGTATCCTGGCCGTTTTTCGCGTGCCCATTCAAATGATCCCCGATTTGGAGGTTAGGGCCATCACCGTTACGACAAGCTGGCCCGGGGCGACGCCGCAGGACGTGGAAAAAGAAATCATCATTGAACAGGAGGAGTACCTGCGCCGGATACCCGGCCTGGAACGGATGATTTCCAATGCTGGCACCGGTCGCTCGGACATTCAATTGGAGTTTCCCCACGGCGCCGACATCAACGAGGTCTTGATCCGCGTCAACAACGCACTCTCTCAAGTGCCCGGTTACCCGGAAAACGTGGATGAACCTCGTATTATTACGAGTTCTTTTTCCAATAACCCGTTTTTGTTTTTCCTTACCCGGCCCCTGCCGGGCAATCCACAAGGCGTCAACATGCCGGAAATGCGCGACTTCCTGGAAGATCGCGTGCGCGTGCATATAGAGCGCGTGCCCGGCGTATCGGAGGTGTCCATGTGGGGCGGGGCGGAACGGCAGATCAAAATATATGTAGACCCTGTCAAGTTAGCCGAACGGCAAATCACCCTCTCCGAGTTGCGCAACGCCATTCGCGCGCGCAACCGTGACGTCTCCGGGGGCGACCTGGACAGCGGTAAACGCCGTTACCTGTTAAGAACCATCGGGCGTTTCGAGACGACGGAAGACATGGAAAACATGGTCATCGCGCATCGTGACGGCGCGTTCATCCGGCTGAGCGACGTGGGTTACGCTGAATTGTCCACCTTTGAGATCAGGAACTATTCCTATGGTCGCGGCATACCCAATATCAGCATGGGCGTACGCCGACAGGTCGGCTCCAACGTGGTGGAAGTGAAGGCCAACGTCGTGAAAAAAGTGGCAGAGCTGAATGACGGTCTGCTGAAACAACACGGCCTGCACATGCTGCTAAATAGCGATGACGTGCAGTACGTCACCGCGTCGGTATTCAACGTGTGGCGAAACCTGAGCATCGGTGGCTTGCTGGTGATGATCGTCCTGTTCCTGTTTTTAAGAACACCTTCCGCCACCACTATCGGCGCCATCGGCATACCTATCTGTACGATTGCCGCCTTTTTGGGGTTGCTCATCAGTGGGCGCACGATCAACGTGATTTCTCTTGCCGGCGTCGCTTTTGCCATCGGCATGACCCTGGATAACAGCATCGTCGTGCTGGAAAACATTTACCGGCATATGTCGGAAGGCAAAACGCGTATGCGCGCGGCCAGTGACGGAGTCAGTGAGGTGTGGCCGGCCCTGCTGGCGTCTACCCTGACAACGGTATTCGTTTTCATCCCGATCATCTTTGTCAGGGAAGAGGCCGGTCAATTGTACTCTGATATTGCCGTCACCATCTCGGCCTCGATTTTAATGTCTTTGCTTGTCGCCACCACGGTGACGCCGGCCCTCTGCAGCCGTTTTCTGATCCTGAAAAAAACCGGGCCGCCGGGCCGCTTCAATTTATATGCCGCGGGACAGAAGATCGGCGATTCCATTATCCATTTTGTTCATTGGCTGATGCAAGGTTTGTTGCGCAGGCTGGTCATGGTGGCCGTGGCGCTGGGCATTACGTTGATTATCTTTGCCTCGATACCGAAGGCGGAATACCTGCCGGAAGGAGAAGAGCAAAAAATCTTTGTCCAGATGTACGCGCCACCCGGTTACAACGTTGAAGAAATGCATGATGTATACAAGGAACTGGATGATTTCTTCGTGCCTTATATCGGTGAAGACCCGGAAAAATATGCCAGGGGTGAAGCCAGGGTTCCGGGATTGAATTATGTGGTCGGGTATGCCGGCGCTGCTCGCAATATGCTCATCCTGGAAGCTAGCTCACCGCCCCAGATCAATGACCTGCTGGAAATCGTCGTGGGGAAGATACGGGAGATCCCGGGCATTTACTCTTTTGCCGCCCGCGGTTCCATTTTTTCCAGCAACATGGGCGGCTCCCGAAGCATCAACCTGGAACTTTCCGGCACGGACATTGTTTCCCTGTTCGACGCCGGCCTCAAGACGTTTGTTAAATCCCAGTCCGTATTCGAGAATCCCCAGGTACGTCTCGAACCGTCGAGTTTGTCCATGGGACAACCCTTCATAGAGATTCATCCTGATTGGGAACGGGCCAGCGAGTTGGGCATCGACACCGGCAACCTGGGTTACACCATTTGGGCCTTTTCCGACGGCGCCTTCGTGGATGAATTCTTTTTAGGTGATGACAAGATCGATATGTTTTTGTATTCAACCCACGGTGTTATTCAGCGGCCGGAGGACGTGGACAACATCATGCTGTATTCAGCTCAGGGCGGCGTCGTTCCCTTGAGCGCCGTAGCTGACGTGAAACAGACCGTCAACACCGAAACCATACGCCGCGTGGACAGTGAAAGGACCATCACCCTTGGCATTATTCCGCCGCGGGATGTGCCCCTCGAGCAGGGCGTGGAAATCGTCAGGAGCGAAATCATCCGGGACTTGAAGGAATCGGGTGAAATAGGGGACGATATCAGCATGAACATCACCGGCGCCAGCGACTTGCTCCAGGCAACCCGAGAGGCGCTGAAAGGGAACTTCCTTATCGCCATCCTCATTTCCTACCTTTTGTTAGTGGCCATCTTCTCGCACTGGGGCTATCCGTTCCTGATTATGACTACCGTTCCCATCGGCATAGGCGGCGGGCTGTTTGGGCTGTGGCTGTTGAACGCCATAGGTGGAAATTTATCCCTCCTGGGATTTGCAAATATAAACCAGCCATTCGACATGATCACCATGCTGGGCTTCCTGATCCTGATCGGCACAGTAGTAAATAACCCGATCCTGATCATCGATCGCACCATCCGCAACATTAAAACAAAAGGCATGAAATCCGTCGATGCCGTGCTGGAAAGCGCCCGCGCCCGCCTCAGGCCGGTCATGATCTCCAGCATAACCACCGTATTCGGTCTGTCACCCCTCGTGTTCAACCCAGGGGCAGGCACCGAGCTATACCGCGGCCTGGGGGCAATAGTCCTGTTCGGCCTGTTGTTCTCAACAATCATCACCCTGACGTTCATGCCCACCTTGCTCTCCCTGACCTTGCAATTCCAGGACTGGCTCACCTCAGGAGATCGCCAAAAACCCCCTCGCAAAATCCCTTCCCCCCTTGAAGGAATATCGCAAAAGGGGTAGGGGGACCTGCAATTCCGTCATTCTGGCTGAACTTGAAAATTTTTTGATAAAACCCAGATGAATAAAGAGATTTGACTATGAGCATTCTATTCAACGGCACCGAAGATATGGAGGACATAAAAGAAATATACGAAAGGATGGAAGCCAATTGCCCTGATCCTTGGTCTAATTCCCAACCGCTTTGGAACCTTCGACACGAACGCGGCATTGTTCCCCATAGTCGGAATTCTGAAACAATGCTTGAGAAAGCTGTAGCTATGTTGGCGAAAAATGGGCACATGCCCGGATGGTACAACCAATGTCCGGTCGCCTCGGGGATTAACGACTCCCGCAAAGATAGGAGACGTGCCGTCGATCTTGTTCACTTATCCGAATCAGCTGACCGTGCGCGGCTGGTCGAGTTAAAAGTAAAATGGAGGAGGAGCAACAACCCACCTTCCGCACTCAGGCAGATTCTCCGGTACGGCGCCGCATACATCTTTTGCCGTGTCCATAGAGAGAAATTGCCTCTCCAAAGACGGCTTTTGATGGATGTTCGTCATGTCTCGCTCGAAGTCGTCGCGCCGCGCGACTTCTATAATCGTTACGATGGGAAGAGGCACCTTGAGTGGATGCGTAAATCCCTTGATGAATTTGCCGGTTCCAAAACTGTGCAGGATATTGGAATATCATCGATTTCCCTGGATGCGCTTGCTTTTCCGGCGGAGTTTCAGATACCGTTCAAGAATGGGGGGGAGGTCAAGCAGAAATGCGACACCGATAAGTTGACGGATGAGGGCCAACAAGTTTGCGATGCGTTCAACAATTTGACGCCGGCTTGGCCCGCATCGTAAGGAAACAATAAACATGAGCGACAGGTTCCTGCATGGCGTTCCGGGCCGGAAGATAGAAAAGATATTCAACGCCGCGCCGGGCAACGAGATCGAAAGCGGGAAATTCGACAATCCGGAATCCTCTGCCGCCTTGGCCGCCAACGCCTTTGGGTTTTTCCTCGAGCGACCGCAGGATTTACCACCCTTGCCGGATTGCAGCCAAGTGGCATGGCGGCGCGCCCATTCGCTGGTTCTCGAAGCGACGGTTCGCTTTCCCTGGTCCGGTGGACGCCATCCCGTTCTGGATTGTCTTGCGGCAACGCCGTCGGCGCTCATCGGCATCGAGTCCAAGCGGTTCGAGCCGTTCCGGAAAAAATCCCCCGCTTCCTTTTCCCGCGCCTATTGGCGGCCGGTCTGGGGCAACCATATGAAAGGCTACGAAGGTGTCCGGGACAAGCTCAGCGAAGACGGACGGATGTATGCCTTTCTTGATGCGGCGCAACTCGTCAAACACGCCTTCGCCCTGCGGACAGCGGTTCAAAAGGACGAGCATCGTGGCCTCACCCCGATCCTCTTTTATGTTTATGCAGAACCGGACTCCTGGCCGAATAATGGAAAGCCGGTCGATGAAGGGGCAAAGACCCGACACAGGGAAGAAGTCGGGCGCTTCGCAAAAGAGGTAGATAAAAACGAAGTGGTTTTTGTTTCCTGTTCGTATCGGAGGCTGTTGGAGGATTGGGCGCGCCACAAGGACGACAGGATTCGCGCCCATGCGGATGCCGTGTCCAAGCGTTTTTCACCTTGATTGCTATTGTAATCCCGGTGAAAAATACGGATTAAGCCGAAACGAGTTGGCAAGTCGATTACATCAATGTTCTTGACCTCGCTACCCGGTGAAAAATACGGATTAAGCCGAAACGAGTTGGCAACCCGGTGATCAACCCGCCCTTATCGCTGTATGTCCACCTGCCCTGGTGTGTCAGGAAGTGTCCCTACTGTGATTTTAATTCCCATGAGATAAAAGCCGGATCATTCCCTGAAAAGGAATACGTCGGCGCGGTTATTCGGGACCTGGAATTCTCCGCAGCGCGATTTCAGGGCCGGGAAATTATCTCGATCTTTTTTGGCGGTGGCACGCCAAGCGTCATGTCCGTGGACTCGATGGGTTCAATTTTAGAGGCCGTTGATGCGAACTTGGCGCTGTCTTCCCATGCCGAGATTACCTTGGAGGCAAACCCCGGGACAGCCGATAGCCGGCGTTTTACCGGCTACAGGCGCTTAGGTGTCAACCGGATTTCCCTTGGCGTGCAAAGCTTCAGCGATGACAAGCTGGCGGGCCTGGGCAGAATCCATAACGGCGGTGATGCGGCGTCTGCCATTGAAATAGCTGCCGCCGCCGGATTTTCCAACGTCAATATCGACCTCATGTACGGGCTGCCGGGACAAACCGTGGCAGAGGCCTTGTCTGATCTTGAGCGGGCGGTCACGTTTAAACCGGAGCATATTTCCTGGTATCAACTCACCCTTGAGCCGAATACCATCTTTTATTCAAAACCGCCGCCCCTGCCCGAGGATGACGTGATATGGCAGATGCAAACCCGGGGGCAGGACTACCTGGTCCGGCGCCAATACCAGCAATATGAAGTGTCCGCCTGGCGTCGGAATGATCGCGCTTGTTTACGCAACCTGAACCCACCGACGGGCCGTCCGTCCCCTTATGACAAGAATGATCACGCCTGTCTGCATAACCTGAATTACTGGCAATTCGGCGATTACATCGGCATTGGCGCCGGCGCCCATGGAAAAATTACCGATCAAACAGCGACGAAGATAGTAAGACAGTCGCGCCTGCGCATTCCCGCAAGCTATATCGATAAAGCCGGTTCCGCTTCAGCCATCGCCGGGGACAAACAACTGACGGAGACAGACCTTATCCTGGAATTCATGTTGAATGCCTTGCGCTTGAAGGACGGCGTTCCCTGGCATTATTTCGAGGAAAGAACCGGCTTATCGCCGGATAGCATCCATAAACAGGTCGAAGCCGCCAAAAACAACGGCCTGCTGGCAGACGATCAGGAGATGATTAAAGCCACAAAAAAAGGGGCGCGCTACCTGAATGACCTCTTACAGTATTTCATGCTCCAGTAAGCTCGAATGCCGGGCTGACCAGCGTCTGGGCTAACCCACATTCTCACAAGCCGCTTTTTCGCCCATCGACTTCATCTATCTCAAGGGGCGCAGCGTCCGGGGGGATATGGAGAACCAGTACACAGGTTCAGGATTGTGTTGACTTTATCATACAGACTGGTTATAAACCTAGTCAGAGTAGCTCATAAATGCCTGGAGGGCATATGAACAGAGTATGGCAGGTACAAGACGCGAAGGCGCGGTTCAGCGAACTCCTTGAGACAAGCCTGGCCGAAGGGCCGCAGATAGTGACCAAACGGGGCGTGGAAGCGGCAGTGCTGGTCCCGATCAAACAGTGGCGACGATTGGAGCAAATGGCCAAGCCTACCTTGAAACAACTGCTCCTCGCGCCCGAACCTCGGGCCGACATCCTGACGCCGCCGCGCAGCCGCCGTCATCGCCCGGTAACGAGTTTTGAGTGAACAGGTGTATCTTCTTGACACTAATATCATCTCGGAGACGCGTCGGCCCAGGCCCAACAACAATATGCTGAGTTGGCTCACCCGCGTACCTGACGAAGCGCTTTATGTCTCTGCAGTCACGATTGGAGAACTCCAGGCGGGCATCGAGCTTACCCGGGAACAGGATTCCACCAAGGCGGCAGAATTAGAAGCTTGGCTCGAACAGATACTCGCTGCCTACAGCGTATTGCCGGTGGATGCGGCCGCCTTCAGGACGTGGGCGCGGCTCAAGCATCGGCAGTCGGACACCCTGATAGAAGATGCCTTGATTGCGGCTACAGCCGTGGTGCACAGGCTAACCGTCGTGACCCGCAACACCGGTGATTTTGTCCAACTCGGCGTGAACGCGCTGAACCCTTTCGAGAATCGGGAAGGAAGATAATAAGCTGAACCATAGTAGACGCCGGGACCAAACGCCGCATCGACGCGGCTGTGACATTCAGGGGCAGTCAACGACAACAAACTTGGCATGGATATAAAAGACCTCATCAAAAGCCGGCGCACCATCCACCAGTTCAAACCGGAACCTGAACCCGATGATGCTGTGATTCATTCAGCCATAGAACATGCCGTCTGGGCGCCGAATCATTACATGACACAACCATGGCGGTTCTATTTGCTGGGAGATAAAAGTAAAAATCAGATCTGTTTGTTGAATGCGGAACTTGTCAACGAGAAACAAGGTGAAAGAGCGGCGGAGATAAAGTTTAACCGCTGGCAAGCGATTCCCGGTTGGTTAGTCTTGACCTGCCGGACCTCAGACGATGAAATCACCATGGGAGAAGACTATGCCTCCTGTTGTTGCGTGGCGCAAAACCTGATGCTGGTTTTGTGGAATGCCGGCATCGGCATGAAATGGACCACCGGCGCGGTTATCAGAACCCCGGCCTTTTATGACATCATCAAAGTAAACAGCGAAACAGAAGAAGTAGTGGGCCTGTTCTGGTATGGCTTCCCCGCAGAAATTCCCGCAGCAGACCGTAAACCGCTGGACCAAGTACTCACACATCTCCCTTAAAATCAGGGAACAGGAACCTCCCGTCCCCGTTCTCGCCCCCGCAAATGAGACACGACTGTCTCACTCAAAATAATTCCAGTAATTCCAGTAATTCCAGGACACCCAAGTAATTCCAAGTAATTCCAGGACACCCATAAATTCCTCAGGGGAATAATTTTAGGAAATAATTTTAGGAGAAATAATTTTAGAAAATAATTTTAGGACAAAATAATTTTAGGACACCCATAAATTCCCAGGATAGTTTCAGAAGTAATTTCAGTAATTTCAGCAGTAATTTCAGGGGTAATTTCAGCAGGGGTAATTTCAGGACACCCATAAATTCCCCGGGAGAAAGTAATTCCAGGACACCCATAAATTCCCAGCTTGATTTCTGGATGCCCTGAAATTCTATGGGTGTCCTGGATTTCTACTGGATTTCTATGGGTGTCCTGGATTTCTATGGGTGTCCTGGATTTCTATGGGTGTCCTGGATTTCTATGGGTGTCCTGGATTTCTATGGGTGTCCTGGATTTCTATGCTGGATTTCTATGGGTGTCCTGAAATTCCTCTGTTCTTGTTGGTTTTGTTCGGTATAATTTCTGTTATAACCTTATAACCTTAATAGGAGGTCGCCATGACAGTACAAGTTGGAGATAAAGCCCCGGGAGGACGGTTTCATGTAATGAATGCAGATGGGCCCGGTTCGTTGAGCGCTGATGAGTTATTCAGCGGCAAGAAAGTTGTCGTATTTTCCGTTCCCGGCGCATTTACCCCCACTTGTTCGAAGGAGCACCTGCCCGGTTTTATTGAGCAGGCCGACGCCATCAAAGCTAAGGGCATCGACACCATTGCCTGCATGGCGGTCAATGATGTGTTCGTGATGGATGCCTGGGGCAGGAGCGCCGACGCCGATGACAAGGTATTGATGCTGGCCGACGGCAATGGTGAGTATGCTGCCGCATTGGGCCTGGAACTGGATGCCTCCGGGTTTGGCCTGGGGACGCGCGGTCAACGTTTCGCCATGGTAGTGGAAGACGGTGAGATTACCCAACTCCACGTCGAAGCGCCCATGGAATTCAAGGTCAGCTCAGCCGAAAACATCCTGGAGAACCTGTAGGCGCAAGGTTTGAACCGTTAGAGATTATTGGCAAATTGGCTGGGGGCAGAGGATTCGAACCTCTACTGGCGGAGTCAGAGTCCGCTGTCCTGCCGTTAGACGAGCCCCCAATGCACAAGAGCGCGGTTCCCGCCTTTTTCATCGCCGGGATAGGGATCATTGTATTATAATCGGGAAAAATTTACTTGATTTATCCCCCGGAGTTGTAAACCCGGTCGAACAAGCCGCCCATGACAGGCGGCGACAATCCTTGCCATTGATGCCTGATAATGCTCGATAAAAAGAAAATAGCGGTTTTAGGTGGTACTGGTAATCTCGGTTATGCCTTGGCTTGGCGTTGGGCGCGGGCCGGTCATGACGTGAGCATCGGCTCCCGGGTGGAAGACAGGGCGCGAAATGCGGCGGCTGAACTCAATAAACGGCTTGGCGGCGAGTTGATTAAAGGCGCTGATAACCCCGGCGCGACAAAAAATGCGGAGGTTGTCGTGTTGACCGTTCCCTTTGCCGCCCATGGAGCTACGTTGGAAAGCATCAAACCAAGCTTGTCCGGCCAGGTCCTGATCGATGCCACCGTGCCGCTCATGCCGCCCAAGGTGACCGTGGTGCAGTTGCCCCCGGAGGGGAGCGCCGCGATCATCACCCGTAACACCGTGGGGGACCGGGCGCGGGTAGCGGCGGCGTTTCATAATGTGGCCGCCGATTTATTGGAGCAAGACGTTAAGATAGACTGCGATGTATTAGTGACCAGTGATGACGTGGAGACCCGGAAGGAGGTCATGCAATTGGTGGAAGACAGCGGGTGCCGCGCCATCAACGCCGGCAAGTTAGCCAATGCCGCGGCCGCCGAGGCCCTGACCAGCCTCCTTATTCACATCAACAAGACTTACAAGACAGGCCATTCCGGTATCCGGATCACGGGAATTGGCTAACCCCTTCGCCATGTTGAATGAGCGGCCGCCGAAGTGTGGGCGTTACTCCCCGTAAAACATTTAAGCAAGACCAAGCTGCGTCTCTCCGGGGTTCTGACCCGGGCGCAACGCCGGCAACTCAGCTGTTGCATGGTGGAAGACATACTCGACGCCCTGCATACGACCGCCGTGATCGACGGTATCACGGTGATCAGTTGCGATGAAACCGTCATGTCGTTGGCGGCAGCCCGCCAGGCGGAAGTACTGAACACCGGGGCTGACCACGGTTATGCCGTCGATGTCTCCAGGGGGGTCGAAGCCATCAGCGATAAACTTGTCGATAAAGTTATCATCATCCCCGCCGACGTGCCTGAACTTGATGCCGCGGATTTAGTTTGCCTTGACCGGGCGCATAAAGCCGGAGTCACTTTATGTCCCGCCGACAATGATGGTGGCACTAACGCGTTAGTGTTCACGCCACCGCTTGCCATACGGTTAATGTATGGCGATAGCAGCCTTGATCAATTCCGGAAAGAAGCGAAAAAGAAAAATATCCCCGTAACTATCGCGGCTCGTGACAGGTTATCCCGTGATATTGACCGTCCCGACGACCTGCTTGCATTGCAGCGCCAACCCGGCGGTAGCCGG
This sequence comes from uncultured Gammaproteobacteria bacterium, assembly GCA_958295485.1. Taxonomy (GTDB): domain Bacteria; phylum Pseudomonadota; class Gammaproteobacteria; order Eutrophobiales; family Eutrophobiaceae; genus JAAXHV01. The sequence continues at coordinate 1,798,087 of OY282354.1, forward strand.
ACCTGGCGCTACGTGAAATCACTGAATGCAGACCTCCTCAGGTCATGAGGTCGTCGATCTTCAGCACGTCCGGGTTGGATTCTATCCCTAGTTCCATCAGGTCTTGTCCCAATTCTTCCATGTCTTCGGAAACCCGTATCCCGATGGTTTTTTTCAAAGCGAACCAGAGAATGCCCGTTGTCCCGCATACAAAGACCCCGACACTCACTACGCCTATCAGTTGATTGAGAAAAGAAGCTTCGTCGTTAAAAATACCCACTGCCAGGGTGCCCCAAATTCCCGCCACCAAGTGAACCGGTATGGCGCCGACCACGTCATCAATCTTGAACTTGTCCAATACGGGGATCGACAGGGTCGCCAGGGCGCTGCCTATTGCGCCGATAAAAACGGCATAAATGGGTTGGTCAAATTCGGGCCCGGCGGTGATGGACACCAAGCCGGCCAGGGCGCCGTTCAGGACCAGCAGGATGTTGACCCGGCCATACAGCCAGCGGCCAAGAAACAGCGCGCAAATCACGCCGCTGCAGGCTGCGATATTGGTATTCATGATAATCAGGGACATGCTGGAAATTTCAGCGACGCCGGCCGTGATGAGAACAGAACCGCCATTAAACCCGAACCAACCAAGCCAGAGGATGAAGACGCCAAGGGTAACAAGGGGAACACTCGAAGGCAGAAAGGTTCTCACGTGGCCGTCTTCGCCGTACTTGTTGAGGCGCGGGCCAAGGAAAAAAGCGCCGGTGAGAGCGGCCCAGCCGCCTACGGAGTGAACTACCGTGGAACCGGCAAAGTCCGTAAAACCTATTTCAGCCAACCAGCCGCCGCCCCAAATCCAGGCGCCCTGGATGGGATAAATAAAAGCCGTCAGCAGGGCTACTACGATAAAGAAGGGATATAACTTGATCCTCTGCGCCAGCGAACCGGAGATCACCGAGGCCGTCGTCGCCACGAAGACCATTTGAAAAAATATTGCGGCCATGCTGGAAGTTTCCGTTTTAAGGACTTCGGATAAATACGTCTCCAGCCCCTCATCAATCAGGGAGAATTCTGCCGGGTTCATATTGGCGAGCAGTGTAAAACTGCCGATCCAGGCGCCAACGTCCAAAAACATCAGGTTATAGCCGATGAGATAAAAGCAGATACAGGCAATGGAATAAATAACGATGTTCTTCAAGCAGATGACCGCGATGCTTTTTGAACTGACCATGCCGCTTTCCAACATGCAGAAACCGGCCACCATCCACATGACCAGCGCCGCGCAAACGAGAGCGATAAAAGTGTTGAGCACGTAGGCCGTTTCCGGGGAAATCGAGGCGAATGCCGGCAACGGCAGGAGGCAAGCCAGGACAAACAGGAGAAAACCTGAGGTTGTCAAAGTTCGCAAGCGCATGATCGGTTAACCCTTGGATGGATTCAAGCTCGACTCTAAATCATCATGAATGGATAGTAAATCAACCAGCCCGCTGATTTCAAATATCTTCCTGAGGTTATCATTAAGGGAGCAGATTGAAAATGAGCCGGAACTCTTTGCAAGGCTTTTTGAAGCGTAAATGACGACCCTCAGACCGGCGCTGGAAATGTAATTGACTTCGGAAAAATTGACGATCATGTTGCCGCAGCCTTTTTTAATCTCGTGCATGATTTTTTCATGAACCTGGCCTGAATTGGTTGCATCAATACGGCCTTTCAAGTGCACGATGACAAAGCCGTCTTTGTTTTCTGTCTGAATGTCTTGCATCACAACCCCTCATAAGCTTCGGTGGAAAGTGGCACGGAGATTTTAACTGATTTGAAATGTACGCGTCTATACCATGTCCCAATTCAGGCGGGATTATTCCAAAGTCACCGTCAGGGGGGGTGTTTCATCCCCGTTTTTGCCTGTCCCTGCCCGGTGGGCCTGGCCGGCCCTGGAATGGCCTCGCCTGGTTCAGTTTGTTGATGTATCACATTTAGAATCAGGATAACGCCAGCGCGAGGGTCTGTCAAGCACGAATATCGCGTTATAACGCTGCATTTGACAGAACCCGCATCCGCTTCAATAAAATCAATGGGCAGGGAGAACTGAACGTGAAAACCGGCCAAATCCGGCCAAATCCGAGAGCGCCCCATATCATCCGGCCAATCGTGCATGGGCCATGTAGTTGCTGCCGGGGTCATTGGTCAACGCGCAATACCTGACGCCTGGGATATAGCGCATCCCCTTGATGTCCAGCAGGTGGATGTTCGCCTTGCGCAGCCAGCTGTTCAGTTCCGAGGGACGTATGAAACTCGAGTAGTCGTGGGTGCCTTTCGGCAGCAGGCCGAACAGGTATTCAGCGCCGATAACGGTTGTAAGCCAGGATTTGAGGTTGCGGTTGATGGTCGCCAGGACCAGGTGGCCGTTGCGTCTCAACAATCGGGCGCAGCCAGCCAGCAGCGCCTCCGGATTTGGAACGTGTTCCAGCAGTTCCATGCAGGTAATCACGTCAAAACGATTTTCGTTCTCAGCGGCGAAATCCTCGACGGTCCCGACAACATATTCAATCTCCAGGCGGTTCCTGCGGGCATGTTGAATGGCAACCCGGATCACGGGTTCGCTGGCGTCGAGTCCCAGGACGTCAGCTCCTTTGCGCGCCATTGCCTCTGTCAAAATACCGCCGCCGCAGCCGACGTCCAAGACGTTCTTGCCGCCTAATAAAACGGTATTGTCGATATAATTCAACCGGGTCGGGTTAATGTCATGGAGGGTACGCAGCTTGCCGGCGGGGTTCCACCAGTCAAGGGCCAGTTTGTTGAACTTATCGATCTCGTCCGGGTCGATGTTGTTTTGACGTTCACTCATGGGAGAGAGGATAACGCAAAACCACGATTTTCTGAAATCCTTAGCCTCGACGCCGTTCGACGCCAACAAGGAATTTATTATCCGGGAATTTGGTGAAGCCGATTACCGGCGTTTTCGGCTCTACCTGTGGGATGCCGCCCACTGTTTTTTACGGAATGAATTGCAGCGCTATCGGGTGGCGTTGCAAAGGCGTTGAGTTTTATTTTCCCTCGAGGGGGAGCGCGCAGGTGGGATTGCCGATTACAGGGACAACCCCCTGTGGGGGTCGTCCTGCATCGGGTGTTGTCACGATTTGTCGGAGCAGGCGTTCAGGCTTGCCCCTGCGGTTTAATCAAAGCTCCAGATGGCTCTCATATAATAGAACCCGCCGTTAAAGCCGTAGGGTGAGGATTCGGGGTAGCTGGCCCCGACGAGCGTGGCATGAGGGTTCCTGGTGGGAAACTCATCCAGCAGGTTTTGCGCGCCGGCGACAAGCGTGATTGTGTCGTTGAAGGTGTAGGCCGCTTCCGCATCCACGAACCAGCGGGAACTGGCATTGATTATAAAGTTTGCCGAGTTCACGTGGGCTTCGAAAAAATCATCATAGTATTGCCCCCGGACCAGGAAGCGCCAAGGCCCCCAAGTGTGGTTTGCCGTCAACGCGAAGCGGAATTCCGGCAGGGCATCTTCGAGCTGGCGCACCCGGACCGGGTCGATGACATCCGGGTTGAATTTGTCAACTTCGGTATCGGTCCAGTTGCCGGTGAAACTGATGAGGGTATTGCCACCACTGGCCCACGTCAGCGGATAGGTCGCGACGAGGTCCAGTCCCCGGGTAGTGGTATCAAAGTCATTAGTAAAGAAGCGCACGCCGGTGAAACTGGTGGCGTCCGTGACGCCCTGGGCCAACAGGGCGGCGATATCCACCGCTGTCAATGGCTGCGTGGAGGTAAGCGCAATACGGTCGTCCATGTCGATATGGTAATAGTCGAGGGTGACGTCAAGGTCACCCAGGGCAAGCACGATGCCGGCGGTGATATTAACGGATTCCTCCGGGGTCAAAGGCTCGCCGCCCTTCTGCGCCGCAATCGGGTTGGTCGGCGGCAGGGTCGCCTCATCCGCCAATATGCCGCCGGTGAAGGCCGTGGTGACGTTGCGCACGTTCGCCTGCCCCACCGTCGGCACCCGGAAGCCGGTGCTGAACGCGCCGCGCAGGGCTACGGGGTCGGCGATTTGCCAGCGGGCGGCAACTTTGCCGTCCAGGGTATCGCCGAAGTTTTCGTAATCCTCATAGCGCACCGCCCCGTTGAGCAAGACGTTCTCAGTCACGTTCGCTTCCAGGTCGAGGTAGCCCGCCCAACTATGCCGGTCATTCTTGCCGGCAACCCGGGGAGCGAAGCCGGGAAAGCCGTTGGAACCAACGCCAAAGCCCTGCGCGGCAAGCAGCGGGTCAACAAACCAGGCGTTCGGTTCTCCGGCCTTGATCTCGAATTCCTCCGTGCGGTATTCCAGGCCGAAGGCGACGTTCAAGGGAGATTCCAGGGCCGCCAGGTCGAAGGGTCTGGATATATCCAGGTTGAAAATGCGCTCCGTCTCCGTGTAGTCGCCGGGCCGGTACTCCGTGGGAATATCCGTTTCCAGCCTGGCCAGTTGTGGATTGATGGTATTCTTCATGAAGAAACCCACGTCGTTTCGGCCGAACACTGCGCTGAGGTCATAGAACCAGGCCTCAGCCAGCTCCCCGCGAACGCCCAGGGCGAAACTGTAATCGGTCACCACACCGCCGAACTGCGGCGTAAAACCGCCGGGGAAACGCTCGTTGAAGGCAAAACAATTGGGGTTCGCGGCCACTGCGGCAAGCGCCGCCGGGTCGGGTGCGTTGTTGGCGACCCTGACAATGGGGCAGTTGCCGGACATGCCGTCTGTCGACAGGTCAGCGACCCTTATCGTCGGCGTGCCGTCAGCGGTCGGCTCTCCCCTGAAGATGCCGCCGCGGGTATTGGGGTTACGGAAGAAGAAGCCACCCTCTACCTCGCGTTCAGCGTAATTGCCGAAGGCATAAACTTCGCTGCCGTTGCCCAGTTCCAGGCCCACGTTGCCAAAGAATTTATAGTCGTAGCGGAACTCCGGCGCGCCCCAGACCTGGGCGTAGGGCGTGCGCACGTCGGTATTGCCGGCATCGATGAGTCCCTGGGCATCGCCACGCTGGACGCTACGGACGGTGGGGTCCGCTTCCTTGTACTCGAAACTGAAATTGGCAAACCCCGCCTCGGTCAGCGGCACGCCGACGTTGGCCGCCACGTTGAACGTATCGCCGTCGCCTTCGTAGAACTGGCCCCAGCGGGCTTCCACCGAGCCGCCGTCGGGGTCATCTTTCAATACAAAATTCAGTACGCCGGCGATGGCGTCGGAACCGTACTGGGCGGCGGCGCCGTCATGCAGCACTTCCACCCGGTCCAGGGCAATAGCGGGTATCACGGAAAGGTCGGCCCCTTGCGAGCCGTCAGAGACGCCGCCGCCCAGGAAAGAGATCACTGCCGCCCGGTGGCGTCGCTTGCCGTTGACCAAGACCAGGGTGGAGTCCGGCGACAGACCCCGCAGGTTAGCCGGGCGCACCAGCGTCGCCGCGTCACTGATGGGTTGTTGGTTGGCGTTATAGGACGGGATCAGCGTGGTGAGTTGCGAGACGAGGTCGGTCGTGCCCTGGTTGAGAAACTCATCACCGCTGATCATGTCCACCGGCACCGGCGAATCAATGACTGAGCGCCCGCCCTGACGCCGGGTTCCTATCACCGCTATCTCTTCGAGTTCCATAACTTCGGCCTCCTGGGCCCGGGCTTCCGGAACAGCGACCGGGGGTAGCAACAAGCCCGAAAGCAAGGCATATGCTAAATATCTGTATCTGGCGTTTTTCATAACTTGGTGTCTCCCAATCAGATTAACAAAGCAAGCAAAATATTAGGTGATTGTAAATTATTCTTCAAGGAACTTAAAAAAAATTCTTTATAGCCAACAAGGTATCCACAGGGCAAACCCGTTGTTAGCGGGAACTGCTGCTGATTGATGCCCGTGATTAAGTTAAACCAGGATTGCGCGTATAATATACAATCCTGTTCAAGCGTCAAGCAGGCAGTTAAGAATCTGCCGGCGTTGCCTTGATGTCCTGTCCCCCATTGCTCCGTTGACACTTCGATAATCTTGCCTGTCTCGGCGCTGACTTCTCCATTGAATCCTGTGCCGTTCTGGTCTTCTGCTAATCCCACAGGAGCGGGCCCCGCGCCTGCACTGAAGACGGGTCGACGGGCAGGGGGGATGAGGGCAACCAGGGGGGCGCCCTGCAAGGGGGCGGGTATTGCGTAATTTTGTCAGACAGGTAATAATTTCAACGGTATCAAAATAGGAGTATGAGATGACGACAGTGAATGTAACGGAACGAGACGCGGCGTCGGCTACTCGGCCGCGCCGGGAGGCGCGCTTGCTCGAATTCATCAAGCGGCGGTTGCAAGGCAGCGTCGTTTGCTTCGAGATAAGACTGTTTGACGGGACTACACACCGGTTTGGCGCCGATTCGCCGCAATTCAGGTTGGAGATAACCCATCCCCACGGATTGAAGGCCCTTGCTTCGCTCGATGAAGGGATCATCGCCAATGCCTATATCGACGGCTGGTTCGACGTCCGGGGTGAATTGATAAAAATATATGACCTGCGTGAACATTTACATGACCGGCACCTGTTTCAGTGGTTGTGGCGGTTCATTGCGCCCCTGTTGTTGGGGCAGGTGGCAGTGAACAAGGCGGCGATAAGCCGGCATTACGAACGGGATCCCTCGTTCTACCTGGCGTTCCTGGATGAGGAGTTCCGTTGTTACACCCAGGGGGTATTCGAATCACCTGAGGAAGATATTGCCGTAGCGATTCGCCGCAAGATGGATTTCATTATCGACCAGTGCAAGTTGGTTCCCGGCAGTGAGGCGCTGGAGGTGGGTCCCGGCTGGGGTTCCTTCGCCGAATATGCCGGGCGCAAGGGGGTTGGCATTACCGGTCTCACGATCTCCGGGGAATCGCTCAAATTCATGAATCGGCTGGCTGCCGAGCAGGGTTTGCCGATCACCACGGTGATGTGCGACGTCCTGGAGTACAAGCCTGAAAAGCAGTTCGATGCTGTCGCGTTGCTGGGCATCATGGAGCATTTGCCCAACTACAAGGCGGTTTTGAGGTGTTTCGACCGGTTGCTTAAACCGGGCGGGTATGTGTTTCTGGATGCCAGCGCCATTACCCGGAAATACAAGCTTTCGTCTTTTATCACGGAGCACATCTACCCGGGCAACCATTCATTTTTCGTGCTCCACGATTTCCTGGAAGCCCTGGCCTCAGCCCCGTTCGACCTGAAGGGCGTGTGGGATGACCGGGACAGTTATCATTTAACCTTCACCCATTGGGCAAAGCGGTTCGACTCCAACAAGGAATTTATTATCCGGGAATTTGGTGAAGCCGATTACCGGCGCTTTCGGCTCTACCTGTGGGGCGCCGCCCACTGTTTTTTACGAAATGAATTGCAGTGTTATCGGGTGGTGTTGCAAAAGCGTTGAGTTTTATTTTTCCTCAAGGGGGGAGCGCGCAGGCAGAATTACCGATTGCAGGGACAACCCCCTGTGACTGACGTGCAGACCCCCTCAGGTCATGAGATTGTCAAAGTGCGCAAACGCATGACCGGTTAACCCCCGGATGAGTTCAAGCTCGACTCTAAATCATCGTGAATGGACAGCAAATCAGCCAGCCCGCTGATTTCAAATATCTTCCTGAGATTATCATTAAGGGAGCAGATTGAAAATGAGCCGGAACTCTTTGCAAGGCTTTTTGAAGCAGAAATGACGACCCTCAGACCGGCGCTGGAAATGTAATTGACTCCGGAAAAATCGACGATCATGCTGCCGCAGCCTTTTTTAATCTCGTGCATGACTTTTTCATGAACCTGGCCTGAATTGGTTGCATCGATGCGGCCTTTCAAGTGCACGATGACAAAGCCGTCTTTGTTTTCTATCTGAATGTCTTGCATCACAACCTCTCATAAGCTTCGGTGGAAAGTGGCACAGGGATTTTAACTTATTTGAGATGCACGCGTCTATACCATGTCCCGATTCAGGCAGGGTTATTTCAAAGCCATCGCCAAGGGGGGTGTTTCATCCCCGTTTTTGCCTGTCCCTGCCCGGTGGGCTTGACCAGCCCTGGAATGGCCCTGCCTGGTTCAGTATATATGAGACAAATCCGGGCTACTTCTTTTGTTTTTTCATCAGCACGTAGAGCGCGCCGGTACCACCGTCGGTTTGTTTTGCAGAGTGGTAGGCCAGGATTTCCTGTCTTTGTCGCAGCCATTTTCCGATTTGGCTTTTAATCGTCCGTTCGCCTTGTTTTGAGCGCAAGCCTTTGCCGTGGATAATTTTGACACAATGATGGTTTCGTCTTCGACATTCTTCGAGGAAGTCGGATAACTCAGCTTTGGCGGCTTCTATCGTCAAGCCGTGCAAATCCGATTCTGTGGAGATTGGGAGTTTGCCTTGTTTTAATTTTCGAAATTCCCTGTTTTGAACCCCCGGTCTTTTGAATGAAAGCTCGTCGCTGGTTTCGATTTCTTCGTTGTCAAAAAAACCGGATGTCTTTTCGTCGGTGAAGTCTGTTTCGCCGGCGATTCTTTTTGGTTTCGGTTTTGGCTGGCTTGTTTGATAGTGGGTATTGTCCTGTTTAACCGACGTGACGGGGCCGATTGAGCGTCGAAACAGGGCAATCTCATCTTGATCGGGTTTTGGACGGTTCATTTTATTTTTCGTATCGTGAATTATTCAGGTCTTTCTTGACTTGAACTTGATCCTGGGTGAGCGCAGGGCGAGCAGAAGGCACAGGATGAGTCCATAGATGACCGGGGGCAGGATATCGGCTTTCACCAGCCAGAGGTAATGAAATATGGCGCAGACACCGATGAGATATATCAAACGGTGGAGTTTGCGCCAGTTGTTTCCCAGTCGCCGCGTCATCTTGTTGGTCGATGTCACCGCCAGTGGGATCAGCAGGATGAAAGCGGTGAACCCAACGGTGACGTAGGGTCTTTTTACTATGTCGCGAACGATTTCCGCCCAATCAAAAAAATGGTCCAGGGCTAAAAAGGTGGAGAAGTGCAGGCAGGCATAAAAAAACGTGAACAGCCCCAGCATTCGCCTGTAGCGAATTAATGCGTTGTTGCCCGTGATTTTTCGTAATGGCGTGACCGCTAAAGTAATCAGCAGGAAATTCAAGGTCCATTCACCCGTGAAATGGGTGATTTCCTTTATCGGGTTGGCGGTGAGATTATTGGTGATGCCATTGTATATCAACAGGCAAAACGGGATTGAACATGCCAGGAACAGTAGCGGCTTTTTACCGGACGGCGCCATTTGTCATTCCCCTGCGCATGGATGAAGTTTTTTTGCGCTCCCGTTTAATGCCTCGTTCTTCCGGACAGGGAATATCCAAAATCCGGCATTGGGGTCGGGAACAGTGATTCAATAATGCTTCCGCAGGTCCATCCCGTTGTAAAGCGCCGCGACTTGCTCGCCGTACCCGTTGAATTTCAGTGTTTCACGCTTCAAGAAATCACCGATGCGTCGCTCCTTGCCCTGGCTCCAACGGGGATGGTCTACCTCCGGGTTTACATTTGCATAGAAACCGTATTCATGCGGCGCCGATATGTTCCAGGAGGTCTTGGGTTGCTTATGGGTAAATTCAATCTTGACAATGGACTTGATGCTCTTGAAACCGTATTTCCAGGGGACGATCAGGCGTATGGGCGCGCCGTTTTGATTTGGCAATGTCTCTCCGTACAGCCCGACGGTTAAAATTGTCAAGGGGTGCATGGCTTCATCGATACGCAATCCTTCACGATAAGGCCAACGCAAGACATCCCGCCTGAGTCCGGGCATCTCATCGGGACGCATGACGGTCGTGAAGGATACGTACTTGGCCCTGGAGGTGGGCTCGAATCTTTTCAGCACGTCCCCCAGCGGGATGCCCACCCAGGGGATCACCATGGACCAGGCTTCGACGCAACGCAGCCGATAAATGCGTTCTTCCAGCTGGTGGGGTTTGATTATGTCTTCATAATCATAGACGCCGGGCTTCATGCACTCGCCGTCGATGGCGACAGACCAGGGTTGGGGCTTGAATTTCCCGGAACGACTGGCCGGGTCCCTTTTATCGGTGCCGAATTCGTAAAAGTTGTTGTAGCTGGTCACCGCATCGTATGGCGTTAATTCTTCATCGGTGGAAAATTCATGGTTTTTGACCGTGGACAGTTTCGTTCCCGCCAGGGCCGTTTCGGCCGGCAAAATCAATCCCGTGGCGGATGTCAACAGGGCGCCGGCCATGCCGAATTTCGTGGTGTCCCGAATGAATTGACGCCTGTTCAAATATTGTTGCTTGTCAGTGATCTGGGACGGTTTGATAGGGTCTGGTGTTTTTATCAGCACTTTATTTATCCTGCAATATTTTTTATATGGACTGGAAATGACCTTGAAAGTTCTTTGTTTGACACGGGTATCCGATTGTTTATATCAATACCGGCCATAGTAATACTTTACCACGCTTAATCTAACCATTTTCTTGCATTATAGAACATTTGCATCCAGGGGCTGTCTTCATCGTTCCAATCATCAGCAATCCAGGAGAGTTGTTTTTTAAGAAACACCCGTTCCGGATGGGGCATCAGTATAGTGAAGCGCCCGTCGATATTGGTAAACCCGGTCAGTCCCCGGGCCGAACCGTTGGGATTATAAGGGTATTTTTCCGTTACCTCACCCCGGTTATCTATAAAACGCAGGGCCGCAAGAAATTGTCGGTCTGCCGGTTTATCGGTGAACCGGGCATGTTCTTCGCCGTGGGCAACCACGTTATCGGATTGGTTCCGCGCACGTCCGGCAGTGAACCGGACGCGTCCCTCGCCGTGGGCAACCACGACGGGCATTTTTGAGCCTCCCATGCGTTGAAAGAACAGGGAAGGCGACTCGATGACCTCAACCATGACGACTCTCGATTCAAACTGTTCCGAGCGGTTTCGGATAAAAGCCGGCCAATGATCGGCGCCGGGGATGAGACTGCGTAGTTGCGACATCATCTGGCAGCCGTTGCACACTCCCAGGCCGAAGCTGTCGGGCCGGTTAAAAAATCGTTCAAACTCATCCTTGAGGCGGGCATTGTACAGGATGGTTTTTGCCCAGCCGCCGCCGGCGCCTAACACGTCGCCGTAGGAAAAACCACCGCCGGCGACGAGGCCGTTCAACCCGGCCAGGGAAATATCCCCGTTCAAAAGATCGTTCGTATGTATATCGATGCAGTCGAAACCGGCGCGGTCAAACGCTGCGGCCATCTCGACGTGACCGTTGACACCTTGTTCCCGCAAGATTCCAATGGTGGGCCTGCGAGTCATTCCAGGGAATGTCGCAGGCCGGGACTTCTGCGACGTCCCCTCAAGGGGGGAGGGGGATAAGCCGCCGCTCCGGGAGTGTGTGGGCGGTTCATTTTTCCGGGACGCCGGCGCCGGGGCGGGTTTATCCGTTTGATAAGTCAGGGAGATGGACAGGCCGGGGTCGGAATGATCCTGTAAACAGGCAAACTCTTCATCGGCACAGGCGGGGTTATCCCGCAAGGTCTGCATGTGATACGACGTCAGCGACCATAGCTTGTGCAGGTGGTTCACCGGAGCCGAATAAACCGCGTTGCCCCGGTGTTTGATTTTCAATTCGTACTCGCTGTTCGGGGTCGCGATAATCGACAAACAGGATTCAGGCAGGCCGGATTGGATGAACGTATCGAATACCCTTTGGCGATTTTCAGCGCGGATTTGGATGACGCCGCCCGGTTCTTCATTGAACAGGAAAGCCACCAGGTCGGCGCTAGCGACATTGACGTCCATTCCGCAGCGGCCGGCGAAAGCCATTTCGCACAAGGTGACAAGCGCGCCGCCGTCTGAACGGTCGTGGTACGCCAGGATGTATCCGGTCTCGTTCAGCAACTGGATCGAATTAAAATACGATCTCAACAAGTCCGCGTCATCCAGGTCGGCGGTATCGGCGCCGGACTGACCCATGACCTGCGCCAGCGCTGAGCCGGCAAGTCGGTTCTTACCCCTGCCCAGGTCGATCAGCAGCAAGGCTGAGTCAGCCACTCTATGCAACTGCGGCGTGATGGATTTGCGAACGTCGGCAACGGGGGCGTATGCGGTCACGTTCAATGAAACCGGCGCGGTCACCTTGTTTGCTTTGCCGTCCTTCGTCCACGTCATGCTCATCGACATGGAATCCTTGCCCACGGGGATTGGGATGCGTAGTTGCCGCGCCAACGTCGATACGGCCTCGACGGTGGCAAACAAGTCCGCAGCGTCCCCCGGTTCGCCGCTGGCCGCCATCCAGTTTGCAGACAGCGCCAAGTCTTCCAGTCGCAATACCCTGGCCGCGCATAAATTCGTGACGGCCTCCGCAATGGCCAATCGACCGGCGGCCGGCGCATCGGTCACGGCGACGGGAGGGCGCTCCCCCAGGGCCATCGCCTCGCCGGTAAAGGCATCGAACGACGCGGCCGTTACCGCGCAGTCCGCGACGGGGGTCTGCCACGGCCCGACCATCTGGTCCCGAACCACCAGCCCGGAAACGCTGCGATCACCGATAGTCACCAGGAAGCGTTTATCGGCGACGGCCGGCAGCTGCAATACCCTGGAAATCGCCTCGTCCAGGGCGAGGCCGTCCAGGTTTAATTTATCCTGGCCATTTTTTACCTGCGTGACCTGTAAAGACAGCCCGGGGGTTTTACCTAATATTACCGACAACGGCATGTCGATGGGTCTTGATTGGCGCAGTTTATCAGTCACCACCAGCTGCCCGGTGTTATTTGCCTCGCCGATGATTGAGTATGGCGCTCTCTCCCGGTCGCAAAGGCCGGTGAACAACCCCACGTCCTTGTCGGCTATGGCCAGGACGTATCGCTCTTGCGCTTCGTTGCACCACAGTTCCATGGGCGACATGCCCCGGTCGGCGCTGTGAATGTCACGCAACTCGAACTCGGCGCCGGTTTGGTCATGCTGAACCAGCTCCGGCAAGGCATTGGACAAGCCGCCGGCGCCTACGTCATGTATCGACAATATCGGGTTGGCTTCGCCCAGCGCCCAGCACTGGTCGATGACTTCCTGACAACGACGCTGCATTTCCGGGTTGTCCCGTTGCACCGAGGCGAAATCCAGTTCCCGGTCACTTTCACCTGAAGCCATTGAAGACGCTGCGCCGCCGCCAAGGCCGATCAACATTGCCGGTCCGCCCAACGCGATGATTTTGCTTTTTGCCGGTATGACCTGTTTGTTGACGTGGGAAGAGCGTATGACGCCATAGCCGCCGGCCAACATGATGGGCTTATGGTAGCCCCTCGCGCTCCCCGATTTTTCGTCCCATTGCTCGAAAGTGCGAAAATAACCGGCCAGGGCCGGTCGGCCGAACTCATTATTGTACGATGCCGCGCCGATAGGCCCCTCGAGCATGATGTCCAGGGCTGATGCGATGTGCTCGGGTTTATCAGGTTGGCCGGCGGCCCGCTCCCAGGGCTGCGGTAGCGCGGGCAGGTGCAAATCAGACACGGTGAAGCCCGTGAGGCCGGCCTTGGGTTTCGCCCCCGAGCCCGTTGCGGCTTCATCGCGTATCTCCCCGCCGGCGCCGGTGGCTGCGCCCGGGAACGGCGATATGGCGGTCGGATGATTGTGGGTCTCGACTTTCATCAGGATATGGACGTCTTCCTGCGCATATTGATATTTATGATCCGGGGGCGAGGCAAAGAAACGTGAAGCCTGGTAACCCCGCATCACCGCGGCATTGTCCGAATAGGCTGACAGCACGCGGCCCGGACAGGCCGAATGGGTTGACTTGATCATGTCGAATAAACTCCCTGACCGGGCCTCACCGTCAATGATCCAGCCGGCATTGAAAATTTTGTGGCGGCAATGCTCCGAGTTCACCTGGGCGAACATCATCAACTCCACGTCCGTGGGGTTACGCTTCAACTTCTTGAACGCCTGGTGCAGGTAATCGATTTCACTTTCCGATAAAGCCAGTCCCAGCGCCTGGTTGGCTTCCTGCAAGGCGGTCTTGCCTTTCCGGGCAAGTTCAATGAGATCCGGTTTCCGCTCTTCCCGGACAGAAAAAAGGCAGGCAGCATCATCAACGTTCTCTATGACGATTTGCGTCATCCGGTCGTGTAATACATGTTTGACCGCTTCAAACTGGCTAGCCGTCAACCGTTGCTTATCTTCGCATTCAAGATACCAGCAGATCCCGCGTTCTATCCGTCGAATCGATCCCAGGCCGCAATGATGAACTATATCCGTTGCCTTGCTGGACCAGGGAGAAATAACACCCGGTCTCGGAATCACGATGCAGGTGGGTTCAGCATCAACATCGACGCTGGCCGAATGACCATAATCCAGCAACCCGGTCAGGCATTCCCCTTCCCGGACAGTCAAGTCACCGTTGAGCGCCAGGAAATGCACGAACCCGGCCCGCGCCTCACGGATGGCCGGCGCGACCCGTGACAACCCGGCAAGCTTTTTCTCTATTCGAAACCGTGAGAAAGCAGTGGAACCACCAATTATCCGCATAAGTTTAGCCACGAAAATAGTGTACACTGTATAAACGCAATACCGCTAATGAGAAGTACCGAAATTGAATACGCAAAAACAGCGGTGGCAGTACCGCTTGTACAACTTCAAGAGAGTTTATTTCCTCCTGCTGGAAGCCGTGGAAGAAGCCGACGCACTCAGCCAGTTGGAGAAAGAAGGAACAATTCAACGCTTTGAAGTTTGCATGGAACTGGCCTGGAAATGCATTAAAGATTACCTGGAAAGCCAAAAAGTGAAATTGGATGAAGTGACCCCAAGAGCCGTTCTTAAAGAAGCCATCGCGGCAAAAGTAATCAGCGAAGGAGATAGCTGGATGGACGCGCTGGATGCTCGAAACAAAATGAGCCATACCTATGATTTTGAGGAATTTGAAAAAGTCATAAAAGATATTCGGGCAAAATATATTCACTGCTTCGGCGATCTTTATGAAAAACTCGCCCAGGTGGACATGGATGCAGGCAACGCCTGAGCACGGCTTGACCGCGAGACACCTGGGAATCATCCGGGACATATTAGGTCCCTATGCTTCCCACATCGTACGGGTGGACTTGTTTGGTTCCAGGGCGACGGGCAAATATGCTGATAACTCCGACATTGACCTGGTCCTGCACGGCGACTTTGACAGTAAGACGGTGGATAGACTATGGACGCTCTTCCACGAAAGCAGTCTGCCCTACAAGGTGGACGTCCAAGCCTATAATTTAATCAAGCGCCAGTCCTTGAAGAAACACATGGATGAAGCCCGGCTGACTTTGCTGTATCAGCAGGATTTGCTCCGGCACAGGGACAGGTTTGAAACCCGTTCCTGCAACAGTTAAAAAGAAGGGCGATGAAACCGTGACAAATTGTCACGGTTTGAAAATGTGGTCAGCAGAAGATAATCCAGACAATTGGCGCCGGCGGGGGAGGGTTTCAAACCCGCCCCTGGGGTTTCATTTTTGGGAAATGATTTGCCTCGTCTGTTCAACGGCGTTGCCCGTGTAGTCTGCGGGGGAGAGGTTGAGCAGGGCGTCTTTGGCTTGCGCGGGGATATCCAGCGCGGAGATGAATTCCCGCAGTGAATCCCTGGTAACCTGTTGCCCGCGGGTCAGTTCCTTGAGTTTTTCGTAGGAGCCCTGGATGCCGTGCCGGCGCATGACTGTTTGTATCGCCTCCGTCAATACTTCAAAGTTGTTTTCAAGGTCGCGATTAATCCATTCCGTATTCGCTTCCAACTTGTTCATCCCCTGCAAACAGGCCTGGTAGGCGATGATGCAATGCGCTATTGCCGTGCCCATGTTCCTGATGCTGGTTGAATCGGTGAGGTCCCGTTGCCACCGGGATACAGGCAGTTTTTCCGCCAGGAAGATGAGCAGGGCGTTAGCCAGGCCCAGGTTGCCTTCCGCATTTTCGAAGTCGATGGGATTGACCTTGTGCGGCATGGTTGACGAACCCACCTCGCCCGCAAGCGCCTTTTGCTGAAAATAACCGATGGCGATATAACCCCAGACATCGCGGCAGAAATCGACCAGGACTGTGTTGATTCGACTGAGCGCATGAAAGTATTCAGCCATGTAGTCGTGGGATTCAACCTGGGTAGTGTGGGGATTGGGAATCAACCCCAGGGACTCGACAAAGGATTCTGAAAACTCCACCCAATCAACGCCTGGATAAGCAACCAGGTGTGCATTGAAATTCCCCACGGCGCCGTTCATCTTTCCCAATATGGCGACTTCCCTGAACCTTGCCAACTGCCGGCGCAGCCTGTGGGCAAAGACGGCCAACTCTTTTCCCAGGGTGGTGGGGGTGGCTGGTTGGCCGTGGGTTCTCGACAACATGGGTTGCAGGGCAAAACGTTCCGCCAGATAACAGAGCGCGGCAATGAGTTTATCCAGGTCCGGACATAAATGCCGCTCCCGGGCCTGCGCCAGCATCAATCCGTGGCTCAGGTTGTTAATGTCTTCCGAGGTGCAGGCAAAATGAATAAACCCGGAGAGGGAACACAACTCCTCATTGTCCTTGATCTTTTCCCGGATGAAATATTCCACCGCCTTGACGTCGTGGTTGGTGGTCTTTTCAATCTCCTTGACTCTTTCAGCGTCCGCCGGTGAGAAATTCGCCACGATTTCTTCCAGTATCCGGTCGGCGGCGCGGCTTAATTCAGGAAGTTCGGCAATATCCGGGCGCCTTGACAGGGCTTGCAGCCAGCGGATTTCAACAAGCAGTCTTTTATGGATGAGGCCGTATTCACTGAAAACAGGCCGCAATGCTTCGGTCTTGGCCGCGTAACGGCCGTCTATCGGGGAGATTGCCGTAAGATTATTCAAGTCCATCTCTTCACGGGCAGGGATTGGGTCGCGACTTGTGAATTTCCTCAATCCGTTTCATGACGCTTTTGTCTAATTTCAGGTTGACACTGGCGATATTGGCTTCAAGTTGTTCCATGGAGGTGGCGCCGATAATCGTACTGGTGACGAAGGGTTGTTGATTAACGAATGCCAGGCTCATCTGTGCCGGGTCCAAGCCGCGCTCATTGGCGAGGTTGACGTATTGTCGGGTACATTCGTCGGCTGTTCCAGTGGCATATCTTTCGTACCTGTCGGCAAACAAAGTCAGGCGCGCGCCTTCCGGCCGGTTTCCGTCCAGGTATTTCCCCGACAGCACGCCGAACCCCATTGGGGAATAGGCCAGCAAACCCACTTTTTCCCGGTGCGCGAATTCAGCCAGCCCGATTTCAAAGGTCCTGTTCAGCAGGTTGTACGGATTTTGGATTGAAACGACCCTGGGCAGGTTTAATTCCCTGCTCAATCGAAGATATTCACTGACGCCCCAGGGGGTTTCATTGGAAATGCCGGCGTAACGAACTTTCCCGGCCTGTATTATGTCGTTCAAGGCGCTGAGCGTTTCCTCCATGGGAACGCCGTCTTTATCGGGGGCATGGTAGTAATTCATCCGCCCGAAATAGTTCGCGTCCCGTTCAGGCCAGTGCAATTGGTACAAGTCTATATAGTCGGTTTGCAGGCGCTTGAGACTGGCATCCACGGCGAGTTGCATATTCTTTTTATCCAACCGGTTATTGCCGCCGCGCAGGTATTTGATATGAAGTGTAGCCGGGCATATCTTGGTGGCAATGATCAGCTTCTCCCGGTCCGGCCGTTTTTTCAACCAGCTGCCCATGTATTTTTCCGTCTTCCCCTGGGTTTCAGCCCCCATGGGGCTGGGATAGAGCTCGGCGGTATCGATGAAGTTGATGCCTTGTTCGACGGCAAAATCAAGCTGTTGATGGGCCTCGGCTTCGGTATTTTGCTCTCCCCATGTCATGCTGCCCAGGCAGATCAGGCTGACGTCGATAGTAGTATGTCCCAGCTTCCTGTATTGCATCTGATCAAATCAACAAAAATGGAAACGACATCATAATAAATCAAACGCACCAGTGTCGATTGAATTTTTCCCGAAACACCCCTTCCCCCTCACCCTCCGAGAGAGAGCTTTCGCCAGCCATAATTAAGCAGCCATAATTAAGGACACCCATATAATTAAGGGACATGTAATAAAGGACACCCATGTAATAGGGATGCAATTAAGGACACCCATGCAATAAAGGACACCCATGTAATAGAGGACACCCATATAATTAAGGACACCCACATTATTCCCCCTTGAGGGGGAGGGTCAGGGTGGGGGGCAGGCAGTCGCCGCGTCGGTTAATTTTCCGTGTATACTCCCAATGGTCGCTAATTGTTGAATAAGCCTGTTCAGTGAATAAAATTACACTCATAAAGCCGGATGATTTTCATCTCCACCTGCGTGACGGCGCGGCGCTGGCCAGCGTTGTCGGCGACAGCGCCCGGCAATTCGCCAGGGCCGTTATCATGCCGAACCTGAGCCCACCGGTAGTTTCCGTTGCTCAGGCCATGGCATACAGGCAAAGAATCCTGGATTGTCTGCCTGAATCTTCCGGGTTCAAACCATTGATGACCTTGTATCTCACCGACAACGCCAATCGGGACGAAGTAGACCGGGTTGTCGATAACGATAACGTTTACGCTTTCAAGTACTACCCGGCGGGCGCGACGACCAATGCCGAAGCAGGCGTCACCCATATTGAAAAGGTATTTCCCCTGCTGGAGTACATGGCGGAAAAAGATGTCCCCCTGCTTGTGCACGGAGAGGTTGCGGATACCGGCGTCGACGTGTTTGATCGGGAAAAAGTCTTTATTGAAAATGTTTTCTCATCCCTGGTTGAGAAAATCAGTTCACTACGGGTTGTTTTTGAACATATTACTACCATTGATGCAGTGCAGTTCGTAGAAGCCGCATCAGAAAGAATTTCAGCTACAATCACCCCACACCATTTGGCGTTTAATCGGAACGCTATTTTTCGTGACGGCATCAACCCGCATCATTATTGTCTGCCGATATTAAAAAGGGAGGAGCACAGGCAGGCATTGCTGGAGGCGGCCACCAGCGGCAGTCCCAAGTTTTTCCTGGGCACCGACAGCGCCCCCCACGCCACAGGCGCGAAAGAAAATGCGTGCGGTTGCGCCGGCATCTATAATGCGCACGCGGCCATCGAGATATACGCATCCGTATTCGACAAGATGAACCAACTGGGTTCCCTGGAAAAGTTCGCGAGTAAAAACGGGGCCGGTTTTTATCGCCTGCCGCTGAATACCAGGAAGATCACGCTACGAAAAGAGGCGTGGCGCATACCCGACAAACTCGCGTTTGCCGGCAGTGAACTCGCGCCGTTCATGGCGGGTGAGACCTGTCGCTGGAAATTAGTCCATGAGCAGTGAAAAAAACAATGCCGTCGCTAACCGCTTCAGGGGTTATTATCCTGTCGTTGTGGACGTGGAAACGGCAGGTTTTAATCCTGACAAAGATGCGCTGCTTGAAATAGCGGCAGTTTTCCTGCAAGTTGATATTGATGGCAGGTGGCGCCTGGAGGAAACCATATCAAAGCATACCCAGCCTTTCCCGGGCGCAAACCTGGACAAGGCGGCGCTGGAATTCACCGGTATCGACCCCGACAATCCCTTTAGAAAAGAAATCGCCGTGCCTGAGAAAGAGGCCTTGCGCGACATCTTCCGGGCAACCAGGAGCGCCATGAAACAGCATGGGTGCAGCCGCGCCATATTGGTAGGGCATAATCCCTCTTTTGATTTGAGTTTCATCAATGCCGCGGCCGCCAGGTCGGGTTTAAAGCGTAACCCCTTTCACCCGTTCAGCGCCTTCGATACGGCGACGCTGGGAGGGTTGGCTTACGGCCAGACTGTATTGTCCCGCGCAGCCCAGGCTGCGGGTCTGAAATGGGAGCAGGATGAAGCGCATTCGGCTCAATACGACGCTGAGCGCACCGCTGAATTATTTTGTAATATCGTCAACCTCTGGGACTTGACCCGCATTTCTCGTCAGGGGATGCGATGAGCGCGCCGGATTTTTGCGGCTGGCCAGCGCCGGCGACGATGAGCATAGCGGTAGCCATAGTTGGGGAAGCAGGCTCCTGCCAGCCGCAAAAAGACCAGCGAGGGCACATCCGGCGCAGTCTGACGTGATAACAAAGTGATAAACTCTCGTAACTCGTTGACAGCAGAGAACTTGCCATTGATGACCAGCGACCTGGTGAGAAATGCGGGTTGACAACAGGGCGGCATGTGCTTAATCGTCCTCGCTTATCAGGCCCATCCCGATTTCAAATTGGTCCTGGCCGCAAACCGTGATGAATATTTTGATCGACCTGCAGTTGCAGCAGGTTATTGGAAGGACTCGCCTGAGACGCTGGCGGGGAGAGACCTGCTCCAGGGAGGGACATGGTTAGGCATCAACAGAAATTTGAGTTTTGCCGCGGTAGCCAATTATCGGGATAGTGACAGTTCGATGGCAAGCCCGCTATCCAGGGGCTTGCTGGTAAAAGACTTTTTGACCGGCGCGCTTGGCGCGCTTGAATATACGAATGCGCTGACGGCGACAAGCGGTGATTACACCGGGTATAACTTTTTGGCCGGCGACGTTGATCACGCGTGTTTTTTCAGCAACCGGGCGGATGAAGTAAAAGTCCTGACGCCCGGCGTGTATGGGATCAGTAACGGCGACTTTGATGCGCCGTGGCCGAAGGTAGTCAAGGCAAAGAAATCGCTGGTAAAAGAATTAAACGCGGCGGGACACTTCAATATTGCAGCGGTATTTTCTTTACTGCATGATGAATCAGTCCCGGCGGCTAAGGATTTGCCGGATACGGGTATCGGCTTCGAACGGGAAAGACAACTGGCGCCCGTCTTTGTGACGCTGGACGAGTATGGCACCCGTTCCTCCACTATTATCACGATCGATAAAGATAATGCTGTCGGCTTTTATGAAAGAACCCATGACAAGGCGCGCCGGCATATCAGTGACGTGAATTATCATTTTATTGGAAACTGACGACTCAAAACTGATGGATTTTGGCTTACAGGGCAACATTACAAGGAGATTTACTGATCTGCCCTATAACATCAGCTGTATGGATACGGGTTTTATTCGACCGCAATTTGCCGGCGCTTACCTGATTCAGCAGGACGGCGCGGCAGCCATCATCGAAGCGGGGACCAGTTACTCGGTTCCGGGCTTACTTGAAATAATCAACTACAAGGGGATTTCCAGCGAAGAAGTTTTATACATCATACCGACGCACGTGCACCTGGACCACGCCGGCGGCGCAGGACAACTGATGCAAGCCCTGCCTGGCGCGCGCCTGGTTGTACATCCACGCGGGGCCAGGCACATGATCGACCCGGACAGACTTTGGCAGGGCGCCTCCAGTGTTTATGGCGAAGATAACATGCATGGCATGTATGGAGAATTGCTGCCTGTTGCCGAGGAGCGCGTCATGGTTGCCGATGATGGGTTTGAATTGGATTTTAATGGCCGGACCTTGACGTTTATCGACAGCCCCGGCCACGCCAGGCATCATTTTTCCATCTATGATGAAATGAGCAGGGGGTTTTTTACCGGTGATACGTTTGGCGCGGCATACCGGGAGTTAATCACGAAAGGCCGTCCCTATATGATGCCGATTACCACGCCGGTACAGTTTGATCCCGATGCCTGGTATCGGTCCCTGGACAGGTATCTGGAGTTTGAGCCGGAGCGCATGTATGTCACCCACTTTGGCATGGTTGAAAATGTGCCGCAACTGGCCGGGGACCTGCGTCGGCGCATTCAGTTTCATGCGGAGACTGCAATGAAATATGCGAGGTTTGAAAACCGCTTTCAGTTGATCAAATCAGCAATCACGGACAGGACCTTGGCAGAATTAAAAAAACTGGGTTGTCCTGTCCCTGGTCCGGCCTGCAAGGGGTTGTTGGAGTTTGATTTTGATTTGAATGCGGCGGGACTTGAAATCTGGGTGGATCGACTGTCTCCCCCCTGACAAGGGGGCAGGGAGGTTTTGTGACAGGATATTCCGGGCTGTTTCAATCGGCGCTGACATTTTTGACTTCAACTACGGTTTGCGTTTGTTTTCCCAGCCCGTCGATTCCCAGTGTCATCACATCGCCGGCATTGAGGTAAACGGGCGGTTTCTGCCCTAACCCCACCCCGGGGGGAGTGCCGGTGGAAATCACGTCCCCGGGTTGCAGGCTCACGAACCGGCTTAGATAACTGACGATATAGGCCGGGTCGAAGATCATGGTTTTGGTGTTGCCGTCCTGATAGCGATGACCGTTGACTTCTAACCACAGGTGCAGGCCAAGCACGTTTTCAATCTCGTCGCAGGTCACCAGCCACGGACCGATGGGGCCGAAGGTATCGCAACCCTTGCCCTTGTCCCACTGCGTGCCATGATCGAATTGAAAGGCGCGCTCGGACACGTCGTTGACGA
This sequence comes from uncultured Gammaproteobacteria bacterium, assembly GCA_958295485.1. GTDB lineage: Bacteria > Pseudomonadota > Gammaproteobacteria > Eutrophobiales > Eutrophobiaceae > JAAXHV01. The sequence continues at coordinate 1,820,406 of OY282354.1, forward strand.
TACAATAACCGGCGACGTGGCCCATGGCCTCCTCCCTTGTTGCATAAGCAGTATGCCTGCCGATAACCAAGCCTAACTCCACTTCCCAATCCAGTTTGGCGCTGTCGCGGGGCTTGATGACGTTATCGTTGGGGCCGCAGATGGCGCTGGTCGCCTTGGTGAATATCTCGGGAAATTCCGGTATGGCCATCCCGGACTCCTTGGCGTGATCGGCATAATTCAGGCCTATGCAAAGAAACTTGCCGACGTTGCCGACACAGGGGCCGTAACGTACTTCAGTCTCGACTACAGGCAGGCGGCGAACGTCGATTTGACGGAGCTTGTCCAGGCCCTCCGGCGTCAATGCGTCGCCATTGATGTCTGCCACGTGTCTCGACAGGTCTCGCAGCTTGCCTTCATCGTCCAATATGCCGGGTTTTTCCCGACCGGGTTCACCATAGCGTAACAGTTTCATTTTTTTCTCCTTCTATATAAGTAGAGTGTCGCAAAAGCCCCGGCGCCGTCCCGGGAGGTTGCCCCTGTGGGATTAATGCCCCCGTCTGTTCCCTGTTTTTTCATCCGGCGGACCAGCCGCCATCAATGGGGATAATTGCGCCGGTGGCATAGGAAGACTCGTCCGAGGCCAGGTACAGCGCCAGGTTGGCGATTTCTTCCGCAGTGGCCAGGCGTCCCATGGGTTGCCGCCGCTCAAAATCCTTGCGGGCCTGGACCGGGTCGTCAAAGGCGTTCAAGCGTTCCTGCAGCGACGGGGTATCGACCGTGCCCGGACAAATGGCATTGCAGCGAATGCCCTGCTTGACATAGTCCAGTGCGATGGACTTGGTCATGCCGATGACCGCCGCCTTGGTGGCGCCGTAAGCAAAGCGGTTCGGCGCCGCGATCAGGGAACTGACGGCGGAGGACATGTTGATAATGGAGCCGCCGCCCGCCTCCAGCATGGCCGGAAGAAAGGCTTTTGTGATTCGGTACATCGCCTTGACGTTAAGCTCAAAGGAAAAGTCCCAGTCTTTCTCATCACACTCTAATATGCCGCCGTTGGCGACGAAGCCGGCGCAGTTGAACAGGATATCGACGGCGCCCAACTCCGCGGCTAGTTTGCCAATGGCCGCCTGGTCGGTCACGTCCAACCACCGCGTCCGGCAACCATCCAGCTTTTGCAATGCCGCTTCGTTGATGTCAGTAGCGATGACCTTGGCGTCTTCCCCGGCAAAGAGCTTGGCGGTTGCCTTGCCGATACCCTGTCCCGCCGCCGTAATCAGCGCCTTTTTTCCGGTTAAACGAGCCATGTTTTTCAGGAGCTCCCGCGGTTTGTCGAAAGTGGGTTTGGGGTCGGCACGATAACTCCCTAAATCTCTCTTATCAAAGGTCAGGAACGTTTGATTAGTGGGCCGGCAGGCAAGCGGGGCCGATGGGTTCAAACGATTTATACGTCAGGATGAATTCCTGGTGACCCAACGCCTCGGATTTGCTTTGGCTGCCGGCGGCTACCGCCTGTACCCGTTGATAGATTTCACCGCCTACCTCGTCGAGATCGGCCTCTCCCTCGATAATACGTCCGGCATCGACGTCCATATCATCCGCCATGTTTTTCCAGGTCTCCGGGTTTGCGCAAATTTTGATGACCGGCGAGATAGCCGACCCTGCAACGGAGCCGCGGCCGGTGGTAAACAGGATCACGTGGCAACCACTGGCAATGAGTTCAACAATCTCGGCGTTATCGGAGATATTGGGAAATCCAAAGCGGGGTTCACCGTCCGGCACGACGTCCATCAGGTAGAGCCCGCCTTGGCGGGGGGCATCGCCCGGTTTAATCAGGCCATGAATCCGTGAAGAACCCGACTTTGCATAAGCGCCCATGGATTTTTCCTCCTGGGTGGTGAGACCGCCTTCCGCATTCCCCGGCGCAAAGCTGCCATAGCCCATGGTCTTGTAATAATGCACGGCCTTGACGACGGCTTGTTCGATTTCTTTCGCTAACCCGGGGGTGACGGCTCGTTCCATCATCACTTGCTCGCAACCTATCAGTTCACCGGTCTCTTCAAAGATACAGGTAGCGCCGTCCCGGACGAGTTGGTCGAAACATTTGCCTACGGCCGGGTTGGCGGAGATACCGCTGGTGCCGTCGGAACCGCCGCATATCGTCCCCACAACCAGTTCGTCAAGGGTCATTTCCACTCGTTTAACGCTGGCGATTCGCGTTTTCATATCCATGACGGCGGCCAATCCCGCCTCGATGGTTTTCCGGGTGCCCCCGGTCTGCTGGATGACCAGCGTTGCGACCGGCCGGCCGCTTGCACGGATCGCCCCGGCAAGCGCCTCGCGGTTAAACCCCTCGCAACCCAATGACACAAGCAACACTCCGCCGACGTTCGGGTGCGTCCCCAGGGCCTGCATTATCCTGAGGGCATAGTCATTAGGGAAACACCCCGGAAAGCCGATTAATTGAACTGCCGGATCATCGCTGCGATTCACGATGGCGCGCGCCACGTGGTGCGCGCATTCCACCAGGTAGGCGACGATGAGTACATTGCGAATGCCCTTGCGGCCGTCCTTGCGAAGAAAACTTTTCATGTTGTATGCCTGTTTATAATCACTGGTTTCCTGCAATCATTCGCGGGTATGAGGGGGGATATAATCACTCCTCATGTTGTGCAGGTGTACATGCTCGCCCGGATTAATATCGTGCAGCGCAGAGCCGATGGGTACGCCATATTTCATAATCTTATCACCTTTGGACAAGGTTTGCCGGGCAGCCTTGTGACCCAGTTCCATAGCCTGCATCAAGACGATTTTTTCCTTGTCGATAGTGACGATTTCACCGGCGCCGGCCTGCTGGCAACATACCAGCACGTTATCTTTCGGATGCAGCAAGATAAATTTCGCTTCCATCTTTTTCTCTCATGCAGGTTAAAGGCCGTAAAAGGCGCGGGCGTTGCCTCCTGATATCCGTTGCCGAGCATCCACCCCCAGTTCCTGCAGAAATCGGTCGGTAAGATCGTTCCATGCCCGGCAGTAGTTCCCGCCAAACCCACTTTCGACGAGATTAGCGGGAATATCTGGTTTGGCCCCGCGTGTATTGTATTTCTCAAATGAATGAAATATTACTGTATATTCGGAATAACTAACAAAACAAAAACATTTGTCAATTGAGGGAGATAATTTTGATATTTGATTTCAGAGATCGTTGTTTTATATGGTTGGGCCTGGTCTTTTTTTCGGTCGGCAGCGCGACGGCGCAGACAGAAAGCCCGGAGGGTTGGTATGCGCAAGGGAAACAAGCGGTGCAAGAGTCACTTCGGCAAACACCCAATACTCAGCGCGCACGTAACATCATCCTGTTCCTGGGTGACGGCATGGGGGTCTCCACCGTCACCGCGTCCCGCATATTGGACGGCCAGTTGCGCGGTCAGAGTGGGGAAGAAAACAGTTTGTCGTTCGAGCGACTGCCCCATGTAGCCCTGGCCAAGACCTATAACACCAACCAGCAAACCCCCGATTCCGCCGGGACCATGACCGCCATCATGACGGGGGTAAAGACCAAGGCCGGCCTCATTGCCGTCAACCAGCGGGCCCGCCGCAAGGATTGCGCTTCCACCAGGGGCAATCACTTGAAGACCTTGTTGGAAGAGTTGGAGACTCGTCGCTATGCCACCGGTATCGTCACCACCTCAAGAGTCACTCATGCCACGCCGGCAGCCACTTATGCCCATAGCCCGGAAAGATACTGGGAAAATGACGCCTCTATGCCGGCCGAGGCAATACGGCAAGGTTGCACGGATATCGCCAGACAACTGGTTGCTTTTCCCCACGGTGACGGCCTTGAAGTTGTCATGGGCGGAGGCCGGCAACAGTTCCTCCCACAAGACCAGGTTGACCCGGAATACCCTGATAAAAGAGGCGGAAGACGAGACGGCATCAACCTCATCGAAGAATGGAAAAAGCGTTATGCAGACGGGCTCTACGTATGGAACCAAGCCCAATTCCAAAAGATAGACCCGGAGCGTACCGTCCGGGTATTGGCCTTATTTGAACCTTACAACATGCAATTCGATTCGGACCGGGGACGGGACAAGGCCGGTGAGCCGTCCCTGGCGGAGATGGCCGGGACGGCAATCCGGATTTTACAAAAGAACAAGCGGGGCTACTTTCTCATGGTTGAAGGCGGTCGTATCGACCGCGCCCATCACTACGGCAATGCCTACCGGGCCTTGCACGATACCCGGGCCTTTGCCGAGGCGGTAGCGACGGCAATGGAGCTGGTCGATCAAAAGGAGACACTGATCATCGTCACGGCTGATCACAGCCACGTGTTTACGCTGGGTGGTTACCCCACGCGCGGCAATCCGATATTGGGAAAAGTCATCAGCAACGACGATCATGGCGCGCCGAAAACCATGCCGGAATCGGCCAAAGACGGCAAACCTTACACTACGCTGGGGTATTACAATGGTGATGGATTCGCAGTGCTGGAAGATATAGGGCGCCGCAAAAAAGGGGTTGATTATGGGCAACCGGGCCGGGCTGATATTACCGGGGTGGACACGACTCAAAGTAATTATTACCAGGAATCCCTGGTGCCCCTAACCGACGAAACTCACAGCGGCGAGGATGTCGCCATCTTTGCCGGGGGGCCTTGGGCACACCTGTTTCAAGGCGTATATGAACAAAACTATATTTACCACGTCATGCGGCACGCCTTGCAACTCGACCCACAACCAGAGTAAAAAAACGGACAACCAAATCGCCAAGCCATTGCGCGCTGATGGAATAATGCAACACGTCCATCATCATTTTTCGCTTCGGCATCCCAGCGCGCTGTTATCTGGCGCCATCGTGTTATTTGATGATATATGCCGGCTGGTTGTGGTAAAATCTCCGCTTCCATGCCGGATTTGAATTTATTCTGAAAAACAGGGAACCCCCCCGTGACTTTAATTGGTTAGAGATATGCCTGGAGATATTGCCCGATCCGTCGCGCCGATAAATATCGAAGACGAAATGCGTCAATCCTACATGGATTACGCCATGAGCGTCATCGTCGGCAGGGCGTTGCCGGATGTCCGCGATGGGCTCAAACCCGTGCATCGGCGCGTGTTGTTCGCCATGAATGAAATGGGCAATGATTACAACAAGCCGTACAAGAAATCCGCCCGGGTGGTTGGCGACGTCATCGGCAAGTATCACCCGCACGGGGATTCCGCGGTTTACGACACGATAGTGCGCATGGCCCAGAATTTTTCATTACGCTACGTGTTGGTGGACGGGCAGGGTAATTTCGGGTCGGTGGACGGCGATGCGCCGGCCGCCATGCGCTATACCGAAGTGCGCATGTCGAGGATCGCCCATGAATTGCTGGAGGATATAGACAAGGAAACCGTTGATTATGCCCTGAACTATGACGGCGCGGAACAGGAACCCGTGGTGCTGCCGGCCCGCCTGCCTAACCTGTTGGTCAATGGTTCCAGCGGCATTGCCGTCGGCATGGCGACGAATATCCCGCCGCATAACCTGAACGAGGTCATCAACGCCTGTATTGCGCTCATAGATAATGAAGCCCTCAGCACGGAGCAACTGCTTGAGTATATACCAGGCCCCGATTTCCCGACGGCCGGCATTATTAACGGCTTCCTTGGCATTCACGAAGCCTATCGCACTGGTCGCGGCCGTATCTATATGCGGGCGCGGACCCACGTCGAGTCCGATGAAAAAGCCGGACAACACAGTATTGTCGTTACCGAATTGCCTTACCAGGTCAATAAGGCGCGACTCCAGGAAAAGATCGCGGAACTCGTTAAAGACAAGAAATTAACCGGTATTCGTGAACTCCGGGATGAGTCCGACAAGGATGGCATACGCCTGGTCATCGAGTTGCGGCGCGGTGAAATACCGGAAGTCATTCTCAATAATCTATACCAATTTACCGCGATGCAAAGTGTCTTCGGCATCAACCTGGTGGCCCTGGATCAAGGCCGGCCGCGCTTGATGACCTTGAAAGGCATGTTGGAAGCCTTTATCAAGCATCGGCGGGAGGTGGTCACCCGGCGTATCTTGTTTGAACTGCGCAAGGCCAGGAGTCGCGCGCATATATTAGAGGGACTGGCAATCGCGTTGGCCAATATCGATCCGATCATCGCCCTCATTAAAAAATCCGCTACGCCGGCCGAGGCGAAACAAGCCTTGCTGGCGCCGCTATGGCAGCCTGGTGTCGTTATCGGGATGCTGAGACGGGGAGGCGCCGATATTTCAAGGCCGGATGACCTGCCCGACGGCCTGGGCCTGGTGGAGGGGGGGTATCGGTTGTCGGAAGCGCAGGCCCAGGCCATATTAGATCTACGCCTGCAAAAATTAACTGGTCTCGAGCAGGACAAAATTATCAAGGAATACGAAGAACTGCTCGAAAAGATAGCTGATTTGCTCGATATTCTTTCACACCCGGAACGCCTGATGGGGGTTATCCGCACGGAACTGCAAGAGCTTCAAGAGCAGTACAGCGATGAGCGGCGGACTGAAATCATCGAAGTTCGGCAAGACCTGAGCATGGAAGATTTGATCACGGAACAGGACGTCGTCGTTACCTTATCCCACGCGGGTTATGCGAAAACACAACCGATGGATACCTACCGGCTGCAACGCCGCGGCGGCAGGGGCAAGTCGGCCACCAACATGAAAGATGAGGATTTCATCGACAAGCTGTTCATCGCCAGCACCCACGATACCATATTGTGTTTTTCCAGCCTGGGCAGGTTGTATTGGTTGAAAGTTTATGAACTTCCCCAAGCCAGTCGTTCCTCCAAGGGCAAACCCATCGTCAACCTGCTGCCGTTAAGTGAAGGCGAGCGCATCAGCGCGATTTTGCCCATCCGGGAGTTCAGCGATGATAAATTCGTTTTAATGGCAACCGAAGACGGCACTACCAAGAAGACGGCGCTGAAAAACTTTTCACGGCCCAGGTCCAGCGGCATCAGGGCGATTGAACTTGCCGGAGATAACCACTTGGTGGACGTGGCCTTGACGGACGGCAGTCATGACGTGATGTTATTCAGCAACACGGGCAAGGTCATTCGTTTCAGGGAGGCGGATATTCGTCCGATGGGGAGGACGGCAAAAGGGGTGAGAGGCATTCGCCTGGGCCCGGATGACAAGGTCATCTCCTTGATCATCGTTGAAAGCGGCAAGACAGTACTGACCGCCACCGAGAACGGTTATGGCAAACGCACGGTGATTGAAGACTACCGGGTACAGACCCGCGGTGGCCAGGGGGTGATATCCATACAGACCAATGCGCGGAATGGGAAAGTAGTCAGCGCCGAATTGGTTGATCAGGACGATGAAATCATGCTGATCAGCGACCAGGGAACCTTGATCCGCCTGCCCGTCAGCGACGTGTCCGTTGTCGGTCGTAACACCATGGGCGTCACATTGGTCAACTTGGGTGAAGACGAGAGACTCGCCGGAGTCGAACGGATTATCGAGTACAAGGAAGAGAATAGCGCTGACGAATGACAGTGTTTGAAAATCCCGTCTATAATTTCAGCGCCGGTCCCGCCATGTTGCCCAAGGACGTGATGGTGAAGGCTCAAACCGATTTTTTAGATTGGCAGGGTACCGGTATCTCCGTTGTTGAAATGAGTCACAGGAGTGAAGCGTTCAAGGGCATTGCGGAACAATCGATCCGGGATTTATCCGCACTACTGGACATCCCGGATAATTACAGAATCCTGTTCCTGCAAGGCGGCGCAACTCATTTAATGAGCATGGTTCCCTTGAACCTGTGCGAAAAGACCGATACCGCCGATTACCTGCTGACGGGGCACTGGGGGGTCAGGGCATATAAGGAAGCCCGGCGCCTGGTGAACGCTAATGTTGCCGCAACGTCCCAGGCCGTAAACTTCACGACTATTCCGGACCAGGCCGCCTGGCAGTTGAGTGAAGACCCTGTTTATCGGTATTTTTGCGACAACGAAACGATTGCCGGCGTGGAATTTCAAACGCCGCCCCTGCTGCCTGAAGACCCTGCCGGGACGATACTGGTCAGTGACATGACCTCTAATTTTTTGTCTCGCCCCATCGCCGTGGACAAATACGGAATTATATTCGCCGGCGCGCAAAAGAATTTCGGTCCGGCCGGGCTGACCATTGTCATTATTCGGGAGGACTTGATCGGTCAGGCCCGGGAAGACGTCCCGTTTTTATATGACTTCAAGTTGCAGGCCGACAACAATTCCATGTTCAATACGCCCCCTACCTTCAACTGGTACATTGCCGGGCTGACGTTCGCCTGGATTAAAGAACAGGGTGGAGTGGAAAAGATGGGCCAGAATGCCCTGGCTCGTTCAGGCAAGTTGTATGATTTCATCGACGCGAACGATTTTTACGGCAATCCCGTTGATACCCGCTATCGCTCAAGGATGAACGTGCCGTTTGTTATCGCGGATAACAGCCTTGATGATACCTTTCTTTCGGAAGCCGCAAACAACGGCCTGATCGAATTGAAGGGTCATCGGAGTGTGGGTGGCCTGCGCGCAAGCATGTATAATGGCATGCCGGAAGCCGGCGTCGATACGCTACTCGGTTTCATGGCGGATTTCGCCGGCCGTTACGGTTAAAGGAGAGCAAGCTTTTTGATTCATGCTATGAATGATTCAAAATTGGCGGCCCTCAGGGCTGAGATTGACGCCTTGGATATGCAGCTGGTTGAGTTGTTGAGCCGGCGGGCGCAATTGGCGATTGATGTCGCTGAAGTAAAAAAACTGCTGCATGATGAATCCGCTTTTTACCGGCCTGAGCGGGAAGCCCAGGTCCTGGACAAGATAAAAAGCCTGAACGCGGGGCCTTTGCCGAACCATGAAATAGTGAGATTGGTCCGGGAAATCATGTCCGCCTGTTTGGCCCTGGAGTCCCGGCTTGATGTCGCTTGCCTGGGTCCGGAAGGAACGTTCACGCAATCTGCCGCGTTGAAGCACTTCGGCCAATCGGTTGCAATTTCGATGTTCGGCGGTATCGACCAGGTATTTCGTGAAGTGAAAGCGGGCGTCTGCCAATACGGTGTCGTGCCGGTGGAGAATTCCATTGAAGGCGCGGTAAATCAGACCTTGGACCTGCTGATAGATTCGAGCCTGAAGATCTGTGGCGAGGTGGAATTGCGCATACATCAGAATTTGCTTGGCAATGCTGAAAGTATGGAAGACATTGAAACCGTGTACTCCCATGAGCAGTCATTCGCTCAATGCCGCCGCTGGCTTGAGGAAAACCTGACGGGCGCCGCGCGCGTCCCCGTTTCGAGCAATGCCGAAGCGGCCCTGAATGCAAGCAAGGACAAGAAAACCGCGGCCGTGGCAGGGGAAAGCGCCGGCTCTATTTATAACTTGGCCATCCTCAAGAGAAACATCGAAGACGACCCCGACAATACCACGCGCTTCCTGGTGCTTGGCAAGGAAACAATACCGGCCAGCGGCAATGACAAGACCTCGGTATTGTTCGCCATGCAAAGCAAGCCCGGCGCCTTGTTGAACCTGCTGGCTTGTTTTGCCGACCACAACGTGAATATGACCAGGATTGAATCAAGGCCGTCCCGCCAGGGGATGTGGGAATATGTATTTTTTGTTGACATCAACGGCCATGTGGACGATGAGGATGTATCTGGCGCATTGTCCGAATTACGCGATAAAGCCGCCATGATGAAGTTGCTGGGTTCCTATCCCGTGGCGGTAATTTGACAATGGACTCCTCAGCTATTTGCAGGCAACTGTCGGGTTGGAAGAAGAAAATCAAGAATCTCCCGCAAGAACTTAAAATTGTTCAGTTTATCGTATTAGCAGGCTACGTAACCTGGCTTAATATCGCGCCGTTATCATTTGGGGATATTGAATTTTTCTGGGACGATCTGGCGCACGCCTCATGCTGGTTGATATTATGCTTGTCGTTGCGCCTGGCGCTTCCCCGCCGAAAATTCATCTATCCCGCTGTCTGGCTGTTTGCTTACTCCGTCCTGGTGGAAGTCGTTCAACATTTCTTGCCATACAGGGAATTTTCCATGTTGGATATCCTGGCCAACGGCGTGGGTGTGTTGCTGGCGCTGGCCTGTATTCGACTGATGAAATATGCGGATTAAAGCCGTGACGCGCTTTATTTTTATCACCGGTGGCGTGGTTTCTTCATTAGGGAAGGGAATTGCCTCGGCTTCTCTTGGAGCGATTTTAGAGTCCCGCAGGCTGAGCGTGACGTTGTTGAAATTGGATCCCTACATTAATGTAGACCCGGGGACCATGAGCCCGTTTCAGCATGGCGAGGTTTACGTTACGGAGGATGGCGCGGAGACCGACCTGGACCTCGGTCACTATGAGCGGTTCGTGCGCACCCGCATGACAAAGCGCAATAATTTTACCACCGGCAGGGTATACCAGAATGTTATCCAGAAAGAGCGGCGCGGCGATTATCTCGGCGGCACCGTCCAGGTCATTCCACACGTTACCGACGAAATCAAGCGTTGTATATTGGAAGGCGCCGGGGACGCGGATATAGCCCTGGTTGAAATCGGTGGCACGGTAGGCGATATAGAATCCCAGCCTTTTCTCGAGGCGATTCGACAGCTGCGCATGGAACTGGGGTCTGAGCATTGTCTGTTTATTCATCTCACTTTAGTCCCGTATATCGAAACCGTCGGCGAGATAAAAACCAAGCCGACCCAGCATTCAGTCAAAGAGTTGCGTTCAATCGGCATTCAACCTGATGTATTGATTTGCCGTACTGACCGCAGCCTGCCGGACAACGAGCGCCAAAAAATAGCCTTGTTTACCAGCGTGGAAGAGAACGCAATCATCTCTGCCATTGACGTTGATAACCTGCTCAAGATCCCGCGACTTTTCCATGAACAGGAATTGGATGACATCGTCGTCAACAAATTCGCCATCAAGGCTGAGGTCGGGGACGCGGATTTATCCGAATGGGACGCCGTTGTTGACGCCATGGAAAACCCGACCGGCGCGGTCAATATTGCAATGGTAGGGAAATATACCGGGTTGACGGATTCCTACAAATCCTTATCCGAGGCCCTGATCCACGCCGGCATACACACGCGCACGACGGTCAACATCCATTACGTTGACTCCGAGGACGTGGAACAAAATGGTCTTGAGCTGTTGCAGGACAGGGACGCTATTTTAGTGCCGGGCGGCTTCGGCGACCGGGGGATTGGGGGGAAGATTGCAACGGCAAATTATGCCCGGGAGAATAACGTCCCTTACCTGGGGATATGCTTGGGCATGCAGGTGGCCGTCATCGAATTTGCCAGGCACGTCGCCGGCCTGGGCGGGGCGGACAGCACCGAGTTTGAACCGGCGACGCCCCATCCCGTTATCGGACTCATCACTGAATGGCTGAATGCCGATGGCATGGTGGAAAAACGCAACAGGAATTCGGACAAGGGTGGCACCATGCGGTTGGGGGGGCAGGAATGCCGATTGGTCGATGACACCCTGGTCAAAGACATGTACGGCAAAGATGAAATACTGGAAAGGCATCGGCACCGGTATGAATTCAACAATAATTACCGGGAAGAACTGGAACGATACGGGCTGAAGGTCGCCGGTATTTCGGCGGATGAAAAGTTGGTGGAGATCATCGAGTTGGCAGGCCATCCCTGGTTTGTCGGTTGCCAGTTTCACCCCGAGTTCAATTCCACCCCGCGGGATGGGCACCCGTTGTTTGTCGGGTTTGTCAAGGCGGCCTTGGCCCATCAATTAAGCCGCTCGATTAAAGCCGACGCCAGGGGTTAATTCGCATACTTCTTAAAATGCAGCTGTGTAATTTTGAAACAGGTGACCAGCTACCGATGTTCCTTATCTCGGGACCCTGTGTCATCGAGAGTGAACAGTTGGCCCTGGATACCGCCGGCGCCCTGAAAGAGATTACCGGCAAGCTATCCATCCCGTTCATCTATAAATCGTCCTTTGACAAAGCCAACCGCAGCTCCAGGGACAGTTATCGCGGCCCGGGCCTGGAACAGGGCTTGACCATCCTGCAAAAAGTCAAAGACGCGATTGGCGTGCCGGTATTAACCGACGTGCATGAAGATACGCCGTTGCACGAGGTGGCCCGGGTCGTGGACGTCCTGCAAACTCCCGCGTTTCTATGCCGGCAAACGAATTTCATCCGGAACGTCGCCGCCTGCGGTTTGCCGGTCAATATTAAAAAAGGGCAGTTTCTTGCGCCCTGGGACATGCAACAAGTGGTAGATAAAGCCCGCGCAACGGGCAACGAACAATTGCTGGTATGTGAACGCGGCGCCAGTTTTGGCTACAATAATCTTGTCTCCGACATGCGCGCCCTGGTTGTGTTGCGAGAAACCGGCTGTCCCGTGGTTTACGATGCGACCCATTCCGTCCAGTTGCCGGGAGGGCGGGGCCGGCAATCCGGTGGGCAGAGAGAGTTTATCCCGGCCTTGGCGCGGGCCGCAGTGGCCGTCGGCGTGGCAGGGTTGTTCATGGAAACACATCCCGACCCGGATACGGCCTTAAGCGACGGCCCGAACTCGTTTCCTTTGAATGAAATTGAAGGCCTGTTGGAAACCCTGATTGCGCTGGATAAATCTATCAAGCGACTCCCGTAGGGGCAGGTCCCTACGGGTCATCGCCAGTGGCGGCGCTGGGCTTCTGCGACGCCCCCTGGCAAGGGGGGTTAGCAGGGGAGCGCCATGGGGCGCAGGCGATCAGGCATATCTGCGACGCCCTCGGACAAGGGGGGGTAGCGGGGGTTTTGTGATACACTCATAGCATCAACGGCGGTCACGATGTCAGAAATTACAGATATACGCGCAACTGAAATGTTGGATTCCAGGGGAAATCCGACAATCCAGGCAGAAGTTGAAACGGCCAAAGGGAGCGTCGGCGCCGCGATGACGCCGTCCGGCGCCTCAACCGGCGCCCGGGAAGCGCTTGAATTAAGAGACAAGGACGACAACCGCTACCAGGGCAAAGGCGTGTTGAAAGCGGTTGAAAATATAGAAACGATCATCAGGCCGAAATTGATCGGGATGGAAGCCAGGGAACAGGCCGGCATCGACCTGACGATGTTGGAACTCGACGGCACGGAAAATAAAAGCAACCTGGGCGCAAATTCCATATTGGCCGTTTCCATGGCCGTCGCCCATGCCGCCGCCGCCGATGAACAAGCGCCCCTTTATCAATACCTGGGTGGCGACGGGCCGTTTGATATGCCCGTTCCCATGATGAACATCATCAACGGCGGCGCCCACGCGGATAACAGTATCGACATGCAGGAATTCATGATATTGCCCGTGGGCGCCGGCACATTAGCCGAAGCGGTGCGTTACGGCGCCGAGGTCTTTCATGCGCTTAAATCGGTATTGGCGGGCCGGGGCTTGAATACGGCCGTGGGAGATGAAGGGGGCTTTGCGCCGGACTTGAATTCAAACGAAGCCGCCCTGGAGCTCATCATCACCGCAATTGAAAAGGCCGGTTACATCCCGGGTGAGGATATTTTATTGGGCCTGGATATTGCCAGTTCGGAATTTTACCAGGAAAATAATTACGTGCTTGCGTCCGAGAACAAGTCACTGGACGCCGATGAGTTTCTGGATTATATCACCCCCTGGCTAGATGACTATCCCATCATCTCAATAGAAGACGGCATGGCCGAGGATGACTGGGCGGGGTGGAAGGCGATGACTGACCGGCTGGGTGAAAGAGTGCAATTAGTGGGGGATGACGTGTTTGTTACCAATACCGGCATCCTGGAAAAAGGCATTGCCGAGGGCGTGGCAAACTCGATCCTGGTCAAAATGAATCAAATCGGCACCCTGACGGAAACGTTGGCGGCGATTGATATGGCTAAAAAATCCGATTATACCGCAGTTATATCCCATCGTTCCGGCGAGACGGAAGACACCACGATTGCGGACCTGGCAGTGGCCACCTCGTCCGGGCAGATTAAAACCGGCTCCCTGTCCAGGTCGGATAGAATCGCCAAGTACAACCGGCTGATCAAGATCGAAAAAGAGCTGGGAAGCGATGCAAGCTACCCGGGCCTGGATGCGTTCTATAACCTGCCATAGCGGTTTGAACTGACATGCGGCTTTTAACCACTGCACTGCTTGTTTTGTTGGGACTGTTGCTGTATCGACTCTGGTACAGTCCCGGCGGACTGTTGGAAGTGCGCCAGTTGAAATCGGTAAAACAAAACCTGGTCGATGAAAATGAACAGTTGCAGGAACGGAATACCTCGTTGGCCGCCGAAGTGATGGACCTCAAACATGGGCTGGAGGCAGTCGAAGAAAAGGCCAGGAGTGAAATGGGCATGATTAAATCCGATGAGGTATTCTACCAAATCATCAGCGATCAAAATTCAACCAGCGACAATGCGCCCTTCAGCGCCCCTCTCCCTGTCCACTCTCCCCTTGAGAAAGTGTCCCGGAAGGGTTCCGCCTGTCTTCCCATTGACGAGGGGGGATTAAAAGAGGGTGAGAGAGTTCCGGAGAGATTGGTTGCAGGTCGGAGCGATAATCCCTTGGCCCCCTCTTATCAGGAGGACTTCTGCGACACCCTCCTTGAAGGGGAGGATCAAGATGGAGGGTGAGTATCGTCAGGCCGGCATGAAAATTATCTTTATACGAGAGGCATGACGCGTCAGTTGAATTTCTGGGCGGTCATCCCCGCGGCCGGCATTGGACGGCGCGTGGGGGCTGAAAAGCCCAAACAATATCTCAGGATATTAGATCAAACCATCCTCGAACACAGTTTGCGCCCTTTTTGTGATCATCCTCTAATAAAAGGGATTGCCGTCGTCGTTGCCGGGAATGACAGCCACTGGCCGACCCTGGCCATATCCGGCCATGACAAGATCATCAGGGCAACCGGCGGCAAGGAACGTTGTCACTCCGTATTGAACGGCCTTGACCGCATATCGGACCTTGCCGACAGCAATGACTGGGTATTAGTGCACGATGCTGCCAGACCCTGCGTTACGGTTGAAGATATAGACCGACTTATCCATAAGGTCAAAGACCACCCCGCCGGCGGCATATTGGCCGTGCCGGTCAGGGATACGATGAAAAGAGCTGGGCAATGCCATGAGATAGACGAAACCGTCAGCCGCGATAACCTGTGGCGCGCCCTGACCCCGCAGATGTTTCGATTGGGCCTGTTGAAAAGATGTATCGCCGCTGCCGTAGCCGAAAACCAGGTAGTCACCGATGAGTCCCAGGCAATGGAAAAAAACGGCTACAAGCCTGAACTGGTCCCGGCCGGTTCCCACAACATAAAAATATCCCAGGTGGAGGATATGGCCCTGGCAGAATTTTATTTGAACAAGCAGAGGGGAAATGATGAGAATAGGCCACGGTTATGATACCCACCGGTTCGTCAGCGACCGCCCCCTGATTCTTGCCGGCGTCACCATCCCATATCACAAGGGATTGCTGGCCCATTCCGATGGCGACGTAGTCATCCATGCCCTGTGCGACGCCTTGTTAGGCGCCGCCGCCCTCGGCGACATAGGCGCCCATTTCCCCGACGACAACAAAGATTTTGCAAACATCGACAGCCGGATCCTGCTAAGGAGAGTGCAAACCTTGCTGGCGGATAAATCCTGCCAAGTCGTCAACGCGGATCTTACTATCATCGCCCAGTCGCCCAAAATGGCCCCCCACATCAACGCCATGCGGGAAAACCTGGCAGCTGACCTGAAAGTCGACAAAAACGCGATCAACATCAAGGCCACAACAAACGAAAAAATGGGCTTCATCGGCCGGGGAGAGGGGATAGCCGTCCACGCCGTGGCATTGATAGACTGATGGAGCCTTGCGCTTATTGGGCAGATGGCTGACAACCATGTTATTGTTATCAGCCGACTCACTGACTTCGGAGGAAAAGGGGTTATTCGGCTAACCCGGGGATTCGTATGAGTGAAAGCCAGACAGTCGAATGGAAGACCTCTTGGCGTGACGAGTACCTGAAATGGATCTGCGGGTTCGCCAACGCGCAAGGTGGAGTGTTGGAGATTGGCAGGAATGACCGGGGCGAAGTGGTCGGAGTGAAGGATGTTCTCCGGTTGCTCGAAGAAATTCCTAACAAAGCACAGGCATTGCTCGGTATTACGGTCGATGTGAATCTCAAGTCGGAGTCGGGTCGGGAGTATCTGGAAATCGTCGTCGACCCTTACCCTAACCCGATTAGCTACAAGGGCGAATTCCACTATCGTAGCGGCAGTACGAAGCAGACTCTCAAGGGAACGGCATTGAACCACTTTCTGTTGCAAAAATACGGACGGACCTGGGACGACGTGCCCATGCCCGGCATTGGTCTGGGCGACCTGGATGGACGCACGTTGGAGGAATTCTGCCGGCGCGCTGCCGAAAGTGGGCGGCTGCCCAAAGAGATTCTGTATGAATCCGCTACCGGCATGATCGAGAAGCTTCGTCTACGCGAGGGAGAATACCTGAAACGGGCTGCGGCGCTACTCTTCCATCCGTCTCCAGGGCGCTTCGTGAGGGATGCCTACATAAAAATCGGCGCTTTCCGCGGCCCTGAACTGCTGTACCAGGACGTGGTCGAAGGAAATCTGTTTTCACAGGTGGAGCAGACGATGGATCTGCTCTATTCAAAGTATTCAATGGCCTTGATTTCCTATGATGGCATCTATCGGGTGGAGACCTTTCCGGTTCCGCGTGAAGCCATGCGCGAGGCGGTGATCAACGCCGTGATCCATCGGGAATATGCTGTGGCCGCCCCCATCCAGATTCGCGTGTATGACGACCGGCTCCTGTTGTGGAATCCCGGACAGCTGCCGTCAGACTGGTCTATGGAGCAACTGACCGGCGAGCATTCTTCGAGGCCCGGCAATCCCGGAATCGCCTATGCGTTCTTTCGCGCCGGGATGGTCGAAGCATGGGGCCGGGGCATCCGACTGATTACGAAGGCCTGCGAAGCGGCAGGCAACCCGCCGCCGAAGTGGAAAATCGAGCCGGGTGGCGG
The DNA here is from genome assembly GCA_958295485.1 of uncultured Gammaproteobacteria bacterium. Taxonomy (GTDB): domain Bacteria; phylum Pseudomonadota; class Gammaproteobacteria; order Eutrophobiales; family Eutrophobiaceae; genus JAAXHV01. Next base: position 1,837,394 of record OY282354.1, read on the forward strand.
TCTGTGGCTGGAGTTCCCGTATTCCACTATGTACCGGGTAGCCGCAAGTCGAATTGAGCCAGCAGGGGTGGGAGAGGGCGGCGGAGCTAACCGGAAAATCACCGACGATGGCCGAATAACCAGCAGAGAACCGGCAGAGAACCAGCAGAGAACTGGCAGGAAACCAGCAGAGAACCAGCAGAGAACTGGCAGGAAACCAGCAGAGAACCAGCAGAGAACTGGCAGGAAACCAGCAGAGAACCAGCAGAGAACTGGCAGGAAACCAGCAGAGAACCAGCAGAGAACTGGCAGGAAACCAGCAGAGAACCAGCAGAGAACTGGCAGGAAACCAGCAGAGAACCAGCAGAGAACTGGCAGGAAACCAGCAGAGAACCAGCAGAGAACTGGCAGGAAACCAGCAGAGAACTGGCAGGAAACCAGCAGAGAACCGGCAGGAAACCAGCAGAGAACCGGCAGGAAACCAGCAGAGAACCGGCAGAGAACTGGCAGGAAACCAGCAGAGGACCGGCAGGAAACCAGCAGAGAACGCATCCTTGCGTTGTTAGAAGCTCAACCTGAAATCACAATTCCGGCGTTGGCCAAACAGTTGGGTCTTTCCGTTGGAGGCGTTCGGTATCACTTGGACCGCTTGAAGTCGACCGGCCATATCCGGCACGTCGGACCAACCAAGGCGGGCCGCTGGGAGGCGCTGAAGTGAAGCTGAATCAAAAGCGCTTGCATACGAGGCTTGGTCGTACTGAGGCATTCGCACACGCTCCGAAGAAAACAGGGGTATGAATGCTTCGGCCAAGAAAATCATTATCATCGCCGGACCGAACGGGGTTGGCAAGACAACCTTCGCGCGGGAATATCTGCCTAATGAGGCGGATTGCCCGGTTTTCGTCAATGCCGACCTGATAGCGGCGGGTTTATCGCCTTTTCGCCCGGGCACGATAGCCTTTCGTGCCGGAAGATTGATGTTGGAAGAAATCAACAACCATGCCCGCGCGGGGAGGAATTTTGCCTTTGAAACGACGCTGTCGGGTCGGAGCTATGTTAGAATGATCCGCCAATGGCGCGCTGACGGTTACAGGATAAAACTGATATTTCTGTCGCTTGCGACGCCAGAAGAAGCGATCCGGCGTGTGGAGTTGCGAGTGCGGCAAGGCGGACACCCTGTCCCCGAACCAGTCATCCGTCGCCGTTTCCATGTCGGTTTGCGGAATTTTCACGGTACCTATCGCCATTGCGTTGATTACTGGCAAAAGCTCAACAACAGCGATGCCGGGCTCGTTCTGGAAGATGAAGGAGGCAACAGCCGATGAAAAAGAAAAAATACAAAATCCCTGTGTCTAAACTGAACGATCCTGACATGCAGGCTGCACCAGCCGCGCTTATGCGAGCCGCCCGCCGCGCCCACCAAGTTGCCCACCAGACCGGTACTGGCGTTGTCGTGAGGCGCAATGGCAAGGTGGTGGAAATTGAACCAGACCTGAAGATGTATGAGGGATTGTGAAATAGGCAGGTGGGAGTTGGTTTCAAGCTTGAACCTTCACTATTTACATTTTTCAAAGGAGTGGTTGGTATGAAGCAAGGAGTTCTTGGGGATTTTGTCCGGTTTGTCTACGGAAAAGGACTTCCGGCCCACAATCGCAAGGCAGGTCCTGTACCAGTGTATGGGTCGGCTGGCGTTATCGATACCCACAGTACGGCGCTTGTACAGGGGCCGGGAGTGGTAGTTGGTCGTAAAGGGACAGTTGGTTCTGTATATTGGTCAGAGCGGGATTTCTACCCGATTGACACGACCTATTACGTCGTGCCTATATTTGAAGATATTCGGATGCGGTACATCTACTATCTATTGAAAATGTTGCCGCTTCCACATATGAACACTGATGTCGCTGTTCCAGGGCTGAGCAGGAAAAACGCCCTACGTCTCAGGGTTACCATTGCGTCGCCTCCAATACAGGACCGAATTATTGAAGTCCTCTCCGCCTATGACGCTCTGCTCGAAAACAACCAGAGACGGATACAGTTGCTAGAGCAGGCAGCGCGACTACTCTACAAGGAATGGTTCGTCCACCTCCGTTTCCCCGGTCACGAACACGTCACCATCACCAACGGCGTCCCGGAGGGGTGGGAGAAAAAGCCACTTTCTGAACTCTGCAAGAATATTCGCGAAACTGCTAACCCAAAAACCATGTGTCCCGATACAGCGTATATAGGGCTCGAACATATACCACGGGGCGCTCGATTACCTTATGCGACTGGGGGAGGGCCGCTGAGGTCGAAAGTAGCAAGTTCAAGTTTGCCGAAGGAGATATCTTATTTGGCAAGATTCGACCCTATTTCCATAAAGTCGGATTCACCCTGATTGAAGGGATCGCCTCATCTGATGCGATCGTGATTCGCCCGACGGAAAGTCACCTCTATCATTTTGCACTATTCTTCCTGTCGAGTGATGAGTTTATAGCTTTGGCATCAAAGACTGTGCGGGAGGGTTCAAAGATGCCAAGAGCTGATTGGACGTTCCTTCTCAAATCGCAGTTCAATGTCCCATCTCGAACGCTGTTGAGTTTGTTCAACGCCGTCGTAGCGCCAATATATAGCCAGTTGCGGAATCTGGCGTTACACAATCAACAACTTGCCCAAGCCCGCGACCTGCTCCTGCCAGACCTGATGAGCGGAAATATTGGTAACGTTAATAATGATTAGGGGTTTACAAATGACTTCACCCAGAAAAAATCACCGTCAGGCTCCGTTATTGCCACTTTGGGCAGCTCATAAACTAAGTGGTTATGCGTGATATACTATTACCCAGACTCACAGGTGGTGAGTATGGGTAGGTTAAACCAAGCAGTATTTTCAGGAGGCGATGTGATGTCAACTGCAACTCTTACCAGTCTTGCGATGTTAAAAATCAATATTGACTCCGGGGGAGACTACCTCGACTACCTCCGCCCCTTCGTTCTTCAGGTTCTTGTAGACCAGAGACCAGAACATGTCACAGACCAAATCATTAAAGACTGGATTCTTAGGCAGTTCGGTTTAGACATTCCTCAAAAAACTGTTCAGATAGTTCTTAGACGCCTCTCCCGGTCTTGCCCACTCAAGAAAGAACAGGGTGTTTATCGCATCACAGGCGACCTGCCAGACCCAGGATTAGCCATTAAGAAAAGCGAGGCTGAAAGGCATATCAATGCCGTGACGTTGGGCTTGCTCAAGTTTTCAAATACGAGTGCAAAGCCGATTTCAAGTACCGACAACGCCGTAGTTGCAATGTCAGCATTTTTGGCCAAATTTGGCATCTCATGTCTGCGAGCTTATTTGCGAGGAACTGCTATTCCAGACCTTGAGGGAAAGCATGATACTGATATCGTGTTGGTCAGTAAATATGTCATACATCTCCAACAGGCTGAGCCCGAACGCTTCAAAAGCTTTTTGATCATGGTGCAAGGCCATATGCTCGCCAATGCTTTGCTTTGTCCCGATCTTCAAAACGTGCAAGGTAACTATAAGACTACAACCTTTTATCTTGATACCCCTTTGCTCGTGCAACGACTTGGTTTCGAAGGTTCACCTAAGAAGGACGCGGTCAAGGAGCTTATTAGGTTATTGCAACAGTTGGAAGGTAGAGTTGCCACATTCTCACACTCTCGAAAAGAACTCGAGAATGTAGTACGTGGAGCAGCTGGTAGGATCAATAGCTATAATAGTCGCGGAGCGATAGTCATGGAAGCACGTCGCCGGGGAACAACTAGATCCGACCTGCTACTCCTCGTTGAGCAGATTGATGACAAGCTCATGGAAGCTAAAATTGAGGTAAAAGAAACGCCTAGATATATCAAGGACTTCCAGATCGATGAGACAATGTTTGAACAAATACTTAGCGACGAGGTATCGTACTACAATCCACACGCTAGAGAATACGATATCAATTCCGTGCGTAGTATCTATGTTTTGAGAAAGAATACACAGCCATCATCTGTTGAGAAGTCCAGAGCTGTCCTTGTAACAAGTAACTCCGCATTCTCGCAAGCGGCATGGAATTACGGCCAAAAATACGAAGTATCGCGCGAAGTATCAAGCGTCATTACAGATTTTAGCCTAGCCAACATGGCATGGCTAAAAGCACCAATGGGCGCGCCTGCGCTTCCGAGGATTGGGCTTCTTGCATTCTCGTATGCAGCGCTCCAACCCTCAATGGGGTTCTTGAACAAGTTTTTGACAGAAATTGACAGACTTAAGGAACGAGGTGGAATCACTGAGAGGAATCATCAGTTACTAAGAAGCAGTGCCCTAGTAAATGATGAGCTTATGAACTTAACACTTGGTGAGGAAACTGCGCTAACGGAAGAGACTATCACAGAGACACTGGGGCGCGTTTCTAACGAGATCAAGAAAGAGGAAATCGAGAAGACTACTGCAGAAAAGGCTGCGCGTCAGAGAGTTCAAGATGAACTTGATGCTCATATTATACAAAAGGAGAAAGTTCAAGAACGCATTTATTGGCTATGTCATCGCGGAGCCAAAATAGCTGCATGTGTCGTAACTACGACGGTCATATTTTTACTCATCGCCGGCACTGTTTTTGGCTTTGGTTTTCAATCAACCCAACCGTCCATTAGATGTATACTTACCTTGGGGTCAGTAACCCTCGGATTGTTAGGACTCGTAAATCTTTTGTTTGGGCCCACCCTAAAAAGCATACATCAAGGTATGCAGAAGCGGTTCGGAACTTGGTTTTTTAAGTGGATGGTGGCGACTATAGGGGTTGATCTGAGTGAATCCAGTGATGATTGATAAATTCTGTTTTCACCGAAGCCTCTGTCGAGCAGGTTATTCCCGCTTAATGCGACCTAATCATTTGTCCTATATCGGCTTCGACGTAGAACGGATCAAGGCATGACTCCCCTCCGCATCTTCATCAGTTCCGAAGATGCGGACGTTGATCGATAAGGCCCAGGCCGGGCTGACCCGGAAGCGGTTCAATACTACGCAAGAATTGATGAGTAGGTTCTACGCGGCGGCGCGAAGCCGGATTATTCCGGGATGCCCTCGATAAAGTAGTGAATTCAGCATCAATTGATGTATAATTTGATGCAGATGACTTTATCATTCAGCAATCAAATACGGAGCGCCAAAGATGAGAACGACATTGAATATAGACGATGAGCTATTGGCCCGGGCGCAGGTAGTCACCAACGCTTCCTCAAAATCGAAATTGATTCAGGAGGCATTGAAGGCATTGGTGGAGCGGGAAAGCGCGCGACGACTTGCTAAATTGGGGGGTAGTCAACCCGGGCTTCAGTTCATTTCACGACGTCGTTTTACTGATGATTCTGGTTGATACTTCGGTATGGATTGAACATTTGCGCACTGGGAATGAAGCCTTGGCGCATTTGCTCAACAACAATCAGGCGCTTATTCATCCTTTTGTTATCGGCGAAATCGCCTGCGGCAATCTTGCTGATCGTGGTGAAGTCCTTTCAAGACTGAGGGATTTACCCATTCTCTCCAAGGCGACTGAATCCGAAGCGCTATATTTCATTGAACAAAACCAGCTGATGGGACTCGGCATTGGTTATATCGATGTCCACCTGCTGGCCGCGACAGCTTTAGTGCCGCCGGCACGATTATGGACGCGGGATAAGCGCCTCAAAGTAGTGGCGGACACCATGAAATTGTCCTGTCAACCGGAAAAATGATACACGTACAGGGGCCGGGAACTCCCGGCTGAGTTAGTAGAAAGAGGGGAGTAGAAGTTTGAAGCTGACTTTGAGACCTTGATGCCATGCCTGACCCATATCCTATCCTTAAAGTGCAGATAAAATCGATTGCAGCCCGTGAATTCGCGATTGCTCTGATGTGTTATAATCTGGAACAGTTAGGAGAACTTATCTGATGAATGCGAGAACCCTGTTCCTGGCTTGGCAGGACAAAGAAAAAAGCCGCCAATGGTTTCCGGTCGGCAGGCTGGATGCGGATGTTGAATGCCCGCTCTATCGCTTTCGCTATACCGGTGGGGCAAAGCGGGCACAGGAAGAAGTGAAGTTCCTGCCGTTGTGGGATTTTCCCGAACTATTGGAAGATTATAAATCCTTGGAAATTTTTCCGCTGTTCAGGAATCGGATCATTGCGCCGGGAAGGCCGGACCGAATGGACTACCTGCGTAACCTTGGTCTCCTGGAGAATGCAGACCCGGTCGAGATTCTATCAGTAAGTGGTGGCTATCGAGTGACGGACGCTTACGAAGTTTTTCCAAAGATCGAGAAGCACGATGATGGGAGCTTTATTTGCCGGTTTTTTTTACACGACTGGCAACATGTAAATGAATCTGCTCAAGATCGGATCAGCCGCCTGCAGCCGGAAGAAGAACTGTATATCACCCTGGAGTTGACCAATCCGGCGACTGGATTGGCGGTGCAAATTCAAACGACAGACTACCACATGATCGGTTGGACGCCGCGTTATCTCGTTGAGGATTTAACTGCGGCAATGGTCGGATCCCCTGAATATTCGGCACGCGTGGTGCAGGTTAATCCTATGCCGGCCATGTCGAAGCAGCGTGTTTTAATTGAGATGCATGGCTGCTGGGATAAGTACGAACCGATGAGCAACCAGGATTTCGAGCCTTTGGTTGCTTGACCATTCGTTTGACGGGATTTCTATCCCGATATCTACCATAGCTTGTGACCTGCTCCTTCCACGCCTGATGATATGCAGAAATATCGATATGAGTGATTTGGTCAATTATGCCATATAAAATCATCTTGCTGGAGACGGCCAGGAAACTCGCCGAGCAACACGATTTCAGCGGACCTTCTTTAAGGGAAGCCATTCCTTACCTGGAAGCCTTTCAAGAGAAAAAGTTTGTCCTGAAAATCGGTGGTTCCGTGCTGAAGGATGAGCAACTGATACCACAGCTGGTCAGCGACGTCGTTTTTCTCAAGCGTCTCGACATAAACGTCATTCTCGTGCATGGCGGCGCCCGGCAGTTGGACAAGCGCATGAAGTCGCTTGGGATAGAGCCGAATAAATTAAACGGCCTGAGGATAACTTCAAAAGAAGTTCTGGAATTGGCAAACGGGGTTTTCCTGGAGATAAGCAATAAAATCAAGGCTGCCATTGATGCAAGGGGATATCAGGGCATGATATTCGACCGGGACACCGGCTTGGTTTGTTCCAGGAAGAAACAACGTGACCTGGGTTACGTCGGCGAGCCGGTTCACGTGAAAACCGCGCTGCTCGATGGACTGCCCGATAAGGCCATTCCCATCGTGACTGCGATTACTTCAGGGGTGGAACCGCACGACGTGGGCTTTAACGTTAATGCGGATGAAGTAGCCAGTGTCATTGCAAAAGAAATCAAGGCCGAGAAGTTGATCTTGATGACTGATGAGGAAGGGGTCAAGGATGACAACGGCAATTTGATCCATACGCTTACAAAGGAGCAAGCTGAAAATTTAATTGATGCAGGCGTTATTCACGGCGGCATGATCCCCAAGGTGCAGGCCTGCCTCGAGCCTTTGGCTTTCGGTGTCAGGAAGTCTCATATTATTAAAGGTGAAGCCGATTCTTTTATTAATGAGATTCTGACTGACGCCGGCGTTGGAACCGAATTTATCCCGGTAATATACTGATAACATGTTGAACGACGCGCAAATCCAAAGGGCCGCGGAAGCTATTCACGGCGCGGAAAAAAATCGCCGGCAGATAAAGGCGATGACGGCTGAGTACCCTGGCATGAGCATGGATGACGCTTATGGGATTCAAAAGCGCTGGATGGACATCAGGCTGGCTGAAGGGCGTGAAATAAAAGGCTACAAGATCGGCCTGACTTCGCGAGCGATGCAGGTGACCATGCAGATTGACGAGCCCGATTACGGCGTCTTGCTGGATGACATGTTTTTTGAGGATGGCGCCGGCATGGAGGCCGCGCGTTTCACCGACCCCAGGCTGGAGGTCGAGTTGGCGTTTGTCCTGAAAGACAGGATAGCAGGTGAAAACGTCGCCATTCCTGACGTTTTGGAGGCAACGGATTACGTGATTCCGGCGCTTGAATTGATCGCGGCCCGGACTTTTCGCATTGATCCCGATACCGGCTACGTGCGCAAGATCCAGGACACGATTGCCGATAACGCCGCCAGCGCCGGTATCATCATGGGCGGCCGGCCCGTTAAACCCGCGGACGTGGATTTACGCTGGTGTGGCGCCTTGCTTTATCGAAACGGCGTGGTGGAAGAAACCGGTCTCGCGGCGGGCGTGCTCGATCATCCCGCCAACGGGATAGCCTGGATCGCAAAACGCTTTGCGCCCCATGGCATCGCGCTGGAACCCGGTCAGGTATTGCTGGCAGGTTCTTTTACGCGTCCCGTGCGCGTGCGGCCCGGTGATGCCTTTCATGCTGATTACGGACGCCTGGGCGGCATAAGTTGTCATTTCATTTAGGGGATGGAGATGGAATTAGCGGTTAACCAATTCAAACAAGCGCTCGCTGAAGGCAGGACTCAATATGGCTTGTGGCTGGGCTTGCCTGATGCGACCTGCGCCGAAATCTGCGCCGGCGCGGGGTTTGACTGGTTGGTGATCGACGCGGAGCACGGGCCTTTTGACCTGCGTTCGGCGCTTACCCATTTGCAGGCGATTGCGGCCTATGATGTCTCACCCATCGTGCGCCCGGTGTCGGATGATAGAAATCTGTTGAAACAACTCCTGGACTTGGGGGCGCAGACTTTGCTGGTTCCCATGATTGAATCGGCCGAGCAGGCCGCCGCGCTGGTGCAATCGGTACGGTATCCACCGGCGGGAGTGCGGGGCCTGGGTACGGCATTGGCGAGGGCGGCCCGGTGGAACAGGACGCCCGATTACCTGCGCCGGGCCAACGAACAGATCTGTTTGATCGTCCAGGTTGAGACGATCAGCGCCATGAAAAATTTATCTTCCACCTTGAAAGTGGAAGGCGTCGATGGCGTTTTTATCGGCCCTTCCGATCTATCGGCTTCCATGGGACATATCGGCAATGCGGGTCATCCCGAAGTGATTGAAGTCATTGAAAACGCCATACAGGAGATTAAAGCGGCGGGCAAGGCCGCGGGCATACTCAGCCTCGACCCGTCACTTACGCAAGGTTATATAGACAAGGGCGCAAGTTTTATCGGGGTCGGCGTGGATACGCTGCTCCTGGCCAACGGCGCCAGGCAGCTTGCGGACAGCGTTAAAAACAAGCCGGTCAAGACAGGCAAGCCAGCGGCCGGTTATTGATCCGCTCGATGAAAAAAATAAAAATCAGGGTGGATGGGGCAATACGGGAGGCCACAATCGACGCCCGGGAGCAAATTCATCTTGACGGCAAAACCGTAGCGATAGCCAAGCTGGACTTACTGCCGGTTACGGCTCAACCTGTCATCTGCGCCGCGCTGAATTACGCCGAACATTACACCGAAGTTAAAGATGGCTTTCACCACGCGCCTTACAAGGAACCGCCGAAACGCCCCGTATTTTTCATTAAATCCTCCAATACACTCGCGAGTCACTTGGCTGACGTGCAATGTCCGAAGCATGTAGACGGTATCTATACCGGCGCCGGTCTTGCGTTCGTGACCAGCCGCCCGGCCTCCCGCGTCAGCCGGGAAGAAGGATTTGACTACATTGACGGCTATACCATATTTAACGATTTTACCCTTGCTGAAGTCGATTACTTCAGGCCGCCGGTCAAGACCAAGTGTATCGATTCGTTCGGGCCGGTGGGGCCTTTTATCGTCGCCCGGGAAGAAATCACCGACCCCCATGAACTCGCGATAAAAACTTCCGTCAACGGGGTGGTAAGGCAATCCGCATCGACCGCCGGAATGAGGTTCCCCATCCCCGCCATTATTGAGAACTTGACCGAATTTATGACGTTGCCGGCAGGGGCGGTTGTGGTGAGTGGTTTTCCCGACGGCCGGGTTAAAGTGAAGCCGGGCGATGAAGTCACCGTCGAAATCGAACAAGTCGGTTCCCTCACGAACCACATCGTGACCGAAGCTGAATACTACAAGGGATTGACCGCCTGAGCGCCGATGAAAACTATAAATCCACAGCTGACACAGGTTTCCGCAGGTGAAAAAGATTTTTTCTTGAACCTGCGCGAATCCGCGCGAATCCGCGGATAAAATCAATGAAAAAGGCCCGGATAAAATTCAATGACCGGATACAACAGGTCAACGTGAATGACGATAACAGCATCGTCGCGGATAACGGCAAGATCTTGCAAGAAGATGAGGTGATATGGCTGCCGCCGAAACACGGCGCTATCATCGCGCTGGGGTTGAACTACGCCGACCATGCGTCCGAGTTGGCGTTCAAGGCGCCGGAAGAACCCTTGCCCTTTTTGAAAACCGCGAATACCGTTATTGGACATAAACAGGCTGTCTGCCGGCCTGATAACGTCGATTACATGCACTATGAGGCGGAGCTTGTTGCGGTGATTGGTAAAACGGCATGTAAAGTGAAACAGCGGGACGCCATGGATTACGTGGGGGGGTATACCTTATGCAATGATTATGCGATCAGGGATTACCTGGAAAATTACTATCGTCCGAATCTACGGGTCAAGTGCCATGACTCTTTAACCCCATTAGGTCCCTATATAATCGACCGGGATGACGTGGATGATCCACATGATTTAGAATTACGGACTTATGTCAATGGAGACGTGCGCCAGGAAGGGACGACCAGGGACATGATATTCAAGATTCCTTTTTTAATTGAATATCTCTCCGCATTCATGACGCTACAACCGGGTGACATGATCTCGACCGGCACGCCGAAAGGCCTCTCGGACGTGCAACCGGGAGATGAAGTGATCATAGAGGTTGAACAGGTGGGCCGGTTAATCAACTACGTTGTCAGTGATTCAGCCGCAGGTTACACAGGTGGACACAGGTAACAACTTGTTATTAATCCGCGAAAATCCACATCATCCGCGGACAAACAGAGAATGATGAGCAAGCAACTGGAAGAAAACATTAAAAAAGCGGAAGGCTACTTGAAACGCTTCAGGGACGGCGTCACGGCCCACTTTATCAACGGCGGGCCTTGCCCGGGCGATTCAGGCAGGACCTATGAAAACCTGACACCGGTGGACAACGCCTCAATCGGTGATATTGCCGAAGGTTCAGCCGGTGATATCGACTTAGCCTGTCAGGCGGCCCATGCCGCGTTCAAGGACTGGCGCAATACTTCAGGCAAAGCGCGCAAGAAAATCCTTAATCGTTTTGCCGACCTGATTGAAGCGCGGGCGGAGGAAATCGCCTTGGTGGAAAGCATGGATTGCGGCCAGCCGATCCGGTTCATGCGCGCCGCCGCCGCGCGCGCCGCCGAGAATTTTCGTTTCTTTGCGGATAAGGCGCCGACAGCGGGCAATGGCTTGTCATTACACCAGGATGAGCACCTGAATTACACCAAACGGACGCCGATCGGTCCCGTAGGCGTCATCACGCCGTGGAATACGCCGTTCATGTTGGCCAGCTGGAAAACTTCACCGGCTTTGGCGGCCGGTTGCAGCATAGTGCATAAACCGGCGGAATTCAGCCCCCTGTCGGCCATGATCCTGGCGGAGATAAGCAAAGAGGCCGGGTTGCCCGATGGCATCTGGAACACCGTCAACGGGTTTGGGGAAGTCGCCGGAAAATCATTGACCGAGCATCCCGCCATTAAAGCGATCGGCTTCGTCGGTGAGACCATTACCGGGACTCATATCATGGCCCAGGGGGCGGCCACGCTGAAAAGAGTACACGTTGAACTAGGTGGCAAGAATCCCGTTATCGTGTTTGATGACGCTGACCTCGAGCGCGCGCTGGACGCCGTGGTGTTCATGATCTACAGCTTGAACGGGCAACGTTGCACCTCGAGCAGCCGCCTGTTAGTGCAACGTACAATTCAAGCCGAATTTTTAGCCGCATTGGAACAGCGGGTCAACAACATAAAGGTAGGCCACCCTTTGGACCCTGCGACGGAAGTGGGGCCGTTGATCCATAAGACCCACCTGGACAAGGTGATGAGTTACATGGATGCGGCAAGGAATGAGAAGGCGACGATTGTTGCGGGAGGTGAATTGGTGGACGCTTCAGGTCTTGGAAATTATATCCGACCCACCCTGTTTACCAATGCAACGAACGCAATGAAGATTGCCCGCGAGGAAATCTTCGGTCCGGTCCTGACCGCCATTCCCTTTGATACGGAAGAGGAGGCGATTGAAATCGCCAACGACACCCCATACGGCTTGACGGGTTACGTCTGGACCAATGACGGTGGGCGCGGCATCCGTATGGCGGAAGCCCTGGAAGCCGGCATGATCTGGGTGAATTCGGAAAACAATCGAAACCTGCCCTCACCCTTCGGCGGCATGAAGCAAAGCGGCATAGGCAGGGACGGCGGTGACTACAGCTTTGATTTTTACATGGAGACAAAAAATATATGCATAGCCCATGGCGCCCACAACATCCCCATATTGGGAAGGTAGTCAGGAGGCTGCCCCAACCTGTCAGTCATTGAAAAGGACAAAAACTTGATTTTACTGATTACAAAGTCCAAGATCGGAATAAGTCTGAAACAAGCGCGATATATGGAGTCAATAAAATGACTACCGACACCATTACCTTGGCAGAGGAAGGTTCGGATTCAGGACCGGCCAAACAAATTGCCAAAGCTATTCACGAACATCAACCTGAACATTTTGCCACCAAGGCTGACTTGGCTGAATTGAAGGTTTCGTTGATGATTTGGAATACGATACTTGCCGGCCTGATCGTCACTGTTCTCAAACTGACTTGAAGTCCTCAAAATTCATTTTTCAGTACTGTATGTTGATTTGTGGGAGGCCGCCGGATGGGTGACCTGGTATTGGCGGCGAAGATCACACACGTGCCGTCCATGTATTTGTCGGAACTGCCTGGTCCCCATCACGGTTGCCGGGCAGATGCGATTAACGGCCACAAGGAACTGAGCCGCCGCGCCCGCGCCCGGGGCGTGGATACGGTCATCGTGTTCGACGTGCATTGGCTGGTCAACAGTGGTTATCACGTCAACAGTGGCGAGCATTTCAAGGGCGTTTATACAAGCCATGAATTACCCCATTTCATCAGGGACATGGAGTATGAATACGAGGGCAATCCCGGGTTGGGCGACTTGATCGCGCAATGCGCCAATGCACGCGGGATCAGCGCACTCTCACACCGTGTCGAAAGTTTAACCCTGGAGTATGGTACCCTGGTGCCGATGCGCTATATGAATGAAGACAAACATTTCAAGGTGGTATCGGTTGCTGCCTGGTGCGCTTGGCATGATTTGAATGATTCCCGTATCTTTGGCGAAGCGGTAAGAGAAGCCATCAAAAAAAGTGACAGCAAGGTGATGGTGTTGGCCAGCGGTTCCCTGTCGCATCGCTTCAACGACAATTCCAATGCCGGCGATAAGATGTTTCAGATCAGCGATGAGTTTTACCGGCAAATGGACCTGCAAGTTGTGGATTTATGGAAAAAAGGTGATTTCAAGACGTTTACGGCCATGTTCCATGAGTATGCCTACCGGTGTTACGGCGAAGGCTGGATGCACGATACCGCCATGTTGCTGGGTATGTTGGGCTGGGATAAATACGATAAAAAAGTGGAAATCATCAGCGACTATTTTCCCAGTTCCGGCACCGGCCAGATCAATGCGGAATTTCCGGTGAACTGAGAATAAGGGGACAGGTTGGGGCAGTGTTTTCAAGACGCGCCGTGAATACGTTCGTGTACGCTCATCGGCAACCGTCCTGGTTGCCGGGGGTCTTGAAAACACGACCTCAACCTGCCGGTACCTGACATGAGGGATTGAGTGACATGCCGCATTTTATTTTAGAGTATTCAGCTAACATCAAAGACGAATTAAACCTGGATGGGTTGTTCAAGGCCTTGCATGAAACCGCCATGGAAACCGGCGTCTTTCCCCTTGGCGGCATTCGGTTTCGCGCGCTTCGCTGCGATGATTACCTGATTGCCGATGCCGATCCGGAAAACGCCTTTATTCATATGTCGGCAAAGATAGGCCACGGGCGAGCGATCGAAGTCAGAAAAGCGGCCGGCGAGAAAATGTTCAATGCCTTGGTTGAACAACTGGCGGATTTGTATGACCGGAGACCCTTGGCCGTATCTTTCGAGTTATCCGAGCTGACGCCCGGCCTCAGTTTCAAAAAGAACAATATCCATGAAAAAATAAAAGCTGAACAAAAGGGGCATTCAAATGTCTGAGAAAACGCCTGATGATGAGTACAAAACATATGCTGACTTTATTGATGTTATACGCCGCCGGCGTAGTGTGCGGCAGTTTGAAAAAGGCCGAACGGTATCCCCTGATGTTTTAATCAAGATTGCCGAGGCAGGGCGTTGGGCGCCCAGTGGGGCCAATGTGCAACCTTGGGACTTTATCATCGTGGAAGAGTCGGAGATGCGCAATAAGGTAGTGGAGGTGTTCATTCAGCAAGCCAATCGCTTAAAGGAATATGCCAAAGGGTTCCCGTCTGTTTACAAATCTTACCTGGCGAATACTGTTGCGATATTCATAGTCTTGGGCGACCCGCGTTGGAAGATCAATTTTCCCCATGGAGTGACCCAGGAATCAGAGGCGGATTATCTGCGAAATAATGAAAATATATTTTATTGCTCCATCGGCGCCGCAATTCAAAACATGCAACTTGCTATTACCGCCCTCGGCTTGACTTCGGCCTGGTTGTCCGGCGGCGGTGAAGAACAAACGAACAGTGACTTGAGTAAATTACTCGGTTATCCGTCATTTTTACGTGCCTACGGAACCATACCTGTAGGCTATCCTTCAAAGGATGCGGCCTATCGTTATCGCCGGCCGCTGGGACAGGTCATCCACTGGAATCGTTATGAACCGCAGAAATACCGCACTGATGAACAGGTTGATTATTATCGCGAAAAATTGCGCCCGTTCGCCATGTACCGACATGAGGAAGATTTGAACGAATGGGAAGACGCCGATGAAAAACTGGGTAAATGGAAAGCGGCATTCACCACGGGAGTGACAAATCCATCCGAAAAAATGTGAAGTTTGAAATTATTTCTTCACCCTCACCCCTTTCAAACTTCTTACTTTATGATTTGCGACACCTTCACCCCTTTCACACCTCTCACTTCAAACTTCCATTGAAAGAACCCCGTCATTCTGAGGAGCGTAGCGACGAAGAATCCATAGATTAAATAACGGTGATTTGGCTGGATTTGCAGCTCACCCAGACGGGATTTCCAAGTTGCAGCTTCAGTTCTTCAAGTGATTTCCGGGTGATGACGACGGTAAACATGACGTCCGACTTGACCTTCAAGTGCACCTCTCCATTCACCGAACTCATCGATACGATCGTGCCGGAAAAGTTGTTGCGCATACTGGAGGACAACCGCTCCCTGGAGATGACCAGGTGCTTCGGGTCAACAAATAACCTCCGACCTGACTTTACGTTCTCGGGTACCTCGAACCTGGCCGCGCCGCTAATGAACGTATTGGTATTGCCGTCTACTGTTCCAACAAACAGGTTGCCGGATGAAATCGGGTACATCCGGCCATTTATCAGGCTGAGGATATTGTCAGACAATGATTGCGCCCGGAGCCTGTCGTGGGTACTGAAGATGATCGTTTTTGTCCGGTCGTCCCGTTGTTTTGCGAGCCACTCCTCGATTTCATGGCCGGTGGTCTCATCGAGATAGGTAAAAGGTTCGTCCATGATAATGACCTCGGGTTGCAGAACCAATGCCCTTGCCAGCGCGATCTTCTGTACTTCACCGCCTGACAAACCCCCGGCGTCACGATTGAGCAGCGACAGGAGTCTTAGCTCATCAGCGATGTTTTTAACGGCAATATCAATGACGTTGCGCGAAGCGCCACGGAATTTAAGCCCCAGCCCAATGTTATCCTTGACCGACATTTTCATCAGGTAGGGTTTTTGCTGTACATACCCGATTTGTCGTCGTAATGAAGCAGAATCCATAGCCATTGTTTCATTACCTTGAAACAGTATCCTGCCTGTATCGGGTTTTCGCAGAAAGGACAACAGGTCGAACAAGGTGCTTTTACCGCACCCATTAGGCCCAACAACTGCGGTCACCCGATTGCGGCTGATATGAAGTTTTTTTATATCCAATACTTTCCGCTTGGAATAGGAAAATGAAAGATCGGTGATTTCGTAAAGATGATCCATTAACGTATCTTCTGGAAACGCTGCACCAGGAAATTCGCCAGGAAAGCTGCCACAAGCAGCAATATTCCCAAGGCCAGGGCAAATTCGAATTCACCCTTGCTGGTCTCAAGGGCGATTGCCGTGGTCATGGTGCGCGTAAACCCTTCAATATTGCCCCCCAGCATCATGGCGATGCCTACTTCGCCCAAGGCCCGGCCAAAACCGGCAACCAGGGCAGCGATAATGGCGAACCTTGCCTCGTGCGCATACATTTTTCCCTGTTGCAGGGTAGAGGCGCCCAAGGCCTGACTGGTTGGAAGCAGGCGCGGGTCGGCGCTACCGGCCGCGGCAATGGAAAGATTCCAGATGATGGGCAATATCAACACAGCCTGACCGATGATGATGGCGGTAGTCGTATACAACAGGCCCAAATCGCCCAAGGGTCCCTGCCGGGTCAACAAGCCATATAAAAGCAAACCTACTACCACCGTCGGCAAAGCCATCAGGGTGTTGAGGGTCTGTTGGAGCAAACGCTTGCCGACAAAGTCTTTTAATACGACCAGGATGCCGAGAGGGACGCCAATTGCCGCCGCCAGTATCACTGCGATAAAAGAGATACGCAATGAAGTCCAGACTACAACGTAGACTTCCTCGTCAAAGCTGAATATAAGCGTCAGGGCTGCGGTAATCGCTTCGGAAAAATAGTCCATGGGACAGGATTATACATTCCCGCCCCTTGCATGTTGCCTTTACCTTATTCTGCCGCGCCGGGGTTGAACAGTCGCTCGCCGAATTTTTT
Organism: uncultured Gammaproteobacteria bacterium; assembly: GCA_958295485.1. Taxonomy (GTDB): domain Bacteria; phylum Pseudomonadota; class Gammaproteobacteria; order Eutrophobiales; family Eutrophobiaceae; genus JAAXHV01. The sequence continues at coordinate 1,854,385 of OY282354.1, forward strand.
GAAATTCCGGATGATGTCCCGACCCTTTTCGCCCCTGATAAAAGTGATATATTTCCGGGCCAGGCCGGTTTTTACATGGGGGCGCTTTGCCGGGTTGACCATGATGACGTGATAAGGATTGACAAGCTCAGGGTCTCCCTCACTTGTAATCACCAGGCTGATTTTGTCCTTGTAGGCCAGGTAAGTGCCCCGGTCCGACAGGGTATAGGCCTGCTTGTCATCGGCAATCCTGAGCGTCGCGCCCATCCCTTGTCCCACAGCCAGGTACCATTCTCCCGCGGGTTTAATGCCGGCTTTTTGCCACAGGGATTTCTCCTTCTTGTGTGTGCCGGAATCATCCCCCCGGGAAATAAATGTCTGCTCATGCCCGGCAATGCCAATTAATGCCGCAGTAATTGTATCTGCCCTGGTTGCCATTGCCGGGTCCTCGACCGGTCCCAGCAGGACAAAATCATTGTACATGACCGCCAACCTTTCGACCCCGTAACCGGCTTCGACAAACTTTATCTCAGCCCCTGGGGCATGCACCATGACCACGTCAACGTCGCCGTTTTCGCCTAACTTCAGGGCCTTGCCGGTACCGACCGCGATGACGTCAATCTTCACGCCGTATTGTTTTTCAAACGGCGGATGCAGAACCGCCAGCAATCCCGAATTATCCGTACTTGTCGTTGTCGCCAGGCGCAACCGCTCCTGTGCCTGCGCCGTCGCCTGGAACTGGACAAAAATCAACAACCAGAAAATCAGTAACTTTTTTATCAGCGATCTTCCATCGTCTCTACTACGTTGAGGGAACGCGCGCTGTTTGAATGACGGCTTTAATATGTCCACTAACCCGGAGCGCTTATTCAGGCAAAATCATCAGGCCATTTTCTTGCCGTATGGTAGACGCGAAGGATTTCCAATGTATTTTTCTTAACTTGGTAAGGTACAATGAAGGGAGCGCGTGATAGTACCAGTTCCCTGGTCTTGGGGACTCTGCCTGCCCTGCCGAGATAGGGATGTTCACTCAGGCGTTGTATTTCGTTGTAGATTGCATCCAACGTTTTTTCAGCGGATAAGGGATTATCTGCAAGTATATAATTAAATATCCCGATTAAATCCTGCTCTGCTTCCGGCGATATCCTTATCTCCATTTTATCTTCAGATAATATACTGTTTACGTTTGATTTTCGTTCGCAGGTTATCAGCGACTACTTCAAAATCCTTACCCTTACCGTTTTCAAGCGATTTTTGCGCTTGTTGAATGCCTTCAATTTGCCAGGCCTGTTCTGAAATATATTGCCTTAGCGCATCTTCAATCACCCAGTTTCTCGGCCGCTCCATCACCTTGGCAAGCTGGCTCAGTCTAATTGAAATCTCTTCGGTTGTACGGATAGTGATGTTTGACATTTATCATTTTTTCTGTTGAGTGCGATGCAATTATCTGCACTCATATAAAGTTTGTCAACGAGTTTTTGGGGTGGTTTACTTGTATGTATTGCCGGGGATTACTTCCGGTTGGTCTGATGCGCAATTCCAGCATGACAAGAATTGCCCCGGGTTTTCTTCACCACATTGGCATATCCAGGCAGTTTGCTCATCATGCTCCGGGGCTGATGCCGCTTCGATGACGGACATTGCCCTGGCATAATCCCGGTCGTCCTCGACCCATACTTCCGGCCAACATTCAAGAAAAGGCAACCCGCCGATGCCGCCCGATAAATTCTGGTTGCGCAAGGAACAGGAAATACCGCTTTGTTCCAGCAGGTTTTTAATATGCCCGGCCATATGCAGGTGTTCATTGCTGTATATTTTTTGCATTAGCCGGATAATTATTCTACCACCAAGCCCAGTATTGCAAACAGTAACGCAACCAGGGCCAGGATAAAAACAAAAGTAGAACGTTGCAGGAGCCGTTGCAGGGAGCTTGCCAACATTTCATTCTGCCTGGCCAGTTGTTCGATGAGTTTGATTTGTTCAACGTTGGATTCATCGGCTGCATCGAGTCGCGTTTCCAGCCTGTTGACCGTCTCTTTCAAATTGTCCGGCGTAACCGTCCCGGTTTTGTCTTCGCTGTCCCCGTCGGGAACTTCATCTTTCCGCTCTTTGATCAAATTGATTAATTTACCCGCGCCTCGAATGATCAGGGGCGTGGTATTGAGGATCGTATTGATCGTAGCCGGATTCACAAGTTTTTTAATCACCATAATGTCCGATTAGTCAGCCAGGGCTGAAAAGACGTTTTTCCTGCCTGAAAAATTTTACCTCATTCCCATTTTTTGCGCTATCCCGCGCATCCCGCCAACAGGCTAAACCTGCCCCGATTCGCCTTGTCACGATTGCCGCTTTTTGACAGTGAGACGAATTGCCCAATAAATCCGCCTTGGTCAATGTCATTTGCAGTGGCGGCCGCCAACAACTCCGCAAGAGCAGAAGGCCCCGGCAGTGAGGGGTCGTTGAGTTTCAACATCGCTACGCTCGCGGTAGGTGCCATTCGTTTATTGGCATTATTATAGGGGTGTCAGGGCGTAGCCTGTTATGGCAATAAAGTGATAGAATCAAGATAATTTATTGGCAGCAAGGAATTTTCCATTGATGACAAGCGAATTAGTGAGATATGCGGACTATAGTGTCCGGATCGGGGAAGATAGCGCTGTCACCCGCCGCGCTCCCGCGCTACTTTCCGTGGAAGGGGATGACCCCGCCATGATCGGCGGCCAGCGCAGACCGAGGGATAACGCCCCGGAACGGGCTGGGCGATGGTGTCTGACTCCGCGTCCGCGAGGGGCCTTCCGGGAAGCGAAGACGATTTGTCCTCCATGCGCCTGAAGGGAACCCTGGACAAGGCGTTCATCGTCGCGGCAGCCGCGCTGGGCGCGGGTCTCGTACTCCTGCGGCTGGCCAGCTACGGGCCGAGTGTGGGGTCGGATGCCGCCCACTACATCGTGGCAGCCCGCAATCTCTTGGCGGGTGAAGGTCTTATTGGCTTGGGTGGTGGCCCTTTGGTGCACTGGCCGCCGCTGTATCCGGCGCTGCTCGCCGGCGGGGGACTGTTCGGGGTCGATCCCTACGCGGTCGCCGGGCCGCTCAATGCCGTTGTCTTCGGGCTGACCGTCCTGGTCGCGGGTTGGTGGCTGCGGCGCCATATGCACTCCCGACTCCTGTGGCTGTGGGGCTGCCTCTCGATCGCACTGGCCCTTCCGCTCGCTGAAATTGCGTCCCATGCCCTGAGCGAGGCGGTTTTCATTCTGTTCGTAACCCTCGCGCTGACGCAGGTCGACGCCCACCTGCGCGGCGGCGAACGCGCAACCATGGCCCGGGCGGCGGCGTTCAGCGCGCTGGCCTGCCTGACCCGCTACATGGGCGCTTCCGTGATCCTGGTGGTGGTTCCGATGCTGCTTGCCGCGCGGGTTGCGCCATGGGAGAAGATGAAGCGCATCGTCGTCTATACGCTGATTGCCGCGGCGCCGGTGGGCCTGTGGATATTGCGGAACTTTCTAATTGCCGGATCAATGACCGGCGAAAGAGGCAAGGGTTTTTACTCATTTGACTTCATCGTGGGCGAGGCTTTGCGAATCGCCGCCAAGGACTGGTGGCTCGTCGGGTTGACCGCCCCGGTCCTGTTGACGCTCGTAATGGCTGCCGGCCATGGGTTCCGCCGCCGCGCGGACCGGAAAAGGGGCGCTGCTGTTGCTTCGGATATTGCCTGGGGTCCGTTGCGCGTATTCGGTGGCTTTGCGCTCGCGTACCTGACGCTACTCGTTGCCGCGATGATGGCGGGACTCATCGGGCATGGATTGGAGTGGAGATACGTCGCTCCCGTGTATATTCCGCTGTTGTTCGCGGCGCTATTGCTGATGGACGGTGTCCTCCAGTATACGCGGAGGAGGGCGCCGCGGGGAATCGCGCCGCGCCGGCGGGGAGTTCAAACGATCAGAACAAGGGGGACTCTGGCAGCCGTCCTGATGTTAGGGCTATCCCTGCAGGTAGCCTTACTGGTTGCGCTGAATGCCCGCTATATATCGCTTTGGAATGCCGGTGTGCGACAAGGGTATGGCGAACAGCGGTGGGGTAATTCAGAGAGCGTGCAATACATTCGGGAAGCGGCTTTGACAGGTACGATCCTGAGCAATCACCCGATCATCCCGGGCTTGCACGCTGACAGTCCGGCACGCCGTTACAGACTACTGTGTGAGTCGGATCGCGTACGGTCCGCATTGTCGGATGCACTTGGCAGCGGAGAGGTGCATGTTCTCTATTTCCATGACCTCTATTCCAGTGCCCGGGGCTGGTGGTGGAACCCATGCTCCCAGCAGCAGGACGAGGACCTTGGAAACGCTGTGTCGCGGGAGCCCTTGCTGGAGTTGGTGGCGGAACTGGCGGACGGCAAGTTGTATCGCCCGCGCGAACGCGACTTTCGGGAGTTCCCGCCCGCCATGTTTCACAGTTCTGATGCTCCGATGGAGGGCAAGTCGTTCGGCGCTTTTCTCAGTAAGTCTCACGGTCAGCGGCTGCCCGGGGAACCGTGGCGGTGGGAGAAAGGCAGCGATGCCGATGGTTGGACGAGCCTCCCCGCTCAACAGTCCACCTACGTATACACCCCTACTGTTGCGGATGTCGGGTATCGCCTGCGCGCTTCGGTGTACTACGAAGACCGCCTCGGCAACCGGGTGAAAGCGATTACCAAGCCGTCCGAACCCGTACAGCCGGATATCCTGAAAATGTTGGCATCGCCTGGAAGTGAAGACGACAGGGGCGCGGTGGGCGTTTCCGAGGCGGACCGCATCATTCGTTCCAAGTACGATGTGTACCTCCACGGAAACAGGCTGATCTATGAGAAACAGAACTGCAGATGGGCAGACGAAGTCGGTACGCGGTTCCCATTGGTCGTCTATTCGTTGGCTTCCGAAAGTGGAACTTCCGAACGCGATACGCTGGATTTCGAGTGGCACGAGAATTTCTGGAAGAACAACGGAACCTGCCTCGCTGAGCGCCAGCTTCCCGACAAGAACATCGTCGGCATCCAAACCGGACAGGTTGACCCCGATAGGAACCTCCTTTGGGAAGCGGGGCGCTGGTTCAAGGAGAGCCAGCGGTGGCTTGACGGCTATTTGTCGTCGTCGGCTTCCAGCGAGCCGGCAACCCGTAACGTCTTCGATATCTATCTCGGCAAGGGAAACCTGATCTTTGTCAAGGACTCGTGTATCCGCGCCGACACGGGGGCGATGTTCTTTCTGCACCTGATTCCCGCCGATGTGAATGACCTCCCCGACCACCGCAAGCAGTACGGCTTTGACAACCTGGATTTCTATTTCGACCAGCACGGCGGCAGATTCGACAGCAAATGCCTGGCGGTCCGCGCCTTGCCGGAATACGACATCGTCGGGGTCCGCGCCGGCCAGTTCGAGGGAAACAGCAGGTTCTGGACGGCAGAGATTCCCATACCGTGACCACCGGGACCGGCGCGACAAGCGATCGGAGGGAAAAGCGCCGCGGAGTCAAACCGACCGACTACTTTACGGCGCCCAAAAGATTGAAATTCAAGTTGGGTTGAGGTACACTTTGTAGCCACAGGGTTTCTCTCTTTTTTTATGTAACACTTTGATAATACTCACAATATACACAATGATTGAGACCCTTTTCCATTTATTGGCAAGATATGCGCGTTAGAGGAATGACACTATGCGAACTGTATTGCTCCCGCCTGTAGTTTCGCCACATGGCGGCGATGTGAAGGAAAGACAATTCTTGCAGGAAAGATTCGCCCCCCGCTTGTCCATTCACCCGGGATTGACTCGCAAGACTGTATCCTGGCAAGGCAACCGGATGCTGCCCGGGCTTCGGTGGATGAAATACAAGGAAGGATTTTCCGGGGCGGTGGGTTGAATTTTTCTACAAAGTAAGTGTCAATATCGGTTTTGTCATAGAGAAATATGGAAATATCACAGAAAGCGGAGATATTCCGGCTTAAATCATTTATATCCCGGCGGATAATCGGCCAGCGAAAGTTGGTGGACAGGCTGCTGATAGCGTTGTTGGCTGACGGTCATTTGCTGGTCGAAGGCGCCCCGGGTCTGGCGAAGACCCGGGCGATAAAGGTATTGGGCGACGGCATTGAAGCCGATTTTCATCGGGTCCAGTTTACGCCTGACCTGCTCCCCGCGGATTTGACCGGCACGGAGATCTATCGTCCCCAGGATGGTTCATTTCGTTTTCAGCAAGGCCCGTTATTCCATAATTTAATCCTGGCGGATGAGGTGAACAGGGCGCCGGCAAAAGTGCAATCGGCATTATTGGAGGCAATGGCTGAGAGGCAAATCACGGTGGGCAAGGAGACCTACCGGTTGCCGGAATTGTATCTCGTCATGGCGACGCAAAATCCCATCGAACAGGAAGGCACTTATCCCTTGCCCGAAGCGCAACTCGACCGGTTTTTATTACACGTGGAAATAACCTATCCGGAAGCGGAAGATGAGTTGGAGATTTTGAAACTGGCCAGGCGGGAAGCTCATCAGCAGGACGAAAAGGTAAATTCAGCGCCGGTTACACGAGAAACGGTTTTCCTTGCCCGCAATGAAGTGTTGGACGTCTACATGGCCGAAAACCTGGAGCAATATTTGATCCAGCTTGTGCTGGCAACCCGCAGCCCGGGCGCGTATGGAGATGATCTTGCCCAATGGGTGCAATACGGAGCCAGCCCCCGCGCGACGATTGCGCTGGACCGCTGCGCCCGCGCCCATGCCTGGTTGAATGATCGGGATTTTGTCGGACCTGAAGACGTGCAGGCCGTGGCATTTGACGTACTCCGGCATCGCCTGATCCTGAATTATGAAGCGGAGGCTGAAGGCATCACGGGCGACAAGGTGGTTAGTGAATTGATCACGCGTATTGCGGTGCCATGACGAGCGCCGGCGCGGCAATTGATGATCCCGTCCGGGCATCCATATCGGCTTTAGTCGGCTTGAGCCGGTCGGCGGCCTCAATCCGGCTCGGCAGCGGCAGGATACTCTCCAGGCAAAGTGGCGATTATCAGTCTCCTTTCAGGGGACGGGGAATGGAGTTTGATGAGTCAAGATTATATCAACCGGGGGATGACATTCGAAACATAGACTGGCGCGTCACGGCAAGGACGGGCAAGCCCCATACCAAATTGTTTCGGGAGGAACGTGAACGCCCGGTATTCGTCTGGATTGATTTACGCGCGGCAATGCATTTTGCCACGCGAGGGAAGTATAAATCCGTTATCGCCGCGGAGTTGGCGGCAATGATAGCCTGGAGCGCTTTGAATAATGGCGATCGGGTAGGGGGCGTGATTTTTTCCGATAAGGAGCATCATGAATTAAAACCACAACGCGGGAAAACCGCCGTATTAAGATTGATCAACAGGATTGTAAATCACGCTGCCTGGCTGGAGCCGACAGCGGAAGAAACAGATAAACAATCGCTTGGATATGCCTTGCTGCGCTTGCGACGGGTAGCCAGGCCGGGCAGCCTGATTTTTTTAATCAGCGATTTCCGTCACCTGGATGCCGATGCAGAAGTACAATTAAGCCGATTGAGCAAGCACAATGAGGCCGTCATGTTGTTTGTTCATGACCGGTTGGAGAAAGCGCTGCCGCCGGCAGGACGATATAAGGTAAGCGACGGCGGCAGGGAGTTCCTGGTCGATACGTTTAATCACCACCTTGTCAGACAATATCAACAGCAATTTCAAACGCGCTCGGATCAATTACTTCGTCTTGCCAAATCAAACAGGATGATTTTACTCCCGTGCATGACCGATGATGAACCCCTCTCCGTGTTAATCGATGGAATTCATCGTGTAAGAATATGACGGATCCGGCCTCACTGCCCCTGAAGGATATTCACCTGCCGGCGAATATCAGTTGGTGGCCACCGGCGCCGGGATGGTGGGTATTATTTGGGGTCGCCTTGTTGACTTTAATATTAACGCTGTATTTTTACCGTCTGCGTAAACGCCGGATGTATTCCGCCGTCAACATGGCAAGACAAGAGCTTGCCCGGATCAAATCCCGGTATGAAGCAAGCCGGGATGCCGGAGACTGCGTCCGGTCCATTTCCATCCTGTTAAGACGCCTGTGCATCAGCGTTTTTCCGCGGGCTGAAACGGCCGGTTTAACCGGCGCTGAATGGCTGGCGTTTTTGGATGGCGCTTTTCCGGGTAAGGCTTTTTCCGGCAACGCCGGCAAGACGTTGCTTGAGGTGCCGTATCGTAAACACGTTGATAAAAAAGAAGTCGAACCACTGCTTGTATTTTGTTTTGATTGGATTGAAGCGGTGGCCGAAGCAAAAACGCGCCCATGATTGATTTTGAATGGCCCTGGTTGATTTTGTTGCTGCCGTTGCCGTACTTCGTTTACCGGTTCGCAGAGCCTGTTGACGCTTCACCGGGGTCCGCCTTGCGGGTGCCCTTCCTGGAGGATTTCATCGAGGCCGTAGCGGATGAAAGGGGCAAGAGCTCTCCCTGGCTTTTATGGATTGCAGTTGTCGCCTGGTTACTATTGATTCTCTCCGGTATGCGGCCACAGTGGTCAGGTGAGTTAATCGAAGTACCCGTCAGTGGCCGGGAGCTTATGCTGGCGGTTGACCTGTCCGGCAGCATGGAGCAACGGGACTTTGTTTTGAGGGGAAAAAAGGTTGACCGGCTGACGGCGACAAAACAGGTTGCCGGTGACTTCATCGAGCGTCGCATCGGCGACCATATCGGCCTGATCCTGTTTGGCGAGCAGGCTTACCTGCAAGCCCCCTTGACTTTCGATCGTGAAACAGTCAAGACCTTGCTACATGAATCCGTCATTGGGCTTGCCGGCAAAGCGACCGCCATTGGCGATGCGATCGGCCTGGCGGTAAAACGGTTGCGTGAACGGGATGAAAGTCAGCGTGTTTTGGTCCTGTTGACGGATGGGGCTAATACGGCCGGCGTCGTAGAGCCGCTTGAGGCGGCTGAATTGGCGCGGAAAGAAGGACTGAAAATTTATACCATCGGCGTTGGCGCAAATGAGGCGCTGGAACGGAGCCTGTTTGGTTTCAGGAAAATCAACCCGTCGGCGGACCTCGATGAGGCGGCCTTGAAAGAAATCGCCGATTTGACCGGCGGCGTCTACTTCCGGGCGCGGGACGTTGAGGAGTTGGAGAAAATATATGCGCTGATTGACGAGTTGGAACCTATCGAACAGGATGTGCAGAAATTCAGGCCCAGGAAGTCATTGTATCACTGGCCCCTGGCAATCGCGCTGTCGCTTGGCCTGTTGCTGATAATAATGAAAATACGCGGTCGATTGTCATGATTGATCTCAGCCTGTTTCATTTTTTAAGGCCACAGTGGTTTTTTGCATTGATCCCGCTATTGCTGCTTATCTGGCTGATGTTTTTCAGGAAAACAGGCGACCGCAGTTGGGAGGCTATTTGCGACGAGAAGCTGTTGCCGCATATATTAATCAGGGGATTGTCCGGGACGCGGCATGTATCGATGGCATTGACTGCGACAGGTGGTCTGTTGGCCATTATGGCGCTGGCAGGGCCGGTATGGGAAAAGTTGCCGCAACCCATTTTTACTTCACAAAATGCCCTGGTTATCGCCCTGGACCTCACCCGGTCCATGGATGCGAGCGACGTCTCACCCAGTCGGTTGGAGCGGGCCCGCTTCAAGATCAGGGATATCCTCGAACAACGGGATGAAGGGCAAACTGCCTTGCTTATTTATGCGGGCGATGCCTTTGTCATTACACCCCTGACCGATGATGTTGAAACCATCAAGTCGCAATTGAATGCGCTCACTACCAATATCATGCCGGCATCGGGCAATCGCGCCGGGATAGCGATTGCAAAGGCGGTGGATTTACTCAAACAGGCGGGCATGAAGCGCGGTGATGTATTGTTGATTACGGATGAAGTGAATTTGGATGAAGCAAAAGAGCGAGCCACAGGACTCCGCAACCAGGGTTATCGCCTTTCCATAATGGGCGTGGGCACACAACACGGCGTGCCTGTCCCACTGCCCGATGGCGGGTTCTTGAAGGGAAAGAACGGCGAGATCGTCATCCCCGTTTTAGATGAAGCTCCGTTGCGTCAACTTTCTGCAGCGGGCGGCGGTAAATACATCCGGTTGGCGAAGGACGATCATGATATCACGTTATTGACAGACTATTTTACCACTTCAGCGCGCGGCAATGAACAAATCAGTACCGAATTGAAAACAGATGTCTGGCGTGAACAAGGCCCCTGGCTGGTATTGTGCCTTCTCCCTCTGGCCGCCTTGTTATTCCGCCGGGGGTATGTTTTTGTCCTGGCGTTTCTGCTATTTCCCTGTCCGGATGCCGCTTACGCGCTTGATTGGGACAGTTTATGGCTGCGAAAAGATCAGCAAGGCCAGAGGGCAATGGCCACCCGGGATTATGAAAAAGCGGCTGAGTTATTTAACGATCCGGCCTGGAAGGCTGCCGCGCAACATCGCTCCGGGGATTACCAGGCGGCAGTCGGCGTCCTGGAAGAATTGGGCGAGGTGGGGAATCACTATAACAGGGGCAACTCACTGGCCAGGATGGGACGCTACCAGGAGGCCATAGCGGCATATGACAAGGCCTTGGCTGAACTGCCTGAGCATGAAGATGCAAAGTTCAACAAGGAATTGCTGGAAAAAGAATTGGAACAACAGCAAAGTCAACAACAAGACCAGGACCAGCAACAGGCTCAGGATCAACAACAGGACGAACAACAATCGCAGCAGGAACAGGACCAGTGGCAGGACGAACAAGGATCAGACACGGATCAGCAACAGGATAACCGGCAATTGCAACAGGAACAGGATCGCCAACAGGGGCAGGACCAACAACAGGCAGAACGGGATGACTCGTCGGCTCAAGACGATGAGGAACAAAATCAACAACGGCGCATGGATGAACAAGAGGAGCGGCAAGAAGATAAAAGGCTCGATGATCGACAAATTGCCCGACTGGAAGAGGCTAAGGCGGACGAAGAACGACAGGCCACGGAGCAATGGTTGCGTCGCATTCCCGATGATCCTTCCGGATTGCTCAGGAAGAAGTTCCGCTATCAATACCAACAGCGTAATTATCAGACTGAGCCGAATGAACAAACCTGGTAACGCCAACATGCATTTGATTTTTGTCCTGGCGCTGGTTTTATCAGCATTTTCCGGTTTCTCCCAGGCCGCATCCGTCACGGTTAAAATAGACCGGAACCCGGTTGCCTTGCAGGAATCGTTTCAACTGATATTCGCGGCTGAAGGAAACGTCGATGGTGATCCTGATTTTTCCCCGTTGGAAAAGGATTTTGAAATACTGTTCACCAGTGTCAGCAGCAAAATAAATATCACCAACTCGAAAATCACCACCGCCAAACAATGGCAACTGACTCTACTGGCCAGGAAAACAGGACAGTTGATCATCCCGGCTGTTTCTTTCGGCAAGGACAAAAGTCTCCCATCTTCAGTAACGGTTAAAAAGACCGCAACAAGCGGAGTCGGCCAAGCTCAGCAGGACGTTTTTATAGATGTCGAGACGACTCCCCAGTCGGCCCACGTCCAATCTGAAATTATTTATACCGTGAAATTGTATCGATCCATTACTATGTCCAATGAGACCTTGTCAGGGCCGGAGTTAAGTCAGGGCAAGGCGGTTATCGAACAGTTGGACGCGGATAAAAGTTACGAAACCTCGATTAAAGGCCGACGTTTTTTGGTATTTGAGCGAAGCTATGCGATCTATCCCCAGGTCAGCGGAATTTTATCGTTTACCCCCATTCGCTACCAGGCGCGGGCGTCAGCAAATTCATCATTAGCGTTAAACCCGTTCGACCCGAAGCCAAAGAGTATAATAAGACAATCGGAACCCGTGCAGCTGACGGTTAAACCGATCCCCGCCTCCTATGGTGCCGGGCACTGGTTGCCCGCCAGGAGTGTGCAGATAACGGAAGAGTGGTCAACGGACCCGTTTGCCTTATTATCCGCTGAGCCGGTGACCCGCACTATCACGATTACGACAAAGGGCTTGACCGCAAGCCAGCTGCCGGAACTGCCGGAGCAGTTGCCCGCGAGCTTCAGGCAATATCCCGATAAACCGGTTTTAACGGATCAAAAGACCGGCAGCGGGATAATTGGAGTAAGACAGCAAAAGAATGCCATCATCCCGACGCGCGCCGGCGAATACACCCTGGCGGAAATCACCTTGCCCTGGTGGAATACTGAAACGATGACCATGGAGCAGGCCGTTTTACCGGAACGCAAGGTAAAGATATTAGCGGCGGCGCCTGGGGCGGACGCCGATTTGCTTGGTTTGCCGTCGCTGCCCACTGATATTGCGGAGGGTGTTACCGGGTCGGCAATCATGGATGACGAGACAGCTGCAACCGGTGAAAATGCCGTTTCACCCACTGTTGTGGTTTGGCAATGGCTGACCCTCATCCTTGCCGCGACCTGGGTCTTTACCATCATTTATATCTTGAAGAATCGTAAAGGCCATAAACCTGAAGGCGCAGAAGCGGAGGCGGAGAACGTTAGCAAGGCGATAAAAGCAATCAAACTGGCCTGCCAGGACGGCAATCCCCAACGGGCAAAAGCGGCATTGCTGAAATGGGCGCAAGATAACTGGCCCGGCGCATCGATTTCAAGCCTGGGTGACTTGGAAAATCTCAGTTGTGAAAAATTGGCCGATGAAATCCGCAAGTTATCACGGCAACTTTATTCCAGGGACGCAAGCGCCTGGCAGGGTGAACCACTGTGGCAGGCATTCCTGCATGAAAGGAAAACCGTCAAAGCTGAAACAGGCCAGGTCCCCGGCAACCTGGAACCATTATTCAGGTTATAAATGGGAATTATATCGAATAGTCACAAAATGAACCGCTAAGTCCATCCATGCTATTAACTAATGAACTTTATACTCTGGTTTTTACCGGCCTGAAAAACGCATCTTTAACAATTTCAACAGATGCCCCAGGCATGTCTATCGCCTGCTCTTTTTCTGCCTTTGAAGGCTGATAATCAGACTTAGGCATTTTGATCGTTCTTACCGCTGTCTTTAACTTGTGTTGCCGCTTCCTCATTTTAATTCCCCCGACCCGTCACTATTCGATACAATTCTGTTATTCTATAAACTCTAATTGATGAATTAAAAAATGAATCAATCTACCCTCTTCGACTCACAAGAGTCATCAATAAAAAACGCCACAGAAGTTCGCAAAATTGCCGAAACATGGCTTGGCAAAAACAAGATTGAAAAAACCATTAATTTAGGACTGCCGGAATACGATGACAGATGGAATTATTGGCGCGTTGCTTTGCTTGCTCAACAAAATGAACGCGAACCGATTGGAGAACTACGCGTTGATGAAGACAAGGTAATCTGCACTGGCAACTTGGAAATGATCGCGGAACGATGCAAAATCACCCATTCATCCGTCAAACGCAGAAAATCCCCCTCCATCACATTCCGCCCGATTGAATCACGCGTTCTGCTTGGCGACGCAAAAGACGTTCTAACAGACTATCCTCCCGACACCACCCAATTAATCTTCACGTCACCACCTTACTTCAACGCAAAACCAGAATGCCACGAAAGCCTGGGGTACTCTGATTACCTGAATATGTTGCGAGACATTTTTACAGAATGTCACCGCGTTCTTTCAGAAGGCCGTTTTCTGGTCGTCAATACCAGCCCGGTTCTAATCAGACGACCACATAGACAAGCCGCAAGTCGCAGAATACCAATAACCTATGACCTGCACCAGATACTAAACGACATCGATTTCGAGTTTGTTGACGACATTATATGGGAGAAACCAGAGGGAGCTGGCTGGCATCTGGGCCGGGGAAGACGGTTTGCCGCCGACCGTCAGCCCTTACAGTACAAACCCGTCACTGTTACAGAAAACATTACTGTATATCGCAAACGCACGGATATGCTTATTGACTGGAACATTCGCAACCACCCTGATCAACAAGCGGCAGACCTGTCACGTATTGAAGGTAAATATGAGCGAACAAACATATGGAAAATAGCTCCCGCTAATCATCCGGAACATCCTGCCGTATTCCCTGTGGCATTAGCTGAGAGAGTAATTCGTTACTACTCGTTCCGTGGCGATATGGTACTTGACCCCTTCGCTGGCATCGGCACCACCGGTCGCGCCGCCACAAAACTAAACCGGCGCTACATGCTAATCGAAAAATCCAAAGCGTACTTCAAAACCTTATGCTCCGATCTTGCTGAAAACAACCCCATAAAATCCTATGAATTTGCCGCGGGGGCGCTTTAACATGGAAACACAGAAAGCACGATGGGAAGACCCGTTTTCCCCCGAAGGACAACGAGAAGCAACAGCCAAAATCCTGACAGGATTAAACTACCGTCTGTTCTTTGAAGGAATAACCAGACAAAAACTTTTAGAAACCTATCAAGAGCTTGCGAAAATTGCCAATGAGAATCCTGACGATGATGAAATGTGGAAACGGAATTTGCGAGAAACCATCCAATCAGGCAAAGACAAAGAACTTCGATATTGGCTAATTGGATTGACAACAAAGACTGCAATAAACCTGGACCTCAAAACGACAGAACTACCAAGTTTCTTTGATGAAACCATGAAAGAACTAATGGATGAATATAAGGAAGAGACAAGAGACACCGCACTTCTTCTATGGGCTGGAGCGGCAACCCTGACCATTCGCGGATCACAAAAGTCCAAAATTGGCAAACTATTAGAAAAATCGATAGCAAAAAGTGCATTACTCATAATTGGATTGAACGAAGACAAAGAAGACTTCCGGCTAAACGTAAAACCCGACCAAGAAGTCTCACGAGAAACCGATGTCGAGGTTAAAACACCACGCGGATGGTTACGCATGGAAATGGCGCTGATCGGAAAAGGAAATTCAGAAGTAATCGGGGACAAGGTAGGAAGAATGGATCGAAACGGAGTAATCCTGATGGATGTACTACCTGATGACAGCAGCGCCCACAACACCGCCAAATTGCGTGGTGTTAAACTAATTCCCATGCGAAACGGCCATCCCGTTGAAGAACTACGCTGTCACTTACGCGATTTAAAAGTACCAGTGCAAGAAGAGTCCATATCATCCGAGGAAGTGGAAACTCGCGTACTATCTCTCCCGCTAGACCATTTTCGCTAATTGAACCGCACTCCAGCAACAACCTGACTAGCCACCTTCCTCACAACATCCACCGCCCACCTTTTGTGACTATTCGATATAATTCTCTTATAAATCCAGCTGTCCTACCAGTTTCTTTGCATTTGAAAAAACATGAATGATGCCGTCCAGGCGATTAATACCAGGCCGACCAAGGCCTCAAGACCGGCGAGAAATTGCAAAGGCCCGACAGGCACGAGGTCGCCGTATCCCAGGGAAGTATAATTGACAAGAGAAAAATAAATACAGTCCAGAAACGTCGGATTGAAATTATCGCGGACAGTCCCGAATACTTCGATACTGCCGAATCTTTCAAACTTGATAAGCGCGTAATAGGCAAATGCAAAGAGCCACACTTCGACGACATGGGCCAATAAAGAACCGACCAGGCCGATTAAAACCCGCAACCTGTCAGGCACGTCAATTTCAGGCAGGCGCGAAGAAAGCAGGGTCAATGCTTCGTAATGGACGACTACGACCAACCCGGTAATAAGCAAATTGGTAAAGAGAATCAAAAGCATTCGACTACAGTATAGTAATGCGTCCCTGCTACGGAGGACTATAATACAGGAGAGCCGCCGTAAATGGCGTTTCTACGTGTCGGCCCAGCGATATTTTGCAAGATTGATTCTGCCATCTTGCGAAAAAACGATGCCTTCAGCCTCTAATAATATCTGTTGCAGCTGGTGGCCTTCCGAGCCGCTGCGCAGGCTGATCCTGCCCTGACTGTTGATAACCCTGTGCCAGGGCACGCGGGTATCATGGGGCAGGGCGGCCATGGCATACCCCACCTGTCTCGCGGAACATTTGCCGGTCAATTCGGCTATTTGACCGTATGTGGCGACTTTTCCATCCGGGATGCGCTTTACCCGTCCGTATATTTTGTCATAAACACTCATCAAACGTCCCGTTCCCGGCTAACGTTGCATCAAACCCCGGCTTTCGTCGTATAACCCCTTTGATATCAACCAGTCCCTTAGCGCGTGTCCGGTTTCTGAATCCCAGGGTTGTACTTTGTCCTTTTTGACTCGCTTGTAACTGCGCAGTTCCTCATTCAATTTGATTTCACCCGTGGCGCGGACATGATAGGCGATGATAAGCTGGTTGAGTCGAAAGAATGAATACAATCCAACGTACTCGGTTTTTTCGCTGTCAAGATTGAGTTCTTCTTTTACTTCCCGGACGACGCATTGTTCCGGGGTTTCATCTTTTTCGAGAAAGCCGGTGATGAGGGAAAACCAGTGTTCGGGCCAATTCACGTTGTTGGCCAGGATGATTTCCCCTTCATGTTCGACTATGGCGCCGACGACGGGGATGGGATTATCCCAAAAAATGTAACCACATCCCTCTGCCGCGCAACTCAAACGCGGCAAACCGCTTTGCTCAAGCAATACGAGATCGGACGTGCACAAGGGACAGTATTTCATTGTTTTTAACGTGCCTTATTCTTCCGGTTGTCCGGGTGACCCTTGAATTTTCCCTTAATCAAAATGCCTGGGGTCAACGCTGACAGGATTTGTAGAATTTATCTATTTTGATTATTTGGACTTCGTAATTCGCATACCACTTTGAACGTCCCAGCGCCTGGGCGGCCTGGTGTTCCGGGTTTTGTTTCCAGGCTTTGACGGAATCGAGATCCTGCCAGTAAGAAATAGTCACTTCCCGTTTCCCTTCCACGCTGTCATGCCTGCCGATGTAACCGGGCTGTTTTTCAACCAGCTCAGCCATCTTGTCCGCCATGTCTGCGTACCCTGCCAGGTCATCAGCCATCTCGTAGCTAAAAATCACTGCGTAATAAAAATCGCCTTTATCATTCATCCAACGTCACCTCGCCGCGTAAACGAGCCGCCGTTGCTGTAATCAATCGCCACGCCTGCTTGATATGTTCCTCCTCGGTCCTGGATTGACCGACGCAGAATCGAATGACAAACCGGTCATTCAGTTTCGTGTGGGTAAGAAATATTTCACCGCTCTCGTTCAGTTCGTCCATGATTTTTTTATTCAGATCATCGTTGCCCCGATGACGGAAGCAGATTAAATTCAACGGCGCCGGGGCGACAAGGTCGAAATTCTCATCGGCTTCAATCCGGTCGATGAGCAGTTTTGTCAGTTCGATATGCCGGCGTATGTGATATTGCAAGCCCTCCACGCCGTAATAGCGAAGCACGAACCAGAGCTTCAGCGCGCGGAACCGGCGGCCCAGGGGAACCTGCCAGTCGCGGTAATCAAACACCGCGCCGCTCTCTGTCGCCTCGTTGAGCAGGTACTCAGGCAGGATGGACAAGGCGTTGATCAACGCGCTGCGGTCGGCAACCCAGAAACAACTACAATCGAAATTGGTAAACATCCATTTATGCGGGTTGAAACAATAACTGTCGGCATATTCAACGCCGTCATGGAGATAATGATATTCAGGGCATATCGCGGCCGTGCCCGACATGGCGCCGTCTATGTGAAACCACAGGTTTTCTTCGGCACAGATTTTGCCGATGGCGGCAACCGGGTCCATTGCATTGGATGAGGTAGTCCCCAGGGTGGCGCAGACAAAAACAGGGCGCAGTCCCGCCGCCTTGTCCAAGTCGATTCGCTCTCGCAACTTACCCACGTCCAGGGCGAAGTTCTCATCGACTTCAATTTGTCTCAGGTTGTCACGCCCCAAACCGGCGATCCCCATGGCTTTCTCCAGGGAAGAATGGGTCTGGGTCGAGCAATAAGCGACCTGCCTGCCGTTACCCCCGGTTTTATTTGTTTGCAGACCGGAGTCCCTCTCCCGCGCGGCGAGCAGGGCGCATAACACGGCGCTGGAGGCGCTGTCCTGGAGTACGCCGCCGCCGCGGTTGGTTGACCGGAATTTCTCCGGCAATCCCAATGGGTCTATCAGCCAATCCAGGACTTGGGTCTCAAGCTCGGTGCAAGCCGGACTGGTTGACCATAACATGCCCTGTATGCCGAGACCGGCAGACAACAGGTCGCCTAATATGGCCGGCCCCGAAGCATTGGCCGGAAAGTACGCATGAAAGCGGGGAGATTGCCAATGGGTGACGCCGGGCATGATCGTATCCTCCAGGCCCTTGATAATCTCTCCAAAATCCTCCCCCGCAACCGGCGCGGCAGCGGCAAGCGCCGCCTTGATCTCCCCGGGTTTTACCCGTGACAGAACGGGATATTGCTCTATCCGCTCATAATAATCGGCTATCCAATCGATCATTTCCTTACCGTACCGCCGGAAATCTTCGGCTGACATATGATAATTTTTTAATTCCGACATGATTAATCCTGTATGGTTCCTTGATTACCGGGCTTGTCAAGCTGTATGCTATAAGCTATCGTAGCATAAAGTCGAACCACATATGCCATGCGAGTCATGCCCCGTCACGCCAACATCTTGAACAGGTAAGGTTTTTGCGCTCTACAGGCCGTCAAGGGGACTGGAAAAGTTTTTGTTGATTTAAAGTATGCTATGACTGTGGTATGCTATGATTGAATGAATAATCTTTCAAATCAGGGGTAGGTGAGCGCTTTGGCAACACGGGGATTGCGCAAGTTGCGTTTGGCGTTTGTTTCGGCGAAACGCCTTGTTGTCATTGCCACTCGTCTATCGAATAAATTGAACAGTTTCTGATATGCCGTTGCTTTTTTCTTTGCCGCTTGCTCTTCTTCGCGTCAGCTTCGAGGATGTGAAGCGGTGGATTGCCTGCCCCCCCCCCCCCCCCCCCCCCGCAAATACTGAATCCGTCGAGGCCCATCAACTCGCCGAGCGTGACCGAGGGCGACAGCGACACGATTGCCCTGACGCCGGCATGAAGCGGTGGATCGCCGGCTGGCGCCCCTGCCTTGTCCCCTTGCTGCTCCTTGCCCTGGCCGCCGTCGCGCCCCAGGCCGCCGCGCAGACGCTGTCGATTAACTCACCAAGCGTGACCGAGGGCGACGACGGCGACACGACGAACCTGACGTTCACGGTGACCTTGAGCCCGGCGAGCAGCCAGCAGGTGACGGTGGCCTACGCCGACGCCACGACCGGCACGGCCACGTCCGGGACGGACTACACGGCGATCACCGCCGGCACCCTGACCTTCGCGGCGGGGACGACCAGCCAGACCTTCAACGTATCGGTGACGGGCGACGAAGACGTCGAGGCGAACGAGACCGTCGTGATAACCCTGAGCAGCCCGACGAACGCAACGCTCGCGACGACGACCGGCACGGGGACGATCACAAACGACGACGGGCCGACGATATCGATCGACTCGCCGAGCGTGAGGGAGGGGAACAGCGGCGTAGCGCAACTGACGTACACAGTACAGATGAGCGAGTCGAGCAGCCAGACGGTGAGGGTGAGCTGGGGGGTCGATGCGAGCAGCACGGCCACTAGGGATGTGGACTACGTAAACCCCGGCACCGGCACGATTCTCTTCCATCCGGGGAGTACCAGGGAGAGATTAGGGTTGCGGGTGAGGGGCGACGTCTTCGACGAGGACGACGAGACCCTCGTGTTGAGGCTGAGCAACGCGAGGAACGCGACCATCGCGACAGCGATCGGCACCGGGACGATCACCGACGACGATGCGACGCCATCGATCAACTTGACGGTGGATGACACCAGCGTGGGCGAGAGCGACGGGGCGACCACGATCACGGCAACCGCCACGCTGGATGGCACGTCGCGGTTCGCCACAGACAGGACGGTGACGGTAAGCGTGGCGGGCAGCGGCGCGGCGTCGGCGGTGGACTTCGCGGCGGTGTCGGACTTCGACATTACGATTGCGGCAGGGTCGGCGAGCGGTACCGGAAGCTTCACCCTGACGCCGACGGCCGATGCGCTGGACGAGACGAACGAGACGGTGACGGTGAGTGGGACATCAGGCAGCCTGACGGTGAATTCAGCCACGATCACCTTGACGGATGACGACGCGACGCCGTCGCTGTCGGTCGACTCGCCGAGCGTGACGGAGGGCAACAGCGGCGACACGACGAACCTGACGTTCACGGTGACCTTGAGCGCGGCAAGCGGCAAGGAGGTGACGGTGAACTGGGCGCGGGCGGGGGGCGGCACGGCCACGTCCGGGACCGACTACGCGGTCATCACCGGCGGGACGCTGACCTTCCCGGCGGAGACGATTAGTCAGACCTTCGACGTGTCGGTGACGGGCGACACGACCGACGAGTCGAACGAGACCGTCCTGGTCTTCATCAGCAACGCGGTGAACGCGACGCTCGCGACGGTCGCCGGCACGGGGACGATCATCGACGACGACGGCGCACCGGCGCTGTCGATCAACTCGCCAAGCGTGACGGAGGGCGACAGCGGCTCGACGAACCTGATGTTCACGGTGACCCTGAGTCCGGCCAGTACTGGCCAGGTGACGGTGAACTACGCCGACGCCGGGACCGGCACGGCCACGTCCGGGACCGACTACACGGCGATCACCGACGGCACACTGACCTTCGCGGCGGGGGATACCAGCAAGACCTTCAACGTAGCGGTGACGGGCGACACGATCGACGAGTCGAATGAGACCGTCGTGGTGACCCTGAGCGGCGCGACAGGCGCGACGATCGCGACCGCGACCGGCACGGGGACGATCACGGACAACGACGCGACGCCGACGCTGTCGATCGACTCGCCGAGCGTGACGGAGGGGGACAGCGGCACGAAGAACCTGACGTTCGAGGTGACGTTGACCCCGGCCAGTACCCGGCAGGTGACGGTGAACTACGCCGACGGCAGGCTCGCCAGCAGGGGCGGCACGGCCACGTCCGGGACGGACTACACGGCGATCCGCGCCGGCCGGCTGAACTTCCCGCCGGGGACGACCAGCCAGACCTTCAACGTGGCGGTGATAGGCGACACGATCGACGAGAGGAACGAGACCATCGTGGTGCTCCTTGGCCGCCCGTCGAACGCGGTCATATCAAGTACGGCGGGTACCGGCACGGGGACGATCACGGACGACGACGAGCCATCGCTCACGTTGACGGTGGATGACAGCAGCGTGGGCGAGGCCGACGGGGCGACCACGATCACGGTGACGGCCACGGTGGACGGCGAGCTGCGGTTTTCCTCGTCCACGACGGTGACGGTGAGCGTGGCCGGCAGCGGCACGGCGGGGGTGGTGGACTTCGCGGCGGTGTCATCCTTCGACATTACGATCCCGGCGAACGCGGCGAGCGGTACCGGGACGTTCACGCTGACGCCGACGAACGACGCGCTGGACGAGGCCAACGAGACGGTGACGGTGAGTGGCGTCTCAGGCAGCCTGTTGGTGCGCCCGGCCACGATCAGCCTGACGGACAACGACGACACGCCGACGCTGTCGATCAACTCGCCGAGCGTGACGGAGGGGGACAGCGACGATACGCCGACGCCGACCCTGACGTTCACGCTGACGTTGAGCGCGGCGAGCGCCCAGGAAGTGACGGTGGCCTACGCGGATGCCGGGACCGGCACAGCCACGTCCGGCACGGCGACCGACACGGACAGGGACTACACGGCGATCACCGGCGGGACGCTGACCTTCACGGCGGGGACGACCAGCCAGACCTTCGCCGTATCGGTGCTGGGCGATGCGCTGGACGAGGACGACGAGACGGTGATCATCACCCTGAGCAACGCGGCGAACGCGACGATCGCGACGGCGAGCGGCACGGGGACGATCACCGACGACGACGATCCGCCGACGCTATCGATTGACGCGCCGAGCTTCTCGGAGGAAGACGCCGACGATGATTTCCTGAGTTTCACGGTGACGTTGAGCGCGTTGAGCGGCAAGGATATAACGGTGGACTACGCCGACGCCGGGACCGGCACGGCCACGTCGGGGACCGACTACACGGCTATCCCAAGCAGCGAGGTGACCATCCAAGCGGGGTTTTTACGCTTTGCTTTCTCGGTAGAGGTGTTGGACGACGCCTTGGACGAGGCGAACGAGACCATCGTGATAACCCTGAGCAACGCGACGAACGCGACGATCGCGACGGCGACCGGCACGGGGACGATCACCGACGACGACGATCAGCCGACGGTGTCGATCAACTCGCCGACTGTGACGGAGGGTGACAGCGGCGCGGAGAACCTGGAGTGGACGGTGAGGTTGAGCGCGGCGAGCGGCCAGCAGGTGACGGTGGACTACGCCGACGCCGGGACCGGCACGGCCACGTCCGGGACCGACTACGGAGCGATCACCAGTAGCACGGTGATCTTCTCGGCGGGGTCGACCACCCAGTCCTTCGCGGTAGAAGTGACAGGCGACACGACCGACGAGACGAACGAGACCATCGTGGTGACCCTGAGCAACGCGGCGAACGCGACGATCGCGACGGCGACCGGCACAGCGACGATCACGGACGACGACGGGCCGACAGTGTCGATCAACTCACCGAGCGTGGCGGAGGGTAACAGCGGTTCGACCAACCTGACGTTCACGGCGACGTTGAGCGCGGCGAGCGTCCAGGAGGTGACGGTGGACTACGCCGACGCCGGGACCGGCACGGCCACGTCCGGGACCGACTACACGGCCATCACCGCCGGGACGCTGACCTTCCCGGTGGGGACGACCAGCCAGACCTTCAACGTCGCGGTGACGGGCGATACGACCGACGAGGTGGGTGAGACCGTCGTGGTGACCCTGAGCGACGCGACGAACGCAACGATCTTGACGGCCACCGGCACGGGGACGATCACGAACGACGACGGGCCGACAGTGTCGATCGACGAGCCGAGCGTGGCGGAGGGTGACAGCGGCACGACGGACCTGACGTTCACGGTGACGTTGAGCGCGGCGAGCGTCCGGCAGGTGACGGTGAACTACGCCGACGCCGGGACCGGCACGGCCACGCCGTCGCCCGGCACGGCCACGTCGCCGGCTGACTACACGGCCATCACCGCCGGGACGCTGACCTTCCCGGTGGGGACGACCAGCCAGACCTTCGACGTGTCGGTGAACGGCGACACGCTGGACGAGGCGAACGAGACCATCGTGATAACCCTGAGCGACGCGCCGGACGCAACCATCTCAGAGACGGCAGGGACCGGCACGGGGACGATCACGAATGACGACGGGGCGACGCTGTCGATCAACTCGCCGACCGTGACGGAGGGGAACAGCGGCACGACGAACCTGACGTTCACGGTGAGCCTGAGCGCGGCGACCATCCGGCAGGTGACGGTGAACTACGCCGACGCCGTGGACGACTCGGACATGATGAACGACGGCACGGCCACGTCCGGCACCGACTACACGGTGATCGCGGGCGGGACGCTGACCTTCCCGGTGGGGACGACCAGCCAGACCTTCAACGTCGCGGTGACGGGCGACACGATCGACGAGGCGAACGAAACCATCGTGGTGACCCTGAGCGGCGCGGCGGGCGCGACGATCTCGACGGCGACCGGCACGGGCACGATCAACGACAACGATGCGATGCCGTCGCTGTCGATCGACTCACCGAGCGTGACGGAGGGTGACAGTGGTTCGACGAACCTGACGTTCACGGTGACGTTGAGCGCGGCAAGCGGCCGGCAGGTGACGGTAGCCTACGCCGACGCCGGGACCGGCACGGCCACGTCGGGGACGGACTACACGGCGATCACCGCCGGGACGCTGACCTTCCCGGCGGGGACGACCAGCCAGACCTTCGACGTAGCGGTGACGGGCGACATCCTGGTCGAGCCGGACGAGACCGTCGTAGTGACCCTGAGCAGCGCGGCGAACGCGACGATCGCGACGGCGAGCGGGACGGGAACCATCACCGACGACGAGGATGCGCCCGAGATCACGTTGACGGTGGATGACAGCAGCGTGGCCGAGGGCGACGGGGCCACCACGATCACGGTGACGGCCACAGTGGACGGCACGATCCGATTCGCCGGGGCCACGACGGTGACCGTGAGCGTGGCGGGCAGTGGCACGGCGTCGGCGGTGGACTTTACGGCGGCGGTGTCGCCCTTCGACATTACGATTGCGGCGGGGGCGGCGAGCGGTACCGGGACGTTCACGCTGACGCCGACGGTCGACACGGCGGACGAGACCGACGAGACGATCACGGTGAGCGGCGCCTCAGGCGACCTGACGGTGAACTCGGCGACGATCACGCTGACGGACGACGACGGCGAGCCGAGGCTGTCAATCAACTCGCCGAGCGTGACGGAGGGGAACAGCGGCTCGACCAACCTGACGTTCACGGTGACGTTGAGTCCGGCGAGCGCCCAGCAGGTGACGGTGGCTTACGCCGACGCCGTGGATGACACGAACGTGACGAACGGCACGGCCACGTCCGGGACGGACTACACGGCCATCACCGGCGGGACGCTGACCTTCGCGGCGGGGACGACCAGCCAGACCTTCAACGTGGCGGTAACGGGCGACACGCTGGACGAGGCGAACGAGACGGTGGTGGTGCCCCTGAGCAACCCGACGAACGCGGCCATATCCGCTACGGTGGGTACCGGCACGGGGACGATCACGGACGACGATGCGACGCCGACGCTGTCGATCAACTCACCGAGCGTAACGGAGGGGAACAGCGGCACGGCGACCCTGACGTTTACGGTGATGTTGAGCGCGGCGAGCGGCCGGCAGGTGACGGTGGCCTACGCCGACGCCGGGACCGGCACAGCCACGTCCGGGACCGACTACACGGCGATCACCGGCGGTACGCTGACCTTCCCGGCGGGGACGACCAGCCAGACCTTTGACGTATCGGTGACCGGCGATACGACCGACGAGGCGAACGAAACCGTCGCGGTGACCCTGAGCGGCGCGACGAACGCGACGATCGCGACGGGTACCGGCACGGGGACGATCACGGACGACGACGGGCCGACGGTGTCGATTGACTCGCCGAGCGTGACCGAGGGGAACAGCGGCGCGACGACCCTGACGTTCACGGCGACGTTGAGCGCGGCGAGCGCCCAGCAGGTGACGGTGGACTACGCGGACGCCGGGACCGGCACAGCCACGTCCGGGACCGACTACACGTCCATCACCGCCGGCGCTCTGACCTTCGCGGTGGGGACGACCAGCCAGACCTTCACCGTGGCGGTGACCGTCGACACGACCGACGAGACGAACGAGACCGTCGTGGTGACCCTGAGCAACCCGACGAACGCGACGATCGCGACGGCGACCGGCACGGGGACGATCACGGACGACGACGGGCCGACGATATCGATCGACTCGCCGAGCGTGACCGAGGGCGACAGCGGTTCGACGAACCTGACCTTCACGGTGACGTTGAGCGCGGCGAGCGCCCAGCCGGTGACAGTGACCTGGGCCGACGCCGGGACCGGCACGGCCACGTCCGGGACCGACTACACGGCGATCACCGGTGGGACGCTGACCTTCGCGGCGGGGACGACCAGCCAGACCTTCAACGTGGCGGTGACGGGCGACACGACCGACGAGACGAACGAGACCATCGTGGTGACCCTGAGCAGCCCAACGAACGCGACGATCGCGACGGCGACCGGCACGGGGACGATCACGAGCGACGACGGGCCGACGGTGTCGATCGACTCGCCGACCGTGACCGAGGGGGACAGCGGCACGACGAACATGACGTTCACGGCGACGCTGAGCGCGGCGAGCGTCCGGCAGGTGACGGTGGCCTACGCCGACGCCACGACCGGCACAGCCACGTCCGGGACGGACTACACGGCGATCACCGCCGGCACGCTGACCTTCGCGGTGGGGACGACCAGCCAGACCTTCACCGTGGCGGTGATGGGCGACACGACCGACGAGGCGAACGAGACCGTCGTGGTGACCCTGAGCAGCCCGACGAACGCGACGATCGCGACGGGCACCGGCACGGGGACGATCACGGACGACGACGGGCCGACGATATCGATCGACTCGGCGAGCGTGACGGAGGGCGACAGCGGCTTGACGAGCCTGCCGTTCACGGTGAGCCTGAGCGCGGCGAGCGCCCAGCAGGTGACGGTGGCCTACGCCGACGCCGGGACCGGCACGGCCACGTCCGGGACCGACTACACGGCCATCACCGGCGGCACGCTGACCTTCGCGGCGGGGACGACCAGCCAGACCTTCACCGTGGTGGTGAGGGGCGACACGACCGATGAGACGAACGAGACCATCGTGGTGACCCTGAGCAGCCCGACGAACGCGACGATCGCGACGGGCACCGGCACGGTGACGATCACGGACGACGACGGGCCGATGCTGTCGATCAACTCACCGAGCGTGGCGGAGGGGGACAGCGGCTCGACGAACCTGACGTTCACCGTGACCTTGGGCGCGGCGACCAGCCAGCAGGTGACGGTGGCCTACGCCGACGCCACGACCGGCACGGCCACGTCCGGGACCGACTACACGGCGATCACCGGTGGGACGCTGACCTTCGCGGTGGGGACGACCAGCCGGACCTTCAACGTGGCGGTGACCGGCGACACGACCGACGAGTTGAACGAGACCGTCGTGGTGTCCCTGAGCAACCCGACGAACGCGACCATCTCGACCGCGACCGGCACGGGGACGATCACGGACGACGACGGGCCGACGATATCGATCGACTCGCCGGACGTGACCGAGGGCGACAGCGGCTCGACAAACCTGACATTCACGGTGAGCCTGAGCGCGGCGAGCGTCCAGCCGGTGACGGTGGCCTACGCCGACGCCGTGAATGTCCAGGGCGTCACGAACGGCACGGCCACGTCCGGGACCGACTACACGGCGATCACCGGCGGCACGCTGACCTTCGCGGCAGGGGAAACCAGCAAGACCTTCAACGTATCGGTGACGGGCGACGAAGACGACGAGGAGAACGAGACCATCGTGGTGACCCTGAGCGACCCGACGAACGCGACCATTTCGGTGGGTACCGGCACGGGGACGATCACGAACGACGACGGGCCGACGATATCGATCGACTCGCCGAGCGTGACGGAGGGTGACAGCGGCTCGACGAACCTGACGTTCACGGTGACGCTGAGCGCGGCGAGCCCCCGGCAGGTGACGGTGGCCTGGGCGGAAGGGACCGGCGGCACGGCCACGTCCGGGACCGACTACACGACCATCACCGGCGGGACGCTGACCTTCACGGCGGGGACAACCAGCCAGACCTTTGACGTAGCGGTGACCGGCGACACGACCGACGAGACGGACGAGACCATCGTGGTAACCCTGAGCAGTCCGATGAACGCGACGATCGCGACGGGTACCGGCACGGGGACGATCACGGACGACGACGGGCCGACGATATCGATCAACTCGCCAAGCGTGACGGAGGGGAACAGCGGCTCGACGAACCTGACCTTCACCGTGACCTTGAGCGCGGCGAGCGTCCAGCCGGTGACGGTGGACTACGCCGACGCCACGACCGGCACGGCCACGTCAGGGACGGACTACACGGCGTTCACCGCCGGGACGCTGACCTTCACGGCGGGGACGACCAGCCAGACCTTCAACGTGTCAGTGCTGGGCGATACGCTGGACGAGGTGAACGAGACCGTCGTGGTGACCCTGAGCGACCCGACGAACGCGACGATCTCGACGGCGACCGGCACGGGGACGATCACGGACAACGACGATGAGCCGACGCTGTCGATCAACTCACCGAGCGTGACCGAGGGGAACAGTGGCTCGAAGAACCTGACGTTCACGGTGAGTCTGAGCGCGGCGAGCGGCAAGGAGGTGACGGTGGCCTACGCGGACGCCACGACCGGCACGGCCACGTCGGGGACGGACTACACGGCGATCACCGCCGGCACGCTGACCTTCACGGCAGGGACGACCAGCCAGACCTTCAACGTGGCGGTGACGGGTGACGTCCTGGCCGAGTCGAACGAGACTGTCCTGGTGTCGTTGAGCAGCCCGACGAACGCGACCGTATCCAATACGGCGGGCACCGGCACGGGGACGATCACGAACGACGATGCGACGCCCTCGATCACCTTGACGGTGAACGACAACAGCGTGGGCGAGGGCGACGGGGCAACGACGATCACGGTGACGGCGACGGTAGACGGCACGACCCGGTTCGCCGCGGCCACGACGGTGACGGTAAGCGTGGCAGGCAGCGGCACGGCGTCGGCGGTGGACTTTACGGCGGTGCCGGACTTCGACATTGAGATTGCGGCGGGGGCGGCGAGCCAGACCGGGACGTTCACGCTGACGCCGACGGTCGATACGGCGGACGAGACCGACGAGACGATCACGGTGAGCGGCGCCTCAGGCGCCCTGACGGTGAATTCGGCGACGATCAGCCTGACGGACGACGACGGCCCGCCGTCGCTGTCGATCAACTCGCCGAGCGTGTCGGAGGGGAACAGCGGCTCGACCAACCTGACGTTCACGGTGAGCCTGAGTCCGGCGAGCGCCCAGCAGGTGACGGTGGCTTACGCGGACACCGGGACCGGCACGGCCACGTCGGGGACGGATTACACGGCCATCACCGGCGGGACGCTGACCTTCGCGGCGGGGACGACCAGCCAGACCTTCAACGTGGCGGTGACGGGCGACACGCTGGACGAAGCGAACGAGACGGTGGTGGTATCGCTGAGCAACCCGACGAACGCGGGCATATCCAGTACGGTGGGTACCGGCACGGGGACGATCACGGACGACGATGCGACGCCGACGCTGTCGATCAACTCGCCGACCGTGACCGAGGGGAACACTGGTTCGACGAACCTGACGTTCACGGTGAGGTTGAGCGCGGCGAGCGGCCGGCAGGTGACGGTGGCCTACGCCGACGCCGGGACCGGCACGGCCACGTCGGGGACGGACTACACGGCGATCACCGCCGGCACGCTGACCTTCACGGCAGGGACGACCAGCCGGACCTTCACCGTGTCGGTGACGGGTGACACGCTGCCCGAGGCGAACGAGGGGGTGATCGTGACGTGGAGCAACGCGACGAACGCGACGATCGTGACGGGCGCCGGGGACACCGTCACTAGCCTGGACCGTACGGGGAGGATCAGGGACGACGACGGCGCGCCGACGCTGTCGATCAACTCACCGACCGTGACCGAGGGGAACACTGGTTCGACGAACCTGACGTTCACGGTGAGGTTGAGCGCGGAGAGCGGCCAGCAGGTGACGGTGGCCTGGGCAGAGGGGACCGGCGGCACAGCCACGTCGGGGACGGACTACACGGCCATCACCGGCGGCACGCTGACCTTCCCGGCGGGGACGACCAGCCAGACCTTCACCGTGTCGGTGACGGGTGACACGCTGGACGAGGCGAACGAAACGGTGGTGGTGACCCTGAGCAATGCGGCGAACGCGACGATCGCGACGGCGAATGGGACGGGGACGATCACGGACGACGACGGCGCGCCGACGCTGTCAATCAACTCACCGAGCGTGACCGAGGGGAACACTGGCTCGACCAACCTGACGTTCACGGTGAGGTTGAGCGCGGCGAGCGGCCAGCAGGTGACGGTGGCCTACGCCGACGCCGGGACCGGCACGGCCACGTCCGGCACGGACTACACGGCCATCACGGGCGGGACGCTGACCTTCACGGCGGGGACGACCAGCCAGACCTTCAACGTGGCGGTGACGGGCGACACGCTGGATGAAGCGAACGAGACGGTGTTGGTATCGCTGAGCGGCCCGACGAACGCGACCGTATCCGCTACGGCAGGTACCGGCACGGGGACGATCACGGACGACGATGCGACGCCGTCGCTGTCGATCAACTCGCCGAGCGTGACCGAGGGTGACAGCGGCTCGACGAACCTGACGTTCACGGTGAGGTTGAGCGCGGCGAGCGGCCGGCAGGTGACGGTGGACTACGCGGACGCCGGGACCGGCACGGCCACGTCGGGGACGGACTACACGGCGATCACCGCCGGCACGCTGACCTTCACGGCGGGGACGACCAGCCAGACCTTCAACGTAGCGGTGACGGGCGATACGCTGGACGAGGCGAACGAGACCGTCATCGTGACCCTGAGCAACGAGTCGAACGCGACGATCTCCACGGCGAGCGGCACGGGGAGGATCAGGGACGACGATGCGACGCCGACTGCGATCACGCTGTCGGTGAATGATAACAGCGTGGGTGAGGGCGACGGGGCGACGACGATCACGGTGACGGCCACGGTGGACGGGACGACGCAGTTCGCTACGGCCACGACGGTGACGGTAAGCGTGGCGGGCAGCGGCACGGCGTCGGCAGTGGACTTCGCGGCGGTGGCGGACTTCGACATTGAGATTGGGGCGGGCGCGGCGAGCCAGACCGGGACGTTCACGCTGACGCCGACGAACGACACGGCGGACGAGACCGACGAGACGATCACGGTGAGCGGGACGGCGACCGGCCTGACGGTGAGTTCGGCGACGATCACGTTGACGGACAACGACGCGACGCCGACGCTGTCGATCAACTCACCGAGCGTGACCGAGGGGAACACTGGTTCGACGAACCTGACGTTCACGGTGACGTTGAGCGCGGCGAGCGGCCAACAGGTGACGGTGGACTACGCGGATGCCACAACCGGCACGGCCACGTCCGGGACGGACTACACGGCGATCACCAGCGGGACGCTGACCTTCGCGGTGGGTACCACCAGCCAGACCTTCAACGTGGCGACGCTGGGCGACACGCTGGACGAGCCGAACGAGACCGTTGTGGTGACCCTGAGCAACGCGGCGAACGCGACGATCGCGACGGCGAATGGGACGGGGACGATCACGGACAACGACGCCGCGCCGACGCTGTCAATCAACTCACCGAGCGTGACCGAGGGGAACACTGGTTCAACGAACCTGACGTTCACGGTGAGCCTGAGCGCGGCGAGCGGCCAGCAGGTGACGGTGGCCTACGCCGACGCCGTGAATGTCCAGGGCGTCACGAACGGCACGGCCACGTCCGGGACGGACTACACGGCCATCACGGGCGGGACGCTGACCTTCGCGGCGGGGACGACCAGCCAGACTTTCAACGTGTTGGTGACCGGCGACACGCTGGACGAAGCGAACGAGACGGTGGTGGTGACGTTGAGCAGCCCGACGAACGCGGCCATATCCGCTACGGTGGGTACCGGCACGGGGACGATCACGGACGACGATGCGACGCCGACGCTGTCGATCAACTCGCCGAGCGTGGCGGAGGGGAACAGTGGCTCGACGAACCTGACGTTCACGGTGAGGTTAAGCGCGGCGAGCGGCCGGCAGGTGACGGTGGCCTGGGCGGAGGGGACGGGCGGCACGGCCACGTCGGGGACGGACTACACGGCGATCACCGGCGGGACGCTGACCTTCCCGGCGGGGACGACCAGCCAGACCTTCACCGTGGCGGTGACGGGCGACGTCCTGGCCGAGGCGAACGAGACGGTGGTGGTGACGTTGAGCAGCCCGACGAACGCGGCCATATCCACTACGGCGGGTACCGGCACGGGAACGATCACGGACGACGACGCCGCGCCGACGGCGATCACCTTGACGGTGAACGACAACAGTGTGGGCGAGGGCGACGGGGCGACCCTGATCACGGTGACGGCGACGGTGAACGGCACGACCCGGTTCGCCACGTCCAGGACGGTGACGGTGAGCGTGGCGGGCAGCAGCACGGCGACGGCGGTGGACTTTGCGGCGGTGGCGAACTTTGACATTACGATCGGGGCGGGCGCGGCGAGCGGTACCGGCAGCTTCACGCTGACGCCGACGGTCGATACGACCGACGAGACCAACGAGACGATCACGGTCAGCGGGACGTCGGGCAGCCTGACGGTGAATTCGGCGACGATCACGCTGACGGACGACGACGCCGCGCCGACGGCGATCACGCTGACGGTGGATGACAGCAGCGTGGGCGAGGGCGACGGGGCGACCCTGATCACGGTGACCGCCACGGTGGTCGGCGCGACGCGGTTCGCGGCAGCCACGACCGTTGGGGTGAGCGTGGCGGGCAGTGGCACGGCGGGGGCGGTGGACTTTGCGGCGGTGTCGGCGTTCGACATCACGATTGCGGCGGGCGCGGCGAGCGGTACCGGGACGTTCACGCTGACGCCGACCGCCGATACGACGGACGAGACCGACGAGACGGTGACGGTGCGCGGCACCTCGGCCGGCCTGACGGTGAACCCGGCCACGATCGCGTTGACGGACGACGATGCCGCGCCGACGGCGATCACGCTGACGGTGGACGACAGCAGCGTGGGCGAGGGCGACGGGGCGACGACGATCACGGTAACGGCGACGGTGGACGGGACGACCCGGTTCGTTGATGCCAGGACCGTGCGTGTGCGCGTGGCGGGCAGCGGCACGACGACGGCGGTGGACTTCGCGGCGGTGTCGGCGTTCGACATCACGATTGCGGCGGGCGCGGCAAGCCAGACCGGGACGTTCACGCTGACGCCGACGGACGATGCGGTGGACGAGACCAACGAGACGGTGACGGTGCGCGGCACCTCGGCCGGCCTGACGGTGAATTCGGCCACGATTACGTTGACGGACAATGATGCGACGCCGACGGCGATTACCTTGACGGTGAACGACGACGGCGTGGGCGAGGGCGACGGCGCGACCCCGATCACGGTGACGGCGACGGTGGCCGGCACGACGCGCTTCGCCGCGGCGACGACGGTGACCGTGAGCGTGGCGGGCAGCGGGACGACGGGGGCGGTGGACTTTGCGGCGGTGTCGGACTTTGACATTACGATTGCGGCGGGGGCGGCGAGCGGTACCGGGCGCTTCACGCTGCGGCCGACCGCCGATGCGGTGGACGAGACCGATGAGACGATCACGGTGCGCGGGACGTCGGGCAGCCTGACGGTGAACTCGGCCACGATCAACCTGACGGACGACGACGGCCCGCCGACGTCGCTCACGTTGACGGTGGACGACAGCAGCGTGAGCGAAGGCGACGGGGCGACCCTGATCACGGTGACGGCGACGGTGAACGGCACGACGCGGTTCGCCGGGGTGACGACGGTGAGCGTGAGCGTGGCGGGGACCGGCGCGGCGGGGGCGGTGGACTTTGCGGCGGTGTCGGACTTTGACATGACGATTGCGGCGGGCGCGGCGAGCGGTACGGGCAGCTTCACGCTGACGCCGACGGTCGATGCGCTGGACGAGACCGACGAGACGCTGACGGTGAGCGGCACGTCGGGCAGCCTGAAGGTGAACTCGGCGACGATCGCGTTGACGGACGACGACGCCGCGCCGACGGCGATCACGTTGACGGTGAATGATAACAGTGTGGGCGAAGGCGACGGGGCGACTTTGATCACGGTGACGGCGACGGTGGCCGGGGAGACGCGGTTTGCTACGACCACGACCGTTGGGGTGAGCGTGGCGGGCAGCGGCACGGCGACGGCGGTGGACTTCGCGGCGGTGTCGGCGTTCGACATCACGATTGCGGCGGGGGCGGCGAGTGGTACCGGGACGTTCACGCTGACGCCGACCGCCGACGTGACGGACGAGACCGACGAGACGGTGACGGTGAGTGGGACGTCAGGCAGCCTGACGGTGAGCCCGGCCACGATCACGCTGACGGACGACGATGCCGCGCCGACGGCGATTGCGTTGACGGTGAATGATAACAGTGTAGGCGAAGGCGACGGGGCGACCACGATCACGGTAACGGCGACGGTGGGCGGGACGACCCGATTTGCCGCGGCCACGCCGGTGCGGGTGCGCGTGGCGGGCAGCGGCACGGCGACGGCGGTGGACTTTGCGGCGGTGTCGGCGTTCGACATCACGATTGCGGCGGAGGCGGCGAGCGGTACCGGGACGTTCACGCTGACGCCGACGGCCGATGTGCTGGACGAGACTGACGAGACGGTGACGGTGAGTGGGACGTCGGGCAGCCTGACGGTAAGCCCGGCCACGATCACGTTGACGGATGATGATGCGGCCCCGACCGCGATCACGCTGACGGTGAGCAGGACCAGCGTGGGCGAGGGCGACGGGGCGACGTCGATCACGGTGACGGCGACGGTGGACGGCGCGACGCGGTTCGCCGCGGCCCGGACCGTTGGGGTGACCGTCGTGGGTAGCGGGACGGCGACGGCGGTAGACTTTGCGGCGGTGTCGGCGTTCAACATTACGATTGCGGCGGGCGCGGCGAGCGGTACCGGGACGTTCACGCTGACGCCGACGGACGATACGCTGGACGAGACCAACGAGACGGTGACGGTGAGCGGGACGTCGGGCAGCCTGACGGTAAACCCGGCCACGATCGCGTTGACGGACAACGATGCCGCGCCGACCGAGATCGCGTTGACGGTGAACGACAACCGCGTGGGCGAGGGCGACGGGGCGACGACGATCACGGTGACGGCGACGGTGGTCGGCACGTTGCGGTTCGCCGAGGCCACGACGGTGCGGGTACGCGTGGCGGGCAGCGGCACGGCGTCGGCGGTGGACTTTGCGGCGGTGGCGGACTTCGACATCGAGATTGCGGCGGGCGCGCCGAGCGCCACCGGGACCTTCACACTGACGCCGACGGACGATGCGGTGGACGAGACCAACGAGACGGTGACGGTGAGCGGGACGTCGGGCAGCCTGACGGTGAACTCAGCCACGATCGCGTTGACGGACAACGATGCGACGCCGACTGCGATCGCGTTGACGGTGGACGACGACGGCGTGGGCGAGAGCGACGGGGCGACCCTGATCACGGTGACGGCGACGGTGGCCGGCGGGACCCGGTTCGCCGCGGCCACGACGGTGACCGTGCGCGTGGCGGGCAGCGGGACGGCGGGGGCGGTGGACTTCGCGGCGGTGTCGGACTTCGACATTACGATCCCGGCGGGCGCGGCGAGCGGTACTGGCAGCTTCACGCTGACGCCGACGGACGATGCGGCGGACGAGACTGATGAGACCATCACGGTGCGCGGGACTTCAGGCGGCCTGACGGTGAGCCCGACCACGCTCAGCCTGACGGACGACGACGGGACGGTGACGTCGATCACGCTGACGGTGGACGACAGCAGCGTAGCCGAGGGTGACGGGGCGACGACGATCACGGTGACGGCCACGTTGAACGGCTCGAACGTGTTCATCGATCCCAGGACGGTGCAGGTGAACGTGGCGGGCAGCGGCACGGCGACGGCGGTGGACTTCGCGGCGGTGCCGTCCTTCAACATTACGCTCGCCTCGAGGGCGACGAGCGGTACCGGGACGTTCACGCTGACGCCGACGGATGATACGACGGACGAGACCAACGAGACAGTGACGGTGAGCGGGACGTCGGGCAGCCTGACGGTGAACTCGGCCACGATCGCGCTGACGGACGACGACGCCGCGCCGACCGCGCTCACGCTGACGGTGAGCGACAGCAGCGTGGGTGAGGGCGACGGCGCGACCACGATCACGGTGACGGCGACAGTGGCCGGCGCGACCCGGTTCGCCGAGGCCAGGACCGTCGGGGTAAGCGTGACGGGCAGTGGCACGGCGACGGCGGTGGACTTCGCCGCGGTGTCGGCGTTCAACATCGAGATCCCGGCGGACGCCGAGAGCGGTACCGGGACGTTCACGCTGACGCCGACGGACGACGTCACGGACGAGACCGACGAGACCATCACGGTGCGCGGCGTCTCCAGCGGCCTGACGGTAAGCCCGGCCACGATCACGTTGACGGATGACGATGCCGCGCCGACCTCGATCAGTTTGACGGTGAACAACGTCAGTGTAAGCGAGCGCGCCGGGGCGACGACGATCACGGTGACGGCGACGGTCAACGGCGGCACGCGGTTCGCCACAGCCCGGACGGTGCGGGTGAGCGTGGCGGGCAGCGGCGCGTCGGGGACGGTGGCCGTTGCGGCGGTGGCGGCGTTTGACATCGAGATTCCGGCGGGCGCGGCGCGCGGGACCGGGCGCTTCACGCTGACGCCGACGGACGATGGGGAGATCAACGCCGACGAGACGGTGACAGTGAGCGGCGCCTCAGGCGGCCTGGCGGTGAGTCCGGCCCCGATCACGGTGAGGGACGACGACCGGGCGCCGCCACCGACGCTGTCGGTCAACTCGCCACGGGTGACGGAGGGGAATCGCGGTTCCAGGAACCTGACGTTCACGGTGGGCTTGAGCGCGGCCAGCGCGGCGCCGGTGACGGTAGCCTATGCGGACGCCGGGACCGGCACGGCGACGTCCGGGACTGACTACACGGCGCTCCCCGCCGGCGCCCTGACCTTCCCGGCGGGGACGGTTAGTCAGACCTTCGACGTAGCGATAACGGGCGATACCATCGACGAGCCGAACGAGACGGTGGTGGTATCGCTGAGCAACCCCGTCAACGCGACGATTAGAACCGGCACGGGGACGGGAACGATTGTGAACGACGACGGCGACGGGGGCGGTGACCCGGACACGCTGCCGACGCTGTTGATCGGCGCGCCAAGCGTGACGGAGGGTGACAGTGGTTCGACGAACCTGACGTTCCCGGTGACCCTGAGTCCGGCGAGTAATGAGTCGGTGACGGTAGACTATGTGGACGCCGGGACCGGCACGGCCACGTCCGGGACCGACTACGCGGCGCTCCCCGCCGGAACCCTGACCTTCCCGGCGGGGACGGCGCTGCTGGAGATCACGGTCGCGGTGACGGGGGACGTCCTGGCCGAGCCGGACGAGACCGTCGTGGTAACCCTGAGCAATGCGGTGAATGCGACCATCGGCACGGCGACCGGAACCGGCACAATCATTGATGACGACGGCGGCGCTGCGCCGTCGCTGGCGATTGACTCGCCGCGCGTGACCGAGGGCGACGCCGGTTCGACGAACCTGACGTTCACCGTGAGCTTGAGCGCGGCGAGTACCGAGCAAGTGACAGTAGCCTACGCCGACGCCGGGACCGGCACGGCCACGTCCGGGACGGACTACACGGCCCTCACCGCCGGCGCCCTGACCTTCCCGGCGGGAACCACGAGCCAGACCTTCAACGTGTCAGTGACGGGCGACGTCCTGGCCGAGCCGGACGAGACCGTGATAGTAACCCTGAGCAACCCCGCGAACGCGACCATTGGCACGGCGACCGGAACCGGCACAATTATCGATGACGACGGCGACGCGCCGTCGCTGGCGATCGACTCGCCGCGCGTGACCGAAGGCGACGCCGGTTCGACGAACCTGACGTTCACCGTGAGCTTGAGCGCGCCCGGTACCGGGCCGGTGACAGTAGACTACGCGGACGCCGGAACC
The DNA here is from genome assembly GCA_958295485.1 of uncultured Gammaproteobacteria bacterium. GTDB lineage: Bacteria > Pseudomonadota > Gammaproteobacteria > Eutrophobiales > Eutrophobiaceae > JAAXHV01. Next base: position 1,891,663 of record OY282354.1, read on the forward strand.
GGCACGGCGACCCCGGGAACGGACTACGCGGCCCTCACCGCCGGGACGCTGACCTTCCCGGCGGGAACCACGAGCCAGACCTTGAACGTGGCGGTGACGGGCGACGTCCTGGACGAGGCGGACGAGACCGTAGTGGTAACCCTGAGCAATGCGACGAACGCGACCATCGACACGGCGACGGGAACCGGCGTCATCACCGATGACGACGCCCCGCCGTCGCTGTCCATCGACTCGCCGAGCGTAACGGAAGGCAACCCCGGTTCGACGACCCTGACGGAGGGCGACCCCAGTTCGACGACCCTGACAGAGGGCGCCGCCGGTTCGACAACCCTGACGGAAGGCGCCGCCGGTTCGACAACCCTGACGGAAGGCGACGCCGGTTCGGTAAGCCTGACCTGGACGGTGACCCTGGACGCCGCCAGCGGGCGGACGGTGACCGTAGACTATGCGGACGCCGGAACCGGCACGGCGACCCCGGGGACGGACTACACGGCCCTCACCGCGGGGACGTTGACCTTCCCCGCAGGCGCCACGCTTCGAGAGCTAACGGTGGCGGTGACGGGGGACACTATCACCGAGCCGGACGAGACCGTAGTGGTAGCCCTGAGCAACGCGGCGAACGCGACCATCGGCACAGCGACGGGGACCGGCACAATCATCGACGACGACATCGACCTGACGCCGAGCTTCGATTCGGCGACCATCCCGGCCCAGTCCTGGACCCGGAACTGGCCGATCCCGGCATTGACACTACCGGCGGCCACGGGCGGCGACGGCGCGCTGACCTACACGCTGACGCCGGCGCTACCCAACGGGCTGAGCTTCGATGCGGCCACGCGGGAATTATCGGGCACACCGACGGCGGCGCAGGCGACGACCGAATACAGCCTGACGGCCACGGACGCGGACGGGGATACGGCGGCGCTGAGTTTCACGATCGAAGTGACCGGCCCGATTGTAATATCGATTACGGACGGCGAGGCGGTAGAGGGCGAGCCCGTCGAGTTCGGGATCACGCTGTCCAGGCCCGTGCCGGAAGCCGGGACGCTGCTGGTAGTTTATCGGATAACTGACGGCACAGCCCTGGCGCATACCGACTACACGCCGCCCGAGGGTCGCCGAGGAGAGTTCACGATTGCGGCGGGACAGACTGCGGCGACGATCGTTGTTCAGACGACAGCCGACGACCTGGTGGAAGACGAGGAGATATTCACGGTGACGCTGGTCAGCGCCCGTAATGCGGAGTTGGGCGATGCCGAGGCGACGGGCCGGATTATCGATGACGACCTGGCGTCCCTGCGTGGCGAGACGTTGCAATGGTCTCTGGCGGCGTTCGGGCGGACGGTAGCGACGGAAGCGGTGGACGTCATCGGCCAACGCTTCCGTCCCGGCGCCGCGCCGCGCCCGCCACGCGCCGGGTTGCCGGGCACGTCGCTACGAGACGGCATCGGCGCGGCCGGCGCGAGATGGCCAACACGCGCCGGCGGGACGAATGCCCTATCGCAGGTCGGCAGCGGCCCGGCCTGGACGATCAGTGCGGCCAACGCCGCGACTGGCGCCGCCCGCCCGACCGATGCAGCCAACGTCACGGCTGACGCCGCCCGCCCGACCAGTGCGGCCAACGGCACGGCTGACGCCGCCCGCCCGACCAGTGCGGCCAACGGCACGGCTGACGCCGCCCGGACGACCGATGCGGCCAACGCCGCGACTGGCGCCGCCCGCCCGACCAGTGCGGCCAACGTCACGGCTGACGCCGCCCGCCCGACCGATGCGGCCAACGTCACGGCTGACGCCGCCCGGACGACCAGTGCGGCCAACGTCACGGCTGACGCCGCCCGGACGACCGGTGCGGCCAACGTCACGGCTGACGCCGCCCGCCCGACCAGTGCGGCCAACGCCGCGACTGGCGCCGCCTGGACGACCGATGCGGCCAACGTCACGGCTGACGCCGCCTGGACCACCGGTGCGGTTAGCGGCATGGCTGGCGCGGATTGGATCATCGGTGCGGGCAGTGGCGCGGCTGACGCGGACTGGACCACCGGTGCGGGCAGTGGCGCGGCTGACGCGGATTGGACCACCGGTGCGGGTAGCGGCGTGGCTGACGCGGACTGGGCCACCGGCGCGGGTAGCGGCGTGGCTGGCGCGGACTGGACGACCGGCGCGGCCAATGGCACGGCCGGCGCGGGCTGGACCACCGGCGCATGGCGGAACTTTTACCTGGACAGTCCCGCCGGTTCGAGCTCGCCCGGCGGGTTTTCCGGCCCGGAGCGTTCCCCGCGGGGCGAATTCCTGTCCCAGGTCGCCTTTGAGACGCGCCTTGACGCGCCGGACGAGGATGACGCCAATGACGCCAATGACGCCGATGGCGCGAAGGGTCGGGAGTGGACAGTGTGGGGCCGGGGTTCAAGGAGCCAGTTCAGTGGCCAGTCCGGGTCGGGGATAACGTTGGACGGGGAGGTGAACACGGGTTACCTGGGCGCGGACGTGCGGCTGGTCGAGCATGACCTGCTGCTGGGCGTAGCGTTATCGCACAGCGTCGGGGAACTGGACTATCAGGCGACGGCGGCAGGGTTGGACGAGGGGCAGGTGGACTTGGACTTGAGCAGCATCCTGCCCTATGGTCACTGGCAGTTGAACGACCGGGTATCCCTGTGGGGGTTGCTGGGCATTGGTTGGGGGGAGGCGACTTTGACGGACGAGTTCGGGCGGGTGACGACGGACACGGAGATGCGGATGGCGGCGTTGGGCAGTCGCGGGGAGTTGGCGTCCTGGCGTGGTCTGGACCTGGCGTTGAAGGGCGACGCCTTTATAGTGAACATGGAAGGGTCGGAGCAGACTCGCGGCGCTGCGGTGACGTTGCCGGAAGTGGATGCGGATGCGCATCGCGTACGCCTGATGCTGGAAGGCCGGCGCGCCTGGCAGGCAGGGCCGCAACAACAGTTGGAGTTAAGCCTGGAGTTCGGCGGTCGTTGGGACGGTGGCGATGCGGACACGGGCTTGGGCGCGGAGTTGGGCGGCGGGTTGGCATACCGCCATGCGGCCTGGGGCTTGGGGATTGAGACGCGGGGCCGGTACCTGCTGGGGCATACGGAGCGGGCGTTCGAGGAATGGGGCGCGAGCGTGGCGGTGGAGTTGGATCCGGGCGTGGAGGGGATTGGCCCGTCGTTGACCTTGACGCCGACCTGGGGCGAGGCATCGAGCGGGGTGGAGAACCTGTGGCGGGAAGAGCGGTTGTTGGGCGCCAGCCTGGGTGGTCAACCGTCCCCGGCTGAGCGCGGCGGCCTGCGCCCAAGCCGGTTACAGATGGAGTTGGGCTATGGCTTTGAGACTCGCGGCCCGGGCTTGCTGAAGCTGTACAGCGCGCTGGACGAGGCTGGTCCGGGGAGCAGGAACTGGCGTCTGGGCGGCGAGGTAACGGGCAGGTGGTTCACCTGGGGCCTGGAACTGGACCGCCGGGAGAATTGGGACGCGTCGCCCGAGCACGGCGTCTTCCTGAGGTTCGGCAACGGGAAGTAAGACGAACGCGATCCCTGTCGCGTCGCCACTCTCAAATTGAGCAGGGTTCTCACCAACGGCTGTTACTGAAAAGCTGCTTGGCAGCTATCGCCTGTAGCCGGTATGAGTCCCTGAATTGTTGCTCCTTTCTTATCAGTCTTGAAGTATTGTTTCTATACCCTTACGCCACGGTATGACCTGTATCGGACCAAGCGAATACCTGCGCGTTGTTTGGCAAAGGCAAAACAATCGCGCTTTTTTATTTTCTGATGAAAAGGCGATGAGTCCCTTCAAGTCCGACTCTTTGGGTGAGGAGTGCGATTTGATTTCAACCGCCTTGGGTGCGTCATTCGGGCCCCGCGCCAGCACCAGGTCGACTTCCATTCCGGTATTGGTGCGCCAGTGGTGGAGTCGATAATCCAACTCCCTGTAGTCATTGGCCCTGATAATTTCATTCACGATAAAAGTTTCAAACAACTTTCCATACCGGTAGCTGCCCGGCTTCAATTCCGTCTGTAGCTCTCCCCTGATAGCGTTCAAGACACCGCAATCAAAAAAATAATACTTGGGACTTTGGCGTAATTGTTTGCGTATCGAGTAACTCCAGCCGACAACCCGAAAAGCGATCAAGGTATCTACCAATATGTTGAAATACTCCTGTACCGTTTTCACGCTGACACCGCTGTCCCTTGCGATAGCCGTATAGTTGACGGGTTCACCGTTGACCTGTCCGGCGATATCAAGCAAGCGAATAAAGTGATTTACTTTCCTCACCAGTGATTCCTGCATCACTTCTTCCCTGAGATAAGTCTCCACGTAAGCCTTTAATGAGCGCTTTGCCGAGGATGTCGTTTCCTGGTAAATCCCCGGCAAGGTTCCGATGGTAAGCGCCTTGCGCAAGTCGGGCTCAAACTCCTGCAAGCTGAGTGGATGCAGCTTCAGGGTCCAGGCGCGCCCGGCCAACAAATTGACACCGGGGTTGGCGCCGGAACGCTTCAATTTTCTGGCGCTGGAACCGGTTAATAGAAATTGAACCCGCCTCCTGTGTCGCTCTATGAAGTAATGCACTTCATCAAGCAGTTCAGGTAATTTTTGCACTTCATCGATGAGAACAGTAAGCGTTTCTTCCCCGGGGACTTCCCGCAACCGTTGTTCTATCTCCAAGCGAAACAAACCCGGTTCGGCAACATAGCGTCGATAGGTATCCAGGCTCAACAAATCAATGCTTTCAGCATGTTGAACGCGCGCCAAATAATCCTGGGCCAACGCCGTCTTGCCCACCCCCCTCGGCCCAAACAAGAAGGCGGACTTTTTTTGTTTCAACAGCAGGGAAAGATCGAGTTTTCGCTCATACATACCCCACATATATATTATAAATATGAAGTATTGTCAACTGACAAAAGGAGTTTCTATTTACAACAAGCAGCTTGAACCGCTCCGGGTATTCCGGAGACCCGTTAGTTTGAGGCATGCCCCGTCACGCCAGCATCAGACGCTCGCCCTTCGGTTCTGGTATCGGATCGCCGAACTCCCTCGCCGTATCAATCCAGAGTTCTATTGCTTGATTGACATTCCTGAGAGCAGCTTCTTGCGTGTCGCCGTGCGCCATGCACCCGGGCAGTTCGGGCACTTCGGCAACAAAAGCCTGATCTTCATTGCTCCAGTAGAAAATAATTTCATACTTATACATCAATCGTCCTCCTTCAGTTCGTATTTCAGAATCACGTGACGCACTTGGCGCACTTGATAGGGTTTCGCTTGGCTACCATCACTTTGCAAATTGATTTTTTCAGCGACGCCTTTCTTCCTGAATATATGATGACTTCCTCGTACCCGCTCGGCAAACCCCAGATTCCGGAGCAGACCACGCAAGTCGTCGAAGCGGATATTGGCATCCGAGCTACCGCTGAGAATCTTCTGCAGAAGTCGCTTGTGTTGGCTCACGCGTAAATTCCGTCCAGCTCGTCGAACTTATATTAGAGATTCTCGGGGACAACATCCACAGATATGGCGGAGAGGGTGGGATTCGAACCCACGGTACGCCTAAGCGTACAACAGATTTCGAGTCTGCCCCATTCAACCACTCTGGCACCTCTCCTGTTGATGGCGTAGTAAAAGCCCTGCCGTTATCGCTGGCGATGACCCGCAGGGGCAACCCCCTGTGGTCGCCCTGATTCCCGGTCCCTGCCAGCATTGCTCAGGGCAGGCGCGGGGACCTGCCACTACGAGATCATTGTTGCTTGTCTGAAGCTCTTTTACCTCTTTTGCGGCGTCCCGGCGCTATTCGTCGGTGACGCAGCCTTCCGCCGCGGATTTTACGTTCTTGATGTACTTGTACAAGGTACCGCGGTTGGCCTTGTAACGGGGCATGATCCAGTCGGCCTTGCGTTGCGCCAGTTCATCATCGGTCAGGTCCACGTTCATCTGGTTCTTTTTGGCGTTAATGGTAATCATGTCGCCGGTTTTGAGCAACCCGATGGGACCGCCTTCCTGGGCTTCCGGCGCCACGTGGCCGATGATGAAACCGTGGGAGCCGCCGGAGAAACGTCCATCGGTGATCAGGGCGACGTCCGCTCCCAACCCTGCGCCTACGACGGCGGAAGTCGGGGTAAGCATTTCCGGCATTCCCGGCCCTCCCTTGGGTCCTTCATAGCGGATCACGATCACGTCGCCTTTTTCAATTTGACCTTGTTCCAGCGCTTTCAGCATGTCTTCTTCCGAATCGAATACCTTGGCTGGTCCCCTGAAGGTTTCACCCTCTTTGCCGGTGATCTTTGCCACGGCGCCGCCCGGGGCAAGGTTGCCTTTGAGGATACGGATATGTCCGGTGGTCTTGATGGGTTTGTGCAGGGGCTGAAGCACGTTTTGTCCTTCACTTAACGGGGGTAAATCAGTCAGGTTCTCGCCCATGGTTTTTCCCGTGACAGTCATGCAATCGCCGTTGAACATGTCGTGTTCCAACAGGAATTTCATTACGGCCGGCATACCACCGACGTTGTGCAAGTCTTCCATCACGTATTTGCCACTGGGTTTCAGGTTAGCCAGAAATGGTGTGCGGTCACTGACGGCCTGAAAGTCATCGATGTCCAATTTTACCCCGACGGCGCGCGCCATGGCGATCAAGTGCAGCACTGCGTTGGTCGAACCACCTAAAACGGTGACGATGACTATGGCGTTTTCAAACGCCTCGCGGGTCATGATGTCCCGGGGCTTTAAATCCATCTCAAGCAGTTTTTTTATGGCCGCGCCGGCCCGGACGCATTCGTCCAACTTTTTTTTATCCGTTGCCGGCGTCGATGAACTGTAGGGCAACGACATGCCCAGGGCCTCGATAGCCGACGCCATGGTATTGGCCGTGTACATGCCACCACAAGCGCCAGGCCCGGGACAGGCAGAGCGAACGATAGCGCTGCGGTTTTGTTCATCGATCCCGCCCGATATGAACTCGCCATAACTCTGAAAGGCAGAGATGATATCGACCTTCTCGCCCTGGTGATAACCCGGCTTGATAGTGCCTCCATACACCATGAGGGCAGGGCGGTTGAGACGCCCCATGGCCATCAAACAGCCGGGCATGTTCTTGTCGCAGCCCGGGATGGAGATATTGGCGTCGTACCACTGGGCGCACATGACCGTTTCGATGGAATCCGCGATCAGGTCCCGGGATTGCAATGAAAAACTCATGCCCTCCGTGCCCATGGATATGGCATCGCTCACGCCGATGGTATTAAATCGCAGCCCCACCAGGTCCTGTGCCTCCACGCCCTCTTTCACCTTGTCGGCCAGTGACAACAGGTGCATATTGCAGGTATTGCCCTCGTACCAGACACTGGCGATGCCCACTTGGGGCTTATCCATGTCTTTCTCGGTCATGCCGGCGCCATAGAGCATGGCCTGGGAGGCGCCCTGGGACTTCGGCTGGGTGATTCTTGCGCTGTAACGATTGAATTGATTAGCCATTTTTATTAGAATACACCATCCTGTTTGGGTTATCGAATAGTTGCCTATTATGACAAAATTACCTGCGTTCAAGGAGTCTTTCTCGGCGCTGATTGCCGCGCCTACGGTAAGCAGCATCAACCCGGCGCATGATCAAAGCAATCGTCCTGCCGTGGATTTACTGGCAAACTGGTTTTCCGACCTGGGTTTTAATATCGAACTGGTTCCGGTTGACAGCGCGGCGGATAAGGTGAACCTGGTTGCAAGCCTGGGCGCGGGCGGCGGTGGACTGGCGCTCTCAGGCCATACCGACACGGTGCCGTTTACCGAAACTGCCTGGCGCCAGGACCCCTTCAAGCTGACGGAAAAGGACGGGCGTTTTTATGGACTTGGCGTTTCTGACATGAAATGTTTTTTCCCCATCGTCATGGCGGCATTGCAGTCGCTGGATTTGAAAAAAATCAAGCGCCCCATCATCCTGCTGGCGACTTGCGATGAAGAAAGCACCATGGCCGGCGCCAAGGCCCTGGTGGACGCAGGCCGGAGTTTGGGACGCCATGCGCTCATTGGCGAACCGACGGGCCTGCAACCCGTCAACATGCACAAGGGCGTAATGATCGAGACCATCTCCCTGGGGGGACGCGCCGGTCACTCCAGCGACCCGTCCCTGGGCAATAACGCCATGGAAGGAATGCACGTAGTCATAACCGCGTTGCGCGCATGGCGCGCCCGGTTGCAAGAGGAATTTTCCAACGACCAGTTCAAGGTGCCGACGCCGACTTTGAATTTTGGCAGCATCCATGGCGGGGACAGCCCGAATCGAATCTGCGCCGACTGTGAATTAAAAATCGATCTCAGGCTGTTGCCGGGGATGCACGTCCATGAGATTCGCAACCGGTTGCGACAAACGGTGACCCAAGCCATTGCCGGCAGTGGTTTGCAATTACAATTCGACGAGGTCTTACCCGGGATGGCGGCCATGGCAACCGACCCCTGTAGCGAGATCGTCAAGGTGGCAGAGGAGCTTACGGGGCACTCCACCGGGGCAGTGAACTTCGGCACGGAAGGCCCCTATCTCAATTCCCTGGGGATGGATACGGTGATACTGGGGCCTGGTGATATTGAACAGGCTCACCAGGCCAATGAATACATTGAACAGGCGCGCATTCAACCCATGCAGGATATCCTGAAAAAGATGATTTCACATTTCTGCATGTAGACGCCCGGAATACAGCATCAATGAGTATAGAGAAAGCGCAATTCGTAAGCTGGTTTCGTTCTGCTTCACCTTATATTCACGTACACCGTGGCAAAACCTTTGTTATCCAGGTAAACGACAAGGTGATCCATAGCGATGAGTTTACCGGTTTGGTCCATGACCTGGCCTTGTTAACCAACCTGGGAATCAAATTGGCGCTGGTATTCGGCACGCGGGATTCTATCGAATCATACCTGGATGAAAAGCAGGCGAATTCTGAATATCACAATGATATTCGAATCACCGATGCGGATACCATGGAGTTCGCCAAGGAAGTTGCCGGCAGGTTGCTGATGGACATACAGGCCGGATTATCCATGGGACTCGGCAACACGCCCATGTCCAATGCTGAAATCAGGGTGAATACGGGTAATTATGTTTCGGCAAAGCCCATGGGCATTATCGACGGGGTAAATTATGAATTCACCGGTAAAACCCGCCACATTGATGTAGACGCCATGCTCGACAAGCTGGCTAACGGTGAAATTATCGTGTTGCCGCCGGTGGGTTATTCCATCACAGGAGAGGCTTATAATTTACCCGCCGTTGCCATGGCGGCCGATGTGGCCATTGCCCTGCAAGCAGACAAGCTGATTTATTTCATGGAAAAAGATCAGCAGGCCGTGTTTATGGGTGAGAAACAGGCCAACCAGCTAAATCAGGCAGAGGCGCAAGGGCTTTTAACAAGAGTGGATGGGCGTTCAGACAGTTATTTTTGTCTGAAAAACGCTATTGAAGCGTGTGATAACGGCGTTGAACGGGTGCACATGTTGAACCAGGAGCAAGACGGCGCCATATTGAATGAGTTGTTTTCCCGCGATGGCTCGGGTTTAATGATCACCACCTCTGCTTATGACGTGGTTCGCAAGGCCACCTCCGATGATATTGGCGGCATATTGGACTTAATCAAACCGCTTGAGCAACAGGGCATCCTGGTTAAACGTTCCAGGGAGAAGCTGGAACTGGAAGCGAACTGTTTCACCATCTTGATTCGGGACGGTGTCATTATCGGTTGTGTCGGCTTATATCCCCATCCCGATGACAAGGTGGCGGAAGTCGCCTGCCTGGCTGTGCACCCGGATTATCATAATGACGGTTGCGGCAACCAGCTGCTTGATGAGATAGAAAATGAGGCAAGGCGCCTGGATATAAACCAGTTGTTTGTATTAACCACCCAGACGGAGCACTGGTTCCTTGAACGGGGGTTCAACGAAGCGTCGCCAGGGAACCTGCCCATTGAAAAGCAGGCATTGTATAACTATCACCGCAACGCCAAGGTCTTAATTAAAAAGTTTGAAGTGTGAAGTGAGAAGTTTGAAAGGGGCTGTCAGGTCTTTATGCCCGTTCCCCGGTGGAGCAGGTATAATGAAAAACCGGACATGATGACGATAAACAAAAGGATGATCGTAAAAGCGATATGGATATCGATGTCGGATACGCCAAGTATGCCGTAACGGAATGCGTTGACCATGTACAATATCGGATTAGCCAGGGAAATTGATTGCCATATCTCCGGGAGCAACTCAATTGAATAAAATACTCCCCCCAGGTAGATCAATGGCGTCAATACAAAAGTCGGAATGATGGAAATATCGTCAAAATTTTTCGCAAATATGGCATTAATGAAGCCCGCCAGCGAAAACAGGACGGAAGTCAAAATAACGACGCTGCATACGATGAATGGATTGTGGATAATACGCAGTTCCGTAAAAAACAGCGCCACCACCGTGACAATCAGGCCAACTATCAATCCCCTGGCGACGCCGCCTGAAATATAGCCCGCCAAAATCATCCAGTTTGGAACAGGCGCAATCAGCATTTCCTCGACGTGGCGCTGAAACCTGGCCCCGAAAAAGGACGAAACCACGTTGGAATACGAGTTGTTTATTATCGACATCATTATGATCCCCGGGGCGATAAACTGCATATAGGTAAATCCGCCCATCGTGCCGATACGGGGGCCGATCAGGTTGCCGAATATGATGAAGTAAAGGGTCATGCTGACAGCCGGGGGCAGCAAGGTTTGAACCCAGATCCGCAGAAACCGGGTGAGCTCCTTCGATACGATGGTCTTATATGCTGTTAACAGCTTTTTGGTAGTCATCTTTGCCGCGTTCCTGCCGGTAATAAACACCGCTTTGGTCCAATAACCGAATGAACAACTCCTCCAGGCGATTCGATTTGTTCCGCATACTGCGAACGATGATCCTGTTCGAAGATAGCGTCTCAAATAACGCATTTGCATTTTGATCCCTGTTTACATCGACTTCCATCGTCAGGGGATCAGTCAAACGCATGTTGAATTCCGCCGTATCGGGTAATTTGCCCAGTGGGTTCGCCAAGTCCAGGACAAATGTCTCCGTATACAGTTTTGCCAATATATCTTTCATGGAACCGTATTCAACGATTAATCCCTTGTCGATAATCGCAATTTTTTTACACAGGCTCTCGGCTTCTTCCAGGTAATGGGTAGTCAGGACTATGGTTGTCCCCCGGGCATTGGTTTCTTTCAGAAAACCCCACGTGGACCGGCGTAACTCAACGTCAACGCCGGCCGTGGGCTCATCTAATATCAGCACTTTCGGCTCGTGGAGCAATGCCCTGGCGATCATCAACCTGCGTTTGAGTCCGCCGGACAGGTTACGGGATATGTCGTTACGTCTATCCCACATACCCAATCGGGACAGGTATTTCTCCGCCCGGTCGTATGCGACCTTCTTGTTTATCCCGTAGTAGCCCGCTTGGTTCACTACGATATTGAGACACGTCTCAAATAATGAAAAATTTACTTCCTGTGGAACGATGCCTAGCTGGGACTTGGTTTCCGCCGGGTGTGTTTCGATATCCAAACCGAAAATCTTTACACTGCCGGAGTTCCTGGTGACCAGTGAGGCGATGATGCCTATGGTGGTTGATTTTCCTGCCCCGTTCGGACCGAGCAGGGCGAGGAAATCACCTTCGTCCACGGCTAAATCAATTCCTTTCAGCGCCTGAAAACCGTTCTTGTAGGTCTTTTCCAGCCGGGTTATTTCCAATGCCTTCATTTTTAATCAAAGTGTTGTTAATCGGGACCAGACCAGGGAGTTTTAATGCACCATGGGGACGTATTCAATAGATCCTTCAAGCGGACTCCGGCTTTGCCCTGAATGATCCCTGATTTTTCCATGTTTGCATAGTAACTTAAATTCTTCCTGATTAGTGAATGGTCTTGAAATTTCACACTATCAGCCCCAAATATAGCAACCTGAACACTTCGATTTGTTGCGGGGACACCATGACTGTGGATACAAAAAAAGAATCACTCGATTTTCAAACGGAAGTCCAACAATTACTGGACTTGATGATCCATTCTTTGTACAGCAACCAGGAGATCTTTTTGCGCGAGTTGATCTCGAATGCCTCCGATGCCGCTGACCGGTTGCGGTTCGAGGGTTTGCAGGACGATAGTTTGTTCGAGGACGACCCGGAATTGAAAATCAGGGTGGAATATAACAAGGATCAAAAAACGATCACCGTAGTTGATAACGGTATAGGGATGTCCAGGCAGGAAGTGGTCGATAACCTGGGCACCATCGCCAAATCAGGCACGAAACAATTTTTAGCGTCCCTCACCGGAGACCAGACCAGGGATTCACAGTTGATAGGCCAGTTCGGCGTGGGTTTTTATTCTTCTTTCATCGTGGCGGAAAAAGTGGAGGTCGCAACCCGCCGCGCCGGCCTTTCCAGGACAGAGGGCGTACGCTGGATTTCCGATGGCAAGAGTGAGTATACCGTAGAGACTATCGACCGGCCCAAGCGGGGGACGAAGGTGGTTTTATATTTGCGCGCTGAAGCCGGGGATTTTCTGAATGGTTTCAGGTTGCGTTCCATTATTAACAAGTATTCCGATCACATATCCCTTCCCATCCTCATGTTCAAAGAAGGGGAGGATGAAAAAGGGGAGGAGACGGTGAATGCGGCGACAGCCTTATGGACGAGGAATAAAAAGGACATCAAGGAGGAAGAGTACAATGAGTTTTACAAAAATGTATCCCATGATTTCGAGGCGCCGCTTTGTTATATACACAACAAGGTCGAAGGCAAGCTGGAATACGCCAGCCTGTTATTTATTCCTGCCCGCGCGCCGTTTGATTTATGGGACAGGGAACACCGGCATGGCGTCAAATTATATGTCAAGCGCGTTTTTATCATGGATGACGCCGAACAATTGCTGCCGCCGTACCTGCGCTTTGTGAAAGGTATAGTCGATTCAGATGATCTTCCCCTGAATATTTCCCGGGAAATACTGCAACGGAACAAGACCATCGAGTCCATCCGCTCAGGCTGCGTGAAAAAAGTATTGGATTTGTTGAAAAAACTGGCGGATAAGGAAGCGGACAAGTATAAACAGTTCTGGCAGACCTTTGGCCGGGTTTTGAAAGAGGGGATCATCGACACGCCGGACAAACGCGAGGAGATTGCAAAGCTGTTCCGCTTCAAATCCACCCATGAGGATTCGGAGGAGGAAACCGTTTCATTGGACGATTACATCGCCAGGATGAAGCAGGGACAGGGCGCTATTTACTATGTTACTGCCGAAAATTACGCCACCGCGAAAAACAGTCCGCACCTTGAAATCTTCAAGAAGAAGGGGGTTGAGGTATTGTTATTGACCGACCCCATTGATGAATGGCTGGTTACCCACTTGAATCAATATGCCGAGAAGCCCCTGCAATCGGTCAACAAGGGTGAGTTGGACCTGGGCGACCTGGATGACGGTAAAGAAAATAAGGAAGACAGTGAAGCGGCGGATGGCAAATTGCCCGACCTGACAGGTCGCATCAAGAAAGCCCTGGATGAACGGGTAAAGGAAGTGCGAATTACCCATCGTCTCACCGAGTCCCCCGCCTGCCTGGTCGCCGATGAACACGAAATGGGCCGGCATCTGGAGCAAATCCTCAAGGCATCGGGCCAGGCAATCACCGACGCAAAGCCCATACTGGAAATCAACCCCCACCATCCCATCGTCGAGAAACTGAAAAACGAAGCCGATGAAACCCGCTTCAACGATTGGTCAAACATCATCTTCGACCAAGCCCTGTTAAGCGAAGGCGGCCAACTGACCGACCCCGCTGGCTTCGTCCACCGTCTCAACGCCATGTTCCTCGAACTGGCCAACAACTGAAACAGGGGAAGGCGGCCTGAACTATCCCTGGAAGGGGCTAACCTTTTATAGCAACGTATAAAATGAAAGCTCCGAATAGCAAAATGAGTACAGACAGTGCGATAACTTCCATTATAGCTTTTTAACCTCTTCAATATGTAGCAAGGAGAAATTTTGTGAGAAGAGCGATACGCTCTTTTGCGGCATCTAATTCAGACATGATGGGTTGTTTTATTACCAATAAATTACAAGTATTTAGTATAGCGCACGATGGTTGATTTATCCGGTGATATTTCGTGAATACTCCCCGGCAGCTTATTGATTGGGCTGAGGGTCGGTTTATTCAGGCTGACTTGTTTTATGGGCACGGCACGGATAATGCCTTGGATGAAGCGGCTTTTCTGGTGTTGGGGGCGCTGGATATGCCGTTTGACGTTGACCCGGAAAGATTGAATGAGCCGGTGGCTCCAACCGAACTCAAGCGCATAAAAGAACTGGTTGATGACAGGATAAGGTCGCGGAGACCGGTTGCTTACCTGCTTAACCAGGCGTGGTTCGCCGGTTTGTCTTTTTATGTAGACGAACGCGTATTGATCCCCCGGTCACCCGTGGCCGAGTTGGTCAGGGAAGAATTTTCACCCTGGATAAAACGGGATGAAGTAAAAAACATATTGGATATTGGTACCGGCAGCGGTTGTATTGCGCTTGCCTGCGCCACTGTCTTTCCTGAAGCGGTTGTGGATGCGACGGATGTCAGCGCCGATGCGCTGGAGGTGGCAAGAATAAATTGCGAACGCCACGGGCAGTTTGAGCGCATCAACTTGGTCCGGTCGGATTTGTTCGAGGCGCTGGAAGATAAGAGATATGATATTATCATCAGCAATCCGCCATACGTGCCCGGCGAGGAAATTTCAACGCTGCCGGCGGAATACCGACATGAGCCGCCGCAGGCCCTGATTGCCGGCGCCGATGGTCTCGACATCATCAGCCGTATCCTGCTCGATGCTCATAGGTTTATGACAGACCGGGGCATTTTAGTAGTGGAAACAGGGCAGGGCCGCGGGGCGCTTGAGGCGAAATATCCCGAGACGCCTTTTGTTTGGTTGGAGTTGGAACACGGCGGCGATGGCGTCTTTTTATTAACGCGTGAAAACCTTGCTACTATCCTGCTATCATCCTGAATAGTCTGTCCATCCATGTTCCGAGAGTATGACAAACAAGAAAACCCTTGCCCAAATTTTCCCTGACGACATCAGGCATGTAGCCGGCAACGGTTTGCTGGACCGCCGGTTGTTTTTGAAAAGCAGCTTGGCGTTAAGCTCCGCTTCGTTTATTGCGGATGGCGCGCACGCTGCCGGGACTGAGCAACCGGCCCGACCGGCCTGGATGAATGTGCCGGGTGAACCGTTTACGCCTTACGGCAGACCATCAGGGTTTGAGGATGAGGTTGCCCGGTTTCCCTCCCCAAACCGGCAGTTGCGCAACAACGGCGCCTCTTGGACCCCCCTGCACAAGCTGGAGGGCATGATTACGCCTAACGGCCTGCATTATGAACGGCATCACAACGGCGTTCCCCGGATCAATCCCGATGAGCACGAATTGCTGGTTCACGGGTTGGTGGAGCGTCCCTCCTTTTTCAGTATCGAAAATTTATTACGCTACCCGTTGCGCTCACAAATCTGTTTTGTCGAATGTGGCGGCAACAGTAATCCCGGGTGGAATAAATCGCCTTCCCGGGCCGAAGCCGGTTACTTTCACGGATTGGTTTCATGCAGTGAATGGACTGGCGTGCCCTTATCGACCGTCCTGGCCGAGACAGGCCTCGATAAAAAAGCGAAGTGGTTGATTGCCGACGGCGCCGATGCCTTTGCCATGAATATCAGCATCCCTGTCGAGAAGGCCATGGAAGACGCCATGTTGGCCCTGTACCAGAATGGCGAACGGCTAAGGCCGGAGAACGGTTATCCCTTGCGTCTGCTTCTCCCCGGCTGGGAAGGGGTATTGAACGTGAAGTGGTTGCGGGCATTAAAGGCTGTGGAGAAACCCATCATGGCGAGGAACGAGACGGCCAGGTACACCGAGTTGTTGCCGTCCGGCAAGGCCCGCATGTTCACGTTCACCATGGAAGCGAAATCGTTGATCACGTCACCCTCGGCCGGCATGGTATTAAATCAAGGGCCGGGTTTATACCAGGTTTCCGGCCTGGCCTGGAGTGGCCGGGGCCGGGTAAAACAGGTGGATGTATCAGTTGACGGCGGGAAATCCTGGGCGCCGGCGGAGTTGCAGACGCCAGTGCTGGAAAAGGCATTTACCCGGTTTCGTATTCCCTGGCAGTGGAACGGCGCGCCGTCAATGCTCAAAAGCAGGGCTATTGATGAAACCGGCTACGTGCAACCTGAGAGACAACAACTCATCAACGAGCGGGGAAGGCACGGTTTTTTTCACTACAACGCCATTGTCACCTGGCACGTTGACGAAGACGGGAGTGTAACGCATACCTATGACACTGATACGGCACAACCTGACAATAACGGCAGCATTGATACTGGCTGGGATTAGTCTCAACGCCGCCGAGATGCACCGTCACTTGGCAGGCAGATGAAGGCAGGAGCGTAACGCATACCTATGACACTGATACGGAACAACCTGACAATAACGGCAGCATTGATACTGGCTGGGATTAATCTCAACGCCGCCGAGATGCACCGTCACTTGGCAGGCAGATGAAGGCAGGAGCGTAACGCATACCTATGACACTGATACGGAACAACCTGGCAATAACGGCAGCATTGATACTGGCTGGGATTAGTCTCAACGCCGCCGAGATTCGTCCCGGCCCGCAGTTGGGCACGCCAGCCGGCGCCCATGACATCAGCAGCAGGGATTGGGGCATCATGCCGGATGGGGCCGGTCTCCCGGCGGGGAGTGGCACGGCAAAGCAGGGCAGGAAAATCTACGAGAAACTTTGCATATCCTGTCATGGCGACGGCGGATTAGGTGGCAGCGGCGATCAATTGGCCGGCGCGCAAATGCAATTGACCGATGAATGGCCGGAAAAAACAATCGGCAACTATTGGCCTTATGCAACCACCTTGTTTGATTTCATCCGGCGCGCCAAACCCATGTTGCAACCCGGCAGCCTGACCGCTTCAGAGGTATATGCCGTCACGGCGTACCTGCTCTATTTGAACGAGATCATCCCGGAAAATCAGCAAATCAACGCCGCCACCCTCCCGACCGTCAAAATGCCGAACCAGGACGGCTTTATCCTGATCCTGGAGTAGCCTGAATAACAACCGCCTGAGGCAAATTCAGGAAGCATAAATCAGGGTAAGCCGTTACAATAATCACCCATGTCCGGCAATACATTTGGAAAATTATTCCTGACTTTGACCGAGGTCAGGAGAGACAGCCCGTCAGGAGAGAGGGAACTTTTACCGATAGCAAAAACGGAATAAACAATATGTTCGATTTAAATATAAAAATTGCAGAAGAATTCAGTGTGGATGAAAGTGCGGTACTTTTTCATGGGGGGTGTCTCGACCTGCTCAAAGACATGCCGGACAAGTCAATGCAATTAGTTGTAACGTCCCCTCCTTACAACATCGGCAAGGAATATGAGAAAAAAATAAATATCGAAACTTATATCAAACAGCAAACAGAAGTAATAAAAGACTGCGTTCGCGTTCTTTCCGATACAGGGAGTATATGCTGGCAAGTTGGGAATTATGTAAATAACGGCTCAATTATTCCGCTTGATACTGTTTTGTATCCGATATTTACCGACCTGAATCTTATCCTGAGAAATAGAATTGTCTGGTATTTTGAACATGGTTTGCATTGCTCCAGAAGGTTTTCCGGCCGTTATGAGACAATTAGCTGGTTTACGAAAAAAACAAAAGAATACGTTTTTAATCTTGATCCGGTAAGGGTTCCCCAGAAATATCCGGCCAAGAAGTATTTTAAGGGGCCTAAGGCGGGACAGTATTCCTGCAACCCTTTAGGCAAAAATCCAGGGGATATTTGGGACATTCCCAATGTTAAAAATAACCATATAGAAAAAACAGAGCACCCATGCCAATTTCCGGTAGAGTTGATTGAACGATTTGTGCTATCGATGACAAATGAGGGGGACTGGGTGTTTGACCCCTTTCTTGGAACCGGCACGTCAATTATTGCAGCGATACGGCATAAAAGAAAAGGGGCAGGCGCAGAGACAGAAAAGAAGTATGTTGACATTGCACAAGACAGAATACAAAAATCAATCAACGGGATATTGCGAACAAGGCCGATGAATAAACCCAAATATGATCCTGCAACAAGCAACAACAGCCTGACTATATCGCCCTGTCAAAATGCCGAACAGGGACAGCTTTATCATGATCCTGGAGTAGCTTGAATAACAACTGTCTGATGCAAATCCAGGAAACATAAATTATTGTAAGCCGTTACAATAATCACCCATGTCCGGCAATACGTTTGGAAAATTATTCACTGTAACAAGCTGTGGCGAGAGCCACGGTGATGGTTACCTGGGCATTGTCGACGGTTGTCCGCCGGGGTTGCTCCTTGATGAAGCCGACCTGCAACGGGACTTGGACCGGCGCAAGCCCGGTCAATCACGACACGTTACCCAGCGCCGGGAATCCGATAAAGTCATGATCTTATCCGGGGTTTTTGAAGGTGAGACCACAGGAACGCCGATTGGCCTTTTGATTGAAAATGAGGATCAGCGCGCTAAAGATTATTCAGCAATCAAGGATAAATTCCGACCGGGACATGCTGATTATACCTACTATAAAAAATACGGCCGGCGGGATTACCGGGGGGGTGGGCGCGCCTCCGCCCGTGAAACCTGTATGCGCGTTGCCGCCGGCGCCATCGCGAAGAAATATCTGCGCGAGCGATATGATTGTTTGGTTCGCGGGTATCTTGCGCAGTTAGGCCCCATTCAGACGTGGTTGCAGGATTGGAACGAGGTCGATAACAACCCGTTTTTCTGTCCCGATGCAAATAAAGTCCCGGAGTTGGAAGCTTACCTGGATGACCTGCGCAAGTCGGGTGATTCCATCGGCGCCCGGGTGAACCTGGTAGCCGCCAATGTGCCGGCAGGTTTGGGCGAACCGATATTCGATCGTTTAGATGCTGACATCGCCAAGGCCATGATGAGTATCAATGCAGTCAAGGGCGTCGAGCTCGGCGATGGTTTTAACGTCATCGAGCAAAAAGGAACGGAGCACCGGGATGAAATCTCCGCCGAGGGATTTTTATCCAACCACGCGGGAGGCGTTTTAGGCGGCATTTCCAGTGGCCAGGAAATTTTAGTGAGCATCGCCCTCAAGCCGACGTCGAGTATACGCATTCCCGGAAAAACGATCGACGTTGATGGAAATGAGACCGAAATCGCCACCACCGGCCGCCACGACCCTTGCGTGGGCATCCGCGCCACCCCTATCGCCGAAGCAATGCTGGCCCTCGTGTTGATGGACCACGCACTGAGACACCGCGCCCAAAACGGCTTTGATTAGGAGCTTACTTAGAGAATATCGTTACTCGTCAATTACCGGCCAGTCGGGTTCGAGATCGCTCCAATTCGATAAGCAGTGGGAAACCCGACCCGCAGACCATAAATGACCGCATCAGGATGCTTGGCAAGTAAACGCTTCGTGGCTACCAAATCGTCAGTATTAATTTCGTATTCACCTGTTTCGATATCAACGACCAGGAACTTGCCTTTGTGCTCGGACTCAACGTTGTCACGTATCCGTTGTCCATAAATCGCTTCGCCCCGCGATTCGACTTCTTTGGGAGTATAATTGGCATACGACATGATGATTTTCTCCTTGGTATTTCGGAGGGATTATCTCAAAAACAACTTAACTAACCCTGCTTATCGTCGGGTTTTGCGGAATGTGAACGGCGGGCGACGATGGTGAGGAAGCCGTCTTCGTCCAGGTGGCCTTTGTCTCCTGTTTTGTACCAGCGCTTGTTGTCTATCTTGACGATGACCTCATTGGTTTTTGCTTCATCTTTCAGGTAGCCTGACATAACCTGCGCTCCGCCGATCAATATCAAGCCGTCTTCTCCCGTGGCTGATTGTTGCAGGGTTTCCGGGTCAACGATTCTGAAACTGGAGCCCGGCAGCGGCAGGCCTACCGTCCCCGGCTTTGTTCCTGATTGCACCTTCCAGTAACGGCTGTCGAGGTGGTCGGGGACGTTGACGCTGGCAACCGGAGAGGTTTCCGTTGCGCCGTAGCCTTCTAAAACGTCTTTATTGAATTTCAGTTTGAAGGCATCCCGAACGCTGGTATCCAGTTTTTCAGCATCGGCAATGACTAAGCGCAGGGATTCGAACATGAGGGGATGCACGCGCTTGTCCTCGGTGTATAAACGCAAGAAAGCAGAAGCGCTGAACAGGATCGTTGCCTTGTATTTTGCCACCGTCCTGGCAACGTTTACCGCATCGGTCGGGTCCGGGTGACATACCATGGAGACACCCTCGATCAACGGCATGAGCGTAGTCACCGTCAGGCCGAATGCGTGAAACAGCGGCAGGGTGGCCATGACGACGTCGTTGGATTGCGTGTTCAGAACGTCCGATATCTGCTTCACGTTGGCCATCAGGTTACGCTGGCTCAACATGACGCCCCCTGGTTCGCCTTCGTCGCCGCCGGAGAAAAGAATGGCTGCGGTCGAGTCCAACCCGACGTGCCGACAATACCATTTTTTCAGCAACCAGGCCGGAAATAACGACATGCAAGCCAGGGTGATCAATTTCGCAGTGGTAGCGATTTCCTGTTCTAATTCTTCCATGTAACAGACGTTCAACCCTGACAGCAATGGAGCAAGCCCCCTGTCCCGTTGTTCCGGTTTTTTCAGGAAAGCGGTCGAGGTATAGACACTGTCGATTTCCGCCTTTGTCACAGCCGATAGCAGGGCTTCCGGGCTTGCTGTATGGTCAAGGTTGACCAGGGTCTTGCCAGCCATCAGGCCGGCCATGTTGACGATAGCGCCGTCGCTGCCGGTGGGTAACAATATTCCGATGTTTTGCCCCTTGCTGTGTTTTTTAACGAACCTGGAAAAACAGGCGCTCGCAACGGCGATTTTTTTATACGAGACAGGCTTGCCCGTACTGTCCGCGACGGCAATCTCGGCGGGCAGGCGTTTTACCGTGTCCATGAATGCGTAAGACAGCGGTTCCAGCGTCTCGACGTAGCGATTCCAGGTGGTGATGGACAAGTCGAAGATGCGCTGCTTTAACTCATCAGCTTTAGTGTCCATGGGCAGGGGTTTGCCGAACTCGATAATAATGTGGTGTTTCCCGCCGGTTGCGCGAATGGTTTTTAACCTGTCGCCGGCCCGGGAAAACCGGGTCCCCCATAAGCCGCGCAGGTAGAAGGGCAGGATTACGCCCCCGGACGCCACAACCGCTTCAGCCGCTTTTTCATAACCGTGATGGAATTCCGTCAACTGGCCGGAACGGCTCAGTGTTCCTTCGGGAAACAGACAGACGACCTCGCCTGCGCTGATGAGTTCGGCAATGGTCTTCAGCGTCGATTTACTAGCGCCGCCGGCGATGGGTATCACCTCGAAGAGATCAAAAAACCTTTTCAAGTACCATTTCCGATAGATGCCTTTTTCCATCACGAAGCGGATGGGACGCGGCGCTGCCATCTGGATGATGGCCCAGTCGATCCAGCTGACGTGGTTGCCCAACATCAACACGCCGCCGGTTTCAGGAATGTTTCTAAATCCCAACACTTCCAGGCGGTAGCGCAGCCCGATGGCCGAGGTGACGATAAACCTTACCAGGGATTGCGGCAATTTATATACCGTATAAAATCCGCCGGCCAAGGCAACGACAGTCAACAGGATGAACAACAGGTTGCTGATCTCCACTAATGAAAAGACCACGGTCAAGATCAGGAAGCTCAACATCACTATGTTCTGAATCAGGTTATTCCCCGCCAATACCCGGCCTAAGATATGCTCGCCGGCATGAAATTGAATCAGGGCGTTGAGAGGAATGATGAATATGCCGCCGAGCATACCGAGCAGGAGGATATTGAGACCGTGAGCCGGCACGCTTTCGAGCCCCGGCAGGATGAATAAGCACGTGGCCACGCCCAGGGACCCGATGGGGATCAAGCCGGTCTCAATGTAATTTTTCGAGACTTTACCGGCGATAATGGAACCGAACATAATGCCGATGCCGGCACAGGCCAACATGCCTTGAATGATCCGGGTATCGAGCACGCCCAGGTTGTCTTTTGCAAAGGCGGGGAATGCCGCCAACAGGACCTGGCCGATTGCCCAGAAAATCGCCAGGCCGATAATTGACAGGAAAATAACTTCATGGGATTTCACCGCTTTTATATTATCGGCAAAGTAGTGTCCGGTTCGATATTTGCTCCAGTCGAACCGCATACTTTCATCGAGTTCCTGGGTGTCCGGCAAACGATAGGCCAGGAATAGTTCCACTATCGCGCCGGCAATTAAAAACCAGCCTATGGGCGCAATGACCTGCAATACGTCTTGCTTGGTGGAAAAGATCACGTCGGCCAGGTACATCTCAAACAGGATCGAAAATACAAACGTGCCGGCAAGAATGGCAATAGTGGTGGTAGCCTGCACCACGCCATTGCCCCGCGCCAGACGTTCTTTGCCCACGATTTCCTTGATGTAGCCGTATTTTGCCGGTGAATAAAAAGCGCTTTGCACCGCCAGCAGAAACGTCATGCAGAAGGCCACCCAAAACCATCCTATGTAATAGAAGAGGGTAATCAGGGAGGTCAAGCCGACGGCGCCCCAGGCGGTGACGAGCATGACCTTGTTTTTCGGATACTTATCCGCCAGAAAGCCGGATGGAGTGAACAACAGGATGAACGGCAGGAGGATCAGCGAATTCACAATTGCCGTCAATATGATCAGGGCATCGCCGTCATAAGTCTTGAAGACGGTATTCTGTATCGTGATCTTATGCCCCAGGTCCACAAAGGCATTCAAAAAGATCATGAGAATGTACGGAAAAAACCCCCTGATCCTGAATAGATTGCCCATCTTATTTTCCTTCAGCTAATCATCAACTGGTAACTGTGGCGCCCCGCAACCATTTCGGCTTATATTCGTTGTAGACTATAACACCTTCCTTGAGTTCAAACGGGACCACCCATAATTTCAGGTCGTCGTCAAATTCAAACAAGGGCAATGGCGCGGTAAAACCGGTATGTTCCGGATAGATTAGAAAGAGCTCTCCCGCGCCCTTAAAATACTTTTGACCATAAGCAAAGAGTTGGTACATGTCCGCGATGAAAGGTGACAAACTCAATACGGCCTGCGAATTTCAATTCGCCAAAACAACGCTTCAACGCCTCCTGATCTTTTCTCTTTAACGTCGGGTACCCGGCGGCCCATAAAAAATGCTGTTGAGCGGCATCCTCGCTTCATAGGTTGTTGGTTCTTCCGCAATTTTATCTACGGTCGTTACTTGGGATTGATTGTTTAAATTTCGTCGGGGCGAAAGTTCAAACAAATCCAACTCATTAGTTGATGTTTCTTTTCGAGTTCTTTTCGTTTCTCTAGCAGGAACTGATCTATTTCTATCTGCGACATGTCCCATGCATCATCATTCTGTAAAAAATTATAGGCAATTTCTCTTCGTAGCGTGTCGCTAAACAGTCTCTCGAAGTCATCAGGAAATAAAAGAAATAAAAGCATATGGCGAAGTTGACGAGTATTATTTTCCGGTACATTTTCAAGCCATTCCGCAAAATGCCAACCATTGGCCATCAGATCAGATTTTTTCTGATCGTCTTCTGAGAAGAAACAGGACAACATCTCGACGAAATACGCGAGGTCTTTCTTACACTTCAGAAATTCCTGACCTACACGTGTCGCGCTCACGCCCCTTAACACTGGTTCTTTCAACAAAGGATTATCCTTGTTGAAAACGTCACTGGACCATCCCCAAATATGCTTGATATTTATAATTTTCTTTTTAGGCCCAATGTCACTTTCGTGCGGACAAAGCATCATTACCCAATACATCTCGGCAGCGAGTTTCTTAACGTCCGGGTCCGCATGTTGCAATTGTTGCCTCAGTCGCGGAATAAATTTCGATTCCCCTTCGCCACTCTCTAAATTGTCGACAAAATACTTAACAAGATCATCAATGTTTTTCTTATTCCAAATTTTTTCCTGACCAAAGAGGGATTCACCCTTTAGCAGGCAACGTTCCCGCCACTCTTTCGCAGCTGACAGGATTGGGCCAATATCTTTTTCACTACAGTATCTACTCATGAATCACTCCTCTTAACTGGTGGTTAAAACACATTGACCCCTGCGGCATCTTAGGCTTTCGTCAGTTGCTGACTTGCAAGCCGTTCGGAGTACTTTGTCATAAGATATTCTACTGCTTCATTGAGTTGGTTTCTTACGCTTCGAGATATTCTTAGCCCGGCGACGAGGAAACCGACCGGCACTAACTGACCAAAGACTAAACCAAGCAAGTAAATAATAGCCAACCCTGATCCCTGTTCAATCGCTATGCCTGACCATTGTAAATATAGAAGCCCCCAGATTGCCACAAAGGATGGAATGATGGTAACTATCGAAACAATCCATTTGTCAATATTTTGCAGGAAAGCGTGGTATCGATAAGGCAACTTTCTTTTTTTTGACTGAATTTCTCCACTATCATCCTGAGTTAACGCCTGCCAGTGACTGCTGAGAAGCCCCGCTTGGCGATTCTCAGGCAACTCGCAAATCCAATCTCTGACAAGATGATGAAAGTCGGCGAATTCCGAATCGCCCGTTATCAGACTGGAATACGCTTTCGAATTTATATCGACATTGACAAAGTCTTTGTTTTTGATCTGGGTTTCCACCGCGGCATACAGTTTCTCCCGAAATCTGGACTCCCCCAAGCCAACGTACAGAATTCCGAGAGCTACGTTAATCTGACAAATACTAATTAATACTTCAAGCACACTGACCTCGATCCATGATATTTGAGTTGTGTACAAATCATCCCTGATTAATGAAGATGGAAGAAAGAGAGGGTCGCTGCTATTGATCCTTCAGGGAGAGACGTTGTCAGACTTCAGTGGCCATAGAATTACGCGACACTGTTTTTCCAGCTTGTTAAAATGCCTTTTCATAGCGTCTATGTTTTCTTTTCGGTCCGGCTTGTAGAAACTTGCAATCGCCTTATATTTTTTTCGATCATGTTCGAACCTGTAGCCGATGTCGTCTATCAAGAGGAAATTGAAATCGTACTTTTCCTGCAACTCATCCGGTACACGGCTGATGCTGACCTTTTGGGGGAATTCATGGCACAAATCCATCATCGGATGATCTTGGCTGATGTCCGTTTCAACTAAAACGCGCAACTTTGCTTTTTCGTTTTGCAAAAAAGACCGCGCCACATTGAGTAAACCATGGCCTCCATAGAGAGCTGGGTTGAGTTGGTTGGAAAGCAGGCATATCTCGTTTTTCGCATGGCGAATTCCAGCAACGACCACCACCGCGGCGTGAAACATGTCTCGGTTGTAGGTGCTGTATGCTTCCTCATTGCTCAATGCGGATTCCAATCGCTTAATATATGTATTCAAATTATCCATTTGTATGCCCCAGATATTGTCAACAGGAAACTGGATGTTCAGGGTATGGGAAGAATAACCCCCTCTTTAGATGCAGACAAGTCTTATCTGACTGTGTGTTGGTCATCATCTAATGCGAAGGCCCATTTCCCCGCCTGCCGGTTTCCATGCTTTGGGCTTGGTTATGTATAATAAATAATAAAGTAAGAAAAATGACAAAGGCGATACGTTGCAACCTGTCGGGCTGTCTTGCGGGAATACTCCTGTTTGGAGTGGCGTCGGCCCATGCTCAAATGGCGGCGCCTGAAGAAGGATCGTGGAATATCGGCGCGCGTACAGGCTACTCTATCGGTGACAGGGACCTGGATAGTGTGCCGATTAACTTTCATATCGGCTACACCCTCTTTAAGGGAAAGCCGTGGATCTTTCCGGAAGGCGCGCTCGAGATTGCGGTCGAGCCATTCTTGTCTCCAGTGACGAGCCACTCGAACCAGGAGGGGCGGGACGCCTCCATTGAGGCCGGCCTCATGTTTTCCGTCTTAACTTGGCATTTTGACCTGGGCCATCGTTTGTCCCCGTATATCGAGGGTGGCTTGGGTATCCTTTACCACGATTTTCAGGGGTATGAACTTGGCGGGGGCTTCAATTTCACTGAAATGTTTGGCGTGGGCCTGTCGTATTCGCCGGACGACAATTTATCCCTGAACGTGGGCTATCGTTACCGCCATTCATCGAATGCCGGCTTATATGATGAAAATGCTGGGCTGAACACCCAATCTTTCCTGGTCGGCTTTTCGTATTAGCTCACGGTTATAAGGTACTCTGGCGGATAACAGACTAATATTCTCAAAGAGTTTATAACCATGGGTGGTTGATGTAGGGCTCGTTAATGGCTTTCCATCCAGTCCTTTATCTTGAGACCTTTAGCCCGGATATTGCACGAAAGGAGTGGGCAGAACCCCTGTAAACCCTTATAATTCAGTTTGTTAGAAACTGAATTGAGGAGGGGCTTGCCCATGGATGGAGTCCTCTTGCCTTAGGAAGTCTCCCACTCACGTAACGGACCGGATGCTTTCGTTTTATTGGAAAAAAGATGTACTATGAACAATTCACAAAGGCACCCTGATTTGTCTCATATGTATTGAACAAGGTCAATTACTAACCCACTATACATTTGACCTTATAGTGAAAAGAGGAAAGAAACATGCTCAGCAGCGAAGCGGTGACGAGTGCCGAAACCCAATCACCGGGGGGAGACGAAGCCGCCAAAGTCAACTATGATCAAATTGCCGATTACCTGACCGACGGTTATTGGGAGTGGGAGGGCGGTTCCCGTCGCGCCTTCGACGTGGCGCCCGGCGGTACGCTGACCGCTGACATCACCGGTCTGACCGCCGCGGGCCAACAGCTTGCTCGTTGGGCGCTGGAGGCCTGGACTAACGTCACCGGCATCAACTTCCGGTTCGTGGAGAGTGATGGCAATATCACCTTCGATGATGCAGAGGAAGGCGCCTTTGCATACACGACTTGGTTGGACAACCAGATCATTTCCACGCACGTCAATGTCTCGGCAGACTGGCTCGATGACTACGGCTCAACGATTGACAGTTACAGCTTTTCCACCTACATCCACGAGACCGGTCACGCGCTCGGCCTGGGCCACGCAGGCCCCTACAACAGTTTTGTCGACTATGGTGTCGACAACGGCCACGCGGGCTCCTACAACAGTTTTGCCGACTACGGTGTCGACAACATATTCCCGGGCGACTCTTGGCAAGCGACGGTCATGTCCTACTTCGATCAGGATGAGAATACCTATATCAATGCGAGCTATGCTTACCCCGTCACGCCGATGATCGCGGACATCATTGCAATTCAGAACCTCTATGGCGTACCCACTGACATCAATGCCGGCGATACCGTTTATGGCTACGAATCCAACGTGGGTGGTTACCTCGGCCCGCTTTTTGCGCAAGCGACCGAGGACTTTTCTCTTGACTGGCCGGTGACGCTGACGATCTACGACACGAGCGGCATCGACACGCTAGACGGGCGCACGGATACCGCCGACCAGCGGATTGACTTGCGTCCGGAGGGCATCTCGGATGTTTACGGCTCCGTTGGCAACGTGGTGATTGCGCGTGATACCTGGATTGAGAATGTCATTGCCGGGTCTGGCAACGACAGGATAATTGGCAATGCCCTTGCGAATCGTCTGGCGGGGGGCGCGGGCAATGATGAGCTGTGGGGTGGTGGCGGTGATGACGTGCTGGAAGGGGGCTTCAATGACGATGTACTGGAGGGGGGCGCTGGCGCGGACCAGCTGGACGGCGGCACTGGCACGGACACGGTGTCCTATGCGGGGTCGGACCGGGGAGTAATAGTGTACCTGTCGGAGGGCACGGGAAAGAGAGGCGATGCGGGGGGCGATGTGATTGTTAACTTTGAGAACGTGCTGGGGTCTGTTCACAGGGACGTGCTGGGAGGTGACGACGGCGCCAACCGGCTGTCCGGTGGTGGCGGCAATGACAGGCTCTTGGGTGGGGCCGGTGACGATATGCTGGAAGGGGGCGCGGGCGCGGACCGGTTGTTCGGTGGCGCGGGCGTGGACACGGTGTCCTATGCAGGGTCGGACGAGGCGGTGATAGTAGCTCTTGGGGAGGGCACAGGAGAGGGAGGCGATGCGGAGGGCGATGTGATTACCAATATTGAGAACGTAATCGGATCTGAGTACGATGATTTTCTGACAGGTGATGACAGCGCTAATCGGCTGTCCGGTGGTGATGGTGACGACTGGTTGAACGGGGGCGCTGGCGCGGACCGGCTGAATGGCGGCGCGGGCGTGGACACGGTGTCCTATGCGGGGTCGGACCGGGGAGTAATAGTGTATCTGTCGGAGGGCACAGGAGAGGGAGGCGATGCGGAGGGCGATGTGATTGTTAACTTTGAGAACGTGCTGGGGTCTGTTCACGGGGACGTGTTGGGGGGTGACGACGGCGCCAACCGGCTGTCCGGTGGTGACGGCAATGACAGGCTCTTGGGCAGGGGCGGTGACGATATGCTGGAAGGGGGCGCGGGCGCGGACCGGTTGTTCGGTGGCGCGGGCGTGGACACGGTGTCCTATGCGGGGTCGGACGAGGCGGTGATAGTAGCTCTCGGGGAGGGCACAGGAGAGGGAGGCGATGCGGAGGGCGATGTGATTGTTAGCTTTGAGAACGTGCTGGGGTCTGTTCACGGGGACGTGCTGGGAGGTGACGACGGCGCCAACCGGCTGTCCGGTGGTGGCGGCAATGACAGGCTCTTGGGCGGGGGCGGTGACGATATGCTGGAAGGGGGCGCGGGCGCGGACCGGTTGTTCGGTGGCGCGGGCGTGGACACGGTGTCCTATGCGGGGTCGGACGAGGCGGTGATAGTAGCTCTCGGGGAGGGCACAGGAGAGGGAGGCGATGCGGAGGGCGATGTGATTACCAATATTGAGAACGTAATCGGATCTGAGTACGATGATTTTCTGATAGGTGATGACAGCGCTAATCGGCTGTCCGGTGGTGATGGTGACGACTGGTTGAACGGGGGCGCTGGCGCGGACCGGCTGAATGGCGGCGCGGGTGTGGACTGGGTGTCCTATAGTTGGTCGGACCGGGGGGTGACGGTGAGTTTAGCCTTAGGCACGGCTTATCGGGGTCATGCGGCCGGTGACACGATTATCGATATTGAAAACCTTAATGGCTCCTCTTATGCAGACCGGCTACTAGGCGACAATGCCGCTAATTCGCTCTGGGGCCGCGCCGGTGACGACACGCTGGAGGGCCGTGCCGGTGACGACTGGTTGAACGGAGGCGCTGGCGCGGACCGGCTGGATGGCGGCGCGGGTGTGGACTGGGTGTCCTATAGTGGGTCGTACCAGGGGGTGGTGGTGGATCTCGGGATGGGCACGGGAATGAGAGGTCATGCGGCCGGTGACACGATTGTTGATATTGAAAACCTTAATGGCTCCTCTTATGCAGACCGGCTACTGGGCGACAATGCCGCTAATTCGCTCTGGGGCCGCGCCGGTGACGACACGCTGGAGGGGCGTGCTGGCAATGATACCCTGGGCGGCGGGTCGGGCGCGGACCTGTTGGATGGCGGCGCGGGTGTGGACTGGGTGAGCTATTGGTATTCGGACGAGGCGGTAACAGTGGACCTTGAAGTGGGCACGGGAGAGGGAGGCCATGCAGAGGGTGATGTGATTGTGGATATTGAAAACCTTCAAGGCTCCTCTTATGCGGACCGGCTACTAGGCGACAATGCCGCTAATTCGCTCTGGGGCCGCGCCGGTGACGACACGCTGGAGGGCCGCGCCGGTGACGACTGGTTGAACGGGGGCGCTGGCGCGGACCGGCTGGATGGCGGCGCGGGTGTGGACTGGGTGTCCTATAGTGGGTCGTACCAGGGGGTGGTGGTGGATCTCGGGATGGGCACGGGAATGAGAGGTCATGCGGCCGGTGACACGATTGTTGATATTGAAAACCTTGAAGGTTCCTCTTATGCAGACCGGCTACTGGGCGACAATGCCGCTAATTCGCTCTGGGGCCGCGCCGGTGACGACACGCTGGAGGGGCGTGCTGGCAATGATACCCTGGACGGCGGGTTGGGCGCGGACCTGTTGGATGGCGGCGCGGGTGTGGACTGGGTGAGCTATTGGTATTCGGACGAGGCGGTAACAGTGGACCTTGAAGTGGGCACGGGAGAGGGAGGCCATGCAGAGGGTGATGTGATTGTGGATATTGAAAACCTTCAAGGCTCCTCTTATGCGGACCGGCTACTAGGCGACAATGCTGCCAATTCGCTCTGGGGCCGCGCCGGTGACGACACGCTGGAGGGCCGCGCCGGTGACGACTGGTTGAACGGGGGCGCTGGCGCGGACCGGCTGGATGGCGGCGCGGGTGTGGACTGGGTGTCCTATGCCGGGTCGGATAGCGGGGTGGTGGTTAGCCTGGCCTCAGCCACGGCTTATCGGGGTCATGCGGCCGGTGACACGATTGTCGATATTGAAAACCTTGAGGGTTCCTCTTATGCAGACCGGCTACTGGGCGACAATGCTGCCAATTCGCTCCGGGGACGCGCCGGTAATGACACGCTGGAGGGCCGCGCCGGTGACGATATCCTGGACGGCGGGCCGGGCGCAGACCTGCTGAAAGGTGGGCGCGGCACGGACACCTTTGTCTTCCGTTTCGACGATGGCAACGATATCATTTCCGACTTTACCGACGGTCAGGACCGGATTGACCTCAGCGAGTTCGAGCTGTCGGGCTTTGCCGCGCTGGATATCTCGACTAGTCCGGCAGGCGTGATGATAGATCTCTCGGCTGAGGGCGGGGGCACGATCCTGCTGGAGAACTTCGATATGTCGGACCTTGATGCCGGCGACTTCCTGTTCGCCTGATCCGGCGGCAGACGCCAAGCGCCCATGACAATCCTGGAGCGCATCTGGGAGTTGTTAAAGGCCAACTTCTGGGACGAGAGAGTGACGCGCCTGTTGACGTTGATCGAGGGAGAGTTTGCCCGACTTGACTGGCGGCGTCGGTCTTCGGGTTCCGCTGTGCTCACCTGGGATGAGGACGGGTATGCCGATCGCTGCACGGTGTGTGGGCATACCGGCTATTTGCATCGCCGGGGGCAGGTCATTAAGGGAAATTCCTAAACTGCAGGTAGCTCAGGTTACGGGGAGGGGGTCACTGTCCCTCTTTTTTCTAGGTTGACGTTCCACCGATGGTCAGTTCGTCGATTTTCAGCGTGGGTTGGCCTACGCCGACGGGGACTGACTGGCCGTCTTTCCCGCAGACGCCGATGCCGGAGTCAAGCTGCATGTCGTTGCCTACCATGGAGACTCGGGTCAGCACGTCCGGGCCGTTGCCGATCAGGGTTGCCCCTTTAATCGGGCTGGTCAGTTTGCCTTTTTCGATCAGCCAGGCCTGGCTGGCGCTGAATACGAATTTGCCGTTGGTGATATCCACCTGTCCGCCGCCGAACTGGGAGGCATACACTCCCTTTTCGACCGAGCCGATAATTTCCTCGGGGTCATGCTCGCCGCCCAGCATGTAAGTATTGGTCATCCTCGGCATGGGCAGGTGAGAGTATGATTCCCGCCGCCCGTTGCCGGTTGGTCGCATCCCCATCAACCCGGCATTCAGCTTGTCCTGCATATAGTTTCTGAGGATGCCCCTTTCAATCAACGTGGTGGCTTCCGTTGGCGTGCCTTCATCGTCAACGGTTAGTGAACCCCGTCGATTTTCAATAGTTCCGTCGTCGACAACGGTGACGCTTTCAGAGGCGACTCGCTGGCCTATTCGATTGCAGAAGGCGGAAGCGCCTTTGCGGTTGAAGTCGCCTTCAAGGCCGTGACCGATGGCCTCGTGCAACAAGATCCCCGGCCAACCGGGGCCAAGCACTACTGTCGTTGCGCCGGCCGGCGCCGGCGCCGCATCGAGGTTGTTTAATGCCTGTGACACCGCATCGTCAATGTAAGATGAGATAAGCTCGTCATTCAGAAAATACTCATAACCGAACCGCCCGCCACCGCCTGAGCCGCCTTTTTCCAGTCTCCCGTTATGCTCGACAATGACGTTGACGTTGAGGCGTATAAGCGGCCTGATGTCGCCTGAATACACGCCGTCACTGCCGGCGATCAACACCGCCGTGTAAGAGCCGCTTAAACTTGCGATGACCTGCTTTACCCGCGCGTCTTTTTTACGGGTTTCCGTATCAATCCGTTTCAATAATTCAATCTTTTCCCCAGGGGCAATCGAGTCAAGGGGGTTCGACCCAGGATAAAGCGGCGCGATATTCTGGTTTTGCCAGGCCTGCAACGTTTGCTTGCCACCGCTTTTGGCGATTGCCCGGGCGGCTTTTGCCGCATCGGTCAAGGCCGGCAGGACTATTTCATCCGAATAGGCGAAGCCGGTCTTGTCCTCACTGACCGCCCTGACGCCTACGCCCTGGTCGATACTGTGGGAGCCTTCCCGGATGATGCCTTCTTCCAATACCCATGCTTCGGCCTGGGAAAGTTCAAAATAGAGATCGGCATAATCAATATTGTTGACGATCATTTTATCCAGGGTTTTTTCAATATCCCTGTTGTCGATACCCCCCGGGCTGAGTAATTGCCGGGTAGCCTTTTCTAATTGTTGACTCATATGTTATTCATTCCTATTACCCTGTGGTCCAGCGCTGGGAAAGATTGTCTTAATTCATGCACCCGTGAAAGGTCGATATCGGCGCAGGCAACACCCGCTCCTTCTTCCAGGCTGCACAAAATGTCACCCCAGGGGTCGATAATCATGCTGTGACCCCAGGTGCGCCTGGTTTCCGTGTTTTGCCCTCCCTGGTTGGACGCAATCACGTAGCAAAGGTTCTCAACCGCCCGAGCGCGCAAAAATAATTCCCAGTGACGCTTGCCGGTGGCGTAGGTAAAAGCGGACGGTACGGTAATGATTTCCGTTTGGCGCCTGGACAATTCCCGATACAGTTCGGGAAACCGGAGATCGTAACATACCGTCATGCCGATATTGCCAAGTGGCGTTTCTGCAACGGTGATATTGTCGCCTGGCGCGATGGTGTTGGATTCGTTGTGAACTTCTTTTTCCAGGTCGTCTATCCGGACGTCGAACAGGTGTATCTTGTCATAGCGATGGGTACAGGCGCCCTCAGGATTGAACAGCAGGCAGGTGTTGTATACGCGGTTTTCATCGCTGCTTTGCAGGGAGACAGTGCCCGCCATCAGCCAGAGCCGGTTTTGTTCGGCCTGGCTTGACAGGAAATCCTGGATAGGGCCCTGGCCTTGTATTTCTCCAATATCGATTTTTGCCGTCTCATCATCGCTCATGATGGGAAAATATTCGGGCAGCAAGACGAATTGCGCGCCTTGATTCGCGGCCTCATTGATAAGGTCGGCGGCCTGGTCTAAATTGGAGTCCAGGTCAGCCGTGGAAACCATCTGGATTGTCGCGACTTTAACCTGCATATCTCACCAATGGAGGCGCTGGGCGCGCCAAACAGACCAGCGAGGCCGCATCCGGCGCAGTCTGTGCCGGCAATAAACTGATACGGTCACGGTAACTCATTGATAGCAAATAACTTTCCGATAATGACAAGCGAATTGGCGAAGTATGCGGGTTAACCATGTTGTCAGTATACGTGAGTTCAGCGCCTGAAACAGGGTTTCTGTTCAAATACCAAATACCGTATACTTCGTTGAATTCAAATAGATTATAAAGAGACAGAAGATTATGGCCCCGATAAAAACAGGACTGCTTGGGTTGGGCACGGTCGGTGGCGGCGCGGTCACGGTATTATCCCGGAACGCAAGTGAAATCGCGCGTCGCGCCGGCAGGGAGATAGTGATCAGTCATGCCGCGGCAAAGGAATACGACGCCGATGCCATTCATGGCCTGGAGCGGATTGACAGGATCACGGACGATGGTTTTGCCGTTGTCAATGACCCGGAAGTTGAAATCATCATTGAATTGATAGGGGGATACTCACCGGCAAAAGAACTCGTATTGAGGGCCATCGAAAATAAAAAACATGTTGTGACCGCAAACAAGGCCCTGATTGCGACCCATGGAAATGAAATCTTTGCGGCGGCGCAAGAAAACGGCGTGATCGTGGCCTTTGAAGCCGCCGTCGCCGGGGGTATCCCGATTATCAAGGCGATTCGCGAAGGCCTGGTGGCTAACCGGATTCAATGGGCCGCCGGCATTATTAACGGCACGGGGAATTTCATCCTGACCGAGATGCGGGACAAGAACAGGGACTTTGCAGACGTATTAAGGGAAGCCCAGGAGTTGGGTTATGCGGAAGCTGATCCGACCTTCGACGTTGAAGGCATCGATGCCGCGCACAAGTTGACGATTATGGGTTCCATCGCATTCGGTATCCCGTTGCAGCTCGAGAAAACTTACACTGAAGGGATCGGCAAAATAGAGCAGCAGGACGTGGTCTATGCTGATGAATTAGGTTATCGAATCAAGCATCTCGGCATAACCAGGCACACCGGCGAGGGAATTGAGCTTCGCGTCCATCCCACCCTGATCCCTGCAAGGAGATTGATTGCCAACGTCGATGGGGTGATGAATGCGGTATTGGTGCAGGGCGATGCGGTGGGTCCCACCTTGTATTATGGCGCCGGCGCCGGCTCTCTGCCGACCGCCTCCGCCGTGGTGGCCGATGTGATTGACGTCGTGCGCGCCCTGACCACCGACCCTGAAAACAGGGTGCCACACCTGGCGTTTCAGCCGGATGCCATGTCCGACGTGCCGGTACTGGATATGGAGGACGTCCATACTGCTTATTATCTACGGATGCAGGTCGTTGATCAGCCTGGCGTGTTGGCCAAAGTGACCGCGATTTTGGCGAAGCTGGGCATCAGCATCAAGGCGCTCATCCAGAAAGAACCTTTGGCGGGCGCAAATCACGTCCCGGTCATCTTCCTCACCCAACGAGTCATTGAACGAAACATGAACACCGCAATCGAACAAATCGAGGCCCTGGACTCCATAAACGGAGGGGTGCGCCGAATCCGGGTGGAATCCCTGGATTAGACGCCTGCTTGCAAATCATGGCGAGATATACCGGCCTGATTGAACGATACCGCGAGCGCCTGCCGGTGGCTGCGGATGCCCGTATTATCACCCTTGGCGAAGGGAATACGCCGTTGATTCGGCTTGAGAATATCCCCGGGTCCACCGGCAAGGACGTCGAATTGTACGTGAAGTACGAGGGATTGAACCCGACCGGCTCTTTCAAGGATCGCGGCATGACCATGGCGATCACCCAAGCTGTCAACGAAGGTTCACAAGCCGTGCTTTGCGCCTCCACCGGCAATACTTCGGCATCCGCCGCCGCCTATGCCGCCAGGGCGGGTATCACTTCCTGTGTCATTATCCCCGAAGGGAAGATCGCGATGGGAAAACTGGCGCAAGCCATGATGCACGGCGCTGTTGTGATCCAGATAGAAGGCAATTTTGACGACGGCATGGGGCTGGTGAAAGAAATCGCCGCCGAGGCGCCGGTTACCCTGGTCAATTCGGTTAATCCATACCGGCTGCAAGGACAGAAAACCGCGGCGTTCGAGATCGTGGATGAACTGGGGCGCCCCCCGGACTTCCATTGCCTGCCCGTGGGCAATGCCGGCAATATCTCCGCTTATTGGACCGGCTATAGCGAGTATGCTGGGTTGACGACCAGGGCATGTAGCTTTTGTGATGACCAGTGTCCTTACCGGTCTGACCCGGTTGCAGACAGGTTGCCAAGGATGTTGGGTTACCAGGCCTCGGGCGCCGCGCCTTTTCTGCGCGGTGAAATGGTTGAAGGGCCTGAAACCGTTGCCAGCGCAATTCGTATCGGCCGACCCCAGTCATGGGACCTGGCCTGGGCGGCGAGCAGGGAGTCCGAGGGCTGGTTTGCCGAGTTCAGTGATGAAGATATTTTAGCGGCGCAGGCGATGCTGGCGGATAAAGAAGGCATATTTTGCGAACCGGCTTCAGCCATATCCGTCGCCGGCGCCATGCGCGACATCAAGGCAGCCAGGATCCCGGCAGGAAGCACGGTCGTATGCACCTTGACCGGGCACGGCCTGAAGGACCCGGATATCGCCATCCGGCAAAGCAGGGCGCCCGTAACTAAAGTTTCAGCTGATCTTGATACCGTAAAAAAAGCGATCCTCGATAATATGTAAATCCCCAGATGGGCACAGGTGAGCGCAAATAAGCGCAGGTAAAACATAAAATAAAAAAGCAGGCAAAAGACTTGCCTTTCACCTGCGGGAATCCATGTCCCTGCATGTTTTTAGCGGGCGCGTGGCAGCTGCGGACACAACCAATGCGTGACGAATGACAGCGGTTACATTGTTTATCCCCGGCCTTTTCGGCCCCTGTCCCCAATATAGTGATGAACTTATTCCCGAATTGGACGCGCTGTCATTGCTTCTGTCCCGCGCAAGACCCGGACCCGCAAAAGCAGGGGCAACGGGCCAATCGCCCCGGCCTTCCTGGTATAGAACGGTTTACTCCCTGCTTGGCTACCAGCCGCCGGAAGCAGGTGACGTCCCGGTTGCGGCGATAACAAGGCTGGTTGATTCAGACGAGGTTCCGGCCGGCCGCTGGATGCGGGTTGATCCGGTGCGCATGGCGGCAGACCGTGATGGCGTCGCGCTGATGGATTCATCGACTTTCAGCCTGGATAGACGCGATGCGCTGGCGCTTGCCGGAGAGATAAAGGATTGTTTTGCTGAGGCGGGGCTTGAATTGGAAGCGCTTTCGCCCCATCGCTGGTACGTTAAAATAAATAACGCCGCTGCCGTGATGACGACCGAACCGGATCGGGTTACCGGTAATAACATGCTTGAATTCCTGCCAAAAGGCGCTGACGGCAAGCAATGGCATGGACTGATGAATGAAATTCAAATGGCGCTTCACAAGAGCGAAGTTAATCGACTCAGGGAGGAGAGGGGCGACCCACCGGTAAACAGTCTGTGGTTTTGGGGCGCGGGTGAGCTACCGGAAGCAAGACGCCCGCATTTTTCCAGGATATATAGCGATGAGACCTTTGTAGAAGGGATGGCAAAATTATCGAACCTGCCCTGCCGCGCTGTGCCGGAATCCATCAATGATCTCAGGCTGAACGCCGGCGACGATGACAGCCTGTTTGTCGACTTGCGCGGTCTGCAAGGATTCGCGCGCTATTTTGACGTTGCCGGCTGGCGGGAGGCCCTGTCGGGATACGAACAAAACTGGTTTTCCCCCGTCCGGGAGCATTTGCGCCAAAAACGGCTGAAAAAACTCATCATTCACGCGGACGACAAGACATTTTCTTTGACCCCGTTCTCACTGAAAAAGATCTGGAAAAGGAAAAAAACATTCCCGTATTTTGTCGCTCGAAGCGCTTGAATTTGCCGGCAGGTTCAACCAGAGGGGGCTGTAGGTTCCGTTTAACTGCACCTGCGCTGGTTGAGACAAATCCATTCTCTAATTTGTAAAAACACGGTATGCTGTAGTAAGATTCCCGCCGTTGCCGGATCAGGTCTGGCGCCTGTTCCGGGACAAGGCTCATCAACGCTGAAAATAACATGTTGGAACTTACCTCAATTATCGCTTGTATTAAAGACTACCAGGGGAGAGTCGATTCCCTCAGGAGGTATCTTTGACTTTGAAACGAAGTCAGAACGCCTGATTGAAGTCAGGCGGGCGCTGGAAGCGCCGGATATATGGAATGATCGGGAAAAGGCGCAAGCATTGGGAAAAGAACGCGCCATGCTGGAAAAGACAGTCGAGACGATTGAAGCGCTTGCCACTGGAATTAATGACGTAGAACAACTGCTTGACCTGGCAAAACAGGAAAACGATGCGGGGACTGTTGAGGCGATCATCGCAGACCTTGATAATTATTCCGTCCAGATAGCAGACCTGGAATTTCGCCGCATGTTTCCCGGCGAGATGGACCCGAATAATGCCTTCCTGGAGGTGCAGTCGGGTTCCGGCGGCACCGAGGCCCAGGATTGGGCTGAAATGTTGTTGCGCATGTATTTACGCTGGGGTGAGCAACGGGATTTCAAGACGGAATTGATAGAAGCGTCACCGGGAGAAGTGGCCGGGGTGAAAAGCGCGACAGTGAGGTATGAAGGTGATTACGCCTACGGCTGGTTGCGAACGGAAACCGGCGTGCACAGGTTGGTAAGAAAATCTCCATTCGACTCCGGCAATCGGCGCCATACCTCGTTTGCCTCGGTATTCGTTTCGCCGGAGATCGATGACAATATCGAAGTAGCTATTGAGCCTGCGGACTTGCGCATTGACACCTACAGGGCGAGCGGGGCAGGGGGACAGCACGTAAACAAGACGGATTCGGCGGTCAGGTTGACCCATGAGCCGTCGGGCCTGGTAGTGCAGTGCCAGAATGATCGCTCCCAACACAAGAACAAAGACCAGGCCATGAAGCAGTTGCGCGCCAAGTTGTATGAGCTGGAGCTGCAAAAGCGGATGTCTGAGCAAAAGGCCCTGGAGGATTCCAAGGCGGATATCGGTTGGGGCAGTCAAATACGCTCCTATGTGCTGGATCAATCCAGGATCAAGGACCTGCGCACCGGCATAGAGATAAGCAATACCCAGTCTGTGCTGGATGGCGGGTTGGACAAGTTTATAGAAGCGAGTCTCAAGGCGGGGATATAATTCAGCCCGGCCCCTCACTTGTAGTGACAGGTTGCCTCCCCCGGAGGGTACCGCAAAACGGAGGAGGGGACTGGAATATTGATCAATGACTAAAGACGACGACAACGAGATTATCAGGCAAAGGCGTTCGCAGTTGGCCGAGTTGCGGCGGCGGGGCAATGCCTATCCTAATGACTTCAGGCGGAATATCCTTGCGGCTGAGCTGCATGAACGCTATGGCGGGAAGGATAAGGAGGAGTTGGAAGAAGAAACAGCGAAGTTCAGCCTGGCCGGCCGGATGATGGGTCGCCGCGTCATGGGCAAGGTCTCATTTGCCCATATTCAGGACATGTCCGGGCGCATCCAGCTTTTTATCAAGCGCGACAGCTTGTCGGAAGAAATTTATTCGGAATTCAAACAATGGGACATCGGCGATCTCATAGCCGTTGCCGGGAGCGTTTTCAAGACAAAAACCGGAGAGCTGTCAATCCGGGTTGCTTCCATCAGGTTGCTGGCCAAGTCATTACGCCCCCTGCCGGAAAAATTTCATGGACTGTCAAACCAGGAAACCCGTTATCGCCAACGTTACCTGGACCTGATTACGAATGAAGCGACCAGGCAGACGTTTCAAGTCCGCACGCGTATTATCAACCATATTCGCGCTTGCCTGGCAGGTTGCGGTTTCATCGAGGTGGAAACGCCGATGATGCATGTTGTTCCGGGTGGCGCCGCGGCCAAGCCGTTCGTCACCCATCATAATTCGCTGGACATGGACTTGTATTTACGTATTGCGCCGGAATTGTATTTGAAGCGGCTGGTTATAGGCGGCATGGAAAAAGTGTTTGAGATCAACAGGAGTTTTCGTAATGAAGGTCTGTCACCGAGGCATAACCCCGAGTTCACCATGCTTGAATTTTACTGGGCTTATGCGGATTACGAGGACCTGATGGCGTTGACGGAGGATATGATCCGTTCCCTGGCGGCAGAAGTAAAAGGCGACACAACCATCGAATACCAGGGGGAAACCTGCGATCTCGGCCGGGATTTTCGCCGCATGACGGCGCTGGAGGCCATACTTCATTACAACCCGGATTTGTCCGAAGCCGAGGTAAAAGACATCGACAAATTACGCAGGATTGCCGGGGACAAGGGCATCGAAGTCAAGAAAAATTACGGCGTCGGCAAGCTACAGGTTGAATTATTCGAGAAAACCGTGGAGATGAAGCTGAAACAACCGACGTTCATTACAAGCTATCCTGTCGAGGTGTCGCCTTTGTCCAGGCGCAACGACGCAGAGCCGGATTTTGTCGACCGGTTTGAACTTTTTATCGGGGGGCGTGAAATCGCCAACGGGTTTTCCGAATTAAACGATCCTGATGAACAGGCCGAACGTTTCCGGAAACAGGCCGAGGGGAAAGCGGCGGGGGATGAGGAGGCCATGGGCTATGACGCTGACTACATAACGGCCCTGGAATACGGGATGCCGCCGACTGCCGGCGAGGGCATCGGCATAGACCGGTTGACCATGTTGCTTACGGATTCAGCTTCAATACGCGATGTGATTTTATTTCCTCATATGAAGACAAAAGAGTGACAGCCTG
Organism: uncultured Gammaproteobacteria bacterium; assembly: GCA_958295485.1. Taxonomy (GTDB): domain Bacteria; phylum Pseudomonadota; class Gammaproteobacteria; order Eutrophobiales; family Eutrophobiaceae; genus JAAXHV01. Next base: position 1,931,883 of record OY282354.1, read on the forward strand.
AATTCAGGGGAAAGATTGCAGTTATTATCCCATGTGATATACTTTCCCGGTTAGTTCGAAACAACAACCGGGGAAACCCTGATAAACGATCAGGGTTTCTTTAATCATTTAGTGGTGAAATCTTAACCAACCCGACAAGGTTGATTTGATTAAACCAGAGCAGGAGGAATCCTTGAGATGTCCAAGAAGATGACTTTAAAACCAATAGCTGCCGCATTAGGCGCTACCTTTGCTATTTCTCTTACCACAAGCCCGATTGTCAATGCTGCTGATAATCCATTCAGCATGACTGAATTATCCGGCGGTGGTTATATGGTTGCTGGCAAACACGGAGAGGAAGGAAAATGCGGCGAAGGGAAGTGCGGCGACAAGAAGAAAGGCGATATGAAAGAATGCGAAGGGCATTGCGGCGACAAGAAAGAAGGTGAAGGAAAATGCGGCGAAGGGAAGTGCGGTGACAAGAAAGAAGGCGAAGGAAAATGCGGCGAAGGGAAGTGCGGTGACGAGAAGGAATGCGAAGGGCATTGCGGCGACAAGAAAGAAGGTGAAGGGAAGTGTGGCGAAGGAAAATGCGGTGATAAGAAGTAAGGAGAATAAAGCTGAGTAAAACACGGCAATCAAACAAGCCGTTCAGTTGACAGCCATGCGCGGACAGATAGTTACGATGCAGGAAAGATATCCTGTCCATGGCGCAGGTCTGGGTCTGCGGCGGGCCTTTGCAGGTCCGCTTGCAGATTCTTTTCCAACAGAAGTTGATTTTATGGAAGTGGCGCCGGAGAACTGGATCGACGTGGGCGGTCGATTAGGACGCCGGTTCCGCGCGATTACAGAGAAAGTACCCCTCGTTTGCCACGGGCTGTCCCTGAACCTGGGAGGTCCTGCGCCCCTGGATGAAGCATTTTTACGTAAAGTAAAACAGTTTTTGGATACCCATGATGTTCGTTGTTACAGCGAGCACCTCAGTTATTGCGCTGACGATGGTCATCTATACGATTTGATGCCGATTCCGTTTACGGATGAAGCAGTCCATTATACGGCGGAGAGGATCAGGCGCGCCCAGGAGATCATTGGTCGGCGCATGGCAATTGAAAACGTGTCCTACTATGCGGCGCCGGGACAGGAAATGGAAGAAATTGATTTTATCAATAGCGTGTTGGCCGAGGCTGATTGCGACCTGTTGCTGGATATCAACAATATCTACGTGAACAGCATCAATCACCGTTATGATGCCGAGTCCTGGCTGAAATCGCTGCCGGCGGCGCGCGTGGCCTATGCCCATGTTGCCGGTCATTACGTTGAGGCGGAGGATTTGCGGGTGGATACCCACGGCGCGGACGTCATAGACCCCGTCTGGAAATTACTTGAGGTCGCCTACGGGCATTTTGGCGTTTTCCCCACGTTGCTGGAACGGGATTTCAACATTCCCCCATTGCCTGTATTGCTCGACGAAGTCAATGCCATTCATCAAATCCAGTCCAGGCAGGAAACTCATCTTGATGCGCCCGTCATCCGGCAACAACACGGTTAAATCATTTAAGGACGTCCAACACCAATTTACCCGGCACATGCGGGACCCGGACAACGAGCCGGCGCCAGCGGATGTTGAAGACCGGCGGATGGCGATTTATCGTGACTTGTTATATCGCAGCGTAGAGGGCTTGCTGGCGAACAGTTTCCCGGTATTAAGAAAAATTCTCAGGGATGATGAATGGCATCCATTAATACGGCATTATTTCAAAAACCACCTGTCGCGTACCCCCCTGTTTCCCAAGATGCCCCGGGAATTCCTCCGGTATCTCCAGGATGAAAGGGAAGTCGATGACGGGTTGTATCCGTTCGTCCGGGAACTGGCGCATTATGAGTGGATTGAAACGGCCCTGGCAATCGACAGCCGGGAGATCAGGGAGGGTGGCATTGATGAAACCGGCGACCTGTTAGCGGGTATCCCGGTCTTGAATGAACTTGCCTGGCCATTGGTCTATGCCTATCCGGTGCATCGCATCAGCCCCGATTACCTGCCCATGGAAAAACCGGAACAGCCCACGTACCTGCTCGTTTACCGAAACCGACGGCACGACGTCGGCTTTATTGAATTAAACCCCGTGGCCGCCCGCCTCATCGATTGTCTCCAGGACAGCAAGAGCAAAACCGGCAAAGAAATCCTCATGAATATCGCCGATGAGCTGGCGCATCCCGACCCCGAAGTCGTCATTAACGGCGGGCGCGATATCCTGGAAGGCATGCGAAAGAAGCAAATTATACTCGGTGTGGAACAGGCGGTTTCACCGCGTGCGCCGTCGGGTTTTTAGACGTCGGGGGCGACCCCTGAGCTTTTATTCCTGCCTGCCTTGCAGGCGCAAACGCAGGGCGTTGAGTTTGATAAACCCCGCCGCGTCTTTCTGATCGTAGCTGCCGGCGTCGCTTTCAAAGGTGGCGATGTTCCGGTCGAACAAGCTGTCCGTGTCTGATTTGCGCCCCGACACCATGACGTTGCCTTTATACAGTTTCAGCCGGACGCGGCCGTTTACCGGAGACTGGGTGGCGTCAATCAACCCCTGCAATGCCAGGCGTTCAGGGCTCCACCAGTAGCCGTTGTATATCATTTTCGCATAACGGGGCATGAGTTCATCCTTCAGGTGCGCCGACTCGCGCTCCAGGGTAATGGATTCGATAGCCCGGCGCGCCCTGAGCAGTATCGTTCCGCCGGGGGTTTCGTAACAGCCGCGGGATTTCATCCCGACGTAGCGGTTCTCGACAATATCAGTTCGCCCGATGCCGTGCCTGCCGCCCATGGTATTCAGCGCTTTTAATAATTGACCGGGCGACATGGCAACGCCGTTTAATGCACAGGGGTCGCCGCGGCTGAAATCCAGCTCGATTGTCTCCGCCTCATCGGGCGCGTTTTCAGGTGAGACGGACCAACGCCAGGTGGATTCGTCCGGTTCCCGCCAGGGGTCTTCCAAATCGCCGCCTTCATAAGAGATGTGCAATAAATTGGCGTCCATGGAATAGGGCGATGCGCCGGCGCGTTTGGCTTCGACAGGAATGTCATGCTGTTCGGCGTAAGCCAGTAATTTTTCCCTGGAATCGAGTTCCCACTCGCGCCACGGCGCAATGACCCTGATATTGGGATTCAGGGCATAAGCGCCCAGCTCTAACCGCACCTGGTCATTGCCCTTGCCCGTAGCGCCGTGGGCTATGGCGTCAGCGCCCGTTTCCCGCGCAATTTCAATCAGGCGTTTCGCCACCAGGGGGCGCGCTATGGCCGTGCCCAAAAGGTATTCACCTTCATACAGGGTGTTTGCCCGAAACATCGGAAAGACGAAATCGCCGACAAACTCTTCCACCAAGTCCTCGATAAATATCTCCTTCACGCCCAGGTTTTCAGCCTTGGCCCTCGCTTGGGCGACTTCTTCACCCTGGCCTATGTCCGCGGTAAAAGTAACGATCTCGCAGCGATAAGTATCTTGCAACCATTTCAGGATGACGGAAGTATCCAATCCCCCGGAATAGGCAAGCACGACTTTATTAACTCGGTTATCAACCATTGAAACTGTTGTTGAAAAAAGGCTGTTGATTATAACAAGGCAAAAAGCAGCCGGAGTGATTTATTTTCAATTACCCCGCTCCTTATCACTCAAGGAGGCCAACAAGGTATTTATCCTCGAGGCCGGCCCGACATTTCCCTTGCTTGCCACGTGGGGGAACAAGCCCTGTACATTTTTAGCGGGGATGCGTAACCTGCGGATTTATCAATCAATTTATCACAAACCGGAAAAGACATGTTTGAAAATCTGAGTGACAGGTTCAGTCGAATCGTCAAGCAATTAAAAGGCTATGCGCGCCTGACGGAAGATAACGTCGCCGATACCTTGCGGGAGGTGCGCATGACCCTGTTGGAGGCAGACGTGGCGCTGCCGGTAGTAAAAGCGTTTGTTGAACAGGTCAGAAGCAAGGCTTTGGGACGGGAGGTATCAGCGAGTCTTACACCGGGACAGGCGCTGATAAAAATCGTGCAAGATGAATTAGTTCATCTCATGGGTGATGAACAATCGTCGTTAAACCTGAATACTCCGCCGCCAGCAGTCATACTTGTATCAGGATTACAGGGCGCGGGCAAGACGACCACCGTCGCGAAATTAGGCAAATGGCTAAAGGACAAGCAGGGCAAGTCCGTAATGGTGACCAGTTGCGACGTTTACCGGCCGGCGGCCCTGGAGCAGCTGCAAATCCTGGCGGAAGAGAACCGGCTGGAATATTACCCGGCTGCTGAGCGACAACAACCCGTCAATATCGCCATCGAGGCGCTCAAGCGCGCCAAATCCGGATTTTTTGACGCGTTGATCGTGGATACCGCCGGGCGTTTGCACGTGGACGTGGAAATGATGGCGGAGATTCAGCGGATCCATGCAGCGATCAACCCGTCCGATACCTTGTTCGTGGTGGACAGCATGATGGGGCAGGATGCCGTCAATGCGGCCAGGGCATTTAACGAAACCCTTGCCTTGACCGGTTCCATACTGACAAAAGTTGACGGCGATGCCCGCGGTGGCGCCGCCCTGTCAGTCCGATACATTACCGGCAAGCCCATCCTGTTTATGGGTACCGGTGAGAAGACCTCGGAATTGTCCCTGTTCCATCCCGACAGGATTGCCTCCCGCATCTTGGGCATGGGTGACGTGTTGAGCCTGATCGAGGAAGTCGAGGAAAAAGCGGACCGGCAAAAGGCGGAAAAGATTGCCAGGAAGATCAAAAAAGGGAAAGGGTTTGACCTGGAGGATTTTCGCGATCAAGTCAGACAAATGCAAAACATGGGCGGCCTGGCGGGAATACTCGGCAAGTTGCCGGGAATGCAGCAATTGCCGGCCGGCGCGGTAACCCAAGTCCAGGATCGCGAGCTTTCGAAAACAGAGACGATCATTAATTCCATGACGCCCGGGGAGCGTCGGTTTCCGGCCGTCATCAACGGCTCCAGGAAAAAGCGCATCGCTGCCGGTTCAGGCACGCAGATACAGGACGTGAATCGCTTATTAAAGCAGTTCAAACGCATGCAAAAGATGATGAAAAAAGTGAGCAGAAAAGGCGGCATGGCCAATATGCTGCGGGGATTGGGTGGCAATCTGCCCCCCGGCCCGGGCTTTTAGTTTCTGGAAAAGAGGTGGGACGCCAACAAGATCGATAAGGCGGCAAACCAGAACAAGCTCCATTCAGCGATACTCAATGACAGGAAAGTCCAGGTTATTTCGGCGCACTCGCCGGAGCCGGTAAGAATCATTTTGATAGCCTCAAAAATGGGAAATGCCGCCAACATGAAAGCCAGGTCCGGCCCGCATTCAGGTATTAATTCCGCGGGCAAATGCTGCAACCATACTTGCCGCATTGCGATGCCGGCGCCGGTTGCCGCGCTGAGCAACGCGAGGCCGCTGTAAATGCGCGCGCCGGCCATGCCTGGCCCGTGCAGAAAGCCGACCAGGCAGAAAATATTCACTCCCAGGTAGGCGAGCCGCTGGAAAATACACAGGGGACAGGGGGTCAGGCCCTTTATGAATTCCAGGTAATAGCTAAACACCAGCAGCAGCGCGCATATCAGCGCGACAGAGAAATAAAACAGACGATTCATGGCAACTCCTCTAACTCCCCTTGTCAGGAGAAGATGCCGGCGTGACGGAAAAGCAGAATGGCGGTTCACGGCAATTTTATAGATACGTTTTTAAAAATTCGGTTATTCGCTGTTCCAGCCAATAGACAGGATGCCACGGTAGTTCGCCGCCGACAAATCCCAGGTGGCCGCCGGTTTCTGCAAGTTCCAATTGTACGAACCCGGATAACTCCGTCTCCAAGGGTATCACGGTTTCCGTCATAAAGGGATCGTCCCTTGCGTGTATCAACAAGGTTGGCGCATTGATGGATTTCAGGTATTGGCGGGAACTGCTGCGCGAATAATAATCATCGGCCCCGGCGAAGCCGTGCAGGGGCGCGGTGATCTTGTCGTCGAATTGAAAGAAATCATTCAGTTGCAACGCGTTGCTGACGTCTATCGGGCAGTCCCCCGGGGAATTTTTTGAGGCAAACTTGCCGGTGATTTTGCGTTGCAGGCAGCCAAGCAGGTGTCGCTGATAGACCCTGGAGAAGCCGCTGTTGAGTTTTTTCGCCCCTTCATCGAGCAGGTAGGGAACTGAAACGGCGACCGCGGCATGGATTTGTCCCTGGCGGTCTGTTTCGCCTAAATACTTCAACAGCGCATTGCCGCCCAATGAATAGCCTATGGCCGCAATGGGCACGCCGGGAAACCGCTCGCGCAGGTGGTCTATCAAGAACCCGATGTCTCCCGTATCTCCCGAATGATAGCTGCGCGCCAACCGGTTGTATTCGCCGCTGCATCCCCGAAAGTGCATGAACACCCCGCGCCAGCCTGACTGCTTAACGGCGGCCAGGATTGGCTTGGCGTAATGGGAGTCGATACAACCTTCGAGTCCGTGAAAAACGGCTACGATCGGGCCACGGGTAGTCGTCGTCAAACACAGGTCGACAAAGTCGCCATCGGCCAGTTCAAGCCGTTCGGTGATTAAATCGATTTTCACCGGACGGCGAAAAAAATAAGGCCACAGGGTTTGCAGGTTGCCCCCCGGCAACCACCAGGCAGGATTGAACCGGCTGGCGACAATCTTTCCGTGTTTCATGAATAACCGCTATTTATTTCATATTCCACGTTGATTGGCCAGCCGGGAAACTCTCCATCAATGAGCCGCCCAACGAATTGCCCGGCTTCCATGAGCGACCGGTCCAATACGATTAATAATTCCTGTTTGGCGTCAAGCGCCGAGTTCACGACCGTGCCGATGTTTTTTTCTCCACCGGCGGAGGCGAGCCTTGCGCCGGGTTGCAGGATTGTCCGGTTGTCTGTCGAGGCGTAACATAAACGCCGTTTAACCTGGCCGCGAAACCGGAGGCGCGCAATGATTTCCTGCCCCGGATAACAACCCTTGTGGTATGCCAGGGCGCCGAGGGTATCCAGGTTCAATTCCTGCGGCAGGAAGAGTCCGCTGGTTTGTCCTCCCAGCCAGGGGAGTCCCTTCCTGATATTGGCCAACTCCCATTCAAGCCTGCCGGCGTGGGGTAAATGGGCCTGGTAAGCGCGCCAGGGCTCCTGCGTTTTTGTCGGGTTGGCAATCACGATCAGGCTATCGGTCAAGCAGGAGATGAAGGTATATTCATCATGCTGAATAACTGTTTGCTCCTGATTTATCTCGAGGCCGGGATGGAGGGCTGCGACCTTGTTCAGGGACGCGTCAACAATGCCGATCATGGTTGATTGTTGTCCCAGGTCGACGATATTCACGTCGGCGCGCAACACGTACATTTGCAGGCGTTGCATGAATGCCGCGCTCAGCGATTCCGGCAGCAACAACCAAAACCGGTCACCGAGTCGGGCGAGGATGAACGTCGCTATTGTCCTGCCTTTGGGGTCACACCAGGCGCTGAGCGTTGCTTCACCGGAAGCCAGGCCGGCAACGTCACTGGTGAATTGCCCGTGGAGAAACTCGATAGCGTCAGCGCCGTTAATCTCAATGAGCGTCAGGACCGGAAGGTCGGTGATAAATCCCTTATCCATGGTTGCATCTTCTATCTGGTTCATAAGAATTCGCGATTATTTCCCGGCTGTGTTTCGCAGGCGCTTGATGACGGGCAGGTAGTCAGGGTTGTCTGGTTCCGCCCGGGCCATAATCCAGGCATAAATATCAACATCGGCTTCATCCAGCAGCTTTTCAAACAGTGATTGTTCAGCCGCGCTGAGGCGCGGATAGTCCCATGCCAGGAACCGCTCCAGCAGCGCGTCCATTTCCTTGATGCCTCGACGACAACGCCAGCGTAAGCGCCCGGTGGAAACAGGGGACGGATCATGTTTTTTCTTCTTTTCCCGGCCTGTCCGTAAAAAACGTGACCTGTCCCTTGCTTCTTCCATTACATCATTCTTGATACAAGCAATTTCTTAATCTGGGCGATGGCCTTGGCGGGATTCAGGTTTTTCGGGCAGGTGTTGGTGCAATTCATGATCGTGTGACAGCGATACAGCTTGAAAGGATCTTCCAGGTTATCCAGTCGTTCATCGGTATTTTCATCCCGGCTGTCGATTATCCAGCGGTAAGCCTGCAATAAAGTCGCCGGACCCAGGTACCGGTCGCTGTTCCACCAATAGCTTGGGCAGGAAGTGGAACAGCAGGCGCAGAGGATACATTCGTACAGGCCGTCCAGTTTTTCCCGGTCGGCTTTTGATTGCCGGCGCTCCCGGTCTTGCGGGGTCGGTGACCGGGTTTGCATCCAGGGTTTGATGGCGGCGTATTGCGCGTAGAAACGGCCCAGGTCCGGAACCAGGTCTTTAATGACCTGCGTGTGGGGCAGGGGATAAACCCTTACGGCATTTTTAATATCGGCAATGTCCCTGGTGCAGGCAAGTGTATTGACGCCGTCGATGTTCATGGCGCAGGAGCCGCAAATACCTTCCCGGCATGAGCGCCGGAACGTCAAGGTCGGGTCAATGTCGTTTTTGATATGGATGAGCGCATCCAGCGCCATGGGCCCGCATTTGTCCAAATCAACCTCATAATCGTCCAACCTGGGATTTTCGCCGGAATCCGGGTCCCATCGATAGACGAGAAAAGTTTTCCTCCGGGTTGCGCCGTCAGCTCGTGGAAATTTTTTCCCGGCTTTTACCCTGGAATTTTTTGGCAGTGTGAGTTGAACCATATTTATATCTCTTTCGATTTTCCTCAATTATTTACAACCGGCAGTCGGGCGGTTCCTGACGTTCTCCCAGCTGTAGCCCTGTGGCTGCCTTGTTCAGGCGACGGCAACGCCCCACCAGGACCGGCACGGGAGTTTGCCCCTGTATTAAACCTCATGTTAAAACGTGAGAACCTGTTTAATATACCCGCTTTTTCGGCGGAATGGTTTCAACGTCATCCGTTAGCGTGTACAGGTGCACAGGCCGGTAATCAAAACTGACTTTGCCGGAGGCTGTATCCAACCGGGCCAGGGTGTGTTTCATCCAGTTTTCATCGTCCCGTTCCGGGTAGTCTTCCCGGGCATGGGCGCCGCGGCTTTCCTTCCTGTTTTCAGCTGATTGTATGCTGACCTGCGCGCATTGCAGCAGGTTTTCCAGTTCCAGGGTCTCAACCAGGTCGCTGTTCCAGATCATGGAGCGATCTGAGGTATTGACGTCGTTGAATGACTGGTAGATGGCATTTATTTCATCGATGCCTTTCGACAGTATTTCGCCGTTGCGAAAGACGGCGGCATTGGTTTGCATGACGCGTTGCATGTTGTTTCTGATCTCAGCGGCGCGCAAGCTGCCGTTGGCGTTACGGATCTTGTCGAATCTCGATACGATCTTTTCAGTTGCCTCAGCGCCCAATGGTTTATGGGGCGCGCCGGGTTTGATTTCCCTGGCGGCGCAGAGCGCGGCGGCCCGGCCAAACACAATGAGATCAAGCAGGCTGTTTGAACCGAGGCGGTTCGCGCCGTGCACTGATACACAGGCCGCCTCGCCTATGGCCATGAGGCCGGGCACGATACTGTCGGGGTTCCCGCTTTTCAGCGTTACCATCTGTCCGTGGTGGTTGGTCGGGATGCCGCCCATGTTGTAATGCACCGTGGGCAGCACCGGAATAGGCGCCTTGGCGACGTCAACGCCGGCAAAAATCCTGGCCGACTCGGCAATGCCCGGCAGACGTTCCTGGATCACCTCCGGTCCAAGATGCTCCAGGTGTAAATGCAAGTGATCTTTTTCCGGTCCAATGCCGCGACCCTCCCTGATCTCCATGGTCATGGAGCGGCTCACCACGTCCCGCGAGGCAAGGTCTTTGGCGGTTGGGGCATAGCGTTCCATGAACCTTTCTCCCCCTGAGTTAGTCAGGTATCCGCCTTCGCCGCGCACCCCTTCGGTAATCAATACGCCGGCGCCGTAAATGCCGGTAGGATGGAATTGAATGAACTCCATATCCTGCAGGGGCAGGCCGGCGCGCAGCGCCATGGCGTTGCCGTCGCCGGTGCAGGTATGGGCCGAGGTGCAGGAGAAATAAGCGCGACCGTAACCACCCGTGGCCAGGACTACGTTGTGGGCGCGAAAACTGTGCAAGTCGCCTTTTTCCAGGTCCCAGGCGAGGGCCCCGCAGCAGGCGCCGGCATCATCCATGAGCAAGTCGATAGCGAAGTATTCGATAAAAAACTCGGCGGAGTGCTTCAATGATTGTTGATACAAGGTATGCAAAATGGCATGACCGGTACGGTCGGCGGCGGCGCAGGTTCGCTGCGCCGTGCCTTCGCCGTAGTTGGTGGTCATGCCGCCAAAGGGGCGTTGGTATATTTTTCCATCCTCGGTCCTGGAAAACGGCACGCCGTAATGCTCCAGCTCTATCACCGCGGGGGCGGCTTCCCGGCACATGTATTCAATAGCGTCCTGGTCGCCCAGCCAGTCCGAACCCTTGACGGTGTCATACATGTGCCAACGCCAGTCATCCTCGCCCATGTTGCCCAGGGCCGCGCTCATGCCGCCCTGGGCTGCAACGGTATGACTGCGGGTGGGGAAGACCTTGGTGATGCAGGCCGTTTTCAGGCCTTTTTTTGCCATGCCGAAGGTGGCGCGCAAACCAGCGCCGCCGGCGCCTATGACGATAACGTCGTATTCGTGTTCAATGATGTCATAGGCCGCCCCCATTTTTTTACAGTCCCAAATATATCTTGATGACGGCTGCAATAGAGGCGACGGTACAGAAAATCGCCAGGCATTTCATTGAGACAATAGCCAACGCCTTTTGCCGTTCTGATTGAATGTAGTCCTCAATCACTTCCCGTATACCGGCCAGGGCATGATAGAACAAGGTGGGGATGAACAAAACAAGCAGGATAGAGGTGGACGGCGCCGCTATCCATGAATGCGCCCCGGCATAATCCAATGTCGCCAGGGTCGTCAAATCGTAGATGAACCATAATGACAGCGGGATTAAGGCAACGGCGGACAGCCGTTGATACCACCAGTGGCGGGTCCCGCGCTTGCCGGAGTCGCCGCGTCCGGTGGAGTCTGCGCCCCTGATTTTGGCAAGCAGTGTTTGCCGGCTCACTGGACGCACCTCACATAGACTGTCGCCGCGGTCAGTAGAATTGACGCGATGATCACCGCATAACCGCTGCGATAGGTGGTTTTAATCTCCAGACCCATCCCCAGGTCCCAGAATAAATGCCTGACGCCGTTGCAAAGGTGATAGTAAAGCGAGAAGACGAAACAGGTTAAAACCCCCTGGCCATACCAGGCAGTGATATGTTGATTGACCATGTTATAGGTCTCCGCTCCCGCGGCGATCGATAGCAGCCAGCCACACAACAATACAGCGCCGCCGCTTAATAATACGCCCGTGCCGCGATGGGTGATGGACAGCACTGACGTCAGTTGCGGTTTATACTGCCAGAAAGGTGAAAGTGGGGCCTGGCGAGTTGTCATTTATTCAATCCAGCTTGAGTTTAAGAAGAATAGTATTGTACGATACAGGTAAGATTCAGTATGTAAATAATCGTAATGGATTGCAAGTGATGAACAGGGAATTCCCACTGGAAATGCCGATTTTCATTGATTATCGGCCCTCGTTGCGCTTGGGTATTTTCAATACCCTGATTCATTTCGGCGCTATTTTTTGTCTGCTCCTGACGGATATTCCCCTTGTGCTGACGGGGTTGGTCGGGACCTGCGTCTTAGTCCATTATGCTTGTTATGCAAGGCGGTATCTGCGCGCGCTAAACGGTCGAACAAAGGCTCTTCTGAAATTAGATAAACAAAACCGCTGGCAATTGATACGGGCTGGCGGGGAGACCTCCGAGGAAATTATCGACCTGGATTTACTGCCGGGGACCTTAGTGCATCCGTTGATCGTGGCGTTGCGCTTCAAGGATGAAACCGGGCGCATCCGCGCCTGTGTGATGACCCCGGACAACCTGGATAAACAGACATTGCGGAGATTGCGGGTCAGGTTACGATTTCCTTTGCGTTCGCCAGGCAATCCATAATTTTCGAACGGGTGTCAGCGCAATACGGGTATCGGTGATTGGCTGTCGGGCCAGTTTGTATTCCCGGCACAGGACGCTCAGCATTTTCAACATGACGATGGAAAATAATATCCTGTTTCCCTCTTCCGCCTGTAAGTCGGTCAGGCAATTTTTCAAGTCCTTGTCCAGTCGCTCGAACAATTCGGTGAAAAACTTGCCCCGGGGATCATTTTCCTGAAAATTATTTTCTTTGGAGGCGACGCTGGTCTTGATGTGATGCTTGTTCAGCAAATCAACGGGTAATACATTGAGACCGAGCGCGGTGAAATGTCTGAGGTGATGCAGCAGTTCAAACGCGCCGTAGCAACAACCCGAGGACACCAGGGCAGCCAGGACAGCCTGGTTTGTGCACTGACAAGCCAGGCCGGCCGTCTTCCAGATGTACCCTGATGCGGCAGCATGTTGCCGGAGCCATGTATCATAATCGTAACCTTCTGAATATTGGAGAAATTTTGCTGTTTTTTCAATGCAGCCGAGCAACTCTGGTTGCAGTAGATAATCCCGTGCGTTAACGGCGGATAGTTCGCGGGTAACGGGGTGTCGCGCCTGGTCGGAAAAAAATCTTTCGATCTCTTCAAGCCACCAGTGCAAGGTGGTTTTGGCGGAGCCGACGTCTGATGAGTGGCATATCACGCTGTTGAGTTCATTGTGGAAAGCAAGCAAGGCATTCAATTTTCGTTTGCTTTCCGGTGGATGAAACAGCGTGCAGTAATACCAGTTTGAACCGGCAGGCACGGCTTTATTCCGGCAATATTCTTCCGGCGTCATTTGTCGCCGGCGTTGATCCAGCGCAAAATTTCTGCCGGGCTGTTGATTAGCCCATCCGCCCCCCAGCTTTCCGGGTCATCAGCGGCGCCAATATACCCATAAGCGGCAACCAGGGTCGTCATCCCGGCGTTTATTCCCGCCTCGACGTCACGCCTTGCGTCACCCGCGTAAAGGGTATCGTTCGGATCGCAATTCAGTAACTTGCAGGCATGGAGCAGGGGCGCCGGGTGCGGCTTTCGATGCTCAAGCGTATCGCCGGAGACAATACAGTTCGTTCGCGTGTCCAGACCGAGTCCCTGCAGGAGCGGCCTGGTCAGCCAGCCGGGTTTATTGGTGACTATCCCCCAGCGCGAACCGTTTTTTTCCAATTCGGCCAAGACCTGTTCCATCCCCGGGAACAGGCGGCTGTGACGAGTGAGATTATTCCGATATATCTCCAGGAACTTATCCCGCAGTGGAATAAAGTCCGTAGCGGTTTCGGTGATATTGAAGCCCGCCAGGATCATTGCTGCGCTGCCCAGGGAGACAACCGGACGAATTTCCTCAAATGCCAAGGGTGGTTTACCGTGGATGGCAAGCGCTTGATTCAATGCGCTTGCCATATCGAGGGCGGTATCCACCAGGGTGCCGTCCAAATCAAACAGGACATATCTGACCTTAGTTTGCATATCCCACCAAATCTCTGAAAGTATAAATAGTTATAAATTATTCTTCAGGGAATTCAAAGAAATTCTTTATAGTCAACAAGGATACCCACAGGGCAAACCCGTTGTTGGCCGGAATGGCTGCTGATTGATGCCCGTAATTAAGTGAAATAAGGATTGCGTGTATAATATACAATCCTATTCAATTGCCAAGCAGACGGGAGGAGCAGAAAACCATGCCTTTGCAGTTACCTTTGTCACTACTTGCGGCCGGCGTCCTGACGACGGTGAGCGGGGCCAGCAGCGCGCCCGGAGATATAGAGGCGTACATCCAAACCAGCGAAGGTGACATTGTCATGACGCTGAATGATGAAAAATCGCCGGCCTCAGTCGTAAATTTTATTCGCTACGTGAATAACAGGTTTTATGACGGCACGATTTTTCACCGGGTGGTCAAGGATTTTGTCATACAGGGCGGCGGCTTCAACGTCGATATGCAAAAGAAGCTGACCCAGGACCCTATTCGCAACGAATCGGATAACGGCTTGAAAAACCTGCGCGGCACGGTTTCGATGGCGCGGACGAATGACCCCGATTCTGCAACCAGCCAGTTCTTTATCAACCTGAAAGACAACTCGTTCCTGGATTATACGCCCGGGCAATGGGGTTATTCCGTATTCGGGAGGGTGGTTAAAGGTATGGACGTGGTGGACAAGATCGCAAACATCCCCGTCGGCAGCTCGGGCGATTATCAAGACGTGCCAACGAAAGCGGTGGTGATTAAGGGGGTACGCGTTTATGAAGTGTCCGAACCGCCCAAACCCGCCTGGGAGAAGGTCACGGAGAAAATCAAGGCCTGGTTTTCACAGGATTGAAACTGCGCGATATTGCCGGTTGCAGTCGAGTTACAGGTCTTTCAGTAAAACGCTGCCTCTCTTTTTGAATCTTGCCGTTGCGAGTTCCGTGTATCCGTCGATGATGCTGTCCTGGACGGATTCGCGGGCCAGGATCGCGTCACGCCAGTCAAGGGCCCGGTTGCAAGCCGGTGGGATAAGGTCATCAATAACTTGCTTTAGCAGGTACTCCATCCTGATGAAAACAGGCGCATAGGCGGCGTCGATTAATGAGAACGCCTCGCCGTTGAAAAAGGGACCGGCTGTCAGGTTTTTATCCAGGAACTCGAATTTGTTTTGCAAGGCTTCCAGGGATTGGGCGACTGTTTCCTCGTCATCCGTGAGTATCATCTTGAATGACAGGTTGGATAATTCCGTGCCGAATTCTATCCAGGCCCGGTTTATGGCCTTTTGCAGCGGGTCGCCGGGATGCATGGATGGCGGTGTGATCTCATCCAGGTATTCATTAATGACTGCCGATTCGAACAGGATGTTGTCATTGATTTTCAGGACAGGCACTTTACCCAGGGGAGAGGTTTGCAAAAACCATTCAGGTTTATCGGCCAGGTCGATGTTGGTCCGTTTGAAAGGAATACCCTTCTCGAGCAACGTAATTACCGAACGTTGCACGAAAGGGCATAAGTCAAAACTGATAAGTTCGATTTTCGGCATTTAATGCTCTACTCAAATGAAGGAATCCACCAGAACGCCATCTATTTTCATCTTGCAGGGGCAAGCCCCGCATGTTGCAAGCAGGGATGCGTAACCTGTGCATTATCAACAGGCTCAAGCAATCAAAAAGCCTCCGCCGGGACAGGCGCGTCCCTGCAAGCAAAAAAACCGGGGTCTGTCCCCGGCTATTTCCGGCGGGATCCGGCTAACGGCGTTTTTTCCCTCTCTTTCCCCGCGGTTCCTGAAAATTGACGCGAAGATATTTACCGTTATACATCTTTCCGTTCAGCCCCTCGATTGCAGCCCTGGCTTCATGTCCCTCCATGTCGACAAAACCAAAACCCTTGCATTTTCCAGAAAATACATCGGTCACAAGTTGGATGCCCCTGACTTTTCCGAACTCGGAAAAGAGTTCAGTCAGGGCAGCTTCGGTTGTATCAAGGGGTAGACTCCCAACAAACATTCTTTTCAATGTTACATCCTTTCCAGAATACTGGACTGTAGTTGAATAATGATAACCCCCCCTGCTCATGCAGGAGGGGCGCCCGGAACGGGAAAAATACGTTACGCTAACCGAACGTTGGAGGCTTGCGGGCCTTTATCGCCTGCTTGTTTTTCGAATGAAACAGATTGACCTTCATTCAAGGTCTTGAAGCCTTCTGCCTGTATCGCGGAAAAATGAACGAAAACATCAGGACTGCCATCATCCGGTGTAATAAACCCATACCCTTTTGATTCACTGAACCATTTAACTGTGCCAGTTGCCATATATCACCTCATATAGTTGTGTGTGTGCGTTGCAAATTCAATAAGGTAATACAGGAAAAACCAACCGGAATTACTGAATTGACCAGAGAAAATATGCAAACTACCTGTATAGTATGTACGAAAACATCAAAATTAGCAATAATTCTATAAATATTGTAACAGTTTTCTCAAGAACAGACAACCAGGACAGAGAGCATGAGCGCCAAGAATTCAGCTGAGACCGATATGTTAAGGCGTATTTTCGAAATGCAGACGGACTTGAACGACTATGTCTTCAGGAAGAATGATCTTAAAGATACAGCCGGGAAAACCTTAAGCATGGACACCCTGTATTCGGCTGTCAATAACGGCGCCTTGAAGGTGAATGAGCTGCCGAATACCTGGTTGTCGAACTATTCAAGGGCGATGCGCGAGGAGATCGCTGAGCTTGATGAAGAATTATTGTGGAAGTGGTGGAGCAAGGATGAAATTGATATACAGAATATCCGGGTTGAATTAATCGACGTATTGCATTTTCTTGTGTCCGGGATGATATGCGCGGGCCTTACCCCGGAAGAAGTGTACGATATTTATTGTCAAAAACATGCGGTTAATTTAAGCAGACAGGATAGTGGCTATAGCAAAGTGGCAAAAACCGAAGATGATAATAAGAAAATCGGTTCAAGGTTGTAAACCGAGGCAGTCTTGCATTGGTCAATGAGATGATCGCGAATAGGCGGGGCGGAAGCCGTTATCCCCTTAGTGGCTTTATATTGCTGGTTGTGTTATCGACCGGCGTTTCCGGCCAGGCCAAATTCAAGTCCGGCAGTTTGACTATCAATACCGGTGGTCGGAATTTGAATTACATCATTGAAGTTGCGGATAATGACCGCTCAAGAAGCGTTGGCCTGATGTACAGACAAACCCTGTCCGCGACCCAGGGCATGTTGTTGCTTTATAAAAAACCGCAACAGGCTAACGTCTGGATGAAAAATACCTTCCTGCCACTTGATATAATCTACATTGACGCCAGGGGATATATCGTCAAGATAATTGAAAATGCAACCCCGCAATCCACCGGGCTAATGCGGTCCGGAGTCAGGGTCAAGGCCGTTTTGGAGCTGAACGCGGGGCAAGTGGAGAAACATCAAATAGCCATTGGCAATCATGTTGCCTGGCAGGTGAACTGATAACGCCTGTTTTGCCGTCGGTTGCCCGAACGCATTGCGCCCATAGAGGCAGACCCCGCGTCGGCCACGGTGATGGGCAACCACGGGGCCTGCCCCTGCATGTTGTCAGCGGGGGGCTACGGGATGGGCCTCATTACCTGAGTTATGCCGTATAATGGAGCTATGAAAATCATTCTTGCGCCCGACTCGTTCAAAGAAAACCTGACTTCAATGGAAGTAGCGACCGCCATGGAAGAAGGCATTAAAAGAGCAATGCCTGAAGCTGACTGTATCAAGATACCTATGGCCGATGGGGGAGAGGGAACGGTGCAGTCCCTGGTCCATGCGGCGGGAGGGAGCTTCATAAGTTGCGACGTCAAGGGGCCTGTGGGTCGGCGCGTCAAGGCCCATTATGGGATGCTGGCGGATGAAAAGACCGCGGTCGTTGAAATGGCGATGGCATCGGGCTTGTCATTGGTCAGTGGTAAAACTAAAAATCCATTGAAAACCACTTCCTATGGAACGGGGGAATTGCTTAGTCATGCCATTGACAGGGGGGCGAAGAAAATCATTTTAGGCATAGGCGGTTCAGCTACCAACGATGCCGGTATGGGTATGGCCCAGGCCCTGGGCGTCGTGTTTCGCGACAAGAATGCCCGCATCATCCGCCAAAACGGGACTGGTGAGATGTTGCAGAAAGTTGAATTCATAGATATGGACGGTATCCATCCGAAGCTGATGAACACGCGGATACTGGTTGCCTGCGATGTTGACAATCCCTTATACGGAAAACGTGGAGCGGCCTGGGTGTTTGCCCCACAGAAAGGCGCGACTGCGCCAATGGTAGAGACCCTGGACCGAAATTTGAAACATATAGCCGGGATTATTAAACGGGAATTAGGGGTCGATGTCGGCAAGGTACCGGGCGCGGGGGCGGCGGGTGGCCTGGGCGCCGGTCTGCTGGTCTTCGCCGGCGCGGAGCTGAAGAGTGGCATCGAGCTCATCAGCAAGGCAACATCTATCGAGAAACACCTGAACTCGGCGGATTTGGTTTTTACCGGGGAGGGGCGCGTGGATTTTCAAACCGCATTTGGCAAGACGCCGGCCGGTATCGCCAACCTTGCCGGTAAATACAGCGTTCCCGTTATCGCCGTCGCGGGAGGGTTGGCAGATGATGCAAGGGAAAATTTTGCGCATGGGATAGACGGCCTGGAAGCGGCTGTCGCAAGGGACATGCAGCTGCGCGAAGCATTATCAAATTCCAGGGAATATGTCGCCAATGCAGCAGAGCGGGCTATACGGCTCATAAAAATCGGACAGACAATGGAAAAGAATAGCAAGAGGAGCGTAGCGACGAAGAATCCATGAATCCATGCTACGGAATTGCATGTCACCCTGGCTATGACCAGCAGCTCTCCCAAACCCACTTTCGACGAACAGCGGGAACTCCCGGGTTATGGCTGTGAAGTATGATCTTGCCTTGTGCCGCTGGAAACTCGACGCATCAGAGCTTCCTGGGGTCAAACAGCTTTATCGTCGAGGCAAGCAGCTTTTCCAGGAATGGTTTCTTGCATACAAAGGCTACTTCATATATATCGGCGGATTTTATGGCCTCACTGAGATAATCGTCACTGGTCTGTATGCTATCTACTAAACCGAGCTCAATAGCTTTTTTTCCATGCCAGTGTTCTCCAGTAGAAATTTCTTCAATATCAATCTGTTGTCGATTTTCTTTAACAAATTCCTTGAAAAGTTTGTGGGTTTCTTCCAGCTCTTCGCGCAGTTTTTCCCGGTCTTCTTCGGTGTTCTCGCCGAACAGTGACAGGGTGCGCTTATATTTACCGGCTGTTATCTGCTCGAAATCAATATCGTGTTTCTTCAAGAGTTTGTTAAAATTCGGTATCTGCGCCAACACGCCGATGGAACCGATTATCGCAAACGGCGCGGCAATGATCTTGTCAGCGACACAGGCCATCATATACCCGCCACTGGCCGCGACCTTATCGACGGCAACGGTCAAGCTGATGTTTTTTTCTTTTATTCTTTTCAGCTGGGACGCGGCAAGCCCATAACCATGCACCGTGCCCCCACCACTTTCCAGTACCACAATGACCTCGTCATCTTCCGATACAGTGGTTAATATGGCGGAAATTTCCTCCCGCAATGAATTCACTTCATCTGCCCTGATATCCCCCCTGAAGTTGATGACAAAAATACGCCGTTTTCCGGTATCGTCGGATTTCTCTGCTTTCTTGTGTTTCGACTTGAGCTCCTTTACCGATTTCTTGAAGGCATGTTTAGGCAGAATCGCCGACTGCAACATCAGTTGCATATGTTCGAATTTCTGGTTCAGGTTTTTGACTTCCAGGTGTCCGTCCGTACCGGCCCTGGCGCGCATCATCAGCATGATAACAACAAAAATAATCACTGACGCCACGATGACAACCGTTCCAAACTTGGCCAGGAACAGTCCGTATTCAGTTAGAAAATCTGTCCACATCGGTTTTATTTCTCCAAGTGTTTGTATTTAAGGATACTCTGAACAAGTCCATTTCCGTATCATGGGAATTATATTACGGATAAATACAATAATCCCGCATTAAACTCGTGCTGACCAATATCGACAAACTCAAACCTTTACGCCGCGCTTTGCCTTTTCTACGTCCGTACACCGGCAGGTTGCTGTTTGCCTTGCTATGTCTGACAGTCGCAGCGATTGCCGCGTTGGGAATGCCGATTTCGATCAGGTTCGTTATCGACTATGGCTTTTCAAATGAAAACGGCCAACCCATCGACGTTTATTTTCTGGCGCTTTTATTTCTATCCCTGGTTTATGCCTTGTTTTCTTCACTCCGGTATTACACGGTGATGTGGATCGGCGAGAGGGTAGTCGCCGATATTCGTTCCGCCGTCTATAAGCATGTCATCAGGATGAGTCCCACTTTTTTTGAAGTCACGAAAGCCGGTGAAATACTGTCCAGGTTGACCACTGACACCACCTTGGTCCAGTCAGTAGTCGGCGCCGGCGTTTCGATCGCCCTGAGAAGCGCGTTTGTCCTGTCAGGCGGCTTGATCATGTTATTTGTCACCAGTCCTAAGTTAAGCCTGTTCTTGTTTGGTTTATTGCCTGTTGTTGTCTTGCCTGTATGGATATACGGAAGAAAAGTCAGGCGGTTATCACGGGAGACACAGGACCGGGTCGCCGATTCCAGCGGGATTGCGAGTGAAGCGCTAAACGCGATACATATCGTCCAGGCATTTACTTTGGAGGATCTACAGGGCCATCGATTCAGTGATTCCGTCGAGCAATCATTCAGCGCGGCAAAGCGGCGACTTTTCGTCAGCGCCCTGTTGTCCGGCATCATTGTTTTAACCGCATTCAGCGCGATTGTGATTGTCTTATGGACTGGCGCCCGTTCCGTCATAGACGGCAGCATTTCCGCCGGCGTCCTGGTTCAGTTCCTGTTTTATGCCACCTTCGTCGCCGGCAGCACCACGGCGATAGGCGAGGTATGGGGTGACGTGCAACGCGCGGCAGGCGCCATGGAGAGGTTGATGGAGTTACTGAACACGAAACCTGAAATAACCAGCGCCACCGGCGGCAAAGCGTTTCCTGTTAACGGCAATAACCGTGTTTTAATCGAAAACGTCAGTTTCAATTATCCCAGCCGCCCCGGGCAGTTGGCGTTAAACGAATTTTTCCTGGATATTGCGCCCGGCGAGACCGTTGCGCTGGTAGGGCCGTCCGGCGCGGGTAAAAGTACGGTCTTTCAATTGCTGTTGCGGTTCTATGACCCCCGCTCAGGCGCCATATTGATCGATGGCACAGACATCCGGGATATGGACTTGCAGGCGCTCAGGAAGCGCATCGGTATCGTACCCCAACAGACCGTATTATTTGCGGACAGTGTCCTGGAAAATATTCGGTTCGGCAATCCGCAGGCCCCGGATGAAGCCGTCATCGATGCGGCTGTGACTGCCCATGCCGATGACTTCATCCGGCAATTGCCCCAGGGCTACCAGACTTCCCTGGGCGAAAAAGGCGCAAGACTGTCCGGTGGCCAGCAGCAACGGATAGCCATTGCCAGGGCCATATTGAAAGATCCACCGATATTGCTACTTGATGAGGCTACCAGTTCACTGGACGCCGAAAGCGAAAACCTCTTGCAACAGGCATTGCAAGAGTTGATGGCGAACAGGACGGTAATTGTCATCGCGCACCGCCTTGCCACAGTAAAAAAAGTGGGCAGGATCATTGTCATGGAGCAGGGCAGGATGGTAGATACGGGTACCCATGCCAGTTTAACGGAAAAAGAGGGGCTTTATTCGAGACTGGCAGAATTGCAATTCAACTGAAATCCGTTGATACTCCGCCCCTGTCAAAAGATGTGACCGGAGAGATGGCCGAGTGGTTTAAGGCGCACGCCTGGAAAGTGTGTATACGTTAATAACGTATCGAGGGTTCGAATCCCTCTCTCTCCGCCAAACCGCCTGGTCTATGAGTGACGTACCATTGGTCTACAGGCAAGCGTCATCTTCCAGCAACATGGCAACGACTTCCTGTAAATTTTTGTTCAATTCAACGAGTTTGCCCCGGCCGGGTATTGGGGAATTTACGTGTATTTTTACTGAATTCAAGTATTATATATACATGATGTTTGTATTTATTCACGTTGCCACTGCCATCCCTGTGCAGTGCATATTTAACTGGGGGCATAATAAATGAGCGCTGTAATGCCATCACTGGTTAGCACAGCGGAATCTCTGGTGACAGTCAGGAAGAATTCCCTGGGGTCTGACTATATTGCTTTTCAGGCCGATGAGGCTACCGTGCTTACCTTGTCTAAATCGAACCTTGATCATTTTTTCCAGCGAGTAATCCTGGACCCCGTACGCGGCCTGATCATGCTGATGTCGCCTTCCAGGGCACACGAAGTCCTTTCGGGTCGTTTGGACACCGTGGTGGAAGAGATGGCAGACGAGTTGAATATGGCAAGTACGCCAATGAGGTCTACCCGCTGGCGCAGCCCGGGGGAGCCGGAGAATACCGGAGTCGAGGCGGACTGTTGCTTTTACCTGGGCGAGAATGCCACTACTTATCTCCAGGCGGAGGCGCAGGGCGATGCGGCGGCAGATGCCTACGCGTTGGCACATCCACCAGACTTGGTGGTGGAGGTGGGGGTGACCCACGTAGATAAAAAGAAACAGGACTACTACCGCCGTATAGGCGTACCCGAGCATTGGCAAGTCAACTACGACTCCAACGCGTCGGCGCCGCCCGTTACCGTCACCTTCATGGCCTTGCAGCCGAACGAAGACCCGCGCCCCCTGTCGGTGTCGGCCATCCTGCCCGACATGCAGCCGGCGGATGTCGGCGAGGCTGTCGAGGCGTTACGGGACCCGAGGTTCAACACACTCAAGAAACGCCGTGAGGCCATCAGGGAGATCATCAGAAGCCGTCTGAATGTGCTCAATGCTGTCGTCGCCCCGGCGCCCTGAACAGGAGCCAACTCTCGGCGACGATTACGATGAGGGCCATCCCGTTGGCCATTACCTGTGACAACGGCTCGCAGTTCACCAGCCGGCCGGCCAGTCCATACCCTCAGCCGATAAGTTTTCTCAAGATAAACGTTCTTATTTATCTGCGCTTGAACCCAAAGCGGGCTCCCTCACCGAGAAGGTTAAGGACGCCGTCGGCTTCCGGACTCATCGGATTTGGTAGCACATCGATATGCGCGTTCGCCGGATCGTGCGGGTTCGCGACATACACGACGACATAGCGAGTGTTCGACCGCGGTCGAGCCGCCTCGCGCGCCGCCTGTACTTCTGTTTCCCCCATCACGAAACGCTGCCGGTCGCCGACGCTCGCCTTCACCTCAATCTGCCAAGTCTGTCTGCGGTATTCGACTCTGAAATCGAACCCCAAGTCATCCGATCCTTTAGAGCGACCGAGCTGCTCATTTCCGTTATTTGAGACCCAGGCCGCATCTATATCCTGTTTCTCAAATCGTTCCTTGAGCCAATGGTAGACTACAAGTTCGCCAAGGCGGCCAATCATGTCCTTCTTGGCCTGTGGAATTCCGCGGGTCAGGTTGTCCCACGTTCCTGGGGGCGACCCCGGACCGGGACTCGATGTGTGCTTGGTGACTGGGGCGAGACCTGCCTGCGTACCCAGCGCCATCCCCTTTATCCTTTGCGGAAGCTTGCCGGCAATAACCTCCGAGATCTCCGTCCAGTCGGCGGTCTTCGGGTCCTCGTCGCGTCCGTTGAACTGAACTGAACGCTCCCTTGCCTCTCGCTTCTCGGCCTCATCGCGAGCCTTCGTTTCGGCTGCCTCGATGTCTGTGGTCTTGATATTCAGGGTGTCCCGGTCGAGTGTCTCTTCCATGCCCTGTGGCCAAAGCCCGAGGCCAGCACACCAGGCGAGCAGATCAGCGTCATCGAATTCGCGGAAGTCCATGATCCCATTGGCCTCAAGGGTGGAGCGAAGTTTCGCGTCCGGCCCATCCTGCTCGGCCCATATTTTCGGTGCTTCTCGGCCGTGCAGAACGCACCAAGTGCGAACGAGCGGTGCCGCGACAGCGGCGAATTCCGCGACCGTGGCGAGGTTCGCCTTCCGCACCGCTTGGAGCGACGGAAGCCCGCTCGGATTCTCACCAAGTGGAGGGGCTCCGACTTGGGCGAGCCAAGCGCCCACGTGGCCAGCCACCACGTCGTCTGGCACTCTCTTGTAGAGCAGCAACCAAGCCAGATCGGGTGCGATCGAGCGGACCTCCTCGCGTAGCTGCACGTACTCCGGGGCCGCCTTACGCTGTTCGAGCTTCTTTGCAACTGTGTTGCGCAATGCTTGGATGATCTCGATCTCGTGCTCGGTCACAAAGTGAAGGACTTGGTTTGCGTGTAGTCGTGGGTAGGTCTCGGGCTCGCTTCCGGTCTCGATAAGGCTCTCGTTAAAGGAAGCGAGCTTGAACTCCAAGTGCTCGCGGAAACTCTCGGTCGTGAACGAACGTCGGCACGCGTCTATAACTGTCTCCGGCGACATTCCTGCAGGTGCTAGCAGCTGCTCAAGTTCGATGCGCAAGAGGTGGGGATCACTGACAACGCTCACTTCCACGCGCTTGAAAGCGTCAAGCGCTTCCGCGCCGCCAAGATGGTGGACAACCGCTCTGATCCATCCCAGTTTTGCATCTAGCTGGTCTCCGAGGAGATGCTGGGCACCTGCCAACGCGTGCTCATCGAGGTAAAGCGTTCGCCCAAGCAGATCTAGATATGTTTGTTCGATCTTTCGCTCCTCGACCTCCGCAGCCGCTGCATCTAGTTCGCGGGCGAGTAGGCGCATACTTATCGTAATCTGCGGCAGGTCGATCGCGTCGCAGATGGCCTGCAGGCAATCCTCGACAACGGCCCAGCTAACCCGTCCGCTATGTAGCGCCACGACAAGCGGCGTTGTGTCGTCGCGCCGGAATAGATACGCCCGTCGACCGCTGTCGGGCGAGATAACGGTCCCGTTCAACTCAAAATCAACGTTTTTGGCGAACTGGAGTCCGACGTTGCCTAGCCTAACGAGCAGTGATGAACGGTCCGGTGGGAGCTGACCAGCAGCGGTACCCGTGAGTGCTTCGATCGCGAACGCTGCCATTGGACGAAGCCAAGCACACACATCGAGGGCGGTGGGGTCGCGCGGCAGTTCGTTGATGGGCACGTTGTCAGCGCGCACATCATAGCGCATCCTGGAGAAGAGACGAATGCTGTCTCCATACAGCGCGACGAACAAGACGCCTGCACGAGCGGGGTCAGCGTTCTTCACCTCCAGGATCGCATCGCCGGCCGCGCTGATGAGGCTGGGAGCCATCTCGTCGTCGTTATCGCGCACGCAGATGGACGGCGCGTCAGCCGTACCCGGTGCCGCCGCCAACAGTTCACTACCCTGCCGTACAACCAGAAACTCAGGTGCGGTGACCTCGGTGAAGGCACTCGGATCGGTGGCGTACCAGTCTGCGATTGCCTTCCAGGTCGTACTGTAGAGGTTGATGAACTGTGGTTCGTAATAGCGGTTCACTGTCCCGCTACGGAACTGGTCGGCCAGGAAGCGAGCTTGTTCAAGTAGCGTTTTTGGATCACCGAGGACCCGCAGTCGAGCAAGATTGGTCAAGTGTTCCCTCCCTGCCTCGCCGACCCGCTCAATGGCCTTCGAGAGCGCGACCGCCGGTTGCCGCAGATAATAGGGAAAGCGTTCGTCCGACGCGCCCGAAATCCACACGTCACACGGTGCAAAATGACCTCGAACCGCCCCCGATACCTGGGGGTCGTCGGCCGGCATCCATTTCCCGCCGCGCAGGAACGCGGCGACCGGGGTCGGCCATTGTTGCATCTCCGAGGTGAAGTACTGATGCGCAATCCCAACGCTAAAGACGGTTCTGCTTGTCTGCCCCAGCCACTCGACGACGAGTGCTGCATACATCTCGCGGCAGTCGTTAGAGAAGCTCTCGTGGTCTGCCTGCCCAGGGAGCCACCATAGCGGTCCTGTGATGGAGTAATAGGTGCTGTACCCAAGTGACACTCCCCCAGGCACATGGTGTTCTACGTCGTTCTTCCAGTTGCCAGCGGCCACTTCCGGAATCGCAACCTCGTTGCAGAAGGTGAAGCTCTTTAGCTCGTACGCCTTGAACCACCGATTTGCATTTTTCTCGACCGCGACTAGCCCGCGGTTAACGCCAAGTGCGGTGAGAAACTCCACCCATTGGGCGGTGTGCGCTTTGCGAAACGCCCGGTGTGATGTTGGCGCAAGGCGCCGCTGGCCGAGATCGACGATGTCGGCAACATCTGGCGGCGCCGCGTCCAAGAACTGCTTGAGACGCTTGCCACGCGTCTCGTCGGGCCATGATTCCGAGAACACTGCATCGGTAGCGGAGATCATCGCCCCCTCGACGGTCGGGACGAGTAGTCGGTACTTGCGACTGCCACCGAAGAGCCGACGATGCGCGCGGCGCCAGATCGCGAAGGCCCACCGGAGGCCGGCTATCGCCTCGTCGCTCGTCGCGCCGTTGTTCACCACTTGCGAAATGCGTGTCAGCACCGTCTCGCCGTCATAGGCGGAAACGAGGTTACCTTCAAGAAAATCTCGGGCGTGTTTTAGCTCCCCATGCCAAGGCAGCGTTTCGGATGCTAAGGCGAAAAATTCCTTTAGCGGGGACGGCACCTTAAGGCCGCCGTCCGTCTCACCGTCGCCGTCATCCGACTGGCGCGGCGCTGGTGGGAAAAATAGCGAAGCTTCGACTTTCTCCCCGCGCCGCCGCCGTTGCCGCCTCAGGCCAGTCTTTCCGTCCACGGCCTCGACGGAGCGCCCGGACCTGAGCGTGCCGTCGCCGCAGAGGATGATTTGACGCCCCGCAAGCGGCAAAGGCGACTTATCCATGAACTCGACAAGGTCGCGGTAAAAGGCGCTCCAGCGTGTGACTGATGTCTTATGTCCCAGCGGAAGGGACCCGGCGAGCAATTCGGCGATTTTCGCCCGCTCAGAAAGCGTCGGATGTCCTACGAAATCGTGCTGCGCGTGCTTACTCAGAAACCCAACCAGCCTTCCAGTTCGTTCTTTCCCTAAGCCAGGCCAGAGTAGTGCGATACCGAGGTTACGGCCGTGACCAGCGAGGCATGCGACGGTAAAGGTCTCCGATGCGTCAGCCCAGACCCGCACTGCACGCGGTGGGCACCAGGCTATCGGCTCGATGCTGCATGTGGCGTCCTGGGTGGCACCGAGGCACGGCACAATGGCTGTGTCTGCAAACTCGCCCCCCGAGCCCGCAACCCTTTGCGCAACTGTTGCCGGCAGGTCGATGCGTTCGTCTTGTGTGTACGCGGTTTCATCGTCGTTATCCCCGTCAAGGCTCGACACCTTGCTCCAGACGAGCAGATCTGCGGCGGCGCGAGCCGCTATTCCCGCATCGATCGCCTCTCGTCGCCGCTCGCTCGCGGTATTCCCTGCCAGCCAACGGACCGTCTCCGCCGCGAGAGTCGCTGCTTCCTCAAGTAGCAACTGATTTAGTTCGACGGCTGCGTCGATGGCCTTTCGGCTGGACGTAGGGAAAAAGGAGCCATGAAGGTACCCGTGGAATGGCGCGGTTGCCCCCTCGCTCATGGGAAGAAAGGTGTAGAGCCTTGGCGCTACTGGTCCGTTGTCTGTTCGGACTGCCAACGCAACCTCGCCATCACCCGACCACTCTTTCCAGCTACCGTGCAGTTGCTTGGTCGCTACTCCGGCAACAATGGCCGCTGTTATGGCAGATTCTGACACCGGTGTTTTGGTCATGAGGAAACTGCCCTGCCGCTTGAGATCGACGATCGACACCCTTGGCGGTGAGCCGTGAATTGGCGTTTCCGAACGTGTCAGGACGATCCGGTCGGAAGATGGTGCCTCCACATCCTCGATGAAAGCCGTCAAACGGCACAGGCGCTCCATAAACAGGAGCGTGGGCACGGATTGGTTCATTAGAAGTCGGAACTGTCCAAGCGCGTCTGCGTGTGCCTCTTCGTCGCGCAGGACTAGGCGGACAACTGATGCGAATCCCCGCTCGGCGAATGCTCGAACTCGCTGAGGTTGCTCAGTAAGCCATCGTGGAAACGAGAACATCGGAAGGTCACGTTCAGCGAGCTGACCAACGCGCGAGTCGTTGAAGTAGCCGCTGAGTGCGCTCCCGTGCTCCAGTGTAAAGCAGAAGCCCTCAAACGAGCGCCTCACCAGCGCAGGAATAGACTGGGAGTAAATCTCGGGCGCGTCGCACACGTGGCTAACGCTTCGGAAACCAAGACCTTTGTTCCCGATTGCTTCGCCAGGAGGTTTGCTCGACCTACCGATCCGAGAAAGAGCGTCCGCTTGCTCTTCAGAGAACGGCAAGCCGCGATTTGCCACGTAGACGGTGCCGAATGGTCCCTCGTCGGCTAGTAGCACTTCGATTTCGCCGTCGCTTCGTTCCCGAGGGTGGGCGTCGTTCCCGTTTTGGATGAGCTCGATCAGGCAACGACCGTGGTAGTCTGCCGCGACGTGCTCGGACAGGCTCTTATTCTGAGCGTAAGGATCATCGAGATACTCGCCGGTAGCCGGGTCGATTGTAGCCTCGAACACGCGGAGCCGGTTTAACGCGATCTTCTCGATGAACCGCTGAGCGTCATCCTTCATCGTAACTGACCGTATGTTTCAAAACCTGTTTCTCATTCATTCTTGCGCCTGGACAAGTAATACAGTTCAGAGAGTATAGTCCAGGACGCCCATAAGGCGATAAAGGTCTTGCCTGAGCCGCGCAGGTTATCCGTAATTCATCGAGGACAGCAATTGTAAATCGCAGTTGCCTCCTGACAGGATCCCGACTACGGTTTTTCCTTTCAATTTATCACGCAATTTCCATGCTGCGGCGGTTGCCGCAGCGCCAGCCGGTTCGGCCAGGTTGTGAGTGGTTTCCAGTATCCAGGCCATGGCTTGTTTAATCTCATCATCCGTTACCAGCACGAGGTCACTGACCAATTGACGCATGATTTGCAGTGTCATCGTCGCCGGCGCGCGGGTTGCGAGGCCCTCGGCAATAGTATCGAGTGAAGCGTATTCAACAATCTTGCCGGTTTTAAAAGATTCCGTTACCGCCGGCGCCCCTGCGGATTGAACCCCGATCACCTCGGTCCCCGGGCTGCGCTTTGCCGCGACGATGGCCGCGCCACAAATGCCACTGCCGAGACCAATGGGGACGAGCAGCGCGTCGGGCGCTTGTTCCTGGTCGAAGATCTCCTTGGCCATGGTGCCGACGCCGGCGATCAAGTCCGGCTCATTAGCGGAATGCACGTAACGAAGCCCTCGCTCCTCAACCAGTTTTTCACAAAAAACCTTTGCCTCATCAAAATCTTTACCGTGCTCAATCAACTCAGCCCCTAAGGCCAGCATGGCTTGCTTTTTACCCGGGTTATTTTTTTCCGGCATGACTAAAGTGCAGTTAATGCCGAATTGCCGCGCGGCGTATGCCAATGACTGTCCGTGGTTGCCGGTAGTGCAACCGATAATCCCCCGCCGTCCCTGCTCTTCGGAGAGGCGGCTGGCCAGGTTGATGCCGCCGCGCACCTTGAATGCCCCGGTCGGCTGGTGATTTTCATGTTTAAGCAGGTAGCGGAACCCCAGGCGTTGTGTCAATAAGGGCCATTCATTCAACAAGGTCGGTTGCAGGTGTTGGTAAACCGTATTGCAGGCTTGAATTACGTCGTCATAATCGACAGGAAGCATTTTATATCCTCATGAAGGCTGATATACCAGTAGTTCCCGCTAACAGTGGGTTTGGGGGCTGTTTTTCCGTTCCGAGCAAAGTCACTCCAAAACAGCCCCCAAACCCACTTTCGACGAACAGCGGGAGCTCCTGCTGATATATCAAATTGAAATTCCGAATTCCGGGGACAGTTTACTTAATTCCTAAGGGTAAATACCGGTTAAAAGTCCACGGTCACGGCTTCGTCCGTCGCTTGCGCTTTTGCATGGATGTGTTTTGCCGCGAACAAATCCTGGGCGCTGATACCGTAGGACTTATAGAGTGTGACTTGTTCGGCATTCTGCCTGCCGGCGATCTTGCCCGTCAACAATTCACCCAACTCCCCAACGATATGTTCCTCGTCAATGGCGCCTTCATTGATGGGGATCAGGATGTCACTGCCTTCATTTCTCATGGATTCCATGAGATCCACATATATTGCCGACTTGACAATCAGGTCGGTGTCCGCCTCTCTCATCCCGCTGGCGTGGGCGCCGACCAGGTTGACGTGCGCGCCCGGCTTGACCCATTCCCCTTTTAATATGGGTTCCGGTGAACCGGTAACGGTGCACACCATGTCGCAGGCGCCGGCTTCCGACGGGTCATCCGTTGCCCGGATATTCATATCGGTGCGTTTTGCCTGTTCTTGCGCGAAGTTTTTTACCTTGTCCGGGTTGCGGCCCCAAACCAGGATTTCATCTACGGGGCGTACCGCGCGCATGGCGTCGATGTGGGTTGCCGCCTGTACGCCGTTGCCGAAAATGCCACAAGTACGCGCATCCTCCCGGGCCAGGCGCTTCGTCGCGAGCCCGGAAGCTGCGGCAGTTCGGATGGCAGTGATCTCAGCGCCGTCGATAATCGCTACGGGCGCGCCGGTGGCATGATCAAACAAGGCGACGAAGCCCTGGATAGTGGGTATCCCTTTCGCGGGGTTGCCGGGACAAATGCTTATCACCTTGGCGCCAAAGCCTGGAAGTTCGGTGGAAGAGCCTGGCATCAGTCCCAGGATGCCGCTTTCGTCGATGAGCGGAGCGGCTAATCTGGGGGGTATTGATATTGTGCCAGTCGTGGCTGCGATCATGGCAGGTTCCATCGCGTCTATGCACTCGCCCATGGGCAGCAGCTTGCGGACTTCTTCGGCGTTAATGATTATCAGGGGCACGTTATGTCCTGCGAGGCGGTCATATTTCAGGTCAGTATAAAAACTCACATATTTGATTGCCAGAAAAATTGGGGTATATTTAACTCATGTATTCAAGAGAGTTGACAGTATGGCTGTGACGGCAGACGTCATCATTATCGGCGCGGGCATTGCGGGCGCCTCCGCAGGCGCTGAGCTTGCGGCATCGGCAAGGGTTATCGTCCTGGAGACGGAACCGCAACCAGGTTATCATGCCACCGGCCGCTCCGCCGCCTTTTTTGTGCTTTCTTACGGCAATGCCGCCGTGCGGGCGGTGACCGCCATGAGTGAGTCGTTCTATCGTTCCCCACCCGCCGGGTTTACCGAGGTTGCGTTGATCAGGCCCCGGCCTGGCCTCTTTTTCAGTCGGTCGGACCAACGTGCGGCCCTGGCTTCGATTCATGACGAAGTGCCGTCCCTGCGACCACTTTCCGCCGACGATATCCGGGAACGGGTTCCCGTTATATCACCTGATTATATAGATAGCGGCCTGCTTGATGAGACCGGCGGAGACCTGGACGTGGATGCCATCCTGCAGGGCTTTCTTCGACGCCTGCATCACCGCGGCGGTGAGTTGTATACGGGCCATAAGGTACAGGAATTATCCCGTGAAGACGGCTTATGGAAAATTGCTGCCGGAGATAAGACCTTTATGGCGCCGGTGGTTGTCAACGCGGCTGGCGCCTGGGCTGATCAAATCGCGATATTGGCCGGGTTGAAGCCGGTGGGACTGCAACCTAAACGGCGCACGGCCATGCTGATTGATGCCCCGAAAGGTTTGGATATCACTGACTGGCCCCTGATGGTCGACGTGGAGGAGCAGTTTTATTTCAAGCCTTATGCCGGCGCCTTGTTGCTGTCCCCTGCGGATGAAACCCCTAGCCCTGCCTGCGATGCTCAGCCTGAGGAGCTGGATGTTGCCTTGGCAGTAGACCGGTTCGAGACGGCGACGGGTCTTGAAGTGCCCCGCGTTATCCGTCGTTGGGCAGGCTTGCGGACTTTCGCGCCGGACAAAACCTTTGTCGTAGGTTTCGATCCCAGGACGAATGGTTTTTTCTGGCTGGCGGGGCAGGGGGGCTACGGGGTGCAGACCGCCCCCGCCCTGGCCCGGTTGACTGCCTCTTTAATCACTGGCTCACCCCCACGGGAATCTACCAGTGAACGCGCAGATATAAAGCAAGACCTGATTGAGCAGCTGTCCCCCAACCGATTGATAACCTGCCAGTAGAAAACGAAGTCAAAACAGTTCTCTGGCGCGAGCGATATCGTCCAGCGCCTTCGCTATGAATGCCGCGTCTTCGTCCGCTTCTTCAAGGCAAGCATCCAGGTAGGCAGCCATTTCCTCCGGTGTGCGAAGGTGCTCGGCTACATCGTAAGGAGAAGTAACAGTTTTCTTCATAAGGGATGCCTACAGATTTTGAGCCAGCCGCAAGGCTTTCTTGATGTCACTGATTTGTGTCTGTTTAACCCCAGCCCGCCAACAGTATGACAATTCCTTTAATAAAACGCCACACCCGGTGACCTCCTCCCCGTAACCTGAGCCACCTGTGGTTTAGGAATTTCCCTTAAAATGATACATTGACATGCCTCTGGCGGATCTCTCCAAAGGAATGAACTTGGAAAAACAGGTATACGGCAATGCCATAATTTTCCCTTGCTTTCTATAAGGCAATGCCGTATAGTGTGATTATGCACTCGGTTATCTGGACAGCAACCTTTCTCGCGCAGGTTCGCAAATGTGGTCTGTCCGAGGATGAACTTTCGGACATCGTGACAAGGATCTCCGACAATCCGCAAGGTGGTGACATCATGGTGGGGACAGGTGGAGCGCGTAAATTGCGTCACGCTGGCCGTGGGAAGGGTAAAAGTGGTGGTTACCGAACAATCCACTACTACGCCGCCGCCGATGTTCCTGTGTTCCTATTGTCCATCTATGGCAAAGGGCGCACGGACAACCTGACCAAAGCCGAGCGCAATGAGTTGTCGAAGGTTCTGCCCCAATTGGCTGATATCTATCGGCAGAACGTCAAACAAGCGTTGGCAGACAAACGACGGAGGTAATTATGACGTTTGGCAAAGAGCTACTTCAAAGCGCCCATGAGGCGCTTGCAATCGCCAAAGGCGAGGCCGAACCGGCAGGCGTTTACGTTCCTGAATCTGTGGACGTGGCCGCCATCCGCAAACGGCAAAAATTATCACAATCGGCTTTCGCTGATCGCTACGGGTTGAGTGTCGGAACGGTTCGCGATTGGGAACGGGGTCGCCGCAAGCCTGATCGGGCGGCGCTGGTCTTACTAGCGGTGATTGACCGTAATCCAGAAGTAGTTACGCGGGCGCTTACGGCGGGCCGAAGGCGGGCCGGTGTTCAGCCTTGCCCGGTCTCGGGGTCGTAGCCCAGGCTGGGTCCCAGCCATTTTTCCACTTGGCGGATTTCCATGCCCTTTCTTAGCGCATAGTCGGAAACTTGCTCGCGGTTGATCTTGCCCAGGCCGAAATAACGCGAGGCGGGGTGGGAGAAGTACAGGCCGCAGACGGCAGCGGCGGGATACATGGTGTAATTATCGGTCAGTGTCATGCCCGTGTTTGCTTCGACTTCAAGTAAATCCCAAATCAGGGGTTTCTCGGTATGGTCGGGGCAGGCCGGGTAACCGGGGGCAGGGCGGATACCCTGATATTTTTCAGCGATGAGCGCGGCATTGTCCAGGGATTCATCGGCCTGGCATCCCCAGAATTCCTGCCTGACCCGCTGGTGCAGGCGCTCGGCCAGGGCCTCCGCCAGCCGGTCGGCCAGGGCTTTCAGCATGATGGCGTTGTAATCATCATGGTCTTGCTCGAACTGGTTTACTTTTTCTTCTATCCCGAACCCCGTAGCCACGGCAAAGGCCCCAACATAATCTTTCAGGCCGGTTTCTTTCGGCGCGACAAAGTCAGCAAGGGCAAGGTTGGCCTGCCCCGGGGGTTTTTGCGTCTGTTGCCTCAGGCTATGGAGTTCAGTCAATAATCCCTTGCGGCTATCATTCACGTAGACTTCAATATCGTCATGACCGATGGAGTTGGCCGGGAAGAGTCCGATGACGCCTCGAGCTGTTATCCATCTTTCATTGATTATTTTGTCAAGCATTGCCCTGGCATCGTCGTAGAGTTTTTTTGCTTCTTTGCCGACAACCTCATCGTCTAAAATGCGCGGGAACTTGCCGGCCAGTTCCCAGACAATGAAGAAGGGCGTCCAGTCGATAAAATCTTTCAACTCATCCAATGGATAATCGTTG
Source organism: uncultured Gammaproteobacteria bacterium (assembly GCA_958295485.1). GTDB lineage: Bacteria > Pseudomonadota > Gammaproteobacteria > Eutrophobiales > Eutrophobiaceae > JAAXHV01. Next base: position 1,965,596 of record OY282354.1, read on the forward strand.
AACACTTGGATTCCCTGTTTCTTCGGCTCAGGCGGCGTATAGGCAGTCCAATCGACACTCATCCGGTTGGCGCGGGCCTCATTCAACGCAAGCCATTTAATCCTGGCCTGTTTGCCTTTGTGTTGTTCCCGAACTGTGGCATATTCTTCTTTTATTCGCTTGCTGAAGCCTGCTTTCAAATCCTCGCTGATCAAACTCTGCGCCGTGCCTACGGCGCGGGAGGCGTCTTTTACGTATACCACCGGTTGCCCATACCGTGGTTCGATTTTTACGGCGGTATGGGCGCGTGAGGTGGTAGCGCCGCCGATAAGCAGTGGAATATCGAATTTCCGGCGTTGCATTTCTTCCGCCACGTGCACCATTTCATCCAATGACGGGGTAATGAGGCCGCTCAAACCGATGAGATGGGCATTCTCTTCCAATGCCGTTTTCAAAATGATTTCTGCGGGGACCATGACGCCTAAATCGATCACGTCAAAATTATTGCATTGCAGGACTACTCCCACGATATTTTTACCAATATCGTGCACGTCGCCTTTAACGGTCGCCATGACTATCTTGCCTTGGGATTGGGACCGGGCGCTGCCTTTCTTTTCCTCCTCGATGAAAGGGATCAAACAGGCGACCGCTTTTTTCATCACCCGCGCGCTTTTCACCACCTGGGGCAGGAACATCCTGCCGGCGCCGAACAAATCACCGACGATATTCATGCCGTCCATGAGCGGCCCTTCGATTACCTGTATGGGTTTGTCGTATTGTTGTCGCGCCTCTTCCGTATCGGCTTCAATATAAGTATCAATGCCTTTTACCAGGGCATGGGACAAGCGCGCCTGTACATCGGTCTTGCGCCATTCCGCATCTCTCTCTTTCTCTTTATGGTCCCTGGTGGCTTTGACTGTTTCAGCGAATTCAACCAGGCGATCGGTGGCATCGGACCGCCGGTTAAGCAGCACGTCCTCAACTCTTTCCAGCAGGTCTTCGGGTATCTTGTCATAAATGCCTAACTGACCGGCATTGACGATGGCCATATCCATGCCGGCCTTGACGGCGTGATAAAGAAAGGCTGAATGCATGGCCTCCCGGACAGGATTATTGCCGCGGAAGGAAAATGACACGTTGCTCAATCCACCACTGACCAGGGCATGGGGCAGGTGTTCCTTGATCAGGCGGGTTGTCTCGAAAAATGACACCGCATAATTGTTGTGTTCTTCCATGCCGGTGGCGACGGTCAGGATGTTGGGGTCAAAAATGATGTCTGCCGGGGGAAAACCGAGTTCGTCAACCAGGATATGATAAGACCGTCTCGCCACCTCGAAACGACGTTCGGTGGTATCCGCCTGTCCTTGCTCATCAAAACACATCACCACGACGGCTGCCCCATATTGTCTTATCATCTTTGCCTGTTCCCTGAATTTCTCCTCGCCCTCTTTCAGGCTGATGGAGTTCACTACGCATTTTCCCTGGGCGCAACGCAGTCCGGCTTCGATAACAGACCACCTGGATGAATCGATCATGATCGGGACGCGGCTGATATCGGGTTCACCGGCAATCAGCAGGAGAAAGTCCTGCATCAGTCGCTCGGAGTCCAACATGCCCTCGTCCATGCACACGTCGATGATCTGGGCGCCGTTTTCCACTTGTTGCCGGGCGATTTCAAGGGCCTCGTCCAGGTTGTCTTCTTTAATGAGCTTGAGGAATTTGGGAGACCCGGCCACGTTGGTTCGTTCCCCGACGTTGATGAAATTGGCTGCCGGGGTGATGGTGAGCGCTTCCAGGCCACTCAATCGACAGGAGGGTGAGGCGCCGGGAATTTTTCGGGGCGCTTGAGCGCAAACCTGGTCGTGAAGCTGGCGGATGTGTTCGGGCGTGGTGCCGCAACACCCTCCGACGATATTGAGAAAACCACTGTTGGCGAACTCTTCAAGCACGCCGGCCATATATTCCGGCGTCTCGTCGTACCCCCCGAATTCATTGGGCAAACCGGCGTTGGGATGGATGCTGGTGTAAGTATCGGCTATGTTAGAAAGTTCTTGAATATGTTCACGTAACTCATTGGCGCCTAAAGCACAATTCAGCCCAACCGCCAGTGGGTTGGCGTGTCCGATGGAATGCCAGAAGGCTTCATTGGTTTGCCCGGTGAGCGTTCGGCCCGAGGCGTCGGTAATAGTGCCGGAGATGATAACGGGCAGGCGGGTCTGGTTTTTTTCAAAAAACTGTTCAATGGCAAATATGGCGGCCTTGGCGTTCAGGGTATCGAAAATGGTTTCCACCAACAAAATATCTGCGCCGCCTTCCACCAGGCCTTGAATGGCCACACTGTAGGCATCGGCCAACCCTGCAAATGTCACGTTGCGGAAACCGGGCCTGTTGACGTCCGGCGATATGGAGGCGGTGCGGTTGGTGGGGCCGAGAACGCCGGCGACAAACCGGGGTTTCTCTGTCGTGGATTTCTCAGCCGCAATCGCCTTGGCCAGTTTTGCTCCGGTATAATTCAGCTCCCTGGTCAAGTCCTGCATTTGATAATCGGCCATGGCAATGGCCGTGGAATTGAAGGTGTTGGTCTCGATGATGTCGGCGCCGGCGTCTAAAAAAGCCGCGTGTATGTCCCTGATGATGTCTGGTCGAGTCAGCGACAGCAAATCGTTATTTCCCCTCAAATCACAAGCATGATCGGCAAACCGCTCACTGCGAAAATCATTCTCCCGCAAGTTATAAGACTGGATCATGGTGCCCATGGCGCCATCCAGCAACAGGATGCGTTCTTTCAGCAGGTTGCGTAATTGCCGTTCGGTTGTATTAGCCATGACTGAGCGTCGTTTACGGTTTATGCTGCATGAACAAGAAGAGGGAAGCTGTGAAGGGAAGTCGCTTCGCTTATCTTGTCAGTCAACAATTTAAGCGAGCGCCGTTGGTTTATGAATTTACCTGAGCCTGGCGGGTTGATTCACGCATGCATGGCCCGTCGCAACGCTCCTCAGATAATAAGGGAACCAGAAAAGTATAATATACTTTTCCGATATTGAATAACAAGAATAACCCATGAAAAAATCAGGACATGCGCCATGCTTTTCCGGAAAGCGGGAAATGGTGAATATCGTGCCATCAACCGGGAGGATTTGGGGACTGTTTTTCCGTTCCGCGCGAAGTCTCTCCAAAACAGCCCCCAAATCCTCTTTCAGTCCAGTTAGCGAGGTATCAAAAATCAAAGACCTGACTCCATGTATTCTCCTCATCGCCGCATTGATTTTTCCTGTCTGTGCATGGGCCGACCTGTCCGACTTGAAAGTCTATTCACCCATCATCGAAAAAGGGGAAAGGCAATTCGAGATCATCGGCAATGTCACCATGGATGGTGAGGAGGAGTTGGATGGTTTTCAGCACCATGAGTTTGAACTTGAATATGGAGTGACTGATTTCTGGGCGACATCCATCACCGCCAGCCTGATCAAGCCGGCGACGGAGGCGTTAAAGTATGACATTTTAGGGTGGGAGAACACGCTGCAACTGACCGGGGAGGGCAGGTATTGGCTGGATCTCGGTTTGCACCTGGAGGTAGAGCTTAATGATGAAGGTGATGAAAGCCATAATCTTGAAGGACGGTTTTTGTTTCGCAAGGTTGCAGGCGAATTTGAACATATCCTGAACCTGAATTTTGAACAAGCGTTCGGTAACGGGGCGGATGAAAGTACCGAACTCGAGTATATCTGGCGCACCAGGATGAACTTGAGTGAGCATACCAGCATCGGTTTTGAAGCCTTTGGTACCATAGGCGAAATCAAAGAGGTACCGGCCTTGTCAGAGCAGGACCACAGGCTTGGCCCGTCCATTTATCATACTCTCGACTTAGGCGGGGTTGAAATCGAATTCAACCTGATCTGGTTGTTGGGTCTGACCGAAAGCAGCCCCGATCACATCCCCCACTGGCAAATCGAAATCGACTTTTGATCGGGGAAAAGGGTATAAGCATCGACCAGGTTGGTCGCTTTGCCGGGACTGAGGCAGGGCGTTATTATGACTGTTTCCAATTATTTATCGGAAACGACCCTGGCTGTTTATTGTTTTACGTTTCCCACGGGTTGGGCGAATGCGTCGGCTATCAGTTCATCCACGTTGCTGCCGGTCAAGGCATTTAAAAATGCGATGAGCGCGCCTGTTTCTTCTTTTTCCAGTTTTAACGGTTGTATCAAGGGATCGAGCAATTCGTTTTTTACCCCGCCCTGGTTATAAAATTCAATCACCTGTTTTAATGTCCCCAGTGAACCATTGTGCATATAGGGCGCGGTAAGACTGATATTTCTCAGCGTAGGCGTCTTATACTTCCAACGGTCATCGGGGTTGCCGGTTATTTCATAGTAACCCAGGTCATTGGGTTCAGGCTCCGATGCTTCTGCAACGACATCGCTGTCGATGGTAAGTCGGGCGCCGGGCGCTACAATTACCTGTTGTTTATCGTCTTGACTGCCCATGGAATTCAGGTAGCCGATACCGGTATTGTGTAACTTATGGTCGGTAAACAAGGCATAGTCCTTATTGATGGCGTGGCATGATACACAGCGCGCCTTGCCGGTGAATAATTCAAAGCCGGTTATCGCCTGCTCATCCATGGCCTTGCTGTCCTGGCCGTAGTACCACCGATCAAAGGGAGCGTTGGCGGAATTCAGCGTCCTCTGATAGCTGGCAAGCGCCATGCCTGTTGTCTCCATGCCCGGCCCTTTTCCGTGAAACGCCTGTTCAAATTTATCCGTATATTCCGTGATGGATTTCAACTTTTCGATCACGAAACCCACGGCTGGATTGGCCATTTCGTTGTGCGCCAATAATGGTATCCAGACCTGTTGTTCCAATGAGTTTTCCCTGGCGTCATGAAACAGGTTTCGCGCAAACCCGACGTTATAAAGCGTCGGCGCGTTGCGTCTTACCGTGCGGCCTTCGACGCCAACCGCAGTCGCCAGTTCCTGACTGGTGAAACCCTGCTCCGGGATATGACACATCGCACAGGAAAGCGTATTGTTGTATGACAGCCGCCTGTCGAAAAACAGTTGCTTGCCTAATTGGATTTTTTTCCGTGTAATCGGATTATTTTCAGGGATGGTAATTCCAGGCAAACCCAAAGGAGGCTGTTTTACCGTTTTCATCAGGTCAGTGGTTTCGCCTTGCCGCGATAATAAACTTTTAGTATTGGTTCGATAACTTTCAGTTTCATAGCCGTCTTTATCATCACCGGTGCCATGTTTCCTTAAGCCGTTTGCAACATCGGAAACAGCATATCCCTCGGCTTCGTCCTCCATCGCCAGCGTTTTTATATCACTGATTACGGTGTCCGGGTGCAGGAATGAAACACTGTAGATATTGCGAACCTGTCTTGTTTTATCAATCAGAAATACCCGCAGGATATGGGAAATGACGCCGGCATATTCACCGTTTTCGTTATATTCTTTTTGGATGGGTTGGTTAAATCCCCGGAGTATGGGCTGTAATTGTCGAGTTGATTTTGTAGTTAAAAAGCGCCAATCAAAATTATTGCGATTGAACTGTTTGCCGTATTTTGCCATTATCGCCGGAGAGTCAAAATCAGGGTCGAAGCTGATGCTGATCATCCGGACGTGGTCCTTGAGCTTGGCATCCTCTGCCAGTCGTTGTTGCAGTTGCCCTAATACAAAGGTTGCCAAAGGACATCCATTGACGTCATTGCAATTTGTGTAAATAAAGCTGAGGACGACATATTTATCCCCGAAAAACTCGTCCAGTAAACGTTCACGACCGTTTTCATCCAGGATCAAGCCATTTCCCGCTTTGCCTGATGGGGGAAGTTTATAGGCGCCCGGTTCGGGCGCGGCATATTCCAGGACGCGATAACCCGGCGCCAATATCTGGGTTGCCGTGTCATGGTTATGCCGCTCTTGGGCAAGTACTGTCTCAGCCGGGATAAAACAAAAAACGCCAAGCGCCAAAAAGACGAGTGGCGCCAATTTATTTTGTGTGATACAGCGAATGATATCCAAGTCTCTTAAGGGTCAGGGCAAGCTCATATTCGTAAAGCTCACCGGGCCAAGAGAGGATTTGGGGGCTGTTTTGGAGAGACTTTGCGCGGAACGGAAAAACAGCCCCCAAATCCTCTCGGTTGATGGCACGATAGTCGCCATTTCTCCCGGATTCCCCGCTTTCCGGAAAAGTATGCGTTTGCCCTGAAGCTCTCTCCAGGGCAAGCTCATACTCGTAAAGCTCACCGGGCCGAGGGAGGATTTGGGGGCTGTTTTGGAGAGACTTTGCGCGGAACGGAAAAACAGCCCGCAAATCCTCCCGGTTGACAACGCGATAGCCTCCATCTCTCCCGGATTTCCCGCTTTTCAGAAAAGTATGCGTTTGCCTTGGTTAAGGATTGGCTGCCACGGAAATATCCACCTCGGCGGGACGGTTTTTCGCATACAAGGCGTAGGAGCCGAAGCGCATCTGGTGTGGCATTCCCAGTTTGGCTTTGATGAAATCAATAGAGAATTGCTTCGTCAATTTCTTTCCGTCCCAGGTATAGGCCTTGAAATATTGCACGTCACCATCCTCTCCCTGTTTTTTGTCCCAGTTGGACAACAGGGAAGAGGTGAAGTAAACGCGTTTGCCATCCCAACTTTGGGACAGCATATTAATTTGCGCGCCGATCTTTTCCGTATAGATTTCTTTTGCGTTATGAGGGTCACTGATATCAAATAAACGGGTCATGCCGTCATTCCAGGTATCCACCCATAGCAGTGAATCATCCGCTGCGATGGAAATATCCACAGGCAATGGAATTTTCTCAGCCTCGCCGATATCTGCCACCGGTTTTGCATGCCAATCCCCGGTATCATCTTCATAGATCAACCAGATTTTTGAGGTGAGGGCGGTGGAAGTAAAACAATAATTATTGCGCGCTCCCCACGCGCAACGAACTTCAAGCGGGGCGCCTGGAACGTCCAATACTTTTTTGGGTTGGCGTTTGTGCAGGTCCCAGATAACCACCGTATTGCCGAACCGTTTCATGGCTTCGGGGTCCGCCATCATTTTGCCCAGGTCCATCATGTAATTATTCCAGCCGGTAAACGAAGAGGTGATCATGACGTTGCGCCGTGGCAATACGCGGACGTCATAACCATAACCATCGGCCAACTTGCCGGCTTTTACCGCGCCGTATAAATTTTCGTCGGTGGGCATCCAGTAAGTCGCGATGTAGTCGCCGTCGTTGGTGTACTCCACCATGCCCGTCCGTCCGCCGTGGTCCTTGTCGTTAGACAGTCCGGTGACGAGCATTTTGCCGGGCAGGGCATAGGTAGTATGTGGCCCGACCACGCCACCGCTTGCCGAGACAAAATTAGTGATGGTTTTATGCAGCCTGGGTTTGGCCGGGTCCGTGTGTATGTCGAAAATGAAAATCTTGCTGGTATCGAGGCCCGCCGCCCACAGGTAACGCCGATCATCCGTTAGCCCCGAATGATGGGCTTCATTGCGCCCACCCACTGACAGCGTGTTTATTATCTTGCCATAGTTCCCGGATTGGGGGTTTACATCTACGGTAACCAGTTTGTCCTGTTGGTCTCCGACGCCTTCCATGCCCAAGGTCCAGACATAGACAAAATCTTCCTGACCGACAATTTTCGCCATATAAGGCGACATGCAGGTTTCATCGGAAGACGCAATCGGGGCAATCGCCATCAGAAAAATAGAAAACGCGACACAAATAGGCTTGGACATCTGTTTCATTAGTCATCTCCGGTTCATGGCTGTTTATCAAGACTATTATAACCGGTGTCTGTCCTGATTCCCAATTCTTGATTCCTAATTCCCGCTTCCTGCTTCATAATGATTTCATGCTGCCGAACTACGCTCAAAATTACGACAAAACCTTATTACGCGGTGACCTCATCGCCGGGATGGTGGTTGCCGTTATGCTGGCGCCGCAAGCCATGGCCTATGCCTTGTTGGCTGGTTTGCCGCCACAGATGGGTCTGTATGCCTGTATTTTCCCCATCCTGGTCTATGCCCTGCTGGGCACGTCAAATTACCTGGCGGTGGGACCTGTTGCCATCGTGGCCTTGATGGTCGCCGATACGGTGGCGGAGCATGCACAGCCGGGTACTTCAGAATATGCCGCGATGGCTGTTCTGCTTTCTGCGTTAAGCGGTATTATCATGCTGATATTCGGATTATTGCGCTTTGGCAGGCTGGCGAATTTTTTAAGCCATCCCGTGATCAACGGGTTTATAAATGCAGCGGCCCTGATTATAATGGCAAGTCAATTAAAACACCTGTTAGGCGTGGATATTCCGGGTGGTCAATCAATACTGGCTACAATCAGTCACGCAATTGAAAAGCTGATTGACGTCAACCTGACTACTTTATGTATAAGCATTGCTTCATTAACCATACTGTACCTGAGCAGGGAGCCATTGGGGATTTTATTGCGCAAATTGGGGACAGCGGAAGTCATTATTGAAACCATTGCCAAAACGAGCGCCCTGGTTGTCGTTTTCTTTGCAACGGTCTTGGTATGGAGCATGGATTTAGACCTTGCCCGGCAGGTCCGGATTGTCGGGGACGTTCCATCCGGTCTGCCGTCATTGGCTTTCCCGGACTTTAATTATGAGTTGATCAAATTATTGCTTCCCGGCGCTGTTTTAATAGCCGCGACCTCTTTTCTGGAAAGTATCTCCGTAGCGCGTTCCCTGGCGAGTAAAAGGCGTCAAAGCGTCAAGCCTGATCAGGAACTGCTTGCCTTGGGCGCGGCTAACCTGGCAGCATCGGTGTCGGGCGCGTTTCCCGTTGCGGGGGGGGTCAGCCGTTCGGGAGTCAACTATTCTGCCGGGGCCAATTCACAGGTATCATCAATTATTACCGCGCTTATCATAGCGCTTACCGTCATTTTTCTGGCCCCGTTGTTTTATTACCTTCCCAATGCCGTTTTGTCCTCTATCGTTTGTGTCGCGATACTTCGGCTGATTGATTTCAAATATATCAGGGAAGCCTGGTTGTCTAATCGGGCTGATGCAGTGTCTTCATTGGTTACATTTTTTGGCGTCCTGCTTTTGGGCGTTGAAAAAGGCATTTTAATCGGCGTGGGATTTTCCATTGTTTTATCTGTTTTGCACAGGCCCCAACCGCAATAATTTATCTGTTCCTGGTCCGAATCTTCAATTCCCAATTTCTGATTCATAATTCATAATGCCTCCATGCCACCGAGCGCTGATTTTTCAATTCATTATCCATTACAAGCCGAACCGGAACCGGGGGGTTGCCTGGAAATCATGCCGGGCATCCTGTGGTTGCGCGTTCCATTAGCCGGCTCATTAGCCCATATCAACCTCTGGTTGCTGGATGATGGTGACAGTTGGGCGCTGGTTGATACAGGGCTCGATTCACAGGACTGCCGGGATGCCTGGGAAAATCTGTCAGCCGTTGTTTTGCCGGATAAGCCCGTTGGCAGGATCATTGTTACCCACTATCACCCCGATCATATTGGTCTGGCCGGTTACCTGGGAGATAAATTTCAAGTGGATTTGTCCATGACCAGGGGCACGGCTGAGAGGGCCCGTTTCCTGCTTGACAACAAAGTGGATGACTGGAAGGAAGCTATTGAAGCTTTTTGCCTGTTGCACGGGATTAAATCCGTAAACCTGTATACGGATTTCATTACCGGGCAACGGTATCGCAAAGCCGTCTCGAAACTCCCCGGACAGATTGCTTTTATTGATCATGAGCAATCGCTTACGATCGGTCAATATGCCTGGCGTCCCCTGGTGGCCCGAGGTCACGCGGAGGACCACCTGTCTTTGTTTTGCCCTGAATTAAACCTGCTGATCTCAGGCGATCAGATATTGCCGGTCATTACCAGCAACGTGAGCGTTCATTTCAATAATGCCGACGAAGACGCCCTGGATGAATACCTTGCTTCCATGCTCAGGTTTTCACAATTGCCGGAAGATACGCTTGTACTGCCGTCCCATGGCCGGGTATTCACCGGCTTGCATAATCGTATCGCTCGTATAAATGCCAGCCATGAGAGGCAATTGACGAAGACTTATGAGCTGTGCGCAACGCCCGCCAGCGCCTGGGATATGGCCCCCAGACTGTTTGAGCGCCGACTGGACGATTTGAACCTGATGCTGGCCTTCGGTGAAACCCTTGCCCACCTGACGTACCTGCAGAACCAGGGGAAGTTGAAACGACAATTCAATAAAGAGACTTGTTATTTCTCCCGGTAAACCGCTCTCCCTGTCCATCATAGTGAGCGGCCAACCGTTTACGCGTCACAAAAAAGAGCATTTTATTTATTTATCAGTACCTTTCAAACTTCTGCTAAGGGTTTGACGAGCTATGATCAGTTTTTGTATCTCGGATGCCCCTTCATAGATACGCAAGGCGCGGATTTCACGATACAATTCTTCCACTTTTTCCCCGGAAGTGACACCGCGGCCGCCGAACAGTTGCACCGCCTGGTCGATTACCGTTTGGGCGGATTCAGTCGCGTGCAGTTTCGCCATGGCCACCTCCCGCGTTGCCCGGCCGGCAAGACAATCTTTTGCCCAGGCGGCGCGATAAATCAACAGGGCGCTTGCATCGATGGCCACCGCCATGTCGGCGATTTTGTCCTGGGTCATTTGCATATCGGCAAGCGGCGCGCCGAATAATCGTCGTCTGGTCGTGTGCTCCAGCGTTTCATCCAATGCGCGTCGGGCGAAACCCAATGCCGCCGCGCCCACAGTCGCCCTGAAGACGTCCAGGGTGGCCATGGCAATTTTAAACCCCTCGCCGGGTTTACCCAGCAGTTTTGTTTTCGGGACTTTGCACTCATTGAATTTCAGTCGGGCCAGGGGGTGGGGGGCGATGACATCAATCCGTTCGGCTATTTCCAACCCCGGCCTGTCGGCGTCAACGATTATCGCGCTCAACCCACCGGCGCCGGCTTCTCCGGTCCTGACGAACAGGGTGTAGTAGTCAGCGATACCACCGTTTGAAACCCAGGTCTTCTCGCCATTAATCACGTAATCAGCGCCACTGAAAACAGCGCTTGTAGTCAAAGCGGCGATGTCAGAACCGGCTTCGGGTTCGGATAAAGCAAAAGCGGCAATTTTTTTACCACTGCGAACGGCAGGCAGATAATCATCTTTTTGTCCCTGATTGCCGAATAACGAAATGGCGCCGCTACCGAGACCCTGCATGGCGAAGGCAAAATCGGCAAGACCCGAATAACGAGCCAGGATCTCGCGAATGATGCAAAGCGATCTCACATCCAATGGTCTGTCGGCGGCATCGCGGGGAGCCGGCGCCGAATAATTGAGCCAACCGGCCCCGGCTAATTTTGCGACCAGTTCCCTGCACGCGTCATCAACATTAACAGGATGTTGATAATTCGGCTGTTGCCTTGCCCAATCCTCCAGCTCGCGGGCCAACTGTCTGTGTCGTTCTTCGAAAAAAGGCCAATCCAGGTAACTGCGATCAACCATCAGTCACCCTTGAATACAGGTCTGTCTTTATTGACAAAAGCATCGTAGGCGCGGCGAAAATCATCGGTTTGCATACAGATTGCCGTGGCCTGGGCTTCTGCTTCGATGGCTTGTTCCAAGGCCATATTCCATTCCTGACGCAACATGGTCTTGGTCATGTCGTGGGCAAAGGTCGGGCCCCTGAGCAACTGTCCGGCAAGGTTTTTTGCGTCCGCCAGTAATGAACCGGCGGAAGACAGGGAGTTATAAAAACCCCAGCGTTCCCCTTCCTCCGCCGACATGGAACGACCCGTATACAACAACTCGGCGGCGCGACCCTGGCCGATGATCCTGGGTAGCATGGCGCAGGCGCCCATGTCACATCCGGCCAGGCCAACGCGGGTAAATAAAAAGGCCGTTTTTGCTTCCGGGGCGCCGATACGAATATCACTCGCCATGGCGATTGCGGCGCCGGCGCCGGCGCATACGCCGTCCACCGCGGCGATAATCGGTTGTGGGCAGTGGATCATGGCCTTGACCAGGTCCCCGGTCATGCGGGTAAACTCAAGCAGGGCTTTCATGTTCATCCTGGTCAGTGGCCCTATGATCTCATGGACGTCGCCACCGGAGCAGAAATTTCCGCCGGCCCCGGTAACGATGACGATTTTGACATTGTCTGCCTGCGTTAAATCGCGAAACGTGTCGCGCAGCTCCGCATAGGAATCGAAAGTTAATGGATTTTTTCTTTCCGGCCTGTCCAGGGTGATAGTGGCTATCCCACCTGCATACGACCAATCGAAATGACGAGGCTTCAATCCTTGCATATTCATCGATGTGTTTCTCCCGGCTTTGTCTTGCGACCAGCGGCTGTGTCGTTGAGCAACAGGGACATTACATCACTTCTCCACCGGCAATGGGTATTCGCTGGTCATAAAGAAAACCAAAAACAGGACGATGCAACCGAACAGGTTAATCAAAATGGCCAGGAACCAGCTGAAGCGGGAGTAATAGGTGTCAGGAGAAAAATTCAGGAGATGTTTTATTATGCCAAAGCGAAGGATAGACGCCAGGAAAACAGTACCCAGGACGATAAATGGATAAGTCGGCAGATACGGTTTCAGCAGGAACAGGAAATAAACCACGGCAATAAAAACAATGCCAAAAACGGGGTCGGTGGGCGTCAGCTTCCTTCCCGTCACGTCGAGCGACACTTGGCTTGAAACGTTATAGGCGAGCGCCAGGAAAAAATAACAATGCGCCAGCGCGGACAGGAGATTAGATTCTGGCGTAGCTATAAACGCGCTCATATTTTTTGGTGGCGGGGCGTCCGGGTCAGCGGTTGGAAGTATGGCCACAGGCCATGCCGGCGATGATCATTTTCTGTATGTTGGAAGTTCCTTCCACCACTTGCAGGGACTTGGCGTCGCGGTAGAACCGTTCCGCCGGGTATTCCGTGGAGTAGCCATAGGAGCCAAAGATCTTCATGCACTCGTTTGCCGCATGAACCGCCGCTTCCGATGCGGCTAACTTGGCCACGGAGGTCTCATACTGGTTGGGTTTGCCCTGATCCTTCAACCAGGCAGCCTTGTAAACCAGTAGTTGAGCGGCCTGGTGTTCCATAACCATGTCGGCAATCTGGGCTTGTATCATTTGATGATGGGAGATGGGTTTGCCGAATTGGCTGCGCTCGTTTGCGTAGTCGATGGCAAGTTGCAATGCGCCGCCGGCAACCCCCAGGGCGCCGGCCGCACAGCCGATACGGGTATTATTCAACTGCCACATACACATCTTGAAGCCGTCATTCAACCGGCCCAGCAGGGCATCCTTGGGGACTTTGGCCCCTTCAAAGATAAATTCGCCGGTCGGAGAACAATGCAGCCCCAGCTTGGTTTCGATTGGCCGGCTGGTACAGCCCTCCAGGTTCTTGGGCTCGATAATGAAACAGCTGATGCCCTTATTGCCTTTTTCCCTGTCGGTGTAAGCATACAGCAGACCGGCATCGCCTATATGAGCGTTGGATATCCAGATTTTACTGCCATGCAATTCGTAATGATCGCCCTTGTCGATGGCATGGGTCTTCATGCTGGCGACGTCGGAGCCGGTATTGGATTCAGTCATGGCAAAGAATCCCATTTTTGTCCCATCGATCCAGCCCGGTATATATTTCTCCTTTTGCTCGTCCGTGCCAAACTCGGCTACCGATAGAGGCGCGCCTAAATTCTGCATGTTGAAAGGCAGCCGCCAGGAAGCGGACACCTGGGCAACCTGTTCCGCCATAAGGGCGGATTCCAGGAAACCCAGCCCATTGCCGCCGAACTCTTCAGGCAACACGCATGAAAAAAATCCGAGCTCCCCCATTTTCACCACGCGTTCGAGTTTGAATTCGTGGTTTTTTTCTTCTTCTTCCAGGGTAGGCGCAATTTCTTCCCGGGCAAATCGCCTGGCCGTATCCTGGACCAGTTGTTGTTCTTCGGTTAATTCAAAAAACATGATTGTTTCTCTCTCTTGCAGGGGGTTGCCCCTGCATTGTCAACGATATTGGAAATTATTCTATGGACAGCAGGGGCTGATCTTCCTCCACCGTATCACCTTCTTTCACGTGAATTTCCTTCACCTTCCCGTCACAGGGCGCATAGATGGGCGTTTCCATTTTCAACGCCTCGATAATGAGTACCTCATCGTCTTCCTCAATGGTTTCACCGACCTCTACGGTGATCTTCCATACGTTTCCCGACAATGGCGCTAATACGTCTTCGGTCATTATTTTTCTCCCAACGACTATTTCAACATGGTTAAAAATATGCCGGCCGCGATAACGGTGCCGATTACCCCGGCGATATTCGGTCCCATGGCAAACATGAGCAGGTAATTTTTTTTGTCGGCCTGCGCGCCGACTTTTTGCGCTACCCTGGCTGCCATTGGCACCGCGGATACGCCGGCCGCGCCGACCAGGGGGTTGATCTTGTTGCTGGTAAACGCATTCATCAACTTCGCCAGCAATACGCCGCCGGCCGTACTGAGCATGAATGCAAACAGCCCCAGGAAAAAAATGAAAATAGCGTCTTTGCGCAAAAAGCTGTCCGCGCTCATTGTAGCGCCCACGCTGACGCCTAAAAATATCGTCACGATATTCAGCAATGAATTCTGCGCGGTGTCAGTCAAACGATCGACAACCCCGGATTCGCGGAACAGGTTGCCCAGCATGAACATGGCCATCAAGGGCGCCGATGCCGGCACTATCAATATGATAACCATAGCGGCGATGATCGGGAAAAATATCTTTTCCCTTGCGCTGACCTTGCGGCCTTTCTGCATTTTAATCTTGCGTTCGGTTTCCGTCGTCAACAACCGCATGATCGGCGGTTGTATGATGGGCACCAGCGCCATGTAGGAGTAAGCCGCCACGGCGCAGGCGCCTAACAGGTGCGGCGCCAACTTGGCCGCCAGGAAGATCGTCGTCGGCCCGTCTGCGCCACCGATAATGCCGATGGTGGCGGCTTCTTCCACGCTGAAACCTATGCCATAGGCGATAAAAAACGTGACATATACGCCCACTTGCGCGCCGGCGCCTAAAAAAATCAAGCGCGGCTGTGACAACAAGGGGCCGAAATCGGTAAGGGCGCCAATGCCTAAGAAAATTAGTGGTGGAATGATCCCCCATTCGATCCCGTAATGGTAAAAATGCCAAATCAACCCCTCTTCAGGGGCCATCAGGAGCGCCAACGGCAGGTTGGCAAGCAAGATGCCGAAGCCAATCGGCAACAACAGCAGCGGCTCATATTGCCTGGTGACGGCTAAATAGATCAGGGCCAGGCCGATGCCCCACATCAAGACCAGGTCCGGGGTGACGGACAAAAGCCCCATGCCTTCGATAAACTCCATTATCGCGCCTGACCTGTCTCTCCCCTGACAAGGGGGGCAAGGGAGGCTGCGCTCTCGCCGGGTTTCATTGCTGCTGATCCTCTTTCCGCCGGCCCCCGGGCAACATCGCGAGCAATTTCAGGGTGAGATACAACACGCCCATGCCGGCAAACACGCCGGCAATGCCGTTGAGAAAAACGTCCAGGACCTGGGCCATTGACTTATTCCTTATCCTTTTATGATCCTGGGTAAAATCAGTTGGTGCCTGGGACAGATGGATTGCGGGTTTTGGTAGGCTGCCCCGGCAAATGCGACAAGATAGTTTCTTAGCCCGGACAATTCCACGATTTCATCAACCAGGCCATGACGCGCGCAATATCCGGGGTTGGAATGCGTCTGGTATTGTTCTGCAAGCGTATTCATTTTATCTGCGATTGCATCCAGTGACCCGCCCGCCGCTTTTTCTTTGACCGCGCGTCTTGAATACATGGCGACAGCCGCGGTTTCGCCGTGCATCACTGCGATCTCGGTAGCCGCCGTGCCCAGCGTAAAGGCGTTGTGGCGGTTCGCCGTCGGCCCACCCATGAGGTAGTGGGCGGCAGCCGTCCCTTTCCTCAGGACGACCAGGATCATGGGCAGTTCGGTTTGCTGGATAGAGTAGATCAAGGCCTGGCCCAGACCCAGCAGTTCGGCTTTTTCCGCCAAGTCGCCCACATCGATGCCGGAGGTATCCTGAAACCAGACAATGGGAATGCGATCGCGGCCACAGTGGGTAACGAATTCGTTCATTTTAATTAAACCCTGGCGATATAGCTTGCCCCCCATGCCCGGATAGTCAGCGTACTCGGGATAATCTTTACCTAAATAGCCGGAGCGATTGCCGATGCAGCCGATTAATTGTCCGTCAATCCGGCATAATCCCGTATAGACCTCAGGGCCATATTCCGGGCGAAATTCCATGTGTTCTCCGGCGTCGACCAGCCTGGCGAGTACGTCGTCAAAGGAATACACCTCTTTCTGGTTAAAGGGCAGCAGGTAATACAAATCGTCTTGGGGGTAAGCCGGCTCAGCCGGTTCAGCCACCTGGAAAAAATGTGGTTTATAGGCGGGTATGGCCTCCATGTATTGCTTGATGCCATCTAACACACCGGTTTCTTCTTCATATATTTCAGAGAAAAAACCGGTTTCATAGTAGTGTGTCTCAACGCGACCAGGTGGTTTGGCGCTGAATTCACGGGTCTTCTCCACCAGTTCTTCCAGCATTTCAGCGTCAAATCCCCCCTTTGGCGACATGCCTGAAACTATGCCAACGCCGCCGACGGCGATGTTTGCGTCTTTATGGGCGAGGAGTATGGTGGGGCTGATGCCGTGATAACCCCCGCCGGCGGGATTGGTGCCGTAGATTCCCGCCAAGACCGGAATGCCCAGTTGATTTAATTCCGCGTGACGGAAAAAAGGCGCGCCGGCGCCCCGGCGGTCGGCATAGAACTTTTCCTGCTCATCCAATTTTGCCCCGCTGCAATTCACCAGCCAGATCAGGGGAACGTTAAGCCGCCTGGACAAATTCGTCACGCGCAGGATATTCTCTGATTGCCCCGGCAGCCAGGCGCCCGCCATCACCTTGTTGTCAAAGCCGATGACCACCGCCCAGCGACCGGAGATCTTGGCAAGACCATCCACCACGTTGGTCGCGCCGGTTTTATTGTTCAGCGGGTTGTAAAGACTGTGCAGCGGGCGCCAGGTACCCGGGTCGATTAAATAGTCCAGGCGTTGCCAAACGGTCATAACGCCCCGTTTATTCATTTGTTCGGTGGAAAAGCCTGCGCCCTCGATGTTCTTTTTCTGTCGTTCAATATGCGTCTCACCCTGTTTCAGCTTTTCCATGCTTGCAGACGCGCGCCGGCGCCGGCCGTCTTTCAACTCCTTGCCGAATCGCTGCATGTTTTCAAAATAAGGTTTCACGTCATTATTTTCCAGGTTCCGGGTTCTGCCGTACACCGACGGCGGTATGATATAATCAGAAGCAAGGTATGAAACACTAATTATGCAGATATTACAACCACCCGGTTGGCCGCGCCCTGAAGGTTATTCCAACGGCATCGTGACGGCAGGCAAAATGATTTTCGTCGCGGGGCAGACAGGTTGGGATGGGGATGGAGTTATTCATAGCGATGACTTCGTCGAGCAAATCCGACAGGCATTGATAAACACGGTTGCCGTATTAGCCGAAGCCAAGGCGGGGCCGGAGCACGTCACCAGGATGACCTGGTACATCGTCGATAAGCGCGAATATCTGGCTGCGCTGAAAGAAATCGGCCGGGTATACCGGGAAATCATGGGGAAGAATTACCCCGCCATGGCAATGCTGCAGGTGTCAGCATTGATTGAAGACCGGGCTAAGGTGGAAATCGAAACAACGGCGGTAATACCTGACTGAATAGCTGTTTCCAATCCCGGGAGTTCCCGCTAATCCCGGGAATTGCTGTCTTGATCCCACTACGCTGTCACTGGTTGTCTGTTATAATTGCCTTGAGGTTTCCTGCATATAACACCTTTGTGACGTGTGAATATCGGTTACGGGAGGATTGAAGATGGCGCATTATGAAGATGAGCGACTGGCAGACCTGGTTAAAGCAGACCGTGTACATAAAAATATTTACACGGACCCGGAAATTTTCGAGTTGGAGATGGAACGTATCTGGGGCAGGGCATGGATCTATGTAGGGCATGACAGCCAGGTAAAAGAACCGGGTGATTATTTTGCCACTAATATCGGCAAGCAACCGGTTGTCATGATTCGGCACAAGGACGGCGAAGTCTGCGTGTTATTCAATCGTTGTGGTCACAAAGGGGCGCAGGTCGTAGGGGATGGTTGCGGCAATGCGCGACAATTGCGCTGTAGTTATCACGGTTACGTGTTCGACACTGACGGCGCGTTAATTCATATTCCGAAAGAGGAAGCCTACGACGGCACCCGGTTTGGCAAGGGCAGGCCGGAATATAATATGCAGCAGGTCCCGCGGGTCGATAGTTACCACGGCCTGGTGTTCGCCAGCATGTCGGCGAAAGGGCCTGACTTGAAAAGCTGGTTGAGTGGGGCCGCCGCGTCAATTGACAACCTGGTGGAACGTTCTCCCGAAGGCCGGATTGAAATCGCCGGCGGTTGTTTTCGCTACCTGCATGATTCCAACTGGAAGATGTTCGTGGAAAACCTGAATGACGCAATGCACCCCATGGTTGTGCACCAATCTTCCAGCGGGACTGCCAAGCGGGTGTTCGATGAGAACCTGAAAGAAGGGGATGAGGCGCCGTTCGAGTTGGAGATGCTGTCGCCGTTTACCAACAATTACGAATTCTTCGATAAAATGGGATTAACTGCCTGGGACTACGGCCATAGCGTTACCGGCGGTAAATTCAGCATTCACTCGGGTTATTCACCTATCCCCGGTTACATGGAGGCCCTGACCAACAGGTACGGTGAACAACGTACCAGGGAAATACTGGCAGTGAATCGTCACAACACCGTGATCTATCCCAGCTTTACCTTGAAGGGCGTGATCACTTCGATTCGCGTCGTCAAGCCCGTTGCAGTTGATAAAACCGTGATTGAGTCCTGGGTGTTCAGGCAAGTGGGCGCGCCGGAAGAATTATTTCAACGTTCCATCACCTATTGTAATTTGATTAATTCCCATGCCAACCTGGTCGGGCCGGATGACTACGAAGCCTATCATCGACTGCAACATGGATTACAGACACAAGACGGTAACGAATGGGTAAGCCAGCATCGTTATCTCGGCCTGGATGAAGTGGACGAGGATGGGACCAAACATGCGGTCGGCACGTCCGACATGGTATTTCGCCACCAGTTTCAGACCTGGAAAAACTACATGGTCAACGGGGGAGCATTGCAATGAGTGGCCCGGCAGAGTTTGTGCGGTTCCCTCCCCCCTTCAGGGAAAGGGTCAGGGTGGGGGCATTGCAATGAGCGCGCCGCCGGCGGCTGTGCGGCAAAGCGAGCGGCCCGGCTTGAAGGCGCTGGAGCAGTTTCTGTTTCATGAGGCGCGCTTGCTTGATGAACAGCGCTGGGAGGAATGGAACGCCTTGTATCTGGAGGACGGTGAATATTGGGTTCCGGCAACGCCGGGGCAACCGGACCCGAAAAACCATGTCTCCTTGATCTATGAGACGGGACTTCTCCGGGCAGTGCGGATCAAACGTTACAAACACCCCAGCGCGTTTTCCCTGCAACCGAAACCCCGCAGCGTACACTTGGTAAGCAACGTGACGTTGGATGATTTCGACGGTTCCAATGGGGAGTGCATCGTGACCTCGCGTTTCATCATGTTGCAATACCGCCGGGAGAAACAGGATGTGTTCGCCGGCTCTTATACGCACAAATTAATTGTCAGGGGGAATGAATTCAAGATTGCATCGAAACGCGTGGACTTGCTCAATTGTGACGCGCCACTGGAAAATATCCTTATTTACCTTTAGCGGAACTCCCCGGTCATTCCATCCTTCTGCCTGGAACATGCAGGAGCAGGCTTATATCGTCCGCGACCAACTATAATAATCAGGTATGCAAGCAGAAAAACAAAAAATAATTTCCCCTGATCCATCTATAAAATTCAAACAAGTACACAACAGGCTTCCCCGCGTATTAATCGGCATCCTGGTTATCCTGGTGTTTTTATTTGATTTTCTGTCGGTTTACGCAAGTAAATTCATCGGCAGCCCCTACATGGACGGCAGCGTTGTTTCAATTGGCATTATCCTGGCGTTCTTCATTGTCATCGCAATTGTTGCGGTCGCCTTGTATTACATCTACCGGGTGAATTCAGCCTGGCTTGATTTGCGTAAATCGCCTGATGAATAACATATACCTGTTTTCTTCTCTCAACTCACTAAAACCCATCGTTTTTTTATTATTGCTGTTGCCGGTTTCCGCCGGCGCCGCAAGCGTTGATCGCCCGTTGAATTATTCAGCGATTGTCACGTTTATCCTGTTCATTACGGCCACCCTGTTTATTACCCGTTGGGCGGCCAGGCGAACGCGTTCCAGGAAAGATTTTTATGCTGCGGGAAACGCCATTGGCGGTTTCCAGAATGGGGTGGCTATTGCCGGTGATTATATGTCAGCCGCCTCGTTCCTGGGGCTGGTGGGTTTAATGTTTATCGCCGGTTATGACACCCTTTATTTTATCGTCAGCATGACGCTGAGTTGGGCGGTGGTATTGCTCTTGATCGCCGAGAAACTGCGAAACCTGGGCTCCTATACCTTTGCCGATGCCGTATCCGTCAGGTTGGCGGCGCGGCCGATTCGCATCCTGGCTGCATCCGGCACCCTGGCCGTGGCAGTGCCCTACCTGATCGCGCAAATGGTTGCGGCAGGTACCCTGGTGGAAGCCCTGTTCGGGTTAAGTTACGTCCAGGGCGTGGTTTTTGTCGGTTTGATGATGACCATATACGTGACTTTCGGCGGCATGATAGCGACAACCTGGGTACAGATCGTAAAAGCCATATTATTAGTGGCAGGCGGCACCATCCTCGCCATTGGAGTACTGCTCATATTCAGTTTCGACGTCAATGAACTGGCCCGCTCGGCGGTCAACGCCCACCCACAGGGTATCGCCATCATGCAGCCGGGTCTGCTTTACCCCGACATTGTTTCCGTTATCTCATTGAGCCTCGCCTTTATCGGTGGAACCGCAGGTTTGCCCCACGTGTTAATGCGCTTTTTTACCGTGCCCGATGGGGTTCAGGCAAGACGCTCCGCCGCTTTTGCATTATGTATCATCACCTATTTTCAAGTGGTTGTAGTTATTATCGGGCTTGGCGCAATCGTATTATTGGTCGGCAATGAAGAATTTACCGAAGGAGGCCTGAAGGTGATAGGCGGCAGCAATATGGCCGCAATTCACTTGTCCCAAATCACCGGCGGTGACGTCTTCATGGGCTTTATCTCCGCGGTCGCTTTTGCAACCATACTCGCCGTCGTTTCCGGGTTGACTTTGTCGGCGGCGGCTACGGTATCCCATGACCTGTTTGCCGGCGTTATACGAAAGGGTAGTTGCACCGATGCTGAAGAATTACGCGTATCCAGGTTGACAGTGGTTATATTGGGCATTACCGGCGTTTTGTTGGCCCTCCTGTTCGAGGGTCAGAATGTGGCTGTTTTGGCTACGTTGCCCCTGGTGATTGCCGCCAGCACAAACTTTCCTGTCTTGCTTCTGTCCATGTACTGGAAAAAATTTACCACCCGCGGCGCGTTGGTTGGCGGCTATGTGGGCTTATCGCTTGCCGTGGGTTTAATCATAGTCGGCCCTAATGTATGGGTGCAGGCCCTTGGTTTTGACAAGCCATTATTTCCTTACGCCTATCCGACTTTGTTTTCCATGGGGGCCTGTTTTTTGTGCGCCTGGTTTTTCTCGGTAACGGATAAAAGCCAACGCGCCGCGGCTGAGGCAAGAGCCTTCGATGAACAGTTGACCCGTTCACAGGTGGGCCATTTGGGGCCAGGGTAAATATCTAATAAGAGATCGAAAAAATATGGCCACGGTATTCGATGAGTTCTCAAGGACTGAAAAGAAAGTCTCGACCCAGGCTTTTTTACACATTCCGCGCCAGGCCACGGGGAAATATCATAATGGCCCTATTGATTATACCTATGCGCAGGCCCTGCAAAGCGCTAATGAGTTGAGTGGACGATACGCTGCCGCAGGGTACGGCAAGGGGCAACGGATCGCGGTGATGCTGGACAACCGGGCCGAATTCTTTCTGCACTTTCTGGCGCTGAATAAACTGGGAGCCGGCGTTGTGCCGGTTAATTCCGGGTTCTCGTCCGGTGAAATTTCCTACGTGATCAATCACAGTGACGCTTGCCTGGTTTTATGCCTGCCTGAGCATAAAGAAAAAGTACGGACGGCATTAGCATTGGAAGAAACCGAAATCCCGTTCATCGATACGGGAGCAATGGCGGATTTACCACCGTGCAGTTCAACAAGGCCGGCAGCCGGTCCCCCCGACAAGAATACTGAAGTTGCCGTACTTTATACTTCCGGGACAACGGGTATACCGAAAGGCTGTATGCTCAATAATGATTATTTCGTCTGCATGGGTAAATGGTACGCAAATATCGACGGATATTGTGAACTGACGTTTGCAAAGGAAAGAATGTTGACCCCATTGCCCTTAGTGCATATGAATGCGTTATGCTCGATGATGGCCATGATCATGAGCGGCGGTTGCATTATCCAACTGGATCGTTTTCATGCCTCCGACTGGTGGGAGACGGTACGCGAGTCAAACGCAAGCTGCCTGCATTACCTTGGCGTTATTCCGGCAATCCTGTTAAATCAACCTGAAACGCCCGCTGATGACCTGGGGGGACAAGTCAAATTCGGCTTTGGCGCGGGCGTTGATCCAAAGCACTTGCAACGATTTGAAAAACGCTTCGGGTTTCCCCTGGTGGAAGGCTGGGCCATGACGGAAACCGGTACTTATGTTTGCATCACCGCCAATAAAGAACCCCGGCACATCGGTACCCGTTGTATCGGCAGGGCGCCTGAGGTCATCGAGTATCGCCTTGTGGATGAACAGGGCAATGACGTTCCACCGGGCCAACCCGGCGAACTGTTGATTCGCGCAAAAGGGGACAATCCACGCAAGGGCTTCTTTTCCGGCTATTATAAAAACCGGGAGGAAACGGACAAGGTCTGGGAAGGAGGTTATTTTCACACCGGCGACGTCATGCGCGTCAGTGAAGACGGCTCCTTTCACTTTGTTGACAGGCGCAAGAACATTATCCGTCGTAGCGGCGAGAACATCGCCTCGGTCGAGGTGGAAAACGTTTTGTTTCAGCATCCCGCCGTCGCCCAGTGCGTTGCAACGCCGATCTATGACGAACTGCGAGGCGAGGAAGTCGGCGTTTGCGTCATTTTGAATGAAGGCGTCGCCCCCAATGCGGATACCGCCCACGCCTTGTTCGATTTTTGCAGGGAAAAATTGGTTTATTACAAGACGCCTGCCTATTATATGTTCAGGACCGACTTGCCCATGACCGCGTCGCAAAAGATCCAGCGCGGCGAAATCAAGGCGTTGGCAGCCAGGCTGGCGCAAGCGGGCGACTGTATCGACCTGAGAGAACGCAAACGGAAAAAATAACCCAAAGCCGGCAAAACGTTTACCTGTCGAGTCTGGATAACTAGTAAAA
Organism: uncultured Gammaproteobacteria bacterium; assembly: GCA_958295485.1. Taxonomy (GTDB): domain Bacteria; phylum Pseudomonadota; class Gammaproteobacteria; order Eutrophobiales; family Eutrophobiaceae; genus JAAXHV01. Next base: position 1,989,119 of record OY282354.1, read on the forward strand.
AAACATGCGGTTGCCAAGTACGTATCATTATATCATCTGGTAAAAACGCAACGGTTATGGCAATGCAAACTCAATCCTACGACGATATTGCGCTGGTTGCGGCCACCAGTCTGCCCTATGCGCGGCGGAGTGAACGCGAGGCCCCATGGTTTATCGGCAGGACGTTTGCCGGGCTGATAGAGACAGCCGGTTTACAAAAAGAAGATATAGACGGCCTGGCCATAGCCAGTTTTACCCTGGCGCCCGACAGCGTGGTCAGCATGACCGAGTACCTGGGTATATCACCGGGATGGCTGGAACAAATCCCGATGGGTGGCGCCAGCGGCCCGGTGGCTGCCCGGCGCGGGGCGCGGGCGGTGCAAGCGGGTGATGCGCGAATCGTGGCCTGCATCGGCGGCGATACGGCGGATTCCAATACGTTTACGAACTTGATCGAGAATTTCAGTCGGTTTTCCACAGATGCCGTGTATCCCTATGGCGCCGGCGGGCCCAATACGGTATTCGCCATGATCACCCGCAATTACATGGAGAAGTATGGCGCCAAACGTGAAGATTTTGGCCGTATTTGCGTTGCCCAGAGACAAAACGCGCTGGCGGCGGGTACCGCCATCTTCAACAAGCCGTTGTCAATGGATGATTATATGGCTGCCCGTCCCGTCAGCGAACCATTGCACTTGTTCGATTGCGTGATGCCGGTGGCCGGCGCCGATGGTTTCCTGGTCATGACAGTCGAGCGCGCTGAATCCCTGGGGCTTCCTTATGCGACAATTCTGGCGGCGGGGGAACGACATAACGCCTGGTTCGAGGATGACGTGCATTTTCGTGGGGGCTGGGGGCTTTATCGCGATGAGATGTACGAGGCGGCCAATATCGGCCCCGGCGACATTGATTTTTTGCAGACTTATGATGATTATCCGGTCATCACCATGCTGCAGATGGAAGACCTGGGTTTTTGTGAGAAGGGGCGGGCCGCGGAATTCGTGCGTGACAACCCATTGACCTGGAATGGAGGTGGCTTGCCCCATAACACGTCCGGCGGGCAACTATCCATGGGGCAGGCCGGCGCCGCTGGTGGTTTTTTAGGCACGGTCGAAGCGATCCGCCAGTTGACCGCCGGCGGATTGTCTGCTCCCGAATTGCCTAACCAGGTCGCCGGCGCCAGGACGGGGATGGCAAGCGGTTATGGCATGGTCAATTACGATCGCTGTTTATGCGCCAGCGCGATAATCCTTGCGAGGGGGAATCAATGAGCGATAAATCCCGTCCGCCGGTGAACCGTTCGCGCCTGTGGCGACACGTCAATGCGGCGGCGGCTGAGGGTGTATTCAAGTTGCAGGTTTGCGACGCTTGTCATAAAGTTCAGTATCCGCCACGGGAATTTTGTTCCGGCTGTTTAAGCGATGCGTTGACCTGGGAACCGGTCAGCGCGGGGGGCACGGCGCTTTCCTGGACGAGAAGTCATTCGAGCGTCAGTCGTTTCTTCAAGGATAAATTACCGTTGCACGTTGGCATTATAAAACTGGATTGCGGGCCGGTCTTGTTCGCCCATTTATCTATGGATTCTTTGCAGACAGGTGCACGGGTACAAATCATGGGCAGGCCGGATAAATCGGGACAGACAGTTTTTTTCGCAAGGCCGGCAGACACTGGGACAGCAGATGAATTCAGTATGATTATAAAGGAGTAGAAAGTGGCAGAGAATAACAAAGTGGTGGTTATTACCGGCGGCAACCGGGGTATCGGCGCCGACATTACCCGGCGGTTTTTAGACGACGATTATCAGGTGGTCAATATCTCGCGACAAGCCCCGGCATTTTCCCATGAACGCTTGAGCAATTACGTGGCGGACTTGGCGGACCGGGAAGTCACAAAGAAGGTCGGCGTTGAAATCGCTGCAAAGTATGCAGTCACGCACTTTGTTCATAATGCCGGCGTCATCCGGCCTGATTTACTGGAAGACGTAAAGCTGGAAGACCTGGATTACCTGACCCAGTTGCACCTGGGCAGCGCCATTACCCTGGCGCAGCGATTTATCCCGGCCATGGAGGCAGCGCAGTTCGGGCGGATCATCCTGATTTCATCCCGCGGGGTGCTTGGATTGGTGACCAGGACAAACTATGCGGCCACCAAGGCCGGTCAAATCGGCCTGGTGCGTACCTGGGCTTTGGAACTGGCAAAAGAGGGGGTCACCGTGAACTGTGTCGCCCCCGGCCCTGTCGTGACGGATATGTTTCACGAGTTAGTCCCCGAAGACAGCGAGCAGAAGGCAAAGATCGCAAACAGCGTGCCGGTGAAACGCCTGGGCACGCCCGAAGACATCGGTCGCGTCGTCAAATTCCTGTGTGAAGAAGAAAGCGGTTTCATCACGGGACAGACCTGGTATATCTGTGGCGGCGCCAGCCTGGGCTCACTGGCCCTTTGACGCTAAGGCATTTCCACAGAAGCGGTTGCCCGGTTTTTCCCCAGGAAAAATCCTGGCGCAGGAGAAAGTCATATATCAGCATCATCCAGGACGCTCAGTGCATTAATCAAGAGTGATATTTTTAATCACGCCGACAATCAGATAATTTGCCTTTGTCGCTGTTGCCAGTAAGCGGCCCGCAGTTTGACCTTGTCGACTTTGCCCGTGGCTAAACGGGGCAGTTCTTCGACGAATTCTATTTTTTTCGGTTTTTTGTAGCTGGCGATCAATTTTCGGCAATGCCCGATGAGATCGGCCTCATTCGAGCCGCTGCCTTCATGCAATACAACGAATGCGCAGATGGCTTCCCCCCAGCGTTCATCAGGGATGCCGATCACCGCGCATTGTTTTACCTCCTGGTGTTGCCCCAGCGCAATCTCCACCTCGCGGGGATAGACATTCTCTCCCCCGGAGATGATCAGGTCTTTCTTCCTGTCGATAATGAATATGAAACCTTGCTCATCCAGGTAGCCGATGTCCCCCATCGCCAACCAGCCATCCTTGATGATTTCCCTGGTCGCTTTTGCGTCATTCCAGTATTCCTGCATGATATTCGGGTGGCGAATGAGAATCTCGCCCGCCTCGCCGGCGCCGGCAACGGTTCCGTCAGGCTTGATGATTTTCACCTCTACGCCGTCACAGGCTTGACCCGCGGACAGCAAACGGCGTTGCTGCTCCGCCGTCCCGTCAGGCTGATGTTGATGTTTTGCCAGGTTTGAGACTGACCCTCCCTCGGTGGAGCCGTATTGTTGAATAAAAACCGGGCCGAATACATCCAGCGCTTTTCTCAGCAGGGTCTCGCGAATGGGCGCAGTGGAATAAAAGACGGTTTTCACTCCCGCGGTTCCGTGCTGTCCGAGATATTCAGCGCGCTCATCGGCAAGCAACAGCTCAATCATGGTGGGCACTAATTGCAAGGTGGTGATACCCTCTGTTCGTATCGCATCCCAGATGCCAGCCGGGTTGAACTCTTGGCGGATATGAACGGCTGCGCCCTCCAGGTGGTGGGCAAGTTGCAGAAATTTGGCGCCCACGTGAAACAGGGGTTGCACCAGCAAAAACCGATCATCCCGGGTTATGTTCGCAGCGGAACTGATGGCGCGCGCCGTTCCGTATTGTGAGGACTGACTGAGCGCGGCGCCCCTGGGCTTGCCCGTGGTCCCGCTGGTATGCACGATATAAACGGCGGCGGCGGGCGGCGGCAAGGCAACCGGCGGGACAGTGACTCCCTGGTCGATAAAATCCTCGTAGGACACAGCCCATTCCGGCGCGTCGCCCCGGCCTGTTTGAATGTATAAGATTCGACCGGGCAACGCGGCGCGCGCTTCATCCATCACCGTTGTAAATTCACCGGCATAGAACATCGCGGCAGGCGCCGCGTTGCCGGCTATGTGGGTGATCTCAGACGCCGTCAGGCGGTGATTAACCGGCGCTGCGATAAAGCCGGTCACCTCGCAGGCGCCGTATATTTCCAGGTACTCCGCGCAATTCCGGGACAGTATGGCAATCCTGTCCGGGGGCCGACAACCGTGTCTTGCCAGCGCGTCAGCCAATTGAAAGACCCGTTGTGCATGCTGATGGAAGGTGCAGGTTCTTTCCCGGTCGATGATCGCCGGCCGGTCTGGGATTTGCCTGGCGTTATCGACGATGATATTGGCTACGACTTTATTCATTGCCTGGGTGGTTGAGAGGCAAGCCTCAAGACCAGGGAAGCAGGTACAGACTCGAAAAAAAGATGGCAAATAACGCCAGCGCCCAGATACAGACCATACTATACCGGGTTAAGGCTAGCGCGGGTTTCGCTGCCGCCGGCACGTCCTCTGAGTGCATTGCCCGGTGGATTAACCAGGCTAACACGGGCGCGGTGATAAAAGCCAGGGTGGTGACGATATCGATCAGGGTTTTGAATGACTGGATAAAGAACAACACAATGGACAGGGATACCAATATCATTGATATGACGGCGCCCGTGTAAATTTTGGACTGGAGTTTTTTCGGCGTCGGCTGTTCGCGAAGACAGGTGAACAATGCGGTAACGGTACGCGGGTAGCCATCATGTATGACCAGGGCCGTGGACAACATGACTGCAAACGCCGCGACTGCGATGACAGGCTTTGTCCACGAGCCCAGCGCCGAGGCGTAGATATTGATCAGCTGGACTGAAAACCCGGTGGCGCCGGACGAGAATTGCTGCCCTGAGCCGTGCATGACGGCGGCGCCCAACATCAGGAAACAGACGGCCATTAACAACGTCGAGAAATAGCCGACGTGGTAATCGATTTTTACCTCAGCCCGTGACAGGTTTACCTGTTTACCCTTTTCCAGCACCCATAAGGACTGCCACAGACAGGCCTCGAAGGGCGCCGGCATCCAGCCGACCAGGGCGGCTAAAAACAATAATGACGACCTGTTCAACACGTCTGGCGTAAACACGTCGGTTTGCCGCCAGTCGATTAATGGCGCGGACAGCGCCGTTGCCATGATGGTTGACGCAAAGAGAATAAGGAGCAGTCCTTTTACTATCTTGTCCATCCATCGGTACTGCCCGGCAATGAGGCAAGCGCCGGTAAATACGGCCAGGCATGCGGCAATGACGGCAAGAGGCGCATCCAATCCCAAACTGATTTTTGCCAGCCCGGACGTCACCAGCAACACCGCGGCAAACCCGATAAACATGGCGCAAATTATAATAAAGGCGCACAACAGCACCGCCCAGACCCCCTGTCGCTTGAAACCGGCCAGCAGGTGTTGACCGCTTGCCCGGGCGTACTCGTGGCCGAAGCGGAACGTCGGGTACTTGAGCGCAAAGGCCAGCAGGATAAACAGCAGCAAGTCTATCCCGAATAAAGCGCCGGCGCGGGTGGCCTGCACCAGGTGGGAAACCCCGATGGAAGATGCGGCCAATAACAATCCGGGACCAAGAATGGTGAATAACCTGCGATTCAATTTCATTGTCGTCAAAAAAATAAACAGGTTAAGCCAAGGCTTGTTCCCTTTTTACTTTCCTGCGTCATTTCAACGTAACAGGCCGTGTAAAAATCCTTCGCGTTTTGCAACAGCGGGGTCAGGCTTACCCTGGATTTGTCCCGGATGCATCGAACAAGACCAGGCTCCCCCGCTGTTCGTCGAAAGTGGGTTTGGCGGCTGTTTTTCCGTTCCGCGCAAAGTCACTCCAAAACAGCCGCCAAACCCACTGTGCGGAAACTGCCGAAGCAAGGTCCAGGTATTGGATACCGGGCGCTTATGCGTTAAACTCATTGCCGGTTGCTTATATAAAAATCGGGATTATGAATATAACACGTATCTGCCTGTTTTCCATTTTCCTGTTTTTGTGGGGCTGTGAAGCAGAACAAACCGCGGCAACCGATGGGGCATCAACGCCGGCTGCGCCAGCCGCGGACGGTGACGTTGAACTCATAGACGTGAGTAAAGAGCCGTTGGTGAAAGACACCTTCGGCAAGGTTGAAGCATTGCCGGCGACGCTGCACCCGCACTGGGTCTGGATTGCCGATTTTGCGGCAAGCTCCATGCCTGACGGGCGCGCTTACCTGTATGACGGGGACACGGCCCGAGTGTTGGGCATGTTGAATACGGGATTTTCTTTCAACGCCTTGAACATTCCTGTCCACTACCGGGAAATCTATTCTGCTGAGACCTATTACGCCAGGACGACGCGGGGCAAGCGGACTGACGTGGTCAGCATCTATGACCCGTTCAGGTTGACCCCCATTGCCGAAATAGAAATTCCCGCAAAACGCGCCTCCACCATGCCGAGATTGGCGGATTCCGCCTTGACCGATGATGACCGGTTCATGTCGGTCTTCAATTTAACCCCGGCTGCTTCACTGAGCATCGTAGATACCGTTGAACGGAAATTCAGCGCGGAGATCATGACTCCAGGTTGCGCGATGACTTATGCGGCGGGAGACCGGCGTTTTTTTGCGCTGTGCGGCGATGGTTCATTGCTGATGGTGAATATAACGGATGAAGGCGAGGGGGCCGTCATTGAGAAAAGCGAACCTTTTTTCGATGTGCACAAAGACCCAATCCTGGAAACGGGGGTACGTCTTGGCGATACCTGGTATTTTGCCTCGGTACTGGGAAAAATCCATGGAGTGGATATTTCCGGTGATAAGCCGGATTTCCTTGATCCCTGGTGGTATTTAACCGGCGAGGACCGGCAAGCCAACTGGCGCGTTGGGGGTATGCAGCCCGTTGCTCTGCATAACAAGAGCCGGCGCCTCTATTTACTGATGCATCAAGGGGACTTTTTTACTTATGAGGACCCAGGCCCGGAAATATGGGTATATGATCTGGCGACGCAAAAACAAATGAGGAAGATAAAAACCAATCATCCCAGCATATCAATCGCCGTGAGCCAGGATGATGCGCCTTTGCTTTATACCATTACCGAGGATTTGAGCAGCCTGGACATTTACGATGCGACGTCGGGCGAATATCTTCGCTCGGCGTCTGAACTTGGCATAGTCCCGTTGTTGATCCAGGTACCGCCGTTGCAGTAGACGGGCAACAGGTGACAAGGCAAGAGATGGTATTTGAGAATCGGCGAACATGAGGGTTGATAATGAATTTTTTTGATCACTGGTTTCAACAAAAGTCCCGTTCCCTGGCGCGCGGCACGTCCCGCAGGAGCTTTTTGCGGAAGGCCGGCGTACTGTTGGTCGGCGCCGGCGCCATTCCCCTGTTGCCGGTCGCCAAGGCCGGCGCCGCGCCGGATGACCGGTCTATTCCCGGAGATAAAGGTGACCCCGGCAAATGTGATTATTGGCGTAATTGCGGGATGGATGGCTTTTTATGCACCTGCTGTGGAGGCAGCCATACCAGTTGTCCGCCCGGGACCGAAATGGCGCCGATGACTTGGGTGGGCACTTGCAAAAATCCCGCGGACGGACGTGATTATATCATCGCCTATAACGACTGTTGCGGCAAAAGCACTTGCAACCGCTGCATGTGTAATCGCAACGAGGGCGACTTGCCGAATTATTTCCCCCCCAAGAGCAACGATATCAACTGGTGCATGGGCGCTACCAACAACGTATATCACTGCACGACAACCGTCTTGTTAGGGTTGGCTGTCAAGTAGTGGGCGATGATGCGCCCCTTGATGGAATGACGCGCCTGCCAGGCAATGAAGAGATAGCGGCGCTGGTTGAACCGGATCGCGTGCATAAGCGCGTTTATACGGACCCGGCCATATTCGAGCTGGAAATGGCGCGCATCTGGGGCAATGCCTGGGTCTATATCGGGCACGAGAGCCAACTGAAAACCCCCGGGGATTACTTTACCACCACCATCGGCAGACAATCCGTCATCGTTACCCGGCATAATGACAATAACGTTTATGTCCTTTATAACCGTTGCGCCCACAAAGGCGCGCAAGTGGTGAGTGATGGTTGTGGTCATGCAAAACAATTACGCTGCGCCTATCACGGTTATGTGTTTGATACTGACGGCAGCCTGCTGCATATACCCAGGGAGGAAGGCTATGCAAGCTCGACGTTCGGCAGGGATGACCCCATGGCTGATATTCGGCAGGTTGCCCGGGTCGAGCTCTATCGGGGCTTTATTTTTGCTAACCAGTCGAAACAGGGACCGGACCTGGCAAGCTGGTTAGGTCCGGCTATCACCTCGCTGGATAATGCTGTCGATAGATCGCCCGTGGGTGAAATAGAAATTACCGGCGGCATATTGCGTTATGAGCACGATGCCAACTGGAAAATCCTGCTGGAAAACGTGTCTGACAATATGCATCCAACTGTCACCCACCAGTCAACATGGCAACCGGCAAAACAGTTAGCCAAAGAGTTCCCTGGAAATGAAAAACCACTTGCCCTGGCCATGTTGGAACCCTTTGGTTCCAGTTATGAGTTTTTTGATGAAATCGCCATGACTACCTGTGGCAATGGGCATACCTGGTCCGGCGGCAACGCCACTATCCATATCGGTTATCCAAGGGAATCAAAATACGTGCAAGACATGATAGCTGCCTATGGCGAGGAGAAAACCAACCGGATTTTATCAATGAATCGGCAGAATACCATCGTCTATCCAAGCATCGCTTTTAAGAGCGCATTACAGACTATCCGCGTTTATCGTCCCATAGCCGTCGATAAAACCGTCCAGGAGACCTGGACCTTTAAACTCAATGGCGTGTCGGATGATATGCTGCATACATCGGTATTGTATAACCAATTGATCTTTTCGCCGTTTTCCATGGCTGGTCATGATGATTATGAGGCTTATCATCGTATCCAGCATGGCCTTCAAACAGAGGCCTCCGAATGGGTGAGCCAGCACCGTCATTTTGGCCGTGATCGGCAAAACGGTGACGGCGTCAGCCAGGCCCCGGGCACCAGTGATATTGTTTTTCGACACGAGTTCGAGGCCTGGAAAAATTATATGGTCGCGGCGTGAAGCGACTGACTGTATTCATTATTGAAAGTATTTTATAAGTCGCTCATGTGGAAGCCCGCGGAGAGAATCAAGTACAAACCCCAGCCCGGAAAAAAACCCGACGTTGCCGAGGCAGCCTCCGCCTTGATGTTTACCCCGGTCAAACTCGGCCCCATTGCCCTCGAACAACGTACCTGGGTCCCGGCCATGGTGCCATGGCGTTCCAATGAAGACGGTTTTGTCACCGATCATGTGCTGGACTGGTATGAACGATTTGCAAAAGGACAGCCCGGCGCCATAGTCATTGAGGCAACCGGCATTCGCGATATTCCAAGTGGGCCTTTATTGCGTATCGGGGATGATCGGTTTATTCCGGGATTAAGGGAATTGGCCGAGGTAGTGAGAACCGCCAGCCGGGGAAAGACGCGACTGCTCATCCAGGTAATTGATTTTTTGACTATCCGCCGCCGCCCGCCGCCGGCTAAATATTTTGCAAGGTTTTTGACCATCACCGATGAACACAGAAAACGGCTTGATGCCCATGACTGGTCGGAAGAGCGGATCAGGACTTATCTTGCGCAATTACCTGATTCAGGGCTGGATGAGATATTGACTACCGCAGAGCTTGAAGCTTTGAGGATGGGCTACAAGGAACGGGTAACCGATTTGCACCTGCCCCACGTGAGAAATTTGCCTCGGGTATTACCGGATTTGTTTGCCCAGGCCACCCGGCGCGCCCGGGAAGCGGGCATTGACGGGGTTGAACTCCATTATGCCCATGCCTATACCATGGCTTCATTTTTATCCGCGACAAACAATCGGCCTGATGGTTACGGCGGCACGCGACAAAACAGGATACGCTTGCCCCTTGAAGTATTTCAGCGCATTCGTCATGTTGTCGGTGAAGATTATTGCGTCGGCTGTCGTTTTCTCAGTGATGAGTGTATAGAAGGAGGCAGTGCGATCGATGATGCGAAATATTTTGCAGTCGAATTCGCCCAGGTCGGAATGGACTTCCTGTCACTTTCCCGGGGCGGCAAGTTTGATGACGCCAAACAGCCGCAAATTGGCTGGGCCGCTTATCCTTATACGGGACGGAGTGGTTATGAGTGTATGCCGGGCTATATCTCCGATGAAGCAGGCCCGTTTGGTCGGAATGTTGAACCCGTTGCGCAAATAAAAGGGGCGATTAATGCAGCGGGTTATGAGATCCCTGTGGTTGTCATTGGCGGCATTCACGGGTTTCAACAGGCCGAATCCCTCTTGCGGGAAGGCAAAGCGGATATTATAGGCGCCGCCAGGCAAAGCCTCGCCGACCCGGATTGGTTCAGGAAGATCAAGTTGGGAAAGGGGGGGCAGATAAGGGTATGTGAATACACCAATTACTGTGAAGGGTTGGACCAAAAACACAAACAGGTCACCTGTCAGCTATGGGACCGACTCCAGCTGGATGATTTCAACGTGAAGTTGTCCCGTGACGGTCGGAGGCGTTTAATTGCCCCTGAGTGGAAGGAAGATTGAATATCCTCCAGGCCCTTCCTCCGGGAGAGTATGGCAAAAGGGCAAAAGAGTTAAGGCTCAGACAGACGACATTGGTCTCGCAGGGGCAGACCTTGGCGGGATATGCGGGTTAGCCGCGTTGGCGTTCTTTCATTTCATCCAGGGTTTTACAGTCGATGCATAAGGTCGCCGTAGGTCTTGCCTCAAGGCGTTTGACACCGATTTCCATACCACAAACTTCGCAATACCCATAATCACCGGTCTCCAGTGTAATCAGCGACTCATTGATTTTTTTAATGAGCTTGCGCTCGCGATCTCTCGTCCTCAACTCCAGGGCAAATTCTTCTTCCTGGGTGGCGCGATCGTTAGGGTCGGGAAAGTGGGAAGCTTCATCCTGCATATGATGCACCGTTCGTTCAACTTCCTCCATCAGGGTTTGTTTCCAATCTATTAATATTTTACGGAAGTGTTCGACTTGGGCCACATTCATATAATCCTCACCTGATTTTCCTTCGTAGGGCAGGATTTTTTTCCGGGGGGTTCCCTTGGCGACAACCTTTTTATCAGTAATCTCTTTTCCGGTCGTAGTCTTTTTCGTTACAACTTTTTTACCGGCCTCCTTCTTTGCTACTGTTTCTTTTACAGCTTTCTTTTTCCGTGCAACAGGCGCTTTCTTCCGTGCAGCAGCAGTTTTCTCTTGCGTAGCAGAGGTGTCCTGCCCCGCGGTAGTTTTCTCTTGTGTAGCAGAGGCGCTCTGCCGCGCAGTAGTCTTCTTCCGCGTAACGGGCGCTTTTTTCCCGGTGACGTTTTTCTTTGCCGTCTTTTTCATCACAACCATATTTTACTCCGTGCCAACAATAAAGGAACCCCTGATTAAGTCAGGGGTTCCTGCGGTACAGGGATGCACCGCCAAAATCAATGCCAGCCAGGCATTGATTTTGGCAGGAAAATAAACGCGCATCATACTTATTTAAAAGTATCTGTCACGTACTATTTAAGGAAGCCTTGGTTAACCCGGTTGTATTTCTGCCCTTACCGAATGTCCTGCCGGGAGCGCTGACACATCGGAGTTTCCCAAACGTTCCGGCGTCAGTTCAGTGGCTCCGGCTACCGCCACCGGCAGGGCGATAAAATTTATAACGGGAAGCAATATAATACACGTGACGCCGCTCAGGGCAATGTCACAGGTTCAGGGCTATGCCAATCATTTTTTTTATAATCCACAATCACCGAGGTATGGATTCCACCGCGTACATTAAAGTCTGCGGTCAATTTGATATACCTGGGGGAGAAGGCTGATACCAAATCCGATAAAATTTCATTTGTTACCGCCTCGTGGAATGCTCCCTGATCGCGGTAAGACCAGATATAGAGCTTGAGTGATTTCAGTTCAATACACAGCCGGTCCGGAACGTATTGAATGTGCAGGGTAGCGAAATCCGGTTGTCCGGTCATGGGACACAAACAGGTAAACTCAGGGATGGTCATGTTTATGGTGTAGTCACGACCCGGCTCCGGGTTTTCAAAGGTCTGTAAATTTTTAGCTGCAATTGTCGCCATGCTGTTCTCTTTTGCCGGCTTGCGCGGGAATGACCAGTGAATATAGCTCAAAAGTCGGCAAAAAAACATGATTATTTTTTTCAAAAGATTAATAATCGACTTTAAAAAATCATAAAAAATATATTGAATTATAGATAGTTATGATATATACTTATTAAATAGAATTAAGGATAGTTTTACTTGTATCTTGTTATTGTAAATTGTATGGTTACGTTTCATGCGTTTGCGCAAAATTAAACTCGTCGGGTTCAAATCCTTTGTGGACCCCAGCATTCTTCTTATCTCTGATAATCTTGTCGGGGTCGTCGGCCCGAACGGCTGCGGCAAATCCAACATCATAGATGCCGTAACCTGGGTGATGGGTGAGAGTTCTGCCAAACACCTGCGCGGGGATGCGTTGACTGATGTGATTTTTAACGGTTCGAGCGCCAGACAACCGGTTGGACAAGCTTCCGTGGAACTGGTCTTTGAAAACCCGGGCGGCAAGGTTGGAGGACAATATGCCGGCTACAATGAGATCTCGATAAAGAGGCAGATAAACAGGGACGCGATTTCCACCTATTACCTGAATGGCGCCCGCTGCCGGCGCAAAGACATCCAGGACATTTTTTTAGGCACGGGGTTGGGGCCGCGTAGTTACTCGATTATTGAGCAGGGCGTGATTTCGAGGCTGATAGAAGCCAAACCCGAAGAACTGCGCACTTTTTTAGAAGAAGCCGCCGGAATATCAAAATTCAGGGAACGTCGCAGGGAAACGGAAAATCGAATCAGGCATACGCGGAATAATATAAGCAGACTCGCGGACATCCGGGAAGAATTGGAAAAACAGCTGGAACACCTGCAACGCCAGGCAAAGGCGGCAGAACGGTTCCAGGCGCTCAAGCAGGAAGAACGTCGATTAAAAGCAGAATTATTAGCCTTGAATTGGAAGGAACTTTCGGCTGAGGCAAAAGAAAAAACCAAAATCGTGGGCTTCCACGAAAACAGGGTCGAGGAAGGCATGGCCGGGCTTCGCCGAATAGAAGTGGAAATTGAAACGCAACGGGAAAATTACACTTCAGCAAACGAAGCGTTTAATCAGGCGCAATCGGGCTTTTATCAAATCGGCAGCGATATTTCTCACCTGGAACAGCGGATTCACCATACCAAAGAACGCGTGGAGACCTTAAGGGCAGGCGCTGTCAAAGCAAAGGAAACGGAACGGGAGATGCAGCGGCAATTGGAAGATGACAAGCAGGATTTAGCCGTTATTACAGAAAAAACACAATCGCTGGAGCCGCAATTAAAGGGGTTGAGAACTCAAAGCAACGATGCTTATGGCGCGCTTAATCAAGCCGAAGAAGCGATGCGGGGTTGGCAAAACGAATGGGATTCTCTAAACCAGGCCATGGCCGAGTCAGGCAAGCAAATTGAGGTGGACGGCACGCGTCTCGAATTGCTTCTTGCCGGATTGAATGAGCTCGAATATCGCCGGCGCAATTTGACCAAAGAATCAGACGAACTCGACTTGAACGAATTAAAGGATCAAATGGCGCGATTATTCGCTTCCAATTCGGCAATTGAAAATTTACTGCAAGAACAAAAAGGCGAGCAGAAACAGACCTTGGAGAACTTGCGACAGTACCGGGGCGAATTGATATTTATCAACTCGGAAATTTCAGGGATGAGGGCGGATTATCAAAAGAATGAAAGTAAAATCGCCTCCCTCGAGGCGCTGCAATACGGCGATTCCATGGGTTGCCGGGAAACGTTAAGCAAGTGGTTGTCCTCCTTGAGCCTGGATAAGGCCCCGCGTTTAATTGAAAGCGTTGAGGTGCAGGCTGGTTGGGAGACTGCGTTTGAGACGGTGGCGGACCAGTATCTGCAAAATATCGGCGTCGATGATTTGGGGGAAGCAAGTGATGCGGTATCAACCCTGGAAGCGGGCAGGGTAGGTCTGTTGCTCGACAATGCCGATGCCGTGAAATACGTTCCAAAACCCTATCCCAGGCTCATGGATAAGGTGAACTCCGCCGTTTCGCTGAATGCTGTCCTGGATAGGACCTATTTGGCGGAAGACCTGGAGCAGGCAAGGAAAATCTGCAAGGAGTTGGACGAAACCGAGTCCGTGGTCACAAGGGACGGCGTCTGGCTGAATAATTACTGGATGAGAATTAATCGTCCGGGAAATGACGTCAAGGGCATGTTATCGAGGGAGCAGGAATTATCTCAACTGAAAAGACGGCAGGTAAAGCTGGAAAAAGAAATTGAATTACTGGAAAAATCCGTCATGGAAAAGAACAGATTAATTGAGGAGGCTGAGCAAAAATTACGAATATTGCAGGAGCAATTGAATGAGCGGCAGGAAATTTCAACTTCAACCAAGGCGCGGCACACGGAATTCAAGACCCGCGTCGAGCAAGCGGAGAGCAGGATTGGCCAGATAGAAGAAGAATTGCAAGGCCTGGAATTGCAGGAACAAGGTAATTCGGATGAAATAAAAAGCCTGCAAAGCCGCTTGGCCCAGGGTAAGGATGAGCGTGAAAAACTGGACGAGCAACGTAAACAACTGGAAGGATTAAGGTCGGAGCATAAACGAATCCTGGATAATGCCCGCACTCGATGGCAAAGCGCCCATGAGCATAGCCATGAGATTGCGTTGCGGCTGGAATCACTCAACTCCCAAAGGGTCTCGAAAGAGCAGGCGATAAAACGCAGCGAAATACAAATCTCCGACGCCAGGATCCGCATTCAGGAATTGGAAGGCGATGCGCTTGAGCAACAATTGCCGCTAAAGGAATTACAACAATCACTGGAAAACAAACTGGCGGGGAAGGTCAAGGCGGAGGCCGGTTTATCGGCGGCTAGGGATAACGTCCAGGCGCAGGAAAAACAATTAAGGGAGAACGAACAGTACCGGAATGAATGTGAACAGCAAGTGCAGGAGCGGCGTTCCCAATTAGAAGAGGCCCGGATTAGCAACCAGGAAATCAAGGTAAGACTGCAAACGGTTGCAGAGCGACTGGAAGCCATGAAGCAATCTCCGCGGGAGCTGCTGGGGGGATTGGAAGAAGCCGCGGGCGAGGACCTGTGGCAGGAGAAAATTGAAAGCGTCGAACGCAAGATTCAACGCCTGGGACCCATCAATCTGGCTGCGATAGATGAATACGAGCAGCTTGCCGAGAGGAAGACCTACCTGGACAGCCAGCATCAGGATTTAAGCGCGGCGCTTGAAACGCTCGAAAGCGCCATACACAAGATTGACAGGGAAACACGCGCAAGGTTCAAGGAAACTTTTGATAAACTGAACGACAACCTGAAAGAAACCTTCCCCATCATGTTTGGGGGAGGACATGCCTACCTGGAAATGACCGGCCAGGATTTATTGGAAACCGGCGTCACCGTCATGGCCAGACCCCCGGGAAAGAAAAACAGTAATATTCACCTGTTGTCAGGCGGTGAAAAAGCCTTGACTGCCGTCGCCCTGGTATTTTCGATATTCAAATTGAATCCCGCGCCGTTTTGTATTTTAGACGAGGTGGATGCGCCCCTGGATGACAACAACGTGAGCAGGTTCAGTGAAATGGTCGAAAAAATGGCGGAAGACGTGCAGTTCATCATCGTTACGCATAATAAAATTACCATGGAAATCGCCAAACAGTTGCTTGGGGTGACAATGCACGAGGCCGGCGTATCCAGACTGGTATCCGTTGACGTCGATGAAGCCGTCGAGATGGTGGCGACCGCATAAGTTTATCCACGGAGGATGCAGGTTTGCGCAGATGAAAGACAAGGTCTTTCGCCTCGTTTTACCTGGATGAACCTGCGTATCCTGCGGCTGAATCCTTTCTCATATTCACAGGCGACCCAGGTTTCCACAGGTGAAAGAAAAGCTTTTTACATCATTTTATCAGTGTGAATCTGCGTAACCTGCGGGTGAATCCTCCATGAGCGCAGCAGGAAATAAAATAACGGAGCTCAGGCGGCAGTTGCGCGAGCACAATTACCGCTATTATGTTTTAGATGATCCGACCCTCCCTGATGCAGAATATGATCGCGTGTACCGGCAACTCGCCGGGTTGGAAGAGCGACATCCCGAACTGATTTCAGCAGACTCACCCACGCAACGCATCGGCGACCGCCTGGCCGACGGATTTCCCGAGGTAAGGCATGGAGCGCCGATGTTGTCACTGGATAATGCGTTTAACAACGACGAGTTGACCGCCTTTGATAAAAGGCTCAGGGAGAAGTTGAGCGTTGATAAAATTTCTTATACCGCCGAAACGAAATTAGACGGCCTGGCGATCAGCCTGTTGTTTGAACAAGGCAAATTGATTCGGGCGGCCACCAGGGGAGATGGCGCAACCGGTGAAGACGTTACCTCCAATATAAGAACGATTAAGAGCATTCCCCTGTCATTACGCTTAACCGGACACCCGGCCAGGTTAGAGGTGAGGGGAGAGGTGTTCATGACAAAATCCGGTTTCAAGCAGCTGAATAAAAACCAGCAAGCCAGCGATGAAAAATTATTTGCCAATCCCAGGAATGCCGCCGCCGGCAGCCTGCGTCAATTGGACCCCCGAATTACGGCAAGCCGGCCCCTGCTGTTTTTTGCCCATGGCATTGGCGCGTGTGACGGCAAAACAATGCCGTCCTCCCATTTTGACGTCTTGCGATTACTGAAAGAATGGGGACTGCCCGTATCGGCGGAAACAAAACGCGTTATCGACGTGGAAGGCTGTATCGGCTTTTATCAAAAAATACTGGAGAAACGCGCGCAATTATCCTATGAGATCGACGGCGTCGTGTTCAAGGTCGATGATCGGCAGCTCCAGGAGGAGCTGGGTTTTGTTTCAAAGGCGCCAAGATGGGCGATAGCCTGCAAATTCCCACCCGAAGAAGAGCTCACCCAAGTATTGAACATCGAAATACAAGTAGGCCGCACCGGTACCCTGACCCCTGTCGCCAGGTTGGAGCCTGTCCGCGTCGGCGGGGTTACGGTGACCAACGCAACCCTGCATAACATCGACGAGGTGCAGCGCAAGGACGTGCGCGTCGGTGATACGGTGGTCGTCAGGAGGGCAGGGGACGTAATCCCCGAGGTTGCCCGGGTGTTGCACGAGAAGCGTCCCAAGACAACGACGTTGTTCAAGATGCCCGATAAATGTCCCGTGTGCGATTCACCAGCTGAAAGAATCGAAGGTGAGGCGGTGGTCAGGTGTACCGGCGGACTGTATTGCCGCGCCCAGACCATCCAATCAATCATCCACTTTGCATCGCGCCGGGCAATGGACATAGAAGGTCTCGGAGATAAACTGGTTGAACAACTGTTCGACTCGGGACTGATACAAAACATCACGGGGCTGTATAAGCTGGAACATGAACAAGTTGCCGCACTGGAAAGGATGGGAGACAAGTCGGCGGAAAATTTGCTCCAGGCCATTGAAAAAAGCAAACACGCCCGACTTGACCGGTTTTTGTATGCCTTGGGCATCAGGGAAGTCGGCGAGGCAACGGCCAGGAACCTGGCCCAACATTTCGGCGATCTCGAAAAAATAAAATCCGCCGATGAAGAAGATTTATGCGAAATCCACGACGTCGGGCCGGTTGTCGCAAAAAACCTCATGCGGTTTTTTTCTGATCAACAAAACCTCTCCATCATAAATGAGGTCATCGAGGCCGGCGTCAGCTGGAAAAACCGGGAAGACGACAAACCAGGGGATTTGCAAGGCCAGGCCTTCGTCATAACCGGCGCCCTGAAGTCCTTGCCCCGAAACGAAGCAAAGGACAAACTGACCGCCGCGGGCGCAAAAGTAACCGGAAGCGTATCCGGTAAAACGAATTATTTGATCGCCGGCGAAAATCCGGGAAGCAAATTCGACAAAGCCCGGGAATTGGGAGTCGAGATCATTGACGAGGCGGAGTTGCTGGAGCTATTGGCTATGAAACCATCCTCAATGCCTGATTCCTGAGCCGTCACGCCACGTTATCCAGGGGTTGAACACCCAATTTCGCAACTTTTTGTTTTACCTGCCAAAGCTCATAGGCATTTTGTAATTTCAGCCAATGCGCCGCAGCGGGTTTTCCGAACGCCAACTCTAACCGGGTTGCCATTTCTGCAGTTATCGCGCCATCTCCTTTTAAAATGCGATGCAGGGTATTGCGACTTACGCCTAAACGTTCCGCCGTCTCACTGATCGAGAGTCCCAGGGGAATAATAACCAATTCTCTCAACACCTCTCCGGGGTGAGCAGGATCATGCATACCCATAATAAATTACCTTAATGATAATCTTCATAATTAACTGCCTTTACGTCGTTTCCGACAAACCGAAACGTTACTCTCCAGTTTCGATTAACCTTCACTGCCCAGACATTACGTCGCTTACCTTTCAATGGGTGTAGCGCCAAACCGGGTAAATCCATATCATCCGGCTGTTCTGCCACGTCCAGATTGGTTAATATCAACCTCAGCCGTTTCGCATGACCAGCCTGAATCCCTGAGGTTTTACCCGTTTTGTAAAAAGTCTCAACTCCCTTGTGAAGAAAGCTCCGTATCATAAATCGAGTGTAATATGTTATATTACATATTGCAAATCAATATGTGACATCTGTGAATTTGAGCGCTAATGAAATGAGAGGAGTAGAAAGATGACTATCAAAAGCCACGAATTGAAGGATATGAACGATCTTTTGTCCAAGGGAAAAACGATTGCCGAGATTGCCCGAAAGTATTCTCAATACGATTACTGGGAAATTTACTGGAAAGTTAATGATCGCAGTTTTCGTGGGAAGAAATATGTTATTACGGGCCGTTTAAAAAAGTTGGTCACAGCCCAGGCAAAACACGACCGGGAGAAGTTGGTAGAAGAAGCGCAAACGTTGCTTAATGAACTTTACAAAAGCTTAAAGACGAATAGTAAGAAGCTGATTGATATAGACCGAGTAATGAGACGGTGAACCGCCCCGGGTTTGCCGGAGACTCCATTTCTTGAGAGGATGGAGCAATGAACAGACATAAACGCTATCCCCCGGAAGTCCGGGAACGAGCCGTGCGGCTGGTGCTGGAGCGCCAGGAGGACTATGACTCCCAATGGGCTGCACTTACTTCCATCGCCGATAAGATTGGCTGTACCGCGGAAACGTTGCGTAACTGGGTGAGACGCGCGGAGATTGACCAAGGTCAACGTGCCGGTCTCACCAGTGCTGAGCGTGACCAATTGCGGGAGTTGAAGCGCGAGAATCGGGAACTGAAGCGGGCCAACGAGATTCTGCGCAAGGCATCGGCTTTTTTCGCCCAGGCGGAGCTCGACCGCTAACCGGCGAGCTGGTGACCTTCATCGACCAACACCGGGAAGGCATTGGGGTCGAGCCGATCTGCAAGCAGTTGCCGGTCGCCCCATCGACATACTATGAGCACAAGGCCCGGGCCGCGGACCCGGGGCGGTGGCCGGCCCGGGCGCAACGGGACCGGGCGCTGTGCCGGGAGATACGGCGTATATGGGCGGACAACTTCCAGGTATACGGCGTCAGGAAGGTGTGGCGCCAACTGCAACGGGAAGGGTGTGCTGTAGCCCGTTGTACGGTGGCGCGACTGATGAAACAGCTTGAAATACAGGGCGTGAGGCGCGGCGCAAAGCGCTGGACGACGGTGCGTGATGAGACGTTGCCGCAACCGGCAGACCGGGTAAACCGGCAGTTTGCCGCCACCGGGCCGAACCGGTTATGGGTGGCGGACCTCACGTTCGTGGCCATCCGGTCGGGCTTTGCTTATGCGGCGTTTGTCGTGGATGTGTTTGCCCGGCGCATCGTGGGCTGGCGGGTCAGCCGTTGCCTGCGCACCGACCTGGCGCTGGACGCATTGGAACAGGCCCTGTGGTCACGGCACGGTACCACAGGGTTGATTCATCACAGTGACCGCGGCAGCCAGTATCTGTCGATCCGGTATACCGAACGCTTGGCGGCGGCCGGGATAGAATCCTCCGTGGGCAGTGTGGGGGATTCCTATGACAATGCGCTGGCGGAGACCATCATCGGCTTGTACAAGACGGAAGTGGTCCGAACGCGGGGGCCATGGAAGACTATCGATGAGGTGGAATATGCGACGCTGGAATGGGTGGACTGGTTTAACCATCGGCGCCTGTTGGCGCCGCTCGGCCATGTGCCACCGGCTGAGTATGAACAGATGTACTATGATAGGCATAACCGGTCATGCAAAGCGGCATGACTCAAACTAACGAGTCTCCGGAATTCCCGGGACGGTTCACGGTAATTAGTGGCTTAAGACTTGACGCCATGAATTCAGTTTTTCGCTTCTACCGATTGAGTAACGCGCCGTGGCTTATTGAAGCCGCTTCTTAAGCCATCAATATGCTCGAAGAGGTCGCGAGGCACGTTCTTCCAAAGCGGATCAAGGATAAACCGCACACCCTCCCGCCGCGCCAGCTTCGCTGCTGGAACGAAGTCGGAGTCACCAGAGACGAGGATGATAACATTCGCCTGTCGTTTCAACGTGATCGATGCGATGTCGAGGCCGATTCGCATGTCAACGCCTTTCTGCCGTAAGGCAGGGGTAAAGTCAGCATCCGAGAGGTGGCCTACCGCTAACTTGCCGTTCAAGAGTTCCTTTTGTGGTTCCGTTTTGAGAATCCAGGAGCGGTTGCCGTCTTTACGGACTTCACCCAGTCGCACCGCGAGATTTGGACGACCGATCAAGGTATCGAAGAGTTCTTTCCGGAATAGCGCTTGGGAGGACTTGGCGTAGTCGAAAGGACGCTTGTCGATAGGAGTGTGCGCTTTTTGGTCGTAGGGTTGAGCGTCGTAGTAAAAGGTACGGTAAAGAAGCTGAAAAATGTTCTCTACTTTATAAATTTTATTCAATTGTTCCAAGTGACCGGTAACCAACCTGTCAATTGATTTGGCAACGGCCTTGGGGTCGGATGCGTCAATGTCAGGCCGGACACTTTGCAACCGCTTCAAGAAGTAGCCACCGTCAATGAGAATCGCGGCTTTAACCATTCGGAATCGTCCGTGGATACCTATACGAAAGGGTAATAAAAAAGCCCCAAGGGCTCGACCTCGCTCATGGTCACCAGCCTGAATCAGAGTTGGCCAAGCTGGGAGCGGGGCGTACTGCCAAGGGGCGGATTGTGTGACTATACACCGTCATTGAGTGAGCGTCAAACGCAATTTTTATCAGGGACAAATAAACTATCCGTTCGTATCACATTTGTTCAAATGCATCGCCGATCTGGCGTATGAACTGCCCCGGGAATCCCGGAGACCCGTTAGTTTAAGTCATGCCGCTTTGCATGGCCGGTTATTTTCATCATCATAGTACATCTGTTCATATTCCGCCGGTGGCACATGGCCGAGCGGCGCCAACAGGCGCCGATTATTGAACCAGTCCACCCATTCCAGCGTCGCATATTCCACCTCATCAATGGTCTTCCATGGCCCCCGCGTTCGGATCACTTCCGTCTTGTACAAGCCGATGATGGTCTCCGCCAGCGCATTGTCATAGGAATCCCCCACACTGCCCACGGAGGATTCTATCCCGGCCGCCGCCAGGCGTTCGGTATACCGGATCGACAGATACTGGCTGCCGCGGTCACTGTGATGAATCAACCCTGTGGTACCGTGCCGTGACCACAGGGCCTGTTCCAATGCGTCCAGCGCCAAGTCGGTGCGCAGGCAACGGCTGACCTGCCAGCCCACGATGCGCCGGGCAAACACATCCACGACAAACGCCGCATAAGCAAAGCCCGACCGGATGGCCACGAACGTGAGGTCCGCCACCCATAACCGGTTCGGCCCGGTGGCGGCAAACTGCCGGTTTACCCGGTCCGCCGGTTGCGGCAACGTCTCATCACGCACCGTCGTCCAACGCTTTGCGCCGCGCCTCACACCCTGTATTTCAAGCTGTTTCATCAGTCGCGCCACCGTACAACGGGCCACAGCACACCCTTCCCGTTGCAGCTGGCGCCACACCTTCCTGACACCGTATACCTGGAAGTTGTCCGCCCAGATACGCCGTATCTCCCGGCATAGCGCCCGGTCCCGTTGCGCCCGGGCCGGCAACCGCCCCGGGTCCGCGGCCCGGGCCTTATGCTCATAGTAGGTTGATGGGGCGACCGGCAACTGCTGGCAGATCGGCTCGACCCCAATGCCTTCCCGGTGTTGGTCGATGAAGGTCACCAGCTCGCCGGTTAGCGGTCGAGCTCCGCCTGGGCGAAAAAAGCTGAGGCCTTGCGCAGAATCTCGTTGGCCCGCTTCAGTTCCCGATTCTCGCGTTTCAACTCCCGCAATTGGTCACGCTCAGCGCTGGTGAGACCGGCACGTTGACCTTGGTCAATCTCTGCGCGTCTCACCCATTTACGCAACGTTTCCGCGGTACAGCCAATCTTATCGGCGATGGAAGTAAGTGCAGCCCATTGGGAGTCATAGTCCTCCTGGTGCTCCAGCACCAGCCGCACGGCTCGTTCCCGGACTTCCGGGGGATAGCGTTTGTGTCTGTTCATTGCTCCATTCTCTCAAAAACATGGAGTCTCCGGCAAACCCGGGGCGGTTCACCGATCACAGTGTTTGCTATTCAGGAATTAAATATTATGATTGTGTTCTAATTTTACAACTACTGACTTAGTAGTAGGTTTGTAATTATCAAAGGAAATTCACCATGGTTTTCTGGAAAAAATCTAAATCGGAGAGTAATGTCAGAAAATTTTGAAACGCATAAAGTAGAACGGTCGGACCAATCACAAGAAGATTATCTGGAATCGCTCAAGAAGTCGGTTAAGTTGGTAAGGGAAAAACTCAGTCAGCAAGCACTTGAGTTGGAGAAAAAGTGGAAAACATCTGAAAAGGAGAAGTTGGAATTACTCAAGGAGAAACACGATTTAATTGAGAAATCTAATGTGATGCATTGCATAACAAATATTTTTCATAAGACACGGCACTGGAAAAGTTGGAGTGAAAATAAAAGTGTTAGTTGGCAACTTCCCGAGTCCTTAGTGGATGTATTTTTCTTTCCTTCTGTTGGACTGGGTGCCGAAAAAACATTTGAACGAATATTGTTTGGGAAAATTTACAAATCAAGGAAAAAACTAGAAACAACTATCGGTCTTAAAAAATCGGGAATTGAATTGTTTCTGTACATATCTGAAGAAGGAGATTTTGGTGTTGTAGAAGTAGTAAAGAGTGGCGAACTAGTATTAGAGTTTGATGTGCACAGCGGCCGGAACAATTATTCTTCTTACTGGTGCGACAA
Source organism: uncultured Gammaproteobacteria bacterium (assembly GCA_958295485.1). Classification (GTDB taxonomy): domain Bacteria; phylum Pseudomonadota; class Gammaproteobacteria; order Eutrophobiales; family Eutrophobiaceae; genus JAAXHV01. The sequence goes on from OY282354.1 coordinate 2,012,298, forward strand.
CTTGTACCGCGACCTGAACAAGTATTATCCAGATCGGTCGGGAATCAAATTTGTTTCAAGCATTGATTGGTTCGCAGATGTTTTGGAAATTCCTGAACACTTAGAGCATCAAAAACGCTTGGAAAAAATGATGAACCAGCGCGTAGAGGAAGACTACCTAATACAGCGAAACAAACTTTGATACAAGGTTTGTATGAGAAAATGTGTAACAGAGGTGGCCCCGAAAAACTGGACGCTGACTTAAGTGGATAAGCAGCTGAATTTACTGCATGCTGATGCAACCAATACAGGAGCTTATCATGGCAAAACGACCTCGCAGAAACCATTCATCGGCCTTCAAGGCCAAGGTGGCCCTGGCGGCCGTACAGGGCGATAAAACGCTCGTGGAATTATCGGAACACTTCGATATACACGCCAACCAGATCACACAATGGAAGAGCCAGTTGCTGGCAGGCGCCTCGGCGGCTTTTGAGGGGAGCGGTCCATCGGCCCCGCCGGTGGCTGTGAAAACACTGCACGCCAAAATCGGCGCATTGACACTGGAGAACGATTTTTTAGAGGGTGCGCTCAACAAGGCCGGCCTGCTGAGCGCAAGAAAATGATCGACCCGGCACATTCATTACCGTTGACGAAACAGGCGGCGACGCTGGGTATCAGTCGCAGCAGTATTTACTATCTCCCGCAACCTGTGAGCGAACGGGACCAGGCGCTCATGAACCGTCTTGACCGGTTACACCTGGACTATCCCTTTGCCGGGGCCCGTATGCTTCGGGACATGCTCAATCAGGCAGGTTTCAACGTGGGCCGCAAGCACGTGGGTACGTTGATGCGGAAAATGGGCGTAGCGGCGCTGTATCGCAAGCCTAAGACCACAAAACGGCATCCGGCGCATAAGATTTATCCGTATTTACTCCGGGGGCTGCCGATTACCCGGGCTAATCAGGTATGGGCGATGGCTATTACGTATCTCCCGATGGCCCGGGGGTTCGTTTATTTGACGGTGGTGATGGACTGGTATTCCCGTCGTGTGCTGTCTCATCGGGTCTCTATCAGCATGGATGCACAGTTTTGCCTGGCTGCGCTGGAACAGGCCATAGAGAAACACGGGACCCTGGCGATCATGAATACCGACCAGGGCAGCCAGTTTACCAGCCTGGCCTTTACCCGGTATCTATCCGACAACGGTATTCAGATCAGCATGGATGGCAAGGGGGCCTGGCGGGACAATGTCTTCGTTGAGCGCCTCTGGCGCACGGTGAAATACGAGCACGTGTATCTGCATGCGTATGAATCGACCCGTGACGCAAACTCGAAGATCGCCCATTACTTTACCTTTTACAATCAACGCCGGCCACACTCAACACTTGACCGGCAAACACCGGATCAGGTTTACTTTAACTCGCTGCCTTCACAGGAGGCGGCATAACAGGGGCTGCGGATCCACTTAAGAAATGAAAAAAGTTGTTCAGATAAACGGGGCCACCTCTAGCAAAGGCAATGGTCCGTTACTGCCAGCGATGCTGTCATCTGTATCGAGTTTGTTTCCGGGTTTGTTGATAAGCATCGTCATTGCTTTAGCCGCAACCTTTATTTCGGAACATTACGGCGGACCAGTCATGCTCATGGCGTTACTACTTGGCATGGCATTCAATTTTCTGTCGGTGAATAATCCCTGCGCAGAGGGTATTGAATTTACCGCCAAACGAATATTGAAACTGGGCGTTATCCTATTGGGTTTGAGGATTACGCACACCGATATTGTGGTTCTTGGCTCCTCAACATTCATTCTGGTATGCGTCGGTGTTGTATCAACCATCGTCTTTGGTGTTTTGCTTGCGAGGGTGATGGGCCTGGCACGCCATTTTGGTTTGCTTACAGGTGGCGCCGTAGCAATTTGCGGTGCTTCCGCTGCGTTGGCGATATCGGCGGTGTTACCGTCCCATAAGAAATTGGAAAGAGACACGCTATTTACTGTTATCGCAGTAACAACGCTTAGTACAGTCGCCATGATTCTTTACCCGATTATTACCTCTCTGTCAGGGTTTGATAAAACGGCAGCGGGTATATTTCTTGGGGGAACCATACACGATGTGGCGCAAGTCGTTGGGGCGGGATATACGGTTTCCGAGGAAACAGGTAACACTGCTACATTAACCAAAATGCTCCGAGTGGCGTTACTAGTACCTGTGGTCAGTGTTATTTATCTGCTCAGCATTAAGCGTAATACCTCGGCAATGAGTCCGGTCAAAGCGGCGCCGGTATTTCTGTTTGGATTCGTTGCGCTGGCTGTTTTAAACAGTTTGGGTGTAATCCCTGCCATCGTGGTTAGTCGCCTGGTCGAGTTTTCGCAGGGTTGTTTGGTGACAGCGATTGCGGCCTTAGGTATGAAATCGTCTATGCATCAGTTTTTCAGTGTAGGGCGCAATGCGATTGCTTTGGTTGTTCTTGAAACCGTCTTTTTGGCGACATTGTTTGCTGTTGTTGTTGGATGAGCTGACCTTCAGTGAAGATGGCATCAAACACTGTCAATAAGTTTAAATCTATCCCACGTAAACTCAAATGTATTTCTCCAAGCCGGGAGCTCAAGACGCGTCAATTCACTAGGAACCAACCCATGCAAAATCCCATCATCGTTGCCTTCGCCAACCTCAAAGGCAGCGGGAATTCCTTGCGGCGGATAAAATTTCCTTGACAACCGTACCTGAAGGTACGATATTCGGTTATCAATGAACGGATTCGAATTTGTCAGACGTGCCAAGCGTTACGCCAACCGGACCGGAAAGACGTGTCGCTTTGACCCTCGACGTGGCAAGGGTAGCCACGGCACGCTCTATGTCGGCGCTCGTCGCACGACGGTTAAGCGGGGTGAACTGGCGCCAGGTACTTTTCGAAATATGCTGAGACAACTCGATATCGCGAAAGAGGATTTTTGATGCAGTACGCTTACCCTTGCGTGTTGACGCCTGAAGAAGGCAGTGGTTTTTCCGTCTCTTTTCCAGACCTTCCTGAGGCGCTTACCTGCGGTGTTGATCGCGCCGATGCGCTGGCCATGGCTGAAGACGCCTTGGCGGCCGCCTTGGGCGCTTACGTGCATTGTGGTGAAGACATCCCGGTCCCGAGTTCCTTTGCCGATGGGCAGGAATTTATCGCCGTGCCATCTATTGTCGCGGCCAAGCTGGTACTCTATTCGGCGATGCGCGGGCAGGGCATCACGAAGGCCACGCTCGCCCGTCGCCTGGGGCTGAGCGAGGGCGCTGTTCGCAAGCTCCTCAATCCTGACCATCGATCCCATATCAGCCAGGTTGAGAAAGCTCTTCGAGTCGTCGGCCGCGGCTTGGTGATTGCCGACCGGGCTGCGTAGCGCAAGATGACATAGGTTTTTCAGATGAGTTTGACGGTTTCAGGCGGGTCGTCAAGGTCAGGGATCAGGTGATGTCGCCCATCTGAATGGGTCAAGTCAAGACTTGTCTTCCTTTCGTTGCAGGGTCGTGTCGCCGGCCGGTTTTGCCGTTTCCGGCGCCGGGTAGTCTAACGTGTAGTGCAGGCCCCGGCTTTCTTTGCGTTGCAGGGCGGACTCGATGATCAGGTTGGCGACCAGGGACAGGTTGCGTAATTCGATCAAGTCGTTGGTGATGCGGAAATTGCCGTAGTATTCGTGGATTTCATCCTGCAGGAGTTCGATACGGTGTTTGGCTCGTTGCAGGCGTTTGTTTGTTCTTACAATCCCCACGTAATCCCACATGAACCTGCGGATTTCGTCCCAGTTGTGGGATACCACGACTTCTTCGTCCGAATCCGTGACTTGGCTTTCATCCCATTTGGGGACTGAAACCAGGGGGGACGCCCGGTCAAGTTTGAGTTTGATGTCCTTATAGGCCGCATGGGCGAACACTACGCATTCCAGCAGGGAATTGCTCGCCATGCGGTTTGCGCCGTGGAGTCCCGAGCAGGATACTTCCCCGATTGCATACAGCGCTTCAATATCCGTTCGCCCGCGTTTATCGATGACCACGCCGCCGCAGGTGTAATGGGCGGCGGGCACTACCGGGACAGGTTGTTCGGCAATATCAAAACCGTATTGGAGGCAACGGGCGTATATCGCGGGGAAGCGCTCTGTTATGAAATCTTTTTCCCGGTGACTGATGTCGAGATAGACGCAGTCGCTGCCAAGGCGTTTCATTTCGTGGTCGATAGCCCGCGCAACGATGTCCCTGGGGGCCAACTCCTCGCGCGGATCGAACTTTTGCATGAAGCGTTCACCGTCAGGGAGCAGCAACTTTGCGTCTTCTCCCCGCAGGGCTTCCGAGATTAAGAATGATTTCACCTCCTGGTGGTATAAACAGGTGGGATGAAATTGAATGAATTCCATGTTGGCGATTTTACAGCCGGCCCTCCAGGCCATGGCTATGCCGTCTCCGGTGCATATATCCGGGTTGCTTGTGTACAGGTAAACTTTGCCGGCCCCGCCGGTGGCCAGTGCCGTGAACTTTGCCTGAAAAACCTTGATGCGATCGTTTTCCTGGTCATAAACATAGGCGCCGACGCAACGGTTGGCATGGATGAGCAGGTCAAGGCTGGTGTGAAATTCGAATAATTCGATATTCTGGTGGGCGCGGACGCGATTTTCGAGGGTGTTTTCAATCGCCTGGCCGGTAGTATCGGCCGCATGGATGACCCGTCTGTGGCTGTGGCCTCCTTCCCTGTGCAGGTGATATTCCTGGCCTTGCGATTCAGGCAGGCGGGTAAAATTGACGCCGACATCAATCAACCACTTGATGCTTTCCTTACCGTTTTCAACAACGAATTCGACGATGTCCCGGTGACATAAACCGTTGCCTGCCTTGATAGTATCGCTGATATGAGACTCGATTGAATCCTCTGTATCGAGGACTGCCGAGACACCTCCCTGGGCGTAGAAAGTCGCCCCTTCTTTCAAGGCGGCCTTGGAGAGCACGGTAACGTGAGCATAGCCAGCCAATTGCAAGGCCAGGCTCAAGCCGGAGGCGCCGCTGCCGATAATCAATACGTCAGACTGGTGTCGATTGTTTGTCATATGCCAAGATAATATAATTATCCATTCAATAATCAAGACAATCTGTTTGTTCTCAGGGCAAATGCATACTTTTCCGGAAAATGGGAAATCGGGGGAAATGGCGAATATCGTGCTGTTAACCGAGAGGATTTGGGGGCTGTTTTTCCGTTCCGCGCGAAGTCACTCCAAAACAGCCCCCAAATCCTCTCTTGGCTTGGTCAGCTTTGCGAGTATGGTCTTGTTCTGGGGAAAGCTTCGGGGCAAATGCATACTTTTCCGGAAAGTAGGCAATTCGGGGGAAATGGCGAGTATCGTGCTGTTGACCGAGAGGATTTGGGGGCTGTTTTTCCGTTCCGCGCGAAGTCTCTCCAAAACAGCCCCCAAATCCTCTCTTGGCTTGGTCAGCTTTGCAAGTATGATCTTGTTCTGGGGAGAGCTTCGGGGCAAACGCATACTTTTCCGGAAAATGGGAAATCGGGGGAAATGGCGAATATCGTGCTGTTAACCGAGAGGATTTGGGGGCTGTTTTTCCGTTCCGCGCGAAGTCTCTCCAAAACAGCCCCCAAATCCTCTCTTGGCTTGGTCAGCTTTGCAAGTATGATCTTGTCGGGAGAGTTTCGGGGCAAATGCATACTTTTCCGGAAAGTGGGAAATCTGGGGAAATGGCGAGTATCGTGCTGTTGACCGAGAGGATTTGGGGGCTGCTTTTCCGTTCCGCGCGAAGTCACTCCAAAACAGCCCCCAAATCCTCTCTTGGCTTGGTCAGCTTTGCAAGTATGATCTTTTGTTCGGCTACCGGGGCGGATACGCTATAATGGAGTCATCATGGGGAGCAACGACGCCGATCAAATACTTATAGAGAGGGTAAAACGGGGCGATAAAAAGGCGTTTGATGCGCTTGTTTTGAAGTATCAAGGCAGGATTTTGAACTTGGCGTCCCGCTTCGTTCGCGACCCGACTGACGCCGGCGACGTGGCTCAGGAGGCCTTTCTCAAGGCCTATCAGTCCTTGCCGAAGTTTCGTGGCGACAGCGCTTTTTATACCTGGTTATACCGTATAACGATCAATACAGCGAAAAATTACCTGGCGGCGCAGACGCGAAGACCCGCTGAAACGGGTCTGGATTTTGCTGAAATGGAACAAATCGGGGATGATGATACTCTAAAAGAACAAGCAACCCCGGAACGCTTGCTGCTTACGAGTGAAATACAACAGACGATCATGTCGGCGATTGAAGGATTGCCCGGTGAATTGCGGGCAGCGATCATTTTACGTGAAATCGACGGGTTGAGTTATGAAGAAATCGCCACGGTCATGGAGTGTCCCGTCGGCACGGTGCGTTCGCGCATATTCCGTGCCAGGGAAGCGGTAGATAAACAATTGAAACCACTACTTGATGAATAAAAAATGAGTGACTCTAAAAAAGCGCAACTATCCACTTTGATAGACGGCGAAATTGATGATAATGAAAAGAGTATTATCGACCACATGCTTGAAGATCAGGAGTTGATGGATACATGGAGTCGTTATCATTTAATTTCAGGATGTATGAACCGGCAGTTGCCCGAGTATTTGGACCGGAGGCTGGCGGAGAATATTTCCCAATCCCTGCATGATGAACCCGCTATCGTCGCGGCCCCCTCTCCCGATAAACATTCCCGCTCCCGCTTCCAGCCATTTATGAAACCCGTTGCTGGATTTGCCATCGCAGCTTCCGTTGCCGCGCTGGCAATTTTGGGGGTTCAGCAACAACGACCGGACGAGGCGCCCCAGCTTCCGCAGGAGACGATAGCAGAAACCACTCCCGCTACTTCTGATATTGCTGCCGCGACAACCGGCTCAATTCGGGCGCCGGTCAGGGAGGTCAGTTCTCAAGGTTCACCCGGTTCTCAAAGAGCGGCTTTTCAACCCGATCGGCCCGGTCACGTCCAAGAGAATGCTCATACCCATACGCATCGACACATAGCCAATTACGATGAATATAGAATAGGGGGCGGCAGGCAAGGCATCTCTCCCATAATGTACATTTTCATAGAGGAAAAGGGCGCTGGGACAAATAAGAACGCGGGACATTACAGCATAGGGGGTATAAATGCCTTTGCACGGGACACCAAGGTTCACCAGGTAACCGCGGTTGGCGAAGTCTCGCGAGCTACTGTGCAAAGAATGGCAAATTCGGTCATTTCGGTAGTGGAAGACAGGGAACGAAAGGCGGAAGATGGAGGACAGTAAAGACGAGTCTTGAAAAATCCCCCCAGCCTGCCAATATACACCCGTACATATCCGTGAAATACCACTATTTGAAACTGAAAAATATGACATTCATCGCAAATTATTACAGGTTTGTTTTGTTCTCGGTTGTTTTATGCTGCTCCGGCCTGGTATACGCTCAATCGTTGCCTGACTTTACGCCGCTGGTCCGGCAAAATTCGGCGGCAGTCGTCAACATCAGCACCACTTCCAAAAAAGACAGCCGGAACTCACCAGGGGAGTTTTACATCCCGGATGTGCCTGAAGACAGTCCTTTTTATGATTTTTTCAGGAAATTTTTTGAACAAGCCCCGGAAAACCATGGGCCGTCGAGAGAAACCGCGTCACTTGGGTCGGGTTTTATCATTTCAGATGACGGATATATCATTAGTAATAACCACGTCGTAACAGGCGCTGATGAAGTTATTGTCAAACTTAATGATCGCAGGGAATTTATCGCGGAAATAATCGGCACGGACAAGCGTAGTGATATTGCCTTGCTGAAAATCGATGGGAATGACCTGCCTGTAGTCAAGCTGGGTACTTCCGCTGATTTGAAGGTGGGGGAATGGGTCCTGGCGATAGGGTCGCCGTTTGGTTTTGACTATTCAGTCACCCAGGGCATTATCAGCGCCATTGGAAGGAGCTTGCCCAATGAAAATTATATCCCTTTCATCCAGACCGATGTCGCCATCAACCCCGGTAATTCCGGCGGCCCTTTATTTAACCTGCAAGGCGAAGTCATCGGGGTAAATTCGCAGATATACAGCCGCACCGGTGGCTTTATGGGCCTGTCTTTTGCAGTCCCCGTAGATGTTGTCGTCAACGTTTATTCACAATTACGCGATAGCGGTCACGTCACTCGCGGCTGGTTGGGTGTCCTGATCCAGGATGTGACAAGGGAACTGGCGGAATCTTTCGGCATGGCTAACCCCCAGGGCGCGCTGGTGGCAAAGGTATTGGCTGAAAGTCCGGCTGAAGACGCGGGGATAGAGGTCGGCGATGTCATTGTCGAATACGATGGCGCCAAAGTCACTTTCTCATCGGACTTGCCGCCGATGGTGGGGAGCAGCAAGGTGAATGCCAAGGTGCCCCTGGAAATCATCCGCAAGGGCAAACGCAAAAAGCTCAAGGCGCTGATTGCCGAGTTGCCTGAAGAAGACAAGATTGCGCGGATTGAAGGCAACGGATCGAAAGAATCAGTCGCCAATGAAATGAACATTGTGGTGCGGGATCTCACCGAGGCGCTAAGGAAGAGGTTGGAATTGTCCGAAGGTGGCGTCATGGTGGAAAAGGTCATGCAAGGACCGGGGAGCGAGGCGGGGCTCCGCCAGGGTGACGTGATCCTGATCGTCAACAATCTGCGCGTAAAGGACGTTGCGCACTTTGAAGATATTTTAGGCAAGTTGCCTGAAAACAAATCGATACCTGTCCTGATACAAAGACGCGGCGCGCCCACGTTTCTGGCGTTCAAATTGGCTGGAGATTAATTGTCAGTTTCCGGCATGGAGCATATCAGGAACTTTTCCATCATTGCCCATATCGATCACGGCAAGTCAACGCTGGCTGATCGATTTATCCAGGTTTGCGGGGGCTTGAGTGAGCGTGAAATGTCCCCCCAGGTATTGGACTCCATGGAGCTGGAGCAGGAACGGGGGATCACGATCAAGTCGCAAAGTGTCTGCCTGAATTACCGGCATCATGACGGCAACGCATATCAACTGAATATGATCGACACGCCCGGCCATGTTGATTTCAGCTATGAGGTATCGCGTTCGCTGTCAGCCTGTGAAGGCGCCTTGTTAGTCGTGGATTGCTCCCAGGGCGTGGAAGCGCAAACGGTGGCCAATTGTTTCTCTGCGATCGAAAACGGACTCGAGGTGATACCGGCGCTGAACAAAATCGATTTGCCAGCCGCCGACCCTGACAAAGCTATGGGTGAGATCGAGGATATTATCGGTCTCGAAGCGGCGGATGCCTTGAAAGTCAGCGCCAAGACCGGGCAAGGTCTGGAGGATTTGCTCACCGCTATCATCAATCGCATCCCCCCTCCCGCAGGCAATAAAGATTCCCCACTGAAAGCCCTGATTATCGATTCGTGGTTTGACAATTACCTGGGCGTGGTATCACTGGTGCGGGTAGTCGATGGCAGTTTGCGCGTCGGTGATAAAATCAGGATATTTTCAACCGGACAGGATTATATCGTCGATGAGGTGGGTGTGTTTACGCCTAAGAGGAAACGGAAACCTTGTCTGGTTACGGGAGAGGTCGGCTATGTTGTTGCCGGGATCAAGGAGATATTAGGCGCGCCGGTAGGCGATACGATTACTTCGAGCAGGAATTCGGCGGAACAACCGCTACCCGGCTTCCAGACTATAAAGCCACGGGTTTTCGCCGGTTTGTTTCCGGTCGATTCAAATGATTTTGAAGACTTCCGCGAAGCCCTGTCCAAATTAAGATTAAATGACTCGGCCCTGCATTTCGAACCTGAGACATCCCAGGCGCTGGGTTTCGGTTTTCGGTGCGGGTTCTTAGGCATGTTGCATATGGAAATCGTCCAGGAACGCCTGGAACGTGAATACGATTTGGACCTGATCACGACGGCGCCGACGGTGGTCTATGAGGTCGTCACCACCGAGCATGACAAGCTCTATATCGATAATCCTTCCGACTTGCCCGGAACGGGCAAGCTTGCCGTGATACGGGAACCGATTATCCGCGCTGATATATTAGCGCCGCAGGAATATCTCGGCGGCGTGATCACCTTGTGCATGGAGAAAAGGGGCGTGCAAAAGAAGATGCAGTATGCGGGCAAACAGGTTTCCATTACGTTCGATCTGCCTCTCAACGAGGTGGTGCTGGATTTTTTCGACAGGCTGAAATCAGTCAGCAAGGGTTACGCCTCGTTTGATTATCATCTAGTGCGTTACAGCGATGCGCCCTTGGTAAAACTGGATATATTAATCAACGGCGACAGGGTGGATGCGCTGTCATGTATCGTCCATCGCGACCTGGCGCAAAGGCGCGGGGGCGAATTGACGGGAAAGATGAAAGATGTTATTCCAAGACAGATGTATGAAGTCGTCATACAGGCGGCAATCGGTTCCAGGATCATCGCCAGACAGGTCGTGAAGGCGCTACGCAAGAACGTGACAGCCAAATGCTATGGCGGGGACGTCACGCGCAAAAGAAAATTACTTGAGAAACAGAAAGCGGGGAAGAAAAGAATGAAACAATTCGGCGCGGTCGAAATTCCACAATCAGCTTTCATGGCCATACTTGAAGTAGGTAGAGAACAATGAGCTATGACTTTTCCACTTTGCTGGTCCTGCTTACTCTTGTCAGTGGATTGATCTGGGCGGTTGATGCCTTGTTTTTCGCCGCGAAGAGAAAGGCGGCGGCCGGTTCGTCAGGCAAAGACGAGCGAACCGAGCCGTTGATCGTCGATTATGCCCGCTCCTTCTTTCCGATCTTCCTGGTTGTACTGATCTTGCGTTCGTTCATCCTGGAACCGTTTCGCATTCCGTCCTCGTCCATGATGCCGACTCTCTTGCGAGGCGACTTTATCCTGGTCAATAAATACGAATATGGTGTCCGTTTGCCAGTGCTGAATACCAAGGTGATTGCGAACGGCAGCCCCGAGCGGGGCGACATCATCGTATTTCGTTATCCGGAAGACCCCGGCATTCCCTTCATAAAACGGGTAGTCGGCGTGCCGGGCGATCGCATTCAATATAAAGACAAGCGACTGATCATCAACGAGGTAGAAGTGGAACTGAAATCCCGGGGCATCTACCGCGGTGGCGATGCGGATGAAAGAGAGAGCAGCGCCCACCAGTTAAGCGAGCGGCTGGGGGCCTTGACCCATGATATCCTGATCAATCCCCTGTATCCTCCCCGCCTGGAAGTCGACAGGATCATCCCCGCAGGGCATTATTTTGTGCTGGGCGATAACCGCGACAACAGCAGGGACAGCCGCTATTGGGGCCTGGTCCCCGATGAAAACCTCGTGGGCAGGGCGTTCTACATCTGGATGAACTTTCGCACCGACGGTTTTTTCAACCTGGGTAGCTGGCATATGGACTGGGGCAGGATCGGTTCCACTATCATCTAGCAGTCATTGATTTTGGCGATACATTCCATTGCTTGCGACACGCAGAGCCTGCCCCGGACTTGGAGAGGGCGCTGCAAAAGGGTTCCTTCTCTCCCCCCTGACAAGGGGGGAAACCCCTGGCTTAATCAAGGGTTCCCATGGAATTACAGCCTTTGATGTGAAGGGGTCAAATACCGTGAATGAGTTACTCTTGCACTTTGGAAAAGTTCTGGGATATAACTTTCAGAATGAGGAGTTGTTGAGCATCGCTTTGACTCATCGGAGCCTGGGCAAGAGCAACAACGAAAGGCTGGAGTACCTGGGTGATGCGATTGTCGGCCTGTTCATCGCCGAGCGACTGTTTATCAAATTCCCGGAGGCCAGCGAAAGTCAACTGACCCGGCTGCGCTCGTCCCTGGTCAAGGGAGAGGCGCTCGCGCAACTCGCCAGGGACCTGGGCGTAGGAAATTATATCAAGCTGGGCGCGGGCGAGCGCAAGAGTCGCGGGTGGCAAAAAGACTCGATCCTGGCCGACGCCATGGAGGCGTTGATAGGGGCCATTTACCTGGATTCGAACCTGGAAAACTGCCGCGGCATCGTATTGAACCTGTACGCCCCCTTGCTCGATAAATTGACCCTTGACAGTATTGCATTAGATTCTAAAACCCGGCTGCAAGAGTATCTGCAAGCCAATAAAAAACCGTTGCCTTCTTATGAAGTCGTGACCGAGGAAGGCGACGCGCACGCCAAATTGTTTACCATTGAATGCCGCATCGAAGGGCTCGATGAACCCGTTACCGCGCAGGGCAAAACCAAAAGAGGCGCTGAGCAGGCGGCGGCTAAAACGGCGCTGGAGATGATAGGACTTGATGCCGGCGATGATTGAAACAAAACCCGAAAAGAAATCGGTTGACGCTGACCCCTTGGGTTTCAAGGCAGGTTACGTTGCTATCGTGGGCCGCCCGAACGTAGGCAAATCCACGCTGTTGAATCAAATGCTGGAGGAAAAAATCAGTATCGTCTCCGGTAAGCCACAGACTACGCGCTGGCAGATACGCGGGATCAAGTCAACGCCGGATTACCAGATCGTCTTTACGGATACGCCAGGCTATCAGAACATGCACGACAGCGCCATTAACCGGTATATGAACAAGGAAGTGGTCAACGCATTGGCGCATATCGACGTGGTATTGTTAGTCGTCGAGGCGGTAAAATGGAGTCAGGCAGACGACAATATCGCCCATTTATTAAAAGGCGCGAGCGCCCCTGTCATATTAGTCATCAACAAACTCGACCGACTGAAAGACCCCGCTGCATTGCTGCCGTATATCGATGACTTGAGAGGAAAATTGGTTTTTACAGAAACCATTCCCATCTGCGCCAGGAAACGACGGGATGTCAACTTGCTGGAGCGCAGGATCGCTTCATTTCTGCCGGCGGGAGAACAACTGTTCCCAGCCGAACAGCTCACGGATAGAAGCGAACGCTTCATGGCTGCTGAATACATCAGGGAGAAAATGATGGTGAAATTGGGCGATGAGTTGCCTTACAGGGTATCGGTCACTATCGATGAATTCAGGGATGAAAAATTATTATTGTCGATTTTTGCCACGATATGGATCGAACGCGAGTCGCACAAATCCATTATCATCGGTGAAAACGGCAAGGCGCTGAAATCCATTGGCAGGGACGCGCGCAAGGAATTGGAACGCTTCTTTGCTAAGAGAGTCTACTTGCAGACCTGGATAAAACTGAGAAAAAACTGGACGGAAGACCTGAATGCGCTGAGGGACCTGGGATACAAATAAATGAGAGTCGCCCTGCATCCCTGCTATATCCTGCATAACCGGGCCTACCGCGAGACGAGTTTGTTGTTGGACGTATTTTCCAGGCAACATGGCCGAGTGGGCCTGATAGCGAAGGGAGGGAGGACGCAAAAAAATCATAAGCGGGCATTGCTGCAACCAGGCCGACGAGTCAATATCTCCTGGACGGCGCGCCGCGAGCTGGGCGCCTTGATTTCCGTAGAACCTTGTCAAACTGACGCGCCACCCGGCGGAGGACGTTTATTAAGCGTCTTCTACATCAATGAATTGTTGGTCAAGCTGTTGCATAAACATGAAGCGCACCCCGAGCTTTTCGATGTGTATGATGAAGCGATAACCGGTTTAAGTGGGGGGGCTTCGGAACAGGTGATTCTCAGGTTATTTGAAAAGCGGCTGTTGGAAGCGCTTGGTTACGGGCTGGCCCTGGACTCGGACGTGGAAGGCAACCCGATCAAACCGAATGAAGATTATAATTACCGGATTGAACAAGGCCCGGTATTATATGAAACGCCGCTGGAGAATAGTGTCAGGGTATCCGGTCAGACCTTGCTGGCCCTGTCGAAAGAGAATCCGGGCAAAGACCGTGTGCTTAATGAGGCTAAACAACTGATGAGGATGATGATAGGGCATCTGCTGGGAGGGAGACCGCTGGTCAGCCGCGAGTTATATAAATACATCTTGAGCACGCATACTGAAAAGGCAGGCAGAAAATGAATTCGATAAAGCTGGGCGTCAACATCGACCACGTGGCGGCCTTGCGGCAGGCAAGGCTGACCGTATACCCGGAACCTGTCCAGGCGGCCTTGATAGCGGAACAGGCCGGCGCTGATTCGATAACGGTGCACCTGAGAGAAGACCGTCGGCATATCCGGGAACGTGACGTAGAGATGCTGAAAGACGTCCTGACCGTACCGCTCAACCTCGAGATGGCGATTACCGATGAGATGTTGGGCATCGCCGAAAAATTACAGCCGGATTACTGCTGTTTCGTTCCTGAACGCCGGGCAGAGTTGACCACCGAAGGCGGCTTGGAAGTGGCGGGGCAGCATGAGAAGGTGAAGGACGCCGGCGCCCGGATGCAAGCGGCCGGCGCCCGGGTCTCGTTATTTATTGACGCAGACCCTGAACAAATCGATGCGGCGGCAGAAGTTGGCGCCGACATGATAGAAATTCACACGGGCCACTTTGCGGATTGTGATAACTCCCACTCACGGCTCATCGAATTCGATAAAATCCGGCAAGCTGTCGAATACGCGGCAAAAACAAGACTGCAAGTAAACGCCGGACACGGGCTACACTACCACAACGTAAAACCCATAGCGGCAATCAAGGAAATCGCCGAACTGAACATAGGCCATTCCATCATAGCGAGAGCCGTCTTCACCGGCCTCGCCCAGGCTGTCAGCGATATGAAAAAACTGATGGATGCCGCCAGACGCCAGCTATAACCCGCGCAATCTTTTCCTTGTTATAGCCGGCCGTCGGCGTTGCTTATTGCCGCTCTTCCAGGGTTACGTTTGCAACGGGTTCCTTTTTTGTGGCTTCTTTTGTTACTTCATTCTTCGGGTTTTCGTTGGTTTCAGCAACGATATTGGCTGGCCTCGCCGGAGTTTTTTCATAGGTATCCCGGCTTCTCCGGCTTGGGCGGGATGGTCTGCTCCCGCTTCTGCTTTGCTCCCTGTTTCCTTGTCGGCGACGGTTGCCGCTGGCCTGATTACCGTCCCTGCGTGAATTTCTGCGTTGTTGCTGTTGCCTGTCGGGATTATTGCCGGCGCTGGAACCGGGACGCCTGTTCCTGCTCCGTGGGGGGCGGCGTTTCCTGTTGTCCTGTGAAGCCTCCCGGTCCTGTTCATCGGCAACGCCAAATAAACTACCGAACAACCTGGCGATCAAGCCTTTGCCGTTGCCTTGTTTTGCAGTCGGAACCGGCTTATCCGGTATAATCTGGGTTAAAGCGGGTTTTTCCGGGATTTTCCGGTCGTTATTGGAAACAACGTCCAGGTAATTGTTCTGTTTGACGCCGGCAAACTTATAGCTTTCTTTTTGCACCGAAGCTGTTTCAGACTCCGATAAATTAATTCTTTGAACCTGGTACTGGGGCGTTTCCATTACCGGGTCAGGGATAATGATAATTTCCACATCCAGTCGCTGTTCTATCTCGCGCATGGATTGTCGCTTTTCATTCAACAAAAAGGTAGCTGCATCTACCGGCAACTGAGCTATGACTTTAGCGGTCAATTCTTTCATCGCTTCTTCCTGGATAATCCTCAGGACAGCCAGTGAAAGTGATTTGACGTCGCGTATTGTTCCCTGACTGTCACAGCGTGGACAGGGTATGTGGCTTGATTCTCCAAGGGATGGCCTCAACCTTTGCCGTGACATTTCCAATAAACCAAAACGTGATATGCGACTCGTCTGGACGCGGGCGCGATCAACCCTCAGCCCATCTCTCAGACGATTTTCAACCTCGCGTTGATTTTTAGCGCTTGCCATATCAATAAAGTCGATTACGAACAGCCCACCCAAATCGCGCAAGCGCAGTTGCCGGGCAATTTCATCAGCCGCTTCCAGGTTGGTATTCAATGCTGTTTCTTCAATATCCTCGCCTTTGGTAGCGCGCGCCGAGTTAATATCAATCGACGTCAAAGCCTCAGCGTGATCAATAATCAATACTCCTCCGGAGGGAAGTTGAACTTCGCGGGCAAAGGCAGTTTCTATCTGCCCTTCAATTTGATAACGGCTGAATAAGGGGTCGCTTTCCGAATAGAGTTTCAGTTTGTGCAGGTTATGAGGCATAACCTGTTGCATAAAATCCCGCGCCCGATGAAAAACGTCATTATCGTCAATCCATATTTCCGCTATGTCATTTCTCAAATAATCCCGAATCGCCCTGATAATGACTTCACTTTCCTGGTAAACCAGAAATGGCGCGGTTTTTTCTTTAGCCGTTGTTTTTATGGAAGCCCATAGTACTTGTAAGTAATCCAGGTCCCATTGAAGTTCTTCAGCGCTTTTACCGATGCCGGCGGTGCGTAATATCAGCCCCATGCCTTGGGGTATTTCCAAGGCGCTCATCGCTTCACGCGCCTCGGTGCGGTCATTGCCCTCAATTTGCCTGGAAACGCCGCCAGCCCTGGGATTGTTAGGCATAAGCACCAGGTAGCGTCCGGCAAGGCTGATAAAAGTAGTCAGCGCTGCGCCTTTATTGCCGCGTTCTTCCTTTTCTACCTGGACAATATACTCTTGCCCAACCTCCAACTCTTCCTTGATATTGATGCGGCCACGGTTATCGTCGGTGTTTCTGGGTTTGAACAGGGAGCGGGCAATTTCCTTGAAGGGCAGGAAGCCGTGGCGATCAGCGCCGAAATCGACAAATGCCGCCTCCAGGCTTGGTTCAACCCTGACTATTCGGCATTTATAGATATTTGATTTCTTCTGTTCGCGTCCGGTTGCTTCGATATCCAGGTCGTACAGGCGCTGGCCATCCACTAGCGCCACCCTCAACTCTTCCGGTTGAGTCGCGTTTATCAACATTCTTTTCATTGTAAATATCCTTTGTTCTATAGCTCGACCATGTGTCAACCTTGACCTATCGTCAGATGCCGGATAATCCGGCCGACAGATGGGAGCTAAGTTAATCTGTCTGTCGCGTTGCCGTTTTGCAACCACGAATTTATCCCTGGATATCCCGCCAGCAAATATTCCCGCCCCTGCTGCGAATTGATTCCAGGGTTTTCATAAATAACTTCATCAATATGGCGATCCCTGCCGGTTACTGCTTATTCACACATTTCCATGCGAAAACGTTCGTTCTGTAACAGCTATATCGCCGTCAGGATAAGCCCGTCTGTCCCATCTCCTGGTAAGAGATACGGGCAAAAACCTGCTTGACTACATTACTTTCAACGCTCACCTGTCTCATCTCCTGGTGGGAGATACGGGTTGGAACCTGCACTGCAAAGAGCGACGGGCATTATTTTATTTCAATCCGGCCCGGGCTCCACCGCTCAAATTCCATCTCCACTGAAGACAAGCGCTTTTATATGGCTTATCCTTGTGGGATATCTGATTGTCAGCGCCAACAAGCATAACTATATCAATTTTATTGCCTTACGGCAATGCCATGTTCCATATGCCGCGAACAATTAATAAAAAAAACCAACCCGACAGTTTTATCGTAAATGCCGAACATATTGGCCGACGCATTGACAATTTCTTGCTCGGTTACCTGAAGCCTATACCAAAAAGCCGCATATATCAAATGGTTAGACGCGGTGAGGTCAGGGCTAATGGCGGCCGTATCAGGCCGGACTACAGGCTCCGGCCAGGGGATAATATTCGCATTCCCCCGGTATTCGACAAACCCGGGAAAACCCTGGCTAAACCACCCGCATACCTGACTGAAATGATAAAAGACTGCATCCTGTATGAGGATGAACGGCTCGTGGTTGTCGATAAACCCGCCGGTCTCGTCGTGCATTCAGGCACGGGGAGGTCCTTTGGCGTTATCGAACTTCTGCGCGAGTCGTACCTGCAAAAAAAGGAATTGCATTTGATCCATCGGTTGGACAGGGAGACTTCCGGTTGCTTGCTGATAGCAAAAAGCAGGGCGACCTTGCTTCAAGTCAATGCGGCCCTGAAAAACGGCGACGTGCAAAAAGAATATAAGGCTTTAATACAAGGCCGGCTGGACAGGAAAAAGGTGATAGTGGATACACCCTTGCAACGTCATGGAAATCGCTACGGTGAAGGGCTGGTCAAAATTGATGAATCAGGCAAGACTGCGATATCTGAATTTGAAATATTAAAAGCGTACCGGGATACGAGTTACGTCAAAGTCAGGATTGCCACCGGTCGCACCCATCAAATAAGAGTCCATGCAAAATCCATCGGTCATCCGATTGCCGGCGACAGAAAATACGGCGACAGGGAATTTAATAAAAAAATGCGCGGGCTGGGTTTGAAGCGGATGTTTTTGCACGCCGGTAAATTCGCCATGGCTGAATTGAAAGAAACGGGAGAACACCGATTTACTGCGCCGCTGCCGTCGAACCTGGATGCGGTATTGGCAAAGCTCAAATAAAAACAGGAAGATGATCCACGATCGACCCGGCATGTGTTAGGATGACAACTCGAATCCATATCAAGAATCGGTTAAAGACGTTGGAACCCCCCTGGGTCGTATCAGCGTCTCCTGGCAGGTTGGAACAACTTGAGAGGTTTGTTGAAGCATGAGTGACACAGAGCAAAATACGGGTGGCCCAAGACAAACCGGCGAGCGGTTTGAACAGGCGTTGGTCAACCAGCTTGCCGGGGAATTCCTGCGCGAGCAACGCCGCGCCAGGCGCTGGGGCATCGCGTTCAAGCTGTTTTTTGCGGCGTGGTTGCTGTTGTTCCTGATTATTTACTTCACCTCCGAGAGAGACATCTCAACCGCGGGTTTAGGGGATGGCCGGCATACTGCGTTAATCGATATCAGGGGCATCATCTCCAGCGACGGCCTGGTTGATGCTGATTATGTCAGCGCCGACCAGGTGGCGGCGGGTTTGCGCTCAGCGTACGAAGACAGTGGAACGGCCGGTATTATCCTTCGCATAAACAGCCCGGGCGGCGCCCCGGTCCAGGCGGGTTACATCAATGACGAGATCATGCGCCTGAAAGACAAAAATCCTGATATTCCCGTCTACGCGGTGCTCGGCGACCTCTGTGCCTCAGGTGGTTACTACATAGCGGCAGCCGCAGATAAGATCTACGCCGACAAGGCCAGCCTGGTGGGCTCAATCGGGGTGGTCAGCGCCGGGTTCGGTTTTGTCGATACCTTGAACAAGTTGGGTATTGAACGCCGCGTGCACCATGCCGGCAAGAACAAGGCCTTCCTGGACCCGTTTTCGCCGCTGCGGGAAGATGAGGTCAAACACTTCGACCAATTGTTGGATAACATTTATCAGCAATTCGTAAAAACGGTGAAGGCGGGTCGGGGAGATCGGTTGGTTGACGATGACAGGATATTCTCAGGGTTGATATGGACTGGAGAACAGTCCGTCGGGTTGGGTCTTGTCGATGAACTGGGGGATGTCGGCTACGTTGCCCGTGAAGTGATAGGCGCTGAAAACGTGGTTGATTTCACCCACCGTGATTCCTGGTTTGAGCAACTTTCAATACAAATAAGCGCCCTGTTCAAAAACAGGTTCAAGAGTGGAATTAATCACAATTTCAATTATATGAAATAATTAGTTGCAAGTTCAGGTCAGGGTATTTCATAGCCTTCGTTCCGCAACATTTCCTGTAATGATATCAAGGGCAGTCCCAACAGGGACGTGTCATCGTCGCTACTGATTCGGCGCACCAGGGTGATTCCGCCGGCTTCCGCCTTGAAGCTGCCGGCGGAAGCATAAGGCTTGTCGGCCTCCAGGTAACGTTCGATTTCAGCGCCGGTCAATTGCCTGAATGCCACCTCGACAATAACCGTATCCAGTTGCCGGTCGCCCGTGCGACTGTTGAGGAGACAAACACCGGTCAAAAATCGTACCACGCGTCCCGATACCAGCCGGAGTTGCTGCGCGGCGCGTTCGTGCCCACCCGGTTTCGTCAGGATATGATCATCGACAACGGCAACTTCATCGGCGCCGATGATAAGAGAGTCCGGGTGATTTTTCGCCACGGCCAGCGCTTTTTCCCAGGCCAGTCGTTCGACCAGGGCCGGGGCCGGTTCGCCGGCAAGCCGGCTCTCGTCTATATCCGGGGCCTGGCAGGTAAACGGCAGTTTCATCCGCTCCATCAAAGCTCTGCGATAAGGCGATGAGGAAGCCAGAATTATTCCTGCCTGCTCAGTCATTGATAGCGTCATTCCAAGCGGAAGGATACAGAAACAGGGCAAATTTGTACAGGTTCGAAATGGTGAAAACACAGCAGTCCCCACTTTCGATGAACAACGGAAAACATACAAATTTTGACAGTTGATTCCCTGTTCTATAAACTTGCGGGCCTGATGTCGTCAGACCTGCCCCAGTTCATTGCGCCTGCGCGTCTTGCCGAGGCAACGGCCTGTATTGAAGGACGGCTTGATCTGCGCAACATGGATCGTCTTCGTGGTTTGTTAAACGATAGCCAGGGCGTGGTTGATCTGAAATTAGCCTTCAGCCGGGACGAACATGGTTTTGCCTGTATCACCGGCAGGTATGAGACAAATTTGCAACTTGTTTGCCAGAGATGCCTGGAACCATTTGCAACAAAACTGACTCATTCGATTAGCGTAGGCATTGTTTTTGACCGGGCGGAATTGAATAAATTGCCGGAGACCCTGGAGCCGTTATTGCTCAAACAGGAAACGCTGGCGCTA
The DNA here is from genome assembly GCA_958295485.1 of uncultured Gammaproteobacteria bacterium. Taxonomy (GTDB): domain Bacteria; phylum Pseudomonadota; class Gammaproteobacteria; order Eutrophobiales; family Eutrophobiaceae; genus JAAXHV01. Next base: position 2,032,838 of record OY282354.1, read on the forward strand.
TCAGAATTTATTGAAGATGAAATATTACTGGGCCTGCCGATTTCACCGGTACACCGACTGAAAGATTGCGCCGCCGATGAGAGGGTCAGGAAGTACGGTAATGTTGAGGAAAATCCGTTCCACGTATTGAAGGAACTGAAAATAAAACGCGACCGATAATCAAGAGGACCACAATATGGCTGTCCAGCAACGAAAAAAATCCAGTTCAAGACGTGACGCCAAGCGCGCGCATGATGCGCTGAAACACCCATGTTTATCCACAGAGCAGACAACCGGCGAAGTGCATAGACGCCACCATATCAGTCCGGAGGGGTATTATCGGGGCGCAAAGGTGATCGACTCCGATGAAGATACCGAAGAATAGTTGAAGCGCTGTTTCTCTCCCGCATTGGAATTATTCGTCAAACCTGCATGACGCTTTCCCTCGCATTGGATACCATGGGTGGAGACCATGGGCCTGATGAGATCATCCCCGCCGCATTTTTTGCCCTGGAAAATCATCATGATATCGAACTGCTCCTGGTCGGACCGAAAACCGCGCTGGACAAAATAATCGCCGGGCAGTCCTCCGCCCATGCTTCAAGGGCCAAGGTAGTTAATGCGCTGGACGTGATTGAAATGGATGAATCGCCTTCCTCGGCTTTACGCAGCAAGAAACGATCATCGATGCGGGTTGCTGTTGAACAGGTGAAAGAGGGAAGGGCGCAAGCCTGTGTGAGCGCCGGCAATACCGGCGCGTTAATGGCTATTTCAAAATATGTTCTGAAGATGCTCCCGGGCATTGACAGGCCGGCAATTTGCACGACGATACCGGGTATCGATGGCCATACTCATATTCTCGACCTCGGCGCCAACGTGGATTCCAACGCCGAACAGTTATTCCAGTTTGCCGTAATGGGTTCGGAACTAACCAGTGCAGTTGAAAATATATCTTCACCAAAAATAGGTCTTTTAAACGTAGGGGCGGAGGAGAACAAGGGGAACGACAGGGTGAAGCAAGCTGCGTTATTGTTGTCCGACAGCCACCTTAATTATATTGGATTTGTCGAGGGGAACGATATCTATTCAGGCAAGGCGGACGTCATCGTCTGTGATGGATTTGTCGGTAATATCGTATTGAAAGCAAGCGAGGGACTGGCCGAATTTTTTACTCATCACACCACTGCCGAGTTTCGAAAAACCATGTACGGAAAGCTGGTTGCAACCGTCTCACTGCCAATATTGAAAAACATAAGAAGAAAAACCGATCCCAGGCGATATAACGGCGCAAGCCTGCTCGGGCTGCGCGGCATTGTTGTCAAGAGTCATGGCAGCGCGGACAAGGTATCATTCGCGCACGCCATCGAAGAAGCGCTTCTCGAGGTAAAGAAAAACATACCTGCCCGGATTGCGTCCCGACTTGAAGAACTGCTGAGCAAGGATTGACCAATGCATTATTCTCGAGTTATTGGTTGCGGTGGCTACCTGCCGGAGCGGGTAATGCTGAATTCCGAATTGGAAACATTGGTGGAAACATCGGATGAATGGATTTATGCCCGCACGGGGATAAAGCAACGCCATATCGCCAGGGAAGATGAAACCACTTCTGAAATGGCATACGAAGCGGCAATTCATGCAATCGAGATGGCGCAGGTTCAATTTGACAGCATAGAACTCGTCATCGTTGCAACCTCGACCCCTGATCTTATCTTCCCCGGTACGGCTTGCCTGGTTCAAAAGAAGCTCAAGTTGCGCAACGGCGCGGCGGCATTTGACGTTCAGGCCGTATGCTCCGGTTTTATCTATGCCATAAGCATTGCCGACCAGTACATAAAATCCGGGACGACGAAACGGGCGCTTGTCATCGGCGCGGACATGAATTCCAGAATACTCGACTGGCGCGATAGAACAACCTGCGTTTTATTCGGGGACGGCGCCGGCGCCGTGATATTGGACAGGGGCGATGCCCCGGGCATTTATAAAACGCGGTTATGCGCCGATGGTAGTTATAGTGATTACTTGCAGGTGCCTTCAGGGGTTTCCAAACCAACCGGCGACCCTTTTATTCGTATGCGCGGCAATGAGGTGTTCAAGTTCGCAGTCAATGCGATGGACGAGATCGTAGATGAAACGCTCGCTGATACGGAACTTGCGAGAAGCGATATAGATTGGCTGGTGCCGCACCAGGCCAACCGGAGAATTATTGCAGCCACTGTAAAAAAACTTGGCCTGAGCATGGACAAGGTCATACTGACCGTGGCAGAGCATGGCAATACCTCAGCCGCATCCATCCCCCTGGCCATGGATGTCGGCATACGCGACGGCCGAATCAAACAAGGTGATATAATGCTCCTGGAAGCCGTTGGGGGTGGTTTTACCTGGGGTTCGGCGTTGATCCGGTATTAAAGCGATATGAACAGGGATCTGGCATTCGTATTTCCCGGACAGGGTTCCCAATCTGTCGGCATGCTCTCTGACTTGGCGGAGAATTTTTCAATCGTAGGCGACGTGTTTGCGATTGCATCGGAAGCCTTGGATTTCGACCTGTGGTCCCTGTGTCTGAACGGGCCTGATGACCAGCTTAATCAAACTGAAAATACTCAGCCGGCGTTGCTGGCCGGCGGTTATGCCGTTTGGAAGGTCTGGGAAAAACAAGGTGGGGCAAAACCGGCCATGCTGGCCGGGCACAGCCTGGGAGAGTACACGGCCCTGGTTTGCGCCGGTGTCCTGGATTTTTCCGATGCGATTAGCCTGGTTGCAGACAGGGGCAGGTTCATGCAAACCGTCGTGCCCCCTGATGAAGGCGCCATGGCGGCGATTTCAGGTCTGGACGATGGGCAGGTAATGGATATATGCAGCAAGGCGGCGCAAGATGAGATCGTCTCGGTTGCAAATTTTAATTTTCCCGGGCAGGTTGTCATCGCCGGGAATATTCGGGCAATGAAGCGGGCAATGGCGCTGGCGAAAGAAGCCGGGGCGAAACGGACAACGCTTTTATCGGTCAGTGTGCCGTCACATTGTCCATTAATGGCGCCGGCTGCAGAAAAGTTGAAGAATCGCATGAATGAAATCGATTTTGCTCCTGCTGATATTCCAATTGTTCAGAATATCGATGCCCAAATGCGATCTGATCCGGAAGAGATAAAACAGGCCTTGATTTCACAATTACATCAACCCGTTCTTTGGTCAAAGAGCATAGTTTCAATGAACGTGCAGGGTATCGTTAAAATCATCGAGTGTGGTCCGGGCAGGGTGCTCAGCGGTTTAATCAGGCGTATCGAAAAAAATATTGTCTGCGCCAGTGTGTTCGATTCGGCTTCCCTGAATACAGTTTTAGCGACCTGTTGAAATCAGTTTTCAATTTCTGGCTGCTAATTGACACAAACCTGCCTGTTTATCTGACAACTGAAAGCTGACAACATGAATATCAAGTTAACCGGCCAGACAGCATTAGTCACCGGCGCAAGCCGGGGCATAGGACGGGCAATAGCCAGGCAGTTAGGTGGGGCCGGCGCTTATATCACAGGCACGGCGACAACAGAAGCCGGGGCGAAAAAGATTGAGGAGGATTTCGAATCAGCAGGCATCAAGGGCAGCGGATTCATATTGGATATAAGTGAAGATGAATCAGTTGCGGAGTTGAATGAGTTTTTGAATGGAAACGATAGAATGCCCTCGATACTGGTTAATAATGCAGGGATTACCCGGGATAACCTGATGATGAGGATGAAGCGACAGGAATGGGACGAGGTAATAGACACCAACTTGAATTCGATTTATCGTCTCAGCAAAATATGTCTGCGCAATATGATGAAGGCGCGCTATGGAAGAATTGTCAACATAACCTCCGTCGTTGCCTTGTCCGGAAACCCGGGGCAGGTCAATTATGTTGCGGCCAAAGCCGGCATGATTGGCTTCACCCGGGCTTTGGCGAAAGAAATCGGCAGTCGCGGCATAACTGTCAACTGTGTAGCGCCTGGCTTTATAAAAACGGATATGACGGATGAGTTGCCGGATGAACAGCGCAAGAAACTGATCGGGCAAATTCCGTTGGGCCGGCTCGGTCTTGCTGAAGAAGTTGCGTATACTGTCGAATTTATCGCCTCTACTTCCGCCGGTTATATTACCGGTGAAGTCATTAATGTAAACGGAGGGCTGTATATGGCATGATATAGTTTATATTTTAGATTAAATATGATTTATAACTTATTGTTTATATTAATTTATTAAAAATAAACTAAAGTAAGTTGAAAACTTTGAAAATTTCGTCTATCTTACATATACTTTGTGGTATTAGCGCCATATAGGGAGGGTATATCCATTATGAGTACTGTTGAAGAACGAGTGAAAAAAATCGTTGTAGAACAACTGGGTGTTAAAGATGAGGAAGTTACCAGTGAGGCATCGTTTGTTGATGATCTGGGCGCTGATTCACTCGACACGGTTGAATTAGTCATGGCCCTGGAGGAGGAATTTAAAATAGAAATACCTGATGAAGACGCAGAAAAAATCACAACTGTCCAACAAGCTATCGACTATATAGGCGCAAACCTGGAATAGTCCTTAATTCTCAACCCGCATATCTCACCAATAGATACGATGAGCGCGCCGGCAGCAGCATGTCAACCAAGGAGACAAGCGAGGGCGCATCCAATGCAGTCTGTGATGATAGTGAAGTAGCCAGCTCATCGACAGCAAGGGATTTTCTGTTGATGACGAGCGAATTGGTGAGATATGCGGGTTAACGACCGACAAGGCCGCGCATTTATCTGTGAGCGGCCTTTTTTTATATAATGATTTTTCAATACGAGTTAAAGCAGTGAGCAGACGGCGAGTTGTAGTCACCGGGCTCGGGTTGGTAACCCCGGTTGGAAATGACGTGGAGGAATCCTGGAAGAATATTTTAGGGGGAAACAGTGGAATTACCCCGGTTACGCGCTTCGACGTGACTGGCTTTCCGGTCAGATTTTGCGGTTCGATAAAAAATCTCGACGTGGATAAATACATCCCGAAAAAAGATCAAAAAAAAATGGATCCTTTCATCCATTACGGCATGGCGGCAGGCATACAGGCAGTAGAGGATTCGGGTATAGAGGTAAATAGCGCCAATGCTGACCGAATCGGAGTTGCCGTCGGTTCAGGCATAGGCGGCTTGCCAGGCATAGAAAAGGGAACCCAGACCCTGTTGAACCACGGGCCCAGAAAAATTTCGCCTTTCTTTGTGCCCAGCAACATCATCAACATGATTTCCGGACACCTGTCAATTCGGTTTGGTTTCAGGGGGCCTAATTTCGCTATCGTAACAGCGTGTACGACCGGGACCCATAATATCGGTGATGCGGCCCGTATTATTGAATACGGCGACGCTGACGTAATGGTTGCCGGGGGCGCTGAAATGTCATCGTCGCCAACAGCCCTGGCTGGATTTGCCAACGCAAAAGCATTATCCACGCGTAATGAGGAACCTGAAAAGGCCAGCCGGCCCTGGGACAGGGATAGAGACGGATTCGTTTTAAGTGACGGCGCCGGTGTCATGGTGTTGGAAGAATATGAACATGCCAAGTCCAGGGGCGCAAGCATCTATGCAGAAATCATCGGTTACGGCATGAGCGGGGATGCCTGGCACATGACGGCGCCGGCAGAAGACGGCGGTGGCGCGATCAGATGTATGCAGAATGCGCTCAATAACGCGCGAATTGACAAAACGCAGATTGATTATATTAATGCCCATGGCACCTCGACCCCGGCGGGCGACGTTGTTGAAAGCAATGCAATCAAGCAAGTTTTCGGCGCCCATGGGAAGCAGTTGGCTATCAGTTCCACAAAATCCATGATCGGACATATGCTTGGGGCTGCCGGTGGCGTAGAGGCTGTCTATTGCGCGCTGGCTTTACGTGACCAGGTGGCGCCGGCCACCATTAACCTGGACAATCCCGGGCCTGGCTGCGACCTGGATTATATTCCCCACGAAGCGCGGGATATGAAAATCGACCATATCTTATCCAACTCATTCGGTTTCGGCGGCACCAACGGCAGCATAATCCTGAAACGGATATGAGGATCAAGCCGCAGATTACGCAGGTGAAAAGAAAAACCTGTTCTTGACCTGCATGAATCTGCGCTATCTGCGGATATAACCAAAGAAAAAATAATGGCGCTGATTAATGGCAAGCCCCGGGACGTTATTTCTATCCATGATCGCGGTTTTCAATTCGGCGACGGCATTTTTGAGACGATCGCCGTGCAAGGCGGGGAGCTTCTTTGCCGGAAGGAGCACTTTGACCGGCTTGAAGCAGGTTGCCGGCGCTTATCGATTCAATGTCCTGATAAAGCCCTGCTGGAAAATGAGGCGGAGCGGCTGTGTCAGTCTCTTGATTTAGCCGTGCTGAAAATAATCGTCACCAGGGGAACGGGCGGGCGAGGTTATCAACCGGCTAAAAACGCCGGCAGCAACAGGATACTGGCAATTTATGACTGGCCGGGTTATCCGGTGGAATATTCCCGCGTTGGCATCGATTCATATATATGCAGCCGGCGCATTGCCCATAACCCTGAATTCGCCGGGGTCAAGCACTTGAACCGGCTGGAGCAGGTTTTTCTACGACAGGAGATTGCGGACACCCCATTTCCGGAAGGGGTAGCGCTTGACTCGTTGGATAACGTTATCGAAGGGTCCATGAGTAATCTCTTCATGATTAAAAACGGCATATTGATTACCCCGGATTTATCCCGGTGCGGCGTGGAAGGCGTGATAAGACAACTGATTATGGAAATGAACAAGGTCGCCGGAAATGAAACAGCCATCAGGGAGATCAAGTTAGAGGAATTATTCGAGGCGGATGAGATATTTTATTGCAACAGTCTAATCGGTATCTGGCCGGTGAGAAGCATTGATAATAAAATATTCGACAGTAGTGATAGCACGATGGAAATAATGAGAAAATTAGTCATTGACAACCGAATCGTTGCCGGCTGATGAAAAAACTACTGATATTCTTTGGCTTCCTTGTTTTATTTATGGGTTTGGGAGGGTGGTGGCTGTATCAAGACATGCAGAAGCAGTTGAACATGCCCCTTGATGTTCACAGCCCGGAAATTTTATCCATCGAGTCCGGCATGTCCTTGCTTGCCGTTGCCGACGACCTGAAGGATAAAGGCTGGTTCGATTACCCTGTTTACTTGCAACTCGAAGGTCAACGGCAGGGTGTCGCCGGTTCGATTAAAACCGGCGAGTACCTGGTCGAACCCGGCGCGACAGCTTTATCACTGCTTGAGATGGTAGTCAGCGGCAAGGTAATCCAACACGCTTTGACGTTGGTGGAAGGTTGGACGTTTAAGCAAATCATGGCTGCCTTGCATGGGAATCAATTCATTAAAAAGACCTTGAAGTCAACCAATCCAAAGCGCGTCATGGCCGAGATAGGTTATCCGGGATATTTTGCCGAAGGACGGTTTTTCCCGGATACATATTATTTCCCGGTCGGCACGACAGACGTGGATTTCCTGCGGCGCGCGTTTAACAGGCTGGAAACGGTATTGAAGGAAGAATGGGACAGACGGGCGCTTGACCTGCCGTATCAATCACCCTACGAGGCATTGATCATGGCTTCCGTGATTGAAAAAGAAACGGCAACGGCGGACGAGAGAGAAAAAATCGCCGGCGTGTTCGTGCGCCGGCTGAAGAAAAACATGAAGTTGCAAGCGGACCCGACGGTGATCTATGCATTGGGCGAAAGCTATGACGGGAATATCCGGCGCAAGGACCTGGCCCTGGATTCGCCTTTTAACACCTATCGTTATAAGGGTCTGCCACCGACGCCGATTGCGGCGGTCGGAAGGGCTTCCATCCATGCCGCCCTGCAGCCGGAACAAGGAACCAGTTTATATTTCGTCGCAATGGGGGACGGCCGTCATCACTTTTCAACCACGCTTAAAGAGCACAACCGGGCGGTGCAGAAATATCAACTCAGATAAAAATAATCATGACAGGCGTTTTTATCACATTTGAAGGCATAGAAGGCGCGGGGAAAAGCACCCAGATACAAAACGCATACGAAATACTGTCGGTAAAAAACCCGGATAACGTTATTTTAACAAGGGAACCGGGCGGCACCGAGGCGGGTGAGGCTATCCGAAATATTATGTTATATGCCACCAGGCATAAGATAGATGGAATCACGGAACTGTTTTTGTTGTTTGCCGGACGCTGCCAACATATCCGGGATGTCATCAGGCCGGCCCTTTCAGCCGATAAAATTGTTTTATGCGACAGGTTTACGGATGCTACGTTTGCCTACCAGGGTGGCGGGCGCGGCGTTGACATACGGCTGATTTCGCAGTTGCAGGATATGGTGCAGGGCGAACTCAGGCCGGACCTGACGTTCCTGCTGGATACGCCCGTGGAGGTCGGTCTTGAACGAATCAAGGGGCGCAAAGAGCCGGACCGGTTTGAAGCGGAAACGGTGAAATTTTTCAAGCGCGTCAGGAATGCTTACCTGGACCTGGCCGGCCGGTTTCCCGAAAGAGTCCGCGTCATCAACGCCGCGCAAGGGATTGAAGAGGTAAAAGGGGAAATACATGCAGTCCTGTTGTCCAGGGGACTCTGTTAATGCCTTATCCCTGGCAAAAAAAACAATGGCGCCAAGTCGCGACTGCCATTGAGCGGCAAAGACTGGCCCATGCCATTTTGCTGGCCGGCGCCGAGGGAACAGGCATCGATCAATTTGCCATTGAACTCGCGCAATACCTGCTGTGTGAAGCGCCCGTTCAACCAGACTCAGGCTGCGGGCAGTGTCGCTCGTGTATTTTATTCAGGGCCGGCAACCATCCTGATATTCGGATGGTTAACCCGGAAAAACCCGGAATGCAAATCAAGGTGGACGCCATCAGGGAGCTGATAGAGTATTTTCACCTCAGCGTCCAGTATGGAAAACATAAAATCACCATCATCGCGCCGGCTGAAGGAATGAACCGGCACTCGGCTGATGGCCTGTTGAAGACCCTGGAAGAACCACCGCCGCTGTCGCTGTTGATTTTGGTTTCTTATCAGCCGGCAAAACTACCTGTTACTATTCGCAGTCGCTGCCAGAAAATCATATTCAACCGGATAAATCGGCAGGCGAGCTTTGACTGGTTGAATGGACGGCTCGGTGATTCCGGGCGGACTGCCGCGCTGCTTGAATTTGCCGGAGGCGCGCCCCTGAAGGCATTGGAGCTGAGTGAAACGGACGTCCTGCAACAACGACAGGACGTGATGAAAGATCTGCGCGTATTACGAACGTCAAAGTCAAATCCCGTGGATACCGCGAAAAAATGGCAGGAGTTCGATATGGCCGAAGTATTGCTTTGGCTAATCTTTATTTTCAGCAATATGGCTAAAATTCGCTATTCTTCAGGGAATGAAAGTATTGATAAGGAAACGGGGCATCTATCAGCCGGATTGGATTTGCCCCAGGTTATCAGTTGTTATGATTTGGCGCTGAAAAATTATCATTTGCTTACAGGGACGACAAACCTGAACAGGCAAAGCCTGCTGGAAGAAATCATCATACACTGGCAATGCTTGAAGGGTTCATCCCTTCCAGCCTCGCTCAACAAATACGATTAAGCCGTTCGATTTATGCCATATTTAATCGATTCCCATTGTCATATCCCCTTGATAGAAGCGAATGGCGGGGCCGCTGCCGTTATCAGCGCGGCGCAGGCAGCCGGGGTAGGGCATATGCTGTGCGTTTCAATCGACCTCGCTACATTTCCGCAGGTTAAACAATTAGCCGATTCCCATGAATGCGTTTCTGCCTCGGTGGGCGTGCACCCCAATTCCGACAGCAGCATGGAATTATCCGAAGACATGTTGTTGCAACTGGCTGATGACCCCGCGGTGGTCGCCATTGGCGAGACAGGGCTGGATTATTACCGGAGCGAGGGGGACCTGGATTGGCAAAGACAACGTTTTCGCACTCATATTCGAGCCGCCGGACAGGTCAACAAACCACTGATCATCCATAGCCGCGAGGCCCGGGGGGACGTGATCAAAATCCTGGCTGAAGAAGGGGCGGATGCCGTCGGCGGGGTGATGCATTGTTTTGTCGATGACCTGGACACGGCTAAACAGGCCATCGATTTGAATTTTCATATTTCTTTTTCCGGCATTGTCACCTTCAAGAATGCGCAGGCCCTGCAGGAAGTGGCTGCGCAAGTGCCTTTGGACAGCATGTTGATTGAAACCGATTCACCTTACCTGGCGCCTGTTCCCTATCGCGGCAAACAAAATGAACCGGCCTATGTCCGGTTTGTCGCCGAAAAAATTGCTGAATTGCAGCAGGTTGAACTTGCCAGGGTAATTGCCGCAACCCAAAAGAACTACGAAGATTTATTTCCGCCTGTTTCCGTTACAGCAGGATAGCGAACAACCCGACCTGCAAACTGATCAGCAGTCCAAAACCGGCGAACAACCACCTGCCAAGCCGTAGCATGACCCGTTGCTCAAGCGCCTCAAGAGCAGATCTGAGCAGGTTAAGATCGGCCTTGGTAGCGACGTTATCATCAAGAGCGCGATTGAATGTCTTCACTATTGCCTCCGCCTGGGGCGCTTCTATACCGGCATCCTGTAAAGATTTGGCTGCTTCGAGTGTATCAAAAATAAGCGCGGCCATTTTTCCTTTCCTCCTTTTTCCCTTTGTTGTTCTACTCTACATGAAATTTAAAAAGTTAAAACCTGGATATTTACGTTTGATGATAGCTCCTGCTTGCAATTTATTCTACATGAAATTTAAAAAATTAAAACCTGGATATTTACATCTGATAACAGCTCCTGCTTGCAATTTATTCCATATGAAATTCAAGAGATTAAGAAACTCTTATATTTTTTCTATTTCAGATAGATGCAGATAAAATCTCAAGTGAATCATCAATACACTTCTCCCTGGTGTGAACCGGCATATTCGAAGTTAATCCTGTAACCCGGTATACTGCCAGGAATACTGATTTAACCGGAGTAAACTACCAGGATAAGCCCATGCCTTTACGCGATCACTTTCCGATTTTTCAATCGAAGACCTACATGAATAGCTGCTCCTACGGCGCCTTATCGGCAGAGGTCAGGGAGGCCTGTTTATCCTACCTGGATGACCGCGACCGGTTCGGTTCACATTGGGAGGTCTGGGTGGAGAAGCTGGAAACATTAAGGCCCATGCTGGCGCAGATGGTAAGCGCGTCGCCCGCTGAAGTCGCTATTGTCTCATGCTTGAGCGACGGCTTGAATTCACTGGTCAGCGCGCTCGATTTTACCGGCGAACGCAACAAGGTATTGCTGACCGATTTTGATTTTCCGAGCACGGCCCAGATCTGGCGGGCGCAGGAGAGGAAAGGGGCGGTTATCGAGTGTATTCCATGCCATGCCGGCGAGTTGACCATCCCCGTGGAGCGGTTCGCTGAATATATCGATGAATCCACGCTGGTTCTATCGCTGCCGCATGTCTGTTACCGCAACGGCGCGCGCTTGGACGTTGCCTCGATCATCAAACTGGCCCATGCAAAAGGGGCGCGGGTATTTCTGGATTGCTATCAATCCATCGGCGCCACGCCGGTCGATGTCAGGAAACTGAACGTGGATTTTGCGGCCGGCGGCATGTTGAAATACCTGATCTCATCGTCGGGCTCAGCGTTTTTGTACGTAAAAGAGGATTTGATCACTAATCTTCAACCTGCACTCAGTGGCTGGTTCAGCCAAGCCGATATAAACGCCATGGATATATACCGGAATGCCCCGGCAAATAATGCCCGCCGCTTTGAATCGGGCACTCCAAACATTCCCAGCATCTATGCGGCCATCGCCGGTCTTCGCCTGGTTGACGAAGTTGGCGTGGGCGAGATAGAACGGCACGTAAAAACACTGACCAGCGCCATAAAGCAAAAAACCCTTGAAAACGGCTTCAAGCTGGCAATGCCCGGAGAAGATGGCGCTCACGGCCCATTGATCACTATCCGCTCTACGGACATGCACCAGTTGGTGGCTAATCTTGCTGATGCGGGAGTGGTTACTTCCTGCCGCGATGGCAACCTCAGGATCTCACCGCATTTTTATAACAACCTCGACGACGTGGAGATATTGTTCGAGGCGCTAAACAACCAACGTGAATTGCTGGTATGCCGATGAACTTTTCATTTGTCAGAATGAAATTGAATAAGAGCATAGCTCATATAAATGTTTTCCCGGGCCTGTTCGGTTAAATAGGGATCAGTGTCCACCCTGATCAATGGAACCATCTCCCTGTATATAAAACGGTATTTCCATACATAATCCAGTTGACGCGTAAACATTTCCGCCATGTGGTCTATAGTTGGACGTTTATCGTCCGATGCCCAGATTTCCTTTGATATATCTTCATAAATGGCGCGAATTAATTCCTGCTTGGTTTTGTAATGATACTGGAGGTTACCCCGGCTAATGCCAGTCTCGCCGGCAATCTTCCCGATGGATACATTACTTGTCCCAAATTCGTTAAACAGGAAAATCGCTTTCGATTTAATTTTCTTTTGTGTATTTTCACTGGCCATATTGACCACCTCGCTGATGCTGTATTCCCCACGCTGGATTTCGAGTGGCACGAGAATTTCTGGAAGAACAACGGAACCTGCGTCGCTGAGCGCCAGCTTCCTAACAAGGATATCGTCGGCATCCAAACCGGACAGGTTGACCGATATGGGAACTTCCTTTGGGAAGCGGAGCGCTGGTTCGAGGAGAAACGGCGGTGGTTTGACGGCTATTTGTCGTCGTCGGCTTCCAGCGAGCCGGCAACCCGTAACGTCTTTGACATCTATCTCGGCGCGGGAAATCTTATCTTCGTCAAGGAGCCGTGCGGTCCGGAAGACACGGAGCACAGGTTCTTCGTGCACCTGATACCTACCGCCGTGAATGACCTCCCCGACCATCGTAAGCAGTACGGATTCGATAATCTCGATTTTGACTTTCAATGGCATGACCTGAGGGAGGGTGGGAGATGTATGGCCATCCGCGCCTTGCCGGAATACGACATCGTCAAAATCCGTGTCGGTCAATACGAGGGAGGCAACAAGTTCTGGACGGCAGAGATTCCCGTGCCCTGACCACCGGGACCAGCGCGACAAGTCTTACGCCGTGCGACTAACAATTTCAGCCAGCGATCGGACAAGTGTTTTAGTGACCTTCGAAAAGAGCCTGGGGGGCAAAACACCGTAGCTGTATTTTTTGTCACCTCGCCTTGCAACTGGTCTTATATCCGGCCCGGGCCAGATAAAGCGATTGATTTCCGTGCAGATAATCCACGAACGTTCACTGTCCAGCTTCAAGTACTCTTTTACTTTTAGCGGTATTTCCACCGCCTTGTCAGGATCCTCCGGTTCGCTATGGGTAATCGCTGCAACAGTGACTACCGTATCGTCTCCCTGTAATTTCTTTGATAAAACAATGGCGCAAGGCCTTTCCTTTACACCTTCCTCTTGCTCTGCCAGATAATCTTTACGCCAGAGATAGGAGTAGCTGATGACAAGACCCGGAAACGGCTCTGGCATCTTTGTCATGTGGAGGTTTTTTTATTATTCTTCGTTGAGTAATTCATCCAGGTAGGCATATTCTTTCGGTACATTTGCCGCAGCAATATCACGAATATCTTCTTCACTTAATTCTTCAATACCCAATACTTGCCTGTCCCGGCGTTTGAGGCGTTGGTACTCTTCGGTCGATAGCAGGATATATTTTTCCCGCCCATTACGGGTAATAGAGACTGGCTCTTTTAAAACCAGCTCTTGAATATCGCCTATATTACGCTGTAGTTCAGAAATCGTTACGCTTGCCATCGAGATAACCTGTAGTTTATATATATTACATATATTATGTAATGTATATATAAATATCAAGCGGAAACTCTTGTTGATCTGGTGGTATGGCGAGAATATCATATTGAGATGAGCATACTAAGACGATTATAAAACTGCTTCTATGGCGACAGCTACCACCGGGCTGGGGAAGAGGGCGCCGTCACCCGCCGCATTCCCGCGCCCCTTTCCCTGGAGGGGATGCTTGCGCCGTGATCGGCGGTCAGCGCAGACCGCCGGGCAAGGCCCCGGAACCGGGCGGGCGATGGCGTCCGGTTCTGCGTCCGCAGGGTTCGGGAAGTGAAGACGACCTGTTCTCCATGCGCCTGAAGGTAACTCTGGACAAGGCGCTCCTCGTTGCGGCAGCCGCGCTGGGCTCGGGTCTCGTGCTCCTGCGGCTGGCCAGCTATGGACCGAGCGTGGGGCCGGATGCCGCCAACTACATCATGGTGGCCCGCAATCTCCTGGCTGGTGATGGTCTTGTTGGCTTGAGTGGCGTCCCTTGGGTGGACTGGCCGCCGCTCTATCCGGCAATGCTCGCCGCCATAGGACTGTTCGGGTTCGACCCGTACGCGGTCGCCGGACCCCTCAACGTCCTCATCTTCGGGCTAACCATCCTGGTCGCGGGTTGGTGGCTGTGGCACCATCTGCACTCCCGGTTCCTGTGGCTGTGGGGCTGCCTCTCGATCGCGCTGGCCCTTCCACTCGCCGAGATCTCATCCCAAGCCATGACCGAGGCGGTTTTCATTTTGTTCGTAATCCTTGCGTTGACGCAGGTCAACGCCCACCTTGACGGACGCCGACGCGCATCCTTGATCCTCGCGGCCGCGTTCAGCGCGCTGGCCTGCCTGACCCGCTATATGGGCGTGTCCCTGATCCTCGCGGTGGTCCCCATGCTGCTTGCCGCGCGGGTTGCGCCGCGGGAGAAGATGAAGCGTATCGCCATCTATACACTGATTGCCGCGGCGCCCGTGGGTCTGTGGATGCTGCGGAACTTTCTGATTGTCGGATCAATGACCGGTGAAAGAGACAAGGGTTTCTACTCATTTGACTTTATCGTGGGCGAGGTTTTGCGAATCGCCGTCGGGGACTGGTGGCTCCTCGGGTTGACCGCCCCAGTACTGTTGGCCCTCGTGATGGCCGCCTGCCATGGGTTCCGCCACCGCGCGGACCGGAAAAGGGACGCTGCTGTTGCTTCGGATGTTGCCTGGGCGCCGTTCCGCGTATGCGGTGGTTTTGCGCTCGCCTACCTGGCGCTGCTCGTCGCCGCGATGATGTCGGGAGGCACCTGGGATGGTTTGCAGTGGCGCTTCCTCACTCCCGTGTATATTCCTCTCCTGTTCACGGCGTTGCTGCTGATGGACAGTGCCCTGCAGTATGCGCGGAGGAGGGCGCCGGAGGGAATCGCGCCGCGCCGGTGGGGAGTTCCAGTAATCGGGGGGGGGGGGGGGGGGGGGGAACTCTGGCAGCCGTCCTGATGTTGGCGCTGTCCCTGCAAGCGGCTTGGCTGCTTGCACAGCATGGACGCGAGTTACAGGCTTGGAATGCCGGTAAGCGACAAGGGTATACCGAACCGCGGTGGAAGAATTCAGAGAGTGTGCAGTACCTTCGGGAGGAGGGCCTGGCAGGCGCGGTACTGAGCAATGACCTGATCATCGCGAGTTTGCACGCCTACGGTCCGGCACGCTATTACCAACTACCGTGTGAACCGGACCATCTGCGGCACGCATTGTCGAATGCACTTGACAGCGGAGAGGTGCATGTCCTCTATTTCAATAACTACTTGGAGAGACCATGCTCTCGGCAACAGGACGAGGGCTTCGGAAGCGCCTTGTCTCGGGAGCCCTTGCTGGAGCTGGTGGCGGAACTGGCGGACGGCAAGCTGTATCGCCTGCGCAAACGCGACTTCCGGGAGTTCCCACCCGCCATGTTCCGCAGTTTCGATACCCCGATGGATGGCAAGTTGTTCGTCGCCTTTCTCAACAAGTCCCACGGCCGGTTGCTGCCCAGGGAACCGTGGCAGTGGGAGAAATACGGCGATGCCGATGGCTGGACGAGCCTCTCCGTTCAACGGCCAACCGACGTGTATACCCCTACTATTGACGATGTCGGGTATCGCCTGCGCGCTTCGGTGTACTACGAAGACCACCTTGGCAACCGGGTGAAAGCGATTAGCAAGCCGTCCGAACCCGTACAGCCGGACATCCTGAAAGTGTTGGCGCCGCCTGGAAGTGAAGATGGCAAGGGCGCGGCGGACGCTTCCGAAGCAGACCGCATCATTACTTCCAGGTATGATGTATACCTCCAGGGAAACAGGCTGATCTATAGGAACCAGAGCTGCGTATGGGAAAACGAGTATGGTACGCGGTTCCCGTTGGTCGTCTATTCGTTGGATGCCGAAAGTGGAACGCCGGAACGCGATACGCTGGATTTCGAGTGGCACAGGTCTTCCTTGAAGGACAACGGGACTTGCGTCACTGAGCGCCAGCTTCCCGACAAGGACATCGTCGGCATCCAGACCGGGCAGGTTGACCGCTATGGGAACCTCCTTTGGGAAGCGGAGCGCTGGTTCGGGGAGAAACGGCGGTGGTTTGACGGCTATTTGTCGTCGGTGACTTCCGGCGAGCCAGCGGCCCGCGGCGTCTTTGACATCCATCTCGGCAAGGGAAATCTGATCTTCGTCAAGGAACCGTGCGGTGCAGAAGACACAGAGCGCAGGTTCTTCGTGCACCTGGTCCCCGCTGACACGGACGACCTTCCCAACTACCGGCAGCAGTACGGATTCGATAATCTCGACTTTGATTTCCAATGGCATGGCCTGAGGGAAGGCGGAAGATGTATGGCCATCCGTGCCTTGCCGGAATACCACATCGCCAGGGTCCGCGTCGGCCAGTACGAGGAAGACAGTGTGTTCTGGACAGCAAAGATTTCCGTGCCCTGACCACCAGGACTTGTGCGACAAGCGATCGGAGGGAAATGCGCTACGGCGTGGCCTGCGGGCGCGGCCATTGGTTCCGCAATACCGGCTGTTGGAAAATCAATCACTTAAAAGAGACTGCAGGCGGAAATCAGTCAAAATTCGGGGATTGTCTGTTAGACTTGGGGTAAGGGTCGGAAGGCAGGCCCGTTCGCCGGGATTTGGGGCATGGATGCGCCGCTGGGTACGGACACTTGCCGGCAATTCGTCCGGGGTCTTTTGAAAGTGAGCCATCTCGTCTTCTGACAGTAAAGGGGAAAGAAACATGGCAATTCCGAGAGGCGACAACGAGCAGGCGGTGATGGGCGCCGAAGCCCAATCACCGGGGGGAGACGAACGCTCCAAAGTCAACTATGATCAAATTGCCGACTACCTCACCGACGGCTTTGCGGAGTGGGCTGGCGGTTCCCGTTACGCCTTCGACGTAGCGCCCGGCGGTACGCTGACCGCCGACATTACCAACCTGACCGCCGAAGGCCAACAGCTTGCCCGCTGGGCGCTGGAGGCCTGGACTAACGTCACCGACATCAACTTCCGGTTCGTGGGGGGTGATGCCGACATCACCTTCGATGATGCAGAGGAAGGCGCCTTTGCATCCACGAGTTGGTCGGGCAGCCAAATCATTTCCTCGCACGTCAATGTTTCAAGGGACTGGATCGATGCCTACGGCTCAACGATCGACAGTTACAATTTCTCCGCCTACATCCACGAGATCGGCCACGCGCTCGGCCTGGGCCACGCGGGGCCCTATAACGGGATTGGGACCTACGGTATCGACAACGTATTCCCGGGCGACTCCTGGCAGGCGACGGTCATGTCCTACTTCAGCCAGACCGAGAACACTTATATCGATGCCAGCCTTGCTCACGTCGTCACGCCGATGATCGCAGACATCATCGCGATCCGGAATCTCTATGGCGTACCCACTGACGTCAATGCCGGCGATACCGTCTATGGTTCCCAATCCAACCTGGACGGTTACCTGGGCCAAGTCTTCGCGCTGTGGACCGGTGAGGTTAATAACCCCGAGGTCTACCGCGGCGAAGCTATTACGCTGACCCTCTACGACACGGGTGGCCGCGACACGCTGAACCTGCGCGCGGATACCGCCGACCAGCGGATTGACTTGCGTCCGGAAGGCGTCTCTGACGTGTACGGGCTGGTGGGCAACCTGCTGATTGCGCGTGATACCTGGATTGAGGATGCCATTGCCGGGTCTGGCAACGACAAGGTGATTGGCAATGCCGTTGCGAATCGTCTGGTGGGGGGCGCGGGCAATGATGAGTTGTGGGGTAATAGCGGTGACGACGTGTTAGAGGGGGGGTTGGATAACGATGTGTTGGAGGGAGGCGCGGGCGCGGACCGGCTACTTGGCGGCGCGGGTCTGGACACGGCGTCCTATAGCGGGTCGGACGAAGCGGTGACAGCGGACCTTGAGGCAGGCGCGGGAAAGGGCGGCCATGCCGAGGGTGACGTGATTGTGGATATTGAGAACGTGCTGGGGTCTGGCTACGGGGACATGCTGAAGGGGGATAGCGGCGCTAACCGGCTGTCCGGCGGTGGCGGTAGCGACGTGCTGGAGGGGCGCGCGGGCGCGGACCGGCTGGATGGTGGTCTTGGCGCGGACACGGTGTCCTATAGTGGGTCGGACGAAGCGGTAACGGTGGACCTTGAGGCGGGCACGGGAAAGGGCGGCCATGCCGAGGGTGACGTGATTGTGGATGTTGAGAACGTGCTGGGGTCTGGTTACGGGGACGCGTTGATAGGTGATGGCGGCGGCAATCGACTGTCCGGCGTTGACGGCAATGACAGGCTCTCGGGCGGGGGCGGCGACGACGTGTTAGAGGGAGGCGCGGGTGCGGACCGACTGCTTGGCGGTGGTGGTGACGACGTGCTGGAGGGAGGCGTTGGCGCGGACCGGCTGCTTGGCGACGCAGGCATGGACACGGTGTCCTATAGTGGGTCGGACGAAGCGGTGACGGTGGACCTCGAGGCAGGCACGGGAAAGAGAGGCCATGCCGAGGGTGATGTGATTGTGGATGTTGAGAACGTGCTGGGGTCTGGTTACGGGGATGTGCTGGGGGGTGATGGCGGCGCCAACCGACTGTTTGGCGCCGGCGGCAATGACAGGCTCCTGGGCAGGGGTGGCAACGACGTGTTAGAGGGGGGCGTTGGCGCGGACCGGCTGTTCGGCGGCGCGGGCATGGATACGGTGTCCTACAGTGGGTCGGACGAAGCCGTGACAGTAGACCTTGGGGAGGGTACGGGAGAGGGCGGCCATGCCGAGGGTGATGTGATTGTGGATGTTGAGAACGTGCTGGGGTCTGGTTACGGGGATGTGCTGGGGGGTGATAGCGGCGCCAACCGGCTGGACGGTGGTGATGGTGATGACATGTTGGATGGGGGCATTGGCGCGGACCGGCTGCATGGTGGCGTCGGTGTAGATACGGTGTCCTATAGCAGGTCGAACGAGGCGGTGACCGTGTATCTGTGGAAGGGCACGGGAGAGGGTGGTCATGCCGAGGGCGATGTAATTGTGAATGTTGAGAATGTGGTCGGATCCGATTACGGGGATATGTTAGGGAGTGACGCTGGCGCTAATCGGCTGGACGGTGGCGCGGGCCTGGACACGGTGTCCTATAGTGGGTCGGACGAAGCGGTGACGGTGGATCTCGAGGCGGGCACGGTGGCGGGAGGCCATGCCGAGGGCGATGTGATTGTGAATATTGAGAATGTGACAGGGTCTGGTTACGGGGATGTGCTGGGGGGTAATAGCGGCGCTAACAGGCTGTCTGGTAGTGGCGGTGGCGACGTGTTGGAGGGGCGCGCGGGCGCGGACCGGCTGGATGGCGGTCTTGGCGTGGATACGGTGTCCTATGCGGGTTCAGACCGCGGGGTGACAGTGTACCTGTGGAATGGCGCGGGAGAGGGAGGCCATGCCGAAGGTGATGTGATTGTGAATGTTGAGAACGTGATGGGGTCTGGTTACGGGGATGTACTGGGGGGTGATAGCGGCGCCAACCGGCTATCCGGCGCCGGTGGCAATGACCGGCTTTCGGGCAGGGGTGGCGACGACGTGCTGGAGGGGGGCGCGGGCGCGGACCGGCTGCTTGGCGGCGCGGGCATGGACACGGTGTCCTATAGTGGGTCGGACGAAGCGGTGACGGTGGATCTCAGGGAGAACATGGCGGCGGGAGGCCATGCGGAGGGCGATGTGATTGTTAATATTGAGAGCGTAGCAGGGTCTGGTTACGGGGACGTGCTGGGGGGTAACGACGGCGACAACCGGCTGTTCGGCGCGGGTGGCAATGACCGGCTTTCAGGCAGGGGTGGCGACGACGTGCTGGAGGGGGGCGCGGGCGCAGACCGGCTGTTCGGCGGCGCGGGCCTGGACACGGTGGCCTATAGCAGGTCGGACGAAGCGGTGACGGTAGACCTTGGGGAGGGTACGGGAGAGGGCGGCCATGCCGAGGGTGATGTGATTGTCGATGCTGAGAACGTGATGGGGTCTGGTTACGGGGATATGTTGAGGGGTGACGCCGGCGCCAACCGATTGGACGGTGGTGATGGTGATGATGCGCTCCGGGGGGGTGGTGGTGACGATGTGCTGGACGGGGGCGCCGATTCGGATCGACTGTTCGGCGGCGCGGGCAAAGACGAGCTTTGGGGTAAGGATGGCGACGACTGGCTGGACGGCGGCGCCGGCGCGGACCGGCTGTTCGGCGGCGCGGGCGTGGACACGGTGTCCTATAGTGGGTCGGACGGGGCGGTGACGGTGGACCTTGGGGAGGATACGGTGGCGGGAGGCCATGCCGAGGGCGATACGATTGTTGATGTTGAGAACGTGCTGGGGTCTGGTTACGGAGATGCGCTGGGGGGTGACAATGGCAATAACCGACTGTCCGGTGGTGGCGGCAATGACCGGCTTTCGGGCAAGGGTGGCGACGACGTGCTGGAGGGGGGCGCGGGCGCAGACCGGCTGCTTGGCGGCGCGGGCGTGGACACGGTGTCCTATAGTGGGTCGGACGGGGCGGTGACAGTGTACCTTGAGGTGGACAGGGGAGAGGGAGGCCATGCGGAGGGTGATGTAATTACCGGTGTTGAGAATGTAGTCGGGTCTGGTTACGGGGATCTTCTGGTGGGTGACGATGGCGTCAATCGACTGGATGGTGGCGCCGGTGATGACTTTATCTCCAGTGGCGCCGGTGATGACTCTCTCCGGGGTGGCGCCGGCGATGACTGGCTGGAGGGGGATGTGGGAGCGGACCGACTGAGTGGTGGCGCGGGCATGGACACGGTGGACTATAGTGGGTCGGACGGGGCAGTGACAGTGAAGCTCCGGGCGGGGACGGGGGAAGGAAGCTATGCGGAGGGTGATGTGATTGTCGATGTTGAGGACGTGGTCGGATCTGAGTACGGGGATGTATTGGAAGGCGACGACGACGTCAACCAGCTGTCTGGTCATGGCGGCGCTGACAAGCTCCGGGGTGGTGGCGGCGATGATTTGCTCTGGGGACATGACGACGATGACTCTCTCTGGGGGGGTGACGGCAATGATTTTCTCCAGGGTCATGCTGGCGCTGACGAGCTCTGGGGTAACGTTGGCGATGACTGGCTGGATGGGGGTGCAGGGCCAGACCAGTTGAATGGTGGCGCGGGCGTGGACACGGTGGACTATTGGGGTTCGGACGGGGCGGTGACGGTGAAGCTCTGGGCGGGGACGGGGGAGGGAGGCTATGCGGAAGGTGATGTGATTGCCGAAGTTGAGAACGTGGTCGGATCTGAGTACGGAGACGTATTGGAAGGTGATGACAGTGGCAACCAGCTGTCTGGCCGTGACGGCGCTGACGAGCTTCGGGGGGGCGCCGGCGATGACTCTCTCCTGGGTGATGACGGCGATGACTCTCTCTGGGGTGGCGCCGGTGATGACTTTCTCTTGAGTCATACCGGCGATGATTCTCTCCGGGGTGATGATGGCCATGACTTTCTCTCGAGTCACGCCGGCGATGACGCTCTTTGGGGCGGCGCCGGCGATGACTGGCTGGATGGGGGCGCCGGCGCGGACCAGTTAAATGGTGGCGCTGGCATGGACACAGTGGACTATTGGGATTCGGACGGGGCGGTGACGGTGAAGCTCTGGGCGGGGACGGGGGAGGGAAGCTATGCGGAAGGTGATGTGATTACCGAGGTTGAGAACGTGGTTGGGTCTGGGTACGGGGATGTGTTGGAAGGTGACGATGGCGGCAACGAACTGTCTGGCGGTGGCGGCAACGACAGGCTTTCGGGTAGAGGCGGCAACGATATATTCAGATTCGATTTTGGACAGGGCGACGATATCATCACCGACTTTACCGATGGTGAGGACCTGATCGATCTCAATATCTTCGAGCTGTCGAGCTTTGATGAACTCGTCATATCGTCCGACCCGGACGGTGTTACGATCGACCTGGTGACCCATGGCGGGGGAACGATCCGGCTTGAAGGCTTCGATATTGCCGACCTGGACGCGGGAGACTTCCTGTCCTGACCCGGTGTCAGGCGGTAAGCGCCTGACGCAATGGATATTGCTCTACCTCTGTTTTGCTCAGTACCGAAGGGAAGGGAACTCTCGTGCATATGCGTTGTCGCAATAGATATTGCTCTACCTCATATTTTGTTCAACATGCCATGAGCAAGTCAGGGCAGTAATAAGTAAAACGGCACTCGCAAATGAATATGGGTGACCTGAGTCTTATCCTGCGAGGATAATCATGCAGGTTCGCCCGTCGAGACCTGGGGCATGGATACGCCACTGGGCCTGAGCGCTTGGCGGCAATTCATCCGGGGCCTTTTGAAAATAAGCCACCCTGTCTTCTGGCAGTAAAGGGGAAGGAAACATGGCAATTCCGGGAAGCAATTACGACGTGGCGATGACGAGCGTCGAAACCCAATCACCGGGGGGAGACGAACGCCCCAAAGCCAACTATGATCAAATTGCCGACTACCTGACCGACGGCTACTGGGAGTGGGCTGGCGGTTCCCGCTACGCCTTTGACGTAGCGCCCGGCGGTACGCTGACTGCCGACATTACCGGCCTGACCGCTGCCGGCCAGCAGCTTGCCCGTTGGGCGCTGGAGGCCTGGACTAACGTCACCGGCATCAACTTCCGGTTCGTTGAGGGTGACGCCGACATCACCTTCGATGATGCAGAAGACGGCGCCTTTTCATACACAAATTCGTCGGGCAGCCAGATCATTTCCTCGCACGTCAATGTCTCGACGGACTGGCTTGATACCAACGGCTCAACGATTGACAGTTACAGCTTCTTCACCTATATCCACGAGATCGGCCACGCGCTCGGCCTGGGCCACTCGGGGCCCTACAACGGGATTGGCGCCTATGGTATCGACAACGCATTCCCGGGCGACTCCTGGCAAGCGACGGTCATGTCCTACTTCGATCAGGACAATAACACCTATATCAATGCGAGCAATGCTTACGCCGTCACGCCGATGATCGCGGACATCATCGCGATCCAGAGCCTCTATGGCGTGCCTACTGACATCAATGCCGGCGATACCGTCTATGGTTCCCAGTCCAACCTGGACGGTTACCTGGGTCAGGTCTTCGCGCTGTGGACCGGTGAGGTTAATAACCCCGAGGCCTACCGCGGTGAAAATATTACGCTGACCCTCTACGACACGGGTGGCCGCGACACGCTGAACCTGCGCGCGGATACCGCCGACCAGCGGATTGACTTGCGTCCGGAAGGCGTCTCTGACGTGTACGGACTGGTGGGCAACCTGCTGATTGCGCGTGATACCTGGATTGAGGATGCCATTGCCGGGTCTGGCAACGACAAGGTGATTGGCAATGCCGTTGCGAATCGTCTGGTGGGGGGCGCCGGCAATGATGAGTTGTGGGGTAATGGCGGTGACGACGTGTTGGAAGGGGGCCTGGATAACGATGTGTTGGAGGGAGGCGCCGGCGCGGACCGGCTGCTTGGCGGCGCGGGCCTGGACACGGTGTCCTATAGCGGGTCGGACGCAGCGGTGACGGTGGACCTTGAGGCAGGCGCGGGAAAGGGCGGTCATGCCGAGGGCGATGTGATTGTGGATGTTGAGAACGTGCTGGGCTCTGGTTACGGGGACATGCTGATGGGTGATAGCGGCGCCAACCGGCTGTCCGGCGGTGGCGGTAGCGACGTATTGGAGGGGCGCGCGGGCGCGGACCGGCTGGATGGTGGCGCTGGCGTAGACACGGCGTCCTATAGCGGGTCGGACAAAGCGGTGACGGTGGACCTCGAGGCGGGCACGGGAAAGGAAGGCCATGCCGAGGGTGACGTGATTGTGGATGTTGAGAACGTGTTGGGGTCTGGCTACGGGGACGTGCTGAAGGGTGATAGCGGCGCCAACCGACTGTCCGGCGCTGACGGCAATGACGAGTTATCGGGCAGGGGTGGCGACGACGTGTTGGAAGGGGGCGCGGGCGCGGACCGGCTGCTTGGCGGGGGTGGTGACGACGTGCTGGAGGGAGGCGTCGGCGCAGACCGGCTGCTTGGCGGCGCGGGCCTGGACACGGTGTCTTATAGTGGATCGGACGAGGCGGTGACCGTGTACCTGTGGAAGGGCACGGGAGAGAGAGGCCATGCCGAGGGTGATGTGATTGTGGATGTTGAAAACGTGCTGGGGTCTGGTTACGGGGATGTGTTGGTGGGTAATAGCGGCGCCAACCGGCTGTCCGGTGGTGGCGGCGATGATCGGCTCCTGGGCAGGGGTGGCGACGACCTGTTGGAGGGAGACGCGGGCGCGGACCGGTTGCTTGGCGGCGCGGGCGACGACGTGCTGGAAGGGGGCGCGGGCGCAGACCGGCTGCTTGGCGGCGCGGGCCTGGACACGGTGTCCTATAGTGGATCGGACGAAGCGGTGACGGTGGATCTTGAGGCGGGCGCGGGAAAGAGAGGCCATGCGGAGGGCGATGTGATTGCCGGCATTGAGAACGTGACAGGGTCTGGTTACGGGGATGTACTGGGGGGTGATGACGGCGCCAATCGGCTGGACGGTGGTGACGGTGATGACATATTAGACGGGGGCGGGGGCGCCGATCGGTTGCTTGGCGGCGCGGGCGACGACGCGCTGGCGGGGGGCGCGGGCGCGGACCAGTTGCTTGGCGGCGCGGGCGACGACGTACTGGCGGGGGGCGCGGGCGCGGACCGGCTGGACGGCGGCGCGGGCATGGACGCAGTGTCCTATAGCGCATCGGATGAAGCGGTGACGGTAGACCTCAAGGCGGGTACGGGAAAGGGAGGCCATACCGAGGGCGATGTGATTATTAATGTTGAGAACGTGGTCGGGTCCGATTACGGGGACGTGCTGGAAGGTAACGACGGCGGCAACCAGCTGTCCGGTGGCGGCGGTGATGACCGACTTTCGGGCAGGGGTGGCGACGACTTGTTGGAAGGAGGCGCGGGCGCGGACCGGCTGGAGGGTGGTCTTGGCGTGGACACGGTGTCCTATAGTGGGTCGGACGAAGCGGTGACGGTAGACCTCAAGGCGGGCGCGGGAGAGGGTGGTCATGCTGAGGGCGATATGATTGCTGGCGTTGAGAACGTGCTGGGGTCTGGTTACGGGGATACGCTGAGGGGTGACGACGGCGGCAACCGGCTGGACGGCGATGATGGTAATGACATGTTGGACGGGGGCGCTGGCGCGGACCGATTGTATGGTGGCGCGGGCGTAGACACGGTGTCCTATAGTGGGTCGGACGGGGCGGTGACGGTGGACCTCGAGGCGGGCACGGGAAAGGGAGGCCATGCCGAGGGCGATGTGATTGTGGATGTTGAGAACGTGGTTGGGTCTGATTACGGGGACCTGTTGAGGAGTGGCGTCGGCGCTAATCGGCTGGACGGTGGCGCGGGCCTGGACACGGTGTCCTATAGTGGGTCGGACACAGCGGTGACAGTGGACCTCAAGGCGGGCACGGGAAAGAGAGGCCATGCGGAAGGCGATGTGATTGTTCAGGTTGAGAACGTGGTCGGATCCGGGTACGGGGACGTGCTGACAGGCGACGACGGCGGCAACCGGTTGTATGGTAGTGACGGTAACGACTTGTTGGAGGGAGGCGCCGGCGCGGACCGGCTGGATGGTGGTCTTGGCGTAGACACGGTGTCCTATAGTGGATCGGACGAAGCGGTGACGGTGGATCTCGGGGAAGGCACGGTGGTGGGCGGCCATGCCGAAGGTGATGTGATTGTTGACGTTGAGAACGTGCTGGGGTCTGGTTACAGGGACGTGTTGGGGGGCGACGACGGCGCTAACCGGCTGTCCGGTAGCGGCGGCGATGACCGGCTTTCGGGCAGGGGCGGTAACGACGTGCTGGAGGGAGGCGCGGGCGCGGACCGGCTGGATGGTGGTCTTGGCGTGGACACGGTGTCCTATAGCGGGTCGGACGAGGCGGTGACAGTGGACCTCAAGGCGGGCACAGTAGAGGGAGGCCATGCCGAGGGTGATGTGATTGTTGACGTTGAGAACGTGCTGGGGTCTGGTTACGGGGACGTACTGAGGGGTGACAACGGCGCCAACCAGCTGTCCGGTGGCGGCGGCAATGACCGGCTTTCGGGCAGGGGTGGTAACGACGTGCTGGCGGGGGGCGCGGGCGCGGACCGGCTGGATGGTGGTCTTGGCGTGGACACGGTGTCCTACAGTGGGTCGGACGAAGCGGTGACAGTGGACCTCGAGGTGGGCACGGGAAAGAGAGGCCATGCGGAGGGCGATGTGATTGTTGACGTTGAGAACGTGCTGGGGTCTGGTCATGGGGACGTGCTGAGGGGTGACAACGGCGCCAACCGACTATCCGGTGGAGGTGGCAATGACCGGCTTTCGGGCCAGGGTGGCGACGACGTGCTGGAGGGGGGCGCGGGCGCGGACCGACTGCTTGGCGGCGCGGGCGTGGACACGGTGTCCTACAGTGGGTCGGACGAAGCGGTGACAGTGGACCTCGAGGCGGGCGCGGGAAAGAGAGGCCATGCGGAGGGCGATGTGATTGTGGATGTTGAGAACGTGCTGGGGTCTGCATATGAGGATGTGTTGGAAGGTAACGACGACGGCAACCGGCTGTCCGGTGGTGGCGGTGATGACCGGCTTTCGGGCAGGGGCGGTGACGACGTGTTGGAGGGGGGCGCGGGCGCTGACCAGCTGCTTGGCGGTGGTGGTGACGACGTGCTGGAGGGGGGCGCCGGCGCAGACCAACTGTTCGGTGATGCTGGTAAAGACGAGCTCCGGGGTGAGGGTGGTGACGACGTGCTGGAGGGGGGCGCGGGCGCGGATCAATTGGACGGCGGCGCGGGCGCGGACTGGGTGTCCTATAGTGGGTCGGACGAAGCGGTGACAGTGGACCTCGAGGCGGGCACAGGAAAGAGAGGCCATGCGGAGGGCGATGTAATTACCGATATTGAGAACGTAATCGGGTCTGAGTACGGGGATGTGTTGGAAGGTGACGGCAGCGCCAACCGGCTGTCCGGTGGTGGCGGTGATGACCGGCTTTCGGGCAGGGGCGGTAACGACGTGCTGGCGGGGGGCGCGGGCGCTGACCAGCTGGACGGTGGCGCCGGCGTAGATACGGTGTCCTATGCGGGGTCAGACGTGGCGGTGACGGTGGATCTCGAGGCGGGCACAGGAGAGGGAGGCCATGCGGAGGGCGATGTGATTACCGATATTGAGAACATAATCGGGTCTGATCACGATGATTTTCTGACCGGTAACGACAGCGCCAATCGGCTGGATGGCGGCGCGGGCGTGGACTGGGTGTCCTATAGTGGGTCAGACGAAGCGGTGATGGTGGACCTGGAAGCGGGCACAGGAGAGGGAGGCCATGCGGAGGGCGATGTGATTACCAATATTGAGGACATGGTCGGGTCTCGTTACGGAGATGCGCTGAGGGGCGACGACGGCAGCAACGGATTGGTCGGGGGCGCCGGCAATGATGAGCTCTGGGGTGGCGCCGGTAATGACCGGCTTTGGGGTGATGACGGCGATGACCGGCTTTCAGGTGATAGTGGTAATGACTCATTGCAGGGGGGCGCCGGCGATGATCGGCTTTTGGGCGGCGCCGGTGATGACTGGCTTTGGGGTGGTGACGACAACGACAGGCTTTCGGGTAGCGCCGGCGATGATTGGCTCACGGGTGATGCCGGCAATGATCGGCTTTCGGGTGGTAGTGGCAACGACCTGTTGCAGGGGGGCGCCGGCGATGACGAACTTCGGGGTGGCGCCGGTGATGACGAGCTTTGGGGTGATGACGAGTTTTCGGGTGATGACGGCGGTATCTCTCTTTGGGGTGGCGCCGGCAATGACGATCCCTCGGATGGCGTCGGTGGCGATGGCGTACTCATATTCGATTTTGGACGTGGCAACGACGTATTCATATTCGATTTTGGACATGGCGACGATATTATTGTCGACTTTACCGATGGCGAGGACCTGATCGACCTCAGCGCCTTCGGTCTGTCGGGCTTTGATGAACTCGTCGTATCATCCGATTCATACGGCGTTACGATAGACTTGGTGGCTCATGGCGGGGGAACAATTGAGCTTGGGGGCTTCGATATCGCCGACCTGGACGCGGGAGACTTCCTGTTCTGACCCGGTGTCAGGCGGTGAGCGCCTGTCGCAACGGATATTGCTCTACCTCTGTTTTGCTCAAGGCCGAAGGGAAGGGAACTCTCGTGCATATGCGTTGTCGCAATAGATATTGCCCCACACCATATTTTGTTCAACCTGCCTTCCAACAGCAAAGGAAAAACAGACATGAGAATTCCGAAAAGTGATTACAACGTAGCAGTGACAGACGTCGAAACCCAATCACCGGGTTACTGCCTTTGTTGTGGTGTAAGCCATCACAACAGCGTAGCGGTGACGGGCGTCGAAGCCCAATCACCGGAGGGAGACGAACGCCCCAAAGCCAACTATGATCGAATTGCCGACTACCTCACCGACGGCTTTGCGGAGTGGGTTGGCGCCTCCCGTTACTCCTTCGACGTGGCGCCCGGCGGTACGCTGACTGCCGACATTACCGGTCTGACCGCCGCCGGCCAGCAGCTTGCCCGTTGGGCGCTGGAGGCCTGGACTAACGTCAGCGGCATCAACTTCCGGTTCGTTGAGGGTGACGCCGACATCACCTTCGATGATGAGGAAAACGGCGCCTTTGCATTAGCAAATACGTCAGGCAGCCAGCTCATTTCCTCGCACGTCAATATCTCGACGACCTGGCTCGAGACCCTTGGCTCAACGATTGACAGTTACAGCTTTCAAACCTACGTCCACGAGATCGGTCACGCGCTCGGCCTGGGCCACGCGGGGCCTTACAACGGAGCTGGCGACTACGGCGCCGACAACATATTCCCGGGCGACTCCTGGCAGGCGACGGTCATGTCCTACTTCAATCAGGAGAGTAACACCTATATCAATGCGAGCCTTGCTTACGCCGTCACGCCGATGATCGCGGACATCATCGCGATCCAGAACCTTTATGGCGTGCCCACTGACATCAATGCCGGTGATACCGTCTATGGTTCCCAGTCCAACCTGGACGGTTACCTGGGTCAGGTCTTTGCGCTGTGGACCGGTGAGGTTAATAACCCCGAGGCCTACAGCGGTGAAAATATTACGCTGACCCTCTACGACACGGGCGGCCGCGACACGCTGAACCTGCGCGCGGATACCGCCGACCAGCGGATTGACTTGCGTCCGGAAGGCATTTCTGACGTGTACGGACTGGTGGGCAACGTGGTGATTGCGCGTGATACCTGGATTGAGGATGCCATTGCCGGGTCTGGCAACGACAAGGTGATTGGCAATGCCGTTGTGAATCGTCTGGTGGGGGGCGCGGGCAATGATGAGTTGTGGGGTAATGGCGGTGACGACGTGTTGGAAGGGGGCCTGGATAACGATGTGTTGGAAGGGGGCGCGGGCGCGGACCGGCTACTTGGCGGCGCGGGCATGGACACGGCGTCCTATAGCGGGTCGGACGCAGCGGTGACGGTGGACCTTGAGGCAGGCGCGGGAAAGGGCGGCCATGCCGAGGGTGATGTGATTGTGGATGTTGAGAACGTGCTGGGCTCTGGTTACGGGGACGTGCTGAAGGGTGATAGCGGCGCCAACCGGCTATCCGGCGGTGGCGGTAGCGACGTGCTGGAGGGGCGCGCGGGCGCAGACCGGCTGGATGGTGGTCTTGGCGCAGACACGGTGTCCTATAGTGGGTCGGACGCAGCGGTAACGGTGGACCTCAAGGCGGGCACGGGAAAGGGCGGCCATGCCGAGGGTGACGTGATTGTGGATGTTGAGAACGTATTGGGGTCTGGTTACGGGGACGTGCTGAGAGGTAATGACGACGCCAACCGACTGTCTGGCGCTGACGGCAATGACGAGTTATCGGGCAGGGGTGGCGACGACGTGTTGGAGGGGGGCGCGGGCGCGGACCGACTGCTTGGCGGGGATGGCGACGACGTGCTGGAGGGAGGCGTTGGCGCGGACCGGCTGCTTGGCGGCGCGGGCCTGGACACGGTGTCTTATAGTGGATCGGACGGGGCGGTGACCGTGTATCTGTGGAAGGGCATGGGGGGGAGAGGTCATGCCGAGGGGGATGTGATTGTCGATGTTGAGAACGTGCTGGGGTCTGGTTACGGGGATTTGCTGGTGGGTGATAGCGGCGCCAATCGGCTGTCCGGCGCCGGCGGCAATGACCGGCTCCTGGGCAGGGGTGGCGACGACGTGTTGGAGGGGGGCGCGGGCGCGGACCGGCTGCTTGGCGGCGCGGGCGACGACGTGCTGGAAGGGGGCGTCGGCGCGGACCAGCTGCTTGGCGGCGCGGGCCGGGACACGGTGTCCTATAGTGGGTCGGACGAAGCGGTGACGGTGGACCTCGAGGCGGGCACGGTGGCGGGAGGTCATGCCGAGGGTGATGTGATTGCCAGCATTGAGAACGTGTTGGGATCTGGTTACGGGGATATGTTGATGGGTAATGACGGCGCCAATCGGCTGGACGGTGGTGATGGTAATGACATGTTGGACGGGGGGCTTGGCGCCGATCAGCTGCTTGGCGGTGGCGGTGACGATGTACTGAAGGGGGGCGCGGGCGCGGACCGGCTGCTTGGCGGTGATGGTAACGACGCGCTGGAGGGGGGCGCGGGCGCGGACCGGTTGCTTGGCGGTGATGGTAACGACGCGCTGGAGGGGGGCGCGGGCGCGGATCGGTTGCGTGGCAGTGGTGGCGACGACATGCTGGATGGGGGCGCAGGCGCAGACCAGCTGGACGGCGGCGCGGGCATGGACACAGTGTCCTATAGTGGATCGGATGAAGCGGTGACGGTAGACCTCGAGGCGGGTACGGGAAAGGGAGGCCATGCTGAGGACGATGTCATTGCGGGTATTGAGAACGTGGTCGGGTCCGATTACGGGGACGTGCTGGAGGGTAACGACGGCGCCAACCAGCTGTCCGGTGGAGGCGGCGATGACCGGCTTTCGGGCAGGGGTGGCGACGACTTGTTGGAAGGGGGCGCGGGCGCGGACCGGCTGGAGGGTGGTCTTGGCGTGGACACGGTGTCCTATAGTGGGTCGGACGAAGCGGTGACGGTAGACCTCAAGGCGGGCGCGGGAGAGGGTGGTCATGCTGAGGGCGATATGATTGCTGGCGTTGAGAACGTGCTGGGGTCTGGTTATGGGGATACGCTGAGGGGTGACGACGGCGACAACCGGCTGGACGGCGGTGATGGTAATGACATGTTGGACGGGGGCGCTGGCGCGGACCGATTGTATGGTGGCGCGGGCGTAGACACGGTATCCTATAGTGGGTCGGACGGGGCGGTGACGGTGGACCTCGAGGCGGGCACGGGAAAGGGAGGCCATGCCGAGGGCGATGTGATTGTGGATGTTGAGAACGTGGTCGGGTCCGATTACGGGGATCTGTTGAGGGGTGGCGTCGGCGCTAATCGGCTGGACGGTGGCGCGGGCGTAGACACGGTGTCCTATAGTGGGTCGGACGCAGCGGTGACAGTGAACCTCGAGACGGGCACGGGCAAGAGAGGCCATGCGGAAGGCGATGTGATTGTTCAGGTTGAGAACGTGGTCGGATCCGGGTACGGGGACGTGTTGACAGGCGACGACGGCGGCAACCGGTTGTATGGTAGTGACGGTAACGACTTGTTGGAGGGGGGCGCCGGCGCGGACCGGCTGGATGGTGGTCTTGGCGTGGACACGGTGTCCTATAGTGGGTCGGACGAAGCGGTGACAGTGGACCTCGAGGCGGGCACGGTGGTGGGCGGCCATGCCGAAGGTGATGTGATTGTTGACATTGAAAACGCGACAGGGTCTGGTTACAGGGACGCGCTGATGGGTGACAATAGCGCCAACCGACTGTCCGGTGGTGGCGGCGATGATCGGCTTTCGGGCAGGGGCGGTAACGACGTGCTGGAGGGGGGCGCGGGCGCGGACCGGCTGGATGGCGGTCTTGGCGTGGACACGGTTTCCTATAGCGGGTCGGACGAGGCGGTGACGGTAGACCTCGAGGCGGGCACAGTAGAGGGAGGCCATGCCGAAGGTGACGTGATTGTGGATATTGAGAACGTGCTGGGGTCTGGTTACGGGGACGTGCTGAGGGGTGACAACGGCGCCAACCGGCTGTCCGGTGGCGGCGGCAATGACCGGCTTTCGGGCCGGGGTGGCGACGACGTGCTGGTGGGGGGCGCGGGGCGCGACCGGCTGCTTGGCGGCGCGGGCCTGGACACGGTGTCCTACAGTGGGTCGGACGAAGCGGTGACAGTGGATCTCGAGGCGGGCACGGGAAAGAGAGGCCATGCGGAGGGCGATGTGATTGTTGACGTTGAGAACGTGCTGGGATCTGGTTATGGGGACGTGCTGAGGGGTGACAACGGCGCCAACCGACTATCCGGTGGTGGCGGCAATGACCGGCTTTCGGGCCGGGGTGGCGACGACGTGCTGGTGGGGGGCGTTGGCGCGGACCAACTGCTTGGCGGCGCGGGCGCGGACTGGGCGTCCTATAGTGGGTCGGACGAAGCGGTGACAGTGGACCTCGAGGCGGGCACGGGAAAGGGCGGCCATGCGGAGGGCGACGTGATTGTGGATGTTGAGAACGTGCTGGGGTCTGGACATGAGGATGTATTGGAAGGTAACGACGGCGCCAACCGGCTGTCCGGTGGTGGCGGCAATGACCGGCTTTCGGGCAGGGGCGGTGACGACGTATTGGAGGGGGGCGCGGGCGCAGACTGGCTGAGTGGCGGTGGTGGTGACGACGTGCTGGAGGGGGGCGCGGGCGCTGACCAACTGTTCGGTGATGCTGGTAGAGACGAGCTCCAGGGTGGGGATGGTGACGACGTGCTGGAGGGGGGCGCGGGCGCGGACCAGCTGGACGGCGGCGCGGGCGCGGACTGGGTGTCCTATAGTGGGTCGGACGAAGCGGTGACGGTGGACCTCGAGGCGGGCACAGGAAAGAGAGGCCATGCGGAGGGCGATGTAATTACCGCTATTGAGAACGTAATCGGGTCTGAGCACGAGGATGTGTTGGAAGGTGACGGCAGCGCCAACCGGCTGTCCGGTGGTGACGGCGATGACCGGCTTTCGGGCAGGGGCGGTAACGACGTGCTGGCGGGGGGCGCGGGCGCGGATCAGCTGGACGGCGGCGGCGGCGTAGATACGGTGTCCTATGCGGGGTCAGACTTGGCGGTGACGGTGGATCTCGGGAAGGGCACAGGACAGTGGGGCCATGCGGAGGGCGATGTGATTACCGGTATTGAGAACGTAATCGGGTCTGAGTCAGATGATCTTCTGATAGGTGACGACGGCGCTAATCGGCTGGAGGGTGGTGACGGCTCGGATGATCTCCGGGGCGGCGCCGGCGATGATGAACTCTGGGGTGGCGAGGGCTCTGACTTTCTCTTCGGTGGCGCCGGCGCTGACAAACTCCAGGGTGGCGCTAATGTAGACAGGGTGTTCTACGAGGAGTCGGACGAAGCGGTGATGGTGAATCTCGGGGAGGGCACGGCAAAGGGCGGCCATGCGGAGGGCGATGTGATTATCGATATTGAGGACATAGTCGGGTCTGAGCACGGGGATTTTCTGGTGGGTAACGATGTCACCAATTACCTGTTCGGCAATGCCGGCGATGACGAGCTTCGGGGTGGCGGCGGCGATGACTGGCTTTTGGGTGATGACGGCGATGACCGGCTTTTGGGTGGTGGTGACAACGACCAGTTGGAGGGGGGCGCCGGCGATGACGCTCTCTGGGGTGATGATGGCAATGACAGTCTCTGGGGAGGCGCTGGCAATGACCGGCTTTCGGGTGGTAGTGGTGGCGACCTGTTACAGGGGGGCGCCGGCGCGGACCGGCTGGATGGCGGCGCGGGCGTGGACGCGGTGGTATACGGCGCGTCGGACGAAGCGGTGACAGTGGATCTCGGGAAGGGCACAGCAAAGGGCGGCCATGCGGAGGGCGATGTGATTATCGGTATTGAGGACGTAATCGGGTCTGGTTACGGGGATTTGCTGGTGGGCGATGATAATACCAATCACCTGTACGGTAATGCCGGCGATGACGAGCTTTGGGGTGGCGGCGGCGATGACACTCTCTGGGGTGATGCCGGCAACGACCGGCTTTCGGGTGGAGGCGGTGACGACGTATTCAGATTCAATTTTGACCATGGCGACGATATTATTATAGACTTTACCGATGGCGAGGACCTGATCGACCTCAGCGTCTTCGTCACTGGTGGTGACCTGCTCGACCCCGACTTCGTCCCCCTGCTGAGCTTTGATGAACTCGTCGTATCGTCCGATTCGGACGGTATTACGATCGACCTGACGGCTCATCTCGGGGGAACGATCCGGCTTGAGGGCTTCGATATCGCCGACCTGG
This sequence comes from uncultured Gammaproteobacteria bacterium, assembly GCA_958295485.1. Taxonomy (GTDB): domain Bacteria; phylum Pseudomonadota; class Gammaproteobacteria; order Eutrophobiales; family Eutrophobiaceae; genus JAAXHV01. The sequence goes on from OY282354.1 coordinate 2,067,549, forward strand.
ACGCGGGCGACTTCCTGCTCGCCTGAACCCGCAACAGGCGGTAAGCGCCGGATATTGCTCTACCTCTATGCGGTATTTGCAAATGAATATGGGAGACCTGAAGTCTTATCCTGCGAGGATAATCATGCAGGTTTGCCCGTCGAGATCTGGGGCATGGATACGCCGCCGGATCCGGACGCTTACCGGTAATTAGTCGGGGTCTTTTGACAATAAAGGGGAAAGAGCGATGGCAATTCCGAGAGGCAATTACGGCGTGGCAGTGATGGGTGTCGAAAACCAATCATCGGAGGGAGACGAACCCGTCAAAGTCAACCATGATCAAATTGCCGACTACCTCACCGACGGCTTTGCGGAGTGGGCTGGCGGCTCTCGTTACGCCTTCGACGTAGCGCCCGGCGGTACGCTGACTGCCAACATTACCGGCCTGACCGCCGCCGGCCAGCAGCTTGCCCGTTGGGCGCTGGAGGCCTGGACTAACGTCACGGGCATCAACTTCCGGTTCGTTGAGAGTGACGCCAACATCACCTTCGATGATGAGGAAAACGGCGCCTTTACATACTCAAACTCGTCAGGCAACCAGATCATTTCCTCGCACGTCAATGTCTCGACGGGCTGGCTCAATGCCGTTGGTTCAACGATTGACAGTTACAGCTTCTTTATCTATATCCACGAGACCGGCCACGCGCTCGGCCTGGGCCACGCGGGGCCCTACAACGGGATTGGGACCTACGGTATCGACAATGTATTCCCGGGCGACTCCTGGCAAGCGACGGTCATGTCCTACTTCGATCAGGAGAGTAATACCTATATCAATGGGAGTTTTGCTTACGCCGTCACGCCGATGATCGCGGATATCATCGCGATCCAGAACCTCTATGGCGTGCCCACTGACGTCAATGCCGGCGATACCGTCTATGGTTCCCAATCCAACCTGGATGGCTACCTGGGCCAGGTCTTCGCGCTGTGGACCGGTGAGGTTAATAACCCCGAGGTCTACCGCGGCGAAGCTATTACGCTGACCCTCTACGACACGGGCGGCCGCGACACGCTGAACCTGCGTGCGGATACCGCCGACCAGCGGATTGACTTGCGTCCGGAAGGCGTCTCTGACGTGTACGGGCTGGTGGGCAACCTGCTGATTGCGCGTGATACCTGGATTGAGGACGCCATTGCCGGGTCTGGCAACGACAAGGTGATTGGCAATGCCGTTGCGAATCGTCTGGTGGGGGGCGCCGGCAATGATGAGTTGTGGGGTAATGGCGGTGACGACGTGTTGGAAGGGGGCCTGGATAACGACGTGTTGGAAGGGGGCGCCGGCGCGGACCGGCTGCTTGGCGGCGCGGGCCTGGACACGGTGTCCTATAGTGGGTCGGACGCAGCGGTGACGGTGGACCTCGAGGCGGGCACGGTGGCGGGAGGCCATGCCGAGGGTGACGTGATTATGGATATTGAGAACGTGCTGGGATCTGGTTACGGGGACATGCTGAAGGGTGATGGCGGCGCCAACCGGCTGTCCGGCGGTGGCGGTAGCGACGTATTGGAGGGGCGCGCGGGCGCAGACCGGCTGGATGGTGGTCTTGGCGCGGACACGGTGTCCTATAGTGGGTCGGACGAAGCGGTGACGGTGGACCTTGAGGCGGGCGCGGGAAAGGGCGGCCATGCCGAGGGTGATGTAATTGTGGATGTTGAGAACGTGCTGGGGTCTGGTTACGGGGACGTGCTGGGGGGCGATGACGGTGACAACCGGCTGTCCGGCGCTGACGGCAATGACCGACTTTCGGGCAGGGGGGGTGACGACGTGCTGGAGGGGGGCAAGGGCGCGGATCGGCTGCTTGGCGGCGCGGGCCTGGACACGGTGTCCTATAGTGGATCGGACGAGGCGGTGACAGTGTACCTGTGGAAAGGTATGGGAGAGAGAGGCCATGCCGAGGGTGATGTGATTGTGGATGTTGAGAACGTGCTGGGGTCTGGTTACGGGGATGTGCTGGTGGGTGATAGCGGCGCCAACCGGCTGTCCGGCGCTGGTGGCAATGACAGGCTCTTGGGCAGGGGTGGCAACGACGTGTTGGAGGGGGGCGCGGGCGCAGACCGGCTGCTTGGCGGCGCGGGTCTGGACACGGTGTCCTATAGTGGATCGGACGAAGCGGTGACGGTGAATCTTGGGGAGGGTACGGGAAAGGGTGGTCATGCCGAAGGCGATATGATTACTGGCGTTGAGAACGTGCTGGGATCTGGTTACGGGGATGCGCTGGGGGGTAATAGCGGCGCCAATCGACTGATTGGCGGTGATGGTGACGACGTGCTGGAAGGGGGCGCGGGCGCCGATCGGCTGCTTGGCGGCGCGGGCGTGGACACGGTGTCCTATAGTGGGTCGGACCGGGGGGTGACGGTATATCTGTGGGAGGGTACGGTAAAGGGAGGCCATGCGGAGGGCGATGTGATTGTGGATTTTGAGAACGTGACAGGGTCTGGGTACGGGGACGTGCTGGGGGGTGACGAGGGCAGCAACCGGCTGTCCGGTGGTGGCGGCAATGACCGGCTTTCGGGCCGGGCTGGCGACGACGTGCTGGAAGGGGGCGCGGGCGCAGACCGGCTGTTTGGCGGCGCGGGCGTGGACACGGTGTCCTATGCGGGTTCGGACCGCGGGGTGACAGTGTACCTGTGGAATGGCACGGGAAAGAGAGGCCATGCCGAAGGTGATGTGATTGTGGATATTGAGAACGTGCTGGGCTCTGGTTACGGGGACGTGCTGGGGGGCGACGACGGCGGCAACCGGCTGTCCGGTGGTGGCGGCAATGACCGGCTTTCGGGTCGGGGTGGCGACGACGTGCTGGAAGGGGGCGCGGGCGCCGATCGGCTGAGTGGCGGCGGGGGCGTGGACACGGTGTCCTATAGTGGGTCGAACCGGGGGGTGACGGTGGATCTCGGGGAGGGCGCGGGGAAGAGAGGCCATGCGGAGGGCGATGTGATTGTTCAGGTTGAGAACGCGCTGGGCTCTGGTTATGGGGACGTGCTGAGAGGCGACGATGGCGGCAACCGGCTATCCGGTGGTGGCGGCAATGACCGGCTTTCGGGCCGGGGCGGTGATGACGTGCTGGAAGGGGGCGCGGGCGCGGACCGGCTGTTCGGTGATGCTGGCAGGGACGAGCTCCGGGGTGAGGATGGTGACGACGTGCTGGCGGGGGGCGTTGGCGCGGACCGGCTGTTCGGTGGCGCTGGCAGGGACGAGCTCCGGGGTGGGGATGGTGACGACGTGCTGGAAGGAGGCGCAGATGCAGACCGGCTGCTTGGCGGCGCGGGCCTGGACACGGTGTCCTATAGTGGATCGAACCGGGGGGTGACGGTGGATCTCGAGGAGGCCGCGGGAAAGAGAGGTCATGCGGAGGGTGATGTGATTACTGGCGTTGAGAACGTGCTGGGCTCTGGTTATGAGGACGTGCTGGGTGGCGACGACGACGCCAATCGGCTGTCCGGCGGTGACGGCAATGACCGGCTTTCGGGCAGGGGCGGTGACGACGTGCTGGAAGGGGGCGCGGGCGCGGATCGGCTATTCGGTGATACTGGTAAAGATGAGCTACGGGGTGGGGATGGTGACGACGTGCTGGAAGGAGGCGTTGGCGCAGACCGACTGTTCGGCGATGCTGGCAAGGACGAGCTACGGGGTGGGGATGGTGACGACGCGCTGGAAGGAGGCGCGGGCGCAGACCGGCTGTTCGGCGATGCCGGCAGGGACGAGCTCCGGGGTGAGGATGGTGACGACGTGCTGGCGGGGGGCGCGGGCGCGGACCGACTGCTTGGCGGTAGTGGTGACGACGTGCTGGTGGGGAACGCGGGCGCAGACCGACTGCTTGGCGGTAGTGGTGACGACGTGCTGGAAGGAGGCGCGGGCGCAGACCGGCTGAGTGGCGACGCGGGCGTGGACACGGTGTCCTATAGCGGGTCGGACGAGGCGGTGACGGTGGATCTCGGGGCGGGCACAGGAAAGAGAGGCCATGCGGAGGGTGATGTGATCGCCGATATTGAAAACGTAATCGGGTCTGAGTACGGGGATGTATTGGAAGGTGATGGCAGCGCCAACCGGCTGTCCGGGGGTGGCGGCAATGACCGGCTTTCGGGCAGGGGCGGTGACGACGTGCTGGCGGGGGGAGCGGGCGCGGATCAGCTGGACGGCGGCGGCGGCGCAGATACGGTGTCCTATGCGGGGTCAGACTTGGCGGTGACGGTGGATCTCGGGAAGGGCACGGGAGAGGGAGGCCATGCGGAGGGCGATGTGATTACCGATATTGAGAACGTAATCGGGTCTGAGTACGATGATTTTCTGACGGGTGACGACGGCGCCAATCGGCTGTACGGTGGTGACGGCGTGGATGATCTCCGGGGCGGCGACGGCGCTGACGAACTTTGGGGTGGCGCCGACGCGGATGATCTTCGGGGTGGCGCCGGCGCTGATGAGCTCCGGGGTGGCGCTGGTTTAGACAGGGTGTTCTACGATGAGTCGGACGAAGCGGTGACGGTGGATCTCGGGAAGGGCACGGGAAAGGGCGGCCATGCGGAGGGCGATGTGATTATCGATATTGAGGACATAGTCGGGTCTGGGTACGGGGATTTCCTGGTGGGTGATGATAATACCAATTATCTGTACGGTAATGCCGGTGATGATGAACTTCGGGGTGGCGGTGGCGCTGACGCTCTCTTGGGTGATGATGGCGATGACCGGCTATATGGGGGTGTAGGGGCAGACCGGTTGGAAGGGGGCGCCGGCGATGACGCTCTCTGGGGTGGTGATGGCAATGACTGGCTCTTGGGCAACGCCGGCAATGACCAGCTTTCGGGTGGTAGTGGCGACGACGTGTTGCTGGGAGGCATCGGCGCAGACCGGCTGCTTGGCGGCGCGGGCGTGGATACGCTGTCGTACAACGAGTCGGACGAAGCGGTGACAGTGGATCTCGGGGAAGGCACGGGAAAGGGCGGCCATGCGGAGGGCGATGTGATTATCGATATTGAGGACATAGTCGGGTCTGAGTACGGGGATTTTCTGGTGGGTGACGATAGCGCCAACCTGCTGAGCGGTATTGCCGGCGATGATGAGCTTTGGGGTGGCGGCGGCGATGACGAGCTTTGGGGTGATGACGGCGATGACCGGCTTTCGGGTGGAAGCGGTAACGACATATTCAGGTTCGATTTTAAACATGGCGATGATATTATTGTCGACTTTACCGATGGCGAGGACCTGATCGACCTCAGCGTCTTCGTCACTGGTGGTGACCTGCTCGAACCCACCGACTTCGTCCCCCTGTCGGGCTTTGATGAACTCGTCGTATCGTCCGACCCGGACGGTGTTACGATCGACCTGACGGCCAATGGCGGGGGAACGATCCGGCTTGAGGGCTTCGCTATCGCCGACCTGGACGCGACCGACTTCCTGTTCGCCTGACCCGGTGTCAGGCGGTAAGCGCCTGTCGCAATGGCTATTGCCCTACCTCATATATGGGTAATCACTGCAACAGTGACTACCGCATAAGCTGTAAATGATCTCCTGGCGCTTATCAATTAGCTGCCAGCCTGAATATTTAATCAATAGATGCGATGATCGCGCCGAATTTTTGGCGCAGGCGAAAATCAGCTAAAATCAACCAAAATTCGGAGATTGTCTAGTAAACTTGGGATAGGGGCTGGAAAAGAGGTCTGTCCGTCGAGAACTGGGGCATTGATGCGCCGCCGGGTCCGGGCGCTTACCGGCAATTCATCCGGGGTCTTTTAAAAGTGAGCTATCCTGTTTTCTGACGGTAAGGGGGGAAGAGATATGACAATCCCGAAAAGCAATCACGGCGTGGCGGTGACGGGCGCTGAAAACCAATCATCGGGGGGAGACGAACCCGCCAAAGCCAACTATGATCAAATTGCCGACTACCTCACCGACGGCTATTGGGAGGGGGATGGCGGTTCCCGTCGCGCCTTCGACGTGGCGCCCGGCGGTACGCTGACTGCCGACATCACCGCCCTGACCGCCGAGGGCCAGCAGCTTGCCCGTTGGGCGCTGGAGTCCTGGACTAACGTCAGCGGCATCAACTTCCGGTTCGTGGAGAGTAACGCCGACATCACCTTCGATGATGAGGAAAGCAACGCCTTCATAAGACCTGACATTTCAGGCAACCAGATTATTTCCTCATTCGTCAATGTCCCGAAGGACTTTATCGCTATCTTCGACTCAACGATTGATAGTCGCAGTTTCTTCAACTACATCCACGAGATCGGCCACGCGCTCGGCCTGGGCCACGCGGGGCCCTACGACAGTCCTTTCACTTACCGCGTTGACAGCATATTCCCGGGCGACTCCTGGCAAGCGACGGTCATGTCCTCCTTCAGCCAGACCGAGAACACCTACATTGATGCGAGCTTTGCTTACCCCATCACGCCGATGATCGCGGACATCATTGCGATCCAGAACCTCTATGGCGTACCCACTGACATCAATGCCGGCGATACCATCTATGGTTCCCAATCCAACCTGGACGGTTACCTGGGTCAGGTCTTCGCGCTGTGGTCCGGTGAGGGCAATAACCCCGAGGTCTACAGCGGTGAAAATATTACGCTGACCCTCTACGACACGGGCGGCCGCGACACGCTGAACCTGCGCGCGGATACCGCCGACCAGCGGATTGACTTGCGTCCGGAGGGCATTTCTGACGTGTATGGACTAGTGGGCAACCTGCTGATTGCGCGTGATACCTGGATTGAGGATGCCATTGCCGGGTCTGGCAACGACAAGGTGATTGGCAATGCCGTTGCGAATCGTCTGGTGGGGGGCGCGGGCAATGATGAGTTGTGGGGTAATAGCGGTGACGACGTGTTGGAAGGGGGCTTGGATAACGATGTGTTGGAAGGGGGCGCGGGCGCGGACCGGCTGCTTGGCGGCGCTGGCACGGACACGGTGTCCTATAGTGAGTCGGACGGTGCGGTGACGGTGGACCTTGAGGCGGGCACGGGAGAGGGCGGCCATGCCGAGGGTGATGTAATTGTGGATGTTGAGAACGTGCTGGGATCTGGTTACGAGGATGTACTGGGGGGTAATAGCGGCGCCAATCGGCTGTCCGGTGGCGATGGTGATGACATGTTAGACGGGGGCGCCGGCGCGGACCGGTTGTTCGGCGGCGCGGGCGTGGACACGGTGTCCTATGCGGGGTCGGACCGGGGGGTAATAGTGTACCTGTCGGATAGCACGGTAAAGCGAGGCGATGCGCAGGGCGATGTGATTGTTAACTTTGAGAACGTGCTGGGGTCTGTTCACAGGGACGTGTTGGGGGGTGACGACGGCGCCAACCGGCTGTCCGGTGGTGACGGCAATGACAGGCTCTTGGGTGGGGCCGGTGACGATATGCTGGAAGGGGGCGCGGGCGCAGACCAGCTGTTCGGCGGCGCGGGCGCGGACACAGTGTCCTATGCGGGGTCGGACCGGGGGGTAATCGTGTACCTGTCGGAGGGCACGGTAAAGAGAGGCGATGCGGAGGGCGATGTAATTGTTAACTTTGAGAACGTGCTGGGGTCTGTTCACGGGGACGTGTTGGGGGGTGACGACGGCGCCAACCGGCTGTTCGGTGGTGGCGGCAATGACCGGCTTTTGGGCGCGGGCGGTGACGACGTGCTGGAAGGGGGCGCGGGCGCGGACCAGCTGTTCGGCGGCGCGGGCGTGGACACGGTGTCCTATGCGGGGTCGGCCCGGGGGGTAATCGTGTACCTGTCGGAGGGCACGGGAAAGCGAGGCCATGCGGAGGGCGATGTGATTGTTAACTTTGAGAACGTGCTGGGGTCTGTTCACGGGGACGTGCTGGGAGGTGACGACGGCGCCAACCGACTGTCCGGTGGTGACGGCAATGACAGGCTCTTGGGCGCGGGCGGTGACGATATGCTGGAAGGGGGCGCGGGCGCAGACCAGCTGTTCGGCGGCGCGGGCGTGGACACGGTGTCCTATGCGGGGTCGGACGAGGCGGTGACGGTAGACCTCGAGGCGGGCATGAGAGAGGGAGGCCATGCGGAGGGCGATACGATTGTTCAGGTTGAGAACGTGCTGGGGTCTGGTTACGGGGACGTGCTGGGGGGCGACGACGGCGCCAACCGGCTGTCCGGTGGTGGCGGCAATGACCGGCTTTCGGGCAGGGGCGGTGACGACATGCTGGAGGGAGACGCCGGCGCCGACCGGTTGGAGGGGGGCGCGGGCGCGGACCGGCTGTTTGGCGGCGCGGGCGTAGATACGATTTCCTATAATGGGTCAAACGAGGCGGTGACGGTGGATCTCGAGGCGGGCACGGGAAAGCGAGGCCATGCGGAGGGCGATGTGATTACCGATATTGAGAACGTAATCGGGTCTGAGTACGGAGATGTGTTGGAAGGTGACGGCAATGCCAACCGGCTGTCCGGTGGTAGCGGCGATGACCGGCTTTCGGGCAGGGGCGGTGACGACGTGCTGGCGGGGCGCGCGGGCGCAGACCGGCTGAGTGGCGGCGCTGGCGTAGATACGGTGTCCTATGCAGGGTCAGACTTGGGGGTGTGGGTGGATCTCGGGAAGAGCACAGGACAGTGGGGCCATGCGGAGGGCGATGTGATTACCGATATTGAGAACGTAATCGGGTCTGAGTACGATGATCTTCTGATAGGTGACGACGGCGCCAATCGGCTGGAGGGTGGCGCCGGCGCTGACGAACTTCGGGGTGACGCGGGTAATGACGAACTCTGGGGTGGCGCCGGCGCTGACGAACTTCGGGGTGGCGCGGGTAATGACGAACTCTGGGGTGGCGCCGGCGCTGACAAGCTCCGGGGTGGCGCTGGTATAGACTGGGTGTCATATAAGGGGTCGGACCGGGGGGTGACGGTGGATCTCGGAGAGGGCACAGGAGAGGGAGGCCATGCGGAGGGCGATGTGATTACCGATATTGAGAACGTATTTGGGTCTGAGTACGGGGATTTTCTGGTGGGCGATGATAGCGCCAATCATCTGAGCGGTAATGACGGCTACGACAGGCTTTCGGGTGGTAGTGGTGACGACTTGTTGCAGGGGGGCGCTGGCGATGACTTTCTCTGGGGGGGTGACGGCAATGACTCTCTCTGGGGGGGTGGCGGCAATGACTATCTCGATGGTCGTGCCGGCAATGACTCTCTCCAAGGTGGCGCCGGCGATGACTGGCTTTGGGCTGGCGCCGGCGATGACCAGCTTTGGGGTGGCGCCGGCGATGACTTGCTCGAAGGTGGCGCCGGCGATGACCAGCTTTGGGGTGGCGCCGGCAATGACTCTCTCCAGAGTGATGACGGCAATGACTCTCTCCAGGGTGATGACGGCAATGACGATCTTTCGGGTGGCGCCGGCGATGACCGGCTTTCGGGTGGCGCTGGTGATGATAAACTTTGGGGTGACGCCGGCAATGACCGGCTTTCGGGTGGCGTCGGCGATGATACATTCGGATTCTATTTTGGAGATGGCGACGATATCATTACCGACTTTACCGATGGTGATGACCTGATCTACCTCCATGAAGCCTTCGATCTGTCGGGCTTTGATGAACTCGTCATATCGTCCGACCCGGACGGTGTTACGATCGACCTGACGGCCCATGGCGGGGGAACGATCCGGCTTGAGGGCTTCGATATCGCCGACCTGGACGCGGGAGACTTCCTGTTCGCCTGAACCGACGGCAGGCGGTAAGCGCCGGATATCGCTCCACCTCTATTTTGTTCAACATATTATGACGAGGGCAGGACAGCAATGAGTAAAGCAGTATTTGTAAATGAATATGGGGGACCTGAAGTCTTGTCCTGGGAGGATAATCATGTAGGCCCGCCCGGGCCGGGCCAGGTATTGTTGCGGCATACGGCTATCGGGGTGAATTATATAGACACTTATTATCGCTCCGGATTATACCCGGCCGAGTTGCCGATAATACCCGGGGATCAGGCCTCGGGCGTCATTGAAGCAGTCGGCGCGGATGTCGATGGGTTCAAACCCGGTGATCGCGTTGCATACGCTTCGATATCCCTTGGCGCCTATGCGGATGAACGGGTAGTGAATGCAAATCAGATCGTGCCTTTACCGGACGATATTTCCGATGAGGTTGCCGGCGCCACGTTAATCCGGGGTCTGACGGCGGAATATCTCATCCACCGGTTGTATGAATTGAACGCGGGTGAGACGATACTGGTTCATGCCGCCGCCGGTGGCGCGGGAAGAATTTTGTGCCAGTGGGCAAATAAGATTGGCGCAAAAGTGATCGGCACTGTCGGGTCTGAAAATAAGATGGAAATTGCCAGGGAAAACGGTTGTGAAGAAGTGTTGCTGCACGGAGAGGACTTCGTCTCGCCGGTAAGAGATTTGACCGAAGGGCAGGGGGTTGATGTCGTTTATGACTCGATAGGCAAGTCCACCTTTATCAAATCACTGGGTTGTATCAGGCCGAGGGGCATGATGGTCAGCTTCGGCAATGCTTCGGGGAAACCGGATCCCCTGGACGTCCTGGAACTGGCAAAACGCGGTTCCCTGTTTTTAACGCGGCCCACCTTATATGGCTATACCGCTGACCGGGACGAATTGCTCCTGTCCGCACAGCGATATTTTACTGCCATAACGAGCGGCTTGCTGTCAGTCGAATCAGGCGTGCCTTTCTCCTTGAAAGACAGCCCCGCTGCGCACCGGCGTCTGGAGGACAGGACTCTTAACGGTTCTCCCATACTGATCCCCTGAACAGGCATCAGGGAACAGGGACAGACAAGAGTCCCCCTGATAAGGGGGGTTAAGGGGATTACGGGCCAGGCAGGCCCGTGTGAATTTTGATACGATATGGCCTGTCGCCTGTTACCCGATACCTGAATCATGCGTTTTTATGCCGACCTCCATATCCACTCCAAATACTCCCGGGCTACCAGCAAGGATTGTGACCTGGAAAACCTGAGCTTTTGGGGACGTAAAAAAGGTATCACCGTTATCGGCACGGGTGACTTTACCCATCCGGCCTGGTTCGACGAAATAAAAGAAAAACTGGTTCCGGCAGAGCCGGGTTTGTTTCGCCTGCGCAACGACATTGAAAAACAAGTAACAAGGGATTTACCGGGAAGTTGTCATGGCGCAACCCGGTTCATGTTGTCGGTGGAGATCTCCACCATCTACAAAAAAGGCGACAAGACGCGCAAAATCCATCACCTGATCTATGCGCCGACCCTGCAACAGGCGGCGCTTATCAGCCAGAAACTCGGTCGCATCGGCAATATCAAATCAGACGGGCGACCCATCCTGGGCCTGGATTCCCGTCACCTGTTAGAGATCGTGTTGGAGGCCGGCGAGGACTGTTACCTGGTGCCCGCCCATATCTGGACTCCCTGGTTTGCTGTCCTGGGATCCAAATCCGGGTTTGATTCCATCAGTGAATGTTATGGCGACCTGGCTGCTCACATCTTCGCCGTGGAGACCGGTCTCTCGTCCGACCCGGAGATGAACTGGCGCATTTCCGACCTGGACCGCTATCGCCTGGTCTCCAACTCGGATGCCCATTCCCCGGCCAAGCTGGGACGAGAGGCCTGTATATTTACTACCGACCTGGACTATTTTTCCATGCGCCAGGCTCTGGAGACAGGCAAGGGTTACGCCGGCACTACGGAATTCTTTCCGGAAGAAGGCAAGTATCACATGGATGGACATCGGAAGTGCAGGGTACGCCTGTCCCCCGAAGAGAGTCGTGAACTCGATGGCATCTGTCCCGCGTGCAAGAAGCCGTTGACCCTGGGCGTGTTGCACCGGGTGCAGGAGTTGGCCGACCGAACAGGGGAGGAACGGCCGGAAAATACCGATCCGTTTGTCAGCCTGGTTCCCCTGCCGGAGGTGATCGCCGAGACGGAACAGGTCGGCCCCAATAGCAAAAAGGTAGCAAAAGAATACGAGCGGTTGTTATGCAAGCTGGGGGCGGAATTGGCGATATTGAATGACATCCCGCTGGAGGAGATCCGAAACCTTTCCGGTTCCTCACTGATCCCGGAGGCCATCGCCCGTATGCGGGCAGGCGACGTGACCCGCGAGGCCGGTTATGACGGTAAATACGGCAGGATTAAACTGTTCCGGGAAGATGAGCTGAAACGGGATACCACTATCGCCTTATTCGATCTTGAAAGGGAATCCTCGACAACCCGACAAAAGGAACAAGACAAGCCACCGAAAAAATAAAACCTGCGCCGCCCCTGGCGATGCGTTGACTTGCTGATCCTGCTTACCGGGCTTACCGGGAAAACCGCCGGTATTCCCCGGTTCGATCCTTGTCGAAATCGGGATTGATTTTGGGCATATCAGCCGCGACTGACTTTCGCCAACTATCCAGAAGCTGCTTCAATTCGCGCAGTTGACCCTCTTCCCGTTGCGCCAGGTTCCTGCTTTCACCGAAGTCCGCCGCCAGGTTCCCGGAATAAAATCGGTAATCCCCACGCGGGCGGGGTATTGGCCGGTCATGATGCTGGCGCGGGACGGCGAACACACCGGCGCCGCCGCATAGGCATTGGTAAAACGCATCCCCGCCATTGCCAGGCTGTCGATATTGGGAGTTTCGTGAAATTGATTCCCGTAAATGCCCAGGTCGGACCAACCCATGTCATCGACTAATATGAAAATAACATTTGCCGGGCGGTCAACCAGACCGGTATCAGACGCCGCAGACGCCGCCTGAAGCGCAACGGCGCTGAAAATCATAAAACAAACAACCAGTAAATTAATGATCGACTTTACCCAATAATTCCAGGGCGCTGGTCGTCATCACCTCAACGCCGGTCGAGATGGTCGGTTCCGGGTCCGGGGCAAAGAAAGGGGAATGCAGTGAGGGCAGGGTTTCACCTGTTTGTCTGGCTGTTGCGTATTTATCGGCATCCACGCCGCCTATCCAGAGGAACAGGCTGGGTATCTTCGGTTCCACCCGGCCATAGCGCGCGAAATCTTCACCGCCCATGACAGGCTCGCCAAGCATCACCTGCCCATCCTCCAGCTTTTCCCGTAATACTTCGGCGATGCGCTCAGCCAGTTCCGGGTTGTTATATACGGAAGGCGCGGATTCGTCCTTGATTTCCACTTTGGGTAATTTATCATCGGGCAACCCCATGGCAATCGCCTGACCCCTGGCGATTCTTTTAATGCCATCAAGTAGCCTGGCGCGTGTTTCGTCCGTATATGAGCGTACCGTTAATCGCATTTCTACTTTATCGGGAATGATGTTGCGTTTGGTACCACCGTGTATTGACCCTACCGTAACAACGCCCGCGTCAATGGGCTTCAACTCCCGTGAAACCAGGGTTTGCAGGGCATTGATGATCTGGGCGGACAAGACGATGGGGTCTTTTGTCCGTTGCGGGTAGGCGCCGTGCCCGCCGATGCCAAATACCGTGATATCAACGGAATCTACGGCGGCCATGGCGTGGCCCTTGGTATAAATCACTTTTCCTGCCGGGTAGGATGAGCTCACGTGCAGCCCCAGGTTGTAGTCAGGTCGTGGAAAGCGGCTGAACAAACCGTCTTCCAACATGGCCTTGGCGCCGGCGCCTCGTTCTTCCGCGGGTTGGGCGATCATCACCAGGGTGCCTTGCCATTTGTCAGTCATGGCAGTAAGGCGTCTTGCCGCGCCAATGAAGACAGTCATGTTTACGTCGTGCGCGCAGGCATGCATGACGCTGACTTTATTTCCAAGTTCATCGATCGTTGTCGCAACGCTGGCATAGGATTTGCCGGTTTTTTCAAGCACGGGCAGGGCGTCCATATCCGTTCTTAGCAATACCGTAGGGCCGTTGCCGTTCTTTATGACGCCGACAACGCCATGGCCGCCCACTTTTTCGGTTACCGTAAAACCCAGTTCCCTGAGCTCGGCTGCCATCCGGGCGCTGGTCTTTACTTCATGAAAGGATAACTCAGGATTCTTGTGCAGGTGCAGGTAAAGGGATTCAAGGTAAGCATAATCTGCGTGAATCGCTGCTTGCAGCGACTTGCCGGCCTGGACGCTTGGCGCCAGTTGTACCAGCATAAGGAGAAGGACATAAAATCTCATCAGCCAATATTATTTACAAATGGCTAATTAGTCAAAGGCAAATATTTATAGCTGATTTGAGTTGGCATTCTCCAAAAATCGTTTCAGGCACAGGTTGAATTCATCCGCCATCGTGAGAAAAGGCGCATGTCCGGCCTCAGGCAGCTCTACCCAGTGAACATTCATTATTTGCTGCGCCATATATCGGTTGACCTGGGTTGGGCTGAATGCGTCCAGTTCACCATTTATTAACAGCGTCGGCGCCTGTATGTTGTGCAACATGCCGCGTAAATCACCCTGGATTCCGAATTGTATATGACCGATGGCCACTTCCGGTCTTGTATTACGGACTATATTCAAAACTTTCGCGTACAGCGTTTTATCGGTAGACCCTGATAATACCTGGTCAGTGAATTTTTCCGCCGCCAATTCGGGTTCGGACATGAGCAATTTCATCATGGCATCGGCGGTTTCACTGTCGATGCCCCAGGGAAAGTCCGTTGATTTTCTGCCCTTGGGACACGCATCTACTAAAGTCAATGTGTTTAATATCGATGGAAATAATTCTGCAAAGTTGATGGCGATGGAAGCGCCCATTGACCAACCAACCAGGTGGACGTCTGTTATAAGGTTATTCTTCAGTAACCTGTGTACATCATGGGCATGTTCTGCGTATGAATTACGTGATGCCGTATTTGAAGATTCGCCAAAACCCGCAAGGTCGATTGCGATGATGCGATATTCCCCGGAGAAGCAATTTATTTGGTGTTCCCACACCTCTTTGCTCATCATCAGGCCATGGAGAAAAACAAGTACGCCTTTCGCATTTTCATCCGGGCCTGAATCAATATAACTCAAAGCGCTATATCCTGGATGGGACATTAACTCCCCCTTCGTTTTCAAGTTTTAATTCATGGAGCGCCGGACCTGGGCGCTGGTTGGCGGCAAGCATCCGGCTTTTGCAGGGCCGGATGCCTGGTCTCGGGATTAAAAATTATACTTCAGGTTGATTCCGTATGTTCGCGGACGTCCGAATTGGGCAATGTTGCCAAAGGCGCCGCCGCGAAAGCCACCGACCTCATATTCCTCATCCAGCAGGTTTCTTGCATACAGCGCGGCGCTCCATTTATCGTCCTGACTGTTTAACGTCAAGCGCCCGTTTACGATGCCGTGGGCGTCACTCGCCGACAGGGGATCGTTAAACAGGGTATAAAAAAACCGGTCCCGATAACTGTATTCCATTCGCAACGCCAAGTCCCCGATTCCATCAAGTGGCAAACGATATTCTCCGCCAAGACTGAAGCTGAATTCCGGAGCCTTGGGAAGGTCATTGCCATCCTGGTCTATATCGGTGGGATTATTGGGATCTGCAGCTTGCAGGCGTTTAATTTCAGTATTCAGGTAAGCGAATCGACCGTCAAAAAGCAGGTTGTCTGCAACGACAAAATCCAATTCCAGTTCCAGGCCCCATACTTCGGCATCACCGACATTGCGGACATCAGCGAAACCATTACCTGCCGCAATGGCTTCCTGGGTCAGGATATTCTGTTGCAGGTCAGTGTAGTCATAATAGAAAAAAGCGGCATTGGCCTGTAACCTGTCATCCATGAGCGTGGCTTTTACCCCGCCTTCATAGGACCAGATAAATTCTTCATCAACTTCTTCAAGGGTTGGCGATGCGCCAAAGAGCAGGGAATTGAAGCCCCCTGATTTAAAGCCGCGGGTTACTGAGGCAAACCAGAGGATATCTTCCGTCATGAAGTACTCAATGCCAAATTTAGGCGTAAAGGCGCTCCAATTATTTTGGGGTGAATCTCCAAAAGGACTGACTCCCAAACCCGGCCTGTCAGCGATGAGGTCAGCAGCTGACGCAGGGGACGGAATACCCAATAAAGTAAAATTATAATTTGCCTTCTTTTTTTCGTAACTGTAACGCAGGCCGAGCGTAGCGCGCCATTGCTCCGTGAAGTTATAACTGAATTGCCCAAATACGGCATAGGCCTCTGTCTCGACACTGGTGACATCAGCAATCCCCGTGTCATAAAGTCCGCCGGCTGCCAAAGCTTGACCACCAAAGGGCTGGGCGCCAAACAGGAGTCGAAAGTCCTGCTCCGGTTCCTCAAAAAAGAGAAAAGCGCCCACGAGCCATTCAAATGCCCCGTCATTCGTTGACGCCAACTGAAATTCCTGCAGTATCGACTCTGAACTTTCCGATGGCGCGGAGAATATTAAATTTAATTCAGAAACATCAAAATCCAGCGCCCAGGTTTGCTCATATTCCCGGTAACTGCTTAGAGACTTGAATTCCATCGCGCCCAAATCCCAAATTATTTCAGCGCCGAAACCAAAATCTTCAAGATCGAGTTGAATTAGCGCATCTCCACTCGATGTCCTGACGTCGGTGCGGGGAAGGGCGCCAAACGCCAAACCGGCGTTCGAGGCAAAAGGCGCCTGGATTTGCGCGGTTTGACCACGACTGCTTTCATCCTTGGTATAGTCACCAAACAAACGGACTGAAAGATTATCCGTCGCATGGAACAACAATTGCGGACGAAATGAAACCACGTCCGTTTCTTCAGAATCAGCATCAAGAAACGGATTGGTTGCATAGCCGTCATCAAAATTTCCCAGCGCGGCCACGCGCAGTATCGCCCTGTTTTCCGCCAGCGGGACATTGACGGCGCCACTCACTCGAATTGTCTCCGCATTGCCAGCCGTGAAATCGACATACCCGCCAAATTCTTCCTCTGGTTGCCTGTGGATGATATCTATAACGCCACCCGTCGCATTACGACCAAACAACGTTCCCTGAGGGCCTTTAATAACTTCAACACGCTCAATATCATAAAAATCGGTAATCGAACTGACTAACCTGGGGAGATAAACTCCATTCGAGTGTATTGCCACTGACCCTTCCAGGCCCACCGTGATCTGGTCGGTTCCCACGCCGCGCAGGAACGGTAAACCAAACTGCGCATTTGGCGTAAGTACGAAACCGGGGACGTGAAATTGTAAATCCGTCGTATACTCAATCCCTGATTGTCTCAATTGTTCGCCACTCAGCGCATTGATGGTGATAGGAACATCCTGGAGACTCTCAGCTCGCCGTTGTGCCGTAATGACGATTTCTTCCAGTTGTTGCGCGGTCCCGGCAGGTGGGAGCAGCAGGCCAGCCAAACCAAGAAACAAGTACACTATGCGATTAGTCATCATAAACCTCCACAGGTATTTCCAGACCAAGTGATTTAGTTAATCAGTATAATCATTAACAGGGAATTCGGGTAGTATTTTCGATCTGTAACTCCTCCTTGACAGGAGAGGAAAAGGCGATAATGAATTATCTGATATATGCGCATAATATATATTATGTTAAATAGTGTTTTGTCCCGGCATGGCTATTGACTTTTTTCGGGTTTTTCAGTATAGATTATAAGTTAAAGCAAAATGACATAACTTGACTGTAATGGACTGTTACCAAAATAAAAATTGATATTCCGGTTTCATCACGGCGAGCCATTTCGTCATGCCGCGCTGGATACTGATAAATAATTATGGTGAATAAAAAGTTATCGCGACGCGCCTTTATGCAGGTGAGCTCAGCAGGGCTTGTTGCATTGCCATCCGCCCTGCTATCCCCTCCCCTGCATGCCCGGATTGGAAAAATTGCGATTGAGGACATGGTCGTCATCAATGCGCTTGGGGGTATATCCAACCAGAACCTCTGGGCCGGAAGCGTGGGGCATGAAAATGAGAATGTGGGACAGGCAACCCTGAGGCGTATCCGCAGTATTGATCATCGCGCTATCAAAGATACACGCGCTTCCGGCACAACGGCAATTAATGTGACCCTGGGTTATGTCGCGGGGCCGGAAGAACCTTATGAATATACGATTGATGACATTGCTGAATGGAATGCCTTGATTCGTCAATATCCGAATGATCTACTCAAGGTCTGGACTGTCGATGATATATTGAAAGCCAAAAAAGAAAATAAGACAGGCATTATTTTTGGTTTTCAAAATGCGGAAAGCGTTGGCAATAAGCTGGAGCGCGTAGAAACTTTTTCTAATCTCGGGGTAAGAATCATTCAGTTGACTTATAACGATCGTAATCACATTGGTAACGGTAGCGCAATGCCGGGAAACCGTGGTTTGACCCCATTTGGCTTTGAGGTCATCAAGGCATTGAATAAAAACAGGATATTGATCGACCTGAGTCACAGTAATGAAAAAACTTGTCTTGATGCCGTCAAGATATCCGGAATGCCAATTACGGTATCCCATACCGGTTGTCGCGCGCTGGTTGATATACCCAGAAATAAAAGTGACGCCGAATTGCGCCTGGTGGCGCAAAAAGGCGGAGTCGTTGGCATCTACTTCATGCCTTTTCTCAAGGAAGATGGACAAGCCCGCGCGGTCGATGTGGTTCGGCATATTGAGCATGCCCTTAATGTCTGCGGAGAAGAGCATGTGGGCATAGGGACCGATGGCGACGCCACGACAATAGATGATATGGCGATGTATCGCAGTGCAATAGCCCGTGAAGTATGGCAACGAAAGCAGGCCGGGATTGGAGCGGCGGGAGAATCGAACCAGGTCATACCACTTATCCCTGACCTGATGGGACCCACGCAGTTTCAAAAACTGGCTGATATGCTCCATCTGCGCGGCCATTCCAGCGCCAGGATCGAGAAAATACTCGGTGGGAACTTCCTGAGATTGATGCTGGAAGTATGGTAAAGCTGGTTTTCAGCTAAAAAATATCTTACTAAATAACGGAGCAATTTAATGAAACACTTGTTGACTTTGGTTTTTCTATTATCAAGCGCCACTGCCTTGGCGGATAGTTACGTGATTCATGCCAAGGCATTGTTTGATAGTGTCTCTGGTCAAGTTCTTGAAGAACAGAGCATTCGCGTGGCTGATGGGAAAATCATCTCGGTTGCAGCTGGTTATAAAGATGTTACAGCCGATGAGAAGTTGATCGATTTGCGCGATTCCACCGTCATGCCGGGATTAATGGATATGCATGTACACCTGGATATGGAACTTGACCCAAAGTCATATTCGGAAAAGTATACGCTCAACCCGGCTGATCGCGCCTTCAGGTCAACGGTATACGCCCGGCGTACATTGCAAGCCGGGTTTACGACCGTGCGCAATACCGGGGACACTGACAATGTTACCATCTCCCTGCGCAACGCGATTGAACAAGGACTGGTAGACGGCCCGCGCATATTTACCGCAGGAAAGGGCATTTCCGTGACCGGTGGTCATATGGATCCTACCAGTGGAAATAGTTATGATCTGATGGGTGATCCCGGTCCGGCAGATGGCGTGGTTAACGGACCTTTTGAAGCGCGTAAGGCGGTGCGCCAGCGTTATAAAGATGGCGCTGATGTGATTAAGCTGACTGCCACGGGAGGTATGCTAAGCAGGACAAAAAATGGTCAGGCCCCGCATTTCGCCATGGATGAGATTGAAGCGATTGTGGAGACCGCCAGGGATTATGGCATGGTCGTGGCTGCGCATGCCCATGGCGCTGAGGGAATCAAGCGAGCTATACGCGCCGGCGTCGATTCCATCGAACATGGCACTGAGCTGGATGATGAAGGAATACGCCTGATGAAGAAGCACGATACTTACCTGGTGCCGACAATGATGGCGCCGGATTTTGCTGTACAACAAGCGCGAATTGATGGTTTTTTTCCGAAAATCGTACAGGCAAAAATAAGTGTATTTGAGCAAATTGTTCCCGCCATGGTGAATAAAGCCTATAAGAGTGTTGTCAACATTGCCTTTGGCACTGACAGTGGAGTGACGCCCCATGGGAAGAATGGAAAGGAGTTTGTCTTATTGGCAGGAGCCGGGATGAAGCCGGAGCATGCCTTGCAAGCAGCGACGATCAACGCAGCGAGGTTACTCAGAATTGAAGGTGAAGCGGGCAGTATTGAAGCTGGAAAACGAGCGGATGTCATTGCAGTAAAAGGTGACCCTCTAACAGACATCAGCCTGATGCAGAATGTCAACTTCGTCATGAAGCAGGGCAAAATCCATAAACAGGAATAAGCCAAACATGGTGATTAACCGGCGTGAAAGGCCCCTTCCAATGCTACTTCTATCATTGGGTCCAGGCTGGTCCGGCGCTCTTCAGCAGACAGTCCTTTAGGGGCGCGTACCTCATCAGTGACGGTGCAAAGCGCAACCGCTTTGGCGCCATATTCGGCGGCCACGCCATAAATGCCCGCCACATCCATCTCCACTACGGGGATATTCAATCTTTCCATGATGTCCCACATCTCGCTGCCCGGAGGCGGATAAAATAAATCCGACGAGAAGATATTCGCTACATGGAACCGGACGCCCTTCATCCTTGCAGCCGTTACGACATTCTCCAGCAGTTCATAATCAGCCAGGGCGGCGAAGTCAAAACCATTAAACCGGACCCGATTTACCCCGGAGTCAGTGGAAGCCCCCAGCGCGATGACAATATCCCCCAGCTTGACTGACGCGGCAACCGTCCCACAGTTTCCCACGCGAATAATGCGTTTTACGCCATATTCGATGATCAATTCGGCACAGTAAACTGAGGCTGAGGGTATCCCTGTGTCATGAGCTATCACAGAAATCTTCTTCCCCTTGTAGGCGCCGGTGAAACCCAGCATGTTTCTGACATCCGTGATTTGTCCGGCGCCGCTCATATATTTCTCTGCAATATATTTCGCTCGCAGTGAGTCGCCGGGCATGAGTACTGTTTCGGCAAAATCACCCGGCTGCGCGTTAAAAATATTCGCGGTCATGCCTCAACGCTATTGGCCAACGTTATTGAGATGCCCTGGTGGACATATCTTCAATAGCAGCCGGAAAGAGTGTAACGGGCCTTCGCCGGGTTTTGTCCCGTTGTACATTGTTGCGCTAACGGTATCGGCCAACTTGCCCGTGGACAGCGCCGGCTGGATATTGTTCAGCCATTACCTTATTCCTTCATAGACGATATTGCCGTCCAGGAGCGTTATCAGCGCGCCTTCATTGTAGAACGAACGGAATCGAAAACCTGGATTTACTTCCAGCTATAGGATATCGTGCCGCCGGCCCAGCGCGGGTTGGCGTAAGCGTTATTGCCAATCGATAAAGTACTGATGTCCAGCGAATAGAGACGATATGCCGTATCACTCACGTTATTGACAAAAGCGGCCAGCTTCCAGCGTTCATCTCCTGTTGTATAACTGACGCGGAAATTCCCAATCACATAAGAATCTTCCTGGTCCAGCGGCGCGCACAGCGCGCTGAAACAGAAGTCATCCGAATAGTTGAAATCACCCTGTATCGCCATAGCGCCGCCAAATGCCGGCCATTCATACCGGGCCAGCCCATTCAGGCTGACTGTCGGGGCATACGGCAAGTCATTATCAACCAAACGGCCACTGGGCAGGAGAACGTCTTTCACTTCACTATCCATGAATGACGCGCCAAAACGGAAACTCAAGCGGTCCGTAGGCGCCAAGGCCAATTCAACCTCGCCACCGACTGCTTCCGCATCCAGGTTGATAATGGACAAGGCAGCCGGTATCACACCCGGGATAACGATAAAAGCCTGGTAGTCCTGGTAATCGTAATAAAAGGCGCTGGCATTCAACTGTGCCCGTCCATCCAGTAAAGTGGTCTTGATACCCATTTCCCAGCTGTGCAACACTTCTTCATCATGTGGAAATGTTGGAATGGGGGTAGTTGGATTGCCTCCTGCCGGAACTCGCGACGCGCCGGCTTTGTGACCTCGGTTGAAACTGGCAAAGATCAAGGTATCATCGGTCGGCCGCCAGTCGATTTCGAATTTGGCGGAAACATTTTCAAAATTCTGGTCAAACAGGTCAAAATCCGGATCAGTCGACAGGTCAAACGGGACAGTGAGCGTGAACCCAAGGCCCGTAACGTTTCCACCAAGAACATCCGCTGATTCGAAGACCGTATCCTTCTTATCTTCCGTGTAGCGCAAGGCGGCAATCACGCTCCAGTTTTCATTCAAGTCATATTCAAGGTGGCCGAATATCGCCCAGGATTTAGTCTCTACACTATTGGTCGTCGGTCCTGAGATATAATTAGCGGGTTCGCCGAAGGAAAAAGTCGGGGAGGTAAAAGGCAGATCTAAAAAGTAATTAAGGTTCCCGGCATGTTCGATATCCAGGTAATAAAACCCCGTAGTCCAACGCAGGTTCTCACCTGCGGCGCTGCTTAACCTCAGTTCCTGTGAGAATTGTTCAAAATCCTGGTCGGTAATAAAGACGAAAACAGGATTGGGAGAACCATCCGTGTCTTCACCATAGTTTTTATTCATCTGCAGGTAATCAGTGACGGACGTCAGGGTGACAGCGCCAATATCCCAGGTCAACTTACCGGTAATGCCGGCAATTGCCCGGCGAAATTCCCCGGTGTAATCATAGGAACCGGTGAAGGGGTCGTCATCGGGATCCCTGTAACCAAAAAAATCACATCCCGGGCAAAAACCATTAACCAGGGAATCGGGGCCGATCTCATAACCGAGGCCATCTTCATCCGCCGAAATGGGCGTATGCGTGTAAGCATTGCCTTGGTCGTCATCATCATTGGCGTAATGCACTTTCAGGTTCACAGTCACGTCCTCGCTGGCGCGATATTCCAACTGGCCGCGTAAGGCATAGTGTTCACTGCCCCGGACGTCTGGTCCAATTCGATTCTCCCCTACCCCATCATGAAAATTACCGGCGAAAGAGACCCGCGCCAGGAGATTGTCGGTCAGCGCGCCGCTGAGCGCGCCTTCAAATTTCTTTTGATCGTAAGAGCCATAGGTAAATTCAGCATAGCCTTCAAACTCCTCCGTCGGTTTCGCAGTGATAAAATGCATCAGTCCACCCGTTGCATTCCTGCCAAACAAAGTCCCCTGCGGCCCGCGTAACACTTCCACGCGTTGCAAATCAAATAATTGCGCGTGTCCGGCGCCCATGGCGCTGACATAGGCCTCATCAACATACATGGCTATCGGGGGCTCAAGCTGATCGGCAAAATCATTCTGCGAGATTCCACGGATCACAGTCGTCGTCAAGGTGGGATGAAACTGGATGATATTCAAGGCAGGCGTTTGCGCGGCGATATCGATGGTATTCGTGTAACCCAATTCCCGGATTTGATTGCCGCTGAAAGCCGTAACGGAAATGCCCACGTCTTGCAGACTCTGCTCGCGCTTTTGCGCCGTCACCACGATTTCTTCAAGCACTACCGCCTGGGCAGGCAAGCCGACAATCCCCACGGCAAACAGGACCCATGTCATGAATTTTATTGTTGTTGATACATAAAGCCGTAGCGTCATGATGTCGATTCCCCCCGAATATTTTTCTCGGAATTCCGAGCCTGGTCTGTTAAACTCTATAATGTGCGTAATGCGCACTATGGAACGATATACGTTCATATACATTAAGTGATCTCAGTTTTGATGTCAAGAAAAAAGACGTGCTGTTGCAGACAAACAACACTCAAGGTGAGAATTAATAACTATGGCTAAATACAGAAAAAATGATGATCCCGATGAATCAGGTCTGAATGCGGCTATTACCCGTCGTGACTTTATCAATACGAGTTTGATCGGCAGTGGCGCAGCCCTGTTGTCAATGAACGCGCCCGGGTTGTTGCAATCGGCCAACGCCCAGGCGCGGTTGGCTACCCTGGACAAAGACTGGAACGGTTATGGCGGGGTGGGAGATTATGCCCGATCCAACGGCAACACGGCCGAGGTGGTTAACGCCGCCCACGATATTCGCGATCGGCAATATAGTTTCACCGCGGACAGTATCAATGACACGGGGGAGATTTTTGATATGGTCGTTGTGGGCGGCGGCTTTGGCGGTCTGGGCGCCGCCTATACCTTCATGCAGGAAGCAGGTAAAAACCAACGTTGCCTTATCCTGGACAACCACGCCATTTTCGGCGGTGAAGCCAAGCAAAATGAATTTGATGTAGATGGTACGCATCTCACGGCCCCGCAAGGTTCCAATGGCATGGTATGGCCGCCAAAGTATGCCGAAAAATACGATTTGTTTCACCGATATTGGCATGAACTTGGCTTGCCGACAGAATTTACCTTCCAGGAAGTCACAGGCAGTCAACCTGGTTTAGCCGTGCCGGAAGACCACTATACATCCATGTACAGTGATCGAGGCGCCGCCACCACCGGTTATTTCTTCGACAATGATCAAGGTGGTGAATGGGTCGTAGACCCCTGGAGCAATGACTTCAAAGAAGCGCCATTAACAGAAAAAGTGCGACAAGACTTGATACGCCTTGAAAACTACTATGACGCGCCGCCGAAGGAAAACTGGGAGGCGTGGTTGGATTCCATGACCTATCGGGATTTCATTATCAAGGAACTCAATTGTTCACCCGAAGTAATGCCCTTTGTTGATAAGGCCTTCGCTGCTGCCGGCGGTGGATTAGGTGGCGACCAGGTTTCTGCTTATACCGGGTTTGAATTTTATCTGCCTGGCGTCCGAGCTTATACGGATCGATTTTATGTAGCGCGAAATATTGATCCCGGCGATATTGAAAAAATTTTTCTGGTCAGCTGGCCGGGGGGCAATACCGGCACTGCGCGGCATTTTGTCAAGGCCATGATCCCCGATGCCATCGCCGGCGGTCAAAGTTTACGCGCGGTGTTGTGGGGCAAAGTCAATTGGCAGGCTTTGGATCGGCCCGGCCAACAAATGCGCATTCGTCTGGAATCCACGGCCGTGCATATAGAGCACCAGGGAAAACCGGGCAATGCCGACTACGTGAACGTGACCTACCACAAAGGCGGCAAGCTGTTCCGTATCAAGGCCCGCTCAGTGGTCATGGCCAGTGGCGGCTGGGTGAATAAATATATCTTGCGCGACTTGCCCAAGTCGCATAAAGAGGCCTACCAGCAATTTTATCATGCCCCTATCCTGACAGTGAACGTCGCCGTGCGTAATTGGCAGTTTATGGAACGCCTGGGGATCTCAGCAGCCCAATGGTTTAGTGGTTTCGGCTGGTATACCAACCTGCGCCGACAACCGATCATTGAGGGAAAAGTGGACCCGTTGGATCCCGGCAAGCCTACGGTACTGACATTTTATGTGCCTTATCTTAATACGGGGATGCCGCTACAGGCGCAGACGATTGTCGGCCGTAATCAATTATTCGCCAGCAGCTATCGCGACATTGAAATCCAGGTAAGAAAACAGATGCAAAAATTGTTCGGGATGGCCGGGTTCGATGGGAAACGGGATATTGCCGGGATCATCCTCAATCGCTGGGGTCATGCGTATATTGCGCCCCAGCCGGGATTTTACTTTGGGAAAAACGGTATGCCGGCGCCGCGGGAAGTGATCCGGCAGGGTTACGGTCGTATCGCCTTTGGCCACTCTGAGCTGTCCGGCCAGCAACTCTGGTCACGCGGCGTGGAAGAAGGTGAGCGGGCCGCGAAACAGGCGCTGGGCCTGATTTAGTTATTTATTGACCAGGTTCACTCGTCCCCATGCTTTCCATTGATCATAAAAACCTCATATGTTTGATCACAATCGACAGGCCACCGGTCAATGCCCTGGATTTATCATTGCTGGAGAAATTGGTTGAGGCGATATCCCAGGCAGGGACACAGCGCGCCCAGGCGCTTATCCTGTCCGGGGCGCCCGGTCGATTTTGCGCGGGGCTCGATACAAAAAAACTGGCGACAGCGACAACCGGGGAGCGAGCGAAGATCATGTCATCGCTAAGCAAACTGCTGGCTACCGTAGCCAACTGTCCGGTACCCATCGCGGCAGCCATTACCGGGCACTGTCTGGGCGGCGGCGCGGCGCTTGCCGCATTGTGCGACTACCGGGTAATGGCAAGCGGAGATTACAAAATTGGCGTGCCGGAAGTGACGCTCGGCATTCAAATACCCAAAAAAGTGGATCGCCTGTTAGCCCGGCTTGTAGGCGCGCGGCTCGCGCAACGGCTTTGCATGGAAGGCATCCTTTTCGACCCGGAGCAGGCCCGCCGGACAAACCTGGTTGATGTCCTGGTTGAGCCGGATAGCGTCACCGGCGCGGCAATTGATTGGTGTGAGCGTATTTTGTCCCTGCCGCAAGAGGCGATGTTGGCGATACGTTCGCAAGCTCGCGAAGAAATTCGCTCACTCTGTGAAGTTGAATAACAAAAAAAGCCGGTCCTCAATGGTCAGGATGCGGGTTAACCCCTAAGGAAATCAAACAGCGATCATGAAAATCAACCCGGCAGAATTTCAGGATAAACGCATCAGTGATTATCTTTATTGGCATGCTGAAAAGACGCCCGACAAGGAAGCTGTTGGTATTGGCGAAAGCGTGCAATCCTATGCAGACCTGCTCAGGCGCGTGGAGGATTGCGCCAAAGGATTGATTGCACTGGGCATTAAAAAGGGCGACCGGGTGGCGACGCTCTCTCCGCCGCATCCCGATTATCTCATTATTTTTCTGGCGACAACGACAATCGGCGGGATTTGGACAGGTCTCAACCCCCGTTATACCCGCGCTGAATTAGAACACGTGATTTCGGACTCGGAACCTTCCATAATCTTCGCCAGGATGCAAATTGGCAAACGCCAATACCATGAGGAGCTACGCTACATTCACGACAAGGTCCAAAGCGTCAAACGCGTTATTGCGCTTGGCAACGATTTTACGCGCTTTCCAACGTATTCTTATGACGATTTTCTTTCGACTCGCAACGCTATCAGCGATGACATCCTTGCCGCCGCGCAAAGTGATGTCGCCAATAAGGATGCGGCGCTGCTTGTCTATACGTCCGGGACGACGGGCAGGCCAAAGGGGGCCGTTTTGCACCATTACGGCGCCATTCGTCATTCTCACGTACAGATGTCGCTTCGTTCATCCGGCGCTATCAGGCTGATCAACGCTTATCCCATCAATCACATTGCCGGCGTCATCGCCAGTTCGGTGTATTGCCTCGTTGCCGGTGGCACGGGTTATTTTTTGGAAAAATTCGACCCTGAAGTAGTGTTGAAGACGATTGAAGAAAAACGCGTCACCGTCTGGGGCGGCGTGCCCATCATGTTGCAAGGCGTGCTGGATCACCCTCATTTTTCCAGTACGGATTTATCCTCAATCAATGAAATCTCGTGCAGCGGAGGCGCTGTATCGAAACCCTTGTTAGCGCGCCTGAGCAAGGAAATTTGTCCCGCCATTACGACCATGTATGCCCTGACGGAAGCCGCCGGCGCGGCGACGGCGGTCCCCCCTACTGATAATATCGATCTATTGGCGGAGAGCGTCGGCAAACCACTCGATGACTGTGAGTTGCGCCTCGTCGATGAGTCCGGCAAGGAAGCGCGAAAAGGCGAGCAGGGTGAAATTCATATTCGCGGCCCGTTTATAATGAAAGGGTATTGGCGTATGCCGGAGGCCACCAGGCAAGCGATCGATAAAGAGGGTTGGCTGCGCACAAAAGACGTGGCCGTTGAACGTGACGACGGCAATATCGTATTGGTCGGACGATTATCCGACATGTACAAGTCAGGTGGCTATAACGTCTATCCAAAGGAAATCGAACAGGCGCTCGAAGCGCATCCATCGATTAATCTTGCTTGTGTCGTCGGCGTGCCTGATCCCGTTTATCATGAGGTTGGCTATGCCTTTGTGACCCTGGCGCCGGGACAATCCATTGACAAACAATCCCTGCTTGATCATTGCCGGCGGTATCTTGCCAATTACAAAATTCCGAAGCACGTCGTTATAGACGCGTCATTACCGCTTCTGCCGAACAACAAATCTGATAAACGCAGGTTAAAAAAAATGGCGCGGGAAGCTGTGAAGCGCCTGACGGAGCAACCCGTATCATCCAATGCAACACAAGGTAAATCCACATGAAAAATATCGCGAAATCAAATATTCAACAGCCTGTAACCCACCACTGGCATCCGATGGCCGAGCCGAAGCTGGCCGAACAGTCATCACCCCTGGTATTCGAGCGCGCGGAAGGCGTTTATATCTATGACACTGAAGGGAAGCGGTACCTGGATTCACAGGGGGGATTATGGTGCGTGAATGTAGGGCACGGACGTAAAGAAGTGAAAGAAGCCATCAATGCGCAGCTGGATCGACTCCCCTACTACACCACCTTTGGCGACACCAGCAATTTGCCCGTCATGGAACTGGCGGAACGGCTGGCGCGTATGCTCGCGCCTGAAGGCATGCAGCGCGTTTTCTTCAGTTCGGGCGGTTCGGATGCAAACGAAACTGCGCTGAAGCTGGCCCGGCAATACTGGAAACTATCCGGTGAAGCGCAACGGTCAAAATTCATCTCACTGAAACAGGGGTATCATGGAGTGCATTTTGGCGGGACGTCCATCGGCGGTCAAATGTACCTGCGCTCGATGTACGAACCGGTTCTCCCCGGTTGTTTTCAGGTTGACACCCCCTGGTTGTATCGCAACCCCTATTCGGATGATCCCGGGGAATTGGGGAAAATCTGCGCTAATCTGCTTGAGCGGGAGATCGTGCACCAGGGTCCGCACACGGTTGCGGCGTTTATCGCCGAGCCCGTACAGGGCGCCGGCGGCGTGATCGTGCCCCCGGCCAATTACTGGCCCTTAGTCAGGGAAATCTGTGATAAATACGGCGTGTTGCTCATTGCCGATGAGGTGGTCACTGGTTTTGGTCGTAGCGGCAGCATGTTCGGTTGTCGCGGCTGGGGCGTCAAACCCGACATTATCTGCCTGGCAAAAGGCATCAATTCCGGTTATATCCCCTTAGGCGCGACGGTGGTTAATGAGCGCGTGCGACAAGCCTGGGATGCCGATCATCCGCTGGCGGCCATCCTGCATGGCTACACCTACTCGGGTCATCCGGTTGCCTGCGCCGCCGCCAATGCCGCCTTGCAAATTGTGGAAGATGAAGATTTGCCGGCGAACGCCGCCCGAGTGGGTAGCTATTGCCTGGCCAAATCAGAGAAGGAGTTCGCCGATTATGAATTTGTCGGTGATGTCAGGGGGAAAGGCCTGATGATGGCTATCGAGTTGGTTACAGACAAAATATCAAAAGAACCTTTCAGGCCGGACGATCCCTTTCTTGAACTTATTCAGGATTTGACGCGCAGGGAAGGCTTGCTGATCAGGAACCTGGGCTCAAACCTGATCATCTCGCCACCACTTGTTTTTACCAAAGAAAATGTTGACGAAATGACAGGCATGATCGCCAATGCTTTTAACCAGGCAAAATCAAAATTCAACAAGCGTTGAGGTTTTGTATGCCAGGAACCAATATCCAAGATTTGCTTGCTAGTCATATAACCGGCCACGCGTTTCAACAGGCTTTTTATAGCGCGGGACTGATAAGCGGATGCGGCTTATCGTACGGTCTCCCGCAGGCTGGTTTGCCGATCCAGGGGCCGGCAAACCAGCATGAGAAGCGGCGCGGCGACGATACCACCCAACACCGCCAACCAGCCTACCGCTTGCAAGTCGAAAGTTTCGACTACCATGCCGCCTATAACTCCCCCGGCGCCGAAACTGAAGATTTCCACCGCCACCACGGCAGCCGATAGTCGTCCGCTACTTTCCAACGCCGCGCCCGTTCCGATTAAAAATGGTATGAATAACGCTTGAAGCGCTTGAAAACTCAGCAAACAGGTCACATAGACAATAGCGATACCCGGATTAGCCATAAAATAGCAACAGAGGGAAATCAGTATCGCACAGACAACAAAGGGCAGTGTTCGACCAAATCGCAAACCCAACCAACCTGTAAACATGGAGCCGATGATGGACGCAATCATGGTGCAGGCAAAATAAAAGCCGATCTCCTTCGGACTTAAATTGACGGCCAGCCCCATTCGCTCGCCAAAACCCCAGGCTGCGCCCATGCCAATCATTAAAAACACCTCTGCCGTAAACAATAACAACACAGGCACACTGAGGACGGCAGCCGGCCTGACTGCCGCTCTCTTTTTTAACGGCGTGTCGGGCAGGCCGAACAGCAAGGGCGTGAACAACAATACCACCGCCGCCAGGCTCAGGAACACCCCCTTGTGGTAACCGTATTCCGTCATATGCGGCGCCGCCAGGTACAGCAGCCCGCCAACTAAATAGACCAGGCCGAAGGCATAGCCCGCGGTGCGTTCCGGCGTCTTGAAATTTGCCGCTATGGTAATGGTGGCTGCGGCATTGGCAAAACCCGCGCCAAAACCGACGAGAAAACGTAGCGCCATTAAAACGGTGTAGTCGGCAATCAGCGCAGAACCAATTTGCCCTGCCGTTATTAACGCGACACCCATCAAGGCGTATTTCAAGGCCGATGTCTTTAACGGGTTCACGGCAACAAACATGATGCCAATACCCAGCGCCGAGAATTCCAAGGTGGCAAGCAATCCCGCGGCCGCTGCGCCCAGTGAGAGACCATCAATCAGGGCGCCGATTTGAATCGGCATCAGCATCAGGCCGACGACACTCACAAATTTACCGGCGCTCACCGCTAAAAATGACTTATTTATCGGCATTTGCTATTCAACTCGATGTTATCGCAGCATATTACCGGGCGGCTGGCCTGACCCTTGACAGACCATGGGCCCAGGTGTCAAAAGAAGGAATGATTATTGGGTAATAACTGCCCTATTCTTTCAGCCACCTTGAATAATTCAGGCAAATATTTTTTTTCGATGTTGCTGTCGTTTATTCGCGCGACATTCCCGCCAAAACTGACCGCGGCAACAGGAATTTTTGTATCAGTATAGATCGGTACCGCAACAGTGTATAAACCTTGTTCCAACTCCCCATCGACGGATGCGTAACCTTGTTGTCTGACATGATCCAGTTCTTTTTTCAAAACGGCTTTAGTTGTGATTGTGCTCGGGGTAAAGCATTTCATCTTGACCTCGGCAAAATAAGCGTCCACGTACTCTTCTGTCTGGTTGGCCAAGGTTACTCTTCCGGCGGCGGAGACAAAAGCCGGCATATGCGTTCCCGGGTAAAATGACACACGGTCATAGCGATCGATCAGGCTGTGCGCTATGCTGATGACGTCTAGTCCATCCATTACCGACATCACGCAAGTTTCTCCTGCTTTTTTACCGGCTTTATTGATTATCGGTTGAATCACCTGACTTACTTGCATGGCGCTCAAATAAGAGTATCCCAAATCGAGAATCCGGGGCGCCAAACGAAACCATTTGCCATCACTGACGACATAACCCAGGGCGGCCAGGGTTAAAAGAATCCGCCTGGCTGTCGCACGCGTCAGGTTTGTCCGGGTTGCCACGTCGGCGGGTGACATTTCTACATTCTCTGCATCGAATGCCTTGATGACGTCCATACAGCGGGCGATTGACCTGATGAAATCTTTTGAGTCTTCTGTGATCATCGTACTTGCCGGCAAAATGTTTTTACTATGTGGGTAATGTTAATATCACTCCTTCATTTATCAAGGCCAGGAAGAAAAGAGAGAGCGCTTCCGGGTCTGAATTGATGAAATTTTCAAAGGTCGGTTTTTCACCGGAAAGGAATAATTGTAGCATCGGGCCAATTTGATTGATATGACAGGGAATGTCGCGCGTCTGAAAAGCCTGACGAATGCCCCGGGCCAGCCTCTCGCCAATTTCAAAAAGAAGCATATACTGGTTATCCGCTTCCAGGTCGCGATACGTATTTATGGCGCCGATTGATGCTGCCGGGCGAAAAGGCTTTGCATACTGCTTATAAACAGGTAATATTTAACTCGATTTGGTACCAAAACCGTTAACGGGCGCTAATATTTGTCGCTGATACGCATTGCAGCCGCTCGGCATTCACTGGCGGCGTGAGCGACGCCCGCGGCGCAACGAACACAACGCGAAACGACACAGGACCCCACGCACGCGATGGATATACAAGGTGAATACCACATAGCGGCGTCACCCACCGAGGTCTGGCAACGGCTCATAGACCCCGACGTGCTGTCGGCCTGCATCCCCGGATGCGAGTCGATGACGAGGGCGTCGGAGGATGCCTATGACTGCGCCGTCATGGCGAAGTACGGCCCCGTCAAGGCGAAATTCAAGACCACCCTGACCTTGTCGAACATCAACGCGCCCGTGTCCTACACCTTGAGCGGGCGCGGCCAGGGCGGCGCGGCAGGGTTCGGAGAAGGCGTCGCCGACGTCATGCTCGAGGAAACCAGCGACGGAACGGCGTTGCGCTATACCGCCAGGTTCAATGCGGGCGGGCGCATCGCGCAGGTCGGATCGCGTCTGATCGTGGCGACCACGCGCAAGTTCGCCGACAAGTTTTTCGCGGCCTTTTCATCGGGTTTCGATGTCGCGGCGGATGACGCGACTGCGTAAATCATTCGGACATAATTCGCGAGAATACAGGGCCTTTGGCCGGGGGAGGAACAACAATGAAAGTCTCGTTTTCAGTCAATGGCGCGGAGCTCAGCGGGGACGTGGAACCGCGCACCCTGCTGGTTGATTTTCTCCGCAACGACCTCGGTCTGACCGGCACGCACGTGGGCTGTGACACCAGCCAATGCGGCGCCTGCGTCGTTCACTTGGACGGCCGCTCCATCAAGAGCTGCACCCTGCTCGCAGTACAAGCCGAGGGCATGCAGGTTACGACTATCGAGGGCCTGGCCGACGGCGACGCGCTGCATCCCATGCAGGCCGCATTTCGCGAAGAGCACGGCTTGCAATGCGGGTTTTGCACACCCGGCATGATCATGAGCGCGATCGACCTGTTGCAGAACAACGCAGCTCCGACGGAAAAGGAGATCCGGGACTGGCTGGAAGGCAACCTGTGCCGATGCACGGGCTATCAGAACATCGTCAAGTCGATACAAACAAACGCGAAATCGCAGTAAGATCCGCCTTCGCACCCACAACCAGGCAAGAGGAAACAAATCATGTACCAGTTCGATTATCAGGCGCCCGACTCGCTCGAAGCCGCGTTGGCGGCGTTGCGCGAGAATGACGAGGCGAAGATCGTTGCCGGCGGCATGACGCTGTTACCGACGATGAAGCTGCGTTTGGCGCGTCCCGAGGCGCTGATCGACATCAACCGCATCGGATCGCTCGCCGGGGTCACGGAGAAAAACCGGGCGATCGTGATCGGCGCTATGACGCGTCATGCCGATGTTGCCGCCTCGAAGCTCGTACGGGACCGCATCCCCGGTCTCGCAGACCTGGCGGAGACGATCGGGGATCCCCAGGTGCGAAACCGCGGCACAATAGGTGGCTCTGTCGCCAACAACGATCCGGCGGCGGACTATCCTGCCGGGCTTGTCGGTCTCGGCGCGACGGTCGTCACCGACCGCCGCGAGATCGCGGCCGACGATTTCTTCACCGACATGTTCGAAACCGCGCTCGAGGCCGACGAGATCATCACCGCCGTGCACTTTCCGATTCCCAAACGCGCCGCCTACATGAAGTTTCCCAATCCCGCCTCGCGCTACGCTATTGTCGGCGTCATGGTGGCGGAGACCCACGACGGGATCCGCGTCGCGGTCACCGGGGCCGCGCCCTGCGTGTTTCGGGTGACGGCAATGGAGGATGCGCTCAAGAAGGATTTCACGCCGGACGCCATCGCGCCGATCGCAGTGGACGGCGCCGAATTTAACGAGGACATTCACGCCAGCGCCGAATATCGCGCCCATCTCGTGAACGTGATGGCCAGGCGCGCAGTGGCTGCGGTGGGCTAGAACAACGGTCTCGGCGGACTCGCGACCGTTTTCGATGACCTACGGCCGGACATCGTCGTGACGGCGGTCTGCCGGCCTCAGTCGGCGGGCACGTGCGCGATGAGCTGTATCTCTACCAGGCCCCTGTCCGGGAACAATTCACTGATGCCGATCGCCGTCCAAGCCGTGTACGGCGCCGGCAGGTATTCATCCTTTACAGCCATGAACGCGCCGACGTGCGCGCCCTTGTCGCCGTCGAAATGGGGGCTGTCGAAGACGTGGAAGGTCGTGAGCTTTACGACCTGATCGAATCTCGCGCCGGCAGCGGTCAGCGTCGCCTTGATCGCCGAGAAGGCCTTATGGAGACTTTCCTGGAACTCTTCCGGCGTGGCGGGATTGTCCCCCGGCGGCTCGGCCACGACGCCGGAGAGGAACAGGAAGTCGCCCGCACGGTAGGCGGGAGAAAAATGGTATTGATCATAGAGCTCCATATCCTGGCTCGTGGCTATGATCGCCTCACCACTCGCGCCGGCCTTGTTGAAATTGTCATCCGCCGCGAGGGTTGTCGCGAACAGCATTGCAGCTGCCATCAGTACTAATCGGTTCATCACACGCTCCCATAATAGATGCTTTTCAGATGGTTCGAGATCAGGCCTTGGCGGCGATAAGCTCGACCTCGACCAGCCATTCCTGCTTCGCCAGCGCCTTGACGATAATGCCCGTGGAAGCGGGCCGCGCATCACCCAGGAACTTGGCGCGGGCCTGCGCCATCGGCCAGAAGTCGTCCTCGCTCGTCACGTAGGTCGTTACTTTGACGATATCATCGATCCCCATGCCGGCGGATTCCAGAATGGCCATGAGATTGCTCCAGGTGGCTTGAGTCTGGGCCTCGATTCCTTCGGGCATCGTGCCGTCGGGCAACAGGCCTACCTGTCCTGCGGTGTGGAGGACTCGCGAGTTTGGTGGGATCTCAATGCCGTGGCTGTAGGCTGCGACCGGCGGCGCGATCGTGTCGGGCATATGTTTCTTGTTCATGGGACCTCCCTTGATTGTGACTGGTAAGATGATATTTTTGGGCTACTTCGCGGCGCGTTGTGGGCATCCGGCGCGGATTTTCGACCCGCGCTCAATCGAGCAGCGCGATGCACTCGATCTCAATCATCAGCTCCGGAAAGGCCAGGCTGGCGCAGCCGATCCAGGTCGCGGCGGGTGGCGCGGACGCCGCTTCCTCGTAGAACCCAATGCGAATGTCGTTGTTGGCTACCAGCGCCCCCATGTCGGTAGTGAAGACGGTTTCCTTGATCACGTTCTGGAAGCTCGCGCCGTTGGCTTCCAGTGTTTCCTTGAGATCAGTGTAGACCTGCTTGATCTGTGCCTTCATGTCGCCCGCGCCGATGATATTTCCCTCGGCGTCCCAGCTAACGGCGCCCGAGACGTACAACATGTTCCCGGCCTTGCAGGCCTGCGCATAGTAGATGCTTTTCTCGATGTTGGGGCGCTTGTGATAGATCTGGTTGGCTTTGGGCATGGTGATTCCTCCGAATTATCGTTCTCTCATTAACTTTGACGGACTGAAGCGCCGGGCGGGGTCGGTGACCCCGCCCGCCCGCATCGAGAATTTACACGCGTTAGCGGCTCGCACCGGGCTTCGTTAGAAGTTGATGCGCAGCGATCCCGAGAACCACCTCGGGCGATTGAAGAAGCACTGGCGGCTGTTGAAGTCCTGTCCGACATCGTAGATCTGTGTGCAGAAGAACTGATTGCCGATATTGTGGACCATAAACGCCGCCTCCCAGCGGCCGTCTTCGCTGGCATAGCTGGCGCGCGCGTTGCCGACCACGTAGGCCTCCTGCTCTCCGATGGGCGCTTCCGATAAGAGCATGTTCTGGTCGCTACGGTAATTGAAATCCGCCTGCACGGCGAAGTGGCCCCCTAAGCCGGTGTTTTCAAACGCGACAGGCCACTGGTAGCGCACCAGGCCGTTGACGGACCACTTCGGCGCTCTCGGAAGTTCCCGATCAAGCGGCTGGGTAAACTCACGGCCAGTGTTTGGATCGGTGAACGGGAAAGTGACGTCATAGACTTCTCCCTGCAAGTACCCCACGCCGCCCTTGAAATTCAGGCCCTCCACCGGCGAGCCCTCGATTTCGAGTTCAGCGCCGTAGATTTCGGCGTCCTGGTTGGATATCAGGTTCGCCTGGCCTTCGAAAATGAAGGCCTGGAAATCATCGTAGTCGTAGTAGAACGCGGCCCCGTTCACGCGTAAGCGGTTATCCCACAGGGTTTGCTTGAAGCCGATTTCGTAGGCCTTGAGTATCTCTTCCTTGATCGGAACCTGCTCGGGCCTTAACGCATCGCCCACCGCCGACCCATTGAAGCCGCCGCCCTTGACGCCACGGTTGAAAGTGAAGTACGTCAGCAGGTCATCATTGACCTGCCAGTCAAGCCCTACCTTGGCTGACCACAGGCCCTTATCGTAGACGGCGAGGTCGCCGGCTGAATCTTTGTTGTGTACGACTAAGAAAGCAGCGGGTTCAGCAGGACTCAAGAAACCTCTTGGCTCGTCGGCCGGCCAGATGTCGAGCAGATAGGTGTAGTCGATGTCTTTTTCCTCTTCGATCCAGCGGAAGCCGGTGGTCAGCGTCAACTGGGGCGTCAGGTCGAACTCGGTTTGGGCGAATATCGAATACGAATCCGTATCCTGTTCCCAGAACGCAGACGCGACGAGGATGCCCGCATCATGCGACGTGGGTTGCAGACCGCAGGTCTGGGGTAAATCTTCGAACTGCCCTCCCCCAAAGCAAGGAATTTCGAGGCCTGCCTCGCCGACCAGCGAATTAGCCGGTGATATAGAACCTACTGTTTGAGGGCTGGGCTCGGCGCCGATCGTCCCTACGTCGGAACGTAACGTGACACCCGTGCCGTAGTCGCCACGAATACGCAGGTAGTAACCCCCCGCCACCCAGCGAACGCGCTCCATCTCCCCGCTCAAACGGATCTCCTGCGAGAATTGCTCGACGTCGTTCGCCAGAAAGGTTTCCAGGACAGGAAACGGCGTGTTGTCGCTGTCCTCCATGTACTCTTTATCGACGTGGTACCAGTCGGTGATCGAGACGAAATCGAAGTTTTCGGCGTCCACATCAAGGCGGGCACCGCCGCCCCAGGTGTGCAGGTCGGAGAACCCGATGAAGTCGTGGCTTACCGTTCGTCTGCCGTCTTCCGGTTCCGCCCAACCAAAGAAATCGCAGCCGGGACAATTTACCGCATTGTCCACCCCGGTGTTACTGGTGACTTCGTTTGGTCCTCTCACGAAACCGAATCCGGTGTCCGGATCGAAGCTGGCTGGCTGAGTGTATGCGGCGCCGTCGATGAGCTCGCTGGAAGACCCGCGGCCGTTGAGAAGGAGGCTCACGTTTTCGCTGAACTCGTATAGAACCTGTCCGCGAAACGAAGCTGTGTTATCGTCGAACTGGTCCGTTCCGACGTTGTTTGTGGCATAGGCGTCGTGCCAATTCCCTGTGCCAGAGAAGCGGACGGACATACGGTCGGTAAGACCACCGCCGATCCCGAACTCCATACCCTTGTTATCGTATGAACCATATTTGGCTTCGGCGTACGCCTCGAATTCCTGTGACGGCTTGTTGGTGGTGAACGATATGGCGCCGCCGGTGGCGTTCCTGCCCCACAGCGTACCCTGCGGCCCGCGCAGGATTTCGACCTGCTCCAGGTCGAAGAGCTGGAAACCCGAAGCAGAGGCCTGGCTGACGTACGCCTCGTCGACATAGACCGCGGTCGGGTGCTCCTGGTGATCGGCGAAATCGACCTGGAGGACGCCGCGCACGGAGAAACCGTAGGACTGGCGGGAGTTGGGCTGCACGAGCTGCACGCCGGGCGCCATGTCGGGTACCATCGTTGTATCCAGCATGCCGAGTTGGCGAACCTGATCGCCCGACAAGGCGGTGATGGCGATACCGACATTCTGCAGGTTCTCCGCGCGTTTCTGCGCAGTGACGACGATCTCTTCCAACACTTGCGCGCCGGCGTTCATGCCGACCAGCAATAAAGTCGTTGCAAGGATTGAGATGAGCGGTACGGAATTCGGGCGCGTTTGCCCGGATGTCTGTTGATTCATGGTCAGCTATCCCCCAATGTTGATTCTGAACGGCAAAAAAATTGATCTGGTCCTTGTCAATGTTTTGGTACCAAATCGATAAAAATAGTACCACTTCATCTGAATATAGCACACACGATCGGAGGAATACAACTTTTTTGGTACTTAATCGATAAAAAAAGTACCATATCGTCCGGACATATCACAAACGACCGGGGGAATACTACTCATAAGGCGCTGTATACGGACCATCGGGTAATTTTTTACTCGATATGGTACCAAAAACGTTATATACTTACGACACGACCCTGGAGGTCGCCATCTGAAAATACGCAACTGGGAGATCGAACCATGAGCAATCGGCGCCTGTTACATCTGTTAACCCTGTTTGGAATCCTCTTCGCGGCGACGTCGGTGTCAGCCGATATGGAAGCGGCCCCGCCGCCGCCTCCCGGAACCAAATTTAACGTGCTCAACAGACCGTCGGGAGAACCGAACGCCGCCGTGATCTACGCCCAACGTTGCGCCGAATGCCATGCGCGCGCCTTTTTTTCGCCGACCGTAGAACAGATGTCGAACCTGACCCCGGAAGAGGCGCACAAGGAATTGACGTGGGGCGTCATGATGGAGTTCGCCAATGGCCTGGACGATTTTGAGCGCTGGGAGTTGGCCAAGTTCGTAACCAGTTTCAAAAAAGACAGCGAAAGAGACCCGCGCGGCCACGGCGCCAAAATGTGCAAGGATAAAACGCCGCTGGTGGCCGATGCCGAGCATGACTGGCCTGGATGGTCCAAGGACAACAGCTTCCACGCGAATGCGACCAATTCGAAGTTCACCGCCGCGAGCGTGAAAAACCTCAAGCTCAAGTGGGCCGTGGGGTTTCCGCAGGTCCATTCGTTCGTTAGTGGCGGGCACAAGGTCTCCGTCGTCGGCGACCGCATATTCGTGGGTAGTCTCAACCACTGGGTCTACTCGTTCGATGCGGACTCCGGCTGCGCGCACTGGGCGTTCCAGGCTGAATTTCGGATTCGATCGAACGTCACCGTGCGCGATGGCATCGCTGTATTCGGCGATACCGGGGCGAACGCCTACGCAGTGAACGCGGAAACAGGCCAGCTGCTCTGGCGCAAAAAAGTAGACTGGACGCCGACCTCCCGCGTTTCGGGTAACATTACGGTGCACGACGGCGTCGTCTACGTGCCCATATCCAACTACCAGGAAGTGCTCAACATGGGTGGCAGAACCCTGGAATTCCCGTGCTGTACGGCTCGCGGCTCAATCTCCGCCTTTGACCTGCATACGGGTGAGCGCAAGTGGAAGACCTATACCATCGACCAGAGATCCGAGTTTATAGGCACGACGAAAAACGGCGTGAATCGCTATGGCCCCTCCGGCGTTACGGTGTTCTCGGCGATCACAGTCGACGACAAGCGCGGCCTTTTGTACGTGCCGACCGCGAACCAGCAGACCGAACCGGTCATTCCCGAATCCGACTCCGTGATCGCGCTCGACATGAAAACGGGCGCCAAGGTTTGGGTCAAAGGACTGGCGCCCGAGCAATTTGGCGGCCAGGACGTCTACCACCTGGGCTGCGAAGCGTGGGTCGATGGCGAGCGGAAAACCTGCTCGCCCTTGAACCCGAAGGGACAGGGTGACCGGGATATCGTGGCGCCCGTTATACTGGTGGAACGATCGGACGGCAAGGAGGTCCTCATGGCCGGCTCCAAGGACGGCATGCTTTACGCGTTGGACCCGGACGCCAAAGGAGAAATCCTGTGGCAGACCCGCCTCGGCAGGGGTGGGGAAGTCGGCGGCATCCAGTGGGGCTTTTCGAGCGATGGCAAGAATGCTTACGTTCCCGTCCAGGATATGGATGCGGACATGTTGGCGGACGGCTCGTTCACGGCGGTCGATCTCCTGACCGGAAAACAAGTATGGCGCGTCGAGAAAATGACGCCCGACTGTGAGGGTAAGCCGGCGCCGCCGTGCAGCAATGCCTTTGGCTTGCCCAGCACCGTGGCGAACGACGTCGTTTTCACGGGCTCCGCGGACGGCTTGTTGCGCGCCTATAAGAAGGCGACCGGGAAGCTGGTGTGGAGCTTCGATACGGCGCGCGACTATGAAACCGTCAATGGCATCAAGGGCTACGGCGGGGGTCTGGGCTACGGCGGGCCGGTCATCGTGAAGGATAAATTGTTTGTGACATCCGGCAACGACTATGCGCAGTTCGCTATGCCCGGGAACGTCCTGCTCATGTTCGAGCTCGACGAATAATGACTGAGATTGGAAAATCTGTACGGCGTAAGGAAGACCGGCGCTTCATCACGGGCGCGGGAACATACACGAGCGATGTCCAGTATTCCGACCAGGCCTATCTCTATATCGTCCGCGCGCAAACTGCACATGCCCGGATACGCAACATCGACGCATCGGCGGCACGGGCTGCGGCAGGCGTTGTTGCCGTCTACACTGCCGCGGATCTCGATGCCGGCGGGATAGGCGATATGCAGCCGGCCTGGATCATGTACAACCCTGATGGCTCTCCAATGCATGAAGCCCCGCGTGAAGCATTGGCGCGTGAGCGCATCCGCTATGTCGGGCAGCCGGTAGCGGCTGTGATCGCTGAATCCGGTCTTCTTGCGAAAGACGCAGCCGAACTAATCGAACCCGATCTCGAGGAATTGCCTGCCGTTGCGAACCTGGCCGACGCGACCATTGCAAATGCCCCGAAGGTTTGGGACCACATCTCTGCCAACCAATGCTTCGAGTGGATCATCGGCAATACTGAAGCGGTAGCTGAGGCATTCGCGTCGGCTGCTCGAATTGTAGAGGTTGACATCGTTCAAAATCGCCTGACGCCCAATGCGCTCGAACCGCGCGCTGTTATCGCCCTTCATGATGCGAGCAACGATGAATTTACGCTTCATGCGGCGTGCCAGAATCCACATCTTCTACGGACTTGGACGTGCGCAAATTCGTTGCCGGTTCCGGAATCCAGACTCCGGATCATTTCGGCTGACGTTGGCGGTGGTTTCGGCGCCAAGATTTATCAGTATTCAGAGGACCTGGTTGCCTTGTTTGCAGCCAAGGCTTTGGGTCGACCGGTGAAATGGGTGGCTGAACGTAGCGAAGCCTTCGTTTCCGATGCCCACAGCCGCGATCATGTAACTCATGCCACCCTGGCGCTGGACTCCGATGGAAAGTTTTTGGC
Source organism: uncultured Gammaproteobacteria bacterium (assembly GCA_958295485.1). Lineage (GTDB taxonomy): Bacteria > Pseudomonadota > Gammaproteobacteria > Eutrophobiales > Eutrophobiaceae > JAAXHV01. The sequence goes on from OY282354.1 coordinate 2,108,567, forward strand.
CCTGCGTGTTGATACTGATGCCAATTTGGGCGCGGCGCTATCGCAATACGGCGCCGCCATTCCTACCGTTTTCTACGCCACCATGGTTTCGGGTGTTTACAAGATTCCAGCTATCGCAATAAGAGTACGCGGCATAATGACGAATACGGTGCCGGTGGACGCATACCGTGGGGCCGGACGCCCGGAAGCGACGTATTTGGTGGAACGTCTGGTCGACCTCGCTGCGGAGGCAACCGGCATCGACCGCGTCGAGATCAGGCGACGAAATTTCATTCAGCCGTCGGACTTCCCGTACCAGACGCCCCTGGGACTCGTTTATACCGAAGGCGCGTACGATCAATGCGTCGACCGCGCATTGGAAAACGCAGACATGAAAGGGTACGACGCACGCAAGGCGGCATCACAGGCCGCCGGCAAGCTGCGTGGGTTAGGCATAATCGCGTATACCGAGCAAGCCGGCGCGGCGCCTTCCCAGGCGGCGATTGCTTTCGGCGCGGGACACGCATTTTTCGAGGTTGCGACGGTCCGGGTAAATCCGGATGGATCGGTGCGCGTCCTTACCGGCGCGCACAGCCACGGACAGAGTCACGAGACGACGTTTGCCCAAATCGTTTCGGATCAACTTGGCTTGCCCCTGGACGAGATCGAAGTAATCCACGGTGATACCAGTCAACTGCCGTTCGGCATAGGAACATACGCATCACGCTCAATCAGCGCCGGCGGCAGCGCAGTACTCCTAAGCGCCGGGAAAATCATCGCCAAGGGCAAAAAGATCGCGGCGCATATGCTTGAAAGCAATGCCGACGACATCGAATTCATCGACGGGTTCTTCAAACACAAGGATGCGGTCCATAGCATGTCATTCAAAGAAATTGCGCGCCAAGCGTATGTTCCGGGGAACTATCCATTGGAGCAGCTCGAGCCTGGGCTTGAAGAAACCACCTTCTTCGACCCACCGAACTTCACTTTTCCTGCCGGCTGTCACATTTGCGAGGTCGAAATCGATCCGGAGACCGGCGAGACAAGGGTCGATCGTTACACCGTCTTCGATGATTTCGGCGTGGTGATCAATCCGATGGTCGTGCATGGTCAGGTTCATGGCGGCCTTGCCCAGGGCATTGGTCAGGCGCTTCTCGAAAACGCCGTATACGATGCCGATTCAGGCCAGCCGTTGAGCGCGTCCTTCCTTGATTACACTATGCCGCGCGCGGATGATCTGCCAACATTCGAAGTTTCGGAATTAGATGCGATCTCGATATCAAATCCGTTAGGCGCCAAGGGCGCCGGTGAGGCAGGAACCATTGGCGCGCCGATTACCGTCATGAACGCCATTTTCGATGCGCTCAAACCCATCGGTGTCACCGACCTTTCAATGCCGGCGACACCTACAAAGATCTGGGCGGCTATTCAAGCGGCAAACACTGCCTAGGGCTGGGTCGCAGGTAATTCAGAAATCGCCACCGACAGGACTCGGTTCCGGATCTCACCGTGGCAAGCGCGAGTCTGCTCTCGGATAAATGTGACGCCGCGCGGACCGCGACAAGTTGAACGTCTCCCTCTCAAGTCGCTCGCTGCGAGGCATGAGCGAGTGCAGGAGCATTTCGTAGAGCTCGTGGAATGCCTCGGAGATCGTCAGGCCCGTGGAATCGCTGAAGTCAGGTTCACGCAATCGGTTGATGCTGGCGAACACGATTTCGGCGACGAACGCCGGTAGTACCTCCCGGAAGACGCCGGCCTTGACGCCGTTGTCGATAATCCGGCACATGCCGTCGATGCGCAGGCTGATGTGTTCCCGCCAAAGCGTTCGCGCCGGTTCCCATTCGTGAATGTCGGCGACCACAGCCTGGCTCAACCGCTCGGCGGCGCGCGCCCCAACCTCAAGATATTCATAGACCTGACGTTCCGGATCCAAGGTGTTATCGGTCAAATGGTCGGCTTCTTGCCTGATGCGGCTGAAAAAGTTGTCCAGGGCCTTCAGCACCAGCATCTTCTTGCTCGGGGCGAGCTCATAGAGGGTGCGCTTCGAGCACTTGAGACGCGCGGCGATCTTCGAGACATTGAGCCGCGAGAACCCCTCGGCAAGGATGAGCGCTTCAAATGCTTCGAGAGTATCTGCCCGGCGCTTGTTGATCGGAGCGCTACGGGAGTTATGGAAGTGCATGGTCGACATATTCGAATTATATCCGAATGATTAACGCGATTCCACCGCTCGTCGTAACCCGTGAACTACTCGATCCCGGCAATGCGCCGATTCGATATTGCGTCAACGGTGAATTGCCTCAGGACGGCAACGCGGAGCTCCTGATGTTCGATGTCCCGACTTTACGGCGTCAGCCGGCGGTAGATGTCGGCGACTGATTGGTTGTTATTCATACTCCTGCTCCATTTCCCGTAGTTTTGTCTTCAGCACCTTGCCGTAGTTGCTCTTGGGCAGACTGTCCACCGCACGATAAAACCTGGGGCGCTTGAAGCGCGCGATATTTTCGATGCAGAAATTATCCAGGGACTTTTTATCAATCTTTTCGGCCGTCGATGTAACCACGTAGGCAATGACAACCTCACCCCATTCGCGATCGGGTCGGCCGATAACCGCTACCTCCGACACGTCAGGATGCTTGATCAGGACTTCTTCCACTTCACGTGGATAGATATTTGTTCCCCCGGAGATGATCAGGTCTTTTGAGCGATCCTTCAGGGTCAGGAAGCCTTCCTCGTCAAAACATCCGTAATCGCCCGTGTGCAACCAGCCGTTGCGCAAGGTTTCCTCACTCGCTTCCGGATTACGCCAGTATCCGTTCATAACGCTTTCTCCCCGCACCAGCACCTCTCCCACTTCCCCTGTGGGAAGCCAGTCCCCTTCCGTGTTGGCGACGCGTACCTGGACTGCGCTCTGTGGCGTGCCCACCGATGAAAGCCTCTGGCGCCAGCGGGGATGATCTTTCTCTGCATGTATGCGCGAACTCAAGGCGGTGATGGTCATGGGGCTCTCCCCCTGACCGTATAGTTGCGCGAGCTTTGGTCCGTATCGTTCCAGTCCGGCAAGACAATCCTCCAGATACATGGGACCGCCGCCGTAGATAATGGTTTTCAGGTTGGTGGTGTCGGTATCGACCGGATGATCCAGCAGTCGTTTCACCATGGTCGGGGCGGCAAAAAATACTGCGGCGGGCCAGGATTCGATCAAGTGATAAATCTCTTCAACATCAAATCCACCGGTTTCCGGGATCACGTGACAACTTGCCTGCATGACATGGGCGAGCGCATAAACACCTGAACCGTGGCTCATGGGCGCCGCATACAGGATTGCCCGCCAGGGAGATTCCTGGTCGACATCCGCAAAATAACAAAACGACGTGGCAAGCAGGTTGCGATGACTGAGTACCGCGCCTTTTGGTTTGCCCGTAGTGCCGCTGGTGTAAAACAACCAGGCGGGATCCCGTGGTTCGCGGGAAACCATGGGTAAAGGATCACATTCAAATAACCGCTGATAATCCCGGGCGGAAACGTCAACGACAGCTTCGAGCGTTTCCCCCGCAAGCAGGGGAGCTATGGTCTCGACGAGAGCGCGCGTGGCAAAACAGAGCTTTGCCTGGCTGTTTTCCAGGATATAAGCGAATTCGTTTTGGTGAAATTTGGCATTGACCGGTACGGTGACCAGTCCTGCATGCCAGCACGCATACAGAATCTCCAGATACTCCGGGCAATTACTCATCGCCAAGACGACGCGATCTCCCTGCTCGAGTTTGAAATGCCCGGTCAATGCGAAGGCGAGACGGGATACGCGTTCCGCCATTTCACTGTATGTTCGCAAAACCGTGGAGCCTTTTGCTATAGCAGGATACTCCGAGAAAGCGCTCCCGGATCGTTGCATGTGTATCGCTATGTTCATATCCGGCCAGTCAAAACGCTGGACCTCGATCTAACGATGCGTTCATTGCTTTTGGGTGTTCGATCAGAATTTCCTCTTGTCGGTCGTGCGGGTCAATGGGCATAAGCGAATACTATTAGCGCTGACTAAGGTTTATGGTACTAAATCAATTTAAATATTACCTGCTTATAAGCAGTATGCAAAACCTTTTTGTCTGGCAGCATCCCTGCGTCCCGGTTGTCGGTCGCCCGAGTGACTCGCGAACGCCCTTAAACCGGCATTCCGGGGGTAACCGCCTCGAACAGGATCAGGCTTGGAATATGTAGAATTGTGTAGAGGTCTGCGGGGAGCCGGGAGATGATGCAGATAACTGGTTTGTTACCGGCGATGTTGCGACAATTGATCCTGTGCGTTGCGCTCAATCATCCTTGCATATTTAATATTGAATATTAAATATGCAAGGAAAATAGAAAAGTGGACTCATATGGAATATCGTAAATATCAGCAGGGACAAATTCGCGGTTTCATGGTTAAATATTGTTCATTGGCAACAGCAAACCCGGAGGAAAACACCATGGCTGGCGGTTTCACCAAAGACGGGGCAGTCCAGGACCAGATCGATGCGACCATCGAAGATGCGGTAAAGAACGCCCGCAGTCGCCTGCCGCAAGGGGCAAGTCTTGCTGAATGTGAAGCCTGTGGCGATGACATACCCGAAGCGCGTCAGGCCGCCATTCCGGGTGTCCGCTTGTGCGTAACCTGCCAATCCGAACGGGACCAGGCGCAGGAGCAGTTCAGCGGATATAACCGCCGGGGTAGCAAGGACAGCCAATTGAGGTAAGTCAGGCAGGCGCTCGACCCGCCAAATTCCTTCCAAGATCAAGGATGCCTGATCACATCCTGGGATCGATTAGATATGATACTCAACCGGCGTGAAAGGCCGCTTCTAACCCGCGTATCTAACCAATCCGCTTTTCATCAACGGAAAATTATTTTCTATCAATGAGTTACAGTGATTATATCACTTTATTTCTATCACAGTTTGAAGCGTGAAATCATTGAAGATATTTTGCATGAGATGCTTGTGTCCTATGGACTGCAACCAGTTAAGACTGTCTGATTTCGCGTTATTGCGCCAGTGGGGTTTGAATCCTGTCCACAAACATGTTGATGAAGCGCGGCCAGTCGAGATCATATTGAACGTCTACCTGCCTGGCCCCTTCCGCGCCGGGCCATAACTTGCGGCCACCAACTGATACGCCATAGCTGATTCCATGTTCTATATTCACGTCAACGTATAATCGTTCCTTGCTGACAAGCGCAGGGTCGATGAGACTCGCTACTGCAATCTGGTCATACATGAAGTCCAGCCTGTCCGGTTCGTTTTCAAAACGGGGGCCTAAAGTAACTTTGAGAAGTCGCGTAAGAGGGGTATCCGTCTCCACCATCTTTTCATACCAATGCCTGGTCAACGCACTTTTGCGGGAAACATTGAGGGGAGACAATTCGATCGGAATGCCGGAACGAAGAGTGACATACGCGGCTTCCGGGTCTACCCAGAAATTGAATTCAGCGTTTGGCGTAATATTTCCACTACCGTCCGGCAGGAGCGCTATCGCGCCTCCCATGATAACCATCCGCTTTACTTTTTTCGCAAAACCGGGGTCGGCCCGAATTGCTTGCGCAATGTTCGTCAACGGCCCGATTGCAACCAATGTCACCTCGTGGGGATTTGTCAGAACTGTTTTGACTATAAATGATACTGCGCTTTCGGGAGCCGCCTTTTTATTCGCATAACCCCCCGGAGGCGCCGGTGGGGGCTCGTTTGAATACCACCTGCCGTATTCACGCACCGCAAAATCACTCTTTTCGTGAACAAGTGGCATATCTGCCCCCCTGTGCACGGGGATAGCGGTTTGATTCGCTATCTCCAGCATCCTTAAAACGTCGGACGTGGCGCGCTCAACGCTATCGTTGCCTGCTACTGTAGTAATCCCCAGTATCTCGATTTCCGGCGACTGCATCGCTAACATCAACGCCATGCTGTCATCTTGAGGGGGCATTACAAAGTCGGTATCAAAAATAATTTTGATACGCTCTCCACTTTGCGCCGCGCTCATGCCAGCTGACGTGAATATCAATATACCTAAGACTAACAGCAATACCCTTCTCATCAGAACACCTCGCAGCTATAGTTCCAGTATGAACATGATGTCAACCCAAAATAGCAATGTCCCCTTTTCCCCAAAGCAGATGCCCCCTTTTAACCCAACATTATAACCCGGATGTTTGTTTTTCAACGGATGCGCCGGCGATCACTGTCCGGATTCTGGTAACGCAGGCGCCTGAAAAATCTTCCTCCGACAGCGCGCCCGGTGGACGGATGGCCCAGGCCGGCGTGGAAACGGATTGCTTCGAGTAAGACCCCAGCAACAACCCCAGAATACTCATGGAGCCCACCATATGGGCGCATTCACATTTACCCTGCGAGCTCACCCAGTACGGCGTTCCACGCGTGAGCCAGGTTAGCCCGATCGTAACCGCCGCCGCCGAACGCCATGATACGTCCCCTGGCGAACTTATCCGCCAGCATGACCATGCGGCGCGTCGCATGTCCGTGCACGGCAGGAGAATATTCGAGTTGCGCCAACGGATCACCCTTGAGGCCGTCGGCGCCACATTGAAAGATGAAGAACTCCGGTTGGTATGCTTCGAAATGCCCTTCAATACGCGGCCAGGCCTCCATGAACTCGGCATCGCCCGAAAACGGCGGAAGCTCAATGTTGAGCTTGGCGCCTTCTGCCCTGCCCTTGCCTGTTTCGTGCGCCCGACCCGTGCCGGGATAAAGCGTGCGCCCATCCTGGTGAATATCCGCAAAAATCAGGTCCGGATCGTCTTCGAACGCGTAAAACACGCCATCGCCGTGATGCACATCAATATCGAGATAACCGACGCGCTGAACATCGTATACGCGGCGCAATGTTTCGATCACTACTCCGAGATCATTGAACACGCAGAATCCGGCAGCACGACCGCGCGCCGCGTGATGGAGTCCGCCAATGGGTTGCAGACTGCGCAAGCAATGCCCGTCCATCACCTGTGCGAGCCCATCGAGGGCTGCGCCGACGACGTGCGCAGAGGCGCGATACACCCCGGGAAAGACCGGCGTATCACCGTCATCGAGCAGACGCACACCCTTCTCTTCTGCCGTGAACACCCGTTCGACGTATTCGTCGCGATGAAAACGGACCAACTCCTCGCGTAACGCCTCACGTGAATCTCGCCTGGTTGTATGCTCGATCAGACCCCGTTCAACCGCTTCACGCAAAAACGCGCCCTGGCGATCGATACCCAATGGATGACCGTCTGGGAAACCATAGGAGGCCAAGTGGTCATCAACGTATAGATTCACGCTCTTATCACCCGCCTGAACAAGGCGTAGCCCCGGGGGTAGTGAAGCAAGCATCGCAGTCGCGGCCGATGTCTGCATTATCGCGCGGCGGAGGCGGTTCACTGCGTCTCCTCATATGCCGGACCACCGGCTGTTAATAACCGGAGTTCATCGTAGTGAAACACACGAACTTCCAAAGCATGATCATAGCCTTATCCTCATAGTTGCCAGTTAGACGCCCGCGGCGTGAGAAGCAATGACGTATCCCCTGAAAAATCCTTCAAGTCGATCCAATAACGTTGAACAAAACCATTTTGTTCCCTTGGATACTCCTCAGTGTCAGGCATGCCGCCATTTCTAATAATAGCGCGTACTGATGCTTTATTCCTCTTATCACAAGTAACGAGCGCATTCCCTATTCCTTTTTTTAACGCTTCATCCCTGTTGGTTTGTTTTCTTGTAAACCGGCAGCAGCAGGGTTATGAAAGCTGAAATAACCATAACAATCACGGCTGTTATCAACACTTCCATATAAGATCCGTAAGTTTCAAAGGCAAGGCCAAAAGCATAGGGCCCAAGTGATGCGCCAAATGCAAATTGCCCCGGCCCGGTGGACATGGCAACGGCCGACACCGCCACGGTCCACCAACCATGATAAGTAACGCGGCTTTCCATATCGCCTGTATCAAACACATGACGTGATAGCATCAGAGGCATTCTTTTTTAATGATAATATCATTCTATACTATGCGATATGGCAAGTAACATGCGACCCATACATCCCGGCAAGCATTTGAGGGATGAATTAAATGCTTGATACCAAAATTAAAGCCCTGACCCTTTAGCCTGTTAACCAGGTGTTCCTCGATCAGTTTCAGGTATTTGACGAATTGCGAAAAAACCAGCGCCTTGTGCTGGTTAGCGAGCAGGTTACCTAAAGGTCTCGGCGAATGCCTCCAGCTTGGAACTCCCCGGCGCGTTTGTAAACGAAAAAACCATCCAGGGATTCCAGACTGCTGGCCTGAACAAGGACAAGGACTTGACGACGGCACCGGTAGCGTATTAGAATATACCATCATGTTATCAGAATTGCAGTCATGCCATCACTTGTAAGAACGCAGGTCCAACTGACGAAAGAACAAGCCCGGGACCTCAAAGCGCAAGCGCGCAGCGAAGAACGTTCAATGGCCGACCTGGTGCGCGAGAGTGTCGCCGAGTATCTGGCGCGACGACCCATGAGGGACCGTCGCGAGCTTATCCGTCGCGCCCGCGACTTGGCCGGGCGCTACCACTCAGGTTGCCCGGATGTCGCAGAAAACCACGACCGCTATCTCGAGGATGCGTTTGACTCGTGAGTCTGTTCGTTGATACGTCGGCGCTGCACGCCATCCTTGACGGCGACGAACCCCGGCGCTCGGAGGTAGTCGTGGCTTGGCAGGCGGTCACCGATGATGACCGGATATTGTTCACCTCGAACTATGTCCTTGCTTGTCAGCTGCAGTGAGCGCCGCATGGATTGTTTTAAAAGGCAAGAGTAACGAGAGCGGCGCATCGAGAAGCGGCACAGCGCCATAGCCGGCGTACCACTCCGCAATCCGTTCGTTCCTGGCATCGATCAAAAGTGCGACGCCGCCCGTTTGAGTTGCGACATAAAGGCAACGACGGCCTGCCGCAAGCAGGAGTTGTCCGCCCAACCCTCGACCCTGAACGGCTCGGCCCACTGCTAATCGGACCAGCCTGAATACCGGGACCTCGTAACGCGCCAATCCACGTTTAACCATATCCGGCGTACGTTCATAGGCCACGGAAGCCGGACTCAGGCTATAAAACCCAAGGATAGTTTTACTATCGGTATCGTCTATCGCAACAAATGTCTTCGCTCCGCCCTTTTCGTGGTTCTGGCGAGCATGCCGACGCAAAAACTCGTTGAGCGATTTATCACCGCAATCGAAGGCTTCCCGATCATGGCGCTTGGAAACAGGCTCCTCATGCCAAAGAGGAAGCGTCACGAGTTCTTCGATAAAGCGAAGGCGGCAGCCATGAGTTTTTCATTCGGCGCAGGCGGTTCTTCCAAAAGTTTGAGAACATGTAAACTGTCTCGGGCGCTGAGTTCTACCCGCTCGTTTCGCTCGATCACTTCACGCGCCTCTGCAACAACAGTGCGAATGACGAACTCGGTCAAATTAGTCTGTTGCAGGGCAGCCGCCCGCATTAACAGCGATTTTTCTTCGGACGCAATACGCAATGACATCCGGTGATTGCTCTCTACAGGAATCTGAGGCATGGCAACACTCTCTTATTTGTACATGTTCAAAGTGTACATATATACCGATGTCATTACAATATTTCTACCTTGAAATTATACAAACGAGGGTGTCGCAAAAGGGCCGGGAGAGGGACGCTCAGGCTCAGGCAGGCGACTTTGATCTCACGGAGGCAGGCCCTGCGCCTGCCCTGCTCCATGCCGGCAGGTACCAGGGGCAACTCGCCCCTGCGGGTCATCGCCAGTGACAGTGATGGCGCTCTTGTGGTCTCTCCGCAGGTGGGATATACGAATTAATCACGCTTGAAATAACCACGGGTATGATCGATGGTCTGTATGCCGCGAGCATGTTTGCTGGCAAACCGGCGCCACATGGTCAATTCGACGTCCGGTTGAAACAGCCGCTCTCGTTGCCAACCGTCTTCCTCAGCGTAATATTTGTGTAGCTGTTCACGGGCAAAGGCGTCATCCACGGTAAATCCTTCCACTGCCGGCACTTCCCACATGATCCGGCCATCCTCGCCCAACCAACGTTCCGCTTCTTCCTCATCGTCAGTATGAATCACGCCGAACTGAAAATACGTGTGCACGTCCTTGCTCTTAGGCACGTAGAACTCATAGTGGGTGCAATGGGGCGCGGGGAACGTGGTGACTTTCAAGGAACAAGGCATCCACAAGCCGACGGTGCCCAGACGAATGATGTCGGTCAACTGCGCCAGTTCCTCTGTGGACTTGCCTCTTGCCAGGGGCAGGACCAGGTCTTTTCGACCGCCGTTCCTGAGCGGGATGGACGCTTCATGCTTGAATTCCGTCTTTTCCACCTTGCGGGTAAAACCTTTTGGCCCGTCTTCATCTTCAACGTAGCGGGTTGTATCCAGCACGTCTTCCCTGGTGGATGTATAACCATAGGACGTGTGCATGCCGGCATTGATGCACATCTCAGACCAGTTGTGAATAAACTGGTGACCGGGATCATAGCCATTCTCACAACCCAATCGCCAATTAGCCTTGATGTCATAGGGCTCGCCACAGTAGACCACGGCATTGTCATCCAGCAGGCCCGGCGCCAGATCATGGCGCAGCGGCGGCGGTTCAATATCACCAATAAAGATAAAGATGATGCCTTTTTGCTCCTCGGCCGGATAGACCTTGGTCTTGCATTTGCCTATCATCTTTGATTCTGGCGAGCTGAGTATGGTACGCAGGCTGCCGTCTTCCAGGTCAAACGTCCAGGTGTGATACCAGCAGGTTAAAGTCTCCCTGGTGTAGAACAGCGGCCGGGCCGAGAAACGCATCCCGCGGTGAGGACACCGGTCCTCCAGGGCATGGACTTTCCCATTCTGGCGAGTGATTAAAATTTCCTCCCCCAGCAATTCAATCCCCTTGGCGGCGCCTTCGTCAAGATGCCGCGACAACGCCGCAGGGTACCAGTAATTACGGAACCCCCATTCCGCATCGAGCCAGACCTGCCAGGGTTTCTTCGCCCGCGTTGTCCTGGCCCTGGCTTGCTCAACGTGGCCCTGGGTTTCTTCCAGCAGGGTTTTGGTTATTTCAGTCATAGAGTTTGAATTTATAATCCGGCTTGTCGATTAGCGCAAGCTCTTTATTTGCCAGCTTACCCCTTCAGGCAAACCCTTGGGCCAGTGCATGATCATCGGTATCCGCGCCGCTTCATCATATTAGCGGGAATTGCCGCTCTATGGCGAGCTTTGTATCCATTAACGTATAATGCAATATCTATCGAGTGATTACAGCTTGTAAAACCAAATCAAGGGTATCTTCCCGGGAGATAAATGAAACTTGCCGTCAGCATCCTGATTTTCGGCATTGTACTGCATAGCCTTGGCAGTCCCTCGACCGCTTTGGCGGCAACGCCGCCAAACATCGTTTTGATCCTTGCGGACGATCTTGGCTATGGCGATATCGGTGTCTACGGCGCGACGCTCATCAAGACACCGCACCTCGACCGGTTGGCTGGCGAAGGCATGCGCCTCACAAATTTTTATGCAAGCGCCAACGTCTGTAGTCCGTCGCGCGCCGGCATCATGACCGGTCGCTACGCGATTCGAGACGGATTGGCTGACAAAACGATCACCGTCACGGATCAGCGTGGATTGCCTGACCGGGTGACGACGGTCGCATCGATGTTGAAGCGCAACGCTTATCGAACGGGGTTGATTGGCAAGTGGCACCTGGGGCATCACTTGCCAGGGCAGCGTCCAAACGCCCACGGGTTTGATTTCTTCTATGGATTGCTGCAACCCAACGATGCCGCCGGACTGATTATGTACCGCAATACCGAACCCGCCGGCGAACCCATTGACCAAGGCGCGCTGACCCGGCGTTTTACCGAAGAGGCGGTCAGGTTCATAGAACGCAATTCCGGTGCGCCGTTCTTTCTTTACATGTCCCACAGCGCGCCGCACATCCCCCTGGTTCCATCCCCTGCGTTCGCAAATACTTCCCAGGCCGGCGCCTATGGCGATGTTGTGCAGGAACTCGACTGGAGCGTCGGCCAGTTACTCGACGCCATAGGACGCAACGGCCTGGCGGACAAAACGGTAATCATATTTACCAGTGACAACGGCCCGTTTCCGGAAGGCAGCGCCGGCGGGTTGCGCGGCGGCAAGGGCACTGCCTGGGACGGCGGTTACCGCGTGCCGTTCATCGCTCGCTGGCCCGGTCACATCCCTGCCGCCGGCATGGCAAGCGCAATGGCCATGAATATCGACTTGCTGCCGACTTTCGCGGCAATGGCTAGTGCGTCATTACCGCAGTCCATGCAATTAGATGGCCGGAGTATCTTACCCATCATGAGCGGCGATGCGGACGAATCACCGCACAAGGCGCTGTATTTCTTCAACAACGAACGCATAGCGGCGGTACGCACCCAGAACTGGAAGATGCTGATTCGGGCCCGCTATCTTGGTATAGACCGCCAGCTGCCGGAGCACGGCGTCTTGCTGTTGTTCGATATGCAGGGAGACCCAATGGAACGTTACAGCATGGCGGCGCATCGGCCTGACAAGTGGCGGGAGCTACAGGCGCACCTGGCGCGCGGGCAGCGGGAACTCGAATCATTGGCGCTGCCTCCCACAAAATGAAACCCATCTATAGCTTGTTTCTGATCCTGCTGCTGGCGCTCGGATTCACAATCGTCGTACTCGTCACTCCCGAGCCGGCCAATGGTCACGGCATTGCCCATCTCCAATTTCCCGGCATGAAACAGGTCGGCGATGCCCTGGGCGCGGCCCGGCCCGTGTTAATCCCTGGCTTGGCGTTAGGTGTGTTGATGTACATGTTAGTCGCTACCCTGATCTACCTGAGCGTGCCTGAACGTAAACGCTCCCGCCCCTTCCTGCTCAGTGTACTTGCGGCCTTGCTGGTTGCCTTGCTCGCATGGATTTCACTTACAACCACCTATCAACATTATTTATCAGAAAATGAACTGACCCTGATACTCGGCTTTCCCGTTCCTACTATCCTGATGCTGTTGGCTGTCTGGTTGGCGCCACTGTGTTTTACGCTGATCTTTGTCGCGGGTTTTCGTCATTGGATTTATACGGAAGAAGATGAAGCGCGTTTTAATTCACTGATGGAAAAGGCGAAAAAACAATGATAGAGGCTTGGCGCAATCCCGTCATCCTGATGTTTTTGATCCTGTATCTGGGCATGTGTATTGGCGTGGGCATGTGGGCCATGCACAAAACCAGATCCACCCGTGATTTTTTTATGGCGGGGCGGGCGGTTGGCCCCATGGTTATTGCCTTCGCCATCTTTTCCAGCACCTTGAGCGGGTTTGGTTTTGTTGGCGGGCCGGGGCTTATCTATTCCATGGGCATGAGTTCCATGTGGATGGTAATCCCCTCTACGATAGGCACCACCTTGATATTTTTTTTGATCTCAAAACGAATTCGGCTCATTGCAGAACTGAGAGATTGTATCTCTTTACCCGATATCGTTGCCGCGCGATATAACAGCGACAGCGCCCGGTTATTAAGCGCTGTGGCCATTTTGCTGGGCGTGCTGGGTTACCTGGCCGTACAGATTCTGGCCATGGCCGTGGTCATGCAATCCATCATTAACAATGTCGGCTGGTTCGGCCAGGTAAATCTGTTATTTTGCATGGTTATCTCTTCCACCGTCCTGATTTTCTATTGCGTCACCGGTGGCATTATCGCTTCCGTTTACACCGACGTGGTCCAGGGCCTTGTCATGGCCATGGCGGGGATTTTGATCCTGGTTACGGCATACATGTTGTTTGAAAACGGCTACGTGGATATGTCCCGCCTCATGTATGCCGATGACCCGGCCTCTATCGGACCGTTTGGCACCCAGGGGATGATCGGTTGTTTGTCCTGGTATTTTGTGTTCGGACTGGGCGCCGCCGCCCAGCCGCACATTATTACCAAGCTGATGATGACCCGGGAGCTCAAGGACACCCGCATTATTCTGCCGGCATCAATCCTGGGTTATTCACTCTCTGCCTTGTTGTGGTTGTTTATTGGCCTGGTCATGCGTTCCGTGGTGCTTGCCGGTACCCACGCGCCACTGGAAGCGCCAGATATGGCGGCGGCAGAATTCCTGCAATACTACGTCCACCCTGTTCTTGCCGGCGTCGTCTTTGCAGCATTATTTGCAGCCATCATGTCAACCGCGGACGGTTTTCTGAATGTCGGCGCCGCGGCCATCATCCATGACATTCCCATTGCCGTTCGCGGGCATGGCGTGAAAAACGAGTTATTCTGGGCGCGGGTAGTGACAATATTGCTGGCTATCGTGGCAGCCGGATTTGCCTTGTTTTCTTTTTATATCAACGAGCGGCTTGTCGCAATTCTCGGCGTGTTTGGCTGGGCCACATTCGCTGCTGCATTGGTGCCGGTAGTGGCGCTTGGGTTGAATTGGAAAAGGGCTACGCCATTGGCTGCATGCACGGCCATTCTCGTCAGCCTGCTTGTGAACCTTTCATTGGAAATTTTTGCCATTAAGATCCCGTGGGGCATACATGGCGGGTTTATTGCGTTGTTACTGTCTTTGTTGATATTTATTTTTATCTCGTTACTGCAAACACAGCCGAAGCTCGCTGAAGATATTGATGCCATACTGGAAATTTAACCCGCTTCTTTGGTGAAACCTGCGCCAACCGGTGGAGCCAGGGCATGCCCTACGCCCGCCGCGCCGCGGCGAACTACGAAGGTGGTTCCTGGTATCTCCGGGGGAGCTACCGCTGGTAGCCCCCTCTCCCCTGCCCCTTTTACGACGGCATCTCAAAGAGAGGGGGAGATGATGGCGCCTGTTTTACATGTTGCGCCGGTATTGCCCCCCTGTTTCAAAGAAGGCGTTGGTCAACTGTCCCAGTGAACAATAGCGCGCGGCATGCATCAACTCGGCAAATATGTTTTCATTGCTGATTACCGCGACTTTAAGTCGTTCCAACGCTTTCCCTGACTTGGCGCGATTGCGCGCCTGAAATTCCTTTAATCGTTTTAACTGTCCTTGCTTTTCTTCATCGGTTGAACGGCTCAGTTCGGCGGTGTATTCCTCGTCCGCGCCGGGGTTGAGAAATGTATTCACGCCGATGACGGGGTAACTCCCATCATGCTTCTTATGTTCATAGTAAAGGGATTCATCCTGTATCCTGCCCCGCTGGTAGCCGGTTTCCATTGCGCCTAAAACGCCGCCGCGCTCGGAAATACGTTCAAATTCCTGTAATACCGCCGCTTCCACCAGGTCGGTCAGTTCCTCGATAATGAAAGAGCCCTGGTTGGAATTTTCGTTCCTGGTCAAACCCCATTCCTTGTTGATGATCAATTGAATAGCCAAGGCGCGGCGCACCGAGTCCTCGGTCGGCGTGGTAAAGGCCTCATCGAAGGCATTGGTATGCAGGCTGTTGCAATTGTCATAAACGGCGATAAGGGCCTGCAGGGTTGTGCGAATGTCATTGAATGTCATTTCCTGCGCGTGCAGGGAACGCCCGGACGTCTGGACGTGGTATTTCAATTTTTGGCTGCGCTCATCCGCGCCGTATTTATCCCGCAGGGTAACGGCCCAAATGCGCCGCGCCACCCGGCCAAGCACGGTATATTCAGGGTCCATCCCATTGGAGAAAAAGAAAGACAGGTTGGGCGCGAAATCATCGATGCGCATACCCCTGGCCAGGTAGGCTTCAACAAAAGTAAACCCGTTCGCCAGGGTAAACGCGAGTTGCGAGATGGGGTTGGCGCCGGCCTCTGCGATGTGGTAACCGGATATGGAAACCGAATAAAAATTACGGATGCGATTATCGATAAAGTATTGCTGTATGTCCCCCATCATGCCCAGGCTGAATTCCGTGGAGAAAATACACGTGTTCTGCCCCTGATCTTCTTTCAGTATGTCGGCCTGCACGGTGCCGCGCACATTTTCCAGGGTATAGGCGGTAATCCCGGATAATTCCTCAGGGTCCGGCGACCTGTTGTTTTCCCGTTTGAATTTCTCCACCTGTTGGTCGATGGCGGTATTCAGGAAGTATGCCAATATCGTCGGCGCAGGGCCGTTGATGGTCATGGATACGGAGGTATCGGGGTCACACAGGTCAAAACCGTCATACAGGGCTTTCATGTCGTCCAACGTGGCAATGGACACGCCGGAATTGCCGATCTTGCCATAGATATCCGGCCGCTCATCCGGGTCAAACCCATACAATGTTACTGAATCAAATGCCGTTGACAAACGTTTCGCGCTGGCGTATTCCGATAATTTCTTGAAGCGCCGATTCGTCTTGAACGCATCCCCCTCGCCCGCGAACATGCGGGTGGGGTCCTCCCCTTCTCGTTTAAATGGAAACACGCCGGCGGTAAATGGAAAATGACCGGGCAGGTTCTCCCGCATGATCCATTTCAACAACTCGCCGTGATCCTCATATTCAGGCAGCGCGACTTTAGGGATGATCGTGCCGGAGAGTGTTTTCGAGGTGATTTTTACCTTGAGTTCCGCATCCCTTACCTTGGTGATGAACTCATCGCCACGGTATTTTTCCTTGAGCGTCGGCCAATTTTCCAGCAATTCCCTGCAGCGCGGGTCCAGCGACTCGTCTTTCTGCTCCGCCAGTTTTGCCAACGCCCCAAGCCCGGCGTCACGTTCAGCGCCCTGGTCATTCCCGGCGGCCTGCAACATCGCCGCGCTGGCTTGCAGCTGTTGCTTCTCCCGCGCGAGCGCGGCTTGTTCACGGGCATGTTGATGATATCGGCGGACGGTCTCCGCGATGTCTCCCAGGTAACGCTGTCGTCGCGGGGGTATGAAGGCGGCGCATTCCGTAGAAGTTTTGCCGTTGACAACGGGCAAGGCCCCCTTGTATGCCGGCAAGCCTTTTTGTCTTAATGCGGGCAATAACCCCTGGTAGAGGGCCGTGACGCCGTCATCGTTGAACTTCGAGGCAATGGAGCCGAATACGGGCATGTCCTCCGGACGCTCGGAGAAGGCCTGGCGGTTCCGTTGCACCTGTTTTGCCACGTCCCTCATGGCGTCTTCACCGCCTTTACGATCAAACTTATTGATTGCCACTACGTCGGCAAAGTCCAGCATGTCGATTTTCTCTAATTGACTTGCCGCGCCGAATTCCGGCGTCATGACGTATAAAGCCGTATCAACGAAGGGAATAATACCCGCATCACCCTGTCCGATACCGGGTGTTTCCATGATGATGAGATCAAACCCGGATACTTTGACCGCATTGATAATATCCGCCAGGTAGCCGGGAATCTCAGTCACCGCGGCGCGGGTGGCGATGGAGCGCATGAAAACCGTTTCATGGTAAACCGCATTCATGCGAATCCTGTCGCCCAACAAGGCGCCGCCGGTCTTTTTACGCGTGGGGTCGATAGCGAGCACGGCGATATTCAGGTTGTCACCGCTGTCCAGGCGAAAGCGCCGGATGAGTTCGTCAGTCAATGACGACTTCCCGGCGCCACCCGTGCCGGTAATGCCCAGGATGGGTATATCGGCGCCCCGCACAAACGCCTCCTTCTCCAACCGGACTTTTTGTCGATCAGCCAATTTACCGTTTTCAATCGCGGTAATGACCCTGGACAAGGTCAATCGATTGCCCCGGTTCAGTTCTTCCAGCCTGGCAGGACCGGCATCAACAGGGTCAAAGCGACATGCCGCTAACATGTGATCGATCATGCCCTGCAACCCCAATCGGCGTTCGTCTTCCGGTGAAAATATCCGTTGCACGCCGTATTCATGCAGCGTTCGAATCTCAGCGGGAGCAATCACGCCGCCACCGCCGCCGAACACCTTGACGTGCCCGGCGCCGCGTTCGTTCAGCATATCGATCATGTATTTGAAGTATTCGACGTGGCCGCCCTGGTATGAACTGACGGCAATGCCTTGCACGTCTTCCTGCAACGCCGATTCAACGACTTCATGCGCCGAGCGGTTATGACCCAAATGGATCACTTCCGCCCCGGATTGTTGCAATATGCGCCGCACGATGTTGATCATCACATCGTGTCCGTCAAACAGGCTGGCAGCCGTGATAAAGCGGAGACTGATTTTCTCAGCCGCTTCTGTTTGCTCTCTTCTCGCTGACGGTACGGTTGCCATGCCTTATTTATACACTATTTCTGCAGGCATTGCGATATAATGCCCGCTTTCTTCTTTCACTTGCTTGCGGAGAAACCGTAATGAAAATGCCGCCTGTCGATAATGCCATCCTGCAAAACAGACCGGCTTTGATCAGACAAATCAAGGCAATACTCCCTGATGAATGCGTGATTGTCGATGAGGCGGCCTTGCGCGCCTATGAAACCGATGCCCTGACGGCTTACCGACAGAGGCCGATGCTGGTGGCGCTGCCCGAGACGACGGCACAAGTCGCAGATGTGTTGAAACTGTGCAGCCGGCTGAAAATAAAGGTCGTGCCCAGGGGCGCCGGCACCTCCCTGTCAGGGGGCGCCCTGCCTTTGGCCGACGGCATAGTATTGGGGTTGGGCAAATTCAATAAAATTTTAGACGTTGATTTCGACAACCGGTGCGTAGTGGCCCAATCGGGCGTGACCAACCTTGCCATCAGCGAAGCGGTCAACCACAGGGGGTTTTATTATGCCCCTGACCCCTCCAGCCAAATCGTCTGCACTATCGGTGGCAACGTCAGCGCAAATTCGGGCGGCGTGCATTGCCTTAAATACGGCCTGACAACAAACAATATCATGGGGATAGAAATGGTGACCATGACAGGAGAAATCCTGCGCATCGGGGGAAAATACCTGGATCCGGCCGGTTATGACCTGCTGGGCATCATAACCGGTTCGGAAGGATTATTAGGAGTGATCACGGAAGTGACGGTGCGGATTATCCAACAGGCTCAAACGGCAAGGGCCATGTTGCTCGGGTTTCCAAGCAATGAAGCTGCGGGAGAGTGTGTCGCCGGGATCATCAGCAGCGGCATTATCCCCGCCGGGGTAGAAATGATGGATGAGTTCGCTATCAAGGCATCTGAAGATTACTGTCATGCGGGTTATCCCGTAGACTGCCCTGCCCTGGTGATCGTGGAGCTTGACGGCCAAGAGGGGGAAGTGACCGAGTTAATCGGACAAGTCCGGGAGATTGCAGAGAACTGCCAGGTCGTATCCATACAAGTCAGCGAGACGGAAGCAGAGCGGCAGCGTATTTGGGCCGGCAGAAAAGCGGCCTTTCCCGCGTTAGGGGATATATCGCCTGATTATTATTGCATGGATGGCGTCATACCCCGCCGCAAGCTCCCCCAGGTCTTGACTCGAATAAGGGAAATGTCCGATCAATACGGCCTGCGCGTGGCCAACGTGTTTCATGCCGGCGACGGCAATTTGCACCCGCTGATTTTATTCGATGCGAGCAACCCCGGGGAATTGCAAAAAGTCGAAGAATTTGGCGCTGATATTCTACGCTTATGCGTCGAAGTCGGCGGCGTGTTGACCGGTGAGCACGGCGTTGGCGTTGAGAAACGGGACCTCATGCACACCATGTTCGATGAACAAGACCTGCAACAGCAGCAACGGCTTAAATGCGTATTCGACCC
Source organism: uncultured Gammaproteobacteria bacterium (assembly GCA_958295485.1). Lineage (GTDB taxonomy): Bacteria > Pseudomonadota > Gammaproteobacteria > Eutrophobiales > Eutrophobiaceae > JAAXHV01. The sequence goes on from OY282354.1 coordinate 2,128,128, forward strand.
GGACGGCGGGTTAAACCCCGGCAAGGTCTTCCCCACCCTGCGCCGCTGCGCGGAATTGGGTAAATTGCACGTGCATAAAGGGAATATCCCCTTCCCCGACATCCCCAGGTTTTAACAGGTAAAATAACCATAGGCAGGAAAATGAACCAGTCCGATTTCACTCTCGCAGGGGCAGGCCCCCGCGCCTGCCCTGGACAATGCCGGTCCGTGCCGGAGGGCAACCACGGGGGGTTGCCCCTGCGGGTCCTCACTGGCGGCGGCGCTGGTCGCCCTTCCCCTCGAGAATGAGCGAGAGATTTTTACCCGAAACGGAGCAACAGGCGCTGGAACTCGTCCGGTGGGCTGTTGCCGGGAACAAGACCATCGCCATCCAGGGAGAGAATACGAAGCAGGGTTTCGGGTTGCTTGCTGAAACAGACTGTATGGTATCAATGAGAAATCTTGCCGGGATCGTGGAATACCACCCGGAAGAGTTGGTCATGCAGGCATTGCCCGGCACCCCGGTCGAAGAAATAAAACAAGAATTGAATAAACATGACCAGCGTCTGGAATTCGAGCCGCTGAACTTGGGCAGGATGTACCAAACAGGGGGCGAAGGCACGATCGGCGGGGTCTTCTCAGGCAACTTGGCCGGCCCGCGCCGGTTCAAGGCAGGCAGCGCGCGAGATCATATATTAGGGATCAAGGCGATCAACGGCCGCGGCGAAACCTGTAAATCCGGCGGCAAGGTGATTAAAAATGTCAGCGGTTATGACATGAGCAAGTTAATCGCCGGTTCCTGGGGCACTTTGTCCGTCATCACTGAAGTGACATTCAAAGTCCTGCCCGCGCCCGCAGCGTCGGCCACCCTTGCCGTTCAAGGGTTGTCAACCGAACAAGGTCTGAAATTACTGGCGACTGTTCTCTCCACCCCCTGCGAAACCTCGGGTCTGGCCTATTTGCCTGCCCCGGCATTAGCAGCCATTGAACCAGGCGAGGAGCCTGTTCCGCAGGATACAGGAAGTCCTCCTGGCAAGGGGGATTCAGGGGGGAGTCAGGGCGAGAGGGACGGAAAGCTGTTATTTCCCGATGAATCCATGACCTTGATAAGACTGGAAGGCACGGAATTATCGGTGAACGAACGAATACAGACCCTGCGAAAGCTGTTGCCGGGCGACCGCAAAAACAGTATCCTCAACCAGGCTGACACCACCTTGCTGTGGTCCAAAATCCGTGATGTAGCGCCCTTGCATGACGTTCATCGCACACCCGCTATTTTAAAAATATCGACTCCTCCCACGGCCGTCCCGGGTTTAACACGGTTCCTCGATCAATCAGGCGGTTGTACTTGGTACCTGGACGCTGCCGGCAGCTGGTTATGGGTGGGTGTATGCCAGGCAGCGACAGCGGACAAGCTCAATTCCATAAAGCGGGAAGTCAGTATCAGCGGCGGCAACGCAACCCTGTATCGCGCCCCCGACGCCGTTAAAAAGAATACGGGAATTTATTCCTTCCCTGACAGTTCGATTAAAAATCTCAACGAAAAGATAAAAAACAGTTTTGATCCGGGTAATATCTTTAATCCCGATAGATTGTATTCACTTTAACATTGCTTCATAATCCATTGAAAAAAAGAATTTTGATTATTTATATCCTGTATATCCTGCGTATGCGCCTTAAGGGTTGATTATGCGTACTGAATTTACAACAGAGCAGTTGGCAGACCCCAGGTTGGATGAAGCGAACAGCATACTCCGCAAGTGTGTTCATTGTGGGTTTTGCAACTCGACCTGCCCTACATTCAAGTTAATCGGCGATGAACTGGATGGGCCCAGGGGGCGTATTTACCTGTTAAAAGATATGCTGGAACGTGACACAACGCCTTCAAAACAGGTGGTTAAACATCTGGACAGGTGCCTGTCTTGCCTGTCGTGCATGACGGCCTGCCCATCCGGCGTAAATTACATGCGCCTGATAGATGAAGGCCGTAGTTATATCGAGAAAAAATTCAATCGCCCCCTCATGGAGCGGCTTTTCAGGAACGCGCTGGCGTTGACTCTACCCTGTCCAGGCAGATTTCGACTGCTTTTAATCTTGTCCGGGTTGCTGTCACCCATCAAACAACTGTTGCCCGAACGATTTCGCGCAGCTATGAATCTCCGCTCCGGCGTGACCCGAACAGGGCAGAAACAGCGAACAGGCAACGGGAATAACAGGTCGTCCGCCTCTTCCCTTCCTCCTGAAAGCGGCAGGTTATCTCCTTCCCCCCTTGAGGGAGGGAACCGGAAAGGCGCCGTAGGTCTTATTGCCGGTTGTGTTCAACAAGTCATGGGAACCAACATCAATTCGGCCAGTATCCGGCTACTGGAACAGCAGGGCTACCAAGTCCACCTGCTGTCAGACCCCCCGTGCTGCGGCGCGGTCGAGCATCATTTAGGCAAAACAGCCAAGTCGGAAAAGCGCTTCAAGCAAAATATCGCCACCTGGATAAAAATCGCCGATGAACTCGGCCTGGAGGCCTTAATCGTCAATGCCTCCGGCTGCGGCACCATGATGAAAGAATATGGCCACCTTTTCCGTCATGACGAAGCCCTGGCCGCGGATGCCGACAGGGTCAGTGAGATGTGCCGGGATATTTCCGAATTTCTATCCGGCCAGACGATGGAGTTCAGAAGCGTTGAGATGAACAACATCCGCGTTGCCTACCAAAGCCCCTGCTCCATGCAACACGGGCAGAAGATAGACTCCCAACCCCTGAACCTGTTGCAACAAGCCGGTTTCGACGTACAGGAATTCCCGGAAAAATACATGTGTTGCGGCTCAGCGGGCGTCTACAACCTCCTGCAATCCGAAATTGCACATGAATTGGGAAAAAGAAAAACAGCCCACATCGAACAGGCAAATATCGACGTTATCGCCAGCGGCAACCTGGGCTGCATAATGCACATGCAGCAATTCACCAGCATACCCATCGTACACACTGTGGAATTACTCGACTGGGCAGCCAGTGGGCCTGAACCTTTTCAGGGCGACACGCGCTTTCCCCTTGACAAAAAGTCAAACACATTGTGAACCATGCTGAATATGACAAGCTCTTAAAACGATATGGAAACGAGGTGAATCGGCGTGAGATTCAGGACTATTAAAGAATAAAGTGCATGAACTCTTTAATGGGGTATCTTATATCAGCCGCATCAACAAGAAGATGACCACGCTGGATACCGTTGCGCCGACGGGCCGCTGGCGCGCTCTGGCCGCCCGCTGCCTGAATCAGCCAGGGGCGGGAACTCTGTCTTCCCGGCTGCGTAACGCGCTGTTCATCCTGTTTATCGGCGGCGTCATGGCCTACGGGGCCGGGTTCGCCTGGTACACGCTCGCTCGTTTCGACCTCCTCGACCTGATCCGCGACCTGATCCACGACGATGCCTTCTATTACTTCCAGATCGCCCATAACCTGGCCGAGGGGAAGTTCTCGACCTTCGACGGCGGCATCACGCGCACCAACGGCTATCACCCGCTCTGGCTGTTTCTGATCACGCCGTTCTACTGGGTATTCGACAAGGAAACCGCGCTGTTCGCCATCAAGGCGTTCGAGATCATGCTCGTGGCCGGCGGCGTGGCCCTGGTCGCCGCGGCCGCCCGGCTGGCGCGCCTGCCGTGGTATCTGATGTTCGCCGCGCTGCCGATGCTCTACCAGCAGGGCGTCTTGATTAAAGGAATGGAAGCGGCGGCAGCGCTGTTCATGCTGGGCCTGTTCATCCTGACCGTCTGCCTCTTTGCGCGAAGTCCGGCGCGGTGGCAGTGGCCGCTGGCCGCGGTAGCCTTTGCCCTGCCCTGGGTGCGTCTGGAGTACATCGCCATATCCTTGGCGGCAACCGCGGCGCTGTGCCTCGTCGAGTGGTTGGGACAGGAACGAGCGCCCGGCGCGCCACTCGGAGAGCGGGCTGGTTCTGCGCGCTCCGTCAAGGCGCTCGTCCCGTTTCTCGCCGCTGGGACAGGCATCCTGGTGTACTTCGCCTACAACAAGCTCGTGTTCGGCGGTATCGTGCCGGTGAGTGGCGCGACCAAGGCTGCTTGGTCGCAGTTCAGGTGGGAGGGAGAAGGCGGATACAGCCTGACGCAGAACTTTTGGGGGATATTGCAGGTTCCTGTCTTTGACTATGAACTGCTGGTTGCGCTGGAGATTTGCGCCTACCTGCTGTTGGTCTGGCGGTTCTCCCGCCGCTTCCGGAGTCAGGAGGACTGGCTGCTGCTGACCTTTCTGGTGGGCGTGTTCGGCTTGGCGGCCGGCCATCTGGCCAAGTTCGCGCAGACTGTTCTCACGATTCACCCTTCCCTGGGGCCTTGGCTTTGGTATTTCATCCCGGCGTACCTGATGATGGCGCTGATTGTTCCCGTACGATGTTACGTCGCCATTTATTTCATTCGCCGGTTCATCGGGTCGAAGTCGCAATACGCGACCAACATCCTGAGCATGGGTATTGTCCTTGCGGGCGCGGCCTTCCTGCTCGCAAAGACGGATTTCGCCGCCTCGTTCCGGTGGGTTGAAGCGAGTAGAAACTCAACCAGGGTTGCCAGCGAATGGACTGATGCCGTCTATGGGGGTACGCAGCTTATGAATCACGTGCTGCCCGAGGACAGCTTGGTCGGGTCGTGGGAGGCTGGCATCATAGGGTATTTCTCGCGCTTTCCGGTGGTGAACCTGGATGGTCTGGTCAACTCTTACGACTATTTTCACGGAACGAACGTGGCGAGAGATGGATACGCCAGCTGGGATGAAAAACTCATCTCCCTCCATCGAGAATTCGGGATAACTCACTTTGTCATCCTTAAGCGCTTTGAAGGTTTACTATCAAGTACGCTTGATAGACTGGAATTCCAAATACGTCCTGTCGGACTGCCGGCAGATGACAATACCGTCGCCAGGACTTGGGAGAGGATTGAACCCCACTTCGACCACCAGTCGGATAGTATCGGGCTGATCGTGGACGGTCGGCTGGCGCAGGCGTTCGTCAGGAACTGTGCGCCGAACGAGTTGGCAGCGTTGTCCTGGGTTGGCCAAGGAGAGGAAACGGTCGCCAAAGTCTGGACGCAAACGCAAACCGGGCTGTGCGTGGCAGCGTTCGTGCTGCCTCACAATGCGCTCCCGCCGGTCAGTGTGGAAACAATGGATGTCCCGGTGAGCGATTACCTGGCAAGACTACTTGGAGACAACCGGCCGGTAATCCGCTCCGATTGGAATGTACATCTCGTCGGGAATAGTCTTATCTACAAGAAGGAGCAGTGCACCCCGGCGGATACTGAACCGACATTCTTCCTCCACCTGTACCCGGTTGACGTGAACGACCTCCCCAGCCACCGCCAGCAGTATGGCTTCGATAACCTCGACTTTGCTTTCGGGGAGCAAGATGTCATCGCGAGAGGAGTCTGCGCAGCGAGGCGGCAACTGCCTGATTACGACATCGCCGCGATCGGCGCCGGTCAGTACATCGGTGAGGGCCGGATCTGGGAGGGGCGCTTCAACATCCCCTTGTAGTGACATCCTTTGCTATTTAAACTTCTGGAAGCCGCAGTCGTTCGCCAGAAAGTCGAGCAGCGTCCGGTAGTAATCCAGGTAGTGCTGGTAACTCAAGGTGTCAACCGTATGCGCGGCATCCACCAGCTTTAGGTATTTGTAGGGCTTGCCCCGCTTGTTCAGTTCGTGCGCGAAGAGATCACTGTGCTTGATGGGAACGATCAGGTCGCGGTCTCCGTGTACGAGGAGCACGGGCACGTTGACGTTTTCCATATGCTTGATCGGCGACAGGCCGCCTCGCCACTTTTGTATGACGTCCCGGAAGCGGTAGTTCCATTCTTCCTTGGCGATCAATTCCATGCTGCTGACGCCGGCGCCCGCGATCGCGCAACGGTAAAGATTAGGCTCCCGCATGGCACCTACCATCGCGGAGTAACCGCCGTAACTCCAGCCGAAGATCGCCAGACGATCGGGGTCGGCGATACCTTGTTCAATGAGGTAACGTATCCCGTCATCCACGTCGTCCTGCATCTTGTAGCCCCACTGCTTGTTCCCGGCCGTGTAGTACTCGAAGCCGAACCCGGTGGAGCCGCGAAAATTGGGTTGCAATACGGCGTAGCCGCGAGTCGCCAGCAACTGCGGCCACTCGTCCCAGAAAGTCGAATTCCAGAATAGCGAATCGCGCGATCGGGGGCCGCCGTGGGGATGGGCGACGGTAGGATAAGGCGGTTTACCGCTGGTAGGGAGCGTCAGCACCCCATTGAGCTTCATGCCGTCCCGGGCTTTGTACCACAGGAATTTACGTTCGCCGAGCTGATCGGGTTCAATGGCGGAAGTCCGTCCCACAAGTTGCAGGCGCTCGCGGTCCCGGAGCAGGTAGAAGCGACCCGGTTCTCGTGGTCCTATGGAGTGGACGATGATATACTTGTCATTTGCCGCCCGATCATGGATCCTGTTGAAATTGCCCGGAGGCAGGGCGGCGTCGATGGAATGTTGCAAGGCCGCGGCGGCCTCGTCAATATAATGAATTTTGGGGCCGTCAGCCACGTAATAAAAACCGACCAAGTAAGGATCCACCTCGCCGTCCACGCATTTTTGCGAGATGCACGCGGTCAGGATGTTGCGAGCGTCATAGCGATTGGTGGCGAAGAGCAATTCCGGCTCTGCGGCAGGGTGGTTCATGTCGAACAGGTAGATGCCCTCCGTATCGCGATCCTTTGACCACCGGACATAAGCCTTGTTGTAGTCCGGTGGCTGAAAACCCAGGATTGCTACGTAACGATCTTCGTCAACGTCCCAGGTAAGCCAGTCAGTCCATTTACTCCAACCGTCACCGTCCCTGGTCCGGAACTGCAACGTAATAGTGTTGTCACTGCGGCTGATGCGCTCGCGAACACGCACGTTTCCATCCCCGTCATACCTGTACCCGCCGTAGTCCGCCGAGAATTTGAAGACTGGCTGGGACCGGCCGTTCTTTACGTTGACTTTGAACAATTCAGTGCCACTCTCTTCAGAACCAAACCATTCTATCAACACCCAGTCATCTTCTTCGGGCAGGCGGCCGACCACCGCAGGGCTGGCAAGCCGCTGTGCAAAGGTTTCGCTTGCGAAGCGGGTGATATTCGACTTGCTCGGCAACTCGACCCAGCGACCGCCGTCGAGCCCCACGGACAGGAGTTTGTAGGCATAAGTCTTCACCTTCCCGGGTAAACCGATGCCTGCCGAATTGTAACCGACGCGCCGCCCCGGCACCTCCACTGGTTGGCGCGTGCTGATCAGCAGGCGCTCGTCATTGACCCACATGATCCCATAGGAGCGGCTGGCGGTAGCTGTAGCAACGTCGATAATATCCATGTGTTCCGACCCCAGCGTATAGGGATCCTTGTCCATGTGTTCGGTTTCGTATACGTCCACTACATAGCGCTGCCCCCGGCCGAGCAACCGCATTACGGCCAGGCGCTTGCCGGAGGGAGAGAGATCCACGTCGCGTACGATGGGCCGCATGGCAAAGGCCTCAAGGGAAGGAGGCTCAGCCGCTGCCACGGCCCCCGCGAGCATGACAACGAACGCAAGCCAGGCATTTCTCAATGCGCGGCAAACCTGGAACCATACCCAATCCATGATCATCGAAGCATCTCGCGGGGGCAACCCCCCGCGCCTGCCCCCAGCCACCCGGTCTGCCCTGATAAAACGCCGGCGAAAGTTTTACAAGCGAACATGGTTCAGAAGAGCGACGCGAGGTTATAACTCAACGAGGCGAAAAACCGGCGGTCGAGCAGGTCGTAACCAGCGCCCAAGGGGACATTGTAGTTGACATTCGTACCGGCGGACGGGCTGGAAGCCCCCCATCCAACTATAGGTGGCTCCTCGTCGAAGACGTTGCGGACGCCGACGATTACCTCGAAGCGCCTGTTGGAGTCCCGGTACCTGAACGACACGGTGTGAAAGAATTTGTCGCCGGCAGAGGTCACGTTGGTGACAGTCCCGTCATTGAAAAGATCATAGATGGGTTCCTCATCGGTCTTTCCGATATAGTCCGTAGTCCATGCAAAGGTAAAATCACGCCAGTCGAAGCGGGCAGCCAGCTCGCCGCGCCAGCTCGCATAGGCGTGCCGGCCGGCGTAATTGGTCGGTTTGCCGTCGCCCAAGCCGAATTCATAGGCAAGCAAACGCGCTGCCAGTATATCTACACTGAGGTCACCGAAAGAGAATTCGCGATCAGTTCGCACGGTAATATCATAGCCCGTCGATCGCTCGACTGCGACGTTGATGTATGAAGAATTCACCCCTTCGAGTTGGCCGTCACTGGACCTGCGCGCTCCCACCAGGGTGCATTCCTGGGCTGAAAAGTTGGAGGAGCTATAGCACCTGGACAGAATTTCGCGCGCCGAAAGCCTCGATATCGAATTATCGAGATCGATATCGTAGTAGTCAAAGGCCAGGCTTAAATCAACGCCCAGGGACGGAAACAGGCCGACAAGATCAGGTGTCACTACGAATCCCAGGGTCCAGGATTCCGAAGTCTCCGCCTTCAAGTCGGGGTTGCCGCCGCTGATCACCAGGATGCCCGAATTCGCGGTGTAATCCGGGGGAATAACGCCTTGCATTTCGAGGGTTTCACAATTTTTGAAAAGGTTGCTGCCGGGGTCCACATCACTGGACGAGTCCCTGAAGTTGTCACAGGGATCGTCCCTCGAGGTGACAAAGCTTGTTTGATTGGCCAGGTTCAGTTCGTACAGGGCGGGGGCGCGAAAAGAGGTGCCCACCGTCGAACGAACGCGAAACACCGGGTTCACGGCATAGTTGAAAAGCAGCCGCCAAGTCGAATCACTGCCGTAGGAGCTGTAGTCGGTGTAGCGGTACGAGCCGTTCACCGTAAGTTCCTCGGCCACGCTGACGTCACCCACCTTGAACCCCGAAAGCAATGGAATTTCCACCTCCCCATAACCTTCGATCACATAATCGCCGCCCTTGGTGCGCCCGGCCGCCGTGAAGCCCCACTGGTTATCTTCCACCGAGGGAATGGGGGGACGATCATCCAGGTTGCGGCTGCGCCAATCCATGCCCGCCACGCCGCGCACCTCACCAGCCGGCACGTCGAACAGGCGCCCCTCTACATCGAAAGCCACGGTCCAAAGATCGTAGTCGGTCTCGAGTTTTACCCGTTCACTGAGGTAATCCGCGGCTTCCTGCGGGATGATCCCGCGCTGGGCATCTTCGCTAAAGAGATCCAGGGGAACGCAATTCGGATCGGGTCCTTCCGCAAGGATGCGGTCAACAACGGCATCCTCGAAATCGGCGGCGAAGAAAAGCTGACTCCGATCAAGAACGCATTGAAGACTTCCGTCCGGGCCGAGCGCGGCAGAAAGCGCGCGCGCCACCTTGTCTTTCAGCCAGGTATCATAAGTAAATTCACCGCGACTCCAGGAATAGCTGGCGTCAAAGTTCCACGAGAATCCACCAAGATCGCCATCCAGCCCCAAGCGGATAGAGGCGACGTCGTTCTTTACCTCATTAACCGGGTCAAGCATGTCATAGCTCATGATTACCGGCCGGGCAATTCCCCCGAAGGGCCTGAATGGATTGGTTGGGTTGCCCGGGTGGACGAAGGGGAAGAATTGACGATGCCCGCGATTATAAGAGTCCTCGCGGTGGGAGTAGTAGAACTCATAGCTGCCGCTGACCGTGCCGAGCAAGTTACCCAGGTCGAAATCCAACTGGCCGTCACTATAGACCTGGATGAGTTGGCGCTCCGGTATCAAGTGCTCTTCACTCCAGTTACGATCGTCCCGGAGGCCCGTTTCAGCCACGCGACGGCCATCCGGGCCAACCGGATTAGCGGCCCGCCAGGGAAGACCGGTCCCGAAAAAATTTGCTTCGGGATCCCGGATTGCTGAGAATCGGGAGCCTAAACCATATATATCCGTGAAAGCGTTTGTCGCGCCAAAACAACGGCCGTCGCGGGTGGGAGCGAAAGCCGCGGGGTGTACGCCGCCATTCGTCAGCGGACGCTCATCACAAAAGCTGTAATCTTGCTCGTCCCGTCCCACCGGACCGAATTCTGAAAATTCAACTGCCACGTCGAAGTAACCGCGATCCCATGTCTTTCCGTAAAGCGCGCTCGCGGAACCTGCATCGAGCTCATCCTGATAAAAACCTTCAAGGACGAAAGCGTCAAAACGCTTCTTGGTGATGATATTCACCACCCCTGCCACGGCATCGGCGCCGTAGATGGATGAGGCCCCGTCCTTCAGTATCTCGATGCGTTCTATCGCGACAGTCGGGATAGAGTTAAGGTCGACACTGGCGACTTGGCCGCGGGTTCCCGCCGGCGTGAAGCGCCGACCGTTCACCAGGACCAGGGTGCGGTCGGGGTCAAGGCTGCGCAGGCCGAAGGTGTTGACGCCAGGGCCGCCAGACACCACGAGACCACCGAAACTGTTGTCAACCTGGGCGCCCGAAGCCAAGGCGCTCGATTGCAGCATCTCGGAGGCATTGGCAAGCCCGGCCAGCATGGAGCGCTCTTCGGTAATGACCGTCACCGGCAAAGCCGCAGTAAATGCATCGCGTCGTATGCGGGAACCTGTTACGATGATTTCCTCAGTTGCTTCAGGGAGCGTGATCTCCGTGGCAGGCCCTGCGGCCTCGGATTCCGGGGCCTGTTCCGGGCCAGTCGCCTCGACGGCAGGCGGCGAATCCACCTCCTGCGCCGCTACCCCCCCAAGAAACCAAAGCAGGCCAAGGCTGAACAGCGCAAATACGGACAGCAACCGCTGTAAAGTAACCATGGAACTTTCCCCCTCGAGGAAATTTGTCTATAATTATAGTAATTTACTAATGGGGAAAGTTCCATATGAAATACCGAAGATTTTCCTGGTCGCGTTGCCAAGAGCAAATAGATGAACAAGTGGTAACGCCCCATGCCATCAGGCGACTCGGCCTGGATATAATATCCGCAAACGAATAAACGATCAGGATTCTATTATGAATAAGCCGGTAAATATTACCGTATTCCGCTGGGCTGGTTCCTGGGGGCCTTTCAAAGTCAAGATTCCCTGCGGGGAGTGTTCGCTGACCAAGGATATTATCCAGGATTGCATCGATACGGACTTGACCGGCATAGAGGTAAAGCTCGACCTGCGTGACTGGCTGAGCGAATGGTGGAAGCCGCTGCCTAAAGGGGGCTGGCATGCCCCGATTGTGTTGGTGAACGGCAGGCTGATCTCCCAGGGGGCGGCGCTGAACCGGGGGGTGCTGACCCAGGCCACCATCAAGGAGGCGATTATCGATACCCCGATGCAAGGCAACCATATCTTCGGCAAGGCCACCTGCCCTCACTGCATTCGCTCCAAGGAGTACCTGGAACAGGCAGGGGTTGAGTATCAGTATCACGACGTTGTGAAAGACCCCAGGTCACTTTACGAAATGCTTGCAAGAGTCAAACCGATTATCGGTCCCAAAACCCCGGTTACCGTGCCCCAGATATGGATCGGCGACCGGTACGTAGGCGGCGCCGACGAATTGAAACAAATCCTCGAGTTGCCCGAAGTCCAGCCAAACCCGGACCGCGGCCAGTGCTCCCTGTCTCCCACCCGCTGAAAATATCGCATCCCCAGCTTCCTCCTAATCTCGTCGAAAGCAGGTTTGGGGGCTGTTTTGGAATAACTAACGCCAGGAATGAGCACGGGACAGGCCAGGGATAGCCCATGGTTCGTGGTACAAGATTGGGGAGAGGGTCACCGCCACTCTAAACAATACTCAATATCAAAATACACAGGGCTGATAGCGCTGCCGCAATGACCGCATAGGGCAACTGCGTCAAAGCATGCTGAATAGGCGGGCAACCGCTTCCCTTAGCGGACAGTATCGTCGAATCACTATAGAAACAGGCGTGGCTACCGAAAGCGCCTGCTGAAATCACTGAGCCTATCATTAAGTTGATATCAACACTCATCGCTTGACCTAGAGGTATAATGATAGGTAACGCCACCGCGTACAGCCCCCAAAAGGTTCCAGTGCAGAAAGCTATAGTCGAAAGACAGAGAAAAGTCATAACCGGGAGTATTACAGGGTTCACAAAGGATGTCGCCAGCTCAATGATGTACTGAGTTAGTTCCAGTTGGTCATTAACGTCTTTTAATACGAAGGACATGATCAAAATTATGATCACCTCGACCATGCTCTTAGCGCCATCGATTGCGGTATTGAATACTTCGTGAAGATCGAAAACACCCTGAACTTTGAACATTACGACTGTCATTACCAATGTGACCGCAGCGCCTTTTAATATATCGACGTCAAATAGCCAAGTGAAAAATATCAGAGCCACCATCGGTAATATAAAATTGATGGCCTTTTTGCCTTTGTCATTAGTTGGCTGGTCATCCCCGTTTTCTTCTTCTGCATAATCAGGAGGCAAATGCTGCCCGGCTTGAGCTCTTATCTCAGCTTCTTTCATAGCGCCAATAAGCGGTATCTTACCTGTTGAAAGTAACGGTGGCATGATCAATGCTATCCATGCATAAATCATATAGGGTATTGCGCTGATATAAGCTTTTAAACCTTCACCTGTAGCGGCGACCCCATTACTTTCCAAAAGTCCTGATACATAAATAGCCCAAGTGGAGAATGGCAGCAAAATGCAAACGGGCGCAGCAGTCGTGTCGACAACATAAGAAAGCATTTCACGGGAAATTTTAAATTTGTCGGTTACTTGTTTCATTGACGAACCGACTGCTAGCGCATTTAGATAGTCGTCAATGAAAATTGCTACCCCTAACCCCCAGGTTGTAAGTAATGCCTGGGAGCCTGATTTTACTAATCGAGATAGTGATTCGGCGAAAGCTTTAGCGCCACCGGATTTAACTAGTAGACCTATTATTGCGCCAAATAAAGCTACAACAAGTACGATCCATCTTACTGTCTCATCGCCCATGGATTTTAATACCGCATCCAAAAAGCTACTGGCAAAATTTTCGCCAGACAACATTGCAAAACCAACCAAACAGCCAAATACCAAGGGTTCCAGGGCCCTCTTCATTATTATCGCAGATGTGATAACAACAATAGTTGGAATTAGAGCTTCAATTCCTGACTCAGCCATATAACGAAACCAATAATAAAATTGAAGATAAGTATTTTATGATGAAGTTGTAAGAGGTAGCCAGAGGTGGCCCCGTTTATCTGAAAATAGGTGTGAACTATGGCTTGCAGCCATAGTTCACACCATCAAGGGAGGAAACTTAAAATTTAAAAGACACGTCTAAGCCAAACGTTTGCGGATAGCCAGGCGTTCTGATAATTGAACCTAATCCCTGGAGATCGTTAACGTACTGAAAATACTCTTTATCAGATAAGTTTTTAATCCACAGAGCAGCTGACCAATTTCCTTCTAGTGGCTCCAAGCCAACCCTGGCATTGAATAATGTGTACCCGCTTAGTCTAGAGACATCAGTATTTTGAGCTTCGCCAAAATGGTGGGACCGAGTTGTGAAGTCAAATTGAATTGATCCTGTGAATTGTTCAAAGATGCTGGATTCATATCGCATTAATCCATTTGCACTAAATTCAGGAGCATAAGGCAACTCACTACCATCCAGGTCTTCTGATACTTGGAATGGAGAGGTATCGAGAGCGTCCTGTTCGGTATCAAGATAAGTGAATCCAAATTTAATATTAAGGTTGTCTGTTGGCACCCACCACATTTCAGACTCAAATCCAAAGATATCTGCGTCAGCGCCATTTTCATTTGTAAGCAATAAATCGAGCGCTGGGTTTCCAGTAATGGTTAATGCCAAAATAATATCTTTGTAGTCATAGTAGAACAGCGATGAGTTCCACCGGACAGAACCCCCAAAAAGGTCGGTTTTTAAACCTATCTCATAAGCAGTCAGGGTCTCCTCATCATAAGGTTCTACTAAAATATCAGTAACAGTAATATCTCCAACAAACCCGCCGCTCTTGAATCCATTTGATACACTTGCATAAAGTAAAGTTGATTCATTGAGATCAAAATTTGCACCGAAGCGCCATGAGAACTCTTGAAAATCAACAGTATTATCCAAGAAGGCTGAATCAAAAATCGCAGGATCTGACAAATTTACTGGAAGGGGCCCTGGAGATGGTATGAAATCTCCATTTGCAGTTGGTGCAGAACCTGGATCGACTGTAATTGTGCCACCTCTAAAGGAGCGTTCTTCATCTGTATATCGGATTCCCGCGATAATAGAGACGGTATCATTTATACGGAAATCGTTATGCCAGAATATTGCAAAGGAATCAGTTTCTAACTCGTAAGCATGGTTTTGCCTGAAGCCACCAAACAAATCTCCCAAGTCTGTTTCGGTACGTGGCGTTTCTAGCTCATCTGTTGAATAAAACAAACCAACAGTCCAGTTCCACGCACCTTCGCCACTGTTTGCAAAGCGCAATTCTTCTGTAACTTGTGTAAATTCGGTTTCATATCCAACATCAATATTCCTCTCAAATGAACCATCGGCATCTTCCTGAGATAGCCGGTCGACAGTATTATAACCAGTGATTGATGTTATGGTGATCGATCCCAAATCCCAACTTAGAGCGAGAGAGCCGCCATAAGCCTCAATCTCATCTCTATTTATGACCCCGTTTTGTAAACTAAACGGCTCGTCATCATCTATCAGAGATTGGCCAAATCCATCGAATGAACAATTGGGAGATGGGCTTAGATTACCTGCTGCTATAGAAGGGCAAATTGAAAGTGTTCCATCATTGGTAAAGGTTGGAAAGCCTTGGTATTGATTACCGTCGGAATCGTCCTCACCACCAAAAATAGACAGATGAGCTGAAAAATCATCAGTGGGGGACCAGAGTAATTGGCCACGAAGTGCGAAACTATCTTTTTCTCCTATTTCTCCAATAGTTGGATGGTCATAAGGCCCGCCATCCTGCCTTGTGATTTTTCCTGAAAGACGACCTAAGAGATTATCGCTTATCGGACCGCTTATAAATGCGTCCGCGGAATATGATTCATAATTGGCCAGTCCAAAATCAATGCCCGCTTCAAACTCATCGGTTGGTTTGTTTGAAAAGAAATTGACTGCGCCTCCGGTAGAGTTACGACCATATAATGTCCCCTGTGGGCCTTTCAAAACCTCTACGCGATTAATATCAAAAAGAGCAAAGTTCAGTAGCGTTGAGTTGCCGTAATAAACGTCATCCACGTGAATTGCAACAGGAGAGCTTTGAATCGCGGTAAAGTCATTCAAGCCAACCCCGCGTAAGGAAAAGTTTGGAATTGCATTCGTGGATGAATAAGAAACTACTAACCCTGGTGTTTGAAATTGCACATCAGCTGCAGTTTCAAAACCGAATGATTTTATTTCTTCGCTGCTGAGCGAGGTCACTGCGATTGGCACCTCTTGTACACTTTGTGTGCGCTTTTGGGCTGAAACAACTATTTCTTCCAGAACTGCAGACTGTGAATTTGTGCTACATAAAATAGCTGCTGTAGCAATAGATAGTGAGAGTTTGTTTTTAGTGAACATAATTTCCCTCCGGTTTAAGTATTATTTTGGCTAAAAATCAAGTGATAAAAGACCTACATAAGCATCGGGGCGGCTTCATTAATGCTCTGCTTGATTGCATCCAACAATCTGTCTATTTCGTTCTTTTGAAGTGTTAAAGGGGGAGAAATAATGATGGTATTGCCCACAGGGCGTATCACTACTCCTTTCTTCAAACAGCGGGTAAATACTTGGTGTGCCGCGTTTTTATCTATAGAAAATGGTTCTTTGCCAGCCTTATCCTTGACCAACTCGATTCCCAGCATGAACCCAAGACCTCGAACATCACCTACTATGTCGATTGCGAGTAATTTCTTAGCTTGTTCTTGTAAATAAGGTCCCAGCTTTTGGACATTCCCAAAAATGTTTTCTCGTTCCAATATCTCGAAGTTCTTAAGGGCTGCTGCGCAGGCCACTGCATGCCCGCTATATGTAAATCCCATTGAAAAAACTCCGCCTTCACATTGCGGTTGGCTTATCACGTCATAAATTTCCTTGGAAAAAATCGCAGCTCCTAAAGGGACATACCCGGAATTTATTCCTTTAGCGACAATCAACACATCGGGGGTGTAGTCAAATAGTGTCTCTGATGCAACCCATTCACCAAGGCGACCAAAAGCGGTTACAACTTCATCGGCAACATATAGAACGTCGTATTTCTTACAGATTTCCCATGCCATGCGGTGGTAGCCTTCCGGAGCAACCAGTACACCTCCAGCGCCCATAATTGGTTCAGCAATAAAGGCTGCAACATTGTCAGGACCTGATTGTAAAATGTGGTTCTCTAATTCATTAACCAGGAATTGAGAATAATCAGCTTCAGAAAGATTTTCCGAGCCTGATGGACGACGATAAAGATTTGCTGCGGAGACATGGCTAATCCAATCGTCACAAACCCGGTCCAAGCTGTTTTTTGTAGCATGAATGCCTGTTAAATTGGCCGTGATATAAGTGCTGCCGTGATACCCGTCGTTACGAGAAATTACCTTTTTCTTGGTCGGCTTTCCGCGCAAGTTGTAGTAGTAGTGAATAATTCTCATTGCTGAATCATTCGCTGTAGATCCTCCGCAAGTGAAATACACATGATTTAAAGAGGATGGGCTAAGCTGCGCTAGTTTTTCAGCCAGGAGTGCGGCCGGTTCATTCGTGGTATGACCAAATGGGTTGTAATACTGCATCTTCAAAACTTGTTGGCTAATAGCTTCAGCCATTTCATGCCGTCCGTGGCCGATATTGACGCACCAAAGCCCGGCTATACCATCCAGGTATTTGTTACCTTCGATATCGTATATATAATTACCTTCTGCTCTACTTACTACCTGGCTCCCCTCTTCCTTGAAAGAAGAGAAATCGGTATAGGGATGGATAAGATGATCCTTATCTTTTTGCCAATATGGACTCTGGTTGTTTTCGATGGCCATTTGAGAACGGGGTTACTCTTGGAACATTAATTGGTAATCATATTCATAAAACCATCATTCAAAATGCCCGGCAAGCCCCCAAAAGGGGTACGATTTGCCTCTTGATTTAGTTTTCTCAAGGAGCTTTAATGCTTTTCTGTTCTTTCGACTTGACCAGAACACTTCTACCAAAGCTTTAGCCTATGAATCCATCGAATTGGTGTGACTTACTAAGCAGCCTGATAGCAGCTATTGGTGAGAACTCATTTTACGAAAAAGTTGCAGATTGCGGGGAAGTGCTGACTGGATATGACAGCACGGTGGTCGTGGCCTTTTTTACGAAACAAAAGCCGGTTCTCTTGTACAGCAATTTATCTGAAATAGATGAGACGTCAACCCTCTCTCCTTATTTTGATGGAGCATATTTATTGGACCCTTTGTACGCGTGCTTTAAAGAAGAAGAACCAGACGGTGTTTTTGTAATAGAGGATATAGCGCCAGAAGACTTTTTTAAGACTGAGTATTTTCTGCGCTATTACCGTAAAACACGGATAATTCATGAAATAGGGCTGTCCGTAAAAATCAACTCTGAAATAAGTGTATCAATATCTTATGGGTTGCGAGAGGATAGTAATCCAAAAGAAAATCATATCGAGACACTAAAAGAGGTATACCCAATACTAGCTGCTGCCTGTAAGCAAAATTGGTCACGTGAAAACCAATTCGCACCACTACAAAAAAATATTATTGCAGGGGGGGAATTTGGGTCAACTTTGGATAATGCTTTTATCAATTTCGGGAAAAACTATCTGACTCCCAGAGAATGCGAAATTGTTTGTATGATTTTAAAAGGTTATTCAAGTAAATCTATATCAGAGTTATTCGATATAAGCCTGGAGACCGTTAAGGTTCATCGTAAACGTATTTATGCAAAATTAGACATAGCATCTCAAGCTGAGCTTTTTTCGCTGTTTTTAGAATCTATCTCTTTAGTGCCACCAATGGGTATCGGCGAAGAGGATCCACTTTCACTCTATTACCACACACAGTCATAGCTTTTAGCATTTCATTCTTCTTCTATATTAAAAAAATCATACTCAGCTTAAATCCAGCGACTGCAGAGCCTCACCTCCTCAATTACAAACCTTCTTTCCATGAGTAACACTTTATGGGGATTGTTGCTGATATCTGCGAGATATATATTGGCTGCAATCTTGGTAGCTGATCAAGTTAATAAAATTCCATCCTTATAAAACAAATTGATTAGGCTGCTTCCTTGCTAACAAGATTCTGCATAAAAGGTCCAGTGAAATGAGAGAGTTGAGGATAAACGGAGATCGACTTTGGGCGTCAATAATGGAAATGGCCGAGATTGGAGGCACTAGTGATGGTGGCTGTAACCGTCAAGCGTTAACCGAACTCGATAAACAAGGACGGAATCTTTTTGTAACTTGGTGTAAAGATGCAGGCTGTACGGTCACCGTTGATGCAATGGGAAATATTTTTGCTCGCCGCCATGGGCCTGGTAAGAATACTAGCGCGGTTATAACGGGATCACATTTAGACACGCAGCCTACTGGTGGAAAATTTGATGGGGTTTATGGTGTTCTTGCTGGTTTGGAGGTTATCAGGACTTTAAATGATGCTAATGTCGAAACTACACACCCTATAGAAGTCGTTTGCTGGACGAATGAAGAAGGGGCCAGGTTTTCACCAGCATTGATAGGATCCGGTGTATGGAGTGGAGTATTTGAACTTGAATATGGCCATAGCCGATTAGACAAGCAAGGTATCTCAATAAAACAATCGCTCGAAGATATCGGATATCTTGGTGAAACTGCGGCGGCATCCAGCAAAAATATTAAAGCTGCATTTGAATTGCATATAGAACAGGGGCCAATACTGGAGGATAAGGGAAAGCAGATAGGTATTGTTTCTGGGGTCCAAGGGATGAACTGGTATGACGTTACTCTCGTAGGCGTACCTTGTCATGCTGGCCCTAGTCCTATGGATGTCCGCGTAGACCCTGTGATGGGCGCTGCCAAGATCATAAACCGTCTCTATAAACTGGTGGACCAATATAAACCTTGGTCAAGAGTGACATTTGGAGATATTAAAGTTGAGCCAGGCGTTCGTAATACCGTGCCGAAGAAATTAATACTATCAGTGGATTTGAGACACCCTGATCAAAATACCTTAAACAGGATGGACTTGGATTTGCGTGCAATCGTAGAAGAAATTTGCACGCCGCTCATGATTGATTATCAAATTTTTGATGAATGGGCCTCTCAGGCTGTGTCATTTGCTGAGTCATGTATCAATGCAGTTCGGCAATCTGTATCAGAATTAGATTACTCCTCAGAAGAGATGTTTTCGGGTGCGGGACATGACTCCGTATATGTTTCTCGGGTCGCGCCTACCAGCATGATATTCATACCTTGTGAAGGAGGCATTTCACACAATGCTTCTGAAAAAGCAACGCCAGCTGATATAGAGGCTGGATGTAATGTGCTACTGCATGCAATGTTGAAAACAGCTTCCTAGCTTACTGGTGAGCTGAACCGCCCCGGGAATTCCGGAGACTCGTTAGTTTGAGTCATGCCGCTTTGCATGACCGGTTATGCCTATCATAGTACATCTGTTCATACTCAGCCGGTGGCACATGGCCAAGCGGCGCCAACAGACGCCGATTATTGAACCAGTCCACCCATTCCAGCGTCGCATATTCCACCTCATCAATGGTTCGTGGTACAAGATCGGGGAGAGGGTCAACGTCTTCGGATGTTGCTGGAAGTGTCAAATGGTGCCCGGGGCCGGACTCGAACCGGCACGAAGTTGCCCTCGAGGGATTTTAAGTCCCTTGTGTCTACCAATTCCACCACCCGGGCAGGAAGTGGATAAAATAAAAGGCTGGGGTCGGAATCGAACCGGCGTTCACGGCTTTGCAGGCCGCTGCATAACCACTCTGCCACCCAGCCGGAACAAGGCGCATCATACAAAAAAAGCCGAGACTGAACTCGGGATTAACGAGGAAGCACGAAAAGCCCACTCCTGGGTTACGTCATTCCAGGGCTTGCCCGGGCTTGTTCCGGGGGCAAGCTGAGAACTTGCCGGGAACGCCCCTGCTTGATGGCACGCGTTTGGAGCGGGAAACGAGATTCGAACTCGCGACATCCACGTTGGCAACGTGACGCTCTACCACTGAGCTATTCCCGCAATAGCCAATACTTTAACCTGCCATCCCTGGCGCAACTCCAACACTTCCCCAATATTTCTAATAAGCGTCAGCTTAGCCTTTCAACTTATTGTAATCATACCTCGACCACTGTCAAGGAATAGTTTTGATGGGAGTCCCTGCTGTTAGCGGGAACCGCTGTAGTTTTGAGAGGGCCTGCAAGCTATTGTTCCTTGATGGTTTCCTTGAGTTTTGGCCAGGCGCTTGTCAAGTATTGACACATGGAGACCAGCGTTAATAGCGCGGCAATGTACAGCAGGACCAGGCCGGACGGATAGACGGGAATGCCATCCATCGGGTCTTTGTAGATCAACAGGGGCAAAGCGACCATCTGGGCAGTGGTTTTTATCTTGCCGTAAACGGATACTGCCACCTTGCTGCGTACGCCTGATTCCGCCATCCATTCACGCAAGGCCGACACGGTGATTTCCCGGCCAATGATCACTGCGGCCGGCAAGGATAAAAACAGGCTGGGATCGCGTTCAACCAGCAGGACCAACACGATGGCCACCATCAATTTATCCGCCACCGGGTCAAGAAAAGTCCCCAATTTCGAGGTCTGTTGTAATTTTCTGGCGAGATAACCATCAAGCCAATCCGTAAGAGCGGCGAGGATAAAGATCATGCAGGCAACCTGCTTGTTCCAATCGAACGGCAGGTAGAAAATCAACACAAAAACAGGTATCAACGCGATACGCAAAAATGTGATGTTATTTGGCAGGTTCATCTCTTAACTTATTAATATAAAAGAAATTTATGACTTAATGTAAAACATCATTTGATCCGGTATCACTTCGGCGCTGTTTTTACAAAGATGGCCCGGCCGCCTGGAAAGAACGCTGCCGTCCCTTATCCCCGATAACCTTGGCGACAGCGGCCTTTGCCAGGGCAACGGCCTGGCCGCCGGGGGCCAGGTCCAGACGGCGATAGACTTCGCAAAGCGCCTCGGCGGCGTTTTTTGACAACAAGCGATTGATTTTCTTAAACGAGCTCACAATTCATCTCCATGAAATGTGTCATATATTTTCCTTGCCAGATTTTTATTGATTCCGGGCACTTTAGCAAGCTCTTCCATCCCTGCCCTTTCAACGCCCTGCAAACCACCGAAGAACCGGATCAGCTCCCGTCGGCGTTTTATGCCTATGCCTTCTACTTCTTCCAATATGGATTTTTTTCTCCTTTGATTTCTTTGCCGGCGATGCCCGGTAACGGCAAAGCGGTGGGCCTCGTCCCGAACCTCCTGTATCAGGTGCAAGGCGGATGAATTTGCCGGCAGGTTCAGTTCGCCTTTCCCATCGGAAAAAATCAGCTTCTCCAAGCCGGGTTTTCTACCCCTGCCCTTGGCCACGCCTAACAGGGTGATTTCATCGAGCTGTAGTTCCTCGACCGTCGTTTTAATGCGGTTGATTTGCCCCTTCCCACCATCTATCAATATCAGGTCAGGCAATTTTCCCTCCTCCTTTTTCAGCCTGGCATAGCGCCGTTCAAAAGCCTGCGCCATGGCCGCATAATCATCCCCGGCGGCAACCTCTTTTATGTTGAATTTCCGGTAATCGGACCTGGCCGCCCCCTCATTGTCGAACACGACACAGGAAGCCACCGTCGCCTCACCCCCCGCATGGCTGATATCGAAACATTCAATCCGCTCAATGGGATCAGCCAGGCTCAGCGCCGTCCGCAGGCTTTCAAGACGTTCTGAATATCTCTCTTTCGATGAAAGCCGGGTTTTCAAGGCTATTTCGGCGTTGTTCAACGCCATTTCAATCCATTTTCTTCTCTCGCCCCGGTGCCTGTGTTTTATCTTGACGGTCTTGCCTTTCCTGCCACTGAGCAAATCCACCAGGACCCCTGAATCGGCTATTTTGTGACTGAGCAGAATTTCCAGGGGGAGCCGTCTGTCTCGAGAATTACCCAGGTAATACTGGGCCACAAACGCATTGAGAACCTGCTCCTCGCTCAAATTTTGAGTGTGCCTGGGAAAAAACGCCTTATTGCCTAAATTCAGCCCGCCCCGGACGAAGAAGACCTGGATACAGGCAGAGCCGCTTTCCATGTAACAGGCGACGCTGTCAACTTCACCCTTTGGCGCAGTAATGTACTGGTTCTCCTGGATCTTTCTCAAGCTGATTACCTGGTCCCGATATTGCGCGGCACGTTCATAATCCAGCGCGTCAGCGGCTTTTTGCATGGGCGCCGTCAATTCTTTAATCACTTCCTCATTCCGCCCCTCCAGGAACATGACGGTATGTTTCACGTCGGCCTGGTAGACCCTGTCTTCAACCAAGCCGACACAGGGCGCAGTGCAACGTTTGATTTGATACTGTAAACAGGGCCTGGCGCGGTTTTTGAAGAACGCGTCGTCGCACTGCCTGATTTTAAATAGTTTTTGCGTGAGATTCAGCGCGCGCCTGGCAGATTTTGCGCTGGCATAAGGACCGAAATATCGCCCACTGCCCGATTTCGCGCCACGATAAAAGCTCAATCTCGGGTATTTGTCTTCACTTGACAAGTACAAATACGGGTAGCTCTTGTCATCCCGCAGCACCACATTGTAACGGGGCTTGTATTGTTTGATTAAATTGCATTCCAATAACAAGGCCTCCGCTTCAGTGCGAGTCACGGCAACATTGATATCCTCTATTTGTTTTACCAGCGCCCTGGCCTTGGCCGAATCCGGTTGCTTGTTGAAATAGCTGCTGAGCCGCTTCTTCAAATCCCTGGCCTTTCCCACGTATATCAGGGCGCCATCAGCATCGAACATCTGGTACACCCCCGGATAATGGGTCATCTTCTCCAGGCAGGCCTTGTAATCAAATGCACTCATAAACTACTCCAATACCAGGGGCATGAATAAAGAACATTCCCTCATCAGGGCTTTTTTTCAGTAATCGAACCCCTCCCTGCGCGCCAATAGGCAAGGGCAGCCGGTATCCGGGTTTGATTTTGTCGATGCCGGTAGTCGGATGAAGCCGGGTAGGCATGTCTTCTCAGGCGGTTCAGTTGACCCAGGGGGCGGTGTTCGGGGAGCGCATGCCAGGGGGCGTAGGAGAGGTTTTCGCAAAAGCGGAGTTGTTCTGCCGAGGAGAAATCCTGCCGGGGAATGGTAATGGTAGCCAGGGGCATGAAGGGGGAATCTTCTTCCGACCATTCCCCGGTTGCATCGTCCAGGGACATCCCCCGCTCCACCTGTTGCTTTTGCGCCTGAAAGATGAAACAGGCGCCGGTTTCACTTAACTCTGCCTGTAGCTGTTTTCGCAGGTAATCCGGGTCGGTATTCTCGTCGACAACCGGTTTTTCCGCAGCCCGTTCAACACAGGGCTTTGCCCCGAACTTGATGTTGTGGGGGCCTAATTTGTATGGGGTGATACTGTAATAAGTGGGGGTCAGCAGGCTGTCCGGAGGGGGAGTGAGTGTCTTTCGGGCCGCCAGAAACTCCTTGAGGCGCCAGTTGAACGGGTTCCAGCCGGGGAAGAAGAAACCGATGAAATCCTCCGGATTCGCCACGAATTGGTTATAGTCAGGCATGTTTTTGACAAAAAATACACGGCTGTTGGTCATTAAAAAATCCTGTGTCGCCGTATCAACGTCGCTTCGTTCGAGAGGTTGTCCGCTTATTTCCATCAACTTGACCGCCAGACCCCTGGCGTCGTCCCGGTAATCCTGGCTGGCCTTCAGGTCGTAATGCCCGTTGGAAAACCGGACCCAGCTCTTGTAGCGTTTTCCGGGCCGGGAAAATACCCCGTAGCGATAATCGGCCTGAATATCTCCGTGAACGTCGAAATAAGCCCGAACGCAGGAATGCGCTTTGGCATGGGCGCCCCTCGCCACGTAAGACGTCTTGTAATCCTCCACCAGCTTTTGAAAATTCTGCTTTGTCAGCGCGGCCTGCCCTGCTTCGTCATCCCGCAACGCTTCCCTGCCGAGACCGTCAGCCGGGCCGGCGCCTTCCCCTGAACAGGCCGGGAGAATACTGCCAACCAGGATGATGAAAATGATTCCGGGGAAGGATTGCCGCATTATGCTGATTCGCAATCCCTACAATGTTTTCAGGTACTCGACCAGCGCCCATATTTCTGCCTCGTTCAACGGGGCTGAACCGTCCCTGCCGGTACCGTATTCATGGCCGGCATTGCTGTTGCCGGGCAAATTCGTATCCAGCAGGAAAGCGCCCAGGGCAGCCTGGTCGACGTAGCCCACTTTTACCGGGTCGAATTCCCAGGAGCCGACGTAAAACGTCTTACTGCGTTTTTCAGCCGGCAACAGCAGCTCGTACAGGTTTGGTACCGAGCCATTGTGCAGGTAAGGCCCGACGGCCCAGATGCCATTCAAGGGCCTCGCCTTGTAGGCCAGCAAGGCCCGTTCGGAGACTTCTTCGCCCCGTTTTATGATCTCCCCGTCCACGTACTTGGGCGGATGGATTTCCTCCGGGTGGCCCATGCGTTCGGCGTCACGGATTGCCAGCAGACTTTGCAGGGGATTGTTTCTTAATACGCCCCCCATGAGGTGATTCACCACGTGCAGGGCCGGCGCTTCATCGCCCATGGGCTCGCCGACAAAATAAAATCGGGGTTTGCCTTTGAAGATGCCGGTCTTGCCCTGCGCAGAGAGGACGTTGCGCGCCATTTTCGGGTCGGTCTGGATCTCATCCAGGGCGCTCATCCTGACCTGTATCTTCCGCTGCGGGTCCGTTCTGTCGATGTCCTGGTGACAACTGATGCAATGCCGTTCGTATAATTTTCTGCCTTGGGCCGCCTGGGACTGGTCAACGGGCGGGAAAAAATCCGGCCACAGGGGGGACTGTAATTCAGCCACTTTTTTCTCGATGGCCCGCAGGTTCCTTGCCTTGACGGATGAAGGATACCCCGCGTCGTAGAAATACAGCCAACTCACCGGGGTTGTATCCACCTCGCCGAATACCCCTATCACCTCGCCGACGTTTCTCGCCAGCGCGCCTATATCGGAATTCGATTGGGCGCCGTCCCATTCCACGTAATCATGTTGGGGCGTATCCCACAGGTAAGGATAACTGGTAGGGGCATCCGGTTCATTGAAATTATCTTCGACTCCGGTTAAGGCCAAGCCCTTGTTCAGTATGGCGCCGAATGCATCCAATCTTGAATAACCGTAGGGGACGCTGGAATGATTGCGGCGGTTATAATCGCTGATTTCCCCGTATTCCCTGGCCAGTATCTCTTCAAGCTCCAGCAACTCCCCCGCCGTTGGCTGGCGGCTGAAATAATTCGCTCCCAGACGCGCCAGTTTTTCCTTGCCGGCCGGGGTGTCGGCGAGGGGCGCCGCCAGTGACCTCTCCAGGCGTTCCGTGAACATGGGCAGGTCAAGCAGGGGTTGACCGCCGTCAATGCGTACCAATTTATCGCCATGGCGAATATGCTGGGTATGGCAGGCCGCGCAAGTCAGGCCAACGTGGTCATCATCCCGGGCAAAGCCGATAGCCAAGCCATCCGGGTTATTTTTGGCTTCCTTCCCCGGCAGAAAACCGAACCGCAACATGTTGAGGGGCGCGCGCAGCAATTCCCGGTTGTCGTGTTGTTCCAGGTGGAGGAACAGGTCATAGGGCAGCAGCCTTGAACCCTGGTTGACATGATAAAACCACTGCCGATCTTCTTCATTCCAGTTCTGTTCCAGGTAGATGATGCTTGCATGGTCCAAGGCGTCCTCATTTCGGGTTGTTGCCTGACCCTCTCCCTCCGGGGGCAAGGGAGTCGCCGCTTGAGCGGGGGAGACTATGAAGCCGGACAGGCACAGGGACAATATCGATAACAGGAGGCTTGGTTTCATCGGCTGGTCAGTCCCGTGATAAAAGTGAATTGAGCAGGTTGTCCTGGAAGCTGACGTTGCTCGTCAAACTGTTGTGTTTTTCGCATAGCAGGAAGGCTTGGTCCAGCGGAAAAAAGCTGTGTTCATGCCGGGGAATGCTGGGGTCCAGGTTATCCCGGCCCAACAAGGACGCCTTGGTAACGGAGCCGTCCCCCGGTTCCAGCAGCAGGGCGTCGTAATCCACGCCCGGTTCGGGGTGGGCAATCTCATCGGGGTACAACCGGATCTCCGAGACGCCCGCGACTTCTTCGACCACTATGCGGGCCGGCGTCAAGGTGCAGTCGCCCCCAAAGACGATGAGCCTGGGATGCTCTTCCGGCAGTGGCGTCGTCAATGACCAGACGAACCGCCGCGCCCTTTCCAGGGATTTCTCGAAATAGGCCTCCAGGGTTTCAAGATAAGCTTCGCCCTCTGCCGCCGAAGCGTATTTGGACAGGATGCGCCGGCGCACCTTTTCATCAAAAATCGACCACTCGAACCGGCGCCAAATCTCCACGTCGAACAGGTCGCGCCGCAAGGGTTTGCCGCTGCTCGTTACAATCCAGTTATTGAGTGGATGAGGCAACAATTGATACAAACTTGGCATGGTCACCAAGGTTTCCGTGTGGATCCGCCGGAAACCCGGCTTGATGCCCTCTATGAACGAGTAGAGCAATTGCACCGAACCCAGGTTGGGCGTTCCCAGGAGAATGACGCGCCTGACTCTTTCACCCCCGTACATGTTGATGGGAAAATCATTATCCATCAATACGTCATCCCGGCCATAGCGAATGTAATAGCGGGCGACCAGTCCCCCCATGCTGTGGGCCACGATATCGACTTTCAGTTCAGGGTTGCCATAATCCAGCCTGACTTGATCGATAAAATCCGCCAGGCGCGCGGCATTGATGACGTTATCCAGGCGCCAGTCGTAATGAAATTCATAATAATATTTTTTTTGCGGTTGGATTTTTTGTTCAAGCGTCGCTTTTTCGTACTCGCCCACGTCCGACAGGGTTCTCAATATGTTGCCGTAGAAGTCTCTGCCGGCGGTGTTATCGGCGATGGCGAAGGCCGTCAGCCGGCTGGGTTTCGGCGCCAGCGCGTCGGGGTCGATCTCGAGTTTCAAACCTGCCTGCTCACCGAACAGCAAGTTGAATAAATGTCCCAGCCATAATTCTTCACCGGTCTTTTTGTCTTTCAACTTGCTGCCCAGGACCCCATGAATAAAAATGACCGGAGGTTGATCAGGCGCCGTCATGCTTTGCATGTAGAGACGGTGCAAATCAGGTTTGTTGAAAGCGGCAAAATAGTGGACGCCCGCGAGGGCGATAACGGCGCCGAACGCAATGTAAAAAAGACGCTTGAACATAGCCTTGGACTTATCGAAATATCCTGAAAAAATAATGGCGGAGAGGGTGGGATTCGAACCCACGAAGGACGTTAACCCTTGCCGGTTTTCAAGACCGGTGCATTCAACCGCTCTGCCACCTCTCCAAACCGCGTGATCATTACTGACCCAATGTATATTTTAGCCGATTGATGGTGTATATTGACAGTGTAATTATTCAATATGTTTTAATCAGCTATCGATAATGCAATGACTGAAAATACCCGTATGGAGACTTGGACCCGTTTCCTGTTCTATCTATGTCTGTTCAACCTGGCATTGATCATGGCGGCCATTGCCGGGCGCATCCTCTTTCAGTTGCAGCCATTCAACGTTTTCAAAGTGTACTCCTGTGGCGCGCTGTTCGGCCTGGTATCGAGTTGCATCGGCATTATCGCTACCGGCTTTGCCTTGTTCAAGAAGGCGAAGCCGCTCATCCGCTATGGCCTTTTGATATTTCTACATGGACTGCTGCCCACGCTGGCCGCAGTCGTTATCGTGGGTCCTGAAGGGTTACGCGCCCCCCTGATTCATGATATCACCACCAACATTGAACGGCCTCCCGAGTTTGTTACCGCGCAGACCCTCAGGGGCGCCGATGAAAACAGCCTGGATTATGCCGGTGAGAAAATCGCAGCCTTGCAAAGAGCGGCATTCCCCGACATCCAGTCCTTGTTCAGTGAAGCAGACCCGGATACATCATTCAATCGAAGCATCGAGGCGGTGGAGCGGCTGGGCTGGACCATTACCGATGAAAATCGCACTACCGGGCAGATAGAATCCTATGACACCACGTCCGTATTCGGTTTTATCGACGACGTGATCATACGCATCGCGGCAGCCGGCAACGGCAGCCGAATTGACGTCAGGTCCGTATCCCGGGTCGGTCAAGGCGATTTAGGCGTCAATGCCGCCCGCATCAGAAAATTCATGCGGGAATACAATGAGTTGAAGTAACATGAAACTCATTGGCCATGGGTGATTGCCATTTTGTCGATACTGCCCCACATTGTTGTTGAAATTTCAAAATTATGCGTTAATATTTCCGGTAGAAATAATGCTTGAAATCCGGTGTGATAACCACAATATCAGTTTTATCGCAATCATTGGAGGTTGAAGATGAACCAGAATTACGCAATAGCGCGACCGGCCGAGGCGGTACTGGCCACAAACAAGCTGATACGCAATACCTATATTTTACTTTCCCTGACCCTGCTGTTCAGCGCGGCGACGGCGGGTATTGCTATCCTGCTTAATCTCCAAAGCATGGGCATTCTTATTACCCTGGGGGGTTATTTCGGGTTGCTGTATTTAACGTCAGCCTTGCGAAACAGCGCTTGGGGCCTGGCCGCTGTTTTTGCCCTGACGGGTTTCATGGGGTTAACCCTGGGGCCGTTTATCAACCTGTATATCCAGCATTTCTCTAACGGCGGCCAATTAGTCATGCTGGCGTTAGGCGGCACCGGCGTCATCTTTTTAGGCCTGTCCGGCTATGCCTTGACTACCCGCAAGGATTTCAGCTTCATGGGTGGTTTTCTCATGGTGGGCATATTGGTCGGCTTCCTCGCGGGACTGTGCGCCGTGATATTCAGCATACCCGCCCTGGCGCTGGCCGTATCAACCATATTCATCTTGTTGATGTCCGGCCTGATCCTCTACCAGACCAGCGCAATGATACATGGTGGTGAAACCAACTACATCATGGCGACGATAACCCTGTACGTCGCCATCTATAACCTGTTCACCAGCCTGCTGCACATATTCGGCGCCTTCGCCGGCGAGGACTGAAAAACATACGAGCGACCCTTGAACCTGGAACAAGGGGCAGACCCCGCTCTGCCCCTGACCCTGAAAAAACATGAACCCATGAGGGTTGACGCCAAAAATTCCGAAGCTAAACCAGTCCACCCATTCCAGCGTCGCATATTCCACCTCAAGGAAAAACTCCAACCGCAACTACTTCAAGACTTCCTGGACAAACACTCCAGGACCGCCCCACCTGAATACCTGGACAGCTACATTATCGCCGTCAAGAACGAGCCCGAGCGCCAGTCAATTCCGCCCCGCGCCGAAATCAATCCCGGCGCCCAATACGGAGAAGCTATCAATGCTTGGTACAACGACATCGATAGCCTCGTTCAGAAACTATAAGACAACTACACCAATTCCGAAGAAGTTATCAAAAATGATGCTGTCACAGTAAGACACTGCGTCATTGCACCGTGAGAGGTTGCAATGGAAAAATAGTGGGGATGATTCCCGTCGGTTGTCACACTGTCACGGTTAATTGCAACGACTTTCAATAAAAGATAAACTCAAATTCAAGGAAAACCAAACCTCTAATTACACCCAGAACTTGAATTCGCTAACATCGACTTATCATGATTACTTCAAATACCGATCCGTCACCCTACAACCTCGATCCGGACGACGGTTCGCTGGATCGAATCGCTGAGTATATGACCAAAGAATACACAAGCAACGGAATCCTGAATAAAGAATTAATAGCCACCAAAACCATCACGCTGAATATTTCCCAACTTGAATCCCATGAACAAGAAATCGCCATCCAATCAACAAAAACATGGGCCACCCTCATTGGCTATAACGTCAAAATCACCAACGCGGACAACGCTTACATAACTTTTACCAGTGAAGAACCAAACAGCAATGAAGGTGGCTTTGCTGAAGGTATATACATTCCAGAAACAAACGATTGGCGTTTCAGGATAAACGTCAACCCCGGTTCATTTAACCAAAATAGCAACAACAATGAAATCTCCGCTCGAAACGCTATGCTACATGAAATTGGCCATGCCTTGGGACTTCAACATCCCGGCGAATATCCCGGAACCGATGATGAAGGAAACCTCTACGTGTCTGAGGAAATGCGTGTCTTCGAGAATGATAGTACACAAATATCCATCATGTCCTACTTAGCCCCTCCAAATGACAAAAATAACAATAAAATAGAAGGCATAACCGCAACCCCCATGCTCGCTGACATTATCGCCGTTCAGTCCATCTATGGCAAAGCCGAACAGGTCAACCATGATGATACTACTTACGGTATCGGTTCAAATACCAGCACCTATCTGGACGAGCTCTTTACTGTTTTCGTTAATCCCGACAACATCGATCTTATTGGCGTATACGGTATTACCATCCATGATACCGGTGGCTATGACACCATTGATTTTTCTAACCAAACCGAAGATAACCCCGGCGAGATCTTGATACCCCTTGGAAACAATGTTTATGAAATTGTCGCTGGTTCCGAACCACAACGTATCAACCTGAACCCAGGTTATACCTCCGACGTCTATAATAGCAGGGGTACTCTCGTTATTGGCCGTGACACTATCATCGAACGTTACTATGCCGGATCCCTTGATGATCATGTTACCGGCAACATCGCGGATAACTGGTTAGAAGGCCGGGACGGTAGCGATACCCTGCTTGGCGGACCAGGTAATGACTTACTGATCGGTGGGCCCGGTAGCGATACGCTAGACGGCGGGCCAGGCCAGGATACCGCCGGCTACCAAAGTTCCCCCGCCCGCGTGGATGTCCGACTCTCCGGCAGCACAATACGCTATGGCGATGCTGATGGAGATACATTAATCAGTATCGAGAACCTGACAGGTTCCGACTACAATGATTCATTGATCGGCGACCGGCAAGCCAACCAGCTTCGAGGCGGACCAGGCAATGATCTGGTACGCGGCTTCGGCGGCAGGGATTTAATCGAAGGTGGAGCCGGCGCGGATCGACTCAGTGGCGATACCGGTAATGATACCCTGAGTTATGCTTCTTCCGATGCCGGCGTAACCGTTAACCTGCATGACAGCACAGCGTCCGGCGGCCATGCTGAGGGCGATACCTTTCTTTACTTTGTTGATGTTACTTGGACCGATGCCGACGGTACAATTCAAACCGGTTCTGTCCCCGACCTTGAAAACCTGGTCGGCTCTGCACACGCTGACATATTGACCGGCGATCCTCGCAAGAATATCTTGTCCGGCCAGGCTGGTAATGACGCCCTCGAAGGCCACGCCGGCGCCGACATCCTGCGCGGTGGCGCTGGTATCGATACAGCCAGCTATATTAATTCCAATACAGGCGTAACCATAAATCTCCATAGCGGTACCGCCACCGGTGGTCATGCCGAAGGCGATACCTTCCATCACAACGTCAATATCACCTGGACTGACGCGGACGGTATAGTGCAAACTGATTCCCTGCCCGACATCGAAAACCTGACCGGTTCCGCGTATGATGACACGTTGAGCGGCGACCGCCGCGCAAATGTCTTGTCTGGTCAAGCTGGTAACGACACCCTGAGCGGTGGATTAGGTAACGATTTGCTAATCGGCGGGCCCGGTGGTGACATGCTAGACGGCGGGCCCGGCCAGGATACCGCCAGTTACCAGGGTTCCAACGTTCGCGTGGATGTCCGACTCTCCGGCAGCGCAATACGCTATGGCGATGCCACCGGCGATACGCTGATCAGTATCGAGAACCTGATAGGCTCCGACTACAATGACTTATTGATCGGCAACCGGCAGGCTAACGAGCTTTCAGGTGGGGCAGGCAACGATCTGATACGTGGCTTCGGTGGCAGGGATTTGATTAACGGTGGGGCTGGCGCCGACCGACTCAGTGGCGATACCGGCAATGACACCCTGAGCTATGCTGATTCCGATGCTGGCGTAACCATTAACCTGCACAACAACACGGCGTCCGGCGGCCATGCTGAGGGCGATACCTTCCTCTACTTTGTTGATGTCACCTGGACTAATGCCAACGGCGCCACACAGACCGATTCCGTGCCCGATATTGAAAACCTGATCGGCTCCGCGCACGATGATATATTGATCGGCGACCCCCGCCAAAATATTTTGTCCGGCCGGGCCGGCGATGACATGCTCGAAGGTCACAGTGGCAATGACGTCCTTATCGGCGGGGCCGGCAGCGACACTTTTGTTTTCGCCCCCAATAATGGCAATGACACCATCCTCGACTTTACCCCCGGCAAAGATCGCATTGACTTGACCGAATTCGATCTTGATCCGGATTACAGCTACTCCCTCACACTTGATGACGACGGCGTCACCCTGGACCTCAACAACGTAGACGGCGGTACTGTACTGCTGGCTGAACTGACGACAACGCCGGATAACGACAGTTTCATCGTCTGATATTCCAGCGCTGTTCCTGACACCAAAACAAAAGACACCCGCCAAACCCAAGCAACCCGGCGCTAACGAATATATATTGCGGACGATGGTTATTATAATCGATCCGCCAGGCTTCGATCTGCCTGCCGCTGAAGTCATTTTTGGAGTGGCATGATAAAAATGGAAACCGCCCGGCATGAGAGAGACCACGGAATAAAACCAAGCGGTTGGCTTTAAACTTTTATTTCTGTTAGTATGCGCGCCGGTTTTGCAATGGCGGCTGTAACCGGCTGTTGCGCGCCGTAAAAAAACACAGGTGCTGGATGCCGATGATTATGGACAGCACACCTATAACAGCATTAATCTATCAGGGGAGTTTCTATGCAAATTGGTGTCCTGAAGGAGGCCTTTCCGGGTGAGAACCGTGTTTCCGTTACCCCGGATACCGTAAAAAAACTGGCTAAACTCGGCGCGGAATTGGTAGTTGAAGCCGCGCTTGGAGAGGGTTCCGGCTTCGAGGATCAGGAATATGTCGATGCCGGCGCGGCGGTTGCCTCCAACCGGTCGGACCTGCTGGCGAAATCCGATATTATCCTGCGGATACGCAAACCGGAAACCGATGAAATCGGTCATTTGAAACAGGGTTGCATCCACATCAGTTACCTGGACCCTTTCAATGAAGGGGATTTGGTGGATGCCTTGGCAAAACAGGGCATCAGCGCCATCAGCCTGGAGATGATCCCGCGTACAACGCTTTCACAGAAGATGGACGCGCTCAGTTCGCAGGCCAACCTGGCAGGTTACGTGGCCGTGATGATGGCTGCCAACAGGTTGAACCGGATCCTGCCCATGATGATGACTCCCGCAGGCACCCTGAAACCGGCCAAGGTATTCGTGATTGGCGCCGGCGTGGCCGGGTTGCAGGCCATAGCCACCGCCAAGCGCTTAGGCGCCAAGGTCACGGCCTTTGACACCCGCCCCGTCGTAGCGGAGCAGGTCCGCTCCGTCGGCGCAAAATTCCTGGAAATAGACCTGGGTGAAACGGGACAGACCAAGGATGGTTACGCAAAAGAACTGACTCCCGAACAGGTTGAAAAGCAGCGGCAGGGCCAGAAGGCGGCCATTGCCGAATCCGACGTCGTTATCACCACCGCCCAGGTTTTCGGCCGCAAGGCGCCGGTGTTGGTTACCCGGGACATGGTGGAAGTCATGCAGCCCGGCAGCGTGATCGTCGATATGGCGGCGGAAACCGGCGGCAACGTCGAAGGCTCCGTTGCAGGAGAAGAAACGGTCGTCAACGGCGTCACCATCATCGGCCAGGGCAATTGGTCCAATAACGTTTCCCGCGACGCCAGCCAGATGTATTCATCCAATCTTTACAACATGTTGAACGAATTCTGGGATAAGGAAAACAAATCCTTTGCGCTCGATCGGGAGAACGACATCATCAAGGGTTGCCTGATCACCCATGCCGGCGCCGTCGTCAACGAAACAATCAAGAGGCGCTCCTGAGCAAGTCAGGGGCGCCGGCAATTCCGAGAAACTACAACCTTGAGGAGCCACCGATGGAAGCCGTATATCTCACCTTTATTTTAGTCCTGTCCATATTTTTAGGCTTTGAGCTTATCAGCAAAGTGCCTGCTACCCTGCACACGCCCCTGATGTCCGGGGCAAACGCCATATCGGGTATTACCCTGGTCGGGGCATTGACCTCGGCCGGCGCCGGCAGCCATGAAATGGCGACAATTTTAGGAACCCTGGGTGTCACGTTCGCGTCGATAAACGTCGTCGGTGGTTACATGGTGACGAACCGCATGCTTTCCATGTTCAAGAAGAAGGAAGGTAGCTAACAATGACTAACGAATTACTGATCAACCTGTCCTACGTGGCAGCGGCCGTATTATTCATATTCGGCCTGAAAATGCTGGGCTCGCCGGCAACGGCGCGCAACGGCAACCTGATTTCCGCAGTGGGCATGTTAATCGCCATCGTCGTGACCCTGCTGGATCATTCCATTGTCGATTTCCGCTGGATTGTCGTCGGCCTGGTGGTTGGCGGTATGATTGGCGCCTTTGCCGCGCGCCTGGTTGCCATGACGGCCATGCCGGAAATGGTTGCGCTGTTCAACGGTTTCGGTGGCATCGCCAGTTTGTTCGTAGGTTGGGCGGCCCTGCATTCGGCCGGGAACACCACCTTTACTATTACGACCATCTTCCTGTCGATCCTCATTGGCGGCCTGACGTTTACTGGCAGTCTCATTGCCTGGGGGAAATTAAACGAAGTCATTCCCGGACGGCCTTATATCTTTGCCGGACAGCGCATCGTCAACAGCCTGCTGCTGCTTGCCATCATTGCCACCGGCGTGATGTTCTGCCTGGAGCCGTCGAACGCCAACTATCTTTACCTGCTGATCGGCTTGGCTTTCCTGTTCGGCGTCATGGCGGTCATCCCCATTGGCGGCGCCGACATGCCCGTGGTTATTTCATTGTTGAACAGTTATTCCGGCCTCGCCGCCTGCGCCGCCGGCTTTGCCATCAACAACAATATCCTGATCGTCGCCGGTTCCCTGGTGGGGGCGACAGGCATCATCCTGACCAACATCATGTGCAAGGCCATGAACCGCTCCCTGGCCAACGTGTTGTTCAGTGGCTTCGGCGCAGTGAAAACGACCCTGGCCCAGGTAGAGGGAGAGGTGAAACCCATTACCACGGAAGACGCCTA
This sequence comes from uncultured Gammaproteobacteria bacterium, assembly GCA_958295485.1. Taxonomy (GTDB): domain Bacteria; phylum Pseudomonadota; class Gammaproteobacteria; order Eutrophobiales; family Eutrophobiaceae; genus JAAXHV01. The sequence goes on from OY282354.1 coordinate 2,163,408, forward strand.
TTACATCCTGGAGGCGGCCAGCAACGTTGTCGTGGTGCCGGGTTACGGCATGGCCGTGGCGCAAGCCCAGCACGTGGTCAAGGAATTACAGGAACTGCTGGAAAAAAACAGCGCGGAAGTAAGCTATGCCATCCACCCGGTCGCCGGTCGCATGCCCGGACACATGAACGTCCTGCTTGCAGAGGCGGACGTGCCTTACGACCTGCTTATAGAAATGGATGATATCAACCCGCGCATGGAGTTGATGGACGTCGCCATCGTCATCGGCGCGAATGACGTGGTTAATCCCGCGGCCCGCGAGATGGAGGACAGCCCCATCTACGGCATGCCGATTATCAACGTGGATTATGCCAAAACGGTATTCGTGCTGAAGCGTTCCATGGCTGCCGGTTTTGCCGGCGTCGATAACCCCTTATTCTTCCGTGAAAACACGCGTATGCTGTTCGGCGACGCCAAGGAATCCATTGGTCAGCTGGTGCGGGAATTCAGTTAAATAACCGTTTTTCCGCCCATGTAGGGATGCAGCGCCTCCGGTATATGGATATGGCCGGCTTCATCCTGGCAGTTTTCCATGATGGCGATCAGGGTACGACCAACCGCCAGGCCGGAGCCGTTGAGGGTGTGTAGCAGTTCCGGCCTGCCGGTATCGGGGTTACGCCAGCGCGCCTTCATGCGCCTTGCCTGGAAGGACTCGAAATTGCTGCACGAGGAGATCTCCCTATATTTCTGTTGACCGGGCAGCCATGCTTCGATGTCGTAGGTCTTGGCGGCGGCAAATCCCAGGTCACCGCCGCACAAGGTGACAACGCGATACGGCAACGCCAAGCGTTGTAAAATGCTTTCGGCATGGCCGGTCAACTCTTCCAATACCCGGTAGGAATTTTCCGGTTCGACAAGCTGCACCAATTCGACTTTTTCAAACTGGTGCAGGCGGATCATGCCCCGCGTATCCTGGCCATAGGAGCCCGCCTCACTGCGGAAACAGGGGGAATGACAAACGTATTTTACCGGCAGGTCCTCATTCGCGATGATCGCATCCCTGGCGATATTGGTGACCGGCACCTCGGCGGTTGGAATAAGATACAAATCTTGTTTTTCGACAAGAAATTGATCGCCGGCGAACTTGGGCAGTTGTCCGGTGCCGAATAAACTGTCGGGATTAACCAGGTACGGTACATTGACTTCCGTATATCCGTGTTCCCGCGTGTGTATATCCAGCATGAATTGAATCAAGGCCCGGTGCAGTCCGGCTATGGCGCCCCGCAGCAGGACAAAGCGCGGGCCGGCGACCTTTGTGGCCGCTTCAAAATCGATCAATCCCAGGGCTTCGCCAAGGTCCACGTGGTCTTTCACGGTAAAATCCATTTGTCCTGGCTCCCCCCAACGCCTTACTTCCTCGTTATCCTCTTCCGTCGCGCCGGGCGGTACGCTTTCATGGGGAATGTTGGGAATGCCACGCAAGATTTCATCGAGCTCTTCGTGGATTTTTTCCAATTCGGCCGCGCGGGCTTTCAGCTCCTCACCCAGGCGCGCCACCTGGTCCAGCAAAGGTCGGATATCCTTCCCGGCCGCTTTGACCCTGCCTATCTCTTTCGAGTGACGGTTTCTTTCCGCTTGCAGCGTCTCTGTCGCAACCTGGATATCCTTGCGCCTGCGTTCGAGCAACCGCAACTGATCCGTATTTAATTCAATCCCCCGCCTGGTCAGGGCCTGCCTTACGGTCTCGATATTTTTACGCAATAATTGTGGATCAAGCATGCTGCTTTTCGTCCTTCTCTGTATTAACTTTACCCGTCTTCTGTGCCTTGCGATCTGATTCTCGCAGGCGAGCCAGTTTTTCTGCTATTTTAATCTCGAGTCCCCTGTCTGAAGGATAATAATATTGTTTGGCCGGTATATCATCAGGGAAATAGCTCTCGTTTGCCGCATAGCCCCCGGGTTCGTCATGGGCATACCGGTAGGCTTTGCCGTAGCCTGACTCTTGCATCAACCTGGTCGGCGCATTACGCAGGCGCAACGGCACTTCCGCTGATGAAGAAGACTTGACATCTTCCATGACGGCATTATAAGCCTTGTAAACGGCATTGCTCTTGGGGGCGCAAGCCAGGAAGACGATGGCCTGCGCTATGGCCAATTCACCTTCGGGCGTACCCAACCGTTCCTGTGTTTCCCAGGCATCGAGCGCCAGGCGCAATCCCCGCGGGTCCGCGTTCCCTATATCTTCCGAGGCCATACGCGCCACCCGTCTTGCGATATACAAGGGGTCACAGCCGCCGTCGATCATGCGCGCAAACCAATACAGCGCGGCGTCCGGCGATGAACCGCGTACGGATTTATGCAGGGCCGATATCTGATCATAAAAAGCGTCTCCGCGTTTATCGAAGCGGCGGTAGCCGGAACCGCTTATCACTTCCCTTACCAGGGTTTCTTCTATCTGGTTTGTGTCCGTCAGGTCAGCGGCGATCTCCAGCAGGTTCAAGGCCCGCCTGGCATCGCCATCGGCTGTCTCAGCCAAGCTCTCCAGCGCGGCGCCGGTGATAGTCAGATTTTTACTGCCGAGGCCCTTGTCCCCGTCGCGCAGACCTTTTTCAACCACGGTTTTAATGGCGCCTGCGGACAGCGGTTTCAACACGTATACGCGCACCCTCGACAACAAGGCATTGTTGAGTTCGAATGAGGGATTTTCAGTCGTGGCGCCAATAAACGTAATGACGCCATTTTCTACATGGGGCAGGAATGCGTCCTGTTGTGACTTGTTAAACCGGTGCGCCTCATCAACGAACAGCACAGTGTCTTTATCATAAACGTTGCGATACTGTTGCGCCTTGCCAATCGCCTCTCTTATTTCCTTGACGCCACTCAGGACGGCAGACAAAGTCAAAAACTGCGCCTGGCATGATGCAGAGATGATTCGGGCCAAGGTGGTTTTGCCGGTCCCCGGCGCGCCCCAGAAAACCATGGAGTGCAACTGACCGGTTTCGATGGCGACGCGCAATGGCTTGCCTTCTGCAATAAGGTGTTCCTGGCCGCTAAAATCAGCCAGGCGCAGGGGACGCATCCGATCCGCCAATGGACGGTATTCGCTGTTTTCAGGCATTATCTTGCATCGATAATATCGATGCCAGGTTGTGGAGAAAACCGGAAGAGTTCCCTGTCCAGTTGAGGATTCCTGCTTGTATTTGTAAAAGTAATCAGCGTCGCCTGGCCCAGGTTGTCGAATAGCATCATGCCTTTCAAGTCGTTGTCAAGGAAAGCCAGCCGCAGTGACCGGTACTGCGATTCAGGGTCTTTTGGCGTCAACTCCAGCCATGCGACGTCATCGTCACTTTCCAGTTCAATAGCGACATAATGTTTGGCCACGATGAAATCACCGCTGAGTATCAAGGCAGGTGTATCTTCAATGGAAACCGCCGCGTCGTTTATGGTGACTTGATCCAGGTCCTCATCATAAATCCACAGGGTTATGCCGTCACTGATAATTTTTTGTACATAAGGTTCGCGATATGACCAGAAAAACATGCCGGGACGGCGTAGTTGCACGGCGCCTTTGGTTGTTTCCAATATTTCGCCGGATTCACCGACCAGGCTTTGTTCAAAGTCAGCGGAAAAAGTGTCTAAATCTTCAAGAAAGCTGTCCAGCAGGTTTTTATCCAAAGCGCCGGTTGTAGCGGATGGGACTTGGAAAGCGATAAAAAATAATTGCCCGGCCAGCAGGTAAACGCTGATTTTTTTCAGGTGCATGATCGCTGCGCCGGAAAGATGCGACCTGCCACTATTCTACCGGGGGCGGAGGCCCTGCCAGTATTTCCCGATTGCCATTGGATTCCAGGGGGCCAACCAATCCACTGGTTTCCATTTCCTCTACGATCCTTGCCGCACGATTATAGCCTATCTTGAGCCGTCGCTGGATATAGGAAATAGATGCCTTGCGCGTCTCGGTCACAATGCGCACGGCTTCATCATAGAGCGGGTCGGTCTCACCCTGGCTGGTCTCCAGCCCGGGGACCAGGTCAGCCCCACCCTCATCGGCGCCCCTGGTGATCTCATCCAGGTACTCCGGTTCTCCGCGACTTTTGATATTCTCGACTACCTTATGCACTTCATGATCGTCAACAAACGCGCCATGCACCCTTGTTGGTAAGCCGGTGCCCGGTGGCAGGAACAACATATCGCCGTGACCGAGCAAGTTCTCTGCGCCCATTTGATCCAATATGGTGCGGGAATCCACTTTTGAAGACACCTGAAATGCAATTCGACAGGGAATATTGGCTTTAATCAGGCCTGTGATTACGTCCACGGAAGGACGTTGCGTAGCGAGGATTAAATGAATGCCCGAAGCCCGGGCCTTTTGCGCCAGTCTGACGATTAATTCCTCCACCTTTTTCCCGACAGTCATCATCAGGTCCGCCAGTTCATCAATGATGACGATTATGAAAGGAAACACTTCTAATTCCGGCGCCTCATCCTCATCACTGACAGGTTTGTAAACAGGGTCTGACAGCGGGTGGCCAAGCGCGGCGGCGTCTTTGATCTTTTTGTTATAGCCGGCGATATTTCTTACGCCCAATGCCGCCATCAGCTGATAACGACGCTCCATTTCAGCTATGCACCAGCGCAGCGCATTCGCCGCTTCTTTCATATCCGTCACAACCGGGGTCAACAGATGGGGGATCCCCTCGTATACGGATAATTCCAGCATTTTCGGATCGATCAATATCAACCGGGTTTCACGGGCGGTTGCCTTGTACAGCAGACTCAAAATCATGGCGTTAATGGCAACGGATTTCCCTGACCCGGTAGTGCCGGCAACCAACAGGTGGGGCATCTTGCTGAGATCCATGACGACAGGCTGGCCGCTGATGTCTTTACCCAATCCCAATGCCATGTTCGAATCAAGGTTTTCATACTCCTTTGAGTTCAATATCTCACTCAACAAAACCAACTCACGGGCTTCGTTCGGTATTTCAAGTCCGATGACGGATTTTCCGGGAATCACATCAACGACACGGACGCTGACCACCGACAGGGAACGGGCCAGGTCTTTTGCCAGGTTGCTGATCTGGCTGCCTTTCACTCCCGGCGCGGGCTGAAGTTCAAATCGGGTAATCACCGGGCCGGGGTTTACTGCGACTACTTCCACTTCTATGTTGAAATCCATCAGCTTCAATTCCACTTGGCGGGACATGGCCTCCAGGGTTTCCCGCGAATAGCCCCCCGTAGACAGCCCGGGGGTATCCAGCAGGCTCAGCGGTGGCAATACTGACTCTGCGGGCGGCGCGAATAAATGCTCCTGCTTTTCCGCTTCGGCCCGGTCGCTGCTCTCCAATTTACCAATGACGGGTTCTATTCGTGGTGGAGGTCTGTCGCCGGCTTTCCTGTGTTTCTGCCGGATAATGATTTCCCTTTCTTTTTTGATGAGCCTGCTGTAAGCGATTTGTCTGAGAGAATTAATATGATTTCTTGATTTCAATATGAATGACAAAGTTGCCCGCCCCGTGGTTTCCATTAACCATAACCATGACAACCCGGTATACAGGGTGACACCGATTAAAAACATCGCCAACATCAGCAGGGTGCTGCCCGGATAGCCAAAGGTATGCAATAGAAATGAACCAAAGGCCATCCCCAAAATCCCACCGGCGCCGCTGGCCTGCTCAGGCAAATGCGCAGGCAGGTGCGCGCCTGCCTTGAAATGCAGCCAAGCCAGCGCGCAGCTGCCCGAAAACAGCAAGACAAACCCGATAATCCTGAGCGCCAGCAAGAAACGATCGAGGGGTAGATCGCCCCGACGTGATTTAAAAATACGCCAACCGTCAAAGGCGAATACAGCAGGAAACAAATAACCGGAATAGCCGAAAACGTAGAGCAGGATATTCGCAATATAAGCGCCGACAATACCGCCGCCGTTATGAATCTCATCGACAGAGATCGCTTGAGACCAACCTGGATCTGAAGGATGATGGGTGAGTAAGGTCAGTGCGGTAAAAAGCGCGATAGCGGCTAAAATGATAACGACAATCTCCTTGATATTCCGCACCACTTTACCGCCGGAAATCCTGGTAGATCTCTTTTTCTTCGAGGCCTGCGCCATACTTAAACCTGTTTCAATAAAAGCTAATCTATATTAATGTTTATTAAGAGAAAAGAAAAGGGGTGTATTAAAACAAATAAAACGAGAGTTTACCCACCGGATTCCAGTTTCCGTTCTCTAATTCGGGACACCCATTAATTATGCAGTAAAAATCGGAACCCTCCTCAAGAACAAATAAAACGAAGATTGCAGTATGAATTATGGTAGAATTAACAATCTGTTTTTCTTTCAATCGGGTTAGCCATGTCAAAGAAACCGATATACAAAGTGATATTTTATAATCAGGGCAAGATTTATGAAATCTATGCCCGGAGCGTGCATCAAGGCGCCATGTTCGGCTTTATCGAAATGGAAAAATTAGTATTTGGAGAAAAAAACTCGGTTGTGGTGGACCCCTCGGAAGAAAATTTGAAATCCGAGTTCAGTCACGTGACCCGTACTTACATTCCCATGCATTCCATTGTCAGGATCGATGAAGTGGACAAACAAGGCACTGCCAAGGTAACGGAATATGACGGCAAGGGGGAAAACATCATGGCCTTCCCGGTTTACACGAAGGGCGGGGAAGAAGCTAACTGAAAAAGCGGGAGAGATACAAGCCCGCTCGCCGGCCCTGTCAATGCAAGATCATCGCATCCAGCCCAACCTGGCATGGCAACAAAGCGATATAATCACTGTAACTCATTGGCAATAAAGAATTTTCCGCTAATGACAAGCGATCCTGAATTACAACCTTCCAGGGCTTTGCCCGTACCCGGTATGGGGGCGCGCCGGGCAAGCCATGCAGGTTAGCAATGGAGATTGCCGTCAAACAAATAAGAAACCTCAATACGGTCAATCGAAAAGAATGGAACCAACTGAATATCAACGGCAACCCGTTTTTACAATATGATTTTCTTAATGGCCTGGAACAATTCAAATGCCTTGAAGGACATGGATGGGAGCCTTGCCACCTGATAGCGACAAACGGAAAAAAACTGGTTGGGGCGCTGCCACTCTATATCAAGGACAACTCCTACGGAGAATTCGTGTTTGACTGGTCCTGGGCGGACGCTTATGAAAGGGCCGGCGGAAAATATTACCCCAAACTGGTGTCTGCCATCCCCTTCACGCCGGTATGCGGCCCCCGGATTCTAACCAATAATTCCCTGGCGGGCATCGACGATATAAAGGCATTAATTATCAAGGCGGCAATCGGGTTCGCTGACTACGCGCAAATATCGTCATTTCATTGCCTGTTTACCCAGCCGGATGACCGGGAGGCGTTGGCAAAGCACGGTATGTTATTGCGCAAGACCTGCCAGTTCCACTGGCGCAACCGTGATTACCGTGATTTTGATGATTTCCTGGAGAGCATGACTTCCAAACGGCGCAAGCAGATAAAGCGGGAACGCAAAAAAATAAAGGAAGACAACATTGAAATATTGAGGCTTCGGGGAGCGGAAATCACTGAAGAACAATGGACTGTTTTTTATGAATTTTATTGCGCCACCTTTTATAAAAGATGGGGAAATCCCCGCCTGTCACTGGATTTTTTTCTCAATTTAAGCGGCAACCTGCCCGACAACACCTTGCTGATACTGGCAAAACAGGATAGCGAATACATCGCCGGCGCATTTGCCATGCTCAGTGACACCACCTTGTATGGCCGGCACTGGGGCTGCGGCAGACATTTAACCAACCTGCATTTTGAATTATGTTACTACCAGACAATCGAATATTGCCTGGAAAACCGGTTGCGCTCGGTTGATGCAGGTGTCCAGGGTGAGCATAAAATCAATCGGGGTTTTGATCCGGTCTCTATGGTATCCGGTCACTGGATACGCCATCCCGGGTTTCGCACTGCCATTGATAAATACCTGCAACAGGAAACCGCTGAAATGAATTCGTATATTCGAACCCTGGAGGCGCATTCACCCTATAAGAATAAGGATGATTCACAAGCATGACTCAACCGGGCAAAACTCAGTCAACCGACAGCCAACTGTACTGGGTGGCTGATAACGTCATAGCCACGGACTTCCCCGACGCCGCAACCGCCCTGCGCGACCCGGAAGGATTGCTGGCCATCGGCGGGGACCTGGAGCCTGACCGCCTTCTCAATGCCTACCGTCGGGGTATTTTTCCATGGTACAGCCAGGGCCAGCCTGTTCTCTGGTGGTCCCCGAACCCCCGTTGCGTCCTGGAACCGGATGCCGTCAAGATCAGCAAGAGCCTGGCAAAAACCCTGAAAAAGAAAAAATTCACGGTGACTTTCAACCAGGCGTTTGCCGACGTGGTTAAAGCCTGCGCCGCCCCCCGGGAGCCAACGGCGAGCACCTGGATTACAACTGACATGGCCATGGCTTATATCAAATTACATCACATGGGTTACGGCGTTTCAGTTGAGTGTTGGCATAACGATATTTTGGCGGGCGGACTTTATGGCGTAGTCATCGGCAAAGTATTTTTCGGGGAATCCATGTTCAGTCGCATAACCGATGCATCCAAAGTTGCCCTGGCGCACCTCGCGTATCAATTAAATGAGATGCGTTTTCGCATAATTGATTGCCAGGTTCATTCAAGCCACTTGCAGAATCTCGGGGCAAAATCAATGCCGAGAGATTTGTTCACAGACATCCTGGAGCGCCACTGCTCACCGGATAAAAAACACGATTGGCCGGCCATCTCCGAACTATCATGCCTGGCGTGACTTACGTGAAAAAGTCGGGTTTTTCAGAAACAGCAAGAAAACAGCGGGAACTCCCGGCAAGAAAAAGTTGGACTGGCGCAAGGACTATTTTTCAGGCACAATTTTGTTTTTAAACCATAGAGGAACCATGTCGAAAGAAGATCAAATTGAAATGGAAGGGACGATAATCGAAACCCTGCCGAATACCATGTTCAGGGTCAAACTGGATAACGGACATGTCATTACTGCCCATATTTCCGGGAAGATGCGAAAAAACTACATACGGATCCTGACGGGAGACCGTGTAATTGTTGAAATGACCCCTTATGACCTGTCGAAAGGCAGAATCACATACCGTAATCGATAAGCGGGTTAATTGCCGTATAATTTGTTGGCAAGTTCAAGGTCTTCAGGCGCGTTGATTTCCAGCCCGGTTTTTTCCTTTGCTTGTTCGACGTGAATCTTGAAACCATGATACAACGCCCGGAGTTGCTCCAGCCTTTCCGTTCGCTCAAGCTCGCAAACAGGCAGCCCGGCATAGATTTTCAGGAATTCGCAGGTATACGCATAAATACCGATATGGCGGTATTGCCCGTGCGCAGCCTGGCCCGCGCCAGGCTCTTCCGGCTCTTTCCAGGGAATGGGTGAACGACTGAAAAAGAGCGCATAGCCTTGATGGTCAGCCACCACTTTTACCGTATTGGGATTATTCAACTCGGCCGTGGATTGAATGGGCATATACAAGCTCGCAATGGCAGCCGCTTTTTTGCCGGCCAGGTTATTTGCGACCTGGTTAATCAATGCCGGTGGTAGATCGAGCTGGTCGCCCTGTACGTTGACGATGATGCAATCATCGGATAATCCCAACAGCGTCACGGCTTCGGCAATGCGGTCCGTCCCCGATTGATGCGCCTTGGCAGTCCTGACGACCTTATCTGCAAATTCTTTCGCCGCCGCTTCAATCCGTTTATCATCAGTGGCGATAATAACGTCTGTTGCATTACTTTTTACAGCAGCCTGATATACGTGCCACAGCAGTGGGCAGCCACCTATATCGAGCAACGGCTTTCCCGGCAGGCGCGCCGAATCGAACCTGGCGGGAATAACGACGAAAAAATCCTGCTTCACTTCGAGTAGCGCTCTACTTCTTCCGGGGTCAGGGGGCGGGCCTCATTTTCCAGCATGATTGGAATGTCATCCCGAATTGAATAGGCCAGCCTTCCTGCAACCGAAATCAGCTCCTGTTTTGATTTATCATAGATCAAGGGGCCTTTGGTCACCGGGCAGGCCAGGATGTCCAACAATTTTTTATCCATGCATCACTTCCTCCAACAAGTTTTCGAGTTCGCGTTCAAAAGTTTCAGGCAGTTCTGCCTCTATGGGAATATACCATGCGTCTTTCAGGTCATAGCGCCGACATTTTACCGCATCTTTTTCAGTCATCAGCACGGCTGAATTGTCATCGAATTCAAGGTCGGACTGCTTGAATCCGTAATGATCGGGAAATACGTGCTGTTTGATATTAACCCCATTCTGTCGCAACATGGAAAAAAACCGGCTGGGATTGCTGATAGCGGCAACTGCGTGGACGGTTTGGCCCCTGAAGCCGGATAATTCTTGTTCGCGTCCACCATACAATGACTTTGCCGGCAGGCTGATATATTCCATGAGGAACTCGCCGCTGCCGGCTTTGGCGTTGGCGACGACCAGGTCCACCGTATTCAGCCTGCCTACGGGCTCGCGCAGGGGACCTGCGGGAATACAGCATTGGTTGCCAAAACGCCTGTCTCCGTCAATCACGACTATTTCAATGTCCCGGCGCAGGGCCGTATGTTGCAAGCCGTCATCACAAAGCAGGATATCGCAATCCGCGTGTTGTAAAATTTCCCTGGCCGCCCTTACCCGACTGGGCGACACTGCGACCGGACAGCGGGTGCGCTGCGCCAATAGCACGGGCTCATCGCCAACCAGCGCCGGATTGCTGGCCGGGTTGACTCGTTGCGCCCGCGTCCTCATCCCGGCGAAGCGGGCCCTGGCATGTTGTAATCCAGTGGCCGGAATCCGATCGAATAGCGCGCCACCGTAGCCCCTGCTGATAATGCCGGGTTTATATCCATGGGACTTCAGATACCGGGCCAGCCAGATGACAAGCGGGGTTTTGCCGGTCCCTCCCACGGTCAGGTTCCCTACTACGATTACTGGCGCCCCAACCCCATGTACAGGCAATATGCCGGTTGAATAGATCAATTTACGACACGCTACAACCAGGCGGTAAAGCCAGCTTAAAGGGAGCAGCAGCATGGACAGGGGATGCTTGCCGTACCAGACAGACTGTACCCAAGACTCAAACAGCATTTTCTTCAGTTATATCCACAGGCAGGGCGGATTTTCACAGGTGAAAGACAAGCCCCTGATATTTTTTCATCTACGCTCATCAGCGCCACCTGCGGACTGATTTATTCTTCTTCCAGGACCTCGGTTGCAAATGTGATTTTAACGAGACCCAGCTGGCGGGCGACATCCATGATCCTGATGACTGATTGATGACTGGTTCCTGCGTCGGCGTTGATAACAACCGCCGGCTCATCAAGAACCTGCATACTACTCCGTATCGCCTCGCGAATCGTCGTTAATCGAGAGTTTGCCAAGGGTCGATCATCGACATAAATGAGTTCGTTGGCATCAATCGTGACCGTGACAACATCAGACTCTGTCTCCACCTGATCTTCCGAGGCCTTTGGCAGTGTTATTTTTATCTCCGAATGACGTTCGAATGTAGTAGAAACCATGAAGAAGATCAGTAATAAAAATACGATATCAATAAGCGGGGTGATATTGACTTCAATTTCTTCTTTCCGTTGCGGGCGCAGGTTCATTCTGTTTCCCCATCCGTGACTTCGACTATATGCATCACTTCAACCATTTTCAACGCTTCCTGTTCCATGGTCACTACTAATTCATCTACCCGTCCACGGAAATACCGATAAAACATCAATGAGGGTATGGCTACGGTCAACCCGGCCGCCGTGGTGATCAATGCTTCAGAAATCCCCTCGGCCAGGGTACCCGGGTCACCGATACCCTGTGCTGTAATGACGGCAAAAACCTTGATCATCCCGATGACCGTGCCCAATAATCCGAGTAACGGGGTAATTGAAGCGATCGTGCCGAGGGTATTCAAAAATCTCTCTAAATCATGGGCCACGTGCCGGCCGACTTCCTCTATGTTTTCCTTCATCACTTCCCGGTCGCGGTTTCTGTTAACCAGCCCGGCTGCAAGGATCTTGCCTAGCGGAGAGCCTTCTTTTAATCTTTGTATGCGAATCGCATCTAAAATACCTGCTTCGTCCCATTGCCAGACCTGCGCGACCAGGTTCATGGGTATTATGCGTTTCGTTTGCAGGGACCAAAAACGTTCTGCAATAATTGCCAGCGAAATAATCGAACACAAAACCAGCGGCCACATCAGAAAACCGCCATCTCTAACTAATTCAAGCACTTGAATCTCCTTTTGTTCAGTTTAAGGGCTTGTAGTGTGCCAGAATCGGCGATTTTTTTTCCGGTGCTCCATCACTTCAATTTCTGTCCCCTTTATGGTTACCCGGATTGCCCCGCTCTTGGCCGTAGTCAGCATTTTTGCCTTGTGGCCCTTGTAGCGGGTGATTATATCCTGATTCGGTAATTTAAATCGATTTCTGTATCCCACCGGGAATATGACGATATCCGGAGAAACGGCTTCGATAAAGCCCCGGGTGGAAGATGTTCTGCTGCCGTGATGGGGGGCAATAAGAATATTGGACTCTAACCGGTTATCATGCCGTTTTATCAGCCTCCGTTCGGCGCTCTTTTCGATATCCCCGGTCAGGAGCAGGGTGAGGTTCCGGGCGCTTATCCGCAATACACAGGAGCGATTATTACCCGATAAACTCGTGTCAATCGCGGGGTGTAAAACGTCGAAACGCACACCATCCCATTGCCAGGATTGGCCATCGTGGCAATCCCGGACCGGCCCGCGTGGTATTCGCTCCGGCACGCTGCTGATAACCCCCATAATCGGTATTTCATCGATGATCCCCTTTAATCCGCCGATATGATCATTGTCCCCATGACTTTGAACAAGCAAATCGACGGAAGCAATGCCTGACGCTCTCAAAAAAGGCAATACCACTGCCTCGCCCGTATTAAATCCTGAGGCATAACCCGGACCGACATCATAGAGCAGGTTATGGTTTTCTGTTTGAACTACGATAGAAAGCCCCTGCCCTACGTCTAATACAGTCATGGCGACATCACCAAAAGGTGGCTCTTGTTCAATGGGAAAGAACAATGGCATCAACCAGATTAACCCCAGCCACCGGGCCGTTATCCCCGCCGGGAGCAATAGTATCAAGACACCGATGGCGGCCAGGGTCATGGTCATTATTTCGGGCTGGATTACCGGGATTAAATGGATTTGCCAGAGCATGAAAAAATCCAGGACCGACCAGAGGCCGTGCAAGGACAACAGTGAAAGCTCCAATAAAAGTTTCGCCAGCGCGGAATGGATGAATAACAGTCCGCAACCACTAAGGATAAGGGGTATCACGATAAAACTGACCCAGGGAACCGCCAGCATATTGGCAAATATGCTGAATACCGGGATCTGCTGGTAATAAAACGCCAGCGCCGGCAATAAACCCAGGCTGACGACGTATTGAACCCGCCCCCACTGCCACCACCAATGGCGTTGATGATGGATTCTGTGGCTGACGCCGTAGATAATTACCGCCACTGCGGTAAAGGACAACCAGAAACTGGCTGACAAGGGAGCAAAAGGATCAATAATCAGAACGGCAATAATGGCTATGCCGAGCGCGTCACCCGGAATGATCCCCCGGCCATATAATTTCATGCTGAAATACACGCACAACATGATCAGGGCGCGTTGCGTCGGCAATGAAAATCCCGCCAGCAGCGCATATATCAAGGCCGCGAACATTGCGCCCGCCGAAGCGATCCTGGAGGCCGGGACGTTGACGAACGGCCCAAGACTCCAGGTCCATATTTTCAGTACCAGCAGGTAGGCAAGACTTGCAATCAACCCTATATGCAGGCCGGAAATGGCAATCAGGTGATTGGTGCCCGTCGCGGTCAATACCCGCCATTGCGCATCACTGATGCCATTCCTGTCGCCTATGGCCAGGGCGGGGATAAAACCGGCCAATGAGTCGGCATCGATTATTTCCTGGATTTTATTTTTTATGACAAGTCGGATGGCGTTCAGGTTAAATCCATTGGCATCAGCTAATTTGACGTTATCCCGGCTGTCTACAACATATCCCGTTGCCCTCAGCCTGTTTTGGAACAGCCAGGCCTCATAATCAAAGCCGCCGGGGTTCATAAAACCATGGGGCCGCTTCATCCTTATTTTCAGGCGCCATCTCTCGCCGGGTTTTACCGGTTGATGCCCCTGGTACCAGCTCAGCCTTACCTTGCCCGGATTTGATTCGGTTGCCTGTCCATTACGATAGAGGTTTTCAATGTTGAAGTTGAAGCGAGCGGACCTGTCATTCGTTTCCGGCAGTGATGCAACCAGGCCTTCCGCATACAGCGTTTTCCCTTCGTCCTGCGGCAATAATTCATGTTGCAGAAGCAGATGAGCGCTAAAAAGCGTCCAGAGAAACCCGCAAATCAGACAAGCGGGATAACAAAAATGACAGTATCTCCAACCCAGGCCGGCAACCAGGGGCAATGCAAGTGAAAAACAGAACGCGGGCAACAAAGGCAGGCGGGCGCAAATAACAACGCCGGATAAAAACAGCAGTCCCTTCAACAGCATGACTCGATTCCCTTCCTGTGTGACCTTTTTTATTCAGAAATTCCGTTTTATCCACTCCCGGCAGGGGTGTGTTATACCATAAATACAAGGCGCTGTCAGTGAAGTTTGAAGTGTGAAGCTTTGAGAGGACCTGTTCCCAATCAGGCAGGGTTGTGGGCGCGGCGTTCCCTGACATAATTCATCCAGAAGTGATAACGCTGGGCGTAAGGGTCAACAACACGGGCGCGGCAGACCCGTTCTATTTTATCCGACAATGACCGATCTCCGAGGATTGCATGACGCAGGTCGGCCCAATCCTGCCAACTACCCCGGGAGATCACGTCGTCGATAGCGGCAAGGGTGAAACGCTGATGATTAAGATGGCGGTGCAGCATGGGGCCAACCCACTTTCACGATTTTCAATGAGCAGACCTTAACCGCTCCGGTAGAGCTTATCAAGTTTTTTCGCTTCCCTGGAACCTTTCCAGACTTGTCCGGCAGCCTCATTCCGCGGTTAAGGAAAATGGCTGGTTGTATCATGAGCGGTTATGAAGTATCCCCTCGCTCAGTTCGTAAACCTGGTCCAGCCGGTTTGACAAGCTCATATTGTGCGTGACCATAATCAGGCTGACGCCATAGGTCTTATTCAATTCCATCATGACGGAAAAGACCCTGGCGGCGGTCTGTTCATCCAGGTTCCCGGTGGGTTCATCCGCCAGGATGCACTGAGGTTTAGTCACCAGGGCGCGGGCTATGGCAGCCCTTTGTCTCTCCCCCCCCGATAATTCTCCCGGCTTATGTCCCATGCGATCTTGCAAACCTGTTTCCGCAAGAATTTCAGCAGCCGCATCTTGGGCCGTTTTCGGCGCTTCTCCCCTTACCAGCAACGGCAATGCCACGTTTTCCAGGGCGGTAAATTCAGGCAGCAAATGATGGAATTGGTAGACAAAACCCAACTTCCGGTTGCGTAACCGACCAATCTCAAGCTCGGAAAGCGCTGATAAATTACTTCCTGACACGGTGACTTCACCGGAAGTGGGTTTATCAAGACCACCCAACAAGTGCAGCAAGGTACTCTTGCCTGACCCGGATGAACCGACAACTCCGATACAACTCCCTTTGTTTACCTCCAGGTCGACCCCCTTTAACACCTCGACGTGCAGGTCGCCTTCACTGAAAGTCTTCTTCAGTCGGGAGCAAGCCAGGGCAATTGAGTCACTCATGCTGAAACGCCTCCGTCTCTCCTCCCCTTGTCAGGGGGGAAAGCAGGCGTAGAGACGCCATTAATGGCGTCCCCCTGATAAGGGGGACTCATGAGGTTTTTATTATTCATATCTCAGCGCCTCGGCAGGTTGAATCTGCGCCGCCCGCCAGGCCGGATAGAGCGTCGCCATCACGGTAAATAAAAAGGCCACCATCGCTGTCACGACCACGTCCCTCCAGTGTAAATCGGAAGGTAGCTCACTGACGTAATATACTTCCGGCGACATGAACTTCACTTGAAGGAACCTCTCTATCGCAGACACGATGACGTCGATATTGCCGGCCAACCACACCCCGCCCGCCACCCCAAGGGTGATGCCGGCAATGCCTATTACCGCGCCCTGGATAATGAAAATCTTCATGATGCTGCCCGGGCTTGCGCCCAAAGTGCGCAGCACGGCGATATCGGCCTGTTTATCCGTCACCGCCATCATGAGGGTCGAGATGATGTTGAAAGTCGCTACGGCAACGATCAAAACCAATATGACGGACATCATTTTTTTTGTCATTTTTACTGACAGGAAATAATTCACGTGTCTTTGCGTCCAGTCGATGACGCCATAGCGTCCGGGGACAGTCCGCATTGCTTCCCTGCTGGCATGGGGCGCCTGCATCGCGTCAGTGGTTTTCAAACGTAAACCGGTAGGACCGCCGGCCCGAAAAAACCTGTCGGCGTCATCCAGGTGAGTAAATACCATGGCGCTGTCAAATTCATACATGTCGGTGTCATAGACACCGACAATAGTAAATCGTTTCAACCTGGGAATAATCCCGGCCGGAGTTACATTGGCGGTGGGAGAGACCAGGGTGACTTTGTCCCCCGTATTTGCATTTAACAGCTCCATCAAATCAGCGCCGATGATAATCCCGAATTGTCCTGCAACCAATGCCTCAAGGTTTCCATTGATCATTTTTTCCGCGATAAAAGACACCTTCGGCTCCGTTTCAGGCAAGATACCCCTCACGATTACGCCCTTTGCCTTTTCACCGGATGTCACCATGGCTTCTGACTGCAAGTAAGGGGCAACGCCTTTTATTTCAGGGTGCAACTGTATTTGATCCGCGACGATTTCCCAGTTATTCAATGAGTCGTCGTAGGCAATGACGGTTGCATCGGTCTCCATGCCAATCAGGTGCTCAGTCAGGCTGCTTTCAAAACCGTTAATCACCGATAATACGGTTGTTAAAACGATCACCCCCACGGAAATACTTAAAATCGAGATAAGCGAGATAAATGAAATAAAGCGGTTGCGACGCTTTGACATGACGTAACGCAAGCCGATAAAGACTTCATAGGGCTTGCGCATTTTTGTAATGAGATTGTTATTCATGCCTGAGCGCCTCGGCAGGCTGGGTCTGCGCCGCCCGCCAGGCCGGGTAAATTGTCGCCAGCACGGTAAATAAAAAAGCCACTACCGCTGTCAGGGTCACGTCCCGCCAGTGTAAATCAGAAGGTAGCTCACTGATGTAATACACGTCAGGCGACATCAACTTCGCCTGAAAGAGGCTTTCTGCCGATGACACGATAGCATCGATATTGCCGGCCAGCCACACCCCGCCAATTACCCCAAGGGTGGTTCCTGTAATGCCGATCACCATTCCCTGGATAATGAAAATCTTCATGATGCTGTTCGGGCTTGCGCCCAATGTACGCAGCACGGCGATATCCGCCTGCTTGTCCGTCACTACCATCACCAGGGTCGAGATGATGTTGAACGCCGCGACTGCGATGATTAACGTCAAAATAATGAACATCACCATCTTCTCCGTTTTCAATGCCTTGAAAAGATTGACGTGTCTTTGCGTCCAGTCGATGACACCATAGCGTCCGGGGATCGCCTGCATCGCCTCCCTGCTGAGCCGGGGCGCCTGCATGACGTCACTGGTCTTTAACCTTAACCCGGAAGGTTTGTCTTTTTTAAAGAGCTTTAATGCATCGTCCAGGTGAACCAGGGCCAAACCGCTATCAAACTCGCGCATGCCCGCTTCGAAAATGCCGACAATCGTGAAGCGTTTTAACCGGGGCAGGATACCGGCAATCGTCCCGCCAGAGGTCCCGCCAGCTTGGGGCGCAATCAGCGTAATCATGTCACCGACGGACACTCTCAGGTTCCGCGCTGACTCGGAGCCGATGATCATTCCAAATCCACCGGACTTCAGTTCGGTGAACTGACCGGATTGCATCTTCTCCCCTATCAAGGAAACTTTTTTTTCATACTCGGGCAATATGCCCCGCATGACAACGCCATGCACTCTTTTTTCACGGACAAGCATCCCTTCAGTCCGAAAATAAGGCGCCGCGCCAACAATCCCATCCTGCCGGCCGAGGGTCGCGGCGATTGTTTGCCAATCACTGACGGAATTGTCATTTTCAACGACGGTCGCATGAGACGCCATTCCCAGGATGCGAGAGGTCAACTCTTTTTCAAACCCGTTCATAACGGACAAGACCGTGATTAATGCTAATATGCCTATGGCAATACCCAGCATCGATATCAGGGAGATAAATGAAATGAAATGGCTGCGACGTCTGGCTTTGACGTAACGCAGGCCGATAAACGCTTCAAACGGGTTATACATATTTCCATTTTATCCAATAATTACAAGTAAATATAACTGACTGTGAAAATATTGGCGCTTGATGCTTCAACCGAGGCCTGCTCTGTCGCATTATTGACAGACGGCGGTATCCATGACAGGCAGGAAATAGCTCCCCGCCGGCATGCTGAATTGATCCTGTCGATGGTTGACGCCGTTTTAATGGAATCCAATCACAAGTTGAAAGATCTCGATGCGCTCGCTTTTGGCCGGGGACCAGGCGCTTTTACCGGCGTCAGAATCGCTGCCGGCGTCATCCAGGGCTTGGCCCTGGGCGCGGATTTACCAGTCATTCCTGTTTCCTCACTGGCGACGCTGGCGCAAGGCGCAGTCGATAAATCCACAACCCTGTTTGCCGCGATAGATGCAAGAATGGGAGAAATCTACTGGGCCGTGTATGAATCGGCGGAAGACGGCGTGGCGCGACTCCTGTCGGGGGAGCAGGTATCAGACCCTGACGCGGTTGACATCGCTACCGATGCGCCGTTCTTCGGCGTGGGTACCGGCTGGGGAACTTACCGGGCCAACCTCGGGAAGCTATTCGATAAACAAATCACCGGCATTGCCCCGGAACGCTATCCGCTTGCCAGGGACATGTTGCCCCTGGCCGTGAAGCAATGGAAAAACGGCGACTTCGTCTCCGCGGAACGAGCGCTGCCTGTTTATCTAAGGGATAAGGTAGTATAAAACCGAAGTCGCCCTGCGTTTCGGGTTGTTTCAGCGCGTCCTGTTGCATCATGCCGGTCTCCTCCGGCGCAATCCGCTTGTCGATTACAGGTCTTTAATAAACTCCTGGTAGGCATCCTCGTCCATGAATTGATCCAATTCGTTGGCGTCATCCGGGAGCAATTTGAAGAGCCAGCCACTGCCGGCGGGATCGAAATTGACTGATTCTGGTTCGTCTTCCAGGGACTCGTTTACGGCAATGACTTCACCCCCGATGGCCGCTTTAATCTCACTGGCGGCTTTTACAGACTCGATAATCGCCGCTTCGCTCCCCGCAGTCAGGAGGTCGCCGATATTCGGCAATTCAACATAGACGACGTCGCCAAGTTGTTCTTGCGCATACTCGGTGATCCCGATGGTTACCGCTCCATCATCCTCCAGCCGCAACCACTCATGTTCTTCAGTAAATTTAAGTCTGCTCATTCAAGACGTACTCCCGCTTCAGGGTTTCAGGGATACCCTGAAAATTCTATATTGATGGACCACCTGTAATTCCATACCTGTTTTAGCGTATTTTCTTTTGGTATAACCCATGACAACAGGACGATTTCGTACCGGGCCTGTTGCCTGAAACTTCAAACTTCACCATTATCTCAACATCCCTGATAATAAATACGGGTTTGAATCTTGCCGTTTTTATTTAATGACAGGGCCCTGTAGGCAGGGGGGCTCGCGTCGAGTTGGAATTCCTCTGACCTTGGCGCGAACTGTATGCAGGTTGAGGGGGAACCAAGCAACAGGATATTGTTTCTTGTTGCGGTGAATTCCTGGTGGATGTGCCCCCAGATGACGCCTTTTACATTGACATGCCGGTCCAGGGTCTGGAAAAAGGCTTCACTGTTTTTCAGCCTCATCGCATCCATCCAGGAGCTGTGGATGCTGACCGGGTGATGGTGCAAACATATCAGCGCGTGCTTGTCCGCCGAGCGTTCCAGGGCCTCGTCAAGACGGGATAATTCGGCTTCGGACAGGTAGCCGCCCTCCTTGCCGGGCTGGTGGGTATTCAGCAATATGATCGCCCAGGAACCGCTGGCAAGAAAGTTGGCTGTGCTGATATTGCCGGTATTCAGCAGCCGGCGCATCAGCAGTGGGTCGTCATGATTCCCGGGCAGGCAAAAGACCGGCGGTTCAAGCCGCGTTAATAATTCCGCCAGTTTTTCATAGCCATCCACAGAGGGAGTATGAACCAAGTCGCCGGTCATCAATACGACGTCGATATTTTCATGTCGATTTACTGCGGCAATCACAGCCGATAATGTATCGGTCGTATCGACTCCGGCAAATAATTCATTTTTATCGGCTGATATATGAGAATCAGTTAGTTGTATAATGCTGATTTCCCCTGAATGCTGATGTTGAAATTCAATATGCTGTAACATGCCGATATTAAACGTCCGGGTAATCACAATGTCCAGAATTTCCGTAAATTTAACCTCCCAAGTCTATGAATATATCCACTCTGTCACGTTGCGGGAAGATGAAATCATGCAACGCTGTCGGGAAGAAACAGCCGAACACAGGTGGGCGGTGATGCAGGTTTCACCTGAACAAGGCCAGTTTATGGCCTTCCTGGTAAAGATGTTGAACGCAAAAAAGATCGTGGAGCTGGGGGTTTTTACCGGTTATAGCAGCCTGTGCATGGCAAAGGCCTTGCCCGCTGATGGGAAAATTATCGCCTGTGACGTGAACGAAGAATATACGTCCAAGGCAAAAGAATACTGGCAGGCGGCTGGCGTGGCAGGGAAAATCGAGTTGCGCCTGGCCCCTGCCCTCGACACCTTGGCTGAGCTGGTCGAGTCCGGCGCGTCGAACAGTTTTGATTTTATTTTCGTCGATGCGGTAAAAGAGGAATATTCGGCCTATTATCCCTTGAACTACCGGTTATTGCGTAGCGGCGGCCTGATGGCCGTAGATAACGTGCTCTGGGGCGGTGACGTAGCGAACCCTGAGGACCAGACCGATGAAACCATCGCTATCCGTGAGTTCAACAGCATGGTTCATGCCGATGAGAAAGTGGACATGTGCATGATCCCCATCGGCGATGGCCTGACTTTAATCAGGAAACGATGATGTGAAACAGCCCAAGACGGTTAAATCCCTCCTGAATGCCGATTGCCCCATTCAAAACCTGACCTTGTCCGGTTGGGTCAGGACAAAACGGGATGCAAGGGAATTTTCGTTTATCGAGGTGAATGACGGTTCCTGCCTGGCCAATATCCAGGTTATCGCCGCGGTCGGCATTGACAATTACGCTACAGTCAGACACATCACGACCGGCGCGGCCGTTACAGTACAGGGGGACTTGATTGAATCACCCGGCAAGGGCCAGAAATGGGAAATCCAGGCGGCTTCCATTGAAATCATCGGCGCCGCGCCTGAAGATTATCCCCTGCAAAAGAAACGGCACTCCGATGAGTTCCTCCGCGCCATTGCGCACTTGCGCCCCCGCACGAACAAGTATGGCGCGGTTTTTCGCATCCGTTCCAGGTTATCCCATGCCATCCATACATTTTTTCAAACCCGGGGCTTTAACTGGATCCACACACCCATTATCACCGGCGCCGATTGCGAAGGCGCTGGTGAGATGTTCCGGGTCACGACGCTGGATTTGAATAATGTGCCTGAGAAAAACGGTTCTGTTGATTTTGAACAGGACTTTTTCGGTAAAGAGGCGAATTTGACCGTTTCGGGACAGCTGTCCCTGGAGACCTGCTGTTTAAGCCTTGGCAAGGTTTACAGCTTCGGCCCCACGTTCCGCTCGGAAAACTCCAACACTTCCCGGCACGTCGCCGAGTTCTGGATGATAGAACCGGAAATGGCCTTTGCCGATTTGGATGACAATATGGATCTGGGAGAAGAATTGATTCGCTACCTGGTCAACTTCGCCAGGGATGAATGCGATGACGACCTTCGGTTATTTGCAAAATTCGTCGATAAATCCCTGCCGGCCACCCTGGATAACATCGCCGACAATGATTTTATCCGTCTTCCGTATACGGAGGCCATCGGGATTTTGCAGAAATCAGGACAGAACTTCGAATTCAAACCGGAATGGGGCGGGGATTTGCAGTCTGAGCACGAGCGATTTCTGACGGAGCGGCATTTCCGGCAGCCTGTCATCGTGTTTGATTACCCGAAAGACATCAAGGCCTTCTATATGCGCCAAAACGACGATGGCAGAACCGTCGCCGCCATGGACGTGCTGGTACCCTCAGTCGGGGAAATCATCGGCGGCAGCCAGCGCGAAGAACGTTATAACCAACTGAAACAGCGGATCGGGGAATTGGGGTTTGATGAAGCTGATTACTGGTGGTACCTGGATACGCGTAAATACGGTTCCGTTCCCCATTGCGGTTTTGGATTGGGTTTTGAACGCTTGTTGATGCTGTTGACCGGCGTCAGCAATATCCGCGACGTTATTCCTTTTCCACGCACCCCCAATCATCTCGAATTCTGATCGACCTTGTTTTTATCTTTCGTGTTGGAGAAAAAAATTCTCTACCGCCGTCAACTCCGTGGTATGTCGCATTTCCGGCAGGCTGTTCAAAAAGACTTTTCCGTAGGACCTGGTTCTTAACCTGGGGTCGCAGACCATCAACACGCCATAATCATTCTTGTCCCTGAGCAATCGGCCGATGCCCTGTTTCAGGTTGATGACGGCCTCCGGCAGCTGGTATTCCAGGAAGGGGTTTCGGCCCTGCTCCTCCATTTGTTTCAACCTTGCTCTCAGTACCGGATCATCCGGCGCGGCGAAAGGCAGTTTATCGATGATGACGCAGGATAAGGCCTGTCCCTTGACATCGACGCCTTCCCAGAAACTGCTGGTGCCCAGTAACACCGCGTGGGCGGTGCGCCTGAACGTTTCCAGCAATTCGGTGCGCGGCGCATCTCCCTGGACCAATATGGGATAATCAACTGCATCCTTGATTAGACCGGCCGCCTGGCGTAACGCGCGATGGCTGGTGAACAGGAAAAAGGCGCGCCCCCTGGTCAACTCCAATACCGGGACCGATTTTTCGACGACGCTCCTGGTAAAATCACGGGTTCCCGGGTCGGGCAAGCCCAGCGGCAAATACAGCAGGGACTGCGTACTGAAATTAAACGGGCTGTCCCAACCGTGGGCCTTGACCTCCCCCAGCCCCAGCTGCGATGAGAAATGGTCAAATTGCCGGTTCACGCTCAGGGTTGCCGATGTAAATATGCTCAGGCATTCATATTCAGCCATACGCGTTTGAAAGACCTCGGCTATGTCCAACGGCGTCTGGTGCAAGAAAAAACTGTGGCCGCGGATTTCCAGCCATTGAACATATTCACCTTCCACCCTTTCATTAAACCGCTCCAGCATTGTCAATGCCGCCGCCATTCGTTTATAACAATTCTCCAGCGACTTGCCCCGGTCGGCAAAGGCATCGAGAACCCGGCAGATGGCATCGGCCTCACCCAGCAATGCCTTAAGCGCAGAGGAAACAGTTTGATCTTCTTTCAGGTCAGACCAGGCAACGCGCTTATCCTCCCCGGAAAAACTCAAACGCAGGTCACGCACTGCTTTTTCATAGCGGTCAAGCATACCGGGAAAATCCGGCAGGTCCGCCGCTTCCTCAAAATAAGCCGCCTTTGCATCGGCAGCCAGTTCCAGTAATTGCCTGCCGCTTAATGTTTCACTGAAAAACCGGGAGGCCAGCTCCGGCAGTTGGTGAGCTTCATCGAACACAACCACCTCTGCCGCGGGCAGCAACTCGCCATAGCCGCTTTCCTTCAATACCATATCCGCCAGGAACAAATGGTGATTGACCACGGCGAGGTCCGCCTGGGCGGCATGGCGGCGTGCGCGAAACACGAAACAATCATCGTAAAAATCACATTCCTGGCCGAGACAGTTATCGGTATTCGAGGTACAGGCCGGCCTGACCGGAGAATCTTCCGGTATGTGAGACAGCTCGGCCAGGTCGCCGGAATCGGTCTGCTGAGACCAGGCGCGGATGTCAATTAAAAAGCTCTTTGTCTGGTCAGCCAGGTGGCGTTGGTCGGTTTCCGCCTGTCCCAGGCGGTGCAGGCATAAATAATTGGCTCGCCCCTTCAGTAACGCAACGTTGAGGGACCGGCCGATGGCCTTTTGCGCCAGTGGCAAATCCCGGGAGAATAGTTGATCCTGTAAATGCCTGGTCCCGGTGGAAATGATCACCTTGTAGCCGGACATGATCGCCGGCACAAGATAGGCAAAGGTTTTCCCCGTACCGGTGCCGGCTTCACAGATGAGCGATTCCTGGTTATCTATCGCCGCCTGAATGGTCTCTGCCATCTCGATTTGCTGCGGCCTGATCGAGTAATCGCGGACCAAGCCCGACAAAGCGCCGCGCTCATCAAGAATATCTGTCGGAGTTTGCATTGGAACAGTATAATGGGATTATGTCCTTTTAACGCCTCATTCACACCCGTTGAATTCTACCATGAAACCGGTCCGGGATGCGTCCAAACCGGGTTCAAGGCCTGACTTTATTGATTGAGCTTGCCCTGGTTAACGCCATGAGCAGTCTATCCAGACCCAGGGCGACGCCGGCGCAATCCGGCAGGCCGTGCTCAAGCGCCCCTAACAAGGTTTCATCAATTGGCATTTCAGTCAAACCCCGCGCCTGCCTGAGCCGGTTTTCCCGCTTGAAGCGGTCTCTTTGCTCATCCGCATCCGTCAACTCATAAAAACCGTTGGCGATTTCCATGCCGGATATGAACAACTCGAACCGTTCCGCGACGGGATAGCCCTCATCCCCTTCACGAACCCGCGCCAGCGCGGCCTGGCACGCCGGGTAATCATACACAAACACCGGATTATACACGCCCAGGTTCGGCGCAACGCTGTGATTGAAAAGGAAATCCAGCAACGTGGATTCATCCGCCGGCCCGCCGGCAAAACCCAGATCTTCAGCCTTGGCCGATAATCGACCGGGTTCCGCGGCATGTGGGTTGAAGCCAAGGTATTCCTCGAAACCAGACCGGTAACTGCGCCTTTCCGTCTCCGGCCATTGCAGGCGGCGCAACAAGACGGCTATTTCATCCATCAATTCATGCTGGCCGAAGCCGGTGCGATACCATTCCAGCATACTGAATTCGAAGTGATGAAGATTGCCGAATTCCTCACTTCGAAACACCTTGCAGATTTGATAAATCGAGCCGCTGCCGTTGGCTAACAACCGCTTCATGGCAAATTCAGGCGAAGTATGCAAATACAGGGATAGTTTGTCATTGGCGCCAGGCAGCCGCAACGAGGCCGTGACGCTTTCAATATGCGGGTCGGTATTGGCGTATGGACTCAACGCGGGCGTATCCACTTCCATAACGCCGTTTCCGGCCATGAACGCCCTGATTTGTCCGAACAGGTCAGCCCGGGCCTTGAGCGTCTCGTTTGTGCAACTAGGTCGCCAGTTTTCTTTCATGGGGAGCGGCAATCCCCTCCCCCTCGAGGGGGAAGGTCAGGGTGGGGGCAGGCATGGGAGCATTTCTCTACAGCGTTGCCTCAGTCTTTCACGCGACTCACATATTGCGCCGTGCGGGTATCCACTTTTATTATCTCATCCTGCTCGACAAACAAGGGGACTTTGACTATGACGCCGGTCTCCAGGGTGGCCGGCTTGGCGCCGCCGGTCGCTGTGTCTCCCTTCAAACCAGGATCGGTTTCAGTGATTTTCAGTTCAACAAAATTGGGAGGCAGAACGCTCAGGGGCACGCCATTCCACAGGGTCACTTCGCAGACCTCCTCGCCCGTCAACCATTGACCGGCATCGTCCATCGTCGTCTTATCGGCCACAACCTGTTCATAACTGCTTGTATCCATGAAATACCACATCTCTCCATCGTTATAGAGATATTGCAACTCTATCCCCACGACATCGGCTGCCTCCACGCTTTCACCCGATTTATAGGTCTTCTCCAACACCCTGCCCGTTTTCAGGTTGCGTATTTTTACCCGGTTAAAGGCCTGACCTTTGCCCGGTTTGACAAATTCGTTGTCAATGATGGAACAGGGGTCGCCGTCGAGCATCAGTTTCAAGCCGTTCCTGAATTCATTGGTGCTGTATGTGGTCATGGGTTATCTGTCAATCGTATTCTTTATCAGCGCCGGTCATATTCGACAATCGCCGGGTTAACCCGTCGGTTAAATCATCATGATCTCTTTTTGGGTTTAATCGCCGATACCTGACGATAGCCCCGCGGCAGCATATTACCACGCCGCCCCCGCTCGCCGTAATAGCGGTTCAAGTCCGCCGGTTTCAGTGTCAGGTGGCGTTTGCCGGACTCCAGTACCAGCGCGTCGCCTTCGCTGAAAATGGCGACCCCGATAAGATATTCTTCCCGCGTCTTCAAGCTGGCCGGCGAAATTTGCATCACTTTTATCCCTTTTCCTTTAGCCAGTTGCGGAAATTCGGACAAATTCGTTACCAATAATCGACCAGCGGAGCTGACGGCGGCCACAAAATCCTGCTCATGCTCGAACACCAGGGCGGGCGGCAATACGACGGCGTCCCTGGGCACATTTAATACAGCCTTGCCACTCTTTGTCTTGACGTGCAGGTCTGCCAGTTTTGCCACAAACCCATAACCGGCATCGCTGGCAAGAAAATACCGATCGTCGTTTTCGCCTGACATGACACCGATAAAAGTGGCGCCATCCGGCGGCGTAACCCAACTCGATACCGGCTCCCCATGACTGCGGGCAGACGGCAGACCGTGGGTTGGTATGGAATAGCATCGCCCGGTTGAATCAAGAAACACGGCGGATTGATTGCTTCGCCCCATTGCCGCATGCTTGAAACTGTCACCGGCGCGATAATTCAGGACTTCCGCATCGATATCATGTCCTTTTGCGGTCCTGACCCAACCTTTCTCCGACAGGATGACCGTTACCGGCTCTGTGGGAAGCAATTGGGTTTCATCCATGGCCCTGGCCTCTGCACGTTCTTCCAATGGTGAACGCCGCTCATCACCGAACTTTTCCGCAGCCGCTTTAATCTCTTTTTTAACCTGGTTTTTCAGACGGGAACTTGAAGCCAGCACCTGCTGTAAAGACTTTCTTTCTTTCTCTAACTCGTCCAATTCGCCCTTGATCCTGATTTCTTCCAACTTGGCCAATTTACGCAACTTGAGCTCGAGGATGGCCTCCGCCTGGGTATCGGACAAGTTGAAACGCTTTTTCAATTCCTGTTTTGGCTCGTCCGCTTCACGCACGATTTTAATGACTTCATCGATGTTCAGGTAAGCCACCATGAGACCTTCCAGGACGTGTATTCTATTCTCTACCTGGTCGAGACGGTGTTGCAGGCGCCGGCGCACCGTTTCGGTACGGTATTTCAGCCATTCCTGCAGGATAGTCTTTAGATCCTTGACCCGGGGACGGCCATTGACTCCAATCATGTTCAGGTTGACGCGGTAATTGCGTTCCAGGTCCGTGGTGGCAAACAGGTGCGACATTAAATCAGCCGGGTTTACCCTGTTGGAACGGGGGATGAGCACGATCCTGGTCGGGTTTTCATGATCGGATTCATCCCGCAGGTCTTCCAGCATCGGTAATTTTTTTGCCTGCATTTGCCCCGCTATTTGCTCCAGGATCCTATTGCCGGAAGTCTGGTGGGGCAGCGCAGTCACGACGATGTTGCCATCCTCTTTTTCCCACTTGGCCCGCATTTTCACCGAACCGGTACCGGTTCTATACATCTCCAGGAGGTCTTGTCGCGGCGTGATGATCTCCGCGTCAGTGGGGAAGTCCGGGCCTTTGACGTGTTCGAATAAATCCTCAACCGTACTCTTCGGCGCTTCCAGCAATCGAATACACGCAGCAGCCACCTCCCCCAGGTTATGGGGCGGAATGTCCGTGGCCATGCCGACGGCGATACCCGTGGCGCCGTTCAACAACACGTTGGGTAGTCGCGCCGGCAACAATTTCGGCTCTTTCAAGGTTCCGTCAAAATTAGGTGTCCAATCGACGGTCCCCTGCCCTAACTCCGACAACAGCGCCTGTGCATAGGGTTTCAGCTTGGCTTCCGTGTAGCGCATAGCCGCAAAAGACTTGGGATCATCCATCGACCCCCAGTTGCCCTGGCCATCAACTATGGGATAACGATAACTGAATTGCTGCGCCATGAGCACCATGGCCTCATAACAGGCGGAGTCCCCATGGGGGTGGAACTTGCCGATGACGTCCCCTACGGTGCGGGCTGACTTCTTGAACTTGGATGCGGCGCTCAAACCCAATTCAGACATGGCGTAGATAATCCGCCTCTGGACAGGCTTCAAGCCATCGCCGACATGAGGCAAGGCCCGGTCCAGGATAACGTACATGGAATAATCCAGGTACGCCTGCTCCGTGAATTCATGCAACGGACGGGCTTCGCTTCGTTCAAAATCCAGGGTTAAATTCTCCGACATGGGCGAAGGGTGAAGTGTGAAGCGCGAAGTATAAAGTGTGAAGGGTGAAGTGTGAAGCGTGAAGTTCCCGCTAATCTCGTCGGAAGTGGGTTTGGGGGGCGTTTTGGAGTGACGTAAGGCCAAGGATGAGCGCGGGACAGGCCAGGGATGGCTCTTGGAACGGAAAAACAGCTCCCAAACCTGCTGTTAGCGGGGTCTGCTGCCAGATGTTGACCCTGTTTGGATTAAAGTGGAAAAACTGCTATACCGAACTTCCCTTATAGTGTACTATCTGATTGCAACAGCTGAGTTGTTGCAGCTATATTTCAACTAAAACAATTATGGAGAAAACAAGGATGAGATTTATAATGAATGAGTTTTTCTATTACTTCAGCCTCAAGGGTAGCGGTGGCGGACTTTATTCCATGGATTGCAAATTCAAGCCGATCCCCACCGGGAATGAAGACATTGAGGACATGAAGTCAGCGACCCGCCGGCTCATGCAAACCCACACGGACATACTGGATCGTCTCTATGATGACGTCATCTCGGGAAAGAAAGAGCCAATCCTGGTCGACAACCCGGGACGCATCAGCACCGGTTACGAGTACAGTGGTCGTTTGAAAATGGGCAAGGCCCGCGCGCTCGACAGACGTCTGCGGGAATTGTTCGGCGAAGAACCGGTCGGCCCGACCGGGGAGATTTCCTCTTTCGAGGATCTACGGGTCAAGGTCGAATGCTCGTTCACCAGGAGAAGCGACACCCTGGATGACGTAGCCGTGGTGGTGAAGCATGAGATGAGTCACGTTCTGAACGTGTGCTTTTTCCGGTTTATCAAACGATTGGAAGGAATCGAAATAGGACAGGAACCCCGCAAGGACATGGATAACCTGGAACGGATGCTGGAGACCACGACCGAACGGAAGGGCCTGGACTACTTCGAGATGGTGACGAAACAGTAGTCATTCGACACCGAAATGACTTATGCCGGCTGCTTTTCCACTAACAAACCCGGCTGCCCGCCGAGAAAAATGTCAGCCCGACTCCGTCATTTCCATGGCTTCATACTGACTGCCTGCGTTTTCATTTCATCCAGTCAAATCGCTGCTTGCAGCTGGCAAGGCCAAGCCGAACCGTTTGATATGGCGGCGCATTCGGTGACGTTGACGGTCAATGATCTCCGCTTCCCCGTCACCGTCTATGGCGAAGGCCCGGCGGTGGTGTTCTTGCACGGTTTTCCTGACTCCCGCGAGGTCTGGCGGTACCAGGCGCAAGCGATTGCCGATGCGGGGTTCAAGGTCGTCGTTCCGGACCAGCGGGGGTTCGGCGGGGCTGATCGGCCGGAAGGCGTAGATCATTACCAGATTCAGAAACTTGCCGCAGACATCATCGGTATCATGGACCAGTTATCCATTGATAATGCCCGGCTGGTCGGCCATGACTTCGGCGCCGGCCTGGCCTGGTTCATGGCCGCGCGCTTGCCGGGGCGTTTCAGCCAATTAGTCGTCATGTCGGTGGGGTCGTCGGGCAATCCCGGCTGGGATACTATCGAACAGCGCGAGGCCTCATGGTATTTTGATTTTTTCAACAAGGCAGGCGTGGCAGAGGAAGCGCTTACTGCTAATAACTGGGACTTTTTCAGGCGACTCACCCGCAACAGTGGTGACCAGGCGCATTTTATCAGGGACTTGGCCCGGCCCGGCGCGTTGACAGCGGCATTGAACTGGTATCGCGCCAATACGCGAGGCTGGGGCAGCCTGCATGACAAGCTCGACTATCCTGCGATAGACCTGCCCGTAATGGGGATGTGGAGTACGGATGATCCTTTTTTGCTGGAAGCGCAAATGCAGCAATCGAAGGTCAATGTAACGGGTCCTTGGCGCTATGAACGGGTCGAGGACGCGGGACACTGGTTCATGCTGGAAAAACCCGAGGTGGTAAACAAGTTGTTGCTGGATTTTTTAAGAAAGTAAATTTCCAGTCCACCCGGGAACCAGCGGCGCAGGAGGAGCAATCCTCCCTGCGGAGGTGTCGCAAAAGCCCCTTGGGGGAAGTATAATGCCTTGCGGACAAGGGCGCTCAGTTGCCTGGTATTATTCGATACAGCTTGCCGTCCCTTTCGTCTGTGAGAAAATAAAGATACCCGTCAGGCCCCTGTTTCACGTCCCGGATACGACCAAACTGGTAATCAAACAGGCGCTCTTCGTGGACGATTTTTTCGCCTTGCACTTCCAGCCTGGCCAGTTGACCGAACTTCAACGAACCTACGAACAGGTTTCCCCGCCAGTGAGGGAAATGCCCTGCCGTATAAAACGTCATGCCTGACGGCGCGATTGACGGTACCCATGTATGAACCGGTTGCGCCATTCCCGGCTTTGCCTTCCCCTCCCCTATTTTTGTGCCCGTGCCATAATTCACTCCATATGTAATCACCGGCCAGCCGTAGTTCATGCCGGCGCGCATGATATTTACCTCGTCGCCTCCTTGGGGTCCGTGTTCATGGGTCCAGATGCGGTTTGTTTCGGGATGTCTTGCCATGCCCTGCATGTTGCGGTTGCCCCAGGTATAGATTTCCGGCCGCGCCCCGGGTTTTTTCACAAACGGGTTATCTGATAGTGGCGAACCATCATCATTAACCCGGATTAATGAACCGAGATGATCAGTCAAGTCCTGGGCCGGGTCGCGCTTTCCACGATCGCCCAATGAGATAAACAAGGCGCCGTCACTGCCGAACACCAGGCGTGAACCGAAATGCCGGCCGCCGCGGGTCTTTGGTTGGGCGATAAAAATCTTTTTCATATCGACCAGGGCGTGGTCCTGTAACCTGCCCCGCGCCACCTCGGTACTATAACCGCCCGGGCCTTTTCCGGTATAAGCCAGATAAACCCAATGGTTCCGTTCAAAGTCAGGGTGCAAGGCAATACCC
This sequence comes from uncultured Gammaproteobacteria bacterium, assembly GCA_958295485.1. Lineage (GTDB taxonomy): Bacteria > Pseudomonadota > Gammaproteobacteria > Eutrophobiales > Eutrophobiaceae > JAAXHV01. Next base: position 2,194,873 of record OY282354.1, read on the forward strand.
ATCAAACCACCCTGGCCTGTACTCTTTACTTCGGGCAACCCTTTTATGGGTTCCGGGTGCAGACCGGCTGGTTCCAGCAAACGCAATCGCCCCCGCTTTTCCGTGATCAGCATCCTCTTGCCGGGGAGAAAGACCATGCCCCAGGGGCGACGCAATTGGTCCGTGACTTGTTCGACCTTGAAACTATGTCTTTCAGAGTGAAAATCATCGGCGGACACGGGAGCCAGGGGAATGACAGCGAGCAAATATATCTTGGCTAATTGCTTCATGCGGTTGCCAAGTCGCCTTTGTTTTCCAGCCAGTCTTTCCTATCCGCGGCGCGTTTTTTTGCCAGCAGCATATCCATCACTTGGTCCGCCTTATCGTTTTCAGGCAACGTCAATTGCACAAGCCGGCGCGTATCACGCGCCATGGTGGTTTCCCGTAACTGCATGGGGTTCATCTCGCCCAGACCTTTAAAGCGTTGCACGTTGACCGCGCCTTTGATCTTCTCTGCGACAATGCGGTCGAGCACGCCTTCTTTTTCAGAATCATCCAGGGCATAAAACACTTCCTTGCCGGCATCAATCCGGTACAAGGGCGGCATGGCCACGTAAACGTGGCCTTCGCTGACCAATCTGCGGAAATGCTTCAGGAACAAGGCGCATAGCAACGTCGCGATATGCAAGCCGTCTGAATCCGCATCCGCCAGGATACAGATTCTATTATAGCGCAACCCGGACAGGTTGTCCGAGGCCGGGTCCACACCGATTGCTACCGATATGTCATGGACTTCCTTTGAAGATAATACTTCGCCCGGATCAACCTCCCAGGTATTGAGAATTTTTCCCCGCAACGGCATGATCGCCTGAAATTCCCGGTCGCGGGCCTGCTTGGCGGAACCACCGGCAGAATCACCTTCCACCAGAAATAATTCCGCGGTCTTGGCGTCCTGCGCGGCGCAATCCGCCAACTTGCCGGGCAACGCAGGGCCGCCGGTGACTTTTTTACGGACAATGCTTTTACTGGCTTTGAGGCGACTTTGAGCCCGCCGGATGGCAAGCTCTGCGATTTTCTCCCCCGTCTCCACGTGTTGATGCAACCATTGACTCAAGGCGTCGCGTATAATGCCCGATACGAAAGTCGAACACTCCCGCGAAGACAACCGCTCCTTGGCCTGGCCGACAAATTGTGGCTCATCCATTTTTACCGAAAGCAAATAGGCGCAACGCTCCCACACGTCTTCCGCGGTCAGCTTGAGGCCGCGGGGCAAGAGATTGCGTGACTCACAAAACTGTCTGAGGGCTTCCAACAGGCCCTGTCGCAGCCCGTTCACGTGGGTACCGCCTTGCGTCGTGGGCACGAGGTTGACGTAACTCTCCGTGATCAATTCACCCGCCTCAGGCAACCAGTGCACGGCCCAGTCCACCTGCTCATGATTGCCCCGCATGGAACCCATGAAAGGCTCGGCCGGCAATAACTCGACGCCAGCTAAAATACCGGACAGGTAGGCGCTGATCCCTTCTTCGTAAAACCACTGCTCCTTCTCCCCGTTTACTTCATCATCAAGCCTGACCGTCAGGCCGGGGCACAATACCGCCTTGGCGCGCAACAGGCGCTTCAGTTTTGCCGTTGCAATTTTAGTTGTGTCGAAATAGGCCGGATCAGGCCAGAAGCGTATGGTCGTGCCTGTATTGCGTTTGCCGACCTCGCCCACTACTTCCAGCGGCCACTGTCTTTCCCCGTTGGCAAAGGCAATGTTGTATTCCTTGCCATCCCGCTTGACCCAGACTTCCAGGTGTTTTGACAGGGCATTGACGACGGACACCCCCACGCCGTGCAACCCACCTGAAAACCGGTAGTTTTTACCAGAGAATTTACCGCCGGCGTGCAACCGGGTCAGGATGACTTCGACGCCTGAAATTTTCTCTCCCGGATGTTTATCCACGGGCATGCCCCTGCCGTTATCCGTCACTGTGACGGAACCGTCCTTGTGCAGGATGATTTCGATTTTATCCGCGTGACCGACGAGGGCTTCATCGACGCTGTTATCGACAACTTCCTGCACCAGGTGATTGGGGCGGGAAGTATCGGTGTACATCCCCGGTCGTTTACGCACCGGCTCCAAACCGGTTAATACTTCAATATCCGCGGCGGCGTAAGTGTTGCTCAACTATGGGTATCCTCTCACCCTTTAAACTTCAAACTTCGATATCTTTGACAAGCGACTGTCGGATCTCCGCCGGTATGGGCGCCACCAGGTAATTGTATTCCCGGTGGTTGATGCCGGCAAAAATTTCCGCTCCCTGTTCCAAGGCGGCAATATCCTCCGCTGACAATTCGAACCGCATGAAGTGGACCGACGAGGTTTTTGCTTCGGTCGCGCGCTCCAGGTCTTCGTCATAGATGGGAGTGATGATTTCGCCATTCCCGACGCGCATCCATACGGAGGATTCTATGCCGACAAGTTTCTCCAACTGTATCTTCCTCTCGTCCGGGTCGTCATATTCAAGCATGAAAGTGGCCTTCCAGTTGTGTCCGTCCGGGATCATCGGGTTATAGGTGGCCAGTTCTTCTTCAATACCGCCAGCTTCAAAAATCTTCTCGACACGCAGCATTTCCTGGATTTGATAGTGGATAGTGAGACGATCTTCAAAATACAAATTTGCATCAGGGCCAATTGCCAGGCGTCGCGACTTCTTGTGAGCCATGACCTTGGCGCGAAAATCGTCCCGGATCTCAGCATACTTCTCCAGTGTATATAATTCTTCTCTATTCAATTTATTCATCGCTTGTCTCACAAACCGTACGCAAATCTCAACAGGGAAAACGGCGATTCGGCAGCCGCGGCATCTCCCATTCCATTCTGGATATGGGCGCCTGCCATCGGGCAATCACTGATATAATGATCAACTTCAGCCTGTTTGATTTTATTGACGACAGGCCGGCATATTTTTGTCGAAATATCGTGGGATTCGGCCTTGACCGCGTAGGTGCCGTCATGTCCCGAACAACGCTCGACTACTTCAATTGTCGTGCCCGGCACCAAAGCAAGCATGTCGCGTGTTTTCATCCCGATGTTCTGGACCCGCTGATGACAGGGCGCGTGCCAGGCAACTTTGCCGAGCGAATTTTTAAACTCCGTCTTCAGATTTCCCTCTCTGTGTCTGAGCATCAGGTATTCGAAAGGATCATAAAACGCCTGCCGGACTTTCCTGACGCTTTCATCGTCGGGAAACAACAAGGGCAGCTCCTGTTTGAACATGAGCACACAGGACGGAATAGGCGCTATAAGGTCCCAACCTTGTTCGACGAGGGCCATCAATTGAGGGATATTGACGTTCCTCGCCCGCTCAACCGATTCAAGATCGCCTAATTCCAATTTGGGCATACCGCAACAGGCCTCTTTATCGGCAAGGGTGATCGGTATGCCATTATGCTCAAAGATACTGATCAAGTCCTCTGCTACCTGTGGTGCATTCCGATTGCAGTAGCAAGTGACAAACAAGGCTACTTTCCCGGTTGTCCGATCGGATTTTCCCGTGCTTGTCCCTGGGTCAGAACCGGCGCGGGGGCCTGCCTCCCGATTCAAGCCTGGGGCAGGTTCTGCGCGCCCGACAATAGCCGCGTCAGACCTTTTGCCTTTTACGCGTTTGCGTAAAGGATTGGAATGAAACTCCGGCAAAACAGCATCCGCATGGATACCCACGGTCTTTTCCAACAATTTACGCGCCAGGCGTGATTTATTTGTTGCATTAACGACCTGCGCGACTACCGGGATACCGGCAAGATTTCCGACGGCCTGGGTTGAAGTAAGTATTCGGTCGCGTAACTTCGCGCCGGTTTTCTTGAAATTTACAGCTTTGGCGCGCAGCATGAGGTGAGGAAAATCGACATTCCATTCATGGGGGGGCACGTAAGGGCATTTTGTCATGTAACACAGGTCACAAAGATAACAATGCTCTACCACTTTGGCGTAATCCGCTTTTTCCACGCCATCTACCTCCAGGGTAGCTGATTCATCAATCAGGTCGAATAACGTGGGAAACGCGTTGCACAAGCTGACACAACGGCGGCAGCCATGACATATATCATATACGCGTTCTAATTCTGTGAATAAGCTTTCTTCACTGTAGTATTCTGAATTTTTCCATTCGATGGCATGTCTCACGGGAGCTTCCAGGCTGCCTTCGCGAATTTCTGTTTCAGTCATGTGCGCTGTGTCCAAAAATATCAGATTCCTCTCACCCTGACCCTCACCTCAGAGGGGGGACGCAAAACCTCCTTATAAATCCCCCTTTTCGGGGAGGAGGACGCTCAATGCCGTCACTGGCGCTGACCCGCAGAAGCCTGCTTCTGTGGTTGCCATGACCTTGCTACGCGCCGGCATTGACCAGGGCAGGCACGGAGGCCTGCCCCTGTGTTCAGGGTATCCCGGTTGAATAAAGTCAGGCGTCGAGACTGTCCAATGCCTTTTGAAAGCGATTGGCATGAGAACGCTCTGCCTTGGCGAGTGTCTCGAACCAGTCCGCGATCTCGTCAAGACCCTCATCGCGGGCAGTCTTCGCCATGCCCGGATACATGTCGGTGTACTCATACGTTTCACCGGCAATCGCTGCTTTCAAATTGTTTTCGGTTGAGCCAATCGGTTCACCCGTTGCCGGGTCGCCTACCTCTTCCAGGTATTCCAGGTGCCCATGGGCGTGCCCGGTTTCACCTTCTGCCGTTGAACGAAAAACCGCAGAAACATCATTGAAACCTTCTACGTCCGCCTTTTGAGCGAAGTATAAATAACGGCGGTTGGCCTGTGATTCACCTGAAAATGCCTCCTTCAAATTCTCTTCGGTTCTCGTATCTTTCAAACTCATGGTATTCTTCTCCTAACTATTTGATTCATATTAGTTTAGCTGTTATTAAATCGGGGAAATACGGGTCTGACTGTAACCGACCTGATTATCAGTGTCAACTTGATAAGATGGGTAAACTTATTGTATTTTCTTATTATGAATATAGCTTTTTTCTATCTGTCCCGATGAAAAAATACCATCATCCGTCAGGGGAAGTTTGAAGGGAAAAGTTTGAAGTGTGAAGGGAGAGTTTCGGGTGGCAGGGTCGATATGAAAAAGACTGGTGAGGACGCAGCCTGTAACAGTAATAAAGTGATATAATTATGGTGATTTATTGACGGCAAGGAATTTTGCGCTGATAACAAGCGGATTGGTGAGATATGCGGGATAGTCGGTACCTGTGGGAGATTAGTTTGTGTCCGAAGAAAAAACTGAGTTTGATTTTGAAAAATCACTGGCAGAGCTGGAACAACTTGTTGAAACGATGGAACAAGGTGAGCTTACCCTGGAAGAATCCTTGAAACAGTTTGAACGAGGAGTCGCCTTGACCCGAGCCTGTCAAAAGGCCTTGTCGGAAGCTGAGCAGAAGGTGCAAATTTTAACCCGGAATAGTAAATCCGGTGAACCGGGTGAACTAACTGCTTTTGAAGCAGGGCCTGACCAAACGGATAACCATGCCATTCGCTGAGCGCCTCGCCGGCTACCAGTCCAGGATAGAAGCTGTTCTGGATCGATGGTTGCCGCCCGCCGATACCGAGCCAAATCATTTGCATGGAGCTATCCGCTATTCCGTCCTGGGAAACGGCAAACGGATCAGACCCTTATTGGTCTACGCCAGCGGCGAGGTCTTCAAGGCTGGAGCGGATACCCTGGATGGGTGTGCCTGTGCAGTAGAAATGATCCATGCCTACTCACTCATACATGACGACCTGCCGGCTATGGATGATGATGATTTACGTCGCGGCCGGCCGACTTGTCACAAGGCCTATGGTGAAGCTACGGCAATCCTGGCAGGGGACGCTCTTCAGGCCCTGGCCTTCCAGGTACTGGCGGAAGATCCGGATATTTCCGTGCCCGCAGAACAGCGGGTACGAATGATCAATACCCTGGCGGTAGCGAGTGGCTCCCGTGGCATGGCCGGGGGACAGGCCATTGACCTGGACGCGGTAGGCAAGACCCTCAGTTTAGAGCAGCTTCAAACCATGCATACTTATAAAACCGGCAGGTTGATCCGCGCGAGCGTCGAGTTAGGCGCTTTGTGCTCTGACAAAGTGGACGAGGAGCGACTTCATAAAATTTCTCGATACGCGGATTGTATCGGCTTGGCCTTTCAAATCCATGATGACGTTCTCAACATTGAAAGTGATACGGAAATATTGGGGAAACCTCAAGGGTCTGACCTGGCGATGAACAAGCCAACCTACCCAAACCTGTTAGGTCTTGAGGAAACGAAAATGGCTGCGAGGGATTTACTGGATGAGGCCCTGGGACACTTGTCTGATTTTGATGAAAATGCAGAGGCGCTACGCTGGATAGCGACCTATATCGTCGAAAGAGACAAGTAGCAGACTTCAAAACAATCTCTGTTTTTGATAGAATAAGCTATCTCTACTATCAATTCCGAATATAAGGCTATATACTTGACCCCATGAATCATCCGGCAGAAATTATTATAAATGAAATACCGGACATCCAGGCCTCGCCCGATACCCGGTCCATTTCCATCGATAAAGTAGGGATCAAAGACATTCGTCATCCGGTTATTGTGCGGGATCGCTCCGGACGGGAGCAACACACGGTCGCCATGTTCAACATGTACGTCAACTTGCCGCACAATTTCAAGGGCACCCATATGTCCCGGTTTGTTGAAATCCTGAATCAAAATGAATTTGAGATATCGATTGAATCGTTCAAGCATATGATCGAAGACATGACCAAGATCATGAAAGCCAAATCAGGACATATAGAGATGACGTTTCCGTACTTCATCAATAAAAAGGCGCCCATATCCGGCGTGGAAAGCCTGATGGATTACGAAGTATCATTCATCGGCCAGATAAACCGGAATAAATCCGGCGTATCGGTGAAAGTCGTCGTCCCTGTAACGTCACTTTGCCCTTGCTCTAAAAACATATCCGATTATGGCGCGCACAACCAACGTTCCCACGTGACGATTTTAGTGCACACCCAGGATTTCATCTGGGTTGAAGAATTAATCGACACTGTAGAAAAAATTGCTTCTTGTGAACTCTACGGAATATTAAAGAGACCCGACGAAAAACACGTGACCGAGCGGGCCTATGATAATCCCAAGTTTGTCGAAGACCTCGTTCGCGACGTAGCTGTCGAGTTTAATAAAGACCGGCGAATCAAGGCTTATACGGTTGAATCGGAAAACTTTGAATCGATTCATAACCATTCCGCCTACGCCATGCTCAGCCGGGACAAACGCAGGGATAAAAGTGATATACTGCCCCTATGAGCGCCATTGACCTGTACCAGGTACTGAAGAAAATTCCCGCGGTCACTGACGACGAAGCGAAGCAGGCCGCGGCCGCGGTCGACCTGACCGATCGGATGCACCAGATCGAGACCAAGCTGGCAGAGGTCCAAATCACCTTGCGTATTGTTCTGGGCCTACTGCTCACCATCCTGGCAATCCTGCTGGCCCCGCTGTTCCAGTAAGCTTTTCGCGCTGGTCGGATCCCACGCTTGGCCCCAGCTTGCATGAAACCAGGCTCACCAGGGAAAGGTTGGCAAAGTCAAGCCTTGCTTTAACAGGTTTTCTTTTTAGCCTGCTCCCACAACTCTTCCATTTCATCTAAGGTCGCGGATGTCATATCCCGTCCTTGAGACTTGAGCGATTCTTCAATAAACCGGAAGCGTTGCTGAAATTTTCGGTTAGTCTCTCTCAAGGCAGCTTCGGGGTTGATATCCAAATGCCTGGCGAGGTTGATGACCGCAAAGAATAAATCACCTAATTCACCCTGCAACCGGGAATGATAGTGGTGGTGGTGAGATTCATCCATCGCCTGTTTTATTTCATTGACTTCCTCTTCGATTTTACCCATGACCGGGGCGGGTTCATCCCAATCAAAACCAACCATGGCCGCGCGTTTTTGCAACTTCACCGCCCTCAACATTGCCGGCAGGGCCTCGCCTATATTATCGAGATGGCTGTGGTCTTGGCGATTTTTTGTCATGCGCTCTGCGCGTTTGATTTCCTCCCAGGCTGACCTCAGTTCCTCGCTTGTGTTTATCTGCCGGTCTGCGAAGACATGGGGATGCCGCCGCTTCAGTTTCTCACATACAGCAGCAACCACGTCCTCAAAATCAAAATAACCGGCTTCTGACGCCATTTGTGAGTAAAAGACAATATGGAACAACAAATCCCCCAGTTCATCTTTAATCTCTTCCGGGCTATTACGCTCTATGGCATCGACCAATTCATACACCTCCTCCAGTGAGTGCGGAATGATGGATGCCATCGTCTGTTTCTTATCCCAGGGGCAACCCGTGTCCGGGTCGCGTAATGCTTTCATTATATCCAGTAGCTCTTGCATGATCTTCATGCCAAATCCCCAGTAAAAAATAGTTTTCAATAGCCCGGCAATTCCCGCTAACAGCGGGTTTGGTGGCTGTCTTTCCGTTCCATGGGCCATCCCTGGCTCGTCCCACGCTCATCTCTGGCGTTAGTCACTCTTTCGACGAACAGCGGGAGCGCCTGTCAATAACTTGACTTTCTGTTAATTTTCGGGTAAACCTGTACAGGCTTGCAAGCAGCCGGCCGGATTCGCCCTGATTGTATCAGCCCGGTTGCCTGAATATGAGATTAAAACATGACACCACTTATCTTGCGACTTGACATATCCGGGACACCGGTGACCTGGCTCCCCTGGCAGAATGCGGTAAGCCTGTACTGCCGCAACATGGTAGGCTGGACTGCCGGTGATGAGACATTTACCCTGCGCGGGGGGACCAATAGAAAAAGTGGTTTCCGTTCAATCGTCGCGATCAATTCTATTATCGCCGTCAAACGGTCCGGCAATTATAAACATACCTATCGAACGATTCCACCACTGACAAATCGTGAATTATTTCTGCGTGACGCCCACATGTGCATGTACTGTGGCTCGCGCCATAAAGAAGGCGCATTAACCAGGGACCACGTACTGCCGATTTCTCGCGGCGGAATTGATCGCTGGTCAAACGTTGTCGCCGCCTGCCGGTCGTGCAATACTCATAAGGGCAACAGGACCCCTGAAGAAGCCCGGATGTCGTTATTAGCGATACCCTATGTGCCGAACTGGGCTGAATACCTTGCCCTGTCGAACAGAAAGATACTTGCCGACCAGATGGGATTCCTGAAATCGCAATTTTCCGGTCGGCCGATGCCGTTTCACAATCAATAACCAGCAAGTTTTTCTCTGTGGTTTTGTTATTCAGGCGCCCCTGAACGAGTCCCATTCCAATATCAAGGCTGCCCCAGGTTCGAGCCGGAGGCAGACCTGTATCGCAGGAACCGCTGACTTGACCGGGGGTTCCTTAACCCGCGGGTTACAGGGTGCACGATTATATGACTTTTCCAGTCATCCTGTTGAACCATGGGGGCTAGGCCACTCGCTACCCAATTTGCCGACAGATGCAAAATGATTACCTGACAAAGATCAGTCGGAGGATGCAGTCTGTTCAATCTCCCATTGTTCCAACGGTGGCTGATTTAATCAAGGCAACCCCGGATACGATATCTCTGGGTCAAGGGATAGTCTATTACGGCCCTCCGGCTGCGGCATTGAAAAATGCGCTTAGACATGAAAAGGATTTAAATCAAGTCTATGGGCCGGTAGAAGGGAAACCTGAGCTTATCGATAAAATCAAGGGTAAGCTGGTCGCGGAAAACAACCTCTCAGTCAACGATGATCGCTGCATAATTGTCACGGCCGGCGCAAACATGGGCTTCTTGAACGCCATGTTCGCCATTGCCGATCCGGGTGATGAAATTATTTTGCCCGCGCCTTATTACTTTAATCACGAAATGGCAGTCAGGATGCTGAATTGCAAACCGGTCCGCGTTGCGACCGACAAAAATTTCCAAATCGATCTCGATGAAATCGCCGGCGCAATTACCAACCGCACGGTGGCAGTTGTGACAATCTCGCCAAACAATCCCAGCGGCGCCATGTATTCGGAAAAATCGCTGCGGGAAGTAAACAGGCTTTGCCGGGAGCATGGGATTTATCATATAAGCGATGAGGCCTATGAATATTTTGTATTCGATGAGCGCCGACATTTCTCCCCTGCCGGTCTTGAGGATTCAAACCGCCATACCATTTCGTTATTCTCTTTGTCCAAAGCCTATGGTTTTTCGTCCTGGAGGATTGGTTATATGCTGGCGCCCTCACACCTGCGGGAAACCATGAAAAAGATACAGGATACGAACCTGATCTGCCCGCCGGCGGCGTCACAATACGCGGCCATCGGCGCCCTTGAAGCCGGACGAGCTTACTGTGACGAGAAAATCAAATTGATTGCCGATAACAGAAAGCTTGTCCTCAACGAATTAAAAAAGTTAGACTGCTACGTTAACGGGATCAATTCCAATGGCGCTTTTTATGTGTTTCTGCACCTGGATACGGGACGCGCTGATATGGAAGTTGTCGAACAACTCATCTGTGACTTTAAAATAGCAGTCATGCCTGGAAGCGCTTTCGGCATGGTCGATGCCTGTTATATACGGGTTGCTTACGGCGCATTAGATAAATCAACGATTGAAGATGGGATGCAACGCTTGATTAACGGATTGAATTCAATAATACGATAACCACCAGCGGGGTTGGAAATACCGATGAAAATCATAACTGCCGTATTAATTATATACCTGTCCATGCAGGGCCATACTCATGCTGCCGACAAATCAGGCAACTATGCCATTTGGGGGAAAGGCAACAAATCCTGTTTCAATTACTTGAAAGACCGGGGTGCGGGAAAAGACAATACTTATAAAAATTACGTCATGGGATATTTAACTGCGTACAACACCCTGGCGCCGGAAACCTATAATATCTCAGGAAGCATGAGGTTGGACGATATTATGGCATGGCTGGATGATTATTGTGATGCAAAGCAGGTTCATGGCCTGGAGCACTCCTTAATCGAGTTCATTGGCAAACATCATGAAAAGCGACTTCGAACCCCACCGGGCAGAATCGGTCGTTGAGCATTTTTTTAGTTGTTGGTTTATAGTTGTCGGACAAAAGGACAAGCTGTATTAACCGGAACCTTGAAACTAAAAAACATACGCCTTGATCATATTCGTAAAATGCGTCATTATTAGCGGGCTTGGACTGAAAAAACACTACGAGGTCAGGTAAATGGGAGAACTAATTATGAAAAGAACTTTAATCAAAGCTGCAATCCTTGCATTCGTGTTTGCGACCATGGGTGGTTGTGTAACAACCGAACAACTTGCCCAGGTAAGAGCAATTGCAGAAAGCGCCCAATCCACAGCGGATAACGCGGCGGCAACCGCGGACAACGCATCGGCAACTGCAGATAATGCGTTGACGACGGCTAACCAAGCAGCAGATGCCGCTCGTTCAGCTCAATCTGCGGCTGACGCCGCTGCGGCGTGCTGTGGGGAAAACTCGAGCAAGCTGGATCGCATGTTTGAAAAAGCGATGCAGAAATAATTACTTTGCATGCTGATAACCCCATGCCTTTCAGCATGGGGTTATCATGACGATGTCATCTCTGATCAAAAAGAGTCAGCTTGTTTTTCAGAAGTTGTCTCAATCGACGCTGGCCCTTCTGCTTTCTTGATCCGGCCGATTTCAACCGGGATACCGTTTCTTTCCGTTATCATTGATTTTGCCAAATCCCAGTCGACTTCATAAGTCAACTCCCTGGTCATTTCCACCAACATCTCGACAATACTGGTCAAATTCTCTTCAAACTGTTCTGCATCCTCAGTTAAATACGGGTGGGCTTCCAGGTAGATTTTGTCTTTATACCGCCCTACTTTAAAAGGCTGATTCAGGATATGGACGGGTGTTCCCAATTTGACCTGCTTAAACAAACTCTTTATATCTTCAGGATAAAGCCGGATACATCCGTGACTTACACGCATGCCAATCCCGAACGGTTTATTCGTACCGTGAATCAAGTACTCCGGCAGTCCCAACCTGAGCGCATAGTTGCCTAAGGGATTATCCGGCCCCGGCCTGACTATTTTCGGCAAGGGATCGCCTTGTTCAGCATGTTCCAGGCGGATCGATTCCGGCGGATACCAATTGGGCCTGATCCTTTTCTGAATGATTTCAGTATCGATATAGGGCGTTGACCAGCCTTCGCGACCGATCCCCAGGGGATGGGTAATCACTTCATATCGCTCTTTGGCTGCATCTTTTTTCGGAAAATAGTAAAGCCGCATTTCCGGGATATTCAGCACGATCCCGTTTTTCGGGGCGACCGGTAAAACAAACATGGTCGGCAATACAATTTCTTTTCCTTCACCCGGCAACCAGGTATCCACGTCAGGATTAGCCAGCTTGATGCCCTGGTAGCCCAATCCGTTCAGCCTGGCTATGTCCAACAGGGTATCTTCATGTTCAGCTTGAACTTTTCTTATCTCGCCTATCAATGAATCATCAAGGGTATCCAATGTATAGGAAACGGCTGACACAGCTGGGGGAAAGAAAAACACGCAAACCAGTATCAGGTTCGTCACTGACATGGACAAAGGCATGGATGCGAATGGTCGGATTTTCATTCTGTCTTATAACTTGAGCATGATACAGCAATCTTAACACATTACTGTAGAAACTGTATGTATCTATAAGAAATTAAAAATTATTATTCATGTTTCATTCAGCCTGGGCATCAATTCGACTAAATTGCACGGCCTGGTTCGATAATCGAGTTGCTGTGAGATGATTTTATCCCAGGCAGTGGCGCAGGCCCCTGCTGAGCCCGGCAAGCAAAAAATGTAGGCGCCGCCGGCCACTCCGGCAAGGGCGCGTGATTGCAGCGATGACGTGCCGATCTCTTCATAGGACAAAAACCGAAACAGTTCGCCGAAACCTTCAATTTCCTTATCAAACAAAACCGATACCGCCTCCGGCGTGCCATCCCGGCCCGTGACGCCGGTCCCACCCGTGGTCAGGATTGCATCCACGTTCGCATCGGCGCACCAACCGGCAACTGCGCTGCGGATTTGATATATCTCATCCGCAACGATACTTTTTTCATGGAGTTTATGGCCAGCCGCTTCAAGCCTCTGCGTTAGCAGTTTCCCGGATTTATCGGTTTTCTCCGTCCTCGAGTCCGAAACGACCAGGACGGCGATATTCAGCGGCTTTAACTCCCTGTCAGACATTTTCCGCTCCTGTCGATTCCGTCATCCATGAATTATTCCATTTACCGGAAAAAAAATGATCGCCGACAGGATTGCGATGTCTTGGGGCAAATTCCTTTGCGTGTAATTCTTCCGGCATCTCTCGTTGAAGCAATTGGTATCCAATGGCAATCATGGCCATGGGAGTATGCTCTTCCGGCACGGAAAAAACTTCCCTGGCCTTGCCGGCATCAAACCCACCCATCTGGTGGGCCATGAGACCAAGATCAGTTGCCTGCAAACACAGACTGATACTGGCGGCGCCGGTATCGTGTTGCGCCCACCTGTTCGGTTGACCATTGTGTTTAAAATTTTCTGACGCGACTGACAAGATGAGAACCGGCGCATTCTGCGCCCAGGCGCGATTGCCCTCGACCAGGCAGTCAAGGGCGGCATCCCATGCCGCCTGGTCCCGGGCCCGGTCGCAAACAACATATTGCCAGGGTTGGGCGCCGAAACAGGACAGCGACCACCTGGCCGCTTCCATGCAAGCCAGTAGTTTTTCCGGTTCAACCGGCCGGCCGGGATCATAGGCCCGGCCACTCCAGCGGCGCGCCATCACGTCGTTAATGGGAACTTCTGTTGTCGCTTTCTTTTCAAGCATGGCATTTTTCCAGAATGATACTCAGTGAATTAATCCTCGCTATTATAGTGAAAAAAACGGCGTCAAAAAAGCAAAGGCGGAGTTCCCTCTAATCTCGGTGAAAGTGGGTTTGTTATCCATCAATCCTGGCGCAGCCTGTCGGAGGTCGCGATAGGTGTCCGGTAGCTCAGCACGACGATGCAGGATGAGATTAAAAAAGTGAGCAAGGTCGCCAGTTGGATCAGGTACGAGGTGTTTTGTTGAATAAATCGCGCCTCCACCGCCACTATCGCGACTAAAAAGGAAAACTCGCTCATCTGTCCCAGCCGGTAGCCTACTTCCCGGGAAATAGCGCGTTTTTCCCCGGCATTGACGAAAAGTTTCTCGAAGATCAACGGTTTGATCACCAGGGCGCAGGTAGCTAACAAGACGGCCGGGAACAGGATGTCTGCAATAACATCCAGGTTGAATGACGCCCCCAGTGAGAAAAAGAAGATGATCAAAAAGAAATCCCGTAGCGGCTTTAATTTTTCAGTGATAAAGAGAGCAATGGGGCTGGACGCCAAGGTGACGCCGGCGATGAACGCGCCGATCTCATGGGACAGGCCCAAGCGAACGGCAACCTCTGCGATTGCCAAACACCACGCTATTGCCAACAAAAAGATATATTCATGTATCTGATCAAAGCGGGCAATCAATTTGACGATGACGTAACGCTCGAAAATCCAGGAAATGAATATCAAAACCGGCAACGCGAGCAATTGCCTGCCGATATCGACCAGCAGGTTATCGCCTTTCCCGTATCCCTGTAGCAGCAATAAAACGATGATCGCGATTAAATCCTGGAGCAGCAGCACGCTGATTATGATCTGCCCCGTGTGGCGATGGTGCAACGCCGTGGTGGGCAGCAATTTTACTCCGATGATCGTGCTCGAAAAAATCAAAATCGAGCCTGTCAAGACGGATTCGAGCAACGGGTAGCCGAAGCCATAAGCGACGCAAAAACCAATGACAAAAAATACAATCGAGCTCAGCATGGTCGCCCACAGCGCCTTGCCCAGCATTTTCCATAGTTGTTGGGGGAACAAATCCAGCCCCAGCAGGTAAAGCAGGAAGATAATGCCTATACTGGAAATATCGGTAATCAACTGGGCGTCATCAACCAGGGCCATCCCCCAGGGTCCCAGGATGACGCCAAGTACGATATAGGCGACGATCATGGCTTGACGGGCGTACAACGCCAACGTAGCCAGGATCGCTGCGCCGGTGAAGATCAAAAAAATTGAAAATTCGAAGCCCGAATGTTCCATCATAAATCACCAAGTATACTGTCTTCCGCCTTTTGCCCCTTGTCTTCCGCCTCGCTGTGGCCAAGATGCTTTTCCGGGGCTATTTTATCTCTTACAAGCTGTTTGAGTTCTTTTGCCTCCGGAAACCTGCCTGCTGATTTTTTTGAATAGATCATCTCACCATCGACCCTGATATCAAAGATCCCTCCTGTTCCCGGGATTAAGACCACCTCTCCAACATCTTCACCAAAAGTCATCAATAATTCCTGCGCCAACCAGGCGGCCCTCAAGACAAATCGGCATCGAGCGCAGTAAATAACTTCAATTCTTGGGGAACGCATGTCAGCCCGCATATCTCGCCAAACCGCTGGTCATCAATGGAAAGTTTTCTGTTACCAATCAGTTATTGAGAGTTTATCACATGGATTGACGGTCATTGCTTAACCGCAAAAAGCGCCCTGTCCCTTCTCATTAAATAAACGATTAACAATACTGCCGGCGCCCCCAATAATCCGGCATATAAAAAGAACCAGGCATAGCCGACCGCTTCAACCACGACGCCTGAGAAACCACCGATAATTTTCGCCGGCAAGGTCATCAAAGAAGAAAACAAAGCGTATTGAGTGGCGGTATAGGCGGTATTGGTCAGGCCGGACAGGTAAGCGATAAATACCGATGACGCAAAACCGCCACTCAGGTTGTCAACGCTGATAACGGTCGCAAGGCTGACGAGATTTGGCTCGCTGACGGCCAACCAGACGAAGAATAAATTGGTTATGGGCACTAATATGGAACCCAGCAGCAAGGGTTTGTATATCCCGTAACGCAAGACAAATATCCCGCCTGCTCCTGCGCCGATAATTGTCATGAAAAATCCGTAAATCTTGGTGATATTTGCAATTTCCGTCTTGCTGAACCCTGAATCCAGGTAAAAAGGATTGGCCATTACCCCCATGGTTATATCGCTGATCCTGAACGTTCCGATGAGCAGCAGTATGAGCAACGCCAATAACCCGTTTCTTTTGAAGAATTCGACAAAAGGGCTGACTACGGCGCTTACGAACCAGGAGGCTGTCCGGCCAACAAGGTATTTATTTTTTCCCAATCCGACCTGCCGGCCTAATTCATGTTCCAGTCGCTCGGTATCCGTAGAAACCGGATGCTCAGGTTCATCGATGAGCAGGGTCGTTATTATCCCTATTCCCATCAAACAAGCCATGGTGAAATACGCATATTGCCAAGTCTGGGCCGCAGCAATATAAAAAGCGCCGGCGCCGGCGACCAGCAAGGCCACCCGGTACCCGAACACGTAGCTGGCCGCCATCGCTCCTTGCAATAATTTATCTGCCGCTTCAATACGGTAAGCATCGATAGTAATATCCTGCGTCGCTGAGCCAAACGCAACGATCAGCGCAAAAATTGCGATTTGCTGCAACTGCGCCTGGGGGTCGCACATTGCCATGCCCAGCAAACCAAGCGCAATCAAGAGTTGAGCTGACAACATCCATGAGCGTCTTTTACCCATTCGTTTGGTCAGGATGAAAATGGGCGCCCGGTCTACGACAGGCGCCCAGAACACCTTGATCGAGTAGGTAATGCCAATCCAACTGACAAACCCGATTGTCGATAAAGCCAACCCTTCGTCACGCAGCCAGGCCGATAAAGTCGAAAAAACCAGGAGAAAAGGCAGTCCCGCGGAAAACCCGAGAAAACTCATTGCAACGACGCGGGGTCTCCCGTATACCGTTATGGCCTCACGCCAGCTCCTGCCTGTTTTACCTGTCAAATCTGTCACCTTATTTCAATTTTTCCCGCGCTCCCTGCGGTTTGATGATATTGCGCTCATTCTTAACGTCAAGTCAGTATCGCAGACATGGGCACGGAAATAGAGATGGGCGATCTCGATGCCGGCTTCGCGAAACCGGCCTGGCTGGGTAAAGACGTATCCAATGAACCCAGGTATTACAACGTTTACTTGATAGAGCAGCCTTACAGCCGCTGGCGCTGACCCACAAGGGCAATCCCTGTGGTACCCTGCCCTCGCTACGCGCCGACGCTGCCCAGGGCAAGCGCGGGCCTGCCCCTGCAATGGAGAAGCAGGGACGGTTCATCTTTCCGCGACGCGGCTCTCATCCCGCGTTTTTTAATTCTTCCTCCGACATGTGGTGTCTTGCATCCACCGGGCGCATGAAAGCATTGCTTACCAATGCTATCGCCAATAACAACGCCATGAGATACATGGTGGTGTTATACAGGTTGGTGG
Source organism: uncultured Gammaproteobacteria bacterium (assembly GCA_958295485.1). Lineage (GTDB taxonomy): Bacteria > Pseudomonadota > Gammaproteobacteria > Eutrophobiales > Eutrophobiaceae > JAAXHV01. The sequence goes on from OY282354.1 coordinate 2,212,226, forward strand.
TTGGGTCGACGCTGCCGGCCGGCGCGATCTCCATCAATTTGGCGATGGTCACGGTTTTTGCCTGCACCAGCGCCGACAGTTGATCAACGCCGGCGCCAAACGTCGCCTTGAAAACAGCAGGGTCTGTTTTCGCCACCAAATCATCGATGGCCCTGGTTACGGCGCTTTCCCGCAGGGAAGTAATCGCCCAGGGGCCTAATACGCCGGCGGTGCTCCAGGCGGTCAACAACCGGCCATGGATGCCCCCGACGTATTTCGTGCCGAAGATGTCAGCCAGGTATGCCGGGATAGTGGCAAAGCCGCCGCCGTACATGGTGAAGATAATCATGGTTGCCGCATAAAAATACACCAACCAGACTACGGCGGGGTTGACGCTGACCTGTTGCGCGGTATAGGGGATGGAGCAATAGAGTAAAATACCCAACGCAAAGAAGATCCAGTAGGTGTTGCGCCGGCCCATGTAATCCGATGCGCTGGCCCAGATAAAACGGCCTACCATGTTAAACACGCTGATCATGATTACGTAGGTGGCGGCAAAGGCCCCATCGACGATACCCGGCAAGGTCGTGCCGAATATCTCGGTCATCATGGTCTTGGCCACGCCAAGTACGCCGATGCCGGCGGTGACGTTGAAACAGAGCACGATCCATAATTGGTAAAACTGGCGCGTTTTCAGGGCCTGGTCGATGTCCACGTGGTTCTGCGTCATCATTTTCTTTTGCGCATGGGTTTCATCCGGTGGAGTCCAACCGGCCGGTCGCCATCCTTCCGCCGGGAGGCGATAAGAAAATGCGGCGATCATCATGATGACGAAGTAAATAACGCCCATGGTGAAAAAGGTCTGCGCAACGCCTACTGAGCCGGTACTGACCAGGTAGACGCCTTCCGGACCGGGCACCACCATTTTTGCTATTTCATTGGCGCCGACCACTACCACCTCCTGTAATTCGCCACCAACTTCCACAAAGCGTCGGCCTGCTTTTGTAATCAGTTCGACGTCGGCGACCATGCCGAGATACTCAGGGGCCTGGTAATAAAATTTAATGAAAAATTCCTTTAACGGCGCGCCGATCATGGCGCCGCCGCCGAAACCCATGATCGCCATGCCCGTGGCCATGCCGCGCCTGTCAGGGAACCATCGGATGAGCGTGCCAACGGGGGAAACGTAACCCAGTCCCAAGCCACAGCCGCCCAGTACGCCATAACCCAAATACAACAGCCATAACTGGTGGCTGATAATCCCCACGCCGCCTAATATGAACCCTCCGCCCCAGCAACACGCTGATACTACCCCTACCTTGCGCGGGCCCACTTGTTCCAGCCACCTGCCGCCGATGGCGGCCGCCAAACCCAAAAAAACGATTGCCACGGTAAATATCCATACAACGCTTTTCAGGCTCCAGTCATCAGCTGCGCCGCTAACTACCCCGATGTGTTTTATCAGGGCGGGATTAAAGATACTCCAGGCATAAACCGAACCGATACAAAGGTGAATCCCAAGAGCCGCCGGCACGATTAACCAGCGATTGAATCCGGGTTTGGCAATGATTTGCTGCTTAGATAAAAGACCCGACATACTTCCCCCTTTTTTATTTATTTCAGGCGCCCACTCCGGCTGCGCCGACGCCCTCCGCCAGGCGCCAGAACAACAAACGCGCATAAACAGGCCAAGTCAAGATTCGACCCCTTTACACCAGCGCATATTCAGCTTTCTTTTGTGCGCCGCGCAGTCACGCAAGTAAAGATTAATAAGAGTTTGATAAGGAATGCCCGATTCTTCTGAAAGGGCTTTAAAATACTCGACAGAATCCCTGTCTAACCGCATGGTAACGGGTTGCTTCAGAAATTTCACATAAGGGTTTTTTTTGCCCTCCATTTTTGAAAATTCATAGTGTTTTCTCATTTTCTGTAACTCCAACAGGTCTGTTCTATTGTTACAGATACTCCCTGATTTTCCTATCCAGGAATGAATTAAACCCCTCACAGGCATTTTCAGCGATTAATACACATGAATAACACGCCGCCAAATTCATTTCGCCAACACCCTGTCCCTTAGAATGGTAACAAATTGGATCAGACGCACAGTCTTTGGCTCGCTCTAAAGCGCAATCCAAAAGGTCGGCAAATTTATCAGGTTGAGCCTGAGATACCAAACCACCATAACTTCCTTCCATGCCACCCACCGTATAAATCAACGCTCCTTGCATATTCTTATTATCAACGAACAATCGCTCGCTCAACGAAACCGTTGGATAGCCACAAAAAAATTCCAACTCTTTCATCAAAAAATGACAAAGAGTATGGACAAAAATATATCGTCCCAAATGCTGATAACCGGAAAAACGATCATGAAACAAAGGAGACTTACCAACTTTCTTATAAATCCCTTCTAATAAGCTCCTGGTTTTTTCTATGTATTTTTGAATTACATCTGAGCTAATTGTGAAAAATATCCCTTCACCATAATTTTCTGCTCCCAATAAATATTCAGTATTTTTTGCTTGTGATGAGGTATATCGAGGTTTGATTTGATCGGAGTCACCTCCCAAAAACAAATCAATGTCAATCGGTTGCTGGCGAGTATAGCCGGTTTGCACGGTAGTTATTTTAAGCCGGGAAACTGCTACCAGCTTCTCAATTCCTGATAAGCTTAACGGCGGCTGGTGTTTAAATATAAATTCATTATGTATCGACCGCTCTTTTTGTAACAGATACTCATATTCTTGTTTGCGGAATTCCGCCTCTCTCTCAAAAGGTGTCTTTGCATTGCTACTGTTTATGTACTGTTTAATATCCTCTTTGCTATATTTGCCCTCCAATTCATCAAACATGTGGTCTATGGTTTTTCCCCTTTCTCCCCAACGATCTATTTTTCTTTGGTCCGCATCTGAAATATTACTCTCATGTGGTAAATACAGACTGCGAACCAGAAGGGGGTAATAGACGCTGTTACTTGAACGAACGACTGTCTTATACCTGTGCTTGCTGTCTCCTGATGAAAAAGTTAAACCAAATAAGCCAGAAAGAGTTGCACGTTTCCAACAAGATGCACAGCGAATACTAATGCCTGCTAAATCCTCAAAATCACCTTGCCTATAGTTCAAATCGGGATTGCCACAACATCGGTTCCAATTGGCTAAATCAATGGCGCCATCCTGCTCGTCTCTGGATTGCTCTTTAAAGGTAATCCAACGGTCCCAAGGCACATCCCTGATTTTTCCATCAGAGCTAATCATAATGAAGCGGACCTGTGTTAATTCATAATATTTTTTCCTTTTTTTATCTTGGGATGCTTTGGAATAACAGTGATAACATTTGGGTGGTATAAATAGCCCGCGCGCGCTATTGGCTTTCCCGGGCCCATATTGGGCAATAGCATCTTTCCAACCTTTTAACCATTGCTGCATCTTTTTGAAGCTGTGGCAATTACTACAAAACATCCACTCAGGAAAATACTGGGCGCTTGCAACTGCCTCTGGGTCGGCAGGTTTGGAGTTGTAGCCGAAATCGTTAGCGGTGTTGACTGGCGCACTAACCAACATTTTTAATTTCGGAAATCCCTTTTCACTACGCAATCGTTTAATCAAACGATTGTCTGAAATTTGGTATTTTTCATCATCTTTCTTCTTTTCAATATAACGCCACCTTTCAAGGTTGTTTATTTTTACTACTCCGTCAACACCTTCAACCAACGCCCCCACGCCGGCAAATGCCCCCACCATTTTTCGGCTGGGTATTTCCAACCATTTACTCATTGTTCACTGCACCCGTCTTGGGCATTCGGTATCTGGACTTGAATAAAACTACTACTGTCTATATCCCGCATGGACTGCATCACTTTCCATTTCTTGTCTTCCTCGGATACTTGAGACGTCGGCTTCTTCAGCAATGCGCTCGTCTTCCCATCATAGGTTTCATAAGGATTTTCTTTGCTAATTTTTCCATGCCAATCTTGCGCCAATTCATCCAACTTTTTACAACAATATTCAAATATTTCAGGCTGATTAAATCGGCCTCTAATCACTTGTTTTAAATTCAGCCCATGCTTGCGCTTATCGAAATCTTTTATACTCTCATTTTTGTAAAGCCCTTCCTTGTGTCGCACATAAGTGATAAACATACTGGCGATCATCTTATCAATAGTATTGGCAGTGAAAGGGGTCAAACTGAGCGGCTCAACCTGCTTGTACAGTGATTGATGGAATGATATAAAATGCTCAAAACAAGATTTGTCACGAGCTCGATTTGAGTCAAAAAAACTAATCACCAATCCTTTATCCTTCCTGCCTATTCGCGAGGAAGCCTGGATATACTCAGCGGTGTTACGCGGCATTCCGTTAACCAGCATGATATTAAGACGAGAAATGTCAATGCCTACTGACAGCATATTGGTTGCCAAAACCAAATCAACCACACCCTTTGCTGTGTATTTATAGCTTTCTGGATGAGTTTCTAAACTAAAAGCTTTTTCCAATTTGCTCAAAGATTGTTTTATTTTGCTGCTTTCAATTCGTGAAGTTAGTTCCTCCGTTCTATTTTTCAGGCCATAAAAATTAAACCGGTGTTCGCTTAACCCCAGACTTGCCTGTTTTTGTCTAACAGTAGTCATAATTTCATCACCCACCTTGTTCGACATCCTGCCAACATCTCTAAGGCTGTTGTAATAGGAAACCAATGTCCAATACGGGGATGTTTTATCCTCATTCTCTCCACATTCCAGATGTGTTCGCAGACGAGCAATAAAAAGAGCAGATAATAATTGCACTTGGCTATCTATGCCCGTTTTCCCCGTTGGCATAAACCCTAAATAGCAGCGATTACTTTCTTCACCTTGTTTGGCAAAAAAACTGTCCTCATAACTTAATCCAGGTGGTGGGAAAACATAAGATTGCCTGTTGCTGTAGAGGTTTTTGATTTGTTGGTCAGTATTGCGAGTAGTTGCCGTGGATGCAATAATTTTTGGTTTCTTGCCTTCTTTACTACAAAGGTCCTCAACCACTGTTTCAAAGAGGCCCGAAATAGAGCCTAATGGCCCTGACAAAAGATGAAGCTCATCCTGAATGACTAAATCGGGCGGTAGCCCCCCTTCTTGCAAACTATTAAAAAATCTGTGACCCTTCTCCCTCCAGCCCAGCATGGCAAACTTGTCGACTGTTGCAAACAATAATGAGGGGGGATAGTTGTATAAAGCATCATCAACAACGGATATTGGCAAGCCTGCTCCATTATGAAAATGACATTTTTCATTCAGGCATTTGATGACCATTCTTTTCTGTCCGTCCCTGACATCAAAGGCATGAGTATAATTGCCTGATTTGTTGCCAATTAGCGGGCTATTACACCAGGGACATTTATCAATTTGAAATCGAGTTGCCCGTTCCCCGTTTTCTCTAATTTTTTCAGTTATTTTTTTTGCATCTTCTAATGTGTTGGGCGTGGAAGATTGTCCGATCCACAAACCGGCCGAAATCGGATCTTTCTTTAATTCACCAACAAAATTCAACCTTAAATATTCCAATACCGTAATAAGTCTGCTTGTTCTTTCAAACTGCTGGGCCGTCAGCAACCTGAGGGTATATCGCATGATGACTGAAACACCTTGATAGTTGTCATTATTCATCCTGCGCCACAATATGGTTAGCGTCGCAACAGCCAAATATGCTTCTGTCTTACCCCCACCAGTGGGAAACCAGATTAAGTCCACCCCTTCATTACGATACTCTGATTCAGGATTGATAACACTCTCAAGACTTAGCAACAAGAACGCCAATTGAAATGGACGATAATGATATTTCTTTAATTGAGCTTCGGGAATCGGACAGCTATCCGTTAAATTCGTATTTTTTTGTATCAGCGAATAACCATTTTCCTCATTCAAGGCAAACTGTAGCAGCATTGCCGTGTTGGTGAACTGAAATGCCCTAAACAGATCTCTATTTGTTTTTATTAATTCCACGCCTTCATTTAATCGCGTGAGGGTGGTATCCAACTGATCAAAAATTTGTTTTGCTTCTTTTCCCCCAGCGTCACTGGACTTTTTCTGCTCAGCTATCCAGTCAGCATACTTCCCGACAAATTGTTCAATTCGACAGACAGTTTCTGCTTGAGAATCCCCCCATATAGACAAGTCGGAAAGAGCGATATTTTCTCCTTTCGTGGTAAGCCCTTTTAGCTCGTATATGGGCAGGTAACTTGTTTTTATCCAGCCTGGATGCCCATTATTTTCATCCCAGACCGCGCTACAATTATGCCCGATGGCAAAATGCTTTTGCCCTCTATATAAAAACTCCAATTGTTTTTGTTCATCATCACCTTGAAATGAGCGATTGCGCTTATAATTCTGTAACTTCCCGGATTGAATGGCAATTTCTGATTGAAACAGGCAGGAGCGATTAATCTCTTCGTTCGTCGAAGAAAACCCTCTCTCTTTGAGGGTGCTGAAACAGTTGACCAACTGTAATTTTATATATTGCTTCCCATCTTCCTGGAATTTTTTGATCGTATAACCGGCATTTTCGAATTTTGAAAATCTCCTGGGATTGATAATCTCTTGCCCATCAACAGCTACTTGCTCAACGATTTTATAAAATTTCCGCTTCCATATTGGCCTAATTAGTTTTCTGAAAACATCTCCGGCTCGTTTTGGCTCTTTAGCATCCTTCGGCAACTTTTTAACCCAGTCATCAAAATCCTTATATGCTCTGGATTTCACCTTTGTTTCTTTCAGTTCCCGGGTTAGAGAAAGGTAACCATGATTATCTTCAGTCGGTTCAAATTTCAACAAATCTTTCAGCGGAAATCCGTATTTGTCATCACAGAGAGTTAGATAGGTAGATTTCGTCGTTTTCAGGCGTATATCATCTGCGTTGAATTTGTCGCTATAACAAGCAAATGAGAAAGTAGCGTTTATGTATTTTTCCGATTTATCCACACAAAAACTGATACCCATATCAGAGGGATAGAAGTGGGAAGTAGTATCCGTATAAAAATCTTCTTTTAACTGCTCTGTTGGCTTTTCCTCACTTTCAATATCCTGCCCCCCAGAGAGATCATCGCTTTCTTCATCGTCCAATTCAGGAACCTTATTTTCACTGTCATCTATCGCTGATTCACTATCATCCCTATCCCTGGCGCCATGGTTTTCATCTTTTTTCCTGGGATAAAGCACACCAGTGTAATAACGCTTCAGTGGAAAACCAGATATAAGCTCCTCAGCAATATTTTCATCATCAAAAATATCTGAGCCCGGACCCAGCAACAACTCGCGAATGGTCTTCTCAAAAATTTTAATAGCTGGCTGTGCCATCTTCTTCATTCTTTGCAGTTGTAATTTAATCTATTAAAAGAAAGGAAGGCAGATTTATCGAAATATTCTCATACGGTTGTAATACTTTGAATTTCTCGGCATGGCATATTGCTATCAGATATAATTTCCACTGTTTCATCATCAAACTTTTCCAGGATCGGGCCTTTTACTTCGTTTAGCACATAGTCGGTAATTTCATCGCTCAGGTCTCTTCCCAGCGCAACCATAATACTGTTGTAGTTTCTTTTACTCTTAATCACTTGATTGCATTGATCAGGATCATCCTTGAAAAGAAATCTGAACACCTCGTCATTCCTTGGGAATTTTGTAGAATCTGTTTCTTCCCATTTCAATACGGTACTGTTCCTTACCCCGAAATGCTCATGCTGTTCATCAATCTTTCTCTGAAGTAACTCTCTACGTGCTATCACAGGATGATCATAGAGGAGTGATAGCAGGGGGTCGTCATCAGAAACTTCAGTATTCAAATATATGGTTAGGGCTTCCTTCCATTGTCTTGAACATGTTTGAATCTGATTAAACGCACCACTATCATTCGCTTCACTCGCAACCTGAAACAACAGGCCTTCATGTTGGTTCTCATAAATTCTTATTCGGTCACCTGTTGTTAAATCCCCCACTTTGTACTTTTTTAAACCTTCTCCATCTGATACCAAAAGTACTGATTTACTCGAGGGTAAAACATTCTCACTTGCATCTGTAAAGACAATCTTTTTTTCGATACTATCTTGCCATTCAGGAGCATATCCACCAGGAGTTTCACTCTCCCCTGTTTCTCCAAAGATACGTATAATTACCTCACCAGGCGTTTCCGCAGGCTCTCCGTCGATTGGAAAATCTACACTTGTCAGACTTTTTCTGTCAGAAGACCCAAGCTCTTTTATCAGGTCATTCTCAAACTTTGCTTTATCATGGTCAAATTGCTTACATTCATCGGTATATAGCAACCATTTGAAAGGATGAGGCTGATGGCTAAATGCCTCGAATTGTTTGTCTCTTATCTCCATGACTGTTATCTCTGACCCTTGCTTTAGCTCCTTTATACCAGCTTCCGTTATGGCCTGCACCCTATCCAGGTTCAGACCCCTTATATCCTCCTCCCAGATGTATTTGGTCTGGTGTTTCGGTATGAGCAAATAGGTATCTCTGAGTGTGCGAAGGGCATGGGATTTTTTATTATTCATATACCTTATTTGCCCAATCATCTCATTAAATGCCTCAACTATTTGTTCATTCGCCGTTGTCGGGTCACCACCAAAATCTGAAAAGGCTTCTTCCAGGATAGTTTTTGCTGCTTTTCTAAACTTCTCCTGTAAATCATCAGCACTGTTCACTAATCGACTGTTTTCTGAAGGAGGAACAAGCGCATAGCAATATCTGATATAGGGTAGTAGTCTTCGCTGAATGCTTATTCCATTTTGTTCTTCGACGGATTTTAATAAATCAATAAACTTGGTTTGAGCATCCTGCAAATCTTCATGTTCAATTTCTTGACATGTCTGCTCACTCGGTTTGTCATTCCTCAAGTGTTGTAGCTCAAGTGGCATCCATTGCCATCTCAACACCGAATCAACCTTTGGTTTTTCCCGTCCAACCGAGATTACACGCTTAACCTGACCCCTATTGATGTCATCCTGGATTTGTTCATCGACTGCTTTATTAAGAAACACCACGGTATCCAACTTGATACCTTCATCAAAGACATACTGTTTAATATCCTCATAAGAGGGCGCTAAATAAAACAAGTTGTCATCTGTCTCCAAATTTCGAGAAAAGTCACCGTTTCTGTCTATATAGATGTAGGGATAGGCCCTCCTATCGGTCTTGTTAAAACAGCCCTCGAAAGTATGCTTGGTAGCCACAATGGCATATTTACCTGGGAAAAAAGAAATATTTACCTTACGCCCAATTACTTCTTTCAAAAAGGCCAGCATATACTGAAATGTATTCCGGTTAGTTACATTGGCATCGGCATACAGCTGGGTATATTCTTTGTTTAAATCTTCGAGAACCACGTAGCGTGATGAACCAGCATTTTTACGACTGAGACATTCAAGTTTTATAAATTCCCCGCCGTATTCAGGCATATCATGGTGGGGGTCAATGACCTTATATGTTTCCCTGCCTTTTTTGTATTTATCCCCCTCTTGAGGATATTGCTCACTGCTCAGACGGTAATTAAACTCCAAAAAATGAATTGCCAGCGCAAAAACGATAGGTTCATAGAGACATTCCACAATTGATTGATCAACACTAATCCAGAGATTCTTATCATCCTGATCGTCTCCCAGTACTTTCAAAACCAAAAAGCCATTCAATGCCTCAAATTTATCAAATCGTTTTTTTACTATAGGTTGATTCTGCTCTTCTTCCGTAAAAGCAAGAAAAAAACGTTTAAGATATTCGACTACTGGCTGTTTTATATCTTCGTTGGCCATTGTCAGTTTGGTAAATAGTCAAAGTCGGAATAGGCGGCAGGGGTTATCGATGATCTGATCAGACCACTCCAGCCCGATTAACGCCCGGGGATGAGAATATAATACCTTTAGAAAAGTTATCGCAGATTTCACGGTGTCTGATCTTGAGGTCAACAAAGATAATTGTTCTCATTATATTCCAGACTGGGAACTAGTCAAAATGTTGTGAAAATTCAAATAGATGCAGATGAAGGATGTGTGGACATGCAAAGACTGTCTGAAAGCAATGCATGAAATGATCCCTTAAGTATGTGTCAGCCACAAATAGCCTACAAGGTTTTGACCTTGGCATGATTATTGAGTAGAATTAATGTATCGAATGACAGGGGCCATCCCCCCCGTAAGCGGTTGAGAGACCTGGTTGAAAAATCATGCAAGCAGCAGGGCAGAACAGCGCATTAGTCGATAATTTCGGACGGACGGTGAACTATGTTCGCATCTCGGTGACAGACCGTTGTGATTTTCGTTGTGTGTATTGCATGGACGAGGAGATGCAATTCGTCCCCAGGGCCAAGTTGCTGTCCCTGGAAGAAATTTCGACCATTGTCCGGGCCTTTGCCGATTTGGGGGTCGTCAAGGTACGAATAACCGGCGGTGAGCCATTAATCAGGCGAAACATCATCAAGCTGTTCCGTGACATTGGCCGGTTGGAAGCGTTGAATGAACTTACCCTTACCACCAACGGTTCCCAGTTGCCGAAACTGGCCGGTGAGTTGAAGGACGCCGGCGTAAAACGCATTAATATCAGCCTGGACTCCCTTGACCCGGTTAAATTCAAACGGCTGACCCGCGTCGGGGACTTGAGCAAGGTACTTGCCGGTATTGATGCAGCCCTGGCAACGGGGTTTGAAAAGATTAAAATCAACTCCGTCATCCTGAAAAATCGCAACGATGATGAAATCCTGGATTTAGTCAGGTTTGCCGGGGAGCGGGGAATGGATATCAGTTTCATTGAAGAAATGCCCCTTGGCGTTATCGGTGACCATGATCGCCTTGAGGCATATTATCCAAGTGACGCGATCAAATCCGACCTGGAAGAGCGATACACGCTGATACCAACAACTGAATCAACGGGCGGCCCCTCCCGGTATTTCAAAATCGTCGAGACGAATACCCGGGTGGGTTTCATCTCCCCGCACAGTCATAATTTTTGTGACAACTGCAACCGGGTCAGGTTGACCTGCGAAGGCCGCTTGCTTCTTTGCCTCGGCCAGGAACACTCCGTGGATTTGCGTCGGGTCGTCAGGACTTATCCCGGCGACATGGATAAACTGAAACAGGCCATCCGCGCGTCCATGTCTATCAAGCCTAAAGGGCACGAATTCGATCTCTCAGCCAAGCCAGTCATTTTTCGTCATATGAATATGACCGGGGGGTAACATGCCCTCAACATCCTGCCGGCCGGTAATGACGGATGCCGGCATCAAACCCACTATCGCCGTGGAAGCTACTGATGAGTTTCAAAACGTCCGGGAAATGCATATCGCCGATGAACGGCCCTTGACTCTCTATGTTGACAGCTACGAAATCGTAACCTTGATGACCCTGGGTAAAACCCCCGAACTACTGGCGCTGGGTTATCTTAAAAATCAGGGCATCATCGAAGACATCAACGAAATCCAATCTGTCCAGGTTGACTGGGACGTGAATGCCGCGGCGGTGACGACGTACTCGGAAAGAGATGATTGGAAAGAGCGGCTTGGCCCGAGGATTGTGACAACGGGATGCGGCCAGGGAACGGTGTACGGCAATATAGTAGAGCAGCTCAGCCGGATAGAACTTCAGGCGTCCCGGCTCAAGCAGTCGGATATCTATTCTTTGTTGAAAAACCTGGGCAGATACAATGACGTCTACAAAAGCGCCGGCGCCGTCCATGGTTGCGCCCTGTGCTCGGGAACTCAAGTGACCGCTTTTATAGAAGACGTGGGCAGGCACAATGCCGTTGACGCCATTGCCGGGCAGATGTGGCTGGAAAACACTTCCGGCCATGACAAGCTGTTTTATACCACTGGCCGGCTTACCTCGGAAATGGTTATGAAGGTAGCGCAAATGGGTATTCCTGCCTTGTTATCCCGCTCAGGAATCACGCAAATGGGACTCAAGCTGGCAAAGGATTTCGGCGTCATCTTGTTTTCCAGGGCGGCCGGCAAGCATTTCCTCATCTATAACGGCGTCGAACACATTGAATTCGATGTTTCATTGCCCCCAAAGCATGATGTTGCAAACCTGAAAACGAGGCAGCAAAAATCAAAGATCTGACCCCATGCGCTGGAGTAACCGGCGTTATTCTTGCCGGAGGCGAGGCAAGACGCATGGGGGGCAGTGACAAGGGCCTGGTGACGCTGGCGGGCAAACCCCTGGTCGAGTACGTTGTGGAAGCCCTGTCGCCCCAGGTTGATTCCATTATCATCAATGCAAACCGGAACCAGGCCAGGTATGCCTCCTACGGCTGCCCCGTTATAGCGGACAGCAGACAGGGATACCAGGGGCCTTTGGCGGGCATGATGGGCTGCATGGAGGAAATAGATACGGAGTTCATGGTTTCCACGCCGTGCGACTCCCCCCTTATACCAGGTGACCTGGTGTCCAGGTTATTCAGGCAGCTGGTGGATGAGGATGCGGAAATAAGCGTTGCCCATAATGGGGAGAGGATGCAACCGGTGTTTACACTCATGAAGGTATCCTTAACCGATTCAATACGCGCTTTTCTTGACGGCGGCGAGCGCAAGATAGACAAATGGTTCAAACAGCATAAACTGGCAGTGACCGATTTTTCCGATAAGCCGATGTCCTTCAGCAACATAAATAATCCGGCTGAGTTGAAACAGATGGAAACGGAACTGAATATTTTACTGGATTCCCGCTTGCGCGGGAGTGGCGGAGGGTGAACCGGGTGCGTGAAGCCGTGCAATCCGTTGGTGTGCCGTTGGGCGGCTTCGCTGCCTGTAGCGGGAGTGGTGGAGGGTAAACCGGGTGCGTGAAGCCGTGCAATCCGTTGGCGTGCCGTTGGTCGGCTTCGCCGCCTACAGCGGCACCGGCAAGACGACGTTGCTGGTGAACCTGCTGGGGATTTTTATTTCCAAGAACCTGCGCGTCGGCGTCGTAAAACACGCGCATCACAGTTTTGAAATTGATTACCCGGGCAAGGACAGCTTTGAGCTCAGGAAGGCCGGCGCCAGCCAGGTATTAATCGGTTCAAAAAAGCGTTGGGCGCTGCTGGTCGAAAACAGGGATAGTCACGACAAGCCCCTGGAATTTCATATCGGGAACCTTGACCTGGAAAACCTGGATCTCATATTGGTCGAGGGCTTCAAACCCGAGGCTATCCCGAAAATAGAGCTTCATCGCCCAAGTTTAGGCCATGATTTTTTGTGCCTGAATGATGATAGCATCATAGCTATCGCCACCGATGCCGAGTTATCAATCGAGACGGAATTACCGGTCCTGGATTTGAATAATCCGGGGCAAATTGCACGATTTATTATTGACCGTTACTCCCTGAACAAGCAAACTGGACGGAATTGACCCACAAAAGAATGAACGCCCCGGTTATTCAAAAAGATATTAGTTGCATGGATGACTTTGATCCGAAGTCACTTTCGCCCGATATCGCCCTGAAAAAGATAAAATCTGAAATCACCCCGGTCAAAGGCGTTGAAAAAATCGCTATTCGGTCTGCGCTCAACCGGGTCCTGGCCGAAGATATTTATTCCGGAATAAATGTGCCTTCCGGCACAAATTCAGCCATGGACGGTTATGCAGTCAATAGCAAGGATATTCCGACTGGCGTTGTCGCCGGGTTGAGAGTCATGGGCACGTCGTGGGCGGGCAAACCCTTCAGGGGTGGTTTATCCACCGGCAGTTGCGTCAGGATCATGACCGGGGCGCTCATGCCGGAGGGTACCGATACCGTCATTATCCAGGAAGACGTTGAACGCGCCGGCGATAATATAAAAATTGATGGGAAAACCAAAAAGGGTGATAACGTTCGGCAGGCCGGCGAGGACATTGCTGTCGGTGACTTGATATTAAATCGAGGACGACGGTTGAATCCTGCGGATATCGGCCTGATTGCCTCCCTGGGCATTGCCGAGGTAAGCGTGACGCGCCGGGTTCGCGTTGCGTTTTTTTCAACAGGAGATGAATTACGCTCAATCGGGGAAGAATTAACCGATGGCGACATTTATGACAGCAACAGGTATACGTTGCATGGCATGTTGAGCAGGATGGGCGCCCATATTATTGATATGGGTGTAATAACAGATGACAAGGATACCCTGGAAGAAGCGTTTGCCATTGCCTCCAACAATGCTGATGTCTTGATCACATCAGGCGGCGTATCCGTCGGAGAAGCGGATTATGTCAAGGAAATCATGGCAAAGCTGGGGCGGGTGGAATTTTGGAAAGTCGCCATAAAACCAGGCCGCCCACTCGCATTTGGCCGCGTGGATAATGCGGTCTTTTTCGGACTGCCGGGCAATCCCGTTTCCGTCATGGTGACATTCTACGAATTTGTACAACCTGCATTAAGAAAAATGTCAGGTGAGAAGGATTCAGAGATTTTGACATTAAAAGCGCGCTGTGACTCAAAACTGAAGAAACGACCGGGAAGAGTCGAATACCAGAGAGGCATCTTGCAAAAAGATGAGAATGGCGAGCTGGCGGTGTTCAAGACCGGCGCCCAGGGTTCCGGTATTTTGAGTTCAATGTCCCAGGCGAATTGTTTTATCATCCTGCCCATGGAGTCGGGCGGGGTGGAGCCGGGAACCGTTGTTGATATACAGCCTTTCTCCAGCTTGATTTAAGCCGTTCCAACAAGGGGTCGCATCCCTGGGGGCAGCCCCGCGCCGGCCCAAATGAAACGTCGCAATCACCTGATGCAGGACAACCACAGGGAGTTGCCCCTGCGAAGCCAATGTCTCCAATCCAGGGCGCCCGGCAGCCGAATATCGGCAATCCCGGCTGGCGTGACGGCCGGCATGGTGATATTTTTCGCTATAACTCGATTTCCATGCCGTCATGGGATACTTCCCAGCCGGCATCTTCAATTAGCTTTCGTTCTTCGCTGTTTTGCAACAGTATCGGGTTGGTCGTATTGATGTGGATGAAGATTTTTCTTTTTATGCCCAGGTTTTTCAGCGCGGCCAGGGCGCCGTCTTCTCCCGAAACACTCAGGTGTCCCATGCGTCGACCTGTTTTTACCCCGACGCCGTCGCGGATCATTTCATCATCCACCCACAAGGTGCCATCGAAGAAAATCAACTCGGCCCCCGCGATCCTTGCAGATAGTTCAGTCGTCATCTTCGCGCAAGCCGGCATATAATAAAAAGACTTCCCATTGCTGGTGTCTTCAACGTGCAGGGCGATGGTGTCTTCATCCACTGAGCCGAAATTGTCCCCCTTGCTCTCATCTTCAAGCCACAAAGCCACCTTGCCCGGCACGGCAAAAGGGGTGATCCGTATGTTCATGGGGTCGCCGTCCGGTTTCAGCAACTCCAGGGGTTTATCCAGGTGCATGGGTTCCCTGCTGACAAAGGCCGGGTTGAGCACGTTGAAAATCGAATTGGCCGCCAGCACGTCCAACACCCTTTGGGTGGCATGAATGCGCAGGGGTTGTGATTCGCGTAAATTCAGCAGCCCCGCCACGTGGTCTACGTCGGCATTGGTTAATACCACCCCCATGATCGGGCTGTGCCGGAGGCCTTTTTCCGGATGCAGGATGTCGTTATCATTGATTTGCTGGCGTAAATCCGGGGAGGCGTTAAACAGGCACCAATCTTTTCCAGAGGCGCTGACGGCAATGGATGATTGCGTTCGCGGCGGGGCCGCGGGGTCGCTTTGCCTGGCCCGCCTGCTGTTGGGATGGTTACAATTCCACTGCGGATAGCCCCCGCCTGCCGCCGCGCCTAAAACCCTGATGCGCATTGTGTCAATTCTCCTGTATCAGTTCTTGTTTTTGTCGGGCGGCGCCGGTCGAGTCGAATAACCCGAGGTGTTTTTCTCAACCCATCGCTCCCCGTTTTTGACCGTTTCCTTTTTCCAGAACGGCGCCTTATGTTTCAAGTCTTCGATAATAAACCGGGTCGCATCCATTGCATCGCCCCGGTGCGCCGACCAGGCCGCGATTAAAACTATATCATCGCTTATTTCAATTCTGCCCACGCGGTGCAAGACTAAAATATCAAGCGCCCGCCATTGTCCTTTTGCCTGCCGGCAG
The DNA here is from genome assembly GCA_958295485.1 of uncultured Gammaproteobacteria bacterium. Lineage (GTDB taxonomy): Bacteria > Pseudomonadota > Gammaproteobacteria > Eutrophobiales > Eutrophobiaceae > JAAXHV01. The sequence goes on from OY282354.1 coordinate 2,228,247, forward strand.
ATCTCGTCCAGGTGTTTTTCAGTCATGCCGGGATAATGTTCCAGGGTCATGTCCCGAATTTCTTCGCCTTCGTTGAAATCCCGCATCTTGCCGATAAACACGCAGGTCGCGCCGAATTTCCCCGCCGCGCCCAGTGACTCCTGGTAACGCTTTACTTCCGCCAGGGCATCAAAAGGCGCCGGTCTCAATTCCACGGGCATGACCTGGATTCACCCCCCGGTAACGGGCGGAAAAAAGGCGACCTCATCGCCGTCTTTCAATTCAGGGTCGCCCTTGACGTGCTCCATATTGATTGCCACCAGGAGCGAGTCCGGCATTTCCCTGCCGCCGGACATTTCCCGCCAAACGTCGGACACCTTCAGGCCTGCGGCGTGTTCCATTGCGTCCTCCGCGCGCCCCAATTCCTCTCGCATACGGGCAAAAAACTTTACTTTTATCGACATTACGTTCAACTCCAACGGTATATCAGGGCAAACGCATACTTTGAAAAGCCCCCTGATAAAGGGATAAACTTACCAGCCCCCTGACAAGAAACCATGAAGAGGGGAACAAGCCTTCGGTGATAGCCCCTTATCAGGTCATAACTTGAACAGCAGTTCCCGCTAACAACGGGTTTGGGGGGTAAAACAGCCCCCAAATCCACTTTCGACGAACAGCGGGAAAACTCCTGTAATTTGAAGTATGCGTTTGCCTTGAAAGGCATGTGGCGTATTATAAACATTTTTTGCATGAATGATATGTCGAAACTGACGCATTTCAACAAGACCGGAGAGGCGCGCATGGTTGACGTCGCGGGCAAGGACATGACCCACCGCATCGCCGTGGCTGAAGGGGTAATCAAGATGCAGGGCGGTACCCTCGCCCTCATCATGGAGGGCAGTCATAAAAAAGGCGACGTATTAGGGATAGCCAGGGTCGCCGGCATCATGGCGGCGAAAAAAACCTCGGAGCTGATACCTCTTTGCCATCCCTTGACAATCAGCCATATCGAAATCGAGCTTGAACCCAGGCCGGATAATGCCTGTGTTTATTGTCGGGCGCAGGTCGAAACCATCGCTCAAACCGGTATTGAAATGGAGGCGCTGAATGCAGTCCAGGTCACCCTGTTGACAATCTATGACATGTGCAAGGCCGTTGACCGGGGCATGAGCATCGAATTCGTCAGACTCCTGAAAAAATCAGGGGGGAAATCCGGTGACTGGACGAACAGGGAACAGGCAGCGGGCAACGGGTAACAGCCGGTTCCCGCATCAAGGCAGGCGCCGGGGCCTGCCCCCTGCAGCATGGGTGGACAGGGGGCGCAGGCTGTCAGCCGTACTTGATATATTTGAATCTTTGATCGTCCGGCGTGCCGTCCAGGGCGCTGTCTTCATCCACCCCCGGTTGCCACATTACGACTTCTTCAATTTTTTTGGCTAATTCGAAATCCTTGTCAGTCACCCCTTTGGCGGCATGGTTCATTAATTTAACGATCACGAAAGCATAACTCGCCGTAAGGTCGGGATGATGCCAGGCCGCCTCGGCCAGGTGGCCGACTGTATTGATCACCATCAACGTCCCTTTCCAGCCACTGGTTTTGTACCTGCGACGGATCCAGCCGTCTTCGTAATACCAGCCCGGCAATTCATCTGCAAGCCGTTGTTCGATCTCTGCTGCTTCATAAGTAGCGTCTACTTTGTCTTTGCGCCATTTTGCCATGGTGTGCCTCCTCGATGTGATGACTTGATTATCGGCCCTGTCGATACAGGGATTAATTTCCTGATTTCAGCGACTTTCGCGCCGTCAACCTGCATGTTGCGCTTGCATTCTTTACATAATGCCCCGCGGAAACCGAGATAGTCGGGATTCAATCGCAGCAGGGGGCCTATATCTTCACTGGTCAAGGACCCTGCCAAGCCGGAAATCAGCCCGGCTTTTTTACTGTTTGTTACGAATTCCAGCAAGGTCTTGTCATCCAGTTTTTCTCTCAGGTTGCCGTTTTCCTTTTCGCAGGTATCCAGCATAAGACCCTTGATACCCCTTTTTTCAAGCTGCGCATATTCGATATTTCCACTGAATAACTCGGCAAAAAACACCAATACGATATTGATGTTTTTACCTGCAAGTCTTTCAAGGGACGCCAACGCGAACCGGGACAAGGATTCGGCAAACACACCGACTTTGATAATATCCAGCCCGGTTTCGTGCATTTTGCTTACGGCAGGTTCCAGTTCGCTCCCATGAAAAGGCATATCCCCAATAGTGGCGCTGAGCGCCGTTTTGTCTCCAATCCCGTTTACGACGGATTTCACGGTATCTGCGTCAACCGCGCCCAATGCGCCTTTATTCGGGTTTTTCAAATCAATGATGTCGGCCCCGATTGCCCGAACGAGTCTCGCTTCGTCAAAAGATGAGACGCTCGCAAGAAAACCCGTCATGAATTCCGTCCCGAAGCAAGGGCCGCGTTATTGTAATAATCTTCAACCTTCTCCAGCAACCATTGCCAGGCCGTTTTTTCTTTTTCACCGGCGGTTTTTTCGATTGCATTGTTCAGGTATTTCAATTCCGAGCGTATTTTTTCTTCCGGCAAGAGATGCAGGCGGCTGACTAATATGGCCGCCTCTATGACGGCGGCCTGGGCGCGATTGAACCCCTTGAACGGCGCATGGGCAACGATATTAACCGAACGACAGGTGAAAACGGGTCTCAACTCGTCATCCTCGCGTCTCTCGACCCGGACTTCGATATGGGCTGCGGCGCCGGCAAGTCTTTCACAATCGACGCGTTCCGCGCTTACCGTAGGCCAGTTCTCCCGGCCCGTCAAACAGCCCGCAAAGATCATGACCTCATCAGTCGCGTTAATCACCGCGGCGCCTGAATTCACCAGGTTATCGAAGGTCTTCGACGGCTTGAAGGGAGAAATAAGGTATTTTCTGTTTTCTACGCGAATGCCCATAGGCGCAATGTGAACGGTCCCGTCCGGATTCATTGTGGTGACAACCGTTTCGTAAATCATCTTGACCTTTGTTTCTTCTTTTTTGCAAGCAAGGTTGCGCCTTCGGGCTTGTACTCCGGCGGGTTATCCCCAGGATCATGTTCCGGGCCAGCTCCTGCGTTCAAATTTCTTAAATCATGCGCGGCTTTTGAACGAAGTTCCGGGTCTTCGACCGGCTCAGGGACGGTCGCTGCGCCCCAGTCCAGGTTCTCGTCTTGCACGTACCGCTTGGCTAATTGCCGGGCTATCCCGGCCTTGGCCAGTTCGACGCCCATATAAAAGGCATGGGGGGCGTCATCTTCCAGCAAATCCAGCCTGGGAAACAATTCATACGGGTCCCGCCCCGTCACCAGGCCGTCCCGGTTGAATACATGAATGCCCCCTTCCGTTATCTCTATTCTATAGCTGGGGTCCTTGATTTGCCCGGCTAATTCGGCGACTTCGGCAAAGCTGTACGGAAAAGGTTTGCGGGCATGGGTGGTCAACAGTGAACCGTCAATGCCCTTGGGCAATCCCTCCTCCTGTTTGGCCGCATACATGATGCGCCTGGCCTTGTCCGCCTCGCGCACGGCCGAGCAGGCATGGGGACTCACTTCCGTCGCCAGGATATTGGTGATACCCAGCTCTGAAATTATACCACACAGGACGGCGTTGATGCCGCTGGTATCCGCCTCGGTCAGCTCAGTCAGGTTGCCGACCCCCATCATGATATCGACGTCGGGAAACCGCTTTCTGAGGTCATGGTAGCGAATAAGGGAAGCAGTGAAGCCAAAGTGGATGGGGTCTAATATGCTGTCGGCGATGAACGGCCTGCCCTCCCCCTTGAATTTTTCAACCAGCCTGTACAGGGATGACACCTCAGCAGGTTGGTCCGGGATAATGATGGGCACTGACGAGGTTGCTTCTGCTATCCAGGCGCTGCTCTCTTTCAGGCTTAACAGGTAGTCGGCGCCGGCCTTGCCGCCACGGAGCAATTCGTCCTGCTCCATGGAATCCACGCTGACCATATACCCGGCGTCATGCAGCGTCTGCACGGCGTCCTCCAAGTGGGGAAAGGGCGTATCCGGCAGACAGCCCAAGTCGATCACGTCGGCGCCGTCTCGTTTATATCGGGCCGCCCGCGCGAGGATTTCGTCCATGCCGATCATCGGGGCGTCCACAATTTCGGCAAAAATCCTGACCTTGTGTTTGTCCAGGCTGATCGGCTGACCTTCAAGCCCGAAAAAAACGGGCAGGTCCTTTACATCCACGGGGCCGCGCAGCACGGGTATGCCGAGTTCGCCGGCGACTTCATCCAGATTGCCCCGGCACAGGCCCGGCACGATGATCTTGTCCACCCCGGCAAGGGCGTTCAGCCGGCGCCGGAGCATTTTCGCCGTCATCAGCGCCGCCACGCTGACGCCGATATTTCTTGTTTCATGGCTGAATTCCGCCGGGCCCATGGCATTGAGGACCCGCTGCAGACGTTTTTCCGCCAGCCTGCCCGTGAGAAAAAGAATATGATCGGTCACGTCTTCCTTTTAATTCGGTTATAATGCGGGGTCAGGATACTACAATCCGGGCTTGAGAGAGTTGGTTTATATGACCCGGCCTGGCTTCAATTGACCAGCATGGAATAACTGAATCCGGGCGCCATTATATAGAATTAACATTAAATAATATATATAACTTGTTATATTATATAGTATTATGATGTTTTATTCTTGGCCGTGTAGCCTTGGCATAATCCTGGAATGAGAAATTTTTAATAACTTGCGATAAGAGATGATTTAGTGGGTGTGAAAGAAGAACAGGTTCCCTGGACCCGACAGGAGTTTGAGCGACGCTTGCGCGACAAGGAAAAGTACTATCATATTCATCATCCTTTTCATACGCTGATGAATTCCGGGCAATTGGAAAAGCCGGCCATCCGGGGCTGGGTGGCCAACCGTTTTTATTACCAGACAAGCATCCCGGTAAAGGATGCCGCCATCATGGCCAATTGTCGTGAACGGGACGTAAGACGCCAATGGGTGCAGCGTATCATTGACCATGACGGCCAGGCGGGCGAAGACGGCGGCATAGAGGCCTGGCTTCAATTAGGCGAGGCCACAGGTCTGAGCAGGGCAGAATTACTGTCGGAGGAACACGTGCTGCCCGGGGTGCGCTTTGCGATAGACGCCTATTACAACTTTGCCCGTGCAGCCACCTGGCAGGAAGCGGCCTGTTCATCGCTCACCGAGTTGTTTGCGCCGAAAATACACCAGAAGAGGCTGGATAACTGGCCTCGACATTACCCATGGATAGACGAAAAAGGCTATAACTATTTCCGTAAAAGACTGGGCGAGGCAAGGCGGGACGTGCAGCACGGCCTGGATGTCACGCTGGATTATTTCAAAACCCGGGCGGACCAGGAGCGGGCCTTGAATATACTGCAACTGAAGCTGGATATACTCTGGACGATGCTGGACGCCATGTGGATGGCCTATATTGAAAATAAACCCCCTTACCACTGTGTTGAGCAGCCCGCGCATGACCAGCGACATTCCTGAAATCGCCCCGACTTTTCGGTTTCAATGGGAGGAAGCGCAGGATTGTTATGTTATCCTGTACCCGGAAGGCATGGTAAAACTCAGCCAAAGCGCCGGAGAGATTATGAAACGGTGTGACGGCGAGAAAGACACGAGTGAAATCATCTCTGAACTCAAGACGACTTTCCCCGGGGTTGACCTGGAGACTGATGTCCGTAATTTTTTAGAAAATGCGAGAAACAATGGCTGGATTAGATTCAAATCAAAGTAAACCGCTCTGGTTGTTGGCCGAGCTTACCTACCGGTGCCCGTTGCAGTGTCCTTACTGCTCCAACCCGGTGGAGATTGCGAAATATAACGATGAACTTGCCACCGGGGACTGGCTCAGGGTCATGCAACAGGCGCGCAAGATGGGGGCAACCCAACTGGGTTTCTCCGGCGGTGAACCCCTGGTGCGCCGGGACCTGGAAGAACTCATCACTGAAGCCCGGCGTCTCGGTTATTACACTAACTTGATCACTTCCGGCGTGGGCATGGACGAAGCCAGGGTAAAAGCATTCAAAGAGGCGGGCCTCGACCATATTCAAATCAGTTTCCAGGCCAGCAACGAGGAACTGAACAATTACCTTGGCGGGACCAGAAGTTTTCAGCACAAGCGGGATATGGCAAGGGTGGTCAAGGAGCTTGAATATCCGATGGTCTTGAATATCGTGCTGCATCGTAAAAACGTCGATCAAATACGGGATATCCTGGATATGACCGTAGCCTTGAACGCTGATTACGTCGAACTGGCCAGTACCCAGTACTATGGCTGGTCACGGGTCAATATCGATCAACTATTGCCGACGCGCGCGCAATTGACCGAGGCTGAGAAAGTGGCCAGGGAGTACCAGGAAAAGATGAAGGGCAAAATGAAAATCATTTACGTCATTCCCGATTATTTTGAAAACCGGCCGAAAGCCTGCATGAACGGCTGGGGGTCGATCTTCCTGACAATCGCCCCCGACGGCAGCGCCCTTCCCTGTCATGCCGCCGCGCAATTGCCAGGGCTGGAATTTCCCAATGTAAAAGATCACGGTATCGAGCAGATCTGGAATGATTCCGTTGCGTTCAATAAATTTCGCGGCTTCGATTGGATGCAGGAGCCTTGCCGAAGCTGCCCGGAGAAGGAAAAAGATTTCGGCGGCTGCCGGTGCCAGGCTTATATGTTGACCGGCGACGCCACCAACGCCGACCCTGTATGCGATAAATCCTTCCACCACCAGCAACTGCACGATAACGTCGATCGCATAGGCAAACTGTCCGGGACGACGGAATTCGAAAGCAAGCCGCTGCTCTTCCGCAATATGAAAAACTCCAAGGCGCTCATGTAGGGACAGGCCCCTTGTGCCTGCCTTAATGAAACGGGGCGATGCGACAAACGCGGGGGGTTGCCCCTAGGGGCGCTGGCTTTCGCGAAGGGCATAGGCGACGTCCAGGGCCTGTCGGTTTTCTTTTACGTCATGCACCCGGAAAATCCTGACCCCGGCAAAAACGCCAAGCGCCGTGGTGGCGCAACTTGCCCCCACCAATTCGCTGTAGCTTTCTATATGACAAATTGAACCCATAAAGCGTTTCCGGCTTGCGCCCAGTAACACCGGGTACCCGGACCCTTTGAAGCTGTCCAGGTTCATGATGATGTCCAGGTTGTCCTGCTTCGATTTCCCAAACCCGATGCCGGGATCAATGACTATGTTTTCTTTGCTGACGCCGGCGTCTTGCGCAGCTGCCGCGCGCTCCAGCAAAAAAGATTTTATTTCAACCACGACATCATCGTATTGTGGATTATCCTGCATCATATCGGGGGTTCCCTGCATGTGCATAAGGATACAAGGGACCTTCGCGGCGGCGATCAGCTTGAACATTCGGGTGTCATCCCTGCCGGCCGAGACGTCATTAATGATCGATGCGCCATTATCCAATGCCGCGCCGGCGACAACAGTCGAGGTTGTATCAATGCTGAGCGGAATGCCCGGCGGGATTTCCTGTTGCAGCTGTTTGATGATCGGGACTACCCGTTTGATTTGTTCGTCCGGCGGAACGCGACCCGCGCCCGGACGGGTGGATTCGCCGCCAATATCGATAATATCCGCTCCTTCGTCCAGCATCCTGCGCGCGTGCTTCAGCGCAGCTTCCGGGTTATTATGCTGTCCGCCGTCAGAAAAACTGTCGGGGGTCACATTGAGTATGCCCATGAGCAGGGGCTTGGCTGTCCGGGACAGGATCATGCTTGCAAGGTCAGCCTGCCGTCATTCCCCCGCAAGCGGGAATGACCGGCAACATGCCGACAAAATAATGTTGACTGACTACTGGTCGAGCCGGGAAAGGATTTGCAGCCTGTTTTGGAATGATCTTGCCCGGGACGGAAAAACAGCCTGCGAATCGTCTTAGCCACCGGCGCGGTTTCATGCCAGGCGCACCGCCATCTCGTCGGTAGCGGTAATCAAGGCATCGACCATGACGGGTTCACCGGCCAAGTGTCCCCCTTTTTCCACTATGACCAATTCAGACTTTGTTATTGCCTGGCGCAATAACCACGATGCCTCCAGGGTACAGGTAAGGTCCCTGCGTCCATGGATGATCTTGACAGGCACGGAGGGCAACCTGTCCACATCATCCAATATCTGGTTCTCGGCAATGAAATATCGATGCTTTGCATAATGAGTTTCAATGAGAACCTCATGAATGGTCTTTTCGGTATCTCCCGGCTCATACCGGTAAGGGTCAACCGACGGCAACAGGTATGTCACAATCCGTCCCGCCCACTTTGACCAGGCAATGGCCGCTTCTTTCCTTGCCTTCGCGTCCTTGCCATGGACTCGCGCGTGATAGGCAGAAACCAGGTCATTCCTTTCATCACCGGGGATAACCCCGATAAATTCTCGCCAGAAGTCGGGAAATATCCGGCTGACGCCCTGCCCCGTAAACCAGTCCAGGTCTCTCCGTCTGGCTAGAAAGGCGCCTCGAAGAATCAAGGCAGAGACATGCTCGGGGTGTGATTGAGCATACAATAATCCCAGGGTCGCTCCCCAGGAACCGCCGAAGACCAGCCATTTGTCGATGCCGAGATGCGCTCTTATCAGTTCAATGTCATGGATCAGCGCATGGGTCGAGTTATTTTCCGTCTCACCGGCCGGTTCCGACCGGCGGCAACCGCGCTGGTCGAAGATGACTATCCTGTATTTCCCGGGGTTGAAATAGCGCCGGTGATTTTCATTACAGCCGGAACCCGGCCCCCCATGCAGAAATATGACGGGAATGCCCCGGGGATTGCCTGTCTCCTCGACATAGAGGGTATGGACAGGATCAACCTTGAGACGATAGCTGTTCAGCGCCTCGATTTCAGGATATAGCTCTCGCATTGCAAGGATAATTTTTCCACTGGATTCCGTCCCTGTTTTCACGGGGATGACGTTCTCTCGCCAGAACGACGGGCCTTCAGATATGAATGCTCGTTTCCCCGTTTATGAGGTCAGCGCGTCTTGCCATCCATGGTAGTTGAGAAATCGGTTTGGCCTGACCTGCTTATATTTCACCCAGGATATGTTCTCTTTTCTGTTGATACTCCTCATCGCTGATGAGATTTTTATCCTTGAGTTCTTTTAATGTCGTCAGTCTCTGCTCAGTCGTCAAGGTCGAATTACCCCCGGTCGACTCTTTTAGCTCCTTGCGCATCCTGGCCAGTTCCAGGCGCATCTCCCGTCTCTCCCGCGCTAGCTTGACTGCCTCCGCCTGCACGGCTTCATTGGTTACAACCTGCTGCGGTTTCTGCGCCTCTTTTTCGGCCAGGTATGTTGACGCCGCCTGTTCCAGGTCTATCACCACCCAATCCCTGCGCGCCTTTGAGCCATCCGTATGGGTTGTCACCCCTGCCCTGCCGACGACGGAAGCCTTGAAGTTCGAGGGTTTAGCCCGCCGGCCGTGCTTGAAATATTGTTTCACGTCCGTCACGCCGTGGCCTCGATAGGCCGTCTCCTTGAACCTGTCTCCCGTCGCGTTATAATCGCCGATGATGACGTGCAATTCATCATCCAGGTAAAAGGCCCGTCCGCCCGTATAGCCCGTGTTCTGAATAATGTGGTATTTCTTCTCGGACCGGGATAATACAAAGACGATATCCTGGTTGGGCGTCGCCCTGGACAGTCCGGCGCTGAGGTATTGTCCCAACAGGCGGGCTTGCTGCAGGGAAAATAACCTTTCCAGTTCCTTCCTTTTGAATAACCCGCCGCCGCCCCAGACCTCAATGGATTCAAGCGCGCTGGCGACCTGGTTTGCATTCAACCGGGCCGGATGTTGGTTCGCCGGCGTTGATTCCTGTTTGGACTCGTCCTGCTCCACCAGCTTGATAAATAAATTCGGGCCTGATTTCCACAGGACTTCATCAGCCTGGGAAATCCCGGCGAACAGGAGCAGGCATAATAAACCTGCGATGGTTTTTGCGTTTGCCAAAGTCATTAGCATCTATTCAAATTCAATTTTCAAAGTATCTTGACGGCAGCGACGACCAAACCGGCCAAGGCGATCATCAGACCACCCAAACGATTGATTGTGCGTTGTTCACGTGCCTCCATTTTGTTTTCCATCCTGATTTCAAACTGTTCGATTTTGTCCTTTACATTATCGAGTTCAGTCCTGACGTCCCTGATTTCAGCCCTCACCTTATCAAATTCAGTCTTGGCTTCGGCTTGCACGTACCTGATTTCATCCTTCACCTTATCAAACTCAGTCTTGGCTTCGGCTTGCACGTCCCGCCTGTCCACCTCGAGATCAGTCTTGGTTACCACGTTTTCATTGATGGACTTGTTGACTGTGTCAACCATGATTTCGGCCTGGTTCTCGTCAAACCCCACTTCTCTCAGCGCCTTTACCGCCCGGTGTGTATCTAATGCGTTTATACTCATGCTTCATACCCTCCATAGTAGTTAAGAAAAATAAACCAGAAGACCAGGGGCGAATGAGAATCAGCCCCAGACGGTCTTGACCCTGGTCAATAATATAAGCATACCACAGTTCAGGATTTTCAAGGATGGTTTTTCCCTTCTGCCAGGAAGCTCCTGCCAGCAGTGGGTTTGGTGGCTGTTTTGGAGAGACCAACCCGGCCCGGAGCTCGTCCTGGCTCGCTCGTTGATCGAATCCCGTATCGACGCCAAGCTTACGTAAGCGCAACTCGCCCAGCGCATGGAGACAATTGGTTTCCCGGGGTGAGAGTCAAAATTCCCCGACCCTGAATAGCAAAAAGGCGCACGGTGTGCGCCTTTTTGCCAAGTCTTGTTTTGTCCGCCTGTTACGGACGGACTGAAATGCTTACCAAAGCAGGAACCCGCCGATGGAGAAGGTATTAACGTCGGCCTGATTGAGCAGGTTGCTTTCATAATTGCCGTACTCGGCAATGACCTTCAGCCAGGAGTTGACGTCATGATAAACACCAACTGTCCAAAGTTCATTCTCGACATCAAGTATGTTAAATGCAGAATCGCCATCCTGTCTTGATTCACCGTAACCGCCGCCGATCTTGGTGGTGCCATTGAAGGTGTAACCAGCCTGGATATAGAAACCATCGTTACCGGCTTCATTACAGGTGGAAGCGCTACATCCATAACCTAATCCAACGCCATCGGCATTAGTGCCCCTGGTAAACAGTAATGGCCCCAACGCGTCACCACTATAGTAGCTGCCACCGATGTTAAAACCATTGGCAGTGACCTCGGCGCCGACGTTCCAGCCTACGGATTCGACGTCCCCGGTACCACCTGCTGTAGAATTGGTAATTTCCATCTCCTGCCAGAGGAAACCGGCATAACCACTGAAACTGCCACCCTCGAAAGCGCTGTTATAGGTGGCTTCCGCCTGGAACTGCGGAGTATCGGTTTCCGCTGTGTCATCAACAGCAAAACCGCCTCCCGGTTCCTGGGGATCGAAGATGCCCACGGACAGCTGGAAACCGCTCATGTCCGGGGTCTGGTAGACAAACCGGGTGCGGAAATCGGGATAGACATAACCAAACCCGATACGGCCCAAACTGGTGCCGCCGCCATCCGGCCCCGCCAAGGCGCCCATGCCGAACAGCGTGTAGTCCTTGAGGATAGCCTGGCGCATGAACAGCGCCAAGGTGCGGCCTACGCTGATGGTGCCGAAATCGCCAGACACGTTGAAGAAGACTTCACGCATATCGATGTTGGAACCCGTCCCTAATAGGCCGGATTTATTCAACCGGCTGCCCTTCTCGCTGGAACTGTCCACCGCAAAGGTGATCTGGCCGGTGCCCTTGAGGCCGTTGACCTCCGGCGTCTTGACTACCATGGAGTGGAAGGAAGGCAACAGGCCTTCCTGCAAGTGGGCGCTGTCTTCACTGGTGCCATCGATAAACTCGAAGTCGCTCTGGGTATAGAACAGGTTGATAAAGCCTCCATAGCTGACTTCCCAACCGTCCGCGCCACCCAAGACAACCGCGGCGTTGACGGGCGCGCTCAAGAACGTCACGACGCCCAGCGCTATAGTGAGCTTGGTGATATATGTTTTCATCATGTCCTCCTCAAAGAAAGATGTGTAGTTGAAAATATTAAATTAAACCTGAAAATTCAAGAGAATCGAATTCGCCATCAAACTGCTAATCCCCTCAACAAATCGCTCATTTACAACCATTAAGGTAAAAATACTACATGGTCAAGATAATTGCAACATAATAAATGCAATTATGCGACAAATTTATTTTTTTCTGAAATTCCGTATCTTTTACGCAACAACCAGGCAAGTCTCACCTGCCCTGCCCGTCCTGTCATGCCGCGCAACGGCGGTAATGGCTTCGCGCGCTTCCAGCAGGCATTACAGGTTTATCCGGTTCATTTGTCCTGCATACAATTTAATTCGATCCATGGTAAACTCCTTTTTCATTTTTTCAGCCTCCACCTTTCTGGAAGGCCAAGTCGAACCGCGCCAGGAAAGCCTCCCGGGCGGCATCGGTAAAATCGGTGAATTCCAGGGTGATTTCGGTGACGGGTAATTCCAGCATCGCCAGTTTTCTCAAGGTTTCGGCTGCCAGGAAGATGGCCACTCGACCCTCGTTCGCGTAGACGATAACCCGACCGTTTTGCCTGGAAACGGGAGCGTTATCGACTGCCCTGGGCAACAACCTGAAAAACTCCCTGTGGGTAATGCTCATTTTACGGGTCAGGCGAAATTGCGACACCAGTCTGTCTCCTGTCCCCAGCGCAACCACCGGCAACCGGCGGCCATATTGCCAGGGTGTCTCCATCATTAAACACGGCCCTGTTGCGATCTTCCGGCCTGATATAGACACCGTTCAGCAGGACCAGGTAGGCCATCTTCCTGGGCACCTTGTACCTGTCGATCACCTCGTTGGCGGTATTGTCAGCGGATATTTCAACGACAAGTTCATTATCCTCAGCCTCCGGGGGAAGATAATCAGTCAAACCCGCATAGAGCTTGAGAGTCAGTTTCATAACCAGAGAGCAGGAACCAGCAAAGCGCTCAAGCCCGACAGGACAAGCTCATACTCGCAAAGCCGCCCAAGCCAAGAGAGGGTTTGCGGGCTGTTTTGGAGTGACTTCGCGCGGAACGGAAAAACAGCCCGCAAATCCTCTCGATTGACAGCACGATACTCTCCATTCCTCCCGAATTCCCCACTTCCCGAAAAAGCCTGCGTTTGCCACGAAGCTCTCCCCAGCACAAGATCATACTCGCAAAGCCGCCCAAGCCAAGAGAGGGTTTGCGGGCTGTTTTGGAGTGACTTCGCGCGGAACGGAAAAACAGCCCGCAAACCCTCTCGATTGACAGCACAATATTCCCCATTCCTCCCGAATTCCCCACTTCCCGAAAAAGCCCGCGCTTGCCCCGAAGCTCTCCCCAGCACAAGCTCATACCTGCAAAGCCACCCAAACCAAGAGAGGGTTTGCGGGCTGTTTTGGAGTGACTTCGCGCGGAACGGAAAAACAGCCCGCAAATCCTCTCGATTAACAGCACAATATTCCCCATTTCCCCGGATTTTCCGCTTTCCGAACCGGACCTGCCCTCACATGACCCCGGCATTGTGGCCAATAGACTGGGTTGCGCCGAGATAGGCCTCCATAATCCTGGTCGGGTCCCGCAGCAAATGATCCTTCCATTTGCCCAGTTTCAATTTTGTCTGTATCAGTCCCCTCAATACCCCCACGTGGTTAGTCAAACCCAGCGCCTGCGCGCCAACCAGGACGTCATCCTGGAATTGCAAGCTGATGTACCGGAACCTTTCCTCATCAGTCAGCACGGCAGACTCGCCCCCGTCAACCCCCATCCACAAGCCATAGGAGGTAGAGATCAAGCCCATGGTATCGAGCACGTTCATATTGACGCTGCCCTGGTGACGGGTATCCCGGCCAGACATGTTCATAGCCGCAATCCTGCCATGGTCGGCGGCAGTGGGTTGAATGGCCTGCACGTTGAATTCTTCCGTTGAAAAGTCCTTGCCCTGGCACACGTCCCCAGCCGCATATACGTCCGCATGGCTGCTTTGCAGGCGGTCATTCACCAGGACGCCAAAATCCGTTTCGATGCCGCTGCCCTCCAGGAATTGGATGTTGGCTCGTACGCCGGTAGCCGGGATTACCACGTCGGCCCTCAGCCTGTCACCGTTATCCAGTTTGACAGACAAGGCCTCGCCGTCCCGCTCGATAGCCTCGACCCTCGTGGAAGTCAACACGCGCACGCCCTTGTTCACGCACCATTTTTTGATCAGGCTCCCGGCAGTCTGGTCCATCATGCGCGGCGCCATGCGATCTCCCATTTCAATCACCGTCAGGTTTACCCCGCGCAGGGCCAGCGCCTCCAATATGATGCAGCCGATGAAACCCGCGCCCATCAAGACCACGTCGGCGCCCCTGGTGGCGTTTTTGGCGATGTTTCTCCCGTCTTCCAGGGTCCAACAAGAGTGAATGTTCGGCAAGTCGAGGCCGGGAATGGGGGGGCGAATCGGGTGGGAGCCCGTGGCAATCAGCAATTTGTCGAATTTGACCTGGCTGCCCCCCGCCAACGTCAGGGAATGAGCGCCGGCGTCAACCGACTCAACCTTATCCCGGATAACGTTAATGTGGTTAGCCGCATAATGATTCGGGGATTTTCGCAGGTAAGCGCCGGCCTCATTGATGTTATCGACCAGGTAATAGGGCAAAGCCATACGGGAATACGGCGGCTCCGGTTCATCGTTTATGATTTTTATCGAGCAGGAGGCGTCGTTTTTCCTGAGAGTCTCGGCGGCGATGACGCCGGCAGGCCCTGCTCCGATTATGACGTGTTCCATAGTTAATCTAGCACCTTCAGGTTGATATGAATGTTTTCCCCCTGGCAAGGGGATTAAGGGGGCGCGCCGGCTTGACACGCCCCCTGACTCCCCATTGCCGGGGAAAAGACGGTTCAGGCGAGGCCCAGACGTTGCCGGGTGTCGGTCGTGGGGATGCCTTGCTCATCCCAACCACGAATTTCATAGTATTCCGGCAACATCTCGTGCAGGTTATTCACCATGCCTTTCGCCGGGCCGGTCTTGGCCGCCTCTTTGAGCAACCGCGGGGGCAATGTATCGTCCGCCGCGGTCAAACCGGCGGCTAAATTGAATTCACGCTCCAGGTTCCAGATACGCTCGCCCGCTTCCAACATGGACTCGGGAGTCCATTCACCCTCACAGGCCGCCGCCACCTGGGGCGCAATATCTTCCAGGGTCCAGGCAAACGTCGTGAAAACGCAGAGACCGGTTGAATCGACTATGGCGTTTGCATCCTGGAGGGACTTTACCAATTCCGCCTTGCCCTCGGTTACCAGGGGATCGGTTTTTACCGGCGAGCCCATGACCTCAGAGGACACGGTGTAACTGCGCAGGTGACAAGCGCCGCGATTCGACGTGGCATAAGTCAGCCCCATTCCCTGGATGGCGCGGGGATCATACGCGGGAAATTCCTGCCCCTTGACCGTCATGGATAATTCAGGGTGGCCGTATTTTTCGCACAGGCGCTTTGAACCAAGCCCCAGTTCCAAGCCGAAACCTTCGCCTTTGCAGGTGGCTTCAGTAGCCCAGGAAAGCGCTTCAGACGAACCGAATGTCAATTCAACTCCCCCGGTATGCTCCTTGGTTATCACGCCCATATCATACAGTTCCATCGCCGCGGCAACGGTAGAGCCGAAAGAAATCGGGTCGATGCCGTCTTCATTGCACAGGAAATTCACATAAGTCAGGGTGTCCAGGTCATCGATGCCGGTATCCGAGCCCAAGGCCCAGGCCGCCTCGTACTCCAGGCCGCCCGATGCGCCCCAGTACTGGGGTTTGTTCTCGATAGAAAAATGACCGCGGTCTATGGTCGAGATACGCCCGCAGGCAATGGTGCAACCGAAACAGGCCGCATTGGTGGTCAGGTTGGGTTTGCCGTCGCTTGCCCGGGGTTCATGCATGGCCTCGCCGGAGATCTTGCCGGCGCCTTCAAACTGGACATCGCGCATGTTATGAGTCGGCATGGCGCCGACTTCGTTGATGACGTTCATCAGGACGTTTGTGCCATAGGTTGGCAAACCCTCCCCGGTTACCGCATCTTCAGCCAGGACCTTCTTGCCGGCATTCACAGCCTGCATGAATGCCGCCGGGTCCTTGATATTGCCTACGCCTTTTGTCCCCCTGACCGCCACTGCCTTCAGGTTCTTGGACGCCATGACCGTGCCGACGCCGGAACGTCCGGCCGCGCGATGCAGGTCATTGACGATTGACGCGTAGAGACAGCCTTTCTCCGCGCTACGACCGACGGCGGCTATGCGCAGCAAGGGGTCCTGGTATTTTTTATGCAGCCACTCGTCCGCTGCCCAGACCGACTTGCCCCAAATCTCATCGGCGGGGACCAATTCCGCCTTGTCATTTTCTATATACAGGTAGACCGGCGTGGGTGACTTGCCCTCAAAAATAACCATGTCATAGCCGGCCGATTTCAATTCGGCGCCGATAAAACCACCGGAATTTGAACACGCGACCGCGCCGGTCAACGGGCTCTTGGTGACAACGGAGTAACGGCCGGCGGTGGCGGCCATGGTGCCGGTCAAGGGCCCGGTAGTCATGATCATCTTGTTATCGGCCCCCAAGGCATCACAACTGGGGTCGATTTCTTCCACCAGGTACTTGGTGGCGAGACCGCGTTGCCCCAGGTATTGCCTGGCCCAGTCCATGTTCAACGGTTCATTGCTCATAGAGCCCTCGGTTAGATTCACTCGCAATACATTATTAGTCCAAGCCATTTCAAGCCTCCTCTTTAAGAATTTGCGCCGATGCCCGCGCTTTCCGCCGCATGGGCGCGCATACGGGCAAGGCCGGTGTGGTCTGCGTCGACGTAGGTGATGGCGGCCGTCGGACAGGCCTTGGCGCATTCAGGGTCGCCGCCGCACAAATCACACTTGTAGACGATTTTCGTATCCTGGTTGTAGTTTACCGTCCCGAACGGACAGGCGATGGTGCAAACCTTGCAGCCAACGCAAACGTCGGCCAGCACGTCCTTGGAACCCGTTTCTTCATTGAGCACGATGGCCTCGACGGGACAGGCATGCATGCACCAAGCCTCACTGCACTGGGTGCAGGTATACGGAACGAAACGGCCTTCGTCATGAAAGGTAAATATCTTTATCCGGGATTTTGCCGGATTAAATACCCCTTCCGCCTGGTAAGAACAGGCCAGCTCGCATTGCAAGCACCCGGTGCACTTTTCCGGTTCAATCTGGAGTGATCTCAGCATTACTTCCCTCCTGTTATAGTAGCGTTTGAACGTAACACAGACTGAAAAAATCCTATGGTAAACCCGGGAACGCATCCCCGGCGTTTCAGTCTTATTATTTATTATTACTTAATAGTATATTATATTACAAGCCCTGAATTATAATTATGAAGACAATTTCTGCAAGTGACAAGCCCCTGTTCCGGCAGTTCCCGCCGGCAGGGACAGGCCCCCATGCCTGCCCCCGGCAATATCGGCGCCCGCCGACGGTCAGGGCAACTACGGCGGGTCGCCCCCGCCAGTCAGCGCCAGGGGCGACGCCGGGGCTTCTGCGGCCCTCTCCAGGGAGAAGGGGATTATTTCTCCTGTGGCGCCGGCTGCTTGGGGGCGTCGCGCTGTCGGGACTGATGTTGCTGGCGCTGACGTGCCCGGATTATGCCGTAGCCGGCGCCGGCGCAAAGACAGAAACCCGGTTCGCATTCATAGGCGATGAAAGCGGCAGCGCTTATGACGGCGTCAAACAGGGCATCCATGAAGCGAATTTGCAGGGCCGCTTTTCAGGGCAGAGCTATTCATTGCATGTTTTCGCCGGCAAAGATATTGACAAGATCGATCCCGCTGGGTTTATCGCGATAATCGTCGCGGCAAACGCCGATGCGCTGCAACAAGCGGGCCGCCGCTTCAAGGACCATGCCGTTCTCAATGTTTCCGCGCATGATGACGCCCTGAGAAAAACCTGCGTCTCAAACCTGCTGCACGTTATTCCCAGCAAAAAGATGCTGGACGATGCGAAAGCGCAATGGCTTCAGAAAGCGCCCGGCGCTGAGGCGCGCGCGTCGGGCTGGCACCATGACTTCGTGAAGTTTGCCGCGCGAGACTTGAATAAACGCTTCAGGAAAGGCTTCGCCAGGCCGATGGACCAGTATGCCTGGGCCGGCTGGGCGGCGGTGAAGATGACGTCGGACTCGGTCGCCAGGAAAGGCCTGACCAGCCCGGCTGCGCTTCTGGATCACCTCAAAACCGATTTGTCCTTTGACGGGCAAAAGGGTCTCGACATGAATTTCCGGGATACCGGCCAGCTGAGACAACTACTGTTGATTTCCAATGCCGCCGGCGAACTGGTTGGCGAGGCGCCGGTCAGGGGGGTGGTGAAGCCCGATGCCGTAGATAGCCTGGGCCTCGCTTCCTGTTATACTAAGGGAACCTCCGGTTAAGCCGGACTGTCTCAACTTGAGCGGGGAAATCCTGAAGCATATTAAAACAAACCATAGAAATAGGAAGTGACACAAATGAAGCATTTTATTATCGCGATCTTGTTAGCAGGTTGTTTCCAGGTTGCCCAGGCCGCGAGCAACCGTATCTTTGTTACCAATGAGCGGAGCAACGATATAACAGTTATCGATGGTTCATCATTGGAAGTCGAAAAAACCATTAAAGTCGGCGACCGGCCGCGGGGGATCGGCATATCGCCGGATGGGGCTGAATTATACGTCGCGGTGAGTGAAGATAACGCCATAGCGGTTATCGACCTGGGATCATTGGAATTACTGCGAAAATTTGAAGCGGGTTCTGATCCGGAAACATTCGCGGTTCATCCGGACGGCAATATTTATATCTCAAACGAGGATGACGCAAAGGCATCGGTTTTCGATCCTGCAACGGGTCGGCAATTGGCCGAAATCCAGGTGGGCCTGGAGCCGGAAGGCGTGGCGATTTCTCCTGACGGAAAGCATGTCATCGTTACCAGCGAGTCAACCAACATGCTGCACGTCATACAGGTACCCGAACATACTATTATCGCCAACATATTAGTCGGCGCCAGGCCGCGCGCAGCCGTGTTCAACAACAGTGGCGACCTGGCTTATGCCACTTCCGAGATCAGCGGCGAAGTCAAAAAAATCGACATGACCAGCTACGAGGTCATCGCGGTCAAGAAGATAGCCGATGAAAAGGCCAAGCCAAAGGACGTGATTTTAAGCAAGGATGAAACAAAGCTCTACGTGGCGGGCGGCAGGGCCAACCAGATTATCGTATTAGACGCTGATACAATGGAATTAATAAAAGGCATCCCGGTAGGCAAGCGGGTTTGGGGCCTGGCGATGTCCAGGGACGGCAAGCGGGTATTCACCACTAACGGGGTCAGCGGCACCGTCTCCGTAATCGACACCGAAGATGATGAAGTCATCAAGACCATCACGGTCGGCAAATTCCCCTGGGGGGTCGTAATCGACGACTGACCCGCCTCTCTCACCGGTCCTGTACCCGCCCCCGCAGGGACGCCATTTGGAGCATCCGGGGTTGTCAGGCTTGCAGGATATTATGGCGAATCGCCAGCCTGGCCAGCTCGGCGACGCTGTTGACTTGCAGTTTATTTTTTATCTGCGTGCTGTAATTCGCCGCCGTTTTATAACCTATGGATAACCGTTTGGCTATTTCGCTCGTATTCAGCCCTTCCGCGAGCAGGCAGAATATTTCAAACTCCCTTGTCGACAGGTTTGAAAACGGCCCGGTTTCAGCGCGCGCTTTCTGAAAAGCCAGGTGTTGGGCTATTTCAGGATCGATGTAGATGCCTCCCCGGGCAATCTCTTCAATTGCCGTAATCAGGGTTTCCGGGGCGCTGTTTTTCGTCAAATAACCCTTAGCGCCGGCGCGCACCGCCTGGTCCACAAAAACAGTGTCTTCATACATGCTGAAAACCAGGATCCTGGCGTTGGCGTCTTTCAAGACAATTCGACGGATTGCCTCCAGGCCACCTATGCCGGGAAGCGAGAGATCCATGACGACTACGTCCGGGCTCAGGTCCATGAACAATTTACAGGCCTGTTCGCCACTTGCCGCTTCAGCGATTATCTCAGTCCGGTCCGACTGCTTCAGCAGCATTTGATAACCGGCGCGCACCACGGCATGGTCATCGACTAATAAAATCCTGATTTTTTTATTGTCGGACATTGGCCGGCCCGGTGGATTGCAGCGGTAAAATTATAGTGATGGCAACGCCTTCATTCACTTGCGTTTCAAGTTTGAAATCTCCCCCCATGATACCCACCCGTTCCTGGATCCCCAACAAACCCAGGCCCTTTCGGGTCTTGTTCATATCGAAGCCGGCGCCATCATCATTGATTCCCAGCATCAACCCGCTTTCATTTTGAGACTCGTTTCCAAGTGAGATATACACGTTTTTCGCAGCGGCGTGTTTGGACACGTTAGTCAAGCTCTCCTGGATGATCCTGTAGATATTGATTTTTGCCTCATCCGTAATCCGTGACCAATCTCCCTTGATATCCAAGTGACAAAACGTCTCCCCGTGGGAGGAATTCCAATCATCCGCCAGCTGCTGTAAAGCCGGGACCAGCCCCAACTCGTCCAATGCCGTTGGTCTCAACCGGCGTATCAGTCCACGAGCCACTCCATACATGTCTTCTGAAATGGTCTTGATGATGTTTGCGCTCTCAACCACCGCCCGCGCATTGGCGCCCTCAGTTTGTTCTATGGACGTCGCCACCGCTTTTATGGCGCTCAAGGATTGGCCCAGCTCGTCGTGCAGTTCCTGGGCAAGATACCTCCTCTCCTTTTCCTGTATCTCCAGTGAACGCTGCGTAAGGTATTTATTCTCTTCTTCACTGTTCAACAATACTTTCGCCATATGATTGAAGCGCGCTGAAATCCGGGAGAATTCCATTGTTGTAAATTCGGGCAACCGGAGCTTATAGTCGCCCCTTTCTATTCCCTCCAACCCGGAAAGAATGGTCTCCACAGGGGCCAGGTCCCGGCCCAGGATAAAATAAATCAACAGGTTTGCCGAAGCGGTAAATAAAAAGAGCAGCAGCAGAAAGTTGCGGGCCTCATGCCAGGCCTCGGTAATCTCATCGGATGGGTCGGCCCGTATGATTATTTCCGTGCCCAGCGCTTCCGTGTTCGTAATGACCCGTTTGAAGTCCATGGGGAGCGGTTTAATCAAACTGATAAACCAGTCCGGCGCGTCAGAATCGATAGGCAACGCCGGTTGCAGAGGGAGGTCGGAACCGATATTGCTGTTAAAATTAACAATGACCTGCTGGTGGCGTATAGCCTCCAAATTCGTCAGTTCATTCAACAGGTTATCGTGTAAATCCGGGTCGTCTGAGCTTTGTATGGTGGCAATGCTGATCTCAACCAGGTTTGACGTCAGCCTTGCCACTGATTGCACTTCTTCCTTGACCGCTTTTCGGGCGGAATTGATCGCGTAAATACTCCCGGCCGCCAGGACAAAAACAAAAAGAATGATAATCAGCAGGTTAAGCCTCGCTCGCAGACTCATGGCCGTATTGCCCTGTCGTCATTCCCGCCCCTGTCGTCATTCCCGCGCAAGTGGGGTAGCGGCGCGGAACCTGCCCAGGCTGATTGATTTCGTCTCATAAGCATTGAAACCGCAGGGCCTCTTTATTTTAGAAGCTCACTGCTTTAATATCTCAGCCACAGCCGGATTAGCTCAGCTCGGTAGAGCGCCCGCCTTGTAAGCGGATGGTCGGCGGTTCGAATCCGTCATCCGGCACCATCATATGAAGCGCGGAAACGGGTTTCAGCTATGGGGCCAATTAAATGGCTCTGCGGCGATGACGGAGTCCGGCAGCCAGGTTTCATGCACATGAAACCACTTCAGGCCATTCGACGATCGCTCATCATCAAAAAAAATCGCCGAAGATACCCGGCCATTGTTTTCAGGTTTTGAATTTTTAGCGTTCCTTTGCCACTCTTCATAGGTGATGACGTGGACAGAACCCGTTGCGGGCGTTCTTTGCCTTACATTGCGAATGCTAATTTGAAATTCAGGATTGTCGCCATATAAATTTTTAAATTCCGGCCAAAAATCTCTCCCCTTGAGCATTATTCCGGCAGGCAGGATGATGGTAAAGTCTTCACGCATTTTACTTGATAGCCGGTCGGTAAAAACCTGGTCGCTGTTTTCACAATAACCGCCGAACCAGTCTTCAAAAAAACGATGCAGGGCGATGATTTCCAGGGCGAACTTATCGGTATATTGTTTATCTGTGTGCATTTAATCTTAACCTCTTCGACTGACTTGCAGGGGTCTGTCTGAACCTGGGCGCCCGTTTTTGCCCCTTTTACGGCATCCCTGCCTAACCGGAGTTTCTTAATCCGGTTTTACAAACTTCATGGTCATCCTGTCGCTTTCTCCAATGGCGGCATATTTCTCACGATCTTCATCGCCCAGCCTGTAGGTGGGCGGCAAGGTCCAGACACCCTCCGGGTGATCCTTGGTATCCTTGGGGTTTGCATTGATTTCCGTTTTATCAACAAATTGAAAGCCGGCTTCTTCCGCAAGGCGCATCACTTCAGCTTCGGGAACATAACCTTTTTTTGACCATGCTTTGCCCACCATATGCTCATCGCCCCTGTGGGTCACCAGGCCAAGGACGCCACCTGGTTTGAGTACCTGGTACATCGCGGAAAAGACCTGGTCCGCCGTATCATTATTCAGCCAATTGTGGACATTTCGAAAGGTCAACACCATGTCCGCTTGCCCTTCCGGTTGCAGCAAGGGCTTGTTCGGGGGGGCAAATTCAAACACAATGACTTTATCGTAAACTTCCGGGTTCGCCGCCAACTTGTCATTATATTTTTTATGACTGAGGCGCAGGTATTCAACCTCGGATTCACTATCGTAACTTGCCGCGTAAAGTTTTCCATTATCCCTTAAATAAGGCGCCAATACTTCAGAATACCAGCCACCCCCTCCCGGAAATATTTCAACCACCGTCAGGTTATTTTTGATGCCGAACCAGTCAAGCGTTGCTGCCGGATGACGAAATTGATTGCGCGATTTGTAGGCATCCGAGCGATGCGCGCCATTTGCGGCGGCCCTGAGTTGATCGATGTTTTCATCGGCGACTGCTGTACTTGCCGGCAGGTTCAAAACCGTAATAAGCGCGATTAAATAATAATTAAACTTCATTAGTCATCTCCTGTTATTAATAGTCATAATTCTTCTTCCGCTTGCGATGCCTGTACCTGAGCAAAAAGAACGGGAAGCCGATGATGTATACCCAGACCATAGGGTTGGACAACGCTTTAATCAATGCGGTTAATACGTCGTTCGGACTGACGTAGACCTTGGTCTGCATGGCCTGTTCCGGCGCGCTGTGGACCACCAGGTGGTCTTTTTTATATTCGAATTCACCGAATTGAAAATCGACGTCCGCTAATTTGCTGCGCACCTTCATCGGGTTAACTCTTCTTCAAGCGTCCCGTTGCCTGGGCATATGTTATCCTGTCTTCCAACAGTTGGGAAATGTCTCCGGGCGCATACCCTGCCGGTGGCGTGAACTGACCGCGGGCATATAAATCATCGAATACTTCCTTGCAGATGGCAACCTTTTCCGACAGGCTGCGGGGCGGCTTGCCGGATGGGAAGCGGTTGGGCGGATAAATGGGGTTCTCGTAAATCTGGCGAAACCCCTCGGTACGCAAGTCCACCCAACAATTGTGGATGGTTTTTGTCCGGTGATACCGCAACGCCTCCAGGTTGATTGAAACCGCCAGTACCTGTTCCTCAGGATAAGGGACGTGGCGCATGACCATGCCGGTATAATCAATGGCAAACGAATTGCCCGGACAAAAGGCCCGCGGGTAATAATCGTAATTGACCTTGCCCCAGTTGGAACCGAGCAGGTAACACATGTTGTCATGGGCGCGGGCGCGGCGGGTGAACATCCAGAAATCCCAGGGCTCCGACACGCCTTCAACTTCCTGGATAGCGCCGGGGTGACAGATAACCTCCACGCCGTTGTAACCCAATGCGCGGGAAACTTCAGGGGTGCAGCCGTCATGGCAGGTCATGGTGCCGAGCTTGCCGATGGGCGTATCGACCACGGGAAACAGGGTTTTTATATCACCGCCGATCTTTTCACGATACTCGTCGAAAAGATCATGGGGGCTGGTGCCCAGCCCGATGTACGCGGGGATATGCCACTTGTGATACTTGAGAACGATGTCGCCTTCCGGGCCTATGATGAAATTGGTGTTGAACCAGCGGTCCGGAAATTCCGGCAGTTCTTCACAGACGCCGCCGGCGACAATATATAATCCATACTCCCTGGCTACTTCCCCCAGTTGTTCCGTTTCCGGCCCGGGAATAGTGACCACTTTATCCATTTGATCCTTGATGCGGCTTTCGCCCTTGCCCGGCGTCCCGACGCCCTGCATGAAATATTCAGGCAAGACCGCCAGGCGAACCGGTTCCTCCCAAAAATACCCCACGCCGAAATGGATCATGTTGCAAACCCGGTCCAGGTTTTTCTTGATATCCTCTCGTTTTTTTACGACGGTGACTTCAGGTTGCACAACCAGGGCCGTATAAGGCGCTATGCGTTCCGCTTTTTCAGACATGCTCATATCCCGTTAAAAATCAAAGTCATCATCCGCTTCTTTCAGCCCCAAATCCAGGAGAATTTCGTTGGCGGCGATGGCGCCCATGCCACAAATACCCCCACCCGGATGACAAGAGGGGCCGGTCATATACAGCTTTTTTATGGGGCCTCGATAATCGGCATAGTTGGGAAAGGGCCGGAACGCGCCCATCTGGGCAAGGGTGCGTTCACCGCCCGTGGTGACACCCCGGTAAAAACACAGGTTCGCCCTGGCTAAACTCGGCCCCGTTTCCACGTATTCGGCCAGTATATTGTCATTGTCCATGTTGGTCGTGTAATTACGCAACTGTTTTAACAAGACGTTTTTCACGTACTCAGGGCCGATTTTCTCCCAGTCCTCACCGGAGGCCAGGTCCACCGGGACGAAGGTATCCATGATTAACGTGTGTTTCCCGTCCGGCGCCCGGGTAGAGTCCATGGTCGTCCAGGCGGCAGTCCATAAAAACGGTTCAGTGGGGGCAAGTCCCATGGCCATTTCATTGTATTGTCTGTCGATGTCGGCCATCGTGCCGAAGATACGTTGAAAGGCCGTTTTATTCATATCCGCGCCATTCTTGAATTCAGGCGCCTCGTTCAGCGCATAATGCGCCCGGGCAATCGTCACGTCGCCAAACCGGAAACGCCGCACTAACTCCAGGAAATCTTCCGGCAATACGCCTTCATCAAAACCATGCAGGTAAGTCTGGTAAGGGTCCAGTTCCGAGACGACCGCTTGTTTCGCGATGATCCCGGTACCGTCCTCCAGGCGAAAACCGATGCACTCATCCTGTTCCACGATAAATTTCCTGACGGTGGCGCCCGTGATCACCGTGCCGCCATTCGCCTCTATATAACGTTGCATGGCAACGGACAACATGCCGCTCCCGCCTTCGGGAATGGCTTGTCCATAATAATGCATACTCGGTATCATGACGTGGAAACCCACTGCCGTGCCCAACTGGTCCGGCAGGGTTTGCGGCGCCGTAGCCCAGCCAAGAATAAACGCCCTGACGTGATCGTTTTCAAAGTTCTCCAGGGTGAATTGACGGGAACTCAATTGATAGTCGCGCAAACGTTTCAAGCCTTCGGGACTGTTTTCCATGGCCTGGTAAAGATAACTGGGCGGCGCCGGGGGAGAGAACATGCCCTTGATCACGCCGTCCTGAATCTCGCCGAACTCTTCATAAATTTCCTTGTAGCGCTCAGCATCCCGGCGAGAGTACTGGGCAATGGTGTCGCAGGTCTTATCCACGTCTTTATAGACGATAATCCCCTGCCCTTCATACTTGTTCGGATGGCCGGTAATATGATCCTCCGACCAGATATACTTCAAGCCGTGTTTTTCAAATTCGGGTTTCAGCTTCTTGAAATCGGGATTCAGGTGAATCCAGACGTGGGAGGAGCCGAACAGGTCATGTTTGAAACCGGGCAGGGTCACTTCACGGGTGACAACACCGCCGCCCACCCAATCGTTGCGCTCGGCGACAAGGACTTTTAACCCGTTCTTGACGAGTAGCGCGGCGCAAATCAGCGCATTGTGTCCGCCGCCGGCAATAATGACATCGTAATCCGCCATCAAAATCTACCAATTCCACATGGTCCCGTCTTCCAGTCGATTCACCGGAAGACAGGCGCGCTGGTAAGGAAACTTCGCGGCCAGCTTTTCATCAATATCCACGCCATGACCGGGGGCCTCGCCCGGATAAAGGAAACCATCCCTGAACCTGTAGGCATGGGGAAACACCTCGTCGGTTTCCCTGCTATGACGCATATACTCCTGGATGCCGAAGTTCGGCGCCCACGTATCAAAGTGCAAGGCGGCGCCCATGCAGACCGGCGAAAGATCCGTAGCCCCATGGCAACCGGTGCGGACATGATACAGCGCCGCCAGGTCAGCGATGCGCCGCAAATGAGTTATCCCCCCGGCGTGCAACACGGTCGCGCGTATGTAGTCGATCAATTGTTCCTGGATCAGGTCCTTGCAATCCCAGATAGTATTGAATACCTCTCCAACCGCCAGGGGCGTCACCGTATGTTGACGGATCAAACGAAACCCTTCCTGGTTCTCCGCCGCCACCGGGTCTTCCAGCCAGAACAAACGATAATCTTCCAGTGATTTGCCCAATCGAGCTGCTTCAACGGGCGTTAATCGATGGTGCGCGTCATGGAGCAGGTGCGGCTCATAACCATAACGTTCCCTGAGTTTATCGAACAACAGGGGAATATGATCCAGGTATTTTTCCGTTGACCAGACATTCTCCGCCGGCAGGCCGGCATCCGCTGGTTCGTAAAACAACCTGTCTTTCCCCACCCCATAGGTGGAGGCCAGGCCGGGGATGCCCGATTGCGCCCGTACGGCCTTATAACCCATGTCCAGGTACCTGCCCACTTCGTCCACGGTTTGGGCGATATCCTCTCCGTTCGCATGACCATAAACCATCACGCCATCGCGGCTCCTGCCGCCCAACAATTGGTAGAGAGGCATATTGGCGATTTTTGCCTTCAGATCCCATAAAGCCGTATCCACCGCGCTGATGGCGGTCATGGTCACCGGCCCGCGCCGCCAATAACAACCCCGATAAAGAAATTGCCAGATATCCTCTGATTGGCAGGGGTCGCGACCGATTAAACAGGGGATAACGTGATCTTGCAGGTATGACGCCACCGCCAGTTCACGCCCGTTCAGGGTAGCGTCGCCAAGCCCGTGCAGGCCTTCGTCAGTTGCTACTTTCAAGGTGACGAAATTACGTCCCGGACAGGTTACAATAACTTTTGCGCTGGTAATTTTCATGTAATCGGGTTAAATATGGATTATATGTCTTTAACCTGCATATTGCATCAGGGAGTGAGGGGGCAAGGGGTTCCCGCTGTTTGCCAAAAGTGGGTTTGGGGATTGTTTTGGAGTGACTGATGGGGAAATATACGGTTCCATGGGCTCTTTTGAAGAAAAATATTACCTGACCAACCCAACGTTTTGGCAAGGCCTGAAACGCGACGCCGGTCTTTTTCTCAATAGCCTTGGCTTTTTCATTGTCTGGCTGACTAAAGGCCGCCGGATCAGGCGGATATACCGGCAGGCGCAAAAAGAGAACACTGAAATCATTCTTGAGGATATTTGGGAGAAAGAGCAGTGATGAAGCAGACCTGTCCCGCTCCCAGCTACGCTTTCAAATATCGTTCAAGGCCAAAATCGGGAAACGAAATCAACGGATTGGGGGAAACCGTCAAACGAAAACCCGTCCAGATCTTCCACAGCTCGGGTTTTCGAAAGGTGGAATGGGAGGCAATGGAATTATTTTTTCTTATGACCATGCCGTTCAAGTTATTCATCAAAGGCCTGAGATCAAGATGGTTATTACGCAAAGCGGATGGAACTATCGCTGAAAAACGCGCCAAGGTATCCGACCCGGACGCCATGGCCAGGAAAATTAAACAGGTGGCCGGACAATTCGGCGCCGGCGCCGCCGGCATTACAACCCTCGCGGAGGAAGCCCAGTTCGAGAATATCGAAAAACCCTATAAATACGCCATCTCAATCGCCTATCCGATGGATTTTGAATTGATGGATGAGCACGTAACCGATGCAAAAGGCGGGCTTGAGGCGCTGCGCGCCTATACTGAAATCACGCACATCGTGATTAAACTGGCTGCCTATATTCGTAAATTGGGATGGCCGGCCCGCGCCTACTGTGAAAGCGCCGACATATTGCATATTCCCATCGCAATTAACGCGGGGATTGGCGAACTGGGCAAACACGGGTCGCTGATCACGAAAGAATTTGGCTCAAACCTTCGACTGGCTACGGTATTGACCGACCTGCCCATGACAGTTGACAAGCCCGTTGATATCGCCGTCGATGATCTTTGTCTTGCCTGCCAACGCTGTACAAAAGATTGTCCGGCTGACGCTATTTCAAATGCCAAGCAGTTAGTGCGGGGAAACAAAAAATGGTACGTGGATTTTGACAAATGCGTTCCCTATTTTACCAAGACATATGGCTGCGGGATTTGCATCCAGGTTTGTCCCTGGAGCAAACCGGGTAAAGGTCCCGGTTTATCAGAGAAATTATTATCGAACCGATTATCCGGTTCACATTAAGCCAAACACCAACACGCAGCCGACCCCGACGGGCGCGAGGTAACGGACCAGGAAGCGCCATACCTGAAAGGCCGCATCGTTCTTTATGCCCATTTCCCCCCTTAACAATTTACCGGACATGACCCAACCGGCAAACAGCGCCAGCAGGAATGCGGTCAGCGGCAACATGATATTCGATACGCTGAATTCAATGATGTTGAACATGCCCTTGTCTTTATAAAGCGGGATAAAAGACAAGGGCTTGAAATCTTTTATCACGTTGAACGACAACAACGAGGACAGGCCGATAAACCAGATAATCGAACCGCTGGCAATCGATATTTTATGGCGCTTGTACCCTTTGTCTTCCATGAATGAAACAAAAGGCTCCAACATTGCCAATGATGAGGTAAATGCGGCAAAAAATACCAATACGAAAAATACTACGCTGAAAAAATGCCCAAGCGGCAGGCCACCCAGGGCAATCGGCAGGGTAATAAACATCAGCCCCGGTCCTCCTGCGGGATCTAATCCCGAAGCAAATACGATGGGGAAAATAGCCAAGCCGGCCAATAAGGCCGCCAGGGTGTCACTGAATGCGATCAACCAGGACGGTCCGGGCAGAGACACGTCTCTGGATAAGTAGGCGCCATAGGTCAATAAGGCCCCGGTGCCGACGGTGATGGAAAACAAGGCCTGCCCCAGGGCCATAAGCAGGCTTCTCCAGGTGAGACTCGAAAAATCCGGGTTGAACATGAATTGCCAGGCCTTGGCCGGGGCGCCTTCAATATGCCCGTATATCACCAGCAGGATAATGATGATAAACAGCGTCGGCAGCATAAACGAGGTAACTGACTCGATGCCGCGCCTGATGCCCAGGCTCACTACGCAAACGGTCGCCGCCATGTACAAGGTGTACCACAAGATCAAGCGGTAAGGGGATGCGAGCAGGTTGTCAAACTGCGTTTTGGCCTCTCCGGGCGTTATGGAAACAAACGCGCCTTTGACTGCGAGGGCGATATAATCCATGGACCAACCAGCGACGACTGGATAAAAACACAAGGCGCAAACCGGCGAAATGACACTCAACCAGCCAATGGTTTTCCAAAAACCGTGATGGTTGCCTTCCTTGCAAAGACTGCCCATCGTCATCACCGGACTTTTACCCCCGCGCCGGCCCATGGCCAGCTCAGCCATGATCAAGGGTACGCACAGCAATAAAATGAACGCCAGGTAAACGATAATAAATGCGCCACCGCCATTTTCACCGGCGACGTAAGGAAACCGCCAGAGATTGCCAAGACCGATTGAGGCGCCGACCGTGGCAAACAGAAACGTCAACCTGGATGACCAGGTTTTAGTGGATGGTGAGCCAGCCGGCATGTCGTCTGAATGCTTTTGGGTTTTGTGCCATAATTATCCGGGCAACGATACTAACTCAAACGATATTTATCAACAAAGGAAAACGGCATGAATTCAAATATCAACCCTGAAACCGTCCCTGAAATCGTCGCCGCTGAAGAAAAAATCACCCGGCGGTCTTTCTTGAAGAGTACAGCGCTGAGCGGCGCGGCAATTTCCGGCGCGGTTTCACTATCAGCCGGGGCGCCGTCAGCCGAGGCCAAAACCGATTTGGATAATCGATCCAAATCAACCGGAGACCCGTTTGCGTCGGTCTTGCAGAAATGCGGCAGTGAACTCGGCGACCTCAGGAAACCGGACTAACCTCGTTCAGGAGAAAAACTAATGGCTATTTTTGAAACAGAAAGCTGGTTTGTGGCAGAGGGGAAGGACAAGGAACATGATATAGAGATGCGCCGCTGGTTCAAATGGGTGAGCGAACATCGCGACCTGTTCCCGGAATGGAAAAGCGTGCGTTACTTCGAGAAACATGCGGCGGGAGACGATAGCGGCCGGCGCATGTTGATGTGGGAGTATGAGAGTTTCACCGACTATGAAAATTACAAAACCCGCCGCAAGGATTATGAAGGCCCCTACAAGGAATACAAGGAAAACGACCCCTACTACAAAGGCGTCTTCATCCACAGCCGGATGCGGGTGGAATTCTGGAAAGACCTGGAGCGGGAGCTCTGGATTGAATGATTGGCATTGTTCTCCCCCCTGACAAGGGGGCTCAAGGGGCTGACAACAGGCCAGCGCGACCCTGCTTGAATCCGCTTGTCAGGGGAGCTTTATAAAGTAGCTGATTGCCCTGAACCATGCGTTGATTTTGACCAGGCTTCCAGTCATGCCAGTCAGTCAACCTGCCGCCGGAGGCGGCGCATTTTTCGGTGAATTCCGGTTTGCGTCAGCATGACGGGCAGAAGCTTTGGATTGAGCGATGAACCCGGCCAACGGCGGTGGGGGAACAGGTTTGCCGTGGTTGGGTCTGGCTTGGAGCATGGAGGCGCGGGTAAGCACGTTGCCCGTGTAGAACAAGCCGCGGCGGCGAAACGCGGTGGGCGATTCCCGCAACAGGATGCCCTTCATCAGGTCGCCGGAGGCAAAAACGGGGTGTTTAAGAAATCGACCGGGCTGATTTACCCACCCTGGTACCGGCAACTTGAAATTCAAGGCCAACTGCTCGGCCGTGGCCGCCAGTTTAGCATCCTTCACCGGCGAGACAGGGGCCGGCTCTGCCTGTAAAGAAGCGGCGCGTTCCACATCCTCCATGCCGTAGAACGCATCGAGGAACTCCCGCCAGGCCATGCTGAAGGCGGTGGCAAAATCGAAGCCGACCTCTACCCGATGGTTGGCATGATGAATGATGTCAGCGATCTTCTCCGGGCGAAAACCCCGGCTCTTTGACTGTTTCATGTTTTAATTCATCCATCAGTTGGATGAGACCAAATCTGGTTTTTGGAAGGATCACATTTTGCGGATAATACTTCTCCACAATATCAAAGACAACTTCGGGGTCGGTGATACTCAACATTTTCAAGATATTTTTAATATCCGCGTCATCCTGTTTATCTTCTTCGTCCAAACGCATGGCCATGCACTTCATGGCCAGGAAGTATTCGGGGATAGGCACATAGACCCGAATCCCGCCATCTTCGCTTTCAGGGAACAGGTCCAATTTTTCCAGGTGTCGGGGATTCAGGATAAATCCCTTGATGGCATCGTTCAGCCAGTCCTCGTGCCAGTTGTTTTCCCCGGCGATTTGTTTGACGGTTTTCCGCACGAAATCAGTATGTCGGGCATCCATGATGATGGCATCCACGTCGTTGGTCATGGCGCGCAGGTCCCAGGCCAGCATAATCGCGGACCCGCCGTAAACCGCGATATCGATCATGCGATGGGCGGACTTGGCCAGGTCCGACAACCGTTTCAGTCCGAGTTCGATGTCGCTTCTTGTTAAATTTTTCCTTTGCATCGAATGACAGTATAACCGATGCAGGTCGAATTTCGGAAAGACCAGAGGTGGGAAAACCCTTGCTACTTTGGGCAAGTAGCAAGGGTTATAAAACGAGCGATTGCGGTTGCGTGATTAAATGCCGCCGTAGGTATAGCTGATTGAACCACCGATAGTGAGTGGGTTCGGTCGCAGCCTGATGCCGCTGGCGCCAAAGTTTTCCTGGGTGCCTGTATAATATTTTTCATCTGTCAGGTTTTGCACGAAACCCGTAATGCTCCAGGGTCCCCATTCAACGCCGGCGCGCAGGTTCAACAAATCATAATCCGGGCTCAGGTACGGAAATTCATTGGGGCCTGAATTATGAGTGACGGCAGGATTTACCGGTTGGGGTCCGTTCAGCTGGCGGTTGGTCAAACCTTCTATATCGGAATACTGCCCGTCACGGTGGATATACTCCAGGCGTACCCAGGCTTCATTATCCCCCCCCCCGATGGGCCAGCGGTACTCACCGGCCAGGTTCAAGGTAAGTTTCGGCGATTTTGGCAGGTCCAGTCCAAGCAATGACGGCTTCCAGCCACCGGATAATTCAACGGTGGTATCGCTGGTTATCTCGGTGTCCAGGTAACCAAGGCCGCCTGAAATGGTCAGCCCTTCAGTCGCCAGCGCGACAAATTCCGCCTCCACACCGCTTGCTTCGGCATCTTCGATATTGATGGTCTGTTCGAAGTTGGTTGACAAATTACCCGGCGTCAGAAAGAAGAAGGATTCAAATTGCAGGTTTTCCCATTCCAGGTGAAAGGCCGATACGTTCAACCGCAGGCGGTTATGCAGCAATTCCGACTTCAATCCCATTTCGTAATTCCACAGGGTTTCTTTGCCATACTCCCTGGCAAATGCCGGGGCGCCAGGGGCATTCGTATTATTGCCGACACTGTTGCCCCCGGGTTTATAGCCTTTGGACACCATGGCATAAACATTCATTTCATCCGTTACCTGGAAGCGGGCGCCAAAGCGCGGCGCGAAGTCCGTATAATCCGATTCGCCGGCCGCTACAGGGCGCGGACTACTAACGAAACATGGCGGCACGCCAGGACAACCAGGTCCTGGCCCAATGCCATTGGACGCCAGGGTTCTATCTACCTGGCTTTGGGTAAAACGGCCACCCGCGATAAGGTCCAGGCTCTCCGTCATGTGAAACGTAACATCGGCGAATACCGCCTGTTCTTCCACCTTGTAGCCTTTGTTGTTAAAGGCCAGGCCCAGGTCTTCCGGAAACGGCGGCAGCCAGCCAACTCCGTTCAAGGTATGGGTCGGAGCGGTGGAAACAGCCACGAGATTGTTTTGCTCCTGGTCATCCTTGGAGTACATGAAGCCCGTCGTCCAATCCACGGAATCGCCGGAATAATCCAGCCGCAACTCAGCGCTCCAGGAGAAGCCTTCATACTTGTTGGTTCTATCCAGGGTATCGACGCCGCCGACCAGGTCCTGGTCGAACCAGCGCCGGTTTTCCGCATCGACTACGCCGGTGATGGAGGTGAGTTTCAGGTTATCGCTCAAGTCATGTTCGATATTAACGATGGCGATCAACGCTTCATTTTTATTATATTCATCCAGGTCGTGGCTGAGATAGCTCCTGTTGTTCGGCCAGAAGCCCGTGCCGGGGTCGAGGGCCGTTGACAGAACCAATGTATTAACCGTATCCACGTCCAGAATACCCGAGGGAACGTTCTCGTCGTGACCCTGATCTATATCGGAATAACTCAGGTTGACGCTGACGCTTGTATCCTCCGACACATCCCAAACCGCCTTGATGCGACCGAAGAATTCTTCGTGACCACTGTTCTTGGCGCCATTGGGCGTGAAATTGTTTTCAACGGACCCGGGGCATGCAGCCGCCGTAGCGCCGGTGGCGCAGGCGTTTTTGACGCGGCCGCCGCTGTCTTCATACATAAAAACGCCACGCAGTCCAAAGTTATCGGACAGGGGCGCATTGATGATGGCGGAGACGTTGCCCATTTCATTGGCGTTTTCATAACTTTCACCACCGAGACTGATTTTATAACCGAATTCATCAGTCGGGTCGGCAGTCCTGAGGTTGAGGGCGCCACCCACGGAATTACGCCCGAAGAACGTGCCTTGGGGGCCACGCAATACTTCAAGGCTCTGCATATCCGGCAAGGCGGGGTTTGCAACTCCATTGGGCACGGAGGCGATACTGAAGCCGTCCATGTAGATGCCTATGGAATTGACACCGGTATTTTCAGCCGCGCCCGAGACCAGATTGCTGACGCCGCGAATAGCCAGGCCTATGCCCTTGCTTCCCACCTGCCCATCGTCGGTAAACGCCACATTCGGCGTCAATGCCAGATAGTCCCTGGCGGTGCGGATATTGCCCTGTTCGATGAGGGCGCCAGTGAAGGCGGTGACACTGACAGGGACTTCCTGCAGATTTTGCTCCCTGCGTTGCGCCGTTACAACAATTTCTTCCAACGCGCCCTGTGAATAAGCGGGAACGCCTATTGATACGGCCAGTATTGTCAACAAAAAAGCCTTAATCTTCATCTCAATTCCCCGTGTAAGATTCATTTTCTGAAGGTTTTGAAATTCCTTTATCTTCTCCTGAAATCCGTCCGACGCTCATTATATTGATGTAAATGATCACTGTCGAACATCCCTTACAAAAGTATTGAATTTAATTTAGGCTTAAATTATTTTTTTGTCAAATTTATTTGTTGATAATTGCTGATGCTTTTTTACTACACAGATAGAAGTGTGAAGGAAGAAGCGTGGCAGTTCCTGCTAACAATCCCAGGCCTGTTTTCGGCGAATGGCGGGCGCGGCTGCGGGATAAGGCCGGTTCTCTCATGGTCGTCCATTATCTGTTACACTGTACGGCATGGGGCAACTTGCGGAAGGAAAATAGCGGGTGAAAAATGCGGGCTGGCGCTGACGTTATTCAAATTGACGGTTTGAACAAGTGGTACGGCGAGTTTCACGTCTTGAAAGATATTCACCTGCGTATCAAGGCCAGGGAGAAGATCGTGCTTTGCGGGCCTTCCGGTTCGGGCAAGTCCACGTTGATCCGTTGCATCAATGCCTTGGAGGCGTTTCAGTCGGGGTCGCTGCTCGTTCAAGGGCGCCCGTTGACCGGCGTCAAGGACATTCGCGCGGTGCGCGAACAAGTGGGGATGGTTTTTCAGCAGTTCAACTTGTTTCCACACTTGACCGTGTTGGAAAACCTGGTTCTCGCTCCCGCGAGGGTGCGGAAAATCGGCAGGAAAGAAGCTGAAGAATTGGCTTCGCATTATTTAGGCAAGGTCAAGATGCTGGAATATACGCATAAATTCCCCGCGCAGCTGTCGGGGGGACAACAGCAGCGCGTCGCCATCGCGCGCGCGCTCTGCATGCAACCTGAAATCATGTTGTTCGACGAACCGACATCGGCCTTGGACCCGGAAATGATTGGCGAAGTATTGGAAACCATGACCGGCCTCGCCGCTTCGGGCATGACCATGTTGTGCGTGACCCATGAAATGGGATTCGCCAAACAAGTGGCGAACCGGATTATCTTCATGGACGAAGGCAGGATCATAGAAGGGAGCGACCCGGAAAATTTCTTTAATAACCCGGCGTCGGAGCGGCTGAAATTATTCTTGAGCCAGATTCTGACCCATTGACCCCGGCTATGCCCAAGGGTCTCGCAATAGAGGCAAAAGGGAGAGGGAGATATGATGATGCCCTTCTGCGATACCCTCACCCACAAGGGAAGACCGAAGCCGGATTCGTCCGGGGAGCGCCTTACATGACGAGGAAAGATTATTAAATGAGCAAGATGACCGGCGCTGAGGCGATCATCAAATCGGCGCGCCGCCACGGTATCGACACCATCTTCGGGCTGCCGGGAGGACAAACCTATCACCTGTTCGATGCCATATATAAAGAAGGCGGGGCCATCGAGGTTTTCAACTCCCGCCATGAACAGGCCGTTGCATACATGGCTTATGGTTATGCCCGCTCCACGGGAAAGGTCGGCGTATACACCGTAGTGCCCGGCCCGGGGGTTTTAAATACGACAGCGGCCCTGTGCACTGCCTATGCCGCCAATGAACGGGTGTTATGCCTGGCCGGGCAGATCCCCTCAGACTGGATAGATAAAGGCGTCGGCTTTCTGCATGAGATCCCGGATCAGCTGGGTATGCTGCGACACCTGACAAAATGGGCGGAACGCATAGAAAAACCCTCCGCTGCCCCGCGCCTGGTCAACCGGGCTTTCCATGAAATGCACTCAGGACGGGCGCGACCCGTTGCCCTCGAGATGTCACCTGACATCATGGGTTTACAGGAAGACGTAGAACTTCTGCCCCCCCTGGAACCCCGGGAACCAGTTCAGGCTGATCCTGATTTAATCGAAAAAGCCGCCGAACTTTTAGGCAAGGCAAAAAATCCATTGATTATTATCGGCCATGGATGCGTGGATGCCGGACAGGAGTTGTTGCAAGTAGCGGATATTTTACAGGCGCCGTGCACAACCCTGTGGAGTGGCAAAGGCATCATTGACGATCGTCATTATCTCAGCCTTCCCTACGCCGCCGGTCATCGAATCTGGGCCAAGGCGGACGTAGTATTAGCGGCAGGCACGCGACTGGATGCCCCGCAACTGTATTGGGGTCTCGATAATGACCTGAAAATCATCCGCATCGATATTGACGCCGCCCAGATCGAGCGAATCGCCAAGCCGGAAATCGGCCTGGTCGCAGACGCGAAATCGGCTTTATCCGGGTTGATCGCCGCGCTGCGCCGGCATGGCATTTCAAGGAAATCCCGCAAGGATGAATTGACCGGGCTTAAAGCAGCGACTTTCAAGAAATTTGAAGAAGACGTTGGGCCGCAAATGGAAATATTGAAAGTGATCCGGGAAGAGTTGCCGGACGATGGCTTCTTTGTCGATGAAGTGACCCAGGTTGGTTATGCCTCCTGGTACGGATTTCCGGTTTATCAACCACGGCGCTTTATCACCAGCGGCTACCAGGGCAATTTAGGCTATGGTTATTCAACGGCCATGGGCGTGCAAGTAGCGAATCCCGATAAAAAAGTAGTCGTATTGGGAGGAGACGGCGGCTTCATGTACCAGGCAACGGAAATGGCGACCGCAGTAAAATATCAACTGAACCTGGTGAATATCGTCTTCAACAACCATGCCTACGGCAACGTCCGCAGGGACCAACAAGAGAATTTTGGTGGAAATGTAATCGGCTCGGATTTATACAATCCGGATTTTGTGCGGTTCGCGGAAAGTTTCGGCGCGCGGGGCTTCCACGTTGAAACACCCGGACAGTTGCGGGTCGCCCTGCAAACCGCATTCAGGGAGACGGGACCGACGTTGATTGAAATGCCGAGTCTCGACATGCCAAGCCCCTGGCCCTATATCATGTTGCCGCGCGTCCGCCCGGGTGATTGAGTGTTCAGTTTCCAGGTCCCCTGGCCACTGTCATTCCCTTTGTTCCCGGATTTCCTCGACGGCTTCCTTGACCTTCGCCAACACCCCGGTAAACGTATCGCTGTCGTCAAGAGTCACCTCCTCAAATAATCTGTCCAGCAGCTTTTCATATTCCAATTCCATCTCTTTATAGGCTTTCCTGCCCTTGCCGGTCAGGGTAACCATGAAAGAACGGCGATCTGTCGGGGTAGGCTGACGCCTGACAAAACCGTCCTCCGACAATCTTTCAGCAACACCGGTGACATTGCCTTTTGATACCATCAGCCAGTGCGATAACTCACCCATGGTCAGCCCATCCGCAACCCGGTCCAAGGCTGACAGCAGTTCAAAGCGAGGCAAGGTCATGTCGAATTTTTCCCGCAGCATGGCACGGACCTCCTGCTCCACCATTTGCGTGCACGAGACGATTCTCAGCCACAGCCTCAACCCTTCTTTATCCTGCGGGATATGCTCAAGCCGCTGCTCGACAATGTGCAGGCGTTTAGTCATTTTTTCCGCTTTTTTCAGTTGGAATTTACACCTTGCCACGATACCATATTCAACCGTTGTCGAACACGCCCCAGGAAAATGCTGCGGATTATCATGGTAAAAATTACAACCTGTTTTTCCATATTGATTTTCTTATGCCTGCCGGCCGTTGACGCCGGCACCCTGGAAGAGGTCAGGGAGCGCGGCATACTGCGTTGCGGCATCGTGGAAAGCAGTCCGGGTTTCAGCAGTATTGATGATTCCGGCCAACGCTTCGGCTTTGACATAGACCATTGCAAAACCATATCCGCCGCCGTGTTCGGCGAAATCAGGATTGAATATATCCCGGTAACGCCCCATACCGCCTTCACCTTGCTGCAGTCGGGCGGGATCGATATTTTTCCTGACGGCGCCACCTGGTCGTTCGTCCGGGACGTGGCGCTGGGGCTGGACTACACCGGCGTATATCTCTATGCCGGACAAGGCTTTTTAGTCCGAAAAGATGCCGGGGTAAGCTCAGTAAAAGACCTGGACGGGGCGACCATCTGTATTGCCCAAGGCACCACCCTGGAACAAAATATCGCCGATTACTTCGACAATCACGGGATGACGTATACCCCGGTGACGTTTGCGGATATAGACAAGGGCCTGCAAGCCTACCACGCTGATCGTTGCGACGCTTTTACCAATGAACGGCTCTCGACTGCGGGTCGCATCATCAATTGGCCGGGCCGCGATGAACACGTCATACTGGATGAAGTCATCTCAAAAGAACCGTTCGGCGCCCTGGTGCGGCAGGATGACCCGCGCTGGCGCGACATCGCATTGTGGTCATTCAACGTGCGCTTCGCCGCCGAGGAATTGGG
Organism: uncultured Gammaproteobacteria bacterium; assembly: GCA_958295485.1. Taxonomy (GTDB): domain Bacteria; phylum Pseudomonadota; class Gammaproteobacteria; order Eutrophobiales; family Eutrophobiaceae; genus JAAXHV01. The sequence continues at coordinate 2,267,172 of OY282354.1, forward strand.
CATCAGCCAGGAGAACGTCGACGACGTGCGGAAAAATTCCCAAAACACGGAAACGCAACGACTGTTGGGCGTACACGGCGGGTTCGGGGAGAAACTCGGTCTCTCCAATGACTGGGCCTATCACATTATCAAACTCGTCGGGAATTATGCTGATATGTGGGAAAGAAACTTTACCCCGTTGGGTCTTGAAAGGGGATTGAATGCAAGCTGGAAAGAAGGCGGTTTGCACTCCGCCCTGCCCTTCAGGTAGCCGAACCATAAGGCCCGGGTTCAGGCAGACCTGAGACGCATCAACATTGCATGATGAAACGGGATATTGTTTATCAAGTTGTTTTATTAGCCATTATCGCCGGCGTTGCCGCCCTGATCATTTCAGCCACGCAGACCAACCTCGCGCGTCTCAACGTTGATTCAAGCATCGATTTCCTCTGGAAAAGAGCCGGGTTTGAGATAGGGCAAAAACTGATCCCCTACAGCGCCGATTCCACCATCGCCCATGCCTTTATCGTCGCATTATTGAACACGCTGTTGCTTGCCTGCACGGCGATTGTCTGCGCCAGTTTCCTGGGTTCAATCATCGGTCTCGCCCGCCTGTCCGACAACTGGCTGGTTGCGCGCCTGGCTGCCGTTTACATCGAGATATTCAGGAATATCCCCTCTTTGCTACAGATATTCTTCTGGTATTTCGTGGCGCTCCGGGCCTTGCCCCGCACTGACGAGAGCATTGAATTTTTCAACTGCGTCTTTCTTAACAATCGCGGGTTGTTTCTGCCCGCGATCAATCCCGAACAGGGTTGGTCATGGCTGGCGGCGGCGTTGATTTTCGCCTGGGCGGCGGTTTATTTTTTGAAAAAACGGGAACGGCGACAAAGCCCTGAATCCGGCAAGACCTGGACGCCGGGGTCATGGAGTCTTTTAATTCCGGCAGTGATTGTCAGCGCGGGTATTTTACTGGCGGACGTGTCCGTGCAGACGCCGCAAGAAACTCGCTTCGGCTATAGCGGCGGCATCGTCCTGATGCCTGAATTCCTGTCCCTGGTTGTCGGCTTGTCCATGTATAACGCCACCTATATCGGCGAAATAGTCCGTTCCGGCTTCACGTCCATTCCCAGGGGGCAAACAGAAGCGGCGGACTCACTGGGTCTGCCCCGTCACCTCACCATAAGATTGGTGTTGTTCCCACAGGCGTTGCGAGTCATTATTCCACCGCTGACAACCGTCTATTTGAACCTGTTCAAAAGCACCTCGCTGGCGGCGGCCATTGCTTATCCAGAGGTCGTGTCGGTATTCGTGGGAACAGTCAACAACCTGGTCGGTCAACCGGTTTTCATCATGGCTATGACGATGGTTGTGTATGTGTTCATCTCATTGTGCATCGCCCTTTTCCTGAATTGGCATAACCGGAAGATCGCCTTGACGGTGGCGTCATGACCATGCCGGTTGAAACCAACAGCCCCTCATCATTCCCGCGCCGCCGGGGGCGGACTTTATTTCAAGGTTGCCTGAGCTGGATTCGGGAAAACCTGTTTTCATCGCCGTTGAACGTCGCGCTTACCCTGGCCTGCGGGTACCTTGTCGCAATCACGTTCATCCCCCTTGTCAACTGGCTGATTATCGATGCTTACTGGGCCGGGACGACGCCGCAGGATTGCCCGGATAAAACCGCCGCCTGCTGGCCGTTTATCCGGGCGAGATTCGACCAGTTCATGTATGGGCTTTATCCGGTGGAAGAGCGCTGGCGCGTCAACCTGGGCATCGGCCTGGCAATCCTGTTCACCCTGCCGCTTTTCCTGCCGCGCTTCCCCCACAAGCTCCGGCTGCTCCCCCTTTTAATTGTCATCTACCCGCTGATCGGCATTGGTTTATTTTCAGGCGGTCAATTCGGGTTGGCCTACGTGGATACTGGCAAGTGGGGCGGTTTTTTCCTGACTATCGTCACGGCCGTATTCGTGTTGTCCACTTCCCTGCCCTTCGCCGTCCTGCTTGCCCTGGGCCGACGTTCTTCCATCCCCTTGCTGCGGGTTTGTTGCGCAACCTGGATTGAATTATGGCGGAGCGTGCCCGCCCTGGTTGTGCTGTTCGTTGCGATTATCATGTTTCCCCTGTTCATGCCCGAGGGTCTTGAAACGGACAAACTCCTGCGCGCGCTCATCGCCTTGACCCTGTTGATGTCCTGCTACATGGCCGAAGCGCTGCGCGGCGCGCTGCAATCCATCCCCAAAGGACAGTACGAAGCCGCGGAAGCGCTGGGCCTGGGCTATTGGCAACGCACTTTTTCGGTGATACTGCCCCAGGCCATCACGGTCGCTTTACCGCAGATAACAAGCAATTTCATCGGCCTGTTCAAAGAGACTACCGTCCTGTTGATCATCGGACTTTTCGATCTTCTCGGCATGGTGCAAAACGCCGCCTCGGACCCGGCCTGGCTGAGCCAGGGCGCGAGCGCCACCGGTTACCTGTTCGCGGCCTTGTTTTTCTGGATGTTTTGTTTCAGCCTGTCAAGATACAGCGCATACCTGGAAAAGAAGTCATCCCTCTACAAAAATGTTTGATAAAATGTTTAATACTTAATATGGGCGATACCACATGACAAGCAAGCACAAGCGACCTCTTCCCAAGCGGGATCTTTCACTGATAGACCCCTACCAACAAGGCAAAAGCGTATTGGAAAACACCGTCAAACCGATCAAATTATCCAGCAATGAATCATCATACGGGCCAAGCCCCAGGGCAATTGAGGCTTACCGTTCCGTTGAAAATGCCTTGTTTCGCTATCCCGACGGCGCTCAACATGAATTAAGACAGGCCATAGCGGAAATCCATAACCTGGACATTGATAAAATCATTTGTGGATGCGGTTCGGATGAGCTCCTGGGATTGCTGATCCGCGCCTACGCCGGGGAGGCCGATGAATTGCTGTTGACGGAAAATCATTTCATCATGTGCCCGATTTACGCCAGGCCGCAGGGAATAACCATCGTCCTGGCCCCGGAAGATAATTACCGGATCAACGTCGATTCGATCCTGCGCATGGTCTCTGATAAAACGCGGATGGTTATTATCGCCAACCCCAATCCTCCCACCGGCGTCTGGATAACCGGCCGGGAAATCAAACAACTTCATGACAAGCTGCCCGGGGACATATTGTTGATCATCGACGCCGCCTACGCAGAGTACGTCGCCGATGATGATTACGATGCCGGATTCGGCTTGGTTGACGAATTTGAAAACGTCGTGGTTACCAGGACGTTCTCAAAAATTTACGGGTTGGCCGGTTTGCGTATCGGCTGGGCCTATTGTCCGGACCACGTCATCGATACCTTGCAGCGCGTCCGCTCGCCGTTCAACACCACCTCCGCCGCGCTGGCCGCCGCCGCCGCCGCCGTGCGCGACGTTGAATACATCAAATCCATTCGCGAGAAAAATACAAGCTCCCTCAAGAAAATCAGCTCTTCATTGACGGCTGCAGGGTTGCGGGTTGTTCCCGGCGTCGCCAATTTCTATCTCGCCAGTTTTGCCGGCGTCGAGGGCAAAACGGCCTCCGGCGCGGCGAAATACCTGGAGTCCAAAGGCATCATCCCAAGACCGGTCAACAGCAGTACTGATGACGCCTTGCGTATCACGGTGGGGAATGACGCTGAGAACGATGCCGTCATCACCGCATTGACGGAATATATGTCGAACCGGGATGGCTAGCGTAACCCCTCCTTATCGAGAGTATCGCAAAAGAGTTCTTCCCGTCCCCCCCTTTGTCAGGGGGACTTCAGCAGTTCCCGCTAACAGCCACCAAACCAGCTATTCGTTGAAAGGCAGACCCCCTAGGTTGCCTGGCGGGCGGCATAGGCTTCGGCTTGCTCTTTGGTGGCCTCTTTCTGGTATTTGTCCTTCCATTCGCTGTAAGGCATACCGTAAATGATTTCCCTGGCTTGTTCATAATCCACATCGATGCCCCGTTCTTCCGCTGCCGCGCGGTACCATTTTGACAAACAATTACGACAAAATCCCGCCAGGTTCATCAAATCGATGTTTTGCACTTCGGTATGTTCTCGCAAATACCCGATTAGGTGACGGAACGTTGCCGCCTCTATTTCCCGTCTTGTGTCAGCGTTCATATCCACCTCCAGATAAAAGATAAATATCAAATAAAATCATTACAGTTGAGCCGGCCTGGTGACGCGCCCGGTTTGTCTCATTATACACTGAGCCGGAACAAACAGGGTTGTTGGCCATGGTCATTGACCAGATGTAGAATGGCGCGCATGGATATGATACCCATTTCAAAGTTCAAGGCAACCTGCCTCGCCGCGCTGCAACAGGCGCGCAAACCGGTCAGTCGGCGCGAATTACCCGGCGGCCTGGATTGAGGAAGCGCCGCTGATACAGGAAAAGCACGAGTTCACATGCGCAAAAGGTTATCACTCAAGGGAAAAGCGTCGATCGCATTCGGCATTTTCCACGGCTGGTTCATACCGCACACCTGGAATGATTTCGCGTTTCAGGGAAAGCTCGGCGCCTACGCGATACCGGATGCCTTGGCGTGGTTGTGGCTCCTGCCGTTCAACTTGTCGGATATTCTTTTACTCGGCATGCAGGATAAAGTCGTTGAATGGTCGGATATATTATTAGCTACCCCACATGAGCCGATGCACGTGGGAGATGTGTGGTATGAAGTGGTAGCCCTTGCCTTGACGTCCGCAGTTACCGCTTTTCTCGTTGTGCACGTCGTTTGGACGCTTATTGCTTTTATCGCCCGGACAGGGTTTCCCAACCGCCGCTGAGCTCCGGGAGCGCGCCCGGTCGGCCTGGTTGTTTTCCAGGTCATGCAAGTCGATTTTGCCGGCCGGGGGCGCTGGCTGAACAAGGCGGCAGTGGCCTTGCCGCTTCAATCGTTGGCCGCGCCGGCAATAACCGTCGGACAGGCGTTTTTAATATGCCAGGCCGTGTTTTTTGATTCGGTAACGCAGGGCCATTCGGGTAATGCCCAGCTCCCTGGCTGCCCTGGACACGTTGCCGTTGGTTTTTTCCAGGGCGTTTTCAATCAACAATAACTCCGCGCTGTCAAGGGTCAAGTCAGAATCAATCGGGGTTTCAATTTCAACATTCGGATTCAAGGACAAACATTCAGGCGATAATTCACCTTCACCGCTCAATAACACGGCCCTTTCTATCATGTGCTTCAACTCCCGGACGTTTCCCGGCCAAGCATAAGATTTTATGACTCGCATTGCTTCCCCAGCTAGCGCAATCGAGTTTATCCCGTATCTTTTGGCGCTTTGCCTCATGAAATGCTCGGCAAGCAATACCACGTCATCACCCCTCTCCCGCAATGGCGCGATCGATATTGCCAACACGTTCAATCGATAATAAAGATCAGAGCGGAACTCACCCTGTTTGACTAATTGTTCAATATCCCGGTTGGTGGCGGCGATGATCCAGGCGGCGACGGGGCGCTCCTTTGTCGTGCCGACTTTCCTCAGGGTCCTTCTCTCTAACACCGCCAGCAGCTTTGCTTGTAAATCCATGGGTAATTCGCCGATTTCATCCATGAACAGCACACCGTCCTCAGCCGCCTCGATCAAACCCGTCCTGGCGACGTGGGCGCTGGTGAACGCGCCTTTTTCATGGCCGAATAATTCAGCCTCGATCAAATCCTTGGGCAGGCTGGCGCAATCGACCTGCACGAAGGGCCGCTGGGAACGGGGGCTGTTTGCATGGAGCAGCCGGGCGACCACGTCCTTGCCCGTTCCCGTTTCACCTAATACCAGGATGTTAGGCGGGATGCTTCCGCTGGTCTGGATCAGTTGCTGCAAGCGGTTTATCTGTTGCCTGATGCCGTCAATCACCGGACTGTTCCCTAAAAACTCCACGCCCTCATGGGCGTGTTGTTCGCGCTTGCTGGAATAGGTCAGTTTTTGTGATAGTTCAGCTTTTTCCAGGACTTTCTCGATGGTGATCATCAGCTCATCGAGATCGATCGGCTTTTTAAGGTAATCCGATGCGCCCGATTTTATTGCTGAAACGGCATCTTCAATCTCGCCGTAGGCCGACATTACCAAGATGGGAAACCCATTGTCGTCCTTATCCCGGAGGGCCGCCAAAAAATCCAGGCCGGAGCCATCCGGCAAGCGCATGTCCAACAACAGCAGGTCAGGCGTGGTTTCGCTGATTTTACCCGTGCCTTCCGCCAGGGTTTTGGCAATTTCGGTGTTATATCCCGCCCGCTTCAACCTTTTCCGGACGGCGCCGGCAAACACGGCCTCATCCTCGATAATCAATATGGACTTCTCCAGGAGTGGCACTTCCGCGGAACTGACCAAGGGATTACTCTGCATCATCGCGTGACTCCCCGGTGATTTTTGGGGCGGTGATTTTTACCAGGGTGCCGACGCCCCCAGTGGTTTCAAAAGATAAACTCCAACCGTGACCCTGGCAGATTTTATAGGCGATGGGTATTCCCAACCCGGTGCCGAAACGCTTGGTGGACGGGCCCGGTTCCAGGTTCCCGGGCTTCGGTTCAAACGGCAACCCCGGGCCGTAGTCCCGGATGCTGATGATAACCGCTTCCTCCCGGTTATCTATGCTCGCCAACAGGTCGCTCTTGTTCGGGGAAGCGTCAACGGCATTGGCCAACAAGCCGTAAATGGCTTGTTCCATCAGGTCCGGGTCGACTTCGAGTTCTGCCGACGAGTCCCAGTTTTCCCGCTTGACGGTGATTGCCTTCTCGTCGATTTTTGCCTGCAACAACGCCAGGGCGGCATCCATGAGCTCGGCGGCATGAACGTTTCTCAAGTTTGGCTTCAACGGATGCAGGTAAGAGACCAGGGCGCTCACCCAGCGCCCCAGGCGATCGATGGTATCGACAATGGCCTTCTTGCTTTCCCTCAATTCGACCTCATTATCGACGTCTTCCAGCACCTGCGCCGTCGCCCTGATGCTGGCAAGGGGGTTGCGGATGTTATGGGCGACAACGGGGATCAAGCCGCCCAGGGCCGTTTGCTTTTCGTGTTCAATCAGGGCGTCGCGGCTGACCTTCAACTCGCTTGCCATCCGGTTGATTGAGCTTGCAAGCTCTGAAACTTCGTTGACCCCCTGCTCGGGTATCTTATGGGTCAATTCCCCCCGGCTGATTTCCCCCGCGCCGCGCATGATTGCGGCGACGGGGCTTACAAAGCCGTTCCTGATAATTCGGCTGGTATAAATGACAATCACGACCGCCGCTAAAAATAATACCGGGATGAGAATGGGGGCGTATTTCGTCCATAGCTCGATGGTGCGTTCCAGCGCCCGGTGTTGCTCCCCGTACAGCGCCTTGAATTCCAGGTATCTTTCCTCGAACTCGTTGAACATTTGTTCGGCATTGCGGAGGTCCAAAATCTCCAGCCTGACGGCGTCATCGGCTTTCCGGGGGTCTTCAAAGATGCTGTACATGTCTTTTTGTATTTCCCGGTACGATTGCTGCAATGCCTGGACTACTTCGTCTTCCTGCCTGGTCACCGAGGTTCGACGGAGTTGATTGAAGTGCCTGCCAATCCGTTTCGAGTATTCATAATAGACTTCCATCGCATCGGCATCCTGGAACAACCGCGCCCGCGTGACTTCCTGGAGTTGCCGGTATAACTCCCCGCGAATTTGTTCACTCAAATAAATGGAATTATTGATCCGAATGGATTCGACGGATGTTTTTTGCCAGAAATAGGCGGACAGGCCGCTCAGCAGACCCGTTATTGCGACTAAAAACAGGAATGCCACTTCATGAACAAGCAACAGGTGGCTTAGAGAACGTTTACGCAGACTGGCCATGGAGTCAGTATACTCGAATTGGTTGATATGAACCATATTTCTGTATTATGATCATTTTTCTTTTTGCTAAAATACATTTCCCGAACAAACAACCGCCCCGTAAAGACAGAAATGCTTGCAAGTTATTTGAAAAAGACCGGTCTCAATCGTTGCAGATATTTTTTATTGGTCGTTCTGCCCGCCGTTTTTTTGGGCTTATGCCAGGGCGCGGCCGCTACGCCATACGTCATTGACATCTCCAAGACCAATCGCAGTTTAGCGATCAAACAAAACGACGCTGTCATCAAGGAGTATAAAATCGCCCACGGGAAAGGCGGCAATGGCAGAAAAAGGCGGGTAGGAGACAATAAAACGCCGATAGGGGTGTACAACGTCATCAATTTCAAATCCGACAGTAAATTTCATTTTTTCATGCAATTGAATTATCCTAACCTGCTTGACGCCTGGCACGGTTATAAAAATGAAATCATCTCCGCGCTTGAATTCAAACAAATTGCACGGGCTTACAAAAACAAAAGACTGCCCCCCCAGGGAACTGCCTTGGGAGGCTATATCGGCATCCATGGAATTGGACCGATCACTGAGCAAAAAAATCAAATACACGAAACCGAAAATTGGACGGAAGGCTGTATCGCCCTCACAAACGAAGAGGTAAATGAATTGAAAAAATACATTGCCATCGGCACGAAGGTGATAATACAGGAATAAATCCCAACGCAGCGACAACGGGTGAAAATGCAAAAAGGCGAACATCATTTGTTATTGGTATGGCTGATGTTAATCAGCGTGATAGCTTTCGCGCTGTTCATCGGCTGGCATGAAAGGGTGATCCTGTTGCTCTATCTTGGCGACAACAGCAAGTTGTCCTGGGCGATTACACTGCTTTTTTTCATCATCACCATTTATTGCGCCAGGCGGGTATATTTTATCTCCTGCGAAGTGAATGTCTCGAATAACATATATTCCTTAATCACCCACAGTAAACGCGCCAAAATTTCAATCAGGGACGGCGACGTGTATATCAACGATGATAAAAAACTGCCCGATTGTTTATTAACCGGGTATCTGTTGGACTTGTTTTATCATGCGGCCCCGCCGGCCGGCGCGGCCCGGATTGAATCCAGGTTGGATAACTCGGAGTTGATCGACGTGCTCGAGGCAAAACTCAAGAACCCCCATAACATAGGCTGGTTTATTACGGACATCATGATAAAGCTGGGCTTGTTAGGCACGATTATCGGGTTTGTCCTCATGTTAGGCTCGGTGGTGAACGTCACCGACTTTGACGTAAGCACCATGCAAAACATACTCAAGCAGATGAGTTCGGGCATGGGCACCGCGTTATACACGACGTTCGCCGGGCTGGTTTGCAGCATATTAACGGCCGCCCAGTTCTACTTGTTGGACCAGGCCGCCGATGAATTGATTGACACCACAAAACACCTGACGCAAGTCCATATATTGCCTGAATTATAATAGACATGCGGGCGAATCGTTACCAATCAGACCCATTTACCGATTTGCTGTTTAATGCCTTGCTGGGCTTTACCTTTCTTTTCCTGGTGGCGATAATGTTCATGAATCCTGAAGCCAAATCAGGCATTATCGACCCGAAGGCTGAATACATCCTGACGGTCACCTGGGAGGACAATAACCCGGATGACATCGACGTCTGGGTGGAAGACCCCGACGGCCGGGTGATTTGGTTTCGCAACCCGGAGGCCGGCCTGCTCCACTTGGACCGGGACGACCGGGGCTTGCTTAATGATACGATCCTGATTAACGATGAGGAAATTCAAAACCCCCTCAATCAAGAGGTGGTGACAATCAGGGGCGTCGTCAAGGGCGAATACATAGTCAACCTGCATTACTACGCATCCGAAACGAATAAACCCGTTGACGTGCAGGTAAGACTGGTCAAGGTCAATCCCGCCCTGGAGATCGTATATTACGATACCGTCAAACTGGAAAAACCGGGTCAGGAAAAGACTGCTTTCAGGTTTCGCATCAATATCGACGGCAAGGTATCGAATATCAACTTCCTGCCCAAGCAATTGGTATTCATCGGATAACTAAAGGGGGATTATCGTGTTCATACTGGGAATTACCGGACTGGTTACTGCTTATGTCCTGCTGGCGTTGCTGCTGTTGAGCATCAACCTCTATTCCAATTGGTCGTGGAAAATAAAAGCCGGCGCTATTGTCGTAACGACGTTTTTATATGTTGTCACCTACATATCCTTCCCACCGCTGCTTGGTTGGCCGACGGGCGAACCGCCGCCGAAACGCTTCCGCCTGGTAGCCGCGGATGTCCTGCAACCGGATAAATCGACGGGCGCCGAGGGAATGATCTATTTATGGCTCAAAGACCTGAACGATCTCTCTGCCAGGACCAGGCCAAGGGCACATGAATTGCCATATTCAGGCCAACTCCATGAAGCGGTAATCAAGGCAAAATCAAAACTGAGCAGGGGCATGGCGCAGCTGGGAGAATTCAAAAGACCCGACGATGCCAACTTCCGGGAAATCGACACGCTCACGCGCACCGCCCAGGAAGCCGTCAGCATCGAATTCTACGATCTCCCCGACCCCCTGATCCCCGAAAAATAACGCAACCTGTCGAACGGGGTAGTGGCGGGACGCCAGGTGATAATCCAGGCGTTTTCGTTGTCGGTGGCAAGGAAGGCTGCGTCGGTCCAGAGGCCGGCGACCGTGGCGAGTTTGTCATCGATGTATATGAAAGGGATGCGATCGCGTAGCCAGGGGGGTATCCCGGCTTCCTGGAACAGGGTTTTTATTTTATGGTGGTGGGGTCGGCCCGGCAGCAGGATTTCTTCTCCGCCGGCGCGGTAGCGCACCTCTACCCTGGCATCGAGACATAATGCTTGTTTCAGTCCGTTGCCGCGGCCAGGGACTGCCGTCAATTCGCCATGCTGTAGCTGACAGGGTTGCTTGAAATCCCATGGGTGGATTATTGAATTATCAAAATCAGCCATGGGGGGGCTGAGATAGAGGTGATTCCTGTAGCGGCGGACTTCCGCCCCTTTCCATTTGACGCAGGCGACCGCGTCATGTTTCGCTTCCATGACGTCCGAAATAACGTGAGATAAAGTCTCACTGCCCGGAACCGGCAGGCCTGAAGCATGGATCCAATATCGCAAGACGTTTTTCTGTTTCCGGATTGACAGGAGTTTCAACCTGTCGATAGCCAATATATTCTGTTTTTCCGTCGCGCAGGCGGATAAATCCTCCCTGGCTGTCTCATCCAGCAATAACTGCGTGTCGGAATGGATGCGAATTGTCCTGGCAAGGGGCGAAGCCACGCCCGGCCACCGGTTTTTTATGACGGGCATCACTTCATGCCGGACGAAATTCCGGTCAATGCGCGTATCCGCATTTGAAGGGTCTTCAATCCAGTTCAGGCCATTGTTTTCAGCATAGGCCAGCAACTCCGAGCGGGGCTGGTTCAATAAGGGTCTTGCGTGACGGCCTTCACCGAATTGCCGGATGACGGGCATCGCTGACAATCCCCTGATCCCGGCCCCGCGAAACAGTCGCAGCAGGAAAGTCTCCAACTGGTCATCCCGGTGGTGCGCCGTCAACAGGATTTCGTCTTTGCCTAATATCTTCTTAATGGCCCCGTAACGCAGTTGTCTGGCCCAATTTTCAGGGCTTTCCCGCCCCGGGCGCGCCGCATCGACGTCAATCACCTTGAGCGCCACGTTTAATGGGCGGCACGTCTCCCGACAATGCCTGGCCCAGGCCCGGCTTTCTTCGTGTATGTGATGATTGACGTGCACTGCCTCTAATTTCCAGGGAAATTCTGGTTTGACGCTGGAAATCAAATGCAGCAATACATGGGAATCCATGCCGCCGCTGTAGGCAATTAGAAAACGTTTACAATCCGGGAGTGTTTTCAGGAAGGATGCAAAAGTTTCAGTATTGACGTGATTGACCAAGATAACGTCCACCGGTTATGGGTTGAACAGGCGCCCTGCCCTCCGGCACGCGCCGGCATTGTCCAAGGCAGGCGCGGGGGTCAGGGAACAGCTTCCGCTACGCGGTTATCGAAAAAACCCACAGGCGCGAAGCCGCTTTTGACGGCTGTCCAGTAGCGCTTCAACGCCGAGTTGGTTGAGTTCATTCAACTGAATTTTAATTGTTGTCCTGATGCCGTCCGCGGTTTGATCGTAATCCCGATGCGCCCCACCCAAAGGTTCATTAATTACGCTGTCAACCAGGTCCAACTGTTGCAGTCTTTGCGCCGTGACTCCCAATGCCTCTGCCGCGTCTTTGGCTTTTTCCGAATTTTTCCAGAGGATGGAGGCGCAGCCCTCAGGTGAAATGACGGAGTAGGTGCTGTATTGCAGCATGTTTAATTTATCTCCTACGCCGATTGCAAGGGCGCCGCCGGAACCCCCTTCACCGATGACGGTGGCGATAATTGGAGTGCGAAGCCCGGACATGGCCATTAAATTTCGGGCAATGGCTTCACTTTGCCCGCGTTCTTCGGCGCCGATTCCCGGATATGCCCCGGAAGTATCAATAAATGTCAATACCGGCAGCTTGAACCTTTCCGCCAATTGCATGATGCGCAATGCTTTGCGATACCCTTCCGGTTTCGGCATTCCGTAATTCCTGTATATTCTTTCCTTTATGTCTCGCCCTTTTTGATGCCCAACCACCGCAACCGGATTGCCGTCGAACCTGGCAATGCCGGTTAATATTGCCGGATCATTGGCAAAACTGCGATCGCCGTGCAACTCATTAAAATCCGTGAATAGCCTGTTTATATAATCCAGGGTATAGGGCCTGAGCGGGTGCCGGGCTATTTGCGAAACCTGCCAGGCGCTGAGCGATGAAAAAATTGACTCGGTTAATTCTTTGCTTCGCTTTTGCAGTTTGGTGATTTCATCGTGAATATTCAGCTTGCTGTCACTGTCGACGTAGCGCAACTCCTCAATCTTCGCTTCCAGCTCGGCAATAGGCTGTTCAAAATCAAGAAAGTTCATTGATTGATTCTGCTGTTCCATATCAGTGCCGTTTTTTCTCTGGTTATATCCGCAGGCGTCGCAGTGGATTATAAATTTATTCTGCCTGGAAATTCCAGGCTGACGTTATCAGCGCCCACCATGCCCGTGAGATCGGCGATAAGCTCATCACTGATTTTTACAGTCCAGCTGTCACCGAACTTCAAAGTGGCTGAGGCATGACCGTTATTATAACCTGTTGACACCGGATTTGCGCCGGGCTGATGGCGTGACAAGATCTCTTTCAAGCCGGCAATAAGGCCATTATCCATCATGCTTTTATGTATGTTCAGTTGCAGAATGCCAAAATGCGCCCGCAGTTGCGCCAGTGTGTAAACGTCTTTGGCGACGATAGAAACGCCCGCTTCATAGTAATCATCGGCAACCGCTTCTCCCTTTACAATGACCAACTGGTCTTTCAGCAACACATTGCGGTAGCGATGATAATTTTCGGAATAAACCGTCATATGGACCCGCGCGGTTCTGTCATCCAACCTGATTTCAGCCATGCGTCCCCGGATGCCGCTGCGAGTCTTGATACTCTCGATATAACCGGCTACCGTTAAATTCAAGCCGGGTTTAACGTCACGCAATCTTGTTGAGATAAAACAGGCCAGTTCTTTTTCGTAGCGTGTAATCGGATGGCCTTCCAGGTAAAAGCCCAAGGTCTCTTTTTCACCTTGCAACCGTTCTTCCTCTTCCCAATCATCCGTCATGACATAAGGTATTTCCCAATCGGCCTCATTGTTGACGGGCCGGGTCGACATCTCAAGGCCAAACAGGTCGTCCTGGCCTGTATCCGTATTGTCGGCATACTGCTCCGCAAACCTCAAAGCCTTCTCCAGGCTCGCTGTCAATACACTCCGGCTTTGCCCGAAGTCATCCATTGCCCCGGAACGAATCAGCGCTTCGATGACGCCTTTGTTAATCCTTCGCGTATCGACGCGCTGGCAGAATTGAAACAGGTCGGAAAACCTTCCATGCTCTTTTCTTTCCCCGGACAAATTGATTGCCGCGGATTTTCCCACTCCCTTGATGGCGCCCAATCCATATAAAATCGTTTTCTCATCCACAACCTTGAACTTGTACTCGCCGTTATTCAGGGAAGGGGATCTCAACGTCAATTTCATCCTTCCCAACTCTTCCCTCAACTCGACAATCTTGTCCGTATTGCGCATATCCGCAGAGAAAACGGCGGCCATGAACGCCGCCGGATAATGGGTTTTCAACCAAGCCGTCTGGTAAGCGAGAAGCGCGTAGGCCACGGAATGTGATTTATTAAAACCATAGCCGGCGAAATGTTCCATCAAGCTGAAAATGGATACAGCTACTTTCTCATCGACCTTGTTTTTAACCGCGCCACCGACAAAAATATTTCTTTGCAGGGACATTTCCTCAGGTTTTTTCTTACCCATGGCGCGTCTTAACAAATCCGCCGCACCCAATGTGTACCCACCTAACAGTTGCGCGATCTGCATTACCTGTTCCTGGTATAAAATCACCCCGTACGTTGGTTTCAGTATTGCCTCCAATGCGGCGTGGGGATACTCGACCCTGGCCCTGCCGTGCCTCCTGTCAATGAAATCATCAACCATTCCCGATTGCAGCGGGCCGGGACGAAACAGCGCCACTAAAGCAATCAGGTCATCGAATTTATCCGGCACAAGTCGTTTTATCAGCTTTCTTATACCCTCGGATTCCAACTGGAACACGGCTGTGGTGTCCATGCGTTGCACCAATTTATAAGTGTCCTTGTCATTGAGCGGGATATTGCTTATATCCAGCTTTTCGGCGTTTGCATCGAGTGACAATTCGTTGATGTCTTTCACCGCCCAATCGATAATGGTCAAAGTCCGCAGGCCCAAAAAATCAAATTTGACCAGGCCCATGGTTTCCACGTCACCCATGTCAAACTGGGTCGAGGTGACGGCCGTGCCTTTTTCACAGTACAGCGGCATGAACTCCGTCAGGGGCCTGGGCGCGATGACTATGCCGCCCGCGTGCTTGCCCGCGTTCCTGGCCAGTCCCTCCAGTTTCTTTGCCAGGTCGATAAGCATTTTTACTTCATCTTCATCGTCATAGCGCTGTTTTAACGCTTCCTCCTGGGACAGCGCCTTGTCCAGGGTCATGTTCAGGTCAAATGGTATCGACTTGGCTATCTTGTCGACGAAGCCGTAGGGGTGACCCAACACCCGGCCAACGTCGCGAACTACCGCCTTGGCGGCCATGCTGCCGAAGGTAATGATCTGGGAAACGTGATCGCGCCCATAACGATGCGCGACATATTCGATGACCTCGTCCCTCCTGTCCATGCAAAAATCCACGTCGAAATCCGGCAATGACACCCTTTCCGGGTTCAAGAACCGTTCGAACAGCAACTTATGATCGATGGGGTCCAGGTCAGTAATGCCAAGTACATAAGCCACCAGGGACCCGGCCCCGGAACCACGCCCCGGCCCTACAGGTATGCCTTGCCGCCTTGCCCAATGAATAAAATCGGCGACAATAAGAAAGTATCCGGGGAAACCCATATTGATAATGACATCAAGTTCCAGGTTCAGCCGCTCCTTATATTCATCGACCTTGATGACGGAACCTGACGCAATTTTATCTTCAGCCATGCTCTGAAGCCCCGTTTCCGCTTCTTTGCGGAGCCAACTGCCTTGGTTGAAACCTGCCGGGACGGGAAATTCCGGCAGGTGATATTTACCGAATTGCAACTCCAGGTTACATCTTTTGGCTATGGCCCCGGTATTCTCGATGGCTTCCGGTATGTCATGAAACAATTGAGCCATTTGTTCCGGCGTTTTCAGGTATTGCTCCCTGCTGTAAAGACGGGGCCGCCTGGAATCATTAAGCGTATATCCGGTCTGAATGCACACGCGGGCTTCATGGGCTTCAAAATCATCCTGGCTTAAGAATCGAACATCATTGGTTGCAACCACCGGCGCGTCGAATTCTGCCGCAAGCGCCAAAGCCCCATCGATGTAAATATCTTCCCCTTGTCGATTGGTGCGTTGCAGTTCCAGGTAAAACCTGTCCGGGAACAATTCCCGGAACCAGGCAACCTGCGTTCTTGCAAGGTCGTGATTGCCATTGATGACGGATTGACCGATTTCGCCGTTCCTTGCGCCTGACAGCGCAATCAATCCCCCGCTATGGTCCTCCAGCCAATGCCGAAAAACAACCGGCGCGCCGTGAACCTGGCCATCTATGAAGCTCCTGGTGAGCAATGTCGTCAGATTCTTGAAGCCGTCATTGTCCCGGCAAAGCAAAACCAGCCTGTTATCCTTGTCGTTATCGCCATTATCGTCCGCCAGGCTGATTTCAGCGCCAATGATGGGTTTAATCCCTTGGCGCAGGCATTCCTGATAAAATTTGACCATCGAAAATACGTTATGCAGCTCGGTCACGGCCGAGGCCGGCAGCCCCATTCGCGCCAAGGCCTCAATATAATCGTTAATGCGTAATAAGCCATCCACCAGGGAATATTGCGTGTGGACGTGAAGGTGAATAAATTTAGTCATTGCGCAAATTCAAACAGGAATGAGACAGCGGGCGCTTAGCCGTCCCTGCCATCATGCGCCATTTGTTCGATAAGCGCCGAACCGGGACGGCCATAGCGTTGGACGGGCGCAAAACTGCGTCGATGAATGGGGCATATCCCGATTTCAGCCAGGGCCTCAATGTGCCCTCGGGTCGGATAACCCTTGTGCCGGGCAAAACCATAACCGGGGTATTGTCCGTCCAGTTCCAGCATCTCTTCATCCCTCGTCACTTTCGCCAGGATTGATGCGGCGCTGATGCATGGCTCCGTCTGGTCGCCTTTGACAATGGCCATGATGGGATAAGCCGACCGCGGACAACGATTGCCGTCAACCAAAACCCGGGCCGGCTTTACATTCAATGCATCGATCGCGCGGCCCATGGCCAGCATGGTTGCGTTCAATATATTCAACTCATCAATTTCCAAATGATCGGCGCGGCCAATAGACCAGGTTATCGCCTTTTCCCGGATCAACCCGGCCAATCGTTTTCTTTGTCCTTCCGGTAATTTCTTTGAATCAGCCAATCCTGCAATCCTGTTTGTCTCATCCAGGATAACTGCGGCGGCGATCACCGGACCTGCAAGCGGCCCCCTGCCGGCTTCATCAACGCCGGCGACCAGGAATTTCTGAAAACTCATTTTTATTATATCCACAGCTATCGCAGATCAGGTTTTTTTTATCCTTTTCACCTGTGTCACCTGCGGATTTGCCGACGAATTTATGGGTTTTTATACTGATCCTGACTATGGCTCTGTCCGGTTTATGACGGTCATGACGGCTTCCGCTGCATTTTCACTGGCATTCACCCTCAGGGATTCATGCAGTTCAGTAAACTTCTCAGATAATAACGTGATTGAGGCCGGATTATCGATCCAACTCTGGATACCTTGCCCCAATATATCGGCGCGACAATCCGACTGGAAAAATTCAGGAACCAGTTTACCGCCTGCCAACAGGTTCGGTAAAGAGCTAAAATTCACCTTGACCAGTTTGCGCATCAGCCAAAACGTAAGGCTGTTCATCTTGTACGCTACGACCATGGGGACCTTGTGCAACAGCGCTTCCAGCGTAACAGTTCCCGAAGCCAGCAGCGCGACATTCGCAGAAGCCAATACATCCGCCATCCTGTTCTTAAATATTTTCAGGTGTAAATTGCTGAGGTTGCACTGCTTGACCTGGGCGATTACCTGTCTTTCAGCAAGGTCATCCAGCACGCTGCTCACAAACTGGATGCCGTCATGTCGCGCCTGCAGCCAGGCTGCCGTTTCAATGAAAGGTGGCAGCAACCTGTCCAGTTCCGCTCTCCTGCTGCCGGGCAGGATGGCGACGGTCAACCGGTCCGGCGATATTCCCAACCGCCGGCAGGCCCCTTCCTTATCGGGTTTTAAATCGATTTGATCGGCCAACGGATGCCCTACGTACTTTATCGGGACAGCATGTTGCTTGAAAAAATTCGGCTCAAACGGAAATACCGATAAAACAAGATCGACGGCCTGCCTGATTTTTTGAACCCGATAGGTCCGCCATGCCCAGACCGTCGGACTGACGTAGTGGATGGTTTTTATGCCTCTTTTTCTCAGGTTTCTCTCCAGGGTCAGGTTAAAGTCAGGGGCATCGACGCCGATAAACACGTCAGGGGGGTTGCGTATGAAATGTTTTGCGATCGTTCTTCGAATGGTTATCAATTCCCTTATATTTCCCAATACTTCCACCAGACCCATTACCGCCAGTTTCTCCAGCGGGAACAGGATGTTGCAGCCGGCCTCGCGCAATTTTTTCCCGCCTATGCCTTCCACCTTGACGGCCGGCTGGTTTTTCCTGATGGCCTTGATGAGTTCCGCCGCTAAAAAATCCCCTGATGGCTCTCCCGCTACAATACCGATTCGCAAATCAGCGGATAATCCCACGTTCGGATTCCTTTATAAACCGGGTAAAATTGGAGACCTCCCCGCTGTCGTCCGGGAGCGCTTCCAGTTTTTTCAGCGCATCCTTCAGCAAAAGTCCCTGGCGATAGACGATATGATAGGCCTTTCTAATCGATTCAATCGAGTCATGGGAAAACCCATTGCGCCTGAGCCCCACTTTATTCAGGCCGTTCGGCCCTGCGGTGTTGCCGGAAATCATCAAGTAAGGTGGAACGTCTTTTACGACAACAGCAGCGATGGCCGAAATACTGTGACAGCCGACCCGGCAAAATTGATGGACGCCGGTGAAGCCTCCCAATATGACAAAATCATTAATTATCACATGGCCGGCCAAGGTAGCGTTATTGGCGAAAACCGTGTTATTTCCTACTTTACAATCATGCGCTATATGCACATACGCCATGATCCAATTGTCATTGCCAATTTTGGTCAGGCCGCCACCGAGAGCCGTGCCCCTGTTGATGCTGCAAAACTCTCTTATGACGTTATTTTCGCCGATCTCCAGGTGTGATTCCGGTTCACCTTGATATTTTTTGTCCTGGGGATCGTCACCGATTGATGAAAACTGCGAAATCCTGTTTGATTTACCTATTCGGGTAGGGCCTTTGATAACCACGTGGGGCCCTATCACGCAGTCTTCCGCGATTTCAACCTTCTCCCCTATGACCGAATAGGGGCCGATCTCTACACCGGTTCCGATTTCAGCGCCAGGATGCACCTTCGCGGTTGGATCGATCAATGCTCCGGGTCCGCAATAGTAGTTAATAATTCCGCATCGGCGATGATTGCGTTATCTACCTTGGCCACGCATGAAAATCGCCAGATATTTCTTCGGACCTTGATGAACTCGACTTCGATCATCAATTGATCACCCGGGCCGACGGTTTTTCTGAATCGGGCTTTATCAACGCCGACCAAATAATACAACTTGTTCCGATGCTCGGCCCCGGCATCCACCGATAACCCCAACACGGCGGAGGCCTGGGCCATTGCCTCTACTATCAATACGCCCGGCATGATCGGCTGCTGTGGAAAATGACCCTGGAAAAAAGGCTCGTTGATGCTGACATTCTTTATGGCGGTCAGGGACACCCCCGGTTTGCATTCCACCACCTTGTCCAGCAACAGGAATGGATACCGGTGAGGCAAGATCTGCCTGATTCGATTGACGTTCAATTCGACCATGTCTGTTCAGTTAGTCAATATTCCATTTGGAACTTTGATTTTAATAGGTATTTCAGTCATTTGCAGTTACTTTTTAATGTTATTTTCCAACTCGAAAAACCGTTTCACTATTTTATCCAACTGCTTGAACCTTACCATGTTTTTACGCCAGGTTTTATTATCTGTTATGGTTATTCCCGAAGAATAGACGCCGGCTTTTTTAATGCTGCTGGATACCCCCGACATCCCGGTAATAACGACATCATCGGCAATTTCAATGTGCCCGGCAATAGCGGATGCGCCACCTATCATACACCTCTTTCCCACTTTTACACTGCCGGCGAATCCGACACAGCCGGCAACAGCCGTATGCGCCCCTATCTTCGTATTATGACCGACCTGTACCTGATTATCGATTTTAACTCCAGCTTCGATCATGGTATTTCCCAAGGCGCCCCTGTCAATAGTCGTATTTGCCCCGATTTCAACGTCATCACGGATAATAACACTGCCAAGTTGGGGAATTTTCAACCACTCTTCCCCGTCATTGGCAATGCCAAACCCGTCGGCGCCAATCACGACGCCGGGATGGATTACCACGCGTTCACCTATCTCGATGCGGTTGAGCAGGGTAATGTTTGCGTGCAGGCGACAATGACTGCCGATGACAACCTTCTCCCCAATAACGCAGCCCGGACCTATATAGGTTTTATCACCAATGGAAACGTCTTTACCGATAACGGAATTAGCGCCGATAAAACAGCCGGCAGGAATATTGACGTTTTCATAAACAACCGCCGACGGATGAATATATGGGTTGAAATCCACGGGCGGGTTAAGAAACCTGGCAGCTTTCGCATATGACAGGTATGGATCGCTCGAAACCAGTTTAGCGGTTGAACACCCGGGGGC
Source organism: uncultured Gammaproteobacteria bacterium (assembly GCA_958295485.1). Classification (GTDB taxonomy): domain Bacteria; phylum Pseudomonadota; class Gammaproteobacteria; order Eutrophobiales; family Eutrophobiaceae; genus JAAXHV01. The sequence continues at coordinate 2,287,551 of OY282354.1, forward strand.
ATCTCCTTCGGCTAAAACAACCGCTGAAGCCCGGGTTGTTTTCAGGAAGGGGTAATACCGTCTGTTAGCTAAAAAAGAAAGGTAGCCGGCCCCGGCATCATGCAAGGCAGCGACATTTGTTATTTTACAGCCAGGGTCCCCTTCCAGCTCCGCATCGATTTCTTCAGCTATTTCCCCAAGTGTCGCCGGCATGGATACGGATCATTCTTCTGCTGCGCCGGCAGTATCATCTTTCCCGGTATTATTCTTCTCCTTCAGCTGGTCTATGACAAGCTGGGATATATCGACTTTGGGGCTTGCATAAATGACACCCTCATTTAAAACCATGTCAAATTCATTTTCCCGGGCGACCGAATTAATTGCATCAACGATTTCTTTTTGAATCTTTGCGATTTCCTCATTTCTCCGGAAGGTTAAATCTTCCCGGAACTCATCCTGGCTCCGTTTAAGGTCGCGGCGTTTGTTGATGATATCCCTTTCAAGTTTGCTCCTTTCCGATTCACTCATGATGGGGGCGTCCTTGGTCAACCTGTCCTCCATTTCCTTTAATGATTTTTGCGCGCTGACCAGGTCTCTATCCCGCGGGGCGAACTCTTTTTCAATCAGATTTCGCATCTTCTCGGCCTGGGGCGATTGTTCAAGGATACGTATCGCGTTAACGGCGCCGATTTTATAATCCTCGGCAATGGCGTCAGGCACAAGCCCGACGGCCAAAAAGCACATCAGGAAACGAGCAAACCTCATATTCATCATAAACTCCAAGTAAGTTCAAGGAAGCCCTGACAATTACATCCTGTCATTACCAGAGTGCGAAAATCGAAACCGCGGTTTTCGATTTGTCCCGTATATTCAATCACTAATCGTGATTGAATATGGTGGCGAATCCCTGTACCACAGGAAACTCTGAATAAATCAGAGTTTTCTTAAAATGTTGATCCGAAGGTAAACTGAAACGCCTGTGTCTCATCTCCGGGTTTATCTCCAATAGGTCTTGCTATACTAACACTTACCAAGCCAAAAGGTGAGATCCATATCCCACTCAGGCCGGTGGAATACCTGATCTCGCCGAAATCGAAGGATTCATCACTGGCATAGACGTTGCCTGCGTCAAAAAACGCGGCAAACCGAACCTGTTTGAAATCCTGGAGAAACGGTAATGGGAATATCATTTCCGCCCCCCCGATGACCTTGATATTGCCGCCGACTGGCCGGCCTCGCCTTACTACCCGATCGGGACAGTTTGATGCCGCCAGCGGCTCATCTTCCTCGCGCGGCTGATCCAGAGGATAGAGACATTCCTCGGGACCCAGGGTATTTTCCTCGTAGCCGCGCACTGAACGCGGCCCGCCAGCGTAAAAATTTTCAAAAAACGGCAGTTCGTCAGTCTCAAACAGGCCGTCTCCGTAACCCAACTCGCCCTTGATGGTAAAGATGAAATCACGCAATACCGGATAATACCACTGGGTACGGTAACCGATCTTGAAAAACTCGATGGAAGAGCCGAATGACGGCACCGCCATCTCCGAACTGAGCCGATGCTGCACCCCCCGAGTCGGCAATATCGCCCGGTTCCGCGTATCATATGAAAACGCCGCGGAGAGCCTCAGTATATCGAATTTATTACCTTCCCTGTCAACAAAATTCTGATACACCTCGGAGGAAGATGGACTTCTGGATAACCTGGTGTTTTCATATCCGAGTGCAGTGCTGACAAAATTGTACTCCGTTACCGGAATGCCGAAACTGACCCCGCCCCCAGTGGTCCTGCTGTCAAACGCGGTGATGTTGGCATCGTAGGCGTCGGTTTTCTGGTGATTCACGTTAAACCCCCGGCTTATCCCATCAACGGTGTAATAGGGATTCAAGTAACCCAGCGCGAACCTCTGATTGATCTTGCTGTTATTAAACGCAAATTGAATGCGTTTCCCTGAGCCCAGGAAATTGTCCTGGGTGATGCTCGTTTGAAGTATCAATCCCTGGTTTTGAGAAAAACCCACCCCGGCCAGGAAATTTCCAAAGGGCTTTTCAGTAACGGAATAATTGACGTCAACCTGGTCCGCGGAACCGGCCACAGCCGGTGTTTCCACATTGACTTCTTCAAAATACCCCAGTCTTTGCAACCTGATCTTTCCTCTTTCTATTTTCGGGGTCGAAATCCAACCCCTTTCGTGTTGTCTCATTTCCCGCCTGAGCACCTCATCCTTGGTCCTGGAATTACCGGAAAAATTGACTCTCCTTACATAAACGCGTTTACCTGGGTCCACAAAAAAGGTGATTTCCACCGTTTTATCATCTTCATTGATATCCGGGATGGAATTAACGTTTGCAAAAGCGTAACCGGCGCCGCCCAGGCGATCAGTCATCCTCGTGCTGCTGTCAGTAATCTGTTTTCGCGAAAACAAACTCCCTTGATTCACGCTGATCAACTTGTACAGGTTTGCTTCCGGCAAAATAAATTCACCAGCAAGTTTCACCCCCGATACGATATATTGTCCGCCTTCCGTGATATTGATGGTAATGTATATATCTTTCTTGTCCGGTGTAATTGATACCTGGGTCGAGTCGATACTGAAGTTCACGTACCCTTTGTCCAGATAAAAAGACCGCAGGGTTTCCAGGTCCCCGGATAATTTCTGTCGTGAATATTGATCGTCTTTTGTAAAAAAGGAGAATAATGTAGGTTGGGATAATTCAAATGATTTTAATAATTCTTTTTCGGCATAAGACCTGTTGCCGACAATATTAATTTGTTTGATCCTTGCAGCTTTCCCTTCCGATATATCGATTGATACCGCAACCCGGTTGTTAGCCAGGGGCGTAACCTCGGAATTGATTGTTACGGCATACTTGCCCGCAGAAAAATATTGCCGGCGTAATTCACGTTCCAGCCCGTCCAACTGTGATTGGTCGAACACCCTGCCCTCGGCAAAGCCGACCTGATTCAAACCTTCCAGTAAATCCTCAGTTTTGATGTCTTTATTGCCACTGATTTCGATGCTTCCAATCGCCGCCCTTTCCTTGAGTATAATTACCAGGATATTGCCATCCCGCTCCAGTTCCACGTCATCAAAAAAACCCGTTTTAAATAAAGCGCTGACGGCCTCTGCCGACATGCCCGGGTTGAAGGTATCACCCACTTCCAGCGGCAGATAATTAAATACGGTCCCCGCCGTCAAGCGTTGAAGACCCTCCACGCGGATGTCCTCAATGATAAATTCTTCCGCAGAAAACGCCGGAAAAGCAAAGACGCATAAAGCCGCAGCGCAGATCAGCTTACAGAGACATGATCTCAAGTTGATGAATAGCATCTCAGATTTTATCCGCTGTTATCAGACACGAATTATACACCACTTATGACTCACGGGAACACCAGACCGGGTTTATTCATTTTACCAGTTGCAACACATCATTATAAACAGCCAGACTCATCAAACCGAACAGCAAGACGATTCCGACCCGCTGGCAGGCCGATTGCACGGCTTCAGACACCGGGCTGCCCTTGAAAAACTCGATCAGGTAATAAAACAAATGCCCTCCGTCCAATAACGGGATGGGCAACAAATTCAAAACGCCCAGGCTGATGCTGACAATGGCCAGGAAACTCAGGAATGCAACGATGCCCAGCTGCGCGGTCTGCCCCGCGTAATGGGCGATGCGGATTGGTCCGCTCAGATTTTTTACCGATACCTGCCCGGTTATCATTTTCCCCAGGATTCGCAACGTCATAAAGGACATTTCAACCGTCTTGCCGAGCCCCTTGACAAGGGCGACGTGAACAGGAAAAGCTTCGACGGCAACCAGGGTCCGCCCCCCGGCGTTGTCATCCTGGAGTGAAGCGGCTTTAAAGTCAACGGCAAGACCCACTCCTATATAACCGATTATCCGGCCGTTCTCAGCCGTCTTTTCAGCCGGCGTTAAAACGATATTCTTGATTTCATCGTTCCTGTTTATTGTGACGGACAGGGGGAGATTCGGACTGGCCCTGATGATCTCCACCCAATGCCCCCAACCTGTAACAGGCGCATCGTCAACGGCCATGATCCGGTCGCCCGGCGCCAGCCCGGCCCGCTCAGCGACGCCATTGTTCAAAACCTTGCCGATCGTTGCCGGTATGACCGGCCGTTCAGGTTCGATGCCTAACAAGCGCAGCAGGTTCCCTTCTGCCATTTCGTCAATCGAAATTGTCCCGAGATCAATATCCACCAGGCGTTCATGCCCGTAGACATCCCTGACGTTGACATAAGCGCGTTCACCTTCAATCACCTTTGCGATCAGCAGGTCCATGACTGAATTCCAGGTTGCCGTTTTTTGCCCGTCAATTTCCATTATTTCATCCCCGCTCTCAAAACCGGCGTGCATTGCCATCGAAGCATCCGCCACCTCGCCGACAACGGGTTTCAACCCGGTAATGCCAATGATATAGACGAGCCAATAAGCCAACACGGCAAAAATGAAATTGAATAAGGGGCCGGCAAAGACAATGGCAAAGCGTTCCTTGAGAGTCTTGTTGTTAAAGGCGCGATGACGTTCCGCAGCCGGCACGCTGCCCTCCCCTTCATCCAGCATCTTCACATACCCCCCCAGGGGAATTGCGGCAATGACGAATTCGCTGTCATCTTCGCTGAACTTTCTCTGCCACAGGGGGCGGCCAAAACCGATTGAAAAGCGCAGGATTTTTACATTGCATTTCCTTGCAACCCAATAATGTCCAAATTCATGGATCGTTACCAGGATCCCCAAGGCGAGAATAAATGCAAGAATTGTCTGTATAAGGTCAATCATGGGCACAGTTGTTCCCGGCAGCGCTCAGTCGCGTATTCCCTGGCTTGCTTATCGGCGTCTAAAACACGCCCTATGGAGTCAACGGGTTCGTGCCCGACATTGTCCAGGGTTTTTTCCACGATGCCGGGAATATCAGTATACCGTATAAGTCCGCCGAGAAATTGCTCAACCGCGACTTCATTGGCGGCGTTTAATATTGCCGTAGCCGTCCCCCCCCGGTTCATCGCCTGTTTTGCCAACCTTAAACAGGGAAACCTGCTCAAATCGGGTTTTTCAAAGTTCAGTTGAGTTATATCGAACAGGTTCAGTTTTTCAACGCCGGATTCCATGCGTTTCGGCCAGGCCATGGCGTGGGCTATGGGCGTGCGCATATCCGGGTTGCCCAATTGCGCCAAAACCGAGCCATCAGCGTATTCAACCAGTGAATGAACGACGCTTTCAGGATGGATAACGACTTCGACATTATCGACGGCGGCATTAAATAACCAACATGCTTCAATAATCTCCAATCCTTTGTTCATCATGGTTGCAGAATCTACCGATATCTTTCTCCCCATGTCCCAATTAGGATGGGCGCAGGCTTCATCGGGTGTCACATTTTTCAATTCTTCAAGCGTTTTTGTCCTGAACGGCCCACCCGATGCAGTCAATAAAATACGAGTCACGCCGGATTGTTTCAACCTGCCGCCGAAGTCCTGTGGCATGCATTGGAATACGGCGTTATGCTCACTGTCGATTGGAAGTAATTCCGCGCCGTTTTCTTTTACTGCGTCCATGAATAATTTTCCCGACATGACCAATGCTTCTTTATTGGCTAATAATATTCTTTTCCCTTTTTTTGCGGCGGCAAGCGTAGGCATTAAACCCGCCGCTCCAACGATGGCCGCCATAACATAATTCGTCTCGGCGCAACTTGCGACCGTCTCTAACCCATCCTGTCCCGATAATACCTTGATGTCCGGGGCTTCCCGTTCGAGCGCATTGCTTAAATGCCTGGCAGACCCGGCGTCCGCCATGACCGCAAACTTCGGCTGCCACGCGAGGCATTGTTCTAACAGCCCATTTACATTTTTGTTTGCCGTAATTGCAATAAGCTCAAATAAATCTTTATGCCGGGATAGCACATCCAGTGTATTGAACCCGATGCTGCCTGTTGAACCCAGGATGGTTACACCGATCAATTTACCTGCTCCAATAACCAGATACCGGCAAAAAATATCGGCGCCGCCGCGATCAAACTGTCGAGCCTGTCCATTACACCACCATGACCCGGAAAGAAATTTCCACTGTCTTTAACGCCCGCGCTTCTTTTCACCATGCTCAGCGTCAGGTCTCCGACAACAGACATCATTATCGTTATCAAACAAATGAGCAGAAACAGGATAAATTGGCTCATTGTCATTTTTAGCAATAACAACGACGCGGCGCCCATCAATAAACCGGACGCAACGCCACCCAGCAATCCCTCCCGGGTTTTACCCGGACTGACAAGGCCGGCGAGTTTATTTCTGCCCCATCTTCGACCTGTATAGTATGCCCCGATATCAGCAGACCAGATCAGTATGAAAAGACACGATACCCAAAAGGGGCCACCAAACCCCTGGGTGGAATGCAGCGCCACCAGGGTTATCCATGCAGGAACAAGGGCAATAACACAGATGCACAGCTGTAATAATGGCGCCGGGTTTAATTTTTTGCCTCTTTCCTGACGAATTATCAATATCAGGGCCAGTCCCCACCAGACCACGGCAACCCCCGCTATCAACAATGATAAAGCGATATTCCCGACAAGATAACAGGCTGCTGAAAGAAGTGATATGAACAAGAGAAAAAGGGTTTTCTGCCATTTTTGCCTGAATCCGGCCAGCCCTGCCCATTCCCATGCGCCTGATAAAACAACGATGGCAGACAAGCCGGCAAATACCCGGGTACTTCCATAAACCGTAACGGCGATAACCAACGGAATCAACGCCAGGGCTGTAACAATCCTTGGGTCAGGCACTTTTGCTCCGCGTTATTTGTTCGGAAGTACGGCCAAACCGGCGCTGTCTGCCGATATACCATTCTAATGCCTTATCGAATTCATCACTATTAAAATCCGGCCAATACACCTCAGTAAAATACATTTCCGTATAAGCCAATTGCCATAACAGGAAATTGCTGAGCCGTATCTCACCTCCCGTGCGAATAAACAGATCAGGGTCCGGATAACCAGACAAGTTCAGGTGTTGGCCCAGGGTTTCCTCCGAAATACAGTCGTCGCCCCCTTCCCCGGACGGCAAGGAAGCAAGCAGTTTCCTGCAAGCGGAGACTATCTCCCAGCGTCCGCCGTAATTTGCCGCCACAACCAAATTCAAACCGTTATTCGCGGTGGTCTTCTGCTCGGCATGTTGAATCGAAGACTGTAATTGCTCAGGAAAAACAGAAACATCGCCGATAAAAGACAGTTTGACGTTGTTATTAAACAGTTCGTCAATTTCATCATTCAATGCAGTTATGAACAATTCGATCAGCAACTCGACTTCACTTCCTGGTCGTTGCCAGTTCTCACTACTGAAGGCATAGACCGTGAGTACATTGATTCCACGACGAAGGCCGTGCTCTACCACTTCACGCAACGCGGTTATCCCGGCCCTGTGCCCGGCGGCGCGGGGCAATCCCTTCGCCCTCGCCCACCTGCCGTTGCCGTCCATGATGATGGCAATGTGTTTCGGGGTGTTCATTTAGTTTTTAGTTGCTGAAAACTATAAACTAGCCGATTTCCATTAATTCCACTTCTTTGTCTTTGAGTATTTGATCAATGTCCCTGATATGCGAATCGGTTATCTTCTGTATTTTATCCTCCTGTTTACGCTCTTCATCTTCAGTGACGATCTTTTCTTTCAATTCTTCTTTCAAGTGATGATTCGCATCACGCCGGATATTGCGCACCGCAACCCTGGTTTTTTCCACCTCCGTCCTGACAACCTTGGCTAGTTCTTTCCTGCGTTCTTCCGTCAACGCCGGCAAAGGCACTCGCATCACATCGCCGACTGCTACCGGGTTCAGTCCCAGGTCTGAATTCAGTATCGCCTTTTCAATATCCGGCCAGGCGCTCTTGTCCCACGGCGATACACACAGCGTGCGGACGTCCAGCACACTGATACTTGCAACCTGATTAAGCGGAACCTCACTACCATAGTATTTAACCGTAACATGCTCCAGTAAACCTGGATGGGCGCGCCCGGTGCGAATTTTAGAAAGTTCACGTTGTAATGCTGAAAGGGTCTTGTGCATGCGTACATCTGCATCTTTAATTATATCTTCGGTCATGGCAGTTCTCATTCAGTGGTCAGATAAAGAGGGGCTCTGTCTTCAGTTACCAGGGTACCTTCATTCATGCCCCTGGCAGTTCTCAACAAAGCGCCGGGCTGCATCATGTCCAACACCCGCAACGGCATGTTATTTTCACGACACAATACAATGGCGGTCGTATCCATAACGGCAAGCTTTTGTTCAATGATTTCATCATAGCTCAAGGCGTCAAACCGTTTTGCCGATTTGTCTTGAACAGGATCAGCAGAATAAACCCCGTCAACCTTGGTTGCTTTAATCAACAAATCGGCATTGATCTCGATAGCCCTTAAACTTGCGGCTGAATCCGTAGTAAAAAACGGATTCCCCGTCCCGGCCGCAAAAATGACCACCCGACCTTTTTCCAGGTGGCGCACCGCCCTCCTCCTGATGTAATCCTCGCAAACCTCGTTGATTTTAATCGCCGACATGACCCTCGCATATGAACCGAGTTGTTCCAAGGTATCCTGCAGCGCCAGGGAATTTATTATAGTAGCCAACATACCCATATGATCGGCTGTAACCCGGTCAATTCCCGCCGCCGCAAGACCCGAGCCACGGAAAAAATTTCCCGCCCCCAGCACTATGGCAATTTCAGCGCCGAATTTGCTCAGTTCACAGATTTCACCCGCCAACCTTTTTATAATCGCAGGGTCGATACTATATTCGGTCTCGCCCATTAAAGCTTCGCCGCTTAATTTTATTAAAATCCTTCGATAGCGCAGACCCGGTAATTCAGGCAAAGTAATTACCCTTTGTCGCTCTCTTACTCATTGGTTTCCCCTTTGGCCAACCCTGCCTGCTGCATGACTTCTCCTGCAAAATCATCCGATTTCTTTTCAATCCCTTCACCGACTTCATACCGGGCAAAACCATTCACCCTGGCATTATTTTTCCCCAGGAGGGTTGCAACGGAGACATCAGGATCTTTAATAAATGCCTGCCCTGACAATGTATTTTCAAGTATGAATTTTTTCATCCTGCCGGCAGCCATTTTTTCGATGATGGCCGCGGGTTTTCCCGATTCCCTGGCCCTTGCAAGTTGAATTTCCCTTTCTTTCTCCAACAGGTCCCGGGGGACGCCTTGCTCATCGACGCACAATGGGTTTGCGGCCGCGATATGCATCGCCAAATCTTTAGCCAGGCCGGGATTGTCTACGGACACGTCCACTATTACCCCGATCCGGTTGCCGTGCAGATAAATGCCAAGAGCGCCGTTGTCTGGTTTTTTTATCCTGGCAAAACGGCGGATAGTGATATTTTCTCCCAACTTTGCCACCAACTGCTGCCTGGTTTCTTCCACGGAACCGGAAGCGCCGTTACCCAGTCGCAAATCCTTGACCGTCTCAATGCTTTCCGGCGAATATTCCAGAACGGCCGCGGCAAGACGCTGTGAAAAATCCTGAAAGTTTTCATCCTTGGCGACGAAGTCTGTTTCGCAGTTGACTTCCAATAACACGGCCTGCCCCATGTTTTCATCTGTTTTTGCAACGATCGTCCCTTCAGCCGCGATGCGTCCCGCTTTTTTTGCCGCCTTGGCGATACCGGATTTGCGCATCACATCAATTGCAGATTCAATATCACCACTTGTTTCCTGCAACGCTCTTTTGCAATCCATCATCCCGGCCCCCGTCCTTTCCCTTAATTCTTTTACCATTGCCGCAGAAATTTGCATAAACCTTGTCCTCAGCCCTGTTTGACTTCAGTAGCATCTTCAGAAACGGCGCCGTCACTCTTGACTTCAGCAGCGCCTTCAGAAACGGCGCCGCCACTCTCGACTTCAGCAGCGCCTTCAGAAACGGCGCCGTCACTCTCGACTTCAGCAGCGCCTTCAGAAACGGCGCCGTCACTCTCGACTCCAGCAGCGCCTTCAGAAACGACGCCGTCACTCTCGACTTCAGCAGTGCCTTCAGAAACGGCGCCGTCACTCTCGACTTCAGCAACGCCTTCAGAAACGGCGCCGTCACTCTTGACTTCAGCAGCGCCTTCAGAAACGGCGCCGCCACTCTTGACTTCAGCAGCGCCTTCAGAAACGGCGCCGCCACTCTCGACTTCAGCAGCGCCTTCAGAAACGGCGCCGCCACTCTCGACTTCAGCAGCGCCTTCAGAAACGGCGCCGTCACTCTCGACTTCAGTTACCGCTTCTTCCGTTTTTTTACTCAACGTTTTTCTCGTGGTCTTTTTCCTGGCCACTTTACTCCCGGTCTTTTTTTTCTTGACTGGCCCGGCTTCATCTTCATTTACAGATTTTTTCGTTGCAGCCGGCTTATCATCCTGAATTGCCGCGCTGGCCTGTTCCTGGTCTGCGGGTTGTGTTTCCACTCGGGGCCCTCCTTTTTCCCGAGATTCCTTATCTGTTTTTGCCACTACAACCTTTTTTGTCTTTTTCTTTGTTACCTTCTTTTTAGCCTGGATTTTTTCCCTTTTATTTTCAACAATCGGGGCGCCATCGGCATTAAGCTCCACAAATTCATCTTTATCGCCACCTTCGCCCAAGTGCGCGACAGAATCCCGGCCCGCTATAACAGCATCGGCAATCTCTTTTACATAGAGCTTGATTGAACGTATGGCATCATCGTTACCCGGGATGACATAATCAATATTGTCGGGGTTGTTGTTGCTATCCACTACGCCAACAACAGGTATCTTGAGCTTAATCGCTTCGTTAACGGCAATATCTTCATACCCCACGTCAATAACAAACAATGCATCAGGCCAGCCATTCATGTTTTTTATCCCTGACAAGTTCCGCTCCAGCTTTTCCAGTTCCCTTTCAAAATGCAGCGCTTCCTTTTTACTCATCCTTTCCATGCTCCCGTCAGTCTTCATTTCTTCCAGGTCGCACATGCGTTTAATGGACTGTTTGACTGTCTTGTAATTCGTCAACAAGCCGCCTAGCCAACGCAGATTGACGTAAGGCATGTCACAGCGTTGGGCTTCTTCCTTGATGATCTGTTGCGCGGCCCGTTTTGTTCCCACGAATAAGATAGTCCCTTTATTCGCCGATAACTTGCTAACGAAATTCAAGGCATCGTGGAACATGGGCAGGGTTTTCTCAAGATTGATAATATGAATTTTATTACGGTGACCGAACAGATAGCCGGCCATTTTAGGGTTCCAATAGCGGGTTTGATGCCCGAAATGGATCCCGGCTTCCAGCATATCGCGCATGCTGACATCAGACATAATCATACTCCTAACAGGGTTAAGCCTCCGCACACCTCGTATACTTCCAACTATTTACCCGCCCCGGGGAAACAAGTTGGACCCCAACATACGTTTTACCTGATGTGCGTGTGTAATGTTGCCGTATCGGATTCTTCGCCGGCGCCTCAGAATGACGCCAGGGAATGCAATAAATACTACATTTGTTGCGCCACGCTTGCCATAACAGCAGGCGCTTTATAACATAGAAGTTACCAAACGACAAATATTCTTATAAAAACAGTCAGGTATCAGGCAGTTATGGCAATCTCGATAAAAACCGGAGACGAAATCAACAAAATGCGCGTGGCAGGTTCCCTGGCCTCATCGGTCCTGACGATGATAGAACCCCAGGTGCAGGCAGGAAAAACAACCGGGGAACTCGACAGGCTCTGTCATGAATATATCACCGAAGAGCTCGACGCGATACCCGCTCCCCTGAACTACCGCGGCTTCCCCAAATCCATATGCACGTCGGTCAACCACGTCGTTTGCCACGGCATACCCGGCGCTAAAAAGCTGAAAAACGGCGATATTGTCAACATTGATATTACGGTTATAAAAAATGGATTTCATGGCGATACCAGCAAGATGTTCTTCGTCGGCGAACCATCCGTCCGCGCCAAACGCCTGGTCGATACAACGCGTGAGTGCCTGCTGCTGGGGATCGGGATGGTCAGGCCCGGGGTGCGGCTGGGCGATATAGGTCATGCTATTCAAGTCTATGCCGAAGCGAAACAATTTTCAGTCGTGCGGGAATATTGCGGCCATGGCATAGGCAGGGAATTTCATGAAGACCCACAAATCCTGCACTACGGCGAACAGGGTACCGGTTTGATGCTGGAGGCGGGAATGGCGTTTACCATAGAACCCATGATTAATGCCGGCAAACGTCATGTTAAATTACTGTCTGATAACTGGACTGTCGTAACCAGGGACCATTCCCTGTCCGCGCAATGGGAACACACCATACTGGTTACCGATGATGGTTTTGAAGTATTAACCAAACGCCCTGAAGAAGATTTTTAACATGTGGCCCGTTGAAGTTGAAGACCCGCAGTTATTCGACAAGAACAGCTTGTCAGGCGACCCGCCGAAAAACCCCCCGGATATTGGCCGTTTCAAAAATGCCCTGGCCCGGGGAGATAACTATTTAACGGAACAATTTGAAGCCGGCGCCCCGGTCAGGGAACTCATCTATAAACGGGCCTGGTTGATCGACCAATTACTTGTCGCCGCGTGGCGTCGCCATATCGATAGCGATGACATGGCGCTGGCAGCAGTCGGTGGCTATGGCCGGGGAGATTTACAGCCGGCCTCAGACATAGACTTGATGTTGCTCATCAAGCCGCGCAAACAAAAATACCTGAAATCAAACATCGAAATTTTTCTCGCTTTCCTTTGGGACATCGGGCTGGAAGTCGGGCACAGCGTAAGAACCGTTAAAGACTGTATGCGTGAAACAAAAGCCGACATCACGGTTGCGACAAACATCATGGAATCCAGGTTGCTTGTCGGCAATGCCGCGCTGTATGAAGCCGTATCCAAAATGACCAGCTCGAAAAAAATCTGGTCGTCAAGAAAATTTTTCGAGGCCAAATGGAATGAGCAGGTCGCCCGTCATTACAAGTATCACAATAGTGAGAACAACCTCGAACCCAATATCAAGGAAGGCCCCGGCGGCTTGCGCGACATCCAGATGATCGGGTGGGTGGCAAAAAGGCATTTTGGGGCAACCAGGCTGAGAGAACTGGTCAAACACGGCTTTTTATCCCGGGAAGAATACAACGCCCTGGATAGTGGCCGTAATTTTTTATGGCGAGTGAGATATGCGCTGCATATTATCTCGGGAAGAAGGGAAGACAGGCTGTTATTCGACCATCAAAAAAACGTCGCCAAAAAGTTTGGTTACGATGCCCATGATAACTCCGGCGTTGAACAATTCATGAAAATGTATTACCGGCAGGTAAAAGAGCTCAGTCGATTGAATGAAATGCTCTTGCAACATTTCCAGGAGGAAATCCTGTATGCGCGCCGGCGGGAAAAAATCATACCCTTGAACAGGCGTTTTCAAATCAGAAATGATTTCATTGAAACAAAAAACAGGCAGGTTTTCAAAAGAAACCCTATTGCCCTGCTGGAGATATTTCTGCTGTTGCAACAAAACCAGAATATCAAAGGTGTCAGGGCCAGCACGATCAGGCTTATCAGGGAGTCATTAAACCTGATTGATGATGACTTCCGGGAAGACATCAGGAGTCAAAGCCTGTTTTTGGAAATCATCCGACATCCGCACCGGGTCGGGCATGAGTTGCGGCGCATGCACAAGTACGGAGTTTTAAGCGCATATATACCTGAATTTGCGATGGTTGAAGGACTGATGCAATTTGATTTATTTCATATTTATACGGTGGATGAACACATCCTGTTCGTAATCAGGAATATGCGGCAATTCGGTTTGGCTGAATACAAGGACGCATTCCCATTATGCAGCCGTCTCCTGCAACAAGTGCCAAAACAGGAATTACTTTATTTTGCCGGCATGTTTCATGATATGGCAAAAGGCCGGGGTGGCGATCATTCCGAGCTTGGCGCCAGGGACGCATTTTCGTTTTGTAAAAAACACCACCTGAGCGACTATGACGCAAAACTGGTTGCCTGGCTTGTGGAACAACACCTGTTAATGTCGAAAACCGCGCAAAGAGAGGACATCAATGACCCGGAAGTCATCAATAATTTTGCCAAAAAGGTGGGGGATACCCTTCACTTGAATTACCTCTACCTGTTAACGGTTGCCGATATAAACGGAACCAACCCTCAATTATGGAACAACTGGAAGGACGCCCTGCTCACCGACCTGTACGGCAAAACATTGTCGGCGCTGCGGCGCGGACTGGAAAATCCCGTAAACAAAAGGGAACTGGTAGAGGAAACAAAAGCGCGTTCCATGGAAATCATCAACAACGACATCCAGGTCGATATAAACGTCGGGGCCTTGTGGTCCCATCTCAGTGATGATTATTTCCTGCGCTACTCCGCCGATGAGATTGCCTGGCATACGCGGGCTGTCATGAAAAGCAAGGAAAATCGGCTGCCCTTGGTCCTGATACGGGAAAAAACCGATCGCGGCGCCACCGAGCTGTTTATTTACATGCATGACCATGACAATATGTTTTCAAGGACCACCAGGACCTTGGACCTGTTAAACCTGAATATCGTCGATGCGCGTATCATGAACTCCAACCACGGTTATACACTCGATACGTTCATTATCCTGGAAAAATCCGGGGCCAATGTAAAAGGCCGGGAAAGAAAGAACGAGATCAGGACAGCGCTGAAACAAAACCTGATGTCCTTGAACAAACCCATAAGACGCCTGGATCGGGTCAGGTCGAGAAAATTGAAGCACTTTGCCATTCCCGCCCGCGTTAATTTCACTATCGACGCAAAAAATGAACGGAACGTAATGGAGGTCAGCGCATCAGACCGGCCCGGATTCCTGTCATCAGTCGGCATGGCCCTGGAATTTTGCGGGACCAGATTACAGGCGGCAAAAATCGCAACATATGGTGAACGGGTCGAAGACATCTTTTTTATTACAGACCTGAATAATCAGGTCATTACCGATCAGGTAAAATTGGAATGCCTGACCAACACGATTACGCAGTCGCTGAACATGAACTGACGGAAGCGCCGACGTCCGAGCCTGAATTGCTCTCGCGTTGCGCTGAACTGGCCGGCAAGTCACTCAGGCAAGTCGCTGATGAATTAAACGTTGTCGTTCCTGAATCACAAACAAGAGCGAAGGGATGGGCCGGCCAACTCATCGAATGTTGCCTGGGCGCCACCGCCACTTCACATCCCGAACCTGACTTTCAGAACCTGGGCATAGAATTAAAAACAATACCCGTCAATCAAAAAGGCAAAGCAAAAGAATCGACTTTTGTTTGCACGACGCCCATGAACATTTCACCCGGTTCGGGTTGGCCCGATTCCAATGTCAAGAATAAACTCGACCGGGTCCTTTGGGTCCCGATAGAAGCTGACCCGGCCATACTCCTGGGCAACAGGAGGGTTGGAAACGCCTTTCTATGGAGCCCGACGCCGAAGCAGGCGCAGGTACTTGAACAGGACTGGCGGGAATTAATCGAAATGGTGAGTTTTGGCGAGTTTGACAAGATCAGTTCAAAACACGGTGAATATTTACAGATAAGACCAAAGGCGGCTGACTCCGCCAGCCGGGTCAAGATAACACTAGCCAGCGGCGAGGTCGGGCTGACCCTGCCCAGGGGGTTCTATCTTCGAACCAAATTCACTAATATGTTGCTTGATGAACAAGATAAATGTAAATCATAAATTAAGCGTCGCCCCGATGATGTCCCACACGGACAGACATTTTCGTTACCTCCTGCGTCTCATGTCGAGACACGCCATGCTGTATACGGAGATGTTGACTACGGGCGCCTTGATCCATGGCGATGCGGACAAGCGCCTCAGGTTTCATGCCGCTGAGCGCCCCGTCGGCATTCAACTGGGCGGCAATAATCCTGGTGAGTTGGCCACCTGCGCAAAAATCGCTGAGCGCTATGGCTATGATGAAGTCAACCTGAACATCGGCTGCCCCAGCGACCGGGTCAAATCCGGGCGGTTCGGCGCCTGCCTGATGGCTGAACCTGAACTGGTTGCTGAATGTGTTCACGCCATGTCGGCGGCGGTCGATATGCCCATCACGGTAAAGACCCGCATCGGCATTGACAGCCTCGACAGCTATGACCACCTGAGTCAATTTATTTCGACCGTTTTGACAGCCGATTGCCGAACATTTATCATTCATGCGCGCAAGGCCTGGCTGCAGGGTCTGAGTCCCCGGCAAAACCGGGAGATCCCTCCCCTGCAATACGCCATGGTCTATCGGTTAAAGCAGGACTTCCCTCAATTGGAAATCATCATTAACGGTGGCATCAACGACCTGGCCGAGGCGCAAGAGCACCTGCGCCACGTTGACGGCGTCATGATAGGCAGGGCCGTCTGCAGCAATCCTTACCTGCTTGCCGAAGCGGACAAGACCCTGTTTGATGCAAACAACGCCACGCCTTCCCGTCAGGAAATACTGGATAGCTATATGCGGTATATGGAGACAGAAATTGCCAGCGGCGAAAACCTGTATGCCATGTCCCGGCACCTGCTGGGTTTATTCCAGGGGCGGCATGGCGCCCGCGCTTACAGACGTTATTTGAGCGAACATGCTCATAAAAAAAACGCCGGGCTGGAAATCATGGAACAGGCCATGTCACTGGTCAAAGCGGCATGAAGCGTTAACCCCCACATCCCACAAAATAACTGAGAAAATCCGAGAAACCGAAATGAATAAACACGATATTGCAGGAATCTTTATTGCGCTTATGGTTATAGCGTGTATTGCCCCGACCCATGCCGGAGATACCGGCATGACCGACAAACAAAAATTAAGTTATGCGCTGGGTGTCTTTTTCTCACAAAGCGTGGTGCAACAAAAAATGGATTTGAATGAAGAGTATTTCTTGATGGCGGTGGAAGACGTGTTGAAGAACAATAAGCCGAAACTGTCCCAGGAAGAAATCCAGACCATATTTGCAAGGTTTCAAGAACAAGAGCAGGAAAAACGGAATTCAGAGGCTGTCAAAAACAGTCGGATCGGAAAAAAGTTTCTCGATGAGAATAAAACAAAAGAAAGCATAGTAGCGCTTGACAGTGGCTTGCAATATAAAATCCTGAGACCCGGGGAAGGGAAAAGTCCAGACCCTGACAGCGAAATCACCGTTCATTATCGGGGGACACTAATTAACGGCGAAGAGTTTGATAGCTCCTATGCTCGCAATGCGCCGGCAAAACTGACCCTTAACCGCGTTATCAAAGGCTGGCAACAAGCGCTGCCCCTGATGAAAACAGGCGCAAAATGGCAGCTCTATATCCCGGCGGAACTTGCTTATGGCCCTGTGGGGCAAGGCTCCATCGGCCCTAATGAAACCCTTATCTTCGATATAGAATTAATCGCGGTACACTGAAACAATGGCGTCTGTGCATTATTCGGTGGTGGCCGCGGCCCTGATCAGCCTCGGCGCATTTGCCGCCGGCAATTATGAGGAGGCGGTTAACGTCGGCATCAAGGCATACGAAAACGGCAAATACGAAGAAGCCTTGAATAATTTTAAAAGCGCCCTCCAATCATCACCGAATGATTCAACCTTGCACCATTGGCTGGGCAAATGTTACGCGCGCATTGCCGAGAACAGCCCTTGGTTCAAAGCCGTGACTTATTCGAAAAAAGCCCTGAAACAATTTCAACAAGCGGTCGAATTGGATCCTGACAACCTGGAGGCCATACGCGACCTGATCAGTTACTATACGAAAGCGCCGGGATTTCTGGGTGGCAGTAAAAAGAAGGCAGAACGCCTGACGGCGCACTTGGAAATGCTGGAAAAGCAGTAACCCCCGCTGTTTGTCGAAAGTGGGTTTGGGGGCTGTTTTGGAGTGACTTCGCGCGGAACAGAAAAACAGCCGCCAAACCCACTATTTGTTGAAAGCGGGTTTGGGGGCTGTTTTGGAGTGACTTCGCGCGGAACGGAAAAACAGCCGCCAAACCCGCTTTCAGGAGCTGCCGAAAAAATAGTGGATTTCCTATTTATTAACTATACGGATATAATCCTGAGATAATGACAACTCCCATATTGCAACCTCGATACTTCTCAATATGCGCCTGATGACCAGAACCACCGCGCTATTTCTATTGGCATTCGCCCCATCCACTTGGGCAAACCCTCCTGTAGTAACTGAAGACAATCTTCGACCTGAGCCCCGGCACAAACGCGCGGCGGAAATCATTTTACATATCATCGACACCTACCATTATCAGAAAAAAGCCCTTGATGATGATTTATCCGGCCAGATTCTGGATAATTATTTAGAAAGCCTCGACGCCAATCGCAGCTTTTTTTTAGCAGCCGATATAAAAAACTTTGAACGCAATCGCTACTTGTTTGATGACGCCTTGAAGGACCCGGACCTCGGTCCTGCCTTTGAAATCTTCAAGGTCTATCGCCAACGGGTTGATGAGCGGGTCACTTACGCCCGGCAATTACTCGAGACCGAATTTGATTTCAGCATCGATGAAGACTATCGGTTTGACCGCCGTGAAACAGCCTGGGCAAAGACGGAGGAAGAATTGAACCGAACCTGGCGAAAAAAAGTTAAAAACGACAGCCTGAACCTGAAATTATCAAACAAGGACATTGAGGAGATAGGCGAAACACTGCACAGACGCTATACGAGACTGAAAACCAGTATATTTCAGCTTGATTCCAATGACGTTTTTCAGACATTCATCAATGCCTATACCACCTCCATAGAACCCCATACCACTTATTTCTCGCCCCGTTTATCAGAAAACTTCGATATCAGCATGCGGCTTTCCCTTGAAGGGATCGGGGCCGTGTTACGCGCGGATTACGATTATACGGTAGTGCAGAAAGTGATCCCCGGCGGCCCGGCCGAGCTCAGCGGTCAATTAGAGTCTGAAGACAGGATCATCGGCGTGGGACAAGATAGCGACGGCAAGATAATAGATGTTATAGGTTGGCGTTTAGATGACGTGGTCGATTTGATTCGCGGACCCAAAGGCTCCGTCGTCAGACTGGAAATTTTGTCCGAAACAGCCAGCCCCAGTAAAATTATTGCCATCACCCGGGATAAAATCAAATTAGAAGAACAAGCCGCCAAATCAGAAATTATCGAATTGGAGAGGGGTGGAAAAGTCGGCGTCATTTACGTTCCCACCTTTTACATGGACTTCCCGGCCCAGGCCAGGGGAGATAAAAACTATCGAAGCACCTCAAGGGACGTAAGGAGAATTCTTGCGGAGCTGAAAGACAAAAACATCGACGGCCTGATCATCGACCTGCGCGGCAACGGCGGCGGTTCACTGGCTGAAGCCCTGGAATTGACCGGCTTGTTTATAGAATCCGGGCCTATTGTGCAAACCAGGGACTCCACGGGCAAAATTGAAATCAACCGCGACCCCGACCCCGATATTGCCTATGGCGGCCCCTTGGCAGTGTTGGTTGATCGAAACAGCGCCTCAGCCTCGGAGATATTTGCCGGGGCAATCCAGGATTACCGGCGCGGGATCATTACCGGCGAGCCTACTTTCGGCAAAGGCACGGTACAAAACGTCATCGATTTAAATCGTTTCGTCCGCTCATCGGATGATGAACATGGCCGGCTGAAAACCACCATCGCTCAATTTTTCCGTATCAGCGGCGGCAGCAATCAACACAAGGGCATCATACCCGACATCGTTTTCCCCACGGCCCGGTACAATGAGGAGCACGGCGAGAGAATCCTGGACAACGCCCTGCCCTGGGACGAAGTAAAACCGGCGCGTTATATCCCGGCCAGCGCGCCGGTTGAGAATTTTATTCATGCCAGGGAACTCCACGAAAAACGTATAAAGCAAGATCAGCTTATGCAATTACTGCTCGATGACCTGGAAATCGCCCATGAAGCCGATAACAGGAAAGTCGTCACCTTGCTGGAAACCAGGCGTAAATCAGAGCGGGAAAAACTGTTGGCCGCGAAAAAAAAATTGCGGGATGAATTCCGCGCTGCCCGGGGATTAGAACCCATGCCTGAGCATATCGATAGCGATAAAGCGCGGGAATTCCATAATGAAGAGTCGGAACCGCTTGATGTATTATTGGAAGAAACTGCTCAAATTTTATTTGATCTCATCACTCCAACCGGGAAAACAGCGATGAGATTATCCGAAATCCCAACAAACAGGGGAATCAATCAAACTTTCTTTTTAGGGGGAATCTCACCATGATCCTGAATAAA
The DNA here is from genome assembly GCA_958295485.1 of uncultured Gammaproteobacteria bacterium. Taxonomy (GTDB): domain Bacteria; phylum Pseudomonadota; class Gammaproteobacteria; order Eutrophobiales; family Eutrophobiaceae; genus JAAXHV01. The sequence goes on from OY282354.1 coordinate 2,307,741, forward strand.
GCCGGGGACAGACCTCGTTTTCTACGCTATTTCTTCCGGGGCAGGCCGGGAAAAGCAGCGCAACCGGGGCTCGTCCCCTGTCTCCTGCTGCTGCTCTGCATGTCACCGCAGCCATTATTGGCTGATGACGTAAAAGGCACGATCCAGTATCGGCAGAATTATATGGGCGCTATTGGCGGTCATACCGGCGCGCTTCGGCGGCTTAAAGATGGTCGCTTTACCGCAGAAGGACACCTGGGAATGCACGCCGAGGCCCTGGTGAAACTGACAAAGGACATAACCCTGTTGTTTCCCGAGGGAACGCTGGAAGGTAAAACCGATGCGAAAGCGGAGATCTGGGAGGACTGGGCGGATTTTGAAGCCCGGGCCAATGAAAGTCAACAGGCGGCGCAAGCCCTGCTTGATGCAGTGCAATCGGGTGATGCGGGTGTTATTGACACCAGGTTCGGAGAATTGGCGCAAACCTGTAAGGCCTGTCATAAACCGTTTCGGAAATAGAAACAGGGAAGAGGATTTTTTGGGGGATACTGCCCTCGATTTGTCGGCGGGCATAAGTGATGCGCAGGTGTCTCTTAATACTGTTTTTCCTGCTCGTCACCCTCTGGTGGCTGTCGCGGCCAGGCAGCCTTCCCGCCCTTGCCGATTCAAATGAAACGCCGACTGAAGAGGAGATCAGGCGCGGCGAATATTTAATCAATGTCGCCGGCTGCGTCAGCTGCCACACGGATGCAGGCAACGGGGGCGCATACCTGGCCGGCGGATTGAAGCTGGACACCCCCTTCGGCAGTTTTTTTGCGCCCAATATTACCGCGGATGAAGAAACTGGCATTGGTTTGTGGAGTTTCGGGGATTTCGCCGGGGCAATGCACCTGGGAATAAGCCCCGCGGGAGAGCGCTATTACCCTGCTTTTCCCTATACCTCCTACACGCAAATCAATTCCTCCGACTTGCGCGCCATGTATGCTTACCTGCAAACAACAACGCCGGTCAAACAACGAAATGAGCGACACGATACGCCCTGGTACACCAACCGTTTTGCCCTGCGCGGCTGGCAAACAATATTTTTTAAACCCGGCGTTTTCCAACCTGCCGCCGACAAAGACGAAACCTGGAACCGGGGCGCGTATATCGTTCATGCCTTGACACATTGCAGCGAGTGTCATACACCAAGGAATGCCTTCGGCGCCAGCCGCCCGGCGTTGTTTTTAGGCGGCGTCGGGGAGGGGCCGGACGGCGACCCGGTCCCTAACGTAACGCCGTCAAAATCACATGGCATCGGGGACTGGGATGAGGATGAATTATTACTCTACCTGGAAGAAGGTGAATTACCCGATGGTGATTATGCCGGCGGGGCCATGGTCGACGTGATCGAAAATTCCACCAGCGCGCTGACCCCGACCGATCTACAGGCCGTGGCAAAATACCTGTTTACTGTTCCGGCCCTGGACAGCAATTAGCAAGGGGCGGCCCCTGCCCCCTGTCTTCCGTCTTCCAGCCCCTGACTCGCCGATTGCTTTCTCCTCAAGAGTTCTTTCGGCAATGAAAATACCACGCTTTCCCTTATTCCCGGCGCTTCCGTAACAATATCAACACCCCACTCTTTCAACTTTTCAATGACTTCTTCAACCAGGACTTCCGGCGCGGAAGCGCCGGCGGTCAATCCGATGCTGGACCTGCCATCCAGCCACCCTCGCTGGATTTCAGCGGCATTATCTATCAGGTAAGCAGGCACGCCTTTCTTCTGGGAAATTTCCATCAACCTGGTTGAATTGGAACTGTTTTGCGAGCCGACGACCAATATCAAATCACAATCATTGGTCAGTTTTTTTACGGCGTCCTGCCTGTTTTGCGTGGCATAGCAAATATCTTCCTTTTTCGGGCCGACTATTTTCGGAAATCGCTGGCGCAGCGCATCAATCACTTCCGCAGTATCATCCATGGACAAGGTGGTTTGCGTCACAAAAGCTAAAAACCCGGCGTTCTTCACGTCCAATTTCCCAACGTCTTCAACCGACTCCACGAGATATATGCCACCGTCGCCGTTTATGGGACGGTATTGACCCAGGGTTCCTTCCACTTCAGGATGTCCGGCATGGCCAATAAGTATACATTCCCTGCCCTCATCCTGATAACGGTCTACTTCCATGTGCACTTTTGTTACCAACGGGCAGATAGCGTCATAGACCCGTAATTTTCTTTGCGTCGCCACCTGCCTTACCGCCTTGGAAACACCGTGGGCGCTGAAGATGACCGTCGATTCATCCGGGATTTCATCCAGTTCCTCGACAAACACGGCCCCTTTGCCTCGCAACGTATCGACTACGTATTTGTTATGGACCACTTCATGACGCACATAGACCGGCGCGCCGAACAAATCCAGCGCGCGCTCGACAATCTCAATCGCCCGGTCCACGCCGGCGCAGAATCCCCGTGGGTTTGCCAATGTTATCCGCATTTATATTTCCTGCCTTATTTTCAGTGGTTGTCAGTTTATCACGCTTATACGCAAATGACGCAGATTTCCGCAGATGAAAAACCAGCCTGGCATCCACGGATGCCCAGGTTGGTATCCACCTGGCGCCCGTTCACCTGCGCAACCTGTGGATTATCCATTGCGCGCCTCCCGGTTCAACCGGAATGCGTCGATGATCAACATGATGGCGCCGGCGGTAATGGCGGAATCAGCGATGTTGAATACCGGCCATGACCATTTATCGTAATACACTTCTATAAAGTCAACTACGTAGCCATATTGCAACCGGTCCCACAGGTTTCCGATTGCCCCGCCCATGATTAAAGCCAGGGCGCAGGGCAACCATGCCCGGTTGGCCGGCAAGCGCGTCAACCATATCAACAGGGCGATGCTTACGCCCGTGGTTAAAATGATAAAAAAGTAACGTTGCCAGCCACCCGCGTCCCGGAGAAAACTGAAAGCGGCGCCGGGATTGTGGACCAGGGTCAAGTTGAAGCCCGGGAACACCGGCCAGGCCTGATTAAAAAGCAACAACTGGCTTGCCGCCTGTTTGCTTGCTTGATCGAGAATAACGATTAGTAAAGTCAGCCACAACCATTTCAGGTTTGTCGTCTTCATGTTTCTTGCGCATGAAAGCGCGCTACCCTTAGCTGCCCCATCACGAAAAGCGGCGCGCTTCTCCGTCGCCTTCGACGTTGAGCACACAGCGTCCACAAAGCGCCGGGTGCGTTGCGCTGCTGCCGACGTCTTCGCGGCGATGCCAACAACGGACACATTTAGCGCGGGTCGATGCCGTCACCTTGATCCATAGACCATCCAGTTCACTCTGACCGGCGTCTTCCGGCCTGTCCACGTCCACGTGAACGCCGGCATGGGAGGTAATAAATACAAAGCGTAACTCATCCTCTAAATAATCAAGGGACGCCTTGATTTCACCATTGCAATATAACTGCACTTCCGCGTCCAGGGATGAACCTATATCACCTGCAACGCGCAACTGTTCCAGCTCCCTGCTGACTTCTTCACGCACTTTTATGATCCGGGGCCAATGCTCTTTGACGGCGACAACGGGGAAACCGTCATACCAGTCTTCCAGAAAAACCGAGGCGCTGCGTTGACCAGGCAAGCGCTGCCAAATCTCATCGGCGGTAAAGCTGAGGACCGGCGCCAACCAGCGGACAAAGGCCTCGGCAATATGAAACATGGTCGTCTGGGCCGAACGACGGGGCAAGCTGTCTTCTTTCAGCGTATAAATACGGTCCTTGATGATGTCGAGGTAGAACCCCCCCAATGTCACAACGCAGTAATGGTGCAGTTTTTGATAGATTAAATGAAATTGATACTTGCCATATGCCTGTATGATTTCTTCCTGCAACCCGATCGTCTCGGCCAGCGCCCATTTATCCAACTCAAGCAGCTCGCTCTCATGGACACAGTGAACAGCCGGATCAAATTGATACAGGTTTGAGAGCAGGTAGCGCGCGGTGTTGCGAATCCTGCGATAGGCGTCAGCCATGCGCTTGAGGATCTCATCGGAAACATTCATCTCACCCCGGTAATCGGTTGCCGCAACCCATAACCGCAGTATATCGGCGCCCAGGGTTTTCATTACCTTTTGCGGCGATATCACGTTGCCTAATGACTTGGACATCTTCATGCCTTTCGCATCCACGGTAAATCCGTGGGTGAGCACGCCGCGATAAGGCGCCCGGTTGTTTATCCCGACCGAAGTCAATAGCGACGATTGGAACCACCCCCGGTGCTGGTCGGAACCCTCCAGGTACAGGTCGGCGGGAAAAGCCAATCTTTCATCGAGCTCCAGCACGGCGGCATGGGTGACACCGGAATCAAACCACACGTCCAGGGTATCCATCACTTTCTCATATCGTCCGACATCCTCACCGGGCAATTCCCCGGCTTCGCCCGCAGGGGCAGGGCCCTGCGCCTGCCCGGTCCCGGATACCCCCCCAACTTCGCCGAGAAATTCCGCAGCGTCGAGGTCGAACCAGCCGTCTATACCCTCCCGCTCGATCTTTCCCGCCACTTTTTCGATCAAGGCGGGCGTTTCGGGATGCAACTCCCCTGATTGTTTATCGACGAACACCGCAATCGGCACGCCCCAGGTGCGTTGCCGGGAAATACACCAGTCCGTGCGCTCAGCCACCATCCCATGAATTCGTTGCCGGCCCCATTCGGGAGTCCACTGCACCTTGTCGATTTCCTTCAATGCCTGCCGGCGCAAACCCCGCTCATCCATGCTGAAAAACCATTGCGGCGTAGCCCTGAAGATGATGGGAGATTTATGCCGCCAACAGTGGGGATAACTGTGTCGAATCGTCGTTTCAACCAACAGGTTGTTATTGCCCATGATGGTTTCGACAATGTGGGCATTCGCCTTGAAAACATGCTCACCGGCAAACAGCGCCGTGTCCTCGCGGAAACAACCGTTATCGGCGACCGGATTGCTTATGGGCAATCCATACTTTTTCCCGGCGTTATAATCATCCACCCCGTGCCCCGGCGAAGTATGCACGGCGCCGGTGCCGGCTTCCAGGGTGACGTGGTCGCCTGAAATCAAAGGAACCTGATAATCGTAAAAAGGATGTTGAAGCGCTACGCCTTCAAGCGCCGCGCCTTTCACTGAAGCTGAAATTTGATAATCTTCGATGCCATAACGATGCAATGCCGAGGTTGTCAGTTTTTCAGCCAGTACCAGCCTTTCCCTGCCGCGGGGTGAATCACACTGCACGACGACATAATTCAAATCCGGATTAAGCGCTACTGCCCGGTTCGCCGGCAAAGTCCATGGCGTCGTGGTCCAGATAACGACAGCTAAGCGGCCTTCGCCTTTATTATCAGGTTTTCGCGGGCACCTGCGGAAAAAGTCATCTTCGTCAACGACGGGAAAACACACGTCTATTGCCGGCGATTGTTTATCGATATATTCAACTTCCGCCTCTGCCAGGGCCGAACCGCAGTCAGTGCACCAATACACGGGTTTGAACCCCCTGCTCAGGTGTCCGGCGGCAATCATCTTGCCCAGGGCGCGAACGATCTCGGCTTCGGTTTTATAATTCATGGTCAGGTAAGGCTCTTCCCAGTCGCCCAATACACCCAACCGTTGAAAATCAATCTTCTGTTTATCTATTTGTTTTTGCGCGTACTCGCGGCAGGCATTACGAAACGCCCTTGCGTCAGCCTTGTCGCGGGCCCTGCCGATTTTCTTTTCCACCTGGTGCTCGATGGGCAACCCGTGACAATCCCAACCCGGCACATAGGGGCAATCGAATCCATCCAGGCCATGGGACTTGATGATGATGTCTTTCAGGATTTTATTGACGGCATGGCCTAAATGGATATCACCGTTCGCATAGGGCGGACCGTCATGCAGGATGTATTTCTTTTTACCGGCCTTATGCCGCCTGATCCGGCGGTAAATGTCCTGGTCCTTCCAGCGTTCCAATATTTCCGGCTCACGCCGGGCAAGGTTCCCTTTCATGGGAAAATCCGTTTTCGGCAAATTCAGGGTATCTTTATAATTGGTCATTGCTTTGAGGATTTATTCCGGCAAAAAAATCCCTGGCCGCTTTTATATCCGTTGCTATCTGTCCCACGAGTTCATCAATCGAGGAGAATTTCTGTTCATCGCGCAAGCGTTTGAAAAACTCGACGCTGATATGTTTTCCATAAATCATTTTATCAAAATCAAACAAATGCGCCTCCAACAACAATTTTTTTTCATCAAATACCGGGCGCGTGCCCAAATTTGCAACACCCAGGTGGGTGGATTCATCAGCCCCCTTGACACTGACGGCAAACACGCCCCGCAACGGGACAAAGCGTTTATTGAGATCGATGTTCGCCGTGGGAAATCCCAATTCCCGGCCACGCTTGGCGCCGTGAACAACGCGCCCGCTGATGCTGAAATAACGGCCTAATAATAATTGCGCTTCTTCAAACCGGCTGCTGTTCAGTCTCTCTCGAATTATGCTGCTGCTGACCCGGTCACCATCCAGCATGTGAGTTTCCGTCAGGATAACGTCGAAATCCAATTCCTTCCCGTATTCCTGCAACATGCGAAAATCACCCCGCCGACCTTTGCCGAACTTGAAATCATCGCCGATAATGAGCCGCTTGATGCCCAAATCATTTACTAAAATCTGCCTGATGAATTGCTCCGCGGACAGGTCGGCAACGGTTTGCTGAAAACGCAGACAAAGTACGCGATCTATATCCTGTTGTTTGAGTATTTCCAGTTTTTCCCTGAAGCTGGTTATCCTGGCAGGCGCACCTCCTGATTTAAAAAACTCCTGGGGGTGGGGCTCAAACGTAATGACCAGCGCCGGTAAATCCATCATCTCCGCCTGTCGCTTGAGCTGTCTGAGCACGGCCTGGTGCCCCAGGTGGACACCGTCATAATTTCCAATGGTGGCGACGCAACCACGATGATGTGATTTCAGGTTATATGAATATCTAATCAGTTCCATGTTTATCGTCTCAATCACCCGTACGTAACGGTTGCATCGCCATCTCGCGCGGGCGAATTCCCGTTATCCACAAAACCCCAAAATAAATCAGGAGGCCGATAACGACCCATAACGATGCATTCAATATGCGATCATACACATTCCATTCAAACCAGACGAAATTATCAGGAATAAAGTAAACCAGGCACAATGCCATGGCAAACACCGCCAGGGTGATTTTAACCAGGTAAGCGGGCCAACCCGACTCCGCCGTGAAACCTTTATCTTTACGCAGTATCCTGTAGAGCAAAGCGGCATTGATATACGCTGACAGCGACGTCGCCAAAGCCAGGCCGGCGTGGGCCAGGGGAAAAACCAGCACCAGGTTCAGGACGACATTGGACAGCATGGCGACCACGCCGACTTTTACCGGCGTTTTCGTATCCTGTCTTGAAAAGAAACCTGTCGATAAAACCTTTACCATGATGACTGCCGGCAACCCGGCCATGTACGCCATCAAACTGCGCGTCGACATCTGCACGTCATATTGAGTAAATTCATTGTACTGGAATATGGTGGTAAGCAAAGGCGCCGCAAGCAGTATCAATCCTGCTGCCGCCGGCAGGGAAATCAGGAATACCCAGCGAAAGGCCCAATCCAGTGTTTTGTTGAAAGCGACCGCATCACTGCCGGCGTGCCGGGCTGACAGGCTGGGCAGTATGACCGTGGCCAATGCAACGCCGAATACTCCCACGGGAAACTCGAACAGTCGATCCGAGAAATACAACCATGAAATACTGCCCGTCTCTAAAAATGAAGCGATGATGGTATCGACAAGCAGGTTGATCTGGGTGATGGAGACTGCAAACAGGGTCGGGATCATCAACGTGATAATTTTGTTGACGCCTTCCCGGTCCCGGTTAAACCGGGGCGCTGGCAGGAGTTTGAGCTTCAGTAAAAACGGGAATTGAAAAAGCAATTGAACCACGCCGGCGATTAATACGCCCCAGGCCAGCGCCGTCACCATTTTTCCCGGTGGGAAATAAGGCGCCAACCAGACGGCGCAACCGATCAGGGATAAATTGAGCAACACGGGAGTCAATGCGGGTATCGCAAATTTCTGGTACGCGTTAAGGACCCCCCCTGCCAACGCCGTCAATGAAATAAACAGGATATAAGGAAAGGTAATTCGCAGCATTTGTGCCGCCAGGGCCTGTTTTTCCATATCCCCACTGAAACCCGGAGCAAAGAGCCATATCAGCAAAGGCGCGGCTAATATGCCAGCGACTGTGGTAATCAACAAGGCAATGCCTAAAACCGCAGAAGTATGATCAACCAGGGCTTTGACATCCTCCCGGTTGCGTTGCTCTTTATATTCCGACAAAACCGGCACAAATGCCTGCGAAAAACCACCCTCGGCAAATAATCGGCGTAAAAAATTCGGAATGCGAAAGGCAACGATAAAGGCGTCGACGCCCGCGCCGGGACCAAACATGGCGCCGATGACGATATCCCGAAGCAACCCGAAAATACGGGAAATGCCCGTCATCGAACTGACTATCAAGGTTGATTTCAATAATTTCTGTTGCATTATCCTTATCACTGCCAGCTGTATGAAAAAACAGGCGCAAAAAATTTTCGTTCCTGTCAGTCCCCCCGGCAAGGGGATTTACGGGGTGGATTTTACCGGACAAAGGATAACACAGGGCTGACAAGGAATGTCAGGATAGATCTGCATGGAAGGGGGGGCCGAACATGCCGATAAAGATTGACAAAATGACTTCGCGCCTGCATAGTGGCGAACCCTTGAACAAACTGAATTCGGGAGTTAAATCTTGGCTAACATCGCATCGGCAAAAAAACGCGCCAGGCAGGCAAACAAGCGCCGCCTGCACAACAACGCCCGCCGTTCCATGCTGCGCTCATCAATCAGGAAAGTGGTCGATTCCATAGCAAAAGGCGATAAGGCCGAAGCGACTGTCGCTTACCAGGCAGCCGTGCCTATCATAGATAAAATGGCAACCAAGGGTTTAATTCACAAAAACAAGGCCGCCCGCCACAAAAGCCGCCTGAATACCCAAATCCGGGCGCTGTCGTAGGAACGCCGGTCAACCACAAATGAGGATTGCCGGAGTGGATGGTGGGTCATCGTCGTCACAGCAGGACCAGGTTATCCCGGTGGATTAATTCCGGCTCGACGACGTAGCCTAACAGTTGTTCAATTTTGTTGCTGGGTTGTCCCATGATTGTACGCGCTTCCCCGGCATTGTAGTTGACCAGCCCACGGGCAATTTCATTGCCGTCCTTGTCAACGCAACCGACTATCTCGCCCCGGTCGAATTCACCTTTCACAGCCGTGACGCCGACGGCCAACAAGCTCTTGCCTTTTTCAGTCAGCACGTGACAGGCGCCGTCATCCAATGCCAATTCACCGTTCAATTGCTTGTGTCCCGCCAGCCATTGTTTACGGGCAGCCAATGGCGACTGCCCGGCGCTGAGCACTGTCCCCCCTATTCGCTCAGGCTCATTTGCGGCGATTTTCAGCAGGATATCCTTCTCCAGACCGGAGCTTATGATCGTGTCTGCACCGGATTTCGCGGCAACTTCAGCAGCCCTCAGCTTGGTGAGCATCCCTCCCCGACCCAGTGCGCCGCCTTCACCGGCGTAGCGCTGCAGGGAGGCATCGCCGGCGTTTCCCGTTTTAATCAGCGTGGCGTCCGGGTGCCGCCGCGGGTCGCGATCATACAAGCCGGCCTGGTCGGTCAGGATAATCAATAAATCCGCTTCCACCAGGTTGGCAACCAGGCCGGCCAATGAGTCATTATCCCCAAAGCGTATTTCCTCGGTGGCGACGCTGTCGTTTTCATTGACGATTGGAACAACGCCCAGGTCGAGTAAAGTGCGCAAGGTGGAACGGGCATTCAAGTAACGTTCCCGGGCGGAGACATCATCGTGGGTCAGGAGTATTTGCGCAGTGCGTATGGCGTATTTCTGGAAACCGGACTCATAGGCTTGAACCAGTCCCATCTGGCCTATTGCCGCGGCTGCTTGTTGCTCGTGCAGGGTAATCGGTTTCTCATTCCAGCCTAATCTCGCTATTCCTTCCGCGATGGCGCCGGATGACACGATGATGAATCGATAGCCCTGTTCCCGTAATCCCGCCATTTGCCTTACCCAGTCGCCAATAGCGTCAACGCGCAAACCGCAACCGTTATCGGTCAACAGGGCGCTGCCGATCTTGACTACCCAACACTGTTTCTTCTTAGCCATGGAATGCGCTTCTGTCATGATTTAATCCGTATTCTTATCCTGCTCGGACAGCCATTGGAATATGGCTTTTATCAATAGGTCACAACCTTTTCCCGTCGCTGCGGAAATGCAATATGCGGGTTGTTCCCAGTTCATCCGCGTTATTATCGCAGCATGAATTTCAGCGGCTTTTTCCGCTGAGACAATATCAATCTTGTTGAATACCAGCCACCTTGCTTTATTCGCCAGCTTCCCATCATAGGCCACCAACTCATTTTCGATTCCCCTGATCGTTTTTATCATTTCTGTTACGTCATCAGGCAACCCGATATCGACCACGTGCAACAGCAACCGGGTCCTGGACAGGTGTCGCAGGAACTGAGCGCCCAGGCCGACGCCTTCCGCCGCGCCTTCTATCAGGCCGGGTATATCCGCGATCACTGCGTGTTGATCCATGCCCAGCCGAGCTACTCCCAAATGGGGGTGCAACGTGGTAAACGGGTAATCAGCCACCTTTGGCCTGGCCGCCGATACCTGCCGGATGAACGTGGATTTACCCGCATTAGGCTGGCCTAATAAACCGACATCGGCTAATACCTGTAATTCCAGGCGTAAATTCCTGGCCTCTCCCTGCCCACCTTTCGTGGTTTTTTTAGGCGCTCGATTGACGCTGCTTTTGAAACGGGCATTGCCCAGGCCATATCCACCACCTTCGGCGACCAGCAGAATATCATCCCGGCTGACTAAATCACCGATTAACTCATCCGTGTCATCATCATAAACCAGTGTGCCAAGGGGGACTCTTATTTTAATATCGTCGCCGCTTTTACCGATTCGATCACGACCGCTACCCGGTTGGCCGTTTTTTGCCTGATACAAACGCGCGTGGCGGAAGTCGACCAAGGTGTTCAACCCTTCATCAACGACCAGGTAGACACTGCCGCCGTGACCGCCATCCCCACCGTCAGGGCCTCCCCTGGGGATATATTTCTCCCGCCGAAAACTCAAACAGCCGTCACCGCCCTTGCCCGCTTCTACGCGTATGGTTGCTTCATCGATGAATTTCATAACAAGGCCGATGGTCTTATCGTCATTCCAGGTTGCTGAAATGAACCCCCCGCTCAGTGAGGGTATCGTAAAAGGGGTAAAAGCGGTGTTCGGGTTCGGGCAGGAAGGCGGCATTCATTCCGCAGGGGCAGGCCCCCGCGCCTGTCCCGCTCAATGCCGGGGGGTCAAGGCAACCACAGGGGGGCGCCCCTATGGGTCATCGCCAACGGCAACGGTGGGTTTTTTGCGGCGCCCTCCAGTGGCGGGTTTTTTTGTTCATTGCGCTCAGGTTCCGGTTAAACCGTCACAACGCTGACGAAAGTCCTCTTCTTTGGTCCTTTTTGCTCAAACCTGACCGTGCCATCAGCCTTTGCAAACAAGGTATGGTCTTTGCCGCAACCCACGTTGACGCCAGGATGAAACCGGGTTCCCCGCTGCCTGACTATAATATTCCCGGCCTTTACCGATTCACTGCCATAATGTTTGACGCCCAATCGCTTTGATTGGGAATCACGGCCATTTCGTGTACTGCCGCCTGCTTTTTTATGCGCCATCAGTCATTCTCCCCGCGCGGTGATTGCATATTGATGCCGGTGATTTCCAGTTCAGTGTAAGCCTGACGATGCCCCATCTGTTTTTGGTAATGTTTACGTCGTCTGAATTTAATGACCTTGATTTTCGGCCCCCGGCCATGGGATTTCACCGTCGCCGCGACCGTCGCGCCTTCCACTACCGGAGCGCCGATTGAAACGCCGTTGCCGTCGGCAACCATCAGCACGTCATCCAACTTGACTTCAGCCCCCTCCCCGGCATTGATTTTCTCTACCCGGACAGTGTCTCCTTCCTGTACCTTGAACTGCTTTCCACCGGATTTTATGACCGCATACATTAAATCTATACTCCGCTATAGTTATTTCGAACCAGTTTGGGACTGAAAGGAGCGGATTTTAAGGAATTGGGCCGGTTTATACAAGCGCCAATTACGCAAACAGATAGAATTAATTGGCAATCCGCTCCAGTCTTGGCAGAATGTTTTAATTATATCGGCGAAGCAACGAGATATTAAGAAATAATGAGTGCAGCCATAGAACAAGAAACGGATATACAGGCGATCCGGGCCCTGGTCAGGGACGATATGCAGGAAGTAGATAAACTGATACATGAAAAACTGCATTCGGAAGTCCAACTGATCGATCAATTGAGCAGCTATATTGTCAACAGCGGCGGTAAAAGACTGCGACCGGCATTAGTCTTGCTCAGCGCCAATTGCTTTGCTTATCGTAAAAACCACCACATCGCGCTGGCAGCCATTGTTGAATTTATCCATACCGCTACCCTGCTGCATGATGACGTTGTAGACGCATCCATGTTAAGGCGGGGTAAAGCGACAGTGAATCAACGCTGGGGTAATGAAGCAAGTGTATTAGTCGGTGATTTCCTCTATTCCCGCGCCTTTCAAATGATGGTGGAAGTAAAATCCATGCATGTCATGGAAATCCTGGCTAACGCCACCAATACGATTGCCGAGGGAGAGGTGCAACAACTCATCAATCGGCATGATCCCGAGACGACAGAAAAACGTTACCTGGAAGTCATACATAATAAAACCGCCAAACTGTTTGAAGCGGCCGCGCAAGTCGGCGCTGTCATTGCAGGGCAAGATAAAGAAACAGAACAGGCCATGGCCGTGTATGGCAAACACCTGGGCATTGCCTACCAACTGATAGACGATGTACTGGATTACACGGCATCCAGCGAGGGCCTGGGCAAAAATATCGGCGATGACCTGGCTGAGGGCAAGCCCACATTACCATTGTTGTATGCCATGTGGTATGGCTCACACAAGCAGATTGCTATTATAAAAAGCGCTATAAAACATGGCGGCTTACACGACATGGAGCAAATCAGCGCAGCTATTGAAGCGACCGGCGCAATTCAATATACGGCGGAACGCGCCCGGGAAGAGGCCGCCATCGCCGTGAGGGCAATCGGGAAGTTGCCTCAATCCGAATGCCTGGACGCCTTATTTGCCCTTGCCCACTTTGCCGTCGGGAGAAAATATTAAACTAAAGAATACCTGCCGAAATATCAATTGAGCGAATCAGGATTAAAAGGCTTGCCAAGGAAATTACGTGAGAAAATCAAAGAAGAATACGATAAAATAAACATCGATCGGTCGTATGATGACGTCCCCGGTTTGTAAAACCGGTAACATCGGGGTGTAGCTCAGCCTGGTAGAGCACTGCCTTCGGGAGGCAGGGGTCGTAGGTTCAAATCCTGTCACCCCGACCAATCAAATCAGCAAACAGTTCCATTTCGCTGGCTAACGCTCAAAAAAGCTGGCCAAAGATACTCGCTTACCTTAAGTGCATAAATGATTTGGATGTTGGTTGCCTCCACCATCGCGCGCGGTTCCGTTTTTACCGCTATAATCTCACAATAACGCGCCTCCCAAGAGCAAGGTCATCGATTGATAGTCCGCCCCAGGTTGCCGCTCCCGACCTAATCGAGGAAAAACTTGAGGCCCACCGAAACGGACCAGAAACCGAAATCGTCCGCCTTGATGCCATAGCGAACGGGCGCGCCGCCCGGCCCTGTCGTAGAGGCGTGGTCTCGCAACGGTTTCCACTCGTTGTCGTCATCTTCGAAATCGCCAAAGGCGTCTCCGTAGCGAAGTTTGACCGTCAGCGCGCTGGCCGGACTGAGGGAGTAATCCAGCCCTGCGATCAACTGGTAGCCCCACAAGGTGTCCGACAGGGACTCGTCGGCGCGGGAGGTCGTGCCGGCGGCGTTAGGGTTGCGCCCCAGGGCCAACAGCGCGTCCCGGTCGCTGTTCCTGATGGAAGTCGCCGCGTAATCGAGTTTGACGCGCATAGCGCCCAGGCCAACGCCGACATAAGGCGTGAAGCGGGAATTCCCGTTGCCAAAGCCATAATAGAGGTTGGCGAAGAGGTGATGAGCGCCCAAGTCGTCGATGCCCTCGTTGCGCTCGACAAACTCCTGTTGCTTGTCATCCCCCGGCACCACCAGGGGCAGGGACTCGCCGCCTTGCCGCCGGTGAAAATACTCGGCTTCAACGCGAACCCGGTCCAAGGCGTAGCCGACCTGAACGCCGGCCAGCCAGCCGGCGTCCAGGTCAAAATCGTTAGGGCTGGACGGCAAAACCCGGGGCTGGCACTGACCAGGCGGCAACGGCACGGAGGTCCCGTCGTTGAGCACGGCGGGGCCTAACCATTGATCGCAGTTGGTCGGAACGCCGGTATTGACGCGTGTGGATTGGAGCTTTTGCGCCATGGCGACGCCGGCTTCCGCGCCAACATAGAGGCCGCCGGCGGGATGGGCAAGCGGCGCGACCAACGCCAACATCACGGCGATGAAAGGCGGGGCGACGCGGCGACCCGGCCACGGGACGCAACGCCTGGACAGGGCCGCCCTGCCTGCCCCAGTAGCTTGCGCAAAACTAAATCGATACATTGCTTCTCCTGCTCTGTTGTTCATCTGCCCTGCTATTATGCCATCAGGATAGATTTCGATCATGAATTTTCAGTGAATTTTCAGGGCCTGACCCCGACGCCTTTTGCGCATTCCCAAGACCCAAGGCGGGTTGCTTAGTAATAATCGAAATCGTAGCGGACCCGCGCATACCAGAAAGTCCCGTCAAACCCCCAGGGCGTCCACTGGCTGTACTGGGCGCCGAGACGGTCTGCCGCCATGGGATCCTTGTCCCCTTTTTCGTTGAAAAGATTCTGCGCCCCCGCCATGAAGGTCAGATTGTCATCAAAGCTATAGGCGGCTTCCAAGTCGAACAGGGCCTCGCCGCCAAAGTCCAGCGCCGCCTCCGGGTCATACCAGCCGCTGTAATAGCTGGCGCGGGCGAGCAAACGCCAGTCTCCCAAGTCATGCCCCAAGGCAACAGTCCAGCGGGTGTCCGGCACGCCGTTCTGGATCTCCCTGATCCGGTCGGCGTCAACGGTCTGAAACTCCCCTGGGCCAACGGCCCGCGGCTTCACCTTGGTGTGGGTGTAGTTGTAAGCCAGGCTAAGCTCAGTGGAACCCCAACGCCAGTCCCAGGGCCAGGTCGCCACCACATCGATCCCTTGGGTTTCGGTATCGAAGTCATTGATGAAGAATCTAAAGGTCTGGAAACCCCGGGCGCTACTGATGCCCTCCGCCAACAAAGCCTGCGTCTGGGATTCCGTCAGGACGATGTTGCGGGTCAGGTTCAGCCGGTTTTCAACCTCGATGTTGAAATAATCCACAGTGAGATCCAGCGGCCCCAGACTCAACAGGACGCCCGCAGTCAGGTTGAGGGATTCCTCTGGTTGCAAAGGCTCGCCGCCAAAACGCGAGGCCAGTTCCGAGGTGGACGGGATCACGCCCTCGTTCGCCACATCGCCCAACACGGCGTTAAACGCGGTGGTGATGTTAAGCGAATTAGACTGGCCAGGGGTCGGCGCCTTGAAGCCGGTGCTGGCGGTGGCGCGCACTCCGAAGCTATCCGTCATGCGCCAGTTGCCAGCTACCTTCCAGTTGGTAGTGCCGCCAAAGTCGCTGAATTCCTCGTGGCGAAGGGCCGCGCCTAACAGCAGGTCGCCGGTAACATCCCATTCGATGTCGCCGTAAACCGCGTGATTGCGGCGGGAAAAGACGCCGGCGGCCAGCGGGCTAAAGCCCGAGAAACCGTTGGACCCCGGCAGGAACCCTTGGGCGGTGAGAGACCCCGTCGCGTACGAGGCCGGCCCGCCCAAGCGAATCTCAAACTCCTCCTCGCGCCATTCATAGCCTAAAGCGAAGTTGAAATCCCTCCAGGCGTAGCTGAAATCCGCGTTAATATTGATGTCGGTCTGTATGTTGGCCCCAGGGTCGAAGGACAATGGCGTATCCGGCCCCAGGGAAGCGTTAATGGTATTGTAGATGAAGTAATCCACATTGTTCTGGCCTATGCCCGCGCTGAAATCCCAGCCTAAGACGCCATCTCCCAGATCGGTCTCGCCCTCCAGCCCCCCCACCGCCGAGAAATCCACCAGGTCGCCGCCGAAGCGCGGGGTGAAGCCGCCGGGAAACAGCTTTTGATAGGTGAAACAGTTGGGATTGGCCAACACGGCCGCGTGTTCATCACGGTCTTCCTCCAGCACCAAGGCGCCGCTGACGCGCACCTGAGGGCAACCGGCGGAACCGTCCAATATCCCGTCCGCGGCATCTAACAGATCGCCCACGAGCAAGAGACGCAGGGGGTTGCCGTTGGCATCAAGTTCGGGAATGGGACTGCCGTTGTCATCCAGAATCAAGTCGCCGTTCGCGTCTTCGCGCAACAACGGGGAGCCGAATACGCCCGTGCGCCGGTTCGGATGACGAAAATAAAAGCCGCCATCGACGGTCTTGGAGACATAGTTGCCTTGGGCGTAAAGGCTGTTGGAAGCGTTGATGTCCACGCTTGAGTTGAACCAGAGTTTCAGGTCATCTTTCACTTTTGGACTGCCCCAGATCTGCGCCGGCGCCGGTATTTCCATGTTGCCCCGGTCTATCAGCGCCTGGGCGTCGTTGCGTTGTACGGCGCGGTCTGTAGGGTCGGAATGGCCGTATTCCAGGCTGGCGTTGATAAAACCGGCAGCGGTCAGCGGCAACCCGATATTGCCGGAAAAGCGATACTGGGCGCCGTCCCCAGCGGAAGTCTCCCCATAGCGGACTTCCACAGAACCGCCATCGTCATAATCTTTGAGCTCGAAATTCATCACCCCGGCAATCGCATCGCTGCCGTATTGCGCCGCCGCGCCATCGCGCAACACCTCAACTTGTTTGATGGCAATGGCGGGTATGGCGGAAATATCAGGCCCCTGGGAACCATCGGAAATGCCTGAGCCGAGCCAGACAATGACCGCGCCGCGATGCCGCCGCTTGCCGTTGACCAACACCAGGGTATGGTCGGGCGCCAAGCCCCTCAGGTTAGGCGGGCGAACAATGGTGGCCCCGTCGCTGATAGGTTGCGCATTCACATTGAAAGAGGGCGCCACATTGCGCAACAGGTTGGACAGGTCGCTGTCCCCTTGGTTGGCGAATTCGTCGCCGGAAATGACATCCACCGGGGCCAGGGAGTCCTGCACGGTGCGGCCCTTGGCGCGAGTGCCTATAGTGACAATTTCCTCAATGGGGCCGGCCGCCTGCGCTGCCGCCACAACCGGCGCTAAAGCCGCCGATACGCCAAATCCCAGAAAAATGAGGAGAGTAAATAAACGGTTATTCATACATATCTCGTCTACCGCGGTTCTAACTACATTATATGACAAGCCACCTGAATTTTATTGATAATCAGGCGCTGACGTTCATTCAACGGATTTTGGTTAATGGTATCCCATAGCCAGAACATTGCCAAGCGCCGTTTCGGCATCCGTAGCGAACGGCGCCTTCAGGTTTCTCACTTCCAACAACGCGCTCATCAGGCCAGCCCCCCGTCCGGGGAGGGCGCGCCCGGCTAACAAATTGGCGTTTTCCCTCCTTAAACGACGGGTGGCTCAGATTACGGGGAGGAGGTCAATTGCAAACAGAGTTTACCTTTAACGGTTTAGACCAAATGTTTCACCAGCCAGATTAAGGCCTTTATGGTATATATCAGGACTTATACGAAATCCTAATCCTATCAGGTGATCAAGAGACGGTTTAATTGATGTAATCATTCCGCGTTGTTTCGCCGACAATAATATTCCTACTGTTCCTGTCACCTTAAGACCGGATTTAGTTGCAAACTGTCGGGCAAGCCTGTCATCTAAAATGAGCACCTCATCCGGCATATTGAACCCTGATGATATGACCTGTATTTCCCCCTTCCCCAAACCTGATGGGAATTGGGAGAGGTCTACATTTTCTTCGTTGGGTCTAACACTGAGCCAATATAAATCTCCAAGATAAGGCAAATCGTTATTGTTTTGAAGTCCTGTTGCAATCTCATCTGCAACAGCTTGGGGTATTCGGATACTGCCGTATATTTTTGGCAGAAGGTCTATCTGATTGATTTGATGCAGGTATTGTAATGGAGAGGTGTTACAAATTGGATTGGGCATTGGCTACATCACGCTCAAGTTCCTCAGAAGGAAAATCAAATGTGTCAATCCCGTACTCAGACATCTTGCTCAAAAACGTTGTCTTCGGCATCTCGGCAAATTCGGCTGCGCCACCTGTTGACAGAGCCCCCATATTATAAAGGATAACGGCAAGGCGAATTCGCAACATATCCTGAAATTCCTCCGGAGACATAGCAAGAGATTTCAGTATATTCTCGTTGTACTCAATGTTAAGGCTTCTGTTCATGGTAATTTGCCGTCCGGCTATTTAATTTACAACAACCATTACCAACCAATATAGAATACGGGGTTGCATATTTCAACCGCATTTAATAGCCATCCTGTCCTGATATGTTAGTAACAATGACCCTCTCCCCAATCTTGTACCACGAACCATTTAGGAAAATTCATCATATCAGGGTTGTGACCTTACACCGTAAAACCGCTCCATTTCAAACTTAGCGATTTTGCCCTATGGTAGCTCCTTAACAGAGAGGAGAAACACCATGAATGCGTATTTCACTGAAGCCTGCCACCTGTTTCACGTGAAGGCTGCCACCCGTCCGGGAATGGGAAGTTCAAAAACTCCCCGATGTTCTGAAAAAAAACCTGCGCCGGAATGATCTCCACGCCATCCTCGTGGTATCTGCGACTGCCCAAATAGACAAACATCAGCGCCGCCTCAGGGTGTTCTTCCTTGAAGCGCCTGAGGCCTTTGAAGTCCCCGGCCCTGGCGCGGTCTGAATGTTTAACCTCAATCGCCTTGAGACCTCGTTCCCCGTAAAGCACGAAGTCAACCTCGAAACCTTCCCGGGTGCGCCAATAATAGAGCCGATACGCATCGTTTTCGTAACTATTGCGGGCGGTGATTTCCTGCAAAATTAGAGTTTCCAAGGCCAAGCCCCCCAATTCCGAATCCGTGTCATAGGGGCCGGCGGGCCGCAGGGCGCGAAACACTCCCGCATCGAAAAAGTAGAATTTCACCCTGCTTGTCAACTCGCGTTTGGCCCTTCTTGCGAACACCGGGAGCTCATAAGACAGCAGCGTGTCCCTGAGAATCGAAAAATAGTTTTCCACGACCTTGCGGTTGACCGCGCAATCCCGGGCGACAGCGGAGAGATTGAGGGGCGCGCCCTGGGAAAAAGAAGCGGCTTCCAGGAAACGGCTAAAAGCCGGCAGATTGCGCGTCAATCCTTCCTGTTGCACTTCCTCTTGCAGATAGGTTCTCACATAGCTGCTCAGAAACAGCCTGGGGTCCTCAGAGGCGTAAGCGGCAGGCAGACATCCATATCTCAAGGCTTGCGCCAAATCGAAATCATCGCCCAACTCCGCGGCTGTAAGCGGATACAGATGGCGCATGAGGGCGCGCCCGGCTAACAAATTGGCGTTTTCCCTTCTTAAACGACGGGCGCTTGAACTCGTCAAAACAAAGCGGAAACGCCGTTTTTCAATCAGGCGATGGACTTCATCCAACAGCGCAGGCGCCTTCTGCACCTCGTCAATGATGATCCAGTCGGTGAACCCGGCAGGGATTTGCCGGGACAAACGGCTTGGATCTGCCATGAGTTCATTAAAGACGCGGGCGTCAAGCAGATCAAAAAACAACCCATTTCGGTAGAAATCCTCCACAAATTGGCTCTTTCCCGTGCCTCTTGGCCCGAAAAGAAAATAGGACTGTCGCCCCCCCCCCCCCCCCCCGGAGGAGTGAAATGTCTGGGATACATTTGGACATAATAGTATGACAAACTCCATTTTTTCATAAAAATTGGAGTTTCCAACTCCAAAATACCGGGGGAAACACTTTGCCGGCCTGCTGGTCTGTCGTTATACCGCAAAACGGGACTGAACCCTGCCCCAAAGCGGGACTGAACTCCGCCATCCTCTCACCCCGCTGAACTTTGAATGGCGCGGTAAAGTCTATTAGACTATCTACCAGCTTGCGGATAAAGAAATGTCAAAACCCTTGTTTTCAGGTTTCCTCCTCTTATTTCTGCTTGCTGCACCGACCAGTGCCGCGTTAGGGGACGATGGCGAGTGGGACTATGACAAAGGCGGCTTTCCAAACTGATTGCGAGCGTGCGCTTGAGGTGAGCGTTGACGATTTACTGCAATAATTATGGCGAAAAATGATTACAAGAATTGGAGCAAAGACGATCTCGTAAAAGAGGTTGACCGTCTGCGAAAGCGCAAGAAATACGGACTTGTCTGGGAAGACAAGCCGGAGGATGTTGTTGAGCAGTGCAAAACCGAGCTTCCGATTTTGGATGAAGTGGAAGACAAAGAAATTAAGACGGACCCAGACAAGCCCGCGAATTTATTGATTGAGGGCGACAATTACCACGCGCTTTCAGTTTTGAATTATACGCACAAGGGCAAAGTGGATGTGATTTACATTGACCCGCCGTATAACACAGGAAACAAGAGCTGGAAGTATAACAATCATTATGTGGACAAAGAGGATAGTTTTAGACATAGCAAATGGCTGTCTTTTATGGCCAAGCGGTTAGAGCTCTCAAAGCACTTATTAAAAGACAGTGGAATGATAATTGTAACTGTCGATGACTATGAGATCGGTTCGTTACGACTATTGATGGATGAAATATTTGGAGAGCAAAATAGGCTCGGTCTTGTAACTATAATGCACAACCCACGGGGGAGAAGCGATGATTTGTATTTCGCTAGCTCTCATGAGTACGCTTTGGCATATGGGCGCAGACAGGGAAAGACCACTACTTACAAATTACGTCTCACGGAGGAGCAAGAAGAAAATTTTCCTCTTGAAGATGAAGTGTCTCGCTATCGCTTACTACCATTAAAAAGAACTGGTTCAAATTCAACTCCGAATGAACGCCCAAACTTGTTTTACTCAATTTTCTACAAACCTGAAACAAACGAAATTAGTATTGGTGAGAAAAAAGATTTTGTAGAAATCATCCCATTAGATAGCAACGGGGAAAAACGTGTTTGGCGATGGGGTAAGGAAACACTCAAGGAAAGGAAAGATACGGAGATAGTCGTTAAAAAAGGCCGTAATTATGAATATGCTGTTTATGCAAAAGATAGGGTTAAAGGAGGTAGAAAACCAAAAACAGTTTGGGTTGATCCAAAATATGACGCTTCCTCTCACGGTACTCTGTTGCTCCAGAAAATTTTAGGTAAACGGAAAACTTTTGATTACCCCAAATCTCTGTATGCGGTAAAAGATATACTGGAAATAGGAGTTCGAGGAAAAAAGGAAGCGCTGATTTTAGATTTTTTTGCGGGATCAGGAACAACTGGACATGCTGTTATGGAGCTGAATAAAGAAGATGGTGGCAATCGAAAATTTATTCTTTCAACGAACAATGAGGATAACAACGGAGAAGGGCTAAAAATTGCTACTGACATCTGCCACCCACGAATCAAGAGAGTCATAGAGGGATATAAAACCGGTAAAGAAAAGGTTGAGGGTCTGGGCGGCAACCTAAAATACTTCCACACTTCTTTTGTTCCCGCCGACCCGACGGACAAAAACAAAACAGAGCTTACCGAGAAAGCAACGGAAATGCTTTGTGTCCGCGAGGACACATTTGAGCCGATGAAAGATGAGGAGAAGTTTAAGATTTTCAAAGGTAAAGACCACTACACAGGCATTATCTTTGACCAGCTTGCGATTGATGATTTTAAGAAAGCCATCGCCAAAATTGACTCGCCGTTTAGCGTGTATGTGTTTTCGCTCGGCGATGACACGTTTGATGACGAGTTCGCGGATGTAAAAGATAAGGTTACACTCTCGCCGATACCGGAGGCGATTTTGCGAGTGTATCGTAGAATTTTTAAATAATGACTGTGCAGCTAAAAGACTACCAACAACGCGCCATACGAGAGCTACTGGAGGATTCCAAAAAGCTTTTGGGCCAGACCGGCAACAAAAGGCTCATTTTCAAGTCGTCCACCGGATCGGGCAAGACCATGATGATGGCCGAGTTTTTGAAGCGGCTTGCCGAAGACTCGGAAGCGCGCATGCCGTTTGCTTTCATTTGGACTGCTCCGCGCAAGCTTCACGAACAGAGCAAAGAAAAACTGGTGGGTTATTTTGAAAATTCCCGCGCTTTGGAATGTTCCGAGTTTGAAGATTTAGACGACAGGCAGATTCAGGAAAATGAGATCTTGTTCTTTAACTGGGAAAGTATCAACAAAAAGGACAATATCTACATTCGCGAGAACGAGAAGGAAAACAATCTTGGCGCGGTGATTGAGCGGACAAAAGACGCTTGGCGCGAAGTAGCGCTCGTCATTGACGAGAGCCACCACCACGCGACCAGCGAAATCTCACAGAACCTCATCAACGATATTGCGCCAAAACTGACAATTGAGGTTTCGGCAACGCCGGTGATTCAAAATCCCGACGAGATCGTTTCCGTGCCACTGGAAGACGTAAAGGTTGAGGGCATGATTAAGAAGTCCGTCATGCTCAACCCCAATTTTGAAAATGTGCTCTCTGGCGACAATATCAAAAGCGCGCTCGCCGATGGCGCTGACGCTTTGGTGCTTGAAACAGCAATCAAGAAGCGTAAGGAATTGGCAAAAACCTACGAGGAAGAAGGCGCAAACATCAATCCACTTCTTTTGATTCAACTGCCCGACAGGAAAACGAAGATGGAAGACCAGATGAAAGCCGACATCATCCGCATTTTGAAAGACAAGCACAATATCACGACTGAAAACGGCAAGCTGGCGATTTACCTTTCGGGCGAGAAAGAAAACTTGGAAAACATCGCCAAGAACACGCACGAAACCGAGGTTTTGATTTTCAAACAAGCAATCGCGCTTGGCTGGGATTGTCCACGAGCGCAGGTGCTTGTGCTATTCCGCGATTGGAAAAGTTTGACATTCTCTATTCAGACCGTCGGGCGCATTATGCGTATGCCGGAGCCGGACAAAGGACATTACGAAAACGAGAGTTTGAATCATGGTTATGTGTACACGAACTTGAGCGATATTGCGATACGCGAGGATATTGCCAGGGACTATGTAACGATTTACACCAGCCGCAGGATTGACGAGTACGAGCCGATTGAGCTTGTGTCCGTGCACCGCAAACGACAACGAGAAAAGACACGCCTTGCGCCGCTCTTTATTCATTTGTTTTTGGAAGAAGCGGAAAAATACGATTTGGAAAAGAAAATCAAAACCACAGGGCAAAAGGTGCAGATCGGCTTTATCTCTGACTATAAAGCCGGAAGCGTGGACGAGCTTGGCGGCGCGGACATTGTGGCGGACAGAAGCGTTGATACGGACAATGAATATGACTTGCAGAAATCGTATGACTTCTTTGTGCGCCAGCACCTTACGCCGTTTTATCCCGAAGACCGCTCAATCGGCCAAATGAAAGAAGCTATTTACTACTTTTTCCGTATGAGGCTGGGCATTCACTACATGGAGCGGTTCCGAGACATTATCAATATCGTATTAAGCGAGGATAATGTTCAGCATTTTGTAAATGTGCTAGACGCCGCAAAAGAAAGCTACATTGCCGAGGTGCAAAAGCGAGAAAATGAACTTGAAGAAGATAAGGCGTGGGATGTACCTGAAGCGGTCAATTTTGGCGGCGATTATTCGGCGCTGGGCGCGAAGCTGTCCGTCATGCAGCCATTTTACTACGATCACCGCTGGAAGCCGGAGAAAGCGTTTATTGATTTTCTCGGAAAATCCAAAAATGTTGAGTGGTGGTTTAAGAACGGCGACCGAGACGCGACTTATTTTGCCGTGCCCTATGAAGAAAACGAGGAGTGGAAGCCGTTTTACGTGGACTTTATCGTGAAGCTTAAGGATGGGCGCATTGGGCTGTTAGACACCAAATCAGGATGGACGATAAAAGACGCACGAGAAAAGAGCGATGGCTTGCAGGCATATCTCAAAGAGCACGGCAAAAAGAAAAATCTGTTTGGCGGTATTGTCGCCAACACCAAGCTCCAGAACTCCAACGGCCGCTGGATGATTTATACTGACGCGAGCGCCAACCTTGTCGTTGATGATTTTAGTCATTGGAATATTTTGGAGATATGAACTCAATACAAAAAGTGAGATCTTCTTTAAGGTGACCCTGTAGATCTTCATAGCAGTTCTTTTAGAAAATCCAAGAATGGAAAAATAAGCATTTATAATATTGGTGTTTACTTTGTTAGCTAACTATGTTAACATTCAAATATGAAGACAAAAACTCTTGGTGAAAAAATTAAGCAAGAACGGGGAAAAAAGAAGCTATCCCTTCGAAAATTTGCTGAAACGCTAGGCATTTCAGCAGCTTATCAAGTTGATATAGAAAAGGACCGCAGACAGCCAAACGAGGAGCTCCTACAAAAAGCTGCTGATTTGCTCGATATACCCATATCCGAATTTGACGAATTTATGCCATCCCTTCCTAAACCAGTGAAAGAATGGATCGGTAAGAATCCTTTAATCGGAAAGGTAATAGAGTTACTGAACAGGGCTCCCTCCCCCGAAGATACTATTAAACAATTCGAGAGGTCATTATCGAAATCTACAGTCCGAAAATATCCAATTGCGATTTATGAATCTGAGCTCCAGTCCATTGGCCTAGACAGCGCGTCATGGGAGACAGAAACAGGGGGTGATCTTTTCGGTATTTGGGGAGATATTCCAGTCGTTTATTTTGCAAGTAAAGCCGGTCCGAAAGCACAACGTGATCATGCCCATTTTCGGTTGGATATTGAATATTTGATCCATCTCAGCATTGTTCTAGAAAAAGACTGGGGTCTGAGGTATTTCGGTGATTGGCATTCTCATCACAGTCTTGGACTCAACAGTCCTAGTAATGGCGATAAGAAACGAATCGTCAGTGTGGCAGACAAGAACCACTTCGATGAAATGGCTGAATTCATCATTACCTTCAACACCTCCGGGATTGATAAGAAGAGAAAAATTAAAATCAACCCATATCTATATCTGGATCTGCCATCTAGCAGGTTGACTGATGCAATTATTATTGTAGTAAAAGGAATCAGTCCAGTGCGTTCCGCCCTGTTGGCCGCATCATCGTTGCCAGAGCAGCAATTAGATTCGTATGGCTCATTTCCAATTGAAAATCTTTCTATTCCTAGGGAACCCATTGGCCGAGTTTCGGGTGCTGACGGAAACTCAGTGGCCCAATTCAGTGAGAGACTAGTTAACAAAATAGCAACTGAGCTTGCCACAATTTCACATGGCAACATCGAAATCTACCATAAATCATTTGGTCATGTCCTTGTCGTACCAGTAAACGACAAAGAATATGTTGCTTTTGCTCATGATAAAACATGGCCTCATTACATGCTGCAAGCAGACTGGATTAATAGGAGGAATGGCAGCATTACAGAGATTGACATTAATACAGACGGAATTTCGTTATTAAATCTGTCCGAGATAAAAAAGATGTTTGTCGATATCAAAAATATTAGAGCTGAAATTGAGAAATGACATTTCTTGAACGATTAGATCTTGAAAATAAGATTCTTCAGAATAGTGGTATGTCACAATTTCAAATTTATCGTGGCTATGGAAATACATATACCTTAACTGGCATATACAAATCAAACAGTGGGAACCGTTACACTTTGTATAGCCCAATACCAAGTAATTATCCCGTAGGACGGCCCGAGCTGTATATAAAGAATCCCAATCCACTTTACGGATATGCCAATCAGAGAACAATTAATAGCTACGGTTTGAGCCATTCTATGCATACATTGCCTAATGGTCCTTTTGGTGAGGTTCAAATATGCCATTGGCGCAGGGAGCGTTGGCACAGTGCCATAACCTTTAACAAAGTAATGTTGAAGGCCATGTTATGGCTAGAGGCATATGAACAGCACTTGTCGACAGAAAAGACGATCGACTCATATGTGAGAACTATGAATTGAAAATTAGAGATAAATACTTATGTCAACACAAAAAGAGATGATCAAAGAAGCAATGCAAGCAATTGCACAACGTAGACCAGGACAAACCAAACTAGTTTATGACAAGGCTACTAAGACGATTGTTGCCGTCTCAAGCACTGGTCAAAAACCAGCTGGCCTGATGATATCTAGCGAAGATGCAGATATGTTCTATTTATCATGATTACAATAACAACAGAATTTCTTGATTCGAATTGGAAGGTACTGCGAGAGACTTCTATTTTGCCTGTGCAACTTTCAGAATGGGACGATGGTGATGCCTACACTCAGAGTGACATTGGTGTGTTACCAAGTCGAAAAGTAGTACACGGCGCCATCGTAATGGGTGATATGTCAGTTTCTGACTTCTCGATAGTGATAAGGCTACGCAGGAGTACAAATGAAGAAAAAGAAATGATGTATAACTCTCCAGATGGTCATCAATATCAAGCCGTTGCTGAACAATATATAGATGGAATGAATAAATCTATATCCGTTTGTATTGAAAACGTAGCCAACACTTTGTCTAGTCGTAGACGTGGACTAATCGAAACTGATGATTTGAAAGATAGCTCAGTTCTGGTCGTTGGATTAGGTACAGGTGGAATCATTATTACGTTGGAACTAGCAAAAGCAGGAGTCGGTAAATTCATCTTGATAGACTCAGATCGGTTGGAGACCGGCAATGTTTCTAGGCATAGCGCTGGGATATCTTTAGTTGGGCGTAAAAAAGTCGCTGCAGCTAAAGATCTCATCTTAGAAACTAACCCATTTGCAGAAGTCGAAATTCACAGTGTAAAAGCAAATGAGGAAACTGAGGAACTTACCAAAAATGCTGTACTCCGATGCGACTTAATAATCTGTGGAACCGATAACCGACCAAGTAAGCTATTTTTGAACACATTATGTGTGAATGTAGAAAAGTGTGTAATATTTGCCGGCGCGCGTCGACGTGCGTTTGCTGGTGAAGTTCTTCGCGTTCGTCCTAGTGAATCTGCCTGTTATCACTGTTACGTTTTGAACAAGCCAGACGAAGAGGCTGATAGAGAAATCTCATCTCAAGAAGACGCCGATTCAATTGCATATTCAGATATGCCGGTTGCAATTGAACCTGGACTTTCCATTGATATTGCTCCAATTGCCCTCATGGTAGCAAAACTGGCACTGCAAGAATTACTTATCGGAAAAAAATCTACTCTTCAGATGCTCAATGAAGATTTTAAGGCAAATTTATACAAATGGGGTAATAGGCCTGAACCAGACACAGAATATGCGTTATGTCCTCCATTAAGCGATAGTATTGATGAGATAACAATCTTGCGTTGGTATGGTATTTATCTTGATAAAGAAGCTGGCTGTCCAACATGTGGTGATTTTGAAAGTGCGATGCGGGAGGAATATGGCATAGATGGCGGAATGGGAATACTACCGTTTAACCCGGACATTTTACAACAGGAAGATAAGTAAAGTATGGAACTCAACTCCTACTTTCGCGGCTTATTGTCGAATATTGAGCCTAATCAATGTGATATCGATAGGGCAAAACAAGCCCATGAAGATTTGCGTCAGTTATTTTTACTAGATGATGAAATATCGAAGGCTGACCCAGACAGTTATTTATCTGGCTCCTACGCTAGAGACACTGCATTAAACCATATTAAGGATGTTGATATTATCTTATTAATTGCTCTAGATTATAAATCAACTGAGCCCGAAGTAGTCTTGGCTTGGGTCCAGGCTGCATTACAACAATATTATAGTCAAAAGGTAATCCGACAGGGTCGTTCAGTTAAAGTTACAACAGATAACGGATTCGTTTTAGATGTTGTTCCCGCTGTCCCGCTTTACCATCGAGATGGTCCTGTTTGGATTCCTGATCGTGATGTTCGACAATGGGTCCTTACTCATCCGAAAGGTCAAATAGAATTTGGTGTTAATAAAAATAAAGCGACCCAAGGATATTATAAACACCTTGTTAAAATTATGAAGCACTGGCGCGATAGGCTCCCTACCGAAATCGAACGCGCTAACTCTTATATCATTGAAAGTCTTGTTGCTAAGAGTCTACATTGGACACCATTATCATATGGTAGAGGAGTTGTAGATATATTTCATCATATCTACTCTAATTATGCTGCGTACCTAAATTTACACACGGTACCTATAATTGCTGATCCAGGCTACCCATCTGTTAATGTAGCAAAGAGGTGGAAATTTGAAGAATTCAAGGCATTCATTCAAGCAACCCGTTCTTCATTATCAATAGCTAGTTCTGCACTAGCTGATGAAGAAAAAGAAAAGAGTATTATGCTTTGGAAAAAGTTGTTTGGTGAAAAATTTAGTCCAAGAGAAGAGTAAATGTCGGCACCAAAATACTTCTTAAGTTATAGCAGGAAAGATATCGAAGAAATTAGGGGTATCGGTCAAACATTGATGCTTCATGGCATAGATATATGGCAGGATATCTCAAACCTAGGTACCGGTATCGCAGAAAGTAAGATCCGTAAGGCAATAAAGGATGAGGTAAATGGTCTTTTGCTGCTAGCTACTCAACATAGTGTCTGCTCAAGCTTTATTAAATCGGTAGAACTACCCGAGGCTGATAAAAGATTCAAACGGGACGACGATTTTCAAATCGTTCCCGTGTTTGGGTTACCTATTGAAGATACCAACAAAGCATTGAGTGGATGTCTAACCGTTCCTATATCAAATTTCAACGGCGCAAAAATCGAATGTATAGGCCAAGAATATAATGTAATTACAGCGGCACAGCGGGCTGCTGAGATTATTTTAGAAGATTCTATATTCAACGCATCAAATCCCCTATGCATTGGAATATCATCGAAGCAAATCATTTCTAGCGATGTGAGTTTGCATCTAAATTTTATGAGCTTTTTTGAAGAAGGGCTACCTGACACTAATATTTGGGACAATCGATTTACGGTAGCACTGACTAAAGTGAAATCTATTTTGGTAAAAAGAAATAGATTATCTATAAGGCTATACGCTTTCTGTCACCTTTCATTAGGTATTCTATTCGGATACGTATTTAGGAAAACAGCAGGAACCAGGCTGGAAATTGAACAGTTTAGCAAAAATAAACGTTTAATCTGGATGACTGACGCAAATCCTAAAGATAACCCACTTAATATGGTTGAAATTCCAGACACTCTGGGGTCAAGAAATTTATGCATTATTATCAATCTCATGTCTGCCGACAATAATTCAGTAGCAAGATATGCGCAAGAAAACGCTTTAACATTTAGAGGAAAATTGGAATGTATCCCACCATCTTATCCTTACTACATTTCTGGGGAGCAAGCAGTCACAATTGCTGCTGAACTGGCGGATAAGATCAAAGAATTACATGCTCAGTATGACACAGATACTGTCCATTTATTTGCTGCAATTCCATTAGGGATCGCAGTACTGATTGGCTACAATCTGAATGCTTGTGGGACAATACAATGTTATGAATTTGATAATGCAAAACGCGTTTACACACCTTCATGTAAATTACATTAAAAACTCACAAGAAGTAACTCAACTGAATTTGTGAACCGTCCTGCAGGTTGGTGAACAGAAAGACCACTAACACCACATCGCCAAAATTATAGTTGGTCGTAGATGGCATCGTCGTCGTTATCCCACGCCTTGCTGAAAACATCTTCAGAAGCCTGCGAGTAAGCTTGTCGCTGATGTTTATCCTGATCGCGCTGCTGTAAAAAGTCGATAAAGTCCTCTACCTCGGCGAGCCGCTCGGTTGTGAGGCGTCCGAGCTTTTCCCGTATCTGTTTCAGTTGCGGCTGCATATCAATCCTCCTGCATATTCCGGCACATGCGCATATCATAATGACCCCCTCCCCGTAATCTGAGCCACCCGCCGTTTAGGAATTTCCCTTAAAATGACACAGTGACCTGCCCCCTGCAGCTGATCCATCCGGCGCTTAGAAATTCATTCCCAGGCAGCTCATTGTGGTTGAAATTGATCCGCATATTCCCTCGGCGTTAACTGGCCCAGAGAACTGTGCGGACGATGGTTATTATAGTCGATCCGCCAGGCTTCGATCTTCTTGCTTGCATCCGCCAGCGATTCAAACTCGTGACTGTTCAAACATTCATCCCGAAAACGCCCGTTGAAACTCTCAATATACGCATTTTCAACGGGTTTTCCCGGTCGAATAAAGTCCAGCCGCACATCGTTCTCATGCGCCCAGGCATCCAGCCGGCGACTGGTGAACTGCGAACCGTTGTCACAGGTAATGGTCAACGGCAAACTCAGCTGGTTGCGCACCCGCGCCAACGCATCTATCACCTGGCCGGACGTCATCGACTGCGCCACCTTAATTAATGGACTTTGCCGACTAAAGTTATCCACCACAGTCAAGGCCTGAAACGCCCGACCATCCAGCAACCGGTCCGTCACAAAATCCATGCTCCAACATTGCCCCGGAGCGCTCGGCGCCGGCGCTGGCCCCCGGATCGCCGCCGCTCGTTGCCGCCGCCGTTTGATCCGTACCCACAACTCCGCCTCGCAATACAGGCGGTAAATGCGCTTGTGGTTCACCGCCCAGCCTTCGCGCTGCAGCAACACATGCAGACGCCGATAGCCAAACCGCGGCCGGGCCAGCGCCAATTCCTTTAGACGCAAGGCCAACCCCCGGTCATCCAGACGACAAGCACGGTACCGCTGGGTTGACCGAGGGCACTGCAATAGCCGACATCCATGACGTTCGCTGAGCTGAAAAGCCGCCATTAAAAACGCTACCAACACACGCCGGTCTGCCGGCTTTAAAGTTTTTTTTGGATCACCTCCTGCAACATGTGCTTGTCCAGGGTCAGATCCGCTACCAGCTGCTTCAGGCGCTTGTTCTCCGCATCCAACTCGCGCAGACGACGCAACTCCGAGACACCCAGGCCCCCGTACTTCTTGCGCCAAGTGTAAAACGTGGCATCACTGATCCCATACTTGCGGCACACATTCGCTACTGAAGTGCCGCTCTCCGCCAGCTTCAGGGCATACACGATTTGCGGTTCGGTAAAACGGGTTCGTTTCATGGTTCTCTCCTCTCTGTTAAGGAGCTACCATAGGGCAAAATCGCTAAGTTTGAAATGGCTCAGTTTTATGGTGCAAGGTCAACAGAGGAGGAATTCCGATGAAACAAAAACGCTATTCAGAAGAGCAGATCATTCAAATCTTGAAAGAGGCGGAGGCCGGGCTACCGGTCGCCGATGTGTGCCGCAAACATGGGGTCTCGGACGCCAGTTTTTACACTTGGCGCCGGAAGTACGGCGGGCTGAGCGTGAGTGAGGTAAAACGGCTGAAACGGCTGGAAGAGGAGAACCGTCAACTGAAGCGCCTGCTGGCCGAGACGCTGCTGGAGAAAACGGCACTGGAGGACATAGTCCAAAATAAGCTGTAAGCCTGCAGAGCGACGGCAGTGGCTGGATCGCCTCATGGCGCGTCATGGATTAAGCCAACGCACGGTCTGCAGGCTGTTGAAACTGTCTCGCAGCACGGCCCGGTATCGCTCGGTGCGGCCCCGGGATGACCTCATTCGCCAGCGCCTGCGGGAGTTGGCGTTGCGCTATCGACGTTACGGGTATCAACGGTTGCACGTATTGCTGCGCCGGGAGGGGTTTAGGTTGAATCACAAGAAGACGTACCGGTTATACCGGGAAGAGCAACTCCAGGTCAGGCAAAGACAGCGGCGGCGGCGGGCGGCGACAAGCCGCTTGCCGTTACCGGCGCCGTCACAGCGTAACCGGCGCTGGTCCCTGGATTTTGTCAGCGACCAGTTGCTGGGCGGGCGGCGCTTTCGTTGTTTAACCGTGATGGACGATTGTACGCGGGAATGCCGGGGGATACTGGTGGACTTCTCGATCGGCGGCGCCCGGGTCACCCGGTACCTGGACATGTTAATGACGTCCCAGGGGAAGCCCGCCAACACCCTGTCGGATAACGGCGCCGAGTTCACGTCAAAGGCGATGTTTGACTGGGGCCAGACGCACGGGGTTCAACTGCATTTTATTGAACCGGGCAAGCCGGCACAGAATGGGTTTAATGAAAGCTTCAATGGCCGGCTACGGGATGAATGTTTGAATGAGTTGCGTATTCCGGTGAAGATGAACACCGATTCCGGAGGAATGTGAACACCTGATTTCTCAACACATCCTGTTTACAGGTTTTTAACTCAACTGTTCACGTTCTGTCAACGTTGTCATCTTTTTTCGCATGGATTCTCCCTTCAGCACCAACCGGTGCGCATTGTGTATCAAGCGGTCCAGGAGCGCATCGGCCAGGGTGTTATCGCCGACCGTGACATACCATTGGTCTACCGGTAACTGGCTGACCATCACGGTGGAGGCGGTTCCGTAGCGGTCATCCAGGATCTCCATCAGGTCATGTCGCTGGGCCGTGGTGAGTGCGCTCAGGCCCCAATCATCGATGAGCAGTAACCGGGTTTTGGCGGTCTGGGTCAGGAGTTTGTGATAGCTGCCGTCGGCCTTGGCCTGGGTAAATGCGAGCAGGAGGCGCGACAGGCGGTAATAGCGGGTTGTGTAGCCGTGCAGGCAGGCATTGTGCCCCAGGGCACAGGCCAGGAAGGTTTTGCCGCTCCCGCAGGGGCCGGTAATGAGCAGGTTTTGTGCCCGGTGCAACCAGTCTCCCTGGGCCAGGTGGGCAATCTGCTCAGGTTGCAGGTTGCGCGGGTGCTGGTAATCGATGTCCTGGACGGTGGCGCGGAGTTTGAAGCGGGCCTGCCGGATGAGGCGGTCCCGTTTACGCTGTTCGCGCGCCAGGCATTCCTGCTCGACCAATAAGCCGAGCCGTTCGAGGAACGGCAGGGCCTCGTAGGTGCTGCTTTGTTCCTGTTGTTGTGTGAGGGCCTGGGCCATGCCGGACAGGCGCAGGTCATGCAATCGTGCAAGGGTCGTCGTTGTGGTCATGGTTCTCTCCTTCAGTGGAAGTGATGCCGGCCCCGGATGTTCTCGTGGTCCTGGGGCAGTTCGGTGGTCGTATCGGGCGAGTCGGGCAGTTGGTCCCGGTTGTTCTCCAGGATGTGTTTGACCTGTTTAAGCCGGGCCAGTCCGGCCTGGTTGGCGAGGCGACAGGCGCCATTGAGGCGGCTGGCGGGGTAGCGTTTGCTGAGGCTCAGCAGGCCCAGGCAGACGCGGTACGCCTGTTCCGGATGGGCGCGGCGCTCGAGTTGCCGGCTCACCCAGTTATCCACGTCCGGTCCTATGTCCCTGGCCCAGCGCAGCAGGCGCTCGGGTGACCACTGGTGTTGTGCCCGGTGGGGTGCGGGCATGTGAGCCGGGTTGGTGGTGAACCCGGGCCGGTCCCGGCGCGGGTGGGTGGCGATGCGTCGTTGCCGGTAGTAGAGTTCGACCAGCGTCTCGCCGGCGTGCAGGTCCAGCCGCTCGCCCACGTACTGGTGTGGCACGGAGTAATAATGCGTCTGGTATTGGACATGGTAGTCGATGTGGACGGTCACCGGTTTGATGGCGACGTAGCGGTAGGGTTGCCGGGGTAAGCGTTTTAATGCCGGTTTGTCGAGCGTCTCGAAGGCGGACCGGCGGCTGCCGGGTAATTGCTTGAAGGGACGGTTGTTGAGGTCGTCCAGCAATCTGGCAATACAACGGTTCACCTCGTGCAGGGAGAAGCAGCGGTGGTGGCGCAGCCGGGCCAGGATCCAGCGTTGTACCACCAGCACGGCCACTTCGGCCTTGGCTTTATCCCGGGGTTTGTAGGGGCGCGCTGGCAGGACGGCCACCTGGTAGTGCTCGGCCCATTGCTGGTAGCTGGGATTGAGGTCCGGGTCGTAGCGGCAGGCCGCACTCACCCCGCTGCGCAGGTTATCGGGAACGATGAGGGCAGGACAGCCGCCGAAGAAGGCCAGCGCCCGGCTGTGACTGCCCAGCCAGTCGGGCAGTGACTGGGTCCAGGTCGCCTCGGCAAAGGTGTAGTTGGAGGCGCCCAGCACCGCGACAAAGAGCTGGGCCTGACGCACCTCGCCGGTCTCTGCATCCATCACCGGCACGGTGGACCCGCTGTAATCCACGAAGCACTTCTCCCCGGCCTGGTGGGATTGCCGCAGGGTGCGGCGTTGTTGGCCGCGCCAGTGCCGGTAACGGTCACAGAACTGGGAATAACTGTAACACCGGTTCGGGTAATGCTGGGTATATTCCTCCCACAACAGCCGTTTGGTCACATGCGGCCGCTTCAACTCCTGATGCACCGCCGGCCAGTCCGGAACCTGATAGCGTGTGCGGCTGCCGGTATCGGCGCCGGGATAAAACAACTGGGCCAACCGGGTGTCATCCAGGTCGGTGGGGAGCGGCCAGCTCAGTTGCAGGGTCTCGGCCCGGCTCAGCAGCTTCTGGATCCCGCCCACACTCAGCTTGGTGCTGCGGCTGATATCGCGGATGGACAGACCGGCAGTGTGCCGGAGTCGGAGTACGTCTCGTAGTTTACGCATTGTTGTCCTCTTGCCTGGCATGGTAGGTTCCTCCAAAAAGGAGAGAGCCTACCAAAGGGTTACAAGTTCAATGCGTTGAGAATGATTCCGGTTGATTGTGAACGGTGATTCCGGGAACGTGAACACCGATTCCGGAAATAACCGGAAAAGTGTTCACGTTCAATCGGAACAGGTGTTCACGATGAACCGGAATCGGTGTTCACGTTCAACCAGAATGAGTGTTCACGATCAGCCGGATTACGCAATGAGTCCGTGTTCCACAACATTCATCACGCCCAGGCCGTGATTGAAACCTGGCGTCAGCATTACAACCAGGCGCGGCCACACAGCAGTCTGGGGTATCTCACCCCGACTGAATATCGGCAACAACTGGAACGGGCTGCATAGCCCTGATATGATGAATTTTCCTAAATGGTTCGTGGTACAAGATTGGGGAGAGGGTCAATAAATCCAAAAAGCAAAAATGAAATTTTTACTTTGTTCAAAGGGTTATAATTTTGAATTGAGAGACTATTCAGGTAGAATTCATTTCCGCCAACTTCGGTTAGTTGCTTGCCGATGACATTCAAAATTTTTGCCGCAGGCTGAGAGATAATTCAACATGGACAGCGTTTTCATTTACTGGGATAACTCCAACATTTTTCACGAAGCGCAACGCTTGACCGGAGAACGGAACGAGGGCGCCGGCGCCCGCTACCGCGTACGCATCAATTTCGACAACATGTTACGCCTGGCGCATGCAGACCGACCGACAGAGAAGGCGTTTGTCGCCGGTTCGGTGCCGCCGGAAATGCGCCAGTTATGGAACCGGATGGAAAGTAAAGGCGTCGAAGTCCAGCTGTTCGACCGTGGCAGCCCAGGTCGCGAAGAACAGGAAATACCTGACCGGGTGTTGCAGTTGCGCATGTTGGAAGATGCCCTGGACTACAACGGCGACCCCGGCATAGTGGTCTTGCTGACCGGCGACGGCGCAGGCTATCTTGAGGGCGCGGGCTTTCACAGCACTTTGGAGCGAATGCACAAGCGCGGGTGGCGGGTGGAAATCCTGTCATGGGCGCATTCCTGCAACCAGCGGATGCGCAAGTGGGCGGAAAAAAATGGCGTATTTATCGCGTTGGATGACTTCTACGAGGCCATTACTTTTATGGAACCCTCCAGCCCCGGGTTCGAGCTTGCGCCTGCACGCGAGTCCGCAGAACTGGACTTGTTGCGGCGGCCGACGGCTCAATTACGTTAAACGACAACAATTATCCGTATTGCCACTACGCTTTAAGCCTCTCAAGTATCTCCAAGTCGCCATCATGTAAGCGGAGGACATTCACTTGCGGTTTTTTCAGTTGCTGGCGCGGCCTTTTGTCGCTTTTGTCGAGCGTTACTACCCGGACCCCTTTGTGTTCGTGGTATTGCTCTCCCTGCTTACCTTCCTGTTATCGGTCCTGCTTGCCGATGCCTCGCCTGAACTCGCCCTGACAGCCTGGGGCGATGGGCTGCCTGGATTGCTGGCGTTTACTACCCAGATTTGCATTACCCTGCTGACAGCCCATGCCCTGGCCCATACCGACAAGGTGCAAGACCTGTTAAGACGTATCGGCAACATTCCCAACAACCCGGCCGGCGCCTATGCGCTGGTGGTTTTCAGCGCCGGTATCGGTTCGCTTATCGCCTGGTCATTAGGGCTTATCGTCGGCGCAACCGTTGCGAAAGAAGTCGCCAAACAGTGTGCAAAGCGTGGCATACGGCTGCACTACCCGCTGCTTGTGGCGTCCGCCTACGCCGGGTTTGTCATCTGGCACATGGGCTATTCTTCCTCGGCGGGCCTGTTTGTCGCCACTGCCGGTCATTCGCTGGAAGCTGAAATGGGTATTGTTCCAATCACGGAAACCGTTTTTACCTTGCATAATGGCGTGCTGGCGCTGATTACCCTGGCGACGATCACCGTGATTTGCCCGCTGATGCGCCCCCCTGAGCAGGAGTTGGTGGAAATCGACCCGGCGTTGCTGAAAGAACAGACCCAAGCGACCGCTGCCGCAGTCAGCCGGAAGACACTTGGCCGGCGTCTCGACGGTATGCGTCCTCTCACGCTGATATTAGGCGCGGGCCTGCTTGGTTACATCGGCTACAGTCTCTACACCAAAGGGTTTCATCTCAACTTGAACCTGGTCAACTGGTCGTTTTTAGCGGCCGGTTTGTTGCTGGCCCGCTCGCCCCTCCATTACGTCCAGTTGATTAACAACGCAAGCTCGACCATAGGTCCCGTTCTCATCCAGTACCCGTTTTATGCAGGCATATTAGGGATGATGCAGGGCACCGGGCTCGCCAGTATCATTTCCGATTGGTTTACCTCCATTGCCAGCGCCCAATCACTGGGCTTTTTTGCGTTTTTGTCCGCCGGACTGGTGAACCTGTTTATCCCCTCGGGCGGCGGCCAGTGGGCCGTGCAAGGCCCGATATTCATTGAAGCCGCCCAAAACCTGGGGGTCGAACCGT
Source organism: uncultured Gammaproteobacteria bacterium (assembly GCA_958295485.1). Taxonomy (GTDB): domain Bacteria; phylum Pseudomonadota; class Gammaproteobacteria; order Eutrophobiales; family Eutrophobiaceae; genus JAAXHV01. The sequence goes on from OY282354.1 coordinate 2,344,917, forward strand.
CCATTATCGTCTTGGCCGTTGCCTACGGTGACCAATGGACAAACATGATCCAACCCTTTTGGACCATTCCCTTGCTGGCGATCGCGGGGCTGCACATGCGCCAGATCATGGGCTATACTTTCGTGATCTTCCTGGTGACGATGTTTCTTTTCGGCGGCGGACTGCTGCTCTGGGGCGCGGGTTGGTGAACATTGTTGCCGGGTTTATCCCATACTCGATTTATAAATAGCAAGCCAATGAATCACAGACCCGTAATCGCAGTGACAGCCGATTGCATGATGATCAGGGACATTATGCCGGCTGCGGCTGTTTATACTGTTTACGTCGATGCCGTCATCCACGCTGCCGACGCCCTGCCCTGGCTGGTTCCGCCGGCCGGTGAAGCCATGGACCTGGATGCCTTGATGGATAGAATTGACGGCATTGTTTTTACTGGGGCGCGTTCCGATATTCAGTCGCATCATTATCAAGGCGCAGCTGCGGCTGAAAATACCGTGCAGGACCCGCAGCGGGATAGCACGACCCTGCCGTTGATTCCAAAGGCGCTCGCCAGGGGGATTCCCATGTTATGCATCTGCCGCGGCATCCAGGAACTCAACGTGGCCCTGGGCGGGACCCTGCACCAGGATATAGCCGCCCGGCCGGGTAAATTAAGCCATTTCCCCCCTGAAGATTGGACCGTCGAACAACGTTTTGCCGAGTCCCATGAAATTCAGCTTGAAAATAACAGTATATTGGGTAAATTAACCGATGATAAAATGGTAAAAGTAAACAGCGTTCACCGCCAGGGGATCAACCGGCTTGCGGATGACCTTATCGTTGAAGCCACCGCCCCGGACGGCATCATCGAGGCAGTCCGGGTCAGGGGCAGCAAGGCATTTGCATACGGTGTACAATGGCACCCGGAATGGGATTGGCGGGATAATCCACTGAATGCCGGAATATGGAATATATTCGGTGAGGCGTGTCGTAACTGAGGAATGATAAAAATATCCATGGGCAACCAACTTGAAATTTCCGAAAACCTGCAACTTCATTACCTGGATAAAGGCAAAGGGCAACCCCTTGTCTTTATACCGGGATGGACGTGCACCACTGAATTCTTTTGCAACAATCTCGATGAGCTTGCAAAAACTTATCGCGTCCTTGCTTATGATCCCAGGAGCCAAGGGCAATCCTCTACAACGGAAACGGGAAATAACTACAAGCAACGAGGTGAGGACCTGGCGGCATTTATCGATATGCTTGGTCTGGAAAATGTTACCTTGATCGGTTGGTCATGCGGTGTATTCGATGCTTACAGTTACCTGTCACTTTTTGGAACTCACAATATAAAAGCCCTGGTATGTATTGATGAATCTCCCCGCCCACTCAAGCAGACCGAACTTGATTGGGGCGCGGGAAAAGCGGCGGAGGTGAGAGAACTGCTGATAAGCGTCACGAACCCGGACCAGTCGAAATTCATGCGTGAGTACGCGGGTTACATGGTTAAACGTCCATTGAGTGAAGCAGAAAGCAACTGGATAGTGGCCCAGTCGATGAAAACACCCGCGCACATAGCGGCATTGCTCATGGCCGACGCCGACTTGGCTGACTATACGAGCGTTGCCCGTGACATCGACGGCAAAATTCCGGTGCTCCAAATCCTCAGCGAAGATGTCGCGGATAGAGCGAAACCCTGGCTCAGCGAAAACACGCCTGATGCCCAGGCGCTGGTATTGGGCGGGCACATGATGTTCTGGGAATACCCCGATGAATTCAATAACAGCCTGCTGAAGTTCCTTGCTTCAATTTAACCCGAAATTCCCTCTTTTCCGGAAAGCGGGAAATTTGGGAGGAATGGAGAATATCGCGCCGTCAATCGAGAGGATTTGGGGGCTGTTTTTCCTTAATTAAAATACGACAACCCGCGACAGGAGAGGCATTATGTCAAAACTCAGCGCCTTTAATTTTCAGGGATGGATCGATGAACATGCGCACTTGCTGAAACCCCCCGTAGGAAACAAGCAAATCTGGGAAGCTGCCGATTTAATGGTCACTGTCGTAGGCGGGCCCAACCAGCGCACTGATTACCATGATGACCCGGTCGAGGAATTTTTTTATCAAATGAAAGGTGACATGACGCTGAAAGTATTTGACCGGGGTGAATTTTATGACGTGCCGATCCGGCAGGGAGATATTTTTTTCCTGCCCGCTCACGTAAGACATTCACCACAACGCCCGGTAGCGGGCAGTATCGGCCTGGTGGTGGAGCCCAAAAGACCTGACGGCGAAAAAGACGCATTTGAATGGTATTGCTTTGAATGCGGCAACCTTGTTCATCGGGTGGAAGTGCAATTAGTTTCCATCGTAAGAGACTTGCCGCCGCTGTTTGAACAGTTCTTCAATGACGCAGAACTGCGCGCCTGCCCCAACTGCAATGCGCTGCACCCCGGGAAACAACCACCGGAAGGCTGGGTGGCGGTATGAACCCGGTTATCGACATGCACAGCCATTTCTATCCGGACCAGGTCCCGGATTTAACGGCGCGCTTCGGCGGCCAATGGCCGGGGTTTCGCCATACCGATCATGGCAAGGGCATGATCACCTTGGGAGGAGAAGATTATCGCCCGGTATATGAAGCCTGCTGGAATCCCGCCGTGCGATTGGAGGAGATGGATCGTAACGGCATCGATATCCAGGTCATGTGCGCAACCCCGTTGTTATTTGCCTATGAAAAGCCGGCGGCCCAGGCGCTGGAGTGCGCAAAGATACTTAACGACACCGCCCTGGAGATATGCCAACACAATCCCAATCGTCTGAAAGCATTGTGCCAGGTACCGTTACAGGATGTTGATTCATCCTGCAAGGAAGTGAGCCGGGCCATGGGCTCAGGCCACCTCGGCGTGCAAATCGGCAACCACGTTGAACTCAGGAACCTGGACGATGAAGGGCTGATCGCCTTCTTGCAACACTGCGCCGCTGAACGCGCCGCGGTACTGGTGCATCCCTGGGACATGATGGCGCGGGAACGCATGCCTAAATACATGTTGCAGTGGTTAGTCGCCATGCCCGCCGAAACGCAACTCTCCATCCTGTCATTAATTTTATCCGGGGCCTTTGAGCGGTTGCCCGAAGATTTACGTATCTGTTTCGCCCATGGCGGCGGCAGCTTCGCCTTCCTGTTGGGTCGCGTAGAAAATGCCTGGAAAAATCGTGATATTGTTCGCGTGGATTGCCCCAACCCGCCTTCTTATTATACTGATCGTTTTTATGTTGACTCCGCCGTATTCGACGCCGGCGCCTTGCAGCTGCTTATCGACGTTATGGGTGAAGACCGGGTGATGATGGGTTCTGATTATCCTTTTCCCCTGGGCGAACAGAAACCAGGCAACCTCATCCAAACCTCTGTAAAACTGCATTCCAGCGTTAAACAGAAATTGCTGGGGGGCAATGCAGGGTATTTTTTCGGGTTAGGCGAGCAATTGCGCAACGTTGCCTGAATGTCGGTTCATTTCAGCAAGATTTTACTTTTATTCCTGATCATTGCGGGGTGGCATACTAAAACTGCCGCGACAGAACTGCCCCCTTCTGTCAAGCTGGTTATTAAAGGTCATGAAATTCCGGCAAATGCTTATGCTCTTTACGTCAGGGAAGTCGGTAAAACCGAACCGGCGCTTTCGATAAATCCGGAAATACCACTTAATCCCGCCTCTGCCATAAAAGTTATTCCAACACTCGCCGCCCTGGAATTGTTAGGCCCCGCCTTTCGATGGAAAACCGAGGTTTACACCCTGGGAAATATCAATAATGGCGTATTAAATGGTGATATCCTGTTCAAGGGTTACGGCGACCCCCATTTTGTCACGGAAGAATTCCGGAAATTACTGGGCGAGATGAAACGGCGGGGGGTCAGCAAAATAAAAGGCGATTTATTAATCGATGATACCTGGTTTGAAGCGCCATACGAAGACCCTGGCGCATTCGATAACGAACCCCATCGGGCATACAACGTTCCGCCTAATGCCTTCCTGGTCAACTTCAAGGCCGCCTCCTTTCACTTTTATCCCGCCGGGAACGGCAGAAACGTCGTGGTTTACTCTGACCCCGAACTGCCTAATTTAAAAATCGATAATCGGCTGCGTTTGCGAAAACGTTACTGTAGCGGATTCCAGCGGGGTGTAGCCATGACCATTCCCGACAGCCGGGCAGCCGACCATATTATTTTTGAAGGAAAATTCCCGACGGGCTGTGACCATTACATCATGTCTCGCACGGTATTGACCCATGAAACATTTGCATTCGGGGTATTCAAATCATTATGGGAGCAAGCCGGCGGCACGATTTCGGGAGAAGTCAAGACAGCCAGCGCGCCGGAACTTGCAAAGCCTTTCCTGGTCTGGCATTCAAAACCCCTGTCCGACATCATAAAATTAGCCAATAAATTCAGCAATAACGTCATGACCCGGCAATTATTACTGGCGCTGGGGGCCGAACTGACCGGGCAACCTGGCACAGTTGAAAAAGGCATCGGTATCGTGGACGAGTATTTAACCGGTCTCGGCCTGGAAACGGATACATTGACAATAGTCAATGGCGCCGGGTTGTCAAGGGACACGCGTATTTCCGTGAAACTCCTGGCGGATATTTTAGAATACGCCTGGTCCATTACTTATATGCCGGAATTCATCTCTTCATTATCCATTATCGGCATGGATGGCACGGCAAAAAACCGGTTGAAGTTCAGCAAGGTCTCGGGATATGCCCATGTAAAGACGGGCACTATTGATCACGTTTCTGCCTTGACGGGTTATGTCAACGCTAAATCCGGCAGGAAATATATTGTCTCAGGCATACTGAACCAGCAGCAGGCTCACCAGGGGCCTGGCAAAGAACTGATGAACGCTTTAATCAGCTGGGCTCACGATCAGTAACGGGGCGCCTTCCACAGCCTGGCATCACAACCAGGGCTATCGACGGCCAGGGCTGCCGCGTAATTCTCATTCATCGGAATATTTTTTATGACCCAATCGGCGGCTTCCTCGATATCCCCGCGTATATTCAACAGTCCTGTCGACCCACCCGGATCAATACTGACGTCAAATTCCTTGAGACCGTAGGCAATCCCATTTCCCACCGCTTTGACAAAGGCTTCCTTGCGCGTCCAACAGGTAAAAAAAGATTTTATGCGACAGTCATCCGGCTGCCGGCTGAGCGCCCGGAACTCAGCGGCGGAAAAAAAACGCCTGGCCAGGGCTTGCCATTCCACCTCCTGCCTGATCTTTTCCAGGTCAATCCCGAGCCTGTTTCCCAGGGTGATTGCCACCAGGGCCATGCCGTGGGAATGAGACACGTTAAACGCAACATTTTTCCCGGCTACGGTCCCGGCCAGGCAGGGTTTGCCATGCTCGCCATGAATAAAGTGGAGCGCTGACACGTCCAGCCCGGTAACTCTCGACAACATTTGCTTGAGCAACCCCCGGGTAACGACAAATTCCTTGTATTTAACGGCCACCGCCATTTTTTCCGCGCGGGCAAGCTCTGCGCCGGACAATAATTTTTTGTATTCCAGAACCTGCTCTTCCGCTAACTCCGTCGATGTCAACCAGACATCGACGCGCCTCGTGGAGATTTCAAGGTTATCCGGCGTCGTTTGCCAGTCGCCAGTCACTTTTTCCGTGAAATTCCCGGGGACAAGTCAGGGACAGACCGCTGCTCGCCGGCGTCGATGTCTTCACGCTTGATGGCGGCTGGCCGGCAGTCGGGAAATTCCGGCGCGGGCCGCGGGGATAGTCGCGCTTGAGGCTGCGCCGGCGTGGAACCTGGGTGAAGTTTCATTTCGGACCTCCTTTCTCCGTGTATGTTATGACTTCGTGCATGGCTGGTCAAACCAGGAGTTCCCGGTAGTGAAGTTTGAAGTTCCCACTGTTAGCGGGAACTGCTGTAGTCAAACCTGTTGGGTTGAATTTTGACGGTAAAGGTGATATTTTCAGGAAAAATCGAACAACTCAGGGAGAAAGACAATCAGTTTTCCAGACGCATTCAATTCTGCTATAGAATCCATCAGTGGATTTATATATCAGGATGCGTTCTTGTTTACATTGCTTGGAACCGGGGTCCTGTTTACGGTTTGGTCCGGTTTTTGCCAGTACCGGGCCTTGACCCATGGCGCCGCCGTGTTGCGTGGTTTGTATGACGATAAAAATGATCCGGGCGCCATAAATCATTTTCAGGCCCTGTCAGCCGCGCTCTCGGCAACCGTTGGTTTAGGCAACATCGGCGGCGTAGCCATCGCCATTGCTTTAGGCGGTCCGGGCGCGGTTTTCTGGATGTGGATGGTCGGCATATTCGGCATGGCCCTCAAGCTGACGGAAGTCACGCTGGCCATGCTATACCGAAACACCGACAACCCGAACAATCCCCACGGCGGTCCCATGTGGGTCATTAGCAAAGGGCTGGCGGAATTGAATCCCCGCTGGGCCGGCCTGGGGAAACTCATGGGCTGGATTTTTTGCATCACCCTGCTGGTTTCCACCATTACCGGCGGCGTCATGTTCCAGGCCTGGAACGTGGGTGACGTAACACAGGCTTATTTTAACATTCCCTCCTGGAGCAGCGGGGTCGTACTGGCCATCCTGGTCGGGCTGGTCATCATCGGCGGCATTAAACGCATAGGCGCGGTGGCGGGTCGATTAGTCCCCTTCATGGTCATGCTCTACCTGCTTGGCGGTTGCTTTGTCCTGGCGAGCAACTGGCAGCTCATCCCTGAAATGATAAAACTCATCTTTGTTTCGGCGTTCAACCCGCACGAAGCCAGCGGCGCATTTATCGGCGGCACTATGGGTTATGCCATATTGATCGGCTTGCGCCGCGCCCTGTTTTCATCAGAGGCCGGTCAAGGTTCATCCCCCATCGCCCATTCCGCCGCCAAGACCAATGAACCCGTGCGTGAAGGCGTCGTTGGCGGGCTGGAGCCGTTTATTGATACGATTATAGTCTGCACCTTCACCGCCTTGATCATACTCGTATCCGGTATATGGGAACGTAGCGGCGAGGCCTCCTATGAACAGCCGCCTGAAATCATTCAAACCGATACGCCGGGGCATTGGACAATTGATGCCGGGGTCATCCCGGCGCCATCCGCTAAAGAAAACTGGTTTGATGGGGAGAACGTCTTCGTGATACTGGTTGGCGACGCTAACCCCGATACCGGCAATCAATTACACCGCCTTAATGGAAAAGTCATCATCGCTGAGGATGGCGGCAGTCGTATCGATTACTCTCAAATCCGGATGGATGTCAAACCTTCATTTTATGATAACGCCATTTATGCGGACTACACGGGAGCGACGCTCACCGCAAAGTCCTTCGACGCCGCCTGGCCGGGATTGGGGAAATGGCTGGTCACCCTGGCGTCCTGGTTGTTTGCCATATCCACCGCCATCTCCTGGAGCTACTACGGCGAACAAGGCATCGTATTCATGTTCGGCCAGCGCGCGGTGATGGGTTATCGTTACACGCTGTGTTTACTCATTGTTGTCGCAACGATGGGCTTCATAAAGACGTCGCAAGAACTGGATAATTTCTCCAGCCTGGGTACCGGGCTCATGCTATGGGCAAACCTGCCGATCATGCTGTTCTTCGGTCACAAGGCAATGCGCGCCTATAAAGAGTACATCAACCGATTGAAATCAGGCGAGATGCAGAGAAATCCGCAGGCGCCGTCTTTCTTCAAGGACGTGCTTACCGGCAAGGATATTGAATAATAACTTTAATCAATCCACAGGTGACGCAGCGCTGACCTGCGCCACCTGCGAATACAGGAGATAATCATGCTGAAACTGTTCAGTTACCCCAAGACCCGCGGCACCCGGGTTACCTGGATGTTGGAAGAACTGGGCGAAGAATATGAATTCAGCCTGGTTCCATTCGGCAAGAATGGTTTTGCTTCCGGGGAATTTTTGAAGATCAACCCGGGCGGCAAGGTCCCCGCGCTACAGGACGGAGAACTGATACTGACTGAATCGGCAGCTATCCTGACTTACCTGGGCGACAAGTTCCCGGATAAAAAACTGGTTCCCCCGGCAGGCTCAGCCGATCGTGGAAGACATGACCAGTGGTGTTATTTCGTCCTGACGGAACTTGAACAGCCCTTATGGACAAAGGGAAAGCATAGATTCATACTGCCGAAAGACAAACGCGTGCCGGCGGTGATTGAAACCGCCACGTGGGAGTTCGAAAAAGCGTTAAACGCGCTCAGCGAGGGCCTGGGTGGAAATGAATTTATTCTCGGGAGCGCCTTCACCGCCGCAGATATTCTAATCGGCCACACTTTATCCTGGGCGGCGCAGGCGAAACAAACCATAGATATTCAAAATGTCAAAGACTATGCCGACCGGGTCCTGGGCAGGGAAGCCTGTAAAAAAGCCAGCGCCAGGGAGGCAGGTTTCAAGGATAAGGCTTAACCTGCTTTTATTACTCCGGCCCCTTGGAATAATCCTGAAGCGCCTGCTCAGAAGTGTGAATATCCGGCTCCGGTCGGGATATAAACAGCGCCGTCATTGTTTTTACACTGGATTCCCTTCCCTGCCGTAATTTTTCCAATACGAAATACCGGCTGGTTTATATTTTCCAATTTCCGCCGGTTGTCTTCCGGGACGGTAAAACACAATTCATAGTCATCGCCGCCGGCCAGTACATATTGCCACTTTTCATCGGGCGCGCAGTCGCTGGTCAAATGCCCGTCAACGGGGATGTCATCGATATTGAGCAAGGCGCCGGCGCGACTGGATTTAATTACGTGACCAAGGTCAGCAAGCAGTCCGTCCGAGACGTCGATCATTGAACTCGCTATTCCCCGCAAAGCGATTCCCAGTTCGATACGCGGGGAGGGCCTGAGCAGTCGTTCAGAAAAACCCGGCCGGATATCTTTATGGCCTGACTTGAGCATTGCCAATGCACAGGCGGCGGCGCCTAACTCGCCACTCAGGTAAATTGAATCACCGGGCCTTGCGCCGTATCGATTGATTTCCCGGCCTTTCGGACACTCACCGATGATTTGAAGCGTAATCGCCAACGGTCCCCTGCAAAGATCTCCCCCCACCAGTGAAAGCGAATACCTGTCGGCCAATTCCGCCAACCCCTGGCTGAACCCGGACAACCATGAATGGTTCAGTTCGACGCCCGACAAACTCAGTGACAAGGTAATCCAGCGTGGCGTGGCGGCCATGGCCGCCATATCGCTGAGGTTAACGGCTAATGATTTATAACCAACGTCATAAGGGTCCGCATCGGGGAAAAAGTGCACCGTGGAAACCAGGCTGTCGGTGGAGACGATGAGATTGCAATCGGCGCTGCCGGATAACACGGCTGCGTCATCGCCAATCCCGCGAATTACGTCGTCCCGGTCGGGGAGCAGCCCGGCGAAATACTTCTCGATGACGTCAAATTCATTTAACGACATTGCAGCGCTGCAACTAGCTCAGACTCACGGAGTTGACGCGCCGCCTTGTCCAACACTCCGTTGATGTATTTGTAGGAGTCTTCAGCGCCGAACATCCTGGCCAGTTCAATGGCCTCATTCAATGCCACCCGATAGGGCAGTTCCGGTTGATACTTGAGCTCGTACAGACCCAGGTGCAGGATGGCCCGCTCAACCGGCCCCAGTTCGTTCAAGGCCCTGTCTAAAAACGGTTCCAGGGTATTATTGATGTCATCGGAATATTTTTCACTGCCATTCAAAATGTCCTGAAAATAACTCTTGTCGGCCTTTTTTAACTCCGATCTCTCATTCTCGAACTCGGTTATGATTTCAGTCATGGGCCGGTCAGTTATAAACCACTGGTACAAGGCCTGGATTGCCGACCGCCTGGCCCTTGACCGCGCCCGCGAGGAACGGGACTGCTTCATTATTTTTTCACCTGCGTCCATCCTCGGACTGGCCCGTCAAGGGCTTGAAAGTGAACCGCCAATCAGCGTCAATCCGGCGATAATCGATTAACTCCAGTTCATACCGGTCATTCAGGCTTGCGACAACGGGCGTATTCATCATACCAGTTGCATTTGTCCCCAATATGACCGGCGCCTGGTATACGATTAATTCATCGATCAAGCCGCTGCTCAGCAGGCTCCCGGATAACGTGGGCCCGGCTTCCACCAGCAAATCATTCACCTCATATTTCAACGCCAATTCCCGTAAAACGGAGGTCAGGAAACTGTTATCTTCCCCCTCAACATAATTGACAAGAGCGCCGGCTTTTTCAAGGGCCGCATATAACCCGTCATCCTTGCTCCTGGTAAACAGGATTGTCTTGCCTTCCAGGGGAAGCATTCGGGCGGCAACGGGAAACCGCAATTTTCTGTCAAGTATGATCCTGTGGGGTTGCCTGCCGCCCGTATCGACTTCCCTGACGTTCAACATCGGATCATCAGCCAGTACGGTATTTATACCCGTCATGACGGCTGAACTTTCCGCCCTGAGTTTTTGCGCGTTCAGCCTGGAAGCCGCCCCGGTTATCCATTGACTTTCACCGTTGGCCAGCGCCGTCTTGCCATCCAGACTCACGGCCAATTTACAGCGTATATAGGGTCGTTGTCTTGTCATCCGGCTGATAAACCCTTTGTTCAGTTCATTCGCCTGCTCCGCCATCAGGCCCGCTTCAACCGCGATGCCCGCATTGGTCAACGCCTTGACGCCCCTGCCTGATACTTTGGGGTTGGGGTCTCGCGCGGCGATGACAACCCTGGCTATCCCGGCCTTGATAATGGCGGCGGCGCAAGGCGGGGTCCGTCCATAGTGATCGCATGGCTCGAGCGTGATATAAGCCGTAGCCCCCCGCAGGTCACAGGAAGCATTATTGATGGCATTTATTTCGGCATGGGGCCGGCCGGCTTCCTGATGCCAACCGGCGCTTACAAATTGTTCATTCTTCGTTATAACACAACCCACCCGGGGATTGGGATGGGTGGAATACCAACCTGAACGCGCCAAATCCAGGGCGCGGGACATGCAAACGGAATCTTCCGCCGTCCACTTCACCTCACCTCATCCTCAGCCAGCAAGTCAAGCTGGCCTTCCCGCAATTCGGGCGGCAACTCATTTTGAAGCCTTTCTATCTCTTCCAGGAAAGCCTTGACGTCTTTGAAGCTGCGATACACGGAGGCGAATCGAACGTATGCGACTTGATCCATTGTCCTTAATTCATGCATTACCCAATCCCCCACTTTTCGTGATTTGACTTCCCTTTCACCAAGTGCTCGCAGTTTATGCTTGATATGGGATATGGCTATTTCCACTTTTTCCATTTCAACCGGTCTTTTTTCCAGCGCGCGTAAAATGCCCGAACGCAGTTTATCTTCGATAAACCCCTCGCGCCGGCCATCCGACTTCATGATCCTGGGATAGTTGAGTTCGGCAGATTCATAACTGGTAAAGCGTTCCTTGCATTCAAGACATTCGCGCCGGCGCCGGACCTCGTCTCCTTCCCCGGCCAGCCTGGAATCCACAACCCTGGTATCCGTTGATGAACAAAACGGGCAACGCATATTTCTTCATTCCCGTCAGGCGTACATCGGGAAGCGTTTACACAGTATTTTGACCTCGGCTTTAATTCCCTCAATAACCGAAGCATCGCCCATATTATCTATCACGTCACAAATCCAACCGGCGACTGAAGACGCCTCCGCTTCCTTGAAACCCCGCGTGGTAATCGATGGAGTACCTATGCGTATGCCGCTGGTAACAAAAGGGGGTTGCGGATCATTGGGGACAGCGTTCTTATTTACCGTGATATTCGCCCTGTCCAACGCGGCGTCGAGGTCTTTTCCCGTAATTCCCTTGCTGATTAAATCGACCAAAAACAGGTGATTATCCGTCCCGCCCGATACGATATCAACACCACGGTTTATAAAGACCGCCGCCATGGTTTGCGCATTTTTTACCACCTGTTGCTGGTACGTTTTGAATTCCGGCTCCATGGCCTCTTTAAATGCGACGGCTTTTGCGGCGATGACATGCATTAACGGCCCGCCTTGATAACAGGGAAACACGCTAAAATTAAGCTTTTTTTCAATTTTCTCGTTGGCTTTTGCCATTATCAAACCAGCGCGTGGCCCGCGTAATGTTTTGTGAGTCGTCGTTGTAGTAACATCCGCGATTTTAACCGGGCTGGGATACAGGCCGGTAGCGATTAATCCGGCGACGTGGGCAATATCCGCCACCAGGAAGGCGCCTGTCTTGTCGGCAATATCCCTGAACCTTTGCCAATCCAGTTTACGCGAGTACGCGGAAAAACCCGTCATGATCAATTTGGGCTTATGCTCCAGCGCGAGCGCTTCCGCAGCGTCATAATCAATTTCACCCGTAGCCGGATTCAAGCCATATTGAACCGCTTTATAAATTCTTCCTGAGACATTGACTGAGGCGCCGTGACTTAAATGGCCGCCATGGGCAAGACTCATCCCCATGATCGTGTCGCCCGGGTCGCATAATGCAAGATAAACGGCGCCATTGGCCTGTGACCCCGAGTGGGGCTGTACATTGACATAATCCGCGCCGAACAAGGTCTTTGCACGGTCGATAGCAAGCCGCTCAACAACGTCAACGTGCTCACAGCCGCCGTAATATCTTTTGCCCGGATAACCCTCCGCATATTTATTGGTCAACACGGAACCCTGCGCTTCCAACACCCTCGGGCTGGCGTTGTTTTCCGATGCAATTAATTCGATATGTTCTTCCTGCCGGATTCTTTCCCCCTGCATTGCGTTCCAAAGCGCATCATCATATCCGGCTATCTTCATGTCTTCATTAAACATATATCACCCATTATCAATTCAGCTATGTCCACAGATGTCGCGGATTAGCGCAGGTGAAGCATTATCCGCGGATTAATCGGACAATATTATATAATGAAACATTAACCAATAATATCGTTATGAAATGTCAACCATGGATAAACTTGCAAAGCGCCCCGGTTCCTTGCCGGGCTGGTTGGAATCATTCCTGCCGGCCCCGCGCGGGGTGAAGATGAAACGGCCGGCCCCACTCATGCGCTGGCGGCAAAAAGGCGCGGTTTCCTACCTGGAAGAAATAAAATTTTCCAGGGAAATAAAGCTGGATGATTTACAGTGCATAGAAAGGCAGAAAACCGTTATAAAGTCGAATACGGAGCAGTTCATAAACAACTATCCGGCCAACAACGTCCTGTTGTGGGGACCGCGGGGCACGGGAAAGTCATCTTTAATCAGATCCCTGCTGAGTGAATATCAGGATCAAGGCCTGCACCTGGTGGAAGTCGCGCGTGACAACCTGACCGACTTGCTCGATATATGTGATGAATTAAATCATTTCAGCAGCAAATTCATTATTTATTGTGATGATTTATCTTTCGACGTCAATGATCCGAGTTACAAGACGCTCAAGGTACTGCTTGACGGCTCAGTGAGCGATATACCGGAAAACATATTGATATATGCCACGTCTAACCGCCGTCACCTGATACCGGAATTCATGTCGGAAAACCTTGAAGCAAAGATGATCGATGGAGAAATTCATCAGGGCGAGTCCACCGAGGAAAAACTTTCCTTGTCGGAAAGATTCGGAATCTGGCTGTCATTCCACCCATTCAACCAGGAACAATACCTGCAAATCGCGTTTCACTGGTTAAGCAAAACGGACGTGGAAATCAGCAACTACGACCCCGTGGAAATCAAGCAAGCCGCGCTGCAATGGGCCTTGGAAAAAGGCACGCGCAGCGGAAGAAGCGCGGCGCAATTCGCGCGGAACTGGGCCGGCAACGTGCTGCTGACTGAAAATAGCTGAACTGAAAACCAGGGAAAGTCTGATTTATTCAGGGCTTCCCTAATTCATTTTCAACCTGCTGACCTGGATGATTAATCCCAACAAGGGATGATCAAAATAATGTATTTCGTTTAATCTTACCCTCCTGCTCTCCGTCAATCTCACGTAGTCTGCCTGTTGATTAAACAGACTTTTCCCATTATCCGTATCCGCTAAACTCATATCAGGCCTGTCAGGGTCTTCGGTTAATTCGGGAAAATAAGCAAAATCCACGTCAAGATACAGGAACCGCGAACTTCTCAACCGGATAAAGCCGTCATATATCATTGTCGGCGGAACATAACCCACCGGTTCCCATTTCGGCTCAGCCAAGCCCGGACTCGAGCCCGGGGCAGGCCCTGTGGGCGTCCATCCCTCCTCTAATTCCGGCCAGGTCAAGCTCGGTTGTTCCCCGGATTTTTCTTTATCTTCAAACAATGTATTGTCCAGGTGGACCGACCGGGCGGCGCGGCTGTCGAGCCCCGGCTGTTGCCATGCCACGTGTAGCAGGGGTCGGTATTCTTTGGACAATTTGAGAACCTTATTGACTTTACCAAGCCGGTAAAACTCTACAGGTAAAGCCAGGTACGGCATTAAATCCATGGCGTCGGAAGAGTCTGAACCTTCAGACGCCGGTATTTTTCCCGCTGTATCATCGACCGTAGCCGTAATTAATTCAATTGAGCCATCACGTCCGGGCAAACCTGGATTTTCATACCACGACTCACCATCAGCATCAGGCTCAATGTATTCAAAAATAATGACTTCTACCTGATACCAGGCGGCAAATACCGGCTGACTTAATGCCGACAAGATGTAAAAAAGGAAAGTTGCAAGCGAGCCGAACCTGCTGCGTGAATAATGAGGTTTGTTCGGCTGAATTCCAGCTTTCGCCGGAATGCGCCGACCTTGTTCAGGACAGGCGCGGGGGGCTGTCCTTGCGGGATTGTCGGGGGCGCCGCAAATGTCCCGGCCCCGCCACCCGCGCTGACCCGTAAGGACAACCCCCCAAAGAATTGAACCGAACAAATTCAAGTTGTTTCCTCCGCCGACAGCTTGTCGATTAGCTCATCGATAAACCGGAATCGATCTTCCGTATCGATCAACTCACGGGTGATCCTCAGTTTATCATTCCCATCCAGTTTATATAAATCAGGTTTTGTCTGGACCAGGTTAATCACTTTTTCCGGGTCAATATCAGCGCGTTCATAAAAGTATAATCTACCCCCTTTCTCCCCCAAATCTATCTTGCGAATGCCAAGCGGTCGCGTCCTGAGCTTTATTCCCGCGAGTCGAAACAAATTTTTCAGCGGCGCCGGCAATGAGCCGAATCTATCTATGCATTCCTCCCGTAAATCCTGCAATTCAGCCGCTTGCCCGGTACCGGCAATGCGTTTATACATGACCAGCCTCGAATGCACATCCGGTAGATAATCAGCCGGAATTAACGACGGAACATGTAAATCTATCTCGGTGCCATGGTCCAGGGGCCGGTCCAACTCCGGTTGTCTGCCGGCCCTCAGTGAGGCGACAGCCCGGTCCAATAAATCCATGTACATTCCAAACCCTATCTCCTGAATTTGTCCGCTTTGTTCATCCCCTAAAATTTCACCAACTCCACGTATCTCCATGTCATGGGCCGCCAAAGTAAAACCGGCGCCTAAATCTTCGAGGGATTCAATCGCCTCGAGCCGTTTGCCCGCCTCGGCGCTTATAAACTTCCTGTTCGGCGTAATCAAATAGGCATAAGCGCGATGATGCGAACGTCCTACCCTGCCTCGCAACTGATAAAGTTGGGCCAAACCGAATTTATCCGCCCGGTTGATTATAATCGTATTTGCGCTTGGCACATCAATGCCGGTCTCGATAATTGTCGTACAGACGAGTACGTTAAACCTGAGATGGTAAAAATCCAGCATGACCTGTTCGAGGCGCTTTTCCGGCATCTGCCCATGAGCTATTTGAATCTTTGTCTCCGGGACCAGGCTTGCCACATTACTCGCCGTTTTTTCTATAGTCTCAATCTCATTATGCACGAAATAAACCTGTCCCCCACGCTTGATTTCCCTGAGTAACGCTTCTTTAAGCAAAGCATCGTCCCATTCCCTGACAAATATCTTGACCGGCAAGCGTCTTGACGGCGGCGTTGCGATAATAGACAGGGACCTCAAATCCGACAGGGCAAGGTTAAGCGTGCGGGGAATAGGCGTTGCGGTCAGTGTCAGCACATCCGTTTCCACCCGTATTGATTTCAATTTTTCCTTCTGTCTCACCCCGAACCTGTGCTCTTCATCAATAATCACAAGGCCAAGATTCTTGAACGCGATGCTATCTTGCAGCAACTTGTGCGTGCCTATGACTATATCGACTTTACCTTCCCGCAAATTATTTCCGATGACGTCCTGGGTTTTTTTGGAGACAAATCTCGACAACGCCTCTATTCGGACCGGCCAGTCCGCAAACCGGTCCTTGAAATTCTGAGCATGTTGTTGCGCCAGCAAAGTCGTGGGCGCCAATAATGCGACCTGCTTATGATTTTGTACTGCAACAAACGCCGCGCGCATGGCTACTTCAGTTTTACCAAATCCCGAATCACCACAAACGAGTCTATCCATCGGGGTAGAAGCGCACATGTCACTGAGTACCTGGGCAATTGCGTCTATCTGACCCGGCGTTTCCTCAAAAGGGAAATCCTGGACGAATGCCTGGTAGGCATTGTCGTCGATAGTAAACGTATAGCCATTGAGCGCTGCCCTGCGAGCATGCAGCTCCAATAATTCCGCAGCCACGTCGTATGCCCGGATCAAGGCCTTTCGTTTTGCCTTTGACCATTGCCCGCTGCCCAGGCGATGCAAAGGCGCGTGCTCCGGGTCTGCCCCGGTAAACCGGCTAATCAGTTCCAATGACGCAACCGGCACGTAAAGCTTATCTCCCTGGTCATATTCCAGGCAGATAAACTCGGCCACAATCCCGCTGATTGTCAATGTCACCAAGCCCCGGTAACGACCTACGCCGTGTTCTTCATGGACTACCGGCGCGCCCATGGACAACTCCGTCAAGCTGCCGATGATTGCATCCGCATCATACTGCCGCTGTTTGCGTAATCGACGTTGCTGCGCCCGCTCGCCAAACAACTGCGACTCACTGATTATGGCGATGCCTGGTTGTTCCAGTATTGCGCCATGTTCCAGCGGCGCCACGGTTAAACCAAAGTTGACATTTCCTGTAATAAATTCATCCCAATCCCGACAGATAACCGGCCTGGAACCCTCATCCCGAAATAATTCCATAATGGTCTCCCGACGTCCGACTGATTCAGCGACTATCAGGACATTTCCTGTAAATTCGTCCACGAAACGTTGAAAAACGGCGAGGGGCTCCCGCGCTCGCGCATCAACAGGGAGTTTTATCGGATTCCTGGTGGCGAAGTTGACGGTTTCATTCTGCGATTTATCAATACTGGTGGCGCTGACATGAATCCGGGAGTAAGACGCCAGCTGCGCAAATATCGCTTCCGGTCCGTAAAATATTTCATCCGGTGACAACAAGGGCCGGCTGTCATCGTCTTTTCCCTGCTCATACCGCATTTCTGCCATTTCCCAAAATTCGCGCGCGGCGTCCTGGACGCCCTCGTCTATCACAACTATTGAATTTTCAGGAACATAATCCATCAGGCTATTGGTATTCGAATAAAAGAGGGGCATGAAATACTCGATCCCGGCTGGCGCGATCCCACTGCTGACGTCCGTATAAATCGAACATTTTTCAGGATTCCCCTCAAACCTCAGCCGCCAATTACTTCGAAAAGTATCAATAGTCCGGGGCGTCAACGGCGCTTCTTTCGCCGGCAAGATCCTGATTTCGTCGATTTTTTCCAGGGACCTTTGTGACTCAATATTGAAAGTCCTGATGCTGTCTATCTCGTTATCAAACAAATCTATGCGAAAGGGAATGATGGAACCCATGGGATATATATCCAATATGGAGCCTCTTATCGCCACGTCCCCGTGCTCCATCACCTGGGATACGATACGATAACCATTGCTGTCCAGTTCCTTTCTGAATGCATCCATAGCCAATTCCTGGCCATTTCGTAAAAACAAACTGTGGGATAAAAGATAATTCCTGGGCAACAGGCGATGCATCAAGGTCGATACAGGCACGACCAGTATGCCCCTTCCCGGGTTTTGTAATTCAATCAGCGTAGATAACCGCTCAGAGACAATATCCTGGTACGGGGAAAACTGATCATATGGCAACGTTTCCCAGTCCGGGAACGAAAGCAGTATTTGCTCAGTTTGGAAGGAATTAAAAAAAGTCAGCTCTTCAATAAAGCGGTGGGCGCTGAGTTGATCCGAAGCGACAAGGATAAAAAGCGAATCATTTTCTTTTGCCGCAGACGCCAGGGCCAAGGACTTGCCACAGCCGCGCAGCCGCCCCCAGTTCAATCGCTGTCGCTTGCTCGCGGGAACCTCGGGTTGCAGCGGACTTGAACTTACTGCTGTCGCACACACTCCGGGCGTACGCCTGACGCTTTTTTATTCTGCCCACAGGTGGCGCAGGTATTTGCAGATGATTTATTTTTACCTGCGATCATCTACGGATTGATTCTTTTCATTGGCCGGGAGAACGCGTTCGTCCGGCGCTTTTTCATTTGTCTTGACCTGTTTAAGCAGTTTTGCATTGCCGCGTTTCAGTTTTATCAGCGTCGGCAGGCAGGATAAAGCGCCTAATATGGCGCCTGAAAAAAGAGAGCCTGCGATCACAAGCGATAAGGGTATCTCACTATTTCCTGAGTAATAATCGATCACCACCAGTTGATCATTGCGTAAATGGAACATTAATCCGATTAAGATAATGAACAGGATGAGTACTATTTTGAAAATGCCAGGCATCAAATCGAAAGGGTCAGCATTGCTTGATTAACCAGGAAAACCGCGCTCTTGATCAGGGGTAGCGAATTCCATCGACACTCACCCTTTTGATTTACTGAGCTTCGTCGTGAGGGATTATGGGTGAGTTGAATTTTGACTGATCCACTCTCTCTCGCATCTGCTTCCCGGGTTTGAAATAAGGGACGTACTTGGCCGGCAGTGAGACAGGCTCGCCTGATTTGGGATTGCGGCCGACGCGAGGCGACCTGTAGTGCAATGAAAAACTACCAAACCCACGGATTTCAACCCTGTTGCCATTCGACAAGGCTTGCGTCATATGTTCAAGAATTGTTTTTACCGCTGATTCTATATCCTTCGATGTAAGCTGTGATTGGCGTCTGGCCAGAAATTCGATCAGTTCAGACTTGGTCATTGTTGTTATCCTGTTTTAATAGAGTCAAGGAACCTCTGATTAAGTCAGAAAAATAAAAACCACATTGTCATTTTCCGCGCCCCGATAAGTCCGGAACCTGATACAGGAACAGGCATGTCCAGAGTATCCTTGAACCTGCAGCATTATCAACTATTATCCAAATGTTCTTTGAGCAGGTCGCCCAATTTAGCGCCGGATGAAGAATCAGGGGCATATTCTCTAACCGCGGCAGTTTCTTCATCTGATTCTTTTGCCCTTACGGAGACGGATATGGTACGTTTTTTTCTGTCTATAGCGGTAATTTTGACCTCAATTTCTTCACCTTCTTCTACACCACTGTCCCTTGCATCCTTGATTTTCTTTTCGTTTGATAATTCAGCTGCTTTTAATTGTCCTTCAACCCCGGCGGCCAGTTCCACCAGGATACTTTTGGCTTCGATTGACGAAATTTTACCGGTTACAATTTTC
The DNA here is from genome assembly GCA_958295485.1 of uncultured Gammaproteobacteria bacterium. Taxonomy (GTDB): domain Bacteria; phylum Pseudomonadota; class Gammaproteobacteria; order Eutrophobiales; family Eutrophobiaceae; genus JAAXHV01. The sequence goes on from OY282354.1 coordinate 2,364,508, forward strand.
CCTTTGGGGTTCTCCGCTACATAGGCTGTAAACGGATCTCTTTCTAATTGTTTAATCCCAAGGGATATACGTTCCCTCTCGGTATCCACGATGAGAACAACCGTCTCAATTTCATCTCCCTTTTTATATTTACGTATGGCTTCTTCACCTTCGTCTATCCAGGAAACATCCGATAAATGCACCAATCCATCTATGCCGCCGACCAACCCGATAAAGATACCAAAGTCAGTAATTGACTTGATTTGACCTTGAACCCGATCACCTTTGTTGTGCCTGGAGGCAAATTCTTCCCATGGATTCGGCTGGCACTGCTTCATGCCTAAGGAAATCCGCCGGCGGTCCTGATCAATATCCAATATGACGACATTGACTTCATCACCTATATGCACCAATTTTGAGGGATGAACATTCTTATTGGTCCAGTCCATTTCCGACACGTGCACCAGTCCCTCGACGCCTTCTTCCAACTCGACGAAACAACCATAATCGGCCAGGTTGGTAACAGAGCCACGCAAACGCGATCCTTCCGGAAACCGTTTGGTTAAATCACTCCAAGGGTCTTCACCCATCTGCTTTAACCCTAGGGATACCCGGTTACGTTCACGGTCAAACTTTAAAACCTTGACTTCGACTTCACTCCCGATACTTACGATATCGCTGGGGTCTTTTACCCGTTTCCAGGCCATGTCAGTGATATGCAGCAAGCCATCAATGCCGCCAAGATCCAGAAAGGCGCCGTAATCCGTGAGATTCTTTACAATGCCTTGTACAGTTACCCCTTCTTTTAATTTATCAATCAAGGCTTGTCGCTCAACGGTATTTTCACTCTCAACCACAGCCCGGCGGGACACCACCACGTTACTCCGCTTTCGGTCAATTTTAATTACCTTGAACTCAAGAGACTTTTCTTCCAGATAACCCATGTCCTTGACCGGCTTGACATCCACCAGCGAACCGGGCAAAAACGCCCTGATGCCCTCTACCTCAACGGCAAAACCGCCCTTGACCCGTTCCGTGATCCTGCCGGTAATGGTATTATTGGCATCATGGGCTTTTTCCAGATTTTCCCACGCCAACAGTCGTTTTGCCTTTTCCCGTGACAACCGGGTCTCGCCATAACCATCCTCTACCGCATCCAGGGCCACATCAACCTCGTCGCCAACGGCAACTTCGAGTTCACCTTTATCATCGTAAAATTGGTCGATGGGTATCCATGACTCCGACTTCAGGCCGGCGCTGACGACCACATTATCTTGATATACGTCTACCACAATGCCACTTACGATAGAGCCAGGACGCATCTTAGCCTCTATTTGGCTTTGTTCAAATAATTCCGCAAAACTCTCAGTCATTTAATATGTTAGCTCTTATTGTTAATGTTGTTTATTACATCTTTTCAGCCCTGGGAGCAGGTCCCGAACCGGCCCTTTTGACGGGCGATTGCCCCTGGGGCTGACAAGCCATCCAACCACAGGTTAAACAGGTAACTCAAAACGTTGTTTTATCAATGCCGACACCTGTGCAAATACGTTTTCTATTCCACTGGCAGAGGTGTCAATGACAATCGCATCTTCTGCCGGTCTCAAGGGAGAGATGTTACGTTGTTTATCCCTGTTGTCTCGTTCGGCCATCTCCGTCAAAAGATTCTGAAAGCTAACATCAATTCCTTTGACATTCAACTGTTTATATCGCCTTTTAGCTCTTTCTTCCGGGCTGGCCGTCAAAAAGATCTTCAATTCGGCAGCCGGAAAAACCACCGTGCCCATATCCCGGCCATCGGCAACCAGGCCCGGGGGGCGCTGAAAACTGCGTTGCCATCCCAATATGGCCTCACGCACCTCGACATACCCGCCCAACTGCGACGCCGCGTTGCCGCAATCCTCTTTTCGGATCTGAGCGTCAATATCCGCCCCATCCAACGTCACCTTTATCGAGGGCTCTCCCGCTACAGCAATAAATTGAACATCCAACTCTGTCCGGGCAAGACCGGCCACCTCGACGGCGTTGGAAACGTCTATATTCTCCCGCTGGGCCAACAGGGCCAGAATACGATACAAGGCGCCGCTATCCAGTAAATTCCACTGCAACCACCGGCTGACTTGACTGCAAAGGGTCCCTTTCCCCGTCCCACTGGGCCCATCTACGGTTATGACCGGTGGTTTAACCTGCATTTCTCAAAACGCGGTTAACCCAGGAGGTGGAAAAACCGATTGTTTCGCCCTTCTCCCCAGGGAAGTGTCGCAAAAGGAGCGCTCCCGCCATTCTCTGTTATGCTGCGACTTCAATAATTTCAATGCCGGAAGTCAGCTCCGGGATTGGCTCACCATTTTCCTTGAGTCCTTCCAAGTGAAATTCAACTGCCTCATGGATGAGTTTTTTTACTTCTTCTTCCGTCTCGCCAACTGCAATACATCCGGGCAAATCAGGCACATAGGCGCCATAACTCTCTTTACCTTTTTCTATGACAACAGCATATTTCATGGGTTTATGTTCCGTTCTTTCCGGATTGCTCAAGTATGGCATTTAATGTCCCTCTTGGCACGTCCATAATTGTACAGTGTCTCTTATGATGGGGTCTTTTCTTTTTCATCAAATGAGCATGAGTAATTGGAAGGATTTTTTTAGTTGTCTCTTGTTATCGACGTAATAACTTGAATTCAGCCTTGGCAAACTGGGGCGGGCCTTCGGGGCATTGGCACGATGCAGGATACTGGTGAAAAATGCGGATCAATCACTGGGAATTGTTTTTGTGTTGATTTCCCAGCCTGATTGTTTTGCGCAGTCGATAAAGCCGGGGAAAGAAGTGGCGACGTTTTTGCAGTTTTTGACGGTTATGGGGCCACCTGCGGCCAAGCCGGCCAGGCAGAATGCCATGGCAATACGATGGTCCGCATGGCTGTCCACCATGCCGCCGACAGGTTGTCCGCCAAGTACCCGCAAGCCATCAGGCCAGGTGTCCACGGTCACGCCTGTTTTATCAAGACCCTCTGCCAGGGCCTGGATGCGGTCGCTCTCCTTTACGCGCAATTCCGCCGCATCTTTGAGGATGGTCTCGCCTTTGGCGTAACAGGCCGCTACCATGATCGCCGGCAATTCGTCGATGGCAATGGGAATCAGCGCCGGGGGGATTGATATGCCATGCAATTGCCTGTAACGCACGCGCAGGTCAGCCGCCGGCTCGGCGGCGTTGTTATCGACGTTCAGAACGCTGATATCCGCCCCCATTGACCTGAGTATTTCTATGACGGCGCAACGGGTCGGGTTGATCCCGACTTTTTCGATGAATATATCCGAACCGGGAACGATGCAAGCCGCCGCCAGGAAAAAAGCGGCGGAAGAAATATCTCCCGGAACGCGCAGGTTATTTGCCTGCAACGCGCTGTCATCCCCCCCGATTGCCGTTTCTATTCGCCGGCCGGAACGATGACTGGAATGATTAAGGGGACAGGCAAAATGCGCCAGTAATCTTTCCGTATGGTCGCGGGTTATCTCCGGTTCGATGAGGGTGGTCTTGCCCCCGGCGTATAAACCCGCCAGCAGGAGCGCGGATTTCAGTTGCGCGCTGGCGACCGGCAGTTCATATTCGATACCGCGGAGTTGTCTTCCGCCCTTTACATGTACGGGTAAAGTCCCTTGAGCCGTGGGGCGAACGTCTGCATTCATCCGGTTCAGGGGGTCAGCCACCCGGCGCATCGGTCTTCGCCGCAACGAGGCATCGCCGGATAAGGTCGAATCAAACCGTTGTCCTGCCAGGATACCCATCAACAGCCGCGCCGAGGTGCCGGAATTACCCAGGTCGATAATGCCGGGGGGCGCCGACAATCCATGCAGTCCAACCCCCTCGACGGATACCATCCCGCCCTCTTGCTGAAGATGAACCCCCATCTGCCTGAAGGTGGCAATCGTCGCCTGGGTATCGGCGCTGTCAAGGAAGCCGTCAAACTCACTGACGCCTTCGGCCAACGACGCTAATATTATCGCCCGGTGTGATATGGATTTATCCCCGGGGACGCGAATCCTGCCTTGCAGCGGGGAGGTTGCGGGGTTGACGATATAATCAATTCTCGTCGCTGACATCGGAATGATTTTCGGGATCGGTTCGAGTGAACCGGTCTCTTGCCTGTTTGGCGCGGGAGAAAATTTCCAGGATCTGGTCGCCTTCACTCGCTGCGATCGCCTGTTTGAGGTCTTGCAGGCGTTGCTCAAAGTTATCCATCACGGCAAGCAACGGTTCACGGTTGGCCAGGCAGATGTCACGCCACATTTCCGGATTGCTGGATGCAATCCGGGTAAAGTCTGCAAACCCCCCTGCCGCGTAAGCAAAAATTTCTTCCCTGTCCTGCATACGCGCCAGGCAATCGACCAGGGTATAGACCAGCATGTGGGGCAAATGGCTGGTTGCCGCCAACACCTCATCATGATGGTCAGCCGGGAGTTCAACGGTGGTTGCGCCAACCCCTTGCCACATATCGGTGATGATTTTATTAGACGCAACGTCAGTCTCGGGAACCGGCGTAATAATCACCACGTGTTTTTCAAACAGCTCGGCGAAAGACGCTTCAACGCCGCTTTTTTCCGTGCCGGCAACGGGATGGGCAGGGACGAAATAGCGGAATCGGTCCCCCAGCGCGGCTCTCGCCGCTGCCATCACCGACACCTTGGCGCTGCCGACGTCGGTAATGATACATCCCGGTTTCAGCCCATCCAGCATTTCCCGCAATAACGATTCGGTCGTGGCAAGCGGCGTGGCAAGCACGACGACATCGGCGCCGGCAACCGCTTCCCGGATATCCAGGCTGTAGTGGTCGATAACCCCGAGCTCGACGGCCTTTTGCAGCGTTGCCTCGTTGCGGCCACAGCCGGTAATCCATTCACACAAGGAATGGCGTTTCAAGGCCCGCGCCAGGGAACCGCCTATCAGGCCAACGCCGATAATTGTTATTTTCTTAAACATTAAGGTGGTGCAAAACCCCTTGAATCCCCTTGTCAGGGAGGCTTGATTTCTGTTCCCTGTCTCCTGTCTCCTGTCTCCTGTCTCCTGTCTCCTGTCTCCTGTCTCCTGTCTCCTGTCTCCTGTCTCCTGTGTACGGGATTCAATCGCTCCCCCGGCCTGCCAACGCTTTTACCTCCTTGTGCCGAAAGCAGTCCGTCGTGTGATCGTTGACCATGCCAGTGGCTTGCATGTGCGCGTAGGTGATGGTGGAGCCGACAAAGTTGAAACCCCGTTGTTTGAGATCCTTCGAGATTTTATCCGATAACGGGGTTTTTGCCGGTAATTGTGACAGCTTTTTCCAGTGGTTTTGTATGGGTTCACCGTCAACAAACCGCCAGATGTAGTTATTGAACGCGCCGAATTCCTTCCTGATTTCAATAAACGCCTTGGCATTCCTGACCGCCGAGCGGATTTTAAGCTCGTTCCTGATGATCCCCGGGTTATTCAACAGGTTCTTTATCTTGCTCTCACCGTATCCTGCAACCTCATTGAAATCAAAATTATCGAAAGCCTGCTTATATTCCTGGCGTTTTCTCAATACTGTAATCCAACTCAGCCCGGCCTGCGCGCCTTCCAGCACGATGAATTCAAATAATTTCCGATCCTCATGCAGTGGCACGCCCCATTCCTCATCATGATAACGCATATACAACTCGTCACCCTGGCACCACTGGCAACGAACGAGCTCAGTTTTCATCGTTTCCGCACATATTTTCCTTCCAGCTCTTTTATGGACTTGCACCCGATCAACATTAAAGTCCGTCTGATTTCTTCGGTCAGCAGCTGCAAGGCCCGCTCCACGCCAGCCTGTCCCCCGGCGCCCAAACCGAATAGATAGGCCCGGCCGATCATAACCGCCCTGGCGCCTAAGCTGAGCGCCTTGACGACGTCGGCGCCGCGACGAATGCCGCCATCCAGAATGAGTTCCACCCGGTCGCCTACCGCAGCGGCGATTTCGGGCAGCACGGATATGGGGGCAGGCGACTGGTCAAGTTGCCGGCCGCCGTGATTGGATATGATGAGCGCTGTAGCCCCCGTCTCCACGGCCCGCCTGGCATCATCGACGCTCAATATTCCCTTGATCGCGAAGGGACCGTCCCATTCCCGAATCATCCAGTCCACATCAGGCCAAGTCACTGACGGGTCAAACTGTGAAGCCGTATAATCAATAACGTTGAACAGGTTTTTAGCGGCAGTGGCATGATCGCGTACATTTGCCAGCGACATGCGCGGACTGGTCAGGAAATGCCAGAGCCAGTCCGGGCGTTTCAACGTATCGATGATATTAGCCAGCCTGATCTCGGGCGGCACTGTAAACCCGTTTCTGAGATCCCGCTCCCGGTTTCCCGCAGTGGGGAGATCAACCGTCAGGCATAATGCGCTGTAACCGCCCGCCTTGGCCCGGTTGATGAATTGCTTCAATAATTCACGGTCCCGCCAGACGTAGATTTGAAACATCTTCGGGCCGTCGGTTATCCCGGCGATTTCCTCGATGGACGCGGTGGCCATTGACGACAATGAATAAATCGTGCCGGCTTTTTTCGCTGCCGCAGCTACTGCCGCTTCCCCGGTATGGTGATATAACCTGGACATGCCCGTCGGCGCTAACACGAAAGGCACGTCGATATCAGCGCCCAATACAGTAGTGGATAAATCCACGTCTTTGACATCCACCAAAAATCGCGGGATCAATTCATAGCGATTAAAGTCATCCTGGTTACGATAAAGCGTTATTTCATCTTCCGCGGCGCCGTCCATGTGGTCAAATACGACCTGGGGCAGTCGGCGTTTCGCTGCGCGACGCAAGTCAGCTATTGAATGGCACCTGGATAGTATCTTGCTCAAACTTCTCACTTCAAACTTTATGGCTTATCGCATTATGCGGGCTGGCGGGAACGGTTATTCAGGCGCGCGATACGGGCAACCCTTGACGGAGCAGCATTTCCCTCAGTTGTAAAATCACCGGAAATATCTCCTGGTTCCAATCGGCGCCCTGCTGGTCGAATGCAGCCTGTTCCAACTCCACCACCCACCTGTCTTCTGAAAAAATTCCCTCTGTAAACCGGATCACGAAGGGCCATAATAATTCCATCAAACCCGGTATCGAAGGCCGGCGGATGTTCATCAGTCCGAAGGTATGGTTGCACCGTTGTTCCTTGTCGACGGGAACATAAGTGATCCACAGGTCCAGCGCCGGGTGTTCGCTGCCCGCCGTCCAGAATTTCAACCGTTGATGGGGGTATTGCGTCCTTACGGTCATCAGGTCCCGGGGGCGTTCCGTGGTTGACCCGGGCCGTTTCCCCAACATAACCTTCTCGCCCATGGGCTGCTTTCCCACGCGGGAAAAGGTGTAATCGACTTCCACCCAGTCATCACCCTCGCGCAGGTCCAGGAAACCGGTGCGTATCCTGGACATGATACGGCGGTGCAGAAACTGGTGGTTCATATCCATCAGGTTCTCATGCAGGAATGAATAGTGACAATTCACCCGTCGATCAAGATAGCGGGTTTTATATTTCGGATCATGCCAGGTGGGCACGTCCGGAAACTGCACAACGGACGCCTTGCCGGCATTGCCCGGAAAAACGAAGATCAACCCGTATTCCTCACGACACGGATAAGCGCGCACCCCCCTTGGCATGACGTCGCTCTTGCCGACGTAGGGAATGTTCACGCACCTGCCGGTATCATCATAAACCCAACCATGATAACAGCATTGTATTCTCTCACCGGACACCTTGCCTTTTGATAACGGAACCTGGCGATGGGCGCACCTGTCTTCCAGCGCAAATATCCTGCCGGACTCCGCCCTGATTATGACGATGGGTTCACCGGCAAACGTCCGGCCAATAGTCTTGCCGGGTTTGACATCCCCGGACCGCGCCAGGGGATACCAGTAATCCGGGTGCGCGCCCGTCTTGCGTAAATCACGGTCACCGGATTCAAGCGTCACAGTATTTAGCTTCATCACTGACATGAGTCACTCACGTTATTGATAGCAGCGACTAATCACGCAAAGGCATGGGGATACTGAAAGGATTAATTTTTCATGCTGTCGTAGATAACCTGTAAAAACTTTTCAGGTTTGAGAAATGCCTTGCCCAGGGTTTCGTCATAATCCGCATTGGGTTTCAACCTGGTTATCTCCTCCAGGGATTTTCCCTCTGCAATGAGTTTACTCATTCTTCCGCGCACCGTCTTGAGCATTTCCAAATAATCTTTCATCTCCTGCTTGCCGCTCAGGGGACCATGCCCCGGAATGATTTTAGTGTCGTCATCGGCAAGCGCAATGATGGCTTCGACGCTCTTTATGACCCCGTCGACGGAACCTTCACTGGAAGCGTCTATAAACGGATATAATCCGTTAAAATAAATATCGCCCGTATGGATCACGTCGGCGTTTTTAAAGTGAATGACACTGTCGCCATCGGTATGTGAATTTTTATAGTGCATGACCCGTATCTCTTCGCCATTCAAGCGAAAAGTGACGTTATCATTAAACGTAATCACCGGCAGCGCAGCCCTTGGGGCAGCCGGCACGACGGTATTAAAAATGGCAATTTCCGCGTCCCTGGACATGCGTTCATAGACATTGTCGTGGGCGACAATCACGACCCCCTGTTTGCCCAGGTTTTCGTTGCCGCCGGTATGATCAAAATGCCAGTGAGTATTTATCAGGAAGCGGACAGGCTTGTCTGATAATGTCGCAATTGCATCCATGATCTTTTCAGTCAAGGGCGCATATTGATCATCGATCATGAACACGCCATCTTCACCGACTGATACACCGATATTTCCACCTTGGCCGGTCAACATATAAATGCCTTCCGCCACCTTCTGGGTTTTTATCTCAACCCCGGCAAACCGGTCTTCTTCGGCATGTACGGCAGTTAAAATTAATGTTGCAAATAAAATAAAGGCATATTTGTAATACTTGTTATTCATTTTTCGACTCCGGTTTTAATATTCAAGGATGGTCTCTTAACCCCTGGACGCAATACGCTCCAGGGCATCGCCTGTCAAATTGAAAGTAGTCCAGTCATCCATGGGTATAGCGCCTGATGACTTATAGAAATCTATGGCCGGTTGATTCCAGTTAAGCACCTCCCACTCTAACAGACAACATCCCCGTTCCACGGCTAAATTACCCAGGTAAGTGAGTAATGAGCGACCAAAACCTTTACCGCGATACCTGGATTGTACATACAAGCCTTCCAAATAGATGCCAGGCCGGCCATGAAATACAGAATAACTGTGAAAAAATAATGCAAAACTCACTGCCTGACCCTGAAAATACCCAATAACAACTTCAGCTACCTGCTTGTCTCCGAACAATGTTTGTTTCAGCAGGGCCTCATTCGCTACTACTTCGTGACTGAGTTTTTGAGAATCGGCTAATTCTTTAATAAAGGACAGTATGAGAGGAATATCCTCTTCAGTAGCCGGAATAATCTCCAAGGCATTTGCAGTTTTATCTGCCTGGGTTGATTCTGCGCATTCCAACCCGTCTTTGCTCATGCGTTGTTTTATCATCACTCCCCGGACAATGTGAAACGGATGCCGGCGCACCCATGTTCATATTGATATTGTAGTAAATATTTTCCACCGGACTCCCGCTTGCGCGGGAATGGCGCGAATGTCTGCTATTCTACCTGAACCTGAACACTCTCTCCCGCCCTTTTTGCGACATCCTTTTGTCGAGGGCAAGACAGGGGCATACCCTTGACTGTCCCCTGCCCCCCGTCACGCCGAGGGGTGCCAACCCGCGTCCGCCCACAGCTGGCCCGAGACGATTGAATTGGAAATCATGAAACAAATCGCATCCGCTATTTCGGTCGGCCTGATCAACCTGCTGATTTGAGTATCCGGCAATATATGGTTTTCAATATACTCTTCGCCAAGCGCCCGCACCATGGGGGTATCGGTGAACCCGGGATGAATTACACCACAGCGGACACCATGAAATATAGCCTCTTTTGTCAACGTCGATGCGGCGCCTTCCAGTCCCGCCTTGGTTGACGCATAGGAAACCTGTCCTTTTACGCCTTGAGAAGACACGGAACCGATGAAAATAACAGTCCCTTGCATGTGTTCATCGGGATGCCATTTTTTCAGGCCCCGCCTGGCCCGGTCTTCCGCAATGCGTGAAATCATTTCCATGGCCCAATATATCGGGGCAATCAAGTTTACTTTCACGACAAGTTCAAAGTGTTCTGCAGGATACATGACCGCCTTCCCTGACTCCTTATTGACTTTAACGGCCAAGGCATCGCGAGTGATCCCCGCGGCGGGAATACAGATATTCACTACCCCATGTTGCGCGCAAATTTCATCATGGACGTGGTTGCGAAACGCTTCATCGGTGACGTCACCCTGGTAAGCTATGGCAATAGCCCGGGACATTTCGTTGTTCACCTGCTCCGCGGCGACCCTGGTTTGACCAGATTGATCGATCATGGCAATTTTTCTAATGCCGCGACGGGCCAACTCAAGGGACACGGCGCGACCGATACCACTCGCGGCGCCTGTTACAACGGCGACTCTGTCTTGTATCTGCATCAGCTTTCTCGTTTATATGGGGATGAGTGGACAAGTTATATTTTAACTTGATTTTGCTGCAATGCAAAATACACGGCATATTTTGACTCCAAGTATCAAAACCAGTGGTTTTTCTTCCCCATGACAAAAGGAAAAAACCTTGAATTATACTGCCGCAAAAAGGGCCATGAAAAAGCCGGGATGACGGGCAGCATCAATATTATCGGCGACCTGAAGTAAAATCATGCCACAGCTTCCATCGCTGTTGATGGTCTCTCCTTTTGATTTTCGGCAGACAACTTCTCTTTAAACTCCCGTCGGCGTCCATGCAGCGTCCGCTCCGTGTAACCATTGGGTTCTGCGCGACCGGTAAAAACAAGATCAAGCGCCGCCTGGAATGCGATGCTGTCGTCAAATTCCGGCGCCATGTTGATATAGCCGGGATTCCCGGAATTTTGATAGTCCACCAGGGGAGCTATTTTCCTGAAGGCTTCGACCACCTGTTCCTTCGTTGTGATGCCATGGTGCAGCCAGTTGGCGATATGCTGGCTCGAAATACGCAACGTGGCCCGGTCCTCCATCAACATGACGTTGTTTATGTCAGGGACCTTGGAACACCCTATCCCTTGTTCAATCCAGCGCACTACATACCCCAGGATACCCTGGGCGTTATTTTCCAGTTCTGCTTTAATCCCGATATCGCTGAGGGTCCGCTCGCCAAGAACAGGTATGACAAGAATGTCATCCAGGTTGGCGCGGGTCATTCTGATCAATTCACGCTGGCGGGTGCCGACGTTGACCCGGTGGTAGTGCATGGCATGTAGCGTAGCCGCCGTGGGTGAAGGCACCCAGGCGCTGGTGGCCCCGGCGCGGGGGTGGTTTACCTTTGTATCCATCATAGCCGCCATGTTATCCGGCTCGGCCCACATGCCTTTGCCGATTTGCGCATGTCTTGGCAAGCCGGTTTCCATGCCGATATCCACGTTCCAGTCCTCATAGGCCAGTAACCAGGGCGCGGTTTTTAATTCCGCCTTCGGCAACATGGGGCCGGCTTCCATGCTGGTATGGATTTCATCGGCGGTACGGTCCAGGAAACCGGTATTGATGAAGATGACGCGATTCTCCGCCAGGCGGATACATTCCTTCAGGTTGACCGTCGTCCTTCGCTCTTCATCCATGATTCCGATCTTGAGAGTCAGCCGGTCCAGCCCCAGGGCATCTTCCACCCGTTCAAACAATTCAATGGTGGCTGCCACCTCCTCCGGGCCGTGCAGCTTCGGCTTGACGATATAAACAGAGCCGGCGCGGCTGTTTCTGAACCTGCCGTTGCCCAATAAATCATGTTTTGCGGCAAGCGCCGTCACCATGGCGTCAAGAAAGCCCTCTGGTATGGGGTTGCCGCTGGCCGTTGTCACAGCATCGGTATACATGTGCAGGCCCACGTTGCGCAACAACATCAGCGCCCGGCCCGGTATCGTAAAAGACCTGCCGTTCGGCGCGGTGTATTTCCGATCTTTTTCCAGGCTCCGCTCCAGGACGCCGTCGTCCTTTATCACCGTTCGCGTCAAATCACCTTTCATAAGCCCCAGCCAGTTCTTATAAACCCGCGCCTTGTCGCTTGCGTCAACTGCGGATACCGAATCTTCACAATCCATGATCGCGCTGACGGCCGATTCCAACTGGATATCGTAAATGCCGGCCAGGTCATTACGCCCGATGTAATAGCCTTCTCCAAGACGGAGCTCGATATGCAAGGCGTTGTGTTTCAACAGGATGCTGTCAGGCGCTTCCGGGGCGCCGGTGTAACCGGCAAACCGTTCGCGTTTACCCAGGCCATGTTCGTTGCCGTCACCCATGACGCCGACCAGCTGGCCGGATTTCACCTTGTACTTCACCACGTAATTGTGACTTCCCACGGCCATGGGCGTCGCGCGATCCAGGAACCGGCGGGCATATTGTATGACTTGTCGGCCGCGGACCGGGTTGTATTTTTTGGTGAGTTTACACCCGTCAGTCTCGGGGATGACGTCGGTGCTGTAAAGCGCGTCATACAGGCTGCCCCACCGGGCATTCGCCGCATTCAGGGCATAACGGGAATTATCAACGGGCACGACTAATTGCGGCCCGGCGATCCTGGTGATTTCGGCATCGGCGCCGGCGACGGTAGCTTTGAAGTCAGCGCCGACAGGAACGATATAGCCGATGTCTTCCAGGAAACTTTTATATTCCCGGAGATGAAAAGCCGGGTTATCCAGGTGCCATTTATCGATTTTAGCCTGAAGCGCGTCGCGCTTGCTCAACAATGCGCGGTTCTTCGGTTCAAGCTCGGCGACGATACGGGACAGGTCAGCCCAAAACCCGTCCGGGTTGACGCCCGTATCCGGCATGATTTCATCGCAAACCAGGTCATACAACTCTTTTACAATGGATAAACCATGGGATTCAACTCGTTCACTCATCAGTGCAACTCCTTGATTGGTCAAATATGATTAAATCGGCTGCCGTTACATCCTGGCAACCACGTCTATCCCCAGCAGGGACAAGCCCAACTTTAGCCGCTGGGAAACGGCCAGGCTCAAAATCAACCTGGAATGCCTGACGTCTTCACCTGCCGTCAAGATAGGGCAGTCTTTCCAGAATTGGCTGTAAAGGCTTGATAATTCATATAAATAACTGCAAATATTATGGGAGGTGAGCTCCTCTTCATAGTTGGTGAAAAGATCAGGGAAAGAAATCACCTGCAATAATAATTCCCTCTCCAGCTTGTGGGAAATGATAATTGAAGGCGTCTCCAGCAGCGCATGGGTTTCGATGCCGGACTTATTGAACAGGCTGAGAATGCGAACGTGACAATACATGATATAGATGCCGGTATTGCCCTGGTTGGCAAGCATCTGATCCCAGTTGAAAATATAGTCTGATTCTGGCCGTTGTTTGAGGTCCGAGTATTTGAGGGCGGCGATGGTCAGTTTTTCCGCTATGTCGTTTAATTCGCTTTTATCCACGTCCGGGTTTCTTTCCAGGGTGAGGTTTCTGCTTCGCAACCGGCCCTCGTCAAATAATTCCCTTATTTTTACCGTGCCGCCCTTGCTGGTTTTGAATCTCACTTTTTTAGTCTGGCCGCCTTCATCAACCTCTTTCAGGATCACTCCATAGCCAAGGTGTCTTAATTGAACTGCATCGGTCAGCCAGCCGGCCTTGCGCGTCAAGTCTTCAATCATCTGAAAATGTAATTGTTGACCCCGGTCGGTAACGATGATTATTTCTTCCGCTCCCAAGTGGTTCACCCGGTACCTGACCATGGCCAGGTCGGTGGTCGAGTAATTATATCCTCCGTCGCTTTTTTGCACTATTACGGGAAGGGGGTCGCCGTCAACGTTATGGTATCCGTCCAGGTACACGCATTTTGCATTATTGTTTTCAACCAGCATTTTTTTCCCGGATAATTCTTCAATGATCAAGGGCAAATCATTTTTATAGGAACTTTCCGGGCAATCGTGTGATGCATCGAGGCTCACGTTAAGGATTGCATAAAGCTCATGGCAACTCCGCAGGGTCTTCTCCATCAATATCTGCCAGATTTCAATGGATGCCGGGTTGCCGGATTGCAAATTATTGACTTCTTCGCCGGCTTTCCCTGCAAAACCGGGATCCGTCGCTTTCAATTTACTTCCCCTGGTGTATAACTCCTCCACTTCTTCAAGGGACGCCTCCCTTGATTTATCCGGGTCCGGGCCGTACTCCTGTTTTATCATGGCGACCAGCACGCCGAAATTCGTCCCCCAATCCCCGTAATGATTTTGCCGCAATACTTCATGGCCCAGGAACTCAAGCGTCCTTGCGATGGAATCACCGATAACCGTAGAGCGCATCGTGCCCACGTGTAAATCCTTGGCCAGGTTGGGGCTTGAATAATCAACCACTATCTTCCTGGGTCGCATTACCGGTGGTACCCCGCATCTCTGGTCCGCCAGGATGCGTTCGACTTCTTCAACCAGGGCAGTATTCTTCAGGCGGATATTGATAAATCCCGCGCCCGCGACGTCAATGGTTTCTATTACATCGTTTTCGGGTATTGCCTTGACGATGGGACCGGCAATGCCCCTGGGACTGGTTTTCTCCCGATTTGCGATCAGGAACGCCAGGTTGGTCTGGTAATCACCGAATTTTTTATCCCGACACGGCACGATTTGATAGTCTGTTTCCAGGTATGAACCTGCGAAACAATCCGCGATTGCCTCATCCAATATACTCCTGATTGATTCGATAAATGCCATAAAATCAAAAAGTCCCAGGTTGATCGATTTCTCTCATTTTCCCAAAGTTACCCTTCCCTGTCACTACCCGAAACCATGACTCCCTCCGGGCGGGTTTTGTAAAAGGGGTATCAGGGACATCAATCCCGCAGGGGCAAGCCCCGCGCCGGCCCCGGGCCGCGCCGGCGCTTGCCCGGGACAGGGCAACCACGGGAGGTCGCCCCTGCAGGTCATCGCCGGTCGCGGCGACAGGGCTTTTGCGACGCACTCCCCGCCGGCGGAAACAGAGGCAGGGGCAGGCATGCCTCTATATAATAGCCATCAAGCAATCATGAACTTTTCTCCATAATGCGCTTCCTTACACAAATCGGTCTTGCCCTTGGGCTGTTGCTGTTGATCGGCCTGCTGGCATGGCAGGGATTTCTGCAAATTCTGCAATTGTTGTTTTCATCAGGCTGGTACCTGCTGCTGTTGCCATTGGCCTGGTTCCCGGTTTTATTGCCTGCGGCCCAAGGATGGCGCCAACTGTTTAAACCGGATCATCTGCCCTCTTTTGTTCATGCGCTATTGGCGCTATGGATGGGACGCGCGGTAAATAATTTATTGCCGGTTGCCTCCATCGGCGGTGAAATCGTCAAGGCGAGACTACTTTTCATTTGGGGAACCAATGGCATTCACGCTGCCGCTTCCGTGATGGTGGATAAGGCAATCCAGGCGCTGACATTGGCTTTCTGGGGGAGCGCGGGGGTACTCTTGTTGCTGTTTTTATCCGATAACAACGAACTTGCCTTTTATGCCGCTATCGGATTCATCATCCTGGTTGTCTGCACTGTTGGTTTTATCATTATTCAACAGGCGGGATTATTAGGCATCCTGGCGAAATCAGGCAGCAAAATAATTAAAAATGAGTCCTGGGAGGGCATTGCATTTTCTGCAGACGAGGTGGACCGGGTTATACGAGAACTTTATTTAAATAAAACAAAAATAATACTTGCAACGCTATATCGATTGGCCGCATTGATATTACACACGTTTGAATTATGGCTGGCCTGCTACCTGCTGGGGCGCCCGATAGGAATAATTGAAGCGTTGATGCTGCGAAGTTTAACGGCCACCTTGAGCGACATTGCTTTTATCATCCCCAACGCCTATGGCATACAGGAAGGAGCGTTTATCATCATTGGCTCGTTAATCGGGCTTGACCCGGAATTTTCACTTGCCGTTTCCCTCGCCCTCCGGATCCGTGACCTGATTGTCGACCCTGCCGGATTATTGACCCTGCAGCGGGTCGAAAGTCAGCGATATTATAGTTCCCGCTAACTCAAAACTTGAAACCAACCCCGGTCTTCGGCATATTGACAACCCTATGAACATGGACACCCGGATAGCGTCACTAAAAGAAGACCTGGTCTACCAGGAGCGTATTCTTCAAGGCGTCTCCCGTACTTTTGCCCTGACTATCCCGCAATTGCCGCCACCTCTTGCGCTGGTGGTGGGCAACGCCTACCTGCTTTGCCGGATCGCCGATACTATCGAAGATGACAAGCATATGTCGTTTACCCAAAAACGGGATTTTGCCGATCAATTCATTCAAGTAGTCGCCGGCGAGCTGAGCGCGGAACCGTTTGCCCTGTACCTGCATCCCAGGTTATCACCGACCGCAAGCGACGATGAGCGCGACCTGGTTCAAAATACACCCACCGTCATCAGGGTCACGCACAGCTTTAACCAAAGACAACAGGCTGCCCTGGAACGCTGTATCAGGATCATGGCCGATGGCATGGTTGAATATCAGGAATCGAATGTACAAGACGGATTAAAGGATCAGCAAGACATGGACCGTTATTGTTATTTTGTGGCCGGCGTGGTAGGTGAAATGTTGACCGAATTGTTTTGTGACTACTCCGACGCCATCAATAAAAACTACAATGAGCTGATGAAACTGGCGGTATCATTCGGCCAGGGCCTGCAAATGACGAACATCCTCAAAGATATATGGGATGATCAAAACCGCGACATGTGCTGGCTGCCTCAAGCCTTGTTGATGAAATACGGGGTGGAATTAAATTCCGTTACGCCATTAAATAATGGGAAAGAATTTCAACAGGCCCTGGGGCACTTGATCGGCGTGGCCCGCTCCCATTTGGCAAACGCGCTGCGATACACGCTTTTAGTGCCGAAAAATGAAACCGGGATCAGGCGGTTTTGTTTGTGGGCATTGGGCATGGCGATGTTGACATTACGAAAGATAAACCATAATCGCGGCTTTACCTCAGGGGAAGATGTTAAAATCTCGCGCCGGTATGTCAAGGCAACCATTATTTCAACGAATCTATGCGCCAAAAACGATAATTTATTAAGGTGGTTGTTTAATGCAACCGCAAGAAACCTGCCTGTTGCGGACCCCACCTGATTACACGGGTCAATAACACGTTGAACCGGATTGGGATAATTTGCGCGCTCTACCCTGAGGCGTCTTGCCTCACGACAAAGAACCTTGCCCCGCAACAACCCATCACCGTCAATGAAAGGACCTTATTGATTGTTTCGGGGATGGGCAGCGACAGGGCAAGACAGGCGGCGCAAAAACTGGTTGAAGAAAACGTGGATTGCCTGATCAGTTTTGGCAGCGCCGGCGCATTATCACCGGAACTCGCCTCGGGTGATTTAATGCATCCCAAAGAAGCGCTAAGTGATGGCAAGAGATATGATACGACTTCCCGGTTGTCTGAAGCGATAATGCGACGGCTATCTCAAAAAAACATTATAATCAATACCGGCCCGCTGGTGACCGTGGCCGGCGTACTCGCGAAAACATCCGATAAACATGAATTATTCCAACAAACAGGCGCGGTATCCGTTGATATGGAGACCGCCGGCATACTTGACGTGGCCAGGAGCTGTCAGGTACCTGCATTTGCTCTCCGCGCCATTGTTGATACCGCGGACATGATGATACCCGAAGTCGCCATGCAGCGGACTGATCAATTCGGCCAGGTAAATACGCCGGCTTTAATCGTTGACCTGCTCAGGCAACCTGGACAAATCCCGGCCGTATTACGCTTGGGCAAGGCTTGGCGCCAAGCCGGGAAGACCATGAAACTCGCCGGCCATGAGTTGATCCAGACCTTGCTATGCCGGTAGAACGACAAATCGAAGAATTCGGGCGCAACGGGCATGTGGTCATCCGCGGGCTGTTCAATGCAACTGAAACCGTAGCTTTGACCAGGTAGACCGATGAAGTCATGAATTGTCCCGAACAACCGGGGAAATACATGATGACAACCGAAATGACGCCGGAATGGATAACTTGAAACAGGCTGCCTCATTGATATTGACTAAATGGATTTACTTCGTGCAAAAGGCCGGTATCCCGATTTTACTGGTGATATTTACCCTCGCTTTTTTCTCCATCCGCTACACGATAAACAACCTCGGGATGAATACCGACACAAAAGACATGTTGTCGGCCGAGCTGCCCTGGAGAAAGCTGGATTTGGAGTATGAAAAGCATTTCCCCCAATACCTGAAGAATATATTAGTAGTAGTTGAAGCCGGCGCCCCGGATCAGGCCCTGGACGCCGCCGGATTGCTCTACCGGCATCTGAGCCGGGAAACAGAGTTATTTGAGAGCGTGTATTATCCGAAAGCTTTGCAGGTTTTCAGGGAATCGGGATTGCTCTATCTCGATACGGCCGAGCTCCGGGATTTGTCTGACAGTCTCGCAACCATCCAGCCTTTTCTTGCAAAATTGACCCGGGACCAGTCTCTCAGGGGGTTATTCGCCATGCTGTCGAGCGCGATCGACGCGCTGGAAGAGGGTGAAGATATAGAGATAAAGCCTGTTCTTATCCAAATCAATTCCGCGCTGGATGCGGTGCAAAATAATGAGCCCTTCCGGGTCTCATGGCAGGAATTGATGTCCGGTGAAAATAGCGCGGACGCCGCGCGCCGCGAATTCATATTGTTGCAACCCAGGCTGGACTACGGCAGTTTGTTGCCGGCTGCGTCGGCTATCGAAAGAATCCATGCATTATATGAAGATTTGGACATAGCCTCAGACCCGGGGGCTGAAATCAGTTTAACCGGCAATGTCGTTTTATCACATGAAGAATTATTAAGCGTGATAAAAGGCACTAAAACGGCCATGGCGCTTGCCTTGTTTATGGTGATATTCATCCTGTCACTTGGTTTGGGCTCGGTTAAATTGATACTGGCAACCATAATCAGCCTGATAACCGGACTGATATTTACCGCGGCATTCGCCACTTTAACCGTCGGTGAGTTAAACCTGATTTCCATTGCCTTTGCAGTGCTGTATATCGGACTGGGCGTTGACTTCGCGATTCATTATTGTCTCCGCTACAAAGAGCATCTCAGGGATGGGGCAAACAACCGTTCAGCATTAAATGAAACCTCCGTCAACATCGGCAGCTCTTTATTTTTATGCGCCGCCAGTACCGCAATCGGATTTTTCGCCTTTATCCCGACTGATTACGAAGGGGTCGCAGAACTTGGCTGGATTGCCGGTTTTGGCATGTTTATCAGCTTGATAATGACTTTAACGGTGATACCAGCCCTGTTGGACCTGTTTCCACTTGAAATCAAACCGGGTAAAAAAACCCGATTGCAGGGCAATGGCGACACAGTGAATTTTCGTCTGGTGAACTTTCCCGGGGTTCATGCCGGAAAAATCATTGGAACCACATCCATTTTAGTCATGTTTTCCGCCTTGTCGCTTACGCAGATACATTTTGACCACAATACGCTAAACTTGCAGGACCAGGCTAACGAGTCGGTGAAAACGTTCAGGAAACTGCTTGCCAAAAACGATATATCGCCCTGGACCAGCGTTATGATCGCCGATGATAAATCCACAGCGGGAGAGTATGAGGAATTGTTTTCCCGGTCAAAGTTGGTGGACCGGGTTTTGTCGGTGAATGATTTAATACCCGAAGAGCAAGATGAAAAACTGTCCATCATCGATGAAATGGCATTATTGCTGGGAGATTTACCCGGAAATTTCACGGCTGCGGATATAACCGCCATTGAGCGTGAGGACGCCCTGACTGACTTTCAGGAAAAGTTGAACAGGACCCGGTTAATTGATCCGATCTTTCCTGAATTGCGTGAGAATTTGTCTGAATTATCAGGTGAAGACAACCAAACCATAAAAGCGGACAAGTTGGCAAGATTAGAACATTCCATATTGGCTTCACTACCCGGACGCCTGGATGCCTTGAACGAATCATTAAATGCCGATTTTATTTCACTTGAAAACCTGCCGACTGATTTAAAGAAACGCTGGTTAAGTGACGACGGTTATTATCGAATCGAGATATACCCGAAAAACGACATGCAGGACAATACTGCCTTAAGAGAATTCGTCAGGGGAATGCAAGCCATCTCTCCCCGGGTCATTGGCCCACCCGTGATAAACCTGGAAGCCAGCGATGCTGTCGCCGCTGCATTCAAGGAGGCATTCCTGTATGCCTTTATCGTGATTACGCTCATGTTGTACCTGCTTTTCAGATATAAAAGAGACGTGCTCTTCGTCTTGCTCCCGTTACTCGCGGCAGCAATAATTACCGGGGGCGTCAGTGTATTGGTCGGCATTCCCCTCAACTTTGCCAATGTGATTGCTTTGCCATTATTATTGGGGATAGGGGTGGACAGTGGAATTCATATCATCCACCGGTTCCGGACCGACCTGCCGGATGGACAGAACCTCCTCGCCACGAGTTCTGCCCATGCGGTCATTGTCAGTTCTTTGACCACCATGGGGGGAATCGGCAATCTTTCAGTCTCGCCACACGCCGGGACGGCGAGCATGGGGTTGTTGCTAACCATCGGTATCGGCATAACCCTGGTCTGCATGCTGGTTGTTTTACCCAGCCTGCTTGCCCGGCAAGGAAAGGGGCGCTCGACGCCGGGAACCTGATGCAAACCGATAGCAAACCCATCGACGCCTGGCTGGCCGGTAAATTGGTTTACCCCCTGCGTCATTCCCGCGTGACACCCAATCATCTTACGACGCTGCGGCTTGCCTTCGGTATCTGCGCGGCTGTTTTTTTCAGCCTGGGGAGTTATGCCTGGGCCAACGCCGGCGCAATATGCTTCGTTATTTCAAACTTTCTCGATCATGCTGATGGGGAGCTTGCCAGACTCACCGGCAATATGAGTAAAACAGGCCATTATTATGATCTTGCCAGTGACTCCGTCGTCAATACTTTACTGTTCATAAGTATCGGCATTGGCCTGATGCAGAGCAGCCTGGGTGGATTTGCGCTCCCCATGGGCATTGTTGCCGGTGTGGCGGTAGCCGCTATTTTTATGCGCCTGTATATTGAAGACACACTGGGCAAAGACAATGCAAGGAAATCCAATATCGGGTTGCTGGAAGATATTCTCTACCTGCTGCCACTGGTCACTTTTTTTGACCAATTAAAGCCATTCCTCATCATGGCGACCATTGGCGCCCCTTTATTTTCCCTGTGGGTCCTGCGTGAGTACCTGGCGTCAAAAAAATCAACAAATCCATGACTACACTCATTACCGGCGCAAGCGGCTTTGTGGGTTCCGCGGTTGCCAGACAGCTACTGAAAGAAGGCCACGAGGTAAGAGCTTTAGTCAGGAAAAACAGCGATCGACAGAACCTGCATAAACTGAAAGTAGCTATTGTCGAAGGTGATTTGACCGATTCAGAATCATTGAAACAAGCGGTTTCAGGTTGTCAATCCCTGTTTCACGTCGCTGCAGATTACCGTTTATGGGCGCCTGACCCTGCGATCATGTATAAAACAAACGTCGAAGGAACCAGGAATCTGCTCTGGCGGGCCGCCGCGGCCGGCGTGAATAAAATCATCTATACGAGCAGCGTGGCGACATTAGGCATTAATAAAAACAAAGCGCCTGGCGATGAAGACACGCCGGTCAACCTGGAGGATATGGTCGGCAACTATAAACGCTCGAAATTTTTGGCTGAACAAGCGGTTTGGGAGCTTATTGAAAATGAGAAGTTACCCGTAACAATTGTAAACCCGTCTACGCCAATCGGGCCCCGGGACATTAAACCTACTCCCACCGGCCGGATTATCGTCGATACGTTGCGCAAAAAAATGCCGGCTTATGTAGATACAGGATTGAATATCGCGCATGTAGATGACGTGGCAAAAGGCCACCTGCTTGCATTTGAAAAAGGCCAGGTGGGTGAACGTTACATTCTGGGTGGTGAAAACATGTCGTTGAAAGACATTCTCGATACCATTTCCGACATTGCGGGATTGCCGTCACCAGGCTTCAAACTCCCCCATGATTTCATTTATCCCGTTGCGTGGGTTGCCGAAAGATGGGCGATAATCAGTAAAAAAGAGCCGCTGGTTACGGTTGACGGCGTTAAGATGGCAAAGAAGTTCATGTATTTTTCATCCAACAAGGCAAAACGGCTGCTGGGATACGAGTCGCGACCAGCGCGCCTGGCAATAGAAGATGCGATAAGCTGGTTCAAGGAGAATAACTACTGCTAACCCGCATTTACCCCGTCAAATTTTTTGCGTCAGGAACGACTGAAAACTTCAAACTTTTTATTTGATTATTTCACGTCGTCCTGCCAGGGCGTGAGAGAGGGTATTGCTGTCTATGTACTCCAACTCTCCGCCCAAGGGCACGCCATGGGCAATCCGCGTGACGCGAATTTGATACTTTTGCACAATGTCATTGATAAAATGCGCCGTCGCTTCACCTTCCATAGTTGAATTAGTGGCCAGAATCAGTTCACTCAAGTCACCGTCCGCCAAATATTCTTCCAATTTATCCAGCCCGAGCTCCCGGGGGCCGATACCATCCAGGGGAGAGAGATGTCCCATCAATACAAAGTACCTGCCATTAAAACCCGCCTCTTCCATCGCATACACATCCGCCGGGCTTTCGACTATACAAAGCAACGACTTATCTCTTTTATGACTCAGACACAGGTCACACAGGTCTGCTTCACTGAAGTTACGACACCTTCTGCAACTGCCTATGTTATCCATGGCTTCATCTAATGCAGTTGACAGGTATTTTGCCCCTGCCCTGTCACGTTGCAACAGGTGGTAAGTGATTCTCTGGGCAGATTTTTTACCGATGCCCGGCAGACAGCAAAGCGCCTGGATTAACGTGGACAACCTGGAAGATTCGGACATTTTTTCTGTCAAGTTAAAAGGGTAATTTAAATCCTGCGGGAAGATTAAAGCCGGAAGTAATATCGGCCATTCTGTCTTGTGTGGCTTTTTCCACTCGCCTGTTTGCATCGTTAACCGCGGCAGCGACTAAATCTTCCAGCATTTCCTTGTCGGCGCTGAACAGGGATGGGTCTATTTCCACCCGTTTTACGTCGTGTCTTCCGGTCATGATCACTTTGACCATCCCCGCCCCTGCTTCACCCTGCACTTCCGTATCAGTAATTTCTTCCTGGACCCGTTGCAGGTTCTCCTGCATTTGTTGGGCCTGTTTCATAATATCACCAAATCCACCTTTCATTTAATCATCCTCTCTTTAACCCGGATATTGCGTCAGTTCGCTTGTCATCAATGGAAAGTTCTTTTCTGTCAATGAATTATTCGCAGTTATCATTTTTGTTTATGTTTCGTATGCCAGGCCTGAGCAGCCATCCCCGGCGCGAGTTTAATAGTGTCGGTTTCCGTATCGGAGTACGGGGCAGGCGCCGGCGAATACCAGCAACCGGCGCGATCTTCACATCCACCGGTGTAATATCCGGGTTAGTCAGGGATGTAATCTTGTCGAGTCTTTATCGATAGTCGCATCAAAAGTGTCGATGATTGCTTTCACATGAGGATCTTTTTCAATAGCATCCATGGCTGCCTGTTTCTCTTCATCGCTTTCCCGGATTTTTCTTTGCGCCGGTGTTTCGGCGGGAGATTCTTCAACCGTTATAACAAGTTTGACCTCATCCCCGAAACGCGCCCTGAGCGCATCTTGCAATTTTTCCTTTTGGGTCGTCTTCAGCAGGTGGTCCCGGGCGGATTGCAATATTAAATGCACCCTGTTTTCCTTGCGCTCTTTCAAAACACAATGCCCGGCTAATTCTTTTACCAGGCCATCCAGCGCCATTTCATCGATCAGATTATGCCAACTGTCATTACCCATAACCGGCGGCGCCTGTTCGTCCGCAACCTGTCCTTGAATTTTCATCGGTTCATTTGCCGGTTCGCTATTCTTCGGCGCCGGTCCGGTTTTTTGCTCCAGGGGTCGAAACGCCAACATTCGAATCATGGTCATCTCAAAGCCTGTTTTCGGGTCAGGGGCCATGTAAAGATCCCTGCGGCCATTCATGGCAATTTGATAATAAAGTTGAACATCCTCTTTCTTTATCCTGTCGACAAACGCGCCGGCAACCGCGTCGACCAGGTTGGAACCGGCTGGAAGCATTTGAGCTATCGCGATGTCGTGCAGGACGGACAATAATTCCGCCAGCACGGTATCATAGTCCGGTGACATCTCCGCCATCCTGTTAATTCTTTCAAACATGGTCCCGGCATCTTGCCCGATAAGATCTTCGAGCAAACCGCTCAAGTCATTACTGTCAATCGTGCCCAGCATGTCGCGAACCTGGGTCTCATCAAGTTGCCCATCGCCGTAGGATATGGCCTGGTCAAGAAGACTGAGCGCGTCACGCATACTGCCATCGGCGGCCGCGGCGACCAGGTGAATGGAAATATCTTCTGCAGGAATCTTCTCTTCAGTCAGTATGGTCTTTAACTGGACTTCTATCTGCTCCGTGGTCAAGTGTTTAAGGTTGAACTGCAGACAGCGAGACAATATGGTTATCGGTATCCTTTTTGGCTCAGTTGTCGCCAACAGGAATTTTACGTGGGGAGGAGGTTCCTCCAGTGTCTTCAACAATGCGTTGAAGCTGTGGTTGGAGAACATGTGCACTTCGTCGATGAGATAGACCTTGTATCTGCCCGCGGTGGGTGAATACTGGACGTTATCCATCAGCTCCCGGGTTTCATCTACTTTAGCCCGCGATGCCGCATCGACTTCGATTAAATCGATAAACCGGCCTTCATCAATACTCACACAGGCGCTGCATTCTCCACAGGGGTTGGAACCGACGCCGGTCTCACAGTTGAGGCATTTTGCCAGGATTCTCGCCAAGGTTGTTTTACCCACTCCCCGCGTGCCGGTAAATAAATAAGCGTGGTGCAGCCTGTTGGAATCCAGCGCATTGATCAATACCTTGAGAACATGGCCCTGCCCGACCATGTCTGTAAATGAATGGGGCCGCCATTTACGCGCCAATACCTGGTAACTCATTAATTAACCTTGAATGTCGTTATTGTCTTGTTATAAAGGCGGCCCACATCGTTCTTGACCCGGCGCCCGCATCCATTGTTACCGCTGCTCCCTTCCGGGCCTGACGGGGTTCACAACTTCGCGCCGCGGGGAGACCGACACAGGCCGCCCTTGCTATAGTATCACAGATAATACGCTTACCAACCCGGCGAACGACCTCCGCGCGCTCTTTCTTTCAGCAGCTGGTAGCGACGCGCAACGATCAAGGAAGGGTGGAAATGGAGTTCGCGGTGGCGACGGCCGGCGGGGAGAATCCGGAGCATCCGATGGCGCTGCCCGGCAAGCGGGCTGAGGCCTGGAACGAACGCGAAATCCCGTTATGCCTGCTCAGGCATTTCCCGTCGTCCCTGCGCCACCAACAGTATCGCGATATAGATATTGTGACCGTGCGCGTCGGGTGCAGTCGGCAGTTCCCGCCGGAGTTGCCTGAGGCGTGCGTTTAATCACTCGCGCCCTAAAAGAATAATTGGAATCTCTCGCTCCGTTTTGTCCTTCAATTCTTCATAAGTCGGGTATATTGATACCATTAAATTCCAAAGCCGCGGGCGTTCTTCTGCGGTAGCCGTTCTTGCCCTGGCCTTGAAACGTTCGGCAACCACCTGTACTTCCACTTCAGGCTCCGCAACAAGGTTGAGATACCAACTCGGATGAGTGGGGGCGCCACCCCTTGAACCCACAACGACATAAGCCCCGTCCGCTTCGCCGTAGATTAGCGGAGTAATAACCGGCTCCCCGGTTCGACGTCCGATGGTAGTCAACAGCAAGGTGGGTATTTCTCCATGATCACCCAGCCCCGTGGAATCCCACA
This sequence comes from uncultured Gammaproteobacteria bacterium, assembly GCA_958295485.1. Classification (GTDB taxonomy): domain Bacteria; phylum Pseudomonadota; class Gammaproteobacteria; order Eutrophobiales; family Eutrophobiaceae; genus JAAXHV01. The sequence continues at coordinate 2,390,459 of OY282354.1, forward strand.
TATGTCCATCTTCCCCGTTCGTGTCAAGATAACGACGTAGATGGGCCACTACAAAATCAGGTATATTTGATGGCATTCTCGGATTATTCATAGGGAATTATATCGAATAGTCACAAAATGAACCGCCAAGTTCATTCATACTATTTATTAATGATGAAAATAACCAGTCATACAAAGCAGCACGACTCAAACTAACAGGTCTCCGAAATTCCCGGGGCGGTTCAGTTCAATAATCGGCGCCTGTTGGCGCCGCTCGGCCATGTGCCACCGGCTGAGTATGAACAGATGTACTATGATAGGCATAACCGGTCATGCGAAGCGGCATGACTCAAACTAACAGGTCTCCGGAATTCCCGGGGCGGTTCATCACACTTCCATATGAAGGATGATCCACAATATCCTCAGACATCAACACTCTGCCCGGATATGCACATCTAAGCTTTATAGCAATTTTCCTTGCTAAACCCTTATCATAATTATCTTCAACAACACGATGAGAACTAAAAGCCTTGTCCTCATCTACAACATTCTTCCCAGCAAAAAACTCACAAAAAAATTTAAACAAATTCATAATAATTCCCATCAAAAAAATCAAACACAAGTCTCCTCCATCAATAACAGAACTACTAACCAAATACCTTGACTACGCGAAAACCAATCTCAAAATCACCATCACCATCAATACTAGCTGCACTACGCCAACGACTACGAAGATAAATCGGTTCAACATAATGAGAACCCCCCCGCAAAACACGACCATCACAATCCCCACTTATCCAAGCACTTCCATCACTCGGCGCGCCTGCATAACTCCAATTATAACAATCTTGTACCCACTCCCACACATTACCGTGCATATCATACAAACCAAAACTGTTCGGCTGATAGCTCCCAACCTCAGCAGTACGCTCACCAACGCCATCCGAACACGACTCATTACTGAAAGAAAGATTAGTACTCCTATCCCTATGATTCGCATACCGACAAAGTTGGGATTCGTCGTCCCCGAAGTGATACTTTGTCGTACTACCCGACCGCGCCGCATACTCCCATTCCGCCTCGCTCGGCAATCGGTAACGCTTCCCCGTCTTCCTCGATAGCCATTCCGCATACCCCGTCGCATCTTTCCACGAAACGTTAATCACCGGCCGGTTGCCCCTACCCCAACCCTGATCAGACGGCTTGTAACCGCCACAGCCCCCATCAACCACACAAGCATCCCACTGGGCGAACGTCACCTCATATTTCGACATGGCAAACGGCTGGTCTATTGTCACCTCATGCACTGGCACCTCATCAGGACTACAATCTTTCCCGGACACACAACCCATACGAAACCGGCCAACCGGTATTACTACCATCTCCGGAACTGCCCCCGAAAACACATGCGCCCCTTTATCTTTCAATTCATCTTGCTCATCCAACCTCCCCACATCAACCTCACCCAACCTTTCTTTCTCCGACTTAGCCTCAGGCAATGTCTCTTCCTTCAAATCATCCCCAAGCAAAGCACTATTCTCTATAGGATCATTTGAATAAGTAACAAGATCAGAATCAAAAACATACAACATCACATAAACAAAAATACTAAACACAAAAAGATGAAAAAAAACCATTCCAAAACCCTTATCCATCTTCAAGACCCAATTAAAAAATCATCAATATACTCTGGTTTTTATCGGCCTGAAAAACGCATCTTTAACAATTTCAACAGATGCCCCAGGCATATCTATCTCTTGCTCTTTTTCTGCCTTTGAAGGCTGGTAACCAGGCTTAGGCATTTTGATTATTCCCGTCGTTGTCTCCGACTTGTCTTCTGGCTTTTTCATTTTAATTTAATAAGTTATGCTCATTTCTGGTGTATGGACTAAATAGTGAGGTGGTGCACTCGGTGTTGTAGAATTGTTTTTTCATCAAGACAACCAGCAACATGAGAGGAGTACACCACCATGAGAAAAGATAAAGTAGTTTCACTGAAAAAGCCAGAGGCGGATCCAGATACTTTGACAGAATTATTGCGCGCCGGCGCCCGGGCGTTATTGGCCAAGGCAGTGCAAGCGGAGTTGGCCGAGTTTCTGTTGCAGTACCAGGCGACGTGCGATGTGCGCGGGCGTCAGTGTGTGGTACGCAATGGGTATCTTCCTGAGCGGCAGCTATTGACCGGGTTGGGGGAAGTGTCGGTGCGGGTGCCGAAGACCCGCGACAGAGGTGGCCCCATTTATCTGAACAACTTTTTTCATTTCTTAAGTGGATCCGCAGCCCCTGTTATGCTGCCTCCTGTGAAAGCAGCGAGTTAAAGTAAACCTGATCCGGTGTTTGCCGGTCAAGTGTTGAGTGTGGCCGGCGTTGATTGTAAAAGGTAAAGTAATGGGCGATCTTCGAGTTTGCGTCACGGGTCGATTCATACGCATGCAGATATACGTGCTCGTATTTCACCGTGCGCCAGAGGCGCTCAACAAAGACATTGTCCCGCCAGGCCCCCTTGCCATCCATGCTGATCTGAATACCGTTGTCGGATAGATACCGGGTAAAGGCCAGGCTGGTAAACTGGCTGCCCTGGTCGGTATTCATGATCGCCGGCGTCCCGTGTTTCTCTATGGCTTGTTCCAGCGCATCCAGGCAAAACTGTGCATCCATGCTGATAGAGACCCGATGAGACAACACACGACGGGAATACCAGTCCATCACCACCGTCAAATAGACGAACCCCCGGGCCATCGGGAGATACGTAATAGCCATCGCCCATACCTGATTGGCCCGGGTAATCGGTAGCCCCAGGAGTAAATACGGATACACCTTGTGCTCCGGATGCCGTTTCGTGGTTTTAGGCTTGCGATACAGCGCCGCTACGCCCATTTTCCGCATCAACGTACCCACGTGCTTGCGGCCCACGTTGAAACCCGCCTGAGCGCCTGGTGCCGTTCGCTCACAGGCTGCGGGAGATAGTAAATACTGCTGCGGCTGAGACCGAGCGCCGCCGCCTGTTTCGTCAACGGTAATGAATGTGCCGGGTCGATCATTTTCTTGCGCTCAGCAGGCCGGCCTGGTTGAGCGCACCCTCTAAAAAATCGTTCTCCAATGCCAATGCGCCGATTTTGGCGTGCAGTGTTTTCACAGCCACCGGCGGGGCCAATGGGCCGCTCCCCTCAAACGCCGCCGAGGCGCAGGCCAGCAACTGGCTCTTCCATTGTGTGATCTGGTTGGCGTGTATATCGAAGTGTTCCGATAATTCCACGAGCGTTTTATCGCCCTGTACGGCGGCCAGGGCCACCTTGGCCTTGAAGGCCGGTGAATGGTTTCTGCGAGGTCGTTTTGCCATGATAAGCTCCTGTATTGGTTGCATCAGCAGGCAGTAAATTCAGTTGCTTATCCACTTAAGTCAGTGTCCAGTTTTTCGGGGCCACCTCTCTGAAATTAATAACGACATTCATACGGGGGCAGGAATGTCTCCGCCCCGTTGTTTGGCGCGATAAGCTCAATAAAAGCATTCATATCTGATATAGTGGGTTTAATGCAACGATTTCTACTTGGACATGGCAGCGGACAACCGCCCGGGCAGTTGGTTGAGGATTGCCTGCATCAAATCGGTGACGTGCCGGACGAAGCGAACTTTGGTTTTATCTACGCGACCGACACCCTTGCCTCGAAGCTGGATGATATATTGGTCGCGCTCAAGGGACGCACGGGCATAGAACATTGGTCGGGCGCTGTCGGCTTGGGGGTGAGCGCCACCGGCCAGGAATATTACGATCAACCGGCCCTGAGCATCATGGTCGCGACTTTTCCCGAGGCCGCGTTCAGGACCGTGCCGCTACAGCACGCGGATATAAACCAATTTATCGGCGCCACTGGCGACTGGTTGAAAAACGACGAAGCTTATTTCGGCATTCTTCACGGCGACCCCACCAACCCACAGGCGCCGGCTTTGATCTCATCACTGGCGATGGAGGTCCCCAATGCTTTTTTTGTGGGTGGCTTGACCTCTTCCGGCGCCGTGAATGCGCAAGTAGCCGATACTGTGGTATCCGGTGGCATTTCAGGCGTGTTGTTCTCCAGTGGGGTACCTGTGGCAACGGGACATACCCAGGGATGCACGCCTTTTACTCCCAAGCGCGACATTACTGCCTGCGAGCGCAACATCATCATCGAGTTGGATAACAGGCCCGCCCTGGACGTGTTCAAAGAAGACGTGGGAGAGATGATAGCCAAGGACCTGAATCGCATTGCCGGTTATATCTTTGCAGGTTTTCCGCTCCCGGGCTCCGATACCGGCGATTACATGGTACGCAACCTTGTGGGCATTGATCAGGGCAATCGTCTCATCGCCGTGGGTGAACTATTAACGGAAGGCAGCAAAATCATGTTCTGTCGGCGCGACGGCAACACGGCGCGGCAGGACCTGCTACGGATGTTAACCGACATAAAAGGTCGGATAAACGCCACCCCCAAGGGCGCGGTCTATTATTCCTGCACGGGCCGCGGGCGCTACCAGTTCGGCGACAATTCAGAAGAGCTTAAACTCATCCGCGCTGAGCTGGGCGACTTGCCACTGGTCGGCTTTTTTGCCAACGGGGAAATTTTCCATAACCGGCTTTACGGGTACACGGGTGTACTGACAATATTCTGCTGAAAAGCACAAAAGGATTTTCATCGGCAATTTGAGAGCGAAATAAATGTGATAAACTGGGATAAGTTTGTGCAAACAAATAAGTTAAGTGAAGACTTATTGAAAAAAGCCAAAAAGTAAGGTGACACTGAGGGTAAGGTCGACGCGATCCCTCGACAAAACACTCTCAGAAAGGAAACGAACAGGACTATTTCATAACCAAGAAATCTCCTAATGACAACTGTACTGCCAAACACCACATTGTATATTCCGGATGCCTTTTGGAAAATACCGTGGGATAGCATTATTTCCGAACGAAGTGGGGAGAGTAAACGGCTTGTGCGTGTTCTGGAAACAATGGGGGACACCTTGAAGCCGTGTCGAAATTGGGATGCTACGCCCTGCGCTATGGCATGGCTACTATTATGGTCAAGAAATTTTGGTATTGCTCAGTCAACACTAGCCTTACTCGAATGCCAACTTGTTATTACGGGCGGAGGACGGCTTCAGATGCTCGAAATACTCCAGCGACAAGCGGTAGAACTGTTACTTGATCTGATGGTTATTGCAGACCCAAAGGAGGCATCTATCGGAAATATCAATCCGCGGCAAGCGGAGGAAATATGCGATCGCCACTGCGCTTACTTGGCTTACTGTGCGAAGAGCGAAAGCAGGTATTTCGGGGAACTCACCAAGAACTATACTCTTGCTGCAGTTCCAAGCGGAATGTTTGAACACAACGATTCTAATGCGTTGAGATTGATTGACATACTTTGGGGTGACGATGATGAAATCGAGCACCCTCCGCAGCCGAAGCGTGCAGAAAGACGAAACTTCGCTATGGGAGAAAGAAACCGTTTGCGACGGTGGCTTGAGCATGAGGATTTGGTTCGGTGGGACCATGAACTCCGCAGACGCAAGATAAAAAGTTTTCCCGCCTTGGTATCAAATGACCACATCTCCGTACGGGACAGGCTAAAAAAGTATGGATTAGGATGGTTCTACCCAATTTACCAGCGCGCATCTGCCGTGGCCCATGGATCATACATTGGTCCATTTATGGAGGAACTTGGGGAGCGTGGTTTTGCTCCATTCATACTTGGACTTGATGATGAACTGGAACGTGAAGCAGCCCATGTACGTCGATTCGCCCATAATAATGCTTTCCGATTACTACAATTACGAAAGACGATTGCTGACTTCTGTATTGCAGCATAGTTAAATTCCATCGGAGTACTGTCCTTATAATTCGCTGTAAAAGCTGTAATAAAAGAACAGGCATATCTACAACCGTATGGAATGCTTACAGATACATTGATGTGAAAGTATGAGATTGAACCTGCTGACAGGTTTAATTCCTTATTCGCATCGGCTGACTTCGAGTTTCGGACCGGTGGCGCGCGCAACCAGCGCCCGGTAGCTCAATCCGGATTGCCTTTTGCGGACGGTACGCGATAGGAGCTTTCCCTCGGCGCTTCTGCCCTACCAGCCGTTTATAGTATTCCTTGCGCCTCGGCTATTTCAGAAGGGCTGAGCTGTATAATGGGCAACTCCCATGACGGGGATAGTATAATGTATGTGATATAAGGATTAATTGGTGAATGATGACTACACTTGATGCTGCTGACGCGCGCTCAAGACCCCGCTCCCTGGTTAGCGAGGCGGCAAATAGTCATCGGCCTGCCGCTGTTGCAGGGAAAAGACAAAATGCGGTTGTGCTTGCCGGGAAGGATTATGAAACCTTGTATTTCCTGTCTGTCCCTGGAATGTCCGTCGAAGCGAAGGCGACCCCATGACTGACTTTAGTAACGTCAGCCCGGAACGCTGCCCGGTATCAGCGCTTTCTGATACATTCCATCTCTCTAACGAACAATTGGAGGCGGTTTTCAGGAAAGCCCGAACGGAAAGCCCTGTTGCCTACCTGGAAGACATTGATTTCTGGGCTGTCACCAGACATGAAGATATCAAGCATGTTTTGAGTGATAAAGAGAAGTTTTCTGCGGAAATAACGTTGATGCCCTTAGCCCCCCTGGCGCCGGAGATCCGGAACTTGCTTGAAGAACGAAATTTTTCGCCGCGACCGACGCTGTCCAACAACGAGAGGGAAGATCACGAAAGGATCCGTCGGAATACACAATCAGCGTTTTCACCCGCGCGTAATAAAAAGCTGGAACCTTATATCCGCAAGCTGGTAAATGATGCGATCAACCGTTTTGAGGCGGACAAGCGCGCGGATTTGGTCAGGCAAATGGTATACGAGTTGCCTGCCTTGGTGTTGTTTAAATTGTTGGGCATTCCTGAAGAAGACGTCAAAAATATTAAAATGTGGGCCGATAGTCGCCTGATGCTTTCATTCGGCAAGCCAAGCCTGGCGGAGCAGTTGGTAGCGGCGGGGCATTTGGCCGACTATTGGGACTACTGCCTGGACCTGGTGAAGAAACGAATGGAAGCGCCAATGGATGATTTACCCAGCGATATGCTGGCTGTGAGAGCGGGAGATGACCGTATCCTGACAATCGAAGACATTAATAATGTGGTATTCGGCCTGTTGTTAGCCGGGCATGAAACCACGACCAATATGTCGGCAAATGCAATCCTGACCCTGCTGCAAGAGCGTAACAGCTGGGAGATGATCGTGTCAGACCCCAGCCGGATACCCTCTGCCGTTGAAGAGTGCTTGAGATTCAGGTCGTCGGTGGTGGCCTGGCGTCGACTGGCGAAGACCGATGTGACGCTTTCCGGTGTCCTGGTCCCGGCCGGCAGCAAGGTACTCTGTTTCCTGCCGGCTGGGAATCGCGATGAAGCCAAATTCGAAAATGGTGAACACTTCGATATCAATCGTAAAGACGTTCGCTCGCACATTTCCTTTGGCTTTGGCCGCCACTTCTGTCTGGGCGCGCCGCTGGCGCGTCTCGAATTACAGGTTATTCTGGAGGCGCTGAGTAAGCGATTGCCCGGACTTCGCCTGGCGCGGGAACAGAGCTTGATGCCGGTCGAAACAGTGCAGTTTCGCGGCCCCAAGGAACTCTGGGTAGAATGGGATTAAGCCGCGGTAAAAACCCGGCGCGAGCGGTAAGAGTAGCCGGCCTTGGCCTCAATACTGTACCATTGAGACGATGCGTACCGGGACCCGCGTCCGGGAACAGAGCCGATGGTGACCCAGGAACGCGTTTCTATCAGTCCCGACGCGCCGGCCACTGACGACAAGGTATTTCCCCTCGCTTGGCAAGCTGGTCAGGATACCCCGGCAGCTCCCGCTAACCGGTCCAGCCGAGACCGGCGCTTACGCAGTTGATGGAAAGGAGCAGTGCAACCAGGTCTTCCTGTTTGCCCTTCTCCCTGAAGCGTTTGGTTAATTCCACCTGGGCCAACCCTACCTGTTTAAGAATAGCGCCCCTGCGTTCCAGTTTTCTCGTAAAACGCGCAAATCGTTCAGCCAGTTCCGTCTCGCCCGTGATCATGAGCACGTTCTTCCTTGACAAATAATACTCCTCCATCATTTTTGAATGTATCTGTTCCTTAATCATTTCCTGACTCGATAAACCTGCATAAGACTGCATTACATCAGTGTCGACAAAGGCCAGCGATTTCTCAGCTTCGTCAATTATCAACCTGAACAAACGCCGGGTTTTATACATGTTTTTTAATAATCTTTTCCCCTCCCTTCCCCTGACGTTGACAAAGCTCTCTACGGCGCTTCCCAGCCCATACCAGGCTGGAATATGATGGCGGTTTTGAGTCCAGGCAAACACCCAGGGAATGGCGCGCAAGTCATCCAGGGACTTGGCGCCGAAGCGTCGGTTCGGTCGCGAACCGATTTTCAATTTCGCCAATTCTTCCACGGGGCTGGCTGCGTTGTAATAATCAACAAAGCCTTTTTTCTCGATCAACTGCCTGTACGCGGTGTAAGCCAGGCTGGACAAGGCATCCATGGCCTGGTCAAATTCCGGCTCAGGCTTGAGTTCATCCTCGTCCATGGATTTCAAGGTATGCTCCATGATACTGGCGGCAAGCAATTCCATGTGATATTGCGCGGTGCCGCGATTGGCGTACTTGGAGGAGACGACTTCACCTTGCTCCGTGAGCCGTAATTTTCCATTGACGGAACCGGCGGGTTGCGCGGCGATGGCCCGCCCGGTCGGTCCGCCGCCGCGACTGACAGAGCCTCCCCTGCCATGAAAAAACACGATTGGAATCTTGCACTTGGCGCCGGTTTTCGTCAGTTCGGCCTGGGCGCGGCTTAATTCGTAATTCGCCGTCAAAAACCCGCCGTCCTTATTGGAATCAGAGTATCCGATCATGACTTCCTGCACCCCGCCCTGCGCCTTGACACTGCGCCGCGCCACCGGTGTATTCAATAATGTCTCCATGATTTTCGGGGCGACGCGCAAATCTTCTATAGTCTCAAACAACGGTATCACCGGCAGGGTGGAGCTTTCCACTCCCTGGCTGTCGGTGAATACACCCGCATACTTGGCCAGCAAATAGACGCCCAGTATATCCGCGACCGACCTGGTCATGCTCAATATGAAACCACCCAGGGCATCCCGATCAAGGGCGCCTTGCGTTTCGGCAACCAACCGGAACAAACCGAAGGTAACGGCGCATTGCCGGTCTGCAAAGGTGACGGGGGGCAATTCATCAAGGGGGGTGGCCAGTTCCGTTTGTATCCATTCAAGCCATTCGGTTGAATCCGGCGGCGGCGGTGTTCCGTTTTGATTTCGGAATTGCCAGACGGCCCTCAAGGTGTTCGCGATGACAATCGAGTTTTCTCTCAGGTCAAGGCGAACCGTGCAAAATCGAAATGCCTCCGCCTGGCGGCGCAGCGGCGTCACCTGTGATCTTGCCAGGTGCGGACAAGCGGCGTCTTCCAGCCCCTGTTCTAAAATTTTCAAATCCCGGATGAACTGGTCGGCATTGTCATACCGCAAAGTCCTGGGCGCGTTTTTCTTTTCCGTAGCCTTGATCTTCGCCAACATGCACAGGACGAATTGCCGGAATATTTCCCCCGGGTTGCGTTTTTCCATGCTTTTTCGCCGGCCGCCGGCATCCAGCAGTTCATCCAGGCGCGTTATAAACGCCTCGGCCGGCCGGACGGCATGGAGAGAAATGCTGAGCTTCGAGATCAACTCTTTCAATCGGCCCTGGTAATGCAGCAAGACAGCGCGCCGGTTCATCAGCAGGGCATCCCTGGTGGTCGCATTATTCACGGACGGATTCCCGTCCCGGTCGCCGCCTATCCATGAACCGAACCGGAAAAACGGCGGGATGGTAAACTTTACGCCGGGATAATGCCTGGCCAAGGCCCAGTCAAGCCGTTCCAGGGTCTCCGGGACACGTTCATACAAGGTCTGATCAAAGAAATGCAGCCCCCAATCCACCTCGTTGGCGACGGATGGCTTTTCCAGGCGCAACTCGCCCGTCAACCAGAGCAAATCGATTTCATCCCGTAGTTGCGCCTCCAGGTCTGCGCGCTCCCGCTGGGTCCAACGGGTCGCTTCAAGCCGGTACAGGATCACGTAAATACGCCGGTGAATCTGCAAGACCGTGACGCGTTTTGCCTCGGTGGGGTGGGCGGTGATAGTGGGGGTCACTTCCAGGTTATTTATGAGGGTTTGCACATCCTCGCGGGATGCGCCCATTTCAGCGGCTTGCGCCACCACGCTGGCAAACGTGCCGGGCACGTGTTCCAGGCCCCGGGCATTTTCAGTCACCCGGCGCCGGCGCATGGCCGCGTTCTCTTCTGCGATATGGAGAAGCTGAAACCAGATCCCCCAGGCCTGCAAGCCTGCCAACAGCAGATCGGTATCATTTTTGGGGAGCGTCTGCCGGCCGGCAAAGACGGGGAGAATTTCCGGTTTTCTCAGTTTGATGACCTGTTGCAGCTGCTCCGACAGCAGGTCGATCAGGCTACCCGCATAGCTTGCCGCCGCTACATCCAGTTCGGCGGTCGAGGTCTGTTCCGGGAAACTGAAGGTTGACTGTGGCTGGTATTTCACGCGACGCGATCGCGGGGCGCCTGACCATTGAAAAACAATTCCAGGTTCTCCACTACCCGCATTCCCATTGCTACCCGGGTCTCCCTGGAGGCGCTGCCCAAATGTGGAAACAACACGACGTTATCCAACGACAACAGCCCATCGGGAACTGCCGGCTCGCCTTCGAATACATCCAGGCCGGCGCCGGCAATGACACCCATTTTGAGCGCGTCAATTAACGCCGCCTGGTCAATCACATCGCCTCGGGCGCTATTGATGAGGAACGACTGTGGTTTCATCAGCGCCAGCCGCTCCTTGTTTATCAAATGATAGGTCTCCTTGCCTCCCGGACAATGCAGGGAGACGAAATCCGCCTCCCGGAGCACGGCTTCGATGGAAGCGCGGGCCTCGGCCTGCAATGACTCGACCAAGTCAGCCGGCGGCGGGTAGGGGTCGGTGAAAATGATTTTCATGCCGAACCCGTGATGGGCCCTTTGCGCCATGGCCCTGGCAATCCTGCCCATGCCGATCAGCCCCAATGTCTTGCCCGTTACCTTCGCGCCCATCATGTGGGTCGGACGCCAACCAGTCCAGGCTTTACTGCGCACGTGTCGTTCGCCTTCCCCGGCGCGCCGGGCCGTCATCAGCAACAGGGTCATGGCGATATCCGCCGTGCAGTCGGTCAGCACTTCAGGGGTATTGGTGACCACCAGGTCCCGTTGTTTTGCGGCCTCGAGGTCGATGTGGTTAAAACCCACGCCATAGCTCCCGATAATTTTCGCCTTCAGGTTGTCAACGGCCAAAACCTCTGAGTTGACCTTGTCGGAGACAGTGGGGCAAAAGGCGTCAGCGGTCTGCAAGGCTGCCTGCATCCGCTCGACGGACATGGGCATATCCGCCTCGTTCAGTTGCACGTCGAAGATTTCCTGCATCCTGGCCTCGACCTCTTCGGGCCACTTGCGGCTGACTATGATTTTGGGTTTGCTCATTCTATTTTCCTCGCATTGAAGCTGATACAGGGCGGCCACAGGGGGTTATCCCCGGGGTTCGGTCATTATGCTTTCCTCAGAGGGACGCCAATACCTTTTGTACCACAGGCCCGAATTCAGCAGGACTTGGCGCCACCGTGACGCCGCATTCTTGCAGTATTTCCACCTTCTCCGCGGCGCTTTCGCCAAACGCGGAAATAATCGCGCCGGCGTGTCCCATACGCTTGCCCTTGGGCGCAGTGAGTCCCGCTATGTATCCTATCACCGGTTTTTTCATGTTGTCCCGGTAGAATTCCGCGCCTTCCGCTTCCTGCGGCCCGCCTATCTCGCCTATCATGACGACGGCATCGGTATCAGGGTCCTCCTCAAACCGCGCCAGGTGATCCTTGAAAGAGCTGCCGTTGATGGCGTCTCCGCCGATACCGATACTGGTGGATACGCCGATGCCCAGGGCCTTCATTTGTGAGGCTGCCTCGTAACCCAGCGTGCCGGAACGACCGATAATGCCGACCCTGCCTGGCATGTAGATGTGCCCCGGCATGATCCCCAACATGGCCTTGCCCGGGCTGATGGCGCCGGCGCAGTTTGGCCCGATCAAAACGAGTTTATCTTCCGCCTTATAGCGACGCATGTAGCGTTTAACGCGAATCATGTCGTGCGCCGGTATCCCGTCTGTAATGCAAGCGCAGAACTTTATGCCGGCGTCGGCGGCTTCCATAATGCCATCGGCTGCAAAAGGAGGTGGAATAAAAATAATACTGGTATCAGCCCCGGTCGCCGCCACCGCCTCTTTTACCGTATCGAACACGGGCCGGTCCAGGTGCCTGGTCCCGCCTTTACCCGGGGTGACGCCGCCGCTAATATCAGTGCCGTAATGGATCATGTCCCTGGAATGGAAAGTACCTATCTGGCCGGTAAATCCCTGGACTATGACTTTTGAATTTTCGTTTATCAATATCGCCATGACTGCCTCCGCTCAGCTGTAGTTTTTTTCATAGTCCAGCCAGGCGGCAACCGCCTTTTCTGCCACCTCCTGCAATGTATCGGCCATGATGATGGGCAAGCCACAGTCTTTCAGTATTTGCCTGCCCTCCTCCACGTTAGTTCCCGATAACCTGACTACCAGGGGTATTTTCAAATCTATCCTGCTCACGGCTTGCACTATGCCTTCGGCAACCCAATCACACCTGTTTATTCCGGCAAAGATATTGACCAACAGCGCTTTGACATTTTTATCTTCCAAAACGAGATTAATCGCCTTCGCTACGCGTTCCGGGGATGCCCCACCACCTATATCCAGGAAGTTGGCCGGTTCACCACCTGCATGCTTGATCATGTCCATAGTGGCCATAGCCAAGCCGGCGCCATTGATAATACAACCGATGTTACCCGTCAGGCCTACATAGCTCAGCCCGCGATCCGCCGCTTTCATTTCACGGGGGTCCTCCTGAGATTTGTCCCGCAACTCGGAAATGTTCGGGCGTCGGAATAAAGCATTATCATCAAACCCCATTTTTGCATCCACCGCCAACAGGTGGCCGTCTTTGGTCACAACCAGTGGGTTAATTTCCACCATAGTGGCATCCAGGTCGCGAAAAGCCCGGTAACAGCCCAGAAGTGAAGTGATCGTCTGGCTGACCAAGGAGTCATCTATACCCAACTTGAAGGCGATTTCCCTGGCCTGAAAGGGTTGCATACCCACCGCCGGCTCGACGATCACGCGAATTATCGATTCCGGTTTCTCCACGGCTATTTCTTCGATCTCCATACCCCCTTGCCCTGATGCGACGATGGAAACCCTTTCCTTTTGCCGGTCTAAAACAAAACCGATGTAATATTCATTGTCAATTTCACTGGCGGACTCGACGTACAACCGGTGTATGATCTTGCCGGCGCTCCCCGTTTGGCTGGTAATCAATCGCTTGCCCAGCAATTCATCCGCGGCTTTCCAAACCTCCTCGTCATCCCGACAAAATTTGATGCCGCCGGCCTTGCCCCGCGCGCCCGAATGAATTTGCGCCTTGACCACCCAGGAATCACCGCCGATTTCATGGGTGCGATATACCGCCTGCTCAGGACTGTACGCCAATCCGCCCCGGGGTATCGGCACGCCAAAATCCGACAATATCTCTTTAGCTTGATACTCGTGAATATCCACAATCTGTTACCTCATGTTCAATCTGTTACTTGTTGTCTGTACTCCGTCTCCCGCCTACTGTCTTCTGTCCCTCCGCCTGCTCCACGATATTTCTTGCCATGCGCTCCGAGGCGGCGTCAATCATCTTGCCGTCCAGTTGCGCCGCGCCTTTCCCTTGTTTGGCGGCTTCTTCCAATGCTTCCAATACGCGCCGGGCGCGCGTCACTTCGGCTGCCGGCGGCGACATGACGTCATTGGCCAATTGGACCTGGTTGGGATGGATCGCCCACTTGCCTTCATAACCCAAGGCCGCCACGCGTTTGGCCGCGGCGACGTAGCCATCGGGATCATTAAAATCGCCATAGGGTCCATCTATGGCGCGCAGCCCGAATGCGCGACACGCCGTCACGATATTCACCAGGGCTGAATGCCATTGATCGCCCAAGGCGCCAGCGCACTGGTAATCGGGATTCAAGCCACCGATATTCACTGTACGGGCGCGCATGCTCGCGGCATAGTCCGCCACCCCGAAGTGCAATGCTTCCAGGCGTTTGGAGGACTGCGCAATCGACATGACATTGGCGCCGCCCAATGCAGTTTCTATTAAACATTCTATGCCGATTTTCTTCTTGAGACCCATCGCGGCTTCAATCTGGGTCAACAGACAATCCACCATATATACATCCGCGGCAGCGCCCACCTTGGGGATCAATACGGTATCCAGATTCGCCCCGGCCTGCTCGACAATGTCCACGACGTCACGATACATATAATGGGTATCCAGGCCATTGATGCGGACCGACATGGTTTTTCCCTGCCAATCGATCTCGTTCAATGCTTTGATAATGTTCTTGCGGGCTTGTGGCTTATCTTCAGGTATAACCGCATCTTCGCAGTCCAGGAAGATAAAATCCGCCGCCGAGCCGGCTGCTTTTTCAAACATGCCGGGACTGGAGCCGGGCACGGCGAGCTCGCTACGCTGCAATCGAGCCGGCGCTTGCTCATATTGTGTAAAACTCATGGTCTATGCGCCCCCAGCCTGTATCCGCGCCTGTCTTGTGTTGCGCAGGTATTCCTGCGCGGCGGCTATGCCACTACCCAATTCGATATCCATCCCAAGGTCTTTCATCGACATCTCGGCGCCGTTGAGCGGGGTCAACACCATCACTTCGTTCAAATCACCAAGATGACCGATGCGAAACGCCTGGCCGGCGATTTTTCCAAGACTTATGGACAGGGCGACGTTATAGTATTTATAGCAATGACGCGCTACCTCATTGCCATCGACGCCATCCGGCGTCCGGATTGCGCTGACGGTGTCGGAATACCATTTTTCTTCTTTGGCAATAAGGGACAAACCCCATGCTTCGACTGCCTTGCGCACCGCAGTCGCCATCCGGGTATGGCGCGCAAAGACATTATCGAGACCCTCCTCCAAAAGCATGTTGACCGACTCCCGCAGTCCGCGCAGGTAAATCGTGTTCGGGGTATAAGGGAAATAACCATTGTCGTTCGCCGCGATCATGTCATCGAATGAAAAGAAAGTGCGAGGCAACTTTGCAGTTTCACGCATGGCCAGGGCTTTTTCGCTGATACCGACAATCGCGAGTCCCGTAGGCAACATAAAACCTTTCTGCGAACCACTGACACAAACATCTACACCCCATTCATCCATACGGAAATCCAGGCTGGCCAGGGAACTGACGGCATCGACAAAAAGTAAAGCGGGGTGTTCCGCATCATCCATTGCCTTGCGAATGGCGGCAATATCGCTTTTTACCCCCGTTGCCGTCTCGTTATGCGTCGCGAAGACAGCTTTGATTCGCTTACCAGTGTCAGCCTTTAAAATTTCGGCGTAGCGGTCTATGGGGATACCCTCTCCCCACTCGATTTCCAATGCATTCACATCGAGGCCATGGCGCTGACACATCTCGACCCAGAGCCAACTGAATTGGCCGAAATGCGACATCAAAACCTTATCTCCGGGTGATAATATGTTGGTAATGCCTGCCTCCCAACCCCCCGTGCCGGAAGCCGGGAAAATGAATATCCGTCCCGTCTCCGTTTGAAAGATCTTTTTCAGGTCGTTAAACAACGGCAGGGTGAATTCCGGGAAATCCGCCGCGCGCATATCCTCTTGTTCTATTGCCATGGCGTTACGAATGCGTTGTGGCACAATCGTTGGGCCGGGTATGTGTAAAAAGTTTCGACCGGGCATAGTCAGGCCTCCCCAGATTTTAATTAATTTATTTAAAATAATAAAAGCGATAAGCAAATCGCTTTGCTTCGTATACATGGATTCCAGGGCATCACCCTCAAAAGACACGGACCTGCGGCTTCCCTCATCAGTCCGCAAAAGATAAAACTGCATTCTATGTTTTACTTTTTACCATACCCCCAAACCAATGTCAACAATTAATTTGACAGGCGCTCCCGCCGCTCGTCGAAAGCGGGTTCGGGGAGAGGCCCTGGAAGTATCGTTGTTAATTCAATGCGATGAGCAAGGCTGACCGGAGGTCGTTCTTGAGATCGGATATATCTTCATGGCCTGCTGAGAGGCGTACCAGGCCGGGTGAAATGCCGGCTTGTCGCTGTTCTTCATCGGTCAACCTGAAATGGGTGGTGGTGGCAGGATGGGTGATAGTGCTCTTGCTGTCCCCCAGGTTCGCGGTTATGGAGAACAACTCGGTATGGTCGATAAGCCGCCAGGCCGTTTTTTTTCCGCCGGCAACGACGAAGCTGACGATACCACCGAAGTCTTTCTGCTGGCGTTTGGCCAACTCGTGTTGCGGGTGCCCGGCCAGCCCCGGATAATAGACTCTTTCTATGCCGCGTTGAGCGCGCAACCAACCTGCAAGCTCAGCCGCGTTCCGGCTATGGGCTTGCATCCTCAGGCTCAGTGTCTCGAGACCCTTCAAAAAGACCCAGGCATTAAACGGGCTCATTGACGGACCTCCATTCTTGAGGATGCCGAATATGCCCTCCCCCAGCAATTCTTCGCTGCCCAACACGCCGCCGCCGATACAGCGTCCCTGACCATCCAGGTATTTCGTAGCCGAATGTATAACAATGTCGGCGCCGAATTGAAAAGGTTGTTGCAATGCCGGCGTGCAAAAACAATTATCCACGACTAATAAACATCCCCGTTGATGGGCGATGTCAGCCAGGCGTTGAATATCTGCGATTTCCGTCAACGGATTGGAGGGCGTCTCCAAAAATAACAGGCGCGTTTTATTCGTGACCGCAGCATCCCATGCCGCATAATCGTCTATGGGAACAAAGCTGGTTTCGATTCCGAACCTGCTCAAGACATTGTTGAACAAATTCACCGTCGTGCCGAATATACTGCGGGAGGAGACGACGTGGTCACCGGCTTTTAATAATCCCAGACAGGTACTCAATATCGCGCTCATCCCCGAAGATGTGGCAATGCATCTTTCGGTTCCTTCCATTGCCGCCAGCCGCTCTTCAAAGATGCGGACCGTGGGGTTGGTGAACCGTGAATAGATATTGCCGGGTTCTTCATCGGCAAACCGGGCGGCCGCCTGCGCGGCATCCTTGAATACAAAACTGGAAGTCAAAAACAATGGTTCACTGTTTTCACCCTGTTCGGTACGTTGTTGACCTGCGCGTACAGCCAGGGTATTCACCCCGTATTTGCCAGGGTCGATTTTAGCCATGTCACCTCCCAAATCCGCGCCCTCCGCCAGCATCCGGCGAGAGACGCAGTGAACAGTTGGATCAGCATGCTTCGGAAGAGTCCACCTGTTGAAGACACAAGGCTGAATGCGCGTTATATCCTTGTAACCTTGCCCCAAGGCATAACCCGGGGCATAAAAAAACCCGCATTCAGCTTGGTCGCTAAAGCAGGTTGGCTCTCTTTAGCCGTATTTATAATGCGCCCGCAAGCTGAATATCAAATCGGCGCTTATGTTCGGGCAATAATAGTAAAGTCAGCGGGATGTGTCAATCATATTCCTGAAAAACCAGGCGCGCCCGCGGTTCGTCGAAAGTGGGTTTGGGGAAACTGCCGCCAAAAAACAAAACCGGGACCAGCCCGGTTTTGTAACAGCTAACTGATATTTACAGCTTCAGAAGTAATTATATCGTATCCGGGCGCCGTACATGCGAGGATAACCTAAGGACTGCTCATCGCAGCCGCAGACTGCGGCCAGCTCAAAGCCGACGTTCAGGTTGCGGGTATCGGAGAAGTTATCTACAAACCCGGTAAGCTCCCAGCGTTCATCGGCGCTGACCCAGGTCAGGCTGGCATTGCCTCGCCAATAGCTGTCCATTTTGTGGCTGACGAAATTATTGATATTGTGGAAAGCCGATGACGCATAGTTACCATCCACTTGCAAGGTCAGGTTGCCGCCCACGAGGACATTCGGCCAGGTATAACGACCCAAAGCGTTGAATTGCAACTTAGGGGTGAACGACGGTTCAACATCGCGTAAAACACCTGGCGCGACAGCCAGGTCTTTTACCTTCGGGTCGATATAGGAGAGGCCGAACAGCATATCCAGGTAGTCCACGGGGTTGGTGATCAATTCAATCTCAAACCCCTTGTAGATAGCATCAGCGTTATATACGGCGCCGGAAGTGCCAATGAACTGGAAGACCTGATAATCGGAATAATCATAGTAATAAGCCGAGGCATTAAGGCGAGCCTTGCCGTCCCATACGGTGGATTTGAAGCCCACCTCGTAGGCCAGTAATATCTCTTCATCATAACAGTACTCTTCCGGCGTCAAGAGTGTCAACAGCGGCGCGTTGCAACTGCCCGCTTTTACACCGCGATTGAAACTGGCGTACCATAATAAATCGTCACTCCAGG
This sequence comes from uncultured Gammaproteobacteria bacterium, assembly GCA_958295485.1. Taxonomy (GTDB): domain Bacteria; phylum Pseudomonadota; class Gammaproteobacteria; order Eutrophobiales; family Eutrophobiaceae; genus JAAXHV01. Next base: position 2,409,006 of record OY282354.1, read on the forward strand.
CATACTGCACGCCGGCCCTGCCCGACCAGAGAAAGTCAGACGTGCTTTCATCATGATCGGGGAAAAAAGAAACTAACGCCGTATCACCGCTCCTCAGGCTTTCCACCGTCGCGTCCCGGGCATTAACGAAGAGGTTACTGCGGAATTGATAATCCTTTTCTTCCTGGATGCCGCGCAAGCCCAGGGAAAGAGTCAACTGCTCGGTCAGGTCATAATCCACCTGGCCGAAAATCGAATAGGAGTCCGTCTGCATCTCCGCATCCACCGAGCCATCCAGGTACCAGTCGCTCACGCCGGCGCCATTCGGCGGCGGACTGGCGCCAAAAACATTGATGCCGCCGATGGTATCCGACAGGTTCTGGGAGAATTCACCGTCGATGGTCAGGTAATAGGCGCCGACAATCCAGCGATACCGATCTGTTTCACCTTCCAGGCGCAACTCCTGGGTAAACCAGTCAATAGCTTGAATATCAGCTACTATAAATTGCGGGCCAGGGCCTGAATCCACGTCCAGGGACGTTCGCTTGTCCTGGTCCGAGAAATTGGACACGGCCACCAGCGTCGCAAAATCCAGGTCCCAACTCAGCTTGCCGGTCATACCGTAAACCTCGTAAGTATCATAGTCGTCAAGCGCATGATCAGTGGAAATCGTCAGGCCGTCGACGCCGTCGGGGTCCTTATAGCCAAAAAAGTCCGTATCCGGCGCCGGTCTCGTATCATCAAAATCCAGGTCAAGCGGCGAGCCTCCCGGCCGGCATCTCGTTGTGCCGACAAGCAGTTGTTCACAGGAATTGGGATTGGTCTGCGCGTTGGAAAACAACACGTTTACCACGCGGCCCTGGTCATCAATCTCGCTGATGGTCGCCACGTTCTGGTAAGGCCCGGAAGCAACCACCTTCTTGGCGTACTGGCCCTTGACCTCAATCTCCACATCGTCGCCAGGTTCAAACAACAGCTGACCCCGGACTGCGTACTGGTCATCGGTCCACAAGTCAGCCTGCCCGTCCCGGGAACCGTTCAGTGGGCCTCGGGACGAACCGTTAATGCCATATGCCCCGGGATTTTGCAAATAGTCCGGGGTGGGCGGCAGGTCGTCCGGGGTAAAGACATTTTTCAGGATAGCATCGTGGCGACGATAGAAACCGGAAATACGAGCTTTGACGCCCTCGCCCAAGGCCCCGCTGACGGCGCCTTCGAAACGCAGGCTGTCATAACGTCCGTAGGACGTATCGGCATAAGCCTCGAACTCATCCGTCGGCTTCTTGGTGACGTAGTGCACCAAGCCACCGGTGGCGTTGCGGCCGAACAAGGTGCCCTGCGGGCCTTTCAGGATTTCTACCCGTTCCATATCAAATTGGGAGAACAACTGGGTCTGGCCGACGGCTTGGTAGGCTTCGTCGATATAGACCGCGTTAGGCGCTTCCGCCAAGCCAAAGAAATCGTTCTGGGTGGCGCCGCGGATGGTGAATTGCTGGGTATGGCCGGCATTGTTGCCGGATACGTGAACGCCGGGGGTAACGGCGGCAATGTTGGTGCTTTCAGTAATGCGCAAGGCATCCAGCTGCTCACCGGTAAACGCGGTGATCGCAATACCCACGTCCTGTATTGATTCCTCGCGTTTCTGCGCGGTGACGATGACTTCTTCAAGGGCGCTGCTTTGCGCCGATACCTGTGCGCTGAGACTGATCAGAAAAGCAATCAAGGAAAATTTCAGCGCCCGCGCTGAAGTGACAAATAGCCTTCGACTCATGATTTTATCCCCACCTGTGCGTTAAGAAAGAATTCCCGGATTTATTGTAACTTGTTTTTTTCCAACAGGCAGTTTAACGCGTAAATCTGATTGTTGTCAAGGGGGCCGGCAAATACCTCTACTTCGATTCATTACTTCACCCCCTTTGCCCGTCAAGAAGTTGAAAACCCGGCAGTTCCCGCTAACTGGCGGGAGCGCCTGTCGAAAATCGTAGTTTCCAGAGCGCTCTTCCATTAGTATATTAGAGTGCGCAAATCTTGAACACATCTATACAAACCAATTGCAATCTTCCCGGCAGCGTTGCAATTACACAACATGAGATGAGCCATGACAAACCAACATATACAACCCACTGAGCTCTGGCCTTCAACCCAATACGGTTTTTCCCAAGTCGTTGTCTCTACGGGCACGAAGATAATTCACTGCGCGGGGCAAACCGCCTGGGATAAAGACATGAACCTCGTGGGCGGCAACGATTTGGAAAAACAGATGGCGCAGGCTCTGGAGAACGTGAAAACAGCGCTGGCTGTCGCGGGCGCCTCCATGCAGGACGTGGCGCGACTCGATATTTACCTGGTGGACTATAACGCCGACAAGCTACCCGCGGTGAGCGCCGCCCTCAGTCGGTTTTTTGCTCCCGACCACCTGCCTGCCAATACCTTGTTGGGGATACAGGCGCTTGCATTGCCGGAGTTTCTGGTTGAAATCACGGCAACGGCGGTGGTTGACGGGTAGCGCTATTGGCGGGAACTGTTGTTATTAATGACGTCAAGATTGTTTTCGTTTATACTTATCGCCATCTTGTAAGAAGCTTGCGGGCGCCGGCGGCGCCCATAAGGAGGGATGCCGGATGCACGCTGAAGTTGAACCTGTCGTTAAAAAAGTTTCTACCTACTGTTACCAATGCGTCAACGGGCCTGACCTGTTGACCGTGGAAACCGTTGACGGGGTAGCTACGAAAGTCGAACCGAATTTCGACCTGAAAGGCGAACATCCCGCCGATGGCAAGGTCTGTGTCAAACCCTTCGGGTTAGTGCAAAAACTGTATAACCCCCACCGCATCAAAAGACCCATGAAACGCACCAACCCGAAAAAGGGTCGGAATGAAGACCCGGGTTGGGTGGAGATCAGTTGGGAAGAAGCCCTTGACATCGTAGCCGGGAAAATGAACGCCACCCGCGCCAAGGGCATCATGGATGAAAACGGCAATCCGCGCCTGGCCTTCACGACCGGTGGCGCGGCGACGCCTTTCAAGTATATGGGCAGCTTCCCTGCCCTGCTGTTTGCATGGGGTCCGTTTGATCAAAGCCTCGGCGCCGGCGGCACCGTCAAGTGTTATCATACCGAACACATGTTCGGTGAATTATGGCACAGGGCATTTACCATTCTGCCGGATACGCCCCGCTGTGAATATTTGATTTCATTCGGCAGCAATATCGATGCCTCCGGGGGCGTTACCGGAGTACGCCGTCATGCCGATGCTCGTAAGCGCGGCATGAAGCGCATCCAGTTTGAACCTCACTTGTCGGTTACCGGCGCCAATGCCACGGAATGGATACCCATCAAAACCAAAACCGATAACGCGGTGTTGTTTTCCATGTTGCACGTCTTGTTGCACGAGACCCCCATCGACAAACTGGACGTGCCGTTCCTTAAAAACCGGACGGCGTCACCCTACCTGGTAGGCCCCAACGGATTTTACCTGCGCGACCCGGAAACAAAAAAGCCGTTGATGTGGGACAATAAATCAAACAGGGCGACGCCTTATGATCAGGCCCATGGGGACCCGGCCCTCACCGGCAGATTTACGGTGACCAACGCAATCGAGGTCGGCGCCGATGATGAGACGTGGCGGTATGATTCTGTTGAAGCCGACACGGGGCTGGAAAAAACGAAGCGATTGGTTAGCGATAAAACCCCGGAATGGGCCGCGGATATATCGGAAGTACCGGCAGAGACTATTCGGCGCATTGCCAATGAATACCTGGCCCACGCCCATATCGGCGAGACGGAAGAGGTGGATGGTCGCGTCCTGCCGTTTCGACCGGTAGCCACGGTCCTGGGCAAATCCGTCAACAACGGTTGGGGCGCCTACGAATGTGTCTGGGCACATACCATGATGCAGGTGCTGGTAGGCGCCCTGGAAGTCTCCGGGGGCATGCTGGGCAGCACTACCCACGTGGCTGGTGATACGGACTGGGAAAGGTCTTTGACAGTAGAGGCCGGGGAAGACGGCTTTATGACCCATACTTTCACTCCTACCGACAAGGAAGGCTGGGATGCCAATCCCTTCACTCGCCACGCCCACAACAGCTTGACTCCCATGGGCGGCAATAAAATGGGCGCGCAACTATTCGGCTCGACCACCCTCGCCTGGTTAAGACTACAGGGACGCGCCGCCGAGAGTTGGCCCAAACCGAATCCGCCGGATGTCTGGTTCGTCTACAAATGCAATCCCGCCATCTCCCATTCAGAGACCGACAAAATGGGCGACGTCATGGCCGGGTTTCCCTTCACCGCCGCCTTCGCCTATACCCTGGATGAGAGCAACCACTTTGCCGACGTGGTCATGCCGGAAGCCACGGACCTGGAAAGCGATCAGCTGCACCGGATCGGCGGGGGGCATTACTTCGAGAACCATTGGGAGTCGGAAGGCTGGGCCTTGCGCCAGGCGGTGATAGAGCCGCTGCACGAAGCAAAAGACTTCAGCTGGATCGCCAATGAACTGGCCAAACGCACCGGATTGCTGGAAGCCTACAACGGCGCCATCAACGCCGGCGTTTGCGGTATCCCCCTGCAAACCGAGGGCTATGACTTCTCACTGGACGTAACCAGGGAACACTCCCAGGATGAAATCTGGAATGCAGTCAGCAAGGCCGCCAGTTACGACCTTACCGCAGGCAGGGAGATACTGGACCTGGACTGGTTCAGGAAAAATGGTTTCAAGACCCGTCCCTATTCCCGCCTCAACTGGTACCTGTACCACAAGCTGGAAGATTTGGGGCTGCGTTTTGAATTGCCGTACCAGGAACGTTATTACCGCATGGGCAGACAACTGGCTAATCGTCTGCATGAAACCGGGGTGCACTGGTGGGACAAACAGCTGGAAGAATACGAGCCCTTGCCCGAATTCAAAGACCTGAACAAGTACTGGGATGAGATCATTGAACGCAACCATCCGGTCAAGGCGACAGACTATCCTTTCTGGCTGTTGACCGGTCGCAGCATGCAGTATGCCTGGGGGTCCAACGTGGGCATACAATTGATGAAAGAAGTGGCAGACAACGTGTACGGTCACGACGGCATTATCATGAATGCCGGCAAGGCGGGGGAAATGGGGATTGAAAACGGTGATCTCATCGAGGTAACGTCGCCGGTGAACTCTACCCGTGGTTATGCGCGCTTGCGCCAGGGCGTCCGGCCCGACGTGGTGGTGATGATAGCCCAATTCGGCCAGTGGAAGATGCCCTTCGCCAAAGATCTGAAAATGCCCGGATTAAACGCCCTGGTCCCCATGAACGTGGACTCGCTGGATGGAGGTGGTTCCAGCATCGACGGCACCAAGGTATACGTAACCCGTATCGGAGCAGGCCTGTGACTCGTTACGTGATGATCGCGGATCTCAACCGCTGCGTCGGTTGTCAGACCTGCACTGCCGCCTGCAAGCATACCAACGCGACGCCGCCGGGCGTGCAATGGCGCAAGGTGCTGGACGTCGAATGGGGTGAATATCCCGAGGTGGAACGCCTGTTCATACCGGTAGGATGCCAGCATTGCGCCGACCCGCCCTGTATGCATGTCTGCCCCAGCACCGCAACGGGGCAACGGGAAGACGGTATCGTGACGATTGACTATGACCTGTGTATCGGTTGCAGTTATTGTACCGTGGCCTGCCCCTACCAGGCTCGTTATAAAGTGGACAAACCGGAATTCGCCTATGGCGACACACCCACCGAGACGGAAGCAAAGCGTTTTGACGAACGCACCATGGGCGTTGCGCAGAAATGTACGTTTTGTTCCGACCGGGTGGATGCGGGCGTGGAAAAAGGTCTCACCCCCGGCATCGATCCCGAAGCGACTCCAAGTTGTGTCAACGCCTGCATTGCCGATGCCTTGAGTTTCGGCGACATCGAAGATGAAGACAGCAACGTGTCGGAGTTACTGGCCGAGAACACCTGGTTTCAAATGCACGCGGAATTGGGCACGGAACCGGGCTTTTATTACCTGTGGGACAAAGAGCTGCCCCAGGAATTGCAAGGAGACATGCAGGGTGATTAGCCCGCAGACCAGCTTCGGAAACGCGTTGCAGACCCAGTGGGATTGGCGCGCGGCGGGTAATTTCATGTTTGGTGGCAGTGGTGGCGCGCTGATCTTCATGGCAGCCATTGCTTCTTATCCCGCTGCCCCATCGCCCGTCGTCGGCCTGGCGGCATTGGTATTCGTGGGTGTGGGGTTATTTTTGGTATGGCTGGAGATTGGCCGGCCCTGGCGGTTCCTGCACGTATTCTTTCATCCGCAAACCTCCTGGATGACCCGGGAGGCATCCGTATCGCTTCTATTATTCGCAACTACATTAACCGGCGTCCTGTTTCAAATACCTGTATTAATCGTCGTAGCAGGGTTGTCGGGTTTCTTGTTCCTGTACTGCCAGGGGAGAATTCTAAGAGCGAGCAAGGGTATCCCGGCATGGCGGGAACCTTCGGTTGTTCCGCTTATGATGATCACCGGTCTGGTTGAAGGCACGGCCATATTATTTATCCTGCTCATCTTTTCCAATGGGGAACAGGCCTGGCTCATGTACGTCCTGATGGGCTTGCTCTTAGGCCGGTTGGCAGGTTGGCAGTATTACCGGCGGCGTTTGGCCGCGGACAAAGCCCCCCGGGGCGCATTGAAGGTATTAGACGGGATAAACAAACCGCAAGTCATCCTGGGGAACGCCCTGCCCCTGCTCCTCCTTGCCGTGGCGACAGCCCTGCCGGAATTAATGAAGCCCCTGGCGCTGCTTGCCTGTATATTGGGGACGGCAAGCGGGTGGTTGATGAAATTCATTATCGTAGCCAGGGCCGCAAAAGTGCAGGGTTATGCCTTGGGCAAACTGAAAAAAGGCCGGCCCGACATCAAACCGCCGGTGCGAAGAGAAAAGGACAAATTCGTATTCAGCCGCGATTGAGCGGGGGACAGAGGCCGTCATCCCGGGGCCGCGAAGGAGCTGAAGTCAGATTCTTCGCGCAGCCCGTCCTTGAGCGAAGCGCCCGGAATAACGAGAAATGACGGTTTGCTGTTACCTGCCCCCTGTCTTCCGCTTCGGCGCATACAGGTCAGTGATCGTTCCCTCGAACATTTCGGCGGAGAAAGCAACGGTTTCAGATAAGGTGGGATGCGGATGAATCGTTAAACTGATGTCTTCCGCTTCGCAATCCATTTCAATAGCCAGGGCTGCCTCCGCGATCAAATCACCGGCGTTGGGACCGACAATCCCTGCACCGATCACGCGTTTGGTCTTTTCATCGAACAACAGCTTGGTGATGCCTTCATTTCGACCGAGACTCAAGGAACGGCCACTGGCGGCCCAGGGGAACACGCCTTTGCCATATTCGATAGCTTGTTGTTTCGCCTCTGTTTCAGTGACCCCGACCCAGGCGACTTCCGGGTCCGTGTAAGCCACGGACGGGACTACCCGGGCATCGAACGCGCTTTTCAGGCCGGCGGCAACCTCCGCGGCGATCTTGCCTTCATGCACTGCCTTATGAGCCAACATGGGCGGACCGGTGATATCACCAACGGCGAATATGTTGGGGACGTTGGTTCGTTGTTGTTTATCTACCGGAATAAACCCCTGCTCATCGACGCTGACCCCGGCATTCTCCGCGCCGATATTCTTGCCGTTGGGCCGGCGCCCCACCGCAACTAATATGCGGTCGAATATCTCCTCCTCCGGCGCTTTCGCGCCGGTAAAACTCACCACTAATCCCTTCTTCTCAGGCCTGACCCCTGTTACGCCGGCGCCCAGGTAAATCTTCTCGTATTGTTTTTCGATGCGTTTATGCAGTGGCCTGACAATATCAGGGTCGGCCCCGGTCATCAGGTTATCCAGCATTTCAACGACGGTGATCCTGCTGCCTAATTCATGGTATACCGCAGCCATTTCAAGGCCGATGATCCCGCCACCGATCACCAGCAATCTTTCAGGTATGTCCACTAATTCCAAGGCCCCGGTCGAGTTCATGACGCGGGGATCATCGGGCAATCCCGGCAGGCTTGCCGCCTGGGAACCTGCGGCGATAACCGCGCTTTCAAATTCGACAATTCGCCGGCCGCCCTGTGTGTCCACTGAAATCTGGTTGGAAGAAATAAACCGCCCCGTACCATGAATAACCGTCACCTTTCTTTGCCTGGCCAATCCTTTCAAACCGTTTGTCAATTGAGACAGCACTTTATCCTTCCAGCCAAGCAGCTTGCCTTTATCTATCCTGGGCTCACCGAACTCAATCCCGTATCCGGATACCTCCCTGGCCTCGCTGATCACCTTGGCGACGTGCAACAAGGCTTTTGATGGGATGCATCCCACATTCAAACACACACCGCCAAGGGAAGGGTAGCGTTCGATCAACACGGTCTTCTTGCCTGAATCAGCGGCGCGAAATGCCGCCGTGTAGCCACCCGGCCCGGAACCCAGCACCACGACTTCCGTCTTCAAATCAGAACCTGACAAAGAACCGGGCTTTCCCCCTGATTGTATTTTTACTCCCCCAACCGACATGCGCTCTGTTCTCCTTCTTGCAGACAGGGACTGTCCAAAATCATATTTATCAAATTAAATTTATGGGTGTCCCGAATTAAGTTTACGAGTGTCCCGAATTAAATCCGCCATAACCACCTGTCCCTGTATATCTAATTGAAATAATTATATTTTAATCCTGTTCATCAGCATTTTCATGAATTTTTCCTTGACTTATCCACATGAAACTCAACGCTAAGTCACAGTAAAATCCACAAGATGTCGTGGTTAAAATAATACTTGACCACAATTGCTGGTGGTGTGATAATTCCCATTACGTAACAAGTTTCATCTCGTTTCCGGGTTTTAAACATCGGGAACGATAACAACAACACACACGAGTTGTGCGGATAAGGTCCATGCAAATTGAAAAAACTGCCTTGGCAGAGTCTGTCGTCGGTGGGAACGCTGAAAATAAAGCGGGAAATATTCACCCGATTAACGATCCTGTCCAACAAGATAACCCCCGGAAGAACAACGATCCTGCCAGCGAATTAAATGCCTTCCAGCCCGGGGAATATAAAGTAATTCGCAGGAACGGTAAAGTCACCGGCTTTGACGCATCCAAAATCAGCGTTGCCGTCACCAAGGCGTTTTTAGACGTGGAAGGCGGCACGGCGGCAGCGTCAACCCGCGTTCATGAAAAAGTAAAAGCGCTCACCGGACAGGTAGTCAGGGCCTTGACCCGTCGCATGCCCAGTGGCGGCACCGTGCATATCGAAGATATTCAGGATCAAGTTGAGCTGGCCCTGATGCGCGCCGTTGAGCAAAAAGTGGCCCGCGCTTACGTGATCTACAGGGAAGAACGAACCCGCGCCCGAATCGAAAAAGAAAAACAGCAAGAAGCAAAAATTGAACAAACCAGGGCGACGGACGACATCAATGTAAAGACAAAAGAAGGCGCATTGAAGAAACTGGATATGGACCGCCTTATCGCTGTTGTCAACGAGGCCTGTGACGGCCTGGAGCACGTGGAAGGTCGCCTTATCATCAATGACGCACTGCGTAACCTGTTTGATGGCGTTAATGAAACCGACGTCAATCCGGCTTTGGTAATGAGCGCGAGAACGCTTATCGAAAAAGAGCCGAATTACACCTATGTCGCCGCCCGTTTATTGTTAGATAAGCTGCGCAGGGAAGCCCTGAGCTATCTCAATCACAACGACACGGAAGCAACCCAGGCGCAAATGGCAGAACAATATCCGCTTTACTTCAAGAAATACATCGAAGCGGCGGCATCCCTGGATTTATTGGCCCACGAGCTGGTGAAATATGATTTGGACAACTTGGGCCAGGCCTTGAAACCAGAGCGTGATCAATTGTTTACTTACCTTGGCCTGCAAACCTTATACGACCGTTACTTTATCCACACCGACAACAAGACTCGTATCGAACTGCCGCAGGTTTTTTTCATGCGGGTCGCAATGGGTCTTGCCATTAATGAACTCGATCGCGAAGCCAAAGCGATTGAATTTTATGAACTACTGTCTTCCTTTGATTTTATGAGCTCCACGCCCACCTTGTTCAACTCGGGCACGTGTCGGCCTCAACTTTCAAGCTGTTACCTGAGTACGGTGCCCGATAATCTGGATGGTATTTTCAGCGCGATCAAAGATGATGCCTTGTTATCCAAGTTCGCCGGCGGCCTGGGCAATGATTGGAGTCGGGTCCGTTCAATGGGTGCGCACATTAAAGGGACCAATGGAAAATCCCAGGGGGTGGTGCCATTTCTCAAAGTCGCCAATGATACCGCCGTCGCGGTTAACCAGGGCGGAAAGCGCAAAGGCGCCATGTGCGCTTACCTGGAAAGCTGGCATCTCGATATCGAAGAATTCCTGGAGCTGCGCAAAAATACCGGCGACGACCGACGCCGCACCCATGACATGAATACCGCCAATTGGGTCCCGGACCTGTTTATGCAACGGGTCAGTGAAGATGGCAACTGGACCTTGTTCTCCCCTGACGATACAACGGATTTGCATGACCTGTACGGCCAGGAATTCAATAAGCGCTATATCGAATATGAACAAATGGCGGCCCGGGGTGAAATCAAAAACTGCAAGACCATGAAGGCGCTGGACTTGTGGCGCAAGATGCTCTCCATGTTATACGAAACAGGTCACCCCTGGTTCACGTTCAAGGACCCCTGTAATTTGCGCTCGCCGCAACAACACGTCGGGGTTGTCCATTCCTCCAATTTGTGTACTGAGATAACGCTTAATACCTCGGATAATGAGATCGCAGTCTGTAATTTAGGTTCCGTCAACCTGGCGCAACATGTGGATGTGGATGAAACGGGAGGCCTTGACCGGAAAAAACTGGAGAAGACCATCAACACCGCCATGCGCATGTTGGATAACGTGATTGATTACAATTATTACAGCGTGCCCCAGGCGCGCCGTTCCAATTTACGCCATCGTCCGGTAGGCATGGGCATCATGGGCTTCCAGGATGCCTTGTATAAACTACGACTTCCATACGCATCCGAAAAAGCGATTGCGTTTGCCGACGGCAGTATGGAGGCAGTCAGTTATTATGCGATCAAGGCATCAACAAACCTGGCCGAGGAACGCGGCGTCTATTCCAGCTTCAAGGCATCGCTCTGGAGCCAGGGAATACTGCCGATTGATTCCATCGATATTCTTGAGAGAAATCGGGACGGTTACCTGGACATGGATAAAAGCCAGACCCTGGATTGGCGGAGCTTACGCAGCCGCGTGAAAAAAACGGGTATGCGTAATTCCAATTGCATGGCCATTGCGCCCACTGCGACTATTTCCAACATTTGCGCGGTCAGCCAATCTATTGAACCGACTTACCAGAACCTGTTCGTGAAGTCGAACTTGTCCGGTGAATTTACCGTTGTTAATCCCTACCTGGTTGATGATCTTAAAGAGCGAGGGATATGGGATGACGTCATGGTCAGTGATCTCAAATATTTTGACGGCAGCGTTCAACAAATTGATCGAATATCGGATGATTTAAAAGCGCTCTATGCGACTGCCTTTGAGATTGACCCGCGCTGGCTGGTGGAATGCGCATCACGCCGGCAAAAATGGCTCGACCAGGCTCAGTCGCTGAATTTGTACATGTCTGAACCGGACGGTAAAAAGATGGACAACCTGTACAAATTGGCTTGGATACGCGGCCTCAAGACAACTTATTACCTGCGCAGCCTGGGAGCGACCCACGTAGAGAAGAGCACCTTGAGCGGTGGCCGCGAAAACAAACTCGCCGCGGTTGAACGCGCAAGTCTCGGTGAATCGGAAGTTAATCTGTGCACGATAGATGATCCCGAATGTGAGTCGTGCCAGTAGAACAGGAAACAGCGGACAAGGAACGAATGACAAACGAATGACAAACGGATGATAAACGGATGACGGACTTCTGCGAAATACGGGCGGGGCAGTCCTGTGATGATGAATATCAATGCAAAGAACACAGCGGGGAAAACAACAGCTCATCCGTATAAAACTAAAATGTCGAGGGGGGAATTATGATAACGACTTGGGATGATCCCATTGCCAGTATTAAACGCTTGAAAATTGAAAGCGCCGTTGCGCCACAACCAGTTGTTGAACAGGTCCTGGCCAAGTTGGATACGATGAATAACGATTCATTATCCAAACCGGCTGCAACAACCCCTGCTTCCATACCCGGACAAAAAGCAGGTGAAGACGGACAGGGCGGCATTACCGGTCTGGAAGAAGTCGAATTCGGCGCCGACAGGGTCAGCGTCGATGATAAGCAAATGATCAATTGTCGCGCGGACGTGAATCAACTCGTGCCGTTCAAGTATAAATGGGCCTGGCAAAAATACCTGGATGCCTGCGCCAATCACTGGATGCCGCAGGAAATCAATATGACTGCTGACATTTCGCTGTGGAAAAACCCGGATGGCCTGACCGAAGATGAACGAACCATCATAAAGCGAAACCTGGGCTTTTTCACCTCTGCCGATTCACTGGTTGCAAATAACCTGGTGCTGGCGGTCTACCGGCACATAACCAACCCGGAGTGTCGTCAATACCTGCTAAGACAGGCGTTTGAAGAAGCTTTGCACACCCACGCCTACCAGTACTGTGTCGAATCCCTGGGGCTGGACGAGGCCGAAGTATTCAACATGTACCGTGAAATCCCCTCTATTCACGATAAAGCCGCTTGGGCCATGCGTTTTACCCAAAGCCTCGGGGACCCCACATTCCATACCGGCACGCCGGCAACCGACCAGCGACTGTTACGAGACCTGATTGCCTTCTACATCGTGTTTGAAGGCATCTTCTTCTACGTGGGTTTCGTGCAAATCCTGTCCATGGGCCGACGCAACAAGATGATGGGTTGCGCTGAGCAATTTCAATATATCCTGCGTGATGAATCCATGCATATGAACTTCGGCATCGATGTAATTAATCAAATAAAAATTGAAAACCCGCACCTGTGGACTCCGGCGTTTCAACAGGAAATCATCACCATGTTGCGCGAGGCGGTGGAACTGGAAACCCGCTATGCCTATGACTCCATGCCCCGGGGCGTGTTGGGTCTCAATGCCAACGTATTTGAAGACTATTTGAAATTTATCGCTAATCGACGCTGCGCGCAAATCGGCCTGGCCGAGCAATACTCCGGGGCGGCCAACCCGTTCCCCTGGATGAGCGAGGTTATGGATTTGAAAAAAGAAAAGAATTTTTTTGAAACGCGCGTGACTGAATATCAAACCGGCGGCACATTGAGTTGGGATTAACCCCCATGCACACAGGGTTAATCCGCATATCTCATAGCAAAGCCATTTACCGTAACCCTCTTAGCGGGAAGCCAAGCGGAAGCTCGGCTATTGCCTGGTACCTCCAGCCTCTTCCGGGTACCAGGCTTTTTTTATTCTGAAAAAGGGGTCAGCGCCTGACTCCTTTTTGCAAGAGTGTCTCAGCGGGAATGCTGCCAAGGGTCATTGCCCGCTTCAGCGCCCCCAGGTTGTCCACGCAGACACAGGCAATTCGCTTTATGTTTGTTCTTTCGATCATCTCCGGAAAATACCCATCCAGGTAACCTGATTCAACAAGCTCATTCACGTCGGATGTCTTATTAATTACGGACTTGATCAAGATTAATGCTTGTGCATTTATTTCCTTTGCAAACCACAACGCCAGACTGTCGGATGTAACCTGCCAACCCACGGGAATATCAGGCTGTCCATCAAGAAGTTTACCGGGAAGCCAGACAGGAACTGCCGCTTTTTTGTTTACGACGTCATTGATTTCGTCTATGGCAACAATGGGATGCAGATTCGAATTCAGCTTGCATAGTACCCCGGCATATTGCTCCATGGCATGTATGGCCATCACCTGGGCAGTCACGTCGTCCAGTTTAAATTCAGCCTGCCTGGCTCGAACGCGATCGGCAAACCGCCCGCCACCGGGAACAATGACGATATTCGACTGTCCGTAGTCCGCGAGCAGGCCCAACAATTCATGTATCCTGGGCGAACTCTCCAGGCTTCCGCCAACCTTGACTACCCACATGAGGCAATCAGCGCGCGCCCTGCTGAGAAACGCGGGCTGATTTATTTTCAAACAGCCGCATTATTGCAGCAGCCTTTTCAAAACACTCCTGGTATTCATTATCAAGCGCGGAATCGGCAACTATCCCCCCACCTGCCCAAAAATAAACCCTGTCATTACGATGGACCAAGGTGCGTATCGCAATATTGGTATCCATATTTCCGTCAAATCCAATATAACCGATGGCGCCGCAATAGATGGTTCTGCGAAAAGTTTCCAGTTCTTCAATAATCTCCATGGCGCGAAGTTTCGGCGCGCCGGTTATGGAGCCTCCCGGAAAGGCGCCCCTTAACAGGTCGATCGCATGTCTGCCACGCGCCAGCCGGCCGGTAACGGTACTGACCAGGTGATGCACGGTGGCAAAACTTTCCAACGCGAATAATTTGGGTACCGCCACGCTCCCGATTTCACAATTTTTGCCAATATCATTTCTGATAAGGTCAACGATCATCAGATTCTCGGCCCGGTCCTTCCCGCTTTCCAATAATTGCTCGGCAAGGGCCTTGTCTTCATAGGCATAAGCAGAACGTCTTATAGTGCCCTTGATTGGTTTCGTTTCCACCTGCCCATGAACAACGGAGATAAACCGCTCCGGCGATGAACTCAGTATGCAACCTTGTTCGAGTCGAAAAAAACAGGCAAACGGCGCCGGATTATTTTTTCTTAATTGTTGATAAATATTCCATGGGTCGCCTTTAACGTCAACGCTGAACCGCTGGGCCAGGTTGACCTGGTAGCAATCACCGTCACGGATGTATTGTTTAATCCTGTTAAAGGAATTTGAATACTGCTCTTTAGTCGTATGGCTGAGCAATCGCGATTGAACGGAATATTTTGGCAGCTGCGTCGTGTTCTCATTCGAAAACAAATCCTGCAAGTCCTTCCAGCCATCACTGGTATGATTGGATTTATCCGCGGAAATCAACCAGGTCCTCCTTTTATGATGGTCAACGACCACCGCCCAATCATACAAACCTATCGCCATCTCCGGCATCTTGACATCATCCCGCGCAATATCGGGCAATTGCTCTATACGGCGGCCCAAGTCATAGGAAAAATACCCGGATGCCCCACCGGAAAAAGGGAACCCGGATAAATTGGTCCGCCGCTCGCCCAGGTAGCGTTTGACCAGGGAAAACGGATCTTCATTCGAATATTCTACATTTTCACTGTCGGTTATCCTGGTCTCATTGCCATAGGTGACAAAGGTCATGTAAGGACGGGCGGTCATGATGTCATAGCGGCCGCTGTCAATGGCGGGATAGCCGCTATCTAAAAATATGCTCCATGGTTCGGCGGCGATATTATTGAATAGCAGCGTCGAATTTCGAGAGTAACCAAGCTCGACTAATTTCATCGATTTATCGCCATTCTGGTCAATTGCGCTACCGCCACTGCCGTTGCGCAATTATTAACGCCGTGTAATTTTCTATCCGATAACCGTAGCAAGTCTTCAAAACCAACCATGTCACAGTCATGTTTTTTTGCCAGTTTCTCAATAATGAACCGACCCGCCCCGGCAGCCACGATTTTACCAGTGAGCGTCTCCCCGCGCCTGGTTCTCAGGCTCATGAAGGCCTTATCTATCTTTTCAAATTGTTTATCTGCTATATGGTTCGCCACCTTCAACCAGGGGGTCATATCATCGTTCCTGTTATAATCCGTCCCCAACATCCTCGCCAACCGCTTTACACTATCGTACCTGGTTTTACCACCCCCGTCAGTCGCCGGCATCAAATCAAAATCTTCGTTTAATTCACCGGTTATTCGATAAACATCCGCCATGGTAGCAAAATACTCCGCCGCTATCGACTGCCACACATTTTTATACGGCAAACGCTCGATAATCGCCATAACGGGCGTTCTCACGATGCCTGTATAGACAAGCTCACCAGTCTGCATCCTTTCCTGGTCCGAATAACCACGACTACATACCCGCTCAGTATCGAAGGGGATGAGATCAGTGGTAGTAGTGCCTATATCAATCAAGACGCCCGAGTCCATACATTTGGCGACAAAGGCTGCGGTTGCATGCCAGTTGGCCGAGGCGATTTCTTCATGACAGGTCGCCACCCGGTCAGGAGCTATCATTCCTTTTGCGCCCGCGTAGACATACAGCGGATTTATCCGGCCAAGCCTGGCCGACATATAGTCAACCAGCTGCATCACGCCTTCCTTGCGCCCCGGAAAATAATCAACCAGCTCACCGGTCATGGTCAGGGCGTGAATACAGTTACCGGGGTCTATTGTATCGACCATATGGCTTACAGGGTCGTCCAGGGTATCGATACCCTGCCATAAGGGCGTAGCAAACTGGCGCAGGGTGGTCAATACGCCATTTTTATCCAATCGGGCGATTTTTAAATGCGCCCCCCCGATATCCCATCCTGTATAATTATCTGCCGGCACGTTTCATATCACCTGGATTCGGATTATGCACATTATCCCCGTCATTGACCTGAAAAACGGTCAAGTGGTACTTGCCAGGCAGGGCAAAAGGCGATTATATCAGCCATTATCCACGCCGCTTTGTTCCGAACCGGACATATTGGCGGCAACCAGGGCCTATTTGTCCGTATTCGCATTCAGGACTTTTTATATCGCCGACCTCAATGCCATTGAAAATAATGGCAATAACCACTCCACCATTACCCGAATGTTGGAGACGTTCACTGGTATCAAGTTATGGATAGACGCCGGCCTTGACCCATTCATAAAAGCAAGGTCCCAGCCATTCCATGACCGCGTCAGCAATGTATTGGGCTCGGAAACAAACATTTCCCCTGAACAAGTATACGACCACATGCAAGCAGCGGATTGTATTTTATCATTGGACTTTGATGACCGCGGCTTTCTTGGCAATGAAGAAATACTGAAGCGCGTCTTATCGCCGCCTTTACCGATATTGCCGAAACGACTCATCATCATGTCCCTGGCGTGCGTGGGCAGGAACGCCGGGCCTGACCTGGACCGGGTCGGCCACGTCATGAATAGATTACGGGGGAACAAATTACCCGGCAAACAAGCCGGCGCCCGGGTTTACGCCGGGGGCGGGGTGCGCAATTTGGATGACTTGACCGCGCTCGCCGGCCGGGGCGTTTACGGCGCGCTCCTCGCCTCATCATTGCACAACAAGGCGATCACTTCCAAAGACTTGATGAGCTTGAAGCGCGCAGTGTGAAGTTCCACACCGCCTTTTCTCACTTCAAACTGACGCTTTCATATGAAAACCCCGGCTTGTTATCACCGGGGTTGTTCGTTCTGGTTATACTGGAAGCGCCGTTATGAGTGAGCCTGAAAAGGATGGTCCGCATCCCCGCGCTTACTCAAAACCTCAGACGCCTTGGGCTCGCGCGCCACGGCGCGTTTGATTGACAACTTCGTGGCTTCGTAATTGTAATCCTGTATTTTTGCGTCATCCTCGGCCAACCAATGGATGAATACACCAACGCATATGAAGATGTCATCCGCTTCATCAGCAGGAATGGTGCCGTCTTCAACGCAATCCATTACCGCCATTGACACTGCACGTTGAGCCGGACCGAACATTTGCACGGCTTGTTGCGCGCCTTTGATGGTAACTTTGTTAAACATAACCGTAGTTGGTTTACATGCCAGGTTTGGCGATACCACAGCCAGCAGAGATGTAAAACCATCTTTATTATTAGTAAGCGCATTGCATGCCGCAGATTCTGCCGCACTCCCGCGAGGGCCCATAATCAAGTCGATATGCGCAACCTCATTGCCATCTCCGGTTAATGCCTCACCAACGAGTACTCTATCAATGACTGCCATCTTACTACCTCCTCCTGTCAGGACGTTTTTAATTTTGTTTAATAGTTTAAACATGAAACAATTTTATCGAACAAGCGCCTAAGTAAAATAATCAAACCGCGAGAATAAACCACGACTTACCTGGCGCCAAGTTGGTACAACAACAAGCTTGCTGCGGTTAAATCTGCACACGCGCCCGGGTTTATACCCGAATCTTTAAGCTCCTTATCAAATTCCAGCAGCATATCCACGGCGCTGTCCGGATTATTATATTTATCAAACAGCTTTAATACGGGAACTGTCTTTCTTTGTATCTGTTCCGCAATGGCATTACCGTGTTTTCTCCGGATATGGGAGTCCGGAAAATTTGCCATATACGTAAGATAGCAAACAACGCCCGCCCATTCTACACTATTCCAACGATTATCATAGACCCGTAAACATTTTACCCCGATGTCAACGACTTCCCGATAACCGTTCGCGTATTGCAGGGCAATAAGATCTCGCTCTTTCGCCGCCTGCATAGCTGAATAAACATCAATCCCTCCGGTATCCATGATGGCGTTCACGTCATATTTTGCAACCTTTCCAAGACCAGCCGGCTTAGCCAAACGAATGGCGGCAAAGATGTCATTCGCCTCACTTTCATCCAGTGAAGTCAGAATTGATTTAACTGAATCTCGAAAATTACCCGGAGAATTACCCTGTTCAAATACCTTGATGATGGGCGCCATGAGTAATAACATACCCAAATTGGTATTGCAATTAACCGCATCGAAGGTGGCTTCAACGCTTCGCAAAATCCTGTTGCCGAGACTGAGCTCGCGATTACACAGGATAGGAGTGACTCGCTCTGCGCTTTTGACGAAATCCTCATATCTCATACCATGACCAGCGCCGTAGCGACTGACGTTTCCCGGCTTTAACGCATTGATTTCACAAATAAAACAATCATAAACAAGCTGGGGTAAATCAACTCGCGCAGACATGGAAATTTTGCCGTCTTCAGCTGAAGACGCTGGTGAATGATCGATGCAAAATCGGCAAATCGACTTTTCCGGCATGAAACGAACGACCTGTCCTGACTGAACTGACGGTAACGCGCGCCGGGCTGAACAACATCGGGTCAATTCGATAAAAATCATAGCCGGCGTCTTTGAACACCTCGGCAAAGGGCTTGCCATAGTCTTTTGACGCGCTACTGGGTAAATCCTCAGCCAATTTCCCGGCTTCATCATCGCCGGCATCGACAAAGAGATGCACTTGTCCGGCAAAAAAAATCGCATCATTGGCGCGACTCATGGCCGTCAAAAAATCAGGGGCGGGCGGGCATAATGGCGCGCTTCCTATACCATCCACGATTTTTTCCAGGGGAAAATGCAAGGCATGGGCCTTGTGCAGCGCGGTCTCCAATACCCGGGCGATAATCTGCACGGCGCCGGCCAGGCTCGATGTCGGGGTCAGGATGAGCGTGAGGTTTTCAGGTTCTATCTGACACTCGTTGGCAATTTCATCGGCAATTTCAACCGGTGGGATTGTATCGACTTCCAGGACCAGGCACGTTCTATCCGCTTTGTCACGATAGCCGATTTCATCAAAAAGCGACTCTTTACTTCCCAGGGCCCGGGCCGGGCCGGAGCCCAAGGCATTGAACGCCCTTTTTCCTTTGCCATGGGACAGACTCCAGCCGGCATATTGACTGGCTAAACAGGCAATCACGGGATTAGCGGTATGCACGTCCACGTGCCACGACCAGTTTTCATAGTTCGTTGAAGCGCGCAATTTCACTGTCCCCAGTCCTGCAAGACAGATTTCAGCGATTCGTCTGCCGGCTTCAAAGCTGCCCCTGCCGTCGATGCCCGCATCGATCAACACACATCCATTCAGGGCGCGGCTTATTTTTATGTCGAGGTGGTTTGAAAATGCAATTAACTCGTCTAATCCGGGTATTACAGAATGATTAATGCTCAGGTCCGTTTTTTTCATATCGAAAGTTATCATATCAATTCATCTGATAACCCGCATCTTCAAAATCAAAAGTACCGGCATGACGGGAGACAGCAACCCCGTCATCCGCCCCTTGTTTTCTGTCTTCTGATCCGGGTCTTGTTGTTTTCTGCTTCCGTCAGTTGCAGCCTGACAGTATTATTTTCACCTGACTGTTTATTAAAATTATCCATGGCTTCAATTGCAGATTTTTTATCCGGGAATATGGCAAATCCGGTCGGCCCCCAGGATGTCTGGCCTCCCCCCGTCGCCTTGTTTTCCAGCAGGAACTCAATCGCGCTCTTGACATTTTTACTGGAAAACAGGCCTCCCTGGGCCCTTTCAAAATACTCGCCGCACCTTGTCTGGATCCTGTTTATGGATCGACCAAACTGGTTACAATCCTTTTCTATAATCCCCGGCAGCGTCTGCATCAACACCAGCCGGCAAATTTCCCCGGCAACCTGGCAGGATATATCCGGCAAGGCCTTGAATGCTTCGAGTTCTCCCCAGCCGCTGATACCTTCAGCTTGTTCATCGAAAACCAGAACAAACCGCCATTCCTCGGGAAAATCATAGTGGGAGATGAGCGTCGGCAGCGGCCGCCCATCACCTCTACCGCTATCCAATATGAACCCACCATGCTTGAATACCCCTATGCCTATACCGGAACGCCGGCCCCTGCCGGTCGCAATGGCGATGTCCTCAACGCCGGCATCGATCCCATATAAGGAGGTAATGGCAATACCCAGCGCCAGTGACATTTGCGTGCCGGAACCCAGGCCCTGATGCCGGGGGGGACAGGATTCCACTTCGATTTCGACCCCTGAATTAATCTGAAAATAGTCCAGGATGGTTGCCGCGATTTGGGCGATATATTCGTTATCCGCGCCATTAATTTCGCTGCCCCTGATTTGATTGCCGCGGCTGACGTTCACTACCGTAGACAAGCCTTTCACCCCCACGCCTATGCTGCCAAATCGTCTTTCCAACCCACCGTTCAAATCCAGAAACCCCAGGTGCAGGCGAGCCGCAGCGGCAACCCTCACTGACTCAACAGGACTGGTGTATTTTTGTGACATCTTCAAGACCACATATAAACCTGTAAAACATTGTTGCCTGACTTGTTCACGGTTCAAACAAAACCTCCCCAACCTTGCAACTGCGTATTATGCCATGTAAATTCCTGTTCTCACCACGCAAAAATCACGAAGCGTCCCAAATTGCGATTTGACGATTATTATTGAAAGTGGTTTAATTATGCGGGAATTGCGGACGTTGGCGCTGGCATGTGTCCCTTCACACTATCCGATCATAATTTTACGTTGCATTGCAACGGGGTTGATATATGCCAGAAACCATGTTGTTAGTACCAGGGCGTTCCAGCAAGCAGGGAACCTCTCTCAATAAAGGGAAGTTCGAGGACGAATACCAGGAAATTACTTCCCTGGTTGAAATGAACGAAGAAGACATGGTTCGCCTTGGGTTCAATAACGGCGACAAGCTGCGCCTGAAGAATCCTGTCGGTGAGACCATCGTTACTTGCAAGTCCAAAAAGGCCACTGACCTGCCCCATGGGATGATCTTCATTGCATACGGCCCCGGTTCCAGCCGATTAATGGAAAGTGACACTGCCGGCAGCGGTATGCCCTTGTCAAAACATCTCCCTGTTCAGGTTGAAAAAATCGGTTAGAATAATTATTTGAATCCTGAGGAAACGACGTGATGAGCGGTGAAAATGTCAAAATTGTGGAAAATGCTACCTGCACCTTCTGTGGTTGCGTCTGTGACGACATGGTCCTGACGGTGGACCTGGATCAAAAACGCATTACCAAGGCGAAAAATGCCTGCATACTCGGCCGGGCCTGGTACGCGGAACATTACATAGAAGAAGACGCTCCCGCAGCCATGATAGATGGCAAGCCCGCGTCCATTGACGAGGCGGTGGAAGAAGCCGCTAAAACGCTGGTCGATGCCAAATTCCCCATCACTTATGGTCTCAGCGATACCACCTGTGAGGCGCAAAAACAGGCCGTTGCCATTGCGGATATCATCAAGGGCAGCATCGATACCACCACTTCAGTCTGCCATGGCCCTTCCGGCATCGCCTTTCAAGGGGTTGGTGAGAGCACCATGACCCTGGGTGAGGTGAAAAATCGCGCCGACCTGGTCATCTACTGGGGTGGGAATCCGGCCGAGTCCCATCCAAGGCATTTCGGTCGTTATGCGGTCACCGCCAAGGGAATGTTCACGCCCCGCGGTAAAAAAGATCGTACCGTCGTGGTTGTCGACGTCCGCAAAACACCCAGCGTTCCCGCCGCCAACCAGTTTATCCAGGTAAAACCGGGCAAGGATTTCGAATTGTTATGGGCCTTGCGCGCATTGGTTAAAAACCGGAAGATCTCCCCCAATATCGAGGAGATTACCGGGGTCAGCCTGGAAACCATCCAGGCGCTGGTCGATAAAATGAAAAACTGCCGCTACGGCGCGTTATTTTTCGGCATGGGCCTGACCATGACCCGGGGCAGACATTTTAATTCGGGCGCCCTGATAGCGCTGGCGACCGACCTGAATGAATATACCCATTTTGTCGCGAAACCCGTCCGTGGTCATGGCAACGTAACCGGCGCAGACAACGTCATGTCCTGGCAGACCGGTTATCCTTTCGGGGTCAATTTCAGCCGCGGTTTTCCCCGTTTCAACCCGGGCGAGTTCACTACGGTGGACCTGCTGGCAAAGAAAGACGTCGATGCCGCCCTGATCATTGCCAGCGACCCCGCCTCCAACTTTCCCCAGGCGGCGATTGACCACCTGGCCGGCATCCCGGTCGTGTCACTGGATACCAAGGCAACCATGACCAGCAAGCTGGCGCACGTGGCGTTTCGAACCGCCACCTACGGCATCAATACGGCCGGCACCGTGTATCGAATGGATGACGTGCCCATCACGTTGCGCAAGGCGTTTGATTCGCCCTTCCCTACCGATGAGGAAATTCTCACGGCCATTAAAAAACGCGTGCGAGCGCTGAAATTCCCAAAGAACCAGGCCGGAGACAAAGTCCCTCCCGGGAGGGCGTCGCAAAAGGAACATTGGAAACATTAACCCCGCAGGGGCAGGCCCCGCGCCTGCCCTGAGTCGCGCCGCGATAACAACAAGAAAAAACAGACATGCAGACATGACGGAATGCCTACAACTTGCGGGGGGGAAGGTTTATGACCCGGCCAACAACATCGATGGCGATATAAAGGATATTTACATCGAGCAGGGCCGCATAGTCGAGACGCCTTCGGCCACGCCTCGAAAAATCAACGTCAGCGGCATGGCAGTCATGCCCGGCGGCGTGGATATTCACTGCCACATTGCCGGCCCCAAGGTAAACCTGGCCCGGAAACTGCAACCTGAAGACCACCGGCTTGATCCCCATCCCGGCACGGAGCAGACCCGCTCAGGGGTCGGCGGCTCCGTTCCGTCAACCTTTGCGACGGGCTACCGCTATGCGACCCTGGGTTATACCACCGCCATGGAAGCGGCTGTCAGCCCTATCGGCGCCCGGCATGCCATAGAAGAGTTCCACGATACGCCAGTAATAGATAAAGGTTTTTATGTGCTGTTAGGCAATAATATTTTTTTGCAGCAATTGCTCAGGGAAGGCCGCAAGGAAGAATTTCGACATGCAGTCGCCTGGTGGATCAACGCGACAAAAGCCTATACAACCAAGTTGGTGAACCCTGGTGGGGATGAACCCTGGAAAGGCAAGAAGAATTCCAGAGTCGGGAACATTGATGAGAAAAGCGACGTCATAGAGGTCTCTCCCCGGCAGGTCATTGATGCCTTTATCGGCGCGGTAAACGAGCTGGGGCTGCCCCACCCGCCGCATATTCACTGCAACAACCTGGGCCACAGCGGCAACTTCGACACCACCCTGGAAACCATGAAAACAGCTGGTGACAGGCGGGTTCACCTGGCCCACATACAGTTCCACAGTTACGGGGGCGAACCGGGCAAAAACCCCAAATCCGCATCGCGACAAATTGCCGAATACGTCAACAGTCATCCCAATATTACCTGTGACGTCGGCCAGGTGATGTTCGGTAAATCCACGATCATGACCGCGGATTCGGCCCTGGCTTACACGCTCAGGGGTTTCAAAAAGGCGAAATGGGTCAATGCCGACACGGAGTGTGAAAGCGGCTGCGGAATACTCCCGTTCAGTTACCAGGAACATATTTACGTCCATGCCCTGCAGTGGGCCATCGGCCTGGAACTGTTCCTGTTGTCAGAAGATCCCTGGCGTATCGTTCTTTCGACGGATCATCCCAACGGCGGTTCGTTTATGAACTACCCGAAGCTGATCCGCCTGCTGATGGACAGGGAATTCCGCAAGGAAGAGATCAAACGCGTCAACCAGAAAGCCGTTAAACGGACGCTTTTG
This sequence comes from uncultured Gammaproteobacteria bacterium, assembly GCA_958295485.1. Lineage (GTDB taxonomy): Bacteria > Pseudomonadota > Gammaproteobacteria > Eutrophobiales > Eutrophobiaceae > JAAXHV01. Next base: position 2,433,281 of record OY282354.1, read on the forward strand.
AACGAACTGGACCGTGAATATACGCTCAATGAGATTGCAATTATTACCCGCGCCGGCCCCGCCCGGGCCCTGGGTTTGAAAAACAAGGGGCACATGGGACCGGGCGCTGATGCCGATATTACTATTTATGACGAGATGGAAGATAAGGAGGCCATGTTCAATGCGCCCCGCTACGTAGTCAAATCAGGCAATTTGATTATTGAAAACCATGAATTCCGTCGGGATTACACCGGGAAGTTCCTGCATACGGAACCCGGCTACGATGCCTCCATCGTCGACCAGGTCAAGCCGTTTTTTGAAAACTATTATTCCATCGAGTTTGATAATTATGCAGTTGACGACAGCTACCTGCATGACCATGAAGTGATAGCAAGCTCCCCCTGACAAGGGGGGATCGAGGGGGGTTAATGAAGCTTAAATCCACGGAAATCGTCGATACCTTTGCCGAGGCATTCAAAATGTGGGGCGCCCGCGTTATCATCACCGCGGCAAACAGGCAGTGGGCCCGGGCGGCGGCCCAGGCGATGACCGGTTTTGCCACGTCGGTTATCGGTTGTAAATGCGAAGCCGGCATCGAAAGCATATTATCCCCTGGGCAGACCCCGGACGGCAGGCCCGGCGCCAGTGTGTTGTTATTCGCCATGGACAAGGCGTCGGTCGGGAAACGCCTGCTGGAACGCATCGGTCAATGTGTCATGACCTGCCCTACCACGGCCTGTTTCAACGGACTGGACGGCGATAACGCCGTGCAGGTCGGTTCACAACTGCGTTATTTCGGCGACGGTTTCCAGGGCAGCAAAAAATTAGCGGGCCGGCGCTATTGGCGCATCCCGGTAATGGACGGCGAATTTGTCGTGGAAGAGTCTTTCCACGTCCAGGCTTCAGTGGGCGGCGGCAATATCATCATGCTGGGCACGGATGAGAAAAAAACCCTGGCGGCGGCAACGGCGGCGACCAGGGCCATGGCCGAAATAAAAGAGGTTATCCTGCCCTTCCCCAACGGCGTTGTCCGCAGCGGCAGCAAGGTGGGTTCCCGCTACAAGACCCTGCCCGCTTCAACCAATACGGCCTACTGCCCAACGCTGAAAGCGGTGACGGACAGCAGTCTCCCCCCGGACGTCAATTGCGCGCTGGAGATCGTGGTCGACGGCCTGACGGAAACAGCGGTCAGGGACGCCATGACCGCCGGCATCCATGCTGCGGCAAAACCCGGGATAAGGCAGATTACCGCCGGCAACTACGGGGGCAACCTCGGGCAATACAAGATTAACCTGCATGAACTGTTGGCCGACTAATATGCCTCTATTGCTGAAACAGATCGCGCCCCCTGAAGTGCCCCTGGAAGCGGACAATATCACCCCGGACAGAATCACCGGCCAAACACCGGCCGGCGTGGAAAAATTGACGGTAATGCATGGAAACGAAACGCGCCGCATCGGTGACTTCTTCAGGGTGACGGGCCAATACGATGGAGTCATCAATCTACAGGGAGACCACTTGGGGCGGGTAAAATTTATCGGCGCCCGGATGTCACGGGGCGTAATCCGGGTGGATGGCGATGTCGGCGAGCATCTTGGGGCAGGAATGAGCGGGGGCGCTATCCTGATAAGCGGCAATGCCGCAGACTGGGTCGGGCCGGAGATGTCCGGTGGGAGAATTGAAATCCGCGGTAATGCCGGTCACATGACGGGCAGCGCTTATCGGGGCGCAGACATGGGCATGACGGGTGGAGAAATAATTATTCATGGCAATGCCCGTAACGAGGTCGGCAACGCCATGCGCAATGGTCTGATCGCTATCGCCGGCAACAGCGGGGATTTCACCGGGGTTAATATGTTGGCAGGCAGCATCTTCGTGTCAGGCGAACTCGGTATTCGGACCGGGGCGGGTATGAAACGCGGTTCCGTCATCAGCCTGAAAGACGCTGAATTATTGCCCACGTTTGACTATTCATGCACTTACCAGCCGGGTTACCTGACCCTCTACTTCCGCTACCTGACAGGTTTGGGCCTTGAAATCGATGATGAGCGCGTCCGCGGCCCATATAAACGCTACTGTGGCGATAGCGTTGAAATGAACCGGGGAGAAATATTGTTATACTCAGGATGAATCGGGGTTTCCTTCATGGTAAAATGACCGATGCTGAGCTTGTAAGAGGAGAAAATAATGACGACTATCGTAACCGACAATTGTAAAGATTGCCGCTATACTGATTGCGTTACAGTATGCCCCGTCGAGTGTTTTCACTATGACGAGCAGATGCTATATATCGATCCGGAAGTTTGTATTGATTGCAGCGCCTGTTTGCCGGAATGTCCCGTTCAGGCTATTTATGAAGAAGATGACCTGCCTGAGGACAAATATGAATGGATAGAAATCAATGCCCAAAAATCCAGGGAGCTCCCGGTCTGCGCCGATACGATGGAGCCGTTGCCCGGCGCGGATGAGAAGAAAGCCGCCCTGGGTTTTTAGTCTGCTCTTTATCGCCAATTCATGAGTCGATTAGGGTCTCCGGACAACCCACTGCTGGTTGCAGTCGTCGGCAGCGGCCCCAGTGGTTTTTACGCTACTGAAGCGCTCATTAAATCCGGCGTCAAGACCAGGATAAACATGTTCGAAAGGCTGCCCGTGCCCTATGGCCTGGTAAGAAGCGGCGTGGCTCCCGATCATCCGAAACTGAAACAGGCCATCAAGGTCTATGCGAAAATCGCTGAAGCGAAAGAGTATAATTACCTGGGAAACGTCACCGTGGGCACGGCTATCAGCGTGGAGGAATTAAGGACAACCCATCACGCGGTCATCTTCACCTGCGGCGCTGAAACCGACCGCCGGCTCGGCATCCCCGGGGAAGACCTGCCGGGCAGCTACACCGCAACGGAATTCGTCGGCTGGTATAACGGCCATCCCGATTATCGCAACCGGAAATTCGACCTGTCCCATGAAACCGCCGTCATCATCGGCCAAGGCAACGTAGCCGCCGACGTAAGCCGGATACTGGCCAAGACCGTGGATGAATTAAAACACACGGATATTGCCGGGCACGCCCTGGAGGCGCTTGCCACCAGTAAAATCAAGAACATCCACGTCATCGGCCGGCGCGGCCCGGCCCAGGCGAAATTCACTTCCAAGGAATTGAAAGAGTTCGGCGGGCTGGCCGATTGCGATCCGGTCATCGACAAGAATGAACTTGCATTAAACCCGGAAAGCGAAGTCGAGCTTGCGGATAAAACCAACGCCGGCAATAAAAAAATTTACGAGTTGTTCTCCGGTTTTGCCGACCGTGAAGCCACCACGGACAGGAAGTGTATTTTTACGTTCCTGAAAAGCCCTAAGGAAGTCAGCGGGAACGGCAGGGTTGAATCCGTGCTCCTGGAAAAAAACACCTTGTCCGGGGAACCGTTTCGACAATCCGCCCGAGGCGGCGGCGACACGTTCAGCATCGACGCGGGGATCGTGTTTCGCAGCATCGGCTACCACGGCATAGCCATGCCCGGGGTGCCCTTTGATGAAGCCCGCGGCGTCTTCGCCAACGTCAAGGGCCGGGTCGTCAAGGATGGCGAAGTCGACCCGGGTTTATACGCGGCCGGATGGATCAAGCGCGGGCCTACCGGCATCATTGGCACCAACCGCGCGGACAGCGTTGAGACGGTTAAATCGCTGTTGGAGGACCTCGACAAGTTAGACACCGGCGAAGACAAACCCGGCGCCGCAGGGTGCTATGAAATTTTAGACCGGCGGAATATACGCCACGTCAATTTCTCCGACTGGAAAAAAATCGATGCATGTGAAGTGGAACGGGGCCAAGCCGCCGGCAAACCCAGGGAAAAATATACCTCTGTCCCCGAAATGCTGGCCTTGCTGGACTAACCCTGACCCTTTTTATTCGGCGCTGCTGTGTCTCTGCCTCTGCATGGCCACGGCCGCTTCCGCCCAGCAATTTCCAGGCCCGGGCTGGCAGGAGGAAATGTCGCCGTTTGCCAGTCCTGACGCTGAGCCGGGCGGTGAAATGTCGTTCTGGTCCGGTTCTTTTCCGAAAAGTTTCAATTACTATTTAGACACCAGCGTAACATCCGGCCATTTATTCAACCTGGTATTTGAAACCCTGCTCGACAATAACGGATTGACGCTGGAACCTGAGCCCAACCTGGCCGAGACCTGGACCATTTCCGAGGACAAACTCACGTTTGAATTCAGGATCGACGAACGCGCCCGTTGGAGTGACGGCGTTCCCATCACCGCCGAAGACGTCGCCTGGACTTACGCCGCGATAATGGATCCGAAAAACCTGACCGGGCCGCACAAAATTTCCTTTGAACGGTTATATCCACCAGAGGTGACAGGCGAGAGAACCATACGCTTTACGGCCCGGGAAGTCCATTGGAATAACCTGCTGTCATTAGGCTCATTTCACGTGCTCCCGGCGCATGTTTTCAAGGACAAGGATTTCAACAAAATCAATTTTGAATTTCCGGTCGTATCAGGTCCTTATGCAATAGGTTCACTCAAGGAAGGCATTGCTCTCACCCTTGAGCGCCGGCGGGACTGGTGGCAAAGGCCCAGGCCAAGCGCCAGGGGAGTGGCGAATTTCGATGCGCTCAAGTTCAAGTTTTTTGCCGAAAGAGAAAATGCCTTTGCTGAATTCAAGACCGGCAACATAGATTATTACCCGGTTTACACCGCCTCCCGCTGGGCCGCGGAAACAACCGGTGAAGCCTATGACAACAACTGGATAGTGAAGCAGGAGGTGTATAACTATAACCCCATCGGCTTCCAGGGGTTTGCCATGAACCTGCGGCGCGACAAGTTCAAGGACCGGCGCGTGCGGCTTGCCCTCGCCCACCTGCTGGACAGGACTAAAATGAACAAGACCATCATGCACCAGGCTTACTTCCTGCACCAATGTTACTTCGAAGACCTGTACGACGAACAAACCCCCTGCGCCGGCCCGAAAATAAGATTTGATAAAGAGTTGGCCAGGCAATTACTTGCGGACGCCGGCTGGCAGGTGAATAAAAACACAGGACAATTGGAACGGGAGGGCCAGCAATTCACCATCCAATTCCTGACGCGAAACCAGTCCTCGGATAAATTCCTGGCCATCTACCGGGAAGATTTGAATGACGTCGGGATCGAATTGGAGATAGTCAGAAAAGACTGGGCTGCCTGGATCAAGGACATGGACGAATTCAATTTCGACATGACCTGGGCTGCCTGGGGCGCGTCGCCTTATAAAGACCCGGAATCCCTGTGGCATTCCAAAGAAGCCGACCGGGCGGGCGGACAAAACATCACCGGTTATAAAAACCCGGAGGTGGACGCCATGATCGATTCCATCAGGACCGAGTTCGATATCAACAAGAGACACGGGGTCATAAGAGAAATCGATGCGATATTAGCCCGTGATATCCCTTATGTCCTGTTATGGAACCTCGATTACCGTCGGCTGTTGTACTGGAATAAATTCGGTACCCCCAAAACCGTGTTGCCGAAGTTTAGCGGGGAGGCCGGGGCCTATACCTTCTGGTGGTATGACGAGGACTCCGCAGCGGACCTGGAATACGCCATGGAAACGGAAGAACCCCTGCCCGGACGCGACGAAGCCATCTACTTCGATGACGTCTTCCCGTAATAATGGAAAGAACCCACTATATAATCAGGCGTTTATTACTGGTTATTCCGACTTTTATAGGAATAACTTTTGTCTGTTTCGCTTTATGTCAGTTCATTCCCGGCGGGCCGGTGGAGCAGGCGATCATGGCCATGCGCGGCGTGGGTCAAGGCTCGGCCGACGCGGCGGCGGCAGCCGGTCCCAGTGGCATTTCCCCGGAACAGCGCAAAGCCCTGGAGCGGCATTTCGGCTTCGATAAACCCCTGTTGCAACGTTATTGGAAATGGCTGGTCACCGACCGGGTCGGCATGGCGGTCAGTTCCTATAAATACCCGAATAAAACCGTTATCCAACTCATAATAGAACGCTTTCCGGTATCACTGATATTCGGCTTGACCGGTTTCTTCCTGACCTACCTGGTGTGCATCCCCCTGGGGATTGCGAAAGCCATCAAAAACGGCTCATTTTTCGACGTTTCAAGCAGTATATTGGTGTTTATCGGCTACGCTATCCCCGCCTTCGCTTTCGGCATGTTGTTGAAGATGTTTTTATCCGGCACGACGGAAGGCCTGTGGGACATTTTTCCCGTCAGTGGTTTTACTTCCGAGAATTTCCATGAGCTATCGACAACGGCCCAGGCAAAAGACCTGTTCATGCACATGTTTCTACCCGTCACCTGTTACATGATAGGGAATTTCGCCGTCCTTACCCTGCTGATGAAAAACAGCTTGCTGGAACAAATCGGCCAGGATTACGTCAAAACCGTCCTGGCCAAGGGCGCTTCATTCCACCGGGCCGTTTGGGCGCACGCCTTCAGGAATTCATTGATCCCCATTGCGACGGGTTTTGGCAGCATCTTCACGTTGATCTTCGCCGGTTCGGTGTTAATCGAAAAAGTCTTTGAAATACCCGGCATGGGTCTTTTAAGTCTGGATGCCATAGTGAGCCGGGATTACATGGTGTTCATGGGCATATTGGCCTTGACCTCTTTTTTAGGATTGATCGGCCGGATTTTCTCCGACATTTGTTACATGTTCATCGACCCCCGCATCCATTTCAACCCATGAGGATTAACCCGGCTACCTGGTTTGACCCCATAACGCGAAAACGCGCGCAGCGCTTTCGCGCTTCCAGGCGCGCTTATTATTCACTGCTGATCATGGTCTTTTTGTATTTGGCGAGTTTGATGGCAGAGCTGATATGCAACGACCGTCCGCTGTACGTCCGGTATGAAAATGAATCCTGGTTTCCCGTTTTCTTTTTTTACCCCGAAGACACTTTCACCGGCAACGGCCGGCTGACCCGCCCGGACTATAAGGCCATCAACGCCTCCCCCGCCTTTACCGACAATGACGATAATTTCATGATCTTTCCACTGGCGCCTTTCGGCCCCCAGGAAATTATCGAGGCCGCGTCCATCCCCGTGAAAAACCAGGTCGAGATTCACCTGCAACAGGAACCCCGGGTCGGAGCGGTCGATATCGACCGGGACTTCATTATCAAAAGCCAGCGCCGGGCGGGGTGGTTTTTTCAGACCAATGATACTGCCGTCAACGGCTTGAATTTCAGCGGCGTTTATGCAACCCCGGCGGCGTTTGCCGAGGCCGTGTCATTGCGGTTCGCCAATAAACCGGCCGCGCCTTATTCGCAAACATTCCCGCTGGGCAAGAGGCTGGTTGAAGCCAGACTCTCCCCTTACAAACAACGCAGCAGGGAACCGAAAACCGTCAGGATACTGCTCAAGGAAGTCATCAAGGAAAACGTCGAGGAAAAATGGCTCTATTCACCTGAAAGCCGGCAAATTACCGCGACGGATAATTTATGGGACGATTTGTCACCGGTGCATGGGGCTAAGATAATCGAAAAGGCCGAGGCGCGCTTGCTTGCGCCCGTCGGCGCCCTCCGGCTGGAACGCGACGGCGTGAATTACCGCGTGAAATTCGTCAAAGAAGACGTCCGGTTCCCGTTCCGACCCATCGGCCGGCACCTCTTTGGCATCGATGACGCCGGCCGGGACGTATTGGCAAGGATATTCTACGGCCTGAGAACCTCCCTTAACTTCGGGTTGCTGTTAGTCGTCACTTCCATGATTATCGGCACGATAATCGGCGCCATCCAGGGTTATTACGGCGGGAAGATCGACCTGGCCGGGCAACGTTTAACCGAAATATGGGAATCACTGCCGTTTTTATACGTGTTGATACTGTTGGGCTCGGTGTACGGCCGGAGTTTCATACTGTTGTTAGTGGTTTACGGCATATTCAACTGGATAGGCGTTTCCTATTACATGCGCGCCGAATTTTTAAGACTGCGCAGCCAGCCCTTCGTGGAGTCGGCCCTGTGCCTGGGACTGCCGGACCGGAAGATCTTGTTCAGGCACATACTGCCGAACGCCCTGGTTCCTCTGACGACATTTTTCCCCTTCTACCTGGTTGGCGCCATCGGCACCCTCGCCGCCCTGGATTATCTCGGTTTTGGCCTGCCCCCGCCCACGGCCAGCTGGGGACAATTACTCGCGCAGGCGCAGGGACAGGCTTACTGGTGGTTGATTTTATACCCGTCCCTGGCGCTGTTTTTAGTCATCCTGCTGTGCGTTTTTATCGGCGAAGGCGTGCGCAACGCCTTTGATCCCAGGCAGTATTCCCGGTTGGAGTGATGAACGCGTGAAGCAGCTGCTATCCATCGAAGGCTTGACGGTGCATTTTGAAACCGATGAAGGCATCGTCGAAGCGGTGAACGACCTCAGCATGGAGGTCAACCGGGGCGAAATCGTCGGGCTGGTCGGCGAATCCGGCTCGGGTAAAACCGTGACCGCGCAGTCCGTTTTACGGCTGCTCCCCCGCCCACCCGCAAAAATCGTCAAGGGAAACGTATTCTTCAATGACAACGACCTGTTGACGTTGCCCATCGAAGACCTCAGGAAAATTCGCGGCGCAGAAATCAGCATGATATTTCAGGAGCCCATGACGGCGCTCTCACCCCTGCACAGGGTCGGTCACCAGCTGTGCGAGATATTGCAATGCCACGCTGAAACTACCGGCGGCGTCACCAGCCAGGCGGCCTGGAAATCAGGTGAAGAATGGCTGGAAAAAGTGGGGCTCCCCGAGGCGCGGGAACGGATGTATTTCTACCCGCACCACCTGTCAGGCGGCATGCGTCAAAGGGTCATGATCGCCATGGCCATGATGCTGAAACCCAAACTGATCATTGCGGATGAACCGTCAACCGCCCTGGACGTGACGGTGCAAGCCCAGATATTCAAATTGTTGATGAGCATGAAGGACGACGACACTTCGTTGCTGCTGATTACCCACGACCTGGCGGTAGTATGGGAATTGTGCGATCGAATCTACGTGATGAAAAACGCCAGGCTGGTGGAGAGCGGCAAGTTGGAAACCATTTTCAAATCCCCTGCCCATGAATACACCCGATCTTTGTTGAATGCAGTGCCGCGTTTATATGAGGAAGGCCGGCAACCGCCTCCTTCGCTCGATGCCGTGGCAAGTCGTCCCCCTCTCCCCCTGGGAACGTCTCAAAAGGACGTTATATTCCCCTCTCCCCCGGAGGGAGGGAATGTAAAGAAAGCCGACCTTGGCGATAAGGGAGACAAGCTGATCCGGGCAGAGGACCTGCGGGTCTGGTTTCCGGTGAAAAAAGGCTTGCTGGCGCGAACGACGGACCACGTCAAGGCCGTCGATGGCGTCAACCTGACTATCGAAAGAGGCATGACAATGGGCTTGGTCGGGGAATCGGGCTCGGGAAAAACCACCCTGGGAAGGGCGCTAATCGGGTTGCAATCCATCAACAACGGCAGCGTCATCTTTGAAAGTGAAGCAATCAGCGGATTGAAACGGCGCCGGTTGAAACCCTATCGGCGCAACCTGCAAATGATCTTTCAGGACCCCTACTCATCGTTAAACCCGCGCATGACGATCATGGACATACTGACGGAAGGCCTGGAAGAACACGGTTTGCTGCACTCGCCGAAAAAAGACAAGGCCGTTCAGTTATTGGAGGAGGTTGAACTCAAGGCGGACATGGTCAACCGCTACCCTTTCGAGTTCTCCGGCGGCGAACGCCAGCGGCTCAGCATTGCCAGGGCGCTGTCACTGGAACCGAAATTCATCGTTGCCGACGAGGCCGTCAGCGCGTTAGACGTGACCATACAGGCGCAAATCATTGAATTACTGCAACGGCTACAGGAAAAATACAAAATCACTTATTTATTCATCTCCCACGATTTAAGCGTCGTCAGGCAACTGTCTGACCGAATTTCAGTCATGTACGAGGGCAAAATAGTCGAAGCCGGCAAAACCGATGACGTTATCTTCAACCCGCGACACGAATACACCCAAACCCTGCTGGAAGCCGTCCCCGTCCCCGGCGACCTGGACCGGCGCCGACGAATGCGCGGCGAAAATCAACCCCGCTAAATCTGCTTTTAACCTGAACATGGATAAACGCGTCTTAACAATCGGGCTAATTGCCGTATTATTTACTACCACTTCATGCGGGATTGATTATGAAACCAATGTTGCCGATGGGACGCGCCGGCAGGTGCTGCACGTCGGCAATGGGGATGAACCCCGGGAACTGGACCCCCATATCGTCACGGGCAACATCGAGTTCAAACTCTGCATGGCCCTGCTTGAGGGCTTGCTCAGCAGACATCCCGAGGATTTACGTCTCATGCCCGGGGTGGCCGAATCCTGGCGCGAGGGCGACGGCGGTAAAACTTACCTGTTCCGTCTGCGGGAAGACGCCAAGTGGTCTAACGGCGACCCGGTAGTCGCGCAGGATTTTGTCTTTTCATGGCAACGGGCGCTGCTGCCGGCCCTGGGTAATAATTACGCTTACATGCTTTATTACCTCGAGAATGCGGAGAAATTTCATAAGGGGGAGATAAAGGATTTTGCCAAGGTGGGCGTCAAGGCCCTGGATGAACGAACCTTAGAGGTCAGGCTCGAAAATCCCGCGCCTTTTTTCCTGCAGCTGCTGGCCCATCAAAGTTATTATCCCGTCCACCGGGAAACTATTGAGAAATTCGGGGCGGCGGACGAACGGGGGACCAAGTGGACCCGACCGGGCAACCACGTGGGCAACGGTCCGTTCAAGCTGAAGGAGTGGGCGTTGAACAGGCGTATCGTCGTCGAGAAAAACGACCATTATTGGGATGCCGATGCCGTGAAACTGAATCAGGTCGTCTTCTATCCGATACAAAATGCAACCACTGAAGAGCGCATGTTCCGCGCGGGGCAATTACACATTACCAACAACCTGCCGGTTGATAAAACAGAATATTACCGGAAAGAAAGGCCAGAGGCGCTGAAAATATTTCCTTATTTTTCCACTTATTATTATATTTTTAACACCCTTTCCCCCCCGCTGGATGATATAAGAGTGCGGCAAGCCCTGACCATGTCCATTGATCGGAAACAAATCACGGAGAAAATCACCAAGGCAGGACAACTTCCCGCTTTTAATTTCACCCCACCCGATACCAACGGCTATACGGCCAAGGCGCGGGTAACCTATGATGCGGAACGGGCAAGAACGTTGCTGGCCGAAGCCGGTTATCCTGGTGGCGAAAATTTCCCGGTTATCGAGTTGATGTATAACACCTCGGAGGAGCACCGCAGGATCGCGATAGCTATCCAGCAAATGTGGAAAATCAACCTGAACGTCAACGTTACCTTGCTGAACCAGGACTGGAAGGTGTACCTGGACAAACGTGATTCAAAGGACTACCAGGTAGCGCGGGCAGGCTGGATCGGGGATTACCTGGATCCGATCACCTTCCTTGATTTGTTTGTTTCGACAGGTGGAAATAACGATACAGGCTGGTCTGACAAACGCTACGATGAACTCATAGCAAAGGCCGCGACAATCGTTGAGCAGGAAAAGCGCTATGCCCTGTTGCAGGAAGCGGAGGCAATATTAATGACTGAGTTGCCCGTCATGCCCATATATACTTATGTAAGCAAGTCACTGGTATCGCCGGACGTGCGTGGATGGCGCCCGAACATCCTTGATCAACACCCGTATAAATATATTTCCTTGACTCCGTCTCAATAACCGACTTCGATAAATAAACCCGGTGGTTGAATTTGGTTAAATTCATACTCAAACGCCTGTTGCAGGCCATACCCGTGCTGGTGACGGTAACGATAATCACCTTCCTGCTGATCCATGCGGCGCCCGGCGGGCCGTTTGACGAAGAAAAAGCGGTGCCGCCGGAGGTTTTGAAACACCTTAACGAACGCTACAAACTCGATCAACCGATCCACGTTCAATTTTATGATTACCTGAAGAATGCCTTGCAGGGAGACCTGGGACCGTCCTTCAAATATCCCGGCAGGTCAGTCAACGAGATTATCGCCGCCGGATTTCCCGTTACGTTCGAGCTGGGATGTTATGCCCTGCTCTTTGCGTTGCTCATCGGGGTCGGCAGCGGCATCATCGCCTCCCTGCAGCCGAACACCTGTCAGGATTACGTCCCCATGGCATTCGCCACGATGGGGATCTGCCTCCCCTCTTACGTGCTCGGCCCCTTGCTGGTATTGCTCTTCGGCATCTGGCTGGAATGGCTGCCCGTGGCCGGTTGGGAACTGACGCCGGGCGACAAGCTATTGCCATCCATCACCTTGGGCTCCGTCTATGCCGCCTATATCGCCCGGTTAAGCAGGGGCGGCATGATTGAAACCCTGTCCCGTGATTTTATCCGCACTGCCCGGGCCAAGGGCATGCCCGAATCGATTATCATATTCCGCCATGCCCTGCGGGTCGGATTATTACCGGTGGTATCCTTCCTGGGGCCGGCCTTGGCGGGCTTGCTGACCGGTTCTTTTGTTGTTGAAACCATTTTCCAAATTCCCGGGTTGGGCCGGTATTTCGTGCAAGGCGCGTTCAACCGCGATTACACCCTGATCCTGGGCGTCACCCTGTTGCTTGCCTCACTGATCGTCCTGTTCAACCTCATTGCCGACGTAATGATCGCCTGGCTCGACCCCAAGGTTCGCCATGAAACAATCAATGGCTGACGTAAAAGGCGCAATAAGCGCATCGCCCCGGCAGGATGCCTGGAGGCGATTGAAAAAGAATAAACCGGCCATGTTCGGATTAGCAGTCCTGTCCGTATTCATTCTCCTTGCCCTGGCCGCGCCCTGGATTACTCCCTATTCATACTCCGGGCAGAATCTCGAGCTGGGCGCAAGCCCTCCTTCAACAGGACATTGGCTAGGCAGTGATTTATTCGGGCGCGACATGTTGACAAGAATCCTTTATGGCAGCCGCGTCTCATTAGCTGTCGGTTTTATCGCCACGGCGGTCGCGCTGGTGATCGGCGTAGCATGGGGGGCAACCGCCGGCTACCTGGGCGGGCGCATCGATAACCTGATGATGCGTTTCGTTGATATTCTTTATGCGCTGCCGTTTACTGTTTTCATCATCCTGTTGATGGTGGTGTTCGGCAGAAATATCTTCCTGTTGTTCCTGGTCATCGGCGCGGTGGAGTGGTTGACCATGGCGCGCATCGTGCGGGGGCAGGTATTGCACATAAAGCAACAGGACTTTATCGAGGCAGCCGTCAGTTTCGGTTTGTCCAGGTTTCATATCATTGTCAAACACGTCATACCGAACATCATCGGGCCGGTTATCGTATATGCTACGCTGACCGTGCCCAACGTGATCCTGCTGGAATCCTTCCTGAGCTTCCTGGGGCTGGGCATTCAACCACCGCAAAGCTCATGGGGCTTGCTCATCGCTTACGGCGTGGAAACCATGGAAGAATATCCCTGGCTGTTGATCTTTCCCGCCTCGGTATTATCACTGACGCTGTTTTCCCTCAACTTCCTGGGCGACGGCCTGCGCGATGCGTTCGACGTTCGCGACGGGGGCGTCCGGGAAGGGTAATTTCCTGTATTTTGCCCCTGAATCAACCATCAACAAAAAAAAATTGATGTATCCCAATTAATGGTATATATTCCTGCTTATGACATGGACTGTTCACTTAACCCGAAAAGCGTATAAGCAACTGGCCAGGCTGCCGCAGCCGATACAAGATCTCGCCGACCTGGCCATCAGCGACCTGGAAGACCAGGGTATCAACCCACAGGGCTGAAATACCCTGAAAACAGACGATGACGAGTATCGCTTGCGCTTGAATTATCGTTACCGGATGCGCTATCGCATTACCGAAGAGCAGGCCCTGAAGATTGAGATATTTTACGTCGGACACCGGCAGGAGGCTTACCGATGAACCAGGCATTAACCATCCGTCACGACCTGGGCGACGTGGTTCTCAGGCCAAGCGGCCAAGTGAACCGGGAACGTCTTGAAAAGATGATCCGCTCCACGCTGGATCAATATCTGGAGGAAGACCACGTGCCTGCCAACATGGTGCACGACGCAGCGAAACGACGGCACGGCGACCATTACCAAACCGCCGGCTATTACCTGTGTCTTTACCGCCAACGCGCCGGGTTGACCCAGGCTGAGCTGGCTGAACAAACCGGCATTCGCCAACATCACCTGTCCGAAATGGAGCACAACAAGCGTCCCTTGGGCAAAACAAACGCAAAAAAGCTGGCGAATATCCTCGACTGCGATTACCGGAAACTGCTGTAACGCCGGATAAAAAAGAAAAACAGCCCCTAAACCCACTGTTGGCGGGAACTGCTGGCGCGCTGGGGATTGGGGTGACAAATAAGCCGGTATATGTCAAAATAGGCGCCCATGTGATCAAAGATGCGAATGGGAGTAAGTCATGGGTTTGTTGACCGGGAAACGGGCGCTGGTTGTCGGAGTCGCCAATGATCGTTCAATTGCCGCGGGAATAGCCGGGGCAATGCGGCGGGAAGGGGCTGAGCTTGCGTTCACTTATCAGAATGACAGGTTGAGGGAGCGCGTTGAAAAAATTGCGGACGGCCTTGGTTCGAAAGTTACCATCCCCTGCGAGGTATCCAGCGATAAAGAAATCCAGGGCGCGTTTGCCTCTCTCAAGAAACACTGGCGCAGCCTGGATATTCTTGTTCACTCCGTCGCCTACGCGCCCCGGGAACAGCTTGACGGTGATTACCTGCAAGGCGTCACCCGGGAAGGCTTTCTCATGGCCCATGACGTCAGTTCATACAGTTTTTCCGCGTTAGGCGAGGCAGCCCGCCCCATGATGCAGGGCCGGGATGCCGCCATGCTGACCCTGACTTACATCGGCGCGGTCAAGGCGATGCCGAATTACAACGTGATGGGGGTCGCCAAGGCAAGTTTAGAGGCCAGCGTACGCTACATGGCTTCCAGCCTGGGTCCGGAGGGCATACGCGTCAATGCGATTTCAGCGGGACCTGTTCGAACCCTTGCCGCCTCGGGCATCAAGGGCTTGAGGGGATTTCTCAACCACGTCGAACAAGTCTCACCGCTCCGTAGAAACGTTACCATTGAGGAAATCGGCAACGTGGCCGCCTTCCTGTGCTCCGATTACGCCGCTGCGGTCACCGGCGAAATCACCTACGTCGATTGCGGTTACAACTCAGTGGGATAATTTAACTGAACCCGATAAACCATTTCTTTTACCCAAGCGGCATGACAACACTGTATTTTGATGGATAGTTACCGGCTTTCAGTTGTTGGTTTTCAGGACAGGCGGGCAAGCCCGCATCGACCTGAAACCTGGAACTATCAGTCCATCAATACAAAGTTGGCGGAGGCTGGATATGCATAAAAATAATTGGTTATTATGGGCGATACTTATCGCCGCCATTGCCGGGATATTCTGCGGTTGGTTCTTCGGTCACTCGATGACCGCCGTAGAGTGGGTAGGCGATTTGTTCCTGGATGCGTTGAAAATGACCATCATTCCGCTCATCGTCGCAGCCGTCATAAGCGGCATCGCGTCCATCGGCGATGCGAGCAGGTTACAGCGCCTAGGCGGCCTGACCGTGCTTTACTATTTCTGCACCACCAGCATAGCCGTTTTATTGGGCTTGATTATTGTGAACATCATACAGCCCGGCGCCGGGCTCACAGAAGTAAGCGAGGTCATCCCCGACCAGGTGGCGGGAAAAGAAGAAACCGGATTCATAGAGATCATCCGCTCATTAATCGGCTCCAATATCATTGCCTCGGCGGCGGAGACCAAGTTGCTGGAGGTAATTGTATTTTCCATTTTATTCGCCGTGGCGCTGACAACAATCGGCGAACGGGGAAAACCCATATTGGATTTTTTCGACGGCATGAACGAAGTCATGATAAAAATCGTCGTCTGGATAATGTACTTTGCCCCTATTGGTATTTTTGCCCTGATTTCGGCCAAGCTGGGGGATTCGGGCGGCGGGGAAAATTTCTGGCGGGAAATCGCCGGCGTCGGAAAATACATGCTGACAGTTATTATCGGGCTGACCATGCATTTCTTCGTGCTGTTGACCATATTGGTTGTCCTGAGCCGGCGCGGGCGGGAATTTATCATCAACATGTCCAAGGCCCTGGTCACGGCTTTCGGCACTGCCAGTTCATCCGCAACACTGCCGCTGACCATGGAGTGCGCTATTGAATCCGGCGTGGATAAACGCGCCGTGAAGTTTGTCCTGCCCTTGGGCGCTACGGTGAACATGGACGGCACTGCTCTCTACGAAGCCGTAGCCGTGATGTTTATCGCCCAAGCCTACGGTATTTACATGTCCGCCACCGACCAGGTCGTGATCTTCATCACTGCTACCCTGGCGGCGATCGGCGCTGCCGGAATCCCTGAGGCCGGCCTCGTGACCATGATCATCGTCCTGACCGCGGTGGGTTTGCCCATGGAAGGCATCGGCCTGCTGCTCGCAGTAGACTGGTTCCTGGACCGGATGAGAACAACGGTGAACGTCTGGGGCGATAGCGTTGGTTCAACAGTGATAGAAAGAATCTGCTTCAAGTAAAGTTAAAACGCCTCGTCGTATATTTCCACGTCGGCGGTAGTTTGCAGGTCTTTGGTGAATTCCGTCCAGGTCGCCCCGGAAGCAGTTTGCAGTAATTGGCTGTGTATCGCGTCCAGTTCTTCTTTTTCTGTTGTTTCCCGGTTCGCCTTGGTAACGGAATGTACGATAACGACTGCATAATCCCCCGTTCCCAAGGGCGTGCCACCGAATCCGGGTTTGCCTTCAGCCGGCAAGCCCGCCTTGAATGCAACGCGCAACACAGCCCGGTTGGTATTCTCATCGTCCCTTGCGACGCCTTCGACCTCCTTCCAATCCAGGGAAAATTCCGAGGCCAGGGTTTCTTTTGATTGACCATCATTTAATTTTTCCAGGATAAGCTCGCCCCGCTCTTTCATCTGGGCGCTTGCCTGTTCATATTTGATCTGGGTGATGATTTCATCCCGCACCGATTCCAGTGGCTTCTTTTGGGTCGGCCGACGCTCCAACACGCGCAATACGATATAGCGATCATTATCCAACTCAATGACATCGCTGTTATTTTCCTGCAATAGCGTTTCTTCGCTGAAAGCGGTTGAAATAACCGCGGGCTCGGCGATAATGCCGACGCCAGGCGCCTCCCGGCTGACGAAATCACTCTGCTGTATCTCAAGAGCCAACTCCTCACTCGCCACCTCCAGGGTACCGGGATTTTCATAGGTCAAAGTCGCCAGCCTGTCCGTCAATTCGTATAACTGTTCACTGCCCTTGCTTTCCCTCAGGTCTTGCTCCACCTCGTCCCGCACACTGGCGAACGTGACGGTGTCGCCCTTGATTTCATCCACCCCAATGATGTGGAAACCGTCCCTGGATTGCACAGGTTCACTGATCTCCCCCTCGTTCAGGGTGAATGCCACTTCGTCGGCTTCCGGTTCCAATACGCCTTTTGCCAGGAAACCAAATTCACTGAACTCAATGCTGTCCGCATAGCCTCCCGTATTTTCTACCGCGACCTCTTCGAATTCCCGGCCCGCCTTGATTAGCCCATGCAGCTCTTCGGCCTTGGCCCTCATCTCATCGAGCGCAGCCTGAGATGGCTCTTCGGGGAGTTTGAGCATGATTTGTTTTACCTTGCGCGTTTCTTCCACCTCGTAGTTCTGTCTGTTTTCGTTAAAATAGACCTCCGGTTCGCCTTCCTCCAGGTACACCTCCTCCGCAACCTTGGCTAAAGACAACACCAAGTAGGCTATTTTGACTTTTTCCGGCTCCATGTAACGGCCGGCTTCTTCATAATATGAATTAACCTGCTCATCCGTTACCTCAATGGTTTCCTTCAGTTCATTGGATGACAAGACCACGTAGGAAATATCCCGGGTTTGATTTTTCAACCCGGAAAATGCGTCCGCTTCGGACTGCATCACAAAATCGGTTTCCAACAAGGCATCCCGCAGCTGTTCCGCGGACATATCCTGTTTTATCTGCGCCGTGAAGCCCGCCGGCGTCATGCCTGCCTGATTTGCCGCGGCTTCGAACAGTAATGGACTGAACCCGTTGCCGTCGTTGAATGCGGATATTTCCTGAACGGTTTGCCATACCTCCTGGTCACTCACCCGCAAACCGATCTTTCTACCCGTTTGCTTGAATAACTCGACTTGCACCAGGCTATCAATTGCCTGCTTCTTTAACAGCGGCGTCGATTCTTCCAGGACCGGGCCGTCTGACATGGATTGCCACTGCTGGCGTATGTTCTGGTAAGCGCGCTGATAAGCCGCCAAGGTAATCTCTTCGCCATTCACCTCGACTGCGGTGACTCCGCCGGCCTGGTCGAAATAATAATTTACGCCCCAAAACGCAAAGGGAATGATCAAGATACCAAATACGAGTACAGCTACCCAGCCTTTAAGTTGATCTCTAATCGTTAGCAACATGGCAATCTTTCCTGAAACATGATAAGGAACCCCTGATTAAGAGGGTGTCACAACCCCTTGTCTCCCCCCTGACAAGGGGAGATCAAGGGGGTGGGGGCGCCCTGGCGAGGTTTGTTGCAGACCAGCGCGACAACCCCTGAATCCCCCCTTGTCAGGGGGACTTCGGGCACAGGCCCATGTATTCGTGGCGGAATGGACGGGACTCGAACCCGCGACCTCCGGCTTGACAGGCCGGCGTTCTAACCAACTGAACTACCACTCCGGATGTTGGTGGGCGCTGAGGGGCTTGAACCCGCGACCTCCGCCTTGTAAGGGCGGCGCTCTCCCAACTGAGCTAAGCGCCCGGAAAGTATAGCAGTTTATAACATCCATGAGTAGTTTTCCAGGTTTATCGGGTATAACGAACAGCGGCAGCTCTTGGGGCATGATTGAAAGCGTAACCAAAATCGAGCTGTCCATACGACATCGTCATCCCGGACTTGAACCTGGATAACAACATTCCAGGGCCGGTTCCAGGGATGATTTTATTCCAGGGGTTGATTTCAGCCCCCTTGTCAATGGGGTCGAATAATACCTTTATCCTCGTCAGATTCAACCTTTTCCTTTTTCACGATTTTTGCTTTTTCATCGCCGGTTTGTGGTTGGGGCCGGCGTTGCAACGCTATTTCCAGCACTTCGTCGATCCAGCGGACTGGCCTGATATCCAGATTTTGTTTGATGTTCTTGGGAATCTCGATCAGTTCCCTCTCATTCTCGAACGGGATTAGAACCGTATTGATGCCACCGCGTAACGCCGCCAGTAATTTTTCTTTCAGCCCGCCTATGGGAAGCACTTCTCCACGCAAGGTGATTTCACCGGTCATGGCGACGTTCGAGTGAACCGGGATACCTGTCAGGGCCGAGACCAGCGCCGTACACATCGCTACCCCGGCGCTTGGCCCGTCTTTCGGCGTCGCCCCTTCCGGCACGTGGATATGAAAATCATGCTCTTTATAAAATCCCGCGCCAATCCCCAGCACTTCGCTGCGGCTTCGCACCACCGTCCGCGCCGCTTCGATTGATTCCTTCATCACATCCCCCAGGTGGCCGGTACGGATTGCTTCGCCTTTGCCTGGCACCACCGTTGCTTCAATAGTCAACAAATCACCACCGATCTCAGTCCACGCCAAACCTGTTACCTGACCTACCCGATCTTCTTCTTCAGCCCGTCCATAACGGAATCTTTTAACGCCGATTAATTTCTCAAGTTTTGAAGGTATTACAGACAGGCGTTTCAAATCCGCTTTTTGCAACAATTTCGTCACGACCTTGCGACAGATATTGGCTATTTCTCTTTCCAGGTTACGCACGCCCGCTTCACGGGTATAGTAGCGGATAATTTCCCCGATGGTCCCGTCACTGATGGTGATTTCCTCCGACTTGAGGCCATTCCGCTCCAATTGTTTGGGGATCAGGTACTTCTTGGCGATGTTAATTTTTTCATCTTCCGTATAACCGGAAATGCGGATGACTTCCATGCGGTCCAGCAGCGGGGGGGGGATATTGAGGGTGTTGGCCGTAGTCACAAACATCACCTCGGACAGGTCATAATCCACTTCCAGGTAATGATCGGCAAAGGTGTGGTTTTGCTCGGGGTCAAGCACCTCCAACAGCGCCGAGGCCGGGTCGCCGCGAAAATCCATAGCCATTTTGTCCACTTCGTCCAATAGCATGAGGGGATTTTTAGTACCCACCTTTGCCATGCTTTGCAATATCTTGCCGGGCAGGGAACCAATATAGGTGCGCCGATGTCCTCTTATCTCAGCTTCATCACGCACGCCGCCGAGGGACATGCGTATAAAGTTGCGATTGGTTGCGCGGGCAATCGAACGGCCCAGCGATGTTTTACCCACGCCCGGGGGACCGACCAGGCATAATATCGGGCCTTTCAGCTGTTTCACCCGCTGTTGCACGGCCAGGTATTCGAGTATGCGTTCCTTGACTTTATCCAGGCCATAGTGATCTTCTTCCAATATTCGCTCCGCTTTCTGGATATCCCGTGAGATTTTGCTGCGTTTCTTCCAGGGGACGTTTACCAGCCAGTCAACATAGTTTCTCACGACCGTAGCCTCAGCTGACATCGGCGGCATCATCTTTAATTTATTCAGCTCGGTTTCAGCTTTTTTCTTTGTATCCTTGGGCATGCCCGACTTTGCAATTTTCTGACCCAACTCTTCCAGTTCGTTAGGCGCTTCCCCCGCCTCGCCCAGTTCCTTCTGGATCGCTTTCATCTGTTCGTTCAAATAATATTCACGCTGGCTTTTTTCCATCTGTGATTTAACCCGCCCGCGAATTTTTTTCTCCACTTGCAGGAGTTCAATTTCCGTTTCCATCAAATGGAGCAGGAACTCCAGGCGGCCATGAACATCCGCTTCTTCCAACACTGCCTGCTTCTCATCAATTTTGATCGACATATGCGCGGCAATAGTGTCAGCCAGGCGGGAGGCGTCATCAATGCTGGCCAGCGAAGACAGAATTTCAGGGGGCACTTTCTTATTCAACTTCACGTATTGCTCGAACTGGTTCATCGCCGAGCGCGACAGTATATCCATCTCTCGCTCATCCAACTCCTTTGGTTCCAACAATTCTGTTCTTGCGGAAAACATCGAATCCGTTTCGATAAAATCAAGGATACGGGCGCGCTTGACGCCCTCGACCAGTACCTTGATTGTGCCATCCGGCAGTTTCAGTAATTGCAGGATGTTAGACAAAGTACCGATTTCGTAAATCTCATCAACGCGGGGATCATCTTCAACGGCGCTCTTCTGCGCCACCAGGAGAATCTGTTTGTTGTCATCCATGGCGGCATCCAGCGCTATAATGGACTTCTCTCGTCCCACGAATAATGGAATGACCATATGTGGATAAACCACGACATCGCGTAACGGCAAGACCGGAAAAACGTGAAACTGACTCTCTGAAATGGTTGACATAGCTACTTGGACCTCAAGTTATTATCGTCATGATGGGGGCGATTGACGCGGATTTCAAGTGTTATTGGTTTTCAGCAGCAGTTCCCATCAACAGCAGGTTTGGTGACTGTTTTTCCGTTCCATGGGCTATTCCATGCTCATCCCTGGCGTTGGTCACTCCAAAACAGCCCCCAAGCCCACTTTATGACGAACAGAACAGGGGGAGTTCCCGGGTTTTCAGTTTTTAGTGAGAGTGAGCGGAAATTGCCGGGGCGGGATGAAATCGAAAAATTATCGGCGAGTTTGGAAAACTTGCCTGAACCCTGAATTACCCGCCTCCGGGGCAAACTGAAAACCTGTCAATCTGAAGCTACTTTTTGCAATTCAGTATTCTCGTATATCATCAGCGGCTTGGACTCTCCTGTAATTACCCCTCCATCAATGACTACCTTGGTCACTCCATTCGTGGAAGGGAGCTCATACATGGTATCCAGCAGTACGTTCTCCAGGATCGACCGTAACCCGCGCGCGCCGGTTTTTCTTTCCATGGATTTCTTTGCGACACTGCGCAACGCCTCTTCCCGGAATTCAATTTCACAGCCTTCCATGTCAAACAGGCGCACATATTGCTTGGCGATGGCATTCTTCGGCTCAACCAGGATTTTGACAAGTTGTTCTTCATCCAGTTCATCCAGAGTCGCAATAACCGGCAAGCGACCGACAAATTCAGGAATGAGCCCATACTTGATCAAATCTTCAGGCTCAACCGTCCGGATCAAATCCCCCATACTCTTCCTGTCGGACAGGCTTTTCACTTCGGCGGAAAATCCAATGCCAGCCTTTTCCGACCGCTCACGAATAATTTTATCCAGGCCGGCAAATGCGCCACCACAAATAAATAAAATATTACCGGTATCCACTTGCAGGAATTCTTGCTGCGGATGTTTACGGCCACCCTGGGGCGGCACAGACGCAAGCGTACCTTCGATCAATTTCAACAAGGCCTGCTGGACACCTTCGCCGGACACATCGCGGGTGATTGAAGGGTTATCGGACTTACGGGAGATTTTGTCTATCTCATCAATGTAGACTATACCCGTTTGCGCTTTTTCCACGTCGTAATCGCATTTCTGCAACAGCTTCTGGATAATGTTCTCGACGTCTTCTCCCACGTAGCCGGCTTCGGTCAAGGTGGTTGCATCAGCAATAGTAAACGGCACATTGAGCAACCTGGCCAGGGTTTCCGCCAACAGGGTTTTACCGCTTCCGGTAGGGCCGATAAGCAATACATTGCTTTTCGCCAGCTCTACATCGGATTTTTTAACGCCCTGCTCAAGGCGTTTATAATGATTATAAACGGCCACCGACAAAATCTTTTTCGCAGTTTCCTGGCCAATGACATATTCTTCCAGAATCTCATTGATTTCACGCGGGGCCGGCAGGCTGCTGTTATCCCCGCTTACTGATTTCTCCTGGATCTCTTCCCAGATGATATCATTGCATAATTCGACACACTCATCACAGATAAACACGGAAGGTCCGGCGATCAATTTACGCACTTCGTGCTGGCTTTTACCGCAGAATGAACAGTAGAGGAGCCTGTCGCCGTCCCCTGATTTACCCCGTCTATTGTTGCTCATGGCGCATCTTGATCAATATTTTCAGTTGTTGGTTTTCAGGGCTAAGGGGCAGGCATGTATCGACCTGGAACCAGAAACCGGAAACCAACAGTCCATCAATACAAAGTCGTGCAGGCTTATTCACCGTCTTCAAGTGTCTCTACGGATTGGCGTTCCGATAGAACCGCATCAATCAGCCCATAGCTCTTCGCCTCCTTCGAGCTCATGAATTTATCACGTTCCGTGTCTTTTTGTATTTTACCAATAGATTGGCCCGTATGCTTGACAAAAATTCTATTTAACCTCTCACGGGCCTTTAAAATTTCCCTGGCATGAATATCTATATCGGTTGCCTGGCCCTGGAAACCACCCAGGGGTTGGTGGATCATCACGCGGGAATGGGGCAGACAAAAACGCTTATCCCTGGCGCCGCCGGTTAATAACAAGGCCCCCATGCTGGCTGCCTGTCCGACACACATCGTGCTTACATCCGGTTTGATAAACTGCATGGTATCGTAAACAGCCAAACCGGCCGAGACCGAGCCACCGGGGGAATTAATATAAAAATGGATGTCCTTGTCCGGGTTTTCGGATTCAAGAAACAGCAGCTGGGCGACAATTAAATTGGCCACGTGGTCTTCGACGGCCCCCACCAGAAAGATCACCCTTTCCTTCAACAGGCGGGAATAAATATCATAGGCGCGCTCCCCGCGGGAAGTCTGCTCCACGACCATGGGCACCAGGTTAAGGGCTTTTATATCTTTATTTTCCATCTCTCTCTTGAATTCAGGGATTAACTTCCATCTCCTCAGTCTGCCCTTTATTCACCAACTCGTCAAACGACAGGCTCACTTTCTTTACCTTGCCTTGGGCCGCAACCCAGTCAATGACCTCGTCTTCCAGGGCTATCGCCTCGACTTCAGCAAGGCGCTCCTTATCATTGTAATACCAGTTGATTATACCTGATGAATCTTCATAGCTTTGCGCATTTTTCTCGATAATTTCCCTGACCCTCTCCGGCTTGGCTGTTAATCCCTGGGAGCGAACAATCTCACCCACCAGCAGCTGCAACGCGACGCGACGCCTTGCCGGTTCTTCAAACATGGGCAGCTCTGTGGCTTTGCGGGAATCCTCCACCGAGAGACCCCGGGCCTTCATATTATCGGCAAGCTGATGCTGCATCCGATGAACTTCGGCATCTACCAGGATATTCGGCAGTTCAATTTCATTGGCGTCGTACAACGCCTGCATGATCGAGTCGCGAAAGCGGGAGCGAGCGGCGACCTCGGCTTCCCAGCCCATGTGCCGGTGGATTTCCCTGTGGAATGCCTCTTCACCGCCCTCAGTCACGCCGAATGCCTGGAAGAATTCTTCATTCAATTCAGGCAAAACCGGTTCCGAGACGGAATTGACCCTGATTTCAAAAGTCACCGGCTTCCCGGCCAGTTCTTCCTTGTGGTAGCCTTCGGGGAAATTCAGGTCCAGGCTGACGGTTTCATCTGCCGAAGCTCCAATCAAGCCAGTTTCGAAACCGGGAATGAGCCGCTCCATACCGATCTCAACCTGTAATCCTTCAGCCTCGCCACCTTCGAATATTTCACCACCAACAAGCCCTTTATAATCGATGTTGACAACGTCGTCCTTTTTTGCCGCTCGTTTCACCTGCTGCAATTGCCGCCGTTGCCCGCGCAGCTTCTCTATCATCCTCTTGGCGTCATCATCATTGATTTCACAGGTCGGTTTTTCAAATTCCAGCTTTTCAACGGGATTGAGCTTGATTTCCGGCATTACCTCGAACTTGGCCGTATAAGACAAACCCTTGCCTGAATCCGTCTTAAGCGGGGCAATCATCGGGGCGCCGATGGGCTTGAGGTTCTCCTGGACAATAGCCTCATTAAAAGAAGATCGCAGAATTTTATCAACCACTTCCCGGCGAACCTGGGTAGCGAAGCGTTGCTTGATCACGCGCAACGGCGCTTTGCCTGGTCGAAAGCCCTGCACCCGGGTCGTCCTGGTCATGGATTCAAGACGCTTATCCACTTCGGCAGAGATACGTTCCTCCGGCACCTCAACGGTGACACTTCTCCCCAGGGGGGACTCTGTTGTTTCAACCGATACCTGCATTGCGGGTTTATCCTTGTTTGAACTCTCGGAATTAACCGAATAAAAAATTATAAATAATTCACAAAGCGTTGTGCAAACTGGTGCGAAAGGAGAGACTCGAACTCTCACGGGTTACCCCACTGGAACCTAAATCCAGCGCGTCTGCCAATTCCGCCACTTTCGCATTTATCCTCATCCAGGGAAACTCCGAATAATTCAGGGCTTTCTTGGATAATTTGGACATTATGCGAAACTTTAACAAAAAAAGGAGCTTTGACAAAATTTACGGGCCAAAAGGAGGATGACTGAAAGTGTGGTCAAGAGAGGCTTGGGCAATCCTCTCATTGTCGTAAGAATATAAAAGCAGATTCTTCGCTTCGCTCAGAATGACGGGCAACGCGACCAGCGCGCCCTGCCCCCGGTCTTCTGTTCCCTGCCTACAGGCATTCCTCAGTGAGGGATTTACAGGTACGCCGGCACTTTTTAAACATGCCGCCGACGTCCTGGTCAATAGACATACACCCCTCTCCCCAATGGGAACAAACAGTGATGCATCTTTTCTCTCTTTTGTTTTCTTCACCTGTTGCGGGGAGAAGTAAACCGGCGGCTTCAGGTTGTGGCTGAATCCTGATTTTCGGCTGTCCTGTCGCAAGCATCAATGAGTTGGAACCCGACGTCGGCCCAAACGAATTGTGTGATAGTTGTTGTATATAAAGCGCGGCAGCAGGGGACGCCGTTCCCATTACCAGGACAGACAGAATAAACAAAGATATAAATCGTTTCTTCATGTGACAATTAGACTACATACTGATTAGACTGACAAGAGTAAAAAGGTTCAACATGATCAGGGATTGACCTATTCCAACATATTCTGTTTCAAAAGGTGGCCAAAGTGGAAATCAAGCATATTGACCTGGACGAAAGCATGATCCGGGCTATCGCCAAACAGGCCGAAGCAGCGCGAGAGGGTTTTCTCGTTATATCGCCACTACCAGCCACACGGTGGCTTGCGCGTCCGCAGCAGGGGCTATCGTACACAATGGTGGGCCGTCAGGGATTCGAACCCTGGACCTTGGGATTAAGAGTCCCCTGCTCTACCAGCTAAGCTAACGGCCCCAAAAGCGACTACATCACGACCCGGCCCAAAAGCGCCCGGAACACGCGCCGCGGAAAATGGGGTGAGTGATGGGGATCGAACCCACGACCACCGGAACCACAATCCGGCGCTCTACCGCTGAGCTACACTCACCATTAAAACCTCAGGCGCCCCTGACAGGACTCACACCTGATCAGGCCGGCGGCCCGCTTCATTTTAATTGTGTATAGTGACCACCAATCGCAAATACATAGACGTAATGGTCATCGAACTTATAGATAATCCTGTCTTTTTGAGAAATGCGTCGAGACCAGAACCCTGACAGGTTATGCTTCAAAAGTTCGGGCTTTCCCAACCCCTTCGTCGGATCGTCTCTCAACATCTCTTTGATTATCCTGCACAGGGACTTATGAAGTTTCTTATCCTTAGCGCGTATTTCTTCATAAACGAACCAGGCGCTTCCTTCAAAAATCAGTGATCTCATTCAATTCCTTTTTTGTTGGTTCATAACCCTCTCGTTTGTCATGTGTCTTCAGGGATTCTTCCATCTGCTTCATCAACTCTGCATTCTGTAACACATAAAGCGTTTCCCGTTCTCGATCCCAATCCTCGGCGCTGACTACAACAAAATCACCACCGTTACGCCTGATGACTTTCAGGGGATCATGCCGGGAGATTACCTGCTCGACAAATTTACGAAGATTATCTCTGAATTGATTAACGCTGACGGTTTCCATTGATCTGAATTCATGTACGGGATTTCCGTACAACTATAATCGAGTCAATAACAAAGTTCAACAGCAAATTTTACGGTTACGCCCTGTTTCTCCATATCAGCTCATATTGGCGCGCCCGAGAGGACTCGAACCTCTAACCCTCGGCTTAGAAGGCCGATGCTCTATCCGGTTGAGCTACGGGCGCGTCGCTGACTGCACGTCATAAACCACATGCTCGCGAGGGTTGGAACCGGATTAAGAAATATTCAACGTTATTTTCCACATCCTGACGAATCCGGAACCTGTCCTGCGCTTGATATGGGTAACTTGCTCAGAGTACCCCTGAATTTGGTCGGGGCAGAGGGATTTGAACCCCCGACCCTCTGCTCCCAAAGCAGATGCGCTACCAGACTGCGCTATGCCCCGATGCCATGCGATGACAGGGAGGCGATGATACATCCAGGATGCAGGATCGTCAATTTAATGAAAATCAGCTATTTCATGCGCCAGGTGGTACCCTTGGCGCCATCTTCCAATAATACGCCTTTTTCGGACAAATAATCACGGATGCGGTCCGCTTCGGCATAGTCTTTTTTTATCTTGGCCTGTACCCGCTCCTCAACCAGTTTTTCAATTTCTTCCGTAGAGACGCTCTTGTTAGCGACGCTGACATGCAAAAACTCGTGGGGAGATGACTGCATGAGGCCGAGCACGTTGCCAAGCTGTATTAATGTTTTGGCAAGATTGGCCGCCTCCACTGTTGATTTGTGTTCCAACTTGTTAATTTCGCCGGCAATCTCATGCAATACCGTCACCCCTTTACGGGTATTGAAATCATCATCCATGACCTGTTCAAAACGCCGCCTGTGCCCAGGCAATACTTCACCCTGAGCGGGGTCAATATCCCGGATTGAAGTATAAAGCCGAGTCAGACCCGCCCTGGCTTCATCAAGATGCTCATCGGAGTAATTCAGCGGGCTGCGATAGTGACTGGAGAGTATGAAAAACCGGATCACCTCCGGCAGATACCGCGCCATTACCTCCCGGATGGTAAAAAAATTGCCCAGGGATTTTGACATTTTCTCATCATCCACCCGGACAAATCCGTTATGCATCCAGACGTTCACGAACGTCTTGCTGTTTGCGCCGCGACTTTGAGCGATCTCGTTTTCGTGATGTGGAAATTGCAGGTCCTGACCGCCGCCGTGAATATCAAAATCATCGCCCAGGCAATGGGTTGACATGGCGGAACATTCAATATGCCAGCCGGGACGACCCCGGCCCCAGGGAGATTCCCAACTGGGTTCGCCGGGTTTTTCCGCCTTCCATAAAACAAAATCCACCGGGTCATCTTTCACGTCCTGCACTTCTACGCGTATCCCCGCCCGCAACTCTTCCAGGTTCTTTCCCGACAATTTTCCATAGTCCCTGAACTTGCTGACGTCATAAAATATGTCGCCGTTCTCCGCCTGGTAGGCGTACCCGTTAGCAAGCAACTGGCCGATCATCGTAATAATCTGCTCCATGTAGTCCGTAGCCCTTGGTTCCAAATCGGGAACGTCAACGTCCAGCGCGGCAAAATCCTCATTCATCGCCTTGATGAAACGCTCAGTCAACTCCTTGAAAGGCTCGCCGTTTCCCAGGGCGCGGTTGATTATCTTATCGTCGATGTCGGTGATGTTACGCACATAATTCACGTCATAACCACGAAAGCGCAAATAGCGGACGACCATGTCAAATACCAATATCATGCGGGCATGACCTATATGACAGTAATCATAGACCGTGACGCCACACACATACATCCGCACCTTGCCGGGTTCGACAGGCTCGAATTTTTCCTTTTGTCGCGTTAATGAGTTATATATAGTCAGCATTTATTAAAGCTTGTTGGCTTTGCATGAAGCGCGCATGGTATCAAAAAAGAGGGGGTTCATGGACACATTATTCATCTCCGATCTTCACTTATCGGACAGACGTCCTGACAAGATCGAATTATTCAGGCAATTTTTAAATGGTCCCGCTCGCACGGCAAAAGCGGTGTACATATTAGGCGACCTGTTTGAAAATTTCTGGGTGGGCAACGATGATCGCACGCCTCTCGCCGGGGAAGTGATCAACCTGTTAAAAGACTGTTGCCGACATAATGCTCAGGTTTACATCATCCGCGGAAACAGGGACTTGATGCTTGACGACGGCTTTACCACGCTGACAGGATGTAAATTGCTGGATGATGAGACCGTAGTAAAAATTGACGGCCAGGCAACATTGATTATGCACGGCGACCTGCTCTGCACTAAGGATACAAAATACCAATTATTTCGAAAGTTCATGGAAGCGCCTTTCATCCGCCGGCTGTTTTTGAGCTTTCCCTACAAATTACGCATTTATTTATCCCATGGCCTGCGACCATTCATGAAAAAATCCTCAGCGAAAAAGACCCGGGAGATAATCGACGTAGACCAGGCGGCCGTCAAGGCGACCATGACCAGGCATAAAATCACCGAATTAATTCACGGACATACTCACAAACCCGGATTTCACCAATTCGAACTGGATGGACAACCGGCGCGACGCATCGTCCTGGGAGATTGGTATGCAGATGCTTCGATACTGGTTTGCCGAGCCGGAGAGAAGAAGCTCATTCGAATCCAGGACTACTTGCAGAACTGACGGGGGTCGAATTGACAGGGGCCGAACTGACGGGGGTCGAACTGACGGGGGTCGAACTGACGGGGGTCGAACTGACGGGGCCTGTCCCTGTTGCCCGACCGGGTCAGGAAATCCAGCCGACAATAGTCATCACGCCAAGTACGATTAACCACACGATCAAGGTCCGGTTGATCAAAGCCAGGGCTTCATTAAACCAGGCAAGAAACGTATCGCCGTCATCATCCGGGCCCTTTTCGTCTTCAAGGGGATATTGAAGCGCTCCAAGACCCGAGGCTGTAATCACTTCGCTGCTTGAGTTCAGGGTATTGCCTGATACCTTTTCCCAACCTTCAAAGGCGCCTATGAGATTTCCGCCCAAGGCAAAACCCAGGGCAAGCAGGCGGGCGGACGGCCACATCAATAAATCGTGCAGATCCCTTACCGCATCGGCATAACCACCGTGAATCGCTTTATACCTGCCTGACAGGTTTATTACCAGACAATACAGGAAAGCGCCCATGGCCCCCAGGATGAAAAACCAGAATATGATGGCAAACAGGTATTCATGGGCCCTGAGCATGA
Source organism: uncultured Gammaproteobacteria bacterium (assembly GCA_958295485.1). Taxonomy (GTDB): domain Bacteria; phylum Pseudomonadota; class Gammaproteobacteria; order Eutrophobiales; family Eutrophobiaceae; genus JAAXHV01. The sequence continues at coordinate 2,463,422 of OY282354.1, forward strand.
TTGAGCTTATCACGCGCTCCTGATCGGTTTCGTCCCCATCGGCGTCTACCAGGATTTGCTTCAAAACAGCCCGGGAAAGACCATCGTCATTCGCCGCCAGCGCATCAATATACTTGTCCAACAGGGAATTGACTGCGGGGCCGAAGCTGTAAATCAAAACCAGCAAGGAAAATATAAAGCTGAGAATAAAGTGAACTTTTCCCGACAAATAAATCGCGAGGCCAAGCAGGAAAAGAGGGATAAAGAGAGTGATAAGGAGACCGACAACGCCGTCCCAGTAAGCGGCGCGCCCCGCTCGCGACTCCAGCCAGTCGCTGTAGCGCTCAAACCAGTTTAAATTTCGATATTTGTCGAAATCGCCGAAATAAGTTTCTATGGCAAGCGCAATCAATACCGTGATTAAATTCATACTGAAATAATACCGTATTTGCTATCAATTATGAATTATTAAATAAGGCAGGCAGCAGTTCCCGCGCCGGCGGAAGACCAGTGAACACCGTATCCTTGTTAATTCATAATTCACCACTCATGATTATATGAATACTGCAACTATCCCAACAAAGACCGTAACCTGTCCCAATCAAAAGCGGGCCCCGGGTCGGTTTTCCGTCCGGGCGCGATATGGCAATGACCCCGTATGTTATCTTTGGCAATCAGCGGCCAGGCCTGCTGCAACTCTTTTATGACGGCGGCCAGAACTTCGTACTGGACCGGTTCATAACCGATGTCGTCAGCGCCTTCCAACTCAATGCCGATTGAAAAATCATTGCAGTTTTCGCGTCCGTTAAACTCAGATTGGCCGGCATGCCAGGCCCGCTTATCAAACGGGACATATTGTGTGAGCTGACCGTCCCTGCCGATGAAAAGATGTGTAGATACCTTCAAATCCTTGATCTGCTCAAAATAAGGATGGACGGACGGCTCTAACGCGTTCGTAAACAACTGATCAATACAGGGTGTGCCGAATTCTCCCGGAGGCAGGCTGATGCCATGGATGACAAGCAGGCATATCTCGACGTTCCCAGGCCTGTCATCGCAATTCGGGGATGCTACCTGACGGACGTTTTCCAACCATTGTGCCTTGTTATCCAGCTTTACCATGGGGATAATTTTTTTCACTGGCCTTATACTTGCACATTAGTGTACGGGAATCAGGAACTTTTATTTAGTGATCCAAGTCGATGTCGCGTGAAACGACAATGAAAAGAGGCAAGCCGGCTCTGCCTGCCGATATCACCAGCACGGTGCGCCGGGCGCTGAATGAAGACCTGGGGTCCGGCGACCTGACGGCAAAGCTGCTTTCAGATGATGCGGTATGCAGGGCGACGGTCATCAGTCGCGAGGCCGCCGTCCTTTGCGGCGGCGCCTGGTTTGATGAAGTATTCAAACAACTGGGCGATAAAATTGCAATCACCTGGCAAGCTGAAGATGGCGATGACATCGAGCCTGGTCAGGTTATTTGCTCCCTGTTCGGCTCGACAAAAGTGATATTGAGTGGTGAGCGAACCGCGCTCAATTTCCTCCAACTGTTATCAGGCACGGCCACAACGACCCGCGCCTGCGCGGACCTGATAAAGCACACCAAAACACAATTATTAGACACGCGTAAAACCCTCCCCGGGTTACGCTCGGCGCAGAAGTACGCCGTATCCTGTGGCGGGGGGAAAAATCATCGCATGGGTTTATACGACGCAGTACTGATTAAAGAAAATCACATCAAGGCAAATGGATCAGTCACCGGCACCATAAACCAGGCAAAATTTTTACAAAAGCACATAGAAATCGAAGTTGAAAACGAAGTCGAATTAGAAGAGGCGATCAATGCCGGCGCAGGTACCGCGCTTTTAGATAATTTTACACTCGCCCAGATCAAACATGCCGTCCAACTCAACAAGGGCCGCGTCCGTCTGGAAGTCTCCGGCAACGTGGAAAAAAACGCGCTCCCCGAGATTGCCGCAACAGGCGTCGATTTCATCTCCGTCGGTTCACTGACCAAAAACGTCCGCGCAATCGATTTCTCGTTGCTCCTGCTGAAAGAAAAAGTATGAAGTGAGAAGCAAAAAGTTTGAACAGGTGGTAAAGGCGAAGAAATGATTTCACCCTCCAAACTTCACACTCCAGGCTTCACCCTCCAAACTTCACCCTCCAAACTTCACCCTCCAGGCTTCACACTCCAGGCTTCATATTCCAGACTTCATACTTCAAGCTTCAAACTTCACACGCGGGTTAGAGCTTGGCTTTCACCAATTCATACACTTCTTCAGTGACATTACCCGTTTCCGCCAGGATAGTCTCCAGTTTTTGCCGTCGGTCATTCACGAATTCCTTATCCTTGATTCCACCGATATTGATATAAACGTTCAGCGCGGCGCTCCTGAGAGCGGCATGGGCGGCCAATACAGCCACGCCGACATCGCTGATCACGTTATTATTGCCTTTCTCTGCCATGGGACGACATGTCTGAATCACATCCGCACAGAGTTTTGCGCAAGCAAGCGGGACATCCGTGGCTTCTTTCAAGGCAGCCTGGATGACTTGAGAACGTACTGTCTTTTCTTCATCGGTATCCTTAGCCATGCCATAAGCCGCCATCACCTTGTCAAATACGTCAACATCCGCCTGTATCATATCGGTAAGCTCAGCGCGCAACGTCTCGGATTTTTCCAGGAGGTCCTTCATCTCGGTCTGAACAACCTCATAGTTTTTTTTCCCAACGGTGAGATTGGCTACCATGCTGACCAGGGCAGCTCCCATTGCCCCCATGACCGCGGCCGCGCTGCCGCCGCCGGGAGTGGACGCCCGGGAGGCGAGTCGATCAAGGAAATCTTGTAATTGCTGTTGTTTGAACATGAATATTTCTCCTTAATTTGTGTTTATCTCATAATTTCCAGCTTCCGGTTCCTGGTGGGACGAACTCAAACCACCAACCGAAACAGGACAAGATCATACTTGCAAAGCTGACCAAGCCAAGAGAGGATTTGGGGGCTGTTTTGGAGAGACTTCGCGCGGAACGGAAAAGCAGCCCCCAAATCCTCTCGGTCAACAGCACGATATTCGCCATTTCTCCCGGATTGCCGACTTTCCGGAAAAGTATGCGTTTGTCCAGAAGCTCTCCCCAAGACAAGATCATACTCGCAAAGCTGACCAAGCCAAGAGAGGATTTGCGGGCTGTTTTGGAGAGACTTCGCGCGGAACGGAAAAACAGCCCGCAAATCCTCTCGGTTGACAGCGCGATAGCCTCCATCTCCCCCGAATTTCCCACTTTCCAGAAAAGTATGCGTTTATCCAGCCGGCTGAAAACCGAAAAACTATAAACCAAAACCTTTCTATTGGTATAATTTATAGAAAATAAACTACTTGATGAGGAAAGCCAATGAAAAAACTCCTGTTCCAACTGGACACCGACCCCCATGCCGCCGTATTCGATACAGTGGTCGGTTTTGATGGTGGCGCCGACCACGTCATCGGACATGGTGGCTGCGCCCCGGATAACATCCGGGCGCTGGTTGACGGCGCAATATTTACCCGTAGTCCAAAAGAAAAGAAAAACACCGCTTTGTTCATCGGCGGCAGCGACATGGACGCCGGCGAAAAGCTGCTCGATTCGATTCAAAAAATCTTTTTTGCCGACTTTCGCGTATCAGTCATGTTGGACAGTAACGGCAGCAACACCACTGCCGCGGCCGCCGTCGCCAGGCTGATGAGCAGTGGGGGCATTTCCGGAAAAAAGGTCGTCATATTAGGCGGGACAGGGCCGGTTGGACAACGCGCGGCAATCATGTTGGCCCGGGAAGGCGCGGACGTGGCATTATGTTCACGGAACCAGGGCCGGGCGCAAACGGCCTGTGATGCCGTAAAAAATCGTTTTGGCGTAGACGTATCCGCCCTGGGCGCCGCTACGAACGAAGAGCGGGCCAAGGCCGTGGAGGACGCGCAAATCGTGATTGCAACAGGCGCGGGAGGTGTACAGCTGCTGGCCAAAGAACATTGGCAGGATAATCCGAATATTGAAATGCTGGCAGATGCAAATGCGACTCCGCCCCTGGGCATCGAGGGCGTTGACATGATGGACAAAGGCGCAGTCCGTAACGGCAAGATCGTTTGGGGGGCAATCGGATTTGGCGCCTTGAAACTTGCCCTGCACCGGGCTTGCATTGCAAAATTATTTGACCGAAATGACCAAATATTCGACGCTGAAGAAATTTTTGCCTTAGCAAAAACAATGTCATAATCCCCGCGGAGGATTAACCCACCGGCGCTGGCGAGTCTCTACATACACCAAACAGGGCAAGACCATACTCGCAGAGCTGACCAAACCAAGAGAGGAGTTGGGGGCTGTTTTGGAGTGACTTCGCGCGGAACGGAAAAACAGCCCCCAACTCCTCTCGGTCGATAGCACCATACTCGCCATTTCTCCCGGATTCCCCGCTCCCCAGAAAAGTATGCATTTGCCCCAAAGCTCTCCCCAGAACAAGACCATATTCGCAAAGCCGACCATGCCAAGAGAGGAGTTGGGGGCTGTTTTGGAGTGACTTCGCGCGGAACGGAAAAACAGCCCCCAACTCCTCTCGGTCGATAGCGCCATACTCGCCATTTCTCCCGGATTCCCCGCCCCCCGAAAAAGCATGCGTTTGCCCCGAAGCTCTCCCCAGAACAAGACCATACTCGCAAAGCCGACCAAGCCAAGAGAGGAGTTGGGGGCTGTTTTGGAGTGACTTCGCGCGGAACGGAAAAACAGCCCCCAACTCCTCTCGGTCGATAGCACAATATTCGCCATTTCTCCCAGATCTTCCGCTCTCCGGAAAAGTATGCATTTACCCTGATATACCAAAAATCTCATGGGAAAAATTCCCGTTCATTTGTTCCGTTTTCCCTGTTTTCTCTTACAGATCAAACAACTACTCTTTATTATTCTTATAAAAATACCAGCAAGACGACAACACGAAAATTGCGGAAATTGAACCGATGAATAAACCAAGCATTATTTTATTTACAGCATTACTCACTAACTATTGTTTACCGGCATGGGTAAACGCTGCGGACGTTGACGAAGAAATTATCGTTATCGGCGTAACGCCGACAGGAGGCGCAGGCCTGCCGGAAGGAAAAATACCCTATAACGTGCAGTCCGCCTCGGCCGCTGATATCGACCGGTCACAGAGCCTGGATATCACCGATTTCCTCAGACACAACCTGGGCAGCGTTACCCACAACGACGCCCAGGGCAACCCACTGCAACCGGACGTGCAATATCGCGGCTATACCGCCTCGCCCCTGCTGGGCCTGGCCCAAGGCGTGGCGGTTTACCAGAACGGCGCTCGTATCAACGAACCCCTGGGTGACACCGTAAGCTGGGACCTGCTGCCGGAGTCAGCCATTCACAGTATCGACCTCATCAGCGGCGCCAACCCCCTGTTTGGCCTGAATACCCTGGGCGGCGCCCTGTCCGTGCAGATGAAAGATGGTTTTAACAGTGAAGGCCATAACCTGGAAGTTTACGGCGGCGCCTTTGATCGCATTGTCGCCTCGGCGGAGAGCGGCGGTAACAATGGCGCCTGGGGTTACTACGCCAACGTTCATTATTTCGATGAAAAAGGCTGGCGCGACCTATCGGCCTCTGATGCAATCAACTTTTACGGCGGACTCAGCTGGCGCGGCGTCCTGTCCGAGTTAAACCTGAACGTCCAACGCGGCGACAGCAAATTGGTAGGCAACGGCGCCATCCCCGTTGAACTATTAGCCATTGACCGGGACGCGATCTTCACAGCGCCCGACCGTACTGAAAATGACTTGATCATGATCGGTATCGACGGCGACCACGACCTTACCAATAACATCAAACTTAGCCTCACCGCTTTCTACCGGGAAAACGACACCGATTCATTCAATGGAGACGCCAGTGAATTCGGTATCCGGGACATCGACGGCATGTTGCGGCTGGTGGAAGAAGATGACGACGATGACAGCGATGGCGACAATGGGGATGATGACAATGGCGATGGCGACAATTACGAAGAAACATACGGCAATGGCGACCTTTCCGGCGTTGACATCGTAGCCATCAATAATTCCAGCAACCGTAAACAGGAAAGCTACGGTACAGACGTCCAGTTAACGTTCCTGAATGATTTGTTCGGAAAAGGCAATCAACTGATCCTGGGGGTTTCCTACTACAAGGGAGAGAGCGGTTTCAACTCCGAAACCGAGATAGCTGATTTGAACCGGGAGACGCGCAGTACCCAGGGCCTGGGAACCGGGGTCTTCCTGGAGGATGCCAGGACCAACCTTGAAACAGAAACGGAAACCGCCAGCTTTTATTTCATGAACACCATGGATATCACGGAACGACTCGCGTTGACCCTGTCAGGTCGCCTGAACAATACCTTGATAAACCTGGCAGACCAGTCCGGGGAGCGTCCCGAGCTCAACGGCGAACATGACTATTTCCGCTTCAATCCCGCCGTTGGCCTGACTTGGCAGGCCACGGACAACCTGAACGTCTATAGTAGCTACGGTGAATCATCACGGGCGCCGACTCCCATCGAGCTTGCCTGCAATGACAGTGTCTTCACCCGCGCCGTCGCTGCCGCCAGGGAAGAGGGAGAAGACGACGACGTGGAATTCGAATGCCGTCTGCCCAATGCCTTCCTGGCGGACCCACCCCTTGAAGACGTGGTAACCAGGAGTTTTGAGGCGGGCTTGCGCGGCGACCTGGGAGGAACCGATTATCACCTTGGCTTCTTCCACTCCACCAATAATGACGATATTCTTTTCCAGACCACCGGGCGCGCCACCGGCCTGTTTGCCAACGTGGATAAAACCCGGCGGCGGGGTTTCGAAGGCATGTTGAGCGGAACCACTGACAAACTTGACTGGTTTATCGCCTATACCTGGCTGGAGGCCACGTTCGAGGATGACTTCGACGCGGTAAGCAGCGGCAACCACCCCTTCGCGGTTGTCAATGATAAAGGCGACCACGTAATCAAGGTCAGCGCCGGCGACCGTATCCCGGGCCTGCCTGAGCATTCGCTGAAAGCAGGCGCTGATTATCTCCTGTTCGAGAAACTCAGCGTCGGCTTCGACGTGATATATAACTCCAGCCAGGTCCTGCGCGGCGATGAATCCAACCAGCTGGACACCCTGGACGGCTATGCCGTAGTCAACCTGCGCGGTCGTTATCGCTTCAACGATAATTTCGAGTTATTCGCCCGCGTGACCAACCTGTTCGACAAGGACTATGAAAGCTTCGGCCTGCTGGGTGAAGAACCCGATGAAGTTGCTGTTAGAGAGTTTGAAGACTTCAATAATCCCCGTTTCGTTGGTCCGGGCGCGCCCCGCGCCGGTTTTGTCGGCATCAAGCTGAGTATATAGATGGTGCCGGAAAGAGGACTCGAACCTCTGACCTACGCATTACGAATGCGCCGCTCTACCCACTGAGCTATTCCGGCAATGGTTATTATTCTGCTTTCTGAAGGGCAGACACGGGGGCTACTCCTATGCTATTCCGGCAATAGTTACGTTCTACTTGCGTCCAAAGTCATCATCAAACCGTACAATATCATCCTCACCGACGTACTCTCCGACTTGCACCTCGATGATTTCCAGGACAGACTCGGTCCTGTTTTCCAGCCTGTGCTTGGTGCCCAGAGGAATGAAGGCTGATTCGTTGACTTCCAGGTCGAATACTTCTTCTCCCTTGGTCACGGTGGCCGTTCCTTTTATCACCACCCAGTGCTCCGAACGTTTATTATGCAGCTGCAGGGAGATTTTTTTACCCGGCTTGATTGCCAGTCTTTTTACCTGGCACCCCGGCTTGATTTCAATTGTTTCATAGCCTCCCCAGGGGCGTCGAACGTATTGATGCAGGTTTAATTCATCCCTGTCCGACTCACTGAGCGTGGCAACCAATTCCCTGACATTTTGCGATTTGTCTTTGTTCAGGACCATGACCGCATCAGCCGTTTCAATGACGGCCAGGTTGTCGCATCCTACCGTTGTCACCAGCCGTTTATCAGACCGGATCAATGAATTCGTTGTGTCCTCGGCAACAACGTCCCCGATTTTGACATTATTATTTTCATCCGTTGCGCCATGTTCCCAGACCTTGTCCCAGGCGCCGATATCCGACCAGCCGGCATCCAATGAAATGACCGCGGCATTTATATCATCTGTTTCAGCTAATTTCTCCATGACGGCATAATCAACCGAATCGCCGGGACAATCGATGAATGCCTGTTCCGCCAACCTGAAGAACCCGTTGCCCCCTTCCCCATTTTTATAAGCCGTATTACAGGCCTGATAAATTTCCGCTTGCAATACCTTCATCGCTGTAACCCACAGGGATGACTGCACCATGAAAATACCGCTGTTCCAAAGATATTTGCGGGATTGGATATATTTCTCTGCCAAGACCTCATCGGGTTTTTCCGTAAAGCCGGCAACGTGAAAAGCGCCTGCGGAACCGGCTGTTTTTAATTCGTCACCGCGTTCAACGTAACCATAACCTGTTTCCGCCTGCCTGGGTTCTATCCCGAACGTGACTATGAATTTATCTTCAATCAACTCAATTCCCGTCTCCAGGGCTTGATGAAATGCGCTTTCATTTTCAATAAGATGATCTGCCGGCATCATTAGCAAGATAGAATCCTGCCCCTGACCTAATTGCGCCAAGGCGGCTACCGTCAAGGCGGGGGCGGTATTTCGTCCAACCGGTTCCAAAATTATCGGTTGTACTGGTTTATTCATTTCAGCCGCTTGCTCTGATACAGCAAACCGATGTTCCTCGTTACAGATAATTAATGAGGGTAATACCTCCACCTTTGGGGATATCCCCTCACATCGCAACAAAGTTTCCTGCAATAACGAACATTCATTAAACAAACAGATAAGCTGTTTTGGATAATGCCTGCGTGACAGAGGCCACAACCGGACGCCTTCACCTCCTGCCAGAATGACCGGACATAGTTTCAATGTTTACCCTGCGCCTGTTATTTATTGGTTAATCAGAAAAAAACAACATAAACTGGCATTATATAAGAAGGTTCTGATTAAACCAGAGTTTTAATCAGGTTTATACAGGGCAAACGCATACTTTTCCGGAAAGCGGAAAATCCGGGAGAAACGGAGAGTATCGGGCTGCCAGCCAAGAGGATTTGGGGGCTGTTTTTCCGCATGATGATAAAAGTCCTCCCCTGTTCCCTGTATAATCCATGACAAAATTACTGGGCGCTATTCCATGCAGGTTGCATTGACATCATTGGGTTGCAGGTTGAATGAAGCCGAGCTTGAACGCTGGGCAGCCGGCTTTCAGGCGGACGGGCACCAACTGACCAATTCGGTGGAAAATGCCGATTTGTTAGTCGTCAATACCTGTGCCGTAACCCAGGAGGCGGTGAAAAAATCCAGGCAACTGATTCGCCGGTCCCACCGTCACAATGCAAAAGCAAAACTGGTAGTGAGTGGCTGTTATGTCAGTCTTCAGCCGGAAATTGAAAATGAACTCGCCGGTATCGATTTGATCATCAACAACCATGAAAAGGACCAACTGGTCAATATCGTAAAACAACGACTGGCCATTGACCCCGTGCCGAAGCCGGCGACAGGGCCGGAACAGGCCGCCCTGTTCGCTCGCGGCAGAAATCGCGCATTCGTTAAAGTCCAGGACGGTTGTCGTCATAAATGTACCTTTTGCATTGTTACCGTCGCCCGTGGGGAGGAACGCAGCCGCGCCGTTGCAGACATCGTGGATGAAATCAACGGACTGCACGCGCAAAACATCCGGGAAGTTATTTTAACCGGCGTTCACCTCGGTGGTTACGGCAGTGATTTGAACACTGATCTGCCGGCCTTGATTAAGGCGGCGCTGGCTGAAACGGACGTCCCCCGTATACGACTGGGCTCGGTGGAACCCTGGGACCTGGATGAACATTTTTTCGACCTGTTCGATAACCCCAGGTTTATGCCGCACCTGCACCTGCCCTTGCAAAGCGGCAGTGACACCGTGTTGCGGCGGATGGGTCGGCGATGCAAAACCAGTGATTTTGAAAACCTGGTCAAGGCGGCAAAGGAAGCGGTCCCCGATATGAACGTAACCACGGACGTCATTGTCGGCTTTCCGGGTGAAACTGATGAGGAGTGGCGGCATACCCTGGATTTCTGCCGGGGCATGGGCGAGAACATGAGATTGTCACATATCCATGCTTTTCCTTATTCCCGGCGCAACGGCACAAGGGCAGCAATATTATCCGGGCAGGTACCCGCAAGTGTAAAAAAACACCGTTGCCGGCAATTGCATTCCTTGTCGCAGCAACTGAAACACGGGTTTATGAGTCGATACGCGGGACAATCCTTCCCTGTCCTGGTGGAAAACAATACGGGCGTTATCAATGACCAACCCGTCCGGTTCGGTTACTCCCCAAACTACCTGCGAGTCGCGATACCCGTTGCCGGCGGCGACCTGCACGGGAATACTATAAAAACAGTTCATATCGATTATTACGATAAGAATTCTGCCACCCTCATGGCACAACCCATGAAAACCCGCGACAGTAAAAATCCGGCGTCATCAGCGCTCCTCTGAATGAGAAGGATGGCCCGGTAAAATAGCCTCTATCTCCTCGAGTCTGTTACTGGCGCCCTGCACCTTCGCGAGCTCCCGCCTGACCTCCTCCACATCGTGAAACGCGCCCAGCATGGGAGGATTTTTCAAGATGGCATAGCCCTGCTGCATCCGCTGCCTTACTGTGCGGGCCTGGTCAGCAGGCAGCCGGAGATTCCAAAGTCGGGCCTTGAGTTTTCCCAGTTGTCGCCGCAGGGCGTCACGGGCTTTCTTTAACTCAGCATATTCGGCCAGCATGGCTTCGATGCGTTTTTCCTCCTCCGGCGTTGCCGTGGTTCGCTCATCACTATCGGAAACCTGTTGAATAAGACTGGCCGGTTCCGGTACAGGCGCCGGTATCCTCAATTCTCCACTATCGGATTCTATGGGTGTCCTGAATTTCTCACTACCGGATTCTATGGGTGTCCTGAATTTCCCGCTACTACCGGATTCTATGGGTGTCCTGAATTTCTCACTACCGGATTCTATGGGTGTCCTGAATTTCCCACTACCGGATTCTATGGGTGTCCTGAATTTCCCATTACCGGATTCTATGGGTGTCCTGAATTCCCCAGCGCTGAATTCCCCGCTAGCGGATTCTATGGGTGTCCTGAATTTCCCTGTCATTTTCCCGGGATTTAGTAATAGATAACTTGTCACTACCGTGATTAAAATTAAGAGATATAATGCTACTTTTCTTTTCATATCAAATAGTTATGTTATTTATCCAGATCATTTATCATAAAATTAACATTATATAGATCATTTAACCTGTGGATTTTGAAATATTTTTACTTGATTTATGCTCTGCAATGATGTAAGAATTGTAATTTTTGACAGAAAAAAATGGGGTTAACCAATGGGGTCTCGAAGATCTGACAAAATAAAGAAGAAGCGCTCTCAAGATCAATATGCGATGCCATATCACTGCGCCGTCGTTGAAAAGCCCATTACCGATACCCAGACGGGTTTTCTCTACCATCTCCGCGGTTTTCCATTGCAATACAAACGGGTCTGGTTTAACGGTAAAGACGATCATGCCGAGGGGGCTGAAAGCAATGTCGGTCTGATTTTCCAATCAGACAAATACTTAAAACCAGGGATAACCATTGAGGTTACCATCCCTTTACGCGATAAATTGGAAAAATTCCGCGGTAAAGTGGTGATGGTGCGTAATCAAGATAGCTATTTTGAGATCGGCCTGTGGTTAAAACATTGGAAAGACGCCAGCCGGGCGCGTATTGTGGAACAACTCTGTCATATAGAGGCCTATCTCAAGGAAAAGAAATTTCGCGATGGTCCCTATGTCCTCAATCGGGAACGCGTTGCAGAGGAGTGGATAAGTAAACACGCCAGTAGCGTACCAAGTCTGTAGTCCAGGATACCCCGACTTTCAGATGCTGCAACTTACTCCTGTGCCGCCCAGGCCGCAGTAACCGCCGGGATTTTTTGCCAGGTACTGCTGGTGGTAGTCTTCCGCATAATAGAATGCCGGGGCATCCACTACTTCCGTCGTGATTTTGCCATAGCCCTTTCCCGCCAAATCCGCCTGATAGTTTTCCCTTGACTCCAGGGCCAACCGTTTCTGCTCATCATCAAAGATATAAATGCCCGAGCGATATTGAGTACCGACATCGTTACCCTGGCGCATCCCCTGGGTAGGGTCGTGGGCTTCCCAGAATACTTTCAACAAATCCTTATACGAGATTTTATCGGGGTCATAGACCAACAACACCACCTCGTTATGCCCGGTCATGCCGCTGCACACTTCCTGATAAGTGGGATTGGGCGTATAACCGCCGGCATAACCTGCCGCAGTAGCATACACCCCATCAAGCTGCCAGAACTTCCGTTCCGCCCCCCAAAAACAACCCAAACCGAAAACAGCCTGCGCCAGGCCTTCGGGAAAAGGTGGTTTAACAGGATGGCCATTAACGAAATGCCTGTCGGCAACAGGGAGCGCCATATCACGTCCGGGCAAGGCGTCCTTCATGGAAGGCATATCAACTTTCTTATGGGCAAATAACATCAGTGCATAATAAGGGATGGTGAAGCAAATTCAAATTTAAAGATTTTTTAAGCTTGAAAAACTTTAATAATCATATCATTAAATAGAATACTTAAACCTGTCACTCAGTTTCATTCAATTTCACGCTTCCAGGACGATATCTTTTTTGTTATAATTTCGGAGTGAAATGGAACAAAGTACGATAATAATAAGAATTGAGGGGAACTTTAGATGTGTCAGGGTTCCCATAAGATAACAACCCGCTGGGCCGCAAAATAAATATAACAGTGGCCGCAAGGTAGCTATAGGGAGAGGACTATTGAATTATCCCGTCTCTGCAAGACGACATGATGCTATTCCCAATTCGAAATTCAAGGTCTACACGCAAAAACAGATTGGTCAGATAAGCCAACTGGACGTCCTGCCGGAACAACTGAAATTCGATATCCAGGTTGTCGCCAATATCCTGCCTTTCAGGGTAAATCAATATGTGCTTGATCATCTCATCGACTGGGACAATGCAGAAACTGATCCCATATTCATCCTTACCTTTCCACAACGAGAGATGCTGGCGCCGATATGGTTTAACCGGATGGCGGATTTAGTAAAATCAGGCGCAAACCAGGAGTCCATACAAGCACTGGCAAAAAAAATCCGGCAAAGACTTAACCCTCATCCCGCCGGGCAGATGGAACTGAACGTACCGAAGCTGGACAACCGAAAGCTGGCCGGCATGCAACACAAATATCGCGAGACCGTCCTGTTTTTCCCATCCCAGGGGCAGGTCTGTCACTCCTATTGCACCTTCTGTTTTCGGTGGGCGCAATTCGTCGGAGATAAATCCTTACGCTTCTCCTCCGCTGAGACAGATGACTTGTACGCTTACCTGAAACAGCATAAAGAGGTGTCCGACCTGTTGCTCACCGGGGGAGACCCCATGGTGATGAAGACCCACCACCTGAAAAAATATCTGGAATTCCTGACCCACCCTTCCGTTCAACACGTACAAACCGTACGCATAGGCAGCAAGGCGCTGACTTATTGGCCACACCGCTTTGTCACGGATGAGGACGCCGACGATCTATTGCGGTTATTGGAAAAATTGGTAAAAGCCGGCAAACACGTAGCGTTCATGGCCCATTTCAATCACTGGCACGAGCTGGAGCCAAATATGACCAGACGGGCCATAAAGCGAATACGCAACACCGGCGTCGAAATTCGTTGTCAGGGACCGTTGCTTGCCAGGATCAATGATGACCCTGCTGTCTGGTCGAGAATGTGGCGTGAACAAGTCAGGCTGGGTTTAATTCCTTATTACATGTTTGTTGAACGGGACACCGGCGCTCACCGATATTTCGAGGTATCGCTGGTAAAAGCCTTGCAGATATATCAGCAAGCCTTCCAGTCCGTATCAGGCCTTGCCCGTACTGTGCGAGGTCCTTCGATGAGCGCTTCCCCGGGTAAAGTACAGGTACAGGCCGTAACGGAAATCTGCGGCGAGAAGGTTTTTATGCTTCGATTCCTGCAGGGTCGTAATGAAAATTGGACACAACAACCGTTCTTTGCCCGGTTTGATGAGAAAGCGACCTGGCTGAACGACCTCAGACCGGCATTCGGCGAAGAACAATTCTTTTTTGAAGAAGAATATATGCAAATTCTGGCGAATAGCCACGCGGAAAAACTCCTGTCAAACTGAAAGCTGGAAACCCGGTAGTTCCCGCTAACAGCCACTAAACCCATTTTCGACGAACAGCGGGAGCTATCGCTAAAAACCCGATGCCTGATAACGTAATGATCTCGGCAATAAAACACGTTCTATAAGCTCGAACATCCCCTGCACCAACAACGCCAGTACTGCGGCAGGAATTGCCCCTTGTAAAATCAGGCCTATATCATCAAGACGGATCCCCGTCAATATAGGTTGACCATAACCCCCTGCCCCGATTAAGGCGCCAAGGGTGGCGGTGCCGACGTTGATCACGGAGGAAGTCTTGACCCCGGCAAGAATTGAACGGGCTGCCAGTGGCAACTCTACCCAGAACAATATCTTTATTTTCGGCAACCCGATGGCAATGGCGGATTCACGGATTTCTGACGGAATATCATGTAACCCGCTATAGGTGTTACGCATTATCGGCAACAAGCTGTAGAGGAACAACGCAACCACCGCTGGTGGCCCGCCTATTCCTAAAAACGGGATCATGAAGACGAATAAAGCCAGCGATGGAATCGTCTGAATCAAGCTGGCGACGCTCAATAAGATTTGCCCCAGGCGTTTATGCCTTGCACTGGCAATTCCGGCCGGAATGGCGATGAGTATAGCTGCCGATAATGAGATCGACACCAGGGTCAGGTGTTCCATGGTATGTTTGAAAAGCCGGTCCAACCACGTGAAAGTTTCAGGCGCGACATGCAAATCAAATTCCTCTTGAATGAAATCAGAGGCGACCTGACTTTCAGCATTTCGATTGATCTTCACGGCCGCATTCATTTTACTCATGCGCCCGGACGACAAGCTGCCCTCAAGCCTGGAAAGCTGTTCGATGACGGTTGGATGGCTAGTCAATAATTCCAGGCGATACAAAAACAGCGCCTCGTATTCAGGAAAATAGTTTTTATCGTCAGCCAACCTGACGAGATTGTAATAATCTATTTCAGCATCGGTTGCATAAAGATCGATCACGTCAATGGCGTTGCCATTCAAACCGCGATAAGCCAAATCATGATCCAGACCTCGCACTGCCTGTTGTGGCAGTTGATAAGCCTCGCGCAACCCCGGCCAACCATCACTCCGATTCATGAATTCATTGGAAAAGCCGAACCGGAGGCGTGGATGACCTCGCAAATCAGAGATGTTCGCCAGCGAGTATTTCTCGGCTGTTTCACTAAGCGTCCCCAGGATGTAGGTGTTGTCAAAACCAAGGGACCCGGTCATGCCAATCCCTGTTTGTCTCAGGTAGTCTTCCAGTTCCGCCAAATCAGCGAATTGCTTATCGCCCAATATCTCCTCTATCAAGGTCCCTGTATACTCGGGATAGATATCAATCTCACCCCTTGACAAGGCGTCCCATAATATTCGCGTGCCACCCAGATCGCGCCAGTGCTCAACGTTTGTCCCTTCGTGCGAAATCAACTCCCGCGCAACTTCCGCCAAAATGATATTCTCGGTAAATTTCTTGGAACCGATAACGACAGGCTCTTCAGCGCCGGACGGCGCGGATGAAAGGAGAAAAATCCCGGCAAAAACAGAGCGCCGAAATAAAAATAATCCTGGAAATGTAAAAGTCATGTGGCGGGCGTGGTCAATACTTCATAGGGGTCCCGTTGCGCCTGAATAAAATCCCGCACAAACGGCTCGGAGGGACGGTTCATCAAGTCGTCCACCCCTCCCTGCTGAATAATCTTTCCTTCCCTTAATAATACGATGGTATCTCCAAAAAACGCCGCCTCACCAATATCATGGGTGACCAGCAACACCGTTTTATTTAATTCCAAAAAAATAGCCTTGAGATCTTTTTGCAGCTCGTAACGGGTCAATGGGTCCAACGCGCCCAAGGGTTCATCCAGCAAGACCAGGTCCGGGTTCAACATCAAGGCGCGCATGAGGCTGCCTCTTTGCCTTTGCCCTCCGGACAGTTCCCGGGGAAATCGTTCAAGCTGCTCGGCTGATAACCGGACAAGTCTTGTCAATTCGTCAAGGCGTGATTGGACCCGTTTCTCATCCCAGCGCAGGTGACGCGTCATCAATGTGACATTCGCCCTTATCGTCAAATGGGGAAACAGACCCCCCTCCTGGACCATGTAACCCATGTTCAGTCGACTAATTTCCATATTAGCCTGGCCCAGTATTTTGCCGTCGAAGCTGACCTGTCCGGAATCCGGCTGAAGCAGGCCGATTATCAAACGCAATAAGGTTGATTTGCCGCAGCCGCTGGGGCCGATTAATACGGTGGTGGACGCCGGTGTTACGTCCAGGCTCAGGGGATGTAAAATGGTCTGGTTGTCAAATCGCTTTGATATGTTTTTCAGGTTCAACATATATCTGCTGTCAGAATCCTCCGATTTTCTCCCCGTTTGGCAATTCTCCATCCATTTGAACCGGCCCCTTTTTGTCTTACTGGCCGGGAATGGTCGCCAAGGCCTGTTGCCAGGCATCGGTACCTAAGATGTTGCCTGACCAGCGCGTGATTTCATCATAACCATCCAGTGGCAAGCCCGCGGCTTCCGCGTGTACCAGCCATGAAACGGCTGCATGATCGGCAAGGCTTACCGAACTGCCTACTAAGGTATCGCGACCTTTGAGATGATCATTCAGCACAGCGCCGAAAAGGGCAAATTCTTCTTTGCCTCTTGCCAGCTCCGCCGGGTCCGGATCACCTATACTCAGAATTTTCTTGATCAGGTTTTCAAAGGCAAAGATGCGACAGGCAGGCCCCCAATGGGCTGTGGTCCAGGATACCCATTGCGCTACCGTGACGCGTTCTTTCAAATCCTCGGAAATTAAACTGGCGCCCGGCCCTTTTTGGGCCAGATACAACATGATGGCGGTGGACTCCCACAACACGAAATCGTTATCCACCAACGTGGGGATCTTGTGATTGGGGTTCAGGGCGACGAACTCATCATTCATCTGCGCGCCGCCGGGAAGATCTACCGGGATTAACTCCAATTCAATACCCGCCTGGTTGGCAACCGCCTGACAGCGTAACGAATTAGGGGATGGGGGGAAAACGTATAATTGCATTTTATTCTGCCTCCTTAACTATTTACATTTTTAAAAATCAAAAGGTCAATGGCGGTTGATGTAGTTAATCTCCCTGTGTTAATCCGTAGCGGAAGATCCCCTTGCCTGCTCTATTCGCATACGGCAACACGCGTGGGGAGGAGCGACCCTAAAAGGCGGTAGCCCCAATTAATCCAATCGACGCTGACCCTTTTGATTATACATGATCGCCAACGAAGGGATTGGTTTTTCTTTCCTGGCCGAAGGTCGAAGTGGGGCCATGCCCCGGCACGAACCGGACATCATTGCCCAGGGGCCAGAGGCGCTCCCGAATGGAATGAATTAACGTGGCATAATCCCCGCGGGGGAAATCCGTGCGGCCGATGGAGCCTTGAAACAACACGTCACCGACAATGGCGATTTTCGATTCGGCGTCATAAAAAATGATATGTCCCGGCGTATGTCCGGGACAATGCCGCACCTCTAATTTGACGTTGCCGACCGTGACGGTATCGCCGTCTTCAAGCCACCGGTCGGGGGTAAACGGGGAGGCGCCGGCTATGCCGAACATAGCCCCTTGCTCATTCAACAAATCAATCCAGAACCGGTCTTCCCGGTGGGGTCCTTCAACAGGCAGGCCGGTTATTTTCGCCAACTCGTCCACGCCGCCGGCATGATCGATGTGGGCATGGGTCACCAGTATTTTCTCCAGCGTCACTCCAAGGGCATCCACTTTGGCCATGATCCGGTCCAGCTCCCCACCCGGGTCGACAACCGCAGCCCGGTTTGTCTCTTCACATTGCAGAATGGTTGAATTCTGTTGGAAAGGGGTAACGGGAGTAATAGCGACTTTCATTTCAGTTCGGCGTTGATTTTCGACGGATTCGCTCGTTGTCATGGGCGCCCGGCGCTCTCATTGCATCTGCAGGGACGGTCTCCCCGCGTCTGCCCTGTTTGGACAACCGGGAGGCCGCCCGGGTGATGGGCAACCACAGGGGGCGCCCCGCGGTTTGCTCGTTATTATCAGGAGTACCCGCCGGATTGTCCCTGATGATAACAGGTTTTGCCGGAAATGGCTGGATTTATGGCCGGAAATTGATATGGTGAAATACAAAATATATGAAATTCAATCAAACCTTAATCCCGGCCACCTTGATAAAGCGCTATAAACGTTTCCTGGCCGACGTTGAGATGGACGACGGGAGCGTCATTACGGCGCACACCCCCAATACCGGTTCAATGAAAGGTTGTTGTGAACCGGGTTCCCGGGTCTGGCTGTCGGATTCCGGCAACCCGGCGCGAAAATACCCCTGGAGTTGGGAACTGGTGGAGACATCGCCGGGCGTGATCACGGGAATCAACACAGGATTGCCCAATAAACTGGTAACGGAAGGGATAGAAAACGGCGCTATAAAACAATTGCAGGGCTATGACACACTTCGCCCGGAAGTGCGTTATGGCAAAGAGAACAGCCGCATTGACCTGCTGCTGGAAGACTATCGCAAGCCGTCATGCTACGTTGAAATTAAAAATGTGACCCTGGCGGAGAACGGCACGGGTTATTTTCCCGATGCCGTCAGCAAGCGAGGCAGCAAACACCTGCGGGAACTGGGTGAAATCGTGGCTGGGGGACAGCGCGGCGTTATTTGTTTTTGCGTGCAACGAAAAGACGTGGAAGAAGTCAGACCCGCCGATGAGATAGACAAGCAATACGGCGATACCTTGAGGCAGGCGCTTGCTCGCGGCGTTGAAGCGATTGCCTACCGGGCTGACGTTTCGCCGGATGAAATCACCATTACGACAAACCTGCCGGTGGTTTGCCCGTGACAGGGGACAGGGACGAAACCCCGGGGTTTAACTTCAGAAGTTCAACCCGGCTTCATGAATCCGGTTTTACCATGCCCAGATGTTCGATCTCGACGCCACCCCAGTGTTCGTTCAGGTACTCGGCGACGATGCGCCGGTGGCAGTAATGTGGCTGGTCCTCGCTGCACAACAGGCAGGCGTCGCTTAGGACTTCCCTTGGAATCGTATCCTCGATCCTGCGCTTGCGCATCAGGTCGATGAACCGGCTTGCGTAGGCATTCCAGTCGATTCGTCCGCTCCGATAGTCACGCAACATTTCCCTGGTGGGCGCAAGGCCAGGCAGGTGGACGTAATCCATCCGGCATATCTCATCGAGAAACCAGGCAAGATCGTCCTTTTTAGCGAAGCCGGAGAGCTGCGACCCGTTGTTGAGGCGCACATCGACGATGCGCTTGGCCCCCGACCCGCGCAAGAGGTCAAAGAAGCGGCGCGCGGACTTCTTCGTGAATCCTATGGTCAACACCTTCATCGGGTTCGGCGCTCCGGTTGGGCGGCAAAATTATCGTCAACAAAGGCGATGCGCTGCGTTTGACGCGCGATTGCCTCGTCGATCAATTCCGCCCGCGGTTGTTCCCGGCGAAACAGGTCTCCGTCCGGTTGCAGGTCGGACTCTGTGAGCAATCGATCCATTGCATTGCTATGTGACTCCAGTTCGCGATCCGGGTGGATGTGCGCGATCTCAACGCCTTCTTCGGCGAGCGCCCGCGCGATGAGAAGCGTCCTGTGGCAATCCAGGGGCTCCTTCTCCGCGCACATGAGCGTAATACGATGCTTCGCCGCTTCCCGAATCACTCGTTCGAGGCCATCCCGAAAACGACTGGTCCGCGCGACACGATCGTAACGAATACGGCCCTCTTCGTAGCAAGCGGGGTCGCCGGAACGCCCACCGAGTTCCCGGCCAAGGTACACGTACCCGACCCCATGCCCCTTGAGCGCAGCGGCGAGGGAATCGCGATTGAAGTGGGGGTTGAAACGGCTGTAAGGCGCCGAACGTACATCGGCCACGGCGGTAATGCAATGTCTTCCCAAAAGCTTCATGAAGGCATCCAGCGAATGATTGGAATGCCCGATGGTAAAGATGGCGTTATTCGTCGCGCTCATATCGCTATCCGTCGCATTCGATGATCGCCGCGATCAGCTTGATCAAGCCCTCACTTTTACGTAGCTGCCCGGCGCGTCTTCGATCAGGGTTTGGCCGTTATCGCCGGGCCGGCGCGCGGGAATTTTTTCACCGGCGTATTGTTCGAGCCATGCCCCCCAATCCGGCCACCAGGACCCTGCATGGGCCTTGGCCTTGTCACGCCACTCAGCGGCCGGGACATCTACCGCCGGCCCGGTGTAATAACCGTACTTGTTCGCTGCCGGCGGATTGATAATGCCGGCGATGTGCCCGGACTTGCCCAAAACGAATTTCACCTGACCTGACAGGAGTTGCGCGCCTGAATAAGTCCCCTCCCAGGGCGCGATATGATCATCCTCCGTCGATATGAAACAGGCTGGCGCTTGAATGGCGCTTACGTCTACGGGAACGCCGGCGACGCTCATCCCCCCCGGTTCCTTGAACTTGTTTTCCAGGTACATGGTACGCAGGTAAGCGCTGTGCATTTTTGCCGGCAAGCGGGTTGAATCAGCATTCCAGTACAACAAGTCAAACGAAAACGGGTCCTTGCCCAGCAAATAGTTACGCACGTAGAAAGACCAGATCAAATCATTGGCCCGCAACATGTTGAACGTGGCTGCCATTTCCCTGCCTTCATGGTAACCCTTTTCATTCATGCTCTTTTCCAGGTTGGCCAGTTGTTGTTCATCAATGAACACGCCCAAATCGCCCGGAATGGAAAAATCGATCAACGAGACAAAAAAAGTCGCCGATGCCGCGCGGGTATCATTTTTTGCCTGCATCCAGGCCAGCGTTGCAGCCAATAAAGTACCAGCGATACAATAACCCACCAGGTTGATATTGCTTTCACCCGTGGCTTCCTCAACCGCGTCGATTGCCGCCATCGCCCCCTCCGTAACGTAGTGTTCAAAATCCTTATCCGCGAGGGTTTCATCGGGATTGACCCAAGAGACGACAAACACCGTGTGACCCTGGCCCACTAACCATTTAATAAGCGAGTTCTCGGGTTGCAGGTCGAGAATATAGTATTTATTGATCCAGGGCGGCATGATCAGGACGGGATGCCGGAATACCTGTTCGGTTGACGGGGCGTATTGAATCAATTGCAGCAAGGCATTTTGAAAAACCACCTTGCCGGGACTCACCGCGATGTTCCTGCCCAATTCGAAGGCATCGGCGTCCGTCATCGTAATCCGCAACTGACCGGATTCGGAATCAAAATCATCAGTGAAATTTTGCAACCCCCTGAGCAGGTTCTCACCCTTGGACTCCAGCGTCGCCTCCATCACCTCCGGGTTGGTCAAGAGAAAATTCGTCGGCGACATGGCATCGATAAACTGTTTTGTATAAAACTGCGCCTTCTTTGCCGTCTTCTCATCCAGGTCGTCCGCGCCGGCGACAGCGGACTGAACCGTATCGGCAGTGACCAGGTAGGATTGTTTAATAAAATTGAAAAACGGATTGCTGTCCCAGGCCTCGTGCTTGAACCGGCGGTCTCCCTTCTCCTGCTTTGCCACTTGCGCGCTTTCCCCGCCCAGCATCTGCCTTGCGGCGCTGAACCAGAGATCGGTGTAAGCATTCCAGGCCCGCGCCTGCGTCTCAACCAGCCTCTCAGGATTTTTCATCAGGGATGCAGTGAGATCCAAAAACGCCTGCCCTACCCCCAGGGGGTCAAGCTGTCCGCCTGTTCCCTGCCCCCGGCGCGAGAGGAAATCCTCCAATAGATCATGGTACTGACCGGCGATATTGCCCATGATTTCGGGCAGGTTCCCGGCCAATTGCTCCGAATTGAAATCGCCCGTTCCAGGCGGTACTGGATTGTTCAAGATATGGCTCCGTCGATGCTTGAAATGAAATCGCTTTTGTGCGATGCACCATACCCGCAACCAACTATTTTGTCAAAGTCTATCCGCGGACACCGCGCGCCCGCCAAAAACAAAGGAAATCCAGGACACCCATAAATTGAGGCAGAAATTCACACCCGGGCGCGTCGCCTTTTCGCGGCAGCGCGCCTCTTCACCCGGACAACAGCTTCTTCACCATCAACGAGTTCACCTCGTTCCGCCTGCTTGATGCCTTCCTGAACCTGTGTTCGCAACGCCGCAAATCCCGGTTCCATGCGCTTATCTTCCTGCTCAAGAAGCTGAAGCCCAGCGAGGATGACTTCGTTTGCAGAACTGTAGCGTCCGCTCTCAACCTTCCGCCGGACAAGTTTCTCAAGCTCCCCAGTCAGTGAAATGTTCATGCTTCCAGCTTACCACAAGTAACGATATATCAATCCCCTGTCCCTGCTCTAATTCAGGACACCCATAAATCCCTAATTCAGGAAAATTCCTAATTCAGGACACCCATAAATTGAGGCAGAAATTCATGGGTGTCCTGAAATTCCTATCATAAGAAATATTCATTCGGCAACTACGGAGCAATCCCGCATATCGGATGATAAGGAACCATCGAAAAAGAAAACAAAAACGGCGAGTCTTTTTTGGATGTGAGGGCGAATCTGAAAGAGCATACGGGCAATGTCCGTCGAACCGGAATTGAAAGCTTTTTTGCAAGATATTGGCTGGCCAAAGCAGTAAGCGATTTTCAAAAGAATTCAAAAATCAAGCAAACCCTGAACGTAGCGGCAAAATTAACGTAAAATCTGTTTATGCCCAAGAAAGCCCATCCTCGCAGGACCACAAAAACCGCGCGTGATTACCGCCACGACGACAAGCAAGCCTTGTTGCGGCCAGAAAGCGGCGCCTATGAACACCTGAACGGTGGCCAATGTTTCCGCGCAGGCCAGGTATTTTTCCCGCGCACGGGCGCCTGGGATAAAATACGCCGCGCAATAAAAGCCGACTTCGACGATACCGTCTGGGAACACCTGCGCGGTTCCGTCAGCGCACCTTTCGTCGCCGGTGAACAAGTCGCCGTGAAAGTCATAGACGACCGCGGCAACGAACTCATGGTAGTCAAGAAAACCCGGAGAGCAACATAGTGAAACTGAGCGTAAGATTGTATTTTTGACAGGCCTCCTAAAAAAAGCGGAAAGCGTTGTGATGAATTTATCTTTTTTAATTTAAACCACAAAAGTACCGGTATTTACCTGATAGAGAGAAAAGACAACAACAGCAATGACGTAGACAAAATAAAAGAGCAATTACAAGGTGGGGCTGGATTTATCGAACATTTTCTAGATAAGGACAGTGCGCTTGATAATCAACCTTTCGACTTTATGCCTGTTTGGGTTTCAAAGGGGATAAAACCGACCACACGTCAAAAATTAAAAGGAATCAAAATTTCATTACGCGGAACCCACAAACGCATTAACCACATTAAGACTAAAGGTACATTGCCAAAGCTGGTATAGACACAATGAAAATCGGACGAATTCGTCTGAGGAATTTCCGCGCCCTATACGACGTAGAATTGAAAAATATCCCCCCGCTTGCCGTTTTCACAGGTGAAAACGGTAGTGGCAAATCCACTCTGTTTCAAGTCTTTGGCTTCCTGAAAGATGCCTTAAAAAACAATGTCAGAGTTGCCCTGCAAAGAATGGGCGGCTACAGGGAAGTGGCAACCCGCGGTCATACGGATGAACCGATTGAGGTCGAGATTCAGTTCAGGATGATGCTCTCGGATGTGAACCGTCTGGTTACTTATTATCTGGCCATTGCCACGAACGAAAGCGGTGTCCCCGTCGTGCAACGGGAGATTTTGCGTTATAAACGGGGAGGGTATGGTTCATCCTTCCATTTCCTGGACTTCAAGAACGGGGAGGGATACGCAATCAGCAACGAGGAAGACTTCAATAAACCAGACAAGGATTTGATAAGAAATTATCAATCGCTGGATTCCCCTGACGTGCTTGCCATAAAAGGCTTGGGGCAATTCCAACGATTCAAAGCCGCAAGCGCATTTCGCCATTTGATTGAAAACTGGCATGTCTCGGATTTTCATATAATGGCAGCCCGTCAGCGGGTAGAAGCTGGCGTTGCCGAGCATCTCTCAGAAACCGGCGATAACCTGCCGTTGGTTGCACAGCATCTGCATCAAAATAACCGGCAGACATTCAACAATATCCTGGAAAGATTCAGGGAAAGAATTCCCGGCATGTCACAGGTAACCGCTACGGCAACGGAAGACGGACATATATTACTGCGGTTCCAGGATGGTTCATTCAAGGACCCGTTCATTGCCCGCTATGTGTCTGATGGCACGATTAAGATGTTTGCTTACTTAGTGCTGTTGCACGATCCAAAACCGCACCCGTTTTTGTGCATTGAAGGACCGGAAAATCAGCTTTATCCGCAATTATTAGGCGCGCTGGTGGAAGAACTGCGCGATTACGCCACGCGTGGCGGACAGGTTTTTGTTTCCACGCACTCGCCCAACGTGTTGAATCACGTGGAAATCGACGAGGCGTTTTTACTGAAAAAGGAACAAGGTATAACAACCATCTATCCACTTGCAGATAATCAGCAAATCGAGCGTTTTATTGAAGAAGGCGATAAGCTGGGCTGGTTGTGGAATCAAGGCCTGCTGGAAATTTAACGGTGGCAGGGTATTGCCGCACGAGAAGTGCCCCAATACATGGACATAGGCAAGAATACCTCAACCAGTTTTAACCACTTGGTAAGTGGCCTACAAAATCTGGTTGAAGAATAATTGAGCGCGCACAGCAGCTAATAATACGGTTGGAGAGTAAGAAAATATAAAATGTCAGAATCACCACCAAAGCTATTTATATCTTATGGCTGGTCCAGCCCGGAGCATGAAGAATGGGTTATTGATCTGGCGACCCGACTCACAGAATCCGGAATCGAAGTTATTTTTGACTTATAGCCGCCTCCGGGCGGGCCGAAACGTCGAGGACTCACAGAATCCGGAGTCGAAGTTATTTTTGACAAATGGGACCTGAAAGAGGGTCACCTGTTTCAAATCAAAAGCTTAATTTGAGAATGGCGACGCCACAGGGCTCGTGTTCCCCGATCCGTTGCCGAACCTCAGGAAGACGCCATGCTCGGGCGACCTGCCCCAATTTTCCCGGCGGTCCAGTTCCAGACTCCAGGTGAACCACCCGCCCGTCACCTGGCTGCCCAGACGCCAGTTCCTGCGACCAGGACCGTCCTCCTCCAGCGCGCTGTACAGCTTCAGCAAGCCCGGCCCGCGAGTCTCAAAGCCATAGCCCAACTCCATCCGTAACCGGTTTGGCCGCCAGCCGCCGCGCTCAGCCAGCGTCTCTTGGTCGCCCAGGCTCGTGCCCAGCAACCGTTCGTTCCGCCACATGTTCTCCACCCCACTCGACGCCTCCCCCCAGGCCGGCACCAACGTCAGCGACGGGCCAATCCCCTCCTCGCCTGGGTCCAACGCCAATGCCACGCTCGCGCCCCATTCCTCGAACGCCCGCTCTGTATGGCCCAGCAGGTACCGGCCCCGCGTCTCAATGCCCAAGCCCCAGGCCGCATGGCGGTATTCCAACCCCCCGCCCAGTTCCGTGCCCATGCCCGTGTCCGCATCGCCGCCGTCCCAGCGACCGCCAAACTCCAGGCTCAACCCCAACTGCTGTTGCGCCGATGGCTGCCACTCGCGCCGGCCCTCCACCATCAGGCGCAGACGATTCGCATCCGCATCCACTTCCGGCAGCATCACCGCATCGCCGCGTGCCCATTCCGACCCCTCCATGTTCACCACAAAAGCATCCCCCTTCAACGCCAGCGCCACGCCCCGCCACGTCACTAACTCCCCGCGACTGCCCAACGCCGCCATCTGCATCTCCGTGTCCGTCGTCACCCGACCGAACTCGTCCGTCAAACTGGCCTTCCCCCAACCGATGCCCAGCAACCCCCAAAAGGACACCCGCTCGTTCAACGCCCAGTGACCATAGGGGAGCACACTACTCAAGTCCACGTCCACCTGCCCCTCGCCCAACCCGGCCCCCGCCATCCGGTAGTCCAGTTCCCCGATGCTGTGGGACAGCGCCACGCCCAGCAGTGGGCCACCCTCGGCCAGGCGCACATCCGCGCCCAGGTAGCCCGTGTTCACCTTCCCGTCCAACGTTATCCTCGTCCCGGACTGGCCACTGAACTGGCTCCGCGAACCCCGGCCCCATAATGTCCACTGCCGGCCCTTCCCGCCGTCGTCGTCATCAGTCGCGCCAAGGCTCGTCTCAAAAGCGACTTGGGACAGGAATTCGCCCCGCGGGGAACGCTCAGGGCCGGAAAAGCCGCCGGGCGAGCTCGCGCCGGCGGGACTGTCCAGGAAAAAGTTCCGCCACGCGCCGGTCATCCAGCCCGCGCCGCTGCCGGCCCGCGACAGCGCATCCGTCTCCCCAGCGCGCGTTGTCCAGTCCGCACCGGTCGCGCCGTTGCCCGCGCCGGTCGCGGCGTTGCCTGCGCCGGCCGCGCCGCTGCCTGCGCCGGTCGCGCCGCTGCCCGCGCCGGTCATCCAGCCCGCCCCGCTGCCGGCCCGCGACAGCGCATCCGTCTCCCCAGCGCGCGTTGTCCAATCCGCGCCGGTCGCGCCGCTGCCCGCGCCGGTCGCGCCGCTGCCCGCGCCGGTCGCGGCGTTGCCCGCGCCGACCGTGCCGTTGCCCGCGCCGGTCGCGCCGTTGCCCGCGCCGGTCGCGCCGCTGCCTGCGCCGGCCGTGCCGCTGCCCGCGCCGGTCGCGCCGCTGCCCGCCCCTGCCGCGCCGTTGCCTGCGCCGGTCGTGCCGTTGCCCGCGCCGGTCGCGCCTCTGCCCGCGCCGGTCGTGTCGGTACCGTCCCGCGGCGACGCATCCGGCAACCCGGCGCGAGTCGCCCGCGTCGCGCGCGGCGTGCCGCCGGGCCGGAAGCGTTGCCCGATGGCGTCCACCGCCTCCGTCGCCACCGTCCGTCCAAATGCCGCCAGAGACCATTGCAACGCCTCACCGCGCAGTGACGCCAAATCGTCATCGACGATCCTGCCCGTGGCCTCGGCATCGCCCAACTCCGCATGACTGGCGCTGACCAGCGTCACCGTGAACGTCTCCTCGTCCTCCACCAAGTCGTCGTTCGTGGTCTGAACGATGACCGCCGCCGCGTCCTGTCCCGCCGCGATCGTGAACTCCCCTCGCCGACCCTCAGGCGGCGCATAGTCGGAATGCGCCAGGGCAGTGCCGTCAGTTACCCGCCAAACCACCAACATCACCCCGGCTGCCGGCACTGGCCTGGACAGCGTAATCCCGAACTCGACAGGCTCGCCCTCCACGGCTTGGGCGCCCTCAATCGATAGCGCGATCGGACCGGCCACCTCAATATCGAAACTCAGTGTGGCCGTGTCCCCGTCCTCGTCCGTGGCCGTCAGGCTGTATTCAGTCGCCACCAGCGCCCTCGTCGGCGTACCCGACAATTCCCGCGTTGTCCTATCGAAGCTCAGTCCGCTGGGCAGTTCCGGCGTCAGCGCGTAAGTCAGCGCGCCGTCGCCACCGGTGGCCGCCGGCAGCGTCAATGCCGGGACCACCCAATTCTGTATCCAGGACTGATCCGGGATGGTGGCAGAACCAAAGCTCGGCTTCAGGTCGATGTCGTCGTTGACGATTGTGCCGGTCCCCGTCGCCGTGCCGATGGTCGCGTTCCCGGCGTTACTCAGGGTCACCACGACGGTCTCGTCCGGCTCGGTGTCGTCGTCACCGGTTACCAAAACGTCGAAAGTCCGGCTGGTCGTCCCCGCCGCGAAGGTCAGCGTGCCGGCGGCGAGGGCCGCGTAGTCCGTCCCCGGGGTCGCCGTGCCGGTACCCGCGTCGGCGTAGTCCACCGTCACCGTCCGCCCGCTGGCGGCGCTCAGGGCCACCGTCCAGGTCATCACCGAACCATCGTCACCCTCCGACACGCTCGGCGAGTCAATCGATAGCGCCGGCGGCTCATCGTCGTCGGTAATCGTCCCCGTCCCCGTTCCCGTGCCGATGGTCGCGTTCCCGGCGTTGCTCAGGGTCACCACGACGGTCTCGTCCGCCTCGTCCAGGACATCGCCCGTCACCGATACGTTGAATGTCTGGCTCGTCGTCCCCGCGGGGAAGGTCAGGGCGCCGGCGGTGATAGCCGCGTAGTCCGTCCCCGGGGTCGCCGTACCCGTCCCGGCGTCGGCGTAGTCTACCGTCACCTGCCTGGTACTGGCCGCGCTCAGGGTCACGGTGAACGTCAGATCCCTCGAACCGCCGTCGCCCTCCGACACGCTTGGCGAGTCTATCGACAGCGTCGGCAGCGCGTCGTCGTCGGTGATGGCGCCGGTCCCCGTCGCCGTGCCGATGGTCGCGTTCCCGGCGTTGCTCAGGGTCACCACCACGGTCTCGTCCGGCTCTTCGGTAATATCTCCGGTTACCGACACCGTGATCTCCTGAATCGTCGTTCCCGCCGCAAAGGTCAGGGTTCCGGCAGTGAGCGCCGCGTAGTCCGTCCCTGAGGTCGCCGTGCCCGTCCCGGCGTCCGCGTAGTCCACCGTCACCGCCCGCCCGCTGGCCGCGCTCAGGGTCACCGTCCAGGTCAGGGTCACCAAACCGTCGTCGCCTTCCGGCACACTCGGCGAGTCGATCGACAGCGACGGCGGCGCGTCGTCGTCGGTGATGGTGCCGGTTCCCGTCGCCGCGCCGATGGCCGCATTGACGGCGTTGCTCAGGGTCACCACCACGGTCTCGTCCGCCTCGTCCAGGACGTCGCCGGTCACCGACACATTGAATGTCTGGCTGGTCGTCCCCGCCGCAAAGGTCAGGGCGCCGCCGGGAATGGCCGTGTAGTCCGTCCCGGACGTGGCCGTGCCGGTCCCGGCGTCCGCGTAGTTCACCGTCACCTGCTCGGTGAGGGCCTCGCTCAGGGTCACGGTGAACGTCAGGGTCGTCGAGCCACTGTCCCCCTCCGCCACGCTCGGCGAGTCGATCGATAGCTTCGGCCCCGAGTCGTCGTCGGTGATGGTGCCGGTCCCCGTCGCCGTGTCGATGGCCGCATTCCTGACGTTGCTCAGGGTCACCACGATGGTCTCGTCCCCCTCATTCAGGACGTCGCCCATCACCGACACCGTGATCGTCTGGCTCGTGGTCCCCGGGGGGAAGGTCAGCGTACCGCCGGTGATGGCCGAGTAGTCGGTCCCCGAGGCCGCCGTCCCGGTAACAACGTAGTCTACCGTCACCTGCGCGCTACTGGCCGGACTCAGGGTCACGGTGAACGTCAGGCTCACCATCTCGTTGTCACCCTCCGCCACGCTCGGCGAGTCGATCGACAGCGACGGGGCGTCGTCGACCGGGGGAGGATCGCTGACATCGTCGTTCACGATCGTCCCCGTCCCCGTGCCGGTTCCAATCAGCGCGTTGGCAGGGTTGCTCAGCGATACCACCACCGTCTCGTCCGGCTCAACGGTGGTGTCCCCCGTCACCGACACCGTGATCTCTTGCAGCGCGGTTCCCGCCGGGAAGGTCAGCGTACCGCCGGGGATGGCTGCGTAGTCCGTCCCCGAAGTCGCCGTCCCGCTCCCGGCGTCGGCGTAAGCCACCGTCACCTGCTGGGTACTAACCGGACTCAGGGTCACCGTGAACGTCAGGTTCGTCGAACCGCTGTTCCCTTCCGTCACCCTCGGCGAGTTGATTGACAGCGCCGACGCGCCGTCGTCGTCCGTGATCGTCCCCGTGCCGGTCGCCGTCGAGATCGTCGCGTTCGTCGGGCTGCTCAGCGACACCACGACGGTCTCATTCGACTCGTCCAGCGTGTCGCCCGTCACCGACACGTTGAAGGTCTGACTAATCGTCCCCACCGCGAAGGTCAAGGCGCCGCCGGTGATGGCCGTGTAGTCCGTCCCCGACGTGGCCGTGCCGGTCCCGGCGTCGGCGTAAGCCACCGTCACCTGCCGGCCGCTCGCCGCGCTCAACGTCACCGTGAACGTCAGGTTCGTCGAGCCGCTATCACCCTCCGTCACGCCCGGCGAATTGATCGACAGCGTCGGCGCGCCGTCGTTGTCCGTGATCGTCCCCGTCCCGGTACCCGTCGAGATCGTCGCGTTCGTTGGGCTGCTCAGGGTCACCACGACGGTCTCGTCTACTTCGTCGGTCGTGTCGCCCGTCACCGATACGTTGAAGGTCTGGCTGGTGGTACCCACCGCGAAGGTCAGCGTACTACCGGCAATCGCCGTGTAGTCCGTCCCGGACGTGGCCGTGCCGGTCCCGGCGTCCGCATACTGCACCGTCACCTGTTGGCCGCTCGCGGCGCTCAACGTCACCGTGAACGTCAGGTTCGTCGAGCCGCTGTCACCCTCGGTCACGCTCGGCGAGTTGATCGACAGCGTCGGCGCGCCGTCGTTGTCCGTGATCGTCCCCGTCCCGGTACCCGTCGAGATCGTCGCGTTCGTCGGGCTGCTCAGCGACACCACGACGGTCTCGTTCGACTCGTCCAGCGTGTCGCCCGTCACCGACACGTCGAAGGTCTGGCTGGTCGTCCCCACCGCGAAGGTCAATGTGCCGCCGGTGATGGCCGTGTAATCCGTCCCGGATGTGGCCGTGCCGGTCCCGGCATCAGCGTAGGCCACCGTCACCTGCTGGCCACTCGACGCGCTCAACGTCACCGTGAACGTCAGGTTCGTCGAGCCGCTGTCACCCTCGGTCACGCTCGGCGAGTTGATCGACAGCGTCGGTGTCGCGTCGTTGTCCGTGATCGCCCCCGTGCCGGTCGCCGTCGAGATCGTGGCGTTCGTCGGATTGCTCAGGGTCACCACCACTGTCTCATCCACCTCGTCCAGCGTGTCGCCCAGCACTGACACGTTGAAGGTCTGGCTGGTGGCGCCCGCCGTGAAGGTCAGCGTACCACCGGCGATCGCCGTGTAGTCCGTCCCGGAGGTGGCCGTCCCGGTCCCGGCGTCTGCGTAGGCCACCGTCACCTGCTGGCCGCTCGCCGGGCTCAGGGTCACCGTGAACGTCAGGTTCTTCGAGCCGCTGTCCCCCTCCGTCACGCTCGGCGAATTGATCGACAGCGTCGACGCGCCGTCGTCGTCCGTGATCGTCCCCGTCCCGGTCGCCGTCGAGATCGTCGCGTTCGCCGCGTTGCTCAGGGTTACCACGACGGTCTCGTTCGGCTCGTCCAGCGTGTCGCCCGTCACCGATACGTCGAAGGTCTGGCTGGTCGTCCCCGCCGCGAAAGTCAGCGCGCCGCCGGTGATCGCCGTGTAGTCCGTCCCGGAGGTGGCCGTGCCGCCCGTCCCTTCCGCCCAGTCCACCGTTACCTGCTGGCCGCTCGCCGCGCTCAACGTCACCGTGAACGTCAGGTTCGTCGAACCGCTGTCACCCTCGGTCACGCTCGGCGAGTTGATCGACAGCGTCGGCGTCGCGTCGTTGTCCGTGATCGTCCCCGTGCCGGTCGCCGTCGAGATCGTCGCATTCGTCGGGCTGCTCAGGGTCACCACGACCGTCTCATTTGCTTCGTCCAGCGTGTCGCCCGTCACCGACACGTTGAAGGTCTGGCTGATCGTCCCCGCCGTGAAGGTCAGCGTACCGCCGGTGATCGCCGTGTAGTCGGTCCCGGACGTGGCCGTGCCGGTCCCGGCATCAGCGTAGGCCACCGTCACCTGCTGGCCGCTCGCCGCGCTCAACGTCACCGTGAACGTCAGGTTCGTCGAGCCGCTGTCACCCTCCGTCACGCTCGGCGAGTTGATCGACAGCGTCGGCGTCGCGTCGTTGTCCGTGATCGTCCCGGTCCCGCTCGCTGTCGAGATCGTCGCGTTCGTGGCGCCGCTCAGGGTTACTACGATCGTCTCGTTCGCCTCGTCCAGCGTATCGCCCGTCACCGACACGTCGAAGGTCTGGCTGGTCGTCCCCACCGCAAAGGTCAGCGTACCGCCGGTGACCGCCGTGTAGTCTGTCCCCGACGTGGCCGTGCCGGTCCCGGCATCGGCGTAGGCCACCGTCACCTGTTGCCCGCTCGCCGCGCTCAACGTCACCGTGAACCTCAGGTTCGTCGAGCCGCTGTCGCCCTCCGTCACGCTCGGCGAGTTGATCGACAGCGTCGGCGCGTCATCGTTGTCCGTGATCGTCCCCGTCCCGGTCGCCGTCGCGATCGTCGCGTTCGTCGCGCCGCTCAGGGTCACCACAATAGTCTCGTTCGCTTCATCCAGCGTGTCACCCAGCACCGCCACGTTGAAGGTCTGGCTGGTGGTACCCACTGCGAAGGTCAATGTGCCGGCGGTGACCGCCGTGTAGTCCGTCCCGGACGTGGCCGTGCCGGTCCCGGCGTTGGCATAGGCCACTGTCACCTGTTGCCCGCTCGCCGCGCTCAAGGTCACCGTGAACCTCAGGTTCGTCGAGCCGCTGTCGCCCTCCGTCACGCTCGGCGAGTCGATCGATAGCGTCGGCGCGCCGTCGTTGTCCGTGATTGTCCCCGTGCCGCTCGCCGTCGAGATCGTCGCGTTCGCCGCGTTGCTCAGGGTCACCACGACGGTCTCGTTCGCCTCGTCCAGGACATCGCCCGTCACCGACACGTCGAAGGTCTGGCTGGTGGTACCCACTGCGAAGGTCAGAGCGCCGCCGGTGACCGCCGTGTAGTCCGTCCCGGACGTGGCCGTGCCGGTCCCGGCGTCGGCGTAGTCCACCGTCACCTGCCGGCCGCTTGCGGCGCTCAGGGTTACCGTGAACCTCAGGGTCGTCGAACCGCTATCCCCCTCCGTCACGCTCGGCGAGTTGATCGACAGCGTCGGCGTCGCATCGTTGTCCGTGATCGTCCCGGTCCCGGTCGCCGTCGCGATCGTCGCATTCGTCGGGCTGCTCAACGTCACCACGACGGTCTCGTTCGCCTCGTCCAGCGTGTCGCCCGTCACCGACACGTCAAAGGTCTGACTCGTCGTCGCCGCCGCGAAGGTCAGCGTCCCGCCCGTGATGGCCGTGTAGTCGGTCCCGGACGTGGCCGTGCCGGTCCCGGCGTCCGCATAAGCCACTGTCACCTGTTGCCCGCTTGCCGCGCTCAACGTCACCGTAAACGTCAGGTTCGTCGAACCGCTGTTCCCCTCCGTCACGCTCGGCGAGTTGATCGATAGCGTCGGGGCATCGTCCTCGTCCGTGATCGTCCCCGTGCCGCTCGCCGTCGCGATCGTCGCGTTCATCGCGCCGCTCAACGTCGCTATCACTGTCTCGTTCGCCTCGTCCAGCGTGTCGCCGGTCACCGACACGTCGAAGGTCTGGCTGGTCGTCCCCACCGCGAAGGTCAGCGTGCCGCCGGTGATCGCCGTGTAGTCCGTCCCCGACGTGGCCGTGCCGGTCCCGGCGTCGGCGTAGGCCACCGTCACCTGCCGGCCGCTCGCCGCGCTCAACGTCACCGTGAACCTCAGGTTCGTCGAGCCGCTGTCCCCCTCCGTCACGCTCGGCGAGTCGATCGACAGCGTCGGCGCGTCGTCGTCGTCCGTGATCGTCCCCGTCCCACTCGCCGTCGCGATCGTCGCGTTCGTCACGCCGCTCAACGTCGCGATCACTGTCTCGTCCGCCTCGTCCAGGACATCGCCCGTCACCGATACGTCGAAGGTCTGGCTGGTGGTGCCCGCCGCGAAGGTCAGCGTACCGCCGGTGACCGCCGTGTAGTCCGTACCGGACGTGGCCGTGCCAGTCCCGGCGTCGGCGTAGGCCACCGTTACCTGCTGGCCGCTCGCCGGGCTCAGCGTCACCGTGAACCTCAGGTTCTTCGACCCGCTGTCCCCCTCCGTCACGCTCGGCGAGTTGATCGACAACGACGGCGCGCCGTCGTCGTCCATGATCGTCCCCGTGCCGCTCGCCGTCGAGATCGTCGCGTTCGTCGCGCCGCTCAGCGTCGCGATCACTGTCTCGTCCGTCTCGTCGGTCGTGTCGCCCGTCACCGACACGTCGAAGGTCTGGCTGGTGGTACCCACCGCGAAGGTCAGAGCGCCACTGGTGATCGCCGTGTAGTCCGTCCCGGAAGTGGCCGTGCCGGTCCCGGCATCCGCATAGGCCACCGTCACCTGCTGGCCGCTCGCCGCGCTCAACGTCACCGTGAACCTCAGGTTCTTCGACCCGCTGTCCCCCTCCGTCACGCTCGGTGAGTCGATCGACAGCGTCGGCGCGCTGTCGTTGTCCGTCAAGCTGATCGTGGCCGAGTTCACCGTCAGGCTGCCCGACGCGCCGCTCACCGTTACCGTCTCGTCAGCCTCGTCCAGCGCATCGTCCGTCGGCGTCAGCGTGAAGGTCCCGGTCTTGCTCTCCGCCCCCGCCGCGATCTCGATGTTGAAGTCCGACACCGTCGCAAAGTCCACCGCCGTCGCCGTCCCGCTGCCCCCTACGCTCACGGTCACCGTCGTGGCCGCGGCGAACCGGGTCGTGCCGTCCACCGTGGCAGTGACGGTGATCGTGGTCGCCCCGTCGCCCTCGCCCACACTGTTATCATCCACCGTCAAGGTGATCGAGGTTGGCGCTGCGTCGTTGTCCGTGATCGTCCCCGTGCCGCTCGCCGTCGAGATCGTCGCGTTCGCCGCGCCGCTCAGGGTCACCACGACGGTCTCGTTCGACTCGGCCAGGACATCGCCCGTCACCGATACGTCGAAGGTCTGGCTGGTGGTACCCACCGCGAAGGTCAATGTGCCGCCGGTGATCGCCGTGTAATCCGTCCCCGAAGTGGCCGTCCCAGTCCCGGCGTCGGCGTAGGCCACCGTCACCTGCTGGCCGCTCGCGGCGCTCAGGGTCACCGTGAACCTCAGGTTCGTCGAGCCGCTGTCACCCTCCGTCACGCTCGGCGAGTTGATCGACAACGTCGGCGCGTCGTCGTCGTCCGTGATCGTCCCCGTCCCGCTCGCCGTCGAGATCGTCGCGTTCGTCGCGCCGCTCAACGTCGCAATCACCGTCTCGTTCGCCTCGTCCAGCGTATCGCCCGTCACCGATACGTCGAAAGTCTGGCTCGTCGTCCCCGCCGTGAAGGTCAGCGTACCACCGGTAATCGCCGTGTAGTCGGTCCCGGACGTGGCCGTGCCGGTCCCGGCGTCGGCGTAGTCCACCGTCACCTGCTGGCCGCTCGCCGCGCTCAACGTCACCGTGAACCTCAGGTTCGTCGAGCCGCTGTTACCCTCCGTCACGCTCGGCGAGTTGATCGACAACGTCGGCGCGCCGTCGTCGTCCGTGATCGTCCCCGTCCCGCTGGCCGTCCCGATCGTGGCGTTTGTCGGGCTGCTCAAGGTCACCACAACGGTCTCGTTCGACTCGTCGGCTGTATCGCCCGTCACCGACACGTTGAAGGTCTGGCTGGTGGTACCCGTCGCGAAGGTCAGCGTACCGCCGGTGACCGCCGTGTAGTCCGTCCCCGACGTGGCCGTGCCGGTCCCGGCGTCGGCGTAAGCCACCGTCACCTGCTGGCCGCTCGCCGCGCTCAACGTTACCGTGAACCCCAGGTTCGTCGACCCGCTGTTCCCCTCCGTCACGCTCGGCGAGTCGATCGACAACGTCGGCGTCGCGTCGTTGTCCGTGATCGTCCCCGTCCCTGACGCCGTCGAGATCGTCGCGTTCGCCACGTTGCTCAAGGTCACCACGACGGTCTCATTCGACTCGTCCAGCGTGTCGCCCGTCACCGCCACGTCGAAGGTCTGGCTGGTGGTACCCGCCGTGAAGGTCAGCGTACCGCCAGTGATGGCTGTGTAATCCGTCCCGGACGTGGCCGTGCCGGTCCCGGCGTCGGCGTAAGCCACCGTCACCTGCCGGCCGCTCGCCGCGCTCAACGTCACCGTGAACCTCAGGTTCGTCGAGCCGCTGTCACCCTCCGTCACGCTCGGCGAGTCGATCGACAGCGTCGGCGCCCCGTCGTTGTCCGTGATCGTCCCCGTCCCTGACGCCGTCGGGATCGTCGCGTTCGTGGCGCCGCTCAGGGTCACTACGACGGTCTCGTCCGCCTCGTCCAGCGTGTCGCCCGTCACCGACACGTCGAAGGTCTGGCTGGTCGTCCCCACCGCAAAGGTCAACGTGCCGCCGGTGACCGCCGTGTAGTCCGTCCCGGACGTGGCCGTGCCGGTCCCGGCGTCGGCGTAGGCCACTGTCACCTGCTGGCCGCTCGCCGCGCTCAACGTCACCGTGAACCTCAGGTTCGTCGAGCCGCTGTCACCCTCCGTCACGCTCGGTGAGTCGATCGACAGCGTCGGCGTCGCGTCGTTGTCCGTAATCGTCCCCGTGCCGGTCGCCGTCGCTATCGTCGCGTTCCCGGCGTTGCTCAGCGTCACCACCACCGTCTCATTCGACTCGTCCAGCGTGTCGCCCGTCACCGACACGTCGAAGGTTTGACTCGTTGTCCCCACCGCAAAGGTCAGCGTACCGCCGGTGATGGCTGTGTAGTCCGTCCCCGA
Organism: uncultured Gammaproteobacteria bacterium; assembly: GCA_958295485.1. Taxonomy (GTDB): domain Bacteria; phylum Pseudomonadota; class Gammaproteobacteria; order Eutrophobiales; family Eutrophobiaceae; genus JAAXHV01. The sequence continues at coordinate 2,500,035 of OY282354.1, forward strand.
AGTGGCCGTGCCGGTCCCGGCGTCGGCGTAGGCCACCGTTACTTGCTGGCCGCTTGCCGCGCTCAAGGTCACCGTGAACCTCAGGTTCGTCGAGCCGCTGTCCCCCTCGGTCACGCTCGGTGAGTCGATCGACAGCGTCGGCGTCGTGTCGTTGTCCGTGATCGTCCCGGTGCCGGTCGCCGTCGCGATCATCGCGTTCGCCGCGTTGCTCAGGGTCACCACCACCGTCTCGTTCGACTCGTCCAGGACATCGCCCGTCACCGACACATCGAAGGTCTGGCTGGTGGTCCCTGCCGCAAAGGTCAGAGCGCCGCCGGTGATGGCTGTGTAATCCGTCCCGGACGTGGCCGTGCCGGTCCCGGCGTCGGCGTAGTCCACCGTTACCTGCCGGCCGCTCGCCGCGCTCAACGTCACCGTGAACGTCAGGGTCGCCGAACCGCTGTCCCCCTCGGTCACGCTCGGTGAGTTGATCGACAGCGACGGCGTCGCGTCGTTGTCCGTGATCGTTCCCGTGCCGGTACCCGCCGTACTCGATATGGTCGCGTTCGTCGGGCTGCTCAGCGACACCACGACGGTCTCGTTCGCCTCGTCCAGGACATCACCCGTCACCGACACGTCGAAGGTCTGGCTGGTCGTCCCCACCGCGAAGGTCAGAGCGCCGCCGGTGATGGCCGTGTAGTCCGTCCCGGAGGTGGCTGTCCCCGTGCCCGCGTCCGCATACTGCACCGTCACCTGCCGGCCGCTTGCCGCGCTCAACGTCACCGTGAACTCCAGGTTCGTCGAGCCGCTGTCACCCTCGGTCACGCTCGGCGAGTCGATCGACAGCGTCGGCGTCGCGTCGTTGTCCGTGATCGTTCCCGTGCCAGTCCCCGCCGTATTTGATACGGTCGCGTTCGTCGGGCTGCTCAGCGATACCACGACGGTCTCGTTCGACTCGTCCAGCGTGTCGCCGGTCACCGACACGTTGAAGGTCTGGCTGGTCGTCCCCGCCTCAAAGGTCAACGTGCCGCCGGTGATCGCCGTGTAGTCCGTCCCGGAGGTGGCTGTCCCCGTGCCCGCGTCCGCATACTGCACCGTCACCTGCTGGCCGCTCGCCGCGCTCAACGTCACCGTGAACCCCAGGTTCGTCGAGCCGCTGTCACCCTCGGTCACGCTCGGCGAGTCGATCGACAGCGTCGGCGTCGCATCGTTGTCCGTGATCGTCCCCGTGCCGCTCGCCGTCGCGATCGTCGCGTTCGTCGGGCTGCTCAACGTCACCACCACCGTCTCGTTCGCCTCGTCCAGCGTGTCGCCCGTCACCGACACGTCGAAGGTCTGGCTGGTCGTCCCCACCGCGAAGGTCAGAGCGCCGCCGGTGATGGTCGTGTAGTCGGTCCCGGAGGTGGCTGTCCCCGTGCCCGCGTCCGCATACTGCACCGTCACCTGCTGGCCGCTCGCCGCGCTCAACGTCACCGTGAACCTCAGGTTCGTCGAGCCGCTGTCACCCTCCGTCACGCTCGGCGAGTCGATCGACAGCGTCGGCGCGCCGTCGTTGTCCGTGATCGTCCCGGTCCCGCTCGCCGTCGCGATCGTCGCGTTCGTCGGGCTGCTCAACGTCACCACCACCGTCTCGTTCGCCTCGTCCAGCGTGTCGCCGGTCACCGCCACGTCGAAGGTCTGGCTGGTGGTCCCCACTGCGAAGGTCAGCGTCCCGCCGGTGACCGCCGTGTAGTCCGTCCCCGACGTGGCCGTGCCGGTCCCGGCGTCCGCATATGCCACCGTCACCTGCTGGCCGCTCGCCGCGCTCAAGGTCACCGTGAACGTCAGGTTCGTCGAGCCGCTGTCCCCCTCCGTCACGCTCGGCGAGTTGATTGACAGCGTCGGCGCATCGTCGTTGTCCGTGATCGTCCCGGTCCCGCTCGCTGTCGAGATCGTCGCGTTCGTGGCGCCGCTCAGGGTTACTACGACGGTCTCGTTCGCCTCGTCCAGCGTGTCGCCCGTCACCGACACATCGAAGGTCTGGCTGGTGGTACCCGCCGCAAAGGTCAGCGTGCCGCCGGTGATCGCCGTGTAGTCGGTCCCGGAAGTGGCTGTGCCGGTCCCGGCGTCCGCGTAAGCCACCGTCACCTGCCGGCCGCTCGCCGCGCTCAACGTCACCGTGAACGTCAGGTTCGTCGAGCCGCTGTCCCCCTCCGTCACGCTCGGCGAGTCGATCGACAGCGCCGGCGTCGCATCGTCGTCCGTGATCGTTCCCGTGCCGGTCGCCGTCGCTATCGTCGCGTTCGCCGCGTTGCTCAGGGTCACCACGACGGTCTCATTCGACTCGACATCCCCGTCGCCCGTCACTGACACGCTGAAGGTCTGGCTGGTTATCCCCGCCGCGAAGGTCAGCGTCCCGCCGGTGATCGCCGTGTAGTCCGTCCCGGACGTGGCAGTGCCGGTCCCGGCGTCCGCGTAGTCCACCGTCACCTGATCGGCGCTGGCCTTGTTCAGGGTCACCGTGAACGTCAGGGTCGCCGTGCCGCTGTCCCCCTCCGTCACGCTCGGCGAGTCGATCGACAGTGTCGGTCTGTCGTCGTCCGTGATCGTCCCCGTCCCGCTCGCCGTCGCGATCGTCGCGTTCGTCGCGTCGCTCAGGGTCACCACGACAGTCTCGTTCGACTCTTCGGTCGTGTCGCCGGTCACCGACACATCGAAGGTTTGGCTGGTGGTACCCGCCGCGAAGGTCAGCGTGCCACCGGTGATCGCCCTGTAGTCCGTCCCGGACGTGGCCGTGCCGGTTCCAGCGTCGGCGTAGTCCACCGTCACCTGGTCGGCGCTGGACTTGCTCAGGGTCGCGGTGAACCTCAGGTTCGTCGAGCCGCTGTCACCCTCGGTCACGCTCGGCGAGTCGATGGAGACGGTGACGCCATCGTCGTTGACGATCGTCCCCGTCCCGGTCGCCGTCGCGATCGTCGCGTTTGTCGCGTTGCTCAGGGTCGCGACCACCGTCTCGTTCGGCTCCTCGTCGGTGTCGCCGGTCACCGACACGTTGAAGGTCTGGTTGGTGGTACCTACCGGGAAGGTCAGCGTACCGCCGGTGATGGCCGTGTAGTCCGTCACGGACGTGGCAGTACCACCCGTTCCTTCCGCCCAGTCCACCGTCACCTGCTTGCCACTCGCCGCGCTCAGGGTCGCGGTGAACGTCAGGTTCGTCGAGCCGCTGTCCCCCTCGGTCACGCTCGGCGAGTCGATCGACAGCATCGGCGCATCATCGTCGTCCGTGATCGTCCCCGTGCCGGTCGCGGTCGAGATCGTCGCGTTCGTCGCGTCGCTCAGGGTCACCACCACCGTCTCGTTTGACTCGTCCAGCGTGTCGCCGGTCACTGACACGTCGAAGGTCTGGCTGGTGGTACCCGCCGCGAAGGTCAGCGTGCCGCCGGTGATGGCCGTGTAGTCCGTCCCGGATGTGGCCGTCCCGGTCCCGGCGTCCGCGTAGTCCACCGTCACCTGCTGGGTACTAGCCTTGTTCAGGGTCGCCGTGAACGTCAGGTTCGTCGAGCCGCTGTCACCCTCCGTCACACTCGGCGAGTCGATGGAGACGGTCACGCCGTCGTCGTTGACGATCGTCCCCGTGCCGGTGGCCGTCGCGAGCGTCACTCTCTGCGCGTTGATCAGGGTCACCACGACGGTCTCGTTCGCCTCTTCAGTCGTGTCACCGGTCACCGACACGTCGAGGGTCTGACTGGTCGTCCCCACCGGGAAGACCAGCCACTGCCTGCTGATCGCCGTGTAGTCGGTCCCGGCAGTGGCTGTCCCGGTACCCGCGTCCTCATACTCCATGCCTACTCCTTGCCCGCTCGCCGCGCTCAGGGTGACCGTGAACGTCAGGTTCTTCGACCCGCTGTCCCCTTCGGTCACCCGCGGCGAGTCGATCGACGCCGTCGGCGGCGCGTCGTTGTCCGTCAACGTGATCTTGGCGTTATTGGAGTTCACCTCCAGACTGCTCGGCGGCGTGACGATCACTCTCACGCGATGGTCGTTCTTGTCCAGCGCATCGTCCGTCAGCGTCAACGTGAACGTCCCGGCACCACTCGCCGCCCCGGCGGCGATAGAGATGTAGAAGGGCAACACCGCCGCGTAGCCCACGTCTGTTGTTCTTCTGCTGCCCTCCACCCTCACCAGCATCGTCTGGACCTCGGCGAACCGGGTCGTGCCGTCCACCGTCAGCGTCACCGTGATCGTGGTCGCCCCGTCGCCCTCGCCCACGCTGTTGTCGTCCACCGTCAGCGTGATCGACGCCGGTGCCGCGTCGTCGTCCGTCAACGTGATCGTGGCCGAGTTCACCGTCAGGCCGGACGATGTGCCGCTCACCGTCACCGTCTCGTTGGTCTCGTCCACCACATCGTCCGTCGGCGTCAGCGTAAAGGTTCCGGTACCGCTCGCCGCCCCGGCGGTGATAGAGATGTCGAACGCCGTCACCGCTGCGAAGTCCACCGCCGTCGCTGTGCCGCTCCCCGACACGTTCACCTGTACCGTCTTGGCTGAGCTGAACCGGCCCGTGCCGTTCAACGTGGCCGTCACCGTGATCGTGGTCCCCCCGTCGCCCTCGTCCACGCTGTTGTCGTCCACCGTCAGCGTGATCGAGGTCGACGCCCCGTCGTTGTCCGTGAGGCTGATCGTGTCCGGGTTCACCGTCAGGCCGGTCGATGTGCCGCTCACCGTCACCGTCTCGTCGGTCTCGTCCACAGCATCGTCCGTCGGCGTCAGCGTGAAAGCCCCGGTACCGCTCGCCGCCCCCGCCGCAATCGTAATGTTGAAATCCGTCACCGCCGCGAAGTCCACCGCCCCCGCCGTGCCGCTCCCCGCCACACTCACGCTCACCGTCTTGGCCGCGCCGAACCGCGTCGCGCCGTCCACCGTGGCCGTCACCGTGATCGCGGTGGCCCCGTCGCCCTCGCCCACGCCGTCGTCGTTCACCGTCAGCGTGAGCGAGGTCGGGGCGGCGTCGTCGTCGATGATCGTCCCGGTGCCCAATGCCGTGCTGACGGTCGCGTTCCGGCCTCTCGATAAGCGCATCCCCACCGTCTCGTTCGCCTCGGCCAGGACGTCGCCTAGCACATATATAGTGGTGGTCTGACTGGTCGTCCCCGGCGCAAAGATCAGTGTCCTTCTGAAGCTGGAGCTCATCACGTAGTCCATATTCCAGACGTAGTCCGTATTCCAGGTCGCCGTGCTATCCTCATCGGAAATGTAAACTTCCACCGACACTTCCTTGTCGCTCGCCGCGCTCAGCGTCACCGTGTACGTCAGGATCGTCGAGTCGCTGTCACCCTCCGACACGCTCGGCGAGTTGATGGAGATGGTGACGCCCTCGTCGTTGGCGATCGTCCCCGTGCCGGTCGATCTGGAGATTGTCGCGTTCACCGCGTTGCTCAGTCGCACCCGCACCGTCTCGTTCGGTTCCTCAGTGGTGTCACCAATCACCGACACGTCGATGGTCTGGCTGGTCGTCCCCGGCGCGAAGGTCAGCGTACCGCCGGTAATGGCCGTGTAGTCCGTCCCCGAAGTGGCCGTGCCGCCCGTCACCTCCGCCCAGTCCACCGTCACCTGCCGGCCGCTCGGCGCGCTCAGGGTCACCGTGAACGTCAGGTTCGTCGAGCCGCTGTCCCCCTCGGCCACCCGCGGCGAGTTGATGGATACCAACGGCGTCGCATCGTCGTCTATGATCGTCCCCGTGCCCGTCGCCGTCGCGATCGTGGCGTTCGCCGCGTTGCTCAGGGTCACCACGACGGTCTCATTCGACTCGACACCCCTGTCGCCCGTCACTGACACGTCGAAGGTCTGGCTGGTGGTACCCACCGCGAAGGTCAGCGTCCCGCCGGTGATCGCCGTGTAGTCCGTCCCGGATGTGGCCGTGCCGGTCCCGGCGTCGGCGTAGTCCACCGTCACCCGCTGGCTGCTCGCCGCGCTCAGCGTCACGGTGAACGTCAGGTTTTTCGAGCCGCTGTCCCCCTCCGTCACGCTCGGCGAGTCGATCGACAGCGTCGGCGTCGCATCGTCGTCCGTGATCGTTCCCGTGCCGGTCGCTGTCGCGATCGTCGCGTTCGCCGCATTGCTCAGGGTCACCACGACGGTCTCATTCGACTCGACATCCCCGTCGCCCGTCACCGACACGTTGAAGGTCTGGCTGGTGGTCCCCGCCGCGAAGGTCAGCGTACCGCCGGTGATGGCTGTGTAGTCCGTCCCGGACGTGGCCGTCCCGCTCCCGGCGTCCGCGTAGTCCACCGTCACCTGCTGGGTACTGGCCTTGTTCAGGGTCACCGTGAACGTCAGGTTCGTCGAGCCGCTGTCCCCCTCGATCACGTCCGGCGAGTTGATGGAGACGGTGACGCCATCGTCGTTGACGATCGTCCCCGTCCCCGTGGCTGTCGAGATCGTCGCGTTCGTCGCGCCGCTCAGGGTCACCACCACCGTCTCGTTCGGTTCCTCCGTGGTGTCGCCGGTCACCGACACGTCGAAGGTCTGGCTGGTGGTCCCTACCGCAAAGGTCAGCGTACCGCCGGTGATTGCCGTGTAGTCCGTCCCGGATGTGGCCGTGCCGGTCCCGGCGTCCGCGTAGTTCACCGTCACCTGCTGGGTACTGGCCTTGCTCAGGGTCGCCGTGAACGTCAGCGTCGCCGAGCCGCTGTCCCCCTCCATCACGCTCGGCGAGTCGATGGAGACGGTGACGCCGTCGTCGTTGACGATCGTCCCCGTGCCGGTGGCCGTCGAGATCATCGCGCCATTCGCGTTGCGCAGGGTCAGGGTCACGACCACCGTCTCGTTCGGCTCCTCGTCGGTGTCGCCGGTCACCGACACATCAAAGGTCTGGCTGGTCGTCCCCGGCGCGAAGTACAGACTGCCGCCGGTGATCGCCGTGTAGTCCGTCCCCGAAGTGGCCGTCCCGGTGCCCGCGTCCGCATCATACGCGTATAATGTTCGCCCGCTCGCCGCGCTCAAGGTCACCGTGAACGTCAGGTTCTTCGACCCGCTGTCCCCTTCGGTCACCCGCGGCGAGTCGATCGACATCGTCGGCGCCGCGTCGTTGTCCGTCAACCTGATCCGGCTTCTAATAAGCACATTCACACCCAGATTGGGATCGATGAGTCCCACGTTCACGGAATTGTCGTTCTCGTCCAGCGCATCATCCGTCGGCGTCAATGTGAATGTCCTGGCGCCGCTCGCCGCCCCGGCGGCGATAGAGAGGTCGAAGGGCGTCACCTCCGCGAAGTCCACCGCCTCCGTGGTGGTGCCGGCGCCCACACTTACGCGCACCGTCTGGGCCTCGGCGAACCGGGTCGTGCCATCCACCGTCAGCGTCACCGTGATCGTGGTCGCCCCGTCGCCCTCGCCAACGCTGGTGGTGTCTGTCGTCAGAATGACCAAGGTCGGCGCCGCGTCGTCGTCCGTCAACGTGATCGTGGCCGAGTTCACCGTCAGGCCGGACGATGTGCCGCTCACCGTCACCGTCTCGTTGGTCTCATCCACCACATCGTCCGTCGGCGTCAGCGTGAAGCTCCCGGTCTTGCTCGCCGCCCTGGCGGGGATCGTAATGTTGAAGGACGACACCGCCGCGAAGTCCACCGCCGTCGCTGTGCCGCTCCCCGACACGTTCACCTGCACCGTCTTGGCTGAGCTGAACCGGCCCGTGCCGTTCAACCTGGCCGTCACCGTGATCGTGGTCCCCCCGTCGCCCTCGTCCACGCTGTTGTCGTCCACCGTCAGCGTGATCGACGTCGGCGCCCCGTCGTTGTCCGTGAGGCTGATCGTGTCCGGGTTCACCGTCAGGCCGGTCGATGTGCCGCTCACCGTGATGGTCTCGTCGGTCTCGTCGTCCGAGTCGTTCGTCGGCGTCAGCGTGAAGCTTCCGGTACCGCTCGCCGCCCCGGCGGCGATAGAGATGTTGAAGTTCGACACCGCCGCAAAGTCCACCGCCCCCGCCGTGCCGCTGCCCGCCACGCTCACCGTCACCGTCTTGGCCGCGCCGAACCGCGCCGCGCCGTCCACCGTGGCCGTCACCGTGATCGCGGTGGCCCCGTCGCCCTCGCCCACGCCGTCGTCGTTCACCGTCAGCGTGATCGAGGTCGGGGCGGCGTCGTCGTCGATGATCGTCCCGGTACCCAATGCCGTGCTGACGGTCGCGTTCCGGCCTCTCCATAAGAGCATCCCCACCGTCTCGTTCGCCTCGGCCAGGACGTCGCCTAGCACATATATAGTGGTGGTCTGACTGGTTGTCCCCGGCGCAAAGTTCAGTGTCCTTCCGCCGGGTCTCGTGTAGTCCGTAAACCGGGTCGCCGTGCTATCCTCATCGGAAATGTAAACTTCCACCGACACTTCCTTGTCGCTCGCCGCGCTCAGCGTCACCGTGTACGTCAGGATCGTCGAGTCGCTGTCCCCCTCGGTCACGCTCGGCGAGTCGATGGAGATGGTGACGCCCTCGTCGTTGACGATCGTCCCCGTGCCGGTCGATCTGGAGATTGTCGCGTTCACCGCGTTGCTCAGTCGCACCCGCACCGTCTCGTTCGGTTCCTCAGTGGTGTCACCAATCACCGACACGTCGATGGTCTGGCTGGTCGTCCCCGGCGCGAAGGTCAGCGTACCGCCGGTAATGGCCGTGTAGTCCGTCCCCGAAGTGGCCGTGCCGCCCGTCACCTCCGCCCAGTCCACCGTCACCTGCCGGCCGCTCGCGTTGCTCAGGGTCACCGTGAACGTCAGGTTCGTCGAACCGCTGTCCCCCTCGGCCACCCGCGGCGAGTCGATGGAGAATCTGCCTTGGTCGTCGTTGACGATCCTCCCCGTGCCGGTCGCCGTCCCGATCGTGGCGTTCACCGCGTTGCTCAGGGTCACCACGACCGTCTCCTCCGCCTCGTCCAGCGTGTCGCCGGTCACCAAGACGTCGATGGGCCGCCAGGTCATCCCCGCCGCGAAGGTCAGCGTGCCGCCGGTGAGCGCCGTGTAGTCCGTCCCGGACGTGGCAGTGCCGCCCGTCCCTTCCGCCCAGTCCACCGTCACCTGCTGGCTGCTCGCCGCGCTCAACCTCACCACGAACCTCATGGTACTCGAGCCGCTGTTCCCCTCGGTCGCGCTCGTCGATCTGATGGAGACCGTAGGCACGCTGTCCTGCGGTTCCGAGGGGCCGGCCCCGTCGTCGTCCTCGAGAGTCAGGCTCGCTCCGGTGACTTGGCCGATTCCCCGCGCGTTGCTCGCCGAACCGGTGACGATCACGCTCCGGTCCGCCTCCCCAATGTCGTTGTCCACCGCGTTGATCGTCGCCGTGTCGGAAGGGTTCGCGGTCTCCCCGGCGGCAATGGCGATCGTCGCATCCGAGCCCACCGCGTAGGCGTTCGCCAACGGCGAGATCGTGATCGTGGTGGCTTCGCTCGAGGCGTGGCTCAGCGCCGCCGACACCGTGGTCGAGCCGCCGTTCTCCGAAATCGAATCGTCCGCCACCGAAAGCGTCACCGTCGGCGCCCCGTCGTTGTCGGTGATTGTCCCCGTGCCGGTGGCCGTCGAGATCGTGGCGTTCGCCGCGTTGCTCAGGGTCACCACGACGGTCTCGTCCGCCTCGTCGGTCGTGTCGCCCGTCACCGACACGTCGAGGGTCTGGCTGGTCGTCCCCGCCGCGAAGGTCAGCGCGCCGCCGGTAATGGCCGTGTAATCCGTCCCGGAAGTGGCCGTGCCGCCGGTCCCCTCCGCCCAGTCCACCGTCACCTGCTGGCCGCTCGCCGCGCTCAACGTCACCGTGAACGTCAGGTTCGTCGCGCCGCTGTCCCCCTCGGTCACGCTCGGCGAATTGATGGACAGCGTCGGCGCAGCGTCGTTGTCGGTGATCGTCCCCGTGCCGGTCGCCGTCGCGATCGCCGCGTTCGCCGCGTTGCTCAGGGTCACCGCGACGGTCTCGTCCGCCTCGTCGGTCGTGTCGCCAGTGACGGATACCGTGATGTCTTGGTTGGTCGTCCCCGCCGCGAAGGTCAGCGTACCGCCGGTAATCGCCGTGTAGTCCGTCCCCGAAGTGGCCGTCCCGGTCCCGGCGTCGGCGTAAGTCACCGTCACCTGCTGGTCGCTCGCCGCGCTCAACGTCACCGTGAACGTCAGGTTCGTCGAACCGCTGTCCCCCTCCGTCATGCTCGGCGAGTCGATCGACAGCGTCGGCGTAGCGTCGTCGTCTGTGATCGTCCCGGTCCCGCTGGCCGTCGAGATCGTCGCGTTCGTCGCGCCGCTCAGCGTCGCGATCACTGTCTCGTTCGCCTCGTCCAGCGTGTCGCCGGTGACGGATACTGTGATGTCCTGGCTGGTCGTCCCCGCCGCGAAGGTCAGCGCGCCGCCGGTAATGGCCGTGTAGTCCGTCCCCGAAGTGGCCGTGCCGCCCGTCCCTTCCGCCCAGTCCACCGTCACCTGCTTGCCGCTCGCCGCGCTTAGCTTCACCGTAAACGTCAGGTTCGTCGAACCGCTGTCCCCCTCCGACACGCTCGGCGAATTGATCGATAGCGATGGGGCCTCGTCGTTATCCGTGATCGTCCCCGTCCCGGTCGCCGTCGAGATCGTGGCGTTCGCCGCGTTGCTCAGGGTCACCACGACGGTCTCGTCCGCCTCGTCCAGCGTGTCGCCGGTGACGGATACTGTGATGTCCTGGCTGGTCGTCCCCGCCGCGAAGGTCAGCGCGCCGCCGCTGATCGTCGTGTAGTCCGTCCCGGACGTGGCCGTGCCGCCCGTCCCTTCCGTCCAGTCCACCGTCACCTGCTGGCCGCTTGCGGCGCTCAGGGTTACCGTGAACGTCAGGTTCGTCGAGTCGCTGTCCCCCTCAGTCACGCTCGGCGAGTCGATTGACAGCGTCGGCGCATCGTCGTTGTCGGTGATCGTCCCCGTCCCGCTGGCCGTCCCGATCGTGGCGTTCGCTGCGTTGCTCAGGGTCACCACGACGGTCTCGTTCGCCTCGTCCAGCGTGTCGCCGGTCACCGACACATCGAAGGTCTGGCTGGTCGTCCCCGCCGCGAAGGTCAGCGCGCCGCCGGTGATGGCCGTGTAATCGGTCCCGGACGTGGCCGTGCCGGTCCCGGCGTCGGCGTAGTCCACCGTCACCTGCTGGCCGCTTGCGGCGCTCAGGGTTACCGTGAACGTCAGGTTCGTCGAGTCGCTGTCACCCTCCGACACGCTCGGCGAGTCGATGGACAACGACGGTTCGGGGTCGTTGTCGGTGATCGTCCCCGTGCCGGTCGCCGTCGAGATCGTCGCGTTCGCTGCGTTGCTCAGGGTCGCGACGACGGTCTCGTTCGCCTCGTCCAGCGTGTCGCCGGTCACCGACACATCGAAGGTCTGGCTGGTCGTCCCCGCCGCGAAGGTCAGAGCGCCGCCGCTGATCGTCGTGTAGTCGGTCCCGGACGTGGCCGTGCCGGTCCCGGCGTCGGCGTAGTCCACCGTCACCTGCTGGCCGCTTGCGGCGCTCAGGGTTACCGTGAACGTCAGGTTCGTCGAGTCGCTGTCACCCTCCGACACGCTCGGCGAGTTGATGGAGATCGTCGGATTCGGGGTCTGCGCGGCGACATCAGGCGCGGCGGCAAAGGCGAAGGCGAGGAGAAATAAGGGGACAAGGCGGGCTGGGGGGGGGGGGGGGGGGGGGGGGGGGGTGGAAGCGCGCCGCCGACAGGCGACCCATCGCTTCATACCCTCGAAGCTAAAGCGAAGAAGAGAAAGAGAAAAAAGCAGCGACATATCAGAAACTGCTCAATTTATTGATAGACGAGTAACGATAACAACAAGGCGTTTCGCAGCTGAAACAAATGCTAAACGCGACCTGTGCAATCCCCATGTTGCCAAAGCTCTCTTTTGTGTCGGATTTGAAGAGTATTTGTTCGACTATAACATAGGCGCATGGAGTTTGTATTCTTTTTCTCAAAGTCATCGGACAAGACACCATTGAAGCTTTCATTAAACGCATTCTGTGCCGGCTTTCAAACAGGCATCATCAGACTACGCTAAAGAGGTCGAACTAGGCGTCTAGTGTAAATCGGGAAACAGCCAGGGGGCTTGTTTTGCCCGGCGGTGTTCGTAGGCGCGTATGGCGGCGCTGTCCTTCAGGGTGATGTCGATGTCATCAAGGCCGTTCAGTAGTTTCTCCTTGAGCGCCGGTTCGATGTCGAAGGTGATTTTTTCGGCGGAGGGGGTTGTCATTGTTTGTTGGCGCAGGTCAACTTTTAGGTGGTAGCCCGGGGTTGCCGCCACTTCCTTGAAGAGTTGATCGACTTTTTGCGTGTCGATGGCTATGGTCAGCAGGCCGTTCTTGCCGGCGTTGGTGAAAAATATATCGCCGAAGCCGGGGGCAATCACGCAACGGAAACCGTATTCATACAAGGCCCAGACGGCGTGTTCCCTGGAAGAACCACAGCCGAAGTTTTCCCGGGCGATCAATATCTCCGCGCCCTGATAACGGGGCTGGTTGAGTACGAAGTCTTTTCGCAACGGGCGGTTGCTGCAATCCTGTTCCGGTTCTCCCACGTCGGCATAACGCCAGGCATCGAACAGGTTGGGGCCGAAACCGGTGCGGTTGATGGATTTCAAGAACTGCTTGGGAATGATCGCATCGGTATCGACGTTGGGTCGATCCATGGGCGCCACCAGCCCGTTGATTGTCGTAAACGGCTGCATTGTCAAAACCTGTTAATAAATCCACGGATTGCGCACAAGAACGCAGATATAAAGAAAAAATGATTAATCACTGGGGTAAATCCGCGTCACCTGTGGATATGCAACTGCATTAAAAATCCCGGACATCGACGAAGTGACCGGCGATGCCCGCCGCCGCGGCCATGGCGGGACTGACCAAGTGGGTACGGCTGCCGGCGCCTTGCCGGCCTTCAAAGTTGCGGTTGGACGTGGAGGCGCACCGTTCACCGGCGCTCAGCTTATCTTCATTCATCCCCAAGCACATGGAACAGCCGGGTTCACGCCAGTCAAAGCCCGCAGAGGTAAATATCTTGTCCAGCCCTTCTTCTTCCGCCTGCCGTTTTACCAGGCCGGAACCCGGCACTACCAGGGCTTGTTTGATGTTCGCTGCGATCTTTCTGCCTTCGACCACCCGGGCGGCTTCGCGCAGGTCTTCGATGCGCGAATTCGTGCAAGAGCCGATAAACACCTTGTCCGGCTTGATATCGGCAATGGCCATGCCGGCCTGTAAATCCATGTATGCCAGGGCGTTCACCATGCCTTCCTTCTTTATGGGGTCCGGTTCATCCCGCGGGTCAGGTATCTTGCCGTGCACCGGCGCCACCATTTCCGGTGAGGTGCCCCAGGTGACGCAGGGATTGATCCGGGTGGCATCAATCTCAACAGTCTCGTCAAAAGCAGCGCCGTCGTCACTGCGCAAGTGTTTCCAGACGGCGACGGCCCGCGCCCAGTCATCGCCTTTCGGGGCAAACGGGCGGCCTTTTACATAATCGATGGTTTTATCATCCACGGCGACCAGCCCTGAGCGCGCGCCGGCTTCTATGGCCATGTTGCACAGGGTCATTCGCCCCTCCATGGACAGGGCTTCGATGCCCTCTCCGGCAAACTCCATGACGAACCCGGTACCGCCGGCCGTGCCCAGCTTGCCGATGACGTGCAGGACCAAGTCCTTGGCAGTGACACCCGTTGCCAACCTGTCGCTGACGTTGATCAGCATGTTCCTTGATTTTTTCGTCACCAGGGTCTGGGTCGCCAGCACGTGTTCGACTTCCGAGGTGCCGATGCCGATTGCCAAGGCAGCCAAGGCCCCGTTGGTGGTCGTGTGGGAATCACCGCAAACAATGGTCATGCCCGGCAGGCAGGCCCCTTGCTCAGGCCCGATAACGTGGACGATGCCCTGGCGTTCATCAAACAGTTCGATATAGGGTATCCGCCAGGCCTTGACGTTCTTGTCCAGGGTATCCAGCTGTTTCTTTGCGATCGGGTCGTTGATCACCTGGCGGTTTTTCGTGGGCACGTTATGATCAGGCACGGCAAGGCTGGCCGATTGACGCCAAGGCCCGCGCCCGGACAGTCTCAGTCCTTCAAATGCCTGGGGCGAGGTAACCTCATGGACTAATTGCCGGTCTATATAAAGCAGACAGGCGCCATTGCCGTAATCCTTTACGACGTGCTCATCCCACAACTTGTCATAGAGTGTTTTTGCCGTCATGGCTGGTATCATCGCATTTTTTCTTTGGTTATATCCACAGACGTCGCAGATTTACGCCGGTAAAGGGTAAAAGCAGGTTTTTTCTTTTCACCTGCGTTTACCTGCGGTGACTGTTTGTTCAAAATGTACATGAGAGGCGGGTTAAGTATATATTATCCCGATTGTGAAGGATACGGGAGCGGATTGCCCCCCTGATCAACCCACGTTTATTCAGGAAACCGTTATGCCAAACACATACTTTACTGGTACTGATACTTACGTCACAACTGAAGATTTAATGGCTGCGGTAAATGCCGCCATCACGGTCAGCCGACGATTGATATAGTAGTATGCCTTTTTGGGAATTATACGATTTGCAGTGATTGAACGGCGAGGAAGAGTGACGTGACAATTTTTGCTTTTGTAATCGGGGATACGCCGGTCCGGGTCTGGGGGTTGACGGCGCGGGAGCGGTTGCGGCGGCAGTTCAGACAGGTTAAAGGCGTTGCGCCCATCGATGATTTGGGCGACCTGCCTGAGGAGTCAGCGGCGCTCATCGTGAGGGCCGATTACGTTACCGAGGCGCGTACCCTAAATTTGTTGACGGCCGAGCCAGGGGTTGTGCTGCGTTGTCCCGCGGACGGGCAGTTGGCCGCGGCATTCGTGTCGGCCAGGCAAGTGGAGGCGGCCATTGCCTTGTTGAAGCGCGGTGACGGTGGGGATAGCGACGGTGGCGGTGGCGGTGGGGATAGCGACGGTGACGGTGGCGGCGATGCGACGGTGGCGTCCACCGATGCACCGGCGGATTTCAAGGTGGTGACCCCGGCAACCCTGGGGGGGTACGACCTGGTGCTGCTGCGCGCCGAGCCGCCCTTCTTGGAACCGTCCTCCGAAGACAACCGACAGGCCCTTGAAGACAAACTCTACGGGAGCTCCTACAAGGGCATTACCGATTTGGTTACCAAGTGGTTGTGGCCGCGGCCCGCCAAGAAGGGGGTGCGGTTCTGCGTGGCTGCAGGACTTACGCCGAACATGGTGACCGCCATCGGCGTCGCCCTGATGCTGGCGGCCTGCGGCCTGTTTTATGAGGGTTATTTTATCGGCGGCCTCGCTGCCGGTTGGTTCATGACCTACCTGGACACCGTCGATGGCAAGCTGGCCCGGGTAACCGTGCAGTCGAGCAAGTCAGGCCACGCGCTCGACCACGGCATGGACATCATTCACCCACCCTTCTGGTACGTATTATGGGGCATGGCCCTGGTCGAAGCATCGATGCCCTTCGGCCTGGACCGGGCCGACATGTATTGGTTGATCGCGCTTGGTTACGTGTTTGGTCGAGTCGCAGAGCAGAGCTTTCACCTGCTCGGGGACACCGCCATGTTTACCTGGCAGCCATTTGACGCCTGGTTTCGATTGATCACCGCGCGCCGCAACCCCTGCCTGATCATCCTGACTGCCGCGTGCCTGGCGGGCCGCCCCGACTGGGGGTTTATCGGCGTCACCCTGTGGACGGTCGCAACCACGGCGGTATTGATACTGCGATTGCTCCAGGGCATCGTGGCGCGGCTGCGTCATGGCCCGTTGCATTCGTGGCTGGCCGACCGGGAGGCGGCGGCGCGGCGCTATCCGAAAAGCTACCAAATCTTCACCAGCACGCGCAGCGCCTACGCGCCCGGATAGGCCGGACCCGCCGTTTCTCACAGCAGGGCTATCTGGTGGGCGCTTTCCACTGCCGTTGCCGGATGCAGGTTCGACACCCCTACCCCAAGCAGCCTGACCCGCCGCCGGCCAGCCTCGGTTTTTGCCAATAATTCAGCTAAGAGGGGTTCGATACCGGCAACTTCTGCGAGCGGTTCGGTCAAGGTTCGGCTGCGGGTCACCTGCTGGAAGTCCGCATACTTGACTTTTATAGTGAGTGTCATGGCGGTCAACTCTTTTTGCGCCAGGGTTCGCAGCGTCTCTTCCGCAAGTTCCTGTAACTTTTTCAACATCACCTCAACATCGCTCAGGTCTTCCATAAACGTGGTTTCACTGCTGATGGATTTACGTTCCCGCCGGTTGCTCACCACGCGCCGGTCTATCCCCCTGGCGACGTGGTAAAAATAATCACCTGTTTTGCCGAAGCGCCGGCGTAACTGTTCCAGGCTCAGTAATTTAAGGTCGGCGCCGGTCTTGACGCGCAACGCCTTCATCCTGGCCTCGGTAGCCTTGCCAACGCCAAAAAATTGACCTATGGGCAGGCGACTGACGAAAGCCTCGCCTTCGGCGGGGGTAATCACATACAGGCCATCGGGCTTGTCCAGGTCCGAGGCCACCTTGGCCAGAAATTTGTTATAGGACACGCCAGCTGATGCGGTCAGGTCTGTCTCGGTCTTGATTTTCGCCTTTATAGCCTGGGCGATACGGGTTGCAGAGCCTTGGTGGAGGTCGCAGGAGCTTACGTCCAAATAGGCTTCATCCAGGGATAGTGGTTCCACTAATTCGGTGAATTCCAAGAAAATACCCCTTATTTGTTCCGAAATTCGTCGATATTCGACAAAACGTGGCTTTATGAATATGGCTTGGGGGCACAGCTTCGCCGCCCTGGATGAAGGCATAGCCGAGTGAATGCCGAATTCTCTCGCTTCATAACTGCAGGCCGCCACCACGCCGCGCTTATCCGGGGCGCCGCCCACAATCACGGGCTTGCCCCGGTACCCGGGATAATCCCGCTGTTCGACAGAGGCATAAAAAGCATCCATATCTATATGGATGATCTTGCGATTGTCAGCCATGTCCCGTATCTTTTGCATGGATTTTTATTACAATTGCCAGCATACTATGTAGGGATTTTAAAACTTCATCAACCATTATCAATGCTTCGCCAGTTTGCTTAAAACCAGGAAATTACATGCTGACAGCCCGATGTACCTGCCTTGTCATTTTTGCCGCCGCGCTCATTCAAACCGCCAACGCCCAGGTTGACGCAGGCAACGCGTCGAACCCGGATGGCGACGCCGAAGCGTCAATCGAGCGATTTCACGGGGACCCCGAGGAAATTAATGCCGGCCTTGCTGCATTGCAAGAGCAGGATTATGCCTCTGCTTACGAGACGTTTCGGTCACTTGCCATGCAGGGCGACGCCAGCGCGCAATACCAGTTAGCCTCACTTTATCATCGGGGGCTGGGCGTCGATATCGACCTTGCCGAAGCTTCGCGCTGGTACGCCCGCGCGGCGGAGCAAGGCTATGCCGAGGCGCAGTACGGACTGGGCAATATGTACCTGATGGGAGAAGGCGTCGAACAAGATGACGCGTCGGCAGAACGCTGGTATGAAGCAGCGGCGGAGCAAGACCACGCCGCCGCAAGACTCAATCTTGTCAAGCTCCGGCAGATCAGCCGGGTTAAACCGGCCTCAGAGTTGGAAAAAGAAGCCGGCGAGGAACCCCCGGATGAAGTCGCTAACAAGACTGGCGCGCCGGCAGAAGTTGCCGCCAATAAAACCGTTGCAAAGCGTGGATTTTTTAAACGGCTGTTCCGTAAAGACAACCAGGCCGGCGCCGATGATAGCGCCGCCGTACTGGCTGAAAATGATGATCCGGAAGACGAAATGCCCAGCCGGGACGCGCCGGCCGGGTCAACCCCGCCGCCGGAGGACGCGCCGAGCAGGTCAACCCCACCTCCGGGGGACGCGCCGGGCGGATCAACCCCGCCTCCGGGAGACGCGCCGGGCGGGTCAACCCCGCTTCCGGAGGACGCGCCGGGCGGATCAACCCCGCCTCCGGGAGACGCGCCGGGCGGGTCAACCCCGCCTGCGGGGGACGCGCCGGAATGTTGTGATCCGGAAGCTGCCGAAGAAGAAAAGAAGGGATTTTTCTCCCGTATCTTTGGCCGGGACAATAAAGCGGGTAAAGCAAGCCAGACAGTCGCCGCAAACAGGGACAATACGCAGGACACAAGCCCCCGGCAAAACGAAGCGGCCCTTGACGCCCTGGAACAATCAGGCGCCGTATCAAATTATGAATTAGGCATGGCCTACGCTTTGGGTGACGGCGTTGGCGAAGATCACGCAAAGGCCTTTGGGCATTTCGTCAAATCGGCCGAGCAGGATTATGCGCCGGCTCAATACAGGGTTGGCATGGCCTACGCTTTGGGTGACGGCGTTGACGAAGATCATGCAAGGGCCTTTGAGTATTTCGTCAAATCGGCCGAGCAGGATTATGCGCCGGCTCAATACAGGGTCGGCATGGCCCATGCCCTCGGAGAAGGAACAGAAAAAGACTTGTCTGAAGCCGTTGAATGGTACAAAAAATCAGCGCTCCAAGGCTACGCCATTGCCCAGAGAAGTTCAGGAATGGCATACCTGAACGGCGAGGGGGTGGAACAAAATAAACCCCTGGCCCTGGCATGGTACAGCTTGCTCTCGGATGGTGGCAACCAGATGGACGTCCATCGACGGGACACGTTATTGCAAGGGCTGTCGTCTGTTGAAATTCAACAAGCGGAAAAATTAAAGGCGCAATTACAAGAGCAGTTGGACAGCAACTAAAAGAGCGCCTTGATAGCTTCGCTCAATTTCCTGACGGCAAATACCTCCAGTTGATTCATCTTTCTTTTCGGGGCGTTGGCGACCGGGATAAGCGCCCTCTTAAAACCATGTTTTTTTGCTTCTTTCAATCTTTCCTGGCCTGCCTGCACGGGTCTTATTTCGCCCGCCAGGCCAACCTCGCCGAATACGACTAAATCATCGGCCAAGGGCCGGTCATAGAAACTCGACAGGATCGCCATCAGGATGGCCATGTCCGCGGCCGTCTCAGTGAGTTTAACGCCGCCGACAACATTGATGTAAATATCCTGGGCATGGGTAGCGATGCCGGCATGTCTGTGTAAAACAGCCAACAACATGGATAACCGGTTCTGCTCCAGACCTACGGCAACCCGGCGGGGTTGGCTGATATGGGAGTCGTCCGCCAGGGCCTGGACTTCCACCAATAACGGACGGCTCCCCTCCCGCGTAACAAGAATGACGGTGCCCGGCGTCGGCTCCCCATGGCTTGTCAAGAAGATCGCCGATGGATTATTAATCTCCCGCAGACCTTTATCGGTCATGGCAAACACGCCTAATTCATTTACTGCCCCATAACGGTTTTTGACGGAACGGATCATCCGGTAACGGCTGTTGCTGTCTCCCTCGAAATACAGCACCGTATCGACCATGTGTTCCAGTACCCGCGGCCCTGCCAAGGCGCCCTCTTTTGTCACGTGTCCGACTAAAAACACCGTGGTATTGGTCTGTTTGGCGAAGCGCGCCAGTCTTGCCGCGCATTCACGCACCTGGGCTACGGAACCGGGCGCGGATTGCAGCGCCTCAGAGAAAATCGTCTGGATGGAATCAATCACCAATACCTGCGGCAGGTGTTTATCAATAACGGAAAAGAGGTTTTCCAACTGGTTTTCAGCCAGGACAAACAGCTTGTCCGATGCTAACCCCAGTCTTGCGGAGCGCAGGCTGACCTGTTCAACGGATTCTTCACCGCTCACGTACAAGGTGTTTATGCCGTCATTTTCGGCAAGCGCCGAGAGAATCTGAATCAGCAACGTTGATTTGCCTATCCCGGGGTCTCCGCCTAACAAGACGACAGAGCCGCTGACGAGGCCACCCCCCAGGGAACGATTGAATTCCGCCGAGCCTGTCGATAAACGGGGTTCCTCCACCGTCCCCACTTCATCCAGCTTGCGAATGACCACCGGCGTGGAAGCCCGGGGGTGAAATCTCTCGGCGATCGAAGATTTATTATCGACAATCACTTCGGTTAAAGTATTCCAGGCATTGCAATCGCTGCATTGCCCGGTCCACTTGGGCGTGACGCCGCCACATTCGCTGCACTGATATTGTGTTTTAACCCGGCTGGCCACGTTCAATAAATTCAAGTCGTTTATGCACGCCGCATAATAATTCATAGGGAATCGTATCCGCATAGCGCGCAATGACTTCAACGGGCAATTCCTTGCCCCACAGCAACACGGGGTCGCCTATCCGCGCGCCGGGATAGTTGCGCAGGTCGATGGTGAGCATATCCATGGAGGCTCTCCCGACCAAACTGCATGATCTTCCGTTGACCAGAATGGTCGTGCCTGACCCCGCATGACGCGGGAAACCATCCCCATAACCTGCCGCGACAATGCCTATGGGCATGTCTTCGGGGCAACTCCAGCTTGCCCCGTAACCTACCGGGTCCCCCTGCTTCAGGTTTTTAATGGAGATCAGTTCGGATTCCAGCGACATCACGGGGCTAAGACCAAAATCATCCGCGGTATTACCGTCTATGGGTGATACCCCGTACAGCATCAGGCCCGGTCTTACCCAGTCCAGGTGGCATTCCTTCCAGGCGATAATGCCGGCTGAATTAGCCAGGGATTTTTCGGCCTGAAACCCTTTTGTCACGTTGGAAAACAGTTCAATCTGCTTTTTCGTCATGGCGCTGTCCGGCTCATTCGCGCTCGCCAAGTGTGAGAGCAGACGGATATTGCCGGCCACGCCTTCATGTTGTTTCAGCTGCGCCCAGCTGGCGGCAATCTCTGTAGCGGCAAAGCCCAGGCGATGCATGCCGCTGTCCAGCTTCAGCCAGGCGTTAATGGGGGAGGTAATGACCGCATCATTCAGCAACGTGAATTGAAATTGGTGATGGATAACCACATCAAGCCGTAATTGTTGAATCGCTGGAATTTCTTCGACGGAATACGGCCCTTCGAGCAGGAGAATTTTTTTGTCGATGCCCGCTTCTCTTAATTGGCAGGCTTCTTCGAGACAGGCGACGCCGAAGCCGTCTACACCTGTCAAGGCCGCGGCAATCCTGGCGATGCCATGTCCATAGGCATCCGCTTTAACGATGGCCATGATCTTGCTGTGTGGCGCGAATTGCCTGATCCTTGACAAATTATGACGTAAGGCATCAAGGTCGATGATGACCTTAGCAGGCCGGGTCATCCATCCATGCCCAGCATGTACCGATTTTCTTCGATATGGTTCTCAAATCGAGTGTATTGACCCAGAAATGCAAGTTTAACAGTCCCTATGGGGCCGTTACGTTGTTTGCCTATAATGATCTCAGCCAAGCCCTTATCGGCGCTGTCTTCATTATAAACCTCATCCCGGTAGATAAACGCGATAACGTCGGAATCCTGCTCGATGGCCCCGGATTCGCGTAAATCCGACATGACAGGCCGTTTATTCGGTCGCTGTTCCAGGCTCCTGTTCAACTGTGATAAAGCGACGACCGGCACCTTCAACTCCTTGGCCATGGCTTTCAGGGAGCGGGAGATCTCGGAAATCTCAGTGGCCCGGTTCTCCGAGGTCCCCGGGATATGCATCAATTGAAGATAATCGATGATAACCAGGTCGAGTTGATATTCCCGGGAAATACGTCGGCACCTTGCCCTCAATTCCGCCGGTGTCAGGGCCGGCGTATCATCTATGAACAGGTTGGCATCCTTTAAAATTTCAACCGCGGAAGTCAGGCGCGGCCAGTCATCATCATCCAATTTCCCGGTGCGAACCTTGTGCTGGTCTATCCTCCCCAAGGACGACATCATACGCATGGCCAGCTGCTCGCCCGGCATTTCCATGCTGAACACGACGGCGGACAATTTTTCCTTTATCACGGCATGTTCGGCGATATTGATCGCGAAAGCCGTTTTCCCCATGGAGGGCCGCCCGGCGACGATGATCAGGTCGGACTGCTGTAGTCCCGCGGTGCGCTCATCAAAATCATCAAATCCCGTGGCGACGCCGGTAATGGAGGTTTTCTTCCTGTACAACTCATCGATCCGGTCCAGGGTCACAACCAGGAGGTCTTTGATATTTTTATAGGTTCGTCTCCCCCGGGTCTCCTGCTCGGCAATTTCAAATACCTTTTGCTCGGCGAGATCCAGGATTTGTTCGCTGCTCTGCGCCCCCGGGTTAAAAACGGCGTCACTTATTTCCGTTGTGGCGGCAACCAGCTGCCTGAGAACCGACCGTTTTCGCACGATGTCCGCATAGGCGGCGATGTTGCTTGCGCTGGGGGTATTCTCCGCCAGCGCGGCCAGGCGGGCTAAACCACCCACTTCGTCCAGTTGCTGATGGGACTCCAGCCACTCCGCCACCGTGACCAGGTCAAACGGCTTTCCTTCTGCGTCCAGGGCGCTGATTGCCTTGAAAACAGTCCGGTGGTCCTGCCGGTAAAAATCATCCGCCTGTACCCGCTCGGCGACTTTTATCAATGCCTGGTTATCCAGGAAAAGCCCGCCCAATACCGCTTGCTCGGCCTCGATGGAATGAGGCGGGAGCTTCAGGCTTGTTGTTTCCGGGTCAACCGCCGTATACGCAAATTCCGCCATGACGAGGGCCTGTGTTTCCCTAGCCGTCTTCCGCAATGACCATCAGCTTGATTTGGGCATCCACGTCCCCATGCAAATGCACGTCGACCTGGTACTCACCCGGCTGCCTGAACGGTCCTTCCGGCAACCTGACTTCGTGTTTGGAGATTTCCACGCCGGCTTCGGTAACGGCGGCTGCAATATCGCCCGCGCCGACTGAGCCAAACAACTTGTCTTCGGAAGAGGTCTTTCTCGACAAGGTGACTTCCAGGGCATCGAGTTTCCTGGCCCGGGCCTGCGCCGTGGTCAAGGCATCTGCCTCCGCTTTCTCCAGTTCGGCCTTTTGCGATTCAAATTTTTCCCGGTTTTCAGGGGTCGCCGGCACTGCCTTGCCGCCGGGGATTAGAAAATTCCTGCCATAGCCGGATTTAACACTGACCTGCTGTCCCGGCTCACCCAGTTTTCTTATTTCTTCAAGTAGTATTACTTCCATTTTCCTGCCTCATAAAGTTGGACGATCATAGCACAATCATACACGCTTATCCGCGCTCTCGGTCGTCTTTCCCAGGCAGGCATTGGTAATGCCGGCGCCGGTTACGATCAATAAAATGATACGGGGCGACAAAAAAAACGAGACATACATGATGATCAACCAGATCCTGGAAAACCCCTTGTTATGAATGTACCTGTGTATGCTTGACAGTCCCTGGTACAAGTAGAGGATCAGGACTATCACCAATACGTCCCTGAGCGCCAATGGCATATTATTTCCTATGAACAGCAAAGCAAATATCCCAAGCAATGTCGGGAATACCAGGCTTCGGGGCAATTTCAGTGAATAGAACTCGTTCCTGAAACCGCCGGGATTGAACAAAATCGATTGCCACCAGCGCGACAGCAACACAGTCGTGATCAAACTGATGACGAAACCCGACAAAATGAACGTTGATATCAAAGGCTCGACAGTCTCGCGTATCTGCCCAAACTGTTGCGCCGTAAGCTCGGACGGCGCATATTCTTTCCAACGGTCAAACCAGGTCAACCACCATTCCCGGATGTAATCAAGGGTCGCGTGTATATAGGTGGCAAAGACGATACCCAATACGCCGGCGCCCAGGACTGACAGGCCCTGGGATTGCGTAGCCCTCAACACGCTTGAACAAATTATTACCGGCAACCAGACGAAAATCATGAGCGCCGCCGGGATAACCGGTTGGGCTTTCGCCATCATTGCAATCAGCGCAAGAAATAACAGGCTTCCCAGGGCAACCTGTAACCCAATGACGGGCCCTTTGCGTAAAGTGACCAGGCCTATTGGGGCGCCACTGAGAAAATACGATAAAGGCGATACAAAAACAGATAATACGGTTAATACGCTTACCGTTAAAATCGAGTGGAAGCGACTCCTTAATAAGTAGTTGCCAAGTGCGCGCATGAGATTAACCAGCTGTCCAGGGATAAAGCCGCCGATGATATGGGTCTCGCCGGCAAGAAAATAATTCGGCTTTCCTCAGGATATGAATGCAGGATTTTTAATGTGTATCGTTATAAGGGATCAAAGCTAAATATCTCGCCCGTTTAATCGCTGTAGCCAGCTGCCGTTGGTATCTCGCTTTCGTGCCGGATATCCTGCTGGGCACAATTTTTCCTGTTTCCGTAATATAGGCTTTCAGCGTATTGATGTCCTTGTAATCAATTTCCTCAACGCCTTCGGCAGTAAATTTACAAAACCGCTTTCTTCTAAAATATCGCGCCATTCACTTCTCCTGAAATTTTCATGTTATTCGTCATCACCCGAAGAATCAGGCTCAACCGCTTTATCGTCGTACTCTCCATCTTCCTGCTTTGACGCCTCCTTGCTTTTCGCCAGGAGTGAAGGCTCCGTAATTGCCTTGTCTTTCCTGAAAACAAGCTCGCGGATAACGGCATCATTGAATCTGAATGCGTTGTTTAATTGATTTAACGTGGCTTGATCACACTCGATGTTCATCAAAACATAGTGCGCTTTTTGTATTTTATTTATCGTATAAGCCAGCTGGCGCCGGCCCCAATCTTCCAGGCGGTGGACGGCGCCGTTGCCAGACTCGATCATGGAACGGTACCGCTCAATCATGTCAGGAACCTGCTCGCTCTGGTCCGGGTGCACCAGAAACACGATTTCATAATGTCTCATTGTCATATCCCCATGGGTTCAGCCTCCCGTCAATGCAGTGAGGCAAGGATTTTGGAAGACGTGCAGTTTATTGCAAAGCAATGACGGTTGCAAACGATAATGCGGGAGAGTAGTAGTTTTCGCTAACTTCTTTCCTTGCAGGGACAGGGGAACAGTTTGGGTAGCGGGAACCGGCGGCGGGAGAGGACCGGGGTGAGGGCCGGGGTGAGGGCCAGGGTGAGGAAGACAGTTTCTCTCAATATAAGGCATAGCCAAAATTTGCCCGAAACAAATCGGAAAACGCCTGTTTGTCGAATTTGTGATTCTGGGTGCCCTGGGACTCGATCTTGATTTTCCCCATCAAGGAGGCGATCCTGCCGGTGGTCTCCCAGTCTTTATCATTCATCAATCCATGCAGCAGACCGGCCCGGTAGGCATCGCCGCAACCGGTAGGATCAACCATTTGTTCAGCCTTGGCGGCGGGTATGTCGATTCGGCGCCCCCTGGCATGGATGATCGACCCTTTGGCGCCCTGGGTCACGATCAGCGTATCAACAAGGTCGGTGACCGTGCTGGTGGTCAATCCCGTCTTGCTTTCAACCAATTGCCACTCGTAATCATTAAAAACCAGCCACGTCGCATACTCGAAGCTTTGCAACAACTCATCCCGGCCAAGCACTGTGACGTTTTGGCCGGGATCAAAAATAAACGGAATGCCCAACTCCGCAAATTGTTGCGCGTGCTGCAACATGCCCTCCTTGCCGTCCGGGGCAACGATGCCGATACTGATCCCTTCAGCCATCGAGACTTTATTCTGGTGTGAATGAGCTATGGCGCCCAATTGAAACGTCGTGACCTGGTTGTCATCCAGGTCGGTCGTGATAAAACATTGGGCAGTGAAAGTGCCATCTATGACTTTGATATAGCGCTGGTCGATGGCATTGTTTTCAAGCCATTCCCGGTAGGCGGCAAAGTCGTCGCCCACCGTCCCCATGGGCGCGCAATCCGCCCCCAACAATTTCATGTTGTAAGCAATGTTGCCGCCGCAGCCGCCAAACTCCCGTTTCATGTCAGGCACGACGAAACAAACATTCAGCATATGTATTTTTTCTGGCAGAATATGATTCTTGAAGTAATCCGGAAATACCATGATAGTGTCATAGGCAAAAGAGCCGCAGATAAGCGCAGTCATGGGGTTTGCATCACGCGGTTGGCATGTTCAGGAAAATGAACGGCATATTATACAGAGAATGAAAAATAACAGGATATGTATATTTGCCGGCTCCAATACCGGCGCCGAACCTGCATACGTCAACGCGGCAAAGGAGCTGGGCGCCGAATTAAGCAGGCGCGGCATCGGCCTTGTTTACGGCGGCGCCAAAATCGGACTCATGGGCGCGGTCGCGGAGGCGGCGTTGGCCGGGGGCGGCGAGGTGACCGGGGTAGTTCCGAATTTTTTAGTCGAAAAAGACCTGGCGCATGAGCAGCTATCGAACCTGTATATCGTCAATTCCATGCATGAACGAAAGACCATGATGTCCCAGCTTGCCGATGGCTTTGTCGCCCTGCCCGGCGGCCTCGGCACCTTCGAAGAGATATTGGAAGCATTGACTTGGGCGCAATTAGGACTGCATGGGAAACCGTGCGCGCTGCTGAACGTCCACGAGTATTTCGCTCAACTCCTGAACTTCCTGGACCACGCCGTCGAGGAACGCTTCCTGAAATCCGCGCATCGCGACATGTTGATAGTCGGAACAACTGCAAAATCCATATTGGACGCGATTGAAGCCTACGAACCCGCATACGGCGACAAGTGGCTGTAGATTCCGGTTCGTCGGCCTATCGCTCAGCGTGTTTCGTCCGGCGCAAACAGACAGCCGGATGAAGTTATCCGGCAGCGAGGGCATGTTCTTTTCCTGTCACCCGCAGTTTTGCCTGGGATAAAGTCAGTAAATCCTGCTGGCCGGGCTCAGCGTCGCTGGTCTCGAAGCCAGGCGCGGAAATCCGCCTCGCCCTCGCATTGGAGCAAAGCGTCCGTCACCGCGTCGTCGCTTACTCCCGTCAAGTCCAAGTCCCTGGCATCGAGGGCATGTTCCGCAGTTTTGTCTGGGATAAAACCAGTAAATCCCGCTGGCGGGGATCAGCGTCGCTGGTCTCGAAGCCAGGCGCGGAAATCCGCCTCGCCCTCGCATTGAAGCAAAGCATCCGTCACCGCTTCGTCGCTTACGCCCGTCAAGTTCAGGTCTCCGGCATCGATCCCCAGAACCTTGCCTATGAGCATTTTCATGGTCTCGGCGCGCGCCTCGGCGCGTCCCTCGGCGTACCCCTCGGCTTGTCCTTTCGCGCGCCCTTCCTCCCGTTGACTGTGAAGCCAGGGCGTGTCGTCAGGGTCAGTGCCTTCCCGCTCGCCCAAGGTTCGGCCTACCCGTTTCAGCACCTGACTGACCGACGCCGATAACACCGGCTCGTTCAAAGCCGTATGAATCTCCAAAGCCGTCCAGCCCGGAAACGCCTGACTCACCGGCGCCGGCCGGTATGCGCCACCCTGCAACAGGTGAATCACTAACCCCGGCCGCCGCCCCGCCGGCCGACTCGGCGACGCCGCCTCCGGTACATCTACCCATACCTCCGGGAAACCCCACTGCTCATACAGCCCCAGCTTGCCCCGGCGGACGTCCGTCGTGTTGTCCACCTCCACTACTACATCGGGAAAATCATGCCGGCCTATCACCAGGCCCGCCGCCTCCGGCAGCCGCGCCTGGACCGGATGCAGGTATACCGACTGGTCTGCCTGCAGGATGCGCCGCCGCCGGCCCTGGCTGTCGTGCAACTCCAGGTCCATGGAACCGTAGCAACGAATAGGCGAGCCGCGCAACGCCGCGATCACTGCGTATAGTTCCACCAGGCAATGCGAAGGGTGTTCATGGGCAATGCCGGTGGGTTCGCGCACTACCCAGGCAATCTCGGTATCGGCATCCCAATACTCCAGGCGGCCATCGTACATGTCGATGTCCCCACGCTTTATCGTGATTGGCCGGCAACCGGGAAATTCCGGCGGCGGCGCGGGTTGTGGGAACGGCTGCGCTTGGGGTTGCGTCGTCGTGGACTCTGGCTGAAGTTTCATTTCGGACCTCCTTTTTCTGTGTCTGTAATGCAGGGCTATTTCGAGATCACCGTCAGGGGCGCTTCTCCACCATTTTTGCCTGCTCTTGCAGGGACGGGTTTCAAATCCGTCCCTGCTATGGGTTTGACCCGATTTTGGAATGGCCCTGGCGTCTGTGATGATTTCGTGCCTGGGTGGCCAACTCCCTGCGACCTCGGACTGAACGATAACAGAAGCGGCGTTTGGGTCAAGCGCTTTTTCCCCATCTTATCAATGATGGACTCGTTCAGGGCATCCCTGTTTGCGCCTTGATTTGTAGTTCGGGTTCAATTGTTGTTCAATACCCGTCATGACGCTTGCGCTGACCAAAGACCTCATTTCCAGGCCATCGGTGACCCCGGATGACGCCGGCTGCCAGCAATTGATTGCCGAGCGCCTGGAAAAGTCCGGCTTCAAGGTCACCCACCTGCCCCGCGAAGACGTGGATAATCTTTGGGCTACCCACGGCGAGGGCAGCCCGGTCTTTACTTTCCTGGGACATACGGACGTGGTGCCCGGCGGCGCGGAAACGGACTGGGACTCCGCGCCGTTCCAGCCGGAAGAGCGGAACGGCTATTTATACGGCCGCGGCGCCGCTGACATGAAAGGCAGCGTGGCCGCCATGGTTACCGCCATGGAACGGTTTATCGCAACCAACGGCGCGCGCCGCGGGACCATCAGCATATTGTTGACCAGTGATGAAGAAGGGATTGCGGTGAACGGCACGAAAAAAGTGTTGGAGCACCTAAAAGATAATAATGTGAAAATCGACTGGTGCCTGGTGGGCGAGCCTTCGAGCCGTGACGCGATCGGCGATACCATCAAGAACGGCCGGCGCGGATCATTATCGGGTGTGCTTACCGTCTCCGGCGTCCAGGGACACGTGGCTTACCCGGCATTGGCAAAAAATCCCATCCACTTGGTCAGCCCGGCCCTGGCGGAATTATGCCGGCGGGTCTGGGACGAAGGCGATGCCCATTACTCCCCCACCAGCTTCCAGGTTTCCAACATACAAGCCGGGACCGGCGCCGAGAACGTCATACCAGCCTCCATACAAATCAGTTTCAACCTGCGATTTTCCAATGAATGGACTGAGCAAACACTCAAGGAAGAGATTGAACGGGTATTGCAACAACATGAATTAGACTACGCCTTGGCGTGGCGCCCGTGCAGTCAACCCTTTTTAACGAAGTCCGGAAAGCTGCTGGAGACCGTCCGGCGCGTGGTCGCCGACATAACCAACGTGACGCCGGAGGTCTCCACGGCCGGCGGCACTTCCGATGGTCGCTTCATCGCGCCCACGGGCGCCGAGGTGGTAGAGCTGGGCCCCGTGAACGCCACCATTCACAAAGTCAACGAACGCGTCCGCATCGCCGACCTGGAAACCCTGTCAACCATGTATGAAGCCATACTAAAACGGCTGATGACCTGACAGAAGCCAAAAAATAATTGGCGGCCGGCGCATACCGGGGGTCAGGGCAACCACAGGGGGTTGCCCCTACGGGTCAGCGCCGGTGGCGGCGCTGGGGCTTTTGCGACACCTTCTCCTGGGGAGAGTGTGGGGGGAAGTCGAGGCGTTCTCAGTTGTTGACTGCTTTGTCAAACTGCTCTTCTTCGGTGGAGCCGGTCAGGGCCGTCACCGATGATTTGCCGCCCTGGATGACGGAGGTCACGTCATCGAAGTAACCGGCGCCTACTTCCTGCTGATGGGATGCAAACGTATAACCGCGTTTCGCCGCGGCGAACTCCGGTTCTTGTATCATCTCCACGTAGGCGGTCATTCCCCTCTGCGTATAGTTATGCGCGAGATCAA
The DNA here is from genome assembly GCA_958295485.1 of uncultured Gammaproteobacteria bacterium. Classification (GTDB taxonomy): domain Bacteria; phylum Pseudomonadota; class Gammaproteobacteria; order Eutrophobiales; family Eutrophobiaceae; genus JAAXHV01. The sequence goes on from OY282354.1 coordinate 2,529,610, forward strand.
ACATGTGGTACCACATGTTGTGGATCCCCGCCAGGGTAATGAACTGGTATTTATAACCCATGGCGCCCAGTTCACGCTGGAATTTGGCTATGGTCAAATCATCCAGGTTCTTCTTCCAGTTAAAAGAAGGCGAACAATTGTAGGCCAGCAACTGTCCGGGATATTCCTTGTGTATGGCTTCGGCAAAACGCCTGGCTTCACCCAGGTCCGGAACCGCCGTCTCGCACCAGAGCAAGTCCGCATAAGGCGCGTAGGACAGGCCCCGGTCAATCGCCTGGTCAAGTCCTGGTTTTGTGACAAAAAATCCCTCTGAGGTTCGCTCACCGGTGACGAAACGTTGGTCCCGCTCATCCACGTCGGAGGTCAACAACGCGGCGGCGTTGGCATCAGTCCTTGCCAGGACGATGGTGGGCACTGCCATGATGTCCGCTGCTAATCGCGCCGCCGACAGCTTGTGGATCGCTTCCTGGGTGGGCACCAATACTTTGCCGCCCATGTGTCCGCATTTCTTGACGGACGCAAGCTGATCTTCAAAATGCACGCCGGCGGCGCCGGCTTCAATCATGCCCTTCATCAATTCAAAGGCATTCAGCACGCCGCCAAAACCGGCTTCCGCATCGGCGACAATCGGCGCAAAGTAATCAACGTCGCCGCTACCCCTGGCGCACTGGATTTCATCAGCCCGCTTGAAGGCATTGTTGATACGCCGCACCACGGTGGGAACGGAATCCACCGCATAAAGCGACTGGTCCGGATACATGGTCTCCGAGGTGTTGCCGTCGGCCGCCACCTGCCAGCCTGACAGGTAGATGGCCTTTACCCCGGCCTTCACCTGCTGAACAGCCTGGCCGCCGGTGACTGCGCCCAGGCTGTTTATGTAATCTTCATCATTGACTAATCGCCACAACTTCTCGGCGCCTTTTTTAGCCAGGGTATGCTCAATCTGCACGGAACCCCGCAACCTGACCACGTCACCCGCGCCATAATCCCGTTTGACGTTCTTCCAGCGTGGATTCTCCGCCCAGTCCTGCTCCAATTGTTTCACATCAGTACCCATTTTCAATCTCTCCAGCATAGAGTAATAAAAAATATCTTTACCGCAACTCGCGCAACAAGGCAACCGCCTGCTTCATAAAAGCCCCCTGACAAGGGAATAAACTCACAAGTATCCCCCTGACAAGGGGGGAAACAGGAGAAACAGTTTGGGGGATACCCATTATCAGGTCATGACTTGAAGCAGGCGGTTGCCCTGATCCGGGCAGGTTACAAAAATATGTATCATTTGACAAGTTAATATTTTTAACATCAACTACAGGGCGCATCCCGGCATGATCGATTCCGCCTTGTGAAACTCGACGGCCGCGGCGGCGGCTTTTAGCTTCTCATTTTTATTTATACAATCATCGACGACTGGCGAGCGCTATCTTTTCGGGTAGCTTGCCGGCTTGATATACTTAACCATAACAAGTATTGGCAGTAATAGCCCTGTTGCATTATATTATTCCTTTCAGGCAAACAGGATTAATTTGAAAACCCAGTAGAGAAACCAACATGAGTTCGACAACCTTATACCGCACCCTGGTTGAACAGAAGATCGGCCTGCGGGTCCCCATCGGCGTCAATATCGCGTTGATGCTGCCGGAGTTGCGAGGCATTTTCGTTTAGATGTCCGATCCCGAAAAAACTTATGAGCATGATGACGACGGCGTAGCGTTACAGGAAGCAGAGCCGAAGCTGAAACGCCCGCCCATGTACAAGGTGATTTTGATCAATGACGATTACACGCCCATGGAATTTGTCGTTCATATCCTTGAAATCTTTTTTATCATGGACCGGGAGACCGCAACGCGGGTCATGCTGGAAGTGCATACGCGCGGGATGGGCGTGTGTGGTATCTTTAGCCATGAAACTGCTGAAACAAAGGTCTCGCAAGTGAATCATTACTCACGCAAGCACGAACATCCATTAATGTGTACAATGGAAAAAGCTTACTGAACCCGGAAAACTGGTCATGCTCGATAAAGATTTGGAACAAACACTGAACGTAGCGTTTAGAAAAGCCCGGGATGAACGCTATGAATTCATGACGGTTGAGCATTTATTACTGGCCTTGCTGAACAACTCTTCGGCGATCAAGGTGTTGCGCGCCTGTGGCGCCGACCTGAATGAATTGCAAAGTGAACTCACCAAATTTATCGAAGAGAATTCCCCGCTGCTTATTGACGATGATGAACGGGAAATTCAACCTACCCTGAGTTTTCAACGGGTGTTGCAACGGGCCGTGTTCCACGTGCAGTCTTCCGGCAAGAAAGAGGTCAGCGGCGCCAATGTACTGGTTGCCATCTTCGGCGAGCGTGAATCTCACGCGGCTTTTTTCCTGAACCAACAAAATATCGCGCGGTTGGACGTGGTGAATTACATTGCGCATGGCATCACAAAAATTCCGGAAGACGAAACCGGTGATTCCGCCGGCCCCTCCACCGGCGGTAAGACGCGTCAGGATGAAGGGGGCAAGAATCCATTAGAGACCTTCACGGTCAACCTTAACAAGCAGGCGGAAATCGGGAAAATCGACCCGCTCATCGGGCGTGAACACGAAGTGCAGCGGACCATACAGATTCTTTGTCGCCGCCGGAAAAACAATCCGCTCTTCGTTGGCGAGGCCGGCGTCGGCAAGACCGCCATCGCGGAAGGCATTGCCAAGCAGATCGTTGATAAAGCCGTGCCGGAAGTGTTGTTGGACTGCACTATCTACTCACTTGATATGGGCGCTTTATTGGCCGGCACCAAGTATCGCGGCGATTTTGAGAAACGCCTGAAAAGCGTGATCGTCGAACTCAAACGCCACGAAGGTTCCATTCTTTTCATCGATGAAATCCACACCATCATCGGCGCCGGCGCCGCCTCGGGGGCCGTCATGGACGCCTCCAACATCATCAAACCGGTATTGGCCTCCGGCGACATCAAGTGTATTGGCTCCACCACGTATCACGAGTTCCGCGGCATCTTCGAGAAAGACCGGGCGCTGGCGCGACGCTTCCAGAAAATAGACGTGACCGAACCCTCTATCGAAGAGACCATAAAGATATTGCAGGGGCTGAAATCCCGTTTTGAAGAGCATCACCACGTGCGCTACACCAACCAGTCATTACGCTCGGCGGCGGAGTTGACCGAACGTTATATCACTGACCGCCACCTGCCTGATAAAGCCATTGATATCATCGATGAAGCCGGCGCCTCGCAACAATTGCTGCCGCCGTCCAAACGCAAGAAGACCATCGGGGTGCACGACATTGAGAACATGATTGCCAAGGTGGCGCGTATTCCGCCAAAGACGGTGACGACGTCCGACAAGAACGTGATGAAAAACCTGGAGCGCAACCTCAAGATGGTGGTGTTCGGGCAGGACAAGGCCATCGAGACCCTGGCCGCCGCCATCAAGATGGCGCGCTCGGGGCTAGGCAATCCGCAGCAACCCATCGGCGATTTCCTGTTCGCCGGACCCACCGGCGTGGGTAAAACGGAAGTCAGCAAACAATTGGCCATCGCGTTGGGCATCGAGTTGATTCGCTTCGACATGTCCGAATACATGGAGCGTCACACGGTGTCGCGATTGATCGGCGCTCCGCCGGGGTACGTGGGTTTTGACCAAGGCGGGCTGCTTACCGATGAAGTGAATAAACACCCCCATTGCGTGTTGCTGTTGGACGAAATGGAAAAGGCTCATCCCGACGTCTTCAACCTGATGTTGCAGGTCATGGACCATGGCACCTTGACCGACACCAACGGCCGGCACACCGATTTCCGCAACGTGATCATCATCATGACCACCAACGCCGGGGCTGAACGCATCAGCCGGCCTTCCGTCGGCTTTACCCAACAAGACCACAGCTCCGACGCCATGGAAGCCATCAAGAAAACGTTCAGCCCGGAATTTCGCAATCGCCTGGACGCAATCATCGAGTTCAATGCCCTGGACCAGAAAACCATCCTCAACGTGGTAGACAAATTCCTGGTCGAGCTACAGGCCCAACTGGATGAAAAGAAAGTTGTGATCGAAGTGGATGAAGCCGCCCGTCTCTGGTTGGGCGAACACGGCCACGACAAAGTCATGGGGGCAAGACCCATGGCGCGCCTCATCCAGGAAAAGATAAAGAAAGAATTAGCCGAAGAACTCCTGTTCGGCAAACTACTCCACGGCGGCCACGTCACCGTCTCCGAGGCAAACGGCGAACTCACCATCGAAATCGAAGAAAAGGAAGCGGAAGGAATAGCGCATTAACCCCGCCTGCCCTGTTGCGCTCCGAAATGAAAAACGCCCCTCAATTGAATTGAGAGGCGTATAGGGTTAGTCCTGTAAGGACATATCCTGCTAGAATTTTGTTGTAAAAAACGAGCAGGCTCAGTTCAGATACAATTCGCATATCACTATAACACGAAAAAATAACAAATGCAAAAGAAAAGTGAAAAGCAAAATCCCTATATCCTCGGATTAGACGTAGGTTCCAATTCCATTGGCTGGGCAGTGGTAGATTGCAAAATAGGAAAGGAAGAGAAGGAAGAGCATAAAGGGATCTATGCTGGATACAAGCCTATCTCTTTACGCGCCTTGAATTCCCGTATTTTCCTGGAAATGTTAGAGGCAAAGACCAAAGTACCTAAAAATCAAAAGCGGCGCGCTGCACGCGGGGCGCGCAATCGCAGAGACTATTATAAAGACCGTCGCAAGGCACTTGTGGAGATACTCATGGAAAATGGATTGCTGCCTGACGATTATCGATCAAAACCGGAAGATATACTTAACGAAATTGATCGCAGGTATGCCGAGCGCAAAGTTGATAAAACTTGGGATAAGAAAGAATGGACGGATGCTGAAAAAGCCTATTGCTCTCCCTATGCAATGCGTAACTTTGCCCTGAAAGAAAAATTGGAACCACACGAATTTGGGCGATTATTACTCCATTTACAACGCCGGCGCGGTTACTTCAGCAATCGGGGCGCGAAATATATCGACCTCATAAAGTCATTGAATCTGACAGCCCCGAAAGACGACGAAAATGGGAACAAGGAAACAGGTCCTGTACTGGAAGCAATTGATCAGCTAAACGAAAAATTGAACGGGCGCACCCTTGGTCAATTCATTTGGGAAGAGTCACGGCATAGGGAAATGCCACCCCAGCGTATCACGTTGTTTCAGTTCGAGAAAACCAGGGAGTATAAAGGAAAGACCAATATCGAACGACTACAGTTTCGCGCCAGGCGTGAAATGTATGAAGAAGAATTTGACGCTATATGGCAACAACAAAATGCCTTTCATGGGCTGTCTGATGAAACGGGCAAAAAAATAAGACATGAAATTTTCGACCAAAGACCCTTACGACTGCAAAAAAACATCGTGGGCAACTGTAATATTTACCCGGATAAAAAACGCACGGCCCTGATGCGACTGGAGTTTCAGGAATTCCGCACCTTGCAAATGGTTAATAATATAAAAATCGGCGAGGCGCCATTGAGTAAGGAACAACGCCGACAACTTTCAGCCTTGGCCGATAACCCGAATGAGCTAAACCAATCGGGGCGCATTTCCTGGAAAAAGGTAGCTGAAACTTTGGGGGTAAAACCCAAGGATATAAATTACAGCCAAGGTGGGGATGAGGGTGAGGGGAAAACCGGCCTGGTCGGAAATAAAACCGCCTTGGCGATCAGTAACTCCATCAATGGCCGTGCATGGCAGGAATTAGGCAAAAAAAAGCAAATTGAATTGGTGGAAGACCTGCTCACCATACACAATAAAAAGGCCCTGTACGACAGGCTGGTCAAGCATTGGAATCTTGCCCCCTATCAATCCGATGGCAATTCTGAAGAAGGGGCTTTGGGTTTAGCCATGAATGAGCAACTGGAAGATGGTTATGGCAAGCACAGCCTCAAGGCTGTCAAGACACTTCTGCCACATTTGCGGAAGGGCCTGGATTACTACAAGGCAGTGGAAGCAATAGGTAAACGCGGGAGCATTACAAAAGACATCAAGGCAACCAACGATTCGTTGAATGTCATGGATATTCCTAATATCGCCAATCCTGTCGTACAGAAAGCCCTGTATGAAATCCGTCGCGTGATCAACTCCATTATCGAACGCTATGGCAAACCGGCCATTATCCGCATGGAGATGGCGCGGGAAATGAAATCCTCGAAAAAACACCGGAGTGAGATAGCCAGTCAGCAAGCCGAAAATAGAAAAAGGAACGAAACAGCAGAAAAAGAAATCCTGGAGCATTATAAGACAAGCAACATCAATATCAGTTTGGAGACGATACGCGGTCAGGTGCGCCGTATCAGATATGATGACCGGGCGAAATACAAGATGTGGAAAAACGAGCAAGAGGAAAAATGTCCATATTGCCAAAAACTGATCGGTTTTAATGAATTATTCTCCGGTGAAGCGGATATAGAGCACATCCTGCCTTATACCGGCTTCAGACAAAATTACATGAATACGGTGGTTAGTTGTCGAACCTGCAATGATATAAAGAAAAAGCGCACACCTTATGAAATCTGGGGATCCGATACGGACCGTTGGCAACGTATAGAAAAGTTTGCCAAAGAAAAATATCGCAAAGACTTGTTCCCCAAGCAACGCAACGTGCTTAAAAAAAAGCACGATCCGGAAAACGAGAAAGACTTTGTTGAGCGTCAACTTAACGATACGCGCTATATCGCCACCGCCACTAAAAAAATGTTGGAAAAGTACGGTATCACTATTGATGTGAATAACGGCGCCGCTACCGGAGAATTACGCCGCAGGTTGGGATTAAATAATATCTTACCCAGAAGCGGGCCTGACTCCGGTGCATATAAGACAGTCGATACCGGCACTGGTGAAATTTTGCAATACGACGCGAAAAAAGCAGAGAAATCCAGGCAGGATCATCGTCATCATGCAGTAGATGCCTTTGTTATCGCCATTACCGACCGCGCCATGCTGAAAGCCATGATAGAGGCGCATAAAAAAGAACAAGACAACAAAGATCCGTCACGCTGGAAAACCAAGGAAGAATGGATAAAAGAAAAGCGTTTGATATTGCCTGGCAGTTGGGAAGATGGTGATAATTTGCATGATGTTTTAGGAAGGAAATTAAACGCCACCGTAGTAGCGCACATGACAAAACGTAAAATTTGGGGGGCGTTGCATAAAGAAACACTATATGGCAAATCGCATTTTAACCAACATTTGAATATAGAGGGCATGAGGCCAAACCTCCTGGAAGATGTGCAGAGAATCGCAGAGGCTGATGCAAACGATGATAGACGTTGGATTGCGGATGAAGAACTGCGCGACGTTTTATTGCAGTGGGCCAAAGAAATGCAAGAACTGAAACTGTCTGACCGCACCCTGCCCCGGTGGAAGGAAAAAGAGCTAAAAGAATTTGTCTATCAAATTCCTTGTATAACTTGCCGTACAGAATTAACCGGCAAGTTGTTGTCTAAACTCAGCAAGGATTGGAGTCCCGGCAAAGGTACGTGGATTGCCGAAAAATCTATTCATCATGCGCTTTATCAATGGTTGAAGACACATGGGCTGATCGGCAAAAAAGCGAAAGAGATTGACACAGTGCTGAAAGAGCCGAATTCCCCACAGGTACTCAATAAAAAAGGGAAGCCTACGGCCCCTGTTCGGCGCGTACGTATTGCCCAAGCCATGACAGACTCCTATATCAAAATGGCGAATTCGTATGTCCAGCCTGGCAGCAACCATCACTTTGTCCTCTTTCATAACGGGAAGGAAGGCGATGATAAGAAAAGACAATTTCAAATGGTAACGATGCTGGAAGCGGCGAAACGGGCGAGTGCCGGAAAGTCTGTTATCATTAAAAAACCACCCCGGGAGTGGGGCGGAGAATGGCGCTATGAACTACATCTGTGCACTAATGATATTGTGGAATGCCTGGATATGAATATCTTTGAAAACAGGGAAAACTTCGCTCCTCAACATAAAGACACACCGTACTTCAGGGTACAAAAAATGAGTGGAAGTGAGGGGCGACTTGATCTCTCCTTGCGCCATCACAGTATTTCTGGCACTGATACTGATTGGGGATTATGGAGGATTCAATCACCGGACAAGATAAATTGTAAAAAAGTGGAACTTGGCAATTTGGGTTTATTGCCAGATGATTCGTAGGACGATAGAAGTCGTATCAAGAGCACACCTCCGGGTAAAACTGAAACAATTGATCATCCAGAACGATGAGGGTGAGCACAGTGTGCCCTTTGAGGACATCGGCTTTCTGATTCTGGATAATCCGCAGATTACTTGTAGCCTGAGCGTAATTCGCCATTGCGCTAAGGAAAATGTCGCCCTCATTATTACCGATGAGAAACATCTTCCGGCCTCCCTGTTACTCCCACTTGATGTTCACAGCACCCAAGGCAAGATCATGCGTATGCAGGCAACCACTCCGGAGGAAGTGCAACACGTTATCTGGCAACAGATCATTCAAGTAAAAATTAATGCACAGTCAGCGGTATTGATTGGGGTACACGGGATAAAGAATGCCCGGCTGGAGAGACTCGCAAAAACAGTACAGCCAGCTGACGTCCGTAATCACGAAGCACAGGCTTCCCGCATCTACTTCAAGTTGCTTTTCGGCAAGGATTTCAAGCGTGACCATAACAACTCAAATGACATTAATATCCTGCTGAATTATGGTTACAGTTTGATCCGTACTGCCTGCGCCCGTGCGCTCATGGGCGCAGGTTTGCACCCCGCTTTCGGCATACACCACCATAATCAATACAATGTCTTTTGTCTGGCAGATGATATAATGGAACCCTTGCGGCCTTTGGTTGATCGATGCGCTGTGGAATTATCACAAGCCGAGTCATTCAGTGGACTCGGACGAAATGAGAAAAACGGTTTATTGGGAGTGCTCAGTATCCCGGTCTTGCTAAAGAAACGTGAACTCCCCCTCATGAGCGCGTTGTCAATGTATTGCGCCAGCTTGCGCAAAATACTGGAAACACACAAGGGCAAGCTCCACATACCGGTTATCGTATGACCAATAAAAACGTTATTTTTGGAGGGTTTCGCAGCTTGTGGACAATGGTGCTTTTTGACTTACCGACCGAGACCAAATCAGACCGTTATCAGTACACCCAATTTCGCAGGAAATTGCTTATTGACGGTTTCGTTATGTTACAATATTCAGTCTATTCTCGGCATTGCGCCAGCGACGAAAGCGCCGAAGTGCACTGTAAAAGGATAAAAGCGATACTTCCCCCTAAGGGGGAAGTACGCATCTTAAAGGTAACAGAGAAGCAATTTGAACGAATGCAAGTCTATCATGGATCAAAACGCATCCCCACGGAACAAACGCCAAAACAATTATCCGTATTCTAAATTTCCTTCCATATCAACGGCTTATACAGGTTAGAATTGTATCTGAACTGAACCTGACCGCAATCTACAATCGCATCAAGTGTTGGCAATGCGCAATTCTAATTGTATCTGAACTGAACCTGACCGCAATCTACAATTCAAATTCAGCCCATCATCGATTCCATTCTATTGTATCTGAACTGAACCTGACCGCAATCTACAATAATGTCACCGGCGACGTAACCACCGCGACTATTGTATCTGAACTGAACCTGACCGCAATCTACAATCAACCGATTGACTTTGATTTGTGGGCAAAAATTGTATCTGAACTGAACCTGACCGCAATCTACAATCAAGCGCGTCATGTATCCGGCGAATATTGCATTGTATCTGAACTGAACCTGACCGCAATCTACAATTGAGAGACAGAATTAACTATATCGCTCGCTATTGTATCTGAACTGAACCTGACCGCAATCTACAATTGATAGCGCGTGGTCGGCAAAGGGTCAGTCATTGTATCTGAACTGAACCTGACCGCAATCTACAATCGGAATCTCAACGTCCGGCATACTGTCACCATTGTATCTGAACTGAACCTGACCGCAATCTACAATCGCGCGCTGGGGGTGGAAGCAAAAGAGTTGATTGTATCTGAACTGAACCTGACCGCAATCTACAATATATCCAACATATCGTCTACGCAGAAAACAATTGTATCTGAACTGAACCTGACCGCAATCTACAATTAACTCATGACCGCTCCCCATACGCATAGAATTGTATCTGAACTGAACCTGACCGCAATCTACAATCTATACCAAGCAGGAACGGGCCGAGGACCAATTGTATCTGAACTGAACCTGACCGCAATCTACAATCTGTTTACAAGGCGGCCAAGCGCGGTCTTAATTGTATCTGAACTGAACCTGACCGCAATCTACAATAAGCAGAATGTCCAGGATCAACGGTCTTAATTGTATCTGAACTGAACCTGACCGCAATCTACAATATAGCCATCAGCCAATAAATAATCAAGTAAATTGTATCTGAACTGAACCTGACCGCAATCTACAATAACCAACGCGCAGGGTATCTTGACGGCGGCATTGTATCTGAACTGAACCTGACCGCAATCTACAATCAGAAAACGTAACGCCTCACCAGGCATCACATTGTATCTGAACTGAACCTGACCGCAATCTACAATCAGAAAACGTAACGCCTCACCAGGCATCACATTGTATCTGAACTGAACCTGACCGCAATCTACAATAATATTTTGATTGGTATGGATACCTTGCCGATTGTATCTGAACTGAACCTGACCGCAATCTACAATAATGAAAAAGCTATAGGTTCCGGTTGATTCATTGTATCTGAACTGAACCTGACCGCAATCTACAATATCTGCTGATTGATATGGATAATTGGCAAATTGTATCTGAACTGAACCTGACCGCAATCTACAATGTAAAAAGTATCTTGTGGTTCCCACGTTTTATTGTATCTGAACTGAACCTGACCGCAATCTACAATTGAACGTTGTTCACATCAGAGTCGATATGCATTGTATCTGAACTGAACCTGACCGCAATCTACAATCTACCCTTCGGAGTTAGAACGTTTGAGGACATTGTATCTGAACTGAACCTGACCGCAATCTACAATCCGAAAAATTTGCGTTGAGCCGAGAAAAGAATTGTATCTGAACTGAACCTGACCGCAATCTACAATCGCTCTCCAGGTTCGGATGCCGGTTCATATATTGTATCTGAACTGAACCTGACCGCAATCTACAATATACCGGCGTGGCGGTGGGCGATACCAAGAATTGTATCTGAACTGAACCTGACCGCAATCTACAATCTGTGAGATACTGCCCCCGATTATGCCCCTATTGTATCTGAACTGAACCTGACCGCAATCTACAATTCGCATCCCACTGCGCTTTCGTTGAGACCTATTGTATCTGAACTGAACCTGACCGCAATCTACAATTCATGGGTAAGCGCATTGGTGAACAGCGTAATTGTATCTGAACTGAACCTGACCGCAATCTACAATATAAAGCTGATACAAACGTCCACAATCAAGATTGTATCTGAACTGAACCTGACCGCAATCTACAATTCGCCGCGCGTGCGGATCGGGTCAATGATCATTGTATCTGAACTGAACCTGACCGCAATCTACAATGGCACGAGCGCAAGGGGATGTATTACGATTATTGTATCTGAACTGAACCTGACCGCAATCTACAATCGCATTTGAACGCGGCGCTGCCGTGGATCTATTGTATCTGAACTGAACCTGACCGCAATCTACAATTGGCTATCGGGCCAACCAGCCGCTTTTTACATTGTATCTGAACTGAACCTGACCGCAATCTACAATGCTTGACGGTAAAGGGATTAGGTTGCTGTTATTGTATCTGAACTGAACCTGACCGCAATCTACAATTGATCGAACCGTGAGGGTATTATGAATTTAATTGTATCTGAACTGAACCTGACCGCAATCTACAATGGCAACACAAGGGGAGCAAACCCCGGATTAATTGTATCTGAACTGAACCTGACCGCAATCTACAATGTACAACAGGTTCCAGGCGACAGTGCCGGTATTGTATCTGAACTGAACCTGACCGCAATCTACAATTGATTCGGCGCGCGGCCAATCGGGGTTAAGATTGTATCTGAACTGAACCTGACCGCAATCTACAATAACAAGGGCTAATGAAGAATCCACAAGCGAATTGTATCTGAACTGAACCTGACCGCAATCTACAATCAAGTCAACCCATACCATATCACCACGTTCATTGTATCTGAACTGAACCTGACCGCAATCTACAATACATGGTGGCCCATCTCGACGCGGCGGCCGATTGTATCTGAACTGAACCTGACCGCAATCTACAATCTTATCTATCCATTACCGGACCGATAGAGCATTGTATCTGAACTGAACCTGACCGCAATCTACAATACATGGTGGCCCATCTCGACGCGGCGGCCGATTGTATCTGAACTGAACCTGACCGCAATCTACAATTTGAAAACTGCACCAGTCGCCGATCCATTGATTGTATCTGAACTGAACCTGACCGCAATCTACAATTGCGAGGAGCACGAGGTGATGCGCATTGCGATTGTATCTGAACTGAACCTGACCGCAATCTACAATTGCGAGGAGCACGAGGTGATGCGCATTGCGATTGTATCTGAACTGAACCTGACCGCAATCTACAATATGACGTGATCGAGATGAGCGACAAGGATGATTGTATCTGAACTGAACCTGACCGCAATCTACAATAAGCATGTCCATGTCGTTAATTAAGCTGTAATTGTATCTGAACTGAACCTGACCGCAATCTACAATTGCGAGGAGCACGAGGTGATGCGCATTGCGATTGTATCTGAACTGAACCTGACCGCAATCTACAATATGACGTGATCGAGATGAGCGACAAGGATGATTGTATCTGAACTGAACCTGACCGCAATCTACAATGATAACGTCACGTATTACCCTGGGCCTGCTGCTCACCGTCCTGGCAATCCTGCTGGCCCCACTGTTCCAGTAACCTTTTCGCGCTGGCTGGCGGCTGAACGCATGGCCATGCGCGGCCGGCGCGGCTGCCTTGCTCTGTGTTAGAGAAAATCAGGATTGCTTGTCACGGCGCGCCTGGCGATAGGCCAGGTAAGCGAGCAACGCCCCGCCGCCGAAGGTAAGGGCGCCGGCGGTCAGTAATGCAATATTCATGGATGCTCCAAGTTGCCAAACAGCAGTAAGACCAAGCCGGCCAGAACCAGACCGCCGGCAGTGAAAACGTTCCCCTCTTCCAATACCTCACTGAGCAACCCGGCCGCGGTCAGGATGATCCCCAACCGCCGCACGTCTTCCCAGATGGCTTCTCCGGGTTCCGGCAACGGTTTCAGGATGTGATAAACATCTTTAATTTGCAGCATTTATTACCAACCAAATGAGTCTAAATGACTAAAATGGACTTTGACATCTGAGCCCCAGTCAATACCGTTTTTTCTTTTCAGCGCGGCCGCTGAGATGTACCCGTTTTCCAGGTCCCGGTGGTCCTTATAACCGAGCGGCCTCTTTTTCTATTTCAATCCAGCCTGATGGGACAAACATGACATCAAGGTGGCCATCGTTTAATTCAGAGTTGGATTTTTTCATAACCGAATGAATAGAAATAGCGGAAAAGGTTATGTTTTGTGGGCGCGGGTCAGGATTTGTTTCGTTTTTTCTGGCGCCAGGCGATCCAGTTGAGTAATACTAAGAATACTACAGTGATAATTGAAACTAGAAGTAATGTGGTATTCATGGTTGGTCCTACATACTGCCGATGATAATTGAGATTATACCGGCAATTATAATACTAAAGTGCGATAAAAGGATTGCTTTCTTGAAAGGCGCCGCTGAGAACGGCGGCAGAAATCAAGAGGATGCCGATACCGCGGGTGGCGTCGCGGATTTTGTCGAGATTGAAATTCATTGGTTGATGAATATCGGGTTGTGAAAGGCTGTATCCATTATCCGTTCTCCAAGTTGCCGTAAATTATAGTGATTATTCCAATTAGGGTCAAACTGATTGTGACCTGGAAACCGCTATTTTCAAGAAAGTCGTTGATGATCCCTGCGGGGGTATTGAGCCAGGGCTATAGATTGATTGTGGCGGGGTGATCAGTTAAGATGGGCTGACCCGGAAGCAGGAAAATGAGCATGTCGGTACCTGAAAAACCTGTTGAAGCTGTTTGGAAACCCATTGAGGGTTTACCGGAGGGGGCGGCGAGTTGGGGAGGGTTGGAATACGCTGGGCTGGTGAGTGAATGGCATCAACTGCGTCAGCAGTTGACCGATAGAAAGTTCGATAGAACAATTCTTGACGTCTGGTTGGATGGACGCCGGCGGGCCTTTGCTATTGAGACAGGTCAGATAGAGGGTTTATATACCTTGAAACGAGGTATTACCGAGCAGTTGATTGCGGAAGGGTTGGAGGGAGTGACTTCCGCGCATACGGTAGAGGGGTTGGACGACAAGACGATTAAGGGGTTGCTCAAGGATCAGGAAACGACTTTAGAGATGGTTTTTGGGGAGATTATGGACGCCAAACCACTGACCGATTTTACCTTGAAGTCCTGGCACCAGTTATTGACCAGGCATCAGGAGACGGTGACCGGTTTGCATATGGACGGAGGGCGATTGAAACGGGTACAGACGCCGTTCGAACGCAAGGGACAATACAAGCTGCACCCCAACAATCCCAGGCGCCGGGACGGAATTGTGCATGAATACTGCCCACCGGAACAGGTCCAATCGGAGATGGGCCGTTTGTTCTCGTTTTATGAAGCGATGCGCCGGCAGACCTTGCTCACTGAAGTTGAGGCGGCGTGGCTGCATCACCGTTTTGTGCGCATTCATCCTTTCCAGGACGGTAACGGACGGGTTTCTCGTCTGCTCATGGCTTACGTTTACTTGCGTAAAGGGGAAGTCCCGCCGGTTGTCTCCAACGATGGGAGAGACGCTTACATAGATTCATTGGAGCGCGCGGACAGGGGGGATTTAAAGGCATTCAGCGATCATCTTCGCAACCTTGCGATGGTTCAACTTGGGCCTGCCGTCAGGCTCGCCGGGGACGTATTAAAGGGAAGAAACAGGTTGAGTCATGGTAATGGCGGCGTTACTGATAACGGAGTCTACTACCCGCCGACAAGACTATAATCAGCCGGCTTTTTCAATGACGGGGGTCAGGCCGCCCGTGGGCGAATTCCTTCTGAAAATCGATTACTAGCATTAATTGCGAGACTTTTTTTCATCGTGGAAACCAACTCAACCTTATCGGAATTACGACAAAACCTGGAATCTGTCCGGCTGCTGACAACGCTCATTATAACGGGCACGTTGGGGATTGCTTCGTTCCTGGCGCTGCCTTCCATTATTCTCGGGCTTGTATCGGACCTGGGGTTTTCTGAACAGCAACTGGGAAGAATATCAACGTTACAACTGTTGGGGCTCGGCCTTGGTTCTGTCGCCAGTGTTAAATTATTGCGGCGCCTGGATTGGAGAAACCTGGCGCGTTCGGGACTGGCATTGATGTTAATCAGCGATTTTGCCTGCATACTCGCGGGTGAGTTTGTCCTCTTGTCAGTATTGCGTTTCATATCCGGGTTTGCCGGCGGAGTGTGTATTTCCTTTGTCGCGTATGGCTTGGGGCAGACGGTTGATAAAGACAGGAATTTTGCCTATTTCCTCACCGCGCAAGTGTGTTTTGCGATCATCGCCATTTTTACCTTTTCATCTGTACTGGACTTGATCGGCTTGAGTGGCATTTTTATCTTTTTCTGTATATTGGAGGCGCTGGCTATCATTCTTGTCTCCCGTTTCATACCCCCGATACGCTGGGGAAAAACCGCGCCGGGGCAAGGCAACGATACCTATCACTGGTCGATGTGCGCCCTGGTGTTGCTGGGGATGGTCTTTTATTTTACAGCCTTAGGTGGCATCTGGACCTATATTGCGCCAATCGGCATAGCCGCGGGGTTAAGCGAACAGCAAACCGGCAGCGCAGTAAGCATAGGTCTTTTTGGTGGGTTGCTCGGCGCTTATTCCGTTGCGCTATTACACGCAAAATTTGGCCGGGCGCTGCCGATGATAACGTCACTGGGCCTGCAATTGGTTGCGCTTTTAATTCTTTACCAGGGTTTCAGTTATTACTTTTTCATCATCGCGGCAGCGCTGTTTTGTTTTGGCTGGTACATGTATATCCCCTACCAGTTCGCCTTGCTGGCAACATTTGACCGGGATGGCAGGCCCATGTTGTTGCTTAATGCCGTTGCCGGTTTTGGTTCCGGCTTGGGGCCGGCCATCGTGGCGTTCATTCTTGTAGACGGTTTTTCCCGGGCATACGTTATTTGCGCCCTGTTCCTGGCGCTGGCGCTGACCTGTCACTTATCAGCTATTGTGATTCGGAAAGCTCGTCTTCCGGGAGTTCCAGCAGCTTGACGGATTCTGCTTCGGGTAGTTCTTCGACTTCCCGGAGTTTTCTTTCCATGGCCCGGGAGCGGACACCCGTTTCATCGATGGTCTTGGAAGCCGTGTCCAATTGTCTTTTGACCTTGGTCAACACGTCGCCGAATTTACCGAATTCAGTCTTGACCCCCGCGAGCACCTGCCATACTTCACTGGAGCGTTTTTCTATGGCCAGGGTACGGAAGCCCATGCGCAGACTGTTGAGGATCGCGGATAAAGTCGTGGGGCCGGCGATGACGACCCGGTAGGTTTGTTGCAGCTTTTCGATCAGCCCGGCTTGCCTGAGCACTTCCGCATACAGGCCTTCCGTGGGCAAAAACAGGATGGCAAAGTCGGTGGTTGCCGGGGGGTCGATATATTTTTCCGATATGTCCTTTGCCGAATTCTCGATGGCGCGGGTCAAGGCTTTGAGCGATTGTTCAACGGCAACCGTATCAGCCTTTTCAGTTGCATTCACCAGGCGTTGATAGTCTTCCTGTGGGAACTTTGAATCGACAGGCAACCAGACATCCTGGTCTGATTCAGCGCCGGAACCGGGAAGGCGAATGGCGAACTCGACAACTTCATTGGACGAGGGGCGCACCTTGACGTTTTTATCATACTGATCGGGGGTCAGCATTTGAGCCAGAATAGCGCCTAATTGAACTTCACCCCAGGTTCCCCGCACTTTTACATTGGTCAAGACACGCTTGAGATCGCCTACGCCGGTGGCAAGATTTTGCATTTCACCCAGGCCGCGTTGTACCGCCTCCAGCCGCTCGCTGACGATTTTGAATGATTCGCCCAAGCGCTTCTCCAACGTACTTTGCAGTTTTTCATCTACCGTTTGCCGTATTTGGTCGAGTTTTTTATCATTGCTTTCCTGCAATGTTTTCATTTTTGAATCCAGCGTGCCGCGCAGCGTTTCGATTTTCGTTTCATTTCTGTCACTGAGCTCCCTGATCCTTTTCTCGACTGTATCAAGGCCGTCTTTCTGGGACTTGTTCATCTCGCCAATGACTTTTATAACGGAGTCGTTGGCGGCTTTTTGCGCCTTGCCTACTTCTTCACGAAGTTCGCGGGCGCTGTCCCTCGCCTCCTCCCTGCTTGTGCGGAATTCATCGCGTATCATTTTTCCCGTTTCTTCCCCGCGACTCGATGGTATTTTGCTGAGCACAAGACCCAGCAAGACTATGATCAAGATCAAAAGAAATATCACCAGCCATACCAGTGTGGCAGTCATGTCATCTGAACCTCCCTATGAGCGGCAAGTTGAAACCGGATACAAAATAACAGGCAGGGTTATATAAAACCAGGTTTTCAGTCTACCAGAAAAACGGAACGTCGGGATTGCTTATTATGGAGGCAAGCTGGTCGGAGATGAATATCGCCCGAAAATGTATTGGCCGGCTTCGACTTGAGCTTGTCGCAGCCATCGTCATGTTGGAAGCGGATTATCATGACGGAATATGACGAATTACTGTAAGTCTGATGATAAATACATTAAAATGCATTCACATATTTCCGGGGAAAATAATAACGGTGTGTTTCGTGTTGCCGGATTATATTGATAAACCCCGCCCAAACATTTTTATTTTGCAGACATTCATGCGTGTGACATTCCCGTTGCGACAGGCGATACGGTCCCTGGCAGCCAATGTGATGCTGGCGCTTCGATACGCGGAGAGAGCAAACCACCTGTCGCAGGCAATACGATCCCTGACGGTTAATGCTCTGCTGGTCCTCGAGCGCTGGCAGAGCGGAGTGGCCTACAACCCGCTGTCGGCTGCCATGGTCCAGAACCCGTATCCGATCTACGCAAAGCTGCGCGCCCGGTCGCCGGCGTATCGCAGCCGGTTAATGGGCGCCCTGGTGCTCTCGCGCTATACGGACGTGAACGCGATTTTGCGCGATCACGCCCGCTTCTCCAGTAACCCCCAAAAAAGAAAGGCGTTGGGCGTGACTTCCATAGCCATACCGGACAATACTTCCATACTGTTTTTAGACCCGCCGGACCACACCCGTTTGCGTTCCCTCGTCAACAAGGCTTTCACGCGTCCGGCCATTAATGCCCTGGAACCCCGTATCCGCGCCATCATGGGGGCTTTGCTGGACGACATCGAAGAGCCGGGCGGTTTCGACCTCATGGAAGCCGTAGCCATTCCCCTGCCGGTTATCGTCATTGCCGAGATGTTAGGCATACCGCAACAAGATCGCGCCCGGTTCAAAACCTGGGCGGATCAACGCGCCCGCCTCCTTGAGCCGACGCTAACCGCATCCGAACGAACCATTGCCGAGGCGGCGGCGAAACAACTCGACGGCTATTTTCTTCCTGTCATCGAAAACCGGCGAGCCGAACCACGGGCTGATATCCTGAGCGGCCTGGCGCACGCCGAAGAGCAAGGCGATACCCTCACCGAAGGCGAGATGCTGTCCCTGCTGAGACTGCTGCTGGTCGCCGGCACCGAAACCACTACCAACCTCATCGGCAACGGCATCTTGGCGCTGCTGCGCCACCCGGATCATCTTCAGGCCCTGCGCGACGATCCGGGCCTAATTCCCGCAGCAGTCGATGAATTGTTGCGTTACGACTCGCCGGTGCAGATGGTCTTGCGCGCCGCGCTGGAGGATTGCAGTATAAATGGCGCCCCCGTGAGCCGCGGCGAAGACGTCCTCTTGCTCATCGGATCAGCCAATCACGACCCCGATGTGTTTGAAAATCCAGAGCAACTCGACTTCCATCGCCCGAAACAAGACCACATTTCGCTCGGCCGCGGCATTCATCACTGCCTCGGAGCGGCCCTGGCGCGTCTGGAAGGACGTATTGCCTTCGAGATGCTGCTCGAACGCTTTGACTCATTCCGCCTGCTCACCGACTGCCCGGCGTTTCGCGACAACGTCGTACTGCGCGGCCTCGAATCCCTGCCAATCAGCGCCAAGCGCGCCAAGGGGTCAGGTCTTTGATTTTGGGGTCAGGTCTGACCTGCCCCCAGCTGATCCATCCGGCGCTTAGAAATCCATCCCCAGGTAGCTCATTGTGGTTGAAATTGATCCGCATATTCCCTCGGCGTTAACTGGCCCAGCTTGGATTTCAGTCATTTACCCATAATTGACATTATTATTGTAAAATAAAATTTCTGACTAACATCAAAATTTCAAGGGGGACAGTATGAAGGGTCGCTTATCGCCTGTTGGGCAAAATAAATTTCACCGGATACCGCTCACGGGTTTGTTTGGGCTTGTATTGGCAGCAACGAATATTTCAGCAGCGTATTCTCAGGCCTTGGAAGAGATTGTCGTTACCGCGACCAAACGAAGCGAGTCCCTGCAGGACGTGGGGATTACTGTTACCGCCTTTACCGGGGACGACCTGGAGCTTCAGAATCTTTCGGGCGCACAGGAGATCCTGCTCAAGGCGCCTAACCTGGATATCGTTAATAACGGCAGTTACACCTACGGGAACTTTTTTATCCGCGGAGTCGGGTCAAAGGGCTTGGCCTCGTCCAACAGCGTGGGGGTCTATGTGGATGAAGTTGTGCTGGAATCGCCTGCGGTAAACTTGGCCCAAGTCTATGACATGGAGCGGGTCGAGATCATGGCCGGTCCCCAGAACACGCTTTACGGTCGAAATACCACCGGCGGGGCGGTGAACTACGTTACCCGGAAACCTGAAATCGGTGGTGAAAACAACGGCTTTTTGAGCGCCGGTTACGGACGCTGGGACAGCATTGAACTGGATGGCGCCTGGGGCGCGCCCCTCGGTGACAAGGCCGCGATTCGCATAGCAGGCCAATACCATGCACGGGACGATTTCAGGGATAACCCGGTTTATGGGACTGAAATTGGTGGTAGCGACAAGTATGCGATCCGGGGCCAGCTTGCCTTTCAGCCTACCGATGACTTGTACATCCGGCTGAAAGGCCATTATGAAGAGATAAAATCCGACCAGGATTTGATCATGTTTGTCGGTACCCGGGACCCGAATGATCCCACCCTGCCCTGCGCAACGCCAAATAAACCCGGCGCCTGCGCCAATGCCGCCGGTTACGTGGGCAGCGGTGATCAGCTTGACGCGCCTTATAATATGGGCCGTCCGAGAATAAACGTGGAATCCAGCGGGTTCTCCGCGCACGTCCTATGGGAATTTGACAATTTCACGTTTACCTCGATCACGGGTTATGAAGAGAATGAAAGCGATTACAACGAGGATTCCGACGGCGCCCCGACTTTTGATTTCCATTTCTGGCGACCCGCCGAGCAGGAACAGGTAAGCCAGGAGTTCAGGGTCAGTTCCAAGGATGAGGAGAATTTTCGCTGGCACCTCGGTGTATATGGTTTCTGGGAAGATGAGTCGCATACCCCCGGACCGGTTTTCGGCGATGGTACCCCCGGCAATTCCTTCCTGGTGAAAGCAGAAGGTGTCAGGGACAACACCACCTATTCCGGTTATGTTGACGTTGAATACGACGTCGTCGAGCAACTCACCTTCAAGGGTGGTTTTCGCTACGGTTCGGACAACGTCCAAGGCAGTGCAAGAGCCATCTTTGGCCCTGAGGCGCGGCTTGGCGGGCTGGATATCACCACCCCACTGGTTACCGGGGATAACCTGCCGGATTTTGAGGACCTGTGGAACGCCGCTGTCGCCAATGGCGCCAGGACGGTAGAAATCGGCGGCCCCAATAATCCCGACGCAAATATCAATGACATCACTTGGGAAGAATGGGGCGCCAAGGTCGGGGTCGATTACCGCGTCAACGATGAAGTCCTGGCCTTTGCCCAATGGAGCCGCGGCTACAAGGCTGGCAACTTTCATAGCGCGCCCATGACCATCATGCAGGGTCTGGGCGATACGCCTTTGCCACCCGAGAAGGTGGATGCCTTTGAAATAGGCATTAAATCTGAATTGGCCGATGGCCGCGCGCGCTTCAATATCGCGGGATTTTTCAACGACTTCCGCGGGCAGCAGGTCAGCCAGTTTATTGACGGTTCAATCGCGCGGGTCTCCGTGGATTCTGAAATCTGGGGTATGGACGCCACCCTGGACTGGGCGCCCTTTGAAGATACCTATGTCAATTTCAGCGTTGGCTACCTGGATGCCGAGATCACGAAAGGATCCGTTGGCGCGGCAAACCCCGGAAACACGTTGCCTGGCGCCCCGGACGTCAACCTCAAATTTTCAGTGCGCAGGGATTGGTCGATAAATAACGGTATTTTGGGCGTCATGGTCGATGGTCGTTATATGGATGAGCGCTGGTTTGACGTGGCCAATACCTTCCCGGATGAGGACTATTTTGTCCTGAATGTCAATGGCCACTATACATTCGGGCCTGAAAACCAGTATCGCATATCCGTGTATGGGAAGAATGTAACGGATACGTTATATGCCACCAATGGATTTGAGGGCATCTCTCCGGGAGGAAACGTTTACTACGTGGGCGCCCCGGCGACTTGGGGCATAAGAGCGCGAATGGATTTCTGACCCTCCCTGGTTTTATCCGCGGATGACGCGCATGCAAAGCCTTCACCTGCGGATTAAAACATAACAGCCTGCATTTACTGCTAACCAAAAAAGGAACCGCCGCGCGGTTCTTTTTTTGG
Source organism: uncultured Gammaproteobacteria bacterium (assembly GCA_958295485.1). GTDB lineage: Bacteria > Pseudomonadota > Gammaproteobacteria > Eutrophobiales > Eutrophobiaceae > JAAXHV01. Next base: position 2,551,619 of record OY282354.1, read on the forward strand.
GTGTCCCGTTATTTCGTTTAGACTGTTGGCAAATTGCTGAGGTTTACACAAACAGGGAGCATCCCCTGTTGGACAACGCGCAATGGCCAGAAAGCATCATAGAAAAAAGCCTGAGAAAACTGCTAAAGGAAAATCCAAAACACAACGGCGACCTGGTCCCGATGCCATCACCAGGGGGAATGCGAAGGAAAGTCAGTTGCTGAGCGCAGTAGCAGCGTGTTTTCTACTGTCCGGTTTCGCTGCTTTAGTGTATCAGGCAGCCTGGCTGAAAAAACTTGGGATGGTATTCGGCACATCGTATATCGCTGTGGCGACGGTGTTGGCGGCCTACATGGCAGGATTGGCGTTGGGCGCGGCGCTGGCCGCCCGGTTTGCGCCGTCTGTCCGGCGACCGGTTTTTGTCTACGGTATTCTCGAAGGGGTCATCGGCGTATCGGCGCTCCTGGTCCCCGCGCTGCTGGGCGTTGCGCAGCTTGTATTTATCTCGCTGTTTGGCGGGCAGACTGCTCCGGTACCTGATGCCGGCGTTGGCCAGACGCTTTATTACCTTGCAGGCACGTTTTTGATCCTGGCATTGCCAACCGCCGCAATGGGAGCAACCCTGCCATTGTTATCGAAATATGCGGTTACCGCCGACCAGGACATTGGGCCCCGAATCGGTTTCCTGTATGGCATCAACACCTTGGGCGCGGTTCTTGGCGCCTTGGCGGCAGGTTTTTTGCTACTGCCCTACCTGGGTCTGTTTGGCGCCTTGGCTGTCGGCGCGGGGGTAAACCTCTCAGTATTTTTTATTGCTGTATACCTTGCGCGTCTCGTTCCTCTCCAGGGTAATTCGACAAGGCAAACAATTCGGGCAGACGGCGGCGATGTGGCGGAAAAAGCCAACAGGCGCGCTATCGGCTACCACTGGATTATGCCGGTCATGCTGGCGTCCGGCATCGTCTCCTTCGCGCTGGAAGTGCTCTGGACTCGTCTGCTAAGCCATATTTTTGGCGGCACGGTCTACGCCTTTTCTATCATGCTGGCCTGTTTTCTGACGGGTATTGCCCTGGGCGGGCTGGTAGCGGGCCACCTTGCAAAAGACCGCCGCGTAGCGAAAGGGTTGTTTATCGCATCACAGCTGCTGGTGGCATTTTTATCTTATATCTCTTATTCCGTCATTTGCGCGTGGTTGCCGGAAAGCAAGGAATTGGCGGACAAAGCGCTGTACGCCTTTCTGGTTATCGTGCCTTCCACTCTCTTTATCGGCGCTACGTATCCCCTGGCAGTCAGAATTGGAACGATGCAGGCAGAGCAGACGGCAAGCGCCGCCGGCAATATCTATACCTGGAATACTATTGGCGCCATAAGCGGGGCGCTGTTAACAGGGTTCATTGTCCTCCCGACTGTTGGCTTTGGCATGACCCTGAAAATCACCATGCTTATCAGCCTTGCGCTTGCCGTCATTGTCGGCGCGACGATGAAGCGACAACGAAAATGGCTTGTCTCAGGCCCACTGGCAATAGTTGCATTAACTTGGTTTGCCCTTGACTTCAAGCGGCCCGGTGAACTCATCTATTCACACGTGCCGGATGATAAAGTGAAAGGCGCTGAGTACTTCTATGGCGTGGGCCGTTCGGCGACGATACTGATGAGCGACCTGGACGGTTTCTTTCATTTATCCAGTAACGGACTATCTGAATCCGCTATCGCAAGACGCGGGACCGCCCCCCTCAACAATTCGCAAAAATGGCTTTCAGGGCTGACCACCTTGTCGAGACCGACTGCCGAATCCATGCTGGTAATCGGTTTCGGGGGCGGCGTAACCCTCGAAGGCGTCGCGCCTCATATCACTGTTCTTGACGTAGTTGAACTGGAACCCATGGTTATCAGCGCCAACAAGGCGGTGAGTAAAGAACGTCAGCATGATCCCTTTACGGACCCACGCCTGAACCTGGTAATCAATGACGCCCGTAACGCCATAATGCTTTCGGATAAGCGTTACGATATTATTGTATCTCAACCCTCTCACCCATGGACGGGTGGGGCATCCCATCTCTATACGCGTGAATTTCTGGCGCTGGCCAAATCCCGGCTTAAAGAAGACGGCGTATTCCTGCAATGGATTAATTCCCGGTTTGTAGACGAGGAGCTTCTGCAGGTTCTCACCGCGACGATAGCGGATCAATTCAACTATGTCGAACTGTACCAACCGGAACGGCAGGTGTTGTTTTTCCTCGGTTCAGACAGACCCATAGATATCTGGAATGGCAAGCAAAATGCCGCAAAAGCTTTGCAGGAACACAGGCGGCACTATAATCGGCTTGGCATGAGGGGGATTGAAGATGCCATCGTCATGTTGGCGCTGGATAATGAGGGCGTCAGGAAATTCGTCGGCGATGCGCCATTGAACACCGATAACCATAACAGGCTGGCCTTTTTTAGCCGAAGCGATGGCGATGGACTGAGCGCCGATGACATGCAGGAGATTTTCAACGAGATTGACCCGCTGACCAATCCAGACAGCGACTTTCACGGAAAATATGCCAGCGAGCTTGATTTGACTTATATCGCCGAGCGATTGTTGATGGGTGACTTTATCCAGCGTACATACAATATGGCGCAGGCCACGGGGGCGCCCGATCAAAAAGCGGTCATTACCGCGTTAGGCTCTGATAACAGGGGTGACGTTGACAGGGCACACAGGCTGTATGAGAAGGCATTGGCAATTAATCCTGATAACCGGGCGGCGCAATACGGCTTGTTGATGCTTTATCTGGGCGCGTTTGGACGGGGTCAGGTACCGCAAGCCATAATCGATTTGGCCAACCGGTTGCAGGGGCCGGAGCGACGCGTGTTTGAGGGTTGGACCTACGGCGCCAGGGGGCAGTTTGATCTTGTGGAAAAACTGGATGGCATCCTCGCAGATGTTCCGCCAACCTCGCCGGTATTTCCAATCGCAGTTAAATTACGGGTGGACTGGCGGGTGATACGCTCGCGGCAACATTCTGAAGCAGAGACGGCCCGGGAAGCCCTTGAACTGCTGGATGACCTGCTGGCGACCTACTGGAGCCTGGATCTCTATATACTGCGATCCGGTTGCGCTTACCTCGCCGGTGACGGCGCCGCCTATGTTGAATCTGTCTGGTCTGTCATTAATCAGCTTCGACAACGTCTCGAAGAAGTGAAACAAGGCGAAGATAAAATATCCACAGCGGAAGCAGAACAAACCAGGAGGCGTCTTGTGCCAATGATAGCAAGATTGTCAGGGCCACTAATTGAGCCGGTAGCTGACCGGGCCAATGACATCAGACTGGAATTACAGGCCCTGCTAGACCGGCTGGAGCGAATCTGACATGGCCAACGTATTGGGACTGCATGAAGATTATGTCATCGACAATAATGTGATTTTGCAGACTTCAATAGCCGGTGAGAAAATCCGGAAAGATAAAATGATTCTCCGTTGTATATTCATCCCACAAGGCCAACATTTCCTGCAATTTTTCCGGCTGTGACGACGCCAGATCGTTTATTTCCGCGGGGTCCTCCGCCAGGTTGTACAATTGCCACTGACCGGGTTTCATTGCCGGCAGGCGCGCATCGCGGGCTTCAATGCTGGGAATATGGATAATCTTCCAATCGCCCTGACGTATGGCCTGCTTGCCAAACAACTCCCAACCCATGTAGTCACCCGGTTGGCGGATGGAATCACTCTCGCCTGTCAAGACAGGCGCTATGGAGCGCCCCTGCATGGCCAGCACTTCCCTGCCCTGGAACATGCCGGCGCCGGGATGCTTGACATCGGCAAGTTCGAGTAATGTGGGCATGATATCCTTAACCGTTATAAGGGAATCATTCGTTGCCGCGACCTGCATGACACGCGGGTAATGGAAAAACGCCGGCGCGAGCACTCCGCCCTGGCCGGGGTATCCCTTGAACATGCGCAGCGGCGTATTGCCTGCCTGGCCCCAGTTTGGGCCGTACCAGACATAGGAGTCGGCGTTACCGATGTTTTGATAGCTGTTGTCGCAACACTTCCTCGACCACTCCGCGACTTCAGGAAAACTGTGCTGCATGGCGTGGCCTTCCGGGCCATTATCCGACATGAAGAAAATGATGGTGTTTTCGTATTCACCGATCTCTTTGAGATAATTAACCATCTCACCGATATGCACATCCACGTCATCAAGCATGGCCGCATATATCTCCATGATTTTGGACTGGTAACGTTGTTCCTCATTGCTCAATTCATCCCAGGCTTTCTCATCATTTAATCGGGGAAAAGGTTCGATATCCGCATCAATTAGGCCCAAATCCTTGAGATTTTGCAGGCGCGAGCTTCGTAGCGCGTCGTAACCAGCATCATATGCCCCTTTATATTTGGCGATGGATTCCTGTGGCGCCTGCATTGGCCAGTGAGGCGAGGTATAGGCGAGATAGGCAAAAAAGGGTTTGTCATCATCCAGGCCGCTATCGATATATTCCATCATGCGTTCGGTGTAAAAGCGGGTGGAATAAAATCCTTTGGGTAACTTTTCCAGTTTCACTCCGTCTTCCCGGTAGAGGGCTTTGCCCGGGCCAATAATCGGTAACATGTTGTCGAAAGCGCCGGCGCCGCCTTGCAGCAGCGCAAATGATTTTTCAAAACCTCGCGCCGCCGGACTGGTTTCTTCCGTGAGTCCCAGGTGCCACTTGCCGGTCATATAGGTGTTGTAGCCCGCATCCTGAAGCAATTCGGAGAGCGCGGCGACGCGGAAGTTCAGGTAGCCTTCATAACCCGGGTTGCCCTTCTGGTTTGGCGCCAAGTCTTCCGCCATGTTGCCGAGCCCTGCGTTATGGCTGTCCGTACCGGAAAACAACATCGCTCTTGTAGGCGAACAGTTTGGGGCCACATGATAGTTAGTCAACATGACGCCGGCGCGGGCCAACGCATCGATGTTGGGCGTTCTTATTTCACTACCGAAGATACCAAGATCATTAAATCCCACGTCATCCACAACGATGAGCAGGATATTCGGACGAAAATCAGCCCCATTTTCTAAGGTGGCTGCCGTATCCATCTTTCCGGCAGCGCCTTGTCCTTCGGGAGAATCAAAATCCGAGCAGGCCGCAAGACAAAAAATGAGCGCCGTAAAAACAGCCAAAAAGTGACGTGACAGCATGATATGTTACGGTTTTCTGGCCCGGATGAGAATGCGGTCGGTCTTCAGGTAAACCCTCTCGTCATATACCCCCAGGCTGTGATCATCCGCGGGGTTGGCAAACAGGTCCGATTCTGCCTCGATAATAAACCCTGCCTGTTCCAATGTGGCGCGAACGATAGCGGGTTCGATGCGGTGCAGCTCCTGGTTGTCTTTTCCTTCGAGTCCCACGTGGTCTGTGATGCCTAAGACCCCGCCGGGTTTCAAGGTCTTTTTGATGCTGAGCAAAATCTCCAGGGACGTGGCTTCGCCTTCCTTGCTGTAATAATAATCATGAAAATTATTTCCCCAGAACGCCAAGTCCAGTTCCTCATCCAGGCCAAGATCGTCATATTCACTGACATGCAATACCACATTGGGCAATCGGTTGTTGGCCAATCGTTCATCCATGGTCTGCTTGTAGTAGCCATCGGCATAGATATATAGCACCTGCTCCCGGTTCTGTGAATAGACTTTGCCCTCGGGTCCCACCGCCGCCGCCAACATCTCCGTGCTGTAGCCGGCGCCGGCGCCGACATCCATGACGTGCATGCCTGGTTTTACACCCAGAAACTTGAACGTCTCGAAGGGCTTTCTCGGCGCGTCCCGGCGAAAGTCCCATTTATGCCGGTCAGGAGATTTTTGTTGTTGTTCGATCCGTTGTTGCATTTCAGCATATTCATCAGCTGAGCCGGATAATGGATAAAAAAGGAGCAGGACAAGAAACAGGACAAGGGGATTAATTTTCATGGCATTTTTCTCGATAAAAAAACATTTCTCTTGTGGCAACCCTGGGCAATTCGGGGCCTCTTCGCATTATAACCCAATCTCCGGCGCTTCGCCCCGTTCGGCCCCTCTGCCACCTGCCCCGAGAAAAAATGTCGGGTTATCACCCCGTATCGCAGTCTTTAACAAGCCTGTCGTATAAGATATGCGATTGCTCCTTAATCCAGCAAGGCAACGAAACAAAACAGGCTCCAAACTCCCTGTTAGCGAGAACTGCTTCAATCTCGACCTGGATTGAGCATCAGCCACCTGATGGACTTGTCAGGGTATCCATAAATAAAAAAAGCCCCTGCCTTTTTGGGACAGGGGCTTTTTAATTATAGCCCTGGCGGTGACCTACCCTCGCACGGGAAACCCCGCACTACTATCGGCGCTACGTCGTTTCACTTCCGAGTTCGGGATGGGATCGGGTGGTTCCAACGCGCTATGGCCGCCAGGAAATCGGTACTACTGCAATTCGGTTAACTGAAAAGGGGGTCGCGCTACGTCGTCAACGCATATAACAAACCGCTTGAGTGTTATATGGTCAAGCCTCACGGGCAATTAGTACTGGTTAGCTTCATACATTACTGCACTTCCACACCCAGCCTATCAACCTCGTAGTCTACGAGGGCCCTTCAGAGAGCTTAAAGCTCTGGGGAGAACTCATCTTGAGGGGGGCTTCCCGCTTAGATGCTTTCAGCGGTTATCCCGTCCGCACGTAGCTACCCGGCAATGCGATTGGCATCACAACCGGAACACCAGGGGTGCGTCCACTCCGGTCCTCTCGTACTGGGAGCAGCTCCTCTCAATTCTCCAACGCCCACGGCAGATAGGGACCGAACTGTCTCACGACGTTCTAAACCCAGCTCGCGTACCTCTTTAAATGGCGAACAGCCATACCCTTGGGACCTGCTTCAGCCCCAGGATGAGATGAGCCGACATCGAGGTGCCAAACACCACCGTCGATATGAACTCTTGGGTGGTATCAGCCTGTTATCCCCGGAGTACCTTTTATCCGTTGAGCGATGGCCCTTCCATTCAGAACCACCGGATCACTAAGACCTGCTTTCGCACCTGCTCGACTTGTCCGTCTCGCAGTCAAGCACCCTTTTACCTTTGCGCTCATAGCACGATTTCCGACCGTGCCGAGGGTACCTTCGCGCTCCTCCGTTACTCTTTAGGAGGAGACCGCCCCAGTCAAACTACCCACCATACACTGTCCCCGACCCGGATTACGGGCCCAGGTTAGAACCCCAAACACACAAGGCTGGTATTTCAAGGTTGGCTCCGCGACAACTGGCGTCGTCGCTTCAAAGCCTCCCAGCTATCCTACACAAGCATATTCAAAGTCCAGTGCAAAGCTATAGTAAAGGTTCACGGGGTCTTTCCGTCTAGCCGCGGGTACACTGCATCTTAACAGCGAGTTCAATTTCGCTGAGTCTCGGGTGGAGACAGTGTGGCCATCGTTACGCCATTCGTGCAGGTCGGAACTTACCCGACAAGGAATTTCGCTACCTTAGGACCGTTCACATTGTTACTAACTGCAAATGCAGCCGGCTACTTCCTTTCAGCTCTCTATGTCGCCATAGAGGTCGGACTATATCATCCATCGGTTTTCTTTCGATGGTCTGGCGTATAGTCTCTGGGGATTCCGAAATGAAATTGAATCAATTTACCTGCGATTGTGGCGTTCATATCGCCGACTTATTGATTTCATTACGGCCTTTCCTGCTGATTATCTGCACCGATCAGATTTTTACTTCCAATCACTTGTAACTCAAACCCCAGTTACTTGTGATTGATGAGTACTGTCGGATACTCAGACGTTCCAGCATATAGCCAGATTTTTTAACGTAACTACAGTGGTCCAATTCATAGTTACGGCCGCCGTTTACCGGGGCTTCGATCAAGGGCTTCGCCGAAGCTAACCCCATCAATTAACCTTCCGGCACCGGGCAGGCGTCACACCCTATACGTCCTCTTACGAGTTTGCAGAGTGCTGTGTTTTTAGTAAACAGTCGCAGCCACCTAGTCACTGCAACCCCTTTCCGCTCCAGCCGCAGGGCCTTCACGTACCGGGGGCACACCTTCTCCCGAAGTTACGGTGCTATTTTGCCGAGTTCCTTCACCCGAGTTCTCTCAAGCGCCTTAGGATTCTCTCCTCGCCCACCTGTGTTGGTTTGGGGTACGGTCTACTATGATCTGAAGCTTAGAGGTTTTTCCAGGAGGCATGGCATCAATCACTTCCCCCACCACTAAATCGGTCTCTCACCGTTTAGTGTGGCCACCAAATCTCAAAACCGATTTAGTGGTGGGGTCGTCATCACGCCTTGAGATTATGTGCCCGGATTTGCCTAAGCACACTCTCTACACGCTTAAACCGGGACATCCAACACCCGGCTGACCTAGCCTTCCCCGTCGCCCCATCGCAATCATAGCAGGTACAGGAATATTA